>JABTUU010000002.1 GCA_015075275.1 Anaerolineales bacterium | reverse complement strand
TTTAAGTTTTCTACAGATGCGCCCAATATTTCTGCAGACGTGAAAGATTCTGTTCCATCCGACCCGATGATCTGTTCTGGCGGAGGCGGCGGGGGCGGCGGTTCTGCAGACCTAACCGTATTCAATGTCCAAACGACGTATAAAGATATGCCTACTGGGGTACGCCGCTTCGCGTTTGAGTTCTGGATTCCTTATGAAGCGAGCGGTCCCTGGCAAGCGCAGTGGAATCCTCCGCTGAGTTCCGAGCCAATTCCAACTCCGCAGGCTGAGGCGTGTCTCACGCTTGAAAAATGGAATCAACTTGCCAGTCGAAATGACGCGCTTCTCTCAGGCGTGGACGGTAAAATCGTCGTAACGATCAATGAAGGCGGGATGTTGCCCGCGATTTACATCGGCAACCCCAATGGAACAGATTTGCAGAAGATTGGCATCGGCGCGTGGCCCTCGCTTTCCAACGATGGAACGCAACTGGCGTATAGCGCTCAGGATGGTTTGCACATAATCAATCTGACAAGCGGACAAAATTCTGCGCTAGTCGTGGACGGTTATCGCATGATCTGGTCGCCGGACGATACGCGCTGGATGTTTACCAATACGTTCAATATGTATATTGTCAATGCCGATGGTTCAGGGTTGCAGACAATCAACATCCCCTCTGGGCAGGTACTCGCGCCTGTGGGCTGGCTGTCCGATAGTCAAACGATTGTGTATAGCGCACTGAGCGGAGATGGATTTAATCTCAAAACCTATAACTTGCAGAGCGGTGAAACAAAAGATTTGTTCACGATCCACAATAAAGCAGGTTATGGCGCGATCTCGCCTGACGGGCAATGGATCGTTTTCGCCGATCGCCAATTTGGCGAAACGAACTGGGGAATCTATATCTCTCGGCTGGACGGCTCGGAACGCAAATTGGTTGTAGAACCTGAGGTTCCAACTGCCTTCATGTCAGTTTGGGGTCCGAATGGACAGTGGTTGATCGTCAACACGCGGGATGCAAATGATAAAAATATACCTATCCTGGTCAACCCGTTCACTTGCGAAATGTATCCGCTGAATCAGGTGGATGGTATGGTTGAAGGGTGGAGTCGGTAACTATCGTAAAAACGAAATTGGCGGAGAGTCTCGCAGACCTCCGCCAATTTCGATATTCTCCAATTCCCCGCTCCCTGCTCTTTACAGCTCCTTCGCCCGCCTCGCAATCTTATCCTTCGCGCGGACGATGAACTCGCTCAACGCAAATCCGTTTTGCTGACTGCCGTCTCTCACGCGCAAGGAGATTTGTCCCGCTTCCATCTCGTTTTTGCCGACCACGATCATATAGGGGACTTTCATCAACTGCGCCTGACGAATCTTGGCGTTCATGCGTTGCGAAGAAACGTCGGCGTGCGCGCGGATTCCGCTTGCGCGCAATTCTTTGGCGATATTTTCCGCGTAATCGTTTTGTTCGTCCGTAATCGAAATGACGCGCGCTTGTTCGGGCGAAAGCCAAACGGGGAAATTTCCCGCGTAATGTTCCAGTAGAAATCCGATCATGCGCTCGTGCGTCGAGAGCGGCGCGCGGTGAATGCAGAGCGGCATTTCGTCGTGCCCTTCGCTGTTGATGAACTTGAGGTCGAAGCGCGCGGGTTGCGCGAAGTCCACTTGATTGGTGGCGAGCGTAAACTCGCGCCCAATTGCCGACCAAATCTGCACGTCAATTTTGGGACCGTAGAACGCGGCTTCGTCGTCTACTTCCACAAAGGGGACGTTGCCGCCGATCATAGCGCGGCGCACCATATCTTCGGTCTTAAGCCACAGACGTTCGTTGTCCACATATTTTTTGCCGAGTCCCGCTTTGGCATGTTTTGAAAAACGCATGACGTATTTCTCGATGCCGAATAATTCAAAATACTTAAGGTACAGATCAATCACCGCAAGGAACTCCTGCTCGAATTGATCTTCGCGGATGTAAATATGCGCGTCGTTCATTTGCATCGAGCGCACGCGCATCAGCCCAAACAACTCGCCTGATTTCTCGTAACGGTAGCACGTCCCGTACTCCGCCAAACGAATCGGCAACTCGCGGTACGAACGTCCCTTCGAGCCGAAAATTTTATGGTGCATTGGGCAGTTCATCGGCTTGACGTAATACTTCACGCCTTCGAGTTCCATCGGCGGGTACATGCTTTCGGCGTAATACGGCAAATGCCCCGAATGCAAAAACAAATCTTCCTTCGTTACATTCGGCGTGCGGACGCGCAGATAGCCCGCCTTCTCTTCCATCTCTTTGGCAAGGCGCTCAAGTTCTTCGATCATCACGCCGCCGTTCGGCAGCCACAGCGGCAAACCTGGACCAACCTCTTCGTCGAAGATGAAGATTTCTAATTCCTTGCCTAGTTTGCGATGATCGCGTTTCTTCGCCTCTTCAAGTTGATGCAGATATTCTTCGAGTTGTTTTTTATTTTCCCACGCCGTGCCGTAAACGCGTTGCAACATTTTATTATTTTCGTCGCCGCGCCAATACGCGCCCGCAATGGACATCAACTTGAATGCGTCTTGCTTAATTTCTTTCGTGTTCTCAACATGCGGACCGCGACATAAGTCCACGAACGTGTCTTGTTGATAGATCGAAATTTCAGGCTTTTCTTGAAGCGGATTACCGTACTCGTCCGCGCCGCCTTTTTCGAGTCCTTCGATTAACTCTAATTTATACGGCTGGTCGGCGAAAATCTTCTTCGCCTCGCCCGCCGAGACGACCGTTTTCTTAAAGTCAAATTTTCCTTGCACAATTTGGCGCATCCGCTTTTCGATGGCTTCTAAATCTTCGGGCGTTAAGTTGCGCGGCAAATCGAAATCGTAATAGAATCCGTTTTCCACAGGCGGACCGATGGTCACCTTTCCGTCGGGGAACATCTCCATCACCGCTTGCGCCATCACATGCGCGGCGGAATGACGAATTTTATACAAATACGATTCTTTATATTTCTCTTGTTGTTGCGACATTTTCGTTTCCTTTCTATTGTTCCCCTCTCTTTTAGGAGAGGGGCTAGGGGTGAGGTTGGGGGTTAAAACAAAAACTCGCCCGAACACGGGGCGAGTTTTTAATTCACGCGGTTCCACCCGAATTGCGCCTCAAAATTAATTTTGATGCGCGTCTCTTGGGCTGATAACGGAGCCGTCCGTTTCGCTTACTCGCTGAACGCTAACGTTGTTCAGTTTTCAGTTTTACGCTCGCAAGGGGTTTTCCGTAAAATCTTCTGAAAGAAACTCGCAACAAACGTTTCTTCTCTCTGGCAGAATGATCTTTACTTACTCGTCTTGGTCAAGGCGTTTTATTATATTAGAGTCGGTTCAACCGACCTTGTGGGCGAGATAGGGCTCGAACCTACGACCTCTGCTATGTCAAAGCAGTGCTCTAACCAACTGAGCTACCCGCCCGCAACGTCCCCAAAGGGGGAAGGACTGACATTATAACGAGAGTGAGAGAAATTGACAATCCCCTGCGGTATAATCTCAACCCAATGGCTCGAAGAAAATCTCCCGAAGATTTATCCGTAGAAGAGTTGCGCCGTTTATTGATTGAAAAACGGCGCGGTACGCGGCGCGAACGCTTGGAACATTTCAAAAGGACTGGCCGCGTAGCGGATGTGGAAATAGGGGCGCTTGAAGCGTCCGCGCCAGTGGTAGATACGCTCGAAGAAACCGGCGACCCGCCCACAGTTCCCGCATCGAAGCGCAGGCGGACAATGGATCGAGTCTTATTGGCGGTGGAGATCCTCGCGGCGGCGGGACTCATCGGAGTCCTCATCAGCGGATTCGGAATCTTGCGCGATTTAAATAAAGAGGTCGCATCGGTTTTAATTCAGGAAACTTTCACGCCTACCCCGCTGATCGTGACGGCGGTGTTGCCGTCGGGACATATGCCGCCCGACGCGCAAGGAAATACGCGCCCTAACCTGGAAGAGATTCCCGAACACCTACGCCCGATGGTGCAATCGTTGGAGAATTTGCCGGTGCCCACATCTGCGCCCAATCAGGCGATCCGTTTGCAAATCCCTGCGCTCAACGTGGATGCGCCGGTCGTACAAGGCGACGGCTGGGAACAACTTAAGAAAGGCGTTGGGCAAAATTTGGCTTCGGCGAGCCCCGGCGAAAACGGCAACGTGATCCTTTCGGCGCACAACGATGTGTACGGCGAGTTATTCCGTTATCTGGATAAACTTGTGCCCGGCGATCAGATTATCGTCTATACTCAACAGCGTCAATATATCTATGTAGTAGATCGCACGGCGGTCGTCAAACCGACGGCAGTGGAAGTGATGGCAAGCATCGGCAGCCCCACTGTGACATTAATCTCGTGTTATCCATATTTGGTCAATAACGAACGCATCGTCGTGTTTGGAAGATTACAAAATTAGCGATACAATTCGCGACTCCGGCGCTGAGCGAACAAAATCGAATCAGCCCGTTCAACCGTTGCGCGAAAAGACAAGGAGTGAATCAAATGGCAAAGAATAATAAATCTCGTTCGACAAAAGTGAAAGTGAGCATGACCTCAACGCCGAAAAGCGTTGAATTCAACCCCGATTACACCCACATAAAAAAAGACCTGACGCGTATTGGAACGCTCGCAGGCGCATTTATCGTTCTGATGGTCGTATTATCGTTTTTTGTGAAGTAACTTATTGCCTCTACAAAAGGCGCCAAAGGAGAATCTATGCCACGCATGTTTGTTCCCGGCCCGGTCGACGTCGCCCCCGAAGTTCTACAAGCGCAAACCGCGCCCATGCTTCCTCATCGCAGCAAAGAATTCGAAGCGACCTTTCGCAGCGCTTCTGAGAAAGCACAACAACTTTTCTACACGCAATACCGTGTCTTCCTCTTCGCCGCTTCCGGTACAGGCTTGCAAGAAGCAGCCATCCGCAACTTTGTGAGCAAGCGCGTCCTCTCGGTGGTCAACGGCGCGTTCGCGGATCGCTGGCACGACGTTGCCGAAGCGAACGGGAAAGAAACCGAGAAACTTTCATTCGATTGGGATCAGCCCGCCTCGCCCGAACTTGTAGCCGACGCCGTCAAACGCGGCGGATACGAAGCCCTGACCATCGTTCATAACGAGACCTCAACCGGGCTGCAAAACCCAATCAAGGAAGTCGCCGAAGCAGTGCGCGCCGCCTCGCCGGATACGCTCATTTTGGTTGACGCGGTTTCGTCGCTGAGCGGCGCAAAGATCGAAATGGACGCTTGGGGATTAGACATGGTCCTCACTTCGTCGCAAAAATGCTTGGCGCTTCCACCGGGGCTGGCGCTAGGAGCCGTTTCAGACCGCGCCATGGAAAAAGCCAAATCGGTCGAGAATCGCGGCTGGTACTTCGATTTTCTACGCATGGAAAAGCATCGTCTAAAAGATTCATCGCCCGCTACCCCCGCCATGTCGCTCATCTTTGCGCTCGATCTCCAACTCGACCGCATCCTCGCCGAAGGGCTCGAACAACGCTTCGCGCGTCATTCTGCGATGGCGAAACGCGTGCAAGAATGGGCAAGCATGCACGATCTGGAAATGTATGCGCCGGAAGGCTATCGTTCTCAAACGGTGACGACTATCAAAAATGACGACAACATCAACGCTCCCGACTTGAACGCTTTCCTTAAACCGAAAGGCATGCGCATCGCCGGTGGATACGGTCCGATTAAAGCCTCCACGTTCCGCGTCGCACACATGGGCGAAACTCAAATGACCGACATTGAGGATTTGCTCGTCGCCATGGAAGAATACACGCACAAAGGCTAAGCGCCAGCGCCCAAGCGCAAAATCAAAGCCTGATAAGTTGTCGCTTATCAGGCTTTTCTATTTATAATCGGGTTATATGGATGCGAACTCCGTTCTCTTTGACCTCTCGCTTGAAACGCTAATCTACGGCGGCGACGCCATGGGACGCTTACCCGACGGTCGCGCCGTCTTCGTCCCGTTTGGAGCGGCAGGCGAACGCGTCCGCGTCAGATTGATCGAAGAGAAAAAGAACTTCGCGCGCGGAGAGATCGTCCAAATCCTCGAATCTTCCGCCGACAGGATTCAACCTCGCTGTAAACATTTCGGCGAGTGCGGCGGTTGTCATTATCAACATCTTACCTACGAAAAACAGCTCGCCGTAAAAACTGAAATTTTGACCGATCAACTTAAACGAATCGGCAAGATTGAACGTCCGCCCGTTCGACCGATGGTCGCATGTCCAACCCCGTGGAATTATCGCAATCACATTCAATTCTCGTTGCATACCAATGGGCGGCTCGGCTTTCAAGCGTCTGGCTCAAACAAAGTCATCCCCATCGCCGAATGCCATCTCCCCGAACCTGCCATTGATCGCTTCTGGCGCTGCCTTGAATTCGAGCCTGAGACAAACATCGAACGCGTATCATTGCGCGCAGGAGATGACGACTTAATGCTCGTTCTCGAATCGGACTCGCCTGAGCCGCCTGAAATGGAAATCGAGGCGGGCGTTTCCGTTGCGCATGTGTATCAGGAAAATTCTATTGTCATCGCAGGCAACGACTACATCGTCATCCGCGCGCTCGATCGCGACTTCAAAGTTTCCGCCGCGTCATTCTTTCAGGTCAATACGATCATGGCAGAGAAGATGACGGAATGCCTGCTCGCCTACCTGCCCGTCTCCGCGTCCACAACATTGCTCGATCTGTACTGCGGCGTCGGTTTCTTCAGCGCATTTTTCGCGCCAAAATGCGGACGCGTGATCGGCGTCGAGTCCTCTCCATCCGCTTGCGAAGATTTTATCGTGAATCTGAATGAATTCGACAACGTGGAATTATATGAAGGCGCAGCGGAAGAAATTCTGCCCGCGCTGATCGGACAAATCGGCGCTTCGCCCTACGTCATCGTTGACCCGCCGCGCGCGGGCGTTGAACGTCACGCCTTAGACGCGCTCGTTCAATTACAACCGCAGCGAATCGCTTATGTTTCCTGCGATCCTTCCACGCTAGCGCGCGATGCAGCACGGCTGATTCAAAACGGTTACGCGCTTAACGAGGTTGCACCGTTCGATCTATTCCCGCAGACCTATCACATCGAGTCCATTTCACTGTTCGAGCGATGAAACCAAGCATCGTCCCTCTCGGCGACTCGGCGGCTCTGATCCAGTTAGGAGAGACGATTCATCCCAGCGTCAATCAGCGCGTGCGCGCGCTGGCAAAACGCATAGAAGCCTCAGCCGTAAACGGTCTTATTGAAGCCGTCCCCGCCTATACAACCGTGCTCGTACAGTACGATCCGCTCATGCTCTCCTTCGCGCAGATCAAAAATATTTTACAAGAAAAAATAGATCAACCGGACGAACCTGCTTCGCACAAGCCGCGCCTCCTAGAGATTCCCGTGCGCTATGGCGGAGACTATGGCATCGATCTCGAAACGGTCGCGCGCCATCTTCATCTCAGCGTCGCGGATATAATCCGTATCCACAGCGCCAAAATATACACCGTTTATATGATGGGCTTCACGCCCGGCTACCCTTACATGGGCGAACTCGATAACGCCCTTGTCATGCCGCGACTTGAAACGCCCCGCGCGCGCGTCGCGGCAGGCACGGTCGCCATCGCCGGCTCGCAGACGGGCATCTATTCCGTCGAATCGCCCGGCGGCTGGCGGCTGATCGGTTGGACCCCGTTAACAATATTCGACGCGAAGTCTGAATCGCCATTCCTGTTTTCACCGGGCGATAAGGTGAAGTTTTTCGAAGAAAGGTAAACGGGCTGCGCGCCCCGCCTGAATAATGTCTCTTGAGATTATCGAACTCGCCGGTCTCGCCACAATTCAAGACGCCGGGCGCGCAGGCTGGAAGAAATTCGGCGTATCGTCGTCGGGAGCGATGGACGCGTTCGCACTTCGCGCCGCAAACGCCCTGATCGGCAACGCGCCGTATTCCGCCGCCATCGAAATCGGGCTGGGCAGCGCCGTATTCCGCGCGACAAGCGATTGCGTTATCGCCGTCGCCGGTGTGGGATTTGCTCTTTCGATCTATCTCTGGGATCTCCCGTTATGGGGCTCATACTACGTCCGCGCCGGCTGGACAATACGACTCGATAAATTGGACTCCGGCATGTGGGCGTATCTCGCCCTCCTCGGCAGCGTTCAAACCGACTCGATACTTGGTTCGGCTTCGACCAACCTGAGCGCGCGCTTCGGAGGACTCAACGGCAGACGCTTACAAGTCGGCGACGTATTGGAAGCCGCTCAGCCTTCGCGCGCCCGGAGCGATCTCGCCGCGCGAATCGCGCCAGTATCGGCGCTGCCAGCTTACAGCGATCGCCTAGTCCTCGACGTGATTCTCGGTCCGCAAGAAGAATATTTCACCCCTGAAAATATCGCCATGCTGATGTCGCAAACATACGTCATACATCCAACCTCCGATCGCATGGGCTACCGATTAGAAGGCAGCGCTTTAACGCGCAACGAAAAAAAGGAATTGATCTCTGAAGGAATGACAATGGGCGCGATCCAAGTTCCACAAAACGGGCAACCCATCGTGATGATGGCAGACGCTCCCACTACGGGCGGCTACCCCAAGATCGGAACCGTCGCCAGCGCAGATCTGCCGCTGCTCGCACAATGCGTCCCAAATAAAAGCGCAATTCGATTTCGAGAAACGACAGTGGAAAAAGCGCAGAAGAAATATCGCGATCAAATAGCCGCCTTAGAGGCGCTTGCGCGGAGATGGGCATGATTGACCTCAATTGCGATATGGGCGAAAACATTGGCGATGACGCGTCTATCATGCCGTTCATTACATCCGCCAATATCGCGTGCGGGTATCATGCGGGAGATAAAAAGACAATGCGTGAAACCGTCCGCTTGGCGAAACGATACAGCGTTAACGTAGGCGCGCACCCAAGTTGGCGCGACCTTGAAGGCTTTGGACGACGCGAACAAGCGTTGTCTCCGATGACAGCGGTCGAAGCGTTGATTCTCGAACAGGTCGCCGTGTTAAACGAAATTGCAGAAGCCGAAGGCGTAAGATTGATCCACGTCAAGCCGCATGGTGCGCTATACAATCAGGCAGCAAAAGCCTATCCGCTGGCGAAAGCGATCGCGCAAACGGTGAAGCGCTTCAACGCTAAATTGATTTTGGTTGGGCTGGCAGGCTCAAAATTGATCGAGGCGGGAGTCGAAGCCGGCTTGCAGGTTGTCAACGAAGGGTTTGCAGACCGCCGCTACAATTCCGATGGAACGCTAGTCTCGCGCGACAAGCCGGGCGCGATCATTGCAACGCCGGCGGAGGCGGCGGCTCATACGCTGGAATTAATTCAACATGGAATTTTGTTCGGCGGAAAGCGCGTACAAATAGATACGCTTTGCTTACATAGCGATCATCCGTACGCGATAGAGAACGCAAAATTGATTCGCGCGCTATTACAAAGATAAGATCGTCTCGCTCCAATCAGTCTTCCGCAAAAACGATAATTTTATCCCCAGCGCTGAAAATCGTCGTTTCCGACTTCTTCGGGTTGGTATGCACGCCGTACGATTTACTCTCATCTTTCGCTTCCGAGATCAAACGATATCCGATCGCCGTCTCGTTGCGTTTTTTCGCCGCTTCCACTACTGTATAGAAATTAACCGCTTCGCCGAGCGTCACATACTCGCTGATAGGTTTCAAGTACACTTCCGCGCCTTCAGGATCGAAGAGTTCCGTGAAAATATCGTACAGTTCAGCGTCTTCAGAAAGCTGTGCCATCATCAAACTGATAAGATGTTCGCTGACGATAAAATCGTCCACTTTTGCGGATTTTGCAAGCTCGCGATTGCGCAAATCACGCATCTCGCTGACGATGGAAAACGGGGTTTCATCTTTTCCAGCGATGTCGCGCAAATGCAGCAAAGTTAAGAGCGTCTTTGCATCGGCGGCTTGCGCGTCCAGTCCTTCGTTCGCCAACACGATAACATGATCGTATTCTTCAATGCCAAGGCTGTCGAGCAAAGCGCGATCAGTCGTATCGCCTTCAACCATCGTTATTTTTTGATTCTTCAATTTTCCGCTGCGCGCTTCAATCCGCTTCTTAACGCCGCTATTATCTTCAGAAACGATCGTCGCCTGCGAGCCCTTCGACGTATAGTTATCGAGTTCGCGCACGATCATCGCGCCGCTGCGATTCCAGCCGAGAATCAAGCAGCGTTCAGGCTTGGGTTTCGACGGCTTGCGAACAGAGCGGATCTGCGCTTCATTAACGCGAATCCCGCCGAGGTCCGAGAAGCGGATTGCATTTTCATCTTCAGCGAGCGCAACAATCCGGTCGTTCTTTTCGATGCGTAAGTCTATTGACGGGTTAAGCAGAATCTCTCCGCTTGCCGTACGGACGCCGATCGCGCACGAATCTTCATAAGCAAGGAGCGCCTCGCCGTAGGTCTTACCTTCAAGCGCAGATTCATATTTGAAGTAAATCTCATCGCCGTCAAAATTCATCAGTTCGGTATACACTACCGAAAGCCCCGACTGACGCGAAGTCTGCGTCACAATCCGCGCGATCAGATCGTCGGTTTGAATGGCTTGTATGTTGTCTTTTTCTCCGATCAACCTCAACGCATTTAAACTTCTTGCGCGGCGGATCTGCGTAACGATATGATACGGCTCAGCGCGGCGATTAGGGCTGTTCGTGACCGCCAATGCAGTCTTGATCGCTTCGGTATCCGATCCTTCACTCTCAGCCGGCAAGATGATAATGGATTTCGCCGTGTGCGGGCTGACTATCTCCAAATCGTTCGGGTCAATCGGACTTCCGCTGCGGCTGATCACGCGCGTAGATCCGCGAGTCGTCACTCGTTCGCGAATCTCATCGTCCATTTCCGCCTTATCCTTATCTGCCAGCACAACAATGCGCGCCTTGCGGCGATTCTCGTTAGCGGCCATTAATTCATTTAAGATAGTAAACACTTGCGGCGACCAGCCGAGAATTACCGTATGATTCGATTCGAGCGCCAGCGAACGTCCCTTACGCAAGCGTTCCATTTTCCCCTCAATGGCGTTGTTCAATACGCCGATTAACGCGCTGACAATGAAGATGCCGCCCAGCGTAACGCCAAACATCACAAAGCGAAAGCCTGCGCCCGTATCGCCGCCCATTGTGCCCGCATCAAGCGTGCGCATTAAACTTTCCCACGCGGCTTCAAAAAAAGAAAGGCGTTCAGCGCTGCCTTCCTGCGTAATTCCGACCAGCGAGATCAACGCGCCCGCGCAAACTACAATGAACGCCGACGCTGCCAACAGCATAATCATCATGGCAGACACGCCATACGACATCCAATTATCGAATTGATATCTAAGTCGTTGACCTATTGACGGCTTCATACAACCTCCATCGGAATGCCCCATTATAGATTCTTTTCCAAAAAGCTGCCAACAACGGTTGACACCCATTCCATTTTGCCTATACTTTACAATAGAAAGGAGAGCTATTATGACAACTACGCTCACTTGGTACGGACATGCCGCCCTAGGGCTTGAAACCGGCGGATACAAAGTCGCGATTGACCCATTCCTCAGCGGAAATCCTTCCGCCTCTATTGCCCCCGAAGCGCTTGAAGCGGACTTCATTCTCGTCAGTCACGGACACAGCGATCATATCGGCGACAGCGTTGAGATCGCCAAACGGACCGGCGCTATGGTCGTCAGCAATTTCGAAATTGCCGGCTGGTTCAACGACAAAGGCATCGCTAAAACGCACGGTCAACAACACGGCGGCGGATTCAGGCATCCATTTGGTCATCTAAAACTGACGCTCGCTTTTCACGGTTCCGCCCTACCCGACGGTTCAAACGGCGGCAATCCCTGCGGATTTTTAATCACGACAAACGACGGAAAGAAACTATACTTCGCGCAGGATACCGCCTTATTCAGCGACATGAAATTAATCGGCGAAGCCGGGCTCGACCTAGCGGTGTTGCCTATCGGCGATAACTTTACAATGGGACCCGACGACGCCTTACAAGCAGTAAAGTTCCTTCAACCGAAAGCCGTTATCCCGATTCACTACAACACCTGGGAATTGATCGCCCAAGACGCCGACGCTTGGGCGCAACGTGTAATGAAAGAGACAGCCGCCAAGGCGGTCGTGTTAAAACCTGGCGAGAGTTATTCTCTGTAAGGCTCAGAAACAAAAGAAGAGCTCTCGGACGGAACGCTCAGCCGCATCCTACGTTTCCGCTTCGGAATTCGATAGTTGTCGTGTTTGCTTAAAAGACGCGTAAACGCTCTATTGTCAATTTTGCAGGCGTTCCCACTCGTTTAATTTCAGATCCATCTCGCGTTGCACGCGCCCATATTCAACGCCCAACTTCCCCGCTTCTTCGGGCTTCACAAACGGACTCTCCAACTGCGAGCCTAGATTCGCCAGCGTCGCCTCGAGCTCAGCAATGGCGTTTTCGATTTCTTGCAATTTGGCGATCTTCCTTCTTTCCTCTTTCGTTGACGCATTTTTCGATTTGCGAGGTTGAGAATTGGAGGTTGGAGAATTAGAGAGCGGAGATTGTTGCGCGATTTTTCGCTCTTCCTCTTTCTTTCTTTCCTCCTTCATCTGCGAATACGTCCCTTTAAATATTCTCATCGCAGACTCGTCGGGGTCGATCTCCCAAATTTGGGTAGCGAGCGCATCTACCAGATAACGATCGTGCGAAACCAGCAGAATTGTGCCTTTATATGAATCCAGCACTGACTGCAGAATCTCTTGCGAAGGAATATCGAGATGATTCGTCGGCTCATCGAGCAGCAACAGGTTCGTGTCTTGCAAAGCGAGTTTTGCTAACGCTAGCCGTCCGCGTTCGCCGCCTGACAGCATAGCGACGCGCTTAAAGACGTCATCGCCGGAGAAAAGATATTTACCGAGATAATCGCGCGCCTGATAAGGCAACATGCCCGACGCCGCAAGGACTTCGTCAAGGACAGTCTTTTCAAGGTCAAGTCCCTCATGCGCCTGCGCAAAATACCCAACGTGCAAACTCGCTCCTAAAATAACCTCGCCAGCCAAAGGAGCGAGTAAGCCAAGGATCGTTTTAAGGAACGTGGATTTCCCCGCGCCGTTCGGCCCGATTAACGCCGCGCAATCGAGCCTTCGCAACTCGATATCGGGCGCGGCAAATAAAGATTTCTCAGGCGAGTCGTTTTCAGCGCGATACCCCACCTTCAAATCCTTTGTATTGATGACAAGATCGCCTGAACGATACGTTGAACGCAGATGCAAATGCAAGTCGGGCGAAACGCGTTGCGGCGGACGAAGCGCGCGTACGCGGCGTTCAGCCTCTTCCACACTAAAAGGCGACTGCGTCGTTTCAATGCCCAACTGCGACCAATTCGCATTGACCGCTTCAATGCCCGCCTGCTCGATGGCTTGCACCATACGCGTGAGTCGCTTAAGTTTGCCTTTGGCTTGCAGCGTATTCTGCCCTGCAATATTCTTCTTGATATATTCCAGTTCTTTGAGAAGCTTTTCTTTCTCGCTCTCAAAAATCTCAAAGCGATGCGCCCAACGGATCTCGCGCTCATTCAAGTAGATTGTGTAATTGCCGCGATAAAATTCGGAGCCGCTGACCGCCATCTCAAGCAGCGTGTTGCAAACGCGATCCAGAAAATAACGATCATGCGAAACAATGATCGCCGCGCCATCCCACTGCGCAAGATATCCTTCAAGCCATTCCACGGCTTTAATGTCGAGATGGTTGGTCGGCTCATCGAGCAACAATAGGTCGGGACCCGACAATAGCAAACGCGCGAGATGCGCGCGCGTGCGCTGTCCGCCAGACAATTGATCGAGCGGCATGTGAAAATCAGATTGATTAAACCCAAGACCCGTCAATACCTGTTCAATGCGTGTTGGGTAGAAATATCCGCCGCGCTGTTCAAACTCATGTTGCGCGCTTCCATACTCAGCCAGCGCCTGCTCTCTTGTTTTCGAGTCTGACATCTCTTGTTCAAGTTTCTTCAGCTCGCCTTCCATGCGCATTAACTCAGCGAACGGTTCAAGGCAAACGTCCCAGAGCGAGCCTGTCAATTCAAAGTCCGCTTCCTGCGAGAGATAGCCGACGCGCAAACTTCTTGCCCGCGTGACAGTTCCGCTCGACGGTTCCTCTTGCCCAGTGAGAATACGCAGCAGCGTCGTCTTGCCAATTCCATTGGGTCCAACGACAGCGAGCCGCGCGCCTTTCGCAATAGAAAACGAAACGCCGGAGAATAAGTCTTCCGCGCCGAAGGATTTGGAGAGAGAGGAGACAGTGATGAGGGACATAGGTCGTTTAAAATGCCCCCGAATTATAAAACAGACATGGATAAAATATTTGCCGCGCTTAAATTATTGTTCCTGTATCGCTCATCAGAAGATAGATTCTATCAACCATATTTCTACTAACGCCAGGGAGATTTGAAATACAAAACCAGTTATAGAGGATGAAGAAAATTTTTGCAAGAGAAGCGTCGCTGCTATGAGGGCGAGGTCAAGCCCAACAAACAATAAACCCGGCTTAATATCTTTCGCCAGCGTTGCGTCTGTGTAATCATTACAGAAGGTTTGTACGCTATAAGAGTTACATCTTTACTCAGTGGACAATCTTGCTTTACGGAGTTTGCTTTCACGGTGGCTAAGATTGTCAATATTCCTCCCTCCATAGAGGAAAGCAATTATGCCGATAATCGTTCCGGCTATGGTTAGATCCATATTGAAATCCCTTCTCAAGACCAGAATATTGAAGTTATACAACAATCTTGCGCTTATTCACTTCTCCTCATCGCCTGCGTCAATATGGCTCGGCTTCTCCTTGCCCAATTCCAACGAGCGTTGATACGCCGCCCAGACGGCGCGGGAGATGGCGGTGCGGAAGCCTGCCTTCTCCAGATAGTATAACGCTTCGGCAGACGTTCCGCCGGGCGAAGTTACTTGATTGCGCAAAGTAGCGGGATGGCGTCCCGCTCGATCGTAAAAAGACATCGAGCCTTTGATCGTCTGCAAGACAAGACGTTCGGCAATACGGCGTGGAAACCCCATGTGCACACCGGCGTCTATCAACGCTTCGGCAAAAAGAAACACATATGCGGGACCCGTACCGGATAAAGCGGTCGCCATATCGAGGTAGCTCTCATCTTCCACGAAAACTTCCTCGCCAAGCGCGCGCAGGATGAAACGCGCTATCTCATGTTGTTTCTCCGTTGTTTCCTTCGACGCCGTCCAAACGGTAATGCCTTCGCCGATCTGACCGGGCGTATTAGGCATAGAACGCACAATTGATTTGTGTTTCAAGCCCATGCCAATCTTCTTAATGCTTGCGCCTGCAATAATGGATAAAACCAGCGCATCGGAACGAACGCCCTTCATTCCTTTCATGACTACGCTAAGGCGCTGCGGTTTGACCGACAGCGCAACTACATCCGCATTTAATGCAGCGGATGTATTATCTGTCGTTGTTCTGATTCCATATTTCTTTCGTAATTCCGCGCCGCGTTCTTCGCGCGGACCCGATGCAATAATATTCTCAGGCAACGCGAGCTTCTTATTTAACAATCCTGCAATCATCGCCTCCGCCATCGCGCCGGGACCGATAAATGCAATCTCTATATTCAACATACGCTTCTCCGTGAACGATTATAAACAAAAGCGAAGAAATAAAACGAGCGGACTGTTGCGTCCGCTCGCCAATACTGATGTTTCAACGGCAATCTTAGGTGTACGCCATTTGTTCCACGGGCTGTCGCTTCTTCGTCCGCTTCATCTTTCTCAACAATTTCGCAGCAACCATCGTGTCGCGCCGATTTTCTCCCGCGCGAATGACCAACTGCAAGAATTTACGATGATTATACGTTTTATCGTTGAGCAGAGAAAAATCGGCGGAGCCGGGCTCCTCGGGCGCGTAGAAAATTCCGCAGTTAGGATTAATCTCAAGCATATAGAGTGTGCCATCCGCCGCCATACGATAGTCGCAGCGAGCGTACCCATTTCCGCGCATTGTTTTAAATAATCGCGCGGTCTGCTCGCGCAACGTCTTCTCAATGCGTTTATCGCTCACCGCCGCCACCGACATCTTCTCGTAATCCACCCACTTCATATCGTAATGCTTGAACGATTCGCCGTCGGGAAAAATAAATTCAACCGGCTTGAATGTGATGGGGTTATTCGAGTCGTCAGGATTCTCCGCGATCAGGCAGGTAAACTCACGCCCTTCAATAAACTCTTCAAGCAACGCGCGCCCAAACAGCTCGATCTCAATTCCTGTTTGAACTTTAAGCTGTTCTACATTTTCACAGCGCGAATCGCGCGTGATGCCAACGCTTGCGTATCCATGCGGCGGCTTAACCAATACAGGGAAGCGCAAACGCTTCGCCGCGCGTTCCACATCTTCGACGCGGTCTACCATGATCCAATTCGGCGCAGGGACGTTCGCCTTCTTCGCAGAGGCTTTCATTTCCTGCCGCGAAGGATCAAAGAATTTTGAATCCGCGCCGGTAAACGCCGCATTGAGTTTCTCCATAATCTGCACCAACCCAATGCCCGATAGCGGATCGTCGGGCGTACCGTCCACAAGATTGACAAATACGTCCACGCCTTCATCCATCAAATCGCGAATCTGTTTTTCGACGTTCTGCGGATCCACTTGATGATGCTTCCACTTGAGTCCATCCATGTGAGCGGAGGGATCGTAGGGCTTGTCGTTCGGATCGTCCGGCAGGCTTGACAACACACAAAGATACATATTGAGTCCTTTTCCTTTTGCGATCAATCAAGACAATTTATTTTCTCTCTGGCGTTATCTTGATTGCGTTATACGCTTCATTGTTAATTCATATATCTGTCGATCGTTGATTGAATTGACATATCGAATCATATAACAATAAACTATAACGACATGGATTGTATATCTATTATTCAATTTATGTAAAGGGTTTTAACGCATAAAATTATTTAAAATATTGCAAGGCATTGATTCAATATACGCAAAAAATAAACTAGCGCCGGCTAAAGATAAATCGTTGAAATAAACAACGCCGCATTGCACGGCGTTGTTTATTTGATTTCGATCCGTCTATTTCCAAAACTGCGGAAGATGTTCTTTATAGGCTGTCAGATAATCGTCCAAAATATTTTTAGCGGCATCCAGATCGGCGACGACAGGATCAAGCAACAAACATTGCAAGGCTTTTTGATAATCGCCTTGCACAACGGCGTCTATGCCGAGTTGCGCGCTGACGATCTCGCGCCGACACAACTCTGCGATCGATTCGGGCAACGCGCCCATTTGAACGGATTGAATCCCAGCTCCACCGACGTGCGCTGGCGTTTCCACAATAGCGTTCTGCGGCAAATTAGAGATCTGTCCATTGTTAGGCAGGTTAACCGCCAGATGATAGTGGCTGCCGGCGCACGCTACATTCTCAATCATCTCCAGCGCGCCTTCAGAATCGGTTTCAAGCAAACCGTCCACTGTCATGTCGCCGCTTGCCATTTTATTCAATCGATCCAAACTAAAATCACGCACGCTCGCCATTAACTCCCAATCATACAAGCGGATGTTGTAACGCTCCCAAGGCTTTGTTTGCGGATTGCTCATCCAAGGCAGATATTCGCACAGATGCGTATCGCCGGGAACGGGGAACAAGCCGAAGTCTTGAAAGATGCGTCGTGTCAACGGCTCGAACGATTCATCCAATTCAAAGAATCTTTTTCGTAAAAGCGGATATAAATCTTCGCCTGTGCGTTTATCGTGAACGGAAAGAATCCAGGTGAAGTGATTCAATCCCGCCGCGCGAATATCCAATTTTTTGACCGCCTGCGCGATAACCATTTGCTGCAAAGGATGTTGCATTACGTCGGCGTGCATACCTTCCAACCCATCGGGGATCGCGATGTCGAGTTCCTTCGCCAGCGCCGCGCCCGCCATACAATAACCAAGATAAATTTGATGGCATAGCCCAGCCGCTTTGATCTTGCTGTAACGGTTAATAAGATCGCAAATGCGCGTCATCGGATTAGTGAAGTTAATAAACCACGCTTCAGGGCAGGCTTGCTCCATATCACGCACGATTTCCAAAACAGGTTGGGCGTTGCGCGCTGCATGCGCGAAACCGCCAGGTCCGCCATTTTCGGCGTAAGGTTGACGCACGCCATACTTAAGCGGAATTTCAAAATCAGATTTCCATAATTCTTCGCGCGGTCCCACTTCAATCGCAGAGACTACATAGTCGGTATCTTCCAGCGCGTCTTTATGGTGTGTGTGCGCGGTGATGGTGAAATGCGAATCCCATTCGCGGTTGAGGCGGTTTGCGAGTCGTTTGACGATGTCGAGCGTGTCCGCGTTGCGATCCACGAGCGCGAGCGTGGAGCCTTTGAGTTTTTGCGAGCGCATGATGGCGGAGAGCGTGTTCTCGCCGAACGACGCCGAGCCTGCGCCGATGACTGTGATTTTGGTAGGTAGGGTCATGTTGATTCCTTGATTGCTATATTTGGAATTGATGTTGGACAGTATACACCTTCGTTGGAAGAATAAAAGAAGAACGCTCTGACAGATTTCTCATTGTCAGAGCGTTTTGGTGAAAAAGAAGTTTGGTAATAAACCATCCACGAATTCAACCACGAATAAACGAATGTTGACGCGCCAATTCGTTTATTCGTGTACATTCATGGACGGTATCGCGCAAAAGAAAAATTCTCGAGCAGAAGCGGTTCTTGGGTAAGGTTATTTACTCATACCTCAGTGCTTCCACCACGTTCATCTTCGATGCCTGGCGGGCGGGGATAAAGGCGGCGAACACGCCGAACAGCAAGCCGATGGCGATGCCGACCAATATTCCTGTTGTGGGAAATACGAAGCCCAGCGGGAAGATTGACTCCATAGCAATGACGATCACGTAGCCGAGATAGAGTCCGCCTAGGATGCCGAAGGCTGTGCCGATGGCTGAGAGTAACAAGGCTTCGCTGACGATCATGGTGCGGATCTGCTTGCGCGTGCCGCCGACCGCGCGAATCATTCCGATCTCGCGCGTCCGTTCGATGACGCCGATGGTCAACGTGTTGACCATGGCGATCAGGGATGGGATCGCCATCACGAAAAACAAAACATACAACGCGGAAAACGTCGCATCCATTTGAGATTTCATCGTGTTGTAGTATTCCATGCCAGAGATCACTTTGAAGGTTGGGTATTTTTCGGCTAACGTCCGAATGGCAGCGTTGGCGGTCTGACGGTCGGCATCCTTTTTCAAATTCAGTTGGATGAAAACATCGTCTTGCACGCCAAAATCTTTTTTCATGTTGGCATGTGAAATGTAGCCTGTTGTTATTTTGGCGTTGAGCATGTCGGTTGCAACAGCCACAATGCGATATTCAAATGTGCCGTTGGGCGTGACGATCTCCACCGTGTCGCCGACATTTTTCTGCAACGCCGACAGCAACGCGCCGTTCACGATCATATTGCGACCTTCATCCAACGAGGCGTATGCGGACTCATCGTCAGCGAAGATGTTTTTTTGGAAGAACAGAGCAGACACACGGGGGAAAGAAACGGGGTCCATCGAAAGCAGGGAGATGCGTTGCCCGTTCGAGATCGCATTCGAATATCTCAGCGCGCTCACTTCATCCACGCCATCAATATTTTTTAATTGTTCCGCAAAATCCGCATTCGCGGCGATGTTACTGCTCCACAGCGCAATCGAAGGCGGGACAAAAAGATAATCACTGCCGAGGTTGGCGCGGATCAGATCGTACAAAGTGAAGGTGAGGCTTGAGATCATGCCGCCGATGCCAACGATCACAGCCAGCGCCAGCATGGTCGTGCTTGCCGTCACCGCGGCGCGCGAGGGTTGGCGAGTCAGGTTGCCCTGCGCGAGATCGCTGATGCCGCGCCGCGCGTAAAACATCGCCAGAATTTTTCCGAACATCAATGCGAACGGACGAACCAGGGCAGGCGTGATCAACACCAAACCAAACAGGAAGAAAAATCCGCCTGGCATGATGAATTCCGCGCGACCTGAAAGAATCGCGATCAACGTCAGGATGATAATGACTGCGCCTCCGACCGCGCCCCAGCCTGCTCGCCCTTCAAACGACTTTTCATTGGCTGACGGTCTCAACGCTTCGAGCGGAGTCACTTTACTCGCGCTTATTGCGGGGAGCAAACCAGCCGCCACGGTGACACCCACGCCCAACAAAATAGAAACAATAAGCAATGTTGACGTAATAACGGGTTCGCCTATTTTCAGATTTAAAAATTGACCCATCATCGGAGTTATGGCTTTGACGATGCCCGCGCCCATGAAGTAGCCAAAGAGAATCCCCAAGCCCGTGCCGATGATGCCTTGCAGTAATCCTTCGGTAAGGATGATGCCGACGATGGTTTTGCGATTCGCTCCCAACGCGCGCAACATGCCAATATCGCGGCGGCGTTCCGCCACAATGGTGCGGAAGGTGTTGAAGATGATGAACCCGCCCATGAAGAGGGCGAACACGCCGAACAGATTCATCATGGCTTGACCCAATTGCAGGGATGCGAACATTTGCGTATCGGCGGTGACTTGCGTGCCGACGGTGTACTCTTTGCCGAGCGCGTTTTGAATATTGGTTTGAATTTCATTGCGGCGGTCTTCTTGCGCGAAGGTTTCGATGACAATATCAATGGCGTTGATCTCGTTGACATCATTCGTTATCGCTTGCGCCGTTGGCAGGTTCACCAAAAGCTCTTCGTTGCCTGGCGAGGTACGGGCTGGCAAAATGCCGACGATGGTTAACTCTGCTGTCCCGTCCACGCTGGGGATGCGGATCGTGTCGCCCAAATTGGCTTTCAGCGAATCGGACAGCGTGCGGGAAATGATGACGGCGCTCGTGTCTGCGTCTTCGAGGTAACGTCCCTCCACAAGCGGATACGTTCGCACGGAGCGAGCCGCTTCGGGGATCACGCCGACGAGGGACAACGCAGTCACCTTGTCGGGTTGATTCGAATCGTCGTCATAAAAATCGGCGGGGATGTTGACCATGCGAGTCAACGAAGGCGAATAGGCGCGCACACCGTCCACATTTTTGAGTTTATCGGCAACGTTGATGGAAAACGGCTCTTGTGAAATATGGGTGGCGCTGAAATCCACCAAACCCGACGTGCCTTGCACGTTGGCTTGCAGGGCTTCGATCATGGTTGGCAAAATAATGTTCATGCCGAAGATCACCAACACGCCGAACACGACCGCCAGCGTGGTGAGGATGGTCCGTAGTTTTCGTCCGCTGAGGTAGCGATACGCGAGGGTAAATTGGATGTTCATGTGTAGTCTCCTAGTCGCTAGTCCTCTAGTCTCCTAGTTGCTTCATCTTTTCCATAACGTCATCCGCATTTTTTCCATTCTTCTTTTCAAGCAAGGCTTCGTCCACCACTTTGCCGTCTTTGAGGAAGATGATGCGGTCGGCATACGCGGCAATGCGCGGATCGTGCGTCACCATCACAATCGTCCTGCCGTATTGTTTGGAAACGTCTCGCAACAGGCTGGCGATCTCGTCGCTGGAGCGAGTGTCTAAATTTCCAGTAGGCTCGTCGGCGAGGATGAGTTCAGGGTCGGCGACCAAGGCGCGGGCAATGGCGACGCGTTGTTGCTGTCCGCCAGAGAGTTGATCGGGGCGATTCATCAAACGGTCAGAGAGACCAAAGCGAGTCAGCCATTCCGTCGCTTTCGATTTTGCTTCGGCAGGTTTCACCCCATCCAATGTGACGGGCAGTGCGGCGTTTTCCACGGCATTCAACACGGGGATGAGGTTGAAGAATTGAAAGATGAATCCGATCTTGCGGCGGCGAAGTTCGGTGAGCTTGTCGTCGTTGAGGTCGGTGAGATTATGTCCGCCGATCAGCACATGACCTTCACTGGGTTTGTCCAACCCGCCGAGCAAATGCAATAGAGTGGACTTGCCGCATCCGCTCGGTCCCATGATGGCGACGAACTCGCCTTCTTTGATCGTCATGTTGACGTGGTCGAGCGCGGTGATTTTTGTGCCGCCTGCGCCATAGGTTTTGGTTAATTTTTCTGTTTGAATGTTGGACATGGTTTCTCCAAGAGTTTTTGACCATTGACCGTGGACGATTGGCGATGACTTGCTGTCTATGGTCTTGATGGATAGGTGTAGAGATTCTTCGCTCCGCTCAGAATGACATGCTCTAACTCGGTGGGGGATAGGTTGAACCTTTATCCCCTTTTCTCGGTCTGCCCCGTCTGCGAACTTCCACTTCATCGAGCGGTTGCTTTTTGATGGATTCGATTCGCATCTCGATCATGTCGAGCCAGCGCAGGTCGGCTTCGAGGTGCATGATGACTTTATCGCTCAAGAAAATTTTCGCCAACTCAGACTGCGCATCGTAATGATCCCTTTGCGCGGTGGCATCGTGCAATTCTTGATACAGTCTGGTTCGTTGGGTTTGGATGATCTTTGCAGGGTCTGCTTCGCCCGAGATCAAACTGATCATCAATTTGACATAAAACTCATCGCGCTGATGTTCGCTGGGTATGCTGGAGACGAACCATTCTTTCAGCGCGTTGCGCCCATCGCGTGTGATGGCGTAAATGCGGCGGTCTGGTTCGCGCCCCTCGCCAATGTCGGACTTGGTTTGCACCAACCCCGATTCTTCAAGTCGGTCAAGCGTCGTGTAAATTTGAGCAGGCTTTACGTCCCAGCTCACATCCCCAACAACGGCTGAGAACGCGACGCGCAATTCATATCCATGACGGGGCTTTTTGGCAAGCAGACCTAAAATGGCATTGCGGACGGACATCGGACCTCGATAAAATAGTAAACAGGTGACTAATTTTCAAACGAGCAAAATATTAGACGAGTTACTATTTTTTGTCAAGAGGGACTCCCTGCTCTCTTTGGGAGAAGGGTTGGGGATGAGGGGAGTTCTTAACGCGAATGTCACGAAAGAGCGAATGATTCGAATTTGCTGCAAATGATTCGCGTTAAATGGACTCGTTCACTTATAACTGTTCACTGATAACTAATGACTGGTCACTGAACTACCCCACACTTTTTTCATCATCACCCCCGCCCTCCAAAATGCGACTGCCGCCATGCCATGCGCAAGGACTGCGAACAGTGGCGGTGTTTGATATGTGTAATACGTCCAACACTCGCGGGTTGTGCCCCAGAGTTCGAGATAATATCCCAGCCCGGAGCCTGCGATGAAGGTTAGTAACGCGTAACGATGATCGGTGGGTGTGAGAATTAGGAGAATTGAGAGAATTAGGGCGAGCCAGGTAAAGGATTTGTCAAAGGTTGGGGCGACGAAGACCAGCATCAACGTCAGGAAGGAGGCGAAGGTGAGCCAGTAAAGAGCAGAGACTAGAGATTGGAGACTAGATGATTTGCCAATGGCTTTGTTGATAATCCAATCCAAGGTTCGTGTGATACGGTCAATGGAGAGACTTGCAATGGGCCAGGCAGGGATGATCCACAGTGGAGGGCGTTCAGCGGTGTAGTAATGCCAGAGATTCGTTTGCGTTCCCCACGATTCGATCGCCAGTCCGCCGCAGACGCCGACGAAGACGATGAGCAGATCGGTCTTGAGATTCGCGCGGGCGATGATGGTGACCGACATGAACCCGAAGATGCCGAGCAGGAGCCAGTCCATGTAACGCCACCATGCGCCGTTCCAGTCCACGTATTTGAGGTATTCTTCCGCAAGGGGCCACCAGATGTAAACGATGAGGAAGACCGTGAGGAGGAATCCGCCCAGGAGGATGGATGAGTCGCGGGTCCAGAATTGCTTAAGCGCGATGCGGAATTCAGTCATGAGAAATTATAGTCGAGGGATTTATCGCGAGATCAGTTCTTCAAAGGCGCGGATTAAAACAGTTCGGCAAGCGTTCGCCTTTCAATCCGGCGATCAAATTCTTTGCTGCGATCCACGCCATTTTGTCGCGTGCCGCTTTGCTTGAACTGGCAATATGCGGCGTGACGATAATATTATCGAGCGCAAATAGCGGATGGTTGAGCGGCAAAGGCTCAGGCTCGGTTACATCCAAACCTGCGGCGAAGATGCGCTTCTCCTCAAGAGCGCGATATAGCGCCTCAAGGTCCACAACCGGACCGCGCGACGTATTTACCAACACCGCGTTCGGCTTCATTTTTGAGAGCGCATCCGCCGCGATCACATGGCGCGTTTCATCCGTCAGCGGAGTGTGCAACGATAGGAAATCCGATTCTTCAAGCAAAGTCTCAAACTCCACCCGGGTCGCGCGCGCATCGGAAGGCGATTTTGTTTCCAGTGGATCATAATAAATAACGCGCATATCAAATCCCGCTGCGCGACGCGCCATCGCTTTTCCTACGCGCCCAAAACCCAGCAAGCCAAGCGTAGCGCCCTTCATTTCCAAACCAAGCAACGCCATCGGCTGCCAGGTCTTCCACGCTCCGCTGCGCGCATAACAATCCGCCTCTGGAATACGTCGTCCAGCGCTCATCATCAGCGCAAACGCAAAATCGGCGGTGACGTCGGTCAGCACATCGGGCGTATTGCCTACAGAGATGCCCCGCGCCGTTGCCGCAAGCACATCAATATTGTCGCAGCCGACCGCAAAATTACTGATCACTTTGAGTTGAGGTCCAATCGCATCCATCATATCGCCGTCGAACAGATCCGTGAGCAGACATAAAACGCCTTCCACGCCGCGCGCGTGCTGCAATAATTCATCGCGGCTCGGCGGCAGATCGCCAGTCCACAAGTCTACATCGCAAAAATCTTTGACCAACTCGAATCCCTTGTCAGGGATCTTTCGCGTTACAAATACTTTCGGTTTTGACATACATGCTCCATATGTCATTCTGAGCCCGAAGGGCGAAGAATCTCCGCCGCCGCAATGAGTCTCCAGTGGGGGGAGAGATGCTTCGTTTCACTCAGCATGACATTACCGTAAGGGGTTCTGATATGATAACAGACATGGGCGCGAATCGTTTCGTAACGCAAAGCCTCAACGATCCTCGCATTCTGCGAATCCTCTCCGCCGTGTTGAATGCGGTTGACCCATACAAGGCGGTGAAAAAATATTTGCCGAAGCTGGACGGAGACATCTACGGTCTCGCCGTTGGAAAAGCCGCCATTTCTATGGTGACCGCCCTAGCGGATTCATATCCGCTTTCGGGTGCGCTCGCCATTAGCAAGCACACTTCATCCGCTTCGTCTGCGGACGATCATCCTCCGCTCAGCGCGAACACGATGTCATTTCCGCTCCTCCTCAGCGGACATCCCATCCCCGACGCGCGCTCCGTCCACGCGGGTGAACGCGCGCTTGAATTTGTCTCCTCATTAAAAGAAGAAGATACGCTCGTCTGCTTGATCTCAGGCGGAGGCTCGGCATTGATGACCGCGCCGTTGATCCCGCTCGACGAGTTACAAACGCTTACCGCATCGTTGTTAGCCTCTGGCGCGACCGTCAACGAGATCAACACCATCCGCCGCCACTTGGACCGAGTCAAAGGCGGAGGGTTGGCGCGCGCGACGAAAGCGAAAATCGTCAGCCTGATTCTCTCCGACGTGATCGGCAACTCATTGGAAGCCATCGCCTCTGGTCCCACCGCGCCTGACCCGACAACAATGGAAGACACTCGCCTCACTTTTGAAAAGTTTTCATTCAACCAACCAACAATTCTCCAATTCTCCAATTCTCTTGTAGAGACTCTCAAACCCAATGATCCCATCTTCTCCCGCGTGCAAAACATCATTATTGGCGACAACAAACTTGCGGCGGTTGCCGCGTTGGAGCAGGCTCAGCGCGAAGGGTTTGATTCTGAAATCTTGACGAACGAACTGCAAGGCGAAGCGCGTGACGTTGGCGTAATGCTGGCAAAAAAACTGCGCGATGAAATTTCAAAACGCCCGCGTCCATTTTGTTTGATCGCAGGAGGAGAAACAACAGTTACGATCAAAGGCAATGGCAAAGGTGGACGAAACCAAGAACTTGCATTAGCCGTAGTGAATGAATTGCGCGGATTAGAAAATGTGATGTTGATCGCGCTTGCCACCGATGGCGACGACGGTCCCACCGACGCGGCGGGCGCGGTGGTTACAGGCGAATCGGCTGAAAGGGCGAATCGGCTGGGGTTGAGCGAGGCAGACAGCCTGTCGAGAAATGACGCGTTTCCGTTTTTCGAGTCGCTCGGTGATTTGATCCGCACCCATCCAACAGGCACGAACGTCAACGATTTGATATTCCTGTTTGCGTTGTGATACGGTGAGCGAAATCATTCTTAGCCACACACCGTCCCGATGTTCGTTGGGAGAGATCGCTGAGATCATTGAGAAAAAATTCTGTGGCTTCACGTTCTTGATTTTCCATCCCTTGTGATAAACTCTTGAAATGCTTGCCCGCGTATTTTCCTGCGCCGTCATCGGACTCGAAGGCGTCATCGTCGAAGTGGAAGTGGATTATTCCAACGGCTTGCCCGCGGTCATCATCGTGGGCTTGCCCGACGCCGCCGTGCAAGAAAGCCGCGAGCGCGTGCAGACCGCCGTGAAAAACGCGGGACTACATTTTCCACGTCATCGCATCGTCGTCAATTTATCGCCCGCCTCCATTCGCAAAGAGGGTCCCGCGTACGATCTGCCCATCGCGCTCGGCGTGATCATTCTTTCGGGGCATCTTCCGCACGACGTTGTTGACGACACGCTCGTCGTCGGCGAACTTTCGCTCGATGGAGTCGTGCGGCACACGCGCGGAATTTTACCGATGGCGGCAACCGCCCGCGCCAACGGATACAAGCGGATGTTCGTGCCTGAGGCGGATGCGCCCGAAGCGGCTTTGATCCCCGACCTCGAAATTTATCCCGTGCGGACGCTTGCGGATCTTTACAACCATCTATCTGGTCGCAGTTTACTTCAGCCTTATCAACCCTCAGCGGATGACGCGCTCGAGCCGTTGTTCACACCCACAGACTTCGCCGAAATAAAAGGACAAGAACACGTAAAGCGCGCGCTCGAAGTCGCCGCGGCGGGCGGGCATAATGTATTGATGGTCGGTTCGCCGGGAGCGGGAAAGACGTTGCTGGCGCGAGCCATACCCGGCATTCTGCCTGAAATGTCCATCGAAGAATCATTGGATGTGACAAGAATCTTTTCAGTGGCAGACCAATTGCCGCCGGGAACACCGCTCATCAAACATCGTCCGTTTCGTTCGCCGCATCATACTATTTCCCATGCAGGCCTTGTCGGCGGCGGGAATATTCCCAAGCCCGGAGAAATTTCGCTCGCTCACAGGGGCGTTTTGTTTTTAGACGAGTTCCCCGAATTCGGAAGCCGCGTCCTCGAAGTGATGCGCCAGCCGATGGAAGATAAAGTGGTCACCATCAGCCGCGCCAAAGGATCGCTCACTTTTTCGGCAAACTTTCAACTCATTGCGGCGATGAATCCATGTCCGTGCGGCTACTACGGCGACTCGCAAAAAGCCTGCACCTGCGCTCCCGCTGTCGTGACGAAATATCAAAAACGGATTTCGGGTCCCATGCTCGATAGAATTGACATCCACATCGAAGTCCCGCGCGTGGATTATGAAAAGTTGAGCGGAGATCGTCTCGGCGAATCCTCCGCCTCGATCCGTCAACGCGTTCAAGCGGCGCGAAATATTCAACTCGCCCGATTTACCAATTCCCAATCTACCAACTCCCGTTCAACCGATATTGTCTGCAACGCCGATATGCGTGTCGGGGAGATACGTCAGTTTTGCAAGTTGCAGGACGAAGGTCAGAGCCTGATGCGCGCGGCGATGAGTCAGATGAATCTGTCAGCGCGGGCGTATCATCGTATTTTGAAATTAGCAAGAACAATCGCGGACTTGGCAGGGAGCGAGGAGATTCAATCCGCGCATCTGGCGGAGGCGCTACAGTATCGTCCGAAGTTGATGATGGGGTCATCTTAAAATTTTCGCCGCCCGATAGAAAAATTAAAACCTTGCCTTTAGAGTTAAACTGATTGTAGAGGCAACCATGGAAAAGTTTTTATTCGTGACGATATTCTTGCTCGCCCGCACCTCAATGACGCGGGCGAGCATATCCATCAGGCTGTCGTCTATTCTTTTGCCAAAGGGAATCATCCCCGCGCCGATAACAGCAACTGGACGCATACGACCTTAAGCGAGGTTGGCTTGGCTGAGTCGGTTGAGGCGTTCAACGTGCGTCGCGTCATAGGCGTCGCCGAATTTAGTGTGCGCGAGTTTCGCCTTCTGCGCCATCAACGTTTCGTATTCGGCGTCATCCACAATGGCGACGCAGCGTCCAATGCTGGCTTCGCCGTCCACAAAACGCCACGGGAAGAAACCGACGGTTGCGCGGCGGTTGAGCAGCAGGTCAATATCGCCGCCCAAACATTCGGCGTGGATAATGCCGAAGGGGAACATTTCCAAATGCATGAGTTGATATTTGCCATCGTCGAACACTTCCGCGATGGATTTGCCGAATTTCTTTTGGAAGACCTTCTCCGCTTGACGGGTTTGGCGCGGCATCCAGTCGCGGATGATGGTATTCATAGGATGATCGGCGCTGCCGCAGTCCACGCCGATCCAGCGCAATTTTTTGGCTTTCGCCCATTCCGCAAATTCGCGGTCGGGACCGGGGTGTTTGACCATATAGCGGATTTCATCCGCGAAGGGCGAGTCCCAGCCGAAGTGGTGATAGCCGGTGTGGATGATGAGGATGTCCCCTTCGCGCACTTCGACGCGCTCCTCGATCATCTTGCTGTCGTAGATGTCGTAGTCGCCGCATACGTCGCTCAAATCCACAATGGCGGCGTCGTGAATCAGAAAGTCCATATCGAGCGAAGCGATGTCCTTGCCGGGCGTGTGGAAGTGAATCTCGCCGTCGAGATGCGTGCCGAGATGATTGGAGTGCGAGACCAATTGTCCGTTCGCGCCATTGGGAGCGAGACGTTTGAAGTACTTCACTTGCAGAGGTTCGTACGTGGGCCAGGGCGGCGTGCCGACTCCTAGCGGAATGGTGAGGTCTATAAATTTCATAACTAAATCCTTTGTAACTAAAATATGCGCTTAATCTTTTTCGTAAGGCAAGCCCAGCGCTTCGGGTTTGGCTGCGCCCCAGCGCGAACTAAACCAATGCGTGGACATGATCACTAAGATAATGATGGTGATGACGAAGGGGAAGGTGCGCCAGATATAACGCGAGAAGATGTTCGGCAGAAACGATTCGGGGTTAAGCGAAACTTGCCACAACGCGCCGAACAAGACCGCGCCGCTCAACAGGATGTAGGGATTCCACATCGAGAAGAAGACCAACGCCAAAGCGATGAAGCCCCAGCCCATGAGCAGGTTATAACTCCAGACGGGGTTGTAATCCAACGCGTACACCGCGCCGGCGAGCCCCATCATCGCGCCGCTGAAGATGACGCTCCAATAGCGCGTGCGAACGACGTTAATGCCCGACACTTCCGCCACTGTGGGGTTTTCGCCAACGGAGCGAATCTTCAAGCCCCAATGCGTTTTGAAAAGGACGAACCAGATGACGAAGGTCAAAACCAACGCGGCAAAGAAGAACGGAGAAAGACCGCCGATGGTGGGAATGCGCCCCATGCCCAACGGTCCCGCATACGGCGAACCGATGTACGTCGTCAAGCCAAAGCCGAGAATCCAAATGCCCATGCCGTTGACGACTTGATCGCCGTGCAAGGTGATGGTGAAGAAGGCGTGCAAAAGTCCGATTAACGCGCCGATGGCGATGCCCGCTAAAAAGCCGAGCAGATAACTTCCCGTCGTTTTGGCGACGATAAAACCGATGGTCGCGCCGAAGAGCATCGCGCCTTCCACGCCGACGTTCATCACGCCCGCGCGCTGACCGACCACTTCGCCCAGCCCAGCGATGGCAAAAATTGTCGAAGCGTTGAGGCTTCTAATCCAAAACTCCCACATGCTAAGACTCCTTTTTCAAAACAAAGCGGTAACGGAAGAAAAATTGAAAAGCGACGAGAACGATCATCAACACGCCGAGCAAAGCATAATCAATGCCGTAACTTAAATGGAGTTTGCCTTGCACATAGCGTCCGCCGCTGGTCAGCCCGCCAAAAAGCAGCGCCAGCGGAATCGCCGCCAACGGATTGCCCTGCGAAATTAATCCACAGATGATTCCGTAAAAAGCCATATCGCCAAAGTCGCCGTAGTTTTTTGGAATTTGATTGAGGTTTGGCACCGTTCCAAAATAATGATAGCCCGCCAAACCAGCCAACGCGCCGCCGATGACGAAGGTCAGAAACGCGATTTTGAACGGGCTAATGCCGGCATAACGCGACGCGGCTGGGCTGTGTCCAAAGGCTCGAATCTGATAGCCAAATCGCGTGCGCGTGAATAGCACATATAAAAGAACTGCCAAAATGAGCGCGATCGCCAACGTCAGAACCGAAACGCCGGAAACGACAGGCGCTTGAATGGACGCGGGCAGTTTATAGCCTTCGCCTTCGCCGCCCGATCCCATGAAAGGTCCGCCCTCTTTGATCATGTGCGCCACCACCCAATAACCGATGAAATTCAGCATCATAGTGACGACGATTTCGTTCGTGTTGAAGCGTCCCTTCAAAACGCCGGGAATCGCGCCGATCAGCCCGCCGCCAACGATTGCGCCGACGATCATCAATGGGATGACGACCCAAGGCGAAAGAACCGCTCCGCTGACGCGCGCGCCGAGAGCGTATGCCACGCCGAAAGCGCTCAACGCGCCGAAGTACAACTGTCCCGCCATACCGATATTCCATAACCCGGCGCGGATGGGAACGATAAACGCAAAGGAACTTAATAAGATGAATACCGCGCGATTAATCGTTAAGGGAACGCCGAACGAATTAGCGAACGCGTAAGTAAAAATCGCTTTATATCCTTCGGCGGGGTTTACGCCCGCTTGCAAAAAGATAAAGCCGACTAGAAATAAAGCGAATGCAATCGCAACGACGGAAATCAGAATCGCTTCTAAGCCGCTAAAACTTGCTTTCTTTTCGAGTTTCAGTGTATAGCCCGCAAGTTTCATGCCTGCACCGCCTTTTGTTTGTGCCCTGCCATTAATGCGCCGACCGTTTCCCGTTGCGCCGAGCCGCCCGGCAGAATGTCCATAAATTCGCCTTCGTACATAGGGGCGATGCGATCGCTCAACGCCATAATCTCATCCAAATCTTCAGAGATGAGCAAAATGCCCGCGCCGGCTTTTTTCTCTTCCAGCAATTTATTTTGAACGAATTCCATCGCGCCCACGTCCAAGCCTTGAGTCGGCAAGTTGGCGATGATTAAACGCGGTTTGCGCGAAAAGACGCGCGCCAGAATCATCTTTTGTAAGTTGCCACCGGATAAATTGCGCGCTTTCACGTCGGGGTTGGGAGTCGCCACGTTGTATTCTTCGATCAATTCTTGAGTTAGTTGACGAATCTTCTTCGCGTCAATTAAGCCCCACTTGACGAATTGATCGTCGTAGTAATAACTCATCAGCAAGTTTTCCACCAGCGAAAAATCACCAATCGAGCCGACGGCGCGTTGCTCCGAAGGGATGTAGCCAATGCCTTTTTTCCAACGCTCCAAACTGGAAAGACGCGTGATGTCTTTATTTTCAAAAAGCACACGCCCAGCGGAGGCTTTTCGCAACCCCGCCAACGCTTCCGCCAGCGGTTGCTGTCCGTTGCCAGAGACGCCGGCAATGCCGAAGATTTCGCCTTCGCGCACTTCAAAAGAAATATTGCGCGCTGCCCAATAATCTTTATCGTCGTGTACTGAGATATTTTCAACTTGTAAAATCGGCTTGCCAATCTTTACGTCGGGGCGTTTGAGATTGAACAAGACCTCCCTGCCGATCATTTCCATCGCAAGGCTTTGTTCCGTGGCTTCGGCAGTGTTAAGGCGGGCGACAATCTTTCCGCGTCGCAGCACTGTAACGCGCTGGCTGACCGACAGCACGATCGGAAGTTTATGCGTGATAAAGGGGACGATCGCCAGTTCATTCTTCGTCATCAACTGGATGGTTTCCAGCAGTTTCTCTGTTTCAGGCGGCGCTAACGCGGAAGTCGGCTCGTCCATGATGAGGATCTTCGCGCCGCGATACAAGGCTTTAAGGATCTCCACCATTTGTTTTTCACCTTCGGAAAGATGCCAAACTTTGGCGTTCAAATCTATTTTATAACCGTACGCGTCGCAGAGTTGTTTAACTTCCTCCGCCGTTTTTTTCATATCCAAGATCGCGCCTGCGTGGGGATGCCCCAGCAGGATATTTTCCAAAACCGTATGCGCGGAAATCAGTTTACGGGCTTGGTGCACCATGCCGATGCCCAGATCAATGGCGTCCAACGGCGAGCGGAAGTTGACCTTTTTTCCGAAGACATAAATCTCGCCTTCGTCGGGATGAGTCAACCCAAAGAGGATGCTCATCAGCGTGGTCTTACCCGCGCCGTTTTCGCCGAGAATGGCGTGAATTTCGCCGGCGCGAATTTCAAAATCAATATGATCGTTCGCCACTAGACCCGGATAACGTTTCGTGATTCCGCGCGCTTGCAGAACGATATCGCCTTGTTTTATTTCAGTCATAAAGATTCAACCATTCCATGACGGAGAAGCCGTCGGTGTCAGCCTAAAAAAAGCGCACATATCTTTCAACGCTCTCTAACGGAAAATGCGGGGGACGAAGCCCGCTCGCGGGCTTCGTCCCTTTTTACTTGCGGCGTTCGTTATTTCAAAATCGTCGTACCTTGCAGGTCAAAGTTGAATTGAGCCAGCAAGAATTCAACGGTCGCTTCTTTGCCCGCTTCCTTCACCACCGTGCCGGCGGCGGGAACAGGCAAGCCTTCCAGATCGAGACCTGTGCCGTTGCTGACGATCTCATGATCGGTGAACGGATCCCATTCGCCATTCATCATTTGATCGCGGCGCTGCTTGACCAGATCGAGAATCTCTTGCGGGATGAGCGGCAGCGCTTTGGGGCTGATTGCGTCCAAGCCGGTCTTGCCGTTGTTCATCAAATCCACCGTTGGCACGACTGTGCCGTCGGCGAGGGTCATCGTCGTTTCCATGCCGGGATAGAGAATCGTGGTCGGGTTTTGATTGCCAGCCATGTATTGTTCCAGCATAATGTTATAGCCGACTTCCCAACGCGTATCGAAGGAGAGCGCAACGGTGTCGGTGTTCGACCAGCCGTACTCGCCGACCGTGTCCATATCTTTACCGATGTACCAGACGCCCTTTTCAGTCGCCACATCCAGCGTGGAGCCAGAGTCGGTCTGTTGGGTCAAAACGTCCACTTTATATTGATCCACGAGCGTAGTGGCGATGTCGCGTTCTTCTTGCGGCAAATACCAATCGCCGGCATACTTGACATAGATGTTAATTTCTTTGTTAAGCAGTTTCGCGGCGTCCTGTACGCCCATCACGAAACCGGCGGTGCGGCGCAAAACCTGAACGTTCGGGAAAGCGGAGACAACGCCGATGTTGCCGGTCTGAGTTAACGCGCCCGCGACTAAACCTTCCAAATACAACGCTTGATATTGGCGCGGGAAGTAGCGGATGAAGTTACGTTCGGTGCTTAAATCGCTGGCTACGATGGAGACGAAATACACGTCAGGATATTTAGCGGCGATCTCTTTCAGCGGCATGCCCATGAACTCAGCGTTGCCGACGACAATCTTCGCACCGTCTGCGATCATTTCCTCAGCGAACGGGACCGATTGATCGGGGGCGACGTTCTCGCGGTACATATATTCAACATTGGGATATTTCGCTTGCAGACGCTTGCCGGCGCGATCTTGCGCGCCAGACCAAGTCGTACCTTCAATGACGCTGAAGTGTTCGATGGCGAAGCCGATTTTCGCATCGCTGGCGGCGGGGGCTTCGGTCGCGGCGGGTTTCGGCGCGCAAGCGCCCAAAATCAAACTAGCGACGATCATCAGCGCCGTTGCAATAGTAAGGGTTTTTCTCTTAAACATTCGTTTCTCCTTTGAGTAATTGAACATGCGTAAAACAGTTAGAGCGAGTTGTGCGATATGCGAGGTATGCCTCCTTTCTATTTCTATTTTATACGAATTCAAAATCACCAATCGCCATTATGCGGCGTTTGATTTCAAGAAACCGTTCAGGGTGTCGAGCCCCTGCTTCATCATGCTCTTGCTAACCGTGTCAAACAGCCGCTGACCGACGCTGGCGACCTTGCCGCCAATCTGCGCCTCGCCGCTGTATTTCATCAATGTTTTTTGCCCTTCCAACTCGGTCATTTCAATCGCGCCGACGCCTTGAAGGAAGCCGATTTTACCCGTGCCTTCGATGGTTAATGTGCAACTTTGCGGCGGGACTTCGTCGCTGATGATGACGCGCCCAGCGAACACGCCGGCAAAAGGACCGATGCGCACCGTGACTTCGCCGGTGAATTCCGAGTCGCTGATTTTGTTGACGGTTTGTGTGCCGGGCATACATTTCATCAACACTTCGGGGTCGCGCACTAATTTCCAGACTTCTTCGCGCGGACCGTCAAAAACATACTCGCCTGACAACTTCATGCCGTTTTCTCCTTGCGCGCAATCCCAAACAAACGATTGGGATTGAGCGGCGTTTCTCTGATTTCCAGATTATAGTCGTATAACGCGTCTTCCATAGTTTGCGCGAATAGAGCCGGGACGGGAATTGCGCCCGCCTCGCCCACGCCTTTCGTGCCTAATTCGTTGAGCGGCGAACGAGTCTCAAGGTGATGCACTTCAATGCGCGGCATTTCAGTCGAACCGACCAGCAGATAATCCATGAAAGAGGCGTTGAGCAATTGCGCGTTTTCATCGAAATGCAGTTTTTCGTAATAGGCGTTGCCCAACCCAAGCGCGACGCCGCCGTGAATTTGTCCTTCCAAAATAAGCGGATTCAAAATCGTGCCGCAATCTTCGGTAACGACATAACGCAGGATTTTGATCATCATCGTTTCAGCATCAATTTCCGCGATCATGGCATGAACGCCGAAGGCGGTTGGTCCGTATTGGGGACCGTAATAAGCGGTCGCTTCCAGCCCCGGTTCGGTGCCGGGTTCGACCGCGCCGCGCAGCGGATTCGCTAAAGCCGCTAAATCGCTAAGGCTGATCGAACTCTGCGGAATATCCGCCACGCGCACCATGCCGTCTTCCAATTCGAGTTCCTCTTCGGGCGCGTTGAGGACTTTGCTGGCAAGTTTGAGAATCTTTTTGCGAACCATTGTTGCGGCGGCGTGCATGGCATTGCCAGCCACAACCGCGCCGCGACTGGCAAACGTGCCCGTCCCCCAGTTGAAGTGCGCCGAGTCGCCCGTAGTGATGCGAACGTCGGTTACGTCCACGCCCAATTGCTCGGCGACGACTTGCGCAAAGGATGTGAAATGCCCCTGTCCTTGCGTGCCGACGCCGGTGGCGACCGCAATTTTTCCGCTGGCTTCGACGGTTACGCGCGCGCCTTCGTACGGACCGACGCCGGTCGTCTCGATGAAAGGCAACACGCCAATGCCGACGCGCCGACCTTCCGCTCGATAGCGCGGTTGCTCTTCCTTGATAAATTTTTCATAGCCGACGGCTTTCAACGTTTCATTTAACACCGCTTCGTAATTGCCGCTGTCAAAAATAAGCGGCGCGAAGGCTTGATCAATAATGCCGTGTTCGTAGGGAAAGGCGTCGGGTTTGATTAAGTTGCGGCGGCGAATTTCAACACGATCAATGCCCAATTCTTTGGCGGCAATATCCATCATGCGTTCGATGACGTAGATGCCGTGCGGGCGACCCGCGCCGCGCATAGGGGTTACGATGGTTTTATTGGTGAACGCCACTCTGAATTCGGAAGTGAAGTTTGGAATGTCATAGCCGCCCATGACGTGGCTTTGCGTATTGAGCGGCGTGGTTAAGCCGTAAGGATCGTATGCGCCTGTATCGTGGATGAAATCGTCTTTGATGCCCAAAATTTTTCCGTCGCGGGTGAACGCCATTTCGACTTCATGCACCTGCCCGCGCTCTTGCGTGGTAGCGTAAAAATTCTCACGGCGGTCTTCAATCCACTTGACAGGGCGATTCAGTTTAATTGCCAGCCAAGGGACGAGCATTTCTTCGGAATAGAACATCATAATTTTGGGACCGAATCCGCCGCCGATGAAAGGCGCAATAACACGCACTTTGCTTTCAGACAGACCGAGCCGCGCCGCTAACCCATTGCGGATGGGAATCGGCGCTTGCGTGGTATCCCAAACCGTCAGCGCTTCGGATTTTGCGTCCCACTGCGCGACGATGCCGCGATTTTCCATCGCAGCCGCCGTGCCGCGTTCGATAGTGAAACGGCGTTGAATGATCGCATCCGCCGACGCGCGCGCCGCTTCATAATCGCCTTTTTTCTGAACGAGATGCGCGGCGAGGTTTGAATCAAGATCGTCATGCACGAGCGGGCTGTCGGGTTCGAGCGCCTTTTCGATATCGGCGACGACTGGCAACGGTTCGTATTCAATTTCGATTAAGTCCAACCCGTCTTCGGCGATGTAGCGCGTCTCGGCGATGACGACGGCGATGATCTCGCCCGCGTGGCGGATTTTATCTTTCACTAGCGGAACTTGCCTACGCGAATTGAAAATTACGTCCTTAACGGTGGGCGGCGGCGACACCAACGGCGGACCAGGATAACAGTCTGCGCCCATATCTTCCGCCGTATAAACCGCGATCACGCCTGGGTAAGCGCGCGCTTTGGAAACGTCAATGCTGCGGATGCGCGCATGAGCGTACTCGCTGCGAAACATAGCGGCATGAGCCATGTTTGGCAAGTTTACGTCGTCAACGTACTGCGCCTGTCCCGTCAGCAGACGCGGGTCTTCGTTACGCACAACGCGTTTGCCGATTAATCTCTTGTCCATTGCGCCTCCTAACTCGCCTGCTTTTTCTTCGCCGCCAAAAGGACAGCGTCCACGATATGTTGGTAGCCCGTGCAACGACACAGATTGCCCGAAATCGCCTCACGGACTTCTTCTTCGCTGGGATTGGGATTCGTTTCAAGAAAAGCGGTTACGGTAGTGAGAATGCCTGGCGTGCAAAATCCGCATTGCAAACCGTGCGCTTCGTGAAAAGCCTGCTGCACTGGGCTGAGCGCGTCCACCGCGCCTAAGCCCTCGACGGTAGTGATTTCATGTCCTTGCGTTTGCACGGCAAACATGAGGCAGGAGCGCACAGGTTCGCCGTCCATCAGCACCGAGCAAGCGCCGCAAACGCCGTGTTCACAGCCGACGTGCGTGCCAGTCAATTCGATCTCGTGGCGCAGGAAATCGCTCAACAACATGCGCGGCTCGATTGCGCGCTCGTAGCGCGTCCCGTTGACAGTAACGCTTAGTTCAATTTTTTGAGTCGTCGCTTCCATAATTATCTCCTACTGCTTTCCCTGCGCGCGTTGATGCGCCTGTTCGATGGCGCGCTGGCAGAGCGTCTTGGCAAGATGACGGCGAAAATCCGCCGTGGCGTGGATGTCGTCGCCTGGGTCAATCTCTTCGGTTGTCGCCAGTTCTGTCGCGGCGCGAATCGCTTCGGGCGTAAGCGCTTGCCCTTTGAGCAAATTCGAGGCGCGTTCGGCGTACATGGGATGATCACCGACGCTTAAGAACACGAGCCGCGCATCTTGGCAGATTCCGCTTTCGTCCAATGTGAGGACGGCGGCAACGCCCGCCAGCGCAAAATCGTGTTTGCGACGGTTGACTTCCTGCAACGACCAACCCGAACGCGGCGGCAATTCAGGGACGAAGCCTTCGATAAGGATTTCGTCAGGCTCTAGCGCGGTGGTGTATAAACCGAGAAAGAATTCGCGGGCGGAAACCCAACGTTCGCCGCATTGACTGACAAGACGGAATTTCGCGTCGAGCGTCGTCGTTAAGGTAGGCAGTTCGGCGGAAGGGTCGGCGTGAGAAAGGCTGCCGCCGAATGTGCCGCGCGTCCGCACTTGCGGGTACGCAATCTTCGGCATGGTTGAATAAATCAGCGGGGCGTGTCGCGCCATAACGGGGCTGGTTTCAGATTGATGGTGACGGGTCAACGCGCCTACGCGCACGCCGCCTTCTTCGGCGTTGATGTAGGCGAGGTCGGGAATGTTGTTAATATCAACGAGCACGGCAGGTTGAGCGATGCGGAAGTTCATCATCGGCACGAGGCTTTGTCCGCCCGCCAATACTTTCGCGTCGTAGCCGTGTTCGCTTAGCAGAGACAGCGCTTCATCGAGCGTTGTCGGCGCATAATATGCAAATGGCGCTGGCTTCATACACGTTCTCCTTATTAATCCGCAGGTTGTGCGGAAAGTTGACTTACAAAAGGTTCAGCCATCGTTCTTCGGACGTATTCCGCAAAAGACGTTGGCGCTCTTTTCAGCAAAAGTTGCAAAAAGCGCGGATTGCCGCTCAGCCCCTGCCGCGCATAATATCGAAACATTGCGCGCAACGTTTCGATTTGATACTCGCCCATTCCTGCGGCGCGGGCTTGCGTCTGCCATTCCGCGAGGGAGATTTCTTGCGGCTCGACTGGACGCGCAAGCGCTTCGCTTAACACAAGCGCGACTTCGCTTTGCGTCATCCCCGCCGTGCCGACCAACTCGATGACGGCATTATACCAATCGGGTTCGGTCAAAACGACGGCGGCGGCTTGCGCCACATCTTCCACGTCTATAAGGCTTAAGCGTGTTTGCGGCGGGTAGGGAATGGAATAAACACCGCGTTCACGGATGGAAGACTCGCGCGCCGCTATGTTTTGCATGTAGGCGCAAGGCTGTAAAATGGTAAAGGGCAATCCACTGGCGAAAAGCGCTTCTTCCACGCGCATTTTCAGCCAATGATGCGGCATGGCTTCCACTTGCGGATGCAGCACGGAGTGATAGACAAAGTGTTGTACGCCCGCCGCCTGCGCCGCCGCGATAACGCATTCGCCGATTTCAACTTCGTGCGGACTGACGTTCGGCGGAATGTGATAAATCGCCCGCACGCCGTCCGTTGCGCATTTCAAATCGGCTTCGTTAAGCATATCGCCGACCAGCGCTTCTTGCGCGCCCAACGCTTTGAGCGGCGCGATTTGTTCGACGCGGCGGACGAACGCTCGCACGGATTCTCCGCGCGCGGACAAGGCGCGCACAAGCGCCCGTCCCGTTTTGCCCGCCGCGCCTGTAACTAAAATCATTCTTTAAAAGCGATGAAACGACCCCAGCATGATTCCAACTCCATGCCTTTTTGCACGAAGCAGCCGATGAAGTAACGTCCGCTTTTGAGGTCGGCGAGGTCTTTACCTAAGTTCTCGGCGTGGATGATGTGCTTTGGGAAGAGGTTGAGGTGCATATCCTGATAATACTGATCGAGCGGGTACATCTCATCCCAACTTTTTCCGAAGGCTTCGATCAACTTGCGGTTGGCTTCTTCAAAGGTCTTCGGATGCCAGTTGCGTTGAATCGTGTTCATGGGATGTTCCATCGCCACGCAATCCACGCCCAGCCATTTGATTTCCTTTTCTACGCACCAATCCGCGAAATCGGCGGAGGGACCAGGGTGGCGAATCATGTAACGGAATTCGTCCGAGTCGGGGCTATTCCAGCCGTATTTGTTATAGCCTGTTTTGACAATCAAAATATCGCCTTTGCGAACGTCCGCAACTTTTTCGATCATCTCTGGCGAATAGACGCTGGTATCGCTGACCATGCTGGAGATGTCGGCGATTACGCCCGTACCGAACCAATAGTCGAAAGGCATTTGCCCGATAGTGCGACCCGTAACATAGAAGTGGCGCTCGCCGTCCATGTGCGTGGCGAGATGGAAACTGGCGCGGCAGTGCGCGTTGTTGCGTCCCATGCCAAAGTATTGTCCGCCGACTCGTTTGGTGTAGTTGACGCTGAGCGGAACGTAATTCGCCCATTGCGGAGATTGCACGCTAAAAGGAACGGTCATATCGAAAACAGGCGCGGCGCGCAGCGCGTCGAAGAATTGATTGGCGTCCATGTCGTCGGGCGGCAACAACGCGGCGACGCGACTCCACGCCGATTCGACTTCCATGAACGGAACGGGATTGACCATAATCCAAGCGCGTTTATTTTTGAGTTCGTCAATTTGCCCGCCGAGCGCTTCCGCCAACAACAAACCCGATTTAGGCATGACGACGTGCGTTAACTCATAATATTTTTCGGGCGGGAAAAGTTCGTCCCACGTTTTGCCGTGCGTCTCTTTGAGTTTGGCTTCCGCTTTTTCAAATTCGCGCGCGTGCATGTAACGCAAATTGGTGTTCATGGGATGTTCCGCGCAGCCGCAGTCCACGCCGACCAGTTTGAGTTTCATATCCAACGCCCACTGGAAGAATTCAGGCGAGGGTCCTGGATGGCGCAGGTAATAACCAAATTCCTTATTTTCCACGCCGCCTTGCGCCGCTTGATTGCGAACGTCAGGTTGATCCCAGCCGTACTTGTGATAACCCGTGTTGATGATGAGAATGTCGCCTTGTTTGACTTCGACGCGCGAGGTGATCATTTCGGGCGTGTACAGGCTGTAATCCGAAACCGCGTCAGAAATATCCACGACGACGCCTTCGCCATACAAATCGCTGAGCGGAATGTCGGCGATGGCGCGCGCGCCCGAATGAAAAGCGCGCGGTCCGACCAGATGCGTGCCAGTGTTATTGCTCCACTCGATTAACTGCCCGTTCGCGCCTTGTCCGCCGATGAACGAACCTGTCAGCCGTTTGAAGAACTGAACTTGCAAAGGCATTTCGCCGGGGAAAGGCGGCGTAAAAATGCTTAAGGCTTGAGTGAGATCAAACCATTTTGCGCGAGTCAAAATATCAACTGCCGATTGAGCCATAGATTTTTCTCCTTTCAATATAATGATATGCAATAGCGCGATTAAGCGAAGCCGTATTTCTCCGCGTATGCCATGAAGGCTTCTTGGAACATCTCAAAAGGCGGACGCACCAAGCCCGCGCCGATTTGCCCAACACCCGCGTCTTTATGGGCAATGCCCGTGTTGACGCGCGGCGTGATGCCCGTCTCGACCACTTTGCGAATATCAATGCCAGTGGGCGTTCCGCGAAAATCCAACGGCGGGACTGTGAAATATTTATGTTCGCCGTGCGTAATTTCGTACATTTCCAAAGTCGCATTAATAGCGTCCTTCGGTTTGCCGCTCACAAACGTCACGATCGCGGGCGCAGTCGCCATCGCAAATCCGCCAATGCCAGCCGTCTCGGTGATAGTGCTGTCGCCGATGTCGCCGCTGGCATCCGCTTCGCTGAAGCCGGGGAAGTACAACCCTTGCGGAGTCGCCACTGGCGCGGTGAACCAGCGATCGCCCAACCCGCTGACGCGCATACCAAAGTCCGTGCCGTTGCGCGCCATAACCGAAACGATCGTGCTGCCTTCAATATCGTGCGCAGTTTCCGCCATCGCTTTACAAGCAGCCATCACGGGATTCAAAACGCTCAAGGCGTTATCGCCCAACGATTTGATAATTTGCGCGGCAAGTTCCGAATTAGGCGCAGCTTGCGCAACAAAAGGCGCAAGTTTCGCAGTGTACATAAACGAGCCGGCTTTATTGCGATTGTGTCCTTCGTCGCCCATGTGCAAGGCTTCCGCAATTAATGCGCGCATATCCAACCCGCCGCTCAATTCGATGGCTTTTGCCAACACGGGCGCCATCGTATCGTTAAGCCAATGCAAGCGTTCTTGCACGTCTTCGCTGTACGCGCCATAGCGCAACACTTTGCCGTAGCCTTCGTTGACGTTGGAGAACGTCCTATTTCCGTGAGTTTTATTCTCGACGATATAGACCCACATAGACGGGCTAGTGACTCCCGCCATCGGTCCCACCGCGTGATGATGATGACACGGCTCTAACTTGATTTTGCCCGATTCGACCAACGCTTGCGCTTCCGCCATATCTTTGGCTTTGCCTTCATAGATTAACGCGCCCGTAATCGCGCCGCGCATCGGACCCGAAGCGCGCGCCCAAGTGATCGGCGGACCGGCGTGCATGAGCAGATCGTCGCTCATGCCGGGGATGACGTCGCGCGCGATGCCCATCCCGATTAACATCGGACGGGATTCCATCATGCGTTCAATCGCTGTGTCGTTTGCTTTTTCGATATCCATAAAAATGCTCCTTTACTTTCTGTTTTTCATACGCGCTAAAATATCCATCATTTTTTCATTGCCGCCCGCGGCGGGTTTCCAATCCACATGAACGACTTCCGCGCCCTGCGCCGTCAGCGCCTCGAAGAAGGATTCCAAACCGACGTTGATGGCGGCTAAGGGCTGATTCAACGCCTCTAACGCGACGGGCGGATTCGTCTCCGCCGTTGGGTTGACTCCGCGCTGATTCAACGCCTGCGCCAATCGTCCAACGCGACGCGCGGCGGCATCGTTGCTGACTTCCACAATCGCGCCCGCTTCTTTTAATAGACGAATCTGCTCGTCCATATTTTGCGGGTCCTCGTCCGTTCCCGCCACAAGAGCGACGACTTCGAGATAGCGCCCCGCTTCTTCGGCGGCGGCGCGGGCTTTGGCGATGGCAGGCGCTAACTCCGAGGCGGGATTCGGATGCGAACCATAACCCAGCACGACATCCAACAAAATGATCGCCGTTTCGGGATCGCGCGCTTCTTTCTCCAAACGGCGGATGCGTAAATCGTTATCCATCATAGGATGCAAACGCCCGACGGTGAAAACGTCCTCGCCGAGATCAACAATAGAATTCTCTTGGCTGACGAGCGGGTCTGGCAGGCTCAACGCTTTATCAAGCGGCGCGTTGGAATATACGGCGGGCAGGTAATCGCGCAAAATCAATTGCGTTTCATAAGCCAACGTGCCGCCTGAGAACAATCCGCGCAGATAACGCTGTCCTTCCGTAAAGCGCGCTACGTTCAATTCTTGCGCTTCCGCTTCGGGATTTTGCTCGGCTTGAATCGCCAGTCGCGCGGTTCCGTCAAACGTAGTTGCAAAGGTTACGTTATCCACTTTACGCATAGATGCGGCGTATCCGATAAAATTGACGATAACGGGTTTGCTCGCCTTGCGCGCCGCTGCGACGATATCCGCCGCCACTTTAGGAGAAGGCGGCTTGGAGAGTAACACGATGACTTTGGTGTTCTCGTCGCGGTTGAGCGCGTCCAGCGCTTGGCGCAGCGTGGCGGCATTGACCGCTTCCGAAAGATCGCGTCCGCCCGTGCCAATGGCGTGCGTCATCCCGCCGCCCATTTGATGAATGCGCAGCGCGACTTGCTGCAAGCCCGTTCCCGAAGCCGCCACCATGCCGATCGCGCCGCGTCGCACTTTGTTGGCAAAACCCAGCCCTATACCGTTAATAATCGCCGTGCCGCAGTCCGGTCCCATCACTAGCAAGCCTTTTTCGGCGGCTTCTTTCTTTAAGGAAAGCTCATCGTCGAGCGAGACGTTATCGCTATACAAGAAGACGTTTTTGTTCAAGCCCAGCGCTTCTCGCGCAACGCCTGCCGCGTAACGCCCCGGCACAGAGACTAAAACCCACTGCGCGGCGGGGTTCATCTTCGCGGCGGTATCGAGCGTTTTAGCGCGATAGTCCTGCTCAATGCCGCCGCCGCGCCGCGCCGCAATCAACTCGTCCACTCTGTTAATCGCGGATGTCGCTTGGACTTCATCCGCGCCTTTGACGACGATAATTAAATCATCCGCGCCCGCCGATTTAATTTCATCCACTAACAAAGCGCTTTGCTCCAAGACTTCTTTATTAGCGTCGGTGCCCATCACCACGCCCGAGTCCAGCACGCCGGGCAGTTCGAGCAACGAACGCTGTAAATGCATCAACACGACCGAGTCGTAGTATGCGCCAGATCGAATTTCTGTTTTTATAAACTCCATGTTCCCTCTTCTCAATTATTTTATAGCGAATCGTCAACGACAAAAACTTACACCGCGTTCTTTTGGCGCAAGACGGCGATCTCTTCATCCGAATAGCGCAATTGCGCGAGGATTTCGTCCGTGTGCTGACCGAGCGTCGGCGGCGGCGCGTGAACTTCGGCGGGCGTGGCGGAAAGTTTGTATGGGAAGCCCGTCATGCGGATTGCGCCAGCCGTAGGATGTTGCGTCTCTAAGATCATATTGCGCGCCTCAGTTTGCGGGTCGGCGAAAACTTGCGGCAGATTGTTAATCGGCGCGCAGGGCAAGCCGGCTTGCATGAGCGCGTCCAGCCACTCGCGGGCGTTGCGTTGCGAGAACGTTTGGTTCAACTCCGCCAGCAACTCGACCCGATGCGCGACGCGCTTCGAGTTGCCCTCGAAGCGCGCATCATTCAATAAATCGGTACGATTCATAATATTACATAAAGTCGCCCATTGGCGGTCGTTCGCCGCGCCGACCATAATCCAGCCGTCGCTGACAGGAAAGATTTCGTACGGGGCGATGTTGGGATGGGCGTTGCCTTGTCGGCGCGGAGGTTGCTCGCCAATCAAATAATTTGACGCGGCGTTGGTTAACAAAGCGATGTGCGCGTCGAAGAGCGAGATGTCAATCAACTGCCCTTCGCCCGTCAGGTCGCGCGCGCGCAAAGCGGACAGAATCGCGGTTGAGGCGAACATGCCGGAGGTAATATCAATGATGGGAATTCCGACGCGCGACGGCGGTCCTTCGACGGGACCGGTCAGACTCATCATGCCGCCTTCGGCTTGGATGATGGCGTCGTAGCCTGGGCGTTCGGCGTATGGTCCCGTGCGCCCATAGCCGCTGATCGAGCAGTAAATCAATTTGGGATAGAGGCGATGCAAGTCGTCGTAGCCGAGTCCGAATTTATCTAAATCGCCCGTACGATAATTTTCTACAAGAACGTCCGCGCCGCCCGTCAAACGGCGCACAATTTCCTGCCCTTCGGCGCTTTGAAGGTTGACGGTGATGCTGCGTTTGTTGCGATTGGCGGCTAGAAAATAAGCGGACTCGCCCGCATACGCGCCGTAAGGCTTCCCCACAAAAGGCGGTCCCCAGCCGCGACTCTCGTCGCCGCTTTTGGGGCGTTCTACTTTAATCACGTCCGCGCCGAGATCGCCGAGCATCATCGTGCAATAGGGGCCGGCGAGGGCGCGAGTCATATCTAAAATTCGAACATTCTGTAACGGACGCATAAACTCCTTCTTCTTTCAGAGAATCTCGAGCCAATAAAACGAAGGAGGCTCGAGTAAAAATAACCGGAGATATTTTATTCATGCGAAACATCTTGACCATAGGGCTTGTCGCGCTAATTTGTCTTACAACTTTACCGTAGCATTATACAAGTTTCAACGCGTTCTCACAAGAGCGGGTCGCGCCGCTTCCAATGCTTACTCATCGTTTCGACTTAACCTCTGCAGCAAAACGACTAGGAGACTGAATTGGCTGTGCATTTTGCAGATTTATAGGCAGCATTCAAGGATTAAAAACATTGCTCCTCAAGATGATGAGGAGCGCCCTAGTTTTTTACTACTGAAACAAATAATTGATACGTTGATCGAACAAGCAACCATCAACAAGAATCGCAAGTTAAGGTTGAAATCACGCTAAATCCGCTTGCAGTCCTTGAGAAAGATTCGGCTCTCGTTATGCCGTATCTGGCATATATAGATAGGGGCGAAATTTATAGCCGTATGCTGGATTTGTACCCCATTGGAGGGATTGTTTTGACTTTGTAATAAGAGATTTGAGAAGATTGAGCAAACTCTTTCAGTCTCGTTGTTTCACCAAATTGTCCGATTGAGACAGCCAAACTAAAACAAATTTTGTTGTGTCGGTTGCATCGGCAAACCTGCGGTTTTTCCTTCCAGCCATTCAGGCAGTTTCACGGGCTTCTCCGTAAATGGATGCGGAAACGCCAGCGCGCCTTTTTGCAGGAGCAAGGTATTCCCTTCCGGCATGTGTTCATGCTCCAGCGCAAAAACGGGAATCCACTTGTTCTTGAGAGTCTCGGTCGCGCCTGCCCATGTGCCGCCCGTCTCTGCATCGGAGGCGACGACGATCGCGTAATCGGCAAGACAATAAATGAGGCGATTGCGACCCATTGCCGCGCCGACGGAAAACCCCGCATTGGGACTGTATGGCGTGATCAAACATAGATCGCCGCGACTTAACGCTTCTTTCCGACTTTTGACCTGTTTCTCCAAACTATCTGCCAGCACGCCGACGGCGGTTCCCCGCGCTTCACGGATTGACCGACGACCCGCTGGCAGACGCGGGAACGAATATCGTCGTCAGCCGCGGCAATCCGCGCGCGCGTTTGCTCATCGTCGGCGAGGCGCCGGGTCCGCAAGAGAACATCAAGGGCAAGCCGTTCGTCGGTCCCGCCGGTCAACTGTTGGATAAAATCTTACAAGCGGCGGAATTTGATTCCGAGAACGACGCGTATATCATCAATTCCGTTTTTCGGTTGCCGCCCGGCGCGAACGGGGCGAACTTCCGCAAGCCGAACGATAAAGAGATTGCGTTCTATCGCCCCTTTGTTTTTGAGATCATACGCCTCGTCAACCCGTTGATTGTTTTGTTGACCGGCAATGTGGCGTGTCAATCCGTTTTGCAAAAGACGGGCATCACCTCTCTGCGCGGCAAATGGATTGAGTCGGACGGGCGTCGGCTCATGCCGATTTTTCATCCCTCTTATTTATTGCGGAATCAATCGCGCGCGCCCGGCTCGCCTAAATCGCTCATGTGGGACGACATGCGTGAAGTCCGCCGCCAATACGACGCGTTGATAAAAAGCGCTTAGCCTTTGGGCGGTCTCCCGAAGTCCCGCAATTTTTTTGCGACGACTGCCAGCATCTAGTTAAAGTCTCTCTCGTTTAGAAGTTCGATTGTGTTGTAGTTCATGCGCCTATTATGGCGCTCTTATGCAAGGGGTTCATTGTATAAATCAGTTTAGCATTGATTTTTAGCCAAAAGCAAGCGGTTTATTTATTTGTTTCTCAAAACAATTGCTGGAGATCTAACGATTACAACTCCATCAGCGGAATAGCTATTTACCAACTCATCATATGATTCATCTGCGTCGGCAACATTTTCCAATTGGTCTATTTCTGCTCTTGATACTCTCCATAGTTCATCTTGATTGCTAGGAACAAGCACATAATAAACCATATTTTCTTTAATGCTTTTTCTTTCACTAGAACCATTCAATCTTCCAAGCATTTTTTCTTCTCCAGTGTTTCCGTCAACAAGAATTAATCCTCCGTCTGCTCCAACAAAAGCTCTAATTCCAACGCCATTTCTAACGATTGCCACTTCTACACAGTTGTATCCAGAATATTTTCCTTGTGCAAAAACCATTTCTGCGGGATTTTTATTAATTGTTATTACTTGTAATATGCTATCACCTCTACCTAATGAAAGGCCTAATATTTGGCTTGCTAGTGCTTCTTGACTAATATTTTCACCAGCATTGTTTTTATCACCAACCCAATCCCAATCTATGTTGCCACTGTTTTCAACTACGATTTCTTCTCCAGTATCTGGATGGGTGTAAGTGGTTAGTTGTTTTGTTCATTTCGACCAATTTCTACATAGATATCGAAACCATGTTGATCGATGATTTCTTTGTTATCCTCATACGTTCCTTTGAGAGTTTCAAATTTTCTGGTTTCAGTGTTGTAGAACATGACTGTTGGATTGCCACTTGCGTCAACGGCTTCAACGTAAACAGGCTTAGATCCTCTTTGAGCATTCATTTCTTTTACTAGGGCAGAATATTGCTCTGGATTAACATCACTTGGGAACTCTGTTTTGCCTGACAAAACATCACTTGCCATACTAGCAATCACCTCTGGATTGCTAGTTAACAAGTTTTCTTCCTCCAGATCAGTTTCGCTGTTCGCTGATGGAGCTGTAGGAGTAGCGACTAGTTCGGTTGATCCCGTTGTTCCCCATTGACCATTGATGCCAACGCCAACTTCTGTCAAATTGCCTTGATCATCTTTTAGTACGGCAAAAGTATTAGCAGCATTTTCTTCTAAAGAAAAATCTTCCTCAGTTTTGCCATCAGTTGCTTGAGGATTGAGTTTAGACAATAAGTCAAAGCCAGCTGCTCTGGTGACATAAAGTGGTCCATTGGCGTCCCATTTGTCAAAAATTATCTGACTGCCGTCATCACTTTTGGCGTAACAAATACCATATTGGTTGATGCCGAAGGTGAAATCCGCCAGATTTTCGTCGAGCGCGCCAAGTTTGAATACGAAGTCCGCACAAGTTTCAGAGATGGATTGTCCGCTGATTTCTTCAAGCGCTTGCACATATGAGGATTGATAATTTGGGTCTGCTTGAATTTGAGCGATTACATCTGCCCGAAGTTCTTTTTCGAGATCTGGCGTCGCGGTTGGAACGGCGGTTTCAGTTGGCGGAATGGAAGTCGCAGTCACTTCAGGAGCGACCGTTACTTGTGGGGTACAAGCGACAATCAACAAAACTAAAACAACAAGTAAAACTTTTTTCATGTTTCCTCCAATGCAAATTAAGGTTTTGCATTAGACCTCTTGCATAAGTGTGCCATAATAGGTGCATGCGATACGAAACCGTACAAAACCTCAAGGATGAAGACTTCAAACGATGCACAGGCGTCCAGCGCAACACCTTTGAACAAATGCTGGCAATCATGGAAGCAGGCTTGCGTAACTTTGGCAGGCCAACTACGCTCAAGCGAGCGGACCAGTTACTGATGACCTTGATGTACTGGCGTGAATATCGCACTGAATTTCACATTGGCTTGACCTATGGCGTCAGCGAGTCAACGGTCTGTCGCACCATCCAAAAGGTTGAAATGTGCTGATCCAATCCAAGCAGTTTCACCTGCCCGGGCAAAAGCGTTGCAACCCAGCGATACGATCTTTGAAATTGTGCTAGTAGATGTGACTGAACAGCCAGTTGAGCGACCAAAAGACAAAACGGCATTACAGCGGCAAAAGAAGCGCCATACCCAAAAGCGCAGTTGATGGCCGACTTGAATACCGAGCAAATCCTAGCCACAGACTTCTGTCACGGAAGTTGCCATGATTTTCAGTTGTTCAAACAAAGTCGCTCAGGGTCGCAGAACACATTGGATTTTAGCCGATGCTGGCTACCAAGGATTGTCCAGTCTGCACTCGAATAGCCAGACACCGGCCAAGAAAAGTAAACTTCATCCTTTGAGCGCGGCACAAAAGACCGCCAATCGCAAGTTATCCAAGAAACGCATTGTGATCGAGAACATCATCCGCAAATTGAAAATCTTCCGGATCTTGAGTGAACGCTACCGCAATCGGCGAAAACGCTTTGGTTTGCGTTTCAATTTGATTGCAGCCATTTACAACCTGGAACTCAAATCATGACTTTTGCAAGAGGTCTATTATATATTAGACCTCTTGCTCAAGCTGCCGTGGATTTTATGCCCAGTCATGAGAACGGCGGCGGGGACGTCGCCGTTCTATTTCTACCTTTTCATTAGGTAAGCTATAGCTAGTAATAAAATGTCCTTATCGTTGCTATCTTCCCCACTTACCACATCAAAAGCTTCTTGGCCATGAATAAGTCCAGTGTAATTATCTGGAGATCCCTTATAACCCCTTTCAAAAACAGAGGTCTGATTCGTTGGAATTGCCATGTAATGGGCAACGTATTGTTCTAGGTTTTTCCAAAAGCCAGAATAATCAGCAATGACTGCTCCAGCTGTTGCGCTTTCAGTATTTTTACCACCTTCAAACAACAAAATCACTGGACTTCCCACGACCACCATTTCTTTACCAAAAATAATGTTACCTGCTCCATCATCTTCCAAAATCATTACTCTTAGTCCTGAAGCTTTACCGTAACCTTCTACATATACTTCACCAATAGTTTCTCCAATTGGTACGGCCATTCTTAAAACAACTGGATTTGGTCTATCTGGTCCCATTAAAATCTGGGCTGGAGAAATATTTTTTCCAGCTATAATGTTAGTTGGCCATTCAATTCTAGGGTCATTGGGGTCAGTGTAAATTTCTTCCCAATTTTCAATTCCAGCACTATTTTGAATGGTAATGACTTCTTCGCCATTTCTCATTTTAACGTTGCCTTGTTCATCTCTGCCCGCATAGCTCCAGTACATCTCTATAACTTCAGATTTATCTGGGCTTCCATCATAGTTGAGAAGCTTGCCAGTTTCTGGATCAATGACAGCTTCGCCATTGTAAACGGCTGGATTTTTATCTCTAGCAGAATTGAGTTGATTAGTTAAAGCTTCGCTTATTTGGATTAGATTGGCTTCATTTAAATCTGCTAAATCCACAACCTCTCCAGTTTCCAAAGCCCGTAACAATTCTTCCATAAAGGCAGTGTACTGCTCCTGATTGAGATTGGTAGGAAATTCGGTCTTGCCTTTGGCAAAATCCGCCACCATCTTCGCAGTCATTTCTTCATCGCTCATCAGCAAGTTTTCTTCCTCAATGTCCGTTTCGTCACTTGCCGTAGCAGTGGGGTGCGTTTCTACAATTGGCGTTAAGGTATCAGTCACTTCAGGAGCGACCGTTGCTTGCGGGGCGCAAGCGACAATCAACAAAACTAAAACAACAAGTAAAACTTTTTTCATGTTTCCTCCAATGCAAATTAAGGTTTTGTATTATATATGTTTCTAAACCTTACTTTTTCACTGCCGCAAAACCAATGGCATTGGGACCTAAATGCGTTCCAATTACGACAGCCACATTAAGAATATTTTTTGCACGCACTTCTGCATTGGTATGTAAAATCGCCAGCTTTTCTATCTCCGAAAGCAGGAACTGATCGGATCTTGATGTATAGCGTTTGGCATTTAGCGCATCACACTATATAATAGCCGTGTGATCAAAACCTTCAAAGATGCCGAGACAGAGAAAATTTATCAACGTGAACGCTCGCGGAAGTTGCCATCCAATATTCAGCAAGCAGCGTTGCGTAAATTACGCATGATCAACCTGAATGTTGCTGAAGATCAACTCGGCAAACGGCTGGAACGTGAAGTCCGCCCGTATGCAGTGGCGGGATGAATGTAATAGAACTCCGAGATTTTGGAAATCTCGGAGTTCTTTATAGACAATGACCACTCTTTTCATGTTCAAATCAATTCTTTGATTATCCCCACCGCCGCGGACAGACTCTTCACCACCTCATCATTTCTGAAGCAGACAATGCTCCTTATCTGGGAGTGTCCATCATAGAGGATACAGGAAATCAATGAGCGGCAAATTGTATTGCGGATATTGTCGTTTCATCAATTGTCGTTGGTTGTAGCAGTATGCGAAGAGGCGCAGATTCTTGAGTAAAGCATCCAGACGACGAGAAAAACAACGAGACCTACGCGCTAGCCGCTTGAGATAATGACGTAAATCCGCGTTGACGGCTTCGACTGAATAGGTTTCCTTTTTATCCGAGCGCATTTCATAGGGAGCGCCGTAATACAAGTTGTCGTAGCCTGGAAACGCATCACTATAGTATTGTCGGGCTTGTGGGGCGCGTTCGAGGCAGGCTTGCAGGTTGGCTATGCTTCGTTCCGTGACCGCATCCCAACTCAGCAGGCAGTGCGTGGCTCGATCTACCACCGTCAGGACGTAGATTTTGTTTTTTTACGCTTCAAAAAGGTGTACAACTCGTCCAACTCTGCCACTTTGGGCTTGCGAGGGACTGGCGCTGGCGGCAATTGCGCTACATAGACATTGATCCAGTTCGAGACACTTTGCGGACTGACCTTCAAGATGCGAGCAATTGAACGCTGACTACTCCCTTCCACATACATCCGCAACGCCAACATGCGTGTTTCCTTCGGATACCCTTTTTCCTTTGCCACAGGCGTATAGGCCCGCCCGCATTCTCCACATTTGTATCGTTGGCTTCCTGAATGATTGAATCCTGCTTTCCTTTGCCGCCAGTTTGCTCCACAGTTTGGACATTTCATCTCCCTATTTTACTTCTTATCTTGGACGCTCCCTTTTATGGGAACAGGGTGTGGTATATATTAAATGTGGTTCAATGTGGGGCGAAACTTATAGCCGTAAACATGATATATACCCCGCCGGGCTGATCCGATTGCGGCTTTAAAGCTGAAGCGACAAACATCTCACGATGTTTGTCGCTTCGATATATTTGATAGCTACAAGAGATTAAAACGAAAACGCCTCTGCTAATACGAGGCGCTTTCGCAGTTTTTGCAAGCGCTATAGAAAGATGTCGTATAAATGAATAACATTGTTCTTTGTAGCGCTTGGTCTCATCGCCTCTCTTGAATCCTCTCAATAGAGATGGGGGCATTCAAGGGCTCGTTTGACCTGCTTTAGTTTTTGTGTCCATCAGGAATGAGAGAGTAAGCAGTTTTGATTTGGGAATTGAACTGGACGGCGAATTCCACTGGGGTCTTGTACTTCAACGAGCTATGCGGCAGCGGAATGAAAGCAGGTCCAACGCTCTTGGTAGCAAGCCAGGTCTGGGAAGATTTCGCCGTGAACTCACTGCCCTTATCTGAGCGGAGAAAAACGGACGAACTGCATTTTTGCATAATCTCATCCAGAAAAGTGGTTACATCTTCAGTATGGATGATTGTGGCAACCCGAATGCCTAAGCACTCACGGGTGAATAGAATCCATTGGATTTGCAACCACAAGATCGGCGTATGATACAACCGTTGGATCGTTCGGTAACTACCGCCTTTCTCCGTCCAACGCGACAATTCCAATATTGTGATCCGTCCATTACCGACCAACATGCCGTACACGACCTACCTCAATTACCGCAAGGTTGTCGTGAAAATTACTGGCGCAATGCTTTGTAACAGCGCTACAATTTCTTTCATAGGCTTCTCGATGTAAATTTGTTTTCGCAAACCTACTTTAACCGAAATGCCCTACTTTTTTAGATCATTTTTTTGGCAAAGGTATTGTAACCATGAAATGGCATTGAATTAACATGGAGAAACTTCGAGCTTTAATCTGTAATTTCCAGTAAAATAGGCAAAATGAGGTTATCATGGCAGATCTAGTCGGGACACAAATAGATCGGTATCGTATTACGGAACGTATTGACGAGGGCGGCATGGCGATCGTATACAAAGCGATTACCACGCGGCTCGAATCTGAAGTGGCGATCAAAGTGATCCGCATCGAGCGGTTCGCGCCTGAGATCGTTCACAAGACGTTGAAGCGATTCGAACGCGAGGCAAAGTCACTGGCGCAACTCACCCATCCTAACATTGTTGGGGTGATTGAATATGGCGAGTATGAGGGGAAACCCTATCTGGTGATGGAATATTTGCGCGGGGGATCGCTCAAAAAATTTCTGGGCAAAAAAATGCCCTGGCAGAATGCGGCGCGATTGCTCCTCCCCATCGCTTACGCGCTCGAATATGCCCATAAGCACAATATTATCCATCGCGATGTAAAGCCTTCAAATATCCTGTTGACCGAATCGGGCGAGCCCATGCTGGCCGATTTCGGTATTGCCAAGATCATCGAGGAAGATGCCACCATGGATCTTACAGGTACTCGCGCGACAATCGGCACGCCGGAATATATGTCACCTGAACAAGGGCTGGGCAAAGAGATCGATCTGCGCTCAGACATCTACTCCCTCGGCGTGGTATTTTACGAACTCATCACCGGGCAAAAGCCGTTTTTGGGCGATACGCCAATGGAAACGATTTTCAAGCATGTGAATGAGTCTTTGCCCAAACCAACAAACTTTGTCCCCAACCTGCCCGCTACGGTAGAGGCGGTGTTAGTTAAGGCATTGTCAAAAAAGGTTGGCGAACGATATTCCAGTGCTGGGGGCTTTGCGCACGCATTGGAAGAACTAACTTGGGGATCGACCGGCCCCCAATCCATCACTTCCGTTGCTCCAAACAAAACGAATGAGCCTAGATATCCCACTGGGACGCTGGATACCATTGACCAGGATCGAACGGCAACAGAAGACGCGCTTTCTTTCACACGCGGGTCGAGAACGCAAGATAAACTTGTGAGGTCTTCTCAAAAGTCTTTCTGGTTGCAAGGACTTGTTGGGATGTTGGTCCTAACAGGCATTGCCTGCGTCGGCATATTTTTTGCGTATGCATATGCAAATGGGAATGGAGACCAGAATCAGCCCGTTTCAACCGCAACAAGAGTATCAAACCCCACTGCTCCTTCGGTTCCAACGAAACCTCCCACAGAACAAAAGAACACCGCACTGCAACCAACCCAGAGTTCGCAGAATCTCAACCCAACCACGACGACGATTGACTTGAATTATTGCAACAAATCAAACGAAGATATTTGCGTTTATTCTGTCGGTCTGCTCAAACAAGAACTTATGATTACATTACAGGTTGATCAATCGGGCATATCGAACATGTACATTACGATCAATAACGCCAAATATCCTTGCAAGCAAATCTCCGGATCGGTCAGCAAATACTATTGCACGGGTCCAAAAGTTAAATCGAATACGTCAATTACCATGCAAGTTCGCCAACAGAATGATCAATTGATCGCCCAGGGGAATATATTAATTCCACCTCTTGAGCCTCCCCCATCCACTCAAAAACCTCCCCGGAACAATAATTATCCGTAGGAATTCCTTCCCGCTTGTCATTCACCATGACACCTTTTGACTTCATAAACCTGATCTACGATGGATTCCAAGCGCTGTGGGAATATAAGGTAATTATTGGGTTGTTGATCATAGAAGTATTTGGGCTCGGCGGATTGGGGCTATTGCTGTGGCGAAAGAGAAATGATCATCCATATGAAGGTGATATTTTTGCCTGGGTAGTCAGCGCGGGGATTGGCGCTTTCATAGTATCGAGCTATGCGATTGTCGCGCTAGGCAGAATATGGACGCAGGCTCTGCCGATACTTTCCAGTTTGCTATTGATAATCTCGCTCGGTGGATTCGTGGGTTTCTTCCTGTCGAGAGCCAAGAACGGTCAATTTCCCACTCTTCGACCGTCGTCAATTGGTTCTCTACTTATCATTCTCCTCATCGCCGCTGTCAGGCTGGCTTTTTTGAAACAGCTTGAATTTCCTCTGTATTACGATTCGGCAGAGCATTACCAAACAATAGCTAGTCTCCAGAATCCAACTTTGCCTCAACGCGGTTCCTGCGGAGTTGAAACCTTGGACCCAAGCTGCTATTATCACCTTGGTTTTCACAGCCTTATTATCGTCATGAGCCAACAAGTCGGAGACAGATTCAGCATAGCACAACTCATGCTGGGCATAGGGCAGATGTTTTTGCTTTTATTCATTTTGAGTCTCTACCTATTTGCCGAACGACTCAGCAATAATCGCCTAAATTCCGGCATGATCACCGTGATTTTTGCAGGTTTTGGGTGGACAATGCCGGCTTTTGCAGTGAATTGGGGAAAGTATCCCGCAATTGCCTCGTTGGCTGTTTCGCCTTTTGTCGTCTACTGGATCGCGGCATCCCTAGCGCCTAAGGTTAAATTCGATGGTAAAAGAATCATATCGTTGTGCATTATTTGTCTCGGCATGGCGCTGTTGCATAGCCGTAGTATTATCTATCTGTTTTGCGCGTTATGCGCCTTTGCCTTAATCTATTACTTCAGAAATAAAATCACCCAGGAAGACTCACTTTTCTTTCTTTATGATGAAATCTTGATTATCTGGATCATTTCCATCCTTAATCCCAACTTTCATGATGCCATTTTGCCATACTTTCAAGGGGTAGATATGATCTTAACTCTGCTGGCTGTATTTTTAGGGGTTTATGCTCTACAGACCCGGCACAAACATTTGGTTCTAGCAATCTTTACATTTGTTATTTTTATCGCGATATTTTCCAGTCTGCCTACGCCGAACTTTCTGGGCAACCATACGGGGGGATATTTTCTGGATCGTCCATTTGTCCAACTATCCCTCTTTGTTCCTTTGGCGATATTAGCAGGGATTGGAGGGGCTGATATCATAAATGATTTACTTTTGTATATTCCAGCCGAAGGAAAACGGCAATGGATTGCTCAATTGACTTTGATCGCCCTTGCCATAATAACAGTTTGTATTCGACCACCGGCTAGCTACCGACCCGACCCCTGTTGTATTTATATGAGAGTAGACGATCAATTTGTTATTGGGTGGCTTGCTAATCACGCGCGCAAACAAGCTCTCGTGCTTATCTCGGCAGATATCAGTTCCCCAAACGTCAAGACCCCCACCGATGCCGGAGTCTGGATCACTCCGTTGACAGGCATCAAAACGGAGAAACTTGATTTGGAATACGAATTTTCCACCCCCGAAAATTTTGAACAACTTTGTCGCGCGGACATTGAGTACATCTTTGCCAGCGCAGTAAACACAAGTTTCTCTATCGCCGAAATCGAAAAGCGGAAGGAATTTTATATTCCCACTATAATCCTTCCCGATACGCGCCTGTATCAGGTAAATTGCAAGCTTTCCTAATTTTTTACGAGGCAGTATGGAAAATCTTCTTGGTCAATCTCTCGGACGTTACCACATCCTCGAGCGCCTCGGCGAAGGTGGGATGGCAATCGTGTACAAAGCCTACGATACGCGCTTGGAACGCGATGTGGCAGTCAAGGTCATCCGCACCGAAAAATTGACTCTCGAAACGATGGGGCGGACCCTCAAACGCTTCGAGCGCGAAGCGAAAGCGCTGGCTAAGTTAACCCATCCCAACATCGTCGCCATCACGGATTACGGCGAACATGATGAGAAACCTTACCTTGTCATGCCGTATCTACCCGGCGGGACGCTAAAACAAAGGCTGGGTAAGTCAATGCCATGGGAAGATTCCGTCTGTTTGCTGATTCCTATTGCGCGCGCGCTGCATTATGCCCACCAACAGGGCGTCATCCACCGCGATGTCAAGCCCTCTAACATCCTCATTACACAATCTGGCGAGCCGATGCTGACAGATTTTGGGGTTGCGAAAATCCTCCTCGCCGACGAAGAAACGACCGACCTGACCAGCACGGGAATGGGCGTGGGAACTCCAGAATATATGTCGCCTGAACAATTTCAGGGACAAGGCGTGGACGCGCGCACGGATGTTTATTCGCTTGGCGTGGTGTTGTATGAAATGCTGACAGGAAGGAAACCGTATCAAGCCGACACGCCTATGGCAGTGCTGGTCAAGCAAGTTACAGAACCGTTGCCAAGGCCGAAGTCGTTTGCGCCAAACTTGCCTGATGCTGTTGAAAAGATGCTGCTTAAGACATTGGCGAAAGAAAAGGAAAACCGCTTTCATAATGCTCAGGCTTTTGGCGATACGCTGGAAGAAACTTTGTTAGGAACAATCGGAAAAAAACAACCTGTTAAAAATAAGACATCTGCGGTTTCAAGGTTTGATACACAGGATACGCGTATACAGGAAGCAACCGGGGAAACTTTCGATCAGGGAAATGGGACAAAGGCTGCATCACAAAAAGCAAAGGCTTCAAACAGTGAAATCGCGCCCGACGCTGAAACGATTATCTACCCGCGTTGGATAGCCGTGTTATTGATAGCAATCGGCTGGGCAATCGGCATCCTAATCGGCGTCGTAATCGGATTGACAATCGGCTGGACAATCGGATGGGCAACCATCGGGGCAATATACGGATTTATTACATCCTTTATTTTGCTTGAAGAAAAGGCGCTTTCATCTTGGAGGGATGTCATTGCGATTACCATCGGCTGGACCATCGGCTGGACAATCGGCTGGACAATCGGCGGTGCAACCAACGAGTCAATCGGCGTAGTAATCAGCGGGGCAATCGGCGGATTTATTACCGCCTTTGTTTTGCTTAAAGAAAAGGCGCTTTCATCTTGGAGGGATGTCGTTACGATTACCATCGGCTGGGTATTCGGCTGGATAATCGGCGTTACAATCAACGAGCCAATCGGCTTGGTAATCAGCGGGGCAATCGGCGGGGCAATTATAATCTGGCACTTGCGCGAAGAAAGAAAACACTTATGACGGGAGTGTCCAAGATAAGAAGTAAAATAGGGAGATGAAATGTCCAAACTGTGGAGCAAACTGGCGGCAAAGGAAAGCAGGATTCAATCATTCAGGAAGCCAACGATACAAATGTGGAGAATGCGAGCGGGCATATACGCCTGTGTCAAAGGAGAAAGGGTACCCGAAGGAAACACGCATGTTGGCGTTGCGGATGTATGTGGAAGGGAGTAGTCAGCGTTCAATTGCTCGTATCTTGAAGGTCAGTCCGCAAAGCGTCTCGAACTGGATCAATGCCTATGTAACGCAATTGCCGCCAGCGCCAGTCCCTCGCAAGCCCAAAGTGACAGAATTGGACGAGTTGTACACCTTTTTGAAGCGTAAAAAAACAAAATCTACGTCCTGACGGTGGTAGATCTAGCCACGCACTGCCTGCTGAGTTGGGATGCGGTCACGGAACGAAGCACAGCCAACCTGCAAGCCTGCCTCGAACGCGCCCCACAAGCCCGACAATACTATAGTGATGCGTTTCCAGGCTACGATAACTTGTATTACGGCGCTCCCTATGAAATGCGCTCGGATAAAAAGGAAACCTATTCAGTCGAAGCCGTCAACGCGGATTTACGTCATTATCTCAAGCGGCTAGCACGTAGGTCTCGTTGTTTTTCCCGTCGTCTGGATGCTTTACTCAAAAATCTGCGCCTCTTCGCATACTGCTACAACCAACGACAATTGATGAAACAACAATATCCGCAATACAATTTGCCGCTCATTGATTTCCTGTATCCTCTATGATGGACACTCCCCTTATGACCACCCTCCACCTCATCCCCACCAGCGGTCACCAGACCGCCGCAACCATCAAACAAAACTCCCTTGCCATGCAGGATGAGGCGCAATCGCTTCGTCGCGCCATTCAAGCCCTGTCCATGAGTTGGCAGGGCGGCGGACAGGAACAGTTCGCGGCGGAAGCGAACGCGCTCCTTCGAAAACTCGAAGCGCAGGTTGACGCGCTCCAAATTCTGGCAAGCCGTCTTGAGCGCGAGGTCGCCGAATGGGAACAGACCGACCAGCGCGGCGCGGCGTTATTTCGCGGCAGTGGCCGAGATGGTTTGCCCACAACAAGTTATATACCTCTCTATACTGGGGGGCAGACGGAGAACGCTTTCCTTAACCAAACCATCTTGCCTGTGTTTACCGCGCTTACGGTTATACCCTTCCTTAGCGGGCTTCCAGCCTGGCTAAATTCCTTTCTCGAACGATTCTTCGTCCCGCCGACTATTGCTACGCCTTTTTCAAAGGAAGGTGAAACTCCACTGGCGGAAAATTCAGCCGGGACAACTCGATTGGGAGAACTGCTCAAAGAAAGCGCGCCCAGCGCCCCGTCCGCGCAAGAAGCGGATTCTCCGTCCTCAGCGGATGGTTATGATGTTTATTACGATATTCCGCCTCAGTCGCAGGGAAAACTGTATGGCAGCGCCGCCTGTCTGCCTACCTCCATAAGCATGGCGCTCGATTATTTCCACGCCAAAGATCCCGCAAATCGCGTCGCATCGCCCAGCGATCTTATTGGAATGTTGGATCAGGGCGACGGCACAGAAGGCAGAGGCATTACTCTTGACAAGCTAAACGACGATCTTGGCGAACTTGGCTACAGTTCCACAGTGAGCGCTGGCAACATGGATGATCTCGGCACGGCGCTCCGCGACGGTCCCGTAATTATTAACTCGAAGGTAGGTTTGGTCAGCGCGCCTGCGCGCGACATTACACCAAACGGTTCTATCAATCATGCCATACTCGTCAAAGCCATCAACGCCGACTTGGTAGTGGTCAACGACCCGTGGAGTGGCAAAGAAAAAGTCTTTTCTCGCACTACTTTTGAAAAGATTTGGAAAGGCGGCGGCAACTACATGACCATCGTCCGACCACAGGCGACGCAATGAAGGAGCAGGCGGGCGTCTTTCAATTCGACCTCTCCCGAGCAGAGTTATTCTGGCTGGCTGGCGCGTTTGGGATATCCTCTCTGCCCCTGCCCGATGCGACAATCGAAAGGCTAACCCACGACCAACTCGAACAGAGACAAAAAGCCGGTCACGCTTCGCTCCTGACCCGCGGCTTGATTCGCTCATCTCCGGGCTTTGGCTGGCAGATTGAACGACTCCCTGCCGCGCTGGTCCAGTGGATCTCCTCTGCGCCGTCCTTACTCAGGTTAGAACGTATCACCACGGATGGCGCTGTGCGCAGTCTTCATCTCTTCGCTTCCGGCGCTCAGGGTCTCTCCCTTGAAATGGACGGCGAGACCGCCCGCTTCATTATTTACCAAACGCGGCGTCACCTACAAGATGCAATCATGCGCGGGCTGTCGCTCCCTTCCAAAACAAAGAAAACTGCGAGCGTTCACAAACTTCCCCAACCTCTTGTCTTTCTTCCTACCGCATGGAAGGATGCCTCCCTCGCGGCGCGTATCCTGAAAGAACATGGTTTAGACTCGAAGTCCGCCAAATCCGCGCTTGATTGGGCGGTCTCTATTGAATGGATCGCCGCATTGAGCAAAGTCAGAATCGAAGGGACTGGAAACGCCATCACAGAACAATTTGCGCTGTGCGGGGAAGGAAAATCCATATGGGGCGGAAAAGATGATGGGCAATACATGTCATTCGCGCATATCGGTACCATGGCGATCAATTCCAAAATTGGCGATATGCTGGAATAACCCAGGAGTCTAACATGGCTGATCTAATTGGAAAATCTTTGGGACGTTATCACATCCTCGAGCAACTCGGCGAAGGCGGCATGGCGACAGTGTATAAAGCCTACGACACCCGCCTCGAAACGGATGTGGCGGTCAAAGTCATCCGTACCGAGAATCTGGCGCCAAGCGCGCTTGAGCGGTCGCTGAAACGCTTTGAACGTGAGGCAAAAGCGCTGGCGCGGCTAACGCACCCCAACATCGTCAAAGTGACGGATTTTGGCGAGTACGAGGACAAGCCCTATCTGGTCATGCCTTACTTGCCCGGCGGGACGTTAAAACAGTGGATGAAAGGCAAGCCTTTGGCGTGGGAAGATTCTATACGCCTGTTGCTGCCCATCGCCCGCGCGCTAGATTTTGCCCATCGTCAGAACATGATCCATCGCGACGTGAAGCCGTCCAATATCCTCATCACCGCCGGCGGCGAGCCAATGCTGACAGACTTCGGTATCGTCAAGATTTTTCTGGATCTGGAAGAAATTGCCGACCGCACAGGGGAAGGCATGAACATCGGCGCGCCGGAGTACATGGCTCCCGAACAATGGACGGGCAAGGCTTCAGCCCTCTCCGATCAATACGCGTTGGGCGCGGTGTTGTATGAAATGGTTACGGGACGTAAACCGTATTCTGCCAAAACGCCGATGGCGGTTGCAATTAAGCAAGCCACCGAGCCGTTGCCGAGACCAAGCCAGTTTACGCGCGACTTGCCTGAGAAGATGGAAAAACTTCTGCTTAAGGCTCTGGCTCGCAACCCGGAAGATCGTTATGCCAGCATGGGGGAGTTTGCAAAAGCGCTGGAGAGCGCGCTAAGCGGACAACAAGCGCCGCAACGTAAAGATAGCTTGCCTCGCCCGAAGGTGGGCCGCGCTGAACCGATTTATGTTACTTCTACTTCTACTTCTACTTCTACTTCTAGAAGAACTTCTTCTGGTGATGTTACTGAAAAGGGTTCAAAACGAACTAACCATAAACCAGATGAAGTGTACGTTGATTGGAAAAAAATCTTGGGCGAGATTGGAAAAAAATTTTTCAAAATTTCAATTGGGCATCCAAAATTAATCGCAAAGGGATACGAATCGCCTTTTGTAGTTCAGTTATATTTTGAAGAGTTGGCTGACAATATTAAAATGAAAATCAAGGAGATTGTTGGAGAAAATTATACTGAGCGTATTTATGATACCGAACTTAAATTCGGGCAAGTTGTAAAAATTAAGCTATTTTCTCCCGATATAACCTTTCCTGACCCAATCGCAAAAAAACTCGACTCGTCTATCAACTCAATGGTGTTTCTTGGAAAACCATTAGATTCATGTCAACCGAGAGAACATAAAGTTGTTCTTTCGATTTTAGATAACAAAACGGGCATAGAATATCAATCTGAAACCTTTTCCGTAAAAGTGGTTGATTTTGCCTTCGACCATGTTTCTCGCCCGTTGCTTTCAAAAGTTTCAGCTGTTGTTTTAGGTATTGGCTCATTTTCAATGTTTGTTCTCACGCTCTTGGAGCAAATTGATAAAACTATTGGTTTTACATCTGGCACAGCGGTTGGCGTTTTAGCAGTGGTGATTTACACAAATTTCTATAATTTTTATCAGCGAATTCGCCCAAATACTTCATAGCGTTTTTGGCGGTTGCCAAGGATTAAGTTGTAAAAATCTTTTCAAGTTGGCGATTGTATCTTTTTATGGCAGCCAAACCTTGCGTTTCATGTCGGTTGCCTACCGAAACGCCATTGGATTTCGCTACGCCCGCTCACCCTAGTTCTGAAAAACGCTGTCGTTGCGAGGAGCGCTCTTTACGCCGAAGCGGCACTACGGTTTTCCAGCCGAAAACCTAATAATCACCCCATTCCTCCCAAACACCAACTCATCTCCTTCTTGCAAGGGATACGGTTCGCGCGCAGTCAGTTGATGTCCGTTCAGCCATGTGCCGTTCACACTGCCCTGGTCGGTGAGTAACCATTTGCCTTTCTTTTGCTCCAACAAGGCGTGTTTGCGGGAAACGATCTTGCGCGCGTCGAGGGGCGTCAGGTCAATATCCACGAGGACGCCGCGCTTCACATCCTTGCGCCCGATGATGAGCGAGTTTGCATCCAGCGGGAAAACCTGCCCCGTCTCCGTTTCCAAAAACGCCTGAGATTTGAGCTTGTGGGGAGGCGGCGCATCTTTCTCGAGGAGAAGTTGCAGGGTAAACCCATCTAACACGCTTGCGTTTCCTAACGTAGATTGGGAGGGAATCCGTAGCGCCCCGCGCTCGGTCTTGACCACGAGGGTGTATTGTCCTTTTCCCGCCTTATCCACCTCCAGCGCTTGCGCGACGGCATTTGCCAGAGCATGGTTGGGAATATCCAATGGAAGAGCCAGATCAGCGCGAGTTTTAGAATCGGTCTCTATGGTAACAACGACGTGGGTCATGAGGAATACGGTTTACAGTGCAAAAGACTCGAGCCTTTTTTGCAGGGTTTGTCGGTTTACTGTCCACGCTTTGCCTACCGAAGCGTCGTCTACGCCGGGGAATTCGAACAGCCAATTTCGTTTTGAGCTGCCCAAGAGCATAATCATCTGCTTTTTCATCGTTGCCATTTTTTGCATGTCGGTTTCAGCCGCGCCGACTTGCTTGCCATCCCGCACGCGGCTGATTTGCAGAACGTAGTCAAATAATCGCCGAAGCCTTTATCCAGACTTTCGTAGTTGGCGATCTTCACCGAAAGTTTGGATGCAATCTCGCCCAGTTGCGCCAGAATGGAGTTGATATGGCTGCCAAACTCGGCATAATAATCGAAATATTCGCTGGCAGAATTCCCCATCCAATGGCTGGGCAATCCTTGATAATTCCGGCGTAAGGCTGTTGAACGCTCGCGAAGTTTGGCTTGGATATCCACTAAACTTCGTTGGATACGTTGCATGGCATCAACATCCATGTGAAGGGCGGTCATTTATGCGCTCCTATTTTCTGCGCGGCAAGCGGAGTATGAATCAACATTGCCTTGTTGCCGCTCACCCAGAAACCTCGTCCGGGCGGCAATTCGATCCGACGATAATGAAGCGGAACCATATAACCTAGCAATTCAGTATCGTTTGAATCACGGGAGAAAGCGATTCCATTTTTGCTGGTTTTCAAATTTTGTACCAGCTTAGACATCGTTTGTTGAGGGCGAAGTTCCTCCGAGTAGCCGGCGCCGACAATGATAACATCGTCTCGGCTGGATGACTTCAGGGCTAGCGTATTCAACGCGGTAGAAAAAGACTCCCGTCCCGGCTCGAACGCCGCGCCCAAATCGTCTAGCAACAGGAGAACGCGCTTTTCGAGTCTCGTTGTGTGTTCGAAGGTCTCCACTAGTTCGTTGATCGTCTTGACCGCCTCGCCTGGGCTAGTATTGATTTGCACGCTGTCTTTATTCAACCCGCTGGGAGCCGGGCGACGCGGCGAGATGTAGCGGATATCCCATTGGCTTGGTTGTTGGATAGACACTGCGTTTGCCAGGCAAGCAAGGAAATTGCTTTTACCGCTGCGAGGCGGACCCAATATCAGCCAGCGGGGAAGTTCTCTCAACAAATCAACAGCGACCAGTTTCTCGGTTTCAAAGGATAGCCCAAGCGGAATCAACAGACCGTCTTCTTTAGATGAAGCAGTTTGTTTCAATAATTCGTTCAAGGGAATTTCCGCAGGCAGAATACGGATCTGGCGAGCCGAATCGCCGCGCCACTTCTGCGTCAGCATTTGGCAGGCTTCATCCAGGTCCGCTTGAGAATCGCCCCCGTCGAGAGAAACCATTGGCTGGGCTATCTGACACTCGAGCGGCTTTCCGTCCGCCCATAAACCGCGTCCCTCAGCCGACACAGAGGGAATAGGGATGGTCATGCGCCCGCCAACCGCATCCGAATAATCGTCCCGATTGGTAAGGCGCAATATCACTTTGCGGGCAATCGCCATTTTGTTGGGCAGCTCGATGCGGCGGTTCGTGGAAACGACCAGATGGATACCCATGGCTTTGCTTTTGATCAGCGGCATTAACCGATCGCTGTGATCCGGATAAGCAGCCTTGAATTCGTTAAAGTCATGGATGATCAGGAAGATATCCGCATCACGCGATTGCCCCTTCTTTCCACGTCCTTTTCTATCGGAGCGACGATTCATTTCCTCGTCCAGATATCGAAATAGGCGATCTATCAGTTCGGGCGGGTCTTTGGATGTGATGGCCGCCCCGCAATGAGGCAGGGTTTGGAAGGCTTTCAAGCGGCCTTCGGCGCTAAACTCAAGAATATAAAATTGCGCTTCCTCGGGCGTGTTGGTCAAGGCAAGTGAAAGCAGAGTTGTTTCGAGACTCATGGACTTGCCGCTGGCAGGTCCGCCGATTAACCACAAATGTCCGTCCTGATCTTCGAAGTCAACGGCGAGCGGTTCTTGAATGCACGCCTCGGTCGAATCGGTGTAGCCGATTGGCGCAACAAGACGAGCGCGTTCAGTCTTGCGATTCCATTTGCCGTTCTCAAAGGCGCGTTGGATGCCCGATTCTTGCAATACAGTTTCGAGTGAAATATTTTTTTCCAGCGGCTCCAGGTAGATGGGTGGAGCGGCTTCCACCTCGTTGGAAATTTCCTTCATCAGGGCGATTAGATGATCTTGTTCTGAAGGACGATTCCAGTCTTTTTCTGCCGCGCTTTGCCGACGCGCATTGGTAAAAATGGGCTGCCATTTGCCGTCATCGCCAACTTGATAAATGCGAAAAGTCTGTTCGGCGTTTTCTTCAGGATTACTTAAGGTAGATCCGGCGTAGGCGGCTTGGAACTCATAGATGTCGCCATCCATAGAGTGCAGATAGCCTTGCCCGGTCCGTTCCACTTTGGGAAGGGAGCGGTCAATCACATACATTTCCTCCTGGCGCGCCACCTTGAGGGCAATGTGCCAGCCCACGTTGTTCAGCAGGCGATCGACTGCTGAGTTTACATCCTGGTTAGCAAGCAGGAGATAGACGCCCAGCGACCGCCCAATTCTCACAAGTTTATCCAGCATTTCGGGCAAGCGCTGAAAGTCGCTCATACCGCGCGCGAACTCATCCAACATCAGCATCAGGTGCGGAATGGGAGCTTGCGGGAATTTCTCGTTATAAGACCAGATATTCGAGACCGCCGCCTCGGCAAAGCGTTTTTGCCGCCGGTCGAATTCAGCCTGCAAAGCGTCCAGCCCGCGCTCCACAAGTTGCGGACTGAGGTTTGTGACCACGCCCACTACGTGAGGCAGGTCTTTGAGTATATTAAAAGCCGCGCCGCCTTTGAAATCCATGAAAAAGAAATTGAGCAGGCGCGGCGAGTATTTCCAAGCCGCTGAAAGCGCCAGAGTTTTCATGAATTCGCTTTTGCCGCTGCCTGTGGTTCCGACGAGGATGGTGTGATAAGCGCCAATACCCGTGAATTCGGGCGCGGGTGGCAGGAGGTTCAAGATGACCAGTTCCAACCCCTTGCGCCCACTGCGAAGTCCAAAGGGAAATTGCAGTAATTCGTCGCGATCTCTGGGACGCGCCCAATTTTGCTTCAACGCTTCTAGTGTAATTTCATGATTATCAACTAGTTCGGAGAGACGGACAGTTTCCGGTAGAGCGCTGTTGCCTCCTCCGCCGAAAATTTCCCAACCTGCGAGCGAGCGCGCCACGCGTTCGCAATCTAACAGGCTGGCGGATTCCACTTGACCGCGTAAGCGCTTTCCCCCATCTTCTCCGGCGAAGGTTTCCGTATATTTGAATTCGTCGGAGGAGATATTGATTTTGGCGCGGCATTCCCGCGGCCAGTTGCGCCCGCCAATGAACATCAGGTAGATATCTGCGTCCCGCCCCGATTCTGTCAGCTCGCGAATATCCTCCGAACGACGAATATCGCCTGAATCATCCAGTAAGACAAAAATAGCGGTTTTGGCGGCGCGCTTCCTGACGCCTGGTTCCGATTTTCCACGGTCTGCAAATTCATCTGTCAGCCATTCCACCGTTTTGTCAATTGCTTGCGGGGTGAAGGCGAGTCTGTGAAGGCTTTCGCCTTGATAGATGGCGCAGGTGTGAGGCGCCCACTTCAGCCATTTCCAGCGATCTTGAGCCTGCGGCGTATCGGCAAGCGCCACAATTTGAACATCCTGCGGAGAATGGTGAACAAGTATGTCGAGGACCAACCGTCGGGCAAACCCGTAAATTTCTCCCCCGCCCCGATCCTCCAGACCAACGCTTCCGACCTTAAGAAGGTCCAGCAGAAGAGGAGTCTCGGAGACTTCGAGGAACTCTTCGGCAAGCTCGTTTGCTAGAGGGACGAGCGGATCATCCGGATCGTATGATTTGGGCGAGTTAACTTTAAATGATGCGGGACCATTTCCCGTTCCCATGCGAAGCGAGAGAAAGTCCGGGTCAGCCATGCGCCGCCACCACAGACGCTTTTGGCGGCTGATTCCCAGTCCGGTCTGAACTAGGCGCGGCAGGAGCGGATATTCCCGACTCAATGCCTCGCGTTGCTGTTTTGCCAGCGCATCCAGCCGCGTTCGTGTCTTTGCCAGTTCGCGGCGATAATTTTGTTCGCGAGCCTGCATGGCTTCGCGATATTTCTTGACTTGTTGTTTATGGGTAAAGTAATTGGCGGCTGGCATGCCCATACCCACCAGCGGCATGATCAAAAAAAACCACGAGTTCGAGGAGGATGAGCCGGATGTTGACATAACCGCCATCATGCCGCCGTACGCGATCAGCATGAGCGCTGGCGGCAGTATCATCCCCAGCATATTCAATTCTCCCGGCGCTTGCGGAGGGCGCGGTGGCGCGGGAATCTCCTCGGTCTGATTGGGCAATTCCCACGGCTCGCGCGGCTTGACCGCGTAAACCCGGCGCGGCACCGCGCTTACCTCGGAGCTTTTTTTAGTGCGGAGCGCTGAATCGACCAAAGGAATCCTTCTATTTACAGGTGGACGCCTTATCGGAATAAGCAGCGAGGCGGTCAAACCTGAAAATTGAAACGCCAACTTATCCCAGGCGTATATCCCTGGGATAAGTTATTAATGAAAGTAACGAAGGAGTGATTTACGCCAGCTTGCTCGCCATCGACTCCCACTCAGTGATCTCACTACTGAGGCGGGTATTGAGAACCTGCAAATTCTCAAGCAGGCTGGTCATGGACGATTTCCATTGCTCGTATTCGCCAAAAAATTCTGTGGCAGAATTTCCAAGCCAGGCCGGTTGCAGACCGTTCACCGAGCTGGACATGCTCTGGAGCATGGACATCAATTGGGAATGCGTATTGGTCATGGTGTTCTGCGTGCCGCGCGCGGTCTCGACTTCCATATGAAGTGTAGCCATTGGATTGTTCCTCCTGAATTGAGTGGATTGACGACTGAAACGATTATATAATAGACAGGAAAAAAGTCAACGATTAGTTTAGGACAATTTTATGACAAATCTCATCGGTCAATCTCTGGGGCGTTATCACATTCTCGAACAACTCGGCGAAGGCGGGATGGCGACCGTATACAAAGCCTACGACACGCGCCTCGAAACGGATGTGGCGGTCAAGGTCATCCGCACCGAAAACTTGACCATGGCTACGATGGAGCGCGCGCTCAAACGCTTCGAAAGGGAGGCGAAAGCGCTGGCGCGATTAACCCACCCCAACATTGTCAAGGTGACGGATTTCGGCGAGCGCGAAGATAAGCCCTATCTCGTCATGATCTATCTGCCTGGCGGCACATTGAAACAAAGACTCGGCAAGCCCATTCCATGGCAGGAGGCAGCGCATTTACTGCTGCCTATCGCCCGCGCGTTAGATTTTGCCCATCGTCAGAACATGATCCATCGCGACGTGAAACCGTCCAATATCCTCATCACCGCCGATGGGGAACCCATGCTGACGGACTTCGGCATCGCCAAGATCCTGGATCTGGAAGAAACTGCTGACCTCACAGGGACAGGCATGGGCATCGGCACGCCTGAGTACATGGCTCCTGAGCAGTGGACGGGAAAGACCTCCGTCTTCTCCGATCAATATGCGCTGGGCGTGGTCTTGTATGAAATGCTGACCGGACGCAAGCCGTATTCCGCCGATACCCCCGCCGCGATATTGCTGAAACAAGCCACCGAGCCGTTGCCGAGACCAAGCCAGTTTACCCGCGATCTGCCCGAAAAGATGGAAAAGCTTCTGCTCAAGGTTCTGGCACGCAATCCCGAAGACCGTTATGGGAGTATGGCAGAGTTTGCAAAAGCGCTGGAGAGCGCGCTAAGCGGACAACAACCACCCGCCAGCGAACAGACGCCAAAACGTAAAGTTTCCGCGCCTCGCCCGAAGATGGAAGACAAGAGCCGCCCAGGACCTGTCGAGGCAGTGAAAGTACATGATACGCAAGCAACGGTTGACCAGCAATGGAAAGACTCTGCGCCGAAGAAAGAGCTGGCGGGACTAAAACTATCCAGAACGGATTTGCCCATTGTGCTATTATTCGTTGGAGGTGTGATTCTTATTGGAATAATTTACTTGATTGGCGCGCTGGTAAGTAATTCGAATCTAAATATGCCGCCGACCTTCACTCCCACGCCAGGGATCGGCTCGTTCACCGAATCGGACGGCGTGACCATGATGTTCGTGCCAGCGGGCGAATTCTCGATGGGAAGCGATAGCGGTTCTGATGTTGAAAAACCGATTCATTCCGTTACGCTGGACGCCTACTTCATTGATAAATACGAAGTGACCAACGCCGCCTACAAACGTTGTGTGGACGCGGGCGGTTGCGAACCGCCCAAACAAAGCAGTTCTTACACCCGTACAGCGTATTACAGCAACCCTGAATTTGACGAGTACCCCATTATCTATGTAGATTGGAATATGGCAAACGCCTACTGCGAATGGCGCGGCGCGCGCTTGCCCACCGAAGCCGAATGGGAAAAAGCCGCAAGGGGGTTGGATGAACGTACCTATCCATGGGGCAATACGTTTGACGGAACAAAATTGAACTTTTGCGACAAGAACTGCTCGTTTGACTGGGCTGATAAAAATGTGGACGATGGTTATGCAGATACCGCTCCTGTCGGCAGTTACCAGGATGGCGTCAGCCCGTACGGACTATTTGACATGGCTGGCAATGTCTGGGAATGGGTGGCGGATTGGTACGATTCGGATTATTATATAAACTCTCCTGCATCCAACCCTTTGGGTCCGAGTTCGGGACAATCCCGCGTGCTGCGGGGCGGCTCGTGGGGCTTCTACGTTAACGACGTCCGTTCTGCGGGTCGGGGCTGGGTCACGCCCGATTACTTCGAGTTCTACATTGGTTTCCGTTGCGCCCGTGGCACATCCCCGTAGGGGGCTCTCTTCCATGATTCTGTTTTCTGTTTTCTGGAATTCTGCGAGCGAAGCGAGTTCTGAATCCCTCTCGCCGACCCTAAAGGATGCTTCGCGAAGGCGAGTCGATTTTTTTGAAAATTGAAAATGGGCAAACAATACAAAAACTTTTACCCGCAAATTTATAACCTGCTCAATTTATGGCAGGCATTTGGCAAAGCCTCCAAAGGCAGGCGGAGTCATCCTTCCATCGCGGTGTTCGAATACAACTTTAACGTCAATAATGGATAACAGAATCATGTCATGCTGAGGGGCGGTTTTTGCCCCGAAGCATCTCGGAAAAGCTCATCCGAGACCCTTCGGTCGCTGAAAACCGCTCCCTCAGGGTGACATAACGATAGTTTTGGCTTATCCATTATTCACGTAACTTTAAAAAGAAACTGATCGAGACCGAAAACGACTTGAAAAACGAAACATCCGAATGATATAGCGGTTCTCTGCAGTTTCCTAACATCTTTCGGTATGATGACAAGCAAATGTAAAACTGCCCGCCTCCCTGCGACGGTCACGTCTCCTGAAGGCGGGCAGTGAATGAAATATCGATTCAAGAAAACGCGTTGGTCCTCTTTTCCAACAATTCCCGAATGCATTTCTCGAACATAGCGGTTGTCCCTGCGAGCAATCTGCCAACCTGCTGAACTCCGGAAAAAGCCACAATCCAGGCGGATTTGCCTGTTGCAAAGAACAAGCCCGGCGTCCCCGACATTGAATTACCCTGTTCCATGTTTTTGGAATCGATCGACAGTAAATTGACGCTGCCGCGCATCCGGGGTTCGAGGAGATCAAGGAGTAACACCTTTGCCAACCGAGAATCCAAGCCGTTTTCAATGAGGATTTTCAACCCGGCATCGAAATCCAACTCAGTCAACTCGGCAAAAGTCTCCATGGAAAGTCGAAACGCGTTCTTGGCAATCCCCGCTTCTAGTTTTGCAGCAATTTGTTGCGGTAAGGAGGGTAGGTCAGAGATCAATTGTGGAAGATGTTTGACTTCAGTCAAAACCAACCGATGAACGACGCCTTGCTCCACCCAATGAGCGGCACAGCGTTGGTCGAACCCGAGGTGAAAGTTTGTAATCACCGGCAACGTTTGGTTGATCACGACCTGTATCATTCCATTGAATAAGATCAGGGGGGCCAGAGTCCTTTGTAATTCATCGTCGAGCGAGGCCAGCCCCCGCTTGCCGATATGCGCGAATTTTCTCGCTAACAGGGAGTGACTGGCGGCTTTCAAACGTTCCTCAATCGCCATCGGTGAAAGTTCGCCGAGATTATCCAACAGAACCAGCTTGCCCAGGTCCGGGCGATTGACAAGCGAAAGCGCCATCGCCAACTCTTCTGTAGAGAGTGTGTAATCATGGATAGGTTGAGTGATCATTGAGCCTCCTGCTCTGTCAAGGCGCGGGGGATGCGAGTAAATTCTGAATGGGTGGTTGGAACGCCCGCTTGATCCCATTGACCGTTCGGTTTTTGAGGTCGGTCAGGAAATTAGATGCCCGATTCACCCAGCGAGCGCCAGTTTCAATGACTTCCTGCCGCGTGGTGGATGCCTGCCACATCTGCCAGACGGGCGCTTCGACCGCCTTGCTGTAAGCAAATCCCAGCACAGCCGAACCTCCCAAAACGATAGCCCCGCCCGCCAAGACAGCCGCGCCGCCAGTTAATGCCGTCGCTCCAACAATTGATGCAGCTACTGCGCCAAGGGCAAGTGGAATTCCTACCGTCCCAACCGCAGAAAGGCAAAACTTAAATGCCCCATCCACGGCGGCTGTTGAAATAATACGGGAAATAGGCTGACCATTCATGCTGGTCACGGTTTCGTAAATTGTGGCGGCTGCTTCGCCTGCAGAGATTACTAAACCAACACTCGCCAAGCCCTTTGCCAGGGTGGAAGGTTGAATGACGCGGGTCGCCTCCTTGATATTCAGAAGTTTCCGCATCCAGTTTGGACCGACGAGAATCATGCTGTTCGGGCGTAGGGGTGACCAGCGCAAGTTGGAAGCCATATACAAGGCTCCACCGAGCGCCTTCAGTTCATCCCATGTAACGCTCAGGCTCTCTTGTACAGCGTTTATATAAGCAGATTCTGTGCGGTCCCCGTCAATCCATTCATCTACTTCGCGCAGGGCGCGTTTGCCAAGCGTATCCAGCCGGATTGCCTGTGAGCGAAGTTCCTGAATGAGTTTCTCGAAATCCCGAGAGAAAAGATCGGCGCGCGGGCTGATCCAACCGCGGCTCAAATTACCGGCGGAATAGCGTAGCCGGTCAATCAGATTAAAGTAATCCGTTGCCGTGTACATTAACTGCCTACCGACGGAGCGAACCTCCTCCGTTTCCATGTGAATCACATTGCCCATATATACGCCTCCTATTCTCCTGCGCCCGTCACATCATCCTGCATTGTCTTCACGGATTGCCGATTCTGCCTGCGCGCAATGATGACAGAGATATTATCCTTCCCGCCGCTTTGATTGGCAAGCGTTACCAATTTTTCCGCCGCCTGTTGAGGCTCGAACTCATTGGAAGCCGCCCAAATAAACGCTTCTGGAACGACGCCCCACAAACCATCTGAACATAATAGAAGGATGTCGTCCCGTTCAAAGGTTTCTGATTTCAACATGGGCGTAATCGTTGGGCGGTTCGCGCTCAACGACATCGAGAGATGATTGCGTTTGCGGTGTCTGCGCGCCTGTTCGAGAGTCAACCTGCCTGCGCGCACCTGATCCATCACCCAACTTTGGTCCGCGCTAAGTTGAATGACCTGTTCCCCTCGCAAAAGATAGGCGCGGCTGTCGCCTACGTTGATCGCATCTACGCGGTCGTTTGACAGAAACGCCGCCACAACCGTGCTACCCATGCCTTTGAGAGACTGATCGCTCGCGGCGCCCGCTTGGATCGACTCGTGCGCTCTTTGTACACAGCGCTGCAAGGTTTGTGGCGCATCCAGCGGCGGTTGTAAATGGGCGTACTCCTCGCGGAACGCCTCGATCACTAAACGGCTGGCGGTCTCGCCGCCGTTGTGCCCGCCCATCCCGTCCGCTAACGCCAATAGCGGCGGAGGGGAAATCCCTTCATTGGGTAGCAGCACGGTCAGCGCGTCCTGATTCGATTTGCGTTTGCGTCCTATATCGCAAGCCGCGCCGATCAGCAAATCGCCAAACAAAGTGGATGCGGACATGCTTATACCTGACGCGTGTCCATGGTGTCGTCGCTGGACGTGGAACCGTCATGCGTCTTCTCATCGCCAGCGAGGGTGTGTGCGCTGGCTTCAAATTTCAACTTTACACGCTTACCCAGGCGGATCTCATCGCCATTTTGCAGCAGGACCTCCTGCCCATCAACTTCACGATCGTTGACAAAAGTTCCAAAGGTCGGGCGTTTAAGTTTGCCTATTTTCTCGTCCATTTCCTCCACCTCGCTCAGGAATAAGCCGCCGTCCCTTTCCTCGATCACTACATGATGCCGCGAAACGGGGCTGTCTTTTGGGAAGATAATATCGTTATCAGCTTTGCGCCCCAGGGTGGTGCGCCGTTTTGTGATCTCGAATCGCTGGTCAAGCATCGAAGAGTCGTCGCTGGAGGATACGGTTAACATACCGAGCGCGTCAGAACTCATCTCCCAGTCATCCATCGTACGATCCGAGCCGCCCAAGAAATCATCTGCGGTAGCCTCGCCCAATCCGCCCACTTTTTCGTCCCATTCTTTGTTGCGCTGATCTTCTTTACGTTTTTTGAGGATTGCCATCACGATCAGGAAGGCGGCCAACGCGCCGACGAGAACAATTCCGCCGATGATGAAGAAGAGAGTCTTGGGTGAAAAGCTCTCGCTTCCTTCCTCGACGGTAGGTTGTGCCTTGTCTGTAGGTTGTGCGACTGCTATTGAGCGTACCGTCACTTGACGCGTGGCGCGCGCAAGTTCGATTCCACCCGCTCCCAATGCGAGGGCGTCAATCGTCAAGCCGCCTTCGGGGTAGGCATCGAAATCCACCTGCGCTTCGTAAGGGGCGGTTGTTACAGTTGCCACTGTGGCGCCGTTGATCACAAAGTTGACCGACTGGATGGTTTCGCCCTGTCCGAACGTCTCTACCTTTAACGCGGTAATCCCGCTCGCTTCTTGTCCCTCGGCAGGTTCGACAAAGGTTAATCGTAACGGAAAATTAGGGAGTAGGAATCCACGCGTGTCTGTATCTTGCGCGCTGAGGTATTTTGCCGTTACAGCCAGCGTATGCGAGCCTGGACCAGCAGTAGATTGGTATTTAATTGCGTACTGCGAACGCAATGTATCCGAAAGCCGAACAAAGATGGTGTCGAGTTGATTCGTGTTGGGGGAGTAGAAGAAGCGCCCGCCTGTATCCTGTGCGAGGCGTTGGAGCGATTTCTGGTCAACTTTGCTTCCCAAGCCGAGGGTGTATAGCGGGGTGCGCGTCCCGCTTTCGGTGGCGAGGCGAATGACATCGTCGGCGGTATGGATGCTGCATGTTCCGCCGTCGGCTTTCTCATCTACGCCGTCTGTAAACAACACGACTGCCCGCCGCCCGGAAGGAACTGTAGCGGTCATTTGAACAGCCTGATATGCCGCGTCATAGAGACAAGTTCCCGCGCCGCGCGTCGCGTCTATAAGTCCCAGTTCGTCGCGCGCCGCGCGGTGATCGGTGGTGAAGTCAATGCGCGTCTTGATGTCGTTGTCGAACGTGACCACTGCCACACGGTCGTTATTCCCAAGCCCTGCGATGAAATTGGACGCGGCGGTTTTAGCCGCCTCGATACCTGAACCGCTCATGCTCCCGCTGGTATCGAGCAGGAGAACTAAGTTGATGGGAGCGTCCGGCGCGAGGTCCGCGCTGAGAACCGTCACTTGCTGAGAATCTTCCGCAAGGGTAAAAGCGTCTGCCGCGAGGTCCTTGATCGGATTCCCCGTCGAATCAGCCACCGAAACATAAGCCGTCACATCGTAAGCGATCTTCTCATTCGAAGGCGCGCCTTCCACATAGTGGACGACTGTATCTATACCAGACTGAGCAAGAGCGGGTTGCCCGCTAAACAAGCCCGCGCTCAGTAGAGCCAGCAAGATGGAAAGAATATGGAAGAGATGCTTTCGGAACCGTGAAGCCATTTCAGCCTCCCCGTAGGGCAAGATTGATTTTGCCATACTCATGTGATGTTTATCCGTTGACGTTTAATTGTCCCCATTATATACTGAAAAGAAATCCATGCATGAAGAGAGGGAAGATGTCTAAACTCATCGGTCAGTCTCTTGGGCGTTATCACATCCTCGAACAACTCGGCGAGGGTGGGATGGCGATCGTTTACAAAGCCTACGACACGCGGCTGGAAAGCGACGTGGCGGTGAAGGTTATTCGCATCGAACGGCTCGCGCCTGAGATTCTGCAACGGGCGATGAAACGCTTCGAACGCGAGGCTAAGTCGCTGGCGCAGTTGACGCATCCCAATCTCGTGAAGGTATTGGATTTTGGGGAATATGAAGGGCAACCATATCTTGTCATGCCCTATCTGCCGGGCGGAACGCTCAAACAGAAAATGAGGGGACAGCCGATGCACTGGCAGGAAGCCGCGCGCCTGCTCATCCCTATCGCCCGCGCCCTAGACTACGCCCACAAGCGCGGACTGATCCATCGCGACGTCAAGCCCTCCAATATCCTCATCACCGAATCGGGCGAACCGATGCTAACCGATTTCGGCGTAGCCAAGATCATTGACGAAGAAGCCACCGTTGACTTGACCGGCACCAGCGCGGCAGTTGGCACTCCGGAATACATGGCTCCCGAACAAGCCACCAGCAAGAACATTGACCATCGCGCCGATATTTACGCGCTGGGGATCGTGTTTTATGAAATGGTGACGGGAAGGCGCCCATTTCAAGCAGATACGCCGCTGGCGGTTTTGTTTAAACATGCCAGCGAGTCGTTACCAAGACCAACCCAATTCGTGTCCAACCTGCCTGAGAGCGTCGAAAAAATTCTACTTAAAGCGTTGGCAAAGAAACCAGAGGATCGGTATCAAAACGCGGGAGAGATGGCTCAGGCAATGGAATCTCAGTTCAGCGGAGTTGTGCCGGTCGCAAAACCAAGGCTTGACCCTGGTAAGCCGCAAGATTCGCGCATACGTGAAAAGACGCGTAACACACTGGCGACTATAGATCAGACAGACACAATGTCAACTGTTGATGAAGATGCAACGGTTGATGATAAGCCAATTGTTGGCGCGCGAAAGACTGTTACAAAAATTTTGGAAAAGCCGAATCAGGGGAGAATCGTTCGATATTGGCCGGTGGGAGTAGGCGGGATTCTGATTGTCTGTATACTATTTGTCACTTCAATCATGCCATTTGCTCAGAAATTAAGTAACGATGGGCCTATTCCGACCGTCCACCTCACTGGTGTCCCTAACAAGGCCCCTGCGCCATACGAATGTAAAGACGCCCTCGGCTGTGTAAAGATCGCCCCTGACGAACTCCTTCACATTGCATATTGGGGTGTTCTCTCCGGCGCCGATGGCACACTCGGTGAAGACTCAAAGCGCGGTGTTGAAATCGCGATTGACGACAAAGACGGCAAACTGCTCGGTCACGATATCCTGTTGACCACTGAAGATGCAGGCTGCACGCCCGATGGCGGCGCAACCGCCGCCGCGAAATTGGCGGCTGACACGTCCCTCGTCGGTTTGATCGGTTCCTCGTGCTCGGATGAAACCGTTGGTGGTATCGCGGCGATCACGAACGCCGGCTTGACCACGATCTCACCTTCGAACACTCGCCCAGCATTAACCTACCCAAGTCGTGGGTCAGACTATGCTGGCTATCTCCGCACTACCCACAGTGATGCCCTCCAAGGCAAAGCAGTGGCTGAGTTTGCCTATAACGTGCTTGGCGCTCGCAAAGCCGCGACCATCCATGATGGTTCCGCGTATGCAGAAGCCCTCCAACAGGTCTTCGCAGACAACTTCACCGCCCTCGGCGGTCAGATCGTCGCTCAGGAAGCCGTCGCCAAAGATACGACCGATATGCGCCCTGTGTTGACCTCCATCGCCGCGGACGGTCCTGAATTCCTGTACTACCCCGTCTTCGTGACTGAAGGTGGATTCATCACCGCCCAGGTCCGCGAGATCGCAGGACTCGAAACGGTCGCGCTCGCCGGCTCCGACGGTATCTTCACCCCGGACTTCGTCAAAGCCGCTGGTCCTAATGTTGAAGGCATGTACCTCTCCTGCCCGGACTTCAGCCTCTTCCCCGATGGCTATGCAGCCTTCATTGAGAAGCACAACGCGAAGTACGGTGGCGCTCCTCTCTCGATCTTCCACGCTCACGCTTATGATGCAACGAACATCCTGTTCGCCGCTCTTGAGCAAGTAGCAGTGGTCGAGGCGGATGGAACCGTTTATGTTCCGAAGCAAGCCCTGCGGGACGCCATTTACGCCACCAAAGACTTCAAGGGCATCACCGGAACGTTAAGCTGCTCAGCCTCCGGCGACTGCGGCGCGCCGGTTATCGCAGTCTATCAGGTTGTGAATGCCGATCCTGCCTCATGGAATCCGCAGGATGCGACCAACCCGAACCCCAAGAAAGTTTACCCGTAATTTTGACAATCATCAATATTCTCAATCCACCAAGCAAGAATTTAAGAATAATCTCCTCTTAATCGATAGAATCGGGGAGGTAATTTGACGAACTTAGTTGATCAATCTCTTCTAGGATTTATGACCGCGACGGATCAGCAATGGGCTTTCGTTGCGCTTTACCTGCGACAGGAAATCAAGAAGCCTTTTGGGATTTTTCCTCTGGAGACGTATACATGACAACCATCCGCATGGAAACAGAACGAGTTGATGGAGTTGCGCGGCAACTTGAACAAGTCAACGCCGCTATTTCTCAAGAAATGGAAATTCTAGGCAATCGTATCCATTCCTTGAATTGGCAGGGAGGAGGCGCGGATCAGTTCCGCGCGGAATTCGATGCGCTGCTTCGTCAGGCATCCGATATCTGCGAGGAGGGCATCCTGTTAAGTCAGCGCGTGAAGCGAGAGGCACAGGAATGGGTGGCGGCAGACAGCCTGGGGGCGAGTCACTTCCGTGATTTGAAGCGCGCTCTTGAAAATCTAGTCATGACCGGTGGCGGCGGAGTGATGCTGGCAAGCGCGCAGATATTGGGAGTAACCACCAATTCAAATGGAGGGTACCTTCAAGAATATCAAAAAATGTCCTGGAAAGATAAGTTCAATGCCGAAAAGAGAATTCAGGATGAAATCTCGTCAACTCAAAAACAACTTGCCAACATGAAATCGGCGGACGAAATACAAACGGAGATAAACGCGCTTGACGCGGAAATTGCCGAACTGGAAAGAAATAGAGCAGAGGCGCGGAAAAATGCGGATACTTTACTGAACAAAGTCATTCCAGATTGGCCCCTGGAGCGCGATTCGGACGGCGTTCCGTGGCGCGTAAGGGCTGATGATTACGAGGACGAAGTTGCGGAATATGATCGTCAGATTCAGGAATTGCAATCGCGGAGGCAGGCACTGCAGGGCGATCTGAATTCGCGTCCGCAATTGGAGACTCATCTTGCCGAGTTGCAACAACGGCAAACCGCGCTCAATCAGGTGATCCGAGAAGGTGTGCCGCCTGACGGTCCTACTACGCCCAAGTGGCTGCACAATCAATTGGCTGGATGCACGAATTATGCGGCTGAAAAAAGGGATGTTTCAGATTTTGGCGGCGGACATCCGGGTGACGCATCTGATTGGAATAATCAGGCTGTGAAAGCCGGTTACGAAGTTGGCAAACATCCCGCCAAAGGAGCCATTATGGTTTTCGAGGGAGACAACAATGTAATGAAGGTAGACAAGGATGCCGGTCACGTTGCCTACGTTGAAAAGGTCGAAAAAGTGGATGGGGGCTATAAGGTGTCGGTCAGCCAGGCTGATACAAAATATGACAACGAGGGCAATTTCGTGCGCGGAACTTATGTCAATAAACGCTCTTCAGTGATCTTCGTGAAAGATGGCGCCAAAGGCGTTTCATTCATCTATGGGAAACAGTAAAAATTATTTGAAGGGTATAACAATGATGCGATGATTGGTACCGCCAAAGGATATGAATGATGGCGAACTTAATCGGACACTCCCTCGGGCGTTATCACATCCTCGCGCAGCTCGGCGAGGGCGGCATGGCGAATCAAAAGAAAGCTCAGGTTGTCAAGTTTGAAAACATTGAGAAAAGTCAAAAGGTAATCGGGGTAATTCCTATACAAAATTGAAACGCGGTGTTTACAGCGGAAATTGAAATTACAGAAAGGAGCAAAATATGGACCGCGATCAAATACTCACTTTCATCGAGTATGCGAAGAAAAACAATGCCGTCAGGATTAAATTAAGTAACCTAAATTTATCGGAACTGCCAAAGGAAATTTCCATACTCGATCAACTAGAGGAGTTATTCTTATACAGCAATCAACTTAGGTCGTTGCCAAAGGAGATAGAGCATCTCGTTAATCTAATCCACCTGGACTTACGCAATAATAAATTCGAGTTCTTTCCTGATGAAATAGCAAAACTCACAAAACTCAAGACGCTGCGCATGAATGACAACAAAATAAGCGCTAATGAATTTTCCCGTATTGACCCTCTTACACGTTTAGAAAAGCTACACATCCGCAGCAATGGATTAAATGAGTTACCTGTAGACATTGCTCACCTTGCAATGCTTGCCGAATTGGATATCAGCAACAACAATCTAAATAACCTGCCTAATGAATTCAGCAAACTTGAAAAGTTGACAATTTTATATATCGGAAACAATAAATTCCTGAAATTCCCATTACCCATTGCCCGCCTCCCTCAACTACGCGAGTTGCATTTTCAAAACAACTTGCTAGAATACATTCCGCCTGAAATTGGGCAAAATCATAATCTTACCTTTCTTAATCTTGAAGGAAGCAGGTTGCTCCATGATTTTCCGATTGAATTTGCAATGCTCTCGAATTTATCGATTTTGAACTTGGGAAAATCTGGTCTAACCACTCTGCCAAAAGCAATCTGTCAATTATTGAAATTGACGGAACTATATCTTCATCAAAACAGAATCGTAAGTCTGCCTCCTGATATTGGCAATCTAACCAACCTTATAACGCTTGATCTGGCTTCGAACGAGTTAACCGAATTGCCAGAAGACATACAACGGCTTACTGAGCTTAAGTATCTAGATCTGCGAGGCAACCCTCTTCCTATTCCTCCAGAAATCTTAGAGAAAAGATATGAGCCCAAGTTCATCATTAACTACTATATGGAACATGTCCGGTCAAATAATGGGCTACCGATAAACGAGGGTAAGCTTCTTTTCATTGGTCAGGGGTCTGTTGGCAAAACATCTCTTGTTAATCGCCTCTTGTACAACACATTTGAAAACAATCAGAGCAAAACAGAAGGAATTACTATTAATAGGTGGCTTGTGGATGGTCAAGAGAAGACAGATATTGAGTCAAAAATCCGCCTCAATATCTGGGATTTTGGAGGGCAAGAGATAATGCACGCCACACACCAGTTCTTTCTTACTAAACGAAGTCTCTATTTGCTAGTGCTGGACACTCGCCTAACCCAAGAAGAAAACCGGGTCGAATACTGGCTCAAGATTATTCAGTCGTTCGGCGGCAACTCTCCAGTTCTAATCATTGGCAATAAAATTGATCAGCATCCACTTGATATTGACAGAACCGGTTTAAGAAAAAAATATTCAAATGTTATTGGTATTCTTGAAGTGTCCGCAGCCACAGGGACGGGAATTGAGGATCTCAAGATGGTCATAACCGATCAAGTCAACAACCTACCGCATATCCGCGATTCTCTCCCTAAATCCTGGTTCACAGTTAAAACCGAACTGGAAAAGTTGGGACAAAAGTTTAATTTCATTACCATCGATGAATATCTCAAGATTTGTTCTGAGAATAGCCTAAATGATGAAATAAGCCAGCGAACATTGATTAGCTTTCTACATGATCTTGGCGTGGTACTTTATTTTCAGGACGATCCTCACCTCGAAGCATTTGGTATTCTCAATCCGGAGTGGGTTACAAATGGCGTGTATAAAATCCTTAATGACCACGTCTTGTTCCAGAACAAAGGTGTCCTGAATCTCGCCGCGATTAACGATATTCTCCATTCGCCTGAATATCCACGCGATAAGCGATTGTTCATTGTGGATATGATGAAAAAGTTCGAGCTGTGCTATGAAATTAACGAGAACACATTCCTTGTTCCAGACTTGCTTCCTAAAGACGAGCCTTACACAGGCGATTGGACTGGCGCGCTCGCCTTCCAATATCATTATAATGTTCTGCCTGCCAGCATCATCTCTCGTTTTATAGTGCGTATGCATGCCTTCGTTTATAAAACCGTCTGGCGTTCAGGTGTGATACTCAAAAGCGGCGGGAACATGGCGTTGATCAAAGCTGATGCTGAGGATCGTAAGATTTATATTTGGGTTAGTGGCGATAAGAACACGAAACGAGATTTTCTCGCTGTAATACGTACAGAGCTTGATGCAATCCATCGAACGATTGCCCAAGTCGAAGCCACAGAAAAAGTTCCTCTTCCAGAATACCCGGATGTAATATTTGGTTACCGAGAACTTCTTCAGTTTGAACATGATGGCATATTCAATTTTCCAAAATTGATAAATGGCAAATCCCAAAAAATCAGCGTACAGCAATTGCTTGACGGCGTTGCCGAACAGGATGATCGTCGTCGCGAGCTATTGGACACTCATCATAGCAAACACGAATCGGTTGCCGTTCACTCAACTATCACTCCATCCGAAAACAAAACCTTATCAAGGTTAATCATTAGATTCGTTTTTGTCACAATACCAACTGCCCTTGGAAGACTCTTCCTAGATATATTGGGTCGCGACAAGGCCAACAAATCAACCGCAATAATGATTGGTTATATTGTGGTTGTGATAGGTATCTTAACTGGCTTAGGCTTAATTAATTCAACAGCCACTCTTAATGCCCTCAAAGATATCTGGCGATTCTTTTTCCCGTTGAGTTAACAGAATTGAACACCAGAAGAAATTGCCATAACAAGCCTAGCAGGACTATGTCTCAAACAGGCGAAATATTATTCTGCTCGAACTTAAAGCGAGTATCCTTCGCCCAACATTTGTTTAGGATTAATGAAGACGATTCTCTATACGAGAATCATATTGGCAGTCTTGCCGGCTTGGAACGTCAAACTCAAGTTCTTTCATCAAGCCCTTTTGAAAAACAAGCGATTGTCTAGGGTTGCCACACCGGTGCGGCGCCGTTGACATCGTAATCTGTTACGAGAGACCAATTCGAGCGGTCCGGATTATCAAGGTCCATGATATAGATTTGAAAAGGTCCATCTCCAGTGGTCTTGCTAAGTTGAAAAACGATGTTCTTTCCATCCGGTGACCAGGTGGCGTTTTTACATTCAACCCCATCGGTGATAGGGCGCTGGTTGGAGCCGTCGGCGTTCATAAGCCAGAGCTCGTCCGTATCATTGCAGTAAACGCCGTAGAGGATCCGCCTTCCATCCGGCGAATAATAAGAAACGCATCCCTTTGCCAATTCCACCTGCTCGCCCCCGTTCGAGTTCATCGTATAAATATGATATTTCCCCAATTGGTTGGACGAAAATGTGATCTGTTTTCCGTCTGGCGACCAAGCGGGGAACCAACTATTTGAGCCGGAACTAAAAGTAAGCTGTGTCCTGTCAGTGCCATCGGCGCGCATCTTGTAGATGTTTCTCTCGCCGTCGCAATCCGAGTAGAAAGCAATCCAATCACCGACAGGAGACCAAACCGGTCCCCAATCGTTGCAAGTATTATTGGTAATTGCGTAGTATTCCTTGTTGGAAACGTTAATGATGACAAGTTCCTGATCGCCGCCTTCGTTGGTCTGGTAAACGATTTGAGTCCCATCCGGCGACCAGGATGGGTAAACGTCATGCGCCGTACTGGAGGTCAATCGTGATAAGTCGCCCCCATTTATATTCACGGTATAAATGTCAGAGTTACCGCCCATCCGTGAATTAAAGGCGATCAAGTTCCCATTCGAGGCAAACATCACGGAGGTGGCGGTTGGCGCAGCATCTATAAACGCAAAAGTAGGAGAGACGGGAGGATCAGTGGGGAATATTGGTTCGGGGGAGGAAGAAAACTCGGAAGGCGAGTCAGCGGTGGGTAAAGCGAGAGGCGATTCGGTCAAAGCGGAAGAGAAGTCGGTGGGCTGAGGCGCGTCTACCGGTGAACCAGATTGGCTGCTTAGCCTACTCCATAAGAATATTCCGGCAATGAGGATTCCCAGGCAAAAGAATAATACGCCGCCGGATAGAATCCATGGAATTGTGTTACTTTTTTTGGAACCGCCCTGTATCACTTCTCCAAGCAGATCGCGTGTGGTTTCGTCTGGCGGCAATTCGTTGAACGTATCAGGCGTGACCATTCCCAATTGTAGTGTTTCCAACGCAACAGCAAATCCGTTCATATTGTGATAGCGATCTTTTGGATTGCTTGCAAGCGCTTTGATGAGAACTTTTTCCACTGTGGAGGGAATGTCTGGCACGAATTGAGTGGGGCGCGGTAAAGGCTCGGTGCTTTTCTTGAGCATGACCGCCAAGGGGGTATCCGCTTTGAATGGGAGATTTCCTGTGACCAATTGATAAAAAACAACTCCCAGGGCATAGATATCAGAGCGCTCATCAGATTGACCAACGCCTTGTTCGGGAGCCATATAATCGGGCGTGCCGACGCCCATACCGGAACCTGTCAGGTCGGCAGTTTCTTCGTCGCCTTCAATGAGTTTGGCGATCCCAAAATCGGAGAGGCGAGGCTCGCGCCGATTCGACATCAGGATATTGGAAGGCTTGACGTCACGGTGAATGATGCCCTGCGTATGCGCCGTTGCAAGCGCGCGCGCGATGGAGGCGACAATCTGCGCAGCCTTCTGCCAGGGAATGGGCTTACCCAGCAAATCCTTCAATGTACCGTCGGGAATATACTCCATCACGAGGTATGGTTTGTTATCGAACTCGCCGTAATCAAAGACTGTCACGATATTGGGGTGAGATAGCCTTGCATGCGATTTTGCTTCGCGCTTAAAGCGAGCCAGAAATCTTTCAGAGAGTTCGCGCTGAGGCAGGATAAGTTTGACGGCTACAAAACGGTCGAGGTTAGTATCGCGCGCTTTGTATACCATAGCCATGCCCCCTTCCTTAATCTTTTCGATCAGGGTATACCTTCCGCCAAGGGTCTTGCCGATAAGTTGATCTGCCATTTAAAGTTTATCCATCGTCAGTCATGGACCGGGTGCGCCGCCGCCGTTTACGCAGGCATCTGAAGCGATTCCTTTTATGATCAATGTCTCGCCCACCTGGATAATTCCCATATCGTTTTGAGTTCCATCTTCACGAAACACCTGCTCTCCGCCGACACCGAATTTTCCTGCTATACGATTTACATAATCTCCGGGAGCAACTATGTACTTGCAATCTACTACTCCGGGCGGAGGCGATTCTGTTGAAGGCAACGCTGGCGATTCATTGATCGGCGGCGAAGGAGTTTCGGTGGCGGGCGGCGCTAGCGTCAGCGTCAGTTCGACGGTGGGACTGAAGCTCAGCGTGAAAGAAGCCGCAGCGCTGGGGGAGGCGGTAAGGGTGGGGGAAGATGTTTGGTTCGGTGGGGGGAAAATCGAGGTCCAGTTGGAAACGGCAAGCCACCCGAAAAAGGCAAAAGCCACAAGGGCTAGTAATCCCGCGCCGGTCAATACAAGCCTTCTCGTTGTCAGTCCAAATGGAAGCGCCATCGGATCACCGTACTTGATGACTGAGGCAGTCACATTGTCCGTGCCGCCGCGTTCGTTGGCAAGGGCGATGAGACGTTCAGCAATATCCTTTGCACTCCCATGCACCGATTGAAGAATATCTTTTTCGGAAACGTGTCCGGTCAAGCCATCGGTACAGAGCAGGATGATATCGCCGCGGCGCAGGCGAGTAGGCGGATGGATATCAACTTCAAGGTCTGCGGCGCCGCCGACGCTGCGGCTTAGCCGGCTTCGATATTTGGATTCACGGGCTTCGGCTTCGCTCAGCGTGCCTGCGCGGACCATCTCGGCTACAAAACTATGATCGCGGGTAATTTGTTTTATCTTTTCATCCCGTATCAAATACGCCCGACTATCGCCTACATTTGCAACAAGAAATTTACCTTGACGGATCACAGCCACAACAAGGGTAGTTCCAGTTTTTTCACCGCGCGGCAGGTTTTTCTCGGAATACTCAACAAGCTTTAGGTTGATCTGTTTAATGATGTCATTCAGACGTTTCTCGGGCGGAATTTTAGGCGCTTCGTAATAGAATTTAAGCAGAGTTTCCACGGCAAAGGAACTCGCCTTCTCTCCCTGCTGGTGTCCACCCATGCCGTCAGCGACAACATATAGCCGCCCGCTTTGGTTTAACTCGCGGCTTGTTAGCGGCTCGTAAGATTTTGAATAATCTTCGTTGTTGTCGCGTTTTTTACCGATGTCGGAACGATTATAGGAATGAATTTGTGGCATACGATAGGTTGACTTTTAGATTGCTTTAATTATATCCCGGGTTCTTTCCTTGATTTTCTTGTTGAGAACAATTCGCCGAATAATCGCCTGTCTATGGCTGAGTATCCATTAATGTTTCAAGCGAGCAGTTGGGGCAGAGGGTAGCTAATTCAGCAAGATCATCAGATGATGCGCTGCGCAAGAACTCTCCCCCCGGGATAAGAATCATTTCAATTCCATTTGTTGAAGAAGGGTTATCTGTTGCTCCAGCGAACGGGTCATCCTGCGCGCATCGAAATCCGATCAGATCCGATGCTTCATTGGATCTTTTACTATATCGCGCTGAGGGACGCATCCCATCGGTCAGGTTCAACCACGATCCGCCACGAACAGGATGTTTATTTCCGTTGGCAAGACCAGTGGGTTTTTTATATGGAGAATTTTTGTAATAGTCCACCGCGTACCAATCCGATGTCCACTCAAGAACATTTCCTGCCATATCCAATGCCCCGTAAGGGCTGACGCCAGCCGGAAAACTTCCGACTGGAGCGACCTCTGCGTATCCATCGTTCAGGTTCAATTCGGGAGTGGTTAAATTCGTGCAATTTACATCGCAAAGGTTGGCATAATTGTCTTGAATTTCATCGTTCCCCCAGGGGAATAATCTGCCGTCCGTTCCGCGAGCGGCTTTTTCCCATTCCGCTTCAGTCGGCAGTCGTCCGCCGATCCATTCGCAATAATTAGAAGCGTCGGCAAAAGTCACATTGATGACGGGGTAATCGTTATAGCTTTCGTTATTGAAGTAATCATCGTGGGTTCGCGACGATTCCTTGGAGGGTGGGGAGCAGGCGCCATCGCTTACACAAGCGCGATACATCGAGTTGGTGACTTCCGTGAGGTGGATCCAGAAAGAATCCAAAAAGACGGTGTGCTTGGGCTCTTCTGCGCCCCAGAAATACGGGTCTTTCGGGTCGCTTCCCATGACGAACTCGCCTTCCGGGACAAGCGCAAAAATCGAGTCGTCTTTGGCAGATATTTTGGTTTCGATCGAATTTGGAACCTCAAGGGTAAGAGAATCATCCTCGACCGGTTCGTATGTGGGAGTTTGTTCTTCCAAGGTCGCCAATACTGCGGGTTCAAGTGTAGTTGGCGTATTTGCAGGCATCTTGTTATAGATGAAACTGGCAAATAGCGCAAAGCCAATGACTCCCACAAGCGCTGCAACACCTAGTATGACCGGCAGGGCGAAACGCAAATTCTTCTCTTTGAGCGATTTTTCTTTAGGAAGCGGTTTCCCTTCGATAATACGCTCCAGCGCAGAACAAAACGCCTTGGCGGAGGAATACCGGTTATTTGGATCTAGTTGCAATGCCTTGATAAGAAGCCGTTCAACATCATCCGGCAAAGACGGTGCAAACTGCTTCGGGCGCGGTAAAGGTTCCGTGGTCTTCTTTATCATGACCGCCATAGGCGTATCGGCTTTGAAAGGAAGCCTACCCGTCACCATTTGATAATAGACCACGCCGAGAGCGTAGATGTCCGAACGTTCATCCACCTTGCCCGCTCCCTGCTCCGGAGCCATATATTCCGGCGTGCCGATGCCAACGCCTGTATTTGTCAGTTCGCTCGTTGTTTCGTCACCCGAAATGATTTTGGCGATGCCGAAATCGGTCAGCGTGGGCTCGCCGGTCGGCGTAAATAAAATATTGGAAGGTTTGATGTCGCGGTGAATGACGCCTGTCTCGTGGGCATGTTCCAGCGCTCGGCAAATGGGAAGAAGGGAGCGGGCGGCATCCTGCCAGTTCGTCGGCTTATTCTGCAATTTTTGTTTAAGTGTTCCGCCGGGCAGGTATTCCATCACCAGATAAGGCGTCTCTTCGTGTTTGCCGTAATCAATGACTTTGACAATATTCGGATGCGAGAGTTTTGCCAGCGCTTTTCCCTCACGCTCGAATCGCTGTAACATGCGGCTCAAAACTGCGGAGCCAAATTGGTCGCTGCGAATAACTTTGAGTGCCACGTTGCGTTCCAGCACGGTATCGAGCGCCTTATAGACGGTCGCCATACCGCCCTCGCCGAGTTGTTCAAGAATGTGATAGCGACCAAAAGATTGACCTGTTAGATTTTCCATATCGGTCTTATTTCTTCCGCGCGCTATCGATTACCCAATGTCCGTTTTCACGAATGAGAGTATAGCGATGGGCGGTTGTAAAGGCTGTTCCATCAGTTGTGACGAATTGTAATTCCGCATCTACAGTAGCGGAAGATGAATCGATGGCGATAACTTCCGCTTTGAGGACATGCACGCTGGCTGTATACTTGAATCCGGCGCTAAAATCAGCGATCCCATTGGGATGGTTTCTTGCCTTAAATGCTGTGGACAAGTACTGATAAGCCGTTGAAAAGTCTTTATTACTCACAAGGTCCCAGTACTCAATGATAAATCCTGTCGCCTCTTGCTCTTGAGTGAATAGCAGATCGGCTGCTTCAGTAGGGAGAGGAGTTTCGGTGGGTTGAGACGCATCAGATTGAGCCGTCGTCGGCCACGGAGTAAGGGATGGAATCGCAGTTTCTGCTGAATCTTGAAATGGTAATGGTGATACTGAAATTGCCGATGGGGAAATGTCATTGTCATTATTTCTTGGAACGAATTGGGGAAACAAAGCCAAGGTCACTATGATCAGAAGCGCAAAGCCGACACATCCAACCGCCGCTCCAACCCCCCACCGGTTAGCGGTTGATTTGGTTTTACTGCGGGAAATTTGCGGTTTTACAGCGCGAGGATTCTCCAAAGCGGTTCTAAAGTCAGCCATCGTTTGATAGCGGTGAGCTGGGTTGCGGCTGAGCGCGGTAAGCAAAACTCCTTCGACCGAGTCCGGCAGCGACGGAACAAACTTTTGAGGTCGTGGAAGAGGCTCAGTCGTCTTTTTTAGCATGACTGCCATGGGAGTGTCGGCGCGATAGGGTAGTCGTCCGGTCACCATTTCATAATAAACTGTTCCCAAGGCATATATATCGGAACGCGTATCTACTTGCCCCAAGCCTTGTTCAGGAGCCATGTATTGCGGCGTGCCAATTCCTATGCCTGAGGCGGTCAGGTCCGTAGTATCTTCGTTGTCAAGGATTTTTGCTATTCCAAAATCGCTCAACATCGGATGTCCATCCGTTGTGAGCAAAATATTCGACGGTTTAATATCGCGATGAATGATATTTTGCTGGTGAGCCGCTTCCAAAGCGGACGCAATGGGTATGAGCAGCTTGGCGGCTGCCCGCCATTCCAAAGCTTTTCCATTTTGTCGTTCTATGTGTTGTTTGAGAGTGCCGCCCGATAGATACTCCATGACCAAGTATGGCTGATTGTCCTGTTCGCCATAATCTAGAATTTTTACGATGTTGGGGTGCGATAACTGCGCCAGCGCGCGCGCTTCTCGTTCAAAACGCTTCAAAGAATTTGGAGAAAATTGACGCTGGGGAAGGATTACTTTAATTGCAACCTGTCGTTGGAGGCGCATATCCAGGGCTTTGTAGACAACTGCCATGCCGCCCTCGCCGAGTTGTTCAAGGATGTGATAGCGCCCGATGGTTCTTCCGACAAGGTCAGTCATAAATCCTTTCTTCCCTATATAAAAATAACCTATTTAGATTGCTCAAGGAAGATGCGCATCTCTGACAGCCTTCCTTCAAGCAGGGCAATGCGAGCTTTGTCGAGGTACCGATAGTCTTCCATTTGAGCGGGACTTCCTGTAAATCTTGAAAAAAAAGATGCGTATGAATTCTCAAGATCATTTACCGCGCCGACCAACTCTGACGGTGTTACGTCTTCAGATTTATCAAATGTTTCTACATACGCCCTCCATTCGGATTCAAGAGCGGACAGTTCCTTACCATATACCGCGGCATAATTTCCATTATGGTAGACAAGTTTCAGCGCGTCAATTCCGTAGGTTTCCACAATGTATTTCACAAAACACCCGGCGGCATAATAGTTTTGAAGATCATTGATGTGTCCCAGATAAGTCGTTTGAGAGCTGGATATGGATGGCAAAGAATCCGCCTGTAAATATAACGCGCAAAATTTTTCTAATGGCATGTGGGCGGATTCGGCGATGTTCTCCATGCCGAGGTAAACGGCTGTTCCTTCGCCTAACATGGTTGAAGAAGGCGATCCAAAGGAATGCCACATTACGAGATGGGTCAATTCGTGGGTTGCAAGATAAAGTTGATCGTCAGGGTTCCCGGTGCCATCGTGCAAAAAAAACGTGCGAAACAGCGCCGACGTGCCCCTGCCGCGCAGGGCGAGATTTGGCGGCTCAAAATTCGTCCCTGCCACATAGACATCGTATGGGTATGGAAACGTAAGGTTGAGACGGCTCTCAAGGAAGGCGAGCGCGTTCAGTTCGAGGCGGGCGAGAGCCTCGGGATCTTGGGCGGGAAATGAATCCGGTTGGTAATGAAGGGTGAACCGCCCGGCAGCCAATGACAGTGGATAGCCTTTGGTCACGTCGCCATCAATGGTCGAAAAACGCCATTTCCTTTGCGGGAATTCCTGATCGGGTAATGGGATTTGAATGAACTGCCCTGCCAGTAATGTATCTCCTGCCATGAAGTTCGCAACACGCAGCGCGTTCTCTGAAATGCCGTATTTCTGCGAGATGCTTTCGACCGTATCTCCATTCTGCGTCATATAACGGTCAGAAACGAATGTGCCCGGCAATGAGGTGACAGCGATCATTTCAGTGGATGTCGGAATTGTAAGAACCTGCCCAATGACGATCATATCCGAAGCGAGCGAGTTTGCCGACTTGATTTTTTCAACAGTTACATTGAACCTGGCGGCGATTCCATACAGGGTGTCGCCTTGTTGAACCGTATAAACGATCGGCGTTGGGGTAAAGCTGAGCGTTTTGGCGCGGACAACAGACGTAGTGATTTGAATCGGAGAAGGAGTAGCCGGAGCAAGAGACGTTTCGGATGGCGTGATAATTTCAGCGGAAAATGAGGATGATCTTACGATCCAAAAGAACATGGCGACAACCGCAACGAGCAATGCCGCGAGAATCCAAAGAACCGCCCTTTGAATTGGGGTCAAACGAATCCTGCTGGAATTTTTTTGTCTCATCCCGCTACCGCGACCATGAACCTGCCCAGCCATAATCGCTGGTGATCTGTTCCAAACCGCCTCCGTTGGGGCGCGCCACCCATAAGCCAAGAGGGCTATTAAATAATATCAAATTCGATTCGGACCAACTCGGCCGCCCATAGTCGCCTTCGATCACCAACTGCGGATCGCCGCCATCCGCAGAGATCGTCCAAATTCCAGTTGGGTTTGAGCCTTGGCCTGTGGCTGAGTTGTACGCGATCTCCCGACCATCGGGAGACCATGCGGGCCAGCGGCTGTCATCGCCGCCAAATGTGATTTGGCTGTTTTCGCCGCTGTTGAAATCGTAGACATAGATCTGCCACGTCCCGCCGTCAAGATGCATGTATGCGAGTTGGGAGCCGTCCGGCGAAAAGACGGGACCGCGCCCGCTCACCCCGGTTGACTTGTCGCTTCCATCTGAATAGACGCGTATGTCGCCATTGGTATTGTACGACACGCCGAGTTCATGGCGGACGTATACGATCTGATCTCCTGAGAGAGAATAATGCGCCTCGCGGTCGTCGTACCCCTGACTGCCGATCAGCATAAAGGGACTGCCGCCGCTGGCGCTCATCTGCCAGATGTCGTACGTCCCGTCGCAGTCGGATTGGAACACGATGGATGTTCCATCCGGCGACCAATGAGGGACCGAATTATCGCAATTGTTATTCGTCAGAAGGTCTTTGCCTCCCCCGTTCGCATCGGCGACATAAATACTGGCATTCCCGCCAGAGGTTCCGATCACATAGGCAATTTGGATAGGGAAGTTTCTTTCCGGGATGGTGGAGGCGGGTTCTTCACCGGGCAATAGTCCCGCCGTGGGAGACGGCGCAGAATCCGTTGGGTTTTCTGATTCAGGAGATGCGGACGCTCCATCAGTAGGTGAATTTGGCGCAGGCGTATCTTCCTGAACCGATGGCGGAAGTGGCGCAGAGTCCGTTGGGTTTTCCCTTTCTGAAGTTGGGGTAAACAAAATGCGGTTAGCAAGAAATGCCAATCCAAGAATTCCCACGCACAGGATCAATACCCCAGCGCCGACAGCCACCGGAAAAATCAAAAATGGCTTCGTATGAATTGTCCCTGTTTTTGTTTCGAATTGGTCGTAGGTGGCATCGGCGTCGGTGACGGGATCGACAAACGTCCCCAATGTGTCTGCTCCGCCGCCAAGCCTTTCAAGCGCCGATTCAAATTCGCCCATGGACTTAAATCTTTTTGATGGGTTGCTGGCTAACGCTTTGACGAGAACCTGCTCCAGTTGACTTGGCAAGCCTTTGACGTATGTCGAAGGAGGGGGAAGCGGTTCAGTGCTTTTCTTAAGCATGACCGCCAGCGGTGTATCCGCATGATACGGGAGGCGACCTGTTACCAGTTGATACAGCGCCACCCCCAGTGCGTAGATATCAGACCGTTCATCGGCTTTGCCAACTCCCTGCTCAGGCGCCATGTAATCCGGTGTGCCTATGCCTGCGCCGGTATCCGTCAGGGTGGTGACGGTTTCGCCATCATCCCCTATGATCTTTGCGATGCCAAAATCGGAAAGCATCGGGGTCCGGTCATTTGCCATCAGGATATTGCTGGGCTTGATGTCGCGGTGAAGCACATCCGCTTTATGCGCCGCATCCAACGCCCTCGCCATCTGGATCGTTATTTGCACAGACTTTTGCCACGAGAGAGGCTTGTCTTTCATCAGATCCTTGAGCGTGCCGCCCTGAATGTAATCCATCACCAGATACGGGTTGCCTTCGAACTCGCCTGAATCGAATATCTTGACGATATTCGGGTGCGAGAGTTTTGCAAGCGCCTTGGCTTCACGCCTGAAACGAGCAAGAAAAACATCTATTTGCTCCTTGCCCGGCTGAATGAATTTGATGGCGACCCGCCGGTCAAGTGTGGTGTCCAAGGCTTCATACACCACTGCCATCCCGCCCTTGCCGAGTTGAGAAAGGATTTTATAGCGCCCGATGTTCTTTCCGATAAGCGAGTTCATGCTGACCCTTCCCGGTATCTATTTTTGAAACCTTCACGCCCAATGCGCTCGCGCGGCATTGGGTTTAGCAAGAAAAATTTTTTAAGCGCTGGGGGGCTTTGCCCCCCAGACCCCCCGATTCAGAAAACCAGAATTCCAGAGAACAGAAAACAGAATCATGGAAGAGAGCGGGCGCAACGGAAACCAACGCCGCTGTCGACGTAGTCTGGAGTGCCGTCGCCCCGATACGCAGAACGGGCGCCGTTAACGACGTTGACCCCCGAGCCGCCCCGCAGCACTATATATGTAGATCCATAATCGTCATCGCTGATCGTATTCCCCGGATAGGCATCGTACCAATCGGATACCCACTCCCAGACATTTCCTGCCAAATCGTATATTCCATAAGGGCTTTTTCCGCTTTCGTAACTGCCGACGGGAGAAGTATCTGCATAGCCGTCGCAATCGGGCCCGCCGGGGACTACATAATCATCCAATTGAGTTTCATCGTCGAAGTTGCCGTTCCGGCACGAAAATTCATCCCCCCATGGGTAGGTCCTTTCATCCGTGCCGCGTGCGGCTTTCTCCCATTCGGCTTCGGTGGGCAGGCGATCCCCGCGCCATTCGCAGTAGGCATTGGCTTGGTTCCAGTCAATATTAATAACGGGGTAGTCATCGTACTGTGAATTGCCGTAATAACTGTCATGGGTGTAGGAACTTATACTTTGCGGCGGGGAACAAATGCCCGCCGTTACACAGGTTTCGTAGAGGGTGTTGGTCACTTCGTAAACATCCATGTAGTAGGCATCCAAATACACTTCATGCGGCGGTTTTTCATCATCTGCCCCATCATTACTTCCCATTGTGAATTCGCCTGCCGGCACGAGGCGCATGGTCACGCCTTTGTCGTCGGTGATCTGGATTGGAAGGGGTATCGGCGTGGCAGTAAATATCGGCGTGGGGGTGGGGAATAATCTCGAAAATCCTCCCGATGCCATCCCTATTATGAATCCTATAAATAGGATTCCCACTGCGCCCAACCCCAATAGGATTGGCAATTGAATCTTCCTGCCTTGTTTAGCGCCAGAGTCTGTAAGTGTCTGGGCTCTATTCTGCTTTTTAGCGGCTTTCGGTTTCTGCGGTTCAAACTGATCGAATGTCGCCTGAGAATCATCCATCTGCCGTTTAGGAACAGGAACAGGCGACCCCTTAAGCAGGGCTTCCAACGCAGAGGCAAATTGAGCCATGGAGGCGTAACGATCCTCCGGCTTGCGCTCCAATGCCTTGAAGAGGATTTTCTCCACGTTCGGGGGCAATTCCTTTGCAAACATGCTCAATCGCGGCAAAGGCTCAGTAGCTTGTTTCAATAACAGGTCGGCGGGGGTATCGGCAAGATAAGGCTTGCGCCCGGCAAGCAGTTCATATAACACCGCGCCCAGCGAGTAAATATCAGAGAGCGGGCTGGATTTCCCCTTCCATTGCTCCGGCGACATATATTCCGGCGTGCCTACACCCATGCCGGTTCCGGTCAGGGTCTGTCCTTCTTCTACTTCGAGAATCTTGGCGATGCCGAAATCGGTCAACATCGGCTGTCCGCGCTGGGTGAGCAGGATGTTCGAGGGCTTCACATCGCGGTGGATCATGTTCTGGCTGTGGGCGTAATCCAACGCTTCCGCAATCGGTAGTATGAGTTGAATGGCTTGTTCCCATGGCATGGGTTTGCCCATCTTTTTCTTCAGAGTTCCGCCGGGCAGGTATTCCATCACAAGATAGGGCGAGCCTTCATGTTCCCCATAGTCATGCACTTTCATGATGTTTGGGTGCGAAAGCCGCGCCAGCGCCTTCGCCTCGCGCTCGAAACGTTTCAGGATGCGGTCAATGTGGTCGGCGGGGAAGGCTCCCTTGCGGATGACCTTGATGGCAACATCGCGGTCGAGGCGCGAGTCATTTGCGCGGTACACCACCGCCATGCCGCCTTCGCCGAGCTCTTCAAGAATTTCATATCGCTCGATGTTTTTTCCGATGAGACTTCCCACGAAGATGCTCCTGATTCGTCGCGCGCTTCAAATTTTCCTTATTGTACCGCTCAATCAGGCGATATCCTGCCATTTCAGGGCGATCAACGTCCCGGCAAAGAACAGAACGGAAAGCGTCGCCAACATGAACCAATTCCCGATCAGGTTTGGAATGCTACTTGCGTAATTCAAGTCGAATCCATACCTGGTCTGAATCTCGACTGGGTCGGGATCGTCAATGGTGACGGTTTTCCTCATCGTTTCCGTGACCGTGACTAGCTCATTTTCCACCACCGCAGGCATGGCGACCGGGTTACTGCAACCGGGAATTTCCTTCATCTCGGTGGTGATGGTAACGGGTTGCCAATCTGGGTCGGGCTTCTCCACGTCCACCGAAACCTCCTGCGTGATCGGGTCCGGCTGGAAGCGAGTCAGGGATAACGCATCAAGTCCTTCGAGATTCGCGGTGGCTCCGAGCGCTTGCATCGTCCAGCGCGTCAGGGTGGCATAAGAGAGGCTTTTTGCTGCGCCCGGCAGTTCGAAAATCACCCCCGCAAAAGCGATTTGCAGAAACAAAACGCCCAGAATGATATAGGTGACTGCGTTTTGGTTGGGTGAAATTGAAGAAATGAATAACCCCATGCTAAGGGAGGTCAACACAGCAAGGAAGATGGTTATATACATTTCGAACACGACCGGCAGGAAGACCCCCCAAGATGGAAATTTCACCTTCAAGCCAATGACCAACAAGAAAAGAAAACATTGAATGGCGGCAAATATGGCTAGCGGCGCAACCTTGGAGGCAAGGTAGGGAATCAACTTCATGAAGACCATCCGCTCGCGCATGTAGATCGTCCGCTCTTTGATGATTTCGTATGCGGAAGAGAACAATCCCAACATGACGGCAGTCAGCGCCATGATAAACAGCAATTTCTGGGCGTTGCCAACCACGAAGTAACTGGCGCTGCTTTCACCCGACGCCATTTCGGATGCCAGTTGTTGGCTAATCTCTGCAGGCGAATCGCCGGTAAGCCAACTCGAGTCCGCGATGCCGAGGATGAGAAGAGCAAGTAAGGGCATAACAGCCAATAAAATAATGAGCAGCGTCCGGTCGCGGAAGATCAGGGAAAAATACCGTCTGGTCAGTAGTAGGAACTGGTAGAAAAATGCGATCATGGAAAACCGTTGCCCTGATCGTTTTTTCTGCGCGGAGTTCTTGCCTCTCGCGTTCGATTGGAAACGATCCTGCACCTGCTTGAAAAATGCGGATGCTCGATATTTTCTTTCCCAGGTCTCGGCGTTTTCCTGCGCCTTCTTCGTTTCAGGGTCACTAATCTGATTGTAGATCTCGGCAAAGTCGCCGTTTCCTACTTCGAAGAAACCGCATGCTTTTTCAGGGGGGCCAAAATAGACCATACGTCCCTGCGAAAGAAAAGCGACCTGATGGCATTCATTGATATTTGCCGTCGCATGAGTGACCAGAATAATGGTCTTGCCGCTGTCTGCCAGCTTACGCAAGATGCTCATCACTCTTTTTTCCAAGCCGGGGTCAAGCCCAGAAGTTGGCTCATCCAAAAAAAATAACGGTGGATCGGCGAGCAATTCCACGGCAATGCTGGCGCGTTTTCTCTGTCCTCCGCTCAGGCTGGAGATGACCTGGTCGCGTTGAGCGGTCAGTTCCACTTTTGTGAGCGCATCATGGACCCGGTTCCGAATTTCCGATTCGGTTGTGTCTGGCGGCAGGCGCAACCGCGCGGAGTATTCCAACGCCTCTTGCACTTTCAAATCCGAATGCAATATATCGTCCTGCGGAACGTACCCGATCATGGTACGGTAGGCGTCGTAGTTTTCGTACAGGTTATCCCCCTCCACGAGAACTTTCCCTTTTGGGGGTCGTAGTCCGCTTAATGCTTTCATCAATGAGGATTTTCCCGCGCCGCTTCCGCCCACCAAGGCGATGAATTCCTGCGGATTGCAGGAAATACTTATGTCATTCAAAATTTTCTTGGGTTCTGAGCTTTTTCCAGTTATCCAGGTAAGTTCCCTGCCGTCGATTCGCAGTCCGCGCGAGGCGGCGTATTGATTGAGAATGCCATTCCCTTGATAGTCCAACCGGAATGGACCGATCTGAATAACGTCACCTGCAACTATTCGCTCTGCACGGTTTATGCGCCTTCCATTTAAGAAAGTTCCATTCTTGCTGTTCAGATCGGTGATTGTCCACTCGGGAGTTCCCGGCTGAATGGAGGCATGTTCGCGGGAGATGACCGGAGACTGAAGGCGAATATCCGCTTCTTTCCCTCGACCTATGATCTGCTTGCCCGATTTAGACGGGGCGGCTCCACGGAGGTAAACGTATCCCGTTGTTGAGGTGGGTCTCTCAATCACCGTTTCTTTACCAGCCGGGCGCGGGACGGGAGTTTCTTTTTCAACTGCACCATGAAAGGTGATGTAAACTGCTTTTTTCTCGTCCCTGCCTAGTCGCAGTTTCATCCCATCCTGAAGTTTTACCTCTCGCACTTTATTATCATTGAGATATGTGCCATTCTTGCTGTCAAGGTCGCGGTACCACCAGCCATCAACACGTCGTTCCAAACTGGCGTGTTCACGCGAAACAACATCAGACTGAATAATAATATCGTTTCCGGTGAGCCTCCCTAATGAAAGCGTGGTTTGTTTCAAATCCACTGTGAAGTTTTTTTCTCCGGGCAATTGAATAGTTAGGGTAGCTGGCATAGATATTCTCCCGCATTTCGAAATTAATCACGCTGGTGAGATTCTCTCATAAACAGTATCCTCTGTCTATGGTGAAAAGACATTACGCTTCAATCACCTTCATCCCCTCCACAAGCATTCGGGGACGCGTCGGACTTTTTGATTATTGCTCGCCATCCTCATCAGGCTCTGATACTTCGATTCGACTCAGCGCATCGCCTTCGTCCCGCAATTTACAAAACTGACGTATCTCTCCCACGCGCATATCGGCGTTGCAGACAATATCGGTAGAACGGGAGTTGATAAATTGGGCGGGTTAAATATTCCACGCCGCCTGAACTCGTTGACGGATCGAGGCGGAATATTCGCCGAGTCTATCGCCGCTCAACTTCTCGTAGTCCACCCGCGAAACTTCGATGTGGATGTCGGTGCGGTCGAACAATGTATCGAGGATACATTTTTGATATTTGGTAACAACGGCAGGGAACCTATCGGTAGATAGCAAAAATTGGGTTTATTGTTTATGGGAATAATTAAACAAAAATACCCCTATACGTAGGGGTGTTTATCCATTTTTAGCCTTTTATTCTCTATTTGACAGGTACAAAATTTTGAGGGCGGAACTTATACCCATATACGATCATCCCGCGTTCGTCGCCGTCATCGCGCATCTTGCGCGTCACCATCTCGACGGGCATACCAATCTCGACGGCGTTGTTGTCCACGTCGGTGAGTTGCGCGGTGAGCATGGGTCCTTCTTCTAGTTTGACCAATGCCACAGTGTAGGGCGCGTTGGCGTCAAAACCAGCGGGGGCTTCATAGACGGTAGTAAACGAATACACTTCGCCCTTGCCGCTGAATGCGTAAAGATCCTTAGCTTCGTCGCCACAATTTGGGCACACGTCGCGCGGGGGGAAGATTTTCGCATCACAATGCGGACAGACCTCGCCGACCAGCCCGTAGCGTTGTTTCTTGAGTCGCCAATGTCGTGAAATTTCCATGATGAGTTTTCCTTTCGCAAAGATAATTCTATGCTATTGGACTCTCAAAGACTCTCAAATTTTCCTCCGTTCAAGGACATTTATAAGAGAAGGATAAAAATAGCGCGGATGCTGAAAAGCATCCGCGCTATTTTTAGTAGATTCTAACTGTTCTAGTCGAGTAATTCCTTCGGAACATTACCGCCATTGGCAGCAATACGCTTGAGGACCTCTTTATGCAGCCAAGTGTTCATCTTGGCAGAATCGCCCATCAGTTCGGCGGGGCAATTAAGCTCGGTAGCAAGCTCTTTGCGAGCGTCGAAGCTCGAGTCGATCTCGAGCAATTTGAGCAGATCCACGATGGAGACTTTCCAATCGAGTTTGACCGCGCTCGCCTTGGCAAGTCCATCAAGTTTGGAGACTACGTCAACCATAGCCATCGCTTCCGGGTGAACGCCTTCTGCCTGCGCCATTGCAGGACGAGCCAAGCCGCCCGGTGTAGCTGAGCCAGCCGCCGGGGTAGAGGCGGGAGCGCTGCCGGTGACTACGCCAGCAGGTTTAGACATGCCCGCAAATTGCGGTTTGTCCTCCTCTTTTTTACCCATACCAAGTTTTCCAAGAATTTTTGAGAAGAAACCCATGACAACTCCTTTCAGAAGTTAGAGAAATTTATATAAGGATTACGCGATTTCTACTTCATCCTTACGCAACCATTATAACGCGAACTGAGTAAATAGACGCCTTATTCCTGTAAGAGATTCGTAAGAAGAAAAATATCCCGGGATCTAAATTTATTTTTTTCACAATAGGAGTTACGCAATTGCGGACAGGATGTAGGAGGGATGTTTGAGGTAAGCACGGATAGCCTGGCGAATAATGATTTGTTTGGCTTCGAACCAAAATAAGCCGTTCTTGGCTGCCGTCTTGAACGCTTTGATCCAGCCATATCCTTTCAGGCGCATTGTTCGTCCTTGTGATGGAATGAACCAGTCAGAAACTTGACGATTTCCAGACTTATCCAAACCGACCAGTCGTGTCAACCAATGTCAGCCAAAACCACGAGCCATTTTCAAGTTTTCCAGACTGCTATACCAACTGCCGAAAGCGATCAACTCTGGTGTGAAACCGCGTTCTTGGGCTATTCTGGAAGCGATCGTTTTGGGTCAATACTGCATACACGTTGAGCCGCCAACCAGAACTGGATGTAATCATACTCATCGACTTTGGGAGGGTTCATTCCCTCAGGTTACTCACTCTTCTTCAACTGCGTAAGTCCTATTAACATAGAACAACGCGCCGATTCAAAGAACGCGACAGAAAAGTCCCCATTTCTTTGTAAATCAATATTGCGGGCAAATACCCATGTCTATCTCCTTAGAAATTTCACAAGCGTAATTTATAGACCGAAGTCACCTCTCGAATGCCCTTCACTTCAAACCGACCGTGAAAAACATGAAAGAACTGATCTCCAGCCAGTTCCTTTGTACTTTGCGTAAAAAGCGCCTCGCCGGGTCCGGCTAATTGTTGAAGCCGATAGGCAATGTTCGTAGTAGTGCCGATAGCGGAATAATCCATCATGCGCGGCGAACCGACGTTCCCGACCATTGCTTCTCCGGTATTAATCCCGACGCCGAATCGCACCGTTCTTTCCAACCCCGGAAGACAAGCGAGCATCTTTGCGCATTCCAGAGCAAGCGCGGCGTGATTAGGCTGCTCAATAGGCGCATTGAAGATAGACATAAACCCATCCCCCATAAGCTGGTTGATCGTAGAGCCGTTTTCATTCAGAATCTCAACGGCAGAGGTTAGGAGCGCGTTTAGGGCAAGGAGCGCCGTCTCCGGCGGGTGTTTTTCCGCCCATGAGGTATAACCTCGCAGATCGGCAAAAAGAATGGTTACTATTCGTCTTTCCCCACCCAACTTGGCTGTATTCTTCTTTAATAGATCGTCTACAACTACCGCGGGCACAAAAGTTCGAAATAATTTTTCCGTTTTAGAACGGGTTCGTTCTAGTTCTTGAGACAACAAATTAAGCTCATTACGTTGCTGGACGATCCGTTGTTCCATTTCGCTTCGAGCGGTCGTATTGCGCATCGCAATCAACCACCCGTCTCGAAACGCCTTTGCATGCAAACTGACATAGCCTATTTTCTGGCGAAGAATTGGACGAAAGATCTGCCCAATTCGAATGATCTCCTCTCTCTGCCCTCTCAATTTATCAAGTTCTTTCTCGTATCCGATCAATTCAGGAAAAATATCCTGTATGATTTTGCCCTCAAGGGGCAGGGAATTTGGGTCGAAGATCAATTCTATTAAGCGCGGATGATGTTCTATCAGCCGTCCAGAGGAATCAAATATTGCGTATCCCCATTCTTCGTCAAAAATCTCCGACCATAATTCCTCAAGAAACGGTCCGGTCATGCGCTGGTATTGATCATTTGTTCGGCAAGAGCCTGAAAGCACTCTTCGACATTTACACCGGCCTTCGCGCTGGTAAACAGATAAGGAGCGTTAAATTGCATTGCCAAGCGCCCGATTTGCGCTTCCGACTCCTCCGAAACGGCAACAATATCCGTTTTATTCCCGATGAGGACTATACTAGCCTCTGGAGAAACGCTCTTTAATTTGGCGTAGTACTCTTGAATGATTGTGAACGTGTCGGCGCGAGTAAGGTCGCAGACCAAGAGGGCTCCCGCCGCTCCCTGTAAGTAACTGGCATGTTTCCCATTAAATTCGTCGCTCCCAGCTAAGTCCCAGATGATCATGCTGACAATTCTGCCTTCATTTACCCGAGTTTGCTTACGAGAAATAGCGACGCCGATAGTGCTTAGGTATTTCTCTTCAAACGAGTTATAGACAAAACGGCGTACGAGGCTGGTCTTCCCCACCGCGAAGCTGCCAAGAAGACATACTTTCTTCTGAATGATCGTAATTTCCATAATGATATGAACGTCCTTCGCCAGAGCAATCAGACTAGAGTTTGACACAAAATTCTTTGGGGGCTGTTTTGAGGAGCCAAACGCTGAAAAATCCTCAACATTTCTTGATTTTTGGGCAAGAAACGCGACTCTGCGCTTCACCGGGTCAGGCATTCCGACACCGTATACGCCTTAGACTATTTTTCAACGCCAGCCAAAGAGAGGCGAAACTTCTCGCTAATGATACACTGGTAATGACCGGTTGAATAGTGATAGAATACGCGGGAGTGTCCATCATAGAGGATACAGGAAATCAATGAGCGGCAAATTGTATTGCGGATATTGTTGTTTCATCAATTGTCGTTGGTTGTAGCAGTATGCGAAGAGGCGCAGATTCTTGAGTAAAGCATCCAGACGACGAGAAAAACAACGAGACCTACGCGCTAGCCGCTTGAGATAATGACGTAAATCTGCGTTGACGGCTTCGACTGAATAGGTTTCCTTTTTATCCGAGCGCATTTCATAGGGAGCGCCGTAATACAAGTTGTCGTAGCCTGGAAACGCATCACTATAGTATTGTCGGGCTTGAGGGGCGCGTTCGAGGCAGACTTGCAGGTTGGCAGCGCTTCGTTCCGTGACCGCATCCCAACTCAGCAGGCAGTGCGTGGCTCGATCTACCACCGTCAGGACGTAGATTTTGTTTTTTTACGCTTCAAAAAGGTGTACAACTCATCCAATTCTGCCACTTTGGGCTTGCGAGGGACTGGCGCTGGCGGCAATTGCGCTACATAGGCATTGATCCAGTTCGAGACGCTTTGCGGACTGACCTTCAAGATGCGAGCAATTGAACGCTGACTACTCCCTTCCACATACATCCGCAACGCCAACATGCGTGTTTCCTTCGGGTACCCTTTCTCCTTTGCCACAGGCGTATATGCCCGCCCGCATTCTCCACATTTGTATCGTTGGCTTCCTGAATGATTGAATCCTGCTTTCCTTTGCCGCCAGTTTGCACCACAGTTTGGACATTTCATCTCCCTATTTTACTTCCTATCTTGGATACTCCCGAATACGCTTGATTAGCGCAAATCTCAACCTGTTCAATTCTAGGAGAGCGGCATGCCCAATAAAGAGCAGCAAACAATAGAAGTCGAAGGGGATTCGCCCGCTATTGTCGTTGAAGATAACATGACGTTTCAAGACCAAGCCGCCCTGTTTCCTGTAGACTCTGCGATAACGGGCGAATTGGAGCGGGTGCGTGATCTGCTCTTTGGCAAGCAAACAAAAGCGATCGATCGGCGTCTCGCCCAACTGGAGACCCGGATCGAAGTTGTACAAACGGGGTTGACCGATCTAGTGGAGACGCGGATTGCAGAGTTGGGCAAATCATTCGCCGCGCAGTTTGAGGCTCTGCGCAAGGAAGCGCTCGATCATCATGATCGGCAGACGGCGAAACAAACGACGGAGTTGCAATCTGCCAAACAGTCGCTCGTTGAACACATTGACGCGCAGGAAAAAGATCAGACTGAGAAACTGCGTTCCGTCCAGCGTATGCTTTCCGAACGAATCGATTCACTGGCGAACGCTTCCAATGTCGATTGGAAGAAAGCTCGGCAGGAGATTTCCGCACAGATCGAAATATTGAATTCGGAGCAAGGCGAACGCATTACACGTCTACAACAAGAAACTTCTCAACACAACGACGCGCTTCGAAATGAACTGATCGTCCTCGGTAAGACGCTTGGCAATCAAAAGGTTTCGCGACGCGAGATGATGCAACTGCTGGTTGAACTCGCCCAGCAACTCCAAGGCGAGGATTCTGTATCATAGCGGGAATCGATGTTCGTCCATCCCAGCCATGCGATGCATCCATACGCACCGCATGTTGTTAAGTCGCTCAAAATATGAACGCGCCGCCTTCACCTGATCCGCACGATGCGGAATCTCAAGAACTGATCGCCTCGCTTCGTTCGATACTGTTAAATCAGGACCTCGGCCGGCTGGAGGCGTTAGAACGACAATTCGACGAATTTCGACTTCAAAATCAATCTAAAAGTCAAACGTTCGACGCGCAAGTGAACGATGCGCTTGCCCAATTGCGAGCGGCGCAAGAGCGAATTCGAGGTCTAGGCGACCAATCTATTGATTTCGAATCTCAATCCGCCGATTTGCGCAAAGATATGGAATTGCTTCAGCGCAAAGCGCAGCAAGACGCAGAAGGGATCGTTGAGCGGTTAAATCCTGTGATGACGAGTCTGGTGCGGCGTACAATCCACGATTCGCCGGATGAAATGGCGGAAGCGATCGGTCCCATCATGGGCGAGGCAATCCGTGTACAGATCCGCGATTCGCGTCAAGACATCGTGGACGCGCTATATCCCATTATTGGAGAAACGGTGCAACGCGCGATCTCCGAGTTTGCCAAGGAATTTCAGCGCAATCTGGATAAGCGCTTGAAAAGCGCTTTCGGTCCAAGCAGTTTTTTCAACCGTATGTGGGCGCGGCTAAAGGGGGTTTCAGACGCCGAATTGGCGCTGCGGAACGCTTTACCATTCGAGCTAAAAGAAATTTTTCTTGTTCAGCGCGGATCAGGATTACTGCTGGCACACAGCCACCCCGGCAGTAAACACGTTCAAGATTCAGATCTAATCGGCGCCATGCTGACCGCCATCCGCGATTTCGTGAATGACGCGTTCATCAAAGATCGGGACGCGAGCGGAGGACTGGATCAAATTGAATATGGCAACCTGACCATCATCATCGAAAGCGGAAAGTACGCTTATGCCGCAGTCGTGATCAAGGGCGTAGAAACAGAAGGTTTCCATGCGGCGTTGCGCGCTTACGTTTCCAATTTACACGTGCGCTTCGCCAACAGCCTGCGCGACTACAGCGGCGACTCGGCGCTTCTCCCCAACCTGCAACCGGGGCTAGCGGAGTTGGTCTTGATCCTTGCCGGCAATCAACCTCTCCGCGCATTAACGGGCAAACAAAAACTCGGGTACATTTTTGCGAGCATAGGCGCCGTCTTACTGGTCGCGTTAGCTTGTTTTTATCTACAATTCACGATTGCCCTATATCCTATCGCGTTCCCACCTTCCAATTCCACGCAAACTTTCACGCCCGTCGCCGCCAACACGTTAACCTCAACTAGCGCGCCAACACCCACGCTGACGTCCACCGGCACGCCAGCGCCCACGCCCACCTCTACCTCCTCGCACACTCCTACTCTCTCTCATACCCCTACGCTCACGCACACCTTCACTCCAACTGCAACACCCATGCCAGCGCAAGGGGTCACCGCGGGAAATGTCTGGGTTAGCGATTCGCCGGGCGATGCGCAGAAGAACTGGATCGTTCTGAAGCGCGGCACACCAGTGACCGTCCTTGCCGCGTACGGTGCGTGGATCCAAATTTCATGGCTGACGGAAGACGACGTCGTCTTGACCGGCTGGGTTCCAAGTCGTTGGATAGAGCTCTTCGCGCCCATCCCCGTCCATTACATCACGCCGTTCTCGCTGCCCTAACAGGCATCGTTCAACAATGAATCTGTCATGCGCGAATGCCTGCGCGCAATTAGAATTTAAAGCTCTCGTGCACTTAATGGAAAAGCGCCGCGCTGGATGACTGACGCCCGGTTATAACCAGCGTCGTTTTCAACGGAGATGTAATGAACGAACTGCACAACCTGTTAAAACAACAACTTCAACAATTTACCGGCGAGCCGAAACCGACCTTACAAGGGCAATCCGATCTCGTACGAACGATCAACGACGCATACTGGCAATTCGATGCGGATCGCACAACGCTTGAGCGCAACGCAATGGAAGCTGCCACGGCGCGCGAGCAGGCAGAAGTGAAGATCGCGCAACACGCTGAGAATATGGCGACCCTCAACGCGATCAGCCAGACGGCGTTAACCACGTTTGAATTGGACGCGATGTTTGTAAAGATCTATATCGCCGCAAGAAAACTGACATCCTGCGATTCGTTTACGATCGTCTTACTGGATGAGGAAAACCCAGAGATCGTAAACTCATACATTTGGGATGACGGCAAGCGTTATCCGGTCCGGCACGACGCAGTAAGCACAAGTCTCGCGGAATATATTATCCGCTCTGGGAAGAACCTGCGCGTCAATCAATGGGACGAATCGCACCCCCGTATAATCAGCGCTCCCCCTTTAAGCAATACAGGGAAAAGTCCAAGATCGGTTATAGCAATTCCTTTACCGAGCGGAACGGGCGGTTATATTGGAATGATATCGGTTCAGTCTTATCGGTCGGATGCATTTACCGCCGAACACGAACAGCTGCTATTCTCACTGACGAATCAGACGGCAAAAGCCATCGAGAATGCGCGGCTTTATGCCAGCCTTGAAGCGCGCGTTGTTCAACGGACCAAAGACCTAGATATTACTAATCAACGCCTCGCGAGCCTATTGTCTACCGCACTGGTGATCAATTCGACCTTAAATCAGGAAGAAGTCCTCGATCAAATCCTCAAGCAAACACGCCGATTAATTCCCTGCCGCGCTATCAATATCATGCTTATCAAAGGGGAGCACACCTATATCATCCGCCGCATTGGGTACGAAGGCTTAGAGCAGATCGAGCGCAATCTGTTGGGTTTTCAATTTCCGCTTTCTTGGCCCACGTTCAAAAAGATGATTGCAAGCGGAAGATCCGTTTTGAAACTCGATACAACTAATGACCCAGAGTGGCAAAACTTACAAAGTTCAGAATGGGTAAAATCGTATGTCGGCATTCCTCTTAAATCGGGCGAAGAGGTCTTGGGTTTCTTGAACGCCAGTCACCATGAACCGAATTTTTTCACTAACGATATTATCACTGTTCTGGAAGGCATAGCGCAACACGCTTCGATCGGCATCAAAAACGTCAACCTACTCACAAAATTAAGAGAGTCTTTAGATAATGAACAAGCCATGCGCGCTCAACTAGTGCAAGCCGATAAATTATCGGCGTTGGGAAAGATGGTGGCTGTTATCGCTCACGAGATCAACAACCCGATCCAAACCGTTAAGAATTCGCTTTTCCTGCTTCAAGATCAGATTAAACCCGGCGATCCCTCTGAGGAATATTTGACGCTTGCGTCAATGGAGGTCAATCGCATCTCAGATCTGGTAGCGCAGTTACGCGACACATACCGCCCTGGTTCTAAAGCTTTTACCCGCCTTAATGTATTCAATCTTCTTGTCGAGGTTAAGCAAGTCCTCGCCTCCCAACTGGAAAAAGCGAAGATCATATGCGCGCTTTCAGAGCCGGTTCGGTCATATGAGGTATTCGGCGCAAGCGATAGACTCAAACAAGTTTTCATGAACATTTGCTTAAACGCGATCGAAGCCATTGAAGCGCAAGGCGGGGGCGCAATTACGATCAATCTTCGCGCCAGCCCAGAGGGGCAGCGAGTCGGCGTAGAAGTGCGCAATACGGGCCCGCAAATTCCTGCGGCAGACCTCCCTCATCTTTTTGAACCGTTCTTTACAAAACGACAAGGCGGTTCCGGATTGGGCTTATCCATCTCATACGATATTGTACGCCAGCACCGCGGAGAGATCAACGTCGAAAATCTCCCCGAAAAAGGAGTGGCTTTCACGATTTGGCTTCCGCTTGTTTCGAGAGGAGAAATCATATGAGTTACCCAAAAGCCATCTTAATTATAGACGACGAGGCAGGATTGCGATTAACGCTGTCGCTGATCCTACAAGGCGCGGGATATCAAGTCGAAACTGCCGATGGCGCTAAACAGGCGTTGGATCATTTGAAGAATCGTAAATTTGATTTAGCGTTCCTAGACCTAAACTTACCAGAGATGGACGGGTTCGAGTTATTAAGAATGATTCATCAGCAAGTTGACGATCTGCCAGTCTTAATTATAACGGCGCATGCAACGTTGGAAACTGCGATACGCGCCGTGCGCCTTGGCGCGCGAGATTATCTAATCAAACCTGTCGAGCCGCCGCTTATTCTTGCGCGCGTGAAAGAGGTTTTTGCTGAAATCGAGCAACCTAAGCGCAGACTCGAAATTGTAAGTCAGATGCAATCGCTCCTCACTGAACTGAGACAAATTGACGGCGCAAATGCCACCCCGACAAGCGTCTTGGCGTCTGTGCCGCCTGTTGAATTGAATCGATTCCTAGAAAAAGGACCGTTTAATTTAGATCTACATACACGTCACGCCACGCTAAATGGGCAATATCTCCCAGTAACGGGGATCAATTTTGATTACTTAACCACTTTACTTCGGCACGCTCCCACACCCGTCTCGAACATAAATCTGGTAAAAGAATCACAAGGATTTGAGGCGACCACCATGGAGGCGCGAGATCTTGCTCGCTGGCGCATTCACGAGTTGCGCAAAATAATCGAAACAGACGCAAGCCAACCGCAACATCTCCTAACAGTGCGGGGCGAAGGATATCGTATCGTCCTTTGAATTTGTAGGTTTTTCCACAAAAGTCCCATGGAATCCTCATCAAGCCATGGGATTTTCTTATTAAACTGGCAGCGTATTCTCATCCGGATGCGCCTCTACGGCGGCGTAAGGGCAACCTTTGTTAATCTATGGAGATTATTTACAGTGACTGACAACCATCCATCCGCTGCCTCGGCGATACGCGTCCTCGTTGTGGATGATCAGCCAGGACTCGCTCAGACCCTCGCTGCTGCCATTTCACGCCTTGGCGACGGCGTCACAGCCGTTGCCGCTGTTAGCGCCAAACAAGCGCTTGATCTGGCGGCGACCGACGCAATAGACATTCTAGTTACGGATATGGTCATGCCCGATATGACCGGCCTTGAGCTAGCGGAAAAAATGCAGAACCATCCTGGCGGTCGCCCAGCACATACAATTTTGATGACCGCATATGAGGTGCCTGGATTAAAGGAAACGGCGAGGCGACTCAATATCAAGGAAACAATCATCAAACCATTTCACCCAGAGCGCATTAACCAACTCATCGTCAAGGTCATGAACGGAATGACCGCATACAAAAAGATAGAGTTAGAAGAAGGGCCGCTATCATTCAAGATCCTGATTGCCGACGATATACCGGATAACGTCGTGTTGCTCTCTCGTTACATGCAAAATGAGGGGTTTCGTTATGTGACCGCCTCCAACGGCGTAGAAACGCTGAAGATCACACGCACTGAAATGCCAGATTTGATCTTGCTCGATGTAGCCATGCCGGAGAAGGACGGTCTTCAAGTCTTGAGGGAAATTCGCGATGATCCAATTACTCGACATATTCCTGTCATTATCATTACCGCTGCACGCCCTCACTTAAGCGATATCCAAGCAGGGCTAGTATTAGGCGCCGACGATTACATCATAAAGCCTTTTGATCGCCGCGAGTTATTCGCACGCATCCGCGCTAAACTGCGCCTCAAAGAAGCTAGAGATGCGCTCGTACGCCGCAATCGCGAGTTGAGCATCCTGCCAGAGATCGGCAGACAGTTAAGCGCCCGCCTCGATATTCATGAATTAAGCGAACTGGTCTTGCGCCGCACAGTGGAAACGCTGGGAGCGCTGGTAGGACACTTATTCATCCTCGATTCAAAGAATCCAATCCACAAAGAGTATCATATTGCCGCCTCTTCAGACCCTCAAGCTCAGATACCAGCGCTCAGCGAGTTACTGAAACAGGTCGAGAGAAATCGGGAATGCACTCTCGTCGAAGATACGCAATTAGATCCGCGCTGGGCGCCCGCGCTTAAGGGGCAATCTCATTCGGCGATCATTGTCCCTATGTTAGGGCGCAATGATTTGCTTGGCTTATTTATCCTGGTTCATGAAAGAAAAGGCTACTTCGGCTTCGAGCATCAGATTCTGCTCCAAGCGATCGCCAGTCAGGCGGGCATCGCAGTGGAAAACGCCCAACTCTACGCGACCGTGGCAAGAGAAGAGAGCCGTCTCACCGCCATTTTGGAAAATGCGGCAGATGCCATTCTTCTATTCGATGCGACGCATTGTCTTGCGCTCATGAATCCCGCCGCGGAAAAATTATTCGACGATTATCAGGCGCAACTAGGTTCGCCGCTCGCCCGCGGAAGCGGATACGACGCATTGCTCGATTTACTTACGCAAACGAGCGGCAATTCACTTCGCGTCACCGGAGAAATTGATTGGCGCGGCCAACGCATTTTCTCCGCCTCGTTGACTCCTCTTTACGAAGGCGGTTGTGTCGTCGTTTTACACGATATCACTCATTTCAAACAGCTCGACAAGGTCAAGGACGAACTTATCGCTACCGCTTCTCACGATCTGAGAAATCCGCTGACCTCAATCATAGGCTATAACCAATTAATCAAGCAATCGGGTTCGTTAAGCAAAACACAAGTTGAATTCACAGAGCGCATCCAACATGCCGCCGACCACATGACTCAATTAGTGGAAAATATGCTTGAGTTGGCGAAGATGGATCTTGGCGCGACGTCAAATCGCGAATTGATCGAAATTGCACCGTTGCTTTTGGAACTAGCGGATGAATTCATACCGCAGGCAATGGCAAAAAATCAGCGACTTACGCTCACGCCCGTTGATGAGCATTTGACAGTCATAGGCGATGCGTTAAACATACAACAAGCGTTGCGAAACCTGATCGGAAACGCGATCAAGTACACTCCTCGCGAAGGTTCGATCACTCTATCCGCCGAACGTTGCGACAGCATAATTCATATCCGCGTGCAAGATACCGGGTATGGGATACCAGCCTCAGACATACCCAATCTATTTAACCGATTCTACCGAGTTCGGAATAATGGGCATGATCATATTGAAGGCAACGGCTTGGGTTTAGCGATCGTCAAATCTGTTACCGAAAGCCTTGGCGGAAACGTGAGCGTAGAGAGCGAGCCGGGTAAAGGCTCTTGCTTCACCTTTAGCCTGCCGCTTGCCGAGAGCTAATGGACGCTGCGATTTCTCCAATTTTCTACGCGCATTCTATTGATCAGCTTAATGAATTTATAGAAAATTACATTACTGAGGTCATCAAAGTTTTTCCTACAGGAGTTAGTCGTGTCAATTAAAAAATTATTTATTTTGTTTTTCATCGCAGGTTGGGTTCTGCCAAGTTGCGGCGCGCCAAAACCTCAGACTTATACCGTGGGGGTGATCATTGAACTTGATTGGTTAAGCCCGGTCTTTGATCACTTCAAGGTTTCGATGACCGAGTTGGGTTATGTGGAAGGCGAGAACATCGTCTATCTCTACAACCCAGAGGTCGGGACCGATCAGGCCGCATTCGACGCTGAAGCGCAGCGGCTAATGAATCAAAGCGTGGATATCTTCTTTACGATCGGCACGATGACCACTAAAGCCGCCATGAAGGCTGTAGAGGGAACGGACGTTCCTGTTGTGTTCACGCCTGTCATTAATCCTCTTGAGGAAGGCATTGTAGCAAGCATTTCCAACCCGGGCGGTAATGTCACCGGCGTACAGATCGTAGACCGTTCCCCCAAAGGCTTGGAGTGGGCGTTAAAAATTGCGCCTGAGACTAAGCATGTGTATATGCCCTACAACCCAGACGATTCTATTACCATGATGATCGTCAACGACGGTATGTTGGATACGATCGCTCAACTAGGCGTTGAGTTGCTTCCAAGCGAAGTGCACAGTGCGGACGAGATGGTTGCGCGAGTAGATACTCTGCCGGAGAATACGATCATTTACACGCTTTCACCGCTTTCGAGTCTGGAAGGCGGCTTGGAATTGTTTAGCCAGCGAGCCAAAGAGTTCAACGTTCCGATCTTCTCGACTAACCGCGAGATTGGCGTTTCGCCTTTCCCTGTGGCCAATTACACAGTGTCAATTGCCGGCGAAGCCAAACAAGGCGCAAATATGGTAGACCGAGTTCTGAAAGGACAAAAGCCGGCGGATATGCCCGTAGAAACCGCCGAGTATTTTCTAGACATTGATCTGAAATCCGCCGCCGCTTACGGCGTCACAATTTCAGATGAGATTATCAAACAAGCGAATGTAATCGTTCGGTAACAATCAATGTCTTGCAAACCATGATCGAAGAGGACGATCAGGACTTGCAGACTCGCGACTGACCGGAATATATCGCTTGATTTGAAGTTTGAGAATTGGAGACAATCGCATGAGAAAAAGTCTACAAACACGATTAACAATCTACTTTATTGCCTTAGTATTAATCCCTTTGTTGATCGTTGGAGCCGTCGGAACCTGGCAAACCTATAGCGCCGAAGTCCCTCGCGCTCTGGAGGCTCAAGATGAAATCGCAAAACGCGTAGCGGAACAAGTCAGCAATTTTGTCAAAAGCCGCGAATCTGAATTGCGCTCATTGACCGATATCAACGATTTCTCCAACGCGACGCGAGAACAGCAAACTGTCCTTCTTTCTAACTTGTTTTCAAATCAGACAGTTTATGAGGAGCTCATTCTGACGAACGGTCAAGGCAGAGAATTAATTCTTCTCTCCCGCTTGAAAGTGATCACGCCCAAAGAATTTGGCAATCAGGTTGGTTCCGATGAATTTGAAAAAGCAAAAGAAACCGAAAAGACATATTTCAGCCCCGTCTTCTTCAATGAAGCCACAGGCGAACCGTTTATGATCGTTTCAATTCCAATGCTCGACCTACGAAACGGCAAGCTCGATTATGTTGTGATCGCCAAGTTTCGTTTCAAATCCGTATGGGATTTTATGGCGCAAGCAAGCGCAAGCGGCAGCTCGATTTACATGATAGACAGCAACGGTTTTGTGGTCGCTCACGCCAACCCTTCCTTCGTCTTGAAAAGAGCGCAAATAACCCTGCCTGCAAAAAATTCGTTTACGACCGGCTTAAGCGGGGATTCCGTCGCATTGGCTTTTGAACCGCTTTCATTTGGAGGTCAAACATTCTATATTCTCGCCGAACAACCCGCTTCTGAAGCATTAGCTTTGGCTTCTAGAAATATTGTCCTTACGATCGTCATAACCTTAATTGCGATCATCCTAGCGGGATTCTTAGGGGTATTCGCCGCTCGTCAAATCACCAATCCGATCGCCAAATTAGCCGCGACAGCGCAACTGATCAGCGAAGGCGATCTAACTCAGACGACGAGCGTAAGCAATGAGGATGAGATCGGCGCTCTGGCTACGGCTTTCAATCGTATGACCGCTCAACTGCGCGACTTGATCGGTTCGCTGGAACAACGCGTAGCGGATCGCACCAAAGCGCTGACAGCTTCGGCGGAGGTTAGCCGCCATCTTGCCTCCATCCTCGATCCTCAGCAACTGGCTAATGCCGTTGTGAATCAAGTACAGACAGCCTTTAATTACTACTACGCTCAAATTTATTTATTCGATCAAGCAGGCGAAAATCTGGCGTTGACCGCTGGAACGGGTGAAGCAGGCGCGGAAATGATGAAGCGCGGACATAGCCTCCCAAAAGGACGCGGTCTTGTGGGCCGCGCAGCCGAGACAAAGGAGTCCATTCTAGTCTCAGATACATCGCAAGACTCAGGCTGGTCCCCAACAAACTCCTACCCGAGACCAAAACAGAGGCAGTGGTTCCTATCATCATCACCGGCAAGGTGTTGGGCGTGTTAGACATTCAGGACAATGTAACAAACAACATTCTCCCCGAAGATATTACCCTGCTCGAGTCTCTCGCCAGTCAGGTCGCCATCGCGCTCCAAAACGCTGACTTATATAGACGAGCTGAAACCGCTCTCCAAGAGACCAATCTTCTAATAGATTACGCCGCAGAAGGCATTCTTGTCCTCGACATGACAAGCGGGCTTTTTACAGACCCTAACGAGAACGCCGCTAAAATCTATGGATTATCACGCGAAGAACTAGTGAAAGTAGGTCCGGCTCAAATGAGCCCGCCAAAACAACCTGATGGGCGCGACTCGGCTGAAAAAGCTAGAGAACAAATCAACATCGCCTTAGAAAAAGGCTCAAACATCTTCGAATGGAATCATATCAATGGACAGGGCCATGAATTCTCGTGCGAAATCCGTTTGGTGCGCATACCCGGCGACCGTCCCCGTTTGCGCGTCACAGTGACCGATATTACCGAACGCAAGCGCCAGCAAGAATTGGCGATTATGCGCGCCCGTCAGCAGGAGACAATCAACTTGATCACACAAAAAATCCAAGCCGCCGCCACTATCGAAGATGCCATGCAGGTCGCCGCCCGCGAATTGGGTCGCGCGCTTGGGAACAAGCCCACGTTAGTTGCGCTTGAGCCAGATGCGCTGGGCGGGCATGACGGCAAGACCGTCGCCGAATAGAAAGTCAAAAAAATAATCTTTTGAACGGATCAGGTTTTGATAAGGAAGTAACTCATGAATAAGAATCTATATTTGACTGCCATTGTAGTTTTTTCGCTGTTGTTTGCGGGTTGCAGTCCTTCGGCTCCTCAAGTTGACCAACAGGCTCCGGCTATCGCTGTCAAAGCGCCGCCCGAACAAACCATCACCATCGGGGTTGTCTCTGACGACCCGGCGGATGCGATCGCAACTTTCCAACCGTTGGCGGAGTATCTTGCTAAAAAACTGGCTGACCAGAATATTCTGGCTAGCAGAGTTGTTGTTGCAGCTACCCTTGAAGATATGGAGGCAAAATTAATATCCGGAGAGGTGGATCTGTTCTTTGAAAGCCCTTATGGCGCCGCGCAGGCTTATGAAGATGTTGGCGCAATTCCTCTGCTAAGACGTTGGAAAGGCGGCATCGGCGAATACTATTCGGTGATTATCGCGTTGAAATCCAGCGGCATTAGCGGAGTCAGCGGTCTGAGAGGCAAGATGGTGGCGTTTGAAGATCATGGATCTACGGCTGGTTATATCCTGCCTAAAGCCTTGCTTGTAAATCAAGGCTTCGCTGCAACGGAAAAACAAGAAGCGACTTCCAGTGTGATGCCGGAGGAGATCGGCTATTTCTTTTCGGGTAGCACAGAAAATTCTCTCGCGCTGCTGCTGGCTGGAAAAATTGATGCCGTCGGCATTCAATTTGACGACTATGAAGAACTTCCTGCCGATCAGAAGGATCAGACCAAAGTAATCGTAAAAACACAGGCGGTACCTCGGCACATGGTCATGGCAAGCCCCAAGTTGAGCGCCGCTTTCCGTCAGGCTATCAGCGCGGTTTTATTGGACATGGAGAATTCCGAAGACGGTCTAGCCATGCTTGCATTGACCGAAAAGACTACCCGCTTTGACGACTTCCCCCCATTGGGACCTGCAAGAACGATCAACGAACTTGTAGAACTCTTTTCTTCTGATAATTAGTCCGCAACAGGCATCTGCAAGGAGCACACCATGAAACAATCAAAGTTAAGGTTGATCACGATCGGTCCAGTCATCCTGTTCTTCATTCTGCTGATAGCGTTTGGCGCGCTTCTAGCGATCAGCGCGCAAACCAGCAGCGCGAATCTGAAAAACGCCGTTCGTGAAGTAAGCCGACCGATCACCAGCGCCTCGGCAAAATTACTGTTCAATCCGGTCTATACCCTGAACATTACCGAGGCAAACAATGTGATCAGCCGGTTCGTTGACCAGGAAGCTATCGTCTATGCCGCTGTATACGACGCTTCAGCGCTCAAACTCACAGAAGAGACTGCGGGCGAATGGATTCCCGAATCGAATTTAATGCAAACTCTTTCGCTGAGTTCGATGAACGCGAACAGCTCTCAAGAGCAGGAAGTGGATCAATATCTTCTGATCGCCCAACCAATTTCGGTTGGATCGGAAGTAATCGGAACAGTCGTGTACGCCTTCGATCAAAGCGTTTTACGCGCGGGCTTGGAGCAGGCGCAAGCCACCCTGACACTCGCGATTCTTATCGCGCTGATCGGCGCATCGGCGTTCGTGTACGTATTTATGCGCAACGCCCTCGCCCCTCTTGCTCACCTCTCGGAAGTCGCCCAGCAGATCGGTAGCGGCGAACTTTCAACGACAGTGAAGGTGGAAGGTTATCAGGAAGTGTCGTCGCTCGCTTTGGCGTTAGACGGTATGCGCGTTGATCTTCAAGAAAGTTATTCGAATTTGGAACAACGCGTTTCAGACCGTACCCGAGACCTGGAGATCGTAGCAGAGGTAGGAACCGCGACGTCAACTATTCTAAATACAGATAAGCTGCTGCAAGAAGTGGTAGACCTGACCAAAGAACGTTTTAACTTGTATCACGCGCATATCTACCTACTTGATGAAGCCGGCAAAAATTTAGAACTGGCTTCTGGCGCGGGAGAAGCGGGACGCCAAATGGTCGCCGAAGGACATTCGATCTCTCTTAATCGCGAGCGTTCGCTAGTCGCTCGCGCCGCTCGTGAACGACATGGCGTTATCGTGAACGACGTGACCCAAGCGCCAGACTTCCTGCCCAACCCTCTCTTGCCAGATACGCGCTCTGAGTTGGCTGTGCCGATGATCGCCGCAGGGAACATGATCGGCGTCTTCGACATTCAATCCGATCAAGTCGGGCGTTTCACAGAAGCAGACCTCAACATCCAGACCACGCTGGCTGCGCAACTTGCCGTATCCATTCAAAATGTACGTTCATTTGAGCAAGCTAAAACGCAGGCAGATTTTGAATCGCTGGTCAACGCGATCGGTCAAAAGATCCAACGCGCGGCAACTGTGGAAGAAACGCTTCAGATCGCTGTGCGCGAAATAGGCGTTGTAATGGACGCGTGAGTGAAAGCAGAGATCCAATCAACTGCGCAAGCCGCCTCGACCGAACCTGCGGCAACAGATTAGACTCTTAATAGTCATTCGTCGCTATGTTGACAGGAAACGGAGCAATGTTATGAATAAAATACAACCGATATTGGAAGAATTACAACGCCTTTGGAATTGGCTAACCAAGCCGCACGATTCGATTCCAGATATAGGCGACCGCCGACGCGCTCAATTACTTTCCTCGCTGTCTCTAATCGTCAGCATATCTTTTATTTGGGCGCTTCTTTCAAGCCCTATAACGCAACGCGCTTTCATCATCTTTCTAGGGATTACGCTGGTCGCTTATCTCGTCAGCCGAACTAAGTTTTTTAGAATCGGAGCCTACTTCTTCTCGTTCGCCTTTACCTCCGTCGCGTTCATCAACATTTACAATGGAAGCGCAAACAGCATTGACACTTCCATCACAAGTATTGTGCCGATTTCCCTCATCTTGGCAAGCGCTATCCTTTCACAAAGAGGTTTCTTGATCCTTGCCGTCTCTACTATTATAGCCACAGGGATGATCAGGTTGTACGCAGACCCAAAATATCTCGCCGACCCGCTCTTCTCTTTTGGACGCCTGATCGGCATCGTCTTTTCCATTAATGCTATTCTGTACGGCATCACACTGTTTCGCAATGGCGTAGAACGCGCCCGCCTGAAAGAGGTACAAGGGGTCAATCGCGAGTTGGAAATTTTGAGCGGCGACTTGGAAAAGCGTCGGTCCGAATTGGAGCAACGCGTCGCAGATCGCACGCGCAACCTGGAACTAGCCGCTGAAGTGGGCCGTTCAATTTCGCAAGTACGCGCGCTCGACGCGATGTTGAAAGATGCCTGCGATTTGATCCTGAAGGAATTCGACTTGTACTATGTACAAGTTTATCTGATTGACCCTAGCGGTTCAAATCTCAAACTGGAAACCGGCACCGGTTCCGTAGGCGACCAACTCGTCTCGCGCGGTCACAGCCTGCCGCTCAACGCCGCATCAATCAATGGGCGCGCAGCCGTAGAAAAACGCTCAGTAGTCATCTCAGATACCGCTACAAATGCAACGTTTCAACCGAACTCGCTTCTGCCCGAAACACGCAGCGAAATGGCTGTGCCGCTGATCGTTGCCGACAAAGTCGTAGGAGCGCTTGACATGCAAAGCAGCCAACCCGGCGCGCTGACAACGGACGTGTTGCCCGCTTTCGAAGCGCTGGCTGGTCAATTGGCGGTAGCCATCCAGAACGCCAACCTGCTCGCCGAGGCTGAGCAAGCCCGCGCAGAAGTAGAAAAGCAAGCCCGCCGTTTAGTACAGCAAGGCTGGAACGAATATCTAGACGCCATTCACAAACCGGAACAGATCGGCTATATATTTGATCGCAATCAGATTGCGCCGATATCCGATGCGGAAGATACTCATTCCGTCGAATACGCTAAAGCCGTATCTGCGCCAATTTCCGTAACTGGCGAACCGTTGGGTTCGCTGATCGTAGAAGTTCAAGACGAATCCCAACGCGAACAAACGAGCGCGTTGATCAACACAGTCGCCCGTCAAGTGGCGCAACAGATCGAAAACCTGCGCCTATTGGAAAGCGCTGAACGATATCGTTACGAGGCGGAACAAGCCTCGCGCCGCCTCACTCGTGAAGGCTGGAAGTCTTACGCAGAGAAAGCCCAAGAAAGTCTGCAATATATTTATGACCTGAATGAAGTTCGCCCGCTCAACAGCGACAATTTGGAGACAGCCACCGCCATACCGCTGAAAGTTCGAGATGCAGTGGTAGGCAAATTAGCCGTTCAAGGTTTGGACAAGAACGATGTGGAAGCGCTAAACCTTGCAAATGCAGTGGCAGAACGCCTCAGCGTTCATGTCGAAAGCCTGCGCCAATATGACGCGACGCAATCCGCGTTAGCACAATCGGAGAGGTTGTTCGAATCCAGCCGCATCTTAACCCAATCGCAAGATTTACAAGAGTTAACCGCCTCTTCGGTGAAGATATTGGATATTCCAGAGATCAATCGCGCCGTACTCGCAAGCTTCGGCTACGATTCTGAAGATAATATTGACAGCCTCGACATCATCGCAAATTGGTGGGATGGAACGGGACACGTCATCACCCCAATCGGAACCCATTATTCATTAGACGTGATCCGCGTCATGCCGATGTTCGTCAGCCCCACGCCAGTCTTCTTCAACGATACCTTCAATGATGCGCGCGTAGACGCCGTCACCTTGCAGCTGGCGCAGAGACAAAACCTGCGCGCGGTAGCCGTCTTACCATTATTCAGCGGAACACGCCAGATTGGAGCGTTGATACTCGAAGCGGAGCAACCGCACAACTTCTCACAAGAAGAAGCCCGCCTATTCGCGGCTTTAGCTCCGCAGATCGCCACCATGCTGGAAAACCGCCGCCAATTCGAACGCGCGCAAGGACAGGCAAAACGCGAAGCGACGCTCAACCTGATCAATCAGAAGATTCAAAGCGCCACCACGGTGGAAGCCGTGTTACAAATTGCGGCTCGCGAACTTGGGACCGCGCTGGGCGCGCCCATGACCGTCGCACAATTGAGTTTGAAGGATACATCTTCGCAGTAAGGACCCGTTTGCAAGAGAGCCGCTGATGACCAACAATAAAAATAAACAACGAGTCGAAAAGCTGTTTGTAGGAATGGAACCGCTTGTCGCCTCGAAACCGCCCAACATAACGCCTGCGCTCGAGGACAGCGAATCGGCGCAAACCACCCAATCCATGCCTATACCGGATGAAATGGAAGCGTTAAGGTTGCGCGTTCGCGAGTTGGAAGCGCAGCTTGCAGAAAAAGAATCCAAGCCTTACGCGACGCCGCTCCTTTATGAAAAGGAGGAAGTCGGTTTTGCCTATTCGGGCAACGAAATTAAACCGGTTCGGGGCGACCAGTTCGAAGCCCAAAATGAAGCGGATATTGTCAAGACTCCGTTAACCTCCAGCGGTCAGATCATCGGCGAAGTGCAAGTCGCTCAATCTCCCGAACATCCAATAACGTCGGACGATATTCAACTGGCAAACGCAGTCGCGCAACAAGTCTCGCTTCAGATCGAGAACTTGCGCCTGCTCGCCGCCGCAGAACGCGCCCGCGCTGAAGCAGAAGACGCCACGCATCAATTTACCTACCAGAATTGGGCAAATTTTCTAGACGCAATTCACAACAGCGAGCGCATCGGTTACGCGTACGATCAGGCGGCAGTGGAAGCGTTTAACGATCCCGCGCCCTCGTCCTATGATCATGAAGAGATCATGCGCGTTCTCGACCAGCAGATCGGAAAACTCTTCGTCAAAGGCAACGGCGCGCTCACCGCAGAAGACAAAGCGCTCATCAACGCGATCGCGAAACAGGCGGGGCAACAGGTCGAGAATATCCGCCTGTTGGCAGACGCTTCGCGCGCCCGCGCCGAAGCGGAGGACGCCACGCGCCGTCTCACGCGTCAAAATTGGGAAAACTACGCTCAACAGGAAGACGCTGCGACTGGCTTCGTTTATGACTCGCTCAAAGTATCGCCGCTGGCAACGGAGACCATTACAAGCGTTATAGATCTGGAGCAGCCTTTAATAGTTCGCGGCGAGCCGATTGGACGACTTTCCATTTCGGGCTTGCCGAATGTTTCGGATGAGGCAAAAGAAATCGCGGCAGCCATCGCCAGACAGACAAGCATTCATCTGGAAACCTTGCGCCTTACCGAAGAACTTCAAAGGCGCGCGCAAGAATTGAAGGAACTCGACCGGCTCAAATCTGCATTCCTTGCGAACATGTCGCATGAGTTGCGCACTCCGCTCAACTCCATTCTCGGCTTTTCGGATGTCATACTGGAAGGGTTGGATGGTCCGCTCACACCCAACATGAGCAACGATCTACGTCTTATACAGAAGAACGGTCAACACCTTTTACATCTCATTAACGATGTGTTGGATATGGCAAAGATCGAATCCGGGCGCATGAACTTGCATCCTGAAAGATTCAAAGTGCATGAGCTGCTCGACGAGGTGACAAGCATCACGTCAACGCTGGCGAGCGAGAAAAACACCGCGCTTTTTATCGCGGAAGACTCGGATCGAGAAGTGGAAATCTATGCAGATAGCACACGTATCCGTCAGGTAATGTTAAACCTCGCGAATAACGCGATCAAATTCACGGCAAACGGCAAAATTTCGCTGCGCGCATCAAAGATCAGCGGTGGCAGGGTCCTGATCTCCGTCAAAGATACCGGCGTTGGCATTCCACAAGACCACCTTGAAGCCATCTTTTTGGAATTCACGCAGGTAGACACTTCCACCACGCGCAAAGCGGGCGGCACGGGGCTTGGTCTGCCGATCAGCCGCCGCCTTATCGAAATGCACGGCGGACGTTTGTGGGCTGAAAGTGCGGGCGTAGAAGGCGAAGGTTCCACTTTCTACATGGAGCTACCGATTGAGGCTCGCATTACCGACGTGATCGAAAGACAGGAAAAATAGCATGGCAACACCCAAGTATCTTGAATGCAATTTGTGCGGCAATCAACAGTCTTACGAACCGCTTGTTCCCGCAGTCTGCAAAAAATGCGATTCGCAATGGCTCGAAGCGCGCTACGATTACAACTCATTCAAGCGCGAAATTCTGCGTGGGCTTCCTAACCGCCCCTCCAACATGTGGCGTTATCAGGATGTCCTGCCGCTCAACGACCCCGCCGCTTTGGACCTCTACCCCGCCGGCGGGACTCCGCTCTGGCTATCGCAACGCTTCGCTCCGGATCTTGAGCATGACTCAGTTTACATCAAAGACGAACGCTATGGTCCGACCTCCTCCTTCAAAGACCGTCAGGCGGCGGGAGCCGTCGCGGCAATGTCAGAAAAAGGCGTAAAAGAAGCGGTGATCGCATCCACTGGCAACGCGGCTGTTGCGTACGCCGCCGCCTGCGCGCGCGCTGGAATCAAACTGTGGGTCTTCATGACCAGTCTCGTGCCACAGGAAAAATTACGCGAAGCCGCGCTGTTCGGCGCGGAAGTGATTCGCGTCAGCGGCAACTACGACCAGACCAAACAGATTGCCGCGCAATTCGCGCAACGACGCCAACTTCTGCTCGATCGCGGCGCGTCCTCCATCCCTGCGCGCGAAGCGATGAAGACCATCGCGTATGAAATCGTTGAACAATTGAATTGGCGCGCGCCCGATTGGTACATCCAAGCCGTTAGCGGCGGGCTGGGACCGCTGGGCGTGTATCAGGGCTTCAAAGAATTATTCAACATGGGTCTCATTGACCGCATTCCCAAACTGGGCATTATCCAAGCCGAGGGTTGCGCGCCGATGGTGAACGCGTTCAAAGCCGGCAAAGATTCCGCCGAGGCGGTGATCCCCGAAACCAGCATTATCATTTTATCCACCGGCGATCCCGGCAAGGCGTACACGTATTTATGGAATCTCACCCAGCAATTCGGCGGCGTCATGGAATCGGTGACAGACGCCGAAGCGTTCGGCGCGATGCGCGCGCTTGCCAAAAGCGAGGGCATGGCTGTCGAACCAGCGACAGCCGTCGCATTCGCAGGACTCGAAAAGTTGATCTGCAATGGCACGATCAAAACAGACGAGAAAGTTGTCGTCAACTGCACGGGGCACACGTTCCCGGTTGAAAAACATGTGCTTGGCGATCAGTGGGCGGTAGACGTACATTTGAGCAAGGATCAATCTCCCGCCCCGCGCGAGGGTCTACAAGCTGCGCTCGAAAATCTGGACGAGAAGACAACCTCTGTGTTGCTCGTGGACGATAACGCTGACGACGCCTTGCTCATTCGTCGTTTGCTCGAAGGCTACAAAGCCTATCGCGTCTATCACGCGAAAGACGGCTGGGAAGGTCTGGCAATGGCGCGACAAAAACTGCCTGACCTGATCGTCTCAGATCTCACCATGCCCGGCATTGACGGCTTCGGCTTTGTGGAAGAATTAAAACTCGACCCGCGCACAAAAGATATTCCTATCGTCGTCGTCAGCGCCAAAGATATTACAATAGAAGAACGAAAGCGCCTAGATGGGCATATTCAAGCGGTATATCAAAAAGGTTCGCTCTCAACCAAGAAGTTTGTAGACCAGGTGATCTACGCGATCGAGGAATCTGGCGAGACGCCGGGAGAATAGACATGACATCTCCAACCGTGCTGTATATTGAAGATCACCCGGACAATATGACGCTGGTCCGGCGCATCTTGCAATCTGAAAATTACACATTGATCGAAGCCCGCACCGGCTTGCAAGGCATCTTCTTCGCTGAGAACGAGGATATAGACTTGATCTTGCTGGATATCAATCTTCCCGACATTGACGGCTATGAGGTCGCCCGCCAATTACGCGCCAGCAAAAAAGCAAGTTTGGCTGAAATCCCTATTATCGCTATTACCGCCAACGCCATGCGAGGCGACGACCGAAAGATTCTCCAATCGGGCTGTAATTTCTATATATCGAAGCCCATTAACATTCAAGAACTTTTAAAAATAGTAGAAGAGTCAATTCAGAAGAAAGTATGAGGACGAGATCGTGATACAAACGCGCACTATTCTCTATGTGGAGGACAACCCAGACAATACTATGCTCGTCAAACGCGCATTAGAATCGCGCGGGTACAAATTGTTGGATTCGCCTACCGGCATAAACGGCGTCGCGATAGCGGAAACGGAAGACGTAGGTTTGATCCTGTTGGATATCAACCTTCCCGATATTGACGGTTACGAAGTTGCCCGCCGCCTACGCGCCAGTAAAAAAACGCGGCTGGCGCATACGCCGATCATCGCCATCACAGCCAATGCGCTGAAAGGCGATGCCGAAAAGGCGTTGGAAGCCGGATGCGACGTATATATGTCCAAGCCGATCAATATTCGCGAACTCTGGGCAAGGGTCGAGGCATTTTTACCCGCTCCTTCGTAAAAGCGCGACCGTTAAGGTTGAGGGTTTTATATTATTTCGCTCTTCAAAATAACGCCTAAAAGAGCTGACATACAGACTTTGACGTTTTTTCAAAATCAAGTTGAGAGTTGTTATATGGCGAAGATTCTAATAATCGAAGATATCCCCGATAACGCCGAACTGGCTGATAGAATTCTATCCTCCAGCGGACACGAAGTGATTCATGCTGCCGATGCGGAAACAGGCTTGCAGATGGCGCTAGATCACGAGCCTGCTCTTATTTTACTGGATTTAGGTTTGCCAGACCACGATGGTCTCACGCTGGCGGGCTGGTTGCGCGCTAACCCGCAGACTCTGCACACTCCTATTGTGGCGTTCACCGCTTGGCCCAAAGAAACTGCGCAACAATTAATTCAAAGTTATCGTTGCGACGGTTATATTGCCAAACCGGTTACTTCAGTGGTTGAGTTTGTCGCTCAGATCTCCTCATTTATAAAATAGAGGCGGGACGATATGTCGCTCACTACAATAATAAGCGGGGTAAAGTTAATCCCCGCAAGCCACATGTCCCTGGACGAGCTCACGGCTATATATAACCAAACCCGCGTAGATTACATTGTGCCGATGCCTATGACAAAGGCGCGTCTTGAAGAATACATCCATACCTATGACGTTAATTTAACCCATTCTTTAGTTGCAACCGATCAGAATGGCGCGCTCTTAGGCGTGGCAATGCTCGGAATTCGCGAGAAGCGCGCTTGGATCACGCGACTTGGGGTTGTTCCTACTTCGCGGCGACATGGGGCTGGCGAAGCGCTGATGACCGGCCTACTGGAAAATTCCACTCGGCTGGAAATTCCGCTCGTCATGTTAGAGGTGATCAAGAACAATTTATCTGCCCACCAATTGTTCCTTAAATTAGGTTTTCGCGAGAATAACGAACTGTTGATTCTTCGCCGACCGCCAACGGGAAATTCGCTAATGCCTGTGGCAATGGAATGGAAGCGCCTAGATCGAATCGAATCTCTTGATCTGGTCCGCCAAGAGGATGGCGCTCAACCTTGGACTAATCAATACGAATCATTCCAGAACGTGGAAGACGTTTCAGGACTGCGCCTGACCTCATCTGACAGAAGCTCCGGCTGGCTTGTATACCAGCGTCGGAAATTCACGCTCACGCGGTTTGCCTGCAAAGCCGAATGCGGCGCTCCAGCGGACGTGACATATTCTCTACTTTTACATCTGCACCATATGCATTCGAATCTCGATGCACAGATTGAAAATATTTCAAAAAACGATCCTTGCTTGCCAGGTTTTTACAAGATGGGATATATCGAATCGTTCCGCCGCATCGAAATGTGGAAACGTTAATCAAAATAAATCGATCCGCTGCGAAACCCGATTCTCAATACGATCTACGCTGGTTATTTAGGGTTTTATTCGCAATCCCGCCAGCGCTCATTTTGTCCGAATTTTCGTCCGCCTCAAAATTATTCTCGCTCGCGCCATTGTAATCTGACTAGGAGTCTCAAAACTTAATTGGGTTTTAGGGCTTTTCATGATTCGGCGCGCTGAACCTCGCGGAAGGACTTAAAAAATCTGTGTTTTGTCTGTGTTAAACCGTGAACTCCGGGTCCGAAAAGGTTTAATCACAGCAATTCTCAGAGAGTCTCTTAATTCGTACCCGTATTTTATTTATCAGGGATTACAATACGCAAATCAATCAGCCGCGCTTTAGCGGCGCTGTATTCTCTTTCGCTTTGCTCTATCTCCTCTGCGCACGAAGCGTAAGAAGGACAAACGAAAAGAATATCAACTGTAAAAGGACCGCGCCATGACCGCTCTTTCCCCCATTACAACTCTATTTCTGGATATCGGCGGCGTTCTATTAACGAACGGATGGGATCGCGATGCGCGAGTTCGCGCAGCCGACAAATTTCACTTGGATTACGCCGAGATGGACGAACGTCATCACCTGACCTTCGATACTTACGAAGAGGGCAAACTTAGTCTGGACGACTACTTGAATCGAGTGGTCTTTTACGAAAAACATTCCTTCTCGCGCGAAGAATTTAAAAGCTTCATGTACGCACAATCGCAGCCATTCCCAGATATGATCGAATTGATGAAAGGTCTCAAAGAACAATATCGTCTTCGCGTCGCTGTCGTCAGCAACGAAGGGCGCGAACTCAACGCATATCGGGTGCGGAAATTTCAGTTAAGCGCGTTTATAGATTTCTTCGTTTCCTCCTCGTATGTCCATCTTCGCAAGCCCGACGCCGACATCTACCGCATGGCGCTGGACATTGCACAGGCAAGCCCAGAGCAGGTCATGTATATTGACGATCGCCCTTTGTTCGTCGAAGTCGCCCAAGGATTGGGGATTCACGGCATCATCCATAAAGATCACAAAACGACGCGAAAAACGCTGGAGGCGTTCGGACTCTCGCTGCCTTATTGACGGTGAGTATAATAAAGACCATGAATACTATGGAAATTGACAACAGACAGACGATCCGCTCTGACGCGCTGGCGCTCTTTGGCGTCACCGGCGATCTCGCCTACAAAATGATCATCCCCGCTTTGTATGCGCTGGTCAAACGCGGCGCGCTGACCATTCCCATCGTCGGCGTCGCATTAGAGAAGTGGACGTTGGAACAGTTGCGCGCGCGCATCACAGACAGCCTGCAGCGCGAAGGCGGAATTGACGATCGGCAAGCCTTCGAAAAACTCCTCTCGCTGTTGCGCTATGTCAGCGGAGACTATAACCGGCAGGAAACTTTCTCGTCCATCAAAGAAACGCTAGGCGGCGCTCAACGCCCGGCGCATTATCTCGCCATTCCGCCGTCGCTCTTTGAAAATGTTATCCAAGGACTAGGAACCGCCGGTCTTGCTAAAGGCGCGCGCGTTATCGTCGAAAAGCCGTTCGGACGCGACCTTGCCTCAGCGCAGGAACTCAACCGCGTCGCACATTCGGTCTTCCCAGAAGACGCGATCTTCCGCATTGATCACTATCTCGGCAAGGAAGCGATCATGAACATCCTCTATTTTCGCTTCGCCAACTCGTTTTTGGAGCCCATCTGGAATCGAAATTACATTTCCAGCGTGCAAATTACATTGGCTGAAAATTTTGGCGTGAAGACGCGCGGCGCTTTCTACGAGACCGTCGGCTGCCTGCGCGACGTAATCGAGAATCATCTCTTCCAAATTGTGGCGCTGCTGGCGATGGAACCGCCGACGGATCAAAACTCCGACGCCGTGCAGACTGAAAAAGTTAAGGTCTTCCGCGCCATGCGTCCGCTTGCTCCCGCCGATCTGATCCGGGGACAATACGAGGGCTATCGAAATGAAGCCGGCGTGGCAAAAGATTCCGACGTGGAAACATTTTGCGCCCTGCGTCTCTTCATCGACTCGTGGCGCTGGGAAGGCGTTCCGTGGTATTTGCGTTCGGGTAAATATCTTGCCGAAAGCGTCAACGAGGTAGTGGTCGAATTAAAACCGCCTCCGCAAAAACTCTTTTATGATTCGCCGCATGCTAGCGACGGGTCTAATTATCTGCGCTTTCAGCTTGCTCCGCACTCCGCTATTGGGTTGGCGGCGCGCATCAAAGCAAAAGGCAAAGAGTTTATCGGCGAACAAAAAGAACTCTTCGTCATCGAAGAGGAGCCGGGCGAACAATCGCCGTACGAACGTTTGTTGGGGGACGCCATCTCCGGCGACCGCACACTCTTTTCGCGTGAAGATGCAACGGAAGCGGCTTGGGCAGTCGTAGAACCTGCGCTTAAGAAACATCCGCGCGCGCTTCCCTACAAACGAGGCGGCTGGGGTCCTGAAGAAGCGAACGCGCTTATTGCCAAAGGCAGCGGCTGGCACAACCCATCTTTGCAGCGATAAAATTGAACGCTTACCCAAAGTCGGGCGAAAAATAGATAAACGCAAAAGCGGCACGAGAGTCCTCGTGCCGCTTTTGCAAAATCAAAGCTCGCTAGGCAAACGCCGTAACCCGCGGCAGGTGTTGCATAGCCTCTTCTACTGCGGCGGCAGGATACTCGTAATCCACTAATTCATCGCGTAGATACTTCTCGTAAGCGACCATATCGAAATGCCCATGTCCCGACAAATTGAAAAGAATGACACGCTTCTCACCTTTCTCTTTCGCATCCAATGCCTCGTCAATCGCGGCGCGGATAGCATGCGCGCTCTCCGGCGCAGGGATGATGCCCTCCGTTTTAGCGAACTGAATTGCCGCTTCAAAGGCGGCGCGTTGCTTGACCGCTTTCGCTTCGACCAAACCAGCATCGTATAACGCGGAAAGCGTGGGAGCCATACCATGGTAGCGCAATCCGCCCGCGTGAATCTCAGGCGGCATGAAGGTATGCCCGAGCGTGTGCATCTTAACGATCGGCGCCATTTGCGCGGTGTCGCCGTAATCAAAAGCGTAGACTCCTTTTGTTAACGAAGGAGTCGCTGTCGGTTCGACCGCCAATAGACGCGTGCGCTGTCCATCCTTGAGGTTCTCGCGCAAGAAGGGGAACGCGATTCCCGCGAAGTTTGAGCCGCCGCCTGCGCAACCGATAACCACGTCGGGATATTCTCCCGCAAGATCCATCTGCTTGAGCGATTCCTCTCCGATAACCGTTTGATGCAGTAAGACATGATTCAACACCGAGCCGAGACCATACTTCTTCTTCCCATTGGACGACGCGGCGGCTTCGACCGCTTCCGAAATGGCGATGCCGAGCGAACCGGGATTCTGGGGATCTTTCTCTAACAGCGCGCGCCCATAATTAGTTTGATCGGTCGGGCTGGCGTACACTTGCGCGCCGAAGGTCTCCATGAAAATACGGCGATAGGGCTTCTGATTATATGAAACTTTGACCATATACACTTCTAGGTCGAGCCCAAAGTAATTGCACGCCATCGCCAGCGACGTGCCCCACTGCCCCGCGCCAGTTTCAGTGGTCATGGCGCGCACGCCGGTGCTCTTATTGTAGAAGGCTTGCGCAACAGCCGTGTTCGGCTTATGGCTGCCGACCGGCGAAGAGCCTTCATATTTATAGTAAATGTGCGCAGATGTACCCAGCGCTTTCTCCAGCCGCGCGGCGCGGATGAGCGGCGTCGGTCTCCACAACTTGTAGATCTCGCGCACTTCTTGCGGAATTTCGATATACCGTTCGGCGCTGATCTCCTGTAGAATTAAATCCATCGGGAACAACACAGACAAGAAATCGGGCGTAACAGGCTCAAACGTGCCAGGATGCAACACTGGCGCAGGCGCGACAGGGCTGTCGGCATTAATGTTGTACCAAAATTTGGGTAGCTCGGCTTGCGATAAATTGAAACGAGTTTGTTCGGACATGAGTTTTTCTCCTGGAATACAATTTGAAATCATAGGCTAACGACGCAAATATAGAATACGTTCACATGTGCATGGCGACCTCCTCGCGGATAAAAAAATACGTTCGTCCCAAATAACGGGACGAACGTAAAATCCGTGGTGCCACCCGAATTAAGCCGACTCCTCCGCTTTAACGAAAAATCCCTGTCGGTGATGCAACAGGGGAAAAAGCCAGCTTCACTCTTGTAGTTTACTAGCGGATAGTTGGCTATCCTGCTAAGAAACTCTGCTTGGGTAACGGGCGCAGTTCCCGTCGCTGTTACTCGCGCCGCGGCGCTTTCGCTTTGCACTCCGAGGTCCATTCGGCGCTGTCGTTTCGGGCAGGGCTTTCACCGCATACCGCCTGCTCTCTAATACCGTCGTACTTGCGCGTACTCGTCCTCATCGCAGTTTTATAATATGAAGCGATTATATGCCGATGATAAGATTTGTCAAGGCGCGAGCGTCTGCAAAAGGCAGCGTCTCAACGCTCCCGAATCATACCTCGATGCGACAGCGCGCTTGCAGAGAAATCAAGTACAATACGCTTAATTAACTTACTGGAGAAGATCATATGGCTACTATGCGTCCTGATGTATTCAAAATAGGAGAACGATTCGTCACGCTTGTAGGGGAAGAAGTTAAAGTCGGCGAAGCCGCGCCTCATTTCACCTCGGCGGGACCAGGCTGGGAAGCGATCAACGCGCTGGAAGAATCGAAAGGAAAAGTTATCATCCTCTCGGCGGTGCCGTCGCTTGACACCGAAGTCTGCGACCGTGAAACGCGGCGCTTCAACGTGGAAGCCGCCAAACTTAGCGAAGAAATCGTCATCTACACGATCAGCACAGACTTTCCCATGGCGCAAAAACGTTGGTGCGGAGCGGCAGGCGTAGACAAGGTCAAGGTCATTTCGGACGTACTAGACACGGAATTTGGGATTAAATATGGCGCGCTGATCAAAGAACGCCGCTACCTACGCCGCTCGGTGTTCATCGTTGGACGCGACGGCAAATTGACCTATGTAAAATACATGCCGACTCTCGGCGAAGAGCCTAATTACGACGAAGTTATTCAAGCCGCTAAAGAAGCCTTAGGGTAAACTTTCAGCCCTCGCTTGCGCGAGGGCTGTTTTCAGATAGAGGCGCACCATGAATCTCAACGAACAATTCGAACAATTCCGTCAGTCGCCGACCGTAGCGATGGGAGACCGCATTGCCGCGCTCAAAGCAAGCGGGCAGAAGATCGTCGGGCTACAGCAAGGCGACCCGGACTTCGCCACATCGCAAGCCGTCATCGAGGTCGCTTATCGCGCACTGCAAGAAGGGCTCACTCATTACGGACCTTCGCGCGGCAGATCAGACCTGCTCTCTGCTATCGCCAGCAAACTGCTCCGCGATGAGGAAATTTCATATGACGCCGCCTCTGAGATCATTGTCACGCACGGCGGCGTTCACGCGTATTTCTCGGCGTTGCAATCAATCTTGAATCCGGGCGACGAGGTCCTCGTTCCGGACCCATCTTGGCCCACGCATGTTAATCTTGCGATGATGTTGCGCGCTAAAGTGATCCGCATCCCCGCTCCCGCCGAAGACGGCTTCCTCCCCTCATTCGACTCGTGGGAACGAGCGGTCACTTCAAAGACGCGCGCTATTGTAGTGAACTATCCCTCTAACCCGACAGGCGTCGTCCCTTCGCAAGAGTATCTACGAAAACTGCAAGACTTTGCCAAAGCGCACGATCTATGGGTCGTCTCGGACGAAGTGTATGACAGCCTCTATTTTGGCGAAAAGCCGCTCTCGCTGGCGGCGGTGGAAGGCGCAAAAGAACGGACGCTTATCATCCAGAGTCTTTCAAAAACATACGCCATGACCGGCTGGCGGATCGGCTTCCTTGCCGCGCCGGCGCGCGTGATTCAAAACGCGATCAAAGCGGGACAAAACTCGATCACCTGCGTGGCGCCTTTCATTCAGAAAGCAGCGGCATTCGCATTGACGGATTCGGGTGTGCAACAAGAAGTCGCACAGATGCGCAAAGCATACGCGCGGCGGCGCGCGCTCGTTATGCAATTATCCGCCGAGTTGGAAAGCGATCGAGTCCGCCTCACGCCGCCGCAAGGCGCCTTCTACGGCTTTCTCGATTTACGCGCATTAAAGATGAGCGATATCGAAATGTGCGAGCAAATTCTGGAAGAAAAAAGCGTCGGTCTGGTGCCCGGCTCCGCATTCGGCGAATACGGCGCAGGATTCATCCGCATGTCGCTCGCCGCTTCAGACGAGGACGTGGAAATCGGCTTTAGACGCATTGTCGAATGGGCGGAAGAACAAAGATAAAAACAGCGAACGGCTGACGAAGCAACCTCGCAAGTTCGTTCTTAAAAGGTCCGCTTCACCGTCTGTCACACCTTCTCCTAAAAATACATCCTCGATATAATCCCACTCTATGAACGCCGACATCCTTATCTGCGGCGCAGGGATGGCGGGCGCGGCAATCGCCTATCAACTCGCGGTGAAACATAACGTGAAAAATATCGTCATCGTTGATCCTCTGCCGCCGCTCACGCTGACTAGCGACAAATCCACCGAGTGTTATCGCAACTGGTGGCCCGGTCCCGGCGATGCGATGGTGGGATTGATGAACCGCAGTATTGACCTCATGGACACGCTCCACAACGAGTCGCCCGCGCGTTTGCCCATGCACCGCTACGGATATTTATTTGCGACGGCTGACCCGGAACGAGCTAAGTCCATGACTGCCAGCGCGGAGGAGATCTCGCGCCTCGGCGCGGGCGAACTGCGGATTCATCGCGGCGCATCGAACGACTCGGCATACACTCCGGTTACTCAGCATGGTCTCGCCGACGCGCCAACGGGCGCGGACTTATTCCTCGACCAGAGTTTGATCCGCAAATATTTTCCGCATCTCACCGAACGGACGGTTGCTCTGCTCCACGCGCGTCGGTGCGGATGGTTCGCCGCGCAGCAGTTCGGCATGTATATGTTGGAAAAGGGGTTAGAGTGCGGTGTGCAACTGATCAAAGGAAAAGTGGAAAGCGTTGAAGTGGAGGGAAACAGAATCAAATCGGTGAAAGTGGGGATGAACGGCGGTGAACAAACAATTTCCACGCAAAACTTTGTCATCGCGGCAGGTCCGATGCAAAAGCAAGTGGGAAGGATGATCGGCATAGACATTCCCATTCATAACGAGCTCCATCTCAAAACAATATTCAATGATTCGCGGCATGTCTTTCCGCGCGAGATGGGATTGCTCATCTGGAACGACCCGGTCGCGCTGTCGTGGTCGGATGATGAAAGGGAGGCGCTGGCAGAGTCGGATGAAACGAAATGGCTGACGAGTGAACTTCCCTCCGGTGTGCATGGACGACCCGAAGGCGAAGGCGACATGATCCTCTTGCAATGGGTGTATCACAACGCCGAAGCGGTCGAACCAACTTTCCCCGTTCCGCTTGATCCGCAACTGCCCGAAGTCGCGTTGCGGGGAATGGCGGCGGTCATCCCCGGTCTTTCAACATATTTCAATCAAATCCCCAAGCCGTTTATTGACGGCGGTTATTACGCGCGCACAAAAGAGAATCGCGCGTTGATCGGGCCGCTCGCTGTCGAGGGCGCGTATATCATCGGCGGACTGGGCGGCTTTGGAATGATGTCGTCCTGCGGCGCGTCCGATTTGCTGGCGAAACATATCGTCGGCGCCGAGTTGCCGAGTTACGCGCCCGCGTTTTTGTTGAGCCGTTATGACAACCCGCAATATCAAGAGACGTTGAAGCAGTGGGGCGCGTCGGGAGAACTTTAAAACATTTCCGCGCCGTTCGATGGATGCGAAATATAAACTTGTGGAGCGAGTCCTGTTTCCTCTTCATACCGCTTAGCCAATGCGGTTGAAAATTTTTCCGCAAAACTTTTTTCCACCAGATTCACCGTGCAACCGCCGAAGCCCGCGCCCGTGAGCCTCGCGCCGTAACAACCCTCCAGCGATCCCGCGATGCGCGTCATCGTGTCGAGTTCGGGGCAGGATACTTCGTACAGATCGCGCAGGCTGACGTGACACTCGTTCATCAATTTTCCGAACATGCGGATGTCGCCCGCTTCAAGCGACGGTTCAGCCTGCCTCGTCCGCGCGATCTCCTCCACCACGTGACGCGCCCTCATCCCCGCCTCGCGCGGAAGATTTTTTTCCAAGCGGTTGAAATCTTCCACGCTCACGTCGCGCAGTGATTCGATCTCTGGCAAATATTGTTGCAACAACCTCACTGCCTCTTCGCACGCGGCGCGGCGTTTGTTGTATTCGCCTGAAGTTAACTTTCGTCTCACTGTTGTATCGGCAATGACAATCGAAACCGACGATGGCAATGCAAGCGTTTTCCATTCCAGCGAACGACAATCGAGCAGAAGTAATTTCCCCTCCACGCCGCACGCGGACGCGAACTGATCCATGATGCCGCTTTTCACGCCGACGTATTCATTCTCCGCTTTTTGGGCGAGGAGGGCGAGTCGCATGGGTGAGAGAGTCCAGCCGCCGAGCGTTTGCCATGCGACAGTGAACGCCATTTCTACCGCTGCAGAAGAACTCAGCCCCGCGCCGATCGGAACGTCGGAAGCGAAAATCGCGTTCATCGCACAGACTTTCAGCCCGCTCTCGCTCAGACTCCACATTACGCCAGCTGGGTAGCGCGCCCAATCGGGAAGCGGCGTCGAGTCAATTTGAGAGCGAGTCGAGATCGTTGCCGGGGTGAAAGCGACTCGCTGGTTCATATTCACAGCCAGAATGGAAGAGTGACGCGTTTTCGCAGGCGCGAAAGCGATGTACACGGCGCGGTCAATGGCGGCGGGCAGGACGAGTCCATCGTTATAGTCCACATGTTCGCCGAGTATATTCACCCTGCCCGGCGCGCGCGCCATGTAGGCAGGTTCGCAGCTGAAAGTCTCTTTAAAGATTTGTCTAATTTGGTCTATGCGCGTCATACGTTGATTGTAACAAGGTTAGGAATCCTATCTCTGCCGCATCTGCATTTATAATCGAGCTACAATGAACGAAGTAAAACAATCATGGCTAACGCGCACATTGATCCGCTTGAGAGGGGCGCTGCCGTTCGCATGGGGCGTGATCGCCGCATTGCTCGCCGTTTCGCTATATAACATCCTCTTCCCCGCCGACGTTATGAACCGGCGCGAAGTGGATGAGGCGATCGCTTCCGCGCTGGCTTCTGCCACGCCCCGTCCAGCGTTTTCGGCGCAGGCTTATTCAGTCATCGCGCCGTCGTTGGTTGGAATTCAAACCGACCAGCCGAATGCGGAAAGCGCTGCAGGTCATGCGTTCGGGAGCGGCGTAATCGTCAACGATCTGGGCGAGATCCTAACCAGCCTGCACGTCGTGGCGAACGCATCGAATATCACACTCTTTTTCACGGACGGGACGCAATCGTCGGCGACGATAACTCTCACTCAGCCCGAAATTGACATCGCCGTGTTGCAACCAGCCGCCCTGCCGCGCGAGTGGCGCCCGGCGATTCTGGGAAATCCCGGCGCGATGCGCGTGGGCGACGAAGCGTTTGTAATCGGAAATCCGTTCGGCTTGCCGTGGTCGTTCAGCGCGGGCGTGATCTCAGGGTTTAATCGCACATTCCGCGCGCCGAACAGCGATACAACCATCGAGGGCATGATCCAATTTGACGCGGCGGCAAACCCAGGCAATTCGGGCGGTCCACTGCTAGATCGAAATGGGCGCGTCATTGGCATTGTAACCGGCATCCTCAACCCGACCGACACAAGCTTCTTCGTGGGCATCGGGTTCGCCGTTCCGATCGGAACGGCGACGGGCGGTATGAATGCGCCGTCGTATTAAATGCGGAAGTTAGAGAATAAAGATTGAAAGTTGGAGGTTGATGATGGCGAACAAAGAGTTTGAAAACCGAACGCCGATGGAGAAAGTCTTGTACGAAGTGAAGAAGGTCATCGTCGGACAAGATCACTTGCTCGAGCGGATGATCGTGGCTCTGCTGGCGCGCGGACACATCCTTGTGGAGGGCGTGCCGGGGCTGGCGAAGACGATGGCAATCAAGACTCTCGCCGAGGCGATCGGCGGCGAGTTCAAGCGCATTCAGTTCACGCCCGATCTTGTCCCCGCCGATCTGGTCGGCACGCGCATTTACAATCAAAAAACGGGAAAGTTTGAAACGTCGCTTGGTCCTGTTTTCACGAACTTACTCCTAGCCGACGAGATCAATCGCGCGCCCGCCAAAGTGCAAAGTGCGTTGCTCGAAGCGATGCAGGAACGTCAAGCGACCATCGGGCGCGAAACGTATGCAACGCCGAATCCATTTCTGGTGTTGGCGACTCAAAATCCGATTGAGACGGAAGGGACGTATGCATTGCCCGAAGCGCAAGTAGACCGCTTCATGCTCAAAGTGTTGGTGGGCTATCCCTCCGCAACGGAAGAATTCGTCATCGTCGAGCGGATGACCGCCGCGCTGCAAATCGTCCAAACTGCGCTAACCATCGAACAATTGCTTACGCTGCAAAAGAAAGCGGATAACGTGTACGTTGATCCCTCGTTGATCGAATACGCCGTTCGCTTGGCGACCGCGACCCGCAATCCTTCTGAAATAGGTCTGAAGGAATTGGAACGCTTCATATTGTTCGGCGCCAGCCCGCGCGCCTCGATCAATTTAATTCTCACCGCCCGCGCGCTCGCCTTCGTGCGCGGACGCGACTACGCTCTGCCGCAAGACGTATTCGATATGGCGTTTGACGTTATGCGTCATCGCATCGTACTATCATACGAGGCGCTCTCTGAAAATATGAGCGGCGATATTTTATTAAAAAAGATTCTCGACCGCATTCCCATCCCTGCGGCGCCTTTACATGAACATGTCAATGCCAGCAGCAACGCCTGAGCGGCTTTTACTGCATCTCGATTGGACCGTCATCCGCCGTCTCGACGGGCTATTGCAAGGCGACTATCGCACGCTGTTTTACGGTTCTGGAGTAGACTTTGCCGACCTGCGCGAATATCAGCCCGGCGACGATATCCGCTACATGGATTGGAACGTCACCGCGCGCATGGATTCCCCGTATGTGCGCCAGTATCACGAAGACCGTGAGATCACCGCATGGTTTTTGCTCGACTTGAGTCCCTCGATAGATTTTGGAACGACGCAATCATCGCGTGAAAAGCGGGCGGTACTCATTGATTTTGCAACCGTCTTTGCAAGATTACTCACGCGCCACGGAAACCGCGTGGGGGCGATGATGTTCGGGAGCGGAAGCCAGCACACGGTCCCGGCGCGAGGCGGAAAAGCGCAGACGCTGCGCCTCATCAACGATATGATGAAACAGCCGCGCATGACGCGATCGCAGTTCACGAATCTCAAATCTTTTTTCGACAGCGCGTTGAACTCAATCAAACGACGCTCGCTTGTTTTTGTTGTCTCCGATTTCATCAGCGAACCGGGCTGGGAGCGTTCGTTGAGTCTGTTGGGTCGGCGGCACGAGACGATTGCGGTGCGGTTGTGCGATCCGCGCGAGGAGGAGTTGCCCGACATCGGCATGGCAATAATGGAAGACGCCGAGACCGGGGCGCAGCTATTCGTGGATACGCACGATGTGAAATTCCGAAAAAAGTTTTTCGCCGACGCGCAACAACGTGAAAAAAATTTGGACGAAGCATTCCGACGCGCGGGCGTAGATGTGTTGCAACTCTCGACGGAAGACGATCTCGTTCGTTCGATCGTAAAGTTTGCAAAGCAAAGACGGCAGGTTAGAAAGAAGTAGATCAACAGAGAGTAGAGAGCAGATGACTACTCTCTACTCTCTACTCTCTACTCTCTGATTTCCATGTCATTCATCTGGTCATCCCTCCTCTACTTGTTATTGAGCGTTCCGTTACAGATCTGGGCGTATCAACGAATCCAAAAACGGAAACGCGAAGCCGCCGCGCGCTATGGGAACTTCGGTATCGTACGCGACTCATCTGGGCGCGCGCCTGCGCGGCGCTCGCTGTCTGCGATTCTATTCTTCGTCGGCGTCGTGATTTTGATCTTCTCTCTCGCGCGTCCGCAAGCCGCGCTCCACCTGCCGCGCATAGAAGGCGTAGTCGTTCTCGCGTTCGACATCTCCGGCAGCATGGCGGCGGACGATGTAAATCCAACGCGCATGGAAGCGGCAAAAACCGCCGCGCTCAATTTTGTAAACCATCAGCCTGCCAACATACGCATCGGCGTGACCGCCTTCAGCGACAGCGGCGTGACCGTACAAACTCCGACCGATCAGCGCGCTGAGATCGTTGATACGATTCAACGCCTCGCGCCGCGGCGCGGCACGTCGGTCGGCAACGGGATTCTGGTCGCACTTAACACAGTCGCAGTAGATGCGGGTGATCCGCCGTTCCTGCAAACAAGCAACGTCCTCAACAGCGCTCAACCGCCGCCCAATTTCTCGCTGCTGCCCGGCGCCAGTCCGCAAGGCTGGTATCCGCACGCCGCAATCGTCCTATTTTCAGACGGCGAAAATAATCAAGAACCGGATCCGATCATCGCCGCGGACCTTGCCGCTAATCTGGGAATCCGCGTTTATACGGTGGGCGTCGGTTCTGTCGCGGGAACCGCTCTAACCATAGATGGGTTTACCGTCCACACACAATTGGACGAACCGATGTTGCAGGCTGTCGCCAACGCCGCCGGCGGAACATATTACAATGCCGGTGATGAGAATCAGCTGCGTGGAATTTACAGCGCGCTTCGACCGAAATTAATCATCCGCGCGGAGGAATCGGAACTAACCTCGCTGTTCGCAGGGATAGCCATGCTATTCTTTTTCACTGGGGGCGCGCTTTCGCTGCTCTGGTTCGGGCGGGCGCCATGAGTCTATTGCGACCGGGCTTTCTTTCGCTGCTCATTTTCATACCTATCCTAGCAGCGATATATCTATTGATCTTAAAACGGCGCAAACGCTTCGTCGTTCGTTATTCAAGCCTGTCGTTGATACAGGAAGCAGCGGCGCATCAGTCAAAGTGGCGCAGACACGCGCCGTTCACCTTATTTCTACTCACGCTAACAAGTCTGACGTTTTCGCTTGCGCGCCCTACCGCCGAAGTTACGGTCCCATCCAACCGTGCGACGATCATTCTCGCAATGGACGTATCGCTCAGCATGTGCTCGACCGACATCCCGCCTAACCGCCTGACCGCCGCACAACAAGCCGCGCTTAGTTTTATTCAAAGCCAAAGCAAAGATACGCAAATCGGCGTTGTCGCTTTCGCCGGTTTTGCCGAATTAATTCAAGCGCCGACCAGAAATCGAACAGCGTTGGCACATGCGATCCATTCGCTCACGCCCGGACGGCGCACAGCGATCGGCAGCGCCATCCTACGTTCAATTGACGCGATCGCCGAAGCGGACAGCCGCGTCCCACCGGTTCAGTTAAACGTTCCCGCTCAACCTTCGCCGCCGGGCGAATCTGCGCCGCACATGATCGTGCTTCTGACTGACGGTTCAAGCAACGCTGGGCCTTCGCCATTTATAGCAGCCAACGAAGCGGCAGCGCGCGGCATCCATCTGTACACGATTGGGTTTGGAACGGTCAACAATACTTCGCCTTTAATCTGCGGCGACTTATTTGCCAGCGCCGATCAGTTTAGTTCTCCGAATTTCGGCTTTGGCAGCGGACGGCTAGGTCCCATTGAGTTGGATGAATTCACTTTACGGCAAATTGCAGAAATGACCGGCGGCGTCTATTCCGCTGCAACCAGCGCCGAAGAATTAAAAACTATCTTTCATAACCTGCCTATGTCTCTCGTTATCGCGCGCGAAACGACGGAGATCGGCGTCCTTTTCAACGCGTTTGCAATCTTGTTATTGATCCTTGCTCTCTATTTATCATTAAAGTGGAATATATCTACGTAATCGTGAAAATTCGACTGACTGGATAAATCTGCCGCTCAAAAGCCTATTATAGGAGACAGCCGGGTTCGACTATACTTACCCGATGACCAGCCTTAAAAACAAATATTTCTGGGCGGGAATTCGCGCAGAGTTTCCGCTGTTGATTGGCGTTTTTCCGTTTGGCATGATCTACGGCGCGCTCGCTATCGAGGCGGGGCTATCCGCCGTTGAAGCGCAGATGATGTCTCCGATCGTATTCGCAGGTTCGGCGCAGTTCATTACGACGCAATTGATCAATAATGTCGCGCCCGGCTTCGTGATCGTACTGACGATTGCCGTAGTCAACTTACGGCACATGCTCTATTCCGCTTCGCTCGCCCCTTATCTTGCTTCGCTGCCGACGCGTTGGAAAGCCTTACTAAGCTACCTGCTCACCGATGAAGCCTACGCTCCCAGCATCATCCACTATGAAACCAACGAACTGCAACCGGAAAGTCACTGGTTTATGCTGGGCGCGGGACTCGCATTATGGGCGATCTGGATGTTCAGCACAGCGACAGGCATCCTTCTCGGCACGGCCATTCCCGATTCATGGTCGCTGGATTTTGCCCTACCGCTGACATTCATAGCGATGGTTGTGCCGGCATTGAAGACACGTCCGGCGATCGCCGCCGCGTTGACTGCCGGAGGCGCGGCGCTTGTGGCATATGCGCTCCCTTATAAATTGGGCTTGCTCATCGCAGCGCTAGCGGGCATCATCGTAGGAACGCTACTAGAGAACAAGACAGTCGGCGCGCGCTTATCGGGGGATTCATGAACATTTGGCTTGTTATGGCGCTCGGCGGGTTAATCACTTTTGGAATCCGATTTTCTCTGATCTATCTGTTCGGTAAATTTCACATCCCGGAAACAATGCGCAAAGCTCTGCATTATGTTCCTCCGGCGGTATTGTCCGCCATCATTTTCCCCGAAGTATTTTTACGCGAAGGCGCGCTCTCCTTTTCCCTCGAGAATCATCGCCTGCTTGCCGGGCTGATCGCCATTGTCGCCGCATGGATCAGTCGGAATACATTCACGACCATTCTAGCGGGAATGATCGCGCTGTTTCTTCTACAATTTTTCGGCGTGTAACGCCTCACACATAGATTGTGTAAATTTGATCCCCATCCTCGCGCTTCGCCATCGCCACGGCTTCATTCACGCGTTCGATCAGCGCGTCCATCTCCGTAGAGACGGTAACGCGCGACGAAGAGGCGATGCCAGCCCGTACGTTGATTTTTAATTCTACGCCGTCCAGCAGAGAGATTTGCGTATTCGCAATGCTCTTGATAATACGAGCGGCGATCTTCTCCGCATCGGCGCCGATCACACCGGGCAAGATAAGCATGAACGCATCCGCGTCAAGGCGTCCCAACCCGTCGTATGGACGGCTCTTTTCGCGAATGCCTTGCGCGATGACCGTCAACGTGTCGTTGCCAACGTCGCGCCCATACTTTTCATTAATAGCTTTGAAATTATCCACGTTGAACGCGATCAAACTCAACGAAGCCTGAGCGCGTCGCGCGCGTTCAAGTTCGCCGCGCGAAAAGATCATAAAAGCGATGCGGTTCAACGCGCCCGTCAAAACATCCACCATCGCGAGATGATCGAGCGTCTCTTTCGCGTGGACAAGGTTATCGCCGAGAGCAAGGATGCGTTCGCCAATAGACACGCGCAATTTCAATTCGGCAGGCACAATAGGTTTACTAAGATAATCGTCCGCGCCCAGATGCGACGTCGCCGCATTAACGGCTTGCGTTTTATTGACGATCAACAAGATGTACGCGTAGTCCGCCTGCCCTATATTTCGCGCTTTATGGATGAATTCTTTATCGTTGCCGTCGGTATTATCGTAATCGGCGATAATAAAACGGAATTCTCCATTTTTAAGGAGAAACAGAGCCGTGTCGCTGTCTTCGGCGCCAACCGCTTCATGTCCGCTCGCCTGCAACGTCTGCTGAATCACAGCGCGCGCTATTAAGTCGTTATTGAGAACAAGAACTTTCATGCTTTAATCGCTTTATAATGCAATTATATCTCACCTGATTATATTTCGAAAACGATAAAAGTTACGCCGCTCAGCCGCAATCCATTAAATGCGCAGAGCGATTCGATGCATCTCGCCCAGACGCACTCGAATCGCTCCGGCTAAGGAGGCGAACTCAACTCGATTATTTGACTTGCAGAGACGGCATTCTGCCGCCTACAAAATATTATCTTCGATTCCGTAAAAAGGTCGGGATATCGAGATCGTCCTTGTTAAGAGGCGGCAATGGAGCCGATTTTGTTTCGCCCGTTTGAACGTCGGCTTGAACCGAAACCGATTCGAGCGGGCGCGAGAATACGTCCGCTTGCGTTCGTTTGTTCTCGCGCGTGTTGCGTTCCAGCGCACGGCGCGGCATTGAGTTGCGCTCAAAGCCGGTCGCGATCACCGTAATGCGGATATCGTCGCCCATGTTCGGATCAATCACCGCGCCGAAGATCATATTCACATCGGGGTGCGCCGTTTCGCGAATAATTGCCGCGGCTTGGTTCACCTCGAAGAGGGTCATATTCGGTCCGCCGGTAACATTAAATAACACGCCGCGCGCGCCGTCAATCGTGATATCAAGCAGTTTGGATGAGATCGCGTCTTCAGCGGCTTTGCGCGCGCGCTCATCGCCTGTCCCAGTCCCAACCGCCATAAGGGCGGCGCCGCCCTCCGACATGATCGCGCGCACATCGGCAAAGTCAAGGTTAATCAAGCCGGGGATGGTAATCAACTCGGAGATGCCTTGAATGCCCTGATGAAGCACATCGTCTGCGAGACGAAACGCATCTTGCAGGCTGGCGCGCTTATCGGCAATTTGCAGCAAACGGTCATTCGGGATCACAATCAGCGTATCCGCATGTTCCTTGAGTTTGTCAATACCCGATTCAGCGGAAGAGAGCCGGCGACCGCCTTCGAACGTGAAGGGGCGCGTCACAACACCGATGGTGAGCGCGCCGCATTCTTTCGCAATCTGCGCGACAACCGGCGCGGCGCCGGTGCCGGTGCCTCCGCCCATACCGGCGGTGACGAAGACCATATCCGCGCCTTGCATAACCTTATACAGTTCATCGGCGGATTCTTCAGCAGCTTTACGCCCAACTTCCGGGTTGCCGCCGGCGCCCAGTCCGCGCGTTAACTTATCGCCAAGCCGCACGCGCATCGCAGACTTTGCGTTGATCAAAGCCTGCGCATCGGTATTGGCGGTAATGAATTCAACGCCTTGAATGCCTTCGTCAATCATGCGATTGACAGCGTTCGATCCGCCGCCGCCCACGCCGACTACTTTTATTTGGGCGAAGGGTTCATCTGCTTGCTTATTATATTGTTTCTCGGTCGAGTCCATTTATGCCTCCATCAAACATTGGTTTTATCATACTTGCTTTTCATTCCGTAACGATAAATTTTAAGAGTATCTAACCGGGGCTGCGAGCGGGCGAATTCGCGCTCATTTCATCCAAGACGGTTCATTTCCGTTACGGCAAAATCCTTCCGACGATCTTCTTAATCAAATCAAAATTCATACGCGTTTCTTCCTTTCCACGGCGGCTCCCAACGCCGGAGTCATTTTCATGCGTTGAGACGACCCACTGCAACAAGCCAACGCTGGTCGAATAAGCTGGCGATTTCAACCGGTCCACCAGCCCAGAAAGATTCGCCGGTTGCGCCGTGCGAACCGGCATACCTAACGTCTCATGCGCTACGCGCGCAATGCCCGGCAACGCGCTCGCACCGCCTGTCAACGCCATGCCAGCTGGCAAAAGACCGTCGTACCCGGAACGTTTAATCTCCTGCAAAATCAAAGCGAAGATTTCCGTTACGCGCGCCTCAATGATCTCCGCCAGTTCCCGCCGGTTAATCTGCACAGGCTTATCTTCTCCGAATGGGCGCACAGAAAAATATTCTTCAAGTCCAACTTCCGCGCGCACCGCGCGTCCGTGCTGTTTTTTGACTTCTTCGGCTTGCTCAAACGACAAACGCAGCCCATGCGCAATATCTTGTGTAACGTGATTGCCGCCAACCGCCAGCGCCACCGTATGCCATACGTCGCCATTAACATAAATCGCCAAGTCGGTTGTGCCGCCGCCGATGTCGCATACAGCCACGCCCATTTGCCTTTCTTGCGCGGTTAACACCGCTTCGCCTGAAGCCAGCGGATTTAACACGAACGACGGAATCGTCACGCCTGCCGCGCCCACGCAATGACGGAGATTATCCACAGTTGCGGCGGAAGCGGTAATAATATGCGCTTCCACTTCAAGGCGATAACCATGCATTCCTTTCGGAGCGCGGATGCCGTCCTGCCCATCCACAGAGAAGCCGCGTCGAATCACATGGATAATTTCACGGTCATACGGAATAGCAACTGCGCGCGCTTGCTCCATCGCGCGGTCCATATCAAATTGTTCGATCGCGCCGCCGTTCACAGCCGCGGCGCCGCGGCTGTTCACCGACGACACATGAGCGCCGGCGATGCTGACCAAGGCGGAAGCGATCTCCAAACCCGAAGTCGCTTCCGCCTTCTTCACCGAACGGGTAATGGCTTGCGTCGCCGCGGCAAGGTCAACGATCACGCCTTTGCGGATGCCATCCGACGGTTCGATGCCCACGCCCATGATCCGCATGGATTTATCGTCTTCCACGCGCCCTACAAGCGTGCAGATCTTCGTCGTGCCTACGTCAATGCCTACGATAATCTCTTCCATAATTTCTTCTTTACTGATCCATCCTGTAATACGGCGCGGTCGGGTACGTCACATTGATCAACGCGGGGCGGATGCCGCGCTGCGTCAGCGATACGACCATTTGCTCATATACGCGCATCTTCAAATCAATATTATCCGCGGTTGCGCCAAAATAGGCGCGCCAGCCGCGCGGATCGTTCCAGCCAAAGCCATACGCTTCGTCATACAAAATCGCTTCGCCCGGCGGAACGCGCCATGCCAAGCCTTGCAACGCGCGAACCATCTCAACTGAGATAAACGGCGTCGGCGTAAGTGGATCAGCCGCGCCCTCCAAAGCAGGCGGAGCCGAATTCGCCACAACAGAGATCAGTCCTTCCATTTCGCCGCGCGGACGAAATGCCACGCCGTCTTCTGCAATCCATGTATACCCATCCGCCTGTTCCCAACGGACAACCGGCTTCCGCTCAAACACGCGTATCGAGAGCGTATTAGGGAACGAAACCGTCGCCTGAACAGCCGTCAATTCGGGATAATCGAGACGCAGACGCGTTTCCAATTCGGAAGGCATCAGCATAAAGACCGGCTGATCCGTAACCCGTATCGCGGAATTGATCTCGACGGAAGTTAAGATCTGATTGCCGCTCACATGCGCCTCAGACGCGCGGAATTCAGGCAACGTGAACATCAAGTAAAGCGCCGCGCCGCATAATACGATAAAAGCAAACGATAACGCTCGCCAGCCCAAGCGCGGGCGCGAAATCTTCGGCGCTTCGACCGAATGCAAATTCCCGCGCGGCATCGAAAGCGCAATCTGAAAGCGGCGCTTATCGCCGGCTGGTTTCGGCGCAACAAGTTTCTTACGCGGTTTCGGAGCGCGCGCAACAAGAGGCGGCACAGGTTTCGTAGCCTGCCGCGCAGCGCGTTGAATATCTTGCGCGCGTTCCTGTTCGCGTCGCAAGCGGACAAGCTCGGCGCGCGTGCGTGGATTCTTATCGCTCATACCTGACTCCGATACATACGCGAAGTGCGATCCCGTTCGGCTTTGCGATCCAGCGCCAATTCAATCAATCGCTCGATCAGCGCGGCATAGGATAGCCCGCTCGCCTCCCAAAGTTTAGGATACATACTGATCGAGGTAAAGCCGGGGATCGTATTCAACTCGTTAAGGTAAATTCTGCCGTTGCCGTCTTCCACAAAAAAGTCCACGCGCGCCATACCGGCGCAGTCGATCAATTTATAAGCGCGCACGGCATATTCGCGAATTCGTTCCGAAACTTCCGCCGGCAAGCGCGCAGGAATATTTAATTTCGATGTGCCGTCAATATACTTCGACTCATACGAATAGAATTCGCGGCTGGGCAAAACTTCGCCGCACACCGAAACGACAGGATCGTCGTTGCCCAACACGCTAACCTCAATCTCACGCACATTCGCCACGCCGCGCTCGATCAGCGCCCGACGGTCGAACGAAACGGCTTCCATCAATCCTTCTTGTAAGTCGGACCGGTTGAGACATTTTGTTACGCCGACCGAAGAGCCGAGATTCGCCGGCTTCGTAAACAGCGGATACGCGCCTACTCTTTCGGCTCTCTCAATCACGGCGCGCGCGTCTTTCACGATCTCGTTGCGCGACACGACAACCGATTCGACCACCGGTATATCATTTGCGCGCATCACCTCTTTGAAGACGCCCTTATCCATACCGACAGCGGAGCCAACCACGCCCGCGCCCACATAGGCAACATCCGCCAGCTCGAACAATCCTTGAATTGTCCCGTCCTCGCCAAATGTGCCGTGTAAAACGGGGAAGTACACGTCAATGGCGGGGTTGAAAGCGCGCGCCGCTTCAAAAGGATCCGGCGGTAAAACGAACCGCTCAAGATCGTCCAATTTGCCTCGTTCAAATTTATCGATCGCATCCGCGCCGGTCAACCAACGACCCTCGCGCGTAACGCCGATCTGAACTACTTCATATGCGGCGGAGTTCAGCACAGTTAACACCGAGCGCGCAGACATCAACGAAACGTCATGTTCGCCGGAACGTCCGCCAAAGATCACCGCCACGCGAAGTTTCTTGTCAGCCATTCAATCGCTCTCCGCTTGCCAATCTCCAACAAATTCGATCTCTAACTCCAATTCAACGCCTTGTTTTTCTTGTACGGTTTTTCGCGCCAATTCGATTAACGCACGAATATCCTCCGCGCGGGTTTCGCCATGATTAATGAAGAAATTGCCATGCAATTGACTAATTTCAGCGTTACCGATACGCATGCCCTTTAAACCCGAAACCTCGATCAAACGTCCGGCGTAATCTCCGCTAGGGTTTTTAAACATCGAGCCCATGCTCGCGCCAGGCGGCTGCGTCGCTTTACGATGCGCCACAAACTGATGGATGCGAGCGGTCACATCTTCTTTCGTCGAATTTTCCAACTTCAACTCCGCCGATAAAACAACCGCTTTTACCTCGCCGCGCTTCAACACGCTCGAACGATAGGCATATCCCATTTGTTCCGCCGAGAATTTCTCTCTTCCACTTTCAGTCAGCAACTCTGCCGAGATCAAACTCCCAGCGATATCGCCGCCAAACGCGCCAGCGTTGCCATATACCGCGCCGCCGATCGTGCCAGGCACCGCCGAGCCCCACTCCAAACCGGAGAGCCCCTTCGACGCGCAACGATTAGCGAGATTACTGAATACGACTCCTGATTCAGCCGCAACGAAGGGTTGGTCGCCTAAGTGAAACTCAACCTCTTTAGCGCGGTTGAAAAGCACAACGCCGCGCGCGCCTTGATCGCTGACAAGAATATTGGCGCCGCCGCCGAGCGTCACAAACGACGCTTTGTTCTCCCACAGATAAAGGACAACCCGCTCCAATTCTGCAACCGATCCTACTGTGATGAAAATATCCGCCGCTCCGCCAATACGCGCAGACGTATGCGGCGCAAGTAAAACGTTCTCTTTCACCATATCGCCAAATCGTTCATGAAGTTGAGCAGCCAATTCTTTAGGCACGATCATTCGTTTCATCTTCTTGTTCGCTCAATTTATCAATCAGTTCCGTTATCGTCTTTTCTTCCGCTCTCTTTTGCTCCTCATCCGCCTCTTGATTCCGACGACGGCTTTTATTTTCACGGTCGAAAAAAGATAGGATCATTCTCAGCGGCGGAAGGAAGAAAACCTCAGAATCTGAAGGCTTCTTTTTTTCAGACATAAGCTTCTGTCTCTTCTATCGCAAACGTTTCACGACAAGGCGGCTGAGATGATTCGATTCGTAAACCTACAAACGGCTCGCGTTTCGGATCTTTGATCTTCATAAGCAGGGTCAGCGCCAACGTCTCGTCTGGATCGAGCGACAAACGCGATGGGCGCGCGGGAGTCAACGCCTGAGCGGCAAATAGAGCCGTCTGCAATGGAAACAACGAGGGATGCGAAGAACGAAGCGCGTATTTATTCATAGAGCAGCCTACCTTTCGTTTAATCCTTTTAATACATCGGCGCAAATCTTATTTGCGTCGCCCGCTGAAAGGACGACCAAAATATCGCCGGGACTCAAGTTCTCGAGTAGATACGTCGTCGCGTCGTCCAACATGGCGATAAAACGCGCGGAACGATGCGACATCCCGTTGACGATCTCGGCAGAGGTAAAATCTTGTTGCGGTTCGCGCGAAGCATACACTTCAGTAACAATTACTTCATCCGCGTCGTCGAACGCCCGCGAGAATTCGCGAAATAACATATGCGTGCGCGAATATGTGTGCGGTTGCCAAATCGCCCAAATGCGGCGATCAGGATAGCGCGCCCGCGCCCCAGCCAACGTGGCTTTAATCTCTGTGGGGTGATGAGCATAATCGTCAAAGACGCTGACACCGCCGGCTTCGCCGCGCAGTTCGAATCGGCGGCTCGCGCCAACAAACGTAGACAGCGCTTGCGCGGCTTTTTCATACGAAAGCCCCAGCGCCTCTACGATCGCCAATACCGCCAGCGCGTTTTGTACGTTATGCTTGCCCGGTACTTGCAACGAAACCTCAACCACACCGCCGCTCGCGCGCTTCACGTTGGATACGGCGATAAAGTCAAATCCGCCGCGCTGATTGGGCTTCATTTCCCGCGCCACCACCCATTGCGAAACATTAACTGTATTCTCGCTTTGTACGCCATATCCGATCACGTTCTTCCCAGCGTTACGCGCCAGCGGAATTAATTCCGCCGCGCCGGCATTGTCCATACACACGATCAGCGCGCCATGCGGCGGCAACAATGCAATAAACGATTCGAAGGATTGACGCATCGCCTGAAACGTCGGAAAGAAATCGGGATGGTCGTGCTCAAGGCTGGTCACCGCTTCGATCTGCGGTCTCAATCCGAGAAACATATTATCGTACTCATCCGCCTCGATCACAAATAATTCCCCTTTGCCCGCGCGCGCATTCACGCCGAAGTTCATCGCCACGCCGCCGACAATAAACGAGGGATCGCATTGCAGTTCGCTCAAAACCCAGGCAGTCATCGCTGTTGTAGTGGTTTTCCCATGTGTGCCGGCAATTGCGATGCCAATTTTGTCAGACATCAACCGACCGAGGAAATCCGCGCGTTTATACACAGGGATATGCGCTTGCCGCGCCGCTAACGCTTCAGGGTTGTCATCGCCGATGGCTGAGGATCGCACGACCCAATCGGCGCCTGCAATATTGCGCGCATGGTGACCGATGTACACGACGGCGCCGGCTTTCCGCACTTCATTGGCAAAGGGCGTAAGCGTGCGATCAGAACCGCTCACCGTGTACCCGCTCTCCAGCAAGAGCCGGGCAATGGCGGAAAGTCCGCTGCCTCCGATGCCGATAAAATGGACATGCGTCATGTTCGTTTCAATCCTCTGGTTCTTCAACTTTTCAATCTATTAACTAGATATAGACAACGATAACAAATACAAAAGCGACGATAACGGCGATATAAATGCCCGGTTCGCCCAGCAACGCCGGGGGCATATAGTTCATCATCTCAATCACCGTATTCAACAGCGCAGGTTCCGTCGGACGGCTCATCAATTCTGGAAATGGATACTGAGCGACGTCCAAGTAATACAGCAGACTGCCGGTTACCAAATAACCGTTCACGCCGCCCAGGAATACGCCGATCAACGTATCTTGCACACGTTCGCGCACGGCGCGCGAAGCCAGATGCCCCACGCTAACTACAGTTTGATAGCCAAAGTAAACCAGCACGCCCAAGATAATAACGCGCGCCCAAAACAGATTTAGATCCGTTTCAGGCATAGCATTGATTAACGGGAAGTACCTGCGTACAACATGGCTGACCGCCAACGCAAGAATCACGCTGAATGACACCATCAACTCTTTCGCCCAACCGCGCATCCCGCCGATGAACGCAAACAGCAGAACATACATCCAAAAGACGACGACGATACTCATCATAAGGTTTGTGCTCCCGCCAGCTTAATTAAAACGCCGGCAATCTTATCCGCTGCGCGCGGATGCGATAATTCGAACATCGCAGCGCGCATCGAACGCAGTTTGTTCGGGTTCTCAAACAACACCTTCAATGTGCCTATTAATTCACCGCTCAAGCGCCGGTCTTCTATCATCACCGCCGCGCCGCGATGAGCGAGAAACTCGGCATTGATCTTTTGATAGCGCCACGCGTGCGGATACGGCACAAGCACGGCTGGCAGGCCGAACAGCGGAAATTCTCCGAGCGCTGAAGCGCCTGCGCGCGAAACGACCACGTCGGCAGCGGCTAGCGCCGCGCCCATCTCGTGCAAGTAGGGCAGGATATGATAACGCGCGGCAAGTTCTTCCGACAGTTGGCTGCGTTGTTGTCGGACGTCGTTCCAATCCGCATCGCCAGTGAGATGAATAACCTCGAACGCAGTCAGCAGATCGCGCAAGTTGTTGGCGACGGCTATGTTGATCGAATGCGCGCCTTGGCTGCCGCCAAACGCCAACAAGATGGGCAACCGCCCAGCAAGTTTGAAGCGGCGAAGCGCCGTTTCGCGCTCCCAAAGCGTCAGATCTGAACGAAGCGGATAGCCGGTCTCGATCACTTCTTTGGTAAAGCGTCTCTGGGTTTGGCTGGTAGTCGCCATAATTTTATCGGCGAAACGCGCCAACGAACGCAAAGCCAAGCCGGGCTCAATATCGGGCACAAACAGCGCAGTGGGAATCGAATGGCCCGCCAACGCGACTGGCGCCGCGACATACCCTCCGGTGAAGAATAGAACGTCCGGCTTGAATTCGCGAATAATGCGACGCGCGGCAATCACACCTTGCGCCAACCGCCAAAGGTTGCGCGGCAGGCGTGCAACGCCCACGCCATGGATCCCCGCCGCGGGAATGCTCCGAAAAGCAATGCCCTGGCGTTCGACCAGAGACGCTTCGATTCCGCCTTTACCTCCCACCCAAAGCGTATTCACATCGGCGATCTTAGCCGTTAGCGCGCTGTGAACGGCGAGAGCGGGATACACGCCGCCGCCCGTTCCACCGGCGCAAATCAACAACCGCACCGAAAGACCTCCATTCATCTTCTTCCAAATTTTTCGTCTCAACGCCTTGACGCGAGATATTCAGCACAATCCCTACGGCGCATAAGGTCGAAACAAGATTTGAACCTCCAGCGCTGACAAACGGCAAAGCATTCCCAGCGAAAGGCATCAAGCCGACCATCACCGCCATATTAATGACCGCCTCAAGCGCGATCCAAAATGTAACGCCAGAAGCAAGCAGCGTGCCGAGCATATCCGGGGCGCGGCGCGCAACAACCAGCCCGCGCCAGATTAACGCACCGTATAAAGCAATTAACAATGCCGATCCAAACAAGCCCAATTCTTCCGCGACAACGGCAAAGATGCTGTCTGTCGGCGCGAACGGCAAACCGGTCAACTTCGTATTTGCCTGCCCTACTCCTACGCCAAAGACGCCGCCTTTAACGATCGCTTCGAACGACCGCCGAACATGATAGGAAGCATTGGTGGGGTTTTGAAAGCCAGCGATGAAAGAGCCTACACGATCGCGTCCCGTATCGCTGAACTGCACTACGACCCAACCGATCACAAGCGCGAGCGCGAGCAGAAAAACGATCTGTTTTATATCTGCGCCGGCGAGAAAGAATAACAACCCGCCGAGGATCAATACCGTGCCAGCCGCGCTTAAATCGGGTTGCAAATAGATCAAACCGCCGATAATACCGAGGATCACACCGAGCGGAATCAAACCGAAGCCCACGCGATGCAATTCGTCGCGTTTAGCGTACAGCCACACTGAAAGATAGATCACTGCCATAAGTTTCGCAAGTTCCGAAGGTTGATATGAGCCTTCGAACAACGTGCGCGTCGCTCCGAGACGAATCTCGTTAATAAGCAACACCGCCACAAGCAAGCCGATCGTCCCCAGCATAGCGAACACGATCAGCTTGCGCCAGAGATGATAATCAAACAAAGAAAGGATAAACGCGGCGACAACGCCGATGCCGAGCCAACGCAATTGGCGCAAGAACATATAGGCGGCTGATCCGTATTCATTGAACGAGTAATCAAACGAAGCGGAATACAACATGATCAAGCCGAAGACCGTTAACGCGATCACAGTCAACAACAGCGGCATATCCAAGCCGCGCCCGGCGGCTTTTGAAAGCGAAAAACGAAAACGATCGTTTACGAAAGTTTGTGAACCCATTCTCGAAACCTTTCTCCGCGTTCTTCAAAATCCTTGAACTCGTCAAAACTAGTGCCGCCCGGCGAGAACAGCACGACGTCGCCCGGCTTAGCGATCTTCGCCGCTTTGAGGACCGCCTCGCGCAATCCGTGTGCACGCGTGATCGGAGTCCGCTTCATTCTGACGGACAGGCTGTTCGCCGTTCGCTCGATCTTCTCCGCCGCCTCGCCAAAGATCACTACGTGATTCACGCGCTCATTGACGAGTCGCATTAAACTTTCCCACGGAAGGTTTTTATCTCGTCCGCCAAGCAACAATACGATCGGCTCCTCAAACGCATGGATAACGGCAATCGTCCGTTCGGGCGCGCTAGCGATGGAATTGTTGTACCAGCGTACGCCATTCAGCTCGCGCACCAACTCCAAGCGATGCGGCACGCCGCGGAACTCTTCAGCCGCCGCGACCATCGCGTCTACCGGAAAGCCCGCCGCACGACCGATCGCAAACGCCGCCAGCGCGTTCGCCGCGTTGTACTCGCCGCGCAAATGAATTTTCTCACGCGCCATCAATCGGAATGACGCGCCATTTTCACGCAGAATTAACCAACCGTCATCCAAGTGTGCGCCATCCAAGCCTTCTTCAAGCGGATGCAGGCTGAAAGCGAACAATTTTCCTTTTACGGCGTCGCGCAACGTCCACGCGCCTACATCGTCGCAATTCAACACGGCAATATTTTCTTGCGATTGAAAATCCAAGATGCGCCTCTTCGCCGCCGTATACGCATCCATTGCGCCATGCCGGTCCAAATGATTCGGGGTAATGTTCAGAATCGCGGCAATGTTCGGCGAGAGAGTCATTTGTTCCAATTGAAACGAAGAAAGTTCAAGAATGGCAATATCTTCAGGCTTCATATCGTCCACGTAATTTAACAATGGATCGCCGATATTCCCGCCGACATACGCATTCTCGCCATAGGTTTTCTTCGCCATCGCTCCTATTAACGTTGTCGTTGTAGTCTTACCCGCCGAGCCGGTAATGCCGACCGTCTTGCATGGAACGACCTCCATAAAGATCTGCGAATCGTTCGAGAGCGGAATCTCCCGCCTCATCGCCTCCGCCACGATCGGGAGCGTGAGCGGAACTCCGCCGGAGAGGCATAACACATCCGCCGAATCCAACAATTCAAGCGGATGCCCGCCAAGCGCCCAGTCAATTTGATATTCCGCAAGCGCCTCGCGCGCCGGGCGCAATTCTTCCGCTCTGCGCATATCGCTGACCGCGACTCGCGCCCCATGCCGCGACAGCCAGCGCGCAAGAGCCAGCCCTTGCCGGGCGGCGCCTAGAATTAAAACACGCTTCTCGTTCCAATCCGTTTTCATCGTTATATCAACGCCAGTCCCACGCCGATCATCCCGGCGAGCAAACCAATTAACCAAAAACGCTGCACAATCTGCGTCTCGCTCCATCCAAGCAGTTCAAAATGCAAATGAATCGGAGCCATCTTGAAGAAACGTTTGCCTTTCGTAATGCGAAAGTACGCGATCTGAATGGATACGCTCAACGCCTCGCTCAACGGAATAATAGCGATAACAAGCAAGAGGGGCCAGTGACCGGTCATTAGCGCCACCACTGCCAACGTGGCGCCGAGCGCCATGGAGCCGGTATCGCCCATGATCAACTCGGCGGGATGCACGTTAAACCACAAGAAACCGAACAACGCGCCGACGACGATAAAACAGAATTGTGCGAGGTACACCTGTCCGCCGATCAACGCTACGCCGCCAAACGCGGCAAACGCCGTCGCAGAAATCAACCCAGCCAGACCGTCCAGACCGTCGGTAAAGTTAACCGCGTTCGCTTCGCTGACAATCACAAATGCCGCAATTGGGATGTACCAAAACCCCAAATCTATAGGCGATTTATAGCCGGGTAGATACACATCCGGCGAACCGAGCAAATACTTCAATACAAACGCCGTCCCTACCGCGAGGGCGACCTGAGCCAAGAATTTCGTGCGTATGCGCATGCCATCGCCGCGACGTTTCCCGCGAATCCCTTCCCAATCGTCAAGCGCGCCCAGAATGCCAAATAGAACCATCACGGTTAGCGGAACAAGCACCGAACGTCCGATCACATCGAGACCGATTACCGCTGCCGCGTTGAGCAGCCCGGTCAGCAATAACGTCGGCAAGATGAACATCACGCCGCCCATCGTAGGGGTGCCCATCTTAACGCGATGTTGATCCGGTTCCTCGACGCGAATAATCTTGCCAATTTTGAAATATCGCAACACACGCAACAAAGGCGCGCCCCAGATGACGGTCATTACGAATGCGAACATCGCCAGTCCCAATACCAGCGCAGTATGTTTCATGAGCGCGTCTCCAACAAGTTGACGATGCGGTCCATGCGCAAACCGTGCGAACCTTTGATCAATGCCACATCGTTCGGCGACAGATTGGCGCTCAGCCAATCCACCGCCGGCCCGATCGCGTCGAACTCCAACACCGACGATTTCTTCATACCGGCTCGACGCGCAGCCTCGGCAATGATATGCGCACGCTCACCCAGCGTGAGCAACACATCCGCCACTCGCGCTGCGCGCAAGCCGACCATCTCATGTCCCCCACGTTCATACGGGCCCAGTTCAAACATATCGCCCAATACGGCGACCTTACGCCCGTCCAACTCGTCCAGTAGGTTCAGCGCAGCAAGCATAGATTCAGGCGAGGCGTTATAGGTATCGTCCAGCAACAAAGCGCCGTTAGCGCTTCGCACGGCAGTAAGCCGCAATTGCGTATGTCTTTGACTCAACCCTTCAAGAATCTCCTGCCAATTCATCCCTTCCATTAATCCAACCGCCGCAGCGCGCAATGCAGTATGTACCGAGTGCCGCCCGATCAGCGGGATTTTCACATGCAAATTCTCGCCTTGATAATGCATCCGGAAACGGATTCCGTCCAAACCCAACCCTTCAACTTGATCCGCCCATAAATGCGCCTCATGCGATAATCCATAGAAGAAGACGCGCGCTTTTGTTTTCTCTTCCATCCTGCGGACCCACGCATCGTCGAAGTTGAGGATTGCCACGCCTTCAGGAGCCGGCGGCAACGCCTGAACTAATTCAGCCTTACCGCGCGCAATAGCTTCTTGCGACCCGGCGCGCTCCGCATGAACCGTGCCAATGTTCGTCACTACTCCTACTTGCGGAAGCGCGATATCGCACAAGAGCGCGATCTCGCCCGGAACATAGAAGCCCATCTCTAGGACAACGCGTTGATGCCCCGGGCTGAGTTTAAGCAAGGTCAACGGCAAGCCGATCTCGTTATTCAAATTACCGGGGCTTTTCAATGTATGGTAAAGCACGCCCAACACTTCGGCAATAAGCTCTTTCGTGGTGGACTTTCCCACGCTGCCGGTTACGCCGATAACGCGCACATCCATTTTACGCCGCCAGAAACGAGCGATCTGTTGTAACGCAGCGATAGTATTCTCTACGCGTAAGCAGAATGGAGGCGCGTATTCCGTCTCTACAAAGGATTCAAGCGAGAACGGCGCGCGCAGGTCAAAGGTTCGGAAGGAAGCGTCCACATCTCGTTGAACCAATGCAAATGACGCCCCTCGTCCAAATGCTTCGGCAATGAAATCGTGTCCATCTACTTTCTCGCCGGGAATAGCGATGAACAACGAGCCGGGACTCGCTTGGCGCGAATCGATCACCCCCTCCGTGATCACATCGGCGCAAGAGGGGCGAAGGCTAGTAATGGCTTCAATTACATCTGCAATAGTCAACATGTTATTATTTCGATGAAAGCGCCAGACGGACGTTATCGGGCGGGATATTGAGCAGAATCACGGTCTGTTCGGCAACTTTAGAGAAGACAGGCGCGGCAGTCTCCGAACTCCACGGCGACGACGTGGGTTGTTGGAGCCAGATATAGATCATAAATTGCGGGTCGTCCACCGGACCCCAACCGATGAAAGACGCATTCGTTTTGGAAGGATCATAGCCATAATCGGTGGGGATTTGAGCGGTGCCTGTTTTACCCGCCACGCGATAACCCGGCAACAACGCGCTGGAGGCTTCAGCTTCAAGCGAGTTTGCCAGCATGTTATTCAAGGTGCGCGCCGTTTGCGCAGAGATCGGCGAACCGCCATACTGCGAAGGAACGTTATATTGATGTCCGTCGCGCAGCATGGAATATAAAACATGCGGCGTGACCATCTTCCCATCATTGGCAAAGGCGGAAGACGCCATCAACATTTGCATCGCAGTGACTGAGACGCCCTGTCCGAAGGCGTTCGTGCCGAGATCAACAATATACCAATCCGAATCACCGGGGGTTTTAAGCCTGCCCAACGCCTCATCGGCAAGATCTATGCCGGTGCGGCGCCCTAGCCCAAAACGTTCCATGTAACCATAGAACACGCTCGGACCCATCTGAGTAGAAAGCCAGGTCATACACACATTCAACGAATGCTGCAGGCAACCAGTCATGTCTTGCAGCCCCCATGAATCGCGATTCCAGTTCCAAACGACCGCGCCGCCGATCTGAATCGAGCCGGTATCTAAAAATGTCGTCTGCGGCACAACGGTTCCATTGTCAATCGCCGCCGCCATCGTCAAAATTTTCAACACCGAGCCGGGCTCATACGCCATGTTCACAACGCGGTTGTACTGGCTTCCGTTATCGTACAAAGAGAAGTACGCATTGTAATTATTCAAATCCATGCGCGGAGTCGTCGCCATCGCCAGAATCTCTCCATTGCGCGGATCCATCACCACGATCGCACCGTTCGCTGCGCCGTATTGGACCAGCGAATCATCCAGGATAGATTCGACGCGCGCTTGCAAATCACGGTTGATCGTCAGCGCCAGATCGGTGCCATTCGGAACGCGCGGGATTTCAGTGGCTTTGTTCGGATCGCTCGGCACCCAAACCTGCACCGGGTTGCCAGCCAGTAAGTCGTTATACTTCTCTTCAATGCCAAAATATCCGCGACCATCGCGCGCGACAAAACCCAGCACATTCGAGGCAAGCGCATCTTCAGGATAACTGCGCTGAAAATGCGGATGAAACGCAATCCCGTTCAAACGCCGATCGCCGACATTTTTCATCTGTTGAATGAGTTCCTGCAACGAAGCGACAACGTCCGCATCCACATAATCTTGAATCACAACATAGCGCCATGTATCGGGGAAATCAGTCAGCCGGTTATACACCTCGTCATACGTTAATCCGAGATATACGCTGAGGTTGTATGCAACCGATTCGGGATCGTTCAAATCGGATAAGTTCACACCTACTTCATAGACCGTCCGGTTGCCAGCGAGCAGGTAACCGTTGCGGTCATAGATTAACCCGCGTTCGGGATAGAACGTACGAAACTCACCGGCGTACAGGTCGCCTTGCGAGAGAAAGACCGACGCCTGCTCGCTGCTCTGAATACGGATCATTTGCGCGAGAATGCCCAGCCCCGCCAACGCAAAGCAGAAAATAAGGAATAGCGAACGGATCGCATACTGTTGACGCATATTACTGCGCGCCTCCCAAGCGAATGCGTTCGTCAAACCATTCGATCAACGATTGCGTGTACTCGGGCGGAACGATGCGTTCAAACTCAGTCGCATCCTGCGCCGCGAGAAGAATCGCCGGCTCAGGGACGAAAAAGTTCGGCACCGCCAAATACTCTAATTCGCCCGGCAGCACCGGACGATAATTCAACTGGCGGGCGCGCTGTTGCATTGCGCTAGTTGAGGTCAGATCGCCGATCCGCGCTTCAAGGTCGGCATTGATGCGCCGCGTCACGGTGATTTCATCTCGTAGGCTTTGAATCTCGCGTCCAGTAATCGCCGCGCGCGCAGAGACCATGAGATACAGCGCCGCAATCATTGCAACGCCGATCACGATAAGCAAAAACGCGCCCGTATATTGGCGCTGAACGCGCCACGGGGCTTGTTTATAAGCATGGATGATCTGTGTTACTTGCATAACGACCTTTATATTTGGGCGATTGGTCGCGTACCGCCGACTTCAGTCGGCAATACAATATCTAGGGGTATCGCCGACTAAAGTCGGCACTACAATTTTTCGGCAATGCGGAGTTTCGCACTGCGCGCTCTCGGATTGTTTTTCGTTTCTTCTTCCGAGGGCAAGATCGGTTTTCGGTTTACCTCTTTGATCGTCGCCTTGCGTTCCACTTCGTACAATTTTTCGTAAGGCGGATTGACCAGGTCTTTGCTTTGTTCTCTAAAAAAATCTTTGACGATGCGATCTTCCAGCGAGTGGAAGGAGATCACTGCGAGTCTGCCTCCGACGTGGAGGCTGGCTACGGCTTGCGGAAGCGTTTTCGCCACCGACGCCAACTCGTCGTTCACCGCGATCCTCAGCGCTTGGAAGGTTCGCGTGGCGGGATGGACTCGATTCCCTCGACGGGGAGAAACTGCTTCGATGACTGCGACCAGTTGTCCCGTCGTATGAAGCGGTCTGGCTTTCACGATGGCTCGCGCGAGTTTGCGAGAGTCGCGTTCTTCGCCGAATTCGTACAGCACATCCGCAAGTTCGCTTTCGGAATATGTGTTGACGATGTCTGCCGCAGTCTGCAACGCGTTGGGTCCAAATCGCATGTCGAGCGGAGCGTCGTGTTGAAACGAGAAGCCGCGCTCGGGCGTATCGAACTGCATGGAGGATGCGCCGAGGTCGAGGACGATGCCGTCCACCGAATCCCATTTGAGATCCGCCAATTGCGACGAGAGAGTCGTGTAGGAGGCTTGCGCCAGATGGATGCGATGTTCGTAAGGAGCCAAGGTCTCACGAGCGATCGCTAACGCCTGCGGGTCTACATCGAGACCGAGCAGTTGCCCATCTGGCGCAGATGCCTCCAAAATTCCGCGAGCGTGACCGCCCGCGCCGAGTGTCCCATCCACATAGCGCCCTCCGCGATGAGGTTGCAACGAGTGTATAATCTCTTGGTAAAGTACAGGTTTGTGTAACATCATGCGTAGGGGCAGGGTTTCCCCGCCCATGTTTGGGGCGAGAAAACCTCGCCCCTACGAAGAATTGTTCTTTGAAAGATCAAGCGTGGCAAAGCGTTGTTGGTTCGCTTCCACATCCTGCAAATTATCCATTTGCGATTTCCAATCGGCAGGAGTCCACACTTCGAAGTAATCGCCCTGCCCCGCCACAGTGAGTTCGCCGCTTGCAATACCGAGGAACTCACGCAGGTTTTGCGGGACGAGGATGCGCCCGACTTTATCCACTTCCACCGGATACGCGTTCGACAGGATGAGTCGGCGCAACATGCGAGCGGATGCATCCGCCATGTTCATATTGTTGATGCGCTCGTACACTTCTTTGAAGTACGCATCGGTCATCACCATCAGGCACTTGTCGAAACCTTGCGTGACGAACGCGCCAGCCGCTAACAAGTCGCGATAGCGCGCAGGAATCATTAAGCGCCCTTTATCATCAAGATTGTGATAGAACTGGCCTAAGAACATTTGTGCTATTTATCCTTTTAATTGGCGAACGCCGGGAATGCCGGCGCTCTTACCACTTCTTACCACTTTGCACCATATTATACGCCTTTCGAGGGAAAAATCAAGGTTTTTAACGCATTTCTGTAACCTACTTTATCGCTTATTCAAGCCGTTTAGAGAGCGATAAACAGCAACTGACAGCAAGATACGAGAAAATGAATCACAGAATTAGTTAGATTGCATTATGTGTAACTTTGGAGGATTGGAAAATTGGAAAAGTCATTCACACTACTTGAAGCTGCTGGATGGAAAGATTACGCCCTGCTCGACAGCGGCGACGGGTTGAAGCTGGAACGATTCGGCGAATATGTTTTTGCGCGTCCCGAGTCGCAGGCGATGTGGAAGCGCGCGTTGATCTCCGAGTGGAAGAACGCGGATGCGGTGTTTATTTCCACGGGCGAGGAGAGCGGCGGGCATTGGGATGCGAAAAAGAAATTGGATGAGCATTGGACGATGAATTACCCGCTCCCCCGCTTCGGCTACGGCGCCGACAAGCACAGCGCCCCCGCTCAGCGCGATCTAAAATTTAAAGTGATGACAACTCCCGGCAGGCATCTTGGAGTCTTTCCCGAAGTTGCTTCTCATTGGGATTGGTTTGCGAACTTAATTAACCGCGAAGCGCGCGAAGAACGCAAAGAAGTAAACGTTTTAAATTTATTCGGCTACACAGGGTTGGCGACTCTCGCCGCGGCATCGGCTGGCGCGAAGGTGACTCACGTGGACGCGTCGAAGAAGTCCGTGAGTTGGGCGCGTGAGAATCAAGCGTTATCGGGGTTGAGCGATGCGCCTATCCGCTGGATCGTGGATGACGCGTTGAAGTTCGTGCAACGCGAAGCGCGGCGCGGCGTGAAGTATGACGGCATCATTCTTGATCCGCCTAAATTCGGGCGCGGACCGAAAGGCGAAGTGTGGGAAGTGTATAAATCTTTGCCGAATTTATTGGAAGCCTGCCGCGAATGTTTGAGCGATAACCCGCTGTTTGTCGTCACGACAATTTATGCAGTGCGTGCCTCGGCAATTCATATTGCACAAGCAATGGACGATATGATGAAGGGATTTAGCGGAAAAGTAGAAAGCGGAGAGTTGGTCACGCGCGAGCAAAGCGCGGGGAGGTTGTTGTCGCAGGCGGTGTATGCGAGGTGGAGAAACGTAAAATAAAGAAGTAAATAGGCCTACCACGGCATTCTCGCAATAAATCTATTCGCACTTTCTTTTCGTTGGAAAATATTATGCTCGCGGCATTATCAAACCGGCTTGCATTTCATAAATACGAGAGCACAGATCCTTAATTTCATCTGGTTTATGGCTAACAAGAATGATGGTAATTCCAGAAACTTGAAGTTCTCTAAGCAAGTCATGAATTAGTTTTGTTCCATCCGAATCAAGCGCGCTCGTCGGCTCATCTAGCAAAACAAGTTTTGGATTCTCAAGTATTGCTTGAGCAATCCCCAATCTTTGACGCATTCCAGTCGAATACGCCCTTACCGGGCGATTATCATCCGGACTCAAGCCGACACGTTCAATAACATTCCTAATTTCTGCTTTGGATACATGATTACGGATCGATGCGAGTAATTCCAGGTTATATTTCCCTGTGTAATCCAACAGGAAACCCGGACCATCAATTAATGCTCCCAACTCTGATGGGAACTCAGTATCGCGCCCGATATACTTCCCAAAAACATTTATTGTTCCCGTGTCCGGCAACACCAGTCCACTAATTACGCGCAAAAGCATGGACTTCCCGGAGCCGTTTGCGCCATATATGCCAACGGTTTCGCCTACACCTACAAGTAAATTGATATTTTCGAGCACCTGACGCCCTCGAAGTTTTTTTGACACATCGGTCACTGTTACAGCAGGAAGAGATGAATTTGTCGGCGTTAACATACTTTCTGTTTTATTAATTATCATTGTGCGCTCCTAAAAAATCGAAAGTGCGTAACAATAGAGAACCCATTACCAACAAAGTGACGGCAAACAAGGAGTTGTATGCCAAAGACATAGTTAGCGTGAAATTGGGCAACCGTGGTTCGAAGGGAAAATGTCTGCTCAATATTGACTGCACTTCAGGCAGCCATTGTTGCCAAACGAACGCATTCTCTCCCATACCAACAACCCAAGCAACCAGAGCCAGAGTTAAGATAGTTAATGTTCCCCAAATAGTTCGATGTCTGAATAATGCAACGAGCGCCTGGATAAGCCCTATAACTGCTAATGATGAAACTGTCAGCCCAAAAACCGAAACGATCGCCTGTGTGAGCGACATAGCGGAGGCGGCTTGCCAAACGCCCTGATCGACAAAAAAAGAACTTAACTGAGAATCCCATCTTAACTGAGTCGCCACACCTCCAAGGGTTGCCAAAATTACAAGACTTACATAACCAACAGCCACAAGGATAACTGTCACAACAATACCAAGCCACCAAATACGGCGCGATCTTACCATGAGCATAACGATATAATCATACTCATGCAATTGGCCATTGATAAGGGCGCTAATCAACATTATGAAGAAAGTTTTATTCAACAACCACGCCAACAGTGTTGTTAAGTTATCGTTACCCAGCGATGGCCCCGAGAATGCCAAAAATACACCATCGCCAACATAGGGTCGGTGAGAATTAAGCAGTAATAAATTCACTGCCAGAATTTGACGACCATTAAAAATTCCCCACAGAAAATGAAAAACGACAGCGACCACAAGCCATCCGCGCTGTTGGTTTATGAAGGCAAAATGCCACCTTATTGTGTTGACAAACGAACGCCAAGTTTTTAAAATCGGCGACATGTAGGGTGATCCATCGCAAGCAAATCGTTAAGTTGAATTTTTTCGGAAAATGCTGATGCTTCGACAAACGCTCCACAAACCAATCATACTTATAGTAACCCATATAGCCCAATACAACACGGACTCGGTAAACAAACCAATTAGTGAGCCTGTAACATCAGTATGCCACAAAAACATTCGCTGATGAAACCAAATCGCGTCTAAAAGTGGGGAGTGAATATCATTAAGCCAGATGATTAACGTACTGTAGTTAAGAGCCAAACCAGCCGCAAAACCAAAAATGGATTTTTGAGTTATGAGTGTAATAGCGCTCACCACAACGCTTATTCCAATCCATGCTAGTCCTAGGAGCGTCAACATGAACAATACAGTGGGTAATGGCGAGAGCGCGAGGTATCCGTTAGCGGGTAAACCTTGTCGGTTCAGGATTGACATTGCGGCTGGACTCCATACTAAACTCCATGGAATAGTTGTAACCGTGATACCCAAAACAATCACAACTATTAATGCAACATACAGGCCTACTGTTGCGAAGACACCGCCGACTTGAACTTGGAACCATCGCCATCGAGAACCCGCCCTCAACAGGGCGAGTTGATCTAATTCTTCAAACAAAGCAATATCGCTAACTAAAAAGATTAACAGATTGGTTAATCCATGGTGGACTGACAGCCTACTGTTGAAGAGGTCCATCACAACATCCCACGCGTTGATAGAAGCGCCGATTTGTTGTCTTGCCATCAACGCAACGCTTTCATGATGCAAAGTCAGTAAAGTTATAAAGACAAATGGTATCAGCCAGCGACGCTTTAATATGCGTTCAGGTAAAAAATAACTTGTTAGAATATTGCGAGTTGAAATCAAGGATGAACTACCGTTTTACAAGCTGGAATTTTCTCTCAATATAATTTAAAGTTATCATATTTTTTAACAAACCCAAATACACTTACCGTGCTTAGAGAAAAGATGATTCCCAGCGGTAACAGCGTGGTTACGGCAGTTGTATCTAACACAAGATCGGGCGCCAACACATAACCAAACCACCATGCTGGAAATCCTACAATGGCAAAAATAAAACTATAAACCTCAGAGAAGATGAATGGAAACACGAGAACAACATAACGATTACGCGCAAAAGGAGAAACCGCCATTCCTAGAGAAGCGCTAATAAAACCAAATAGAAATCCGAGGGTGATACGGGCAAGAATATAGATATTAGCATGTGAAACATAAATAGCACCAAGAAAACCGGGGGACCTCATCCATTCCTCTGAATACGGCGTTCCAGATAAAGGCGGCAATGTGCGTGGATATACAGCCAATGTAAAGCCGAAAAACACGATCATGGGAAGCGCTACCGCGAGCCCTCCAACAAGTCCATTAATTACGAATTTGCTAATTAGGTAACGACGATGTGTCATACGAAGCAGGATATAACGTGCAAAACCTTGATCCCGGTCTCTAAGATAAGAGTCTGCATAAGGAATAGTTGCCGCCAGAGGCGCAAATAAAACGAAAACTGGTATTGCAGAACGCCAAGCATCGTAAGCATTGAAATAAGCAGGGTGCCAACCGGGCGGCGAAGTGGGGTCTAGAGGATAATTCTGGCTCAACCCTAAGAATAGCAAAGCCAGACTTATCATGAGAGGCGTAATAAACAATTTACCAAATATCGCATGGAAGAATTCTTTAAAAGCAAACACGGAATCATTGTATGAATTCATTAGACCTCGTTGAACAGTTCAACAACTCAACGATTGAACTATATTCTTTGAGTATGTCATCAATGCCCAGCAGGAGGCACGGTTAAAATGATAATGTTCCGAAGGCATCGCTGCAACGACGCCTTCGGAGCAGCGCATAACATCAGTTGCCACACAAACACAGAATCCCTAACGAGAGTTGAAATATCCACTCACTTGCACATTGACTCTGGTAAGAGGCTGGTTTTTTACCTTGAGATAAATCAGCGCACCCACAGATTGGGAAGGACTATACGGAGCGTTAATGTACGATCCTGTGATTCCATTCACCCAACTACCAACAGCGCCGCCAGATCCACTATACGGTCGAAAACTTACTGTATAGTTATTGCCTACCGCAATACTTGAAACCTCCCACTGTTGCATAGTCGTGTTTTTTGTTGTGACATCTGTGTTAGCAGTTCCTCCAAATTTTGGAACTATCACGTTAAAGAATATTTGCCCTGCAAACACTTGCGACGCAATGAGCGAAACAGCAAGGGCAAGCAAAAGCCCAGCGCCTAATTTTCTTTTTAGCATTTTGATCTCCTTTTTGACCATGAAAGACTGTTTTGTCGAAACAGCATCCTTACAACCAATTCTGATATTACAGCAGTCGTATTTGTCAATAAGCGCCTCCTTGAACATCTTTGGGGGAAGTCAGTGCGGCAATTATCGTGTAGAGGGTTTCCATTTTCGATTACAGAAATCCATACCTGTTCCATCAGAGCGCTTTGTTCGTTTCTGTACTCATCATAGACATTCTTATATCAAAGGTCAATACGGAAAATCCCCCATATTTTCTTTTCCCCACAAAACCGCTTTTGCTCGCCAATCCACTTCTAATTTCCGATAAATTTTTTCGAGATGCTTATCAAGCGTTTTAATACGGATGTGCAGATTCGATGCAATCTCTTGGTTGCTCGCCCCTTCTACCAGTAACCGCAACACCTGTTTTTCGCGTTCCGACAAGCGATTCCATTTTTCCTCTACATCCTCGTGCCATGCGCGCGCCCGTGTTTTTTGCTCTTCATCAAAAAGATGTACTCCGGATGCCACAAGGCGGATTGAAGCGATCAATTGCTCAGCCTGTACAGTTTTATCCAGGTACCCCGCCGCGCCTGCCTGCATCATACCTGCCAGGTAGGCATCGCGATGATGCCCGGTCAAAACCAATGTAGCGGTATCAGGGTAATTTTCTCGGACCCATCTCCCTAGTTCCATGGGATTATGATTTGGCATCACCAGATTCATCAACAGGATGCGCGGCCGTAATTTGGCGATCATGGGCTTGATCTCATTGCCATCCAGCGCTTCGCCCACAATTTTTATTTCTGGGGCTTTTTCGAGAATGGAACGCACTCCCTCAAGCGTGAGAGGGTGATCATCTGCTACAAGCGCTGTGATTTCGTCTGGGGGGTTCATCGGCGCTACTTCGTTCTTTTGTCTATTTACAATAATTGAATATACAAATATTGTATACCCCCCCCCTAGATTTTGTCAATCAACGTTTGTCCTACATCTACCAAACGCTCACACACCAACAAAAGTTCCAAAAAGAACCACAATCCATTATCTATCGTCTCCCCTCCAACATCCTCAACCACTCCAGCGGTTTCTCCCACCGCACGCGCGGATTGACGTTGAACAAGTTATCGGGGCGATCCCATTTCGGTCCCGGCGGACCGGACTCGTCGCTCAACGCGCTTTTCACTCCCCATAGTCCTTTGTAATTGACCCAATCGGGTTCGGGATTCAATACCACGCGCTGCCATTCTTTGACGGAGGGGCGAGTCACTTTGCGATCAGACATGACGCGCTTGAGATAACTGGTGGATTTGACCACAGGCTCACGCAAGTTGTCGCCCTGATAGCCGAGGCGGAAGCCGTCGCCCGAAGCGATCTCCATTGGCAGACTGACGACGTAATGATCCGCTTCATCGCGCATGGAGATGAAGGCGTCCTCGGCAAGGATGTTCGCGTGGCTGGCGATCAACTCTTTGAGCGCGATCTGCCGCGCTTTTTGGCTGGGGTTGAAGAGCAGGAAGAGGTAGTGGATCAAGCCGTCCGTCCAATAAAGGAAGCGTTGCACGCGTCCCGCTTCGTATAAATTTGAAGAACGGATCACCTCAGGCTTGCTGTAATTGGCGTGCGACCCCAACGCCACGTAAACGACGGGATGAGTCGTAACCTTGTCATCTTTATCTTTCGCCTTGATGACCTTCTCCCACAATTCGATGTTGCCCGCGCCGTGCTGCGAAAATAAAACGGCGTAGGGCGAATCGTTTTTGAGGTAGACCGCCGTCATCTCCCAATCGCCCTCGTGATGATTGATCCCGTTCGCGGCGAGACGCCAATCGTTGAACGCGTAGAAAAAATGATATTGCAGGATCGTCCAGTTGTTCCCCTCCGCATCCTGCTCGCGCGCGACGCGACCGTAAAAGACAGGTTGTGAATCTTTTTCAAGAATCTTTGCATATTCAAAATACGACTTCCGCGCGATGGTCTCGGTGGCAAGCGAGAGCATATCCATGATGAGACCGGGTCCCTCAGGAAGAATGTGATCGAAGATGAATTTCATCGTGCGGATGGAAAGATAGAAGAGCAGGATCAAATAGATAGGCAACAGCACGAGATATTCAACCGCGACGCTCATATATTCGCTGGGGTGAAGAAAAAACCAGATCGGCGCGACCATCAGCGCGGTGAAAAGCAACACGGCGAACGCGGCGGGGATGATGCGCCATCGGATGGTTGATGACAGCATGAAAAGGATCAACGCGGCGATCAACGCGAGCGCGAACGCAATTTCCACGCCCGCCCAACCGAAGAAATAATATCCCGCGCCCATTGCAAGAGCCGATGAAACTCCCAGCCACGCCCACGCATCGGAGTCGTAAAGCGGCTCATTGATGAAGCGCAGAAAATATTGCCCGCCTTCGAGTTTGCCGATAAACGTTGCAAGCGGTTCATTTAAATGGAAGAGCAACCCCGCCGCGCCGAGCGGTCCGCTGGGCAGGATGCTGCATCATTCCGAATAATGCTCCACCGCCATCGGGAAAAATCGTTCGCTCTTTGCGAAACGCAACACGGGTTCGTATGTTTCGAGGAGGTCGTGATCGTTCATATTGGAATGAAAACGTCCCGCAGGTTTCTCAGCGGGACTAAATCATTTTCCGAACCCTGCGGGATGATGTTCCCATCACTGAAAATACTGCAGCGCGATCCTGAGACGTTCTTCTGCGTCTTTGCTCGCATCTTTCGGGATGGACTGAATGGCAGACTGCGCCTCGACAACGGAATAGCCCAGCGCGGTCAGCGCGGCAAGGACTTCCGAATCCGCGTCGGACATCAGGGCAACCTGCTTCAAGCCATCGAGCGGTTTCAACTTGTCTTTCAGATGAAGAGCCATCTTCTGCGCGGTCTTTTTGCCCACGCCCGGCACGCGGCTCAACAACTCCGCTTCATCGGCGAAGATCGCGCGTTGGATGGCTTCCAACGACATAGCGGATAGAACGGATAACGCAACCTTGGGCCCCACTCCATTAACGCCGAGAAGTATGTTGAAAAGATCGCAGTCGGCTTGCGATTCGAATCCGTACAACGTCAGCGCGTCCTCGCGAACAACGAGATGCGTGAACAAGAACGCCGCTTCGCCTGTTTTGACGCGCGTCCGCAACGGCGCAGGGACGAAGACGCGCAACCCCACGCCTCCCACCTCGACGATGAGGGAGGTCTCTTCAATTTGCGCAATTTCTCCACGGAGGGTTGAGATCATGATGTCTATTTAACCACAGATGAACGTAGATAAACAGGATAACTTTGGATACATGTGACGTTTTAGGATTTTGGCGCCTTCCAATAGACGGAGGGGAGAAGCCGCTTGATTTCGATCTTCGATCTGCCAAAGTTGATGAGCAAACAGACGCCTGCTCCCGTTGTCCGCAGGTAATTCAAGGCTTGGGCGGTATGCTCTTGCGTTAACATAGATACAGCCTTCAATTCGACCAGAACTCTTTTCTCGACAAATAAGTCGGCAAAGAACTCACCTACGACAACTCCGTCAAACATGACTTTAATTGGAAATTGTCGCTCAACTCCCAATCCTATTTTTCGCGTTGCACGCACCAAAGCATTCTCATAAGCTTTTTTCAACAAAGCCTATGCCAAGCGTATTGCTGACCTCATACGCGCAACCTATGATTCTTGCAGTAATTTCATTCACTTCTTGTGGAGGCATCACAACCTCCTTTCATCCAAACCCAATTGTTCATCCGCGTTCATCTGTGATGAATTAATATCTCTTCGTATTTAAATGAGTAATCGCAATCGCCAGCGCGTCGGCGGCATCGTCGGGTTTGGGGATGGAGTCGAGTTGCAATAACGCGCGTACCATTTCTTGCACCTGTCGCTTTTCGGCAGAGCCGTAGCCAGCCACAGCGTTCTTCACTTCTTTGGGAGTGTATTCAAAAATTTCGATCCCCGCTTGTTCGAGCGCGAGCAGGACAACTCCGCGCGCTTGACCGACGGCGATGCCGGTGGTCACATTCCGCGCGAAGAATAATTTTTCAACAGCGGATGTATCGGGTTTGTGTTGTTTGATGATTTTTCGCAGGTTGGTATACAACATCTCCAGCCGCGCGGACGGGGTTGCGTCTTTCGGGGTGGAGATAATGCCGAAGGAAACTGCGACCAGTTCCCCGTCGGGCATGAGGCGCACGAGTCCGTATCCTGTGGTGGCGGTGCCGGGGTCAATTCCGAGTGCGAGGGTCATCACAAAAGTAACGCCGACTTAAGTCGGCGCTACGCGGCTTCGAGTGCGGCGAGGGCTTCATCTGAAATTTTGACGTTGTGGAAAACATCCTGTACGTCGTCGAGTTCTTCGATGGTCTCGACCATCTTCATGAATTTCAACGTGGCTTCCACATCGAGTTCCACTTCCTGCTTGGCGACCATGCGCAAGCCCGATTCGTCCGGCGTGACTTTGGCTTGATGCAATGCGTCGGCGATGGTCTTGAAAGATTCGACTGGCGCATAAATTTCGAGCGTGTCGCCGCCGTCAATGACATCGTCCGCGCCCGCATTGACGCCCAACTCGAAGGCTTTATCAAACGATAACTGGCTGGAGGGAAATGCAAAATACGCTTTGCGATCGAATTGCCAGCTAACCGCGCCGGGCTCCGCCATGTTGCCGCCCGATTTGCTAAACGCGTGGCGCATATCTGGCACTGTGCGGTTGCGATTATCGGTCACGCAAGTGACCATCAATGCCGAGCCATGCGGACCGTAGCCCTCGAAGGTGATCTCTTCAAACACGGCTCCATCTTTGTCTTCGCCCGAACCTTTTTTTATGGCGCGTTCGATATTATCTTTTGGCATGTTTTCGGCACGAGCTTTATCCACTGCAAGCCTGAGGCGGAAGTTGGAATCGGGATCGCCGCCTTCGCGCGCCGCGATGGAAATTTCTCTGGCGAGGCGCGTGAAGATCGCGCCGCGTTTGGCGTCTGCCGCGCCTTTTTTGCGTTTGATGGTGGACCACTTGGAATGACCGGACATGACTTGCTCCTTGCTGTAAACCCACGCGGGGAACTTTTTGTGCTCTGTAAACGATTATACCATTAGGAAAAACGAGTTGTTTTCTTGACAAAAGAAAAAGAACCAAGGTTATATAATCAGGACAGGCATCATATTGAGGTTTTATGAGTAATGTTCAAAGCCAAATTACAGTCTTATTAGCAGATGATCATCCGACTACACGCGCAGGCTTGCGAGCAATTCTAAGCGAAACATCGGATATTCGAGTTGTTGAAGAGGCAGAAGATAGTTTTCAGTTAGAGACACTGGCAGCCGAACTACGCCCAAATATCCTTATCCTTGATCTCGCCATGCCTGTTTCTGTAAAAACAGCAAAGTGGGTACGTGAGCACATTCCTGAAACGCTTATATTGGTATTAACTGCACATGATCACGATGCCTATCTAGCCAGCATGATGGATGCGGGAGCAGTCGGCTTTTTATCAAAAACAGAAACAGGGGAAAGGTTAATTTCAGCAATACGCCAAGCCATGAACGGAGCACAGGCGTTTACAGAAGATCAGTTCGTGCGCGCGAACCGCTGGCGGCAAGAAGCAGGGAAAAAACTCGAAAAACTAACCCATCGGGAAGGGGAGGTTGTTCGCCTTATTGTTAAAGGATACGACAACAAGCAAATTGCGGAAAAACTGAATATAACAGCAAAAACAGCTGCCTTTCATGTCACTAACATTCTGAAGAAATTGGATGTAAAATCTCGCCATGAGGCAATTGTCTGGGCACATACATATTTGTCTGACAACCTCGAATAATTACCAGCACAAAGACTGGTAGTTTTCCCAGTTGCGATACCGTCATCAGCAAAGTAGAATGAAAAAATTAGTATGGTCTGTTTTTCAAGGAGTTCAAAACATGAACATAAAAAAATATTTTCGTTTGCTTCTAGTTGGTTCGGTATTACTTGCAGGCTTAATCCTCGGGATTGACTCCGCCTTAGCCTCAACGGAACAAAAGAAGGAAATTGCCCAAGAGTACCAACCGGATGGCGCTACGTTGGCTAATTATGACGTTCTCAAAAAAATGGAAGCACGCTTGGAAGCGACGCTACAAACAGGCGGGTGGGTACGGCACAGCTATCATAGCAATTCTGTTGAAGATGTCCCAATATATCGAATGCCCGATGCGCAATTTCCATCAGAAACCATCATTGAGACTTGGTTTCATTTTAATAAGAATGGGATGGTAGACCAACAGATCACGTTCATCACCCGCGACGGGAAGAGCCATTTGAGTGAAATCCTTTATCGCGGGGTGTATCGAAGCGCGGCGGAAGCTTTCGCGCCACTCGATCAAGGACCCTATTCCCCGTCGTTATATTTCTATATTACCAGCGCATCTCCCGAAGCGGCTGCCAAAGAGGGCGCACAAACGAGCGTCAACCAAGAGATGGTCGTAATCAATGGGAAAGATATTGCGCGCTTCACTGTCAGGGATATATTTCCCGCAGGGATGCCTGAATATTCCGAAAAGGACGCCAGCATTATAGGGATTATGCACATTATTTACGTTGATCCTGAAACGGCGCAACCTTTGCAAATTGATAACCATTTCCTGCTGAAGGATAACAACAGCCGCCCGTTTCTTGAAATCACCCAGATTCAAGCCGAAAGGGTCTTGTCGCCGCTAAAAGAAGTGCAATGGTATTTTGACAACTACGATCAGTTAGACTGGTCATCCTACGCCCAAGTATGGAGTTCAGAACAAACAAATTAAAGAAAAGTTTATGCAAATTCTACCGTCAAGTCTTATGCTTATGCCACCGGCGCTTGCGCGAGTCAACGTATGGGCATCTATGCTTTACATCAGTATCAAGACTATGGATGGGGCAGCCCAATTAACAGTGATTACACGACCAGTATGGCAAAACCATAAAGAACTTGGATAGTAGTGGGGTTCGGTAAATGATAACGTTATGGTTTTGGAAGGCGAGAGCGCTGCCAAATCATTTATCTACCGCCACTGCCAAATCTTATACCGCAGAAGAGATGACAACTGACGATGTTTTCATCTCTTTCTGTTTCAGTTGGAGATTGTGATGCAAATACTCAGAAGGTGTGCCATTCTTATCTTGCTCGCCGTTTTATTACTATTGAATGAAGCATGTACTCCAGCAAGCAAAGGCAATGGAATTACACCGATTGAAACAATTCCATCGGAAGCATCCTTACTGAAAGTATTCGAAGAGACGCCAGAGATCCATAATTATCAGGGTAACTTATCCTCAGAGCAAATCGCCAAGAAATTACTCGCTCCGCAATGGGAGACCTTATGGCTCATCGGGAGGCTTGTAGATCAGCAAAAGGCTCTTGTGTATTATGTAAATGCCTGGATAGGGCGTGATGGACGAGGTTCATTGGTCGTCTCCGAAGCCCAAGATAAACTGGCTGAACTGCCCGATGGGCTTGCAGCATTGCGCGTTGCCGAGGAACAACTCAGCGACGAAAATCAAATTTCCAGAACTGGAAGCGCAAATTGGCTGAATGTCAAAAACCAGTGGACATATCATCCCTTTGAGAAGTCGGATCGCTTCATGTCTTTATTCCTTCCGTCGAGTCTGCCAAACAATGCGGATTGGCAAATCATTGGTTCCAGCACAGTGGCGGGACGGGAAGCGCTAGTTCTACAAGGAGGCGCTTTTAGGTTGTGGGTGGATGTGGAAAAAGGCGTAATTCTACGCCTCGAGATGTACAGCCCTCAGCATCAGAACACCCCCCTCGTTTCAATTCAGGTTGAGGCAATCGAATACGATCCAGCCTTGCCTGCTCGAACCTTGCAAATAGCGCCTCAAGATGGACATGAGCCAAGCATGGTCGAACAACCGGCAGGCAAGTTAATTGAAACTGCAGGACGATCATTGAGCTTTCATTATCTTTCGCTCAACGCCAGTAATCCTTCTGTCGGATATGTAGTTGATCTCTACCTCGAGCATGTCTTTCTGGGAACCCTGGATTTGGGTTCTGCCGGTTTCTATTGTGACCGGGCCTCAGATTGGAACTACCTTGCGTTCATTTATCAGTCACAAGGTAAAACAACAACTGAACTTCACTGGGTTGATTTACGAGATATAGGGAATGTTAACACAATCGCGATTGTGCAAAATCCCAGCGCACCGTCTTGGTCGCCAAACAGCATACGTTTAGCCGTGACAGGCTATCGAACAGACGACGTTTCACCCCAATTGAGAACTTTCGTTGTTAGCATTCCATCTGGTGAAGTGAGCGACTTGGGACAAGGAAGCCTCGTGCCTCCTGCTTGGATGGATGACGGAAAGTATATCTTCGGGTTAGATCCAACTTATGTCAACCTGCTAATGTTTGACCCCAACACTGGGAAGCAGGTGGATTCATGGGTATTTGACCCAGAGCAATGGCAGATGGTCGAATCTTCTGCATTTATTAATAACGCTGAAGTCAACGAGAAATTACCGCGAACAGGTTTTGATTACCTGACAAAATGCGCTATTCCCTAAACTAAGGGCTGAATATCTCTTCGTTCCAGCAAACGGCGCTTCCCATGCGCAATGTCAGTTTAACGATTGATCGCATACAAGGAATAAGAATTATTCGAAAAAACAAGTTCAAGATTTACTGGATAGTATAGATCCGAATCGTAAGGCGCGTTTAAAAGAAGATAATTGGATTTAGCGGTTCGCGCCAATTCAACAAGATCGCCCATATACTTTACTCGTCGGTTAGGCATATCCTTAAGTTTCGCCAATTTCTCCATCGTTCTATACTGATCGTTCCACGCCAACAATTGCCGCAGGTCTGTGTACGCCAACGGAGCGCCGTCTTTATACGAATAGGCAAGAGAGCGGAAAGCATAATATCGAATCGCCAGATTCTCCCCTTCAGCAAAAATAACCGCAGACACGGGCGTTTTGTCTCGAATTACGTTTAAGGTTTCTAATAGGTCTAGGTCTCTTTCGGGCAGGGAACAGATAATTTTCGCTTCCGTCCAGCACCGCTTATTTTGATACACTGCCGCGCGAAAATCAGAATGAGAAGCGAATCCTCTAATTCCCCAAGCGATTAAGAAAATCACAGAAAAGGCGGCGCTCGCAATACGGACGGCGGAAAGACTCACGGTTTGGCGGCGTTGAAATTTCTCTTTTACCATCCAAAAGAAACACATCGCTAACAGCAGCAATAACGGCGTCCAAAATCGAATTGTCCTCAAGACTTCAAATTCAGGCGGGATCATTCGCAATTGAGCAAAGGCAGCGTGTTCAATCGCCGGAAGCGCTGCGCCAACCAAAAATATTCCCGCTATCCATGCAAGGATCTGTCGTATTGCGGGAAAGAGATCGTGCGACTCGCGCCGCTTCATACTATAGACGGCGCCTGCCGCCGCAAACGTAACGACTAGATACCAGACAAGATCGAGCGCAAACCCCATACGACTGGAAAAGAAATTCAACAGTACGCTTATAAGCCCGGCATCTTTCATCATAAAGAAGCGGTCTTTCAGCACAGCCATTACTCGATCGTAATCTTCCGGCGCGCCCGCGCTGCTTACCACACTGCTAAAATAGGTCGCTAAAAACGGAGATAACACGATCGCCAGAATTAAGAACGCTACAGCCATCTTTTGCGCTTTCTTCCATACGCTGCTTCCCTCTGCAGAGACCCAGAGTCCCAGCGTCAACGCCGCCATCCAAACAGGAGCGCTTGCCGGATGAAGATAAGTAAGCAGTCCCACTCCCGCCAAGATGACAAACCACCAATTTGGATTCCGCCCGCGCGTAATCGCCAAGGCGAGTAAAAACGGAAGCAACGCTTGATACATAAAACGAGGCAACGCGTCTAAGAAAATTCCCCAGTAGTCGTAATATGTGCTGGTTGGAATCGAGATAATCAGCGCCGCATAAAAACCCATCCACGAATTCCGAAAGATGGATCTGCCTAACGCGTAGTATCCCGTCATATGAAGAAAAATAACAAAGGGAAGCAGGAAAAGTCCCGCCGATCCATAATTTCCAAAAATGGCTTTCAATCCGCGCAACGCTGGAAAGAAAACCATCTGGTAGCTATTGATGTTCTTTTCATTCGACAAAAACGGATCGTTCACGAACAGACTGGGGTCGTCTTGCGCGGCGGCAATGGACGCGTACACCGCCATATCTCCGCCTAAGTTGACAAAAGGCTCAAACTGATCTCCCATCTTCCCTAATGTAAAGAAGACAGATATGGCCGCAAAGGAAAGTAGAAATAAGCCCGTTAATTTCTTTTCCGACATCTTAAAAACGCCTGCCGATCGCAAATAAGAAATTTGATCATTTCACATCTCCTTGGCGCGTTCTGCCATTTGTAAGCGCAAGTGTGCGGTATCCTTCTCAACTGTGAACAACGCACCGAGGTAAAACACAAAGCAGATCAGCCAAGCGATCACACAGATGGACAAGATCGCGAACGACCGGTCGCCCGTGGCGACGATCAGCGCGCCGGTCAACGCGGGGGCGGTTACCGCTCCGCTATTCTCGATGAAGTACTCAATCGCCTGCGCCGTCGAACGGACTTCAGGAACGGTCACATCGTAGACGGTCGCAACCACGTTCGGACCCGGAAGCGGCATAAAGAGGGCGGTCAAACACATAAAGACAAAGAAACGACTTGACTGATCTAACGGCGTAGTCATGGCAAAGTAGAGAAAGATCGCGCCCAACAAAACGCCCACGCTTGCCACAAGGATACGGCCTTTCCTCGTGCGTTTGAAAAAGTAATCGCCAAGTAAGCCGCCAAGAAAATAACCAAATGCTAAAATCAGGATCACCGGTGCCATCGTCGTAACGATGCCGTTCGCATCGTATCCGCGCACAGTTTCAAGATAGCCGAAGAAGAAGAAAGTGATCACCTGCCACGGGAACACGCCCGCAAAGCCTTGCAAAAAGATAAACCACATAGTGCGCTTTTTGAAGATCTGTTTCGCTTCTTGCCACGAGAAGCGGAAAGTCGCCATTTCCGGTATTTCTTCAAATTCAGGCTCCGCTTTGCCGCGCGGCATTTCTTTCACTCCAAAGTAAATTAGAGCGGCGATCACAATACCCAAAGAGCCAGTGATGTAAAAAACTGAGCGCCAGCCGCCGATCATGGGCGCGACCATCTGTCCGAGAATCATACCCACCAAGAAACCTAGCGCTTGCGCCAGTTGCAAAATCCCGTACACTTTACCGCGCAGGTTCGGACCGAAATAATCAGCGATAAGCGTGTAAATACCGGGATACGATGAATCGTCAATGCCGGTCGAAGCGCGCGTAATTAAGAAGCCTGTATATGTGCGAACGATCGCATTCAGCCATGTCGTCGCGCCCCACACAAATGAAGCCAACGCAAGCAGCTTGGAGCGCGCGTAACGATCGTACAAATATCCCCAGACAGGGTAGAGAATCGTCGCTACCGCCAGCGCGCCCGAGTTGACCAGCCCCCATTTAAAATCGTCGAGATTAAACGTCTCGCTGATTTGCACTTGCAACGAACCGATCATTAATTTATCGGTTTGATGCAACAGCACAAAAAAGAAAAAAACGGCGACCACGAACCAGCGGTAGTTGGGATTCTTTTGCGACACGGCTCACCTCTTTTAATATACGATCTCGGATTCCAAAATTACGATTCTTCTTCCATCGAGATTATTTCTTGCGCAAGTTTCTGCAACTCATCCATATCGTTCACTTTTGCCGAATCGAGATATTGACTGAGTAATTCAAGCGGATTCATGCCGCTCACCGTTTGTCCTTCAGGAATACGAACACGCGCTTCGACCTTTGGCTTCTTCGCCAGATGAAATTCAAACGCGTCCACCGCAAACTTTCGCAGCGCCGATTCGTCAATCAACGCGTCCCACTCGCGCGGATATTCCACCACAAGTTTGACGATTGCGCCGGCTATATCCTTCGGCAGTTGAGATTTCAACGTCTCGGTCACATTCTCGCTCGACGTGAGGCTGGTTCGCCGCTCGATGAAGCGGCGAGTCCCTTCGATTCTTTTCCACTCAACCTTCGCGCTGCCTCGCTCCACCTCGGCAATGATGTAAAACTTGTCGTCCTTCGCCTCGCCGAAGTCAATCCGCTCGATGGAGCCGGGATAGATGACGGGCGGATGATTCCCCTCATTCACATCCTGCGGCTTATGGATATGTCCCATCGCGACATAATCCAAGCAAGGGTCTTTCACCAGCGATGTCGGCAGAACGAGATCGCTGCCCAGCATCACCATCCGCTCCGCGCCGAATATCGCGCCTTCGATGGAGGCGTGGGCAGTGAGAATGAGAGGCAGAGTCTTATCCGCTTCGCTGATGTAACCTTCGATGAGACTAGAGATTCGAGATTCGAGATTCGAAAATATCTCGCCGGGTTCTGTCGCGCTCATTTCGAGGTTCGCCATCAAGCCCGAGCGCGTGATCCACGGCATGGAGATGACTTGAACGGGCAAATCCCATAAATCGCTTGGCGTCAAAAGTTGCGGCTTATCCAACACTTTGATAAACGGGACTTGAAGAGTGTCGAACTCTTGAATCGCGTGGGCGCGTCCGACGGCGGGAGAAAGGTCGTGGTTGCCGACCAACAGCAGCGTTGGGATTTTCGCTTGCGAGAGCCGAACGATACGTTTGCCCCACTCGCGCTGGAACGTCGGCGCGGGAGATCGGTCCTTGTACGCATCGCCCGCGAAGATAACCAAATCCACCCGTTCTGAGATCGCCGCGTCCACGATAGTATCCAGCGATTTGAGAAAATCCAATACGCGGAGCGGCAGTCCCGTTTCGGGGTCATGGCGTCCGTAGTTTGCCATGTCAATGTGAGCGTCGGCGAAATGAAGTAGTCTCATAGTCTGCTAGTCTTCCAGTCGTTAGTCGGCTAGTCTTTTATCACATGGCTTTGACTAACCAAGTGACTAACCAACTAGCCGACAGTTTACGGCTGTACTCCCAAATCTTGCAGCGCCTGAATCGCGGGAGCCCAATTCGGATGCAGCCTCAGCGTTTCGCGGTAATCGGCAATGGCGCCGGGGGTGTCACCGATCATATATTTTGCCTGTGCGCGCCAGTAGATGCTTTCTTCCAACGTCGGCTTCGAGATCGTCTCAGTCAATGTGACGTTGGCAAGGTCAATCACATCTTGATAACGCCCCGTATAGAAATATGCTTTGTATGGACCGGTTTGGTACCACATCATGCGATACGGTCGCTGTTTGTCGTCCTTGCCAAGATCGTTGTAAATGGCGAACGCCTGATCAAAAGCGGTGGCGGCATCGGCATACTCGAACAATTCCACATGGCTCGTCCCTTTGGCGAACCACGCGAAGTATTGGTCAATGCCTATAGAATCGGCAACGCGCTCTTCAGCGACTTCGCGGGCATGATTCGACGCCCAAGCATCATCCGCGTAGGGACCGAGGACTTGCAATAATTCCGCTTCACGTTCGGGCTGATATACAACGATAAAGATATTATCGAACGAGAGCCACGCTTCATTTGAAACAAAATCTTCATAAGCGATTCGAAAATTAGGACCGTCGTTCCATGTATCCTGAACGATCAATTCGCCCGCAGCGTCATCATAACCAGTGACGAATTGATAATGTCCGAGCCACGCTACTTTAGTAGTGTAATCTTCCTCATAATATCCCTTTTCGGCAATGAAGGGAAAATCTGCCGCAAGCAAGCGCTTGGCAAGATCAATATCGCCGCCAAGACGCGACAACGCGCGATACTCGGTCTCGTCGTTAACGAAATCCACGAGTTCATACGGCATCACGTTGACGTCGCTGCGCCCCTGCTGAATAAAATCCAATTTGGGATCTTGAATCCCCGGTTTGATAACGCGGGCGATGTCGTCGCGGTTGCCGCCCCAGCCGACAAAGTCCAACGCCATGGTCAAGTTGGCGGGACCGCAATAATTCCAGCGGTTACTTTGGTCCACATATTTAAACCCGGTCAAATTGACTGAGGCAGGCAGAGGCGTCGAAGTGACCGTCGGCGTCAGCGTTGGGCCAGGCGTGGGAGTGCGAGTCGTTTGAAGCATTTGAGTCGCCACGCGAGTCTGCATCAACTGCGTGACGGCGATATCCACTTGCGATTGTTGTTGCGGCTGGAAGATGGCTTTATCCGGCGGGTTGATGCGATATTTGACGCTGGAGATCCAGCCGTCAATGCGCGGCATGACGCGCGAATACACGGGCGGGAAGAAAAAAACAAGGATGCCGAGCGCAAGCAGGATCGGAACGATCCGCTTACGGTTAAAACGTTTTTGCATAGAAAAATTATATCATCCGAATATAAGAACATCTAAAAGGCAAAGCCTGCGTAGAAGTCACCCAAAAGGTTGATTTTGCATCCAAAACATTCTTTGTATAATATCGCTTACGCATTTGCGAATCTAGATAGACAAAGGAGATGAAATGAAAGTAAAAAAATCCTCATTGAGGAAAACCATATACCCCACTCTGGTTCTTTTACTGATATTGACAGCATGCGGCTCCGCTACCCCGGCAGACTCCGAAGCTCCTGTTGTGAATACTGAGCCGCCGGTTTCCACACCTCTGCCTATGACAACAATAGAGACATCCTCGCCTGCGCCAGCGGCAGTGACAGAAGCGCCTTCGCAAATATCCGCAGAAATTCTTGATTCCTTGATGGATGCGGCCGATCCTTGCAGCTTAGTGACTAAGGAGCAAGTGGAAAGCGTTTTTGGTAAGAGCGTGCAGGAAACAGACTCTGACGAGGAATCCTACGGATCCAGTTGTGAATATGACTTTGGGGAAAACTCCAAATTACACGTTACAGTTTACGCGGGGGAGAAAGCAACAAATTTCTATGCAACCATAATTACAGCGGGACAACAAGGTTGTAATGAATACCTGAATGCGCTCGTAGACGTTTCGTCTGCACCTCCTGCAGACCCCTCATTGCTGAAAACTCCGCTCGACAGTCTTTACCATCAGTATTTCGATATGGTAAGTAAGTGTGCGTACGTCCATACCGAGGAGCGGGTAGATTTAAGTGAATCTGTTATGACTGCCGAAACAATTTTTCTCGATTGGTCAAGCAGTGTGGCAGTGTTGAGCGATAACAAGGTGATTGAATTTTCCTATAACGAATCAATCCCTTCTGATACGACAGCAGAATTTGAACATGCGGCCACCATAGAAGAATTCTATACGCTTGCTGAACCATATCGTGAACAAGTGTTGAGTGGCTACACGGAACTTCTAATCACCCTGTTTCTTCAGCCTATCGATCAATAACACTAGCAGGGTTGTAAATAAAAAAGAAACGGGCCACCTTCAGTTGGATGGCCCGTTTTTTAAAAAAGCCCCCCGAATTTTTGAAAAACTCGGGGGGCTGGTGTTGGTTTTACTCTTTCACTTCGCCGTCAATCACGTCGCCGTCTATCGGCGGTTCAGAGGTTCCGCCCGCCGCTTCAGGTTGCGGTTGCTCTTGCGCATACAGCTGCTGGCTCAACGCATGGAAAGTTTGCTCCACCGCTTCAGACGCCTGTTTGATGCGACTCAGGTCGTCGCTCTGCGCCGCAGATTTGAGATCATTGATCTTCGTTTCGATCTCGCCGCGTTCAGCGGACGGGACTTTATCGCCGAGGTCGCGCAAGGCTTTCTCGGTCTGATACACAAGGTTGTCCGCGGTATTCTTCGCGTCAATCAACTCGCGGCGTTTGCGATCATCCGCTTCATGCGAGCGCGCTTCATTCATCATACGATCAATATCGCTTTTGTTGAGGTTCGTCGAAGCGGTGATCGTGACCTTCTGCTCCTTACCGGTGGCTTTGTCTCTCGCGGTCACGTTCAAGATTCCGTTCGCATCAATGTCGAACGTCACTTCCACTTGCGGGATGCCGCGCGGCGCAGGCGGGATGCCGTCGAGTCGGAATCGTCCGAGCGACATGTTATCGCTAGCCATCGGGCGCTCGCCTTGCAAAACGTGGATATCCACTGCAGTTTGATTATCCGCCGCCGTCGAATACGTTTCGGTCTTGCGGACGGGGATGGTTGTGTTGCGCTCAATCATCTTGGTCATCACGCTGCCCATTGTTTCGACGCCCAACGAAAGCGGAGTAACGTCAAGCAAAAGAATATCTTTTACTTCGCCGCCAAGTACGCCGCCTTGAACTGCCGCGCCAATAGCGACCACTTCATCGGGATTCACGCCTTTATTCGGTTCTTTGCCGTTCGTCAATTTGCGCACAAGGTCTACGACCATCGGCATACGCGTCGAGCCGCCGACGAGGACCACTTCGTTGAGTTTACTCGCATCCAAGCCAGCGTCCTTCAACGCAGATTCGAACGGCTTACGACAGCGGTTGAGCAGGTCTTCGGTCATCTGCTCGAATTTGGCGCGAGAGAGTTTCAACTGCAAGTGCTTCGGTCCCGATGCATCCGCCGTAATATATGGCAGATTAATCTCGGTCTCCATCACGGTCGAAAGTTCGATCTTTGCCTTTTCCGCGGCTTCACGCAGACGTTGCAGCGCGGGGCGGTCATTGCGCAGGTCAATGCCTTGCTCTTTTTTGAACTCATCCGCCGCCCAGTTGACGATCTTCTGATCCCAGTCGTCGCCGCCGAGATGCGTATCGCCGGTTGTGGCTTTGACTTCGATCACGCCGTCGCCGACTTCCAACACAGACACATCGAACGTACCGCCGCCGAGGTCGAAGACGAGGATCGTTTCATCTTTCTTTTTATCGAGTCCATACGCGAGCGCGGACGCGGTCGGTTCGTTGATAATGCGCATCACTTCGAGACCTGCGATCTTACCCGCGTCTTTCGTGGCTTGCCGCTGGCTGTCATTAAAATAGGCGGGGACGGTAATAACCGCCTGCGTAACCGGCTGTCCTAAATATGCTTCAGCGTCAGATTTTAGCTTGCCCAGAATCATCGCCGAAATTTCCTGCGGAGAGTATTCGCGATTCGTGATCGGGATTTTCACGCGCACATCGCCCGACGGTCCCTTCACAACTTCATACGAAACCATCTTGCGCTCCGATTCAATCTCGTCGAAATGACGTCCGATGAAGCGTTTGATGGAATATACCGTATTCTCCGGGTTGACCACCGCTTGCCGCTTCGCAGTCTGACCGACGAGTCGTTCGCCGTTTTTATTAAATGCCACAACCGACGGCGCGAGCCGTCCGCCCTCGGCAGTTGAGATCACGGTCGGCGAGCCGCCTTCCATCACCGAAACAACAGAGTTGGTTGTGCCTAAGTCAATGCCAATGATTTTGCTCATAAAAGTCTCCTTGCATGCTGCCGCTATTCATAACGGCGCAATCGAGTAATTTCAATGTCCCCATGTTAATCGGTCCATACAAGAAAACTGTTAACGATTCATAGGATTTAGGTCAAATTTCCAAGTCCATTTCCCCCTCGGCGCTATACGCAATTATCTTACAGCAAATTACTCAGCCTGTCCTTCAGAGAGAATCGGTTGCGGAGTCACAAATCCTTTTTCTCTGAATTTTTCAACATAGTCACGGACAGTTTGATAATCAAGCCCAACCTGCTCGGCAATGTCAAAGATGCTGTGCTGACCTTCAAAGCGCATCATAATTTTTTCGATGGCGCGGTTGAGCGCCCAATTATCGCGCCAATCCACCCAGAGACCGTGACCGCTGAGAAACACGGGACCGCGGAAGGTGCGCTTGGGAATGTAGTTGCTGGCGTAGATGCGGATGATGTCTTCGGCAGTTCGCGCCGCGCCGACGAGCATGTCTTCGTGAATGATGTCGAGATTGTCATCGGTAGTGTGATACTCGTCGTAAGGGAAACGGTTGAGCGAAATGCACGGCACGTTGACGCCAGGTCCGTTGATGACGCGTTCATCGTTGGCGGGAGCTGATGCAAAGTCACGTTCGTCATGTTCCGTGTTGCGTAATTGGTAATTGGTAATTCGGTCGAGGAGATGATCGTGCTGTCGCGTATGATGCCACGCAATTTTATTTTTATTGCCAGTCATTTCCAAAAAAATTCCCCCGCGCAGATTTGGGATGAGCGACTCATTGTGCGCGAGCCATGCGATCGTGCCGATCGTCTCGGGTCCAAACCAAAAGCGGACGCTCATCGAGCCAGCGGGGAGCGGATTCTTCGCCAACCGCCGCGCCAACTCGATCGCGCTGACCACGCCTGCGCCGTCGTCGTTGGCTTGCATGGGATGACACGTATGCGCCTGCACAAGGAACTCGCCCGCGTCGGGGTTCGCTCCGCCTTGCGGATGGACGACTGCCGTAGCGACTTTGAATCCCTGCTTGGGGTCGGTGATAAATTCAGACTTGATGACAGCGTGATATTTTTTATCGTGTAGGAGTTTATCGAACGTGTTCTTCGGCAAACAGAATCCCCAATCGCGCTCATAATATTTGAACACCCATGGAATCGTATGCGGGCGCTTCTCGTTGAAATACAAATGCGGCTGGAGTTCTTCGAAGGTCAGCACCTTATCAACGGGCAATGAATACGAAACGATGTGAAGCGGATTGTCCTTGAAGTCCACGATGCGTTCGCCGTCTTCAGTTTCCAAATACGCCTCATGGACAACATATCGCTCAGGCACTTTCCACGTCCAGACGGGAGTCAGCGGCGCGTAGGTCTCGATGATGTAGTTGGATGAATCGGGCATGTACGAACCGACAATCTCCAACGTTTTGTCTTGGTCGTCAGAAGCGAGGGTGCGGTGCAAAGGAAAGAATTCCGCGAGGATGGATTTGAGGGAAGTGTAGGGTTTCATAAAATTTATCCACAGATTTCACCGATTACGCAGATTGGTTTTTAAAAATCTGTAAAATCTGCGTCATCTGCGGATTATTCATCTTTCTTTATGTAATACAACAAAAACGGATCGCGCCTCATCTCGCGCGCCGTGAACTCATAGACTTCATTCGCCTTCATCAACTTCACATCCGCATCGCCAATCTTTGCAGACTGAATCACGCCAGCCTGCTCCATCAACGCACCCATCGGGTCAACCTCCGTCACGACTCCTTTATCAATATCACGCACGAGCATCTCGAACGTATCCGTGTACGTGACGCCATTCTCATCCGTCACTTCGCCCATGAACTGTTTCAAGAAACGATAATCCACGCCTTCCATCTGTTCGATATGATGAAAGAACGTCATGCTGTTCGTGTACGACAGTCCGATCACCATGATCTTCGCATCGAGATCGCGCAACTTTCCAAACACCGAACCCCGTTCATACGCGCTCTTGTATCGCAGACTTCCCAGCATCTCGGCGTGCTTGCCCAGAATCGCAAACGAATAAAACGGATGAAACGCCCGTTTCGCGCGCGGATCGAGCCGCACCAGTTCCGTCAACACGCCCATCTTCGACGGCGTCGTCCGCACATCCCACGCCGCGCCTTTGTTGAAATCAAAATTGAACGTCGGCATGATCAGCGTTCCATCCACACCAAGAACAACCTCCAACGCGCGGATCACCGTCTGCGGTCCGCCGTCCACTTCGCCGAACGATTTATACGAACTATGCACCAACAGCGTATCCCCCGCCTCCACGCCCAACGAGCGAAACCCATTAACAAGTTTTTCAAACGTAAGCATATTTTTCTCCATGTCGTTGCGAGGGCGACAGCCCGAAGCAATCTCCTCGCTTCACGGATAAATTCCAACTCTTCAACCTCATCGCACACTGACGCACGCTTCGCTCCCAGCCGACAACTGATTCAAACCATGATTCTTTTCTCTCCCCTCATCTTTTCTCCGTGCGCTCTGTGGCTAATCGCTCTTGACCTTCTCATACGCCTCAAGAAGTTTACCAAAATTCTTCCTCCAATCCGCCCTCTCCTCCGCCGTCTTCCGCGCGGATTCTCCAATCCTCTTAAATTCTCTCTTGCTCTTTATCGCAAACAATATCTTCCCCACAAGATCATCCACATCCCCATCGCGGAACAGCCAGCCGTTGACTCCATCCTGAATCCATTCCTTGTTCCCCGCAATATCCGACACCAAACATGGAAGCCCGCTCGCCATCGCCTCCATCAGCGTCACAGATGAACCATCCACATGCGACGGTGAAATATAAACATCCGCCATGTGATACCAGCGCGGCAAGTCGCGTTGACTCACCTGCCCCCCAAAATGGACTCGCTCCATCACCCCGCCCTTCATCAAGATCTGACGGATATGATTCCCCTGCGAGCCGCCACCCAACAAAATCAGATTCACATTCGGGTTCTCGCTCGCCACCTTGACAAACGCCTTCGCCAAAACATCCACCCCATAGATCGCTTCCCACGTCCGACTGCAAAATAAAGTTACCGATTTACGATTTTCGATTGACGAATTACGATTTTTGACCTTCGACTTTTGACTCGAAACTTTCCTCTTTCCTCTTTCTTCTTTCTTCGGCTGAAAATTTTCAAGATCAATGCCCCATGGAAAAATAACAGTTTTTTCTGGATTCATCCCCAACGCAATCGCCTTCTCCCGCGTCACATTCGCATCGCTCGTGAAAAACGCACTCCGCCGTAACGTGTAACTTGTAACTTGCCTCATCCACCAACTGCTCTCCGCATCCATCACCAAATCATATCCCCACGACATCGTCAGCAGATGACGGAATCCGCTCAACGCCACAAGGAACGCGCAATTCTGAATCGGACCCGCATGGATCAGATCAGGCTGAATCTCTTTGATCAAACGTCGCAGGTCTAAGGTCAAACGCGGCACATCCCGCCAGCGGAATTCGCGCTTGCCTCCCACCCACAAAATCTGCCGAACATTCTCAGGGACAGGACGATCCTCCGTCTGTCGAGTCGTCGCTTCGAGTTGCAAAAAATAGACTTCGTGTTTCGTCTGCGACAACGAAAACAAAAATCGGTAATCGTGAGGGGTGTAGTTTTTGCTGAAGTATAAAATGCGCATGAAGTAATTTTGACCACGAAGTGTCACAAAGGGTCACAAAGGGTCACGAAGGAAAAGATTTTAAAAACCTTTGTGCGTCTTCGTGCCCTTTGTGGTTAATGGGTTTTATCCCGCGCCCAAGTCCGTCCACCGTAATTCCTGACCGTACTTGAAATCATGCAACGCCTTCGTTCCAATGACATCCTGAATCTGATCGGGTTTGATCGCGCCGACCGTGGCGGGACGCAACACATCAATCATCTCGCGCGTGAAGACTTCGCCAGCCTTGATATCCCGCGCCGCCCGCAGACAGCGACGTTGCACAACGGCGGTATCTATCTCATTGTCCGCGATGAATTTATCGGCAGAGCCAAGCGAACGCTCGAGCAGACGCGTCTCTTCAACCATGCGCGCCCACTTGGCGGGATCCATCGCAAACTTGTGGTCAGGACCTTCGCGGTCGTTGCTGTCAGTGAAGTGACGCTCGATGACGCGCGCACCAAGCGTCACCGCCGCGAGAACGGGAGCGACCGCGTGCGTGTGGTCGGAGAGTCCCAGAATCACATCGGGGAACATCGTCGCGTAGGTCTTCAATACGTTGATATGCAAATGGTCGTAGTTGTTCGGGCTGGCGGTGTAATTCGTGTTGCATTGCATCAACACGAGTTGCTTGTTGATCTTGAGAATCGCATGGACAGCCTTCTGCACCTCGCCGATCGTGGACGCACCCGTGGCGATAAAGAACGGCTTGCCTTTGCTCGCCATGCGCTCCAACGCTTCGATCCAATCAATCTCGCCAGAGCCAGCCTTGTAGACGGGCACATATTGGTCGAGAAAATCAATCGCGGCAAAATCATACGGCGACGAAAAATAGTCAATACCCACTTCTTGACATTCCTCCATCAAGGTCATCGTCCACTCGAAGGGAATGGATGCGGCGCGATAGACCTCGGTCACCGATTTCTTCCACGTTGCCTGATGGCTGACCTGCGCGTTCATGTGCGAGAAGCCATAATCCGAGACGATCTTCGGCGCGTCGAAATTCTGGAACTTGGCGGCATCCGCTCCCGCCTCTTTTGCGAGACGAATGAGCAGTTTCGCCCGCTCCAAATCCCCATCGTGGTTCGCGGCGATATCCGCGATGAAATAGGTGGGATGGTTCAAACCGATCGTACGATTTCCAAAGTTGATTTCCATATATTCCTCCGAAGTATTCGATTCAGACCTGACTGGTTTCCGTAGAACCGTGATTAATTAAGTCCTGTTCCGTCCGCAGGAATCCGAAGTTATCCACGCGCCGGAGCGGAGGTTTGCCAAATAGCCGATCATGCTCAAGTCGAGCGCGAAAAACCACAGGGCGTACCGTCCCCATCCGTAGTCCAATTCAGAAAAAAGAAAAAGGGCGAACCCCAGTTCTTTGAATTTGAACAGGTTTTCATGCGTCTCCTTCGTACAGCGAGATACTATCACTGTTGATAACTGCGGATTTTCTGTGGATAACCCTGTTGGAACTGTGTATAGAACCCGTCCAAGCCAGTGGAGAACGAGGGGATTTCGCGCCCCAAATCTGTGGACAACTTGTGGACAGACAGCCATAAATTGTGGGAACGTTTGGCGGTCAAACCCGACCTTTCGACTGATTGCGGCTCGATGAGATTTTCTCTCAACCCGAACTTGCGCGCCACCTCCACGCCGAACTGATACTTGTTCATCGCCTGCGCGCCGACGACGTGATACAAGCCGCGCAGATCTTTTTCGAGCATGGCGATGAGCGCTTGCGCGAGGTGATTAACCCACATCGGGCAGAAGATGACATCCGTAAAACCGTTGACGTTTTTGCCCTCGCTCAAATTGTTGACGAAGAACTCGCCGAGGCTTCTGCGTCCGCCCAACGACCAACCATAAAAGTTGACTCTCGCAACGATGGCTTGCGGATTGACTTGCAGAACAGCTCGCTCGCCGTCGAGTTTGGTCTGCGAGTACACGCCCTGCGGATTCGGCTCGTCAGCCTCGGTGTACGCGCCCTCTTTTGTGCCGTCGAACACCGCGTCGGTCGAAAGGTGAACGAACTTTATGTTTCGTTTCGCGCAGGCTTCCGCCATTTCGGCTGGGACCTCCGCGTTCAAAATTCTCGCATCATCGGGACGCTTCTCGCACTCTTCCAAATTTGCCAACGCCGCGCAATTGACGAGCCACGCGGGTCTCGTCGAATCGAGGATCGCGTTGACGCTCCCCACCCTGAGCAGATTGGCGTGCAACACTCGAAACGGCGCGGACTTCAATTTGCCCCTGTCCACACCGATAACATCATGCTCGCGCTTCGCTTCCAACGCGAGGTTGATTCCGAGTAATCCACTTGCGCCAGTGATTAATATTCGTGCCATATGTTCTCTCAGCATGTCACCCTGAGAGACGCCTCGCGTTCCGAAGGGTCTTCATGTCATCGTAGAGATGCTTCGCTTCGCTCAGCATGACATCATCCCTCGAGTTTTCCTTGTTTGAAAAGTTCCTCGAATGGAGCCACGAATTTCTTGACGCCGTCAATATCGAGCCATTCGGAGTTGTTGTCGCTGGAATAATGGAATCCTTCAGGCAAAGGATTGCCTTCATAATTCATATCACGTTTCCAAAGCGGCTCGGGCGGCTTGACAACATACATATTTCCGCGTTCAACGGTATTACGCGCTTCATCCTCCGAAATAAGCATCTCATGCAATTTTTCGCCAGGGCGGATGCCGATAATGTTAATCTTCGCGTTCGGCACGATGGCTTTGGCAAGGTCAACGACTTTCGTGCTGGGAATCTTCGGCACGAACACTTCGCCGCCCTCCATCTGTTCGATGCAATCAATGACGAATTTGACTCCCTGCTCCAGCGACAGCCAGAAGCGCGTCATGCGTTCGTCGGTGATTGTGACCGCCCCGCTCTCGCGTTGTTTGAGGAACAACGGCACGACCGATCCGCGCGAGCCGACAACGTTCCCATATCTGACGCACGAAAACTTGGTTGCCGAACCGCCAGCATAAGCGTTACTTTGAATCGTTAACTTCTCCGCCGCAAGTTTAGTAGCGCCGTATAAATTCGCAGGGCTGACGGCTTTATCCGTGCTGATGGTCATCACTTTTTCCACGCCCGCATCCAGCGCGGCTTCGACGACATTCGCCGTGCCCATGATGTTGGTCTTGATGGCTTCCATCGGGTTGTACTCGCAGGCGGGAACCTGCTTCAACGCCGCGGCATGGACAACGACATCCACGCCGTGCATCGCGCGGACGAGTCGTTCGCGGTCGCGGATGTCGCCGATGAAATAGCGCAGCGACGGATGGTTGAATCCGCCTACTTGCATTTCGTGCTGTTTCAATTCATCGCGGCTGAAGATGATGATCTTCTTCGGTTGTTTTTCGGCAAGCAGTGTTTGCGTGAACTTCTTGCCGAAGGACCCCGTCCCGCCTGTGATGAGGATGACTTGATTTTTCCAGTCCATGTTTTCTCCTATATGTCGTTGCGAGGAGCGCTCTTGCTCTTTGCGACGAAGCAATCTCCTGTTATCAAATGACAGATTGTTTCGAGGAGATTGCTTCGGACTTCGCCCTCGCAACGACATGAATTATTTCGTTGCTTCAAACAAGCCTGAATCTTTTGTGATGAAAATTTTGCCTTGTTCTTTCAACTCTTTTGCCAACTCATTTTGCAGTTTCGCAAATTCATCTTCCGAAAGTTCGCCAGCCCGAACACCTGAACGAAAGTAAGCGACCAGCGGCTCTAGTTCAGTCACATGCAGACTGTCTTCATAGCGCAACACTTGCACATTCGGGAAAAACGGTTTTAATTGATCCAGTCCGTTTTCGAGAGTGAAGAGGTTGGCAAACGAATCCCAAACTTTGCTTTTATTGATTTTCTGAAACCAGTTTGTGATTTCCCTCAAATGATTCTCGCCGACGGTTGTCGCAAACAAATGACCGCCTGTTTTCAAGACTCGTTTCATCTCGCCAATCGCCTTCGCTCTATCAGGGACGTGATACAGCATGTGATTAGCGATCACCGCGTCAAATGTTTCGTCCCCGAACGGAATTGCCTGCGCGTCGATCTCTTTGAATTGGAAGGCTCTTCCAGCGACGACCAAATTCCGCCAAGCCGAATCAAGCATCCCTGCGGAAAGATCGGAGAGGGTGATAGTCCAAGTGGAGGGGATTCGATCAATGTTCTCTTTCCATAATAATCCAGCGCCGCTTCCCAACTCCAGAATTTTTGCGTTTGCAGGCAACTTGGCTAGCGCGTCAAAGACCCAACGCATCCAGCCATACGGATTTGTGCTGAAGCGCTGATGGATGGCGACCCGCGCATCGAGGTTCGACGAGTCTTTGTATTGATCAGTCTTGAGATATTGCTGATCGGTGAATTTGGACATGATTTTTAATCTCTATTTCTTAATAACAATCAACGGATACTGCCCATTCTCACCGAAGAATTTTGGATGCTTCTCTTCCATTTTATACAGCCATCGCAAAATTGCTTGACCGCCAATTCCTTCATGAATAAGCGTTCGCATGGCCAGCGTGCTGGCAGAACGCCACGACATGATCTCGAACGGGATTTCCCCGCCGATCTCATTACGCAACCAACGTGCATTCGTCTTCTTCACATAGGTCGCCTTTTTATCATGCGCTTGTGCGCGCAAAGGCTTGCCGCGCAAAAAACGTCGCAAGCGATGCGAGAAGACGATCAATGTATCCAGCCATCCAACTAGCGCAGGATTGGTCCAGCCGTTGACAATGGCAGCCCTTTTGCCAACGCCCAACACACGAAATAATTCAAGGTAGGCGCGTTTATGCTCAGCGGGCGGCAAGTGATGAATCGTGTGCATCGAAACAATACCGTCAAAAGCGTTGGGCTTGAACGGCAAATTAGCAATATCGCCAACCACAAAGAGTCCATGCGCGCCGATACGTTTACGCGCCTCGCGCAAGGCTTGAATGGAAATATCCAGACAGACACGCCGCTGGTAGCCTTGCGAGTAGGACAGATATTCGTCATACTGTACCGGGCCTGAGCCTGCATCCAATATAAATCTGCCTGTCGGTTCAACGCCGCGCTTGACGCGCATTCGCGTATTGTGCACATACTCTTTCACAACCGGGCGCAAATCGTCATAGCGGGCGTTTTGATATAAGCCGCCTTTCTCCTGTTGCCAGCCGATCTCATCATAAAACTCGCGGACTTTTTGTTTTGTATCGTTTGTCATTATTTTCTCGAAATCCGTTGATTGAGCAGCCCCCGACATTTGTTCTTCGAGGGGCATACCGAAATCAACAATTATTTATAAAATTAAAATTATATCTGCAACTTGCGGTCTCGACTGCTTACGTCTCGACCGCCGAGCATTTCTATTTCCAGGTAAATTCTTCGCCAACCAAAAAATCAAACGTATTTCTAAATTGGCTCATACCTTCTGCGCTGAACACTCTTTCCAAATTCCAGACTTCTAAATCGTCCCAGAAGTTCATCAACCTCCACGGAAATGGCTGTGGATATTCAAAGAAGAAGCGATAGGCGTAATTCCAGGCAAATTCAGTTTGCTTTTCGTTTAATTTATAGGCGGAAACATCGGACAAAACTTTTTCCAAAGTTTGATAATACTCATCCCATGAATTGGGGTCAATGGTAATGCCGCGTCCGCGATAGTGCGTTTGCCCGCAGGAAATGACAGGACTGCCGTTCATGGCGGTTTCGAGCCCCACTGTGGTAGTGTACGCTAACCCAACATCCGCAATTTCGATTAAGTCATAGGTATTGACGTTGTCCAACGCGCCAATTACATGAACATGATTTGGCAATTCGGGCAACGCTTCTCTAACCACCGTTCCCATAGACTTGGCTTGCGGCACAAGTTTCTCCCCAGGGTGAACACGAACGATCAGTTGCACGTCCGTTCGTTTGGCAAAGTATTGGACGGTCTTCGTAATCCATTCCGTCATGGATTCGGCGAAGATATCACGCCCCAACGTTAGGCTATCGCCTAACACATTTGCGGCGAGCATCGCCACTGGGCGAGAATCCAAGTTCAATATTTTACGAGTCTCATCCGCGCCTTGTGATGAGACGTATTGCCACAAGCGTCTGGATTTTCCCCACACGCGCGCGCCGCGTCGAGCATTTTCTAAATCTGCCACGCGTTCAAACATTTCATCGGTCATCGGTAAATGGCAACGCGCCTCCGCCAAAAAATCTGTATCCTGTTGCATGATGGATGAATTTTGCGCCAGCCAAATTTGTTCGCGTTGGTCGTTGAATTCGTATGTAACTGCATCAATGCCTAAATGACGCGCCACACGAAAGGCGATTCCCATTTCTAAAATCAAGCCATTGGGAATCAAAATCACGTCGGGTTTATTGGTTCGCAAATATTCATACAGCGCTTGAGCGGCAAATGTATTTCTTTTGATTCGTAAATCATACAAGGCTTTATCGCTCGGGTTGTGCATGTTGATTTCTTCGCGCATCAAGGTGTATTGCGAGTCCCATAACGAAATTTCGAGCATGTCGCCTTGAAGGGCAGTCGGCAATTGGGAATTGGGGACTGGCAAATCCAACATTGAAATATGTTTAATTAAAGAAGACAATGAAGATAAAGCATCTTGGGTATGCAGCACACGTTGGCGTTGTGTAAATTTATCTTTTTCTTTATGCCATTCAGAATAAGGCAGAGTCAACAAAGTTACATCATGTCCTAATCCAGCAAGCACAAGCCCGAGATATGCAGATTGTTCAATCCAATAATGAAGCGTGGAAAAAAATAAAACTTTTTTTGAGTTGATATTCTTTTGTAAATATTTCTTTGCAACATCAACAGCGGATGGTAAAGATTTTCCCAAACGGCTCAAATCATAATGGTCGCGGCGCGTTTGATACCTGGAACGAAGGATCCAATCCGCATCGGCGACAAAAGGTAAATCTCGTAAAAGTTTTTTTGCAATCATATGTTTTAAGTTACAAGTCAAAGATCGCAAGTCACACTACAAGCGCGACCTACAATTCTCTAACCCTCTACTTCTCTAATTATCTATCTTTTCAATCTTCCAATTCAAACGCGGGCGCACAGGTCCCACGCGCGGCTCGCCCCATTGCGTGCCAGGCGCGCCAGAAATATCTACATTGAACGCCAACGCATTTTCATCCATAAAATAGCGCTTCACGCCAAACGAACTGGCATTCACACCCACCATGTAACGCCCTTCATTGAAAATATCGGCGGGAATTTCTGCGCGACTCACATAACGCCCCGCGCTGCGCGTATCAAAATTTTCATACAACGCGGCATCGTCCGTGTCAAACGACGTAAAAATATATTCGCCGCGCATGGTGCTCACATACAGCCCAACGCGCAAACCCGTAATGGATGAATTTAATTGATATTCGAATTCGATAAAAACGGATTCTGTAGAACGGACAGTATCCACGACCTTTTCGCTTCTTTCCTTGACCTTTAAACTGATCGGCGTAAACTCAGCATTTGCCACGCTGAGATCTTCCGCCTCCCAAAATTTCTCGCCCGCCTGCGATTGCCCCGATGACAAATAATAATCCACCGCCTCTTGCGAAGGCGCGCGCATAATCATTTGACCCTTGTTCAAGACAATCGCCTCTTGAGTCAAACGCAAAATAGCAGACATGTTATGGCTGACAAATAAAACCGTGCGACCTTGTTGTGCCACATCGCCCATTTTCCCCAAACATTTTTTTTGAAATTCAGCGTCGCCCACCGCCAATACTTCATCTACAACTAAAATTTCAGGTTCAAGATGCGCCGCCACTGCAAATGCCAAACGTAAATACATTCCAGAAGAATAGCGTTTTACAGGCGTATCAATGAACTGACTGACCTCAGAGAAATCTACAATCTCATCAAATTTAGAGTCGATTTCCGCCCGCTTCATACCGAGAATGGCGCCGTTCATATAAATATTTTCCCTGCCAGAAAGCTCGGGGTGAAAGCCTGTGCCAACTTCCAGCAATGAACCAACCCGTCCGCGCACGGTGACTGTTCCAACCGTCGGTTCAGTGACGCGTGAAAGGATTTTCAGCAATGTGCTTTTGCCCGCGCCGTTCCTGCCGACAATGCCTAATACTTTGCCTTCCTCTAAATCAAACGAAACATCTTTCAAAGCCCAAACATAATTTTGATTCATGCGTCGGTCCGATTTGCCCACTAAGGCTTTGGCGATTCGTACAGGCGCTGTGACGGTATCCATAATCACGTCTCGCAACATGTTATAGCGGAATTTCGTCTCCGCCGCGCCGATTTTATATTGCTTACCGATGTTTTTTACACTAATAGCAGTTGTCATAAGGTCTCACTACTTCGTCATTGCGAGCCACGCTCTTGTTATTTGTGGCGAAGCAATCTCATATATTATGTTGGAGATTGCTTCGTCGGGCAAAGAACGCCCTCCTTGCAATGACGAGGTTATATCGTATCCGCAAAAGTTTTTTCCATGCTCTTGAAATAGAAGAGGCCTGAAATAAAAATCAAAATTGAAATGGTGGCTGAAACCCAAAACGTGAGGTCGGGTCCGTTGCCCACGCCGAGCAACGCCCAGCGGAATCCGTTGACCACGCCCGCCATCGGATTTAAGGAATAAACCACCTGCCATTTGGCGGAAATGACCGAGGCAGAATAGGCTACGGGCGTGGCAAACAGCCAAAACTGAGTCAGAAACGGAAGCGCCTGATTGACATCTCGATATTGCACGTTAATCGCCGAAAGCCACAGGGCAACGCCCAATGCGGTAATAATCGCCAGCAAAAGAAAAAGCGGGAGCGTCCAGATTAAATGCCAGGCAGGTGTCACTTGATAATAAAGCATCAACGCGACGAGGATGAAGAACGCAATAACGAAATCCACCAGGCCTGCAAAGACGGAAGCGGTAGGCAAAATTAAACGCGGAAAATAAATTTTCGTAACCATGTTTTGATGCGCCACCAACGCACGGCTTCCCTGATTTAATGCAGTGACGAATAAACCCCACGGCAGTAAAGCCGTGAATGAAAACACGGGGTACGGAATCCCTTCGGTGGGGAGCTTGGCGACTTTATCAAACAGGAAGGTGAACACCAACATGGTCATCACAGGTTGCACCACCGCCCAAGCCATGCCTAATAAAGTTTGTTTGTATTTCACTTTAATATCGCGCCAGACCATAAAGTAAATTAATTCACGGTAAATCCACAGGTCGCTTAAATTCAAAGAAGAAAGGCCTTTGGAGGGTTTGATGTAAACGGTGTGCGGTTCGTATTTGGCAGTTTCAGACATGATCTCTTTCGTTGCAAGTCAAAGGTTGAAGATTAAAAGCAGAGAGTCTACCGTCTTCGACCTTAAACCTTCGACCCGTTTGCTTTGAACCACTCAATCGTGCGCCTCATCCCCTCTTCAAAGGGAACTTGCGCGCTCCAACCGAAATATTCTTTCGCGCGGCTGACATCCAACGCGCGGCGGGGTTGACCGTTGGGCTTGTCGGTCTGCCAGACAATTTTGCCTGTGAAGCCTGTCATCTTCGCGGTCATCTCCACGAGGTCCTTGATGGAGATTTCATAGCCCGAACCAAGATTAACAGGCTCGGAGCCGTTGTATTTTTCTGCGGCATTCACAATTCCATCGGCGGCGTCTTCCACGTAGAGGAATTCGCGCGTCGGCGAGCCATCGCCCCACGCGGGGATCTGCTTGTCGCCGCGTTCGGTCGCTTCGACCGTTTTGCGGATCAACGCGGGGATGACGTGCGAGGTCGCCAAGTCAAAGTTATCGCGCGGACCGAACAGATTCACAGGCATGAGGTAAATCGAGTTGTATCCATATTGCTGGCGATAGGATTGCGACTGCACGAGCAACATTTTCTTCGCCAAGCCGTAGGGAGCATTTGTCTCTTCGGGGTAGCCGTTCCAAAGTTCCTCTTCCTTGAAGGGAATCGGCGTGAACTTAGGATACGAACAGATCGAACCGACGGCAACGAATTTTTCGATTCCGTTTTGCCACGCCTGATGAAGCAACGGCACGCCCATCATCAGATTGTCGTAGAAAAATTCGGCAGGTCGCCCCATGTTGGCGCCGATTCCCCCCGCCAGCGCGGCGAGGTGGATGACCATGTCCGCTTTGAAATCATTCAGAACGCGCGAGATGTCTTCCGATTTTCGTAGATCGTACTGCTTACTGCGTGGGACAAAAATATCTTTCGCGCCGCGCGCTTGTAGTTTCTCGACGACGAACGAGCCGAGGAAGCCGCTTCCGCCCGTGACGATGACTTTTTTGGTTTGCCAATAGGTTGAAGGTTGAAGGTTTGAAGGTTTAAGGATGGACATCATAAGTTACTCCCTCCTCTTTCACGCGGCGTGAGTTAGGTTGAGATTCCAAATATTGAATAAATCTTGCAAGCTGTTTACTACATATCTCTGTCATTGAAAAAAGGCTACTAAAATCTTCGTCAGAGATATATCCCTGATCCTTTGCAATGTAAAGTTGGGCGCACACTTCGCCAGCCGATCCTTTTGCCCGCCCCAAATATTGGATGAATATGGATTGCGTTGAACTCTCAAAGCCTTCTGCAATATTTGACATGATCGAAACTGCCGCCCGACGCATCTGGTCGCGTAAGCCAAAATCGCGTGCAAATGCGCCATCGGTGGAACATTTGTAAATTAAATTGGTCAGTTCTTTAGATCTCTGCCAAACTTCCAATTCTTCAAACTTTTTTGCCGTTGTCATTTCTCTTAACCTTCAACTTTAAACCTTTGACCTTAAACTCACTGCACAATAAACTGCGCGTTGCGATAACGCGTATCAGTTGGGTTTTGGATGAGTCCTGTTTTCAACGCGAACAATAATTCACGGATGCCGTCGTCTACATCCAGCGTCGTATCGAAGCCCAGCACGCTCTTGATCTTGGCAAACGACACGGTAATGTCGCGCATATCGCCGCCAAAGGTCAGGTCTTTGTATTCGATCTCCACTTCGGGCATGCGCTTGCGAACCAACGCGACAATGTCATCTTTTGAGTAGTTGCCGTTATCCGTGCCGAGGTTGAAGATCTGTCCGCGAATCTTCGACTGCTCGGCTTCGAGTCCCATGATGACGCCTCTAGCCACATCGCGGATGTGGACGAACGAACGCGAGTACCCACGTTGATAGATGATCAACACACGTTTGGTAAACGCCTCCAGCACGAATTGATTCACGATCAAGTCAAAGCGTGTGCGAGGAGACAAGCCGTATAACGTGGCAAAGCGGAACAACAACGGCGCGGTTGACGAATCTTTTTGCGAGAGTAAAAATTCTTCCGCCGCGATCTTCGTCTCTGCATACAGCGATTGCGGATTCAACGGCGACTCTTCGGTGACGGGCTTGCCATCGGGGCTTAGTCCATAGTTGCTGTACGTGGAGGCAAACACAAATCGCTCCACGCCCAAGTCGGCGGCTTGCTCGAAAACCATTTTTGTCGAATCGACGTTGTACTTCCAAGCCACTTGTTTGCCCACTGCCTGACACGCGGGGAATCCCACAATTGCGGCGAGATGAATCACTGCGTCAGGTTTTTGCCATCCGTCCTTAAGCGAGTCTTTCACAGCGCGCGGTTCGGTCACGTCGGTTTTGACAAAATGGAAATTGGGATGATGTAAAAACGGCACGATCGCTTCGCCGCCAAAGAGCAACGAGTCGAGGACGCTGACTCGGTACCCAAGCCGCAACAGTTCGGAGGTCAAAAGCGAACCGATATATCCCGCGCCGCCAGTAATTAAAATATGTTTCATCGTTTTACATCCATGTTGAGAGTCACTTTAAATCCGTCCACCTGAATCGTGGGGACGTTTTTATCGTTCACGATAGCGACATTCTGCTCAAGGCAGGTAAGCTTGCACACATCTACCACATCGCCTTTGCCGACGATGCGAACGCAATCAAATCCCGCCGCATGAACTTTCGCAAGGTGTTCTTTCACACGTTGGCGCGTTTTACGATAGATCGAAAACGAGCGCTCGACATAATCCACCGCGAGGCGAGCGCGTAGGGCGATGCCTTCGGGCGTAATGATGTACCGCAACTTCTTGCGTTCGGCGCGCATCGCCTTAACATATCCTTTTGCGATAAGCCGCTTAAGATGCCAATTCACGGTTCCCACCGCAACGCCAAGTTGAGTCGCCAACGCAGACTGATTCACATCAGGGTCATTCTCGATGTTTTCAAGCAGGGTAAGTTCGCGGATTTCTTCGTTTGTGGTTTCCATAGGATTCATCGGTTCAAAATTCAGTAACTGAATTATAGCCTTATTCCGGAATGGGTCAAGTACGCCATTCATCTAGCCGCCCAAAACTGCTACAATCAGGCAATGGAAAAATTCTCCGCTTTCAACGCCGCTATGCGCGTCTACCAACAATCTCGCAGCGCTCACTGGGATGCCATCGCCCGCAAACGCGATGAATGGCGCGGAATGGGGGCTTGGTATCACAAGAGACTTGCGGAAATCTATCGTTTTCGCGTTCCGCCGAACTCGCGAACGCTCGAACTCGGCTGTGCGGACGGGAGATTGCTTGGCGCGTTGAATCCTTCGCGCGGCGTGGGCGTGGACTTTTCACCGGAGATGATCCGCCGAGCAAAACAAAAATACCCGAACATCGAATTCATCGAAGCCGACGCACACGATCTTTCTGCGCTCGACGAGACGTTCGACTTCATCATCCTATCCGACCTCGTCAACGACCTGTGGGATGTGCAGCGCGTATTGCAAGAGATCAAAAGACTCTGCGCACCGCGCACGCGAGTCATCGTCAACTTTTACAGCAGGTTTTGGCAAGCGCCGCTTGGCATCGCGCAATCGTTGGGACTCGCCACACCCGATCTGTATCAAAACTGGCTGACGCGCGAAGATATTCGCGGGTTGATGCGCCTCGAGGGTTTCGAGCCAGTGCAAATCACGCAAGAGATTCTGTTTCCGCTTCCGCTCGGCGGGCTGGCGAACAAGATCCTCGTCCGCTTGTGGCCCCTACAGCATCTCGCGTTGTCGAACTTCGTGGTCGCGCGCCCAGCCGTCCAACGCGAACAAGAGCCGAAGGTGTCGGTCATTGTCCCCGCGCGGAATGAGTCGGGCAACATCAAATCTATCTTCGAGCGGACTCCAACAATGGGACGCGCGACAGAACTCGTTTTCGTCGAGGGACATTCGAAGGATGACACGTACGCGGCGATCCAACGTGAAGCTGCTTCGCATCTCTCGACCCCCAGCCTGATTCTCCAACAGTCGGGCATCGGCAAAGCGGACGCGGTGCGACTCGGTTTCACCAAAGCCACTGGCGATGTGTTGATGATCCTTGACGCAGACCTGACCGTGCCGCCCGAAGACCTGCCGCGTTTTTATGACGCGCTCGTTTCGGGCAAGGGCGAATTTATCAACGGCGTGCGGCTGGTGTACCCGATGGAAAAAGAAGCGATGCAGACGTTGAATTTTTTCGGCAATAAATTTTTCAGTCTCGCGTTTTCGTGGTTGTTGAGTCAGCCGATCAAGGATACGTTGTGCGGCACAAAAGTGATGTGGAAGGACGATTACGAACGCATCGCCGCAAACCGTTCGTACTTCGGCGATTTCGACCCGTTCGGCGATTTCGACCTGATCTTCGGCGCCGCAAAATTGAATCTCAAAATCATTGACCTGCCCATCCGCTACCGCGAACGGACGTATGGTTCGACAAATATTTCAAGATGGAAACATGGACTGCTATTGTTGCGCATGGTGGCATTTGCGGCGCGACGGATAAAATTTGTATAAAAACCATGGAGAAATTGCTCGACCTGTTCCCCTCCCTGTTTGCGACGCGGTTGTTGGTGGTGTTGGAGAAGTAATTAGGGGCATACCCTTTCCCCTTCTTGCGGAGTATATAAAGCAACTCCGTCTTGGGGGAAGGACTCTTCAAGGTGGTAATTGCACAAGATCGGACGCATGATGCCGCGCACCCAGGCGTTATTCTCCTCTGAGAAGGCGCGGCGGCGGGCAAGGATCTTGAATGTCAGCGGGTCAACGACGATCAGGTCGAAGCGCTGGGATTCCATCTCTTGCTTGAAGTGAGCGAGAAACGCCTCGTTGTTCGACATCGCCATTTCCATCAGTTCTTCGCGTTCATATTCAGGGACGAGGGTGACATCATGGAGCATTCCCATCGAAATGAGGTGCCGTTGCGTGATGAAGAGAATCTCGCCGCCGTCCGCATTGACCTCGTCCACGTTTGCCTGCAAACTCTGCAAGACCGCGTCGGTTCGGGAGGGGTCGTAGGTTTTGAAGGCGATATTCGATTGAGTCAAAAACAGGATAGGGATGACAATCACAGACATTACGTTGCCCCAGGGTAGCGGAATGAATTCCGCAGTCCGTTTTTGTTGGTCTTCGGGAGTGTATCTTGCAAAGACCAAATATGAAAACACGATCAACAGCATGGTGAAATATGCGTCGAGGTTGTGCAAGTCCGCGCCGCCGCCAATCTTGAGGCTGACGATCAACCCGCCGACGAACAGCGCGAGCAACGCGGCGAGGATGAAAAGTATTCGCACGGGATGCCAGTCCGCGCGGCAGGAGCGAAATTGGGCGTACAGCACGATCCACATTGGGAGGGAGACGAAGAGCGCGGCGGGCAAAATTCCGAACGCGTACGATTCGTTCGGCAGTAAGCGATACCACAACAACGGCGAAGATAAACTGGTGAAAAAATCTTCGGGGTTGGGAATGCCCGAAAAAGCGATGTAGACCTGCATCGAAGCGAACGCGGTTAATGTCCCAACGAAAAACCATGAGGCGGGTTTGAAAATATATCGCCAGAAATTTTTCCCGTTGAACGGAACTTCAAGCAAATACAACACAGCGGCGATCATGCCTGGCACCACGTACCAGTTGACGCGACTCGTCCCAGCCCAGAGAGAAGCCAAAAGAACGGCGACCCAAGCCCGCGTCGAGGAATGAGGCGAAAATCCCCAAAGGAGGATCAGCACGGGGATTGTCAAATGCAGATAGATGGGTCCCATCAACAAAAAGAGGATCATCCACATGCCTGCAAAAATTTTCACGCCGCGATCCTGAATCGCAAGGCGCGACATCAACGCGGGCACGATCAAGCCCGCGAGCGCGAGTCGCAAAAACGTTTGCCAGAAACGATGCGCCCACAACGGCGCGTCGAACAGATATGGCGCGGCGAGCAAAAAATGTAACGTGGGATGAAGAATGGGCAATCCAAATTGTTCGCCGAAAATTTTGTGCGAGAGAAACAGCGACGGATAATAATAGCGGCTCGTCTCCGACCAGCCCATCGAAAACGGATACGCGGTGACCGATGGAATGTTGATGAGGAGCAAAAGCAAAACCGATTGACACAACATGAACGCGATCAGCGCGACCGACCACGACAACTCGTTGCGAAAAATTTTTACGCCCCACATGCCCGCGAGCGCGAACATCCAAAAGACGAGCAGTCGCACCCACGCCTCACCGCCGAGAATTTGTTGAAAAAAAGAATTCGAGATGACGAGCGGAAAGCCCATCAACGCGGCGACGATGATAACGATGCCGATTCTTTTTTGGATGAAACCCAACGCTTCGATTCGACCCCAAAGTTGGTCGCCCGATCTCAAACTGACACCCAGCCCCAACAGCGCCAGCAAAGTTAACATCGCAAGCGCGGCAATCCCCGCCTGCCATGAGATTTGCGTTGAAAGATTTACATCCAACTTCGCGGCGAGATTGATCAAATCAAAAATGGACAGCAACGACAGCGCGGCAGTGACAACGAGTATCACGCGCCAGAATGTGCGGCGGGAGGGAGGGGTGATGAAGTTCATAGAGTTATCCGCAGATTGCGCAGATGACGCAGATTTTTAAAATCTGTGGAATCTGCTTAATCTGCGGATGCTTTTATTTCGGTTTGGACGCAATCACCCGAATCGTTGCGGCAATATTTTCTTCCATGTTCCCGCTGATAAACTCGGGTTTGATGTGCGGCTGAAGTTTGAGAAACGCTTCTTTTTCGCTGGTGAGGATCTCGATCTCGACATTTGCAAAACAATCTTCAAAGGCTTTGCGATAATTCCACAAGCGATAGCGGTTGTGATTGCTGGACGGGTTCAACCAATTCTTCCACGCGTTTGCGGAGAAGCGCAACATCTCGAAGGGATATTTGAAGAAGTGGTCGCGCAAGTCCACAAAATGGATGTGCAGACCGTCGGGCTCCGTCAACGCGGCGAGGGCGCGCGTGATGCCTTCCACGTCGTCAACGTGTTCGTAGACCGAACTGCTCAGCACAAAATCCACTGGTTCAATATCGCCGCGCGCTTGCAGGTCGCGGATGTCGTCTTCGAGCAGGGTCATCCACTCAGGGCGCGGGCGCCACCCGCTTTTGTCGGCGAAGAAATATTTATCCTCCGCTCCGTACAAACGACGGTTGTGCGGTTCATCGGGAGGCGCGTACTTGTCGCACAGGATGACATGCTCCGCGCCTTCTTTCAGCAAGCCGAAGCCCATGTCGAAGCGACCGCCGTAGCCGAAGACGAGGACGCGTTTATCTTTGAACGTGAGTCCGCGCGCGGATAGCACGTCCACGTAGCGTTGAACGGCGGCGAACGGGTTGCTCGTTTCCAACCCAGGGCGGATAATGATGCTCCGCAATAACAATGCCCGCACGAGTTTTTCGGGCATGAAGTGACGGACGAGGCGGGGAAGGAAGTAGGGGAGGTTCATTAAAATTATTTTCATTATGTCATTGCGAGGAAGCCCCGAGCCTTAAACGGCAAACTCTTTCAACGCGCTTATCACCGTCTTTTGTTCTTCTTCAGTCATATTTGTATAAAATGGTAAACGTAATAACTGATCGCTAACGCGCTCAGTCACCGGGCAATCGCCGACTTTACCGCCATATTTTTCACCCATCGGCGAAAGATGCAACGGCAAATAATGAAAAACGGCGAGAATCTCCCGCTCCTGTAAGTGGGAGATGGCTTTCGTCCGCGCTTCAAGGCTGGGAAAGAGCAGATAAAACATATGGTAAGACTGTTCACAGTACGCAGGCACGAACGGCATTTGCACACGATTCTCCTCTGCCCAAGCGCCGAGTTCCTTATAGTACGTTTCCCAAATCTTTTTACGGGCAGATTGAATTTCCTCACGCTTTTCTAGCTGAGCGAACAAATGCGCCGCAAGGATTTCAGAAGGAAGATAACTCGATCCGAGATTTACCCATGTGTATTTATCCACTTGTCCGCGGAAGAAGCGACTGCGATTCGTCCCTTTCTCGCGCAGAATTTCGGCGTCGTCAAAATATTTCTCGTCGTTGATAAGCAGCGCGCCTCCCTCGCCCGACGTGAGATTCTTCGTCTCGTGAAAACTTTGCGCCGCCAATACTCCAAATGTTCCGAGATTCTTGCCTTTATACTTGCCAAACAAGCCATGCGCGTTATCTTCGATGACAGGGATGTTGTGACGATTGGCGATTTCCATGATCGCGTCCATTTCACAGCCGACGCCTGCATAATGCACTACGACGATGGCGCGCGTCTTTGGAGTGATTAACGCTTCCAGTTTAGATTCGTCGAGGTTAAGCGTGTCAGGTCGAACGTCGGCAAAGACCGCTTTCGCGCCGCGCAAGACGAACGCATTGATCGTCGAAACGAATGTGAACGAGGGTACGATGACCTCATCTCCTTCTTTAAGATCGAGCAGCAGCGCGGACATTTCCAGCGCGTGCGTACAGGAAGTGGTGAGCAGCGCCTTAGGGACGTTCACCGCCTGTTCGAGAATGACATGCGCTTTCTTCGTAAAATTTCCGTCGCCCGAAATATGCGACGACTGCAGGGCTTGCCGAATATATTCAAGTTCGTTGCCAACTTGCGTAGGTCTATTAAATGTAACGGACATTAAAACTCCTACGGTATTAGGTATTTCACGCATGTCGAAACATCCTGCTTCGGCGCAAGCAATTGTATTCTAACTTTCTTCAAAGTTTCCAACGGTTCATAAAAACATAGCACGGGCGCAGAGACCCACTTAACCCAGGCGTTGTTTTCTTCGCCGAAATTATCTTCCTCAGTCTGGACTCGTTCGTGCAGCGGATTAGTGATGATGAGCGAGAAACGTTGCGCGGCAAGGTCGCGGTAAAAAGCTTGGAAATATGATTCGCTGGCGCTCATCGCTTCGTTGATGAGGACCTTTTTATCGTACTCCGGCGCGAGCGGGATGCCGGTGATGTATTTAAAAGTAAGCAGTTGGCGTTGATCTATGAACAGAATCTCGCCCCTCGGCGCGGCTTCTTCGATCGCGTTCTGAATAACTTTTAGCGCTTTGTCCGAATCGGTTTCATACGGAAGCAATTCAGGGAACGGACCTTGCGGCGGAATATCGGCGAGGGTCATCACCCACGTCATATCTTCCTCCGCCACTCGATTCGGCGCGATGAACTTCATCGGATAGTATGCGGGATAGACAACCATAAAGAGCATCGCGAGTCGAATCCACACAGGCGACGCAGCGCTTTTGACAATCCATTTCGCGCCCGAACGATGCCATGCCATCGCGCCTGCAAACAACAAGCCAAGGATGAACATATCCATGTTATGCAAGTCGCCGCCGCCGCCGATCTTCACGCTGACGATCAAGCCGACGACGAGAAACGCAAGCAACGGGAGGATGACCGCAAGTTTTTGCCATACGTTCAACGTCCATCGCCGCATCACCGATAAATAAATGAGCACGGCGATCAACGGTCCCACCGCGAGAAGCAAGCCGAGCAAAATCCCTTCGGGATACGTGGCGTTCGGGAACAGACGATACCAAAGCAATTCCTGCGAGCTCGCTTCCGCGCTGACGCCGGACAACGTCACGCCGCCGCCGAAGCTGGAGGAAACATTCGGGGAGAGCCGAGCAAGAATCGTTGGGATAAAGAACGGCGCAACGTATCCGCCGAGGATGCCTGCCACGCCGACTGAAATTGCGCGCACCCAGGCGGCGCGATCGTTCGAACCACGAAGCCCGCTATGATCGCCAAGTTTTAAATCTTTCTTCGCGTCCTTGGCGCTCTCAGCGGTTAATATTGAATCCCCGCCAGCAAACTCCAGCATCGCCGCCCACATGCCAGGCGCAAACAACCAGGTGTAGCGACTCACTTCGGCAAAATAACTTGTGACGAGGATCAACGGCACAGCCAGCCACAATGGCTTGCCCCACGCGAACGCAACAAGGATCGCGCACCACAACAACGGCGGATGGATCGGACCTTGAAGTACGAAGATCATCGTCCACACTGAAACGAGAATCCATTGCCAGCGGTTGAACTGCGCGGATTTGAACGCGACGAGACCGAGAATGAAATACGGCACGGCGTTCACTAATCCAACCCAGAGTCGCGCCTGCCAAATGGTTACGTTGGGAATCAAAAACGGAATCCCGCCGATGAACTGCCTGCCGATGTCGAGCAAAACAGGAATCGGCTTATCTTCGGGATAGATATAAATATCGCGCCCGAAGAGGATCGAATAATCCCACCAGCGATTTCCCTCCGACCAGCCCAGCGAAAACGGATAACTCGTCACGTTACCGAGCGACAAGATGAAGACCGCCGCGCCTGAGATCAGAGTTAACGCGGATAATATTCCAAGCCATTCAACCGCATGTTCATCGGAGCGCGTCAACAAGAAGCCGAGCAATATGCCAGAAGCCGCCCACAACAGCCAGCGCAGATATTGTCCGTGTAGAACGAGTCCCCACGCGGTGTATTGCAGGATCCAAATGGGAAGGATGAGAACGACCGCGCTCAAAAACCAGCGCACAACGCCAAGTTTGTTACGGAGTTTCGCAACGCGAGCAAGCACGGAATAAAATTGCTCATTGCGCCACGTCGTGAAGATCGTCGCTTCGAGGCAAGCAACGCAGAACGCCTCGAACAAAACGAACGCAGCAAACCACTTCAGCGAAAACTCGCCCAGCCATTCGCCCGTCCCCCACGCGATGTTATAGAATTCAAGGCTGGCGGCGGTTAATAAAAATGTGGCAAGCGCGATGATGAGCAATCGCAGGAATAGTTCACGGGTGGTTGGCATTTGCATCGTTAAGTATCTCTTCAAAAAGTTTCAGACGCATGATTTCCTTTGCTTCGAGTCAATTCGAGTTTCAAGCAAAGCAGCGGTCCACGCGGACGCTGCGCATCCGATACGCAAACTCGCGGATGGCATCTCCGTGCGCGTGAATGTTATCCTCTTTGTTGGGAATCTTCAACAGGAAATCAAAACCCGCATCATCGAGGTCAGCGTCGGCATAGGCGATCGCGAACGGAAGACCGAACGCGAGACAACCGCAAATCCATGCGCACATCGTTAGAGCGTAAACGCCGCTCATTTGGCATAAATTCTTCAGGGTTTATTCGCATTTCAAATCTAATGCCTAGCGCGCGTATATAAAATCCTTTTCTCGCTCTTTAGAAGTAAGACGACGGAAAATCTTGGATTTCATCTTTGAGAGACTTAAATCCAAGATCCCTCGTTGCGCTCAGAACGACGTAAGATTAGGACCCTAGTTAAGTAACCTTGCAAAAAACATACAATTCGCTGGAAAGCCTTGCGAGTCCGAACGATATGATATAGGATTACATATCATCGGAAGGTTGAAAATTCAGCAAGTATTTTACTTGCGTTTTACTTTTTATACTGACTATCTAACTAGCAAGGAGAACATACAGTGTCTATTCGAAATCGAATTAAAACAACTTTTCTATCTCTAATTTTAATCCTGTCTCTGTCTTTTAGCGCCACTGCTTTTGCCCAAGGAGAGGCTGTCAGCAAAAACTTCAACAGTTCCTTTAACGGTTCATCTGCGGGCTGGTCGGCAGTAGCAGGCGCTTGGAAATTAACCGGCGCCGGTTATTATCGCTCGAATGGCATAAAAGACCGGATGGCTTCCGCCAAACGGGTTGGCAACTATAGCAACTTCGTCTACTCAGTTCGCATGAAGCGGGTAGGCGCATTTGCAAACGGCGTGATTATCCGCGGCAACCCTAACTCGTTGTCAGCTGTTAAGTATTGGAAATCCTCCTACTGGTTCGCTTACACTAATAATGGCACGTTCTCAATCTGGAAGTATCCCGCGAAGGGCGCTGAAGTGGCATTAAAAGATTGGACCGCCAGTTCCGCGATTGTAAAGAATGGTTGGAACACCCTTCAAGTGAGAGCGAACGGCTCAAATTTCAAGTTCTATATTAACGGCAAACTGGTTGCGAAAGTTGCTGATCCATCCTTCCGTACAGGGCAGGTTGGCTTTGGTTTCTATCGAGATACTCCCTCCGGATATTTAGTAGTGAACTGGGCGAAGCTATCTAAGATTGTGAAAGTAGAAGCCGAAGCGGATCTCTTTGAAGAGGTCGCTCCAGGCGTGGAGCTCGAAGGCGGCAATTCAATGCAATCCCCGTAGCCTTCAATCCATAAAACTTGACGGCAATTGATAAATAAAAAGTCGGTCGAATTTAATATCTCGGCTGACTTTTTATTTATATCCTTATTAAAGTCTGGCGCCAACAATGGAGGCGATGGCTTTCATCCGTTACTCCGGCAGCCACACTTCGGCTGAGCCGACGAGGCAGGCTTTCCCGTCCGCGTTTAGAATCGTCGTATCCAACGCGAGTCGTCGCTTCTCCGAGTTTACTTGCGTTACTTTTATTTCCACTCTCACGATTGAATCAACAAAGACCGGGCGTTTGAACGCGGAGTTCTGCGAAATATACACAGCGCCTTCGCCGGGAAAATCCACGCCCAGCGCTTTCGAGATCAACCCGCCCAAGAACGCGCCGTGAACGATCCTTTTTTTGAAGAACGATCGCTCGGCAAATGATTCGTCTAAATGAATCGGATTCGAATCGCCCACAATCTCAGCGAATTTCTTTACGTCGTCGGCGGAAATGAATCGCTCGAATGAAAAGCCGTCGCCTTCTTTGAAGTTAAATTCTCGCGTCATATTACTTTCCCTTCTCCAACACAGCGGTAAATAGATCTTCATATTGTTCGGCGATACGAGAGATTTCAAATAATTTCGCTTTTTCCAAACTGGCTTGACGAAATGATAACAAACGGCTGGGGCTTACGAGTAATTCTCGCAATTTCGATTTAAATTTATCCTTGCTTCTCGCTTCAACCAAATACCCATTCTGACCTTCATCCACCAAATCTACGAATCCGCCGATATGGCTGGCGACGATAGCGAGGCCCTTTGCCAACGCTTGCACGCCCACAACGGGAAGTCCCTCTGAGAGAGAGGGCATGAAGAGTATGTCGCTTCGTTCGAACTGTTTCATCACTTCATCAGGCGCGATCCAGCCTGTTAATAGAAAACGATCCTCTGCTCCAAATTCTGCAATAGATTTTTCCACTTGAGGCGCTAACGGGCCGTCGCCAATCATAATGCATCTCCACGAGAGGTCTTTCATCTCGCTTAGAGTTTGAACGATCATAAGCGGATCCTTTTGTTCCATGAATCGACCGGCAAAAACGATGACAGGAGGATCGTTGACGCGAATCAAAGCGGGGCGTTCCAAGTCCGCTTCCACCCCATTGGGGATGACAAGGATTTCTTGAGGGTATTGTTCGAGCGCTAATGAACGCGTATATTCGCTAACCGCGACTCGCGCGCTAGCGTCGCGCCAGATCCAACGCGTGAACGGAAAGATAAAGCGAAACCAACCGTCCGTTTTTTCGGGTACGCCGTCGGGCACGTCGCCAAGATGGGCGGTCAACACATAGGGAATGCGCGTGAAACGAGAAAGCGCCCATGCCAGCGCGCCAGCGGGTACGGCAAAGTGGACGTGAATCACATGGGGGTTGAAGAAGCGGATGAGCCGGAACCCAGCCCAAAGTCCCGAAAGAACGTAGAGAGCCATCGAGAGAAAACTGGCGCGGAAGGCTTGAGTCCGTATGACAGGTATCCGAACGATCTCGTACCCCTCTCGCTGTTCCTGACGGGGTAAATTTTTGAAGTGAGACGTTAAAACTTTGATCTCATGTCCGCGCTTGGCGAGGGCTTGGCAAATGCTTTCTGCCGCGCGTCCGCCGCCGCCGCCCACCGGCGGGAATTCGTGATTTAAAACGAGGATACGCATATTCACGACGATCCTTTGCGGGCATCGGATACGGCAGCCATTACAGAGGGAAGAAAGAATGCGCCCGGTAAACTTGCTGCGAGAAAAATAACGCGCATCAATACAGCAACGGTCAAACTTACGGCAGGACTAAGCCCCGCAATATGCGAGAACAGAAAAGTAAGCGAAAGTTCCTGCACGCCATAGCCGTTAATTGAGATGGGGATAAGCGTGACGAAATAAGCAAGGCTCCAAACGCCTGCAATAAGCGCATATGAAACATGTTCGCCTAATCCTTGTATCAAGATGTACGCTATCGCAAAGATAAAGATCATATTGCCCCATGTACACAGCAGAGAAGAAATCAACGCAACAGGCTGCTTAAACCATATCGAAAATGAATCAAGCAGTCGTCGAATAAAGCCTGCTATTTTCTTAGCCATGGGAGGCATCGCGCTTAATGTCACATGCGCCGCGCCTAAGGTATTCCAAGCGGGGATCAGCCCAAACGGCGCTGCGCAGAACATGCCAACCATGCCAACGAGACGATCTGCGGCAATCGAGGCAAGGCAAATGGCGCGATCGTACCCTAGGCTGATCACCCCGCCTAAACGCACTACGTCGCCGCCGATCGTGGTGGGCAAATAATTGGATGCGAACAAACCGGTCAAAGTTAATTGAATTGTCCTTAAGAGAGGAATCGTTATACCGCCCGAACGAAGCAGAACGTGCCAACGGAAAGAGACCAACAAGCGCGAGATTAACGCAAAGAATAACGCCAATAACAATACGGCTGGCGGAATTTGCTTTAACGAATCTGTAATCTGGTCCCAACCTTCGCGTCGAATCAAAAAAATAATTAATCCTGTCGCTAAGATCGTTCCCAATGCGCGCAGAAATAAATTCTTATGTTTGGAGACCCAAGCGGTCATTTTCTCTTCTGTTTTCCCTGAATAATCTCTCTCAGCATATACGTCGGTTTATGTTGCGCCTCATGATAGGTGCGCGCGAGCAGTTCAGCGATCAGCCCCATGAGGATGGATTGAAATCCGAGAATTACAAACATCACCCCTACAAGCAATAGAGGCGACGTGGACGCAGGCACGCTAAAAAACATGCGGCGGAAGAAAATATACGCGAGGTCAACGATGCCTATCAACATAAGGCTCGCTCCCGCTCCGCCGAACAAACGGATGGGCTTGTGCGAATATTCGAGCAGGAATTTCACCGTAAACAAATCGAGGATGACCTTCACGGTTCGATCCAAACCATAGTTAGCTTTGCCGAACTTGCGCGGGTGATGGTTGACGGGAATCTCAGCGATGCGCGCGCCGACTGAATGCGCGAAGACGGGGATGAAGCGGTGCATTTCGCCGTATAAGCGGAATCCGCCTAGCGCTTCGCGGCGATAGGCTTTGAGCGTGCAGCCGTAATCATGAAGATGCACGCCGGTCACAGCGGAAATCAACCAATTAGCAATATTCGATGGAATAGTGCGAGTGAAGCGGTTATCTTTACGATCCTTGCGCCAGCCGCTGACAAGATCGTAGCCTTCGTCAAGTTTTACCAGCAGGCGAGGGATGTCTGCGGGATCATTTTGCAGGTCGGAATCCATCAACACGATCGTTTCGCCCTGCGCGTGGTCAATGCCCGCCGAGATGGCGGCGGTCTGCCCGAAATTGCGGCGAAAGACCAGCACGCGAACATGATTTAGATTCTTCTCGGCGAGCGCCCTCAATACATCAAGGCTGTTATCGCGGCTGCCATCGTCCACAAAGATGACCTCCCATTTTTGTTTGAGAGGCTTCAGCGCTTTTTCAATCGCTTCGTATAACAAGGGCAGGCTCGCCGCTTCGTTGTAAACGGGGATCACAAGGGAGAGATTCATTGTCGTTTCCTAAACAAGTACAGCACATCTTCGCATTGGGATAGATTTTCCATGTCGAACGGGATAGATTCATAGCGCGGATCGTTTTGGAAATCATCCAGTTCGGTATTTGGGTATCCCTTCCAAATAATAAAGTAATCGGCGGATTCACGCCACTGCGAATCCATTTCATCGCTGAACAAGCCGAAGCGCAGCAATCGGTCGGGGTCTCCTGTGCGGACGTAGCCCGCTCCCGCCGTGATCTGCGGAGGGAAGTAGCGCATATCTTTTAAATAGAGAAGCATCGCTATATGCCTGCCGCTTCCTTTCCAGTAGACCAAACTATCGGGCGGAATTGCGTCTGCGAGAGCGTGCCCTGCTTGCTCGTAGTATGTCAGGAAATTCGTCGAGCATGGCGTGGCATACGTCCCTGCGTTGGCGGCGGGAGGGAGAATCACGCCGACGAGAAGAAACAGGTTGAGGGTCGCGAGAGAAGCGTTTTGTCCCGTCCAGTTTTTGATGGGGGTGAATCGTTGAAAAGCCCAATAGAGAATTAAGAGCGCGATTCCAACAAGCACGCCTGTCATCGCCGCGCCAACTCGTTTTTGAACATCGAGCGGTAGGTTGAAGATGTATGTAAGAACTTCTCCTAGCGACGCCCATGTGAATTGACCCGCGTCGTTGACGCGTGGAAACTGAATTGCTGCCAGCGACCACGCGCCTATGCGTTGAAAATAATAGGAACCCAAGCCCGCTGCGAACGTCAACAAGACAATGAGAAGAATGGCGCGGCGGAATGTCGAGTCGCTGACGCCGTTGGAAAATACGAGGACGATGAATAAAAATCCCGCAACGGAATAAAACATTTGATACGGCGAAAAGCATTGGATGCAAAATTGATTAAAGAGCGAGCCCCATGTGTGCATGAGGAATAGCGAAAGAAAGGACGCGCCCAAGAAGACGGCGGTCTTGAATTGACTCGCGCTCTTCCAGTTTGCTCTCGGAGGAAAAAGAATCAACGCGCCTACAAATCCGCACAAGAGGAAGAAGTGATGTTGAATGCCGATAGCGGCGGATTGGATACGGCTCAAGTTCCCAATATTAAAAGTATCGTACCCGGATAACGCGAACGAACGAAAGTTGTCGAGAAACGGCGTCAACGATTCGGGCAGCCACGGCGCCCACAATTGCATAATGTTGGGCCAATAGACAATATGAAAGAAGATGAACAAAGCCACGCTTGAAGTCAGAGACCATAATCCTGCTTTTTTTCCATACTGCCAGAAAATGTATAGCACGAGCAAGGGAAGGAAAACGACCATGTTCTGCCGCGTCATCACGATGAGGACCGACAACGCTGAAGCAAGGATGATCTGCCACAATGGACGATCTTCGCCAAGCGCACAAACGAATACCCACACGAGCATACAGGCGACCAATCCTTGCGACAATGCCTGACTGTAAAATGAAACATTGGCGTCAGACAGCGCAAAGACCCACATGGCGACAGCCGCCCAGGTTTTACCACCCAAGCGATTCGCGAGAATCCACACGCCAGCCAACATGAAAAAACTGACGAGAAGCGCAAAATAACGGGCTTCGCGCAAACCAGCCTCAAACCAATATTGAATATATCCAGGGATCAGAAAGGCGAACGGCGCTTTGTTGGTCCAATAGCCATAATCTTGAAAGGGGGAAAAATCGCCGCGCGCAAAGACAAACCCCTTGAATAGATAGGCTCCTTCATCGCCGATCGAGAGCGCGGAATGCGCAAAATATAAAGATCGCGCTACATAGAGGAGCGCTCCCAACGCAGCGACGACCTCAATAAGCGGAAATTTTCTTTCAGGCTTCATGACAAATTATTTGCCGTTCAGGCGCTTCATGTCGGCGTCCACCATCATCGTGACCAATTCTTTGAAACTAATGGACGGCTCCCAACCTAAGATCGAACGCGCTTTGGATGGGTCGGAGATCAGCAAGTCCACTTCGGCAGGGCGATAAAAACGTTCGTCTTGCACGACATAGTCCTTATAATCTAAATCGGCGCGTTCGAACGCGATCTCGCAAAACTCGCGCACAGAGTGAGTCTCGCCTGTGCCAATGACGAAGTTATCGGGTTCATCTAACTGCAACATGCGCCACATTGCTTCGACATAATCGCCGGCAAAGCCCCAATCGCGCTGAGACTCAAGGTTGCCGAGGCGAAGTTCCTTCGACAGTCCGAGTTTGATGCGCGCGACGCCGTCTGAGATTTTGCGGGTAACGAATTCAACGCCGCGGCGCGGACTCTCGTGATTAAATAAGATCCCCGAAACGGCGAATAGGTCATACGACTCGCGATAGTTGACCGTGATCCAATGTCCATACACTTTCGCCACGCCGTACGGGCTGCGCGGATAGAACGGAGTCGTTTCGCTTTGCGGCACCTCGAGCACCTTACCGTACATCTCGCTGGATGAGGCTTGATAGAAGCGAATTTTCGGATTGATAAAGCGAATCGCTTCCAACATGCGCGTTACGCCAAGAGCGGTGATCTCGCCCGTCAGAGCGGGTTGATTCCACGAGGTTGGCACGAATGATTGCGCCGCAAGGTTGTACACTTCAGTCGGCTTATATTCCTCGAGGAACGAGAGCAACGAGCCCTGATCGTGCAAATCGCCCTGCACGACGGTGATATCGTCTAGTAAATGATTGATCCGTTCGTAGGTCATTGTGCTGGATCGGCGCGCCACGCCAATGACGCGATATCCCTTCGACAACAATAACTCGGCAAGATACGACCCGTCTTGACCCGTGATGCCTGTAATAAGAGCGGTGGGCATTACATCTCCTGTTTCAAAATTCAGTGGCTGAATTATAACCTACATTGCGCGCGTTTGATTGCGCCTGCGATCCAGCCACCACCCGCCGCCTACGATCGCTCCCCACAAACCGATGATTGCTGCAATCATTACAACGAAGGACATCTGTCCGCCGATATGAAAGTAACGACTCGCGTACCATTGCGTGAAGATCAGAATAAAAACGCCCTCGCATGCAATCGTACGAGCAAACCAAACGCTTCTCGTTTCTTGTCGCCATATCCAAACATGCCCTGCAAGGAGCGCCTGCCACATAAACATGATCGTACGATAGCGCGGATTGTCCCACTGGTCGCCTCCGCCTCGAAGCGCGGCAAGCAGGATCCATATCCAGACGAGAAGCGCCAGCCAGATAAAGATATTGCGGTCGCTCTCAGCGCGCTTCAAATCACGGCTGAAGTTTGAGTTTGCCGCCATAGAGAGAATCAACAACGGAAGCAATGCGTACCAACCCAACGCGCGCGCAATCGCAATGATCTTCCAAATAGGAAGCGTCGGCGCGATCAGCGCGGCAGGCAACACGGGTTGTAAGACGCCATACAACGCGACGAACGGCAAACGCGCGCCTTCGGGCATTTCGTCGAATAGTTTCTGTATCCAGCCCGATTCGCGCTCGATCTGATAGGCATTCCACTTAACCGAAAGTTGGAGCCAACTGTTCAACACCGAAAGCGGCGAAGCGTCTTCAAAGACTCCTTTTCGGTTGAGCGAGGTCGAAAGCGCGAGCAAACCAAGCAGGAACACAAGCCCAAAGACTAGCACAACTTTCCATGAAATGCTTGAACGTCTACGCGAAAGGACTGTCCAACCGGCAAAGACGATTAACATGAACACAGCCGCCGCCGGCGAGATTAACAGCATGCCGAACAGGCTCAGACCTAAAGCAAGGATGGTGGCGCGAGAGGGCGACATCGCTGCATCGCGCCACGCCGCGAATCCCCAGAATGCGACGGCTGAAAACGTCAATAGATAAGGCTCGCGCATGGCAGACCCGCCCAGCATAATTGATTCGGGATAGAGCGCGAAAATCCAAGTGGAAACCCATGCGATCTTCTCGCCAAAGGTCCGCTCCGCCGCTTTCCAGAAAAAAGGAACGCCCGTCGCGGCGACAAACGCCGCCAGCAATATTAATAGCAACGGGCGTTGCGCGTCGGACGAAAGGCTGCGATAGGTCAGCGCGCTCAACGCCAATAGTCCGCCATATTGATCGGACGAATATTTGCCGCTGAACGCTTCAGCGAGCGGCTTGCCTGAGACCGCCAACTCCCAGGCTTGATCGTCGCGTTTATGTGAATCAGTATAGTAGTAGCCCGCCTGGCTATCCTCCGAGTCGGCGTATCCATAGATGGGCAGCAATATATAGGTCGCGGCTCCAAACGTTAACCGAACGAGAAATGCGAGAGCGACAATTAGCGCAAGCTTGCGTCCGCCATTAGACCAAGCGCTAGAAACTCTGAGAATGGTCAACGCTGGCAAAGAAAGAACAAAGAATCCCAGCCAGCCTCCCCTTTGTAAGAACGCCAATAGCCCGCTAAGAAGGACAGAAAGCGAAAAAATCCAAAGAAAATCGGTTTTCTTGATACGCATGCGCGCTGATTGTACCGTAACGAACGTTCTTTCGGCGAACTGGTATAATGACAGCGTAGACGATTATGGCTATACTGCCAATTCATTGACACAGCGCCGTTCATAATAACGCGCCCGCTGTTGGCAGGCCCGTTAAGGAATCGCATTTTCGATGACACATTCTAAAGATCACGCAGATGTAAAAATTCACCCGCCGGTGTTGTTCCTAATTCATATTGCGGTCGCTTGGGCGTTGGGGAAATTTATCGTTTTACCGATCATCGCCTCGTTGCCGGCGATTCGCAACATTGGGATAGCGTTAGCGGGCGGCGGCGTTCTATTGGGACTGGGGGCGTTTTACGCCTTTACCCAAGCGCGTACGACGCTGAATCCGCATGGCTCGGTGAAGACGGTTGTTTCAAGCGGCATTTACCGCTTTACGCGCAACCCGATCTATCTGGGCATGGCGTTGATATTGCTGGGCTTTCCGCTTACATTCGGAAACGAATGGGGCATTCCACTGACGGCTGCGTTCATTTTATTGATGAATAAACTGGTCATTGAGCGCGAAGAGGCGTATCTGGAGCGAAAATTCGGAGAAATATATACAGGCTACAAGTCTCGCGTGAGACGATGGTTGTAAATTCCGCTATCCGCCGCCGCTTAGGTCTCTTTACACATTCGCCCTTGTCTTACGCCTCCTCTCAGCGAGGAGTTTTTCCTTTAATAGTACAATAGCCGCAAATAACGTCATCATGTTATTGCAATAACGCTCTCGATCTTTGTCTGAAGCGAATGAGACGTTCGCTTCACAAAGCTTGTAACGATATATTTTAGGAGATTCCAATGGCAGAAAATTTCGATGTGGTCGTCATCGGCGCGGGGCCGGCAGGGTATGTCGCCGCGATTCGCGCCGCACAACTGAAACAGAAAGTCGCAATTGTAGACAAGCAGTGGCTGGGCGGCGTATGCTTGAACGTCGGTTGCATCCCATCCAAGTCGCTGTTGAAGAACGCGGATGTGGCGCACACTTTGCGCGAACGCGGTAAAGAATTCGGTTTTTCATTCGATAATTTAAAATTGGATTACGGCGCAGCCTTCAAGCGTTCGCGTCAGATTTCTGACCGCTTGACAAAGGGCGTGGGCTTCTTAATGAAAAAGAACAACGTTGCCGTCTTCAGCGGCGAAGCAAAATTCACATCTAAGGACGCGCTATCGGTTGCATTACAAGACGGTAAAACGACCGAACTGAAGGCGAAGAATTTCATTATTGCCACCGGAGCCAGCGCGGCGACGTTGCCAGGCGTAAAAGTGGACGGAAAGAAGATCCTTACATACGTCGAGGCGATCATGCAAGAGAAGTTGCCCGCGTCCGTCGCGATCATAGGCGGCGGGGCGATCGGCGTGGAATTCGCCACGATCTGGAATTCCTACGGCGTGGATGTGACCATTATTGAATTGTTGCCGCGTCTTCTGCCGCGCGAAGATGAGGAGATCAGCAAGGAATTAACAAAGGAATTTGCTAAACGAGGGATCAAGGTTAAGACCGGCGTTAAGTTCGAAAGCATCGAGACCTCCGCTGCGAAAGTCAAAGTAAAACTACCGGGCGAAACTCTGGAGGTAAGTCAGGTATTAGTAGCGACCGCCTTCACGCCAAACAGCAAGAATCTAGGGCTTGAAGCGGCAGGCGTTAAGCTGAGCGAGCGCGGCATGGTGGAGATCAACGAACGAATGCAGACTAACGTGCCCGGCATTTGGGCAATCGGCGATGTGACCGGCAAACTCATGCTGGCGCATGTCGGTTCGGCAATGGGTATCGTCTGCGCGGAAAATATCGCCGGCGTTGAAACGGTCGCGTTAGATTACGATATGATGCCGCGCGCCACATACTGCCAACCTCAAGTGGCTTCGTTCGGATATACCGAAGCGCAAGCGCGCGAAAAAGGCTATGCCGTTAAAGTGGGACGCTTCCCATTTCAAGCGAACGGCAAGGCGCTGGGGCTGGGCGAGTCAGCGGGTTTCGTCAAAATTGTGATGGATGAGAAATACGGCGAGATTCTTGGCGCGCACATGCTCGGTCCTGAAGTAACCGAGTTGCTCCCCGAACTTACGCTTGCGCACATGATGGAATTGACTCCGCGCGAGATCGCTCGCAACGTCCACGCGCACCCGACGCTTTCAGAAGCGCTGATGGAAGCGGCGCATGGCGCAGAGGGCAGTCCGATCCATTTGTAGATTCACCGGCGGCGCGCCTAACGCTACCATAACTGACGAGGAAATTCATACGTCAAATTAAGCGCGGCGAGAAATTGAGAAAAGACCTCCGAGTTTCGGGGGTCTTTATTTTGCCAACGGGATTTGAATAAAGAACGTGCTGCCAGGCAGTTTCTCTTCATCGTAGCCGGGGCTTTCCGCCCAAATGGCGCCGTGATGCGCTTTGACAATTCCCGCCGCAATAGCAAGCCCCAAACCCGGCCCGCCGCCCTTAAATTGCACGCGGCTGGAGGAGTGTAATTCGACTTTACCCAGTTGATACAATTTCTCGAAGATCACTTTGAGATTTTCCGAATCAATGCCGATACCGGTATCGCGCACGCGAATCTCACAGAACTGACCGTTTTCGTTCGTCGCTATCCCTGCGCTCACCTCTACCCTGCCGCCGTCGGGCGTAAACTTGATCGAATTCACAATAACATTATCCAACGCTTTTTGGATAAGTTCCGTATCGGCGAGCAATTGCGGGATCGTATCGAGGCTGGAATCTAATACGAGCGAAAGCCGGCGCGTCTGTAGATCGTCCGCATGCTTCTTCTGGATAATGCGCACAATCGGCGCAAGCGCCGCTAATTCGAGATGTGGATTTAAAACCTGATTCTCCAAACGAGCGACGTCTAACATGCTGTTGACTACTTGATGCAGGCGATCTACGCCTTGCAACACGCCGTCCACCGCCTGTAGAATCGTCGCATTTTCCTGCACAGCGGGCGCGGCTCTGACCATGCCCATATAGCCTTTGATGACTGTCAACGGCGTGCGCAGTTCGTGCGCCGCCACTTGAATGAAATCACTCTTGTTCTTATCGAGCTTTTTCAGCGTATCGTGCGCCGCGCCTAATTCTTCCACACGCTGCTCGACCATGCGATTCATCATCTCATTGAAGCGTGTAACTTCGTCAAAAAGATTCGCGTTCTCTAATGCAATAGCGGCTTGCAGAACGAACGTGCTGGCAAGCAAAACGTCATCTTGATTAAACGCGGACGGTTCGCCGCGCGCAACGACCAGCATGCCCATGAATTTATTCTTTGCATACAATGGCAGACTTAAAATGGACCGGTCGGACGGCAACCAGGGCGACTGTCCCCAACCGCGCGTCTGCCGCGTATCATTAACAAGCAGGGGTTCGCTCTGTTTAGTGAGAAAATGCAGAATGTTCGTTCCGTTGATGTTGTAATTTAATTCTTGAATCGGCGCGCCGGGTGGGAAGCCGCGATGCGCGGCAAGTTCCATGCCGTTCACGCCTTCTAAGAACAAAGCGCTGCGATCGTGCGGCAACATATTTTCCAATTGTTCGACGATCTGCGCCGGCACGTCCGCCACTTTACCAAGCGACGAAATCTGACGCAGCGAACGCGTCAGCGCTTCTGCCGCGCGGCGACGGGCTTGCTCGCTTGAATACAACTTCGCATTCTCAGCGGCGGTCTGCTCAGACCATTCTTTGGCGATTGATAACTCCGCAGCATGATTATGCGACTCCTTGAGCAGTTTTTCCACCTGTTGTTGCGCCTGCTCCCTTTGCTGAACCAGCGTAATACGCAACAGCGCGCTGCTGACAAGATTGCGCACGCGCACGCACACTTCCCAATCGTGCGCGCTCATTTCGATCCACATAAAGCCGAAGCGGTTGCGCGCCAGCGTCAGCGGCATCACGATCGCCGTCGTTCGTCGCTTCGAGGGCGCGTGCCCCAGCGGAGTTAACTGACCGGTAACAAGCGCAATACGTTTCTGCGGAACGCTGAAAGTGTTATTTTCATATTGGAACAACACGCTATACGGTCCGACTGGCGCGTTTGTATCGCCGTAATACATCACATACCAGCGTTCGATCCCCATCGTCGGAAAATGGTCCGACACTGCCGCGCCAAGTTCGGTCATGTTCATCACTGGAGCCATAGAAAAGCCAAAGGCTTGTAAAATATTTTCCTGTTGTTCCAGCGCCAGCCTGCGATACGCCTGCGTACGACGCGAAAGTTCGCCGGTTAACAGCCGCGCCTGCTGAAAGAGATTCTCGGCGACCAGCATGACTGTATGATTAACAATGCCGCCCAATGCATAACGCCGCATTGTTGAAAGAACGTTATGCCAGACATCGGCGGATAAGCCGTGTTTTTGCATCAACTCGACCATAGCATTGATGGATTTCAGGAAGTCGTCGCCGGCGGCAACATCGTGCAACGCCAAGAGAAATGAGTCCCATGCACGCTCAAAACGTTCGTAGAATGCGCCGCGCGCAGAATCCCCTTCGGCGACGCCGGCAACGTCTAATAGCGCCAGGATCGCAGCGTCTCGCTTATTTTCCAAACGACCCGTCTTCGCCACCTCGCGCGGCGCAACGGCGGCTTGTTTCACATTTTCAGGCAGGCACCCGCACGACCAGCGGATTAGTAATTGCGTGGGCGTCACCGTTATTTTTTGCGGCGTTTCGCCGTTCATGCGACTCAACAACGTTTCAAACGCCTGTTTCCCGGCTGTGTAAAATGATTGCCGCACCGTCGTCAGCGGCGCGCCGGTCGCTTGCGCTTCACGCTGATCGTCGAAGCCAGTCACCGCCACGTCATCCGGCACGCGCATACCGCGCTCTTGCAGCGCTTCAAGCGCGCCGAACGCCATACGATCATTTGCCGCAACAATCGCTTGCGGGCGAATTTTGAGCTCGTCGAATAGAGTCAAAACTGCGTTCCGTCCGCTTTCAGGCGTGAAATCGCCCTGCGCGATCAACTTCTCATCAAAGCGCAACTTGTGCGCTTCGAGTTCTTCTTTATACGCTCGAAAGCGTTGTTCAGCGTCAATTTGTCCGGCAATGCCGCGTACGAACGCGATCTTTGTATATCCATGCGTTTCGATCAAATGGCGCACTTCAGCGCGCATGCCTCCGACATTGTCGGCGATGAACATGTGCGCGTCTTCAAGCTCCACTGATTGCGTCACAACGGGAATGCCGCGAAAACGTTCGTGAAACAGCGCCAAATCGTCCGCTGTTACGCCATACGCGACGTCGGCAGTGAGGATTAAACCGTCAAATTGATCAGGTTTGGCAAGATCATATAAATCGAAAGAATCTTCGGGGCGCTTCGATTGGGCTGAGCGCGCCAGAGTCCCTCCGATGAAATGTACAACATTGGCGTTCGCCTCTTCCGCCGCATGATTAATGCCTGCGATGAATTCCGCGCCCCAGGCGCGCCCAACTTGAGCGGCAAAAATCGCGATCGTTTTACGTTTATTCGATGAAGAAGGCATCTTTATATCTACGGTTAAAGCGGCGTTTTCGCCGCGTCGTTGACAAGTATAACGCGTTACGCCGCGCTACAGCCTGATTTCGACGCTTACAGTTTTCTAAACTCGCTCGCTGAATTTTACTCGCCCCAATGTATAATCCCTCCGTTCGAAGAGGACAAATTCATGACAGATTTCAAACATATTGCAACCAAAATTACATTCACGCTGTTCATTGCGCAGAGTTTTGCATCGGCGGGCTTTATCGCAGCGGCAGCCATTAACCCGATCCTCGGCGCTAAATTAGCCGCTCATCGTTCCTTAGCCACCGTCCCCACCGCCGCCTATTTATTAAGCGGCGCGCTGTCGGCTTCAGCCTGGGGCGTCATTATGGATCGCATTGGACGACGAAACGGCATCGTCGCCGGCTTGTTGATCGGCATCGTCGGCAACACGCTGGTGCTATTCGCCATTCAACATGCGTCATTTTTGCTGGTGTTAGTAGGATTAATGATGATGGGCGCGACAAATTCCGCCGTACAATTGGGACGCTTCGCCGCCGCGGAAGTCAACCCTCCAGATCGGCGCGGACGCGCAATTTCGATGGTGGTGCTCGGCGGCGTAATCGGCACAATTCTGGCGCGCGTTTCCGCCGTGCCGATGGGCAGTTTCGCTGTCAGCATCGGTTGGGATGAATTGGCGGGAGCCTATCTTGCCACGCTGGTATTGTTCGCGTTGGCGGCTGTCTTCGTATTCGCCGGCTTGCGTCCCGACCCGCGCGACGTAGGCAGAGAAGTTGCGAAACAATACCCCGAATTGACGCCGCAAGGCGAAGCGCGCTCCATTTGGGAAATCCTGCGTCAGCCAGCTTCCATTACCGCCGTGGCGGCGATGACGCTAGGGCAGGTGGTTATGGTCGCCGTCATGGTCGTCACTTCGCTCCATATGGAAGATCATCACCACGCGCGCAGCGCTATTTATACGGTAATCTCAGCGCACACGTTCGGCATGTATGCGCCTTCGATCATCTCGGGCTGGCTGTTAGATACGATCGGGCGCGGCAAGATGATTCTAATCGGATCGTTCGCTCTGCTTCTTTCGTGCATTGCCGCGCCGCTCTCGCCGAATATATTTCCGTTAGGCTTCGCACTCTTCTTGTTAGGCGTCGGTTGGAATTTCTGCTTTGTGGGCGGCTCGACTTTACTTGCCGATCAACTCTCGCCGCTGGAACGCTCGCGCACGCAAGGCGCGAACGATCTCCTCATGGGCTTAGCCTCGGCGCTGATCAGCCTCACCAGCGGCTTTATCTTCGACGCCGCCGGTTACACAATGATGGCGGTCATCGCAGGCGCGTTATCATTTATACCGCTGGTATTATCGGTTTCGTTTATGCGGGGAATGTCGGCGCAGGCGCAAACATAAACAAGAAAACAGGCGCACATGTTGTATGTGCGCCTGTTTTCCATCAATTTCCGTTCGTTATTTTCTGATCATCGTCAGCAACATTTTAAATCGGGTCAACGCTTTCACGGTATGCGGCGTGTTAGCGGGCATGATAATCGCGTCGCCGGCCTTCAAGTGGAACGGCGTTTCAGCGAGCGTGATCTGAGCCTCCCCATCCAGCACATGGACCAACGCGTCGAACGGCGAGGCGTGTTCGCTCAAGTCTTGATCTTGATCAAATGCGAATAAGGTCACGTTGCCGGCGTTCGCCTTCGTAATTTGACGGCTGACAATCGAGCCGTCGTTATAGTCTGTCAGATCAACCATATGTAAGATTTCAGATTTTGGAGCAGTAGCCATTGTATTACCTCTCAATATGAATTTGGTATGCGGCAGGCAGGCGCGTATAACGCGTCGTACCGGTCACGATTAGAATCGCTTTCTCGCCCGATTTCAGCGAAAGCGGAAACTCAGCCGTTTGATCGGCGTTGACTGCAATTTGAGTCACAGTCGTCGTATCGCCCTCAACGATAAGCGCTAGGCGGTAAATTTGCGGAAGAACGTTTTCGACGCGCGCGAATCCTTCGGCGATCCAGCCGCCGTCATCCGTTTCAAAATCGGACGTGTAGCCTGCCGCTTCCACGCGAACGTCGTCCAACAGGAAACCTTCGCCGTTAACCGCCGCATCGGTGATGTATTCAAATCGGATTTGAACTTTTTTGCCCGCAAATTGTGAAAGATCTACATCTTCTTGCACCCAAGCGCCGGTCTGTCCATTGTAGCCGCAACCGTACGAATTGCCCGAAGGATTTTCGTTCGTACAAGATGGCGTTGCGAGAATCTGCCATGTCTGCCCGTCGGTAGAGGCTTCGAGGAAGAGGTAGTCGTAATCGGTCTCAAGATCGTACCACATTGAATACAAAAGCGCGATCGGAGCGCTGATGTTGGTGAAATCGAATTCACGCGTGAGGGTCATATCCGATTCATCGCCTTTGTTTGACCAAAACGCATACTTACCCGATTTCGCATCCATTGGCAGAAGCCTTGTCAGCGTCGAGCCGCTGAATTTCAAGGTGTAGTCGCCCGCGCAGTTGATCTTGAAGTAATCTACGCCGTATTGGTTGACCGCTCCATTAGCGGAAGCGGGACACGACTCGATCGTGTCTGCAACCAGCGTACGCGGCGCTTCGGGGTAATTATTATAGCGATAGCGCCCATCGCCAACGGATGGGTCTTGAAGCCACATAGTCGCCGCCCAATCCATGAACACGTCGTCGGCGGTAAGCGTTCGTCCGCTCTGCGGATCGGTTATATTGAATTCAGCAAGCGTTTCGTCAATACCGGCAAGTCCGTTCTCAGGGTGTCGCACTACCGCTTTGGTAACATCTTCCCCGAAGCGATCGAGAAGATAAGCCAGATAGAGAAACGATTGACCATAATGCGCGCCATTCGAGCCGGGATCTGGACTCCAATCCGTCAGATTAACATCAGGATCGGAGATGTAGTAATAGTCAAAATAAATCGGATACCCATTTAGCAGCTCGGCGACCACGGCAAAGCCTTCGTTAATCCAGGTGTCTTCATTACGGTCGGTATTGAAATGGATCATGTGTTGAAATTCATGCGCCAACGCGCCATAGGTATCCGCATCGCTCAGCCTCATATTGTCGGCATTAAAAACGAACATCTCGTGCCCGTTAGAATATTGATTCACCAGCGGATTATAAGCGTCTAGCGAAGAAAAATATCCTGCATTAGAACGACCGGTGCCGCGCGCATATAAAATAAAGATATGCGGATCGTCGTCTACGCCAGGATTCGGCTCGCTTCCAAAGAATTCGCGATTGATAGGATACATCTTCTCTTCAAACGTCTCGCTCAGTCGCTTCAGATCGCTTTCGCTGTATCGCACTCCGTTCTCGATCCAAAAATAGATATGCTCGCCGACGTAGCGCAACGTTGCGTTAGTTTGGAAGTTCTCTGTTGTATCCACATTCATTACCCAAAAGGTTTCCCGATCGCCGAGCTTATATGGTTTGGAAGGAACAGTCGCCGCAACGTTGCAGATATTCTTTAAGCGGCACGCTAACTCGTACGGATCATTTTCCGGCACAACCGTATCTGCCAGCGTTTCAAGGGTCTCGGTAGAGACTTCATTGATATTTGGGCGTTCGACCTGCGGCGTGGGCGAGGAGGTCTCAGAGACATTAATAGGCGACGGAAAATCGGTAGAGGTATTTTGCGCCGCTTGATAGACCCAATAGCCCGCCGCGATACTTGCCGCGCACACACAACAGAGAAAAACAGCGCTAATCGCTGCAACAATTTTCATTGTTGTATTCGAATTCATGAACAAATTATCCTTTATACAATTTAATTCCAAAGCGCAAAGCCGTCTCATGAATCGCAACTTGTTATGTTGCGGCGTAGACGCTCGGCGCGACGACAGAAAGACTTCCAGCCCCAACGGCATTGAGAAGCCTTCCGCAGTCCTTAAAAGGACGAACGCACCCGCAAATCGTAATGCGGATACGTTCGTCTTATGCTATGCGGCGACAGTTTCTTTCGTCTTCTTTTTCGCGGTCGGCTCAATCGTGTGGAAGATAAGCGCATCCCCCGATTCGTTCACGTCTATCGTGACTGCGGCGCCGTCTTTAAATTTATTGCCGAGCAACTCCATCGAAAGCGGGCTTTCCACATTCTTTTGGATCGCTCTACGCAGCGGACGAGCGCCGAACGCGGGATCGTAGCCCGCCTGCGCCAGCCACTTCCGCGCGGCGTCGGTCAATTCGACGGTGATATTGTATTCGTTCAAACGATCCTGCACTTCCTTCATTTGCAGGACGACAATCTCTTCCATTTGTTCGAGCGTGAGCGGCGAGAACATGATGATCTCGTCAATGCGGTTTAAGAACTCGGGGCGGAATGCGCCCTTGAGCGCCTTCTCGATCTTGTCGTGCTGGTCGCGTTCCTCATCGGTGGCTTTGGATTGTAAAAAGCCAAGGGTGCCGCCTTTTCTCACATACTCAGTGCCGAGATTCGAAGTCATGATGAGGACAGTATTGCGGAAGTCCACCACGTTGCCTTGACCATCGGTCAGTCGCCCGTCATCCAGAATTTGCAGGAGCGCGTTCCACACTTCAGGATGCGCCTTCTCGATCTCATCGAACAAGACGACGCGATACGGTCGCCTGCGAACCGCTTCAGTCAGTTGACCGCCCTCTTCGTAGCCGACATAGCCCGGAGGCGCGCCGAACAAACGCGAGACTGTATGCTGCTCGCGGTACTCCGACATATCAATGCGCACGAGCGCTTCTTCATCGTCGAACATGAACCACGCGAGCGCCTTCGCCAACTCCGTTTTGCCGACGCCTGAGGGTCCGATAAAGATAAACGAACCGATCGGGCGCGACGGATCTTTGAGTCCGCTTCTTGCGCGGCGAATCGCATCGGAGATCGCGCGGATGGCTTCATTTTGCCCGATAATACGTTCGTGTAAACGCGCTTCCATATGCAAAAGTTTTTCGGCTTCAGTCTCCAGCATTTGCGTCACCGGGATGCCCGTCCATTGATGCACCACAGCGGCAATGTCATCCACGTTGACTTCCTCATCCAATTGATGTTCCACTTCCCATTTACCGCGCTTCTCGTTATATTCTTCTTCGAATCGCAAACGCTCCGATTTCTTCTGCGCTGCGCGTTCGTAATCTCGCGCTACGCCCGCTTGCTCTTCTTCGGCTTGCAGTTTGTCAATTTCGACCTTCAACGCCTTCAGATCGGGCGGCATGGAATACAAAGCGACGCGCAATTTTGCGGCGGCTTCGTCCATTAGGTCAATCGCCTTATCCGGCAGACGACGATCGGTCACATACCGGTCTGCGAGGCGCGCCGCAGCAACCAGCGCATCGTCCGCAAAACGGACTTTATGATGCGCCTCATATTTATCGCGCAAGCCCATCAGCATTTGAATCGTATCGTCCACGCTTGGCTCCTCCACGTAAATGGGAGCGAAACGTCGCTCAAGCGCCGCGTCCTTTTCAATGTACTTATGGTATTCATCTAACGTGGTCGCGCCGATGCACTGTAACTCGCCGCGCGACAACGCCGGCTTAAGCATATTCGACGCGTCCATTGCGCCCTGCGCCGCTCCCGCGCCGACGACCGTATGCAGTTCGTCAATCATCATGATGATATCGCCGCCCGAACGCTGAACTTCCTCAACGACAGCCTTAAGCCGCTCTTCAAATTCGCCTCTAAATCGAGACCCGGCGATCATCGCGCCCAAATCAAGCGCTACCACTTTCTTGCCGCTCAAAATCTCCGGCACATCGTTATTAACGATTTTCTGCGCCAGCCCTTCGACGATCGCGGTCTTGCCGACGCCCGCTTCGCCGATCAGCACCGGATTATTCTTCGTGCGGCGCGACAGAATTTGGATTAATCGCAAAATTTCGTTATCGCGCCCGATGACCGGGTCGAGTTTTCCCTCCCGCGCCAGTTGCGTGAGGTCGCGCGAATATTTATCGAGCGTGCGGTATTTTGTTTCAGCTTGCGGATCGGTGACGCGCTGTCCGCCGCGCAAATCCTGAATAGCGGAGTAGACGCGGTCGCGCGTCAGCCCCGCCGATTCCAAAATGCGCGCAGCTGGCGTGTTGCGTTCCGTCAGAATCGCAAGGAAGATATGTTCGGTAGAAATGTATTCATCTTTGAGTCGGTTGGCTTCCTCGTTGGCAAGGTCAATGATCCGCTTAACGCGCGGTGTGATGAAGATTTGCCCCGCGCCGCCGCCGAAGATGTTGGCTTTCGGACTGGCGCGCAGCGTCGCGTCGAGTCGCTCGGTGAGCGCTTCGGGGCTAACGCTTAGTTTTTCCAAAACTTGGGGAATCACTCCGCCAGGCTGTTCGATCAACGCCAGCAGGATGTGTTCGGTATCTATTTGATTATGCCCGTACCGCTGGATGATCTCCGCGGCGCGTTGGGCAGCTTCTTGCGCTCTCTCTGTAAATCGGTCAAATCGCATCATAGTTAATAATCCTCCCGTAATAACGACTTAAGTCGTTATTACGACATACGGGCGATTATAACAAACGCCGCATTGACGGTCGATCAACGCGACGTAAGAGGAGTGTTGGAATTACAGCGAATCAATCCGCGGCAGCTTCGACCGATTCCGCTTGAGACTGATGCGGCTTGACATTAAACAACTTGAACGCCCACTGTACGGAGGGACCGATCAATAGGGCGAAGATCACCGTCCCTACCCCCAGCGGACCGCCCATTAGCCAGCCGATAAATACAACGACTATCTCCAACAAGCCGCGCGCCATGCGCACGCTCAAACCCGTCACGCGGTGAATCGCGAGCATCATGCTGTCGCGCGGACCCGCGCCTGCATCCACGCCAATGTAGACGGCAGTGGCGATTCCCTGCACAAGAACGCCCGCTAAGAAGAAGCAAAGTTGCAAAGGCAGGTTGCCAAGCGCATCCGGTAAATATCGCAAACACAGATCGAGCCATGGACCAATGCTGAGAATGTTCGCTAAGGTGCCCCACCCTGCTTGTTCACGCATTGCCATCGCTATCGCCAGCACAATAAATCCGACGAAGATCGTCATTCGCCCGATGGTGATCCCGAAAATATCCGCCAATGCGATTTCGAAGACGAGCCAGGTGCTCGTCCCTAGATCGGCGCGTATGAGCAAAGCGAGCGCGAGACCGTACAACAGAAATCCGACCTGAATCATGAAGAAGTCGCGTATAAACGTGTTCCAACGAATGGGTTTGAGCATGAGTCTCCTTGGGTGTCTGTCGTTGCGAGCGAAGCAATCTCCTGATCATGTTGATGAAGATCGCTTCGGGCTAAAAAGCGCCGCTCTCACAATGACGCGTAGATTTGGATAATATCACCCATGATAAACTTACGCCATGAAGCGACATTTCGAAGTAAAACATGAGAACTTTACCATCAGCGACGACCCAGCGCGGCTGGATGTAGACGCGATCTGCGACTTCCTCTCGCGCGCCTACTGGGCACAGGGACGTCCGCGCGAACGAACGGAGCACGCGCTTGCCAATTCGCTCGTATTCGGCTTATATGACGGGGAAAAGCAGATCGGTATTGCGCGCGTCGTCACCGATTATGCGATCTTCGCTTATCTCTGCGATGTGTTCATTCACGAAGACTACCGTTCGCGCGGGCTTGGCAAACGGCTGATCGAAACTGTGATGTCGCATCCCGACCTGGAAGGCTTACGCCGCTGGACGCTGGCGACTCGCGACGCGCACGAGCTGTATCGTCAATTCGGTTGGGGCGCGCTGGGCAACTCCGAAAACTGGATGGAGATTTTCCATCCATTCTCCAACGAGGGGAAAGAGCAGTTATCGCTTTATCGTTAAGCGCCCGCTATTGCTTGCCTCAGCAAAGGAAAATTAATGAAACAAGCGACGACTTAAAGTCGTCGCTGTCTTACGAATGAAATCAAACGCTCTATCTAATTTACAGGAGGCGCATCACACGCGGATAGGGAACACCGACCGCTCGTCTTTCAATAGCTTACGCGCTCTCTTTCAAGCTTGCGACCGCGCGCAATAAGCCGAAGACCAGCATACCGAGTTTCATCCCTTCGCCGGCAGTCAGCGCAGTTGCGCTCTCGTTCTTTTCCACGCGGCGGTTCAACAGCGATGCAGCGATCAGTCCGACCGCTGCGCCTGTCAGCGCGCCAAAGAGTAGAATTTTGCTCTTATTCATTATCTATTTCCTTCCAAAAAATGCGCGCACACTGGCGCTTACGCCGCCTAAGAAAACGATCGGCGCAACCGTCGCCTCCGCGCCGCGCTTAACATAATGCGCCGCTTTACCGACGTATTCTTGCGCGAGGCTAGCGTACTTCGACGTAACGCCAAGCAAACGCCCTATAAGATAGATCAATGCAACGAGGAATATCAGAAATATCAAGCCGGCGACCATCAGCGGGATCACGATCCAGATCGTTGAAATCGCCGCCCAACGGCCCACGTCGCCGCCGCCAAACGCGGCAAGGCTGACCCAGACGATTAACGCAAGCGCAAGCAAAACACTCGCAATCACCGGCAGAAGAATCTGCCAGGCAAATTCCCTGCGATGACGCTTGTATGATGCGCGTGCACGTTGCGAAACGATAGCCTTCATTGCAAATATTGTAGCATATTCTCACCGCTTCATTCCATAGAATCGCTCGCGTTGACAATTCATCCTAGCCATAGTAATATTCCTCCGCTCTCACCCTGCCGAGGTAGCTCAGTGGTAGAGCAGGGGACTCATAAGCCCTTGGTCGGGAGTCCGAATCTCCCCCTCGGCACTACAAAATAAGTGGGACACTCTTCTTATATATGGTGGTCTCTAGACAAAGGAGATCACCATGTATGCTTTAAAAACGCAAGACCAAGGGCTTATCACACTTTCCCAGCAGGATTATTTGCCCATTCTGATCGAATCTTTCCTGATCGACCGCAGGTCGCAAGGGCTATCTCCCGATACCATTGAATTCTATACCAAGAAGTTACAGTACTTTCAAAAGTATTGTGAGAGACAAGCACTGACGCAGATATCGCAACTCACTTCGGATTTCATTCGCAAGTATCTGCTTGAGCTTTCTGAAACACATAACCCCGGCGGTATGCATGCCTGCTTTCGTCCTTTGCGGACCATGTTGTATTGGATCGAGGAGGAAGAGATCATGCCGGCTGGCTGGAAGAACCCGATCCGCAGGGTCAAAGCACCCAAGCTGCCAACCGATCCTATTGAACCTGTCCAAATCGAAGAGATCCACCAACTACTGAAAACCTGTCAAAGCAATTACTCCGGAGTCCGCGACAAGGCGATGATGCTGGGATTGCTGGATACTGGCGCCCGCGCGAAAGAATTCCTGAACATCAACCTAGAAGATGTGGACATGGCAACCGGAGCGGTGATGATCCGTCAGGGCAAAGGGCGTAAGCCGCGCATGGTGTTCCTGGGACGAAAGACCATTAGGGCAATTCGTCGGTACCTTCGCTACCGGCATGACAATTTCCCTGCCTTGTGGGTCTCCATTCACGGCGAGAGGATGACTTATGCCGCGTTACGCTGTCTGCTACGCCGGCGCGCGGAAAAGGTCGGACTGAAATCCATTCCCACTCCGCACGATTTCCGGCGGGCGTTTGCCTTGGTGATGTTGCGTAACGGTGTGGATATCTTTGCCCTGCAAAAACTGATGGGACATTCCGACCTGCAAATTCTGCGACGTTACCTGGCACAGACTGATCAGGACATTCACAACGCCCACATGCGGGGGAGTCCTGTGGACGGCAATTTATAGAGGCGAAATTGAATCATGCACACAACACCCGTCTGCCCTCCTGGAGTCATACAAAAGATGGTGTTTGGAGTTGCATTAATTATGTTTTGTGTATATAATATTACGGACTTCATATTTTTTTGTACACAAAACATAATGAAAACCTACCCGAAGACACTTGGCAGGGAGAATTCCCGCCTATTTACCACTTTAGCTGGTCGTGGACGGACTGTTTTTTCCATTGAAGAGGCGCAAGAAATCAGTGGAAAGAGTTACCCGGCCACACAACAAGCGCTTCTTCGGCTCACAAAAGCTGGTTGGCTGGTTGCTCTGGGAGCAGGCAAATATGCCATTGTTCCACCATCGGCTGGAGGGGATGCCTTGCCAGAGGCTAATCGATTGGTAATCGGGCGAGAATTGATTGGTGATGCCCCCTATTACGTCTCCCACGACAGCGCGCTTGAAATCCATAATATGTTGACCCGTCCCGTTACAAATGTAACGATCTCGACCCCGCGCAGGCTGAAATCCCGGACTGTCCTGAATGTGCCTTACCGATTTATTACAACCAGGACCGACGATATGTGGGGATATACACTCTTCTGGGTCTCGGCAGACGAGCAGGTACAGGTTAGTGATCCCGAGCGGACCATCCTTGATGGACTGGCGCGACCCGACTTGTGCGCCGGAGTAAGTGAAGTGGTCACCGGTCTTCTGATCCGCAAAGACGATCTGGATTGGGAAAAACTGGCTGAATACTCTCAACGATTGGGGAAGCAGGCTGTGTCCAAGCGGTTGGGGTATTTGCTTGATTTCTACGGCTTGGCGCCCTCTGCAATTTTGTCCCGTCTGCAGGATCAGATTGGTCCGAGTTACGCATTGCTGGATCCTCTTCTGCCGAAAAGCGGTCTTTTCTTATCCCGCTGGCGACTGCAACTCAACATTGATACTGAAACCCTAAAAGGAATAGCCTCTACCTGATATGATCCGTTCCGCTGAAATTTCCAAACTTGCCCATCGCCTGGGTTTGGGCGATAAAACCATCGAAAAAGACTACGTGCTCACCTGGGTGCTTCTGGCGATTACCACTTCTCCTCTGAACGATATGTTGGCATTCAAAGGGGGGACGGCGATAAAGAAAATCTATGTGCCGGACTATCGTTTTTCAGAAGATTTGGACTTCACTTTGTTAATGCCAAATCTGGTAAATGGCGACTTGCTGAGAGCAATCGAGGCACTTTTCCCCTGGATGGTGCGTGAAGCCAATATCACATTGTCCACCCGCAAAGTGGAGGAACATGCCAGCGGCAACCCGACCATCTATTTGAATTACGTTGGTCCGTTGCAGGCAGATATTAATAGCCGCTTCTTCAAGGTGGATATATCCCGGGATGAAAATCTTGTTTTCCCCATCGAGAGACACCCGGTTAGATCGTCCTATAGTGATTGCCAAAAACAACAATCTATGCTTTCAGTTTATTCGTTGGAAGAAATCCTGGCAGAGAAATTACGTTCCCTGCTGACGCGGACCGAGCCACGCGACTTATACGATATTTATTACCTCCTAACCAACCAAATGGTGGATGTGGAACAAATGTCCTTCCGATTGGCTCCCAAATTTGAAGCAAAAGAGTTGAATGTTAGTGATCTACGAACCATCCTCCGACGCCGACAAATTACCTTTCAGAAAATGTGGCAAAGCCGATTGAACGGGCAAATGCCCATTGTCCCTGCATTGGAAGATGTAGTCCGTGAGACAAATCGAATGATCCAGAAATATTTTTAGGAGAAAGGTGATCATTTGCATCGCTGGTTCATCAAAAAACAGCAAATTTTTCCGGGTTGCATATAGATGCCTAGTGGCGCTGGATGGAATACGCCAAACAACTTTTGTAGAACAACACTATTTCAAAAGTATCGTTCTACGAAAAGTATCCTTATGGATGAAACTAAATCTTCCGTGCTCGAACGTCTCTTTTCACATCATTCATCCAATGTATGAAGCAGGATAGATAATCTATCTGGTGATTTCAGAACCTTGCGGGCGGATGTGCTATTCAATTGATTCAGACGGGCGAGGTGTAATAATGCTCCATAAATACCATTTCCTGCATTCGCGCTGAATCGTTTTGCCTGTTTTCTCACAGATAAACGGTCAAACTCTGGTTCAGAACCAACTCCAATAGGATTGCATTGGCTCTTTGGATGGTTCTGCTGATAAGGTGGAGTAATCTTTCCTCATCGTTATCGCTCCACTCCACTTCATTCCTTGCAGGTGGGGATGGCGTTTTTGTCTCTGAATGAGTTTTCCGGATTTGTGCCCAGTAATTAGCCCGGCTGGGAACAGACACAATCTTGAATGACGGCAGGAGGAGTCCGGTCAATGCCTTGCCGGTGACGCAGTCAGTATCCAATCCAAATACGCGATCCCGATAAACGAAGGGTTGATCTGTGTTTGAATAGTTATGATGTCCCACTAGTAATGGTTTGCCACCATCATACAATTCATACCAGGGACGATCAAACAGTGCGCGTAAATGTTTGTCTCCGCCCATTGTTCCGCATAATACCGTTGCACGCTGTTGCGATAAAGGGAGATCCGGTTCAAAGTATCCATGTACGACCAACGCCTCAGGCAGATCAAGAAACAGCGGCAATTCGCCCATGAACGCCAGAGCATCCGGATAGGCTTCCCCGAACTGAATTCTGCTAATCTTCTGGGATCGTGCCAATTTGACTTCATGCCTGCCGGCACGGACATGCTTGCGCTCGTGATTGCCCATGATCAGCAAGACATTTGGCTTTTCCTGGAAGAATCTCAATACTGCGGGCGTGTCCGGACCTCGATCCACACAATCGCCTACTGAGATAATTGCATCGCCCTCGGTTAGTCCCGCCTTATCCAGTAAGGCTTGAAACTCGTCGTAACAACCATGAATATCGCCGACCACCAACGTTTGCATTGGACGATTATAGTCAGATTGAAACGATTGTGCCTTGAAAATTTGGAGTTCAATTCCGAATTTTCAAGGTATTGGTTTTGAAAGCTGCGCTCCTTAACCTAAAAGTCAACCAAGAAAAACTTGTTGTGAGCAAGCTGGAGCCACGATACTAAGTCAAGCCATTACGAACAGATTTAGAGAAATGATCCAAGTATCCACTCGATTACCGAAAAAACTACAGTCGCGCAAGTTGGCTTTGAAGCGCTGGTCTCCGCTTGTATTTTTCCTTCGTTTCTCCCAAGTATCTCTTCCATTCATCCGTTTTCTCTAGAATCTTATAAGCTTGTTTCAAGCGTTTGAGCCAGGTCGCGGCAATTGGGTAATTCTTGCTTTTGGCCTCGGACATCAGGCGTTCCGCATGCTTTAAACTGATTTTGGCGACCCATTCAGGATTATGTTGTATAACTCCATCAGCCACTATTTCAATAACGAGATACCATACGTCGCGTCCCTCGGCTACTTGGATTGCCTCATCCCACTCTTCTTCTAGCAAATGTACTTCTGCCAAAACCTGCTTGTCATACGACTTGCGAAGTTTTGCCATCGCCTCCGGGCGCAAACTTCTCCAGCCTGAACCAGCCAATCGCTTGATCGTCTTATAAGTTTCCAGCGATGGATGCTCAACAAATGCTGCCAGCCAGGCTGTCAGCGCTTGTTTTGTTCGTCCTTGCGCCTCTTCCACAGGTCCCAACCATTCCCCTAGCCCTGCTTTTGATCCTTTCAGTTTCAGCCCATGCTCGCCAACCTCAATGGCTTCAGCCACCAAGCGCGACTCCCGCAAGCGGCGGGACACTTCCAAAGTCTCTTCGACAGTGGTCAGATGCTTTTTGGCGTATTTCAAAGCCTCCGCCGTCTGCTTAAGATCGCACAGCTTGTTGGCATAGCGCAGATGACGCTCTTCCTTCTTGCACAGGGCAAAATATTCTTCGGTTCGACCCTGCCGATCCAGCACATTAAGCTTGGCTTCCGTAAGGTCATCAAAGCTTGGCGCCCGAGGAAAACCCCATTCACGAAGCTCATAGTTGTCTTCCTTATCCAAGTTCTCGTCTTCATCCCAATCATCCGGTTCATCATCTTCATAGACTCTTGATCCTAACCTTCGAAGGGACGCCATCTCTTTAGATATATCTCCCCAGCCATACTTTGCGGCTTGAACGGCAATATCCAGGTTGCCTTCCATTCCGTAATCACCGGCATACTCGATCAACTTCTCCAGCCTGCGGACCAGCCTGTCGCGTTCGACCTGGCTGAGTTCCATGCTCAAAATGGCTTCAGCCAACGACGTGCCCAGATCGCCCACGAAACCGCCCAACTCGCCGTTCGAGTCGTCAACATATTCAATGCCCCGGCTGGATTCTTCAAGCAGTACAAGCAGGATTTCAAGCGCGGACTCGGCGTCTCCGGCATCCAGGAATTTCATGGCGGATTCTTGTACTTCGCGCAATTGATTCGCCAGTCCGCCCACATGCCAGTACGCTTCCGACATTCTCATTCCATCCAGGCTGTGGATGATGTTAAGAATATGACGACGGTGGACTTCGATGTCCACTTTTTTCCTGCGCCTCTTTTTGGATTTCAAAGGGACAGATGTCATGGCTTCGATCCGATCATAGAGTTCGGGTTGCTCCTGAATCAGTTTGGTCAAAATAGCAGTGAGGTCGTTCTGATCCAAGTCAGCCAGGAGCTCTGCAGGCTTTTTGCGCACGGTGAACGATTTTGGATGGCGCATATAGGCAAGCAACAGGGCGACAATGTGTTTGCAGTAGCCGCCATATTCGTAGAGGCACGTGCAGGATGCGTCTGCAATGCCCGCTTCCTCCAGATCCACCTGTACCCGGTAATAGGGTGCATATGTACCGGCACATTCACCGCTCAGCACTGTTCCTTGAATGGATGTATTCGAAATTGCACCTTCTCGATGGTACTCCTCGCCGCGCCGAAAGCTTTCCGGGCTCGCCCCTGCGCGAATCATGCTTTCTGTGATTTTGGGTAATGCCATCTTTGCCTCTATCAGCTATTCAAGATGGATTTTACCGTAAGTTAATTATGGATGTTTCCCAGCCAGAGTCAGCTGAAGTAGCGGTGAAAAATCTGGAAAGAGCTCCCATTTGTAAAAATACCGAAAAATTACCGACGCCAATCCCCATCCCCTAACTTCAGTCAGATACTCTTGTAACCACTGAATGGAAACGAATCTTTTTCTCACCCAATCTCCCAACCTAGAAATCTACCAGACCGACGATCTGCGAAAGTGGATCGGCATTTACCTGCATGCCTGCCGTTCCCGCAATCTTGCCGGCGGCGCCATCGAGTTTTACAGCAAGAAACTCAATACCTTTGCCAGGTTCTGCTTGGAAAACAATGTAGCCAACGTAAGCCAGATTAGCGCCGACATGATCCGTCAGTTCCTGATCTCGCTCGATGAAAGTGGGCATCGTCCCGCTGGAGGTCATTGCTATTATCGTTCCGTCAAAACCTTTTTGAAATGGTATGAACGCGAAACCGAGCCGGAGAACTGGCGCAACCCGATCAACAAAGTTGACGCGCCTTTCGTGCCTCTCGAACCGTTGGACCCGGTCGGCATCGAAACGATCAAAGCCATGTTGGAGACCTGCAAGCGGGGAAAACTCTCTGATGCGCGTGATAAGGCTTCACTCTTGGTATTGCTGGATACTGGCATGCGTCTGGCGGAATTTTTGTCCTTGAACATGGATGATGTTGATCTCATCACTGGAATGGTCCTCATTCGCTCAGGAAAAGGTAGGAAACCTCGTAACGTATATCTTGGAGATAAATCACGCCAGATGTTGCGAAGATATATAAAAGAACGTAAAGACTATAACCCTGCCCTGTGGGTGAGCGGGTCCGGGGAAAGGTTGACCGAGACTGGTCTACGAATGATGTTGCGACGACGGGCTGCCCAAGCCGGCGTCCCCGTCCCATCGCCGCATGATTTCCGACGCGCATTTGCCGTTGAGCGTTGGCGCGCCGGGGGTGCAGTCGTTTTGACATTAAAGTGTTGTAAAATTAATCGATTTATGATGGGATAATTACCTCTCGATCATCATGTCAACAAACATCATCCCCTCTTCCAATTTTTCCCACTTACAAGCCTGTGACGGACAGCTTGTGCGTTTGGGCATGCTTGCGGAGAGGTATCTGGAGGATGACCCCAACACCAGCCTGATCAAGATGCGGCAGTTTGGGGAGTTGTTGGCAAAGCATGTTGCCACACAGATGGGGCTATATCAAACGGATAAAGAGGAAAGCCAATACGAATTGTTGCGCCGTTTGCGAGACGAAAGCGTGTTGACGCAGGAACTCTACCAGTTGTTTGGCGAGATTCGAAGAGCAGGGAACGCGGCGAGTCACGATAATCAAGGGGATCAGCCGACTGCGCTGAACATACTCAAGATGGGCTGGCAGTTGGGGATTTGGTTTCAGCGCGCGTTTCTGAAAGAGGATTTCCAAGCGGAGGCTTTTGTTCAACCTTCGTTGATGGGAGCCGATACGTTGGCGAAAGAGCGAGAGCGCCTTGCTGAACAAACTGAAAAAGCCAACCTGCAAGTGGACGAATTGCTCGATCAACAGCAGGATAAATCCAAGAGAAAACAAACCAAGACTTTTGACAAGTATCGAAGGGCTTCAAGAACAGCCAGCCAGTCTGTGTACCTGGATGAGGCGCAGACCCGCCAGTTGATCGACGCGCAATTGCGCAGCGCAGGCTGGGAAGCGGACACGGTCAACTTGCGCCATAATAAAGGGACACGACCTGAGCGTGGCAGGAATTTGGCGATTGCGGAGTACCCCACTGCCAGCGGACCCGCAGATTATGTGTTGTTCATCGGGTTGATGCCGATTGCAGTGGTGGAAGCCAAGCGTAAGAATGTGGATGTTTCTGCGGCATTAGTACAGGCGAAACGCTATAGCCGTGATTTTTCATTTGACGGTGGGATACAATCGCCAGGCGGAGCATGGGGTGAGTATACGATTCCGTTTGCCTTTTCTTCCAATGGGCGCCCATATTTGAAACAGATGGAAACGCAGAGCGGAATCTGGTTTGTGGATCTGCGGCGACCCGCCAATTTGAGCCATGCTTTGGATGGTTGGTATACCCCTGAAGGCTTGACGACGCTACTCAAGCGGAATGAAGTGGAAGCGCATAAGCAATTGGATGCCGAATCGTTTGAGTTTGGTTTCCCGTTGCGGTATTACCAGAAAGACGCCATTCGCGCGGTGGAAGATAAGATCGCCAATGGGGAGCGAAGTATGCTCATTGCGATGGCGACAGGCACAGGCAAGACCAAGACCTGTATTGCGTTGATCTATCGCCTGCTGAAGGTTAAGCGATTCAAACGAATCTTATTTTTGGTGGATCGTGAAGCCTTGGGCGAGCAAGCCGCCAACGCTTTCAAAGATACCCGCATGGACGCCATCCAGTCTTTCGCCAATATATTTGGCGTAATGGAATTGGATGAGAAAAAGCCAGCGACTGAAACAGCAGTGCATATCGCTACGGTGCAGGGAATGGTCAAGCGGCTGTTGTATCCGAGCGAGAATACAATCCCGCCTACGGTGGATCAATATGACTGCATTGTAGTGGATGAGTGCCATCGCGGTTATTTGCTTGACCGCGAACTCTCCGATACAGAAATCTCTTTCCGCAGTTTTGAAGATTATGTTTCCAAATATCGCCGAGTGATCGATTATTTTGACGCGGTGAAGATCGGGTTGACCGCCACTCCCGCGCTACACACTACTGAAATCTTTGGCGCGCCTGTTTACAATTACAGTTACCGCGAAGCCGTGATTGACGGGTATCTCATTGACCACGAACCGCCAATTCAAATCAAGACCAAACTTTCACAGGCGGGGATCCAGTGGAAGACGGGCGAGGAGGTGAAGTTATACTACCCGCGCCGCAATCAATTGGAGATGTTCAAAGCGCCCGACGAGATCAAGTTGAATGTTGACGCCTTCAACCGCAAGGTCATTACGAAGGAATTCAATCGGGTGGTTTGTGAATATCTCGCGCGCGAACTTGACCCGCAATCAAACCAAAAGACCTTGATCTTCTGCGCCAATGATATTCATGCGGACTTGGTTGTGGATTTGCTCAAGAAGGCGTTTGCCAAACAATATGGCAGTGTGGACGATGACGCCATCCTCAAAATCACAGGCAGCGCGGACCAGCCCTTGCAATTGATTCGCCGTTATAAAAACGAGCGCAATCCGAACATTGCCGTGACGGTTGATTTATTGACCACAGGCATTGATGTCCCTGAAATTTGCAACATTGTCTTCTTGCGCAGTGTGAACAGCCGCATTCTTTTTGACCAGATGCTTGGGCGGGCAACGCGTTTATGTGACGAGATCGGGAAGGAAACCTTCCGTGTGTTTGACGCGGTAGGAATCTATAACGCTTTGCAGGATTTGACCGCCATGCAGCCTGTCGTAGTAAACCCGAAGATTAGTTTCAGCCAATTGGTGGACGAGATCATCAAGGTCAAGGATGAAGCGGAACGAGAATTGGTCAAAGACCAGTTGCTGGCAAAATTCCAACGCAAGAAACGGTATATGAGCGAGACATCCAAAAAGGATTTTGAAGATATTGCGGGCGTTTCGGTGGACGCGTTTGTTCAGAAGTTACGCAACATGCCGATTGATGAAGCGGCGGGCTGGTTCACGGGCAACCAGCGTTTGGGCGAGATTTTGGATCGGCATGAAAGCGCGTTGAAACCGATGTTTATTTCCGAGCATCCTGATACATTTATCGCGGCGGAGCATGGATATGGGGAGGGCAAGAAGCCGCAGGATTATCTGGATGAATTCAAGGCGTTCATCGAAACGAACAGAGATACAATCCCCGCCTTGGTGACGGTGTTGACCCGCCCGCGTGAATTGACCCGCAAGCAGTTGCGCGAACTGGCGATGGAGTTGGAACGCGCGGGTTTCAGTGAAACGAATGTGACCGTGGCATGGCGCGATATGACCAACCAGGAGATCGCGGCGCACATCGTTGGGTTTATTCGGCACATCGCCACAGGCGATCCGTTGATTCCGTATGAACAGCGCGTGGAATGGGCGTATCAGCAGATGCTATCGGCAAAGAATTGGACCAAACCCCAGCGGGATTGGTTGACGAAGATCGCGGCGCAGACCAAGGCGAATGTGATCGTTGACCGCGACGCGTTGGATGACCCCGATTTGATTTTCACCCGCGAGGGCGGCGGTTTTGCGCGGTTGGATAAAATGTTCGATGGGCAATTGACGAATACGTTGGAAACGTTTAATGATTGGATTTGGAAACAGAGGCGTAGAGACGGATGATTATCCGTCTCTACAGGGACCAACCATGACTGAAAAATTCCGCAACAAATATCGCATTCCCAGCGCGCGTTGGGCGGCGTGGGATTATTCGGCGAACGGCGCGTATTTCGTGACCATCTGTGTCGCCAACCGCGCCCATGATTTTGGCAGGGTCGTTGACGGCAAAATGCAATTTACGCCGTTGGGACAATGCGCGGAGGATTGTTGGAATGACATTCCCGCGCATTTCCCATTTGTGGATTTGGGGGCGCATCAAATCATGCCAAATCATTTGCATGGGGTGGTGGTGATTGCCAAACCCGTAGAGACGCATGACCATGCGTCTGTGATAGGGCATGCGTCTGCGATCGGGACCCAAAATTTTGCGTCTCTATCGCCCAAAAACAAATTCGGTCCCCAATCGCGGAATTTGGCGTCTATCATTCGCGGGTTTAAAATTGGGGTGACGAAATTCGCGCGGGCGAATAACATCCCATTCGCATGGCAGGCGCGGTATCACGACCATGTGATCCGCAATGACGGCGAATGGGAACGCATCGCGAAATATATTATTGCAAACCCAATGAATTGGAAAAATGATGAATTCAATAAAAAATAATTCTGTCGTACAGACGCATGAAAATGCGTCTCCACAGACGGATAATCATCCTCCACAGACGGATAATCATCCTCCACAGACGGATAATCATCCGTCTCTACGACAAACCATCACGGCGGACATCGTCGCCAAGTTGTGGAATTTGTGCAACGTGCTCAAAGATGACGGCGTGACCTATCACCAATACGTCACCGAGTTGACTTATTTGCTGTTTCTCAAGATGGCGAAGGAGACGAACACAGAGAAGCAGTTGCCTGCGGGGTATCGCTGGGACGATCTTGAATCGAGGAGCGCGCCTGAGCGGTTGACGTTTTATCGCTCGCTGTTGATCCATTTGGGCGAACACGGCTCGCTTTTGGTGCGCGAGATCTTCGCCAACGCCAGTTCGTTCATCAAGAAGCCCGCCACGCTTTCGATTTTGGTGACGGAGATTGATAAACTGGATTGGTACAACGCCCGCCGCGAAGGGATGGGCGACCTGTACGAAGGTTTGCTCGAAAAGAACGCCAACGAGAAAAAGTCGGGGGCGGGACAATACTTCACGCCGCGTCCGCTGATCGACAGCATGGTCGAAGCGATGAAGCCGTCGGTGGAGGATATCATTCAAGACCCCGCGGCAGGCACAGGCGGATTCCTGATCGCCGCCAATCGCTATATCCGCCAGCACAGCGATGCGGATGCGTGGGCGGAATCCAAACAGCGCAAATATCATCGGGATACGTTTAATGGGATGGAGTTCGTGCAGGATACGCACCGACTCGCGTTGATGAACCTGATGTTGCACGGACTCGATTCAGACCCCGCCGCGGCTGGCATCCGCTATGGCGACACGCTCTCGTCTGAGGGCGAAGCCCTGCCCAAAGCCACGCTCATCCTCACCAACCCGCCGTTTGGGACGAAGAAGGGCGGCGGCTTGCCCACGCGCGACGATTTCACCTTCGCCACCAGCAATAAGCAGTTTGCGTTCCTTCAACACATCTATCGCGGGCTGAAACCTGGCGGGCGCGCCGCGGTGGTTCTGCCCGATAACGTGTTGTTCGAGAGCAATGTGGGGCGCGATATCCGCCGCGACCTGATGGACAAGTGCAACCTGCATACCATCCTGCGTTTGCCCACGGGTATCTTTTACGCGCAGGGCGTGAAGACCAACGTGCTGTTCTTTACGCGAGGCGCTAGCGACAAGGGCAACACAAAGGAAGTGTGGGTCTATGATCTGCGCGCCAACATGCCCAGTTTTGGGAAGAAGACGGTGTTGACGCGCGGGCATTTCAAAGAGTTTGAGGAATGTTATGGGGAGGAGCCGACTTATGTTGGAGGAAAGAAGAAAGAGGAAAGAAAAGAGACGGAGAGATTTCATCGCTTCACACGGGACTGGGTGGCTGAGCGCGGCGACAATTTGGACATCGCCTGGCTGAAAGACGACTCGGAAACCGCCGCCGAAGATTTGCCCGAACCCGAAGCGCTGGCAGAGGAAGCCCTGGGCGAACTCGAAGCCGCAATGGCTGAGATAAAAAGTATTTTGGTTGAATTGGGCGGTGAAAATGTGTAGTGCAAACCATGTCATTACAAATGATGTCGTTGCGAGGAGGAGCGAAGCGACGACGAAGCAATCTCCTACTAACATGAGAAAGTCCCCGAACAGGGGATTGCTTCGTCGCAAAGTGCAAGTGCGCTCCTCGCAACGACATGATGAATTCGACGAGGTGGGCAATGAGTGATTTGTCTGAAAATTGGACAACAGCCTTGATTGGTGACATTATTGAGTTTGCGCCAAAAAATAATGTTCTTGATAATACAGAAGCAGGCTTTGTTCCACTTCATCTGATGGGAAAACGTTTTCTTGATAAACATGGTTTTGAGAAAAAACGTTGGTCTGAAATCAAAAAAGGTTATACCCATTTCGCAGATGGGGATGTTTTGCTTGCAAGAATTACCCCAAGTTTTCGGATTGGTTGAAGGTTTGCCAAATGGAATTGGGGCAGGCAGTACAGAATATTTTGTTTGCCGTCCAATCAAGGAATTGCTTCATCCAAAGTATTTGCTTGCCTTCTTCAAAACAACCAAATTCCTCAAGGACGGCGCGAATGTAATGCAAGGTGCGGTTGGTCAGCAAAGAGTTCCCAAGCAATATGTTTTGGAACATGAAATTCCCCTTCCCCCGCTCCCCGAACAAAAACGCATCGCGGACAAACTCGATGCCCTGCTCGCCCGCGCCGACTCGTGCGAGCGTCACCTGGAGCGCGTCCCGCAGATTCTCAAACGCTTTCGGCAATCCGTGCTTGCCGCCGCTACGTCAGGTCGCTTGACGGAGGAGTGGAGGGAGGAAAAGGGAGTAAAAAATTCAGCCAACGACTTGCTTCAGGTTATTGCTAATGCACAAAATGAAGCAAGTATAAAAGTCCGTGGCGGAGCAATTGAACCAAGCCTAGGTGACTTACCAGATGAAGTTGAATTATCACAAGGATGGGCTGTAGCAGGTTTTGATTTCCTTGCATCACCTGAACCTAACGCGCTAAAAGCAGGTCCGTTTGGCTCAACGCTAAAAAAGAACATGTACGTTCCTGATGGCTACAAGATTTATGGTCAAGAACAAGTTATTGCTGGAGATGAAAATTTCGGCGACTATTATATTGACGAGACAAAATATCAAGAACTCATTACCTGCGCAGTAAAGCCAGGTGATATTTTGATAAGTTTAGTTGGAACTATTGGAAAAGTATTGGTGCTTAGCGACAATTCCAAACCAGGAATCATAAATCCACGATTGGTGAAATTGTCTTTGTATAAATCGATAAACAGAAAATATATAAGCCTTTACTTACAAAGCCCGCTAGCACGCCATTTCTTTGAATCAAAGAGTCATGGCGGAACAATGGATATTTTGAATCTTGGCATTTTGCGAGAATTACCAGTTTTGATACCTACTATTGAAGAACAAACCGAAATCGTGCGGCGCGTCGAAAAACTGTTTGTCTATGCCGAGCGTCTCGAAGCGCGTTATCTGTCCGCGAGTGAGCGTGTCGGGCGGTTCACGCCGTCCCTGCTGGCGAAAGCCTTCCGCGGCGAATTGGTGGGGCAGGACCCGAACGACGAGTCCGCGTCAATTTTGTTAGAGAGGATTCGAGAAGCGAGAGAAGCAGGGAAAACGAATGCAACAGGCAAAAAGCCCTCCAGAAAAAAAGACCGAACTGCGAAGGCGCAATCTCAACGATGATCCGCCGCTGGTGGATCAAAGAAAACTGGCTGAGTTGGCAGGCTATCGCGGAACTCGAAGTATGTGGCTGCTAAACAACAGATCAAAGAAATGGCGCGTCAAATCCGAAGCGTCTGTCTCGCGTGTCTCTTTCGATAAACAGCGTTGCAGGTCTCCGCGTAACATCAAGTCCTTGATGAACGAGCCCGCCATAGAATTCTCCAATCTTTTCTCAGCGTGAGTGTATAACCCATTGCCTCGCAATAAAAAGAAAAGCCTGACGCTCAGGCTTTTCTTTCGTTGTACGGCGGGTCCATGATGACTACCTCCATGTAGATGTTCGGTTCTGTTGGTTGTTCGTTCTCACTCAATTCATCGGCGGCGCTCTGCCTCGGTGATCGTTCGGAAGGAACAACGGAGCGGCTTTGGATTGAGGGGTTGAAGATTTCATTTGCCGTCTCCTCAAACTGCCCAAGGATATTTTTCAGGCTGTAAGTCTTCGATGTTGCTTTCTTCGGCGTTCCAGATCACATTGTTATCGGGGAAAAGTTTTTCAATTCGGCGATCAATGATCTGTTTTTCAAGTTTGCGCTCCTGACGTTCGCGTTGGCGGGCTTTTTGCGCGGCAAGTGAAGGCTGACGATGATACTTATGCACAACAACCGTCTGAGTCTGGCTGGGTTGGATGGCTTGCGCTTTGGCGTTCAAAATTTTGAACAGACCAACGGCGGCAGAGGTCCCAGCGATCGCCAGCGCAATACCGAGAGCGATCATCACAACCGTCAGCCCAAAGTTGACTGTGGCATAGAATCCGCTCTGAAAATTCGCCTTTTGGATGGCGGCGGCGGTCAGCGCGTTCAATTCCTGTTGCTGTTTGGCGGCTTCATAGTCTGCCTGCCGCTTTATCTCGGCAACTTGATTCTCGGTTTGCGCCTGGAGAACCTGCAAATCCAGTTCCGCTTTTTGGCGGTCAATATCCGTAGCCACATTCATCTCGTTGGCTGTTGCGGAAGCGATTTCGCGGTTCAGCCACTTGGCGTCTTTGACGTTTGCGCCGAGGGCGAATGCCCCGAGCAAGACTACGATCGCCAGAAAGAAAAACCATTTTGCGCCTGATGAGTGTCCGTTTTGGTTATACATCGGATGCTCCTTTCTTTTTGAATGCGGCAAGTGTACGACCGCTTTTCAAAGTGGCGCTCACGGTCAACTTGTATTTGTCTCGCCTGAATCTTCGTTTTTTCTCACAATTTTCTTGCATAAACGAAAGGTGGATTGGAGTAACTCCAATCCACCAAAAATACGACTTGATTTTTTGTGCGGTTCTTATCGGCTGTTTATATCTGCTTGAAGCAATTGTAGAGCCTGCAACCTGACCAGTTCGGGGTAGATCGTCTTGTACACACTGCAATACGGCGATGAGACGTTTGACGACCCTGTAACGTTCTTCGCATGGATGGGGCACCCGCCCGCGCACCAATAACGCCATTCGCAGGTGTTGCACCCGTTTCTGTGGTCAATTGGCGGGTTAGGGAAGTCGTCAAAGCGCGGCGATTCCAGCATTTGGAGGGGAATCCCTGGCAGGTTGTAGCCCGTCAACATATGGCAGGGCAACACGCTTCCATCCGTGTCAATGCTGAGGTAATTCCGCCCCGCGCCGCAGACGTGTTGATGTGCCGCGCCGAAGTTACTGCGGTCAATCAGCCCTTCCATGAAGTTGTAATCGGGCAGGTTCGCTTCGATGACCTTCAACGCCTCTTGCAGGGCGCGAGTCAACGATGCGTTGTCTGCCGCGAGGGTGTCGGTAAGATCATGCGGACGGTAAAAGTTCAAGTTCAGCATGAGGCGATGTTCGAGCGCAAAAGCGACCAGCGCGGGGACCTCGTCCACGTTCAGGCGCGTGATCGTGGTGATCAGGTAGGGTTTGAGTCCCGCCTCCAGCGCGAGCAGAACGGATCGGAAGACGCGCTCGAAGGTCGGGTTGCCGTTGCGGACGGGGCGCTGACGGTCATGCCCTTCGCCGAATCCGTCCAGCGAAATGGAGAGGCCGAATCCTTCCTCCTTGATGAATTGCAACCGCTCGTGATTAAGCAGGGTGGCGTTGGTGATCAACACCTCGTTCAGCCTCAACCCCGTTTCCTGCGCGCGGAATTTTGCCCGCTCGTGCAAGGCGGGGATCAACTCCCAATTCATGGTCGGCTCGCCGCCCGCGTACTTGATCTTGACTTCGGGATGCCCGTGCGCTTCCGCCAACTCAAACAAGCGATCCACCGCCTGCAAGCCTGTTTCCAAACTCATGCGGCGCATATCCTTGCTGACGAAACAGTGCGCGCAGACCAGGTTGCAGGCGCGGGTGAGATACAGCCACGATTCAAGCGGTGCGGCAGTTTCGTAAATATTTGTTATTTGGGACTGGGCTGATACTTCTCGTAAAAGTCCTGCCTCGTAAAATTGCGCGATGGCGAGCTGCGCGTCGTAATAGTCAATGGAACTGGTTCGCGACCATTCTGCGGGGTCGCGCGGCTGGGCGAAGAAATCGAGAATCTCCTGCGCGGGAGCGTTGAGAACGAAAAGCGGCGCTTTCGCGTTCGCTACAAGCGCGGCGGAATGATCGTCAAGGGACAAGGAATATCCTTGCCCAGAAGAGCATACTAATTTTTTGCCTTTCAATGAGTGTTTGACTGAAAAAATTTCCCCATCGCCGTCGCAACCATATCCGCGCTCTGTGGGTAATTCCTGCAGGTTTGGCGGGACGATGGAATATGAACAGGCGCAGTCGCTATCGCAGCCCCCGTTAAAATTGTGCGCGGTGCCTACAAACAGATGAGAAAACAAAATTTTTGGTTTCATGAGGCGCCCCAGATATGGTAAGGAAAACTAACTTGACCGAATAGTGTGATTATAGCCGAAACTATTCCAGACGCAAGAATGCAAAATCCCCGATTGGTAGCGGGGATTTTGAGAATGACAAAGATGTCTATATCGCTTATTCGGCAAACCACAAGGCGTGACCGCGCATCACGCTTTGAATTGTCGATTGTTCGTTCTTGTTGACGATTTTTTCGGATTTCTCCGCCTCCAAAACATAACCGCAAAATTGTTTTAACTCTTTGGAATTCAGTTTTGCCAGTTCGAGCAGAAGGGTGCGGCGTCCTTCGCGTAAACCGCGATGGTCCTCTGCGAATGCCGTGGTATATTTTAGTCCCAGCATCATACAGTGCGCGGCTTCCTTGAGAAACTCATCGTTCTTTTCAGCTCTCCACTTTGCCAGCGCCACCATGCCGCGACCTACATAGTGCTTGCCGATATGCGACCATAGTTGCGGGTTTTTACGCGCCTTTGCTTTATCAACAAATTTCCCGTTTTTGAGCCAATAGGGGTCGAGAACAGATAACTGTTCAAATTCTTCGGCGGCCTGTTCCGCATATTCTGCATCTTTTGCAAAATATCCAAGCCAGACGCGGTTAGACACGGCATCCACCTGGCGGTATTCGATTCCCGCCTTTTCCGCTTCGTTTGTAACCCACTTGAACTGTTTGTCGGATGTCTCGAACCAGGCTTTTTTCTTCGCAGGGTCTGTCTCGACGCGGATACGGTCACGATACAAGCAGGCTTGCTCCAAATTGGCTTCGATCACCCGCGCTGGTTCGGTAAATTCCTTGAGCGCGATTTCAATAGCATCCTGCGCCTCGCGCAGATATTCTGCCGGATTGGAAGGCGCCTGCGCGGAAAAGGCAAATCGCCGCGTCGCTTCTGCCAGCGCCAGATTGCCGAATCCGATCCCGCGGCGATAGCCCACCGCATTGGCAATTCTTATGGCAGATTGCGCGTGTTTACGCGCTTCCTCATATGCTCCTGTGGCGATGAAATACTGCGCCAGCGAACTATGACTGAGCGCGGTGCGATGCCCAATGGCTAACTTGTACCGAAGATTTAAACCATCCCACATATTTTCGAAAGCGAAGAGAAACTGGCCATCCAGCATTTGGGCAAAACCCAAATCGTTGCGCAAGGTGGCTTCCTCATGATCGAAATGGATCAGGCGGCAGTCATTCAACCCCCGTCTAAAATCCTCGATTGCATTCTTAAACGACCCGCGAATGCGATATAGATACGCTCGTTGGCGGCGCGCCAAACTGAGGATAACATTCTGGAACCATGTCAAACGCTGTTCGCCAGCCATTTTTTCTATTTCATCAATGATGTCACTGAATATCGCTTCAGCGCGGCCATAATCTTGTTGTTCGCCGAAGACTAATCCCGTTCCTTGCCAGGTTTCCAGCAGGGCATGGAGAAGCGTCTTTTGGTCTGAGGAAAGCCCGGAAATGGTGGAAAGGCTTTTTTGAAGAGTGGAAACTTCATCTTGATACTTTTGTCCCGTCGCCACCTTCAGCCAGACCTCGTGGACCAACAACATACCCTCGATGAACGGCTTCCAGAAATTTCTATCTTCCAGACTAAGCCACCCCATCAATTTCCATAGGTTTTCGTCGTTCAGTGTCAGCCAGAAGTTGGTCAGCTCGATTTGTAGCGGTATCAAGATCTCGTCGTTGTTGCTGGTGGCGGCTTCGTGACCGTAACGGTAATACATTTTCAGCCCCCCAAGAATCGGGTCGTCCTCGGACGCTTTCCTTTTGCCATCTTTTGTCACTTGACTGCGTAAACGGTAATGAATAAATTCCGTTTTCAGACGTTGGCGGGAGGATTCGATCTTACGGATTTCTTCGACATACTCTTTCGATGGCGCAGCGGATCGTTCAGAACCTTCCTGCGCCAGGCTGGCAAAAATATTTTGTAGTTCTTTATTCTTTTGCTCGATGGCTTCTTCTTTATAATATTCGTAAATGGCTTGCGCGGCGGCTTGCCTTTCGGCAGTATCGGCATCCTCTAAATAGACATACTTTTCGAGCAGGTCATACATATCATCATGGAGGTATACCCGCTCATCGTCAGGAAATGTCTTTGCAAAAGACATTTCCTTTAGCGTATCGAGCGCTGTTTTAGCATCCCGCTGAGACATGCCGCAAATTTTCACAAGTAGTTCGAGATTGATCCCCTTGCGCGCGCGCCCCGCGGCTTTGAGCGTTTCGCCCAATACGGGCTGGTTGAGCAAGTATTCGATGACTTTCTGCTCGAAAGTTTCCGTCTGATATTCCGATAAATTCTTGAACGCCTGCGAATCGCGCATGCGCGATTCGAGAAAAATTGCCAGCAGGATCGGGCGCCCCTGGCTCAATGCGTGAAGTTTTTGAACTTCGTCCTCCGCGAAGGAGACGGATTGACTCGTTTCCTGCGACCAACGATTCGCCACCGCTGTCAGATACGCATTGCTTTCCTCCAGAGTGAAGAAACCCAACGGGATCGTCGTGGAAAGCGGAAAACCTTGGAAAAGCGCGGAGGCGGCTGGACGTCCCGCAAAAAACACTCCACCGCGCGGCAGGTCCCCGACCCAGCCTTTCAACCACTCCCAGGCAGGGGCAAAGCGCTTGCCCGTGGGGTACACAAATTGTTCGGCGGTATCGAAAAATAATAGAACGCCGTGTTCGGCGCTTATCTTTTTCACGCCTTCAGCGCAACTGTCTAAAAGTTTCTGCAGCCATTCGTGAATGGCTTTGCTGTCTCCGCCCGCGCGCGCCTCATCCAGCCTTCGCCGCGCGGTAATGAATGGATTGAAGTGGTGTTCGTTTTCGGTTTTCTCAAAACATTTAAAGACCGCGCGCGCCAAACCTTCGGGGGTGTGGTGGTCAAAATGGTACAGGTCAATCAAGCGTGCGGGCGCGCCATCATATTTCTTTTCTACTTCGAGAATCCGTTGGAGCAAGCGCGTCTTACCGATGCCGTATTCGCCGCTAAAGAACGCAAGGTGGAATTTCCCATCATTCAGCCAGCCACGGGCTTGGTCCAGGATGGTTTTCCGCCCGATGAATTCTTCAAGTGTTTTGTAGGAAAAATGTTCTGGAAACATAGTGTGAGGCTCCCCGGTTTTATGCGTGATGCGCCTTGCTTGCATTTAACGAATTGAAAATATTTTTAGGCAGCGAAGTCTTCGCCGGCAACATTTGTTGATACCATGCCCTGGCAGTGGGATATTCCTCTTGCAGTTTCACGCTTATTTGTTGTAATTGTTTCATATATTCAGTGTCTCGTCCTTTCAAAGCCAGCCATTTTCGAATGGGATGGACTACGGACTGACCGAGTTGGTAGCCCTTGCCCTCGTAGCGTAAAAGATAACTTTCTAATAACAGATTGACGAGATGGTTGGTTTTTGCCCGCCGATTTGAATCGTCACCGTAAAGGTATTCATCCACATCGGGAATACGAAAAGGAATACCCACGAGAGCTAATCTTTCGATAAAAGGACGAATGTTTTCTAAATTTCCCCGCTCCCTTTCTGGCAGTGTTTCCTCAATAATAATATTGATAGCCTCATCCAGGGCGGCTGATAGTTGTTTGTTCGATTCTGCCATGACGCGCACGATCAGAGGGTAGCCGCCGCTGAGATCCGCAATCGTGTCGTATTCGCCTGGGTCGCGTTTCAACTTTCCCTGTTTTTTCAAGTTGTCTAATTGCTCAACTACAAAGTTAGCCTTGAGAGGCTCAAGTTTAATAATATCGGCGTCTCGCAATTCGGGTCTCGACCAAATGGGGCGTTTGCCACGCCCAGTCAAAATAACGAAAACGCGCTCAGAGGCAAGTATCGGCGCCAGAATGTATTTTTCGAATTCTATACGGATATCGTCGGGACATTCGTAGATCGAATCCACCAACAGCACAGGCGTGTTTATTGCTGAACGGTACGCCAGCCCGCGCGCGAAATAATCTTTCTGGAAATCGCGATCATCGGTTTCGATGGCGTCAATTTCCAGATAACCTGCCAGGCGATTCAATATGGCGGGGACATCGTCTTTTTGAAAGGGTCTTTCTGTATTAAGCCAATTATTTTTGTTCGATTCGAACTCGGGAGCAGAATAAGGAAAAAGACTGACTAAAAAAGGGCGCAACTCTCTCTGTTCATTTAGATGGCGGTAAAGTTCGAATAAAAATGTGGTTTTACCGCTGCCGCGTTCCCCTTCAAAAATGAGAACGCCTCTGTTTCGTTCCTTCGTGAACGCTTCGACGCGCTCAAATTCCGCGTCTCGATCTGTGAACTCGGCTGAATTGAATATCTTATATGGCTGTAACATAGAACGACTCCCTTGAAAAAAATAAATCCTCTGGCAAAATCTCTATTCTATTGGATTGAATAACGTTGCGAAGCATGTCCTGGCATTTCAGAATGATCTGACGGGGTAATTTTTCTTTTTCCCCCAACTGGCGAGCTAGGCTTAACTCCACATTGCGGAGGTCGGGCGCGCTGATAGCATCTAGGCTGTCGAAAGTCCTGCGGCTGGCGACGAACACGCGGCGGCGGACCACTTCGGCAAGCAGGTGATCGTCCCACGTCAGCGCGGCGGCGCGTAAGGCGCGCACGTTCGTCAGCGCGGGCGCGTCGGAGATATCCATTGGCAGAAAAAACTTGAGATAGATATTTTTCTTTTCCCACGTTTCCAATGTGTTCAACAGAGGTTCTATCCAAGCCAGTAATGCTTGTGGAGATTGGGTTTCCATGAAGCCATCCAATCCGTCTACCAAAATGTGGATGGATCTTGCGCCGAAAACATTGTTGAGCAATGCGAAGTCGTCGTCTAATGACTGAGATTGGGCAGGAGATTCATCCTCCAGTTCATGAGCGAGTTGATGGTGGGCGCGGTCCAGCCGGGGGAGGTTGGAAAAGGCTGGGGATCCAAGAGTCCGCTCGAGGTCCGAAAGGAAGCGGGAGTCGCGCAGGGTCTGTAAGTTAAAGTCGAGACCAAGAGGCAGTTCTAGCAGTAATCTTTTTAATTTTTGCTTATCGGTAGGGCTTAAAGCAAAAAAAAGATCGGGATAAGACGCCAAATACATGAACGCGGCGCTTGCCAGAGATTTTGTGATCCCTTTAAAATGAAAAACGTTTTCCGTCGAATAATCATCGGGGACGTACGTGACGGGAAAACGAATGCCGCGGCTCTCTTTGTAGAAATTTTCCGTGTAGATTCTCAGCGCGCTCTTGCCGCCGCCCGGCTGGGCAAGGATGGCAACGGGCTGATCCGAGAGAGCGATCTCCACCGCTTTGGGGATGATCAGGTACTCTTGCAGATGGGCATCTTTTGTGCTGTCCAGATACTCGAAGGGGTCGAAAGCGAATCCGAAGGCGGAAAACCCTCTTATGGCAGGTTCCATATTCACAACTTCCCTTATTGACTCATCTTGCGCAGTAAAGTCGTAATGCGAGATTTATCTTGCATTTCATGTTGTTCTTGAGCAAGAGCAACATGAATGTCGCGTTACGAAGACCAGACTGGCTTCAACTGCGTAACATCAGTATTTGAAGAGGGAACTTCCTTTCCGATTATTTGCGTATACAGATTGATTTGACGCCCAGATTGTAACCCCGCTTATACGGCTTGTCTTCCAACTATCTAGTAGTTTTCTCACAATTTTCTCACAGCTCATGGTGAATCAATTCCACCCCTTTTCCATGACGCGTAATCAAATAAAGCGGATTTTTGGGATCCGGCTCGATCTTTTGCCTTATTCTCATCAGCACGTTATCCATCGCCCCGCGCCATGTTTTAGGATGAGTCCAAGCTACATCTCCTTTATCCGGAGGCGCGCTCAATTCTCTATAAGCATAGTAATATAATTCTTCTAACGAGGCTAATTTTTCTGTGTGAGAGGCAAGATATTCCAATACGCGAAATTCCAGCGCCGAATTGCTGACGATGCGTTTTTCTCCCAGCCAGACCTCGCCGCGTTCATGGCGGAGGCGCAGTGGGGCGGGATGTTCGCGAATAAATTCGCGGGTTTGGGCAGAGGTGAGCCGTTTACCGTGCTTTTGATATGTGGTTGCGAGCGGCGCGGTAAACCTGAGCCAGGCGCGGGGAGAAGTTCCGCCATATACTTTTAGCCAATCCAAAAACTCATTTCCATCACACAGGGAATCCAGCGATGCTTTTTTGGGGGATAGCGCACATTCCAAGCGTTTTTCCAAAATCCATTGCAATGCCTCCGCCGACCATGTCAAGTCTGCCTCACTGAAGCGATGACGCTCCACGCCGCTGGTTTTATGCAGGATATTCTTGAGCGGAGCGGGGATGAAGAACTTGAACGCAATATCTGGCAGGTCGAAGAAAACCAGCGTGGACAAAACCGCCTCCAACGCCGCCTCGATCTGTTCGCCCGTCTGACGCGGGGCCCACCGTTCGAGCCCATCCACCATGAGCCACAGGCGTTCATACTTTGCCGCGCGTAAAACCGACAGCAAAAGACGCAGTTGATCTTTCAAACTGGCTTGTTCCTTGACGATCGGGGGAAACGATTGGTCCAGCAACTTCAGATACCATTGCAAGTCATCCTGTGACAGACGATTTGCTTGATCTTGAATATAGAAGCCAGCCTCGAAGGGAAGGTGATTTTTCAGAAACCATTGCAAAGCGGATGCGATATTCCCTGAAGGTTCCCCCAACCGCTGCGGCAGGTTTCCCTCCAAAACCAAATTCTCTACGCAAGTCTGCAAAGCCTCTTGTATGGCTTGTTGGGCGAGCGCGGTACCTGTGGCAGGCGTTTCAAGAATTGGCTCTGGTTTCCACACTACAGTAAAAATGTTTTCCTTTTGCCGTCTTCTCAACTCTAGAAGCATTGCCGTCTTGCCGTTTCCCGGTCCGCCATACAAGATGGTCGAATGTTCTTCCTGGAGACGCTCGAAAACCGGCAGGGAAACGAACACAGAACCCAGCCAGGGCTCGTTTTCCGCTTTGAGCGTTGTGAAGAGGGATTCGACAGATGGGGCGTTTTTCATGCTTGGAGCGCTTCTAGGTCTTCAACATGCAGGTATTCATAATTTTCTTTATCACTAGGCGAGTATTTTTCCACATGTTGCAACAGTAATTTTTGTCCCAATCTTACCATTCTGCCGGGAGAGCCGTTGGCTTTGCGGGCGAGGATTTTGTCTGGTTCACTGCCGGGCGCGTCGAATAATTGGTTGAATTCCAATTTGTCATTCGAACACTTTCGTGTCCGAATCTTGCATTGATTGACCAAATTTTCCAGAATGACAACTTGGCGGTTTTTCGCGCTCATCGAAAAAATAACAGCTTTACTATTGTGCGCGCTTAACCAATCAAATTGCTCGGCAAATTTCTCGTGCAAATTACCAGATATCTGCCGTTCCACTTGTGGGTTTAGATCAATGGTAGGAACCAGAAAGAGATTACTGCGTTTAGGGTATGGTTGTAGTTCGATCAAGGCGTTGATCTCTTCCGTTCGAAGATCAGCCGCATCTTTCTCAGATAGCCATGCGGTCAACCCCGATAATGGAAACGCCTGTCTCTTCTTTTCTTTCTCTTGTAAACGCCCTGCAAATTTCTCATTCTTGTGGGCTGTGATCGATGGGGAAATATCATGCCACCGAATTAGCCGCCCTACCAAATCCCGCTGTTCGCTTTGCAATGAGTAAAACAACGTTGGCGTTTCTGCCAGCGACCATATCCATTGCTCAGCCAACGCGTGGAGGTAAAGTTTGCGAGTATGATCCGTTCCGTAATTTTCGGTCATACTTGGGGCAATAATGGAGAAAAATATCGCATCCTTGAGACTTGTATTTGACTTTAGCGCATTGCAATATTCGAATAATCCTGCGCCGGCGTCCCACGAATTAGAAAAATCAAGAATTTGATTTTGAGCGCTAGGTTTTGGGAGCAAAAATCCGGGCGGCGCTATATCCGTATCAATAAGCAACCGGCCGTTTAAAACAGAATAAAATGGACTATCGGCGTCTGCAAAAGGGGAGCAATCCAATTCATGAGTTTCCAGCCATGCATTTAATCGGTCTTCGAATATATGATCTTTTGCGTAAAAAGAAAATTGTCTTTGGAGCGGGAAACTTTCAAAATCAGGGAAATCCAACTCAACCCTAAGGTCGCGGATTTGGTCTAAAAACTTGCTTGTGTAATCGTCAATCGTTTTCTTCTTGAGATCGGGAGGAAAGGCGCTAGCGATGATTTTGGCGATATTAATACTGGCAGGATATTCCTTGAGCACAGTCAGAACATCAAGGGAAGATTGGTTGCCCTGTTGAAGAGCGGATTGCAATTGATTTAGCACAAAGATTGGCTTTTCTCCTTTGCTATTAAATATTCTCCCGCACACTCGCTGGCAGAGATCAACACTACTCCGCATATCGTCTATCGTTTCGTCAGCGATGGCATTCCAAAATGCTGTATTGTTCTTATGTTTCTCATCAAATAATGAGAAATATCTAGCACGGAATTGATCCTGCAATGTTCTGTCCCATTCATCCCAATCAGCGATTAAATTAAGATGTTTATTCAAAGAGATGGAGAGGTCATTATTTAAATCGGCGTCGAAAGATGCTATTGATTGCTCAATTTGCTTTATCTTTCCCCGCTTTTTTTCATCGTCTAACTGTTTCAAGGCGGCAAAGACTCCCAGCGCTAACGACACGATGATACCGCCTGTTTCTAAGAAGGCATTTGCCCATTTACGATGTTGGGCGTCCAATCTCCCTTCTACCTTAATGGAGAGTTCTTTGGTTTGTGAGCCTTTTGCGGTGATAATTTCGATAGGGAGTGTTATTGTTTTTGTAGTTTCTGGATTCTGTGATACCGGAAGGAGCAAAATTGTTAGGGTATCGCCGTTGATTGGAAGACTCTTTTGCACAATTCTTTCCCATTGCACAGGAGAATCTTTCGATGCCTGGATGCCTAGCAAGAGGTCCTCTGCAGTAATTCCTAAAGTTGGGCTTGAAAAGGGAACGGGCGTTTTCACCCAAAACATAAGGCTGGGCGTGTTTTGACTGTCGTATAGAATTTGAGATGGATATTCAACATGCAGAATAGTATTTGAATCTGGGATGTGATATTGGATAAATTGGCGTTTTTCTAACGCATTGATACTCAGGAGCGATTTTGCCCATGAAACATTGGTCAGAACTAGTAAAATTAGTATCGTTGATCCAACAATCCAACGATAGTTGCGCCAGAGACCTCTCCAGAAACTGAGCAATACAAGAGTAATCAAACCAATTGCCGTTATTAAAATAGGGAGCCAGTATATATCCCAAAATGGGCGAGCTAGAAAATAGCCCCCCATGACAACCGTAGTCAATAGTCCCAATATGATTATTTGGGAACGAAAATCGGAGAAACGAATCTCCCCCCCTCTAGTTTTATCGTTGTTCTTCGTCATGGCGCCAACCCTCGCTTTGCAAACTGTATAGGAGGAACGATGGGTGGATTATACAACAAGGCATATGTCTGTTTGCCAGATTTTTGCGGCTCGTAATAGCCGCACTATAACAAGAATCTGTCAAAGCCCCCCGCGTCGGTCTAGCGGTTTTCTCGCGTTTGTCTTGCGGCAACGTCAAGCAAGATGAAGGTAGATGCCGATAAAAACAAATTCAAATATCCGAAACTTGACGAAAACCCCGCCTTGTTTTAAGATACTTTCACCTGCATTTTCATGTGCAGGGGATTATCAAAGTGATAATCAATTCAAAACACCGCCATATATAGGCAAGAGTGTTGACAAAGGCAGAGTTTCACGCACATATATGGGCAAAAATTATTGTCCATTGTGTTTCTAACTCATAAGCCCTTGGTCGGGAGTCCGAATCTCCCCCTCGGCACATTGTTTCTAAATGAAACGCTTTGCTTATACATGGCGGTCTCTTTTGCACAGAGACCGCCATGTTCGTTTTAAGATCGCGCGGTTAGGGATTTATTAGAATTTCCGTCGTGTTCCGCTCCATCATCACAGGGGGAACGATGAGGTCGAGGTTGAGGCTATAGGCGACAAATTCTTGCAAGGCAAGGCGATACCACAGCGTGGTCTCAACCGTCAGCGGACCTTGTGCATCGGCGGGAATAGTAAACGTATAAGGGATCGTATCGCTCCCATTCGCAGGAATTGGATCGCGCGTAAAGGCGTATTGCTTGACTGCGAAGAGGATATGTTTATAGATGATCTCGTCATTGGCGTCAGTCATCACTTTGAGGTAGATAACCGCGTTGGGGTCAATTTTACCGGTCTTCTCATCGAACCAACCGCTATGATAGACGAGCGCGCCGCGCGCGTCGGTCGCTTTAACTTCAAGCCAGATATGCCGCTGATCGAGCGCGCCAGTCGGCAGATTGTGAGCGGCGCCCGTGTTGGCGATAGTGACGTTCAACGTCGCCTCAGAACCAAGAACGATCTGTCGCGGCGCCGAAACGCTCAATTCTGCCGCCGTTTGCAGCAGATCAAGCGTGAGGCGGCGCTGTTCAAGCAGATCGGCTTTCCATTCGTCTGTCGGAATACCGCCGGGCGGAAGTCCGCCGCGCAGGTAGGTTACCAAGTTTGAGGGTAGATCGGAATCGGTCAACAGATAGTTAACTCCTACAAAACGATGCGAGACGACGCGTTTAGGAATTTTGCCCGTTTCGTTTAATTCGTTGATATACGCGGCAGGGTCGGGATGCATGTGACAATCCTGGCATTGAATGCCGCGTTCGGCATATTTGCTGTTCTGCCATTCTTCGTAGGTATTTTGCAAGTCGAGCGGTTCGCCGCCGTTGATCTCGACGGGACGAATTTCTGTATGGCAGGCGCCGCAGAAATCGGAACTGCTCATCAGCGGGTTATGCGTTTTCGATTGCATGGCGCGGGCGTGTTCGGCGGGCGCCGCCATGATGAGCGCTTCGTTATACCGGTTGAGATTGTTAATATCAAGCGTAAGCGCGCCGTTGCCCGCCAGCGGATCGGCGTGTACGGCAGTATGACAGATCACGCAAGTCGTGCCTTCCGCCGTCGCTTTGCTGGGACCCACAACCGCCAACGGATTAACTTCGCCCATCAGCAAATTGACAGGCTCATGGCACGAATCGCACCAGCGAATCTTCTCCGTGCCAAGGCGATTCTTGTGCGCCAGTTCATTATTGTCTATGGCAGTTTCATAAAGGATGTCGGGACCTGTGACCGAATGAATGGAACTGATCCATTCGCGGTACTCAGACTGATGACATTGCGCGCAAAATTCAGCCGAGAGGACGTTCGAACCGTCGAGCATTTTTCCGTCGGCAGTTTTAAGGTTGCCGGGGGCGAAAGGATTGTCGCCCCACGGCAAAGAGTAGAAGGGAACGTCGGAGCCGAGATTCAGCCCATCGCCCTGCGGCTTGGGAATCACAAAGACAGCGAACAGAAACGCCAGAGCGGTTAGCGCCCCGCCGACGAGCAAATATCGGACCGGCTTGGTTCTCATGGATGAATGCGCTTGCGCTTACGTTGACGCGCCACATGAAAGCCAATGAACGCGCTCGCCAGCAAAGCCAGACCCAAATGCGCTAGATTAGCGATACGATAAGCAGGATAGCCCGCCATCCACACTACGCCGCTCACCCATAGGACGCTGGGAATGATGAGCATAAAACCGCTTAAGCCAAGCAGCGTCAGCGTCCAGTTTAGAATATGTCCGAAAATACGCTGTTGATATGACCAGCCCGATTCATGCTCACGGCGGCGGAAAGCGCGCCAGAAGAAGACAATATTCAGCGTCGGCTCATTCTTCTTCTTGTGATGAAAGATCACATAGGGGATCAGGAAATAGAAGCCGAGCGCGCCGACGACAAGATGAATCCATAAAGCGATCTGCGAAGCGCTCCAATTCCAAGCGTGCGGCACAAGATAGTAGAACAATCCGCTGATGAGCGAGACGGCAAAAGACGCCATAAACGGCAATAGATGACGACGGACCGCGCGCGCAGCGGGCGTTTGCACACGACTGCGCGCGGACGGTCTGGATTTGGCGGTTGCGTTTGTAATCATACGATCAATTCTTCGCAAAAGGGAGGCGTCATCGCGTTCTGCCGATTACTCGATCGGCGCAGGCGCAGGCGCGTTCGCCGTCACAACGGGCGCGGAAGCGGGCTCCCAACTTGGAGCGTCGAGGTCGAGCGCGATGTTCGTCTTGACGGCGGCTTGTGCGACTAACGCAGCGAGCGCGGTGGCTTTCGATTGCGCCTCCACGCCAAACGCATCGGCTTCCTCAGGCGAGAAGACCGTTCCAGACTGCTCTTTAGCGTACAGGTCGGCGACATAGGTTGTTAGGTCGGCGAAGCCGGCGTGGATCTGCGCATCTAATGCGGCATCTGCGGAGCCAACTACCGGGCGGATGTTGTCGTAGGCGACGCCCAAACCGCTCAAAATGCCGTTAACATCTACCAAACGGCTTGCGGCAACGAATCCAATCTGTTCAAAGTCGTTGCCAGCGATAAAAGTGGATAATTTCCACTGTTCAAAATATTCGTTCATCGTGGGGATCATGGTCACCATCGCCATAAAAGCGTCTTCGAGGGTCGGCTGCCAGGCGTTGATGGCTGCCAATGTTTGCGCTGAAGCTTCGTCTAACGCTTGCGTAGAGGCGAGCAAAATTTCAGCTTCCGGCAGAATTTCGCTCACGCCGATCGCGCCGTCGCCGTTCAAGTCCACCGGCAAGCCGACGTATTTATCCAGCGTGCCATATAGAATCGGCTCGGTCAGGCTGTGATATAAGTTGCCGGGGCTTTCGAGCGTCGCGCCATTCGCCAGTTTAAGCGTCCACTGGATCGCTTCCTCGGGGTCTTCATCGGCGGAAGGAGCGGCGTCCAGCCAGCCGTCGTAATACGCCAGTGCAGGCGTGCCGCCGATAATGCCTTCATTCAATTCATAATGGGCGTGCGATTCGAGCCAGTCGGCGCGCATTTTCTCCAACAGAGTTTTGGCGGCTTGCGGGTGGTTTTCCCATAAATATTCGTACGGGTCAGCATTGGGATGATCGGCTTTAATTTGGGCGATGGCGGCATAGTACTGTTCCGCGCCAGCGCGTAAAGAAGCGGCGGCGTCTTTCATCTGCGTCGCTTGATCGATCGCATAGGCTTTGACCGCGCTCAAATCGGCTTGAGAGGCGACAGGCGCTTGGGGAGCGGCATCCGTCGTGGGGGCGGCTTGAGGCGCGCATGCGGCGAGCAAGGCGCTAAGGGTCAGAATCCCAATGAGGGATGTGATCCATCTTTTTTTCATTCGTACTTTTCTCCTTCGAATCGGTTTTTTCTTCCTTCAAGCGAAGGTAAGAGTCTTTTCTTGCGCCACAGACTATAACTAAATGTGGCGGCAATCAATAACAAAAATAAAATTTGCGCGAGCGTTGTCTCAAGCGTAGGATAAATGCCGAAGAGATTCATCAAAATCAAATTTTCGGGGATCCAAGTTGATAAATGAGCCGAGACCAAGCCCGCTTCTTGCAAGCCGCGCACGCCCGCGCCGGTAAAGTTGAACGCCAACAGCATAAGCAACAGCCCTGTGACGGCGAAGAACGGCTTAAGGGGCAAGCGTTTGCTTAATTTAAGGATGGCATAAGCGATCGCAAAAATAATGACGCTGCCGAGCGCAAAGCCCAGCCAGATCGAATTCGCGTCCGCATCGAAGGACAACGCTTGATAGAACAGCACGGTTTCGAATCCTTCGCGGAAGACGACTGTAAATCCCAAGCCAGCCAGCGCCAGCGCGGAGCCGCTATTAAGAGCTTTGCCAACTTGTTCTTTGACGTAAGCGATCCAGTCCACAACGTATACTTTTTCAAACAGCCAGTTCGTGACGTAGAACAAAACGACTACCGCGGTTAAACTGGCGACGCCTTCGATAAGCTCGCGTTGCGCGACCGTGATCGTAACGAGACTTTGCGCCAACCACCACGTCAACACGCTCAGAACGATCGCCGCGCCGGCGCCGGCGTACACCCACAGACTGAATTTATACGGGCTTTTCGTGGCGCTCAAATAGCCGAGGATGGCGCCGAGAATCAGCACAGCTTCCAAACCTTCGCGCAGGATAATAACCATGCTATTGACGACGGCTAAGAACGAATTCATGCCGGCTGAAAGGAAATTTTCGGCTTCGTTTAGTTTCTCGGTCAGTTTCGCGGCGCGCGAGGCGATCTCCTCAGCGGAAGCCCGTTCAGCGATCAGCGTCGCCAAACCTTTCTGACCGCCGGCGCCTTCCCAGAACAAACCTTCCAGCTCGCGCGAAAGGATAGGCGCGCGGTTCTTCAGGCGCTTTTCGGGTCCGCTTTCAAAGATGGCGTAGGCTTCAATGCGCGCGTTCTCAGCATCCGTATAACGTCCTTCGCGCACAGCGTTCAACATATCGCGAATCAGCGTGTCGAGGATAGTGAACGAGGCAGCCGCGTCGCTGGCGTCGGCGCGCGCGCCGAGCGTGGTCTCAACAATCTCCAACGCTTCGTCCACCAGAATTTTCATGTCGTTGGGTTCGCCGCGCTTAACGATGACTGCGTCAATTTCGTTCAGCAGCGTTTCGAAGCGCGCCGCTGCGGCGACGTCCACAGCGGCAATGTGCGGACGCACTTCCTCAAAAACAGCGGCGGCTTGCTTATGAAATGTGATCGTTTCTTGATATTCAATCGGGATGACGATCTCGCCGCCGCGCACGCCGCTTTTGTATTCGATATAGATCAAATCGGTAAAGAGATACAGCAACTGCCCGCGCTTGGCGATCTCGGCGGAGGTTAACTCAACGGGTTGATAGCCGCTCAGTAACGCGCGGATAGAAACGACCTGCGATCTCAGCGCCGACCGATCTTCGTTCAACGCGGCAGATTCGAGCGCAGTGAACGAACGCCGCAAGGCAGCGTCGGCATCAGCGCCGAGTTTCTCGCTTATATCTGATTGCAAGATAGAGAAGTAGCCCGATGCTAACCCGCTCCATTCGGCGGCGCGGGTGGAAAAGTTCTTCTCGGCAGCGGCTTCGATCTGCGCGAGCGAATCACGCAAACGGAAGAAGTACGCGTCGCGCAAGTCGTTTGAGACGATCTGCACGGCGGCGTCCGTCGTGAGTCGCCCCTCAGCGACGGCGGCAAGCGCTTGCGCCGAGGAATCGTCCACACGGCTGACGCGAGTCGACTCGCGGTACTCGCGCACTTTCAACCATTCAGCCGCAGAGGCGACGTCTCCCACCGCCAACGCGGATAAGGTCAACGCTTCGCCGCCTCGCAACAGCGCCGTCCACAAATGTCCGCGCGCAACAGCGAGGACGGCGGCGTCTCCATCTAACGCGGCTCTTCGGGCGCGCACCAGTGAGTCTGTAATCTGCGCGTCGGTTTCAGATACGGATCGCTTAAACGCAGGCTGCAACTCCATCGCGTACGCCTGCGCTGCTTTGTCCAGCAGATCGGCGGCGGCTTGTCGCTGCGCTAGGGGGTCGTCGGCGCGCGCAGCGGCGTACAACTCATTTTGCGCCTGAAATGCAAAATCGCGTATTTGCTGCGCCGTTTCCCAAACGGGAAGCGTTTGGGCGCGGACAGGCAACGCCGCGCCGAATATCAGCAGAAGCAACAATATAATGCGAGCGTACCGAATCGCGCGTACGCGCGGAAGAAACATCGTCATACGTCTTAAAATCCCTTTTCAACAGCCGGGGCAGTATACCGATTGTTCCAATGAAATTCTAGATAGATATGGGAACTTAATAGATGAATGCGTTGAGAACGATCTTCAATGTGATTGAAAATATGGGGGCATTAAAAACAATACCGCCTTGAAGAGTCTCCTCCTCAAGGCGGCATTCGTCGTCCGCGCCTGTCTAGCCTTCCAACAACAAGCGTTCCGGATCTTCGATCAATTCTTTGATATGGACTAAAAATTGAACGGCTTCGCGCCCGTCTACGATGCGGTGATCGTAACTCAGCGCCAGATACATCATCGGGCGCGCTACGATCTGACCGTTTATAACGATCGGACGCTCTTCCACTTTATGCAAGCCCAAGATACCCACCTGTGGCTGGTTGAGAATCGGCGTGCTAAGCAACGACCCGAACACGCCGCCGTTCGTCACCGTGAACGTCCCGCCGCGCAAATCTTCCACCGTCAGCGCGCCCTGATTCGTCTTTACGGAAAATTCCTTAATTTGCTTTTCGATCTGGGCAAATGAGAGGCGATCCGTGTCGCGAATCACTGGGACGACCAAACCCTCTTCCGAGCCGACCGCTACGCCGACATCATAATAGTATTTCAACAGAATTTCATCGCCTTGAATTTCTGCGTTGAGCCGCGGGAACGCCTTCAGCGCGCTGACACTCGCTTTCACAAAGAAAGACGTGACGCCTAACTTCACGCCGTATCGCGCTTGAAACGCTTCATTGCGGCGACGGCGCAAATCCATCATAGCGCTCACATCCACTTCGTTAAACGTGGTCAGCATTGCGGTCGATTGGCTGGCTTCAAGCAGACGCTGCGCAATCGTGCGCCGCCTGCGCGACATACGCTCGCGCTCCTCCCGACGCGCCGTCAGCTCGACGATCGCCGTTGGAAGCGGCGGCGCAAGCGTTTTCGTTTCTTCACGCGCAACCACGTTTTGTTGTTGGACAAAACGCTCCACATCCGATTTTGTCACCCGTCCTTCGGGACCTGTGCCGCTCACTTGCGTTGGATCCACGCTTTGTTCGCGCGCAAAACGCGCAGCGACAGGAGTCACAAGAGGCGCTTGCGATTGAGTAGTCGTCGGTTCTTTTTCCGACGCGGGAACGATCTCTGCCGCTGCGGGAATCGGCGAAGTCGCAGGCTGCGACGCAGGTTGTTTGGCGTTCTCGTTAATCGTTCCGAGCGAATCGCCCACTTTCACATCCTGTCCTTCGCCGGCGTTGATCTTTGCCAGCACACCCGATGCCTTCGCCCCAACTTCCAAATTGACTTTATCTGTCTCCAACTCAACGAGCGCTTCGCCCGCCTCGACAAAGTCGCCTTCTTCTTTTAGCCAGCGGCGCACAGTCGCCTCGATGACCGATTCTCCCAGTTCAGGCACAATAATTTGGATCGTCATAGATCAACCTCTTTCAATGCTTACGCTTTGGATATGCGCCCGTTCTTCGATATTGAGCGCGCGCTGGATCAGCGCTTTTTGATTAATTCGGTACAACGTAGATGAGCCTTCGGCGGGACTCGAGCTTTCCGGACGCCCAACATAATACAGCGGAGCGCGTTCGCCCAGCAACTGCCGCAACCGTGGGCGGATGAAATCCCACGCGCCCATGTTCAGCGGCTCTTCTTGCAGCCAGACGACCTTCTCCAACATCGTAAACCTGCTTAACAATTCTTCCAAGGTTTGCAAAGGGAAAGGATATAGTTGTTCTAATTTCACCAATGCCGTAGTCTTACCGCTATCCGTCCAGCCTTCGTCGCCAACCAGGTCAAAGTAGACTCTGCCGCTGCAGAGGATCAGCGTTTTGACCGCCTTATCTTTTCGCTTCGGCACGACTTCTTCCAACAGCGGTTGCCAGCCGCTTTGCGCGAGTTGCTTCGGCGCGGAAGCCGAAAGCGGATGCCGCAAGAAGCCTTTGGGCGTGAAGATGACCAGCGGCAACGGATCGGTTTTTAATAGCAACGCCTGACGGCGCAGCAAGTGAAAGTATTGCGCGGCTGTGGTCGGGATGGCGACGCGCATATTTCCCGCCGCCGCTAAATCTAGGAAGCGCTCAATGCGCGCCGACGAATGGTCGGGTCCCATGCCTTCGTTGCCGTGCGGCAAGAGCAACGCCAAAGAAGGCGTCCAACCCCATTTTGCGCGTCCCGAAAACAGCAGCTCGTCCGCCACAGTTTGAATATTATTGGCAAAGTCTCCGTATTGCGCTTCCCAAAGGACGAAGCGCTCTGGCGCTTGGATGTTGTAGCCGATCTCAAAACCGACCGGTCCCGCCTCGCTGACGGGCGTGTTATGAATCTCAAACGAAGCTTTCGCTTGCGGGATGACTTGCAGCGGCGTGTAACTTTGATTCGTTTCCGCATCGTAAAAAACAGCGTGACGCTGGCTAAATGTGCCGCGCGCGGTATCCTGCCCGGTCATACGAATCGCGATGCCTTCTTCCAAAATGGAGGCGAAGGCTAATTCCTCGGCAGCCGCCCAATCTACGCTGGGCGCATCGGGGTCGTTTAAGATCTGGAGGTGTTTTTCAGCGGCGCGCGCTAATTTTGAGTTGGGTTGAAAACTATCGGGAAACGCACGCAGAGCCGCGTTCAACTCTCGCAATCGTTCGAGCGGAACGGCGGTATACGTTTTCTGCGCGGCTTTAGGCGGAGGCGGGATCGGGAGAGGTTCTTGCAACATACGCTCCGCATCCAATTTTTGATTAGTTTCCTGCAAATCGTTCAGATATTTTTGCAGGGTCTTCTCCGCTTCATCCGCTTGGAGTGTTCCATCGCGCTCCAATTTTTCCGCCCACAATTTTCTAACGGAAGGCAACGCGTCAATTTCGCGGTACATCAGCGGTTGCGTAAAGCGCGGCTCGTCTCCTTCGTTATGACCATGACGACGATAGCCGATCAGATCAATGACGAAATCTTTATGGAATTTCTGGCGATACGCCATAGCGGTATAAGCCGCTTCGAAGCACGCTTCTGGCTCGTCGGCGTTAACGTGGATCACGGGGATTTCAAAACCTTTCGCCAAATCGCTGGCATGCAAACTGCTGCGCGATTCTCGCTCGATCGCAGTAAAGCCAAGTTGGTTATTGGCGATAATGTGCAGGCTTCCACCGGTCGAATACGCCGCAAGTTGAGAGAGATTCAGCGTTTCGGCGACGATGCCTTGACCAATGAACGACGCGTCGCCATGAATCAGAATCGGCAGCGATTCGCTCTCCAATAAGATCGGCGCGCCGGGCTCATCCACTTTGCTGTTCGCCGCGCGAGACATACCTTGCACGACAGGGTCAATCAATTCGAGATGACTCGGGTTGGCGGGCATGCGCACCATCAGTTCAACGTGTCCCGCTTCCGACAGCGACTTATACGCGCCCGCATGGTATTTCACATCGCCGGTCCAGCCTAATTCATCCCACGTTCGCGAACGATCTTTCGGGTCTCTAAATTCCGCCAAAATTTGCTCATAGGGTTTTTGCAGGATGTGCGCCAGCACGTTCAGCCGCCCGCGATGCGCCATGCCAATCAACGCCACGCGGACATTCTCGCGCGCCGCCTCGCCGATCAATTCATCGAGCATGGGAACGAGCATATCGAGCCCTTCGATGGAAAAGCGCGTCTTGCCCGGATAGATGCGGTTGATAAAAAGCTCGAAGGCTTCGACTTGACTAAGGCGGTTGAGCAGTCGCGTTTGATGTTCCGCCTGCATCGGCGGGCGGAAACGCCCGGTCTCGGCGGCTTGCAACAGCCAATTACGCTCTTCCGCGTTACGGATATGACCATAGTCATAGCCAATCGAGTCGCAATAGATCGAACGTAAAAACGAGAGCGCCTGCGCGGCGTCTTTCGCCGCAGCGCCGCTGGGCAACCGCGCCAAACTGGCTGGCAGTTGCGCGAGATCGTCCGTAGTTAAATCGTGGAATTCCAGCGTCAGAGACGGGTCAGTTGTTGTGGGGCGATCGCTCAATGGGTCGAGCCGCGCGGCTAAGTAACCGCGCGAACGAATCGCCTGCGCCGCATTCACAACGCCAGCCACTTTACGCAGGTCAATTCCAGCTTCAATCGTTAACGTCGGAGCGATGGACGGCGGCGACCACTGCCGAAATAAGCGGCGAGTCGCTTCGTCTACCGCCTCGGGATTCGCCCGATAACGGTCGTACAGTTCAAGGAGATATCCATAATTTGGACCGGGAAATTCACGTTCAAAATTCATATCGCTAACGCCTGAAGTTATTTTCCTCAATATGTTTGGGGTTATTTTTGAGCGAGCGGCGAGCCATGCAACACGCCCACAAAGATTAATTCGTCAATCGCGCGGACGATGTGATTCTCGCCCGCATCGAATACTAACAGCGTGTTGGGTCCGCAAGTATGCTCCACGCCGTCTCCGCCGGAGAAAACACCCGCGCCCTTGAGGATGACCAGAAAAACCGGCGTGCTCGGCGCGTTATGTTCGCGGATGGTCTGCCCCGGCTTGAGCGTGAAGAGGATCGCGCGCCCTTCTCGGTCAGCGTGAAAAGGCTCAGCATGAGGGTCTTTATCTCCGAACTTCAAATTCTCCATTAACTGAAACGTTTTCATTGTCTTAATCTCCTTCGTGTGTAAGGTTATCGTTCGTTCCTTTGCAAACCGCATGCCGTGAAGAATTCTGAACGCAGCATTGGATCGTCGGCGTAATGCCCGCGCCAAACGGTCGTGCGCGTGATTGGCGAAATTTCGCGCACGCCGCGCATTTCCATGCACAGGTGATGCGCTTCGAGATACACTGCCACTCCATGCGGGTGGAGCATCGTGTCGAGAGCGTCCGCAACTTGCTGCCCGATGCGCTCTTGCACCGAGAAACGTTTCCCAAAGATGCGCACCAAACGAGTCAGTTTGGAGATGCCGATGATATTCTCGTGCGCGATATAGCCGACGTATGCCTTTCCGTAAAACGGAAGCGCGTGATGTTCGCACAACGCGAAGAAGGGGATCGGTCCCTCGATAACCTGACTCAAGCGGCAATCTGGTTCGCCGCGGCATTCCGTATCAAAGACGCGCAACACCTTTGGGTCGCCATCGTAGCCTTCGGTTGAATCAAAGAGCGCCTTGATGAAACGATGCGGCGTGTCTTTAGTGGCGGGCGTGTTCAGGTCTAGCCCAAAAGCGGAAAAAATCTCGGCGGCGTATCCTTCAAATTTCTTAAACTGCTCGTCCGATATATTCCGCGTGCGAAGTTTCATCGCAGCCTGATAGTCTGTGTCTTCCAGATCGTCATGAAGTTTCATTTTCGTTTTCTACTCCGTTCATTATATCGTTAGTCGTTCGCTTACTTTTCAAAATAGGCGTTCGCTTCGCCATAGGTCAAAATATCTTCCGCAAAGCCATACGTTCCATGCTGCGCGATCTCTTCGGCGATGCGCTTCGTCAAAGTCATCGCTGCGCGCATGGGAATCGAGCCGAAGGTGACGCGCGCTACGCCAAGCTGTTGCAATTCGGCGATGGTCGGGCTTCCGCGCCGAGCGAGAACGTTTAGCGGCGCAGCGATTTCGCGCGCCAGTTGAGCGATCGTCTCTCTATTATCCACACTAATCATAAAAATACAATCCGCGCCCGCCTCGCGATACGCGTTCCCGCGCCGGATCGCCTCAGCCAAAAAGTCCTTATGATCGCCCCCAGCCTTCTCGTACACATCTACGCGCGCATTGATGACCAGCGGAACGTCGTACGCATCCGCCGCCTGACGCGCGGCTTTGATCTTCTCCGCTTGCAGAGGGATCTCGGTCAACGGATGCGCCTCATCGCGCGTGCCGTCTTCGAGATTAATGCCCACCGCGCCCGCTTCGAGCGTCAGACGCGCGGTCTCAGCGACCTGCTGCGGTGCGGCGCCGAAGCCTTCCTCCATATCGGCAGTGACAGGCAGTGCGGTCATCTGCGTAATGCGTCTAATTGCTTCCAGCATCTCAGCGCGGCTCATCCGTTCGCCGTCGGGATACCCGTTCGCGTTTGCGACGCCCGCGCTGGTTGTAGCAATGGCGTTAAATCCCGCTCGTTCAAAGACCCTGGCGGAAGCGACATCCCAAGCGTTGGGCAAGACTAATATACGTTCGCCGTGATGCAGTGCAAGGAAACGCTCGGCTTTCTTCCGTTGCGTTTCTTTAGTTAGGTTATGGTTGGAGACCATGATCGTTCGCTTTCTGTTAAACGTCCCGAAGGCCGTCAAAAAAGCCTTCGGGACGTTTATCTGTAATTTGTTTCGCCGCTTAAGCGGATGCAACGCGGCTGATCTTTACTTGCCAGACTTCAGGACCTTCCTCGAGGTACTCCCAACCAAACATCCCGCCGCGTTCGTGCGAGAATTGATAGAAGAGCGGCTTCGGGTCGTGGTCGTTAACGAGAGTGAAGAACTCGCCTTCCTTCAACGCGTCGAAAGTTTGGAAGATCTTCGGGTGACGCTCGCGCGGGGGAATTTGACGTACATCTAACGTAGTTGTGCCTTCAGACATGGGTATGTCTCCTTTGGGTGTATTTTTTTAAAACGGCATTACGCTTTTGCGAAGCCGCCTTTAACAGTTTTATCGTCTTGCTGCGGCGAGCGCGGTCATTTCTTTAGGCGCTTTTCTAAAAACGATTGGAGAACCAGCGCGTTATTATGTTCAGTGTCGTGCGCGCTGTAGAGCAAGGTAACGTCGCCTTCTTTAGCGGCGTCGAGGATAGGCTGCCATTCCGCTTCGTTGGCTTTTAGTTCAGCCTGATAACGTTTTTGAAACTCGGGCCATTTAAGCGGGTCGTGTGCGAACCAATTTCGCAAGTCGGCGCTAGGCGCGACGTTCTTCAGCCAGGCTTTCATTTTTAGCGCTTCTTTCTTCATCCCGCGGGGCCATAAACGTTCGACCAGAAAGCGGGTTCCGTCGCTTTTTTCAGCGGCTTCATATACGCGTTTTATTTTTAACATCTCAGCCTCCGATCACTTCTTTCTCTTTCAAACTTTTCAGCAACAGATGAAAATAGATCAGCCCGCCGAATCCGTCCCAATTCCTCAACGCGTCGCGTGTGTTATCGTAGGTCATCTTACCTGGCAGGCTCAGCCACTTTTGCAGGTTATTGCGCGCGCCAACGTCATCGGCGGGGAAAATATGCGTGCGCCCCAACCCGCGCAACAAGACGTATTCCGCCGTCCAACGCCCCACGCCTTTCAACTCGCTCAAGCGAGCGACGGCTTTTGCGTCGTCTAGCTGAGCGATCTCATCCAAATTCAGTTCGCCATTCACGATCAGACGCGAAATATTCGTCAAATAGCGCGCCTTTTGGTAGCTGAAGCTCATACCGCGCAACTCTTCCACGTCGGCGTTCGCTAAATCTTGCGGGCGCGGAAAAGCGTGGACCACGCCGTCTTTTGTTTCGAGAGCCTTGCCATACGTCTCAGTCAGACGGTTGAGCAGGCGAATGCCTACAGTGAGCGTCAACTGTTGGCAGGCGATAGCGTTGACCAACGCTTCAAACGGGGTCAACAAACGCGGGGGTTTCATGCCTCGAAATTGATTTGCAAGCGGTTTGAGCAGTTCGTCTTTTCTACTCATACCGTAAAAGGTTTGCAAGTCAATCTGAATGCCGAGCAGGCGTTCCAGTGCGGTAAGAACGGTCGCCTTCGTCGTAGATGTTAACGTTCTACCCGTCAGCGTGACGCGCAAACGCGGGGCGTCCGCTTCTCCTAGTTGAGTCACCGCCGCCTCAAAAGGCTTGCCATCGTCGGCGACGAACACGCGGCGATAGGTCGCGCCGTCCCAGCGATCGAATGCGTTATCGGGGCGGCGGCGAAGCGTCCACGTCGTCAACTCCAAATCAAAAGGCGGGAGCGGCTCGATCTCAAAAGAAGCGGACATGATTAACGCACAGGCTTCCTATCTTACGCGCGAGCCGCTTCTCTCTTCGTCGCCGGATGGTCGGGTTGATACGAACCCGCCAGCGAACGGAAACTGACCGCCAGCCGATTCCACGAGTTAATGGCGATGACGGCGTATGTCAAATCCACCAGCTCTTTCTCGCTAAAGTGTTTACGCGCTTCCTCATAGACATCATCGGGAATATGGCTTTGGCTGACCAGCGTCACAGCTTCGGTCCACGCCAGCGCGGCACGTTCGCGGTCGGTATAAAACGGGGCTTCATGCCAGGCGCTAAGTCCGTATAGGCGTTGTTCGCTTTCGCCGGCGTTGCGCGCGTCTTTCGAGTGCATATCGAGACAATAGGCGCAACCGTTAATCTGCGAAGCGCGCATTTTAACCAGTTCAAGCAGGCTATGTTCGAGTCCCGATTTACGGACGTAACCTTCGAGTTTGCTCAAACCTTCCACGCCTTCGGGCGCGACTTTCGAGTAATTCAAACGCGGTTCCATTTTGTATCCTTTTGTTTTTCAACTGCGCAAGATTTCTTCCTTACGACAGTTAACTATTTCTATTTTGCGCCATGCGCGAGCGCTTTTTCAAACATTTCACGCGTAGCTTCGTAACAACCTTCGCCGCAACAGGGCAGCTTCCCAACCGAGACAATTTTATACTCTTGAATCTTTGGGTACGACATCTTATGAAGGATTTTAGCGCCGTCGCTCAGCATGGCGGTGGGCGTGCCGCGCACGCCAAATTGTTCTTTGCCGAGTTTGCCTTCCGCTAACACAGCGGCGCGCGGCTCAGCGCTATTAAAACGGCGGGTGAAATCGTCCATATCCAGATTCGCTTCGCGGGCGAGTTCAACCATGACTTCGCGCTTGCCGATGTTGCGTCCTTCGGCGAAAAACGCGCGGCGGATGCGCAAGTCGAAATCACGCCCAACCGCCTCGCCTTGTTGAAAGGCGCACCAAGCCGCGTCAAAAGCGGGCAGCGTAGTGACGGGGAAGTCGTCACTGAACGGTTTGAAGACTGCCGCAGGTTCTTGCAGAGCCGCAAGCCAAATCTCCAGCTCGAGTTCTTTGCGGTCTGGCGGACCGCCGCCGTATACTTCCAGCGGGAAAGCCCTATCTACTAAACGCACGCGTCCTTCATATTCGGGGGCTATTTTTTGCAAGCGCACGGCTGCAATATAGCACCATGGTCAGTAATATTCCGCCCACTCCCAAATTTCAGGAATTTTTTCGTCGTTTGTGTCGTTCATCTCAAACTGCCTCCATTCGCTTATTGCGTCATATCGAACAACGCTATTCAAACGCAATTTTGCCTTTTAGGTTTTCGGCGGTAAACGAGCCGTTCGCAGCGATCAACGCCGACGCTTCCTCCACTTTACCCCATACATTCCACAGCAACACACCGCGCACATGCCCGTCGCTCAAGTAATAGATCACGCCTTTCTTGAACGGTTCTTGCCAATCTGCCACAATATCCATCTTACTGCTCAACTCGCCGACCGCTTCATAGCCATATTCGAACAGATCCGAATAGAAGAATGGCACATGCGTGTAAGGTTCGTCCGCGCCCGCCATGTTGCGCCCAGCTTGCTTGCCCATATTCAACGCATTATCTTCGTGCTCGATCCGCGCTAATTTGCCGAGCGCGGAATGCGGAAAGCGCGCCACGTCGCCGGCGGCGTACACATCGGCGGCAGAAGCTCGCAAGCGATCGTCTACGATAATGCCGTTCTCCGTTGACAGACCTGCGGCGGACGCTAGTTCCACATTCGGGCGAACGCCAAGACCAGCGATCACGCCGTCCACCTCAAATGTGCGTCCGCTGCGCGTCTGGATTTTGAACGCGTCTCCGCTCTTTTCGATATTTGCAATCCCGTCGTTCGCCAACAGTTCCACGCCTTTTTGACGATAGACGTCGCTCAAAAATTGCGACAAGTCGGGCGGATATACACGTTCGCCAATTGAGTTTTCCAAAAAGACCATCGTGACTTGCTTATGATTCATATTCAACGCCGCAGCAAGTTCCGAGCCGATAAAACCAGCGCCGATGACGAGGAAACGATGCGCCTTCTCCGTCAGCGCGCGCAAGCGTTGATAATCTACAAGCGTACGATAATAGATTACGTCGTCGCCGCCGAGCGGCAAACGCGTAGGCGTTCCGCCCGTGGCAAGCAATAGTTTTTCATAAACATATTCCTCGCCCCATTCATCGCGCACGCGTTTCGCGGCAAGATCAAGCTCCACCGCCTTTTTGCCGAGATGCAAGTCCACTTTGAAATTTTCAGTTCCGCGCCAAATCTTCTCCAGCGGGCGTCCTTTCCACAAGCCCTTCGAGAGCGGCGGGCGAGCGTACGGCTTGTCGGCTTCCGCGCCGATCATACCGATCGTGCCGTCGGCGTCCATTTCGCGAATGCCGCGCACGGCAGCGTCGGCGGTCATGCCGCTTCCAATAATGAGATATTTATATTTTTTCATGTTCCACTCCTAAAAAAAGAAAATCGTTTCGAGAACTATATACTCTGATGTTCTCAATTCGTCTTTTCTTATACTTTCAATTGTTGTCTGACCGCTTGCGCAGCATGAACCATGTGCGTCAGCGCCGGGACGACCTCTTCCCAACGGCGGGTTTTCAAGCCGCAATCGGGGTTCACCCAGAGTTGATCGAGCGGCACAACCTTTGCGGCGCTTTCCAAAAGCGCTTCCATCGCATCTTGTGAAGGGATGTTCGGCGAGTGGATGTCATAAATGCCCGGTCCGATATCGCCGGGATATTGATATTGTTTGAAGGCGTCAAGCAGTTCCATCTTCGAGCGCGAGGCTTCAATCGAGATCACGTCCGCATCCATATGACCGATCGCTTCCATAATGTTGTCAAACTCGGCGTAGCACATATGCGTATGGATCTGCGTTTCATCTTGCGCGCCGCTGGAAGCCAGGCGAAAGCATTCGATCGCCCAAGTGAGGTAATAGTTCTGATCGGCGCGGCGCAGAGGCAAACCTTCGCGGAAGGCGGGTTCGTCAATCTGAATAATATGAATGCCGGCGCGCTCCAGATCCAGAACCTCGTCGCGGATGGCTAAGGCAAGCTGACGGCAGGTCTCATCGCGCGGTTGATCGTCGCGCACGAACGACCATTCAAGAATGGTGACGGGTCCCGTCAACATGCCTTTGACGGGTTTATCGGTAAGAGATTGCGCATACGCCGACCAAGCCGCCGTCATGGCTGCCGGGCGAGCAACGTCGCCGAAGATAATGGGCGGGCGCACGGCGCGCGAGCCATAACTTTGCACCCACCCATTTTGAGTAAAAGCTACGCCCGTCATCCGTTCGCCAAAATATTCCACCATATCAGAACGTTCAAATTCGCCATGCACCAACACGTCTAAGCCGATCTCTTCTTGCTTCTTGATCGTGCGCTCGATTTCGGTTTTCAAAAATTCATCGTAGGCGGCTTGCGAGAGCGCGCCTTTTTTATTCGCAGAACGCTGCGCGCGCACTTCGGCAGTTTGCGGAAAGGAGCCGATCGTCGTCGTCGGCAAAAGCGGCAAAGCCAGTTTCCGCGCTTGCGCGATCTTGCGCGTTCTATAATCGTGCGCGCGGCGCAGCATCGATTCGTCTATAGCGGCGATGCGCTCGCGCACTTGCGGGTTGTGCGTGCGCGCCGATGCGCGGCGATGCGCCAACGCTTCGCGGCTGACCGCGAACGATTCCGCCGTCGCTTCCGCCGCCCCGCTGACAGCTTTTTTGAGGAGCGCCAACTCGTCCAGTTTTTGGCGCGCAAACGCCAGCCATGATCTCAATTCATGGTCTAATTCAATCTCCAGATTCAAATCGTGCGGTGTGAACATCAACGAACAACTGGGCGCAATCTGAATCCGTTCGGCGCCGAGCGCGCCTACCGCTTGTTGCACGGTCTTTAAGGCGGCGTCCAAGTCAACGCGCCAGATGTTGCGCCCATCAATCACTCCCAACGAGAGCGTCTTCTCAGTAGGAAGCTGTTGTAGAATTTTCTCAAGTTGTTGCGGCGCGCGGACTAGATCCACATGTAAACCATGAACCGGTAAACCCGCCGCCAGCGCGAGGTTATCTTCCAAGCCGCCAAAATAAGCGGCGATCATCAAGCGTATATCGGCGACTCGACCAAGATAAGCATAGGCTTCTTCATACGCTTTACGCGCAGATTCATCCAAATCCATCGCCAGATACGGCTCGTCAATTTGAACCCAGTCTGCGCCGGCTTCGGCGAGACGCTGCAACGCTTCGCCGTACACCGGCAACAAGTTAGCCAAAGTCTTCAGCGGAACGCCCTCGGCGGCGGTGGATTTGCTCAACAGCAAATAGGATACAGGTCCGAGCAGAATCGGGCGGGTGTAAATCCCCGCCTGTTTGGCTTCGAGAAACTCGTCCACAACCTTAAGGGAGGTCAAGCGATAGTTTTGATTCGGTTCAATTTCAGGGACGATGTAATGGTAATTTGAGTCAAACCACTTGGTCATTTCCATCGCGGCAAAAGTTTGCTCGCCGCGTTGCGTTCCACGCGCCATTGCAAAATACAGGTCAAGTTCGTCCAGATCGTCAAGCGCGGCGTAACGCGCAGGCGTGGCGCCGACCATGCGCGTCGCGTCTAAAACATGATCATATAATGAAAAATCGTTCGAAGGGATGAAGTCAACGCCCGCCTCTTGCTGTTCTTTCCAGTGAGCAAGGCGCAAGTTTTTCGCAGTCTTCAACAAGTCTGCGGCGCTGGTTTTCTTCGCCCAGTAACTTTCCAAAGCCCATTTTAATTCGCGTTTGGCGCCCAAGCGCGGGTAACCGAGATTTGCCGTACGAGTCATCGTGTTCTACATACCTCTTATTTTCATAATATATACCGAGAAGCGTCCATGTCTTAATCTTTGACAAATTTTGACAAATTATGTATGCAACATCTGCCTACTTTAAAAGCGCAGTAAAAGACAGGAATTAACAACTCATTATATCATAATATTTATGATATTTATTATAAAAATGAAAGCTTGCAAGCGTTTTTATATTGACCCACAACGCATCTTCTCGTACAACTTCGCCGTGAAATTATATATAATTCTTTATGACTCATAGAATATGACGAAACACACCATCATCCTCCAGCCTTCCGGTCAACGCGGACAAGCCGACGAAGGCGCATCGGTCCGCACTGCCGCGCGCGAACTCGGCGTGGATATCGAATCGATATGCGCTGAAAACGCCACCTGCGGCAAATGTCTCATATTGATCGAGGAAGGACGCTTCGAAAAATACGACATCACTTCAAAACGCGAACATCTCTCGCCCATAGGCGCGGAAGAACGCGCTTATCTTGAGCGCAGACCCAAATTGCTAAGAGACAAAGGCTGGGAGATCGGGCAAGTCCGCTTATCTTGTCAATGCAAAATTCTCGGCGATGTGCTGATCAACGTCCCGGAAGAGAGTCGCGGCAATAAGCAGATCGTCCGTAAAAGCGCAAGCAACCGCCCGATCGAGGTCAAGCCTGCGATTCGCAACTACTTCGTAACCTTATCTCCGCCTAGTTTGGAACGCCCTATCGCAGACTGGGAACGGCTCGCTAAAGGGTTGGAGACTTCCATGCAGTTGGTTCACGGCGTCGAAGCGAAGATTCCGCGCTGGCGCGAATTTACAATTGATTATCGCTGTTTGCAGACTCTCGCAAAAACGCTGCGCGAGGCAGCCTGGAATGTTACCGTCTCGGTGTGGAATAACTCGGAAGTCGTCGCCGTTCGAGCTGGATTCCATGAAGACAGTTACGGCGCGGCAGTGGATATCGGCTCGACAACCGTCGCGTTATATCTTTGCAATTTGAGGACGGGGGAATTACTCGCGGCTGAATCCGAGATGAATCCGCAGATCGTATACGGCGAAGACGTTATGTCGCGGATACAATATAGCGCTGAACATTCCGATGGATTGGAGAAACTACACAAGGCGATCATCTCCACATTGAATAAGTTGTTGAAGCAGGCGGTTCGTTCCGCTAACATGTCGTTGCGAGCCGAGCCTCAAACGGCGAATACGAAGCGATCCTTTAGCGAGTTGGAGATCGCATCGGACAAAGAGCCGGCGCGCCCTCGCAACGATATCAACATAAACGACATTCTCGAAATGGTCCTCGTCGGCAATTCGACCATGCACCATGTGTTATTAAATCTATCTCCAAGGGATTTAGGACACGCTCCATTCGTTCCTACGATTCACAAATCGGTTGACGTTAAGGCGCGCGAACTCGGGCTGAGCGTCAATCCATCGGGGAATATTCACATCCTGCCGACCATCGCATCGTTTGTTGGAGCGGATACCAGCGCGATGATCCTTGCAGAAGAGCCGCATAAGCAAGATGAAAATTGGCTATTAATTGACGTCGGCACAAACGCGGAACTCGTGTTGGGCAACCGGCGCGGGCTGATCTGCACCTCCACGCCGACGGGTCCCGCGCTTGAGGGCGCGCATGTGGAATATGGTATGCGCGCCGCGCCCGGCGCCATCGAACGCGTCCAAATTGACGACGCGACGCTTGAGCCAAAATACAAGGTTATCGGCGTCGAAGGTTGGAACGCGCAACGCGGCGACTTGGCGGGGCGAGTCAAAGGAATTTGCGGTTCCGCCATCATTGACGCGGTCGCAGAATTATTCCGCGTGGGAATCATCGACTCGCGAGGTAAATTCAAGAAGACCTTGGAGCCGGCATCGTCTCCGAGAGGGAAGCGCGTCCGCGAAGGCGAATCGGGCTGGGAATACATAATCGCTTGGGCGGAAGAAACCTCCATCGGACACGATATTCCGATCACACAAAAAGATGTGCGGCAGATCCAACTGGCGAAAGCCGCGCTGTTCACCGCTGCGCGCACATTATTGAAGCATAAAAAATTAGAAAGCCCCGATAAAATTATTTTGGCGGGCGGCTTTGGAAGTTACATTGACAAAGAGAAGGCGATGTTAATCGGGCTGATCCCCGATTGCACATTAGAGAACGTGTACGCAGTCGGAAATTCAGCCGGCGACGGCGCGCGCATTGCGTTGCTAAACGTCGAGAAGCGCAATGAGATTGATGCGGTTGCACGCAGCGTGGAACGTTTTGAACTGCCGACCGATCCCAACTTTCAAAATCAATTCATGCTGGCGACGAGTTTTCCGCACATGAGCGAGCCGTTCGAACATATCGCGCATTTGATCCCAAATCGCATCGTTGACCCGATAGCGAAGAATTTTATGAAGTGATTTTATTCACCGCAAGGAACGCCAAGGGCGCAAAGACCTGCCTTCATAGGCTTGGCGATTCGGAAAAGGAACAATGAACAGATTTCTTAAAAGGCTTCATTCCGGCGAAATTCTGGTTGCGGATGGCGCGACAGGCTCGAACTTACAAAAGATGGGACTCAAGCCCGGCAGACCGCCGGAAGATTTGATTCTTGACGATCCCGACGCGATCTTCAAACTCGCTTCATCATTTGCCGAGGCTGGTTCGGATATCATCCTTACTTGCACCTTTGGCGGAACGCGCATGCGGATGAAAGATTCAAAATATCAAGAGCGCGCTCCCGAAGTGAACATGCGCGCAGCGGAGATTGCGCGCAAAGCCGCCGCGCTCAACAACGGGCTGGTCGCCGGCTCGCTGGGACCGGTCGGCGCGTTGATCAAACCCTACGGTCCGCTCGAGTTCGATGAGGTGAAAGCCGCGTTCGCCGAACAAGCCAAAGCCCTCGCCGCCGGCGGCGTAGATTTACTGGTAATTGAAACCATGTTCGCTATTGAGGAAACGACAGCCGCGTTTGAAGGCGCGCGCTCCATGACCGACCTGCCGATCGTTGTCTCGTTCAGTTACGATCGCGGCACGCGCTCGATGATGGGAGTTAAACCGAAGGATGCGATCAAGAAATATGCCGAGATGGGCGCGACTCTCATCGGCGCAAACTGCGGGACAACGCTCGACAACATGGAAGCCGTCGTTAAAGAATATGCAGCGACCCTGCCAAACTTTCCTTTATGGGTGAAGCCAAACGCCGGCGTCCCGCACATGGACGTCGAAACCGAGCAAGCCGTATATGATATGAGTCCCGCAGATATGGCGGCGTACGCGCAGGCGTACGTTAAATTAGGAGCGAGAGTCGTGGGCGGTTGTTGCGGCAACACACCGGAGCACATTGCCGCAATCGCTAAAGCAGTAAAACCTACGCGTACAGATCGTTGAAGAAGTTGATCAAGAACGTATTGCAAACCGCATCGGGCAGCGCGTCCATCACTTCGTTGATGAACGCCATCTCGGTCGGCAGTTCCGTGCCGCTCAACCCAGCGGAGGCGGCGAGTTGACCAAACGCCGCTTCGGGGTCGGGGCTTTGCAGCGCCATATCAATCATCGCTTTGATTGAATCCGAATCAATCGGCTCTTTGGCTTTGACGATTTCCACGCATTCACGCAAATCTGCCAGCAAGGCGTCCGCGTTGGGAGCGCTGCCGTATGTGACCGAAATATGCAAATTGCGCGGCGTGAGCGGCGTGGAAAACTGCCCTTGAATGTACCAGCCGCGCTTGCCCATTTCATCCGCAAGTTGATAGACGTTGATAACATCCGAAGCGAACGAGAACATGCACATCGCAGGTTGTCCTAACACGCGCAATTCAGGGATGGCATTGACTCCCGCGATGATTTTCCGCGTCGCCTCTTGCACTGTTTGGACAATGCGCTGATAGCCTTCCTCGCCCAAAAAGTTGAGGATCGCCCATGCGCCCGCAAAGGGACCGCCGCTTTTACTGCTCAACACGGTCGGGTTGACGAGCGTGTACCCCGTCGTGTCGGTGCAGGCAAAAATTTGATATTTGCGTATCTCTTTGCTGCGATACATAATGACCGAGCAACCCTTCGCGGCGTAACCGTATTTGTGCATATCGGCGGAAATAGACGTAACGCCCGCGATGGTGAAATCAAAATCGGGAATATCGTAACCGAGTTTTCGCATGAACGAAAGATGAATGCCGCCCACGCAGCCGTCCACATGAAAAAGCAAATTATGCTTCTGCGCGATTGCGCCGATTTCTGCGATGGGGTCAATTACGCCTTGCGAATAATTCGGCGCGGACGCGACCAGCAGAATTGTATTTTCGGTGACGGCTTTTTCCATATCTTCGGCGCGGACCTTGAACGTGACGGGGTCAATATCCACAACGATAGGTTTCACGCTCAAATAATGCGCGGCTTTATGGAAAGCGGCATGCGCGGTCTTCGGTAGAACCATTTCAGGTTGGGTAATGTGCGGCTGCTCGACGCGGGCTTTATCGCGCGCGGTTTTCACCGCCAGCATGATGCTCTCTGTGCCGCCGCTGGTGAGATGACCGACCGCGTTCGCATCCCCGCGCAAGAGGTTGACGATCATACGAACGACATCCGTTTCGAGTTTTAGCAGCGAAGGGAAAACGGTCGGGTCGAGTCCGTTCTCGCTCAAGAAGGCGAGGTAGGCTTTCTGCGTAACTTCGGCGGGGTCTTCGCCAGGATCGTAAACGTAACAAAAAACTTTCCCTGCCTGCCAGTTCATGTCGCGCCCTTTGAAGGCTTGCAACGCGGCAAAAATTTCCTGCTTCGATAATCCAGTTTGCGGGATGTTCATGTCAACTCAACTCTCCATTTGGGTAAAACAAACTTACGATTTAATCGCGTCGCGTCCAAGCGGATAACGCCACATGCAGAACGCGATACACAAACTCGCAAGGATGGGAACGCCGCCAATCAAAAGCCGCGTTCCTACGATCGCGGCTTCTGATTGAATATCGGAGCCTGCCACGAAGCCGGTCGCGCCCATGATCAGCGCAAAGAAGATGCCTTCCAGCGAGAACGAGATTTTTGTCAAGCCGCTGTTCATGCCAAAGAACAATCCTTCGCGGCTCACGCCATGATGTCGTTTAGCGTCGTCGTCAATCACTTCCGAGATGATTGGAAACGGCATGAGCAGCGTTGAGGTCAGCCCCGGCACCATAAGAAGCGTCCCCAGCAGCCCGGTGTAAAAGTCGTGAGCAAGCGCCATCATGAGCAGTCCGGGAATTATCGCAAACGCGCCGGCGATCCACGCTTTACGGTAGCCTAATCGCGCCACAATCGGACGCCAAATGAAAAACATCGGGACGCAAAGCAGGATCGGAACGCCAAGCAAGACCGCCTCCGCATCGCCGCCGCCAAGTTTCATGCCGAATACGTCTATCGGCGCTTGAATGCCGAGCGCATACTTCCTCCAAAACGGGAGCATCCCCGCCAGCGCCACCCAAATGTATTCTTTGGCGACGTTTGCGCCCAGAAACCAACGAAACGGAACGCTGCCGAACACCGCGCGAAGCGACGCGCCCATTTCCATATTTTCTTCGTTTTCGGGAACTTTCTTTTCCTTCACGCCGATGATAGAGACCAGATAGCCCGCCGCAACCAACACGCCCATGATCGCGCCCATCGCCAAATAGCCGACGCTTTCAGCAAGAATGGGCGCAAGGATGAACGCCAGCAATAACGCGACCGCTCCTAAAACTTCGCGCGTCACCGAAAGGTCAATACGATCGCGCGGCGTAGGAGCGACTTCGGGAAAGAGCGCGTTGTACGCCACATAAATCAAACTATAGATCGTGTCGAAAATAAATAGGATAATAAAGAAATAGACGGCTAGAATAAGCGGGCTGTGAGTCGGCGGAGTCCATAAGAAGAAGAACGACAAGCCGAGCGGAATCGCGCCGAAGGCGACGTAGGGTATGCGTCTGCCGAAACGCGAGCGCGTGCGATCCGACAACTGCCCCATCAACGGATCGTTGATCACGTTCCATAACCCATAGACCGCCCACAGCGTTCCGATCAACGCGCTCGAAACGCCGAGCACGTCCACATAATAAAACTTAATTCGATTTTGGAAGACTTCGTAAGCGATAGTATTGGCGAAATTGCCAAACGCGTAACTGACAAACTTTGTAATTCTTCGCATGATTGTTTTCCTTGTTGATAATTAAGTTGCAGATCAAACGCTCTTAGCGTCTTATCTTAAACCCTAAACTCCTTAAGCGGTTGCTTTACAATTTTACGAATTTCTACAAGGTCCGATCTAACGCACATTGAGATATGTTTCTAAATGCGGGCGCGCCATCAACAACGCCGCCAACGATTTGGCGTCTGGGATTTCGCCGCGCTGCGCCAACTCAAAAGCGCGTTTCACCGGTATCTTTTCCACTGAAAGGAATTCATCCGCATCGGGGGCGAGCGGGTTGCGCTGCAGATCGGTCGCCAGAAACACCCCCATGAGTTCGGTGGAATAGCCGGGCGCAAGATAGAATGTACCGACGCTGAGCAGTCGCTTCGCCTCCATACCCGTCTCTTCGCGGATCTCGCGCGCGGCGCATTCATCGAAAGGCTCGTCGCCATCGCGCGTGCCAGCGGGCAGCTCCAACAGGTCCGCGCCCGCCGCGTGACGATATTGCCGCACAAACCAGATATTTCCTTCGTCGTCTACAGGGATAATGACCGCCGAACCGCCATGTTCAACGATCTCAAAATTCGTCTCGCGTCCATCGGGCGTTCTAAGAGTGTCGCGGCGGATCTTAAACGCGCGTCCCTGCATCAGAGCGGTCGATTTGAGCAATGTAAAAGGCATGCTTTACCTCCTATGATATTTGACATTGAGAAAGAAAAGCCCGAGCGTTTGCCCGGGCTTACTGGATTTTCGTGGAAATTAAGGGATGCTGATCATCTGCCCTACGCTAAACGTCGAGCCGAGCGAGACGCCGCTGTTCGCCGCGACGATCGCCTCTGGGGTTACGTCGCCGAATTTGCACGCTACGCCATAGACCGTCGTATCGGCGTCGCCGCTCACTGTGTATGAAGCGGGGTGCGCGCGCAAGGCGCGGTTGCCCGGGAACGGCGAAGCGACGTTGGAGAGAGTCAACTGGTAACCGGCGTATAGCACAGTTCCGCCGCTCAACCCATTTTGCGCCAGCAACGAATCGGGATCAAGGTTATAACGCCGAGCAATGCAGAATGGAAATTCCTGGCTTTGCAACGTGTACGTCGCCGGGCGGTTTCCCGACGGAATCGAAGCGGACGTGGGCGCCGGCGCATTCGTCGAGACTGCCAGAGTTGCGGTAGGATTCACGTCAATTGCAGTCGGAACCTGTACAAACGGCGTTAATGTGACGGTCGGGTCTTGCGAAGAGTCGCCGGGCGTAGCCGTATGCGGCGCGCTGGGCGTCATCCCCTGCGCCGTCTGCGTAGCGAAAATTTCCGCGTCGCTTAACTGACCGCCCGGTTGTTTCGCCGGCGTAGAAAAGAAACTGTCTTTATCAATCGGCGTATTCGTCACTGCCGGCGGAGTCGAATAAGGGCGATTGCATCCCGCGATTAGAATTGCCGACAGCGCCGCCATGCAGGCAATTCGTATACTCCGCTTCATCTGTATCATGCCGTTTCTCCAGTATCTAGATCAAAATTTTGACGATGGTAGCATATCCAAAGTGGCGCGTCAAGTTTACAGGTCGGGCAAATCATGACTTTCTCATTATCGTTTGACAAAATCGGTTTCTGCGCGCGAGTCTTACGGACGACGCGAATCTCTCCGCGAAATCTGCGTATAAAAAAGCCCCGAGCCTATTTCGCTGCTCGCCTTCCACGATTTTGATTTCTTCCTCCGTCAGCCCATACAACTGATAGACCAGCGAATCAATCTCTCCTGTATCCAGACCTGACAGGTTTTATCGTGACGAGAGTTAATCGGACTTCTACGAACGGGACGAGACTCGATCAATCGCGGTTCTGTGGAAACCTGTCAGGTCTTAACTCTCCACGATTTTGATCTCTTCTTCGTTCAGCCCATACAACTGATAGACCAGCGAATCAATCTCCTTATCCGTGACTTGAATCTGCCGTTCGAGGCGTTCCTTCTCGGCGGGACTGTGCGCCGCCGCCAGCGATTTGTGCGCCGCCAGCATCGCCTCGACGAGCGCGACCATTTTGTCGTGTTGCGCTTTTTCGGCGGGGTTGGTGAAGTCAATGGTGCGGATGGGGAGTTTTCTTAGATTTACTGGCTTGACCTCTGCAAATACCCTATTTTCTTCTTGGGTTAAGTTTTGATATACCCATCGGACTAATCGAGAATTCAACAGCCCTAAGTAAAATAGAATTAATTCTATATTTTTAGGGCGAATAATTATTATGCTATTTATACAGTAGTAACCAATATTGTCCAACGTGGCATACAAAGAATTTGCTGTTTGCCTTAATATGATCTTTGGAGCATTAAACAATTCTGGATAACGTGGCCAATGAAGACTCCACCAAGGTATCAAACCTTTTTGGGCTTCGCGTTTTTGGCTTAATTTATCTTGGAATGGTTTGAGATACTCCAATGTTTTGGGGTGTGTTTTGCTAGTAATTGCCTTTGTGGAGTAAATGATTGAGTAGCCAGAATTCTCAGGCAGATAATAGGCTTGAATATCCCTGCCGACTAAAACTGGGTGTAAAAGATTTTCTTCAATTCGATGTTTTTTTGCATCGGTATCTGAAATACGGAAAATTTTGTCGCCGCCCGTCCCGATACCAGCCGCAACTTCGTCACATACATCACCAAGCAATGTCGGCACAACTTTGATTATTTTTGAAATCAGGCGACTCGCGATCTTATTCATTGGTATTACGAAATCAGGGGACTCTAAAATATCAGTTGGGGTGATTGTTGTTCCAGAGCGACTTACTAAATGTTCTGGTAAGTTTGACCTATCAACATTTCGCAAATCAGAAACAAATACTTCATAATTATTGTTAGAAGTCAGATTACGTTCAACAATCACAATGCAAGAAGGTGCTGTAACGGCAAAAACGTCATCGCCTAGATTTATTGCTTCAAGTAATTTTGCATTTCGAGTATAAAACTCTCTTGCCTTAGCATACTCGTGCTGGAAAAGAAAATTATTGGGAATAATAAATCCAACTATCCCGCTTCGAGAAGTAAGGTTATGTGCATTTGCCATCAGGTAATTAAATGTATCTGGTGTACGCATATGAACACTAGCAAATTTTTCTATCAAATAATCTTTTTCCTCAAAAGTTAAATCACCACCCCAAGGCGGATTGCCAATCACGGCATCAAATCCGCCGCGCCGCGAGACTTCCGAAGTCTTCGAGACTTCGGAAGTCTGCTGGAAGACTTGCGGAAATTCACTCTTCCAATCAAAAGGATTCACGCGCGCGCGTTCCTCGTCATCGGGGAGCAATTGCCCTTCAAAATAATCCCAGCCGATCAGCGAGTTGCCGCACTTGATGTTGTTTCCCAAATCGGGCAGGACGCGCTCCATGCCGAGTCCCATTTGTCCGCTGGCGTTTTCCAGCACTTTGAGCAGGAGCGAAAGTTTGGTCACTTCCACGGCTTGCGCGTCAATGTCCACGCCGTGAATGTTGTTGAGCAGGATTTCTTTCTTCTTGCTGGTCGTGAGTCTATATCCACTTTCCGCTTTCAAAATGGCTTTTTGCTTTACCCACTTCTCCACATCGTCATTCACATACCAATTCAAATGCCAGTCCAGCAAAAATTGATACGCGCCGAGCAGGAACGTCCCTGAGCCGCAGGCGGGGTCCACGATCTTCAACTTCGCCACATCCACAGGCGTTACTACTCTCTGCTCTCTATTCTCTAATAACTTCCCTACCGTATTCTTGACGATGTAATCCACAATATAGGTCGGAGTGTAGTACACGCCTCCCGCCTTGCGGACTTCGGGCTTCTCCTCCACTTTGGCTTGATGCCCCGCTGTGAGTCGAATCACCTTGCCGAGGAAACGCTCGTACACCTGTCCCAGAATATCGGCGGGGATGTACAAAAACGCATACGGGCTTTTCGGATAATACAAATTGGAGATGATGTCCTTCAAGACCTTGTCGTCAATCGCGAGGTCGAGAGTCAAGTCATCGGCGCGGCTGGCTTGTTCTTTCTCTTGCTTGAAGTGAAACAGACCAGAGTTATATTTCGTGTCGGCGCGTTTGAATAACTCGCACAATTCTTGATAGACCCCTCGCCCCATGTCATTCTGAGGGAGCGCAGCGACCGAAGAATCTTTACGATGATCTCGGAGACCCTTCGCTTCGCTCAGGGTGACAAGGTCCAGCAGTTGATTCTCCGCCTCGATTCCGCGCTCCTCGCAGATCCGCAAAAAGACGATGCGGTCAATCGTCATTTGCACGGCGTAATTCAAACCCGCGATGTCAATGTCTTCGTTCCTCAAAGCGATGTTCTTCGCCAGCAGTTCGCGCCAGCGTTCGATCTCCTGCAGGAAGGCGTCGTCAACGTCCGCTGTGCCGCGCTTGCCCTTCATCCCCTCGGCATATTTCGCAAACGAACCCTGCCGCACCGCTTCGGGCGAAAAGATCGCGGCGATCTCATCCCAGCGCTCCACATATTCCGTGTAATGAATCAGCAGGATGCGCCCCGTCGCCGCCTTGTCGTTGTAACTGGGTTTGGCGCGGCAATCGTACACGGCGAAATGCTCGAAGTCTGTCAAAATATTAATTGGAAGTTTCGCGCTCCAGCCATACCTGCGGATTTGAAACGCCGCATCTTGACTCGATTCAATTTTGACCGACGGCTTCTTCGCCTCCACCAGAAAATCGAAGGCGCTCCCCACCCGAAAGGCATAGTCCGCTTTTTTCTGCTGACCCGAAACCTCCACCGAAAACTCGTGGACAACTTCCTTATGCGCCTCGTCGTAGGCTTTCTCGTTGGCAACGTCCCAGCCCAGCGCGGCAAAGAACTTATCCAAAAACTCGCGGCGCAGTTCCGTCTCGTTCTTGCTCGAACGATACGAATCCAAATTCTGCTCGAAGGTCTCAACGAGTTTATGAATGCTTGCGGGAGCGGTTTGCGATGTCATTCTCTGATTTTACTCGAATAAAGAATGAGATAATTTTACAAGAAAGGTCTAAGAAGCCGGCGCTCAACTCGGTTTTAACCGCAGATGAACTCGGATCAACTCCGACGATAACTTTTTTATCCTTTTCGTCTGCGTTTATCGGCGGCGGCTTGCGCTTAAGGAATACTCCAAAAACTTTACGCGTTGTCTCAAGACTCGCCGCCGGCCAACATCGCCTTTATGTTGCGGGGCGGCGTGGCAGCGACCAGATCGCAGCCGGGCCAGAGCGCGTCCACGCCCGATTCTTTCGCGCGGCGAGCGGCTTCAACGATCTCAGTCGGGTCGCCCTTCCACAACATCGCCGCCGCATCGAGATTTCCGAAAAGCAACGCGTCCTTTAAAATCTTACGCGATTCGGCGAGGTCGTTCAATTCATCCACCGAGATCGCCTCCGCGCCCGACTCTGCCAACGCGCTCATAGACCGATTCGTATCTCCGCACACCGACAACACGCGCGGGCTGGGCAGGTCGGCATGCAGCGCCTTCAAAGCCGGCAGGACAAAACGCTCAAACCTCGCCGGTCCGATAAAGCCCGGCGATCCGCCCGCTTCGTGGATAGTTACAAAATCTGCGCCGGCGTTTCGATACGCGCCGCCAATCCTCGCTAGAAAAGAGGACAACCACAAGAGCGCGTCCGACACAGCCTGCGGCTCTTTTTTCATTTCAGTAAACAGGCTCTTAAGATCGCATAAATATAATAGAAGCGTATACGGTCCCGCGATCATCCCCGAAATAACGGCGTCGTCTCCGACAGTTTCTCTTGTGAATCGAATCGCTTCGCAGGCAAGATCAACTCTTTCGCTGTTCCAACTCGTCAATCGCGCAACGTTCGCAACGCTCTCAAGCAACGGCTGCTTGACTTGCGGAAAACCTTCCGTTGCATAATTCAATTCCGCGCCGAGCGCTTCCGCAGGCAGGCACAGGTCCAACGGCAGCGTCGCAGACGGCATTCCCGTCAACATAAACGCGTTCGTCGCGGCGCGCGCCATTTTCCGCGCATCGCGATGCGCCTCGCGCAAGACGAGCCCTTCGTCTAACGCGTGAATCAATCCGCTAAAGGCTGGCGGCGAAGCGAGTTTCTCGCCTGCAAACAGCGATAGAATCTCTGCGCGCGCGCTCACGGCATTTTCCCCCACAGGCGGTATCGAATCTCTTTTCCCAACGGATAGAGCGGCAGCAAGTCGACGCGATAGCCTTTGCCGGCGTACTCCTGCATCAACTCGCGCGCCCGGCGAAGCGTTGCGCGATCCCATCCGAGCGGAAGCGCCAGCAGGGCTTCAATCGCGGGAGGCATTTTCTCATTCGTCTTTCGATGATACACGCTGAACTGCAACTGCCACGCCTCCAACTCGCCATAGACCGACAGCGCGGCAATCAAGCCCTGCTGTAAATGCTTCACCTCATGAATTAACAAAGCCAACACACGCGCATCGGCAGGATTCATACGCGATGAATAATGAAGCGCGTTGAAATAGAGCGCGCCGAAGGGCGTCCAAAACGCGCCGACGCTCGCCCGCGCCTTCCGAAAACCGATAAGCGTTTTATGCGCGCGCAAATAGGACGCGGCGGCGCTCCCCTCCGCTCCAAATTGTTCGAGCGAGAGCAAAAGGTCTCGATTCCACGCCGCGCGCGCTTTTTTTGACAGCAAATGAGAGTCGCTCCGATTACAATTGTAATTCCACGCGCCAGACGCGCTTCCGCGCCTGTGCGTAACCGGAGTATAAATCATCTGAGGCAAACATGCGACCAGCGGCAATTCTAGGAATTGGACAAACTCACATCGGCGAACAGTGGGATAAATCTCTGCGCGAGATTGGCGGCGAAGCCGCGTTCGCCGCCATGCAAGACGCCGGCGTTGAAACGGTGGACGCGCTCTTCGTCGGCAACATGCTGTCGTCCACCGTCAGCCAGCAGAGTCAACTCGGCGCATTCTTTTCAGATTGGATCGGGCTATGGGGACAAGAAGCCGTAAAGGTGGAAGCCGCATGCGCTTCGGGCGCGGCGGCGCTTCGTTCCGCGCTGATAGCCGTCGCGGCGGGCGAGATCGACTCGGCGCTCGTCATCGGCGTTGAAAAGATGACCGACCAAATCGGGCGCGACGTCGCCTCGGCGCTCGCCGCCGCATCGGACGCGGACTACGAACTGGATCAAGGCATCTCTTTCGTCGGCTTAAACGCGCTCATCATGCGGCGCTACATGCACGAGTTCGGCTGGGAACATAAAGACTTCGCGCCGTTCGCGATCAACGCGCACGCCAACGCCATGCACAATCCGTTTGCGCGGCTGCATGAAGAGATCACCCTCGAACAATTCGAACGATCGGCGATGGTCGCTGCTCCGATCAACCTGCTGGACGCTTCCCCCATCGGCGACGGCGCGGCGGCTGTAGTCGTCGTCCCGGCGGAAAAGGTCGCGGCGGCAGCGGGCAAGCCGAAGGTTGTAGTCGCCGGCTCCGCTGTCGCTACAGACACGATCGCCGTACACTCGCGCCGCGATCCGCTGTTTTTATCCGCCGCGTACGCTTCATCGAAACACGCCTACGAGATGGCGGGAATTTCGCCCGACGACGTTGACGTCTTCGAGCTGCACGATGCGTTCACGATCATGGCGGCGCTTGCATTGGAAGCGTGCGGATTCGCCGAACGCGGGCAGGGCGTGCGACTCGGCTTGGATGGGCGCATCAGCCCGACCGGCGACAGGCCGATTTGTGCGCGCGGCGGTCTTAAGGCGCGCGGGCACCCCGTCGGCGCAACGGGCGTTTATCAAATTGTGGAACTCGTCCAACAATTGCGCGGCGAATGCGGCGCTACACAAGTGGAAGACGCGCGCATCGGCATGGCGCAAAATATCGGCGGCTCAGGCGCGACGATCTTCACGCATATTTTACGGGTGGAGCGCTAACTTCGCATCGAAAAACGCGCTTTTTATTTGATAATTCCCTCTTTTTGTTTTATACTGTTCACAGTAGGAGCACGACTTGCGCAAGCCGAAATCCTTTGTCGTGAATCACTGCAGTCTTAAACAATTCGTGTGAATTGACCTGGTTCGCGGCTTAGGTCTTGTGTACGTCCTAAGGAGTTATCATGAACGAAAAACGAAAAGTAGACCGACGCGATTTGTCTTATTATTTACAGATCAAGGACAAGAACACGAAGCAGGTTATCGGCTGCCTCTCCGACATCAGCGCCGGCGGATTTAAGCTCGACAGCCCCCAGAACATACAACCCGGCCGAGATTTTCACATGTTCATCGAACTTACGCCCGACCTATCGAGTCAGACCTCGATAGACTTCATCGCTCGCAGCAAATGGGTTATCCCCGACCGCTTTGAATTCAATACATTCAACGTCGGCTTCGAAATCATCAATATTTCGCCCAACGATATGGCGATCTTCCAGCGTATGTTCGAGCGTTATGGCAAAGAAAGCGCATCGCGCCAGAAACGCGACGACTACCTCTGGAAATAGAAAAACCTTATAACCTGTGCCAGTTATCCATGAAGGCCGCCCTGCTCCGACCGGCGGCTTTTCTCATTTCGCCTCGCGCAGATGGAATTTACCCCGTTTTGTTGTACAATCTGCCGCATGTTCTTTAAGTTCGCCCGCTTTCTTATTCGCCTTTTCATGCGCTCCATCGCCGTGATCGAAATTCACGGCATGGAAAATATTCCATCAGGGAATATCATCGGCGCGGCGAATCACCTCGGCAGGCTGGATACTGCGGTACTGTTCGTCGCGATCAATCGCCAAGACTTGATCTTACCGGTCGCGGAGAAATACAAAAATCACTGGCTCTTCGGTCTTATCGGACGCAGCGTTAACGCCATCTGGCTCAACCGTTTCGAAGCCGACTTCTCCGCGTTGCGCGAGATATTGGCGCGCTTAAAGCAAGGCGGCGCGCTGGCTATTGCGCCCGAAGGGACGCGCTCCAAAACCGAAACGCTGCAAGAAGCAAAACTTGGCGCGGCGTATCTCGCCAGCAAAAGCGGCTGCCCGGTCATACCGGTAGCGATCACCGGCACCGAAGACCGCGTAATTTTGGAAAACCTCAAACGCCTTCGCCGCTCAAAAATCGTAGTACGGATAGGAAGACCGTTCACTATCCAACTCGTCGCCGGCAAAGGACGCGAACAGGCGTTGCGCCAAGCCACCGACGAGCTGATGTGTCGCATTGCGGCGATGCTCCCCGAAAACTATCGCGGCTTTTATGCGAACCATCCCTATCTTAAAACGCTCATTCAACAATAAATTATGCTTTCCGTCATCCGTTTTCTCATTCGTTTGCTGCTAAATCTGATCGCACGTTTTGAATTACGCGGAAAGGAAAACGTGCCGCCCAGCGGCGGAATGATCCTCGCGGCGAATCACATCGGCATTCTCGACATCGTGATGGTGTACTACGCCATTGACCGCACCGACCTATTCATTCCCGTCGGCGAGAAATGGGGACAAAAAGGATGGATTCGCTGGCTGGGAAAACGCCTGAACTTCCTCTTCGTAGATCGCTTCAACCCAGACCTCAAAGCGCTTCGCAAGATGATCGCGCTCATGGAAGCAGGCAAGTGTTTAATTATCGCGCCGGAGGGGACGCGCTCGCGCAGCGGCTCATTAATCGAAGGGAAGCCGGGCGTCGCTTACTTGGCGGCGCGATCGGGATTCCCGATCATCCCTGTCGGAATCACCGGAACGGAAGATAAAACCATTCTCAGGAATATAAAACGATTTAAGAAATCAACCGTCACGTTGACCGGCGGAAAGCCGTTCGTCATCCCCCCGCTGCCCAACAAGGATCGCGATGCCGCGTTACGGAATGCGACCGACGAAGTGATGTGTAGAATCGCGGCGTTATTGCCCGAGACCTATCGCGGGATATATAAAGACCACCCAAGAATGAAGGAATTGCTGCAAAACTAACCGCCTCTACAATATCTCCCCTACGCGTCTTTTCAAGAACTTTCCATCTCCCCGCTTGCCTTTCCACTCCGCGCCGTCTACGATCAATTTGCCGCGCAGAAAAACCTTTTCAGGGTAACCCGTCAACTCCCAACCTTCATACAAGTTATAGTCTGTGCGCTGATGCAATAAAGCGGCGCCATACTTCACTTTCTTTTCGGGATCCCAAATCGCGATATCTGCGTCCGAACCTTCCAACAACGCGCCTTTACGCGGGTATAAACCAAAAATTCTCGCGGGGTTAGCGCACATATATGCGACGAATTGATTCGCGGTAATTTTCCCGGCGCGCACGCCCGCTGTCCACAATACAGGCATACGGTCCTGAATGCCCGGTAAACCGTTCGGAATCTTTGTGAAATCATCCCTGCCCAATTCCTTGCCGGGGATAGCGATCGGTTCGCCTTCATAGACGAGAGGCTTCGTTCCGTCGAAGAAGAAGGGGCAGTGATCTGTGCCGACAGTTTGCAAAATGTCCTCGGTCAACCCTTCCCAAAGACGCGCATTATCGTCCTGCGTCCGCATCGGCGGCGAGCAAACCCATTTCGCGCCGTCGGGGCGGCGCAAATTATCAATCGTGAAAAATAAATATTGCGGGCAGGTCTCGCCCATTGCCTTAACGCCCCGTTCGCGGACATATTTCAGCATATCCACTTCGCCGCCCGCGTTCATGTGAACGATATACACCGGCGCATCCGCCGCAGCCGCCATGCCCGCCATCCGCAACGTAGACTCAACCGCGCCCCAAGCGGGACGGGTGAGCGCGTGCCATTCGGGCGTTGTGCGCCCGGCTGCGAGCGCTTCGGCAACCAGCGTTTCAATCACGTCGCCATTTTCGCAATGCGCCATCGTCAACATGCCGTTCTCTTTCGCAATTTGCAAAGCCTTAAAAATATCGCCGTCGGCGAGTCGTAAACGACCGTTGTAGGCGGTGAAAACTTTGAGGGTCTGAATCCCCATTTTCATAAGCGTCGGAATCTCTTTCGCGATCTTTTCATTGAACTGCGTAAGGTTCATGTGAAAGGAATAATCAACCGCGGCTTTCTCGGTTTTTTTCATCCATAAATCAACCGAATGAGCAAAGTCCTCCCTCTCCAAAACGACAAAATCCATCACAGTCGTCGTGCCGCCGAACGCCGCCGCTTTATGACCCGTATAATGATCGTCGGACGAGACGGTATCGAACATGGGCAAATCAAGATGAACATGCGGGTCCACGCCGCCGGGAAGAATGAACTTGCCGCGCGCATCTACAATCTCGGCGCTGGGGTGTTGCAATCCTTTTCCGATCTGAGCGATGGTTTCGCCTTCGATAAGAATATCCGCTTCGAAAGTGTCTGAGGCGGAGATCAGCGTTCCATTTTTAATTAAGATCGTCATCGCAATTCCCTCTCCCTTGCCTGTCTCACCTTACGTCAACGCCATCGGACGTTTCATTCTTTGCAAAGCCTAACAGCGCCGTCAAAACTTCCGCTGGGATGTCCGCCTCAGGCAAGTCAACTCGATAGGATTGATCGCTCTCAGCGCGTTCGCGTAAACTCTTCCACAGCAGTTGACGTTCCTCGCCAGCCACAACGAGGTCGTTGAGCGTTTTGGCGTTGAGTAAATATTCGCCCGTAGAGTACAAAAACGTCAGTCGTTTCCACCTATCGGTTCGGATCGGTTCGCTTAACTTCTCCAACGCGCCCAATTGAATTTTGAAATATTCTTCCTTCGCGCGCGGATGATGCGCTTCGTCTTTAAGCAACTCGCCGCGAGTGGTTAATTCGTGTCCGCGCGCCTGAGCGACGTATTCGATCTGTCCGCCATGATCGCCGAACGCCGTCGGTTGGTAAAAAGCCAGATAATCTACCGCGATCACTTTCGGCGCAGATCTAAGCGGAATGCGATACCAGCCGAACAGCCGCGCGATTTCCAAATCTCGCGGAGAGGGCAACAAACAGACGAGAACCAAATCGGTAGGCGAAAGCATAAGGCGATTATAAGCCCGCGCGAACGCAGCGCGCCAAATTTCATTTAAAGCAATGCCCTTGGTTATAATATTGAAGATATTCCCTTACTCTTATAAAGGAGCGTTTTATGTCCGCACCTCGCACCGTCCGCGCCCCGCGTGGAACGCAATTGACTTGCAAGAACTGGCTCAGCGAAGCCGCCTATCGCATGATTCAAAACAATCTCGACCCCGACGTGGCGGAAAAGCCCGAAGACCTCGTCGTCTATGGCGGGCGCGGAAAAGCCGCGCGCACTTGGGAAGCCTTCGACGCCATCCTCGAATCGCTCAAAAATCTCGAAGAAGACGAAACGCTGCTCGTGCAATCGGGCAAACCCGTCGTCGTCTTCAAGAGTCACAAAGACGCGCCCAAAGTCCTCATCGCCAATTCCAACATTGTGCCGCATTGGGCGACCTGGGAATACTTCGACGAGTTGGACAAAAAGGGATTAATCATGTACGGGCAAATGACCGCTGGCTCGTGGATTTACATCGGCACGCAAGGCATTTTGCAAGGCACCTACGAAACCTTCGGCGCGCTCGCCAAACTCAAAGGCTGGGATTCGCTCAAAGGCAAATTTGTGTTGACGGCTGGCTTGGGCGGAATGGGCGGCGCGCAACCGCTGTCTATTACTATGAACGAAGGCGTGGGACTCATCGTCGAAGTGGATCCCGAACGCGCCGAACGCCGCCGCGCCATCGGCTATGTGGATGTCGTCGTGGACACGCTTGAAGAAGCGATGACGCTGGTCGAGGAGAACGTCAAAGCGCAAACGCCGCGCTCGATTGGATTGATCGGCAACGCGGCGGATGTGTATGACGAACTCTATCAGCGCGGAATCGTTCCCGACGTGGTAACCGACCAAACGTCGGCGCACGAGGCGTTGTTTTATGTCCCCAGTGGATTAAGCGTTACGGCGGCGAATCAACTGCGAGTCGAAAATCCTGAAAAATATAAAAAGATGGCGATGGACTCGATGGCGAAGCATGTGCGCGCCATGTTGGCGTTCCAAAAAGCGGGCGCGGAGGTTTTTGATTATGGAAATAATTTGCGTCAACAAGCGTTCAACAACGGCGCGAGCGACGCGTTTGAATTTCCAGGTTTCGTCCCCGCGTATATTCGTCCATTGTTTTGCGAAGGCAAAGGACCGTTCCGCTGGGTGGCGTTGTCTGGAGATAAAGAGGATATTTACACGACCGATCAAGCCATCATGGAATTGTTCCCCGAAGACGCGCATTTGCATCGCTGGCTGAAAATGGCGCGCGAGAAAGTTCCGTTTCAGGGTTTGCCTTCACGCATTTGCTGGCTCGGTTATGGCGAGCGCGTCAAAGCGGGACTCAAGTTCAACGAGTTGGTCGCCAGCGGAAAGGTCAAAGCGCCGATCGTGATCGGGCGCGATCATCTTGATTCTGGTTCAGTTGCATCACCCAACAGAGAAACCGAAGCGATGAAAGACGGCTCGGACGCGATTTCGGATTGGGCGATTCTCAATGCGCTCATCAACGCCGTCGGCGGCGCGACGTGGGTTTCGTTCCATCACGGCGGCGGAGTCGGCATGGGATATTCGCAACACGCGGGACAAGTCATCGTGGCGGACGGGACTCCCGCAGCCGCGCAACGGTTGGAGCGCGTGCTAACGACCGACCCTGGCATGGGCGTCGTCCGTCATGCCGACGCGGGCTATGAAATCGCCATCGCAGCGGCGAAACGTCACGGCATCAAAATGCCGATGTTGAAATAGAATCGCTTCGCGTACGTTAAAGGATTCTCCATGAAAAATCGCCCGCTTCGCGTCGCCTTGTTTTAACGAGTGAATCGCAAGAAACTTCCGCTTCTTTTTCTACTTCTCGCGCTGACCGCCTGTCTAACTTCGCACGCGCCTTTCACCGCCGCGACCTTCACGCCAACGCTCACCGCGACTCCGACTCTCACTGCGACTCCAACCAAAACGCCTGCGCCGACGATCACCCCGACGCCCGCTCCTCTTGCGCGCCGCGTATTGATCCTCTCTATTGACGGACTTCGCCCTGAGCTGATCTCGCTTGCGCCGATGCCTAACTTACAAGCGTTAATGCAGATCGGCGCATATACATTGACCGCGCAAACCGTCTACCCAAGCGTAACGCTGATTTCACATTCTTCCATGCTGACAGGCGTATGTCCGTCCAAGCACGGCGTGCGCTGGAACGATTACATCCCCGAAAATGGAATCGCGCAAGGCGTTGATCTATTCGACCTCGCGCACGCCGCTGGGTTGCAAACCGCGATGTTCGTAGGCAAAGAAAAATTACGGCAAATTACCGCCGCGGCGAATCTCGGCGCTTTCGCCTACGTCAACGACCGCGACTTGATCGTAGCGCAACGACTCATCGAAGATTTCCCTGAAAACTTCGGCGTGTTGTTCGTTCATTTTCCGCTAGTAGACGGTATGGGGCATGTGCACGGCTGGTTTTCAGCGCAGCAGCTAAGCGTTACGCGCCGCGCAGATGAAGCGTTGGGATTAATCCTACAAGCGTTAGACGCTAGAAAACTACGCAACGAAACGCTGCTTATCATCACTGCCGATCATGGCGGTCACGATACAATTCACGGCACGTCTCTCCCCGAAGATATGACCATCCCGTGGATCGCGTCGGGGGCGGGTATCCAGCCGAAGCCGTTAACGACGCGCGTCCACACGATGGATACCGCCGCCACAGCCGCGTTCGCCCTCGGTCTGCCGATTCCCGTCGAATGGGACGGGGTTCCTGTATATGAAGCGTTCGGCTTGCCAGCGGCAGAGTCATCCACAGACTGTCGTTAAGAGTCTTAACTCGGCTTTAATCGCGGATAAACACAGATTAACGCTGATTTCTAATAAAAGCGAACTCGAAAATGCTTTATTTATCCTTTTGGGAGTGTCCATCATAGAGGATACAGGAAATCAATGAGCGGCAAATTGTATTGCGGATATTGTCGTTTCATCAATTGTCGTTGGTTGTAGCAGTATGCGAAGAGGCGCAGATTCTTGAGTAAAGCATCCAGACGACGAGAAAAACAACGAGACCTACGTGCTAGCCGCTTGAGATAATGACGTAAATCCGCGTTGACGGCTTCGACTGAATAGGTTTCCTTTTTATCCGAGCGCATTTCATAGGGAGCGCCGTAATACAAGTTGTCGTAGCCTGGAAACGCATCGCTATAGTATTGTCGGGCTTGTGGGGCGCGTTCGAGGCAGGCTTGCAGGTTGGCTGTGCTTCGTTCCGTGACCGCATCCCAACTCAGCAGGCAGTGCGTGGCTCGATCTACCACCGTCAGGACGTAGATTTTGTTTTTTTACGCTTCAAAAAGGTGTACAACTCATCCAATTCTGCACTTTGGGCTTGCGAGGGACTGGCGCTGTGCGCTACATAGGCATTGATCCAGTTCGAGACGCTTTGCGGACTGACCTTCAAGATGCGAGCAATTGAACGCTGACTACTCCCTTCCACATACATCCGCAACGCCAACATGCGTGTTTCCTTCGGGTACCCTTTCTCCTTTGCCACAGGCGTATAGGCCCGCCCGCATTCTCCACATTTGTATCGTTGGCTTCCTGAATGATTGAATCCTGCTTTCCTTTGCCGCCAGTTTGCTCCACAGTTTGGACATTTCATCTCCCTATTTTACTTCTTATCTTGGACACTCCCATCCTTTTCATCTGCGTTTATCTGCAGCGAATTGTATTAAGAAACACTTTCTAAACGATAGGTTAAAGCGTCATGTTTATTTCATTACGCGTCTGGTGATCGAATCCTGTAGAAAGTCAATCAGGTAATGATTCACTTCGTCAGCCGAATCACGCTGCACCCAATGTGTTGATTCTGGAAAGAAGATCAAATTCCTATCATCGCAGTAATCCATGCTGAGACGCGCCAACCGATGCGTGAGGGCTGGGTCTTTTACGCCCCACATCATCAATGTACGAACTGCGATATGCTCGTCGGGCAACATCGCAGGCGGAGACTGGAAGGCGGCGCGGTACCAATTCAACATCGCGGTCAACGCGCCCGGCTGCGACCAAGCTTCTTTATATTGTCGAATCTCCTCCTGCGTAAGTTGACTTCCGCCTGAAGAGCCGCGCAGGCTGCGAACTAACGCACGATACTCATTCGCTGACAACGCCGCTTCGGCAAGTCTCGGCAATTGGAAGAAAAGCCAATACCATGAACGGCGGATTTGATCCGGATCGCGGCGCAAGAACCGGCGATACACTGTAGGATGCGGCGAATTAAGAATGGCGAGTTTATGTAATTTTTGGGGATGAGTTGCGGCAAGAGTCCATGCAACGCCTCCGCCCCAATCGTGGCCGACGAGATTGATCTTCTCATAATCGAGAGCCGCGATCAAGCCGAGGACGTCGTCTACCAGCGCAGAAACGCGATACGCTTCTTTATCCTTCGGCTTAGCGCTCAAATTGTAGCCGCGCTGATCGGGCGCGATGACGCGATACCCCGCCGCCGCAAGCGCGGGGATTTGTTTCCTCCACCCATACCAGAATTCTGGAAAGCCATGCAACAGCATCACAGGGGAGCCGCTTTTTGGTCCCGCTTGAACGACATGTAAGCGAATTCCGTTGGTTTCGATATAACTGTGTTCCAATTCCATTCAAACTCCGCCTTTACAGCAAAAGCGATCTGACGCTTTGTAGTGAAGCAAGATTGTACCAAACAATGGGAGGCGAATTTAAGTTCTCGGTAAGCGTTAGGGCGGTTCGTAGGGATGTCGTGGTGAAAAGTTAACAAATAAATTCGGTTTAGCGTCATGATCTTACTCGTAAGAACGGCGAGTCGCTGATCAAGCAAGTCCGTCAACAAGCAAAGGCACGGGCTCGTAAATAGGACTCAACTCAATACTCTCCCCTAAAATACGCGCGGATCAAATCCGAAATATCCGCAGTGGTATTCTGCCTTGCGACGGCGAAGAAATCGTACGCTGTGGCGCGACCGTGACCGTAGCGCGAGGCGTAGTCGCGCAGGAAGGCGAAGAACGCATCGTCACCCATGCGGATGTGTAGAGCCTCCACGAAGTTCGCGCCGTTGAGATAACTCGCGTTGACGTAGGCTCGGAAGGTTGGGGCTTCGTAGATGGTCGTATCCACGTAGCCCGAGGGACCAAAATAATTCACGCGGAAGTTCCACCACCAGTCGTACGAGTTGGGGTAAACATATTTATAAAAGAGCGCCTCGCTGTAAACCGACATTGCTTCATCCAGCCAGGGCTCCATCGCGGGATCGTTTCCCACCAGCCCATACCACCATTGATGCGCCACTTCATGCACGCCGATCGCCACAAGATTACTGCGCGCCGAATCGTTGTACTCATCATAGAACTTCGTGGCGATGAACACCAGCCCGTCATATTCCTGCCCGTCGTTTAAATTCGATTGCACGATGGACAAACTCCCATACGGAAACGGCGCGAACTGCGTCTCCCATAGACCGATGGCGCGGACCGCCGCGTTCAGGATGGCGAGCCCCTGCGTTTCGTAGCCGGGGAAATAATACGAACGGATCTGCGCGCCGCCCGCGGTTGTATTCACGGATTGGAACTGGTCGCTCGCCGAGAGGGCGAACGTCCGCGCGCCGAAGATGCGATACCGCGTCCATTCGTTGTTGGGCTCGCTCACCCCGCTTGTGGCGAAGGCGATATTCCCTTCCGTTGCGCGGAGGTTGACTTCAAAATCCGCCGAGTCTTGGACGAGATGTTCGCCGAGATAATAATCGTCGTGCAGAATCCATCCAGCGCTATATGGCACGATCAGCGGAAACCAATCTGTGAGGTTGGTCTGTAACGAGTCATATCCGTATGGATGTTCTTTAACCTTTTGCGGAATCGCAATGCGGAAGCGCATCGCAAGCGTGACCTGCGAACCGGGCGCAAGCGGTTGCGATAAATACACCGTGAGCCTGTGTCCGTTCATGTCGTAGTTGAGCGCGGCGCTGTCGAGAAAAATATTTTCGAGCGTGAATCCGCCACGATGATTTGGCTCGACCGCCAACACGAGTTCGTTGAGTGGGACGCCCGTTTGATTCGTATATCGAATCGTCTCGTCCACGGCAAGTTGATGACCGTAATAATCCAGCAAGGCAAACAGCGTGTATTGAGTCCTCGATGAGGTTGGAGGCGAGATCGGCGAAGGCAGGGGCGTTGACGTGAATGCAAACGTGGGAGGCGGCGTGTTCGTCGGCGGTTCGGGCGTGAAGGTGGGGATCAACGTAAGCGACTCGATGGCGGTGGGAGTCAACGTGACGGGTTGGAAGGGAGTCGGGGTGGGCGAGGAATTCGACGCTTGGGTAACCAGCATGAGGGTCGGAGGAATCGTCTGTCCCTGCGGGAGGGTGCAAGAGGCGAGAAAAAACAGAAGGAAGAGAAAATTAAATCGAAATGGAATTTTCATGTAACCGCCTGTCGTTGCGAAGAGGAGCATGAGCGACGACGAAGCAATCTCCTCGAAACAAGGAGATTGCTTCGAGCGATCCCTTCGACTTCGCTACGCTCCGCTCAGGACGCCCTCGCAACGACATCAATAATTGTTTTTAAAATACTTCGTCATCAGATCAGAGAGATCCGTCGAGGTGTGTTCGCGCAGGACGCGGAAGAAATCAACTCCTGTTGCGCGCTTGCCCGCGTATTGCGAATAATAATCTTTGAGGAACGCGAAGAAAATTTCATCGCCGACGCGTTCGCGCAACTCTTGAAAAAATCGCGCGCCTGTTAAATAGACTTTATCCCAATACGGTCGTTGCCCGCCCCCGTCGTACACTTGCGTATCCACAAAGCCCGCTTGTTGAAATTCAAAATAACGATAGCTCTGCCACGAAGCAACCAGATCGGGATAGATCGCTTCGTAATAGACGCGCTCGCTGTATGTGGCAAGCGCTTCATCGAGCCACGGCTCGATGCCCTGATCGTTCGCCACCGCGTCGAACCACCATTGATGCGCGGTCTCATGCGCGCCGATGGTCACGAGATAATTCACAGGCGTGCCATCATACAAATTAAAATAATCGCGGCTGATGAAATAGAACGCCGAATATTCCATGCCGTCGTTGAAATCGCCTTGCACAGCGGTCATCGTTTTGTGACGATACGATCCGAATTTTTCAGTGAACACTTGCAACGCTTGCGCGGTGGTCTGCAATAACGCTTCGCCCTCTTCATCATAAAACGCAAAATAATACGCGAAGACTTTCACATCGCCGACGGTCTTCATGGCGACTTTGTAATCCGTGCTGATGGACAGCGCAAACGTGCGCCCCGCTTCCAACTCGAACTTGCGGCTGGTCGCAGACCCTGATGCCGCCTCCGCCCCCGACGCGGCGATCTGCGGAGTCGTCCCATCGGTGAAGGAAACTGTCACATCGAAGTCCGCCACATCGTAGACGAGATGTTCGCCATAGAACCACGGATTGTGCAGTATCCATCCTTCGCCGGGTTGATACGGCACAACGAACGGATACCAATCCACAAAATTGATCTGCCTGTCGGAGTATCCATAGATCTGCGGGCGGACTTCGTTCGGGTTGCTGTACGCTTGCATCTTCGGGAGGATGAGCGCGTAACTCATGGTGATCGTGACCGTTCCGCTTGGAGGCAGGGGTTGAGGGAGAGGGATTTCGAGGCGTTGGCTCAACGGCTCAAGAACGTAATTAGTAATTGGTAATTGATCTACGGCGAGTGACCTGAGACTGAATCCGCCGCTCCAAAGATTCGGCTCCACAGCGAGGACGAGATTCGTCAGCGTTTCGCCTGTCCAATTGGGATAGGTGATGGTCTGGTTCACCTCCGCCGCCTTGGACGAGTAGTTCATCTGCAAGTCAATCACATACTGCGGGCGTTCCAATTCAGGCGCGAGTGTCGGGAATGCGGTCGGTGTTTCCGTTGGTAGCGCGGTTTCGGATGGAGCGATTGTTGGCGAGGGAGGTTGAGTTTCGGTTGGGAGAGGAAGAGGAGTGGAAGGGGAGCAAGAGACAAGAAAGATGAAAGAGGAAAGAAGAATACGAACTGAAATGGATTTTGACATGGATGATATTTTAACCGATACGCAAGTTTCCCTACCCTGACGCTGAAAGCTCATATAAAGTTTTCCCAAAAAATCAACGATTCGTCATTCCTTTCCACCCAAAAGCAAGCATGAAGAAAAACGTCGCTGTAAGCACGATCGCCGCGCCGGAGGCGATGCTGAGGTAGTACGAAAGATACAATCCGATCACGCCCGAAAGCGACGCGAAGACTGCGGCAAGGAGCATCATTTTCGGCAAACGGTTCGTGAGCAGATACGCCGTCGCGGCGGGGGTGACGAGCATGGCGACCATGAGAGCAACGCCGACCGTTTGAAGCGAGACCGCGACAGTGACCGCGATCAGCACGAGCAGAAGATTGTTGAGCAAGTCCACGGGGAGGCGGAGAGTGGCGGCAAGGATGGGGTCAAACGAGATGGTGGTGAATTCCTTGTAGAAGGCGAGAAGGGTGAAGAGGACGAGTCCGCCGAAGAGGAGGATCAGCCACAAACTTTGAGTCGAAACGGACAGCACATCCCCAAAGAGGAAGTGACTCAAGTCTACGGCATAACTACGAACAGTGGAAATGAGCGCGATGCCGAGCGCGAACATGCCCGCGAAAATAATTCCGATGGCGGTATCTTCTTTGATCTGGGAATTTTTGCTGATGGCGCCGATCCCCAGCGATGCGACGAGGGCTGTGCCAAGCGCCCACCAGAACAACGGTTCGCGCGCGCCGCCGCTGACAAGATACCCGAGCGCGATGCCGGGCAGAATCGTGTGCGCGAGCGCGTCGCCGAAGAACGCCATGCCGCGTAACACGACGAACGTGCCAACGACGGCGCAGATGATCCCGACAAGTACAGCGGCGATCATTCCACGTTGCATGAATTCGTAGGAGAGGGGTTCGAGGAGGAAAGACATTCGATTTACGATTTTAGATTTACGATTTACGATTTACGATTATCTGCGATTACGGAGAGTCTTGATAGACGCGACCGTCATAGCTAAGATTTCATCGGTTTCTTTGTAAATGCTGGCAATTTGTTCTTCGGGAGCCAGACCCGCTTCAACAAGGATCTCAAGCCAGTATTCCGTCTCATCGGCTTCCTCTTCGACGATCTTCATTTTGTTGATCATATCGGGCGTGGATTTGGCGCGACATGCGGCGCGATAGTTCGCTCCGACAGAAGTTCCCGAACGGATGACCTGCCTGGCAACCACATCCGCCGCACGGGAGGTGGGAAGTTTGTCCATTTGTTTGATGATCGCAACCGCCAATTTCTTCGTCCGTGCCTTGAACATTTTCTCATCCATATCAATTTCCTCTTTTTATCTTCAACCAAGAAAATCTTGGAAAATCACCACGACCTTCCCTCAATCGTAAATCGTCATTCGTAAATCGTAAATTACCCATGTTCGTCATCACAACAATCATCTACCGCGAGTACATTTCCATTTTCAGTAGAGCGCAATCTACCGCCATATGCTTGTATCAGGTTATTCGTTCGCATCACATTCTTTGGTTCGTCAAACGCAACGATGCGATGATTCAACAACATAATGCGGTCAAAGTGACTGGCGGCTTGATCGAGATCGTGTGTGGCAACCATCACCGTGACCTTTTCCTGCTTGAGGCGGTCGAGCAGATTCAAAATCCCCTCCTGTGACGGGGTGTCCAAACCGGTGAGCGGCTCATCCATCAACATCAGTTCGGATTCTTGCGCGATGGCGCGGGCGATGAACATGCGCTGTTGTTGTCCGCCGGAGAGTTGGCTGATCTGACGCGAGGCGAGGTCGCTGATGCCCACCGTTTCGAGCGCGTGGTTTACAAACTCCCAATCTTTTTTATGGGGCCAATTGAACGGACCGAGTTTCGCTGAGCGTCCCATCATCGCCACATCGGCGACCGTGACGGGAAAATTCCAGTCCACTTGCGAGCGCTGGGGAATGTAGCCGATACACACGTGTTTATCGGGGTGCGAACCGTAAATGTTCACGTCGCCGGAGGTTGGTTGCAAAACGCCGGCGATCACCTTGATCAACGTGCTTTTCCCCGCGCCGTTCGGACCGACGATCGCAACGCGTTCGCCTTCATGCAAACGGAAAGTGACATCCTCAAGCGCATTCCTTCCATTGTAGCGGACGGTGAGATGCGACACGTCGAGGATGGGTTGGTTGGCTTGGTGTGGCGAGTTTGGGTACATTTTATTTTGCAGGGGCGGGGTTTCCCCGCCCAATTGTTGGATCGTACAAAAGGGCGAGAGAACCTCGCCCCTACGAAGGAATTATTTCAACGCATCAACAATCTGCGTTACGTTGTATTTCATCATATCAATGTAAGTCGCGGCGGGCGCGCCATCGGTCAGTGATTCAAGATGCAGATCGGCGACGACTCTTACGCCAGTTTCATTAGCGATCTGTTGCGCGAGCGCGGGGTTATCGCCAGCGTCGAGAAAGATCGCGGGCGCGCCAGTGGATTTGATCTGGTCAATCAACGCCGCCATTTGTTGCGCGGGAGGCGACGCGTCTGAACTGAAACTTTCCAGCACCGAGCCGACGACCTCAAAGCCGTATCGCTCCGCAAAGTAACCAAGCGATTCGTGATTTGTCACGAGCAATCTTTTTTCAACGGGGATTTGATCCACTTGCTCGACGATCCACGCATCTAACTCACGCAATTCAACGACATACGCGTCGGCGTTCGATTTAAATTCCGCCGCGCCAGCAGGATCGAGATGCGTCAACGCTTCGCGGATGTTCTCGACATAGACGATGACGTTGTTCGGATCGACCCAAAAGTGCGGATCGCCCGGCTCAAGTCCTGACGATAAGCCTGCCGAGGCTGTGGCGACCTCTCTCTCCCCTCCGGCGTTTTCCAACAGCGGATCGAGGAAGCGTTCGTATCCCGCGCCATTTACGATCAACAATTTGCTTGCCGCCACCTTCGTCACATCCTGCGGCGCGGGTTGATACGAGTGCGGGTCCGCGCCGACGGGGAGAATGGATCCAATGTGGAGTCGTTCGCCCGCCACGTTTTGGGCGATGTCTGCCAGAAGCGTGGTGGATGCCAGCACGGGCGAGTCAGCCAGCCCGGTAGAAGAAGCGGATTGCCCTCCGCAGGCAGTCAACAGGAGCGCCGCTATTATAAAGATGCGATTCATGCCGAAACGCGCCCGTTAATTTTCCGCTCCAAACGCGCCTGCCGCCGGGCAATTTCATTGAGCCAGCGCTTGCGCGCGTACGCCGGCAGATCCGCGCGTTCCGCCATGCGCCGCGCCGATTTCGTCCACTTGAGCGCGGCTTTCACATCCGGCGTTTTATGTTCGTGATATTTCGCCAACTCGACGTGCGCATAAATATGACCCGCCTTCGCGGCATTTTCCCACAAGCGGATTGCTTCCGCATAATCGCCGCGCTTCTTTTGCAGGATGGACAACCGCTTCACCGCCACGTGGAAGTCTGCCTCGCCCATCGGCGACTCGAGTCCACGCTCGAACAATTTCGCCGCTTCCTCGACTCGCCCGAGATCCTCGAACAACTTCCCCAGCGCGACAAAATCCAAACCGTGCTGAATCCTGCCATCGTACGGACTCTCCAGAATATCATTCATATGCGCAAGCAGAGCCGCCATCGCGGTCACGTCCATAGCATTATGGTAGAACACCCCCGCCAGCGGACGCGCGTCGCCGGTGCGCAGGTAATCGAAATACATCCAGGGGATCTCGTAGCCGGGCGCTTCGTCGCTCGACCGTTTGAACTCCAGCACATGCTCTTCGAGGAATTTCAACGCGCGCGATTCAAGCCGGTCGCGCCACAGCCTCCGCGCCAGCGGGAGCAGGTCGAGGTGCGAATATTTTTTATATGGGACTGGAATATGATGCAAAGTAAAGCGCGTGGTCAGCAATGGCGCATCGAAGGCTTTGCCGTTGAACGTGACTAGCGCTTCGCACGGCGCAAGGAAATTTGCCAGCCCTTCGAGCAATGCCGCTTCTTCGGCAGGATCGCGCATGAAGAATTGTTTCAACACAAATTGACCGTCCACAAAACGCGCCGCGCCGACGAGGAAAGCATACGTGCCGGTCCCGCCGGAGAGACCGGAGGTTTCGGTGTCTAGAAAAGCAAATTTAGAGACTGGAAGGCTGACAACTTTTAAATCGTTCGCCCATTGAGAGATCAACGAAAGAGGGAAGGAGGAAAGAAGGCTCGAATTACCGTACTGATGATCTTGAGGAATGAATTGTTCCGCCACGAACACCTCGCCGCGCGGGGTGGCGAGAAAACTCCCCGCGACGACCGAGTCGATGGCAGGCGAATCAGGGCTTCTCTGAGGAGGAGGCGTTACTCCCTTCTTCACTCCAAGAGATTTTAGTTTATCCGCAATCGCGGTCTTTCCGGCAGAGTTCATCACAGGCGATTATAACCAAACATGCCCGTCGTCAAAGACAGGCATGTTCGATACTTGATGCACAAATCTGATTAGGCTTGGAGTTACGTCATTTCGAGGCGCAGCCGAGAAATCTTATTCGGCGTTGTAAAGATTTCTCCCTTCGGTCAAAATGACAGACTCTTTGTCTTTTCGAGGCGCAGCCGAAAAATCTTATTCGACGCTGTAAAGATTCCTCCCTTAGGTCAAAATGACAGACTCTTTGTCTTTTCGAGGCGCAGCCGAGAAATCTTATTCGGCGTTGTAAAGATTTCTCCCTTCGGTCGAAACGACAGACTCTTTGTCATTTCGAGGCGCAGCCGAGAAATCTTATTCGGCGCTGTAAAGATTTCTCCCTTCGGTCGAAATGACAGACTCTTTGTCATTTCGAGGCGCAGCCGAGAAATCTTGAGCGAGGAACTTATCCCGACGCTCGGCTCTACTGGTAAAATTGAAAACGCCATGAAAAATAATTTCTCTCTCAAAATGAAATTATCTGTCGCATTCATCATCGTAAGCGCGTTGACTCTTGCGGGGTGCAGCGCCGCTGTCTGACCGCTTCGAACATCAATATCGAGCCTGCCACGCCCGCGTTCAGCGATTCGACGTTTCCCGCCATCGGAATGCCAATGCGCTCCTCCGCCAGTTTCCGCGCCTGAGCGCTCGCGCCTTCTGCCTCGCCGCCCACGATCAGCGCCAACGGCTGCCGCAGATCAACCTCCCAGCAAGATCGCCCGCCCATATCCGCCAGAAAAACTCGCACATTCGTTGACTTACACGTCCGCTCGATTTCCTCCCAGCTTGTTTCGCGAATCGGCAAGCGGAAATGCGCGCCCATGCCGGACCTCAAAACCTTTGGCGCAAACGCATCCGTCGTCTCCGGCGGAATCAAAACCGCCTGCGCGCCCGTCGCCGCCGCAGAACGAAGCAAAGTTCCGAGATTGCCCGGATCGCGAATCCTATCGGCGATAAGGATGAAATTCAAATCACCGGCAAGCGGCAAGGGAGAGAAGCGAAGAACAGCAAGAACGCCTTGCGGAGTTTCCGTCTCGCTCAAAGATTTCATCGCCTCCGTCGAAACTTCCTCCACGTCTACGCTTCTCGTTCGCAAGTTTGCAATCAGCGCCTCGCCCCGCTCGCTCGCCGACGAATCGTAAAGGATCGTTTCAAACGTCCAATTTTCTTTCACGGCTTCCTCGATCAACCTCACGCCCTCGACAACAAACATCCCCGACTCGCGGCGTTCTTTGACGCGCGCCGCCAACGCGCGAATCCGTTTGATTTTTGGATTTTGAAGAGAGGTGATCATGTCGCTGTCTACGAGTAATACCAACTGAAAATCTTATTATAGATCGCCAACAAAACTTTCTTAATGAAGCGAACTTCCAGCGCGCGCTTCTTCAACGAAACGCGCTTGTTCATTTCTCCGCCTTTCAATTCGCCTCTCAGATACCCCAGCGTGTTAGACATATTCATCGCCAGCGGATCGGAGACCATCAGACGCAGCAAGCCTACATCGTTCATGCGCTTATCCAACTGACGGACCTGCCCCATCGGCTTATCCATGTCAAAGGGCAGGAATTGTTGAAGCGTAGATTTATACGCCGTAAACTGCCAATGGCTCGCGCCCGCCAGCGCCGCGACGTTTTTATATTGAATGCGCCAATCTCTTGTCTCCGCGTACACTATCTTATTCTCTTCTTCTGTTTGTCCAAGCGAGAGATTAAATTCCAAGAAAGTTTCCCATGGAACAAACTGGCCTTCGTCGAGCGTCGCATTCTCTTGCGCCCATTTCAAAGTTGACGCGTACAATTCCGGCGGCGTGCGAAACGGACGCGCCGTTACCATGCCGACATTGGGAAAGGTTTCAAGAATCTCGACCGAACGCGAGAGCCACTTCGGGAAGAATAAAACATCGCTGTCGGTGTAAGCGATAATTTCGCCGGGCGCGCCCGCCAGCGTCACATTCCATGCGCCGCCTTTGCCCATATTTTTTTCGGACAGAATCAAATATTGGATGCGACCCGCTTCTTTCTCCGCCGCAAGAAAGTCGCGCGCTTCGGCGCACGAGCCGTTATCAAAGACCATCAAGTCGAACGGCAGACCCGCGTCCCTGCGCATGGATTCGAGACATATTTTTAACACGTCGAGGGCTTCGGCGTAAAATCCGCTCAAGAAGGGGATGTAGTTCAATAACGCAACCGTGATCCGTTCCGGTTTGGCTACGTCTTTGATGGATTTAGCGGGGTTTTGTCCTTTGCGCATTTCGATTTACGATTTCCGATTTTTGATTTACGATTTGAAGAGCTTGTTGATTCGTTTTTGCCAGCGTTTGGGGCGCGCAACGTTTTCGATCAAATCTTCCGGCAAGAAGAAAAAGACGGCGCGGAGAAATAATTCCAGTTTGCGAATAAATCGCAGCCGCGTCATCTTCGGGCGGGAAAGCGCGCCATTCGCTAATTGATGCGTCGAGTCGAGAATCGTATAACGCACGTTCGCCTGTCCGCCCGCGAGACGGATGTTCTCGTTCGTTTCAGGATGCGCATAATGCGGCTTGCCGCCGGGCAAATGCGAGTAATCATGATTCTGATGGACGATCGTCAGCGCCGGCGTACAATCAACGACCGCCCAATCTTCTTTGCGCGCTTGATAGATCATCCAATTATCCCAGCCCGCCCTGCCAATGGCAAACTCAGGAACCGTTTGATAGCACGCTCTTGGGAAAAGAAAAAAATCGCTGCCTGCCGGACGGTGAAGAGAACCTTGACGATGGACGCTGGACGCTAGGCGCTCCTGCCAACCGTCCGAGAAATCGAGCGGTTGCGCAACGTCCAGATCCCAGCGTTGACTCAATAAGACAAATCTCGATCCTGCGACGCGGCGCAGGGCAAACGTTTGACTTTTAACTCGCTTTACCGCTTCGACGAAATCAGGCATGAGGATCATATCCGCGTTAATAATGCAGAGGAAGTCGCTGTTGGAATTTTCACGCGCAAGCTGAAACATAGACGAGATCAGCGGCACGCCCGCTTCATTCCGCGCGACATTAGGAATGTGCCTCACGCCCAATTCTCTCGCCGCGTCAGCCAGACCCGCCTCTTCGCCAAGCAAAATAACCTCGACGTTGGGAAGCAGAGTCCACGACTTGATCGCGTTGCGTTGGATCATCGCGATGTGCGAGTCGGTGAAAGGCTTGGGGGCGGAGAAAAAAGTGATCAGCGGCATAAGCAATCAGTTATCAATCGGCAACGTGTCGTCGCGAGGAGCATTCCTGTTCTTTGCGACGAAGCAATCTCCATGAAACAGGGGATTGTTTCGGCATGTTCGCAACGACATATTATTTTAGGGCGCGTTTATCAATATCTTTCAAAGTTTTATGTTCAACACCGGCATTAATTTTTGCCACTTCAGGATGATCGTGAACTAAATCTAGAACTTCTCTCCAACTGAAATCATCGCGTCCGTCAAAACGCTTATAAACCGCTCGCATAAATTCCAAATCTTCGGGAGTATCCACCGTCCAGCGGTAATCGCCAAAGTCGGCTGTATGATTCAACAACGCGATTTTATATCCGCGCGGCGAAACGCCTTCCGACCGCCGGCGGCTGAGCGTTGACAGTTCCATACCCTCATAGAAATACGGCATAACGTGTTCGCGTTGCTGCGGCTCTTTAGCGTTCTTCCACGCGGCGGCAAGCGCTTCGAACGAGCAGGCTTCCACGTCCAAGCCGATCGGATATGTGCGACGATACGGCGGCGGCAAGCGATTACAAACGAAATCATACTCCTCTTCAAGCAATACGTTGACGACATCGTCAATCAACTCGGGGTCAATGACGGGGCAATCCGCCGTAATGCGGACTATCGCGTCAGCCTTCGTCTGCTTGGCGGCTTGATAGTAACGATCAAGCACATCGTAGAGATTGCCGCGCGTAAATGGGATGCCGCCGAAGTCGCAGTATTCGGCAACTGGGTCGTCGGAGGGGTCGGTCGTCGTGGCGAACAAGGTCTGGGAAACAGAAGCGGATCGCGAAGTCCGAATAAAGACGCGCTGCAACATCGGCTGCCCCGCGATATCCGCTAGAATCTTGCCGGGCAACCGCGAGGAAGACATACGTCCTTGAATAATGGCTGCAACGTTCGGTTTCATATGGCGTTCGAATCGCGCCTGCACGGCTCAAGTTTCTGGCGATCTGACAAAGAGTGTATCACCGAAGATCGTTTTCTAACGAACAAGCGCTACGGTTCGCCGACCTTCGCCCAATCGAACGAGACGGCAACAGGAACATTTTGGAACGAGGAAACTGCAAGCCCTATTTTGCCTTCCTCAAGTTTAAAGCGCTCCACATCCACGCGGCGGAGGATAGTATCGTTTATATACAACGTCAAGATGTTATCCGCGCAAAGGAGACCGATAGTTTGAGTTGCGCCGCTGGGTTGAATCGCTTTACTCGAAGCGTCGTTCACAACGGGGAGATATTCAGCAACGCCGAGACTCAGCCATTTACCGTACAAAATATTATACGTCCCGTCTGTAGATGCGTTAAATTCGAACCAGCCTTGCTCGTCGCTGTAGCGACAGACCAGCCCCACAGCGGCGGGAACGTTTGCGCGATTCGTAAATTGCGCGTCAATGCGCACATCGGCGTACTCTTCGGGTCCATAGAGAGTATAGAGCCAAGTGAACGGAGAATCTATTTGGAGGAAGAGCGCTCCGTCCTCCGTTTTAATGCTGGGGATCGAATCGTTTCCCGCTTGAAGAATCACCCAGCCTGCGAGGGATGCATCGAATTCATTGACGAAGAAGCGCGGAAGCGCAGTCGGCGAAGGCTCAAGCGTCGGCATCGGCGCCGGCTGAGGAGTTGAGGTCTCAGGCGGGACAGGACGAGGCGTATCCGTCGGAAAGAGCGAAGCCGCCGTCGGCGTCGGCGGAAGCGTCGCCGTCTGGCAAGCGACGAGGAGCAACAAGCATCCAAAAAGAAGTTTCTTCATTCTATATATTGTATAACACAATTGTCCGACGCAATGCGTCGGACAATTCAGTGGAGATGCCGGGAATTGAACCCGGGTCCGAAAGACTCGACCCTCGGAAATCTACGAGCGTAGCCTGCCGGATAATGTCATCGCAAGGACCTCGGCGGGCTAGCGTCCCTGCGACCATCTGCTAGGCTTAGGCGTAGTTAGCAGAATCCTACGCGGCGCTCACACCATTGTGTCGCCCGGTCCGTCGCCGGGTGGAGGGCGGCGCGCGGCGGACGCGGTCTCATCAAGGAGACCGACTGTTATGATCTCGTCACACTAGGCGGCGAGAGGCATAGCAGCGTAGGAAGTGCGGTTGGCACTTAAGGTTTTGCGCTGCGTTAACGAGTTCGGCGCCGCTCGGCTCGCATTCCGGAACCAGCCTCTCCCGTCGAAGCCTGTCATCCCCGAATACGCTCCTAGTATATCACAGGCGCAAGTTTAAGCGTTCGTCTTGCCCTCGCATCGGCTTTATGCTAGACTACGGGCAGCGGACAGCGATCGTTCAATCGTTCTGTCATTTCATAGGCTATGAGCGCGCGAATCCTTATTATTGACGACGACCTCGACACCTTAAGATTAGTTGGCTTGATGCTGCAGCGTCAGGGCTATCAGATCAGCGCGGCGACGAACGCCCAGCAAGGGTTGGATAAAGCCTTCGACGAAGACCCGGATCTGATCTTGCTGGACGTGATGATGCCGGATATAGACGGTTACGAAACCGCGCGGCGCCTGCGAGCGAACTCCTCTACCAAAGAAACGCCCATTCTCATGTTCACCGCCAAATCGCAAGCAAGCGATAGGACGCGCGGTTTTGAAGTAGGCGTGAACGATTATTTATCGAAGCCTACGCACCCTTCCGAGTTGCAAGCGCGCGTCAAAGCGTTGCTGGAGCAAGCCGACAAAGAAAAAAACGATCGCGCCGCAATGCCAAAAAACAACAACCGCGGTTTTGTCGTCGGTCTGATCGGCGCGCGAGGCGGGTTGGGAACGACCACCATCGCGCTCAATCTGGCGGCGGGGCTGCAAGCGCGTCTCCGAAGCGACGTGATCCTCGCCGAGACTCTACCCGGACGCGGCGCGCTCGCGCTTGAACTCGGCTTAGACGCTTCCTACGGGCTGACCGACCTGCTCAGCCGAACCAAGCCAGCCGATATCACCACTGGCAGCGTCCGCGCGGCGCTTCAACAACGTTCGTCGAGCGTTAAAGTCCTGCTCGCTTCCGATCGCCCGCGCGATATGAATTTGATCGGTCAGAACGCCAACTATCGAACGATCGTTTCGACGTTGAGTGAGCTTGCCCGTTTCGTCATCTTAGACCTCGGCGCGAGTCTGCAGCCGTTCACGCAAGCGCTCCTCCCGTACTGCGACGAACTCTTCGTAGTTCTGGAAGGCAACCCAAACGCCGTCGTCACCGCCAAAGCGCTGATCGAAGATCTACAGGCTTTTGGAGCGCCCGACCAGAATATCCACGCCATACTAAACAATCGCATCCTCTCCGACTCGCTGCCGCTTACCAGTCAAGTGCAGGAAAAACTCGGCCGCGCGATCGTCGCCGCTCTCTCACCGGCTCCAGACATTTTCTTGCAAGCCACGCGTTTACAGTCGCCTGTCGTCCTCAGTCAAGCCGGCAGCCTAACCGCGCGTCAGTTCAACAAGCTAATAGATTTCATTATCGAACGCGAAGCGTTGCCGCGATGAACTTCTCTCCTGCCGCCATGGATGCGCTTGAGGATGCGGGACGATTATTCCGCAAAGCCAAGCGCATTCTCATCTTAACAGGCGCCGGCGTCTCCACACCCTCGGGCATTCCCGATTTCCGCTCAGAAGGCAGCGGCTTATGGTCGCGCGACGAACCGCTGGAAGTCGCTTCGCTCAATACCTTTCGCACTGCGCCTGAAAAGTTCTTCGAATGGTTCCGTCCGTTGGCTGACCAAATTTTCAACGCGCAGCCAAACGCCGCGCATCTCGCGCTTGCCGAACTCGAACAACGCGACGCGCGAGTCGCTATCGCCACCCAAAACATCGACGCGCTGCACCAAAAAGCGGGATCAACCAACGTATTCGAATTGCACGGCTCTATCCGCACGCTCTCTTGCACGCAATGTTTTAGGCGATACGAATCACCTTCTTTCTTGCAAGCCTATATCGAAAGCGGCGCGATCCCGCTATGCCCAAATTGCAATGGAATCCTCAAGCCAGATGTGATATTGTTCGGAGAACAACTGCCGCAAGCGGCATGGAACGCGGCGCAACGTGAAACGCGTCAGGCAGACCTTATGCTGGTCGCCGGTTCTTCGTTAGAAGTTCTGCCGGTAGCGGGGCTTCCAATGCAAGCCCTCGACCGCGGCGTGCATCTGGTCATCGTCAACAACACGCCAACCTACATCAACGCCCGCGCAGACGTCGTTATTATGGACGATGTAGCGACGGTTTTACCCGAAATCATCAAACGAGCGCTCTATGGCTGAGATCAAAACTCAAACTCTCGGAAATTATCTGCGGTTGATCGAAATTTCTCGCGATCTTGCCTCGACCCTCGACCTCGACATCTTACTGGACGACATCATCGGCGCCGCAGCAGACATTACGCATGCCGAAGCCGCCTCAATTCTGTTATATGACGATATGGCGCGCCAGTTATATTTTCAAGTCGCCACAAACATAGACGAGCCGACCATGCGCGGAATTATCGTGCCGCTCGACAGCAGCATCGCCGGCTGGATCGTCACGAACCGTCAATCTGTGCGCCTTGAGGACGCGCACGAAGACGCACGTTTCTTCAACAACGTGGAACAGACCGTCGGTTATTCGACCAAATCGTTATTGGGTCTCCCGCTCATCACAAAGAACAAAGTGGTCGGCGTTCTGGAGGTCATCAACAAAAAAAAGGGAAAATTCACCGATTCAGACGAGTCGATCCTTGCCGTTTTAGGCGCGCAGGCGGCAATCGCCATCGAAAACGCGCGTCTCTTTCAGCAATCAGATTTGATTCAAGAGTTCGTGCACGAACTGCGCACGCCGCTCGCCTCGCTCGGCGCCGCCACTTATTTATTGCTGCGTCCGGAAATGTCGCGCGAACAGCGCGATCAGATCGTGAATAATATCCATAATGAAACATTACGCCTGAACTCGCTGGCTTCGTCGTTCCTCGATCTGGCGCGGCTCGAATCGGGGCGCGTACAATTCCGCAAAACGCGCTTCAGCGCAGCAGACTTGCTCTACGAAACGCGCGACGCGATGATGGGCAAAGCCCAAGAGACAAACATCCAAGTCCGCGTGGACGCGCCGAACGATATGCCGCTCATGGAAGCCGACCGCGACAAGATTAAACAGGTATTGCTCAACCTTGTCAGCAACGCTATCAAATATAACCGTCCGAACGGTTCGGTTATCATCGCAGGCAATTATACGGATACGGAATTTTCAATCGGCGTGCAAGACACCGGTTTGGGAATCCCAGACGAATCCATTCCCCGCTTATTTCAGAAATTCTACCGTGTGCGCGAACACGAGAATAAAGCCGCCGGCACAGGCTTGGGTCTTTCAATCTGCAAACAAATCGTTCAGGGGCACAACGGACGCATCGAAGTGAAGAGCAAGGTCGGAGTAGGCACAACATTCAGCGTGTACCTGCCGCGCGCGCAAAAACCCCAACCTCACGAATAAACGAATCAGGGCGTCAACAACACTTTGAGTATGCCCGCCTGCGCGGCGCGTTCAAAGGCTTTCACCCCATCCTCCAGCGAAAATTCATCGTCAATCAACACCGTCGGGTCAACCTGTTTTGATTCCATCAATCGCAACGCAGGCGCGAACGGACCACAGCGCGAGCCAACGATATTGACCTCATCCACAACGATGGACGAAAAATTGACGCTCATTTCCCCTTTGTATGTGGACTTCAACACCAGCGTTCCTCTCGGACGTATAGCCTGCCTCGCCAGCGCGAAGCCGCTCGGCGACCCGGTCGCTTCCACCACCACATCCCACCGCCAACGTTCCACATCCTCTTCGGCAATGATTCGAATCCCGCGCGCGGACAACAACTCCCGCTGACGCGTATGCCGCGCAACCACGCGCAAGTCACAGCCAGTTAACGCCAGAGTCTGCGCGATGAGTTGACCAAGCCGCCCCGCGCCCACGAGCAAGACGCGATCTGTCGGCTTTATATGGACCTGCTCTTGAATCTCCAACGCGGCGGCGAGAGGCTCAGTGAAAACAGCCATCTCGTCCGACACCGAAGCGGGGACTTTGTGCAGATTCGCAATTGGCAATTGAGTAAATTCAGCAAACACGCCGTCGCGGTTCACAATTCCCAGCACGGTTCGATTCTCGCAATGAGTTGGACGTCCATTCAGGCATTGTTCGCACGCGCCGCACACCGCGTTGATATCACCGACGACGCGCTGACCGATCCATGAAGCATCGCCTGCTCGAACAACTTCACCCACAAACTCATGCCCTAGCGCTCCGGTGTATGGATAATACCCCTTCACCAATTCGAGGTCGGTGCTGCAAATCCCTGCCTTGCGGATCTTTATCAGGACCTCGTCTTGTTTGCGCGGTTGATCAATATCACGCAAATCAATTTTGTTGTTTTCAAGCCAAAGTGCGCGCATAGTTATCCTATTATAACTTTCTCTATTTTCCAACAAATAATGCATTCCGCTGCAAAACTTGCCGAATAGATTCTCCGCTCAGCGGGCGCCGCGCCGTCCAAACTGACGTTCGAGCAAATCCACCGAAAGATGGATCATCGTCGGTCTGCCGTGCGGGCAAGTGCGCGGCGAATCGCAGGATTCAAGATCGTTGAGCAGCGCGCGCTGTTCTTCGTTGGAGAGCGACATCCCGCTTCGCACCGCCATCCGCTTACATACGCGCGCGGCAATCCTTTTCTCTACCTCATCTTGCAACGGCGACTCGTCCTCTTCGAAATCTTCCACCAACGCCCGCAACGCCGTAGACGAATCGCTTCCCGTGAACAGCGTCGGCATCGCGCGGACCTGAAACATGTTCGATCCAAACTCTTCCACGTCGAAGCCGAAGTTTTTCAATGCAGGCAATTGAGAAATTAGCAATTGAGCGCTTTGAGGGGGCAGGGTCACAACCGCAGGAGTCAGCAAAGATTGCGCGGGAATCTTCTTCATCTCACGTTGCGCCATCAACTTCTCGAACAATACGCGTTCGTGCGCGGCGTGTTGGTCAACGAGATAGAGTCCATCGGGTCCCTCCGCCACAAGATACGTCGCGCCGATCTGACCGATGAGTCTCAATAAAGGAATACGCTCAAAGGTTGTTTGCTCTCCATTACTGTGTGTTGCGTTCTGCGTACTGCTTACGGATGACTGATCACTATCTACTGATAACTGATCACTGCTCACTGCCTCACTATGCCCAATCGTCCAATCCAACCCCACCGAAGTCGATGCAGATGGCGCAGTTCGCGCAGTTCCCCACAGGCTCGGCGCGACGCGCGGAACGGGCGAATACGCCAGCAACGCTTTGCGCGCGGATCGCTGAACGAAGCTGAACGCTTTATCTTGATTCCTAAACCGCACTTCGGCTTTAGCGGGATGCACGTTCACATCCACGTCGTGCGGATCAATTTCGAGGAATAACGCCGTGAGCGGATAACGCCCCACCATCAGCAAAGTATGATACGCCTGCAACAACGCGGCGGATAAAGCCGAATCATGCACCCAACGTCCATTAATAAAGAAAGTAATATCTCTACGATTAGAACGCGTAAGAGATATTGGGCTGATAAAGCCCGTTAGTTTATAACCGTCTTCCTCCGCTATTACCTCAAGCATCTGCTTCGCCACATCCACGCCATAGAGCGCGGCAAGGATGGCGCGGCGATCGCCGTCGCCCGCCGTTTGCAAAACGACATTCTTCTCTTGAGATAGTTTGAAGCGTTTTTCAGGATATGCCAGCGCGTAACGCGTAACGAGCGTATCAATTGCACGGCGTTCAGTCATATCGGTTTTAAGAAATTTCAGCCGCGCAGGAACATTGTAAAACAGGTTTTCCACGCGCACAGTCGTCCCCACTGTACTGCCGACTTTAATCGGCTTTTTGCTCTTACCACCTTCTACAATAATGCGCGTCCCTTCTCTTTCGCTTTCCACGCGCGAAACGATGATCATGCGCGAGATCGAGCCGATGGACGCCAGCGCTTCGCCGCGGAATCCCAGCGTCGCGATGGAAAAAAGATCGTCGGAGCGAACCAGCTTGGAGGTCGCGTGACGCGCAACGGCTAACTCTAGTTCAGCAGAAGGAATCCCAAATCCATCGTCTGCGATTTCAATCAACTTTTTCCCCGCTTCTTCTACAAAAATTGAAATCGTTTTTGCGCCCGCATCCAATGAATTTTCCAACAACTCCTTCACCGCCGACGCGGGACGTTCGATCACTTCGCCGGCGGCGATCTGCGACGCAACTTCAGGAGAAAGCGCACGGATAGACATTGGGCGATTATACCCGTTGAAGTTCCAGCGGGTATAATCGCCCAATGCGATTTACCACCTTGTTTTTCGATCTTGACGACACGCTTTACCCGAACTCATCGGGGCTGTGGCAAGCGATCAAAGAGCGCATCAATATCTATATGGTCGAACGGCTCGGCATTTCCGAGAGCGACTCACCCGCGCTGCGCGAACAATATTTCAAAATGTACGGCACAACTCTGCGCGGGCTGCAAGCCCGCCACAATGTGAATGTGGAAGATTATCTCGCTTTTGTGCACGATCTGCCTTTGCAAGATTTCCTCGCTCCCAACCCGATTCAACGCGACGCGATCGCTTCGCTTCCTCAGCGTAAACTGATCTTCACCAACGCGGATGCCAACCACGCCCGCCGCGTTCTCGCCGCTCTTCAACTAGACGACCTCTTCGACTCCATCATAGACGTTCAAGCGGTCGCGCCGTACTGCAAACCCATGCCCGAATCGTTCGCCATTGCGCAAGACCTCGCCGACGAACCCGATCCGCGCAAATGCGTGATGATTGACGATCTGCCGCGCACCACGCGCGCCGCGCTAGAGACAGGCATGGCGAGCATTTTATACGGCGTGAAGGAGCCGACCGCCGACGCCAGCGGCGTATTTACCGATTGGTCGCATCTGCCGATTTTATTGGAATAAACGCATTTGCAATTCCAACTCGCTTCATAACGCGCAATTCATCCGCCATTAATTACCGCATAGTATCGTACACGATACCTATTGTTTCAACGGAGATTCTTTCATGAACAAAACGACCAAAATTCTTCTTAGCCTGTTCGTAGGGTTAATCCTATCCGTAGGCGTATTTTCCGCAGGGCTTTTAGCCGGTATTTATCTTCCCTTGTTCAGCAATCGCGCCTCGACAAATGCAGCAACGCCCAAAGATCAACACGCGCTCTTCGTTCCATTCTGGGAGGCTTGGGATATCGTTCATAACCAATATGTAGATCAACCGCTCGACGACGTCGCATTGATGCGCGGCGCAATCCGCGGCATGATGGACGCCATCGGCGACAAACAGACCTACTACATGGATCCCGTCGTATATGAAGATGCAACAACGCAACTCGAAGGAGAATACGAAGGCATCGGCGCGTATGTGGACACCTCCGGCGATTACCTCACGATCGTCAGCCCGATCGAAGGTTCGCCCGCCGAAGCGGCAGGGTTGAAACCCGGCGACCAGATCGTCGCAATTGACGGCGTAGATATGACCGGCGTCTCGCCTGAACAAGCGCGCCAAAAAGTGCTTGGCCCAGTAGGGTCCACCGTCACATTGAGCATTACGCGTAAAGGGCAGGAAGAACCGCTGGAATTCGTTCTTACGCGCGCGAAGATCGTCGTTCCCAGCGTGACCAGTAAAACGCTGGAGAATAACATCGCTTATATTGACATTAACCAATTCGGCGACAAAACGACCAGCGAACTGATGGCGGCGATTGATCAAACGCTCTCTCAAAACCCTAAAGGGGTCATTATAGACTTGCGCAACAACAGCGGCGGATACTTGCAAACCGCTATCGAGATAGCGTCTCAATTTATTGAGAAAGGTATTGTGTTGTACGAGCAATACGGCGATGGGACTCGCGCCCCGCATTACGCTTTGGGCGAGGGGCGCATGACCAACCTGCCTATTGTCGTGTTGGTCAACGAAGGCTCCGCGTCGGCATCCGAAGTCTTGGCGGGCGCACTACAAGATTACGGACGCGCTAAACTCGTCGGTGTAATATCCTACGGTAAAGGTTCCGTACAGCAATGGATGCCGCTCTCAGGCGACAACGGCGCCGCGCGTGTAACCATCGCCAAATGGCTCACGCCGCACGAACGCGCCATTGACGGCGTCGGTTTGACGCCCGATTATGTTGTAGAATTCACGGAAGCCGACGCCGCCAACGACCGCGATCCGCAATTGGATAAGGCAATCGAAGTGTTGTTGGATTTAATCGCTGGGAAGTAAAGAAACCGTTTTGTAGGTTGATCTTGAAGTCAGACTTGCATTCCAAACAACCTGCGGGACGATTAGCAACAAGGAGAATAAAATGTTTTTCGACTCAACCTATTTAATTTGCGTTGCGCTCCCGTCCATGCTCTTGATGGGGCTCGCCTCATGGTATGTGAAACACGCTTACAACAAATGGAGTCAGGTGCGCGCCAGCAGCGGACTGACCGGCGCGCAAGCCGCGCAACAACTCATCTCGCGTTCGGCGTATGTCTCTGAAGCAGGCGGCGCCGACCTGCGAAACGTCCGCGTACTCGGCATCGGCGGCAACCTCACCGACAACTACAACCCACAGGATAAAACTCTCTATCTCTCGCCGAACGTGGCAAACAGCTCATCGGTGGCGGCGGTCGCGGTCGCCGCACACGAACTCGGTCATGCGTTGCAAGACGCGGAAGGTTACATTCCCATGCGTTTCCGCTCGGCGATCGTTCCGCTGGTGAATATCGGTTCCAACCTCGGCTGGATCATGATCCTCGCCGGGTTAATTCTCAAGATCGCCACGCTCGCATGGGTCGGCATATTTTTCTTTGCAGGCGGCGCGCTTTTCGCGCTCGCCACTCTACCGGTAGAATTTAACGCCTCAGCCCGCGCCAAACGACTCGTGGCGGAAGCGGGCATTATCCAATCTGACGAGGAGCAACGCGGCGTTAATCAAGTGCTGAACGCCGCCGCGCTGACGTACGTCGCCGGGCTGCTGACCGCAGTCTTCCAACTTCTTTACTACATCATGATGGTCGGCGGCTCAAGTAGAAGCCGAGACTAGCCAAACAAGCCCGTCAAGCCAAAACGCGGGCGTTTGTGCGTGATTCCCGAGCACATGCGAAAATTTGTCATTTTTCTGCTTCTGTTTCTAGGCGCGACATTTTTCTACTTAAGTTTCGGCGAATTGGAAAATGTCGTCACAACCCTACGAAGCGGAAATATCGCATTTCTTCTATTGGGCATTCTTTTTCAGGTCGGATGGTTCTTCGCTGTCGGGTATACCTACCGATCGCTATATCGCCTGTTCGACATCCCCGTCTCGCTCTACCGAACCACCCTGCTCTCTTCCGCCTCCGACTTCGTCAACGCCATCGCGCCCAGCGCCGGCATCAGCGGAATCGCCGTTTTCATTTCCGACGCGAATCGCAAAGGATACCCTTCAGGCAAAGTGACGATCATCGGCATGCTATTCGTCCTCATAGATTACATCGCCTTTCTCTCCGTTCTCGCTCTGGGGTTAATCGTTCTATTTCGCCGTAATGACCTCGATCTGGGCGAAATGCTCGCCTCTGCCGTAATGCTGGCAATCGCCCTGACGCTCGGCTTTCTATTTTATCTCGGCTCCAGATCGGCGGACGCGCTAGGGCGCACGCTCGCATGGATGACGCGCCTCGTCAACCGCATCGTTAAGCCTTTCCTCCGTCGCGATTATCTCGACGAAGCGCGCGCGCACACGTTCGCACACGAGATCGCGACAGACCTCAAAGCCCTTCCGCAAAAGAAGAACAGCCTGCTCGTCCCGCTGCTCTCCGCATTCACCGCCAAAGTTTTCTCAATGCTTGTGCTGACGGCGACTTTCCTCGCATTCAACGCGTCGTTTTCAGTCGGCACGATCGTCGGCGGATTTTCCATCTCTTACCTTTTCTTGATCATATCGCCCACGCCGTCAGGCGTCGGAATCGTCGAAGGTATCATGCCGCTCGCGCTCTCTTCGCTGCATGTGCCATTGAGTCAAGCCGTCGTTATCACCCTCGCTTACCGCGGCATCACTTTCTGGATCATGCTTGGCGTTGGCGCGATCGCCCTCCATCTGTTAGAACGCCGATAAACATGTCCCTCGCTTCTCTGTTGGATGTCTGGAAAACCTCTCCCCAAACCGCCTCAAACATTGTCGCATGGCAAACGCTTCCCGCGCGCCCGGCGCAAACGTTTCCTTTCCCAATAGACATACCTGTTCCGCTCTGCCAAATCCTCATCGCTAGCGGCATTCACTCCCTCTACTCTCACCAATTCGAAGCATGGACAGCGACTCAACAAAATCAAAACATCATCCTCTCTACCGGCACCGCCTCAGGAAAGACGCTCGCTTATAACTTGCCAATTCTCTCAAAACTGATTACAGATCAAAATGCGCGCGCGTTATATCTCTTTCCGACCAAAGCCCTCGCACAAGATCAATTCTCTGCTCTTCAATCTTTTCACGCAGGGCTTACAACGTGGAATTTGGCGCCCGCCATCTACGACGGCGACACGTCAGCCTCCGCCCGCCCAGCCATCCGCAAAAATGCGCGCATCGTGTTGAGCAATCCCGACATGCTCCACATGGGGATTCTTCCGCATCACACCAACTGGTCGGAACTTTTCTCAAACCTCGCCTACGTCGTCATTGATGAAGCGCACGCCTATCGCGGCGTATTCGGCTCGCATATAGCGAACGTCATCCGCCGTCTCAAGCGCGCGGCAAACTTCTATGGCGGCGCGCCGAAATTTATCTTAGCGTCCGCCACAATCGGCAATCCCAGAGAACTCGCTGAAAAACTCATCGAAGAGCCGGTGACTCTAATTGACAACGACGGTTCTGCGCGCGGACCGCGTCACTTCATCATCTACAATCCGCCCCTCGTTGATAAATCGCTTGGCTTGCGGAAATCATCCCTGCTCGAAAGCGTGCGGTTAGCGCAGGATCTTTTAAAGCAAGCCGTTCAAACCGTTGTGTTTGCGCGTTCGAGGCGGAGCGTTGAAATTATCTTGACATATCTTCAGGACAAAGAAAGAGAAAAAAAGGAAGGGGAAGGCATCCCTGCTTCTCCTGCCGCCATTCGAGGATATCGCAGCGGTTATCTGCCCGCTCAGCGAAGAGAAATCGAAAAGGGTTTACGCGACGGTACGATCAAAACGGTCGTGGCGACGAACGCCCTCGAACTCGGCATTGACATCGGCGGGCTGGGCGCGGCGATCCTCGTCGGCTACCCGGGCGCCATCGCTTCAGCAAGACAGCAAGCCGGGCGCGCGGGTCGCGGACTCGAATCGACTGTCAGCGCGCTGGTCGCATCGGCAAATCCGATTGATCAATTTCTCGCACACCATCCCGAATATTTTTTCGAACATCCGCCTGAACGGGCGCTGGTTAACCCCGATCATCTATTAATCTTGTTGAAGCATTTACGCTGCGCCTTATTTGAGTTCCCGTTTCAAAAAGGCGAAGGCTTCGGTTCCTTGTCTGGAGAAATTATTGATGAGTATCTCTATTTTCTACTTTCCAACGGTGAAGCCCATCTCTCGAACGAAAAATATTTTTGGATGGCGGATCAATATCCAGCCGCGACAATCTCGTTGCGTTCCGCCTCGCTGCGAAGCGTCGCACTGCAAACAATAACGAACGATAAGCCGTCAATCATCGGGACAGTTGACGGAGAAAGCGCGGCATGGATGGCGCACTCGGGCGCGATCTATTTACATGAAGCGCAATCGTATTTCGTCGAAGAGTTGAATCTTGAAGAACGTGTCGCGCGCTTGAAACCCATCCTCAGTGATTACTATACTGAACCATTGCAGCAAACCGAAGTGGAATTGTTGTCCATTTCCGAAGAATCCTCCTCTCCTGTCGAGCGAAGGCAGAGCGAGGGAGCGACAAAATCGTGGGGCGAGCTTAAGGTCACGACGCAAGTGACTGGCTTTCGCAAAAAACGCTGGCACACGCATGAAAATCTCGGCGAGGAATCTCTTGATTTGCCGCCTTCCGAATTGCAGACCACCGGTTATTGGATCTCATTCTCAGAAGCGGCTATCGCTCAACTGCGTGAAATAGACGCGTGGACGAACGATCCGAACGATTACGGATCCGAATGGCAGGCGCTTCGCGAACGCGTCCGAACCCGCGATCGCTTCGCTTGTCAGGTATGCGGCGCGGTCGAATCAAACCGCCAGCACGACGTGCACCACAAGATCCCGTTTCGCGCATTCGCGTCTCGAGCCGAAGCGAACCGTTTGGAAAACCTCACAACGCTTTGCTCGGCTTGTCATCATACGGTGGAACAAAATGTACGCATCAAAAGCGGACTGGCGGGTTTAGCGCATGTCCTCGGCAACCTTGCGCCGCTATTTTTGATGTGCGATTCGAGCGATTTAGGCGCGCACACTGAGCCGACGGAAAATTCGACGTTCGGTCAGCCAACAATTGTTCTGTACGATCAGGTCCCGGCGGGCATCGGCTTCAGCCAGAAGCTTTTTGAACTGCATGAAAAATTGGTCGCAAGCGCATACGAATTAGTGCGCCAATGCCCTTGCGAAGACGGCTGTCCCTCGTGCGTCGGTCCCGGCGGCGAGAATGGAAGCGGCGGCAAGCAAAAAACGTTGGAGATCTTGAAATTGCTATGTCAGCCGGAATGGAAGCGTCCCAACGTCCGTTAAAAATTATGTTCCATTTCATTATGTCTAGAATCAAATTTGTTTAAGAAAGGCTCGTTGATGTATGCAGAATCAAACTCCTCGCAACCTTATCACAGGACTGACAATATTCGTATTTGTAGCCGCGTGTTCGTTCGCTGCGCAAACTATCGCGCCAGCTTCAACGTCCGTTTCTGTTCCTACTGACGAACCCACTTTGAGTCCGCCCGCAACATTGACGGCGGTTTCGTTCAAAGAAGAAGGCTCGGCGCCGCCATATACGATTACCTCTCAAACGCCGCAACTCAGCGGCGGCGAGAATGAGGCGGTCGCCCGCTTCAACGCGCTATCCGATCAGATCGTCCAAGCCGAGATCGCAAACTTCCGCGAAAATTCCCTCTTGCAAGCCTCCGATCCGCCTATTGCGAGCGGCAGTTTCTTTGACGCAACGTACGATCTTGTGTATCAAGATGGAGACCTCTGGTCGCTCAAATTCGATTTTCTAGGGTATTCCGACGGCGCGGCTCATCCTTATCATTACAGCAAAACACTTAACTACGATTTGGAATCCAGAATGCAACTGTCGTTAGACGATCTATTCCTCGCAGACAGCGAATATCTTCAAGCTCTATCCGATTATTGCGTTACAGAACTCAGCCAACGCGACATCGGCTTTGACGACGCGTTCAGCGCGGGCGCCGAACCGACCCTGGAGAACTATCGTAATTGGAACATCACCAGCGACGGCTTACTCATTACATTCGACGAATATCAAGTTGCATCTTATGCCGCAGGTCCGCAAACCGTCGTCGTTCCGTATGATGCGTTACGCGCATGGATCGCTCCGCTGGGTCCGCTCCGCTTGATAACTCCCTAGCCGCGCGCCTCAGCTTTCTCTGCTGCGAATATTTCCCTGCAAACAAATTTATGAGATAATAGCGACGTTATGAGCGTTTCACCCCGCACGCCTCCGGCGCATAAGACCTATTTTGTCGATCTACCGCTCTCTCGCTTACACGTCCTCGAAACCGGCGAAGGCGCGCCGCTCATTATGGTGCCTGCTACGATTTCGGAATGGGAAGATTGGCTGACCCTCGCGCAATTTATGGCGCAATGGTTCAAAGTATATTTCTTCGAATTGCCGGGGCATGGGCAATCCACGCCGTTCAGCGAAAAATTCTCCAGCCACCATGTGGCGGAACTGGTGGAACAACTCACCAACAAATTAGGACTCGAACGATTCAACCTGATGGGATTTTCCTTCGGCGGCATTCTCGCCATGCGCGCCTTCCAGCGCCTCTCGCATCGCATTGACCGCCTCGTGCTGATCGCGCCGTGCCTGGGCAAAAGCGCGCTCCCGTATTCAGACTCCCGTCTGCGAATGATCAATCGCGTGGTGCGGCAGTTCGAACGCCCCAAATTGCAATCGGGCTTCGTTAAGTTCGTCCGCAATCCGCATACGATCTCGCTTGCCGTTTCGGCAGTGCAAAAGATCGGAAGACTCGAACGCACGATTCCCCTCAAGCACAAATTGCCGCGCATCAGCGTCAGCACGATCTCGGTGTTAACGGCGCAGATCAACGAAATCCTCACGACCGAGTTTGATGTGGAACCCCAAAAATACGATACGCCGTGTTACTTTGCCATGTCCATTTACGATCCGCTCTTGCGCTTCGATACCACGCTTGGAATCGCTGAAAATCACTTTGGCAACTTAAATACCGTGCGACTCACCTTCCCGTTCCATCAACCGCCCAGACCCTTCACGTTTGAAGAGTTGAACGACGGCTTTTACAAAACGGTAGATTCGTTCATGCGCGTCAACGCTTAACCAAGAAGTTCTTTAGCCTTTCTTCCGCATAATTGCTTTTCCCCATACGCTCAACAAACAATCTTCAAGATTCAATCCTTATGCTCGCTCGAAAAATCATCTTAGCTGTCGTTGTTTTAATCGCTTTGATCGCACTTTGGTTCTACCGTGCGCCCATCGAAGCGGCATTGCGCTGGCTAGGCAACTATAACGCCGTTACCGCTTCTATTCGCGAATACGGCTTGTGGGGACTTGCGATTCTCTTCCTGCTTTTCATCCTGCAAGTTTTCTTCGCGTTCATTCCCGGACAAGCGCTCATGATCGGCAGCGGAATCCTCTACGGCTTCTTTGGCGGCTTCCTCCTCACATGGACAAGTCTCGTCATCGGCGGGCAGATCGCGTTCTGGCTCTCGCGCAAGTTCGGGCGCCCCTTCGCCGAGAAATGGATCGCGCCCGAAACATTAACTCGCTGGGATAAAAGCGCGGCGGGACAAGGTATGGCATTCTATGTAATCTCCCTCGTAATGCCGCTCGTCCCTAACGACGCGATGTGCTACGTTGCCGGGCTGGGGAGCATGTCATTCAAACGCTTTCTAATTGCAAACATGCTTGGGCGCGGCATTGCATCTCTTTTAACTGTCACAGTCGGCGCAAACTTGATGGAAATCCCCGCCTTGATTTGGGTGTTTCTTGTCGGTTTTGTGATATTGGGGATTGCAGGCTGGGTCTTCGTCAGACGAATGCAAAAGGTCAACAAATCCACAGATTTATTTTAGACCTTGCAGTTCGCCAGTAAATTAGCGAACCGGCTATCCTTCCCGCATCCATCTTTTCACCGCCTCAAACGGATAACTGTATTTTTCCATCGTATCCAACAGTTGCGCGGGGTCGGAATTACACGCCAATGCGTCGCGATGTTCGCGAAAAACAAAACCTTCCTCAACCGCATGATCAATAGCGGCAAGCAAAGGCGCATAATAATTCTTCACGTTCAGCAACCCCACAGGCTTTTGGTGCGTTCCCGTTTGCGCCCATGTAATCGTCTCAAACAGCTCGTCAAACGTGCCAAATCCGCCGGGAAGCGCAATATAACCTTCCGCCAATTCGTGCATCCGCGCTTTACGAGCGTGCATATCGGGTGGAACTTCCATGCGGGTCAACCCGTCATACGCTAAAGCGGGCGTATTCATTGAAGGGATGATGACTCCAATCACTTCACCCTTCGCTGAAAGCGCACCGTCGGCGACCGCGCCCATCAAGCCGGTTTTGCCGCCGCCGAAGATTAGCCGAATCCCCTTATTTGCGAGCAAAATACCGAGGGAAAACGCGGCAGTTGTATAGTCGGAATGAACCGTGTCCGAAGAACCGCAAAAAACGCATATAGATCGCATTACTTCATCCTTCACTCCCTTTTGGAGCGCAATTCTACGCTTTAGGATTCACGCCGCAAAACCCTAAGACCAAGCCGCAAATTTCACTAATCTACGCGAATTGTTTTTAAAAATTAGCGATAATTCGCATAATTCGCGGTAAAAGATTTCGATCTGCGTAAGTCAGGCGCTTAATATTGTATCAGCATTGCAAATAATCTCTAACCTTTTTCCTATGATGACTCGCCGGGCTTTTTGGTAGAATACATCCACTATTCAGGAGAAGATAACATGGCTGGTATGGAACGTTTTACACAGCGAGCAAGGCGGGTTTTAAGCCTCGCGCATCAGGAGGCGGAACAATCCCGCAGCAACAATATTGGCACAGAGCATTTATTGCTCGGTTTAATGGATGAAGAAGGCGGCGTAGCGGGGCGAGTATTGCGCGAACTCGGCATGACGTCGGACCGTGTGCGCGAAGTGATCCGCCGCGTTTCCTCTAGCACGGCGGGGTTTGACCCCAGCCGCGTGGAACTTGCAAGCGATACACAACAAGTGCTGGAATTCGCCGTAGACGAAGCGCGTCGTCTCGGTCACCACTACATCGGCACGGAACATATTTTGCTAGGCTTGGTGCGCGTCGAAGGAAGCGCGCTGGAAGTGTTGCGCCGACTCGGCGTGACGCCGGATCAGATCCGCCGGCAAACGCGGCGCGTCTTGAACGAATCGACTTCGTCCGCCCCAACGCCTGCCGGCGCAGGACCCGCGCGAGGCGCCCAGCCGAATCAAAAGACCCCGCTTATTGATCAACTCGCAAGCGACCTCACAACTAAAGCGGAAGAGAAAAAACTCGACCCGGTCATCGGTCGCCAAATGGAGATCGAGCGCGTGATCCAAATTTTGGCGCGCCGCACGAAGAACAACCCCGCGTTGATCGGCGAACCCGGCGTGGGTAAAACCGCCATCGTCGAGGGACTCGCCCAACGCATCGTGGACGGCGACGTGCCTGCCCCATTAATGAACAAACGATTACTGCAACTCGATGTCGGCTCGCTTGTGGCTGGCACGATGTATCGCGGTCAGTTCGAGGAACGACTCAAACGCGTGATTGATGAGTTGAAACAATCCGGCGCGATCCTTTTTATTGATGAAGTGCACATGCTCGTCGGCGCGGGAGCCGCTGGTTCCTCCGTAGACGCGGCGAACATCCTCAAGCCTGCGTTATCGCGCGGCGAATTGCAAGTCATCGGCGCGACCACGATGGACGAATATCGCAAGCACATCGAATCGGATGCCGCGCTTGAACGCCGCTTCCAACCCATCCAAGTAGACGAACCCTCCGAGGAAGAGACCATCCAAATCCTCAAGGGAATCCGTTCCGCTTACGAAGAACATCATCACCTGGTGATCTCCGATGAGGCGCTCGAAGCCGCCGCGCATTTATCCACTCGCTATGTGACCGAACGATTCCTCCCCGATAAAGCGATAGACCTGATTGACGAATCATCCTCGCGCGTGCGCATGTACAAGAGTCCCGCCGCGAAACATGCCAAAGACTTATTTAGTCAATTGCGGCAGGCGCGACAGAACCGCTCGCTCGCGCAAGAAGAAGGCAACAACGAAGACATCATCGAATGGCAGGAGCGCGAGACGGAATTGAGCGAACAGATCGAACGCCTGCGCACAGGCTGGGATCGCGCGAGCAGTCCCGTCGTTTCGGCGGAAGATATCGCCGAAGTGGTTTCAATGTGGACGGGCGTCCCGCTCATGCAACTTGCGGAAGCAGAATCGCAACGGTTGCTCAAGATGGAAGACGAACTCCGTAAAGGAATCATCGGACAGGAAGACGCCATCATCGCCATCTCGCGCGCCGTCCGCCGCGCGCGCGCCGGGTTGAAAGACCCGAAACGCCCCATCGGTTCATTCATGTTCCTCGGACCGACTGGCGTCGGCAAAACAGAATTAACAAAGACACTCGCCAAATTTATGTTCGGCAGTGAAGAAGCCGCGATACAACTCGATATGTCCGAGTTCATGGAGAGGCACACGGCGTCACGCCTCGTTGGCGCGCCTCCGGGATATATCGGCTACGAAGAAGCAGGTCAACTCACCGAAGCGCTTCGCCGCAGACCATACTCAATTGTTGTCTTCGATGAAGTTGAGAAAGCGCATCCCGAAGTCCACAACATGTTGTTGCAGATCATGGAAGAGGGTCACCTCTCCGACGCGAAGGGCCGCAAAGTGGACTTCCGCAACGCGATCATCGTGATGACCTCCAACATCGGCGCGGACGTGATCAAGAAACAATCGTCGCTCGGCTTCGCGCTCAAACGCGACGAAGTGACCGAAGAGCGGCTCTCTTACGAAGACATGCGCAAGAAGTTGAACGAATCACTCAAACGCGCGTTCCGCCCCGAGTTCATCAACCGCCTCGACGCGACCGTCATCTTCCGCGCGTTGAATCGCGAAGACATCCAGCAGATCGTCTCACTCGAACTGGATAAAGTTGCGGAGCGACTCAAGGAACATGACCTCCTCCTGACCGCCACAGCCGAAGCCCTCGCCTCTCTCGCGGACCTTGGGTATGATACTGAATTCGGCGCCCGCCCCCTCCGCCGCGTGATCCAGCAAAAAGTGGAGGATCCGCTATCGGACAAACTGTTGAGCGGCGAATTCCACAACGGCGATGCGATCCTTGTGACGCTCGACCCGGATAACGAAATCGTTCTCCAGCGCGAAGAAGTTGCCGAAGCCGAGGAAGAGCCGGTAGTATAAAAGAGACAGGAGATTATAATTATCCCGCAGTTCAACTGCGGGATAATTTTTTAACAACAAACGAGGATAAGTCTGTCTCATCCTCGTTTGAATTCGGCCTTTAGATTTTAATCACGGACAATACGAACTCAACTTATTCGCCTCATGCACGGCGTTGTACCAACTAAACTCCTCGTTGTCGCTGAAGTAATAGTAGGTTGCGCCGTTGGGCATCATCACGACGGTAATACCGCCATAGCCAGACATGAAAGGCGTCCAGAAGGAACAGGAATATTGCGGGAACGCAGCGGGGGTAAAATCTTCCGCCCAGAAGGCGTTGTTATACTTGAAACCTGTTCCGCCTGTTGTGTCCACGCCTCGATCGGAGGGATCGTTCTGCATCGAGTCGGCGAGCATGTCCGCGTTGAGGATCTGCGTCCCGTCCGCAAAACCGTTGTCGTTGTTGAGGAATTTGGCGACCTTGGCGATATCGTCCTGAGTCCAGAAGAGACCGTAACCGCCGAACGGCTCGCCCGTGGATGAATTATCCGTGCGGATCGCGCTGACGCCCGCGCTCAACTTGATCGGCGCGAACACTTCATTCTTGAGCATGTCGTAGATGTCCGCGCTGGAGCCTTCCTGCGATTCGAGATAATTGTTCATCGCTCGGGTGACAATGAATGTATCGGAGGTATGATAGTTCCAATAGGTACCGGGCGCAGCCTTATATGGGAAATTAAACGCGGCAGTAATTTTGGATGAATATGGCTCGGCAGCGAAGAAGCTGCTCATGTATGAACCATCTTCATCCGCTTCGTAACCCGCCAAACGATAGTTGCCCGTCGCCATGTCTATCGTGTTGTTGAAAGTGACGTTCGTCCACACGCCCGGGCTGGAGGTATATTCAGAAACGTAATCTTTGATCAGCAGGTTATAGACTCCGCTTCCATATTTTTGACCGAGCCGCATGAGCGCGATGCTCGCAAACGATGATTTGGCTGTTGAATACGAAGCGGCGCGCATGTTCTCACAGAAAGCATACGTTCCGTAACGCGTGTTGCACCCCGAAACATAATTGACTCCGTTATACAGCACGCCATAATACGTCATGTGTGCGGGAGTAACACCGCTGCCGAAGACGGAAACGTTCACGTCAGAGGAAGGGTAATCGGAGGCGAGCGCAGTTATCGGCTTGGTCGGGAGGCGGTTCGCCACTTCCGCCGCGTGATTCGCTTTGAGAGTCGCAGCGTCCGTCACTGCGTACAATGTATATGTCCCAGTCAATTGACCCCACAAGTTAACTTTGTAATAGGCGCAAGTCTCTTGTGTAATTTGATAGCGAACTTTTGAAACGCCGCTGTTGTTGAACAGGAAGGTCATCACGCCATTGTGCGTGCAGTTGGCGTTGCGTTCCACCAGCGCGAACGGGAAGGAGGCGCGAGAATATCCGTTATCGGAATTTTCTTTCCACGCTCGTCCGGGTCCGATGATGTAATTCCAGTTTGGATGACTCGTGTAGATCAAACCTTGTGTAGCTGGGATGAGATGGCTTCCATTTTGCACGAATTCAAAACTGAACTCGGGCAAATGTTTGCGCGGATGGTCGCCGTTGCCCGTGTACGCAAAACTATCTTTGATCTCCGAAAATCCGCCGCTGGTCGCTTCGTTCGATAATTCAAGCCGACCTTCAAAGGCATGGTCTGGCATGGCGGCGTTAACGGGTAACGCGAACGCGCTGTCATCCACTGGCGTGGAGGATGAACCGTTGAACAGGTCGTTGTAGGTCAACAACGTGCGAGTCACATTTCCATTCCCAGTGAGCGGATCGCCAGGGACAGAACCGCCAGGCGGAGGCGTGGGAGTCGGTCCCTGCGGCGTGTTGGTTGGGGTTGGCGTATTGGTGGGTGATGCGCCAGATGTGCCAGTGACCGTTATATCTTCGGCATAGCAATAATCGCCAGTCGTCGCGCCATTGCCACGATAGCGGACCTGGAAATTCGCGTTCTGATTCGCGCCTGCGATGTTGTCGGCTGTGCCGTTGTAGTATGTGGAAAAATCCTGCCCGTTCGTGATGGAACCGATCGCAGTCCAGTTTGAACCAGTATTGACTTCGATATAACAATAGTCTCCATTCTCCAACGACGATGCCGCCATATTCCAAGTAACGGAAATATTGGAATAACCGATGGTGGATACAGTGCGCGTGACGCTTGCGCTTCCTCGCAAACGGACTGATTTTGGTTGAATTGCCGGAGATGAAACGCTAGACACGTTCCCGCTGCTCGTCCAACCCGAATAGCCGCTGTTGAAGTTGGTCGTATAGATCGTTGCGGACTGGGCATAGACCACCGAGCGCGAAGGCAACAGCAAAGAGACGATCAACAGCAATACAATACAAACGACAAAAATAGATTTCTTCATGGCTTCTCCTTTTTTGTTCTCTCGTTTTTGGCGCAGCGCAAAAGTTTATTTTTTACTTTTCTTCTTCGCGACTCTTTGCGCCTTTGTGGTTTAAAACAGACGCTTATCCTTCAGGCAAACTCGTATTTCGATGAAAACCTAATTTACCTAGCCCCTTGAAACCTTCCTCCGAAATCGAATGATTTCCATAGATCGGAAATTTGTGGCCCGAATCTCTCAATTGCTTCAGCGTTTGTGCCAGACCCAATGTGCCATACTCGCGGGTGCGCGTCGTGTGATCCAAATCAATCATCTCCGACATGAACGTTTGATTCGTGCCCGCTTGTTGCAAAATTCTCCCGTCGGGATCAATGATGGTGGATCGTCCGCCGCCCCACTCGCCCACGCCGTTGACGCTCACAAAATAACACTGGTTGAACAACGCATTCGCGCGCGCCATGACCAACTCCAACGGGCGGTCCGCTGTGGGAGTCAGCGTCGGTTGAATGATCACCTCCGCGCCCATCCATGCCAACGTACGGGCAGTTTCGGGGAACCACATGTCGTAACAGATGCACAAACCGAAGCGCCCGACGTTTGGAATATCAAACACACAAAATTCATTTCCGGGCGTCGCGCCCATTTCATACGGCATCCACGGAAACATTTTTCGATACTTGGCGACGATATCGCCGTCGGGCGAGATCACGATCGCCGTGTTATACATCCTATCGCCTTCGGTCTCCCACATCGAGCCGGGAATTAACCATAATTTCGTCTTACGAGCTAATTCACATAATCTATCAGTTTGCGCGCTTGGCACAGGAAAACTATTTTTCTTCCACCAATCAATATCTGGCGGCGTTTTAAATTGTTCCAGCCCCGGCACGATCAACTCGTGATACACCGCCATACCAATCCATGGAAATTGCTTATGGATGTTCATGGCTATCTCTGACATCTTTTCAAATGTTCCATCCATATTCCATGCCTCTACGGACATTTGTACGCCCGCGATTCCAAATAAACGACTCATAATATATAGACTCCTCAATCCACAAAATGACAGGCAACGAAACGCCCGCTTCTCACTTCTCGTAAAACTGGTTCTATTTCCTGACATTTTTTCTGCGCGATCGGGCAGCGCGTGTGAAAGCGGCATCCGCTCGGCGGGTTGACTGGACTCGGCACGTTGCCTTCCAACACCTTCAACTCGCGCTTCTTATCTACGACCGGTATGGGAATTGCGCCGAATAACGCCTGCGTGTACGGATGCAACGGATTCTCATATACATCTTGCGCCGACCCGACTTCTACCAGCTTGCCCAAATACATCACGCCAATTCTGTCGCTGATGTGTTGCACCACATTTAAATCATGTGAGATAAACAAGTAAGTCAATCCCAACGACTGCTTGAGTTCATCCAGCAGATTGATGATCTGCGCCTGCACCGATACATCCAATGCGGAAGTCGGTTCATCCAGCACGATCAACTTAGGGTTCAACGCCAACGCTCGCGCCACCGCCACCCGCTGACATTGCCCGCCGGACATCTCATGTGGAAAACGGTCGAGGTGTTGTTTGCCGAGTCCCACTTGTTCGAGCAACTCGACGACGCGATCCCGAATTTCATTCGCGGGCAGAGCGCGATGCGCATTCAACGGTTCAGCGACGATCTGCTCCACCGTCAAACGCGGACTCAACGATGAAAGCGGATTCTGGAACACGATCTGCATCTCGCGTCGAATCGGCTTCATTTTATTTTTATGGATCGTCGTAATATCTTTTCCGTCGAAAATAATCTGACCCGCCGTTGGTTCGATGAGCCGCAGGATCATCCGCCCGAGAGTGGTCTTCCCGCATCCCGATTCGCCGACCAGCCCGAACGTCTCGCCTGAAGCGATGGTCAAATCCACCCCGTCCACCGCGTAGACGTGTTGAATTTATCCAGAAAGCCATCCGCCCGGCAATCGGAAATATTTTTTAAGGGAGTGAAGTTCGATAAGAGCAGTCATTAGCGATCAGCGTCAAGGAGGAAGCAGGAGGCGAAATGTCCTTCGCTGATTTTTAACAGCGTGGGCGTTTCGACGCGGCATCGGTCAAACACAAACTCACAGCGTTCGGCAAAGGCGCAGCCGCGAATCGCACCGGGATTCGAGGGGACGGCGCCAGGGATCGCCGCCATCTTTTTGCCGCGCGAGCCGGGGCGCGGAATGGCGTTCATCAACCCGCGCGTATAGGGATGTTGAGGGTTGTTGAAAATATCCTCGGTCGAGCCGATCTCCACCACGCGCCCCGCATATAAAACGGCGAGACGATCGCACGTCTGCGCGACAACGCCGAGGTTGTGCGTGATGAGGATGACCGAAAAATCAAACTGCGTTTGCAGGTCTTTGAGAAGTTTCAATATCTGCGCCTGAATGGTGACATCCAGCGCGGTGGTTGGCTCGTCGGCGATCAACAGTTGCGGACGACATGAAAGCGCCATAGCGATCATCACGCGCTGTTGTTGGCCGCCAGAAAGCTGATGCGGATACGAAGATACGATTCGTTTGACATCGGGCAAGCCGACCGCTTCCAGCATTTCGTTTGCCCGCGCAGAGGCTTGTGTCGCGTTCAGGTCTGTATGCTGACGAATGACCCGCCTGATCTGTGAACCAATCGAAAAAACTGGATTCAACGATGAAGAGGGATCTTGAAAGATCATCGCGATTCTTCCGCCGCGCACTCGCTCCATTTCATGAGCGGGCAGGTCGAGCAAGTTCGTTTCGTCAAAACGGATCGAGCCATTGGTAATCCTTGCCGAACGCGGCAGAAGATTCAAGACGGAAAGCCCTGTGACTGTTTTTCCACATCCCGTTTCGCCGACCAAGCCAAATACTTCGCCGCGTTTTACGTCGAACGAAATACCGTTCAAGGCTTTGAGCGTGCCGCGCGAAGTTTTGAATTCGAGATTCAAGTCTGAAACGGTGAGGAGAGGTATGTTCATAAAATTTAATATGTCGTTGCGAGCCGCAAAGCGGCGAAGCAACCTTCCAATATGCAGGAGATTGCTTCGCCACGAAGAACAAGAGCGTGGCTCGCAACGACATGATTCATCGGTATTGCCTCGGGTCAAAAATATCTCGCAATGTGTCGCCCAGCAAATTGAACGCCAGCACCACGATAAAAATCGCCATGCCAGGGAACGTCGCGATCCACCACTGATTGAGCATGTACGTGCGCCCATCGCTGACCATCAAGCCCCAATCGGGCGCGGGGGGCTGGGTGCCGAGTCCCAGAAACGCAAGTCCGCCCATCGCAAGGATGACCGTGCCCATATCTACTGTGGCTTGCACGAGGATCGGGGATATCGTATTCGGCAAAATATGACGGAAGACGATCACCGCGTCAGACACGCCTGAGGCTTGCGCGGCTTCGACGAAGTATCTCTCCCTCAAACCGACCGCCACTCCGCGAGCGATGCGCGTGTACCAAGGCCACCACGAGATAATGAGCGCAATGGCGGCTTTATCGAGTCCGCGACCGAGCGCGAACGCGATTGCCATGGCAAGCAACAAGGACGGGAACGCGAGGAACAGATCCGTGATGCGCATGATGATCTCATCTATCCAGCCGCCTTTGTAGCCTGCCAACGCTCCCAGCGGCGCACCGATCAACACAGCCAGCGCCACAACAAAAATTGGGATGATCAGCGCCGGGCGCGCGCCGACGATAACGCGGCTCAAGATGTCACGCCCGAGTTTGTCTGCGCCAAAAATGTTGTGAGAAGACGGCGCCGCCAGCGTGTTGCTTGCGTTCGTCCGCCCCGCGCCTTCCTCGGGGTAGGGCGCGACTTGATTCGCAAAGGCCGCCATCAAGATGAAGACTGTGATGATGATCACGCTCGCCAGCGAAAGCGGATCGCGCGCGACGACAGCGCTCACATGCCGCCATGTGCGGGTGGATTCAGTTTCGAGAGAGGGGACGGCGGGAATGGTCATAGTTTTTTCGTACGGAAAATTTCAATTTGCCTTAACGGGCGCAAGATAAATCTTGCAGTACGGCAACTTTCAAGTTGCCCTGCTGGGCGCAAGATAAATCTTGCGGCACTGGCTCACTTCAAACTTATCCTCGGGTCAACCCAGGCTTGGAGGATATCCACAATAAGATTAATCAACACGTAGCCCGTCGCGCCGAAGAGAGTCATACCCATGATGGCGGGATAATCGAGGCTCAACAGCGAACGCACGGTGAAGAGCCCCAGCCCAGGCCAATTGAAAATAATTTCTACAAAGAACGTGCCAGTTAATGCAAAGGCAAAGGTGAGACCAAGCACGGTTAACGTGGGGCTGATGGCGTTCTTCAACGCGTAGAAATACACGATGACGCGCTGTTTAATGCCGTAGGCTTTTGCCGTGCGGATGTAATCCTGTTCGAGAGTCTCGAGCATGGCGGCGCGAGTCATACGGGCGATGAGTCCCGCTGGGTAGGCGGCGAGAGTGACGGCGGGAAGGATGAGGTGTAGAAAAGCGTCCTTGAGGGTGACCCAGTTCGAGGTCAGGAAAGAATCGAGCAGGATAAAGTCGGTAATCTTCGTCAGCGGGTTCGTGAATCGCAAATCCGCATTTACACGCCCAGCCAGCGGAAGAAGATCGAGGTTGCGAAAGAAAATAATCTGAAGGATGAGCCCAAGAAAAAATGCGGGCATCGAAACGCCTGCAATGGAAAGCGCGCGCACAGCGAGATCGGGAAGTTTGCCTTGCGCTTGCGCGCTCAATACGCCGAGTGGAATGCCGATTACGGCGGCGAGGGACATGCCAAATAACAGTAGTTCGAGCGTAGCAGGCAGGCGCCCTGTCAACTCCTGCAACACGGGGCGTTTCGTGGCGATGGATGTGCCGAGGTCGCCGCGCGAAAGTTCTTGCATGTAAATGAAGTACTGCACAGGAAGCGGTTTATCGAGACCAAGTTGCTTTGTAACGCGATCAATATCCGCCTGCCGCGCTTTCGGACCGATATACATCGCGGCAGCGTCGTTCGGCGCTACGCGCGCGATGAAGAACGTGATGACCGAGACGCCCAGCAACACAAAGATAGATGTAATCAGTCGGCGGAGGATAAATTCGAGTCGTTGCATGATTAAAGCCCTCACCCCTCGCCCCTCTCCCGCTGGGAGAGGGGTTGGGGTGAGGGTGAATGGCGCAATATTATTGCACGGCTCTCAACTGATAGAAGAAGTAATGCACGAACGGGTAGTTGAGATTATAGCGGAAACCCTCGATGCTCTTAGGCATAACGAAGACCGCCATCGTATCGAAGAAGAATACAGCCGGCGCTTCCTCCACGAGGATGTTCAACGCTTCGACGTATTTGGCTTTCGAGCCGGCAAAATCGGTAGCGGTGATCGCGCCAGCCTCGTCCATCAACGCATTGTACTGATCGTTCTTCCAATACGAAAGGTTAAACTTCGTCACGTTGAGGTATGGCGGCTCAGCGCCTGCGTAGAACATAGACCACATGTTATCCGCGCCCGCGTCTGAATAGGTGGGCCAGTAGAGCAGAAGGAACATATCTTGCGCAGTAGAGGGATCGGTCTTGGCGAGTTCCCACTGCTGACCGAACGCCAGCGGCTCAATGGTCACATCCACGCCGATCTGCGCGAACGAATCTTTGATAAGCGGAGCAAAGACTTCCTCGGTGGCATTCTCAGCGGCGTATGTCAAACGAACGCTGAATCCGCCGCCTTCGTGACCCGCTTCTTTGAGCAATGTCTTGGCTTTTTCAATATCATACGAATAACGGAAGACGCTGCCATCCCACGGGAAGACGCCAGCCGGCACAGGACCGTAACTCTGCGTGCCAAGTCCCTTGGCGCCGATGGCGATGATATCATCGTAAGGAATCGCGTACGAAAGCGCCTGACGCACTTTCACATTGTCCAGCGGCGCTTTAAGAGTATTGAAGAAGCCGACGTAGTTAAAGAAGGAAGGCTCTTTGTATACAGTGTAATTGGGATCGGATTCAAACGCAGCGATATTATCCATCGGCAAGGCAGCAGCGATATCCACTTCGCCGCCTTCGAGCATTTGTTGGCGGGTCGTCGCCTCAGGAACGATGGATACGACAACCTTTTCATATTGTCCCGCTTCCCAGCCACCCCAGTACTCAGGGTTCTGCGTGAAGACGATCTCAGCGTCGGGCGTGTACGATTCGACCATGTATGGACCCGTGCCGTAGCTCTTGCCGTCTGCCCAGAAGGTTTCGTCTGCGGCTCCGGCTTCGAGCGCCTTGGGGCTGACGATCCAGGCTCCGTAGAGCGAGGAAGCAATCAAGTCCACAGGCGCCGCCCACTTGAGGTTGAACTTCACGGTCGAGTCATCCACCACTTCCACATTGTCGAGCGGAGCCCAAATGAACGACGCGCCCGCGCGTTCTGTTGCAGCGTCAATAGATTTCTTCACCGCATCGGCGTTCATCGGCTCGCCGTCGTGAAACTTGACCCCAGAACGAAGATGGAACGTGTACGCCAAACCATCGGCGCTCACTTCCCAACTTTCAGCGAGCAACGGCGTATAGGTTTCCGCCGAGTCGGGCGGGTTGATGCGCACCAACTGCTCATACGAATTGGCAAGATACGAAGCCTCCGTCGAGAACGAGGCGATCGGATCCCATGTAGTAATATTGGCAGTGTTGGCAATCTTTAAGACCAACGGCGCGGCAGGCTCCTGGGGAGCAGGAGTCTCTGCCAGCGGAGCATCCGTCGCAGGCGCTTCACTGGCGGCCGGTGTTTCGGCGGCAGGCGCACACGCACTCACGATCACCGAAAAGACGACAAGCAATGACACAAACAGGGTAAAGCGTTTCATATCTTCTCCTTTTTGGCATTTAGATAACGTTGGCAGTGTATCATGCTGCGTTTGCAAAAAGTTTGCAAGACTGGCTTTATAATAGCCATTATCAAAAATAATCCGCAGATTTCACCGATTGGAAAAAGTATAAGAAAGATCTGCAAGAATCCTTATCATCGCAGATGACGACAGCGCCAGCTCCTTTTACCAAGTTAAATTCTTCGTCGCTTCTCGGAACGACAAGCGCAACATGAAACCATCCATCCTTCTCCGCACCAAATTTCTTGTCCCGCGCCCTCGCGCCGATTTTTTGCCCCGTCCGCGCCTGCTGGATTGGCTCAAATCAAACTCAGACAAGCGGCTGACTCTGCTCTCCGCCCCGGCGGGATACGGCAAAACAACCCTGCTCGCCGACTTTATCAACGCTTCAACCCGATCCTTCGACGTTGCTCAGGGCAAGCCCTTTGCCTGGTACCAGCTCGACGCACAAGATTCCGATCCGACAGTTTTCCTCACCTACCTGATCGAATCATTACGCAGCATGAAGCGCGCGCCAGAGTCGTTGACTCGCGCCATCGGTCAGACTGCCCAATCATTGTTGGATAGCGCCGACGCGAGCATCTCGCCTCAACGCGTGTTGACCGTGTTGATCAACGAACTCGCCGAACAAATCGATTCATCCTGGCTGATCGTGCTTGAAGATTATCACTACGTCGCCAGTCCCGTCGTCCATCAACTTGTGGATTTTTTGCTTGAGAACGCACCCGAAAATTTACACATGATCGTCTCCACGCGGGTGGATCCCCCGCTGGCGCTGGCGCGATTAAGAGCCAGAGGTCAATTAGCCGAGTTGCGCTCCTCGTCTCTGCGCTTCCGCGACGACGAAGTGACCAAATGGATGCAAGCGGACGCGCCCGAACTCTCTATCGAGGATTTGAATCTATTGAGCGAAAAGACCGAAGGCTGGGCGGCGGCATTGCAAATCATCCGCTCGTCGTTGAATGGAGATGAGACGCAGAATATAAACGCCCTGCTCTCAGGCTTGAGCGGCTCACAGCAATTCGTGTTCGATTATCTCGCCGAAGAAGTGTTCAAAAAACTGCCCGAGGACTTGCAGGAATTCTTACTGCGCGTGTCCATCCTGCAACAAATGGACGCTGTGGCTTGCAACGCAGTCGCTGGCGTGAACGATGCGCAATCTATTTTGGAAGATTTAGAAAAACAAAACTTGTTTCTTTCGAGTCTAGATTCGCAAAAACGTTGGTATCGCTATCACTATTTGTTCCGCGAATTTCTTCTCAGCCGCTTGCAGCGCGTCGAAGCCGAATCGGTTGCTGGTTTGGAACGAAGCGCAGGCAGGCATTATGAAGCGCAAGGCGAGTTGGAAGCCGCCTTGTCGCATTATCTGAACGCGCATGAGTTCGAATCGGCGGCGCGTATCGTATCCATTTTCGCGGCAGATTATGTCGAGCGCGGGCGCGTGGAAGTGTTGCATCGTTACCTGAGCGCGTTGCCAGCGGACGTGATGAAATCTAATCCCGAATTGCTCTTGCAACACGGCAATGCGCATTGGCGTTTGGGTCAAACAGGCGCGGCGATCGCGGCGTATGAAGACGCGCGTTCTGCATTTTCAACGCGCAACGATTCAAACGGCATGTGCCGCGCATTAACTCATTTGGCGGAAGTGAATCGCGCCCAAGGACATTACCGCCGGGCAGAGACGCTTTCTACCGAAGCGCTGTCGTTCGCAAATTTAGATCACGCTGCGCGCGCCGAGGCATTAATGGCGCTGGCAAAAAGCGTCGGCTTTCTAACCGGCATGAACAAAGGACGCGAACTCGCCGAGCAAGCGGTAGCAGAAGCGCGGCTCGCAGGAGACGAGATCAGCGCATTGGCGCGCGCAAATTTTCTGCAATCGCTGGGTCAAATCTGTTGGTGGCACGGCGATCCGCAAGCGACGGTGCGGTATTGTCAGGAAGCGCTGCAGATCGCGCCTGATGAATTTTCTCCCATCGGGGCGCAGGCGTATATTTCGCTCGTCACGCCGTTTCTATATTGGCGGGAATTAGATAAAGCCTTGCAACATGCAGAGCGCGGTTTACAGATCGCGCAAACATTGCATTTGAAAGAATTATTGCCGAGCGCATATACGGCGTTGGGCAATGTGTTAACTCGTTTGGGAGAAACCGCTCGCGCCGAAGCCTGCCTGAGACAAGGTATGGAGATCGGCCAGCAATTAGGGTTGGCGTCGTTCGAGCAATTAATGGCGACGGGGTTTCTGGCGTACAATTTATGCGATCAAGGGCGGGTTGACGAGGCGCGTCAACTGGCGGAAGGCGCGTTATGGTCGTACACAGGCAACCCCGACACATACGAAGCATACGTCTGCCGTAGCGTTTTAGCGGATGTGGCTTTGGAGAATCTTCAAACCGATAAAGCCGAAGCGCTGTTCATGGAATTACTTGAAGTAGGCGAGCGCCGCCAATTCCGCATTCCGCTGGCGATGGTGTATTTCGGGTTAGCATACATTCACCTCGAAACCAAACGTCGTGAAAGCGGGCTGGAGTATGCCCGCAAGGCTCTGCGCTTGATCGAAGCCTCGCGTGTGTTTCAACTGTTTTTGGACCAGGGCGCACGCTCACATATTGTAACGAAAGCATTAATTGCAGCTGGCGAGAAAAGCCCGTTCCTCGAACGTGTGTTGGAAAATCTGCCCGAAAAGAAGATACAGATCTCGCTTGCCAGCCAACATTCCATTCAGGCGCAATGCTTCGGGAGTTTCCGCGTGCTTGTCAACGGAGAAGAAGTATCGCAAGAGCGTTGGGTCTCGGCAAAAGCCCGAGATTTGCTGGCGTATTTCGTTACCTTGCGCGGCGAAAAAACCCCAGCCGATAAAGCCTTCGATGCCATTTGGGGAGAAAAAGAAAGCGTCAGCCGCACAGCTTTTCATACAGCCCTGTCTCGTTTACGAAACGCGCTCAAAAGCGGGAAGGAAAACCCGCGCTTGATCTTGGTAGAAGTAGGCGAGTATTGGCTCGATTCCGCCCGCTTCACCATAGACGTGGATGAATTTAATTCCGCGCTTGCGCAAGCCCACGCGATCAACAATCAAAGCCAACGCGCCGAGTGGTACGAACACGCCGTCTCTTTGTATCGCGGCAAATATTTGCAGAACCTGTATTACGAATGGGTCTTTCCCGAACGCCGCAGACTGGCACAAGCCTATCTCAACGCGCTACAGGAGTTGACGTCTCATCATCTTGCGAATCAGTCGCCGAAACAGGCGGTCACATATATCGAAACCGCGCTTCCGCTTGACGCGTTCAACGAAGATCTGTACTGTCTTGCTATGCGCGCGTATGGGGCGTTGAACGATCGCGCCGGAGTGGCGCGCGTCTACTCGGACCTCAAACGTCAACTGCGCACGGAACTTAACAGCGCTCCCCTGCCTGAGACAGATCGTTTGTATCGCGAGCTGGTCGCGTAAATCGAAATTTATAATCTTTTCTTAATAAGAATTTGCGGCTTGAAGTTGTCCATTCAGTGCAGGAAAACTTGGAAAGGAAAAATTACCATGAACGTCAATCTTCAAACCGCCACGCTGGCTGGAGGATGCTTCTGGTGTTTCGAAGCCGTGTTTGTCGAAGTTAAGGGCGTCGTAAGCGTAGAGTCTGGCTACACCGGCGGACGAACAGCGAATCCGATATATCGCGAGGTCTGTGACGGGACGACGGGACACGCGGAAGTAGTGCAGGTACGCTTTGACCCGGATATCGTCTCATACCGCGATCTATTGAACGTATTCTTTGCCATCCACGATCCCACCACGATGAACCGACAAGGCAACGACATCGGCGAACAATACCGTTCCGAAATCTTCTATCACAACAATGAGCAGAAAAATATCGCCGAGGAACTTATCAAGGCATTAAACGCGCAAAAAATATGGAATAGCCCCATTGTAACGCGCGTGTCAGCCTTGGGCGAATTTTACGCGGCGGAAGAATATCACCGCGATTACTTCGCAAGGAATCCAAATCAACCTTACTGTCAGGCGGTCGTCGCGCCGAAGGTGGCGAAGTTCCGCAAACATTTCCTCAACATGACAAAGCGAGAAACAGCGTAACCCGCTCCACCTTCGGAAATTCAAAGAAACTCGAAGCCTTTTTGTTATACTTGCCGCCGCTGATGATTGAAACGCGCGCTCCCAACTTTTATATCCGCAACATCCCCATCTTCGGAGATGCGATTCTCGCGCCGATGGACGGTTACTCCGACTGGCCCTTTCGTTCGATTTGCCGCGCATTAGGATCGGCGATGAGCTACACCGAATTCGTCAAGGCGGAGAAAATTCTAAGCCGCTCCAAAGAGCCCGCCAAGCGACTATATTACGAAGAAGCAGAACGCCCAATCGCGTTTCAACTTTATGGCGAAGACCCAAACCTGCTTCTCAAAGCCGCGTTGATCGTGGAAAAGTGGAAGCCCGATATTATTGATATCAACATGGGTTGTCCCGCCAAGTCTATCGCCGATCGCGGCGCAGGAGTAGGCATGATGCCAAGCCCATTGCGGATCGCGCGCACGTTTCGCGCGCTGACAAAGGCGCTAAAGATCCCGGTCACCGGGAAAATCCGCATGGGTTGGGAGCGGAACAAAAACTATAAACTTATCGCCCGCATTGTGGAAGAAGAAGGCGGCGCGCTAATCGCCGTACATGGACGCACCAAAGAACAACGTTACAGCGGCGCTGCAAACTGGGACGCGATCGCCGAAGTGAAAGCGTCGGTCCGCATCCCCGTCGTCGGCAGCGGCGATGTGCGCGCCGCAGCGGATATTCAAAAAATGAAGACCCACACAAACTGCGACGCAGTGATGATCGGGCGCGGCGCAATCGCTAACCCGTGGATTTTCGCCGGCTATGATCGCGAGCAAGTCCCGTACGAATTGACGATGGAAACCGTTCGCGAACACTTACAGAAAAGCGTCCAGTTTTACGGCGAAGAAGACGGACAACGACTCTTTCGAAAATACGCTGTGCAATACTTGCTGTTGAAAACGCTCGATCGCGATACGCGTAAAGAGATTCTAAAAGAGCGTCCCGCCCGCGAATTTGTAGAGTTGTTAAATCAAGTCTACGCGCTCATGGCGCAGAGCGCGCCCTTATCCAAAACCTACGTCTAGAATCATCATCAACGCAAATCCGAGCATCGCGCCCGAGGTGGCAAAATCGGCGTTCTTTGCCAATTGCGATTCGGGAATCAATTCTTCGACCACTACGAAGATCATCGCACCCGCCGCAAACGCCAACGCATACGGCAAAATAGGACGAATCAACAACACTGCCGCTGCGCCCAACGCTCCCGCAATCGGCTCGACCAACGCCGAAGACTGCCCAAACCAAAAACTCTTCAAACGCGACATACCCTCCGATCGTAGCGGAACGGAAACTGCCATGCCTTCGGGAAAATTTTGAATCGCGATCCCGATCGCAAGTGCTGCCGCCCCAGCCAGAGTTGCAGACGACATTCCCGCTGCTACTGCGCCGAAAGCGACTCCGATCGCCAAGCCTTCGGGAATATTATGCAACGTGATCGCCAGCACAAGCAAAATGCTCCGCCGCCATTCCGTCGGAAGCCCTTCCGCTTCGCTCAACGGAAAACCGAGGTGCAAATGCGGCAGAAAGAGGTCAATCAAGCGGATAAACGCGCCGCCCAATAAAAATCCAACCGCCGCCGGCAACCAGACCGGAGCGACGTTCATCTCACGCGTCATCGCAATAGCGGGCGCAAGCAACGACCAAAAACTAGCCGCGATCATCACGCCCGCCGCGAACCCCAACATCCCATCCAACAATTTGCGGTTAACTCGCTTGAAAAAGAAGACCGTCGCTGCACCCAGCGCGGTGACAAGCCAAGTGAACCCCGTAGCGATCAACGCTTGCCAAACAGGGCTAAGTTGAACGAACCATTCGATCATACATTTCTCCTATTACAGATACGCACAGAACAACACGACAAAACAAGTATAGCAAACTTCCCAACGCAATTAGAACAGAAATTCTGTTATACTCGACTTCACCCTTAGGGAGAGGGGACGATTCGTATGACGAAAACACAAACACGATATGTCTGTCAGGAATGTGGGCGCGTCGCCGCGTCGTACATGGGCAAATGCCCGCAGTGCGGATCCTTCAATAGCATGGTGGAGGAAGTCATCCACGATGAGCCTGCGACGAAATCCACAGCGGTTCGCGGGTTGACGGGTCGGTCTGCCCCGCGTTCTATCGACGATATCTCTGCTGGAGACGAAGACCGCATCCGCGTCCCCATCGAAGAATTTGCGCGTGTGCTGGGCGGCGGGATCGTGCCGGGCTCCATTGTTTTAGTCGGCGGCGACCCGGGCATCGGCAAGTCCACGTTAATGTTGCAGATGGCGATGGAGATGGCGGATCAAAAGCGCGTGCTGTATGTTTCAGGCGAAGAGTCGGAACGACAGATCAAGATGCGCGCGACGCGGTTGAACAATGGCAAAAAGGAACTGCCGAAAAATTTATTACTAGTCACCGAGACTAATCTCGAAATCATTTTGAATCACATCAGCGAAGTGAAACCTGAATTACTCATCGTGGATTCGATCCAAACAGTGTATCTCTCCAGCATGGACTCATCCGCTGGCTCGGTCAGTCAAGTCCGCGAGTCTTCATCGCAACTGCGCGAGCTGGCAAAGACTAGCGGAATCTCGGTCTTCGTCATCGGGCATGTGACCAAAGAAGGGACCATCGCCGGTCCGCGCGTGTTGGAACACATCGTTGATACAGTTTTATATCTTGAAGGGGATCGCTTTCAGGCATATCGCCTGTTGCGTTCGGTGAAGAATCGTTTCGGCGCGACCTCCGAAGTGGGCGTGTTCGAAATGCGCGAAGGCGGACTGGTCGAAGTGACGAATCCATCGGAGGCGTTTCTTGCGGAGAGAATGGTCAACGCGGCGGGGTCTGCCATTGCAGTGACGATGGAAGGGACTCGTCCCATTCTCGTTGAAATTCAGGGTCTCACCTCCCCGACTCAATTCGGCAACGCGCGCAGAACCGCGAACGGCGTGGACTTCAATCGTTTGTTGTTGATCTCTGCTGTGTTAACTCGCCGCGTGGGGCTAAAACTTTCAGAGCAGGATGTTTTCGTCAACGTGGTGGGCGGTCTGCAAATAGACGAACCCGCCGCCGACCTCGCCATCGCCGCGGCAATCGCGTCTTCGTGGAAAGATGTCTCGGTCAAAGCGGACGCGGTGCTGATCGGCGAGATCGGTCTCGCGGGCGAGTTGCGGATGCCCAGCCAGATGCAAGCGCGGTTGCGCGAGGCGCAAAAGTTGGGATTCAAAACTGCCATCGTGCCGAAGGCGTTGCGAAAGGGCGAGGGGTATCCGAAAGGAATCGAGATCGTCGAAGTCCGCTCGCTAGATCAGGCGTTGAATACGGCGTTAGGTTCAAAAGAAAAGCCCAAATCTCCGCCGCACATGGCGTAACACTATGACACAATACCTCTCGCCCGAAATCGAACATCTCAACCTTAAAAAATTCATGCGCGAGGCGCTCATCGAAGCGGATGAAGCGGGGAAAGCGGGAGAATATCCCATCGGCGCGATCCTTGTGCTGGATGGAGAGATCATTTCACGCGGACGGGCGCGTCATAAAGAAAGCAGAAGTCAAATCAGTCACGCCGAACTGAACGCCTTGCTCAACGGAGGCGAAAAACTCTGGACGGACTTTAGGCGGGCGATTTTATTCACCACCGTCGAACCCTGCCCAATGTGCCTCGGCGCGACGGTCATGGCGGATGTTCCGCACATCATCTACGCGTTACACGATAAAGTGGTGTATTCCAAAACGACGCTTGAGGCGAACCCATATGTGCGGCGTCATATCAAAAGTTATTTTGGGGGAGTGTTGGAAGACGAATCGGCGGCGATCATTGGAAAATACAACGCCAGAATCCTGAAATATATGCAAACGGGAAGATTATAATGTCCTCTTTGTTCGTCGGGCAGTTCGGCTGCCCGACGAACCTGTCTATAGCGGCTTCTAAATTCAAGTCTCCATGCGTCAACGCAAGATAAAAAGTTAAAGCCCCGCCTCGCGATTAAACTCTACGATCAATTCATCAATTTCATCCGCCTGCTTTTGTACGTTTGTCCAGTAATTGGGGTCGTACCATTGCGCCTGAATTTCTTGATAGGTTTTGCCTTGCTGCTCGACCCAAGTGTAATACTTCAGGTTATGCACGCGGCGGCGATCCGTATAGCGCAGCTCAAGCAGGTTGTCGGTCGATTCACCTTGCAGATAACGCGCGAAGCCTGCCGCCGCGTCGCGTTCGCTGTACTCGCCAAACTCTTGATTCATCTCGTGCATGCGCGAACGATACAGTTCTATCGAATCGGTCAGGATGGTCAACATCACGTCGTTTTCATCCATTTCGTAATATTTCGCGGCTTTGATGCACGATAGAACGTTGGCTACGCCGGAAAAGCCCAATAGGTCAAGCTGCGCAACCGTCTCTTCCGGGACGCCCCGCTCCACTAGATAAGCACGACCGTGTTCTTCGTTGAATAAGCGCGCCAAATTGACCACCGCATTATCGTCAATCGCCGCGATCATATCCGTATTCTTGACGTTATGCACCCAGGGAACGTGCTTATCGCCGATGCCCTCGATGCGATGCGCGCCGAATCCATTTTCGAGCAGCGTTGGGCATTGCAACGCTTCGCTTGCGATGATCTTACTCTCAGGATACAGCTGCTTCAGGTAATCGCCGCTGGCGATCGTCCCTCCTGAACCTGTCGCCGAGACCATGCCGCGATAGCGGTCGCCCGCGCCCAGCGCCTGTTCGATGATTTCCGCCATAGCGCGCCCGGTCACATCGTAGTGCCACAAGTAATTGCCGAACTCTTGGAACTGATCAAAAATCATCAGGTCTTGACCGGAGTTGCGCAATTCCCAGCATTTATCGAAAATTTCCTTAACATTCGATTCGCTGCCGGGAGTTTTGATGATCTCACCCGCCACAGTTTTCAACCAGTCGAATCGTTCTTTCGACATCCCTTCAGGTAGAATAGCGATCGATTCGCAGCCCAGCAGCGCGGAATCGTAAGCGCCGCCGCGACAGTAATTGCCTGTGGAGGGCCAAACCGCCTTCTGCGTGGTCGGGTCGAACTGACCGGTCACGAGGCGCGGCACAAGGCACGAGAACGCCGCCCCTACTTTATGCGCTCCGGTGGGGAACCACTTGCCAACAATGCAAATGATCCTAGCTTTTACGCCCGTTAACGAGGAAGGCAGTTCAAGATAATTGACTCCGCCAAAGCGCGTCTTGAGCGCGCTCGAAGCGTCCGCGCCCGACGCGGCGACCGGGTGATTCTTCCAAGTAATACGAAACAAGTTGCGCGGATGCAGATCCCATAATCCGATGCCGCTCAATTCCTCTTGAATCCTTGAAGGAATCTTTGAAGGGTCTTTCATCTGCGCGTAAGTTGGGATGATAATATTGCGTTCTCTGGCGCGCCGTACGGCGCGTTGACGACGCGCTTTATCAATCGTTAGGTCAATGGTAGTCATGGGCTGCTCCTAAAAATTTGTCAGACAGATTGTACTATACCCACAGCGTCAACCGATCTAAAATCTTTAATGAAAGCGTAGGCTATTTTTAATGCAATAAGCGTTTTCTTAACCTATACTATAGGCAGCAGAAAGGAGGTTGCGATAGATACTCCGCCTGACAACCAGACAACGAGGAGCGGGTTATCCCTAACCTAACCAAAGCCCGGCTTTGCGCTTAGACGTTCGCCTGACGATAACAAGGCAATGTAATCGCGCTCTTCCTATAATTACAATCAAAAACACTATAAAGGCGGACGGCATGATGCTGCCCGCCTTTATTATTTAGGGTAATCTCAATACCGCGCCGGCATAAGCGCGCGCTTCATCTGGCTTAATCCCTGCTCGACCAGCGCGCGCGGCGCGCCAAAATTCAGACGGATAAAGTTTTCGTACCCAGCGCCGAACGGCTTGCCGTCATTAACCGCGACTTTGGCGTTCTCAAGGAAAAATTTGAACGGGGAATCGACGATCTGACCCATTCGAACATATTCGCCGAAATCAATCCAATGAAGATATGTGGCGGCAGGATGCGTATATTTCGCCTGCGGAAAATTCTCAGCCAAATACTCCATCACAAAGTTACGGTTACGCGCCAGATAAAGCCTCAATTCATTCAACCAATCGTCGCAAGCGCCGGAGAACGCGGTTTCAGCGGCGATCAATCCCAAACTCGAAGGATGTCCCGTCATCTTCTCGCTGGCTTCTTTGAATTTTTCACGCGCTTCCGCATTGGGGATGATCGCAAAAGCGCTGAAGAGTCCAGCAATGTTAAAAGTTTTGCTCGGAGAGATCAGCGTGACGGTCCGATCGGCAATTTCTGGAGAGAGCGCGGCGGTCGGGATATGCTTCGCATCATCCAATAATAATTCACAGTGAATTTCATCCGAAATGATCATAGCGCCGTTTTGTAAGCAAGTTTCCGCCATACGCAATAGTTCCTCGCGCGAAAAGACTTGCCCCGTCGGGTTATACGGATGGCATAGCAAGAACATACGAGTGCGCGCATGATTCGAATGGAAAGAACGTGCAAACGCGTCGAGGTCTAACTGCGGGTGAAGAACGCCGCCTTCGTTGACAAACGATAGCGGCGCAGTCTGCTGCGTCAAACCCATATTCTTATAGATCGAATAAAACATCGGGTAAGCGGGCGTTTGAATCAACGCGCCATCCGATGGGCGGCAATAGGCGCGCGCTGCGATATTAAATCCGCTCACCACGCCGGTTGTCTCCATCACCCAATCTGGGTCCACGCTCCAGCCGTAGAGTCGTTGCATGCGCTCCGCCACGATCTGTTTAGTTTTGCGCGTGGCAAACGCATATCCGAACTCGCCGCGTTCGATTGCTTGATGCAGCGCGTCGCGGATCGGTTCAGGGACGGAAAAATCCATATCGGCGACCCACATCGGCAATACATCTTCAGGGTAGGCGGTCCATTTGATGGAATTGGTATGGCGGCGTTCGATAATTTCGTCAAAGTTATAGGTCATTGAAGTCCTCGCTATTTTTTATACGCCACAATCAATCCATCGCGGACAGGGGCGAGAGAAACGATCCAATCGGCATCCGTCGTCAGCGCGCGAGTGAAGCGGCGGATCGCTTCGGTATCCGCTTCATGATCGTTCGAGTTGAGGATTTTTCCGCGCCAGATTACGTTATCTGTAATGAGCAATCCGCCGGAACGCAATTTCGACTTGATCACAGGCAGTGAATCGGGATAGCCTTCTTTATTAATGTCGTTGAAGATCAAGTCAAACGTGCCTTCAGTTTGATGAAGCGCCGCTATCGCTTCAGAACTATGGAATTCGACCAAATCATCCAACTTTAATCGCTGAAGATACTCTCTCGCCATAGCAGAGAGCGCATCATCCCAAACTGTATGATGAACGACTCCGCCGCCGTTTTCACGAACTGCTTTCGCAAACCAAGCGGTGGAATATCCGTAGCCCGAGCCCAACTCAAATACAGATTGAGCATGAATCATACGGGCAAGTTGATAACAATAGTATCCGCTTGCTGGACCGAGGATCGGGAAATGATCCTTTTCAGCGTACTCTTCCATTTCTTGCATCACCGGCTCGCGCAGCGGCACAAGAGAGGCAAGGTATTCTTGCAGTTTATCGTAACTGATCGTAGGCATATAGTCCTCCTTAAGGGAAACAGGTCAATGCGCAACACGCATATATCTAGACGCGCGTTCCCCTGTTTCCTTTACCAGAGACAAAGCGCTGTTACAGGCGAGCGCTATACGGCGGGAGCCAGCGGAGCGTCGCCATCCGCCAGATTCACCAGATCGTGAAGCCACTTACGCGAGAGATAACGGCGGGTGACGACGATCGCTTTGACAACTTCCTCAAGCAATACGAGCGCGTACACGTCATAGACGGGCAGGCGCAGCACAAATCCGCCGACCAACGCCACAGGCACGCCGACCAGCCAAATCGAAAAAAGTTCGGTGAACATGGCAAAGCGCGTATCGCCGCCTGCGCGTAATGCGCCAATAAACATCATAAAGTTGAAGACGCGCAGCCACGCAGAAAACGAGTAGACGCGCATAATCCTCATTAGGTCATAGACAGCGGAATCGGAAATCTGATACAGCCCCGCAACATATTCTCGCGAGAAGAACACGACCACACTGCCAGCCAGCGCCAATGCCACCGCCATGATCGTGAAACGACGGCTGTATTCAAACGCCGCCTCTTTATCTTTTTCGCCGATCTTATTGCCGACCGAAATCGAGCAGGCGTTTCCCAAACCGATAAATAATACGAACGCGAGTTCTTCAATCGTCGCATTGATGTTAACCGCCGCGATGGCGTCTGTGCCGATGCGCGCATAGACCGCGTTATAAACAGTGATGCCGAACGACCAAGCCACTTCATTAATCGCGGCAGGCATAGAAGTTCGTAAGACCTTAATTAGAAAGTTGCGGTCAAAACGGAAAAAAGTCAGCGGATTCGCAGCGAGCGGGGTCTTATAGGCATAGACAACGAATAGCAAGAGTCCGCACATGAACGACCAGCCGACGGCGGTGCCGATAGCGGCGCCGCGCACGCCTAAGGCGGGCAAACCGAAATGTCCAAAGATCAGGGCATAACCAAGAATCGTCTTCAAGGTCAGCGCCAACGCCGAGACCGCCATGGTCAACATTACCTGCGTAACGCTCCGCAAGATGGCGATATACGAGAACGAAATCGCCATCAGTATGTAACTTACCCCCACGGTGCGAAGATATTCAGAACCCAGCGCAATCACTTCAGCATCGTTCGTATAAAACGACATCAGCGTTTCAGGTATAAGGACTGCCGCCAGCGTGAAGGCTGTCGCGACTAGAGTCGCAATAGCAAGACAGATCCCCAATACTTTGCGAATGCTTTCTACGTCGCCTTTGCCCCAGAATTGCGCGGTAAAAATAGCCATGCCGCTCGTCACGCCAAAGACGAACAACGCCAGCAAGAAGAAGACCTGGTTCGCCAGCCCCAAAGCAGCGACGGCGGTCTCACCCAATTGCCCGACCATCAGCACGTCTATCATGTTAAGAGAGGCGGTGATCAATTGCTGTAAAGCGACCGGCACAGACAACGCCAATGCGGCGCGCAAGAACTCTTTATCTTTAAGAAAACTCATGAGCGTTTTATGAAGGATGAATATAAATACGAACGATTGGTTATACGATACAGTAAGACCCGCTTACTTATCTTCCGGCGTTTCGCGCACGATGTAGAGCGGTCTGCCTTTGGCTTCATCATACAGCCGCCCGATGTATTCGCCTAAAATGCCAAGCGAAATCAATTGCACGCCGCCAAGAAACAACACTGCCAGCAGGGTAGACGCTTGCCCAAGGAAGGTTTGCGATCCGCTTGCCCTCAGATAGATCACGACCGGCATGGCAAGGATCGCGACGCCGGCGGAAAAAAATCCAAAAAAAGTAGCCACTTGCAAAGGAAAGTACGAGAAACCTGTCACCGCGTTGAGCGCGAGCCGAAGCATTTTGCGGAACGGGTATTTCGTCTCGCCGGCTATGCGCGCGGAACGTTTATATTCCACGCCGATCTGCTTAAATCCTACCCATGCGCTCATGCCGCGCAAGAAGCGATGCCGCTCGCGCATACTGTTCATCACATTCACCACCTTGCGATCCATTAAACGGAAGTCGCCCGCGTCGAGAGGAATCTTCACGTCGGTAATGCGGTAGATCAGACGGTAGAACGCCGAAGCGGTCCACAACTTGAACCACGATTCGCCCTCGCGTTCGGCGCGCACGGCAAAGACCACTTCGTAGCCCTCTTGCCATTTCTTCGCCATATCGAGAATCAATTCAGGCGGGTCCTGTAGATCGGAGTCGATCACGATCACCGCGTCGCCGCGCGAATAATCCAATCCGGCGGTCACCGCCACCTGATGACCGAAATTCCGCGCGAAGATGACCGGGCGTACACGCTTGTCCTTTTTAGCAAGCGCGCGCATCAGAGCGCTCGAATTATCCGACGAACCGTCGTCAACCAGAATCAACTCCCACGGCTTGCGCAACTGAGTCAGCGTCTCTTTTACACGGCGATAAAGTTCCGGTAAGTTTTCTTCTTCATTAAAAATAGGAGCAACAACAGAATAGGTAATGTTCATCTTTATTTATCGCAATAGATTTTTCACTGCTTTTAGCGTCGGCTCGATAACCGGCGGCGGATTGACCGCGTTCATAGCGGCACGGATGTCTTTAAGTCCGCTGCCGGTGTTGAGAACTAAAACAGGGTCTTCGCTTTTAACGATGCGGCGGGCAACCGCTTTGACCATCCCCGCATACGCCGCCGCTCCAGCTGGCTCGGCAAAAACGCCCGTTTTACCGAGCGCCGCAACGGCGCCGAGGATTTCTTCGTCGGTCACATTAATATACGTCCCACCGGTTTCCTTTGCCGCGCGGATCGCACGCACGCCATCGCGCGGCAAATCTACCGAGATCGAATCGGCGATGGTGCGCGCTGAAACCGGCTGAATCGTTTCTACGCCAGCGTTAAACGCGTTCGAAATCGCGGCAGAGCCTTCCGCTTGCACGCCGATCAGGCGCGGCATACGCGATAACCAGCCGAGTTGAACAAGGTCTTTGAAGCCTTTATGGATTCCTGAGATAATATTCCCATCGCCTACAGGAACAAAAATAGTCAGCGGCGAATGATCGAATCCTTCGTTGCGCTCATCGTGCCAAGCCGCGTGCGCGTCTCGCCACCACTCCCAGATCTCAAACGCGGCGGTCTTCTTGCCTTCCGCCGTAAACGGGTTGTAGCCGGTATTGCGGCAGTACCAGCCGAACTCATTCGCACATCGAATCGTTAAATCGAATGCGTCGTCATATGTTCCATTCACTAAAATCACCTGCGCGCCAAAAACAAGCAGCTGCGCCACCTTCGCTGGCGGCGCAGATTTCGGAGCAAAAATAACAGCTTTTTGCTCCACCGCAGCGGACATCCCCGCAAGCGCCGCGCCCGCGTTCCCTGTCGAAGCGGTGACTACAACCTCGGCGCCGATCTCGCGGGCGCGAACTACAACAATGGCGCTGGCGCGATCCTTAAAAGAAGCCGTCGGGTTACGCGACTCATCTTTCAGCCACAAATTTTGCAGCCCGTATTTCTTCGCGAGCGCGCGCAGCCGAAAAACAGGAGTTCCACCCACAATGTGAAGCGGCGTCGAATCGCCTTCCGGTGCGTTCACTGGAAGAAGCGGCGCGTAGCGCCATAACGATGGATCGTTGCGCGAGAGCAGGTCTTCGGGCTGATACTTGGTTTTGATAGCGTCGTAATCGAGCGTCACGTCTAAATTACCGCCGTCTTTAGGGCAGGTATAGGAGACCTCATCGGCGGCATATTCGGTTCCGCAGAGCGAGCAACAATAGCCAAGGAAATTAGGCATGGATTAATTTTACTCGATATACTTAAACGCAAAAGCGGGCTTCCAAGGCTTAACCTAACAGTCCGCTTAAGTTGATGCGGTTTTGAAAACCTTCGTTCGGCGGCGCATCACTCCCTTTCGAAGGGAACGCCTAACGAAGCGGGCGGCGAAGCGCGTAAAGCGCGCAAAGCGCGGGTGAGAAATCGCCGAGACGATTCAGGCATTGCCGCCAGCGTACGTTCAACCCATTCTGTGCTGCCGATGTTGACGAGAAACAGGGTGAGAATCATCAACGGAAACGGCGCAACCTGCAATACCTGCGAAGGAACGTTCGGCAGACTGGGCTGTAACACCAACCCCAGCCATTGCAGCAAGCCGAATAGATACGCTCCAAAAGCGCCGCGCAATGGATTCCAACCGCCAAAGATCGTAATAGCCAGCGCGATCCAGCCGAATCCGTCCAATCCCGAGATGGTGCCGTTCCAACCGGCTTTTACGCTGAGAGAATAGGCGGGACCAGCCAGACCTGCAATCGCGCCGCCCAAGACCGTATATGCATAACGCATCAGGTTGACGTTCGCACCGCGCACATACGCGGAAGCGGGACGTTCGCCAATGCCTTGCAACATCAAGCCGGGGCGCGTGCGGAAGATCCACAACCACGAGAGAAAAATCATAAGGAAACTAATATAAGTGATCAAGTCTTGATGAAAGAAGATCGGACCTACTATGGGAATATCGCTTAACACCGGCAGATCCCAGGCGGGCAGACGCGGACCGCCTTTACCCATGTAGTCGTTGCCGAGAAAGTATGCGAGATCGCGGCAAGTGAGCGCGAGGACGAACCCAACCGCAACTTGCGATTGCTTCAGCGTGATCGAAGAGAACGCTACGATGAAAGCGACCAGCGCCCCAATTAGCGCGCCAGTTAAGAATCCGGCGAACAGACTTCCGGTCTGGAACGAAACGACAAAGCCTCCCATCGCAGAGAGAAGGATCATTCCGTTGATCGAAAGGTTGATCACGCCGGCGCGTTCGGCAATCGTCTCGCCGATTACGGCAAAAACAATGGGCGCGGAGGCAAAGAATACGCTGCCAAGTCCGGTGAGTATGAGCGCAGTTTCCATAACGTATTTACGCTTTCGGCGTCAGTCGCTGACGCGCGCCTTCCGCAAGCAAGATAAACAACACTAACAACCCCTGTAAAACGCCCGAGAAGGACGAATCGAGTTTGTGCACGATAGGCAGTTGAATGCTGCCGATATTAAGCGCGGCAAAGAAGAATGCGACCGGAATTGCCGCAATCGCTTGATAGTTGACAAGCATCGCCACCATAAGCCCTAAATAGCCATATCCGCTAGAGATGGAAGGAATCAGACGATGATAGACCGCCGTGACTTGCAACGCGCCCGCCGCGCCCGATAACGCACCGCATAACAAGAACGAGAACATCATATATTGCCATGTTGGAATGCCGAGCAGATAAGCGGCGCGGAAATTCTTGCCTACCGCTTTCAGCCGTAGACCGAAGTACGTTCCTTGCAACAGGAAGTACACAAAGACAATGCCCACGACGGCGACAACAAGCGCCCACGGACTCAGTCGCAACCCCTCAAACAAAGGTAAGTTAAACTGTTCGGGGAACGGTTGCGTACCGCTCATTGAACCGGTGCCCGGGCGCTTCCACGGACCGAAGACGAGATAAATCGTGAGCGCAGTGGCGACGAAATTCAAGCCCAACCCGCCGAAGATCTCGTTGACTCCGCCAAACGTTTTCAACGCGCCCGCCAGAGCCGCCCACAACGCGCCGGCGAGCATGCCGGCAAAGATACTCAAGGCAATAATAAACCCGGCGTTCATCGCGCTATTTTGCAACAGGCGTAAAACCAACGTCGTACCGATCGCACCAAAAGTGATCTGTCCTTCCACGCCAATATTCCACAAACCCGCGGCAAACGTGATCAACAGCCCGGCAGTCGCCAATAACAGCGGAGCCCAACTCACCAGCACGTCGGCGATCTTGCCCTTTGTGCCGAGCGATCCGAACATATCTTTATAAATTTGAACGGGAGACGCGCCCACCGCAAGCAATACCAGCGAAGCGATGCCAAATGCCAAGAGCAGGGCGAAAAGTTGAAAACCTATGCGATTTAGCGTTGTATGTTTCATAGTAGCGCCTTAAATTTCAGCCGTGAAATTTATCCTTTCGAAAAGCGTCATTCGTCCCAACCTTTGCCCCCGATCAATTCGCCCAACTGCTGCACATTCGTTTTATTGGCATCGAAAGGATGCGAGATCCGACCGTTATAAAAAACCAGCACGCGATCGCTATATTGCAGAATCTCATCGAGGTCAGAAGACATGAAAACGATCGCCGCGCCCTGCTTGCAGCGTTCCTTCAATTTACCCCAGATGTAGACCACCGATTCAATATCAAGCCCGCGCGTAGGATGTTCGACCAGGACCAGCGACAACGGATGACGCAGCAACGACAGCAGCGTCCTCTGCTGATTGCCGCCCGATAGCGACTCGACCGGGCTTACCGGCGCGCCTTTGATATTAAACGTTTTTATCCGTTCTTCCGCAAGCCGGCGTCCGCGCTCATGATTGATAAATACGCCGGTCTGTTTTTCGGCGAGGATGAAATGTTCGGCAAGCGTCAGCCCAGGCGCCAGCGCCTGCTCCAATCTCGCGGCGGGCAGAAATTCTACGCCGTGCTTTTTATAGGTATGATACGACTTCCCCGTAAGATCGCGATCGTTCACCTTCACTACGCCGCCCACCGTGCGGATCAGCCCCGCGCAAGCGCGCAAGAATAGGTCTTGCCCGCTACCTTCCATACCCGCCAAACCGACCACTTCGCCTTCGCAAATATGGAAATCAATATCCTTAATCTTAAGCCGCATTCCCTCGATTGAAACGCGATCCAGGTTTAAAACAGTCCGATCCTGACACACCGTCTGCTTCGTCCCCAACGGCACTTCTTTGCCGAACATCATTTCAACCAATTTCTTCTGATTGAACGGCTTATCCATCGCGCCGACGAGTTTACCTTGCCGCAGCACTGCAACTTGATCGCACAATTTCTCCACATCTTCCAATTTATGCGAAACAAAGATTACCGTAATCGCCTGTTCGCGAAATTTCTTCAGCGTTTCAAATAATTTATCCTTTTGCGCCGCGCTAATGCCAGTAGTCGGTTCATCGAGGATAAAAACGCGCGCGCCCAAATATAGGAGACGCATAATTTCCAATTGTTGGCGCTCGCCCACCGTCAGCGAATCGACGTAATTTTCAGGGTCAATGTCGAAATCAAATTCTTTTTGAAGACGGCGAAGGTCTCGCGCGGCGCGGACGCGATTCGGAAAAAGACCGCCCTTTTGACCCAGCATGAAATTGTCAATCACGCGCATGGGAGGGAAATCCAAAGGATCTTGATGCAACATACCAATGCCGTCATGAATCGCAACCGCAGGCGACTCGATGACGACAGATTTTCCATCCAGCAAGACTTCGCCGCTGTCCGCGTGAATGAATCCGGAGAGGATCTTCATCAGCGTGCTTTTGCCCGCGCCATTCTCGCCAAGAATTCCCTGAATCGTTCCGGAAGGGATCGTCAGGGTAATATCGTCGTTAGCGTGATTTACGCCAAAGTATTTATGAATGCCGCGCAATTCAACCTTCATTACTTTTCCTTTGCGAACTCAGCAGTCTATATTCCCCCCTTTATACGATAAAAAGCGTGGGAAGGCAAAGGCTGCCTTCCCACGTTGATAAAACATTATTCGGCGGCGCTTTGTCCTTCCATGCCTTCGAGAAGTTGCGGCAAGAACCATACTTGAGGATCGGTCGCCACTACGCCGTCGGCAAGATAGACAGAACCGTCCTGCAACTTAATGGGACCGGTCCATAAATTAAGTCCGCCTGCCAAGTCTGCGATGAACGCGTCAATCTTCGTAGAATTCTCTGCGGAAAGTCCTTCGCCCTTTAAGAATCCGACCGAAGTCGTATCAGGATTGTTCAAATCCGACCAGTCGGGTCCGCGCCACTGGAAGCTGGACGTAAACGTACCTTGCGAGGCGGCGGTTATCGCTTCAAGGTACATGGGCTTCCAGTTGAAGTACGGCACGCCTAAGCATATCTTCGGCGAAACCTCGCATGCGCCTTCATAATCGTAAGGCACTGCCCAAACCGTTTTGCCTTCGGCGGCGAATTTACCGGCTTCTACCATGGCTTCAGTCGTATCAATGCCGGACATTACGACGTCGTAGCCGCTGTTGAAGAAATCGTCCACAATTTGAGTCGGGTCAGCGGTAAAGCCGGGGATGTTGAACCAGAAGCCCACCCACGTTACCTTAAATTTGAGATCGGCGGGATTTTTGCCTTCGGCAACCCAGCAATGTTTGGCGCCCAGGTAAGCGGAGGCGGCAAGGCGGCGCGTTTCATCGTTGATCAACGGACCAAGATAGCCGATCTGCCCGGTCTGCGTGGTGAGCGCGGCGGCGCAACCAGCGATCATCTTACCGTATTCCATGCGTCCCATGATGTCGGAAAGGTTGGGGATCGCCTCATAGTTAGGCGCTTCTTTCCAGACTTGATCGCCTGAGCCCATGATTACATAGATATTCGGATTCGCTTTAGCGAACGCAGTCGCAGCGTCTTTCATGTCGTCTGAACTGAAGATGACCAATTTCGCGCCTTGAGCCACCAAGTCGCCCGCAAGTTGATCGGGAGTGGTGCCTGGTCGGTCAGCGGTATTTACTTTGTCAATATAGACCATTTTCGCGCCGATTTTTTCTTCCACATATTTGCCGGCTTCATAATGGGCTTGACTATAGCCATGATCATTATACGGACCCACCATCAACAGACCGAACACATACGGCTCTGCAGGAGCGGTAGAGGCGGCAGGCGGCTCAGTCGCTGCGGGGGCGGCGGGAGAGCAAGCCGAAATAACAAGCATCAACGCTAGCGCGAGGAACGCAAAGCGGGTAACAATTGTGCGCATGTTCTTCTTCTCCTTATAATTTGATTGACCGATTCATGTAACCGCAAACTTATCGTTGACGTTCCCGCGCCTCCTTTCACAGTCGCCTTGCCAAATGCAGGTGGAAATTAACGTCGCCCTATTGTAGAGCCAAACAAGGCTTTAAATCAAGTGTAATTTCTCACGAATTACAAGCGAACATTCTCTTAATAGCAAGCAATGCTTCGCTTCGCTCTGGACCTCCGGCAGCCGTTTCAGCTTCGATCCGCTCCCACAACTCACAAAGCGGTTTGCCCATGCGTTCCGACTCGGCGAACGACCGCTTCGATAATTCAACCGCACGATCCCAAGAGCCAAGGTGGGCGTAGCCTTCTATGAAGGGAAAACGCTCCGCCGGATCCGCCGGCTGTAACCCTTGAGCGAACGCCTTATTTCCCAACGCTGCAACTTCATCCCACTTTTCGAACTGACGCGCCAAATCCGCCTTCTCGAAGTAATAGCACCAACCATGCTCCGGTTCGGGCTCGTATGGTTTCGGCATTTGCGCCGTCGACTCAGAAGAGATCAACTCGTAATTTGTCAGCCGTGAGGCGAAACGCATCAGACTCTGTTCGGGAATCGAACGATTGGCAAGATCTACTTCGGGGTCGAGAACGCGCAGACAACCGGGCGGCATGAAATAGACCGCCAAAATTTGCGATGTATTTCCATGAAATTGTCCCGCTAAATATTCGGTGAAGATGGACAGGTCAGGTTCAAGTTTGGGAAGCGCAGGGCTGCGCAAGCGTGTGGTGGGATAAAGCAAAACATAATCAATATCTTCGCTGCGCTTTTCAGGCGCGTAGATCCAATTGACTACGGGGCTGAGAGAATTATCCGCATAAAATTTCAACGCGCCTTCGTTCATGACGATAGCAGTATCAGGCGCAATGTTCGGCGCGCGCCACGTCAGCTGCCAGAACAATTCTTTTTGCGTCTGCCAATCTTGTGCGTATTCATTCGCCGCGAGAAATTGTTTGCCCGCCGCAAGCGCGACGAGCGAGACCAGCAAAACGATGCGAATCCGCTCCCAGGGAATCAGGTTGATGATGCCAGCAAAGATCAAACTAACGCCGAACATGAATGGAAGCGTGAAACGGCTTGCGGGCCACGCCAGCGATGGGACGAATCCTACCAGCCAGAAGGGCCAGCCCGAAAGCAGAAGGGCGAAGATTCCAAGTCCAATCATCCAGAGCGAATCTGGGCTCAGTACCTCAAGCAGCAGCAACTTTAGTCGCTTTGTATCCGAACAACTGGAGTCGTTACTACGGTTTTGTGAAATAAACAAGAATCCCGCGATCAAAACAAGGATTGCCGCCGCAACAACGAAATAATACGAATTAAGAATGGACTCCACTGACGCAATGTTTGGCAACTGCGTCACTTGCATCCATGCATCGCGGAGGACGAGTTTCAGCGTAAAGCGAATATTCCGCGCCAACGCAATAACTGTCTCCAGCGGCGCAGACTTGAGCGAAGCGCCCAAGCCAATTCCATACACTTGATTATTGAAAATGAACAGCCGCGAGAGAACCGCCAGAATGAAAACGATCAAATACGGAAGCCAGAGTTTGAATGTTTTGATCACGCGTTCGCGCAGACTCAACGTCTCATACCGCAACGCGGCGAGGATGACTCCCACGCGCATCAATTCCAACACATAGAAATATTCCATCATCCACAAGTTGAGCGCGGAGAAGAACAAGCCGAGCGCGGTTAACTTCCAATAGTGATTCGGCTTTTCGACGGCGCGAAGCATGAGCAGGTAGGAAAGCAAAAAGAAGAACAGCACAATGAAGAAGTGGCTGTATAAAAACGCCGACCATTGTTGAGTGAATCCAGGGTAGACCAAAAAGAGGAGCGCCACGCTGAGCACGAGCCGCGGCTTGCCCTTCCACAATTTTTCGACGATGGCGAGCACGATTACCGCGCCGAGCCAACGCCAAAACAACGCGAAGATTTGCCAGTAGATGGGTTTATCGGGGATAACGCTCGTGGTAAGTTGATAGAGCAATCCCCACACGGGACGGTTGGTGGAGAAATATCGCGTCAACGCTTCGGCGCCGAGTTGGTAGCGAATCCACAAGATGGGCAGGTCGTCCCAGTAAAAGCCGAGGCGCGGAAGGAGCAATCCATACGCAAGGATGGCGACGATGAGTAAAACAAAATACGGAAGGCGCCGCTTCATGGATTGCAATCTGTCAATTCGAAGATTTCCTTCAAAGCGTCGTCGCGCTCTTCGCTCGAAGGCGTTTCCACTTCGATACGCTTCCATAATTTACAGAGGAGCGGATCAACGTAACTCTTTGAGACTCGGTGCGCTTCTTTAGACAGTTGAATCGCATCATCCCATTTGTCCGCATGAGCATAACCCTCGATGAACACGAACAATTCAACAGGGTTATTGAAATGTTCATTTAAACCAAAGGCATCTTCGGCGAGACGATTCACTTCGTCCCAATCTCCGAACTGACGGGCGAGCTCCGCTTTTTGGAAATAGTAACACCAGCCATGCGAAGATTCGATGCCGTAGAATGCAGGCGGCGCCGAAACTGGCTCGCGCAGAATCCGTTGGGGGTTGGATAATGCCGAGGCTTGGCGCATCAGGCTGAAGTCCGAAATGAAACGGTTGTTCGAGTCAAGATCAGGATCGAGCAGGCGGAGACAAAACGGAGGGGCATAGTAAAAGGCGAGCGCGTCTGATGTGTTGCCATGAAATTTTCCCGCCGTGTAATTATAGGCAACAGGCATGTGCGGATCGAGCGAGGGGAGCGAGCCGCCGAGGCGATTGACGGGATAGAACAGCGCGTACTTGATATGATCGGCAGAGGGATTCGAATCGTAAATCCAATTGACTGCGGCGCTGATGGAGTTGTCGGCGGAAAACTCGAGGTTCTCGTTCATCAACACGAGGGTATCTGGTTGGAGGGCGGGCGCGCGCCAAACCATTTGCCAGAAAAGATTCTTTTGCGATTCCCAATCGCGCAGATAATCCACCGACCAGAGGAATTGCCTGCCTGCTGAAAGCGCGACAATAAGAACGGCGACGAAATATTTGGCGCGCGCAGGAAGAAGTTGAATCAGCCCGATCAGAAAAAAACATGCGCCGAACATGAACGATAACAATGCGCGGTTGGCAGGGAAGCCGAGCGTGACGGGAAGATTCGTCACCCAATAGGGAACGCCGCCGAGTAAGAGCATGATCGCACCGAGCGCGATGAGCCACAACGATTCGCGTTTTGCATTAGTTGATCCATTTTCGTTGAAGCGCGAAAGTGCAAAGGCACATGCGCCGACGATGAGTACAACGGCGATGTACAACGCGCTCGTGCGCAATCCATTGACGATGGGATTCGGGAATTGGAAAATTTGAATCCACGCGCCGATGGCGGCAGACCAGAGACTCGTCAGCACGTGTTGAACGAGTTGCGTGATGGTTTCAATCGGCGCACGGGCAACTTCTTCGGTGAGGCTATAGCCGAAGCCTGGATGACTGTACACGAGCGAGCGATAGAGCAAGACAAAGACGATGACGCCGAGGTAGGGAATCCATGCTTTGAAGGTTTTCACGACTCGTTCGCGGAGCGTCAACGGTTCATCACGCAGGGACACGAACAGCGCGACGGGACGCATCGCTTCGAGGAGGAAGAAGTATTCGAACATCAACAAATGAAGCGCGGAAAAGATCATCGCGGGAATCGTCTTGCCGCGCAGCATCAAGTGGAAGGAGATCAGCAGGAAGAACAGCACGATGAAGAAGTGCGAGTAGACGTAACTCACCCACTGTTGGTTGAAGCCTGGGTAAAGCAACACGAACAGCGAGAGGAAGAAGGCGGTCTCTTTGCGATTTGGGAGCAGTCGCGCCGTCACTGCATAGAACACGGCGACTCCCGCCCAGCGCCAGAACATGGCGAATAACTGCCAGACGGCGGGGTTCGCGGGCAGGATGAATCCCGTCAATTGATAGAGCCACGCCCAGACTGGGCGCGAATCGGAGAAGTATTTCGTGGTCGCCGCCGTCCCCAACTCGTAGCGAATCCACGAGATGGGCTGGTCGTCCCAGTAAAAGCCCAAACGCCAGAAGGATAGTCCGTAGGCGAAGAGGGTTACGACGAGCAAGACTAGAGGGATGGCAAACGGGCGCGATGCGAAGGTTGAAATCCGCTGTTGAAATTTTTTCATGGATGGGTATATCTTATCGTGAAATGTTGGGTTTGGTGGTATCGGGTTCGGGATTGGATGGGTGTTTCAGAGGTACAATAGCACGGAGATAAACAAGGTAAAAAGGTATTCCATTCCGTAGAAGGTAATACATGCCTAAAAACACAATGACTTTAAGCGAGTTTACAAAAGCATTCAACAAATTAAAATCAAAGAACTGGGTTAAATCAAAACGTAAAGGCGCAACTGGAATCGGGCATACATTAGAAAAGTTAATTGGCTTGCCCGAAAATAACATTGCCTCACCAGATTTAGGAGAAATAGAACTTAAAGCGCATCGCATAAATTCATCTTCGATGATTACACTTTTTACATTTAATCGTAAAGTATGGAAGATGAAGCCACTTGACGCTATAAAAAAAATACGGGACACCTGATGAAAACGGGAGACTTGGCTTGTATTTTACGATGTCACGCACTCCAAATAGCACGGGCTTATTTTTACACATTGAAAGTGAAACAATATCAACTCGTCATGTGTCTGGAGAAATTATTGCTGAATGGCAACTGCAAGTATTGGCGGAAAGGTTTATAGAGAAGATTCCAGCATTAATCCTAGTTAGCGCATTTAGCGAAATGCGAGGCGATGATGAATGGTTCAAATTTGACAGAGCGCAATTTCTGACGGGAACTTCCGCAGAGATTATTCGAAGTCAAATTTTAGCGGGAAATATTCTTGTTGATCTACGGTTACACGACAAAATAACAAGCGCACGTAATCACGGAACAGGTTTTCGAGCGCATGAAGACAAACTGCCTTTGCTGTTTCAAACCGTGAAGGATTTGTAATTATGTTAAAGGCTACCCAGTTAGGCTTTATTGAATCGCCCAAACAAGAAAAAAATAACGATGATTGGACATTTAACGGCGCTTCAACTAGAGAATTAACGCATTGCTACCATGATTATCCAGCCAGAATGATTCCACAAGTTGCTGGGAAATTGCTAGATTTATTTGGCATCTCCGCTAAATCGCTTTTCGATCCGTACTCTGGAAGTGGAACATCTTTAGTCGAATCTAGCATTAGGGGAATTAATGGTTTCGGAACTGATCTCAATCCGCTAGCACGGCTTATTGCGAAAGCAAAAACAACAACGCCTAAAGTTGAACTGCTTGAAAAGCAAATAAACATCTATAACAAGATGGTTTTAGATGAGAAATTGCGAAAATTAAAAGAAACACAAGAAATCTATGGAATAACTCGATTAGATTTTTGGTTCAAGCCCGAGGTTATTGAAAAATTATTGAGGCTTCGGAAATTTATCAACAATATTGAAAATGAGGAAGTTCGCTTGTTTTTTCAAGTCGCCTTTAGCGAAACGGTTCGAGATAGTTCAAACACTCGAAATGAAGAATTCAAGTTATACAGATACAGCGAAGAAAAGTTAGGAAAATTCAATCCCGATGTTTATGGAATAATGGTGTCAAAACTCCAAAGAAATTTTGACGGATACAAAAAATATAAATCCATTATTGATAATCTCAAACATCATCCAAAATCAAACGTTTTTGATTTCAATACAGTTGAGGGAATACCCGTAAGTTGTATTTCTCCTGAAAGTATTGATATTGTCGTGACTTCTCCCCCTTACGGCGATTCGGGTACAACCGTTGCGTATGGACAATATTCGCGTTTATCTGCGGCTTGGCTTGAACTTGAAGAGCCTGACAAAATTGACCGTAAATTAATGGGTGGTAGAACGCTCAAGGAATTTCCTTCTTTCCCTAGCAAGTCATTAAACACCGCTATCGATGAAATAAGAAACTCTGACGAAAAACGCGCCCGTGAAGTAGCATCTTTTTACGTAGATTTACTTGGCTCAATTTCGAATGTCGCTAAAGTTATAAAGAAAAATGGCTATGCTTGCTATGTAGTTGGAAATAGGAAAGTAAAGGGTGTAGTTTTACCAACAGATATAGCGGTGAAAAACTTTTTTGAAAATTACGGTTATGAATACGTAAATACTTTTATTCGTTCGATACCGAATAAGCGTATGCCCTCGAAAAACAGTCCTACTAATGCAGTAGGAGTTCTTGACAGCACAATGACTCAAGAATACATTGTGGTTATGAGGCACAATTCCGTAAGATTGATTAAAGAAAGAAAAGCTTTGTATCATTCTAAAGTTATTAAGGCGGGCACTCCCTCCCGCAAACAATGAGTCTTGCGTAAAATCATCGAGATGATCATGCACTTGACGTGTTGAAGACCTCCGAGTTATTCAAAAACTCGGAGGTCTTGGATTCAAGCGGATTTCGTATCGTCCAAACGCGCAGAACGGTCGAACCAGTAGATGATTCCCCCCACGAGACTTCCCGCCAGCCCCAGGGCGAAGACGGTCAACGAGAAAGCGACCGCGTCGGCGGAGGTGATGCCCCATGACGCGGCGAAGATGACGAACACGCTTTCGCGGATGCCGATGCCGTTGAACGATAACGGCAGGAGGATCGCCAGATACAACAAAGGGACGAAGAGCATCAAGTCCGTAAATTTGACGGGCAGTTGGATGGCAACGCCGATCACCCAAAACGAAAATATGTCGAGCAGTTGGACGGCGAAGGAAATGAGGAAGACGAGCGCCAGCATCCCAGGGTGACTCACTTTGAAGCGGAAACTAAGCGCCCAATCTTTCAGTCGGAATTTTTCAGCGAACGGGAAGTGGGCAACAAAATTTTCAGCCCAGCGTCCGAAGGCGGGAAGCGTGGAAACGGTGATGATGCCCGTCAATGTGAGGAACACTCCGCCGAGCAACAACCAAAAGACCCAGTCGCGGGCGGGATCAAAGCGGGAGAAAAGCACGAGCAGTCCCAACGTCACGAGTGAACCGTAACTGAGGACGCGTTCATAAAAAATCGTAGCGGCGACCGACTCCACTTTGCCAGTATCGCGTCCGCCAGAGTAGAGTCGAAAGGCGTCGCCGCCGATACTCCCAGGTAAAAAGTTGTTGAAGAACAAGCCGATCAATATCTGGCGGAGGAGAACGCCGTACGCTTGAGTCAAGTCCCATGCTTTGAGAAGGATTTTCCAGCGCATCGCTTGCAGACTGAGGGAGAGGTAATACAAAAAAAAGAACGCCAGCAACATCAGCGGGTTGATGCGGCTGAACGCGCGCGCGATCTCAGTGAACGCCGAGAGGCGGATCAAATAGGCGAGCAATAACACGCTGACGACGACGCGCAGTGTGAGCGAAACAGCGGGCTTGCGGATAAATTCCCAAACGCGGAGGAGAGATGAAGTGTTTTTCATACCTTAGGACTTACGCAAAACTCCAATACCAAGCCGCGAATTACGCGAATTTCCGCTAATTTTTTAAAAATTCGCGTGAATTAGTGAAATTCGCGGCAAAGGTTTTCGATCTGCGTAAGTCATGACCTTAATCGTTGTCTCGTAACTGAAAGACGAAACCTTCGCGGGCTTCATAAACAACTTTGAAGCGCGGATGTTTGGGGAACGCCATGTTGCCTTGCGGATGCAAATGCACTACCCAAATCTCGCGCGGGGTTTGTTCGTATGATCTCAAAATATTGCCGATGACTTTCGTGGTCAACTCTTCGTTGAACGGGTTGGAGAAGAACAACAAATTCGCATCGGCGGGAATCGCGTATTCCGACGCGTCCATGTGAAGGATCTCGAACTCCGCTTTGCTTTTGGAACGCGCTTTGAATATCTCAAGATTCTTGCGATTGACTTCGACCAACTCGATGGAAAACTCCACGCCGATGATTCTGCGGAAGCCGCGCTCCGCCGCCATGAACATCGCTTTACCTTTGCCGCTTCCAAAATCCACGAAACAACTTTTGGACGGGTCCACTTGCGCGTGCGAGATCATCTTTTGAAAGATGTACGCGTTCGTCCCTTCGTAATAATTCCCAACGGATTTATTTTGCGAATCGATCTTCAACGTGTCGAGTTGCGCGGTGTTGATCGTGTCAATTTTGTAGCGCATGTCGAACAGCAGGTCGGAGAGAATGTAACGAAACGTGGTCACAACGCCGACCTTGCGGAAATTGCGAAAGACTTTTTTGATATTTTCAATGTTGACGATCTCGAAAGCAGACATGTGATGAGGCTTCCTTTTCATGATTTACGCAGATCAAACCTTTTGCCGCGAATTTCGCGAATTTACGCTAATTGTTTTAAAAAATTCGTGATAATTCGCGAAATTCGCGGCTTGCTCTTGGGGTTTTGCATAATTCCTATCATATAAAAAATCGAATCGCAGGCGAGAGAAATGTAGTCACAACGCCCGCGGGAAGTTTGGAAATGACGCCGCGCGTCCAACCGACTCGGTCAAAGAGTCGCAGCGAGGGTTGCGTGGAACGCCCTGGAATAAAATATCGGCAAGGCTCCAACACGTCCGCGCCCCAGCCGCGCTTGAAATGATTCAACCCGTGATGTTCCCGCGCGGCTTCGCCCATGTTGAACGAGCGAATCCCCTCCGCGCTCGCATCCTGAATAATTTTCCAGATCAAAAAATGAGTCGGATGATGCACGCTATCGGGCAAGACCGCCGACCAGCCATAATATACTTCATTGCGCGTCCAAAACGTGAACATCGCGCCGACAAATTTTCCGCCCACCTTCGCCAAATAAATTCGCGCGGCGCCTTTTGGAAAACGCCGAAAGATCGCGCGAAACAATTTTTTTCCATGCGGGATGAATCCATGCTTGCCAGCGTAAATGCTCACATACAATTTATGAAACGCGTCGAGAAATTTCCCCTCGTCATCCACGACAATCTCCATCGCAACCGACTTCCGCAAAATCCGTTTGTGATCTTTGCCGAACGAATCGAAGACTTCATCGAGTCCGCGTTCCAACGGAAGACGATACGTGTAATCCAATCTTTCTTCAAACGGAAGAAGACCCGCTTCAACCTCCGACAGAGAGGCTGGTGTCAGCACCTCGGCATGATCCACGCTGGAGGTTTTCTCGGCGACCGCCCTCAGCAACGCGTTCAACGCGTCGACAGAATCAACCAGCGGACCACAATACGTCGGGAATGGATTCGTCACATAATGCGCGCCGCCAACGAGCGGTTTGCACAAAAAGAACGGACACACCCCGACGATCTTCTCACCCTCCAACGCGACGAGATGCCGCGTCTCGACGCCGTACGCATCGCGCAAAACATTTCCCCACGCAAGGTCATGCCCGAAACGCGCGTCATCCCTCCCCGCGAGATAGGATGCGTAGCGGTCATGCAACGATTCGTCTAACGTCACAACTTGAATCATCACACGATCCCTCGAATCAAATGCGGACCCAACGCGCGCGTCACAAAAGCGGGCAACCGCTTCCACACCCAGATCGCAAATTGGAACTTCGGGCTTTTCTGATTTAACTCAGGGATGCCTCCGCCTTTCGGCAAATAATACCAATACGCCAGCGGAACTTTGCGCGGCTTCCATTTGAATTTGAAGGTCTCGTTGCCTGAACCGTTCAAACTGCGTCCCATGTCACAGATTTTGATTCCTTTTTGGACGTAATGCTCAAGGATATTCCAATACAAACACTCGCCCGCATACTCCGCGCGATACTGGCTCAGAATGTTCGCATGTAAATTCGTCGCCGTTACGCCATGATAAGCGAGCACCGCGCTCCCGACGAGGGAATCATCCGCGTTTTTTATCACGGCGAATTCAAGATTATCACCGAGCAAGGATGCCATCGTCTGCAAATATTTCTTTGAGTGATACGGCGAGCCGAGTTCGTGCATGCTCCGCGCGAGGGCTTCGTACGTTATATCCAGCAAGTCGAGATGACCAAACTGAACTTTGAATCCTTTTCTCAATGACTGGCGCGTGTGCTTTCGATGTTGATGACCAAACGTTTGCATCAAATCTTCGGGGTTGGAGGGGAGGTCAAGCAAGTAGGTGGAGTAGATTGGGTTTTGAATCCATGACGAGGGAGGCGAGTTGTTGTCTTCGATGAAGCGAATAACGGCATAGTCAACTTTCAACTCATCGGATAGCCTCTGCGCTTCGTTCAAAAGCCCATCGCGTGCTTCGGTGGAGGAGAATGCGAATCCGCCGAATGAGCCGAAAGGGGAAGTCGCCAGATAATTCCCAAAGATGGAATGGCGAACATGCGTGAGAGCGAGGATGCCTGTCGCTTCATTATCGTGCGCGGCTTCAAAGCGATGCGTTTCGTAGCCGTAAATTTCTTTTACCAGTCGAGTCCATGAATCGAGCGCGGTGAAGGTCGCAGGGAACGAAAGAGACTCTGGCACGCGCAGAGGGGATTCGGGGGACAACTTTTTGATTTGAAGATTATTCATTTGCCAGCAAAACGTCCCGAAGGTTTGAATCGCGCAACCATATTCTCGCCAAAAACCTTCGGGACGATCTCAACCTTTCAACGCAATCATCTCATCGAGATACGATCTCAACGATGAAGTTGGAAAACTCTTCAACAGGTCGCGCAAGAACGGAGACTTGTCCCAGAGAAAAGGGACGAGGTGCGGATTCCGAATCAGGTCGCGGGTGAGGCGGGAGGAAGAGGCGGGCTTCACCAGCTCGTAGGGGTGCATGATGATTACGGGGGAATGTCCGCGTTTGAGTTCTTCTTCGAGGATGGAAAGAATGCGGCGGGCGAGAAATCCGATGCTGAAACTGGAGCCGTACGGAAATTCCCCGCCCAGCAAAAGGTTGAACGAGAAATCGCGCGGCGCGACAAAATTTTCATGCGCATCGCGCGTCCGCCATGTGCTGACGGGAATCTCCCACAGGTCTCCCTTTTTCAACAGCGTACCAGCAGGCGCGTAGATGGACGAACTATATTGAAAGCCGAACGATTCGAGCAGCGGATACGCCTGCTCGCTGATGCCGACCATCGGCGCGCGATAGCCTTGCACGTTGTACGGCTTGCGCCACGATTCCGAATCGCGCAGATCGTCCGCGAGTTGATTCACGTTCACCAACGGACGATGGAACTGGCAATGCAGACCGAGTTCGTGACCCGCGTCAACGATCTTTTGCGGAACTTCAGGATACCACTCCGCGATCTCACCGACGAGATAAATGCTGGCTTTCGAATCGCCGAGTTGGTCGAGGATCGAATCAATTGCGCGTGCGGTGAATCCACCATCCATGTCGCGGCGAATCTTTGGGTCGCGGATGTAGTCGTAATGACGAAACAACGCGAAGACGGGTTCGTAATCTATACTAAGTAAAACTCTAGGCGAAATTGACATCGGGGAGAGATTGTACTTCACGATGCAAAACATTGGGCAGTCATTCGCTCAACGAACGGCTGCCCAATAATTCGACTAACGAACTCGCCTTACGCAATATCATTCCGTGTCTTCATTTCCCCTTGCCGGTCACGTCCCAACGCCGTTCACGCTGTTCCTCCTCTCGAATATTGCGGAAGCGCGCTTCGAGCAGCCCAGTGCGTCCCAAATAACCCAGCAGTTGGCGTTGATCGTTTCGGCTTACTACAGGCAATCGTCCGATATCGTGCCTCAACATTCTGGAAACCGCGTCTTTAAGCGGCTCGTCTGGAAAGGCAACAATGAGATTGCCGCTCCCCGCCTCTAACACGGTGAGGTTGCCAGCGGGATCGGTTTCTAACGCGCGGACAATATCATTGCGAGTAAGAATGCCCACCAGCGCGCCTTTCGCATCTACGATTGGAGTGCCCTGTCGCCACGCCACTTGCGGGTCGCCATGCGCGATTCGCGCTGAAAATTCAGCGACAGTAGCAGCGGCGGGAATTGTAACCGGGTTCTTATCCATGACCTCGCTCACACGCGTTAATTCGAAAGGATCGACAGAGTATTCGCGTGAGAGGTGATGTCCGCGCCGCGCCACTTTCTCGGTCAGGATGGACCGCTTCAAGAGCAAAATGGTTACTGCGTCCGCCAAGATGCAGGCGAATAAAAGTCCCGGCAATACGTTCAAATCATGAGTCAGTTCAAGCACAAAGATCATCGAAGTCAGAGGCGAGCGCATAGTCCCACCCATGATGGCAGACATGCCGATAAGCGCCCACAAGCCAGCGTCGCCATAGGGAATCCATTGCGAGAGGAACGCGCCAAGCGCGCCGCCCATAATGAGCAATGGCGCGAGCACGCCGCCCGATGTGCCGGAGCCCAGCGCAATGGACCAAACCAACGCTTTGACGATCAGCAAACCGAGGACAGCCGCGCCGATCAGTTCGCCGCGCAGTAGTTGATGAATGATATCGTAACCTACGCCCAATACGCGCGGATCGATCAATCCGCCGACGCCAATCGCAAGCCCGCCAAAGATGGGCCACCACATCCAATGAATTGGCAGTCTCTCAAAAAGGTCTTCGAAGAAATAGACAAGCATTGTCAACATCCCCGAAGCCAAACCTGCCGCCACGCCAATGAGACAGGCGATGAGCAACGCCGAGCCGCCAAGCGCTGCATGCGGCGCAATGGGAAAAATAGGTCCCTCTCCGAGGATGCCCACTCGCACGGCTCCCGCGACTGCCGCCGCAAGCGCCACAGGGATGAACGAACGCGGTTTCCATTCGAATAGAAGCAATTCCACTGCCAGCAACACTGCCGCTACCGGCGCGGCAAAGATGGCAGCCATGCCAGCCGCCGCGCCCGCTACGAGAAGCGTTTTGCGCTCCGCCGCAGTAAGCTGAAAAAATTGAGCAAACAGCGAACCGACAGCGCCGCCGGTCATGATGATCGGTCCCTCTGCGCCAAACGGGCCGCCCGTGCCGATTGAGATAGCGGATGAGATCGGCTTTAACACAGCAACTTTCGGTTCCATACGGCTGCCGCCGATCAAAATCGCCTCTAACGCCTCCGGGATGCCGTGCCCGCGGATCTTCTCAGACCCGTAGCGCGCCATCAGCCCAATGATAAGTCCGCCGACGACTGGAACGAGAACCGCCCAAATTCCCATGTGATTCCCCTCGGGAGAAGCGGGCTGCGCCGATAACCGCTGATAATAGGCAAGGTTAGTAAACAAGTTGATCAACCATACGAGCGCGTATGCGACCAATGAGCCGGCGGCGCCGATAATGACCGCCATTCCGCTTAACACCAATACGCGCTTGTCTGTCGTAAAATCGGCAAGGCGCGCTTCGTTCTTTATTTTCGCTGCATCCATTAATAATCCTTTATAAAAAGTATGCGATTAAAACCGTGGCAATGGGAAATCTTAAATTCATAATAATCCTCCTAGATTAAATGGGAATAAAAAAAACCCGCCGACTTTTTACGCCGAACAGGGTTTTCTAGCAGTTAATATTATTTCTTATACAAAAGTTAGATTATGGATTTATCATCCGTCGCCTAAAATTACCGAACGATCCATGTGCCAGTCTCGCCTTTGAGCGCGCGCCCGATATTTTCAGGGTTGGTGATGATTGCCGCTCCGCCGCCATTTTCCAAATATCGAATTGCGGCTTGCACTTTCGGCGCCATCGAACCTTTAGCAAAATGTTTTCCCTCATCAAGATATGCTTTCGCCTCGGCGAGCGTCATCTTGTCGAGCCAGCGCTGATCGGGCTTGCCGAAATTGATCGCCACTTTTTCAACGGCGGTGGCAATAAGAAACGCATCCGCGTTGATCGAACTCGCCAACAGAGACGATGCAAAATCTTTGTCAATGACCGCTGCTGCGCCGATCAGCTCGCCATCGCCACGCTCGATCACAGGGATGCCCCCGCCGCCCACCGTGATGACGACCTGCCCCGCGGAAAGAAGCGTTCGCACAGCATCCAGTTCGACAATCTCTTTCGGCATCGGAGACGCGACGACTCGTCTCCAGCCTCTGCCTGCGTCTTCCACCACCGACCAGCCCATCTCCTTTTCGCGCCGCTTCGCCTCAGCCTCCTCCATGAAACTTCCAATCGGCTTCGTCGGTTTTTTAAACGCGGCATCTTCTTTATCAACCAACACTTGCGTGACGACCGCGCAAGCTTTTTTACCCACGCCGCGCGTGAAGAACTCATTGCGCAACGCCTGCTGCAATTGGTAACCGATCGCGCCCTGCGAATCCGCGCCGCAGACATCAAGCGGAACTTCGTGCATCCCCTCGACCTTCGCGGCGATCTCCGAACGGCGCAAGATGAACCCGACTTGCGGACCGTTGCCATGGCCGATGGCAAGCTCCCAGCCCGCCTCAATCATGTCAACGAGGTGGACGGCTGTTTCGCGCAGCGCGACTTCTTGATCTTCGACGGTGACGCGTTTGTCATCTTTGATTAAAGCGTTACCACCGATTGCTACGACTGCTAATTTAGTCATCTAGTCTCCTAGTCATTTAGTCTCCTAGTCATCTAGTCCGCCAATCTTCCAGTCATTTTCTTTTTGACCAGTAGACCAGCGGACTAATTGACAAGCAGGCTAACTCATCGTCAACGCCATCACGGCTTTTTGCGCGTGTAAACGATTTTCCGCTTCATCGTAAACGACCGAGTGTTTTCCGTCAATCACGCCGTCGGTGACTTCAAGTCCGCGGTCGGCGGGGAGGCAGTGCATGTAGATCGAGTCTTCTTTGGTGAGTCCCATGCGACGCTCGTCAGTGATCCATGATTTGTATTTATCAATCAAGGCTTTGCCTTCTTCTTTACCCGTCGTTGTGAGAAGCGGACCCCATGATTTGGGATACACAACATCCGCATCTTTGAAGGCTTCGTCCATGTTATCGGTCACATCGAACCCGACGCCATATTTCTTCGCGTTATCTTTCGCCTGTTGCATAATGTCAGGCATCAATTTGAACTCCGGCGGATGCGCCAACACTACGTCGCAACCGAAGCGGGTCATTTGCAAAATCAAAGATTGCGGTACGGAAATCGGTTTACTATAAGATGCCGCATATGCCCACGAAACGACGACTTTCTTTTTCTTCAAGTCGCGTCCTTTTTTCTCAATGACGGTCATTAAATCTGCGAGACATTGGAAAGGATGATACACGTCGCATTGCATGTTGAGGATCGGTACGCGGCTGGCTTTAGCGACTTCGTTAATGTATTGATTGCCAAATTGCCAATCACATTGACGGATGGCGATACCGTCGAAGTAGCGCCCGAAGATTTCGCCAATCTCTTTGGCGGTGTCGCCATGCGAGATTTGAGTCGTTACGCTGTCAATGAACGCGGCATGTCCGCCCAATTGCGCCATGCCCGCCTCGAACGATCCGCGCGTGCGCGTGGACGTGAAGAAGAACAGCATGGCGAGGACTTTATCGCGCAATAGCGCGTGCGGTTCGCCCAGCGCGCGCTTGCGTTTCAAATCCCACGCCACATCTAAAACGGTTTCGACTTCCTCTTTCGTGAAGTCCAGGTCGCCAATGAAATCGCGACCTCTGAAGTTGGTTTGCATAGTTTAGTCTCCTTTGTTGTTAGTTGGCTAGTTTTCTAGTTGGCTAGTTCGTTAGTTTGGTTAGATAGGAAATAAAGCCATTGATTAGTTTCTTTGTCTCCACTGTTAGTTCATAAGATGTCTTGAGTTCTTCTTGAGTGATATAACCAGCATCCAGAGCAAGATACAGCTGGGATTGCACTTCGCCAGCGGACCTGCGAGCCATTTTCAAAAAGCGGACAAATTCGGCGTTGTAGCCTGCCTCAAAGCCTTCAGCGATATTGTGCATGATTGAGCTGGCGGCGCGCTGAATCTAATCGCGCAAACCAAAGTCCTTTGAAAACTTATCTTTGCGGGTAAGCGCGTAAATCAACCCCGCAAGTTCGCGCGCTTTTTTCCAAGAGTCTAACTCTTCAAAGTTCTTAATTGTTGCCATTGGCGCCTTTTAACCTGTTTGATTAGAAGCCAACCAGCCAACTAGCCAACCAGCTAACTAGCCAACTATCAGACTCGGCAATATCGCGTAAAACTCCGTCGCTTTAACCATATCTTCGAGCGAGACGGAATCGTTGACGGTGTGCGCGGTCTCTTCGTCGCCGGGACCGAATCCGATCGACGGGATGCCTGCTTTGCCCGCCCAGTAGATTCCGTTCGTGGAGAAGTTCCACTTTCCGCTGGGGGCGGCGGGCAGACCGATTAACTCGCGCGCTTTTTGTCCAGCCTGCACAAGCGCATGATCTTCATCCAGCGCCCACGCGGGGAAATATTTATCCACAGGGAAGACAAATCCCGTGTAAGACGGCTCGTCGTAGAAAAGTTCTTCCAGTTTGACAGAGTCCTTGAACTCGGCGGGAATCAACGCTTCGATTTGCGCTTTAACTTGCTCTTTTGTTTCGCCGAATGTCATGCGGCGATCAATGAAGATAATAGCCTCGTCAGGCACGGCATTGATGGAGGGAGTCTTGACGTGCATATCGCTGACGGTGATTTTTCCATGACCTAAAAATTCATGGTCGCCGAGTTGCGGCTCTAAATCGCGGATGCCGGCAATGACGGGCAGCAACTTGTAAATGGCATTATCGCCCAAATGATTCGACGCGGCGTGCGCGGATTTTCCCTTCGCGGTAATTTTCATTTCCAAACGCCCTTTATGCCCGCGGTATGTGAGCATCTTTGTCGGCTCGCCGATAACGACGAAATCGGGCTTCACTTTCGGGTCCACTTCAACGAAAGTATTAGGCGCAATGCCATCGCACCATTCTTCCATATTGCCGAAGTAATACGCCGTCCAGCCGTCAAGCAGACCGAGATCGCGCGCCAACGCCAAACCGTAGATCATGCCGGGCGTGGAGGCTTTCTCGTCGCATGCGCCGCGCGCGTAGAAAATGCCGTCTTCGATTTTTCCTTTGAATGGATCCCAACCCCATGATGCGGGGTCGCCCACGCCGACCGTATCAATGTGCGAATCGTACACGATGATTTTTTCGCCGTTGCCGATGCGCCCGACCGTGTTGCCCATTTTGTCGAAACGCACTTCGTCGAAGCCGAGTTTTCTCATCTCCGCTTGCACGCGTTCGCCCACTTCGCCGATCTGCGATTCCATCGAAGGGATGGCGACAATCTCGCGCAAAAATTCGATGATATCCTCGCGCTGTTCCGCCACTCGTTTTTGAATTTCCTGCATTTTATCTGCCATGATTTTTCCTTTTTGTGAAAATATAATTGCGGATTTCTCAATCTTAAATTATTTATCTGCCGCTTCCCACTCGACGGACAATGTGAAAACGGAAATAGCCGGGAATGAAATAACTTAACGAATAATCCAACGCTTTTCCATTAACGTCGAAGAGTTGCGCGTCAAAATGCAGCAATACGTCGCCGCGCTGAATCTCCAGCGCCTTGGCGACCGCGGCGGTCGCGTCAATCGCGCTGACGTTCGTGCGAGACATCGAGGGAGAGTCGCCGCGCGCCAACAGGAAGTCGAGAATAGAACCGCTGAAATTCGACGGGAGTTCGTCGGGCGTGAGAATCGTCTCAGGCAAGACATCCACCAAATATGCCGCCGGGCGCCGATCAGCGCGGACAACGCGACGAATCCGCGTGAGGTGCGTCTTTTCCGCAACGTTGAGCGCTTTTGCAAATTCCGCATCCGCATTAACGCTGTCAATTTGCAGGTCGCTTACCGTCACATCCAAATTTAAACGGCGCGCCATGGTTTCTATGCTTTCAAGTTCTTCAAGCCCGGCGTCGAGCACCGGGGCTTTGCCGATCACATATGTGCCGGACCCTTGTCGTCGTCGAATCAGCCCTTGCGTTTCAAATGTGCGCATCGCTTCGCGCAATGTCGCTCGTGAAACGCCCAGTTGCTTCGCCAACGCAGGCTCATTCAACAAGCGCTGACCGGCGGGCGTTTTTGCGATGAGATTCTCAAGGTCGTTCTGCAAACGCTGGAATGGGAAATGCACCATCATGCCTCCAATAAGGGAATAAAATCGAACTTCGTCACATCCACCAAGCCTTTATCTGAGATTCGCAATTCGGGGATGACAACCAACGCAAGCAGGCTTAATTGCATGTTCGGGTTATTCAATTCGCATCCGCACATCTTGAATCCTTCCAAGATGGATTCGGCTTTACGCGCGACGACATCCGCTTTTTCGACGGACATCAAACCCGCTATCTTCATCTCGACCAAGCCGATAATTTTATCGTCCAACACAACGACCTGCCCGCCTCCGCATCGCGCCAACGCGTTGCCCGCTAACGCCATCGCTTCGTCGTCCGTGCCAACGATGATCATGTGATGCGAATCATGCGCGACGGTGGAGGCGACGGCGCATTTTACGGTGAATCCAAACCCGCTGACAAGTCCCATCGTGATTTTGCCCGTCGCTTTGTGGCGTTCGACGACGGCGATCTTGGCAAGGTCGCGCGCAACGTCGGCTTTGATCTCGCCGTTGACAGGTTGAAGGTCAAAGGTCAAATGTTGAGTCCCAGCCTGGTTCTCAATGATGCCGATAACATTGGCTTTGACCTGTGATTTGTGACCTGTGACTTGTAACCTAAAGTCCCCCGCGTTTAACTTTCTCTTCAACTTCACCGAATTCTTCACCCATGCGGGATAAGAAGACTTTGGCAAGCGCACTTTCCACTCCCCGCCTTCCGCAATCACAATTCCTTTTGCAATCACCATCTCCGCCTGAAAGTTTTTTAAGTCGCTCACCAATGCCACATCCGCCCAACGACCAGGAGCGATCATACCAAGCTCTTTGCTCAGACCAAAATGTTCGGCAGCATTGATCGTCATCATCTGAATCGCGGTCATCGGCGGAAGCCCGCATTCGATGGCGTGACGCAAGACACGATCCATATGACCTTCGCCGGTCAACGTCCCCGCGTGCGAATCGTCGGTGCATAATAGGAAGCGACGCGAATCCAGTTTCTTTTCGGTAATGGCTTTGACTTGCGATTCCACATCGAACCACGCCGAGCCGTAGCGCAACATGGCTTTCATGCCTTGACGCACGCGTGCCACCGCATCTTCGACGCGCGTGCCTTCGTGGTCGTCCTCCGCGCCGCCAGCGACGTAGCCGTGAAATGGAATTCCGAGATCGGGCGAGGCGTAATGCCCGCCGACTATTTTTCCCGCCGCATGAGTGATCGTCATTTCTTCGATCATTTTTTTATCGCCCATAAACACGCCGGGGAAGTTCATCATCTCGCCCAACCCGATGACGCCTTTCCATTTCATCGCAGTCGCAACTTCTTTAGGTCCGATCGTAGCGCCGGGCGTTTCCAACCCCGGCGCCGACGGCACGCAGGAAGGCATTTGCACCCACACATGGATCGGTTGCTTTTGCGCTTCGTCCACCATCAACTTGACGCCGCGCAAACCGAAGACGTTGGCGATCTCGTGTGGATCAATAAACATGCCCGTCGTGCCGCGGACCGCCACCGCGCGGACAAATTCGGTCACCGTGACCATGCCCGACTCAACATGCATGTGCGGATCGAGCAAGCCGGGGACGAGGTAACGCCCGTTCGCTTCGATCACTTTTGTTTTTTTACCGATCGTATGGCTTGCGTCTCCCCCAACGTAGGCGACGCGTCCGTCCTTGATAGCGATATCAGTCTGCGGAATGATCTCGCCTGATTGCACGCACACCCATTGCCCGTTGCGAATCACAAGATCGGCGGGAACGCGCCCCATAGCCGTATCTATGAGAGCATGAGTTAATGTAGCAGAGGAGGGCATAGGAATCTCCGTTTGAAGACGGAACGCTCCAGCGTTCCAACGTTTTTAATTTGTCAGCAATCTTTTCGCCGCGCTGTTATGTCTCTCAATTAATTTCCGCTCATCAACTGTCGCGAGACGACCTTCTTTGACGACGAACTTTCCGCCGACAACCGTATACTCGACGTTGACAGGCTGGCCAAAGACAATTGCCGCAACCGGGTCGTGCATTCCCGCAAAGCCAAGTTTATTCAAATCAACAGCGAAGAAATCGGCGCATTTGCCAACTTCGAGAGAGCCGATGTCTTTTCTGCCTAACACCGCCGCCCCACCGCGCGTTCCTAGATATAACGCTTCGCGGGCGGTCATGAGTTTGCGCTCGCCCTCATCCCTAGCCCCTCTCTCGCTGGGAGAGGGGGATGGACTGGCAGAGAAACCAGTAATACCCTCTTTCACACGAGACAACAACATTGCATTGCGGACTTCGGCGAGGAGGTGCGAGCCGTCGTTGGATGCGGAGCCGTCCACGCCCAAGCCGACATTCACGCCTGCTTTGCGATATTCTTTGATCGGAGCGATGCCTGAGGCGAGTCGCATGTTCGAGGTGGGACAGTGCGCCACTCCGCAGTTATGTTTGGCGAAAACTTTTATCTCTTCGTCGTTCACCCACACGGCATGTGCAAACCAAACGTCGCCGCCGACCCAGTCCACTTCTTGCATGTACCCGACAGGGCGATGACCGAATTTTTCCAAACAAAACTGTTCCTCGTCTTCGGTCTCAGCGAGATGCGTGTGGAGATGCACACCATATTCACGCGCGAACCTGGCAGATTGTTTCATCAGGTCGGAAGTCACACTGAACGGCGAACACGGAGCCAAAACAATTTGTACCATCGAGCCGGGCTTCGGGTCGTGATATTTTTGGATGAGACGCAGCGAATCTTTGAGGATGGAGTCTTCGTCGTCCACCACGCTGTCGGGCGGGAGACCGCCTTTCGATTCGCCCAGCGACATCGAGCCGCGCGAGGCGTGGAGGCGAAGTCCCACTTCCACAGCCGCGGCAATCTCATCGTCGAGTTTTGAACCGTTTGGGTAAAGGTAGAGATGATCCGAGGCGGTGGTGCATCCAGATAGGGCAAGTTCCGCCAACGCCGTTTGGGTCGAGGTGAAAATATCGTCGGGCTGAATTTTCGCCCAGATCGGGTATAGCGTCGTCAGCCAATTAAACAGATTTGCGTCTTGCGCGGCGGGGACAGCGCGTGTAAGAGTTTGATAGAAATGATGATGCGTATTGACAAGCCCCGGCAACACAACGCGGCCCTTAAGATTGAGGACTTCATCCGCCGTAGAGGGCAGATCGCGCGTCGTGCCGACTTGCGAGATGAAACCATTTTCGATAAAAAGACCGCCATCCGAAAATTCGGTATTGCGGTCGTCCATAACAATAAGGTGAGCGTTTTTGACAAGAAGCGAAGACATGGCGGGTAAGGGTTAGGTTGTAAATACGACACGACTAGACTACATTTGTCTGACAACTGAAGTGTAGCAAAAAAGAGAGCGATTGTCAAACTGGCGCCGCCGTTCCACTCTTCGCGGCAAGGCGCAAAATTTACCTTGACAACGCTCTCTCTCCGTCATACAATCGCGCTCATTATGAAATCGGCTCGTTGTTGCATGACTATGGCGATGTTTACCTCCCGGCTTTCCGTGAGGAGTTTGCGCTTGAGATGATGCAGCCGAATCAAAAAGGTTGAATCAATACGAGACGCCTCGCGGAAAACGCGGGGCGTTTTTGTTTGTCTCGCCATCCAGTTGAGGTTTTATAAGGAGAAGAAATGACGGAACAAAAAACGCTCATCATGAAATTTGGAGGCACATCTGTCGGTTCTGCGGACGCGCTGCGTAGAACGGCGCGCATCGTTCGTGACTCGCGCCGCGATTGGGATCGCATCGTCGTTGTAACTTCGGCGATGGCTGGTGTGACGAATCTATTATTGGATTCGGCAAATCATCCAGTCGGCGCACCCGATGCCGAACGCTCATTGCGAGAAAAACATTTCTCGGCGGCAGAGGCGTTAATTCAAAACAAAACGACGCTCGCAGAAACTATAAGAGAGATTGAAGGCTTGATTCAGATCTTCGTTAAATTATGCGACTCCATTCAGGTTCTCGGCGCAGGAAGCCCACGCGCGCTAGACACGATAGCCGCGCTCGGGGAAAGAATGAGTCTGCGATTGCTCACGGCAACCCTCAACGATGCAGGTATCGCCGCACAGGGCGTCGAAGCGACAGAGTTTCTCGTTACAAATTCGAATTTTCAGAATGCATGTCCCGATTTCAACGCAACGCGAAAGAAAACACGAGCCTTGTTAAACCCAGCGCTGGACGCGGGCAATATCTTCGTCACCACAGGTTTTATCGGAGCGAACGCCGACGGAGCAGTCACTACTTTAGGGCGAGGCGGCAGCGACTATTCCGCCGCCATTATCGGTTCCGTCCTGCCTGCCGACGAGGTCTGGATCTGGACCGATGTAGACGGCGTCATGACCACCGATCCGCGCATGGTCACGTCTGCCAAAACGCTGTCTGAGATCAGTTACGGAGAGATTGCCGAGTTGGCGTACTACGGCGCTAAAGTGCTGCATCCCAAAACAATCCGCCCTATTGTAGAAGCGGGCATTGGCTTGAGGATTTGCAACACATTCAACCCTGCGCAAGAAGGTACGCGCCTGACCGCCGCTAGAAAAAAGAGTAAGCGCGTCATTAAAGCGGTGACGGCGATCCAGAAACAGCGTCTGGTAACGATCGAGGGGCGCGGTATGGTAGGCGTACCGGGCATGGCGGCGCTCGCATTTGGCGCGGTAACGTCTACTAAGACAAACGTGCCGCTCATTACGCAGGCGTCGTCCGAACAATCTATCTGTTTTGCAGTGCCGTCTGAAACCGCCGAAGACGTTTTAAACGCGCTCAAAACGACGTTTGCTCACGAGCTCGAAGAGAGCAAGATAGATAAGGTCTGGTCAACCAACGACGTTTCCATTGTGACCGTGGTGGGCGCGGGCATGCGGAGCGCGTCAGGCGTAGCGGGAGGAATCTTCAGCCGGTTGGGAGAATACGGCATAAACGTGCTGGCTGTGGCTCAGGGCTCATCCGAGGTTTCGATCAGCGTCGTTGTAAACGCCAACGATACCGAAAACGCCGTCAAATCGCTGCACGAGTTGATCGTGCATTAACTTAATCTCCATTCATACAAGGAAATTTCATGAATAAAATCCCTGTAGCAATTTTAGGCGCAACCGGTTCGGTCGGGCAACGATTCATCTCGTTGCTCGACAATCACCCTTGGTTTGAAGTCGCAGCGCTCGCCGCATCCGACAGATCCGTCGGACAACGCTACTCGCAAGCCGCGCACTGGATTCTAGACGTTCCGATGCCCGCATACGCCAAAGAGATGATAATTGTCCCCGCTTCGACGGAAGCCATTCAAGCTCGAATCGTTTTCTCTGCATTGCACAACGAGATCGCCCAAGAATTGGAGCCGCAGTTCGCAAAAGCAGGCGCAGCCGTCTGCTCAAACGCATCCTCTTACCGCCGCGCCGAAGACGTTCCACTGCTGTTGCCTGAAGTCAACGCAGATCACATTCATCTTATCCGACGACAGCGCAGCGACAAAGGCTGGAGCGGATGCATCGTCGCAAACCCTAATTGCACCAGCGCGGGATTAACGGTGGCGCTCAAAGCATTAGACGACGCATTCGGCGTAAAGAAAGTTTTCGCAGTTTCGATGCAAGCGCTTTCAGGCGCGGGCTACCCGGGCGTTTCATCTATGGATATGATTGACAACGTCATCCCTAACATCAACGGCGAGGAAGAAAAAGTGGAATGGGAGCCGCGCAAGATGCTTGGGAACTTAGTCAACGGCGCGATCGAATTGGCGGATATACAATTTTCCGTTCATGCCAATCGCGTAGCGGTGTTAGACGGTCACACGGTATGCGCCAGCATAGAACTCTCCGCACCGCCTCCCGACGTTCAAACTGTTTCGCAAGCCCTCCGCGCTTATCAAGCCCCAGCAGCAGCGCGCGAACTGCCTTCCGCGCCAGCGCCGGCGATCCATCTACGAGAAGAAGCCGACCGCCCGCAACCGCGACTCGACCGCCTCACCGGCAAAGGTATGACGACCGTCGTCGGACGCGTGCGCAAAGACCCGCTTCTAGATATTAAATTCGTCGTCCTTTCGCATAACACGATTCGCGGCGCGGCGGGCGGCTCGATCTACAACGCAGAGTTGTTGGTCAGCCAAAATCTATTAATATCTTGACATGCTGGAAGTATTTTGATATAAAACTCGAAATTAAATATTCGCTCTTATCCAGAGAGGCGGAGGGACCGACCCTGCGAAGCCTCGGCAACCAAACTTCACGTTATGGTGCCAATTTCGGCAAATAAGAATAGTACAGCTATTCATTATCTGGAAGATGAGAGGATGGTATAGACGTATGCCTCTTCTTGTGCTTTCAGAAGAGGCAGTTTTTTTAAGCGCTTAATAAACTTGTCTCTTCTGATGGGCGGAATTTAGTTAAAAATTCAAGAGGAGACTCACATGTCCACGATCAAAGAACGCAAGTTAGGGTTTGCCACTAAGCAGTTGCACGCCGGGTATGCGCCCGACCCCACAACCGGAAGCCGGGCTGTGCCGTTGTATCAAACAACCAGCTTCCAATTCAAAAATACGGAACACGCCGCCAACCTATTCGCGCTCAAAGAATTAGGCAACATTTACACGCGTCTAATGAACCCCACTACCGATGTGTTAGAACAACGCATCGCCACGCTGGAAGGCGGGGTTGCCGGGCTTGCCGCCAGTTCAGGGCATGCGGCGCAAATTCAAACCATTTTCACCCTACTTAAGGCAGGCGACCACATTGTCTCGTCGTCTCGTTTATACGGCGGGACCTACAATCAACTGGCGTACACGCTGCCAAAATTGGGAATCAAAACCACATTCGCGAATCCGTCGGAGCCCAAGAATTTTGAGGCGGCGATCACACCCAACACCAAAGTCATATATGGCGAAACGCTGGGCAATCCCGATATTGCAGTCTTTCCTTTCGAGGAAATCGCTGAAATTGCGCGAAAACACCAACTGGTTACGGTTATTGACAACACCTTCGCGTCGCCGTACCTCTTCCGACCGCTGGAATGGGGCGCGCACATCGTCACACATTCCACGACAAAATTTATCAACGGACAGGGAAACTCCATCGGCGGCATCATTGTAGACGGCGGCAATTACGATTGGAGCAATGGCAAGTTTGAAGACTTCAACACGCCCGATCCCTCTTATCACGGTTTAGTCTACGCTTCCTTGACGGGAGCCGGCTTGCCCCCGTTCGCCATCAAAGCGCGCGTACACGTCTTGCGCGACGTCGGCGCTTGCCAATCTCCATTTAACGCCTGGCAAACCATACAAGGATTAGAGACGTTGAACCTGCGCATGGATCGTCATGTGCAAAACGCTCAGGCGGTCGCCGAATATCTGGAACGTCATCCCAAAGTAAGCTGGGTGAAATACCCCGGGCTGAAGAGCCATCCCGATTACGAACGCGCTAAAAGGTATCTACCTAAAGGCGCGGGCGCGATCCTCGGATTCGGCGTAAAAGGCGGCGCAGAGGCTGGCAGAAAGTTCATCGAAAGCCTGCAACTGTTCAGCCATCTTGCCAACGTCGGCGACACGCGCAGCCTTGCTATTCATCCAGCCACCACCACTCACAGCCAGTTGAACGACGAGCAACTTAATGCGGCGGGCGTCAGCCCAGATTTCATCCGTTTGAGCGTCGGCATCGAAGACATCGAAGACATTCTGTGGGATCTGGAGCAAGCGCTCTCATAGAAAGGACAGGGAAAAAACGAGAAGGGCGAATCGAACCAACATTCGCCCTTCCACGTTCATCCTTGCATTTCTCCATGCCGGTAAAAATCCCAATCACACTGCCCGCCCGCTTCATTCTTGAACGCGAAAACATCTTCGTTATGGACGAAGAACGCGCCGCGCGCCAAGATATTCGCGCACTGCGCGTCGCCATTCTAAATCTAATGCCCACAAAGGTCGTCACCGAAACGCAACTGCTGCGCTTACTGTCCAACTCGGCGCTGCAAGTGGAAGTCGCATTAATTCACACCGCTTCGCACGAATCCAAGAACACCTCGGCGGAACATTTGCTTAAACACTACGTCGTTTTCGACGAGATCAAATCGGAAAAATTCGACGGGCTAATCGTCACCGGCGCGCCGGTCGAGCAAATGCCGTTTGAAGCCGTAAATTATTGGCACGAATTAACCCGCATTTTCGATTGGGCTGAAACGCACGTCGAATCGACCTTCCATATTTGCTGGGGAGCGCAAGCCGCCCTGTATTACAAATATGGGATTCCAAAATACGACCTGCCGCGCAAAGTCTTCGGCGTGTACGAACATCGTCTCTTAAAGCCGACTTCTTCCTTGACGCGCGGTTTCGACGATGTTTTCTACGCTCCGCACTCGCGCCACACAGAGATCCGTTCTTCAGACGTGGCAAAGATTCAAGACTTGGAAATTCTCGCTCAATCAGACGAAGCCGGGATTTACATCGTCGCCTCAAAAGATGAACGCCGCTTCTATATCACCGGGCATTCTGAATACGATCCGCTGACACTCAAAGCCGAATACGATCGCGATATAAACAAGGGCTTGCCAATTGACGTTCCTCAGAATTATTATCCGCAAGACGATCCCGCCAGCGTTCCTAACGTCCGCTGGCGTTCGCATGCCAACCTATTATTCTCAAATTGGCTGAACTATTACGTTTACCAAGTTACGCCTTACGATGTAATGGAAATTCCCTAAGCGGTTATCGTCCCGAAGATTCTATGAAAGAATCTTCGGGACGATGTGCAATATCGGCTACTCGATCTTCCCCGCCGCCTTCGCCCGATCCAACACCTTTTGCGCGTTCTTGAGCAACGGCATGTCTATCATCTTGCCATCCAGCGCGTACGCGCCTTTGCCCTCTTTTTGACTGGACTCGAACGACTCGGCGATTCGTTTTGCATACTCGATCGCCTCGTCGGATGGAGTGAACGCCTCTTGCGCCGCCTCGACCTGATTCGGGTGGATGATCTGTTTCCCGCTGAAGCCGAACCGCGCTCCCTGCTCCGCTTCGGCGCGCAGACCATCGAGGTCTTTGAAGTCAATGAACACGATGTCAATTGCCTGCAGATCGTTCGCCGCGCATGCCGTGACCACCGCCTGCCGCGCGTAAAGCAACTCGGTCGCCTCTTTCGTCCGCACCGCGCCAATGGATGCGGCGAAATCCTCGCCGCCGAAGATGATGGCTTCGAGTCGTTTATCCGCTTCGGCGATCTCTTTCAGGTTCATGATTCCCTTGGCGGTTTCCACTCCCACCAACAAGCGGATACTCCCGATGTTCAACTTGCTCGAAAGTTCATACGTCTCGATGTGCTCGCTGACCCATTTCACTTGTTCCGCAGTCTCGACTTTGGGAACGACAATCGTGTCAGGATTTGTCGCCAGCGCGGCGGCGAGATCGTATTTTTCCAAGCCTGAACCAATTTGATTGATACGAATGCACCGCTCAGACTTGCCGAAGTCCAATTCCTTCATCGCCCCAGCAATGACCTCCCGCGCTTCGTTCTTCTTGTTCGCCGCCACGCCGTCTTCCATGTCCATGCATATAGAATCCACGCCGAGGGTGGTGGATTTTTCAATTTTGCGGCGGTCATCGCCGGGCATGTAGAGGATTGCGCGTCGTGAGTGCATTTTTCTCCGTTTAAAGTTTAAGGTTAAAGGTTACAAAGTCACTTGCAACTTTCTAACTTTCAACCTTTGACCGTTTTAAAAACATCGCCGTTCTCTCGAACTCAACCACAATTGTACCGTCTGGTTTCTTGCCCCAGCATTTGATTCGCACGATGCCCGCCTCAGGTCTCGACTTTGACTCGCGCTTCTCGATGATCTCGCTTTCGGCGTAGACTGTGTCGCCGTGAAAAACGGGGTTGGGATGCGCGACCTTGTCATATCCCAAATTTGCTACGATAGTTCCATCGGTGAGATCGGACACGGTCAAGCCGACGACCAAGCCGAAAGTGAATATGCCGTTCACCAGCCGCTGACCGAATTCGGTCTTTGACGCGAAATCCTCGTTGAGGTGCAGAGGTTGCGTGTTCATCGTCAACGAGGTGAAGAGCACGTTGTCCATTTCGGTGACAGTGCGCCCGCCGTGTTTGAATTTCATGCCAACTCCTAGCTCATCAAAGTATTTTCCAGCCATGGTTAACTCCTTGATAACGAAAGAAGAAAGAGGAAAGAGATTCACTCATCCTTCTTTCTTCTTTCCTCTTTCATTCTACAGTAATTAATGTCTGCTCTCTTTCAACGGTCTGTCCCTGTTTCACAAGCAATTTCTTCACCACGCCATCCATCGGCGCTTGGATTCTGATCTCCATTTTCATCGCTTCGAGGACCAAAAGAGTTTGCCCCTTTGTGACCGATTCGCCTTCGCTGACGTTCACCGCGCGGACTTGTCCCGGCATGGGCGCGGTTAATCCGCCCGCGCTTTGTTGACCTCCGCCGCCTCGTTTGCGCACGCCAGATTGCTTGGTCAGCATGAACGTCCGCCCGTTGATCGTGACCCAGCGTTTCGCGCCATCGGCGGAAATGAAAGCGACAACGCGTTCGCCGTCAATGAGTAAATCCAACTTTCCATTCTCGGCGCGGAGGATTTCAACATTTACTGTTTTATCTCCCATCGCGGCTCGATGAGATTTGCCCGTTGGGATTAGGTTGATAACATAATTTGCGGAAAGATATTCGAAGTTCGTTTTCATCCGTATCCTAGAATCCGAATCACAGAAGGTGAACGACATTCTATCACGTCAAGAACCAGCCTGAGCGGCGCGAGAAAGCGGCAGCGCCCTCTTGACATGTTAAATTAGGCGTGATAATCTTGCGCGTGCGCGCGATGCGCGTAAAAAAATTTCTCAGCAGGAGAGTAGTAAGATGTCAGATCGATTTGTCGGTACGGTGAAGTGGTTCAACGCCACCAAGGGCTACGGCTTTATTGGCCGTGACGATGGCGAAGATGTGTTCGTACATTTCAGCGCCATTCAATCCGATGGCTACCGCAAGTTGGAAGCCGAGCAGAAAGTGGAATTTTCCGTCGAGGACGGTCCCAAAGGTCTGCAAGCCGCCAACGTAGTACCCGTCTCGTAAGACTGAGAGCGCCGTTTGCGGCGTAAGTTTTGCGAAATTGAGCAGGGCTGTCGAGAGACAGCCCTGTTTTTTATGGCGTCATTAGACGAGCGATTTCACTGCAGTCTTCTCTTCAGCGCGCAATCTCTACGGTACAATCATGCAATCATGAAAGAATTCATCTACTCTCGCAACGCGATCTACGAAACTTTGCGCGCCCAACGCAGAGAGGTGTTTAAGATCGAGCTCGCCGACAATGTGCAGATCAAAGGCAAACTCGCCGATGTGATGGCGTTGGTCGCTCAACGGAAGATTCAGGTCGTCAAGGCGAAACGCCCGCAATTGGATAAGATCCACGAGCACAATCAGGGAGTTGTCGCCGAAACAAGCGCGTATCCCTATGCCAATTTGTTGGATATTCTGGAGAACGCTCGCAAGAGGAACGAGCCGCCGTTCGTGCTGTTGCTCGATGCATTGAACGATCCGCAAAATTTCGGCGCGCTCATTCGCACAGCCGAAGCAACCGGCGCGCATGGCATTATTATCCCACTGGCGCATACGGTGGAGGTTACGCCCGCAGTCGTCAACGCGTCGTCGGGCGCGAGCGAACATATGCTTATTGCGCGGATGAATCTCGCGCAGGCGATTGACGCGTTGAAAGAAGAAAATATTTGGGTAGTGGGGCTTGATCAAAACGGGGAAACGATCGGGACGAAGACTCAACGGCACCTAACTGGATCAACTGCGCTCGTCGTCGGAAGCGAGGGCGAGGGGATTCGTCAACTCACGCGGAAAAAATGCGACATCGTGTTAAAACTTCCCATGCGCGGGAAGGTCGAATCACTTAACGCGGCGGTAGCGGGTTCGGTCGCATTATATCTGGCGTATCTTGCAAGGCAAGAGACTAGATAACTAGAGACTAGGAGACCATGATGCCTCAAGCAACGTATCATTTTCCGCGCGGATTTTTATGGGGGACGGCGACATCATCGCATCAAGTGGAAGGCAACAACACCAACAATCAATGGTGGAAATGGGAACAAGACGGTCACACCGACGGAACGTCTGGGCTCGCCTGCGATTGGTGGGGCGGACGCTGGAGAGAAGACTTCGATCGCGCCGCAGAAGGCGGACAGAACTCGCATCGTTTCTCGGTGGAGTGGAGCCGCATTCAACCGACGCCCGATACATGGGATGAAAACGCGCTGGAGCGTTATCGCGCTATGTTGCGCGGACTGCAAGAACGCGGTATGACTCCAATGGTCACGCTGCATCATTTCACGGATCCGTTATGGTTCTACGAAATGGACGCTTGGGAGCGCGAAGAATCCGTTGCGCTATTCGAGAAGTTCGTTCGCAAAACAGTAGAGGCGTTGAAAGAATATTGTTCGATCTGGTGCACGATCAACGAGCCGAACGTGTATGCGTTAAGCGGATATGTCGCGGGCGCGTTCCCCGTCAAACGACGCGGGTTGAAAATCGCCATGCAAGTCCAAGCCAATATGATTCGCGGACACGCCGCCGCATATCGCGCCATCCACGAAATTCAGCCCGACGCGCGCGTCGGGTACGCTCTCCATTATCGCCCAATGACGCCGCGCCGCTGGTGGTCGCCGCTTGACAGACTCATGCGAAATATTCAATCGAGCGGAATCAATATGGCGTTCCCCAGCGCTTTGAGCGGCGGAATGATGCGATCTCCGCTGGGCAGCGTACAAATTCCCGAAGCAAAAGGAACGCAGGATTTTCTGGGACTTAATTATTATTCGGTGGATACCGTCAAATTTGATATTACGAACGCAAAAGAACTTTTTGGGAAGCGCTACTTCCCTGAAGATTCGGACTTCAGCGCGACGAAGATGATCGCCAACATCCCGCAAGGAATATTCGACACGATCAAATGGGCGACGCAGACGTACCCCAACCTGCCAATTTACATCACAGAGAATGGGGTGGAAGACGCGGAGGACAAGATGCGCCCGCGCTATATCGCGCAACACATCCATCAGGTGTGGCGCGCAGTCAATTTCAACTTCCCCGTGAAGGGATACTTCCACTGGTCGTTGGTGGATAACTTCGAATGGGAGCGCGGCTGGACTCAGCGCTTCGGTCTGTGGGGCTTAGACGCGGAGACTCAAAAGCGGATCAAACGCCCGTCTGTAGATTTGTACGCAGAGATTTGTAAGGAGAACGGTCTGTCCAGCGAGATGGTTCGAAAATACTGCCCCGAAGTATTCGAGAAATTGTTTCCATTGTGAGCAGCGTAGGCGCTCCTTATTCAGTAAGCCCTATCAAAATAACGCCTATCATGAAAGAGGAAGGATCATGGACTTTAAAATCCAAACTATCGGACTGAATGACTTACTATCGGCGATCTATGGAGAGGAGCAGACGCTGCGCAACTTGTTCGGCGAGTTGGGTTTCGAAACGTCGCAGATCGAGCGTCTGTCAGATCGCGCGCTGGAAGCGGTTGTCGCTCAATTTTTGCAAGTCATTCACGAACGACTGACCAGCGACGCAGGCAAAGATACCTACTATCAAACTCTGGCGCGCTATTACGGCTTAGACGGCGAACCTAGGGAACCGCTTTCGGCGCTCGCTGCACGACGAGACGCCAGCCCCGAGTATCTTCGTCAATTATTTGGGGAGATACTCGAACGCTGCAAAAGCAAAACGTGGCAAAAAGAATTGAAGACCGCGCTCAAACATATCGTCGTTAATGAATTACGAACCGTAGATGGGCAACCGGCGCGAGAACATATCGCTGAAAAATTGGAACGCTTGACTACTCTACGCGGCGCAGCAGACGTGGCGCGCATGGAATACGAAGCCAAACGAACCGAAATCCTCAAGCGGATTCAGTCCGATCTCGACGCGCTCGAACTGGAATTCACGCCGGTTCTGGACGCAGTAGAAGAAAATATTACCGCGCTGGAGAACGAGATCAAAACAGACGTGTTGCTATACGGCGAATCCGTCACAGGCGGGTCTTATCGCGCCACATACACACAAGGACGCGTATCTTGGGACACCGAGAAGATGACGCATTACGCCAAGTCGCATCCGGATATTCTCCGGTTCCGCAAGCAAGGAAATCCGATCATTTCGTTGCGCGCTGTAAGCACAGATTGAATCTCCGATACGCCTATATTTCAACAACAGTTAAAGTCTTCGGCGAAACTGGGGCGCGCTTTCTCGCCGATCTGCCAGCGTTGATTGACGAAGCCTCCGCGCGCTGGGGGTTGACAAATATTCAACCTGTCCCGAACCTTTCCTACAATTTTGTGGCGTTCGCAGAATCCCTCTCTCCCTTTGGGAGATCGCGAAGCACCTCAAAGGGGAGGGTTAGGGGTGAGGGAGAAAACAAAGTCGTCCTCAAAATCGGCATCCCGCGCAAGGAGTTAACGAGTGAGATCGCGGCGTTGCGATCGTTCAACGGAGAGGGCGCTTGTAAACTGATTGACTTCGATGAAGAGAAGGGGTTTATTCTGCTTGAACGATTAAAGCCCGGCGAGACTCTTGCAACTCTTAAAGATGACGACGAAGCGACGCGCATTGCGGCAGAGACAATGAAAAGGGTTTGGCGCTCGCTTGATCATGTCACCCTGAGTCCCGAAGGGGCGAAGGGTCTTGACCACGTTGGTGGAGATCCTTCGCTATCGCTCAGGATGACAAACCAAAGTAAGTTTATCCAACTCGCCGATTGGTTCGATGGATTAAAGCGCTTGCGGAAAATGTTCAACGGCGGGACGGGTCCGCTGGATGAAAAACTTGTGGCGCGAGTTGAACAGTCAACGAAAGAATTCTTTGCGGAGAATCACAGTCCCATTTTGATGCACGGAGATTTGCATCATTTCAATATTTTATCGTCGGGGCGAGGATGGCTGGCGATTGACCCGAAGGGGGTGATCGGTCCTGCGTGCTACGAAATCGGTCCGCTAATGATGAACCCGTGGGGAATGTCGCTACAGAGCAGCCGGCTGAAGTTGCGAATGAAACGACGGGTTGACATCCTGCATGAACATTTAGAATTTGAGCGCGAACGCATTATTGAGTGGAGCATAGCGCACGCAATTCTATCCGCGTGGTGGGGAATCGAAGATCAAACAGGCTGGGAATATTCAATGCGCTTTGCAGAATTGTTTTCGACGCTTAAATAAAAACGACCTCCTACGAAGGAGGTCGTTTTTACAACTACGCTTGTTATTTGCCGAGCAGAGCGAACACGGCATAGGCGAGGGCAAGTACGCCGGAAACCGTTGCAGCGAAAGGTAATGTCACAAATGAACCGACGCCGAACCAAAGGAAGAACAACCACATGCACCAACCAGAAATCGTCGAGGGCATTTTCATTTTGAATCTCCTTGAATAAGAATTTTTTGACCATCCGCGCGGACGAATCTAAATACGATAACCCTTCTCCAAATCGGAAGTTACGCTTGACGTGGTAGAATTTGAACGCTGCTACACATCTCGTTTAGAAGGTTTAGACAACCTCTCGACCCGAGTGCGAAAATCCAGAATATTTCGCCTGCATACTAAGGAATTGATATGGGCTCTCGTGACGTCAAACAAACCACGAGAGAATTTTTTCCGCTATGACCACATTGACCGCTCCAGCCGAATTTTCATTATCTCAACAGAAAGTCTACGACCGCTCCAGCCCTGCGCGCTGGGTCTGGTCGCACGCATCGCGCCATGGATGGATCATCGTAATGTTGATTCTGGGCGCGCTTGGCAACGCCGCCCTCGCCGCAGTCGTGCCGGTATTAACCGGCGACGCATTCAACGCAATGTTAAAACCGACTCCTGACATCAGCGTTCTTTTACCGCTGGCGTTAATCATCGGCTTCTCGCAGATCATCCGCGGCGCGTTGCAATTGGGACGCAACTTCGGCGCGGAATTGCTCGCGCAAAAGATGGAGCGACAAGTACGCGACGAGTTGTACCTCTCTCTGCTCGGCAAGAGCATGACCTTCCACAACTTACAGCCGGTCGGCGATACGATGGCGCGCGCGACGAACGATGTGCGCGAAGTCAACTATATGTTCAGTCCGGGGGCAAATTTAGTGATCGGCTCGTTCGTGTTCATCCTTATGCCGATCTTTGCGGCGGGACGTTATCATCCATCGTTAGTCATTACGCCCATTGCCTTTATCATTCTGTACTTCGTCATCCTTTTTCGTTATTTGAAAACGCTCGCTCCGATCACCGACGAAGTGCGCGCTTCATTCGGAACGATGAACACGCATCTGTCCGAATCATTGGACGGCGTGGAAGTCGTCAAAGGCGCTTCGCAAGAAAACGCGGAAGTGGATAAGTTCGTGATGAACGCCAGCCGCGTGCGCAATGCGTTCGTTAAGCAGGGCGATCTCGAAGGACGTTACGCCGCCATGCTGCTGCTCGGCGCTGCGTACGCGTTCGGGCTATTTCACGCCCTTATCCTGTACCATAACGGGGCGCTCAACGTTGGCGCGGTCGTAGCATATTTCGGATTATTGCGTTTATTAGATTTCCCCACGTTTACGTCCATCTTCGCTTACTCACAGGTCTCGCTCGGACTATCCAGCGCGCGCCGCATTCTCGAATTGATGAATCGTGAGACCAACCTCGATCAAAACGCGACGGGGTACGCCGGCGCGATCAAAGGCGAGGTTGAATTTCACAACGTCAATTTTTCTTATGGGTTGGAAAATGAGAACGAATTGGAAGGCATTTCCTTCAAGGTAAAAGCCGGGCAAACCGTCGCCATTGTCGGGCAGACCGGCGCCGGCAAGACCACGCTCGTCAAACTCATCAACCGCACCTACGACGCGACTCAAGGGCAGGTTCTTATAGACGGCGTAGACGTGCGCGATTGGAATCTCGCTGCGCTCCGTTCGCAGATCTCCATGATCGAGCAGGATATTTTCCTGTTCACGCGCTCCATCAGCGACAATATCGCGTTTGGCAAGCCGGGCGCGTCGTCAAGCGAGGTGGAAGCGGCGGCGCAATCCGCTCAGGCGGATGACTTTATCCATTCCTTCGACAAGGAATACGAAACTATCGTCGGCGAACGAGGCGCGACGCTCTCCGGCGGACAGCGTCAACGGATCGCGCTGGCGCGCGCCTTCCTCACCGATCCGCGCATTTTAATTTTAGACGATTCCACTTCCGCCATCGATTCCGCTACCGAAGACCGCATTCAACGCGCCATCTCCAATGCAGCGCGCGGACGCACAACCTTCATTATCACGCACCGCTTGTCGCAAATTCGTTGGGCAGATTTAATCATCGTCCTCCGTAAAGGACGCATTGCCGCCATCGGTTCGCACGATGAGTTGATGGAAACCTCCGAAGCATATTCACGGATCTTTCGAGAATAACGCATCAAGATTAAATATCAGACGAGAGAACTAAAGGATTTAGAGAACTATCTATGGGCTTCTTTACCGGACTTGCAGACGAAAAATACGATCGTCAATACACCGACCGAGAACTAACGCGGCGCATCTTCAGTTACTTCGATTCGCAAAGACGACGGTTAACATGGATCACGTTGTTCGTTATCGCATTAGCGATCGTCGGCGCGGCGCTGCCGATCGTAGTCTCGCGCATGATTGATATGCTCAAAGATCAGCCGACTTACTCTGCGATCAGCCTTGTAGGCTTAGTAGTTTTGCTGATTGGAATCGGCTTATGGGGGCTAAACTGGGCGCGGCGCAGCCTCGTTGTGCGCGCCGTAGGAGACGTGGTGTTGGATCTGCGCGCGCGCGCCTTCCGCGCCGCAGCGGAACACGATCTTTCATTTTACGACCAGTTTTCTTCAGGGCGCGTCGTGTCGCGCATTACCTCAGACACCAACGATTTCGGGCAGCTGATCGTCATCGTCACCGACGTGGGCGCGCAATTTGTACGGGCGATCTTGCTGGGCATCGTTCTCTTCCGCACCGATGTAAAACTCACGTTACTGCTGATCGCCTTCCTGCCGTTCATCTTTGCGGTTGCGTTGGGATTTCGCGCCATGGCGCGACGCGTCACGAAGCGCGGCATGAAAGCCATGGCAGACGTCAACGCCGCGATCAAAGAGACCATTAGCGGCATCGCCATCGCTAAGAATTTTCGGCAGGAAAAAAGCATCTTCGAATCATTCGCCGAATCGAACCAGCAATCCTATCGCGTCAACGTGCAACGCGGCTTTATCTTATCGTTGGTCTTCCCAACGCTCAACGCGTTAAGCGGCATTTTTGTCGGTATTCTGGTGTACACCGGCGGTATGAGCGCAGCGCAAGGCATCGTTACGGTGGGAGCATGGTATCTCTTCATCATGAGTCTCGACGAATTCTTCTTCCCTGTGCTGAATCTCTCCGCGTTTTGGGCGCAGATCCAAGCCGGGCTTTCCGCGGCAGAACGCGTCTTCGCGCTTATTGACGCAGACCCGAACGTTGTGCAGACCGATTCCAAGAGCGTACCGCCTCTGAAAGGCGAAATCTTCTTCGACGACCTGAATTTTCGCTATACAGATAAAGAGCCGATTCTCTCCCGCTTCAGCTTGCACATCCGCCCCGGCGAAACGCTCGCCCTCGTGGGGCATACCGGCGCGGGCAAATCGTCCATTGCGAAGTTGATCGCACGCTTTTACGAATTCCAAGAGGGGCGGCTATTAATTGACAAGAACGACATCCGCGAATTTAATCTCACGCAATACCGCAAACAACTCGGCATTGTATCGCAAGCGCCGTTCCTATTCTCCGGCACTGTTGCGGATAATATTCGGTATGCGGCGCCCGAAGCGCCTGAAGCGGAGATTCTACAAATGGCGCGCAGCATCGGCGACGGCGAATGGCTGGAAACGCTTCCGCACGGGATTCAATCAGAAGTCGGCGAACGAGGCGCGCACCTCTCGATGGGGCAGCGTCAATTGGTGGCATTAATGCGCGTGCTGATGCAACGTCCCGCCATCTTCATCCTCGACGAAGCGACCGCCAGCATTGATCCATTCACCGAGTGGCAGATTCAGCAGGCGTTAAATCTTATCTTGAAGAAGTCAACCAGCATTCTCATCGCGCACCGCCTTTCGACAGTCAAGGCGGCGGATCGCATCGTTGTCATGGATAAAGGGAGCATCATTGAAGAGGGCAATCACAACGATCTGCTTGCAAGCAGCGGACATTACGCCACGTTATACAACACCTACTTTAGGCATCAAAGCCTCGCCTATGTGGAGAAAGCGAAAGAATTCATCGGCAACGATTAGACACTTTCGAGAAAGCCTATATAAAAGCCCCGCGTTGCGCGGGGCTTTTATCTTACTTAACTGACATGCGCCAAGCGCGGATCGAGCGCGTCGCGCAATCCGTCGCCGAGCAAGTTGAAAGCCAGCACGGTCAGCATGATCGCCAGCCCGGGGTAAAACACAAGGTGCGGAGCAGTGAACACTTGATTACGCTCTGAGCCGAGCATAGCGCCCCATTCCGGCGTCGGAGGTTGCGCGCCAAGCCCTAAGAAAGAAAGGGCAGCCGAGTCTAGAATCGCAGTGGCGATGCCCAGCGTCCCTTGCACGATAAGCGGCGTCAACGCATTGGGCAAAATGCGACGAAACAGTATGTCGTAGGCATTTCCGCCAAGCGAGCGCGTAGCGGAAACGTAGTCCATTTCGCGCACAGACAGCACGCTGCTGCGCATGACGCGCGCATAGGCGGGAATGGATACGATTCCAATAGCGAGCAAGGCGTTGATCAGCCCAGGTCCCAGTACAGTAACGATGGCGATGGCAAGTAAAAGAGATGGAAAAGCGAGCAACACATCCATAACGCGCATGATGGCGTTATCCACCCATCCGCCCAAATATCCCGCTAACGCGCCAAGAACAGTTCCAATAACAATTGCAAATGTGACCGTGGCAAAACCGACCATCAAACTTAAGCGCGCGCCATAGAGCAAACGACTGAATTCGTCGCGAATATTTCCATCCAACCCCATGATATGCTGCGGCTCTTCTTGCGAGCAGCCCAACAGGTGAATGCAGGGCGGCAGTCGTTTTGTGGCTTGCCCGGTATAGCCGGGAATATCGAGCATGGAAGCGGTAGGATCGTAGGGCGCCAGCCAATGCGCCGTTAGCGCGATGAAAATCAATAGCCCCAATATAAAGATGCCTACCACAGCAGATTTACGACGAAGAAGGCGCTTCCAAGTGACGCTCCACAGGCTGACCGATTCGAGCGAAAGCGCTTCCGCGTTAAGCGTAGAGATAGTGTTTGCCATGATTATTCCAACCGTATGCGCGGGTCGAGATACGCGTAAGAGAGATCAACGAGCAAGTTTACAACGACGAAGAAAACAGCGATCACAACGGTGAACCCCTGCACAATGCCATAATCGCGGGCAGTAATCGCTTCATATAGAATACGCCCTACGCCGGCTAAATTAAACACGGTCTCAGTCAATACCGCGCCGCCGAGCAAACCGCCCAACGAAAGGCCGATCACCGTGACGATGGGAAGTAGGGCATTTCTCAACGTATGTTTTAAGATAACCGCCCTATAGCGCAATCCTTTTGCGCGCGCCGTGCGAATATAGTCTTGCCCAAGCACTTCAAGCATCGAGGAACGCGTCATGCGCGCGATTAACGCGGTAGAGATCGTTGAAAGCGCGAAAGCAGGCAAGATTAAGTGTTGCACAGCGTCTTTAAGGACTTTGTGATCGCCCGATAAGATACTATTAATAACCTGCATTCGAGAAACAAAATCAGCGATAATAAATGCGAAGGTCCCCTTGACCAAGTCCAAACTCCACACTTCGTAGAATGGAACGGGGATCAATCCCGGTGAAAGCCGCCCGGAGGGAGGCAACTGAAACGGCGTGCCTTTTAAGGTCAGCGAAAAAATATAAGCCAACATGAGCCCCAACCAGAAGACCGGCATCGAAACGCCAATATTTGCCCAGAGCATCGTTACAACGTCAATCCATGAATTATGGCGCACCGCCGAGATGATTCCCAGCGAAATCCCAATGACGACGCTGAGCATCAGCGCCGCAAACGCCAATTCGACGGTAGTCGGCAGACGCTGCATAATAAGTTCGGTTATTGGCAAGGAAAAACGAAAAGATCGTCCAAAGTCGCCCTTAAAGACCTCCCCCATATAAACGGCGAATTGCGTAGGGATCGGTTTGTCCAACCCATGACGCGCAATAAATTCATTACATACAATATCAGTGGCTTTTTCGCCCAACATAGCACGGCAGGGGTCGCTCGGAATCAAACGGCTCAATGCGAATGTGGCGAACAGAATGCCAATCAACACGGGAATGCTAAGGAGGATGCGTCGGATGATATAAGTAACCATGAGAAATTTGCATTCTCCCGGCGAGTTTCCTCGCCGGGAGAATGACGTAAAAACGAGCTTCTAACTTGCTTACTGAGCGGGCGCGTTCAGGAAGGCCCCAAAGAGACCGCTCCAGTAGGAGAATGCGCCGGTGTTGCCCTTGTGAAGGGGATTCGCGGCGTCCCATTGTACAGCGAGAGACGTGACAACGTCGTTCGCGTCGAAGGAGGAGCCGTCGTGGAACTTAACGCCCTGGCGCAAGTGGAAGGTCCACTCGGTCAGGTCGCTGTTGGCTTCATAGGATTCTGCCAATACCGGTTCAACCGCAGTGTCGCCAATTTCGTAGCCGAGGAGAGACTGGGTTACCTGCTCGCAAGCGCGCAAGGATTCGCCGTCGGTTTCATCCGCGCAGTAGAGCGAGATGGGTTCGGCGTTCTGCATCCAGACGAAGGTGTCGGTGCCATTGCCCATAACAGCGAAGCTTTCATTGCCGAGCGGGCTAGAGTGCGGGTTGCCTTGCAAGCCAGCCTTGTACGCCACAGCGGAACCGCCATGCGCGACAGGGATCATGGGCACATGCTGTTTGATGGCGTTGTTCGCGGCTTCGTAGAATGGAGCGCGTTCCGCATCAGAAGCAAGTTGAGCGCCTTTATCGAGAGCTTCTACAATGTCGGGGAATTTATCGCCAAATTGCGCGGAAGAGCCAGCGCCAAAGTGGTAGCCCAGGAAGTTGGTCTGATCGGGATAGTCAGCGCCCCAGCCCAGCAAGTACAGGCCGGTCAATTTTCCGGAGTCGGCAGCGTCAAGGAAGGCGCCAGATTCCATCACTTCGATCTTAACAGTGATGTTCAGGTTCGTCTTCAATTGAGATTGGATGTCTTGCGCCACAATATTCGGATCGGGCAAGTAGCTGCGAACCACGTCGCGATAGTTCAAAACTGTTTCAAAGCCATCCGCATAACCAGCTTCGGCGAGCAACGCCTTGGCTGCGGCGGCGTCAAAGCCGTACCAGTCTTCGCCCACGCAACCATTCGGAATGGCGCACGGGGAGAAATGCGAAGCGACTTCGGAGCCAGCGGGATAGAAGTTATCCACAATGCGTTGGCGATCAATGCCCATAGCGATCGCTTCGCGGACTTTTTCGTTGGCTAACGGATTCTTGCTATTGTCAAAACCGTCAACTTTCGGATTGTTATTGAAACCGATGTACATAATGTTCAACGCCGGACGCGGAATCAACTGAAGATTCGAGTCGGCTTCGATCGTAGCAAAGTCGTCGGGACCGGGGTTGTCAATGCCGTCAACAGAGCCAGATTGCAGTTCGAGCAAGCGTTGCGCCGATTCGGTGCTCCAGCGGAACACGAGCGTTTTGCTCATAGCGGGTTCGCCCCAATAGCCGTCGAAGCGAGAGAAGACTAATTGGTTGCCGCGCTCCCACGATGTAACTTGGTAAGGACCCGTTCCGACGGGATTTTCAAGCGGAGAGCCGCCAGTGGCTTCCAAATGTTCCGCGGGCTGAATCGCAAAAGAAGAAAATGCGATCTTGGACGGGAAAGCCGGATCAGGAACGCACAGCGAGACTTTAACGGTGAATTCATCCACCGCTTCGATGGACTTGAACTCGCCGCCGTAGTCACAGTTGGGCGCTGCCACGCTCATGCCTTCGAAAGGAGCCGAAGGCTCCACAGGCGCGGTTGTCGCGGCGGGCTCTACGGGAGCGGTCGTCGCAGCAGGTTCCGCGGGAGCGCTCGTCGCAGCAGGTCCGCACGCCGCAAGAGCCATGCTCGCGAGGATAAGCAGCGATAGCGCTAAAAATAGGTTACGTTTCACGTTTCTCCTCCTGAGAGAATTTTTTGAGTTTTGTTGCGTACAAGCATGAAGAGAGGATGGAATATTTTGTCGAGAGGCGCTCCTTTCCGTGTGGATAATGGGCAGATTATACAGCAAAAGAGGATTTAGTAAACGGGCAACGGCGCATTGGATTGGTTCATTACCGCTTGCGCCGGATCTGTATGCCATAGTCCAGGGATGGTTTCTCCACATTGCGGGCATTTCCCTTCGCCGCTGATGCGATACTCTTGAATGATATACCCCTGCCTTTTGATCAATCGGAAGTTGCATCCCGGGCAGATTGTGTCTTCGTACTCTCCCACTTGACCGGGCAAATTCCCGGCGTACACAAATTTCAACCCGGCTTCGCGCCCGATCTCAGCCGCGCGAAGCAGAGTTTTTGCATCGGTGTTGTCGGGGTCGGTCATTTTATATTCTTTGTGGAACGCGGTCACATGCCAAGGGATATCTTTTGAAACGCCGGCGATATATCGCGCCGCATCCCATAACTCTTCATTAGAATCGTTGAAACCCGGAATCGTCAGGGTGACGATCTCAACCCATAGCCCGGCGTCGTGCGCGCGCTTAATTCCATCCAGAATATTTTGCAACACGCCGCCCAGTTTGCGATAGTTTTTATCGCTCATACACTTCAGGTCAATCTTGTACGCGGATAGATAAGGCGCAAGATATTCCAGAGCCTCCGGCGTATTATTCCCATTTGAAACGTACGCGCACATCAACCCGGCGGCTTTCGCCTCTTTGAAAATTTCCACCGCCCACTCGCTGGAGATCAATGGTTCGTTGTATGAAGAAACAACAAGCGCAGCCTTTGTTTTTCTCGCGTAAGCAACCATCTCCTCAGGCGAAATCTTCCGAATGAAATTTACCGATGCGTCCGAAGCCGGGTCGCGCAAGGCTTGCGAGGTCAGCCAGTTTTGACAATACCCGCAGTGAAAGTCGCAACCGAGCATGCCAAACGTTAGAGCGGTCGCGCTCGGCAAGACGTGATAAAACGGCTTCTTTTCCACTGGGTCGCTTTGAAGCGCAGCCACATATCCGCGCGGCGCGCACAGTTCGCCGTCGCGGTTGAAGCGCACTTGACAGATTCCACGCTTGCCCTTGCGAATCAAACAACGATGCCCACACGCAAAACAGCGTACGGCTTTATTCGGCAGCTTTTCATATAACTCGGCGGGAGCCGTTAACGAATCGAGAAGTTCGCCGATAGGAGTTGACATGGCGTCCTCGCTTTCGCTCTTATAATACCCCCATGCTTACGGTTTGTATACAGGCTGGAGGCGCGTCTGCGCGTATGGGCGAAGACAAAGCCCTCAAGCTTTTTTTAGGCGAACCTCTTATCCAACGCGTCGCGAAGAGATTGCGCCCCATTGCGGATGAACTTATCGTAACGACGAATCATCCGGAAGATTTCGCCTTCCTCGGCGCGCGCCTCATTCGAGATCTTGAGGCGGGGCGCGGCGCCCTCGGCGGACTCTACACTGCGATCGCTTCTGCCGCGCAACCTATCGTCGCGATCATCGCATGCGATATGCCGTTCGCCAGCGCGAAGTTGATCGAGGTCGCAACGCGCCTGCTGATCGCGGAAGAGGCGGATGTCGTTATCCCAAAAACAGAAGCAGGCTACGAACCATTCCACGCAGTCTATCGTCGCGCCGCTTGTCTTCCTATAGTAGAAGCCGCTCTGCGCGCTAGGCAATGGAAGGCGACTGCATGGCTCTCACAAGCGCAGACGCGCACATTGACGGCGGCTGAAATTCAAGCCGCCGACCCGCGCGGTCTCGCGTTTTGGAACCTCAACACACCTGAAGAGTTTGCCCAAGCCGAAGAAGCGGCTAGCGCACAATAAGCACAGGGCAAGGCGCCAGGCTGACCACTTTCTGACTGGCGCTTCCCAAGAGCAAACCAGCCAAACGTCCAAGTCCGCGCGAGCCCATTATGATCAGATCGCATTTGCGAGTTTCAGCAATGCTGATAATAGACTCAGCCGGGTCGCCTGCGATCGCTTCGACATTGACTTTAGAGGGAATTTCACCGATAGCCTCTGTCGCGCTCTGCAAGATCTTTTGCGCGCCTTCAAGACGAGCGTTGAGAACGATCTGAAAATCAGGGTCGCCAAGGGCGGGCGGCATCGGGTCATAAACCACAACCACTTGCAGTTCGCTAGATTTTAACACCCGGGCGAGCTCCGCCGCCTTGCGCGCGGCATTCAGGGAATGCTCCGAACCGTCTACAGCCAGTAAAATATTATTGAACATATCGCCTCCTTTTCGTGATGTACAATTGCATTATACAGTATCCGCATTTTGAATTCCATAAGAGGAGTATAAACATGTCGTTCGATGTCCAGCTTATACGTCAGCAGTTTCCCGCGCTTGATCGTCCTGCTATTTTTCTCGATAACCCCGCCGGAACCCAGATCGCCAAACCCAGCCTAGACCGCATCAACCGTTATCTACTTGAAAATAACGCCAACCATGGAGGGCAGTTCAAGACCAGCCGAAAATCTGACGAGACCCTACATGAGGCGCACGCCGCCATGGCGGACTTCCTCAACGCTTCGCGTCCCGAAGAGATCATTTTCGGCAACAATATGACCACGCTCACCCTGCACATTTCACGTTCGCTGGCGCGGGGCTTACAAGCCGGCGATAATATCCTCGTGACGCGCATGGATCATGACGCAAACATTTCGCCGTGGATGCTGATCGCCGAAGACAAAGGCTGCAACCTGCTTTGGGTAGATTTTGACGTGGAAGACGGCACGCTTGATCTGGATAGTTTCGCGCAAGCGCTGGAAAAGAAACCCAAGATCGCCGCGTTTGGATACGCGTCCAATCTATTGGGAACGGTCAACCCGGCGAAGACATTAACAAAGATGGCAAAAGAAGCCGGCGCGCTCACTTATGTGGATGCGGTGCAATACGCGCCGCACGGACCCATTAACGTGCAAGACCTTGACTGCGATTTTCTAGTTTGTTCATCGTATAAATTCTTCGGTCCGCATGCGGCGGCGCTGTACGGAAAATTCGACCTATTGAGCGAATTGAAAGCGTACAAGGTGCGCCCGGCGTCGAACGAACTGCCGTCTAAATTTGAGACCGGCACACAGAATCATGAAGGCATCGCAGGCGTGCTCGGCGCGTTAGAATACTTCGAATGGCTGGGGAAACAATTTGGGGCGGAGTATGCGCCGCTCTGGGAGCGGGCAGGCTTCAGCGGACGCAAATTGGAGTTGAAGAAGGGCATGTCTGCAATGCATGCATACGAGATGGAATTATCTAGAAAACTGATCGGGATCGTGGAAGCGACGCAGGGAACCCGAATATACGGCATCGTCGATTCGAGCCGGTTGGATGAGCGCGTGCCGACGGTTTCATTTACAGTAAAAGGAAAAGACCCCGAGCGGCTCGCAAAAGCGATCGGCGACGAGCATATTTACGTCTGGAACGGGCATAATTACGCGCTGGCGATCGTGGAGCGTTTGGGTCTGCTCGAAGCCGGCGGCATGGTTCGCGTGGGACCAGTGCATTACAACACGCTGGAAGAATTGGAAAAATTTGGCGAAGCGTTGGAACGAGCGACGCGATAAATTAAGTGACTCTCGGAGAATCGCTGCGATTAAAATATTTTGGATACGGATTTCATCGTACGGTTTTCCTTTGCTTCTTCCGTGATGTCCGTGCACAGAATCGCTACTTAAGAATCACCATTTGCTGCGAGTCTTGCCGCGCCGCCTACGCGCGCGATTAATACATCGTTCACGCCGGCAAGCGCGCGCAGGTTTCCTTCAACGGCGCGCGCTTCCGATTCAACCGTGATCACATGCACATTCGCGCCAGCGTCCACTGTATAACAGACGGAAAGTCCATCCGCTCGCCATGCGCGCACAGCCGTCATCACCGCGAGCGAAGCGGGCTTCCAATAATGAAGCGCGGGAGTAGACGTCATCATCACCGCGTGCATCATGTCCGAATCCAATTCGACGATAGATGCCAGCGCGTTAAAATCTTTTTGCAAGATGGCTGTTCGGCATATCTCAAGCCGGCGCGGCGTATCGTTAACGCGCGCAGCCTGAAGCGGACTGGTGGGAGCGACCGCGTGCCCTTCCGTCGAGCCGGTCGTTTTGTGCGCGGCGCTGACGATAGCGACCAGATCCACTAGATTCCATTGAGCCGGCGGAGCGATCGAGAACGCGAACGAATCTTCAGCGTTCGCGCCAGCCTGCCACTCGACGAATCCGCCGGGGATGGAACGCGAAGCCGAGCCCGATCCTCGCCGTGCAAGGCGCGAAAGTTCGCGTTCGCTTAAATCTAAGCCGGCGGCTTTGCTCCCTGCCAACGCCAATGCGGCGAACGCCGAGGCGGACGAGGCGATTCCCGCACCGGCGGGAAAATTGTTTTCGCTGATCACGTCTGCCTTTTCGTTAATATTCGCCATTGCGCGGATGAGATCAAGAATGCGCGAAACGCGCTCGAAACCCTTGCCCGTTATTTCGCCGCCATTGATCGCAAGCGTATCGCGCTGCGAAGCGTTGAAAGTCACCGTCGTTGTAGTAACCAACCCATCCAGATTCATTGAAATGGAGCCGTTGACAGGTAAACGTAAATCATTATCGCGGTTGCCCCAATATTTGATAAAGGCGATGTTGGCGCAAGCGACGCCGGTTGCAGTAGAAGCGGTCATAGTAGGCGGTTGCCGATTAGCGTCAGTGTACCACGAACGTTTTTAGACGACGATCGGCAGTTTTGGCTCTGCTATAATTTCCTCTATGATTCTCATTACCGGCGCGACCGGATTCATCGGTCGCGCGCTCGTGCGTCACTTTTCTGAAGCGGGACAAGAAGTGCGCGTGTTGTTGCGCCCCTCCGCAAGTTCGCCGCGCCTGCCCAAAGGCGTGCCGGTTGAGGTGGCAGTCGCCAGCCTCAACGATGCGAGAGGCGTGCGCGCCGCTTTGCGCGGAGTGCGTCAGGCGGTTCACCTTGCCAGCGCGGCGGGATATGGACGGCGCGGCGATCTACAAGCGACCGACGTTGAGGGAACGCGCATTCTTGCGGATGCGGCAAAAGACGCCGGACTGGAGCGCTTACTGTTCCTCAGCCACGTCGGCGCGAACCGGGCTTCGGCGTTTCCCGTCCACAAAGCCAAAGGCATTGCCGAAGAGGCTATCCGTAAAAGCGGAACGCCATATACGATCGTTCGTTCCACGGTTGTATTCGGCGCTGAAGACCGCTTCACGAACGAGCTTACCGCCGCATTGCGCGCATTTCCGCTTTTCTTTCCGTTGCCCGGCGGCGGACTCACATTGCTTCAACCATTGTGGGTCGAAGACCTTGTCACCGCGTTACTGTGGGCGTTGCAAGACCCCGAAATGCTCAATGAGACGTACGAGATCGGCGGCGGCGAATATTTTACATTCCGTCAAATTATTGAGACGCTGATGTCCGCCGCCCACGCTAAACGCATGCTATTCCCGCTGTCGCTTCCTATAACGCACGCGTTATTCAACGCGTTAGATCCGCTCTTTCCACGCGCCTATATTTCCTCATTTTGGCTGGACTATATTTCAGCTAATCGCACTTGCCCGGTGGATAACCTAACGCGCATCTTTGGTCTCATGCCGGCCCGTTTTTCGTACCAGCTTAACTATCTTGCCCGCAAACCGCTTTGGCAAAGGCTGAAAGAATCCCTGCGATTACAATAAATACGAAGGTTTAGCCTATGCCCGCCCCTATCATAAAATTGATCGAAACTCCTGAAGAAATGATTGCCATCGAAACCCTGCAGCGCGAAATCTGGCCTGGCAGCGAAACCGACGTCGTTCCTGTACATGTGCTAATGACCGCCGTTCACAACGGCGGACTTGTCCTCGGCGCGTACATAGACGGGCAGTTAACCGGCTTCGTCTTCGGTTTCCCCGGCTTAGACGTCACACCGGATGGTGCGCGCGCGAAACATTGCTCGCACATGCTGGGAATTCTTCCCGCCTACCGCGATTCGAATATTGGCTTCACGCTCAAGCGCGCGCAATGGCAGATGATCCGATATCAAGGTCTCGACCATGCCACCTGGACCTATGATCCGTTGCTCAGCCGAAACGCCCATTTCAATATCGTCAAACTTGGCGCAGTCTGCAATGTATATCGTCGTGCGGAATATGGCGTTATGCGCGACGGTCTCAACGCCGGCTTGCCCTCTGACCGCTTTCAAATGGATTGGTGGATTAACACGCGTCGCGTCGAACGCCGGCTTGGCGCGCGCGCTCGAAAACCGCTCACGCTGGACGATTTTCTAAAAGCGGACCTGCAGCCTCTCTACGCGGCTCCGTCTGCAACAGGAAGCTGGTTGCGTCCGCCCGAACATTTCTCCTCAGTTGAGGGCAAACTCGCCTTGATTGAAATCCCTTCCGACTTCGAGTCGCTCAAAGCGGACGATTTTCCGCTCGCCCGCGACTGGCGTTTCTTCGCGCGCGAAGCGTTTGAATTTTCGTTCGCTTGCGGCTATATCATCACCGATTTCATCTTCGACAGCGGCAGGAGTTTCTACGCTCTCTCTCACGGCGAAGCCACGTTGCAAGAAGATTGAAGTTCCGTTTTAGCCGCCTTTTCTACCGCTCCCAGAAGAGGAGCCGCAAGCATTCTCTTGATCTTCGCTGTATAATACGTTAAAGGAGAACGCCATGCCCAAGTCTGCGCTGGACTGCCATTTCAAAAGTCTCTTTCAATACGCGCCGATCTCGCTCTGGGAAGAAGATTATTCCGCCATTAAACTTTTTTTTGACGCTTTGCGAGCGAAAGGCGTTGTAGATTTAAACTCTTATCTCAATCAACATCCTGAGGAAATCGCTGACAGCATGCGACGCATCAAGGTCAAGCGCGTCAACGCTGAAACGCTGCGAATGTTCGGAGCGAAGAATCAGGACGAGCTCATCTCCAATCTCGGCGCAATTTTTCGCGGCGAGATGGACCTCCACTTCCGCGACGAACTGCTGGCGCTCTGGAACGGCAAACGCGACTGGAGCGGCGAAGGAATCAATTACACTCTAAGCGGCGAAGCGCTTCACATCCGCCTGTATTGGCGCATCTTACCCGAATGCACAGAGAATTGGTCGTGCGTAATGGTTTCCATCGAAGACATTACCGCGCTGAAAAAAGCCGAAACGCGCGCCCAAAAATTATTCAAACATGCGCCCATCTCGCTGTGGGAAGAAGACTATACCGCGATCAAAAAGGCATTCGACGCGTTGCGCGCGCAAGGCGTTACAGATCTGAAACGCTACCTCGCCGCGAATCCTGAGGCAGTGCGCCAATTCACAGACCTGATTCGCGTCCTCGATGTGAATCAGAAAACGCTCGATTTATTTGAAGCCGCCGACAAGGAAACGCTGCTGGCAAACCTGAAAGAAGTTTTCCATGACGATATGGGGGAGCATTTTCAAAACGAATTAGTAGACATGTGGGAAGGCAAGACCTACTTCGAGCGCGAGAGCGTCAACTATTCGCTGCACGGCAAACCCGTAAACGTCCATATACATTGGACGCTGATGCCGGGGCACGAAAACGATTTCGCCTGGGTTTTGGTCGCCTTGCAGGATATTACCGCGCGCAAAAAAGCCGAGGACTACTTACGTTATCTCGGCACGCACGACGCCATGACCGGCTTGTACAATCGCGCCTTTTTCGAGGAAATTTTACACAAGTTGGAAGCCAGCCGCATAGACCCGACCAGTTTCATTATCGCAGACCTGAACAGATTGAAACGGGTCAACGATTCGTTCGGCCACAGCGCGGGCGACCAGTTGATTCGCCGCGCCGCCGAAGTGTTGAAAGCCAGTATTGAAGACAAGATGATCGCGGCACGCATTGGCGGCGACGAGTTCATCATTATTCTGCCCGGCGAAGACGCGCAAAAATCAAAAGAAATGATCGAGCGTATAGACGCGCTAACGGCGATCAACAACAAATATTATCGCAACCCGCCGTTGAGTTTTTCTCTCGGCGCGTCCACCAGCGCGCCGGGCGCCTCGCTGTTGAAGTTCGTCAGCCTCGCCGACGACGACATGTATAAGAACAAGGGCGTTTATTACAACCGCCGAAAGAAAGCGTCTTATCTTCACGACGAGTAATCGTCAAACTGAATGCCCTTTTGATAATTTTCTAACGCCCGCCGCACATAGGGAATCACATTCACAGGCAAAGCGTTTATTTCCGCCCAACATAAATTGTCGCATTTGTTCGGTTCGGCGTTGAACGGCTCGCCTTCCCATGCTTCGACCATGAAAAAGAAGTCCACGCGTTCGTCGCCTTCCATACGATGCATGACCGCGGAAAAAGATAAATGCGACTCTTCAATATGCACGCCGATCTCTTCCAGCGCCTCGCGGATGCACGCCTCTTTGACCGTTTCGCCGCCGTCTAAATGCCCGGCCGGCAGGCTGTATTGACCGTCTCCAAAGCCGGTATTAAAACGCCGCAACAGCAGAACGCAGTCTTCGCGAAAGAAAAATAGATGCACCGCAACGGGAAAATGAGCGCGCGTCATTGAAAATAAGCCTGCCAGACTCTTTTCTTTTCGTCTTCAGGAATAAACGAGGCTTCGTATGCATAACGATTGCAAACAGCGATCTCTTCCATGCTCATACCCAAGACCTCATGCGCGATACGGTATTCGTTATTGAGATTCGTTTCCAACACTTCGGGGTCGTCGGAGTTGATCGTCGTCTTCACGCCGAGATCGAACAATTTCTTGAGCGGATGTTCCTCAATTGTTCGCACCGAGTTGGTTAGATAGTTGCTCCACGGATTAACTTCGAGCGCGATGCCGCGCTCTTTGATAAGTTCCACAACTTTCATATCTTCGATCGCGCGGATCCCATGACCGATGCGGTCGGGGCTGGCGAGTTCAATCGTCTCTTTGACGAACGAGGCGGGCGTATCCTCGCCTGTGTGGATGGTGACCTTTAGCCCGGCTTCTTTGGCTTTCAGGATCGAAGGAACGAAGTCGCGCAACGGGAAATCGCGCTCGCTGTCGGCGAGGTCAATGGCGGGGATGCGCTCTCTGTGCCGAATCGCCCAGTCCACCGTTTTGACGCACGACTCAGGTCCGCGGCTGCGCGAGGTAATGGCAATATAGCCGATCGCCATATCGAATTTGCTTTCGGCGCGGACTTTAGCGCGCAACAGCCCTTCGAGACAGGCATCCCAATTCAGGTTATGTCCGCTGAACGCCCAATCGGGCGAGAAGCGAACCTCCAACAGTTTAATATTTTGCTTTGCCGAATCTTCAAACAACTCCCATGCGATGCGTTCGACGACTTTCGGCGAAGCGACGCTGTTTTGAAATATCTCAAATGCTTTCAACACCGTTTCCAAGTCGCGCAATTGATCGTAAACTTTAATGCGACGGTCCAACTCGCTCGCTTCATACGAAGGCAGTTTCAAACCGTATTCTCGCGCGATGTCAATAATCGTCTGCGTGCGTATCGCGCCTTCAAGATGAACGTGAATTTCAGTTTTAGGAATATCGTTGTAGCGAGGGTCGAGGTTTTTCATGCGCGTATTGTACCGTACAGAGCCGTATGTAAGAAACACCCGCAAACGACCGTCTAACAGGCATCCGCAACCATCAACGAGGAGACTTCTATGAAGTTTAAACTGACGATTTATTCCGACTACATTTGACCATGGTGTTATGTCGGCCAGGGTGTGGTCGAGAAATTGCAAAAAGAATATCAAGTCGGCGTGGAGTGGCGTCCGTTTTATTTGAATCCCGATACGCCGCCCGAGGGTTACGATTTACCCGAACATGTTAAACGCGCGCGCGACAATGGCTCGGAGGAGCGTTTGGTTTCCATTGCCCGCTCGTTCGGGATGGGATTCCGCTCCATCGAACGCATGTACAGCACGCGCCTCGCACACGAAGCGACGGAATACGCGCGCGTACACGGCAAGGGCAACGAGTTCCATAAAATCATTTTCCGTAAAGTATACGCGGAGGGTTGCGATCCAAGTCAATGGGAAACGCTCCGCTCTGCGGCGAGCGAGGCGGGCTTAGACGCAGACGAAATGCAGCGCGAGGTAACGGCGGAGAAATACACCGCTATCGTCGCCGACCAGGTGCGCGACGCGTACCAAATCGGCGTAAACAGCGTGCCGACGTACGTCATCAACGATCAATACGCGATCGTCGGAGCCCAGCCTTACGAGGCGTTCCAAAACGCGTTGGAGCATATTCAGAATCAAACAGGCTGACTTACGTCAGCCTGTTTTTTTACCTAGAGGCGAATCGCGCGTTACAACGGAGGCGACAGCGGCTCTTTCGGCGTTGAACGTAGATCGCTCTCGACGGCGGAAAGCAGCAGTTGTATGCCCAATAAGACCGAAAGCGTCGCCAGCATGATGGTTCCCGCCGGCGCGGGTATATTGAGGCCCGCGTAATAAATCCACTTGATGCCGCCGAAGACCAAGCCGAACAGCAACAGCGGCGTTCCAACCAGAATATATACGCTCGCCATCGTGAAGTCATAAATGAAATTTTTGAGAACGATCCGTTTGACAAAAGCGCGGAATAACTTGAACGGGAATTGAAACAAGATGCGATGGATCAGCATATTCGAGACCTCGTTGCGATAACGCGCAGGCATGGGAACGTCTTTTACTGCCGCACCGAGCAGGTAGAGATTCGCCAGCATCGAAGTTTCAAAAAAATAACTTTTATCAATTCCTTTCAACGGCAACTGCGCCAATGCCTCGGAACGGATGGCAATAAACCCGTTCGTCGGGTCGAAGAGATTCCAGTAGCCGGTTGCGGCTTTGGAGAGGAAACCCAGCCCCATGTTGCCAATGCGACGGACGAGCGGCATTTGCTGCAACGCTCGAAAATCGCGGAAGCGATTCCCTTTTGTGTAATCCGCCTGACCTCGGATGAGCGGCGCGATCAATTCGGGAAGATGTGTCGCATCCATCTGCCCATCGCCGTCAATTTTGACGACGATCTGCGCGCCGAGCTCGAGGGCTTTACGGAATCCCGTCGCCATCGCGCCGCCCACGCCTTGATTGATCTCATGACGAATCAACGCGATGCGGTTATCCTTTTCCGCGGCGGCGGAAACGATGGCATAGGAGGAATCGGGCGAAGCGTCATCCACGACGATGACATGCTTGACATATCTCGGAATCCCTTGCAACACAGATTGAATCTCCCGTTCCACGCGGTAGCAGGGAATGACGACGGCGATGTTGTATTTTTTGAAGTCGGGAGTGGGTGTCATTTGATTTTTGAACCGCGAAGCCTTGCACTGAACTTGTCGAAGTGACGCAAAGATCGCGAAGTTTAAATCTCTTTCTTGGCGCGCTTCGCGCTCTTAGCGGCGATCATCACTCGACCGAAATGATAAATTGATAATGCTCCTGCCCGCCTTCCTGCACTTCGATATCCTGTTCGCGATATTTCTCGCGCATCGCATCCGCGATACGGTTGGCTTCGGCTTGAGCAATGTTCTGCCCGTAATAAAATGTAATAAGTTCATGATCCGCCGCCTCCGCTTTTTCGAGGAACTGAACACAGGCTTCTTCGATGGCAGGCGACGAAGCGACTAGTTTTCCGTCGAGCAATGCGATGACCTGCCCTTCTTTCACGTTCACCCCGTCAATTTCCACGTCGCGCACGGCAACGGTGATCTCCCCCGTTTTTACAGAGACGACGGCTTTGTTCATTTTCTCGACAACCGCCTCCAGCTCGTCGTCGGGCTGCAGCGCAAGCATCGCGGCGAGTCCTTGCGGAACGGAGCGCGTCGGCACGACCGCGACCTGTTTCACCGAAACATCCTTCGATTGGTTCGCCGCCATGACAATGTTCTTGTTATTCGGCAGGATAATGATCTTATCGGTCGGCAGGTCTTCGAACGATCCCAAAATATCCTGCGTAGACGGATTCATCGTCTGCCCGCCGTTGACGACCGCCGCCGCGCCGAGGCTGGCGAAGATGCGGCTCAAGCCGGCGCCCGGCGAAACGACCACTACTGCGATCTGCCCCGGCTCGACTTCGGCGAACGAGATAGCGTCGGATTTGCTTTTTTGAATATCGTCCATTTGCGCGAGAAGATTTTCCATCGCCACTTTAGTGATCGTGCCAAGCCCCATGACGTAATCAATCGGTTCGTAGCGTTTTTCAAGCGGCACATGGATGTGCATACGATACATACCGTCGCCTTCGCCCACTTGAATGGACGTGCCCATTTCTTCGAGCCGTCCGTAGAAATTCTGCAAATCAAAATGATTCGGCGGTATAAAATCCACCACCACTTCGTAATCCTGTCCTTCTTCCACTTCGTTGAGCGCGCCCTGTAAGTTCATCGCCGAGATCGGCTGCACGCTTATCAGCGCCGCCTCCAGCGACTCGCCGTAGACGTGGCGCAGCATGCCCTCCAAAATAAAGAATAAGCCTTTGCCGCCTGAGTCAACGACGCCAGCTTGTTTGAGGAGCGGCAGCAGATCGGGGGTGCGCTGCACAGCTTCGTCGGCAGCGCGAACCGCCACTTCAAGGATGCTGATCGCGTCGCTGGTGGTTTGGAGGGCGGCTTCGGTCGCGTCTGCTACGCCGCGGATGACAGTGAGGATCGTCCCTTCGACCGGCTTGACTACGCCTTTGTAGGCGGTGTCGCGCGCTTCGGCGAACCCTTTGGCGAGCGACTCGCCGTCCAGCGTTTCGCGTTCTTGCACCGCACGCGCGAACCCGCGCCAGATCTGCGAAAGGATCACGCCTGAATTGCCGCGCGCGCCCATCAACGCGCCTTTTGCCACCGCCGCCGCCATATCGCCGATGCGGCGATGTTCGAGGTCCTTGACTTCGTTCCAAGCCGATTGCATAGTCAGCGTCATGTTTGTGCCGGTGTCGCCGTCAGGCACGGGAAATACGTTCAGCGCATTGACCGTTTGCTGGTTGACGCGCAGCCACGTTAAGCCTGCCTCCACCAGCCGCTTCATGGATTGTCCATTAATTGTCCTTGCACGCAGTCGTTCGATACGGTTATTGTCTACAGCCATGCCGGTTGTCTCCTTATTAATCAATATTGCTTACGCGTAAGCCTGCCACATGAACGTTCACGCTGTTGACAGTTAATCCGAGCGCTTTCTCCACATGAAAACGCACCGTTTTTGAAACGCTTTCCGCCACGCTGCTGATGCGCGTGCCATATTCGATAATGACGTTCACTTCAATGTCAATCCGATCGTCGTCATACCTCACCGCGACCCCGCGCGCGGGTTCGCGGGTGATGGATTTCACCAGCCCGTCCGCCAAATTGCGCGGAGCCAGTCCCACTACGCCATACGATTCGAGCGTCGCCTGATAAGCGATCGTCGCCACGACGTTCGGCGAAATGTGGACGCCCCCCAAGGTTGTTAAATTTTCGCTCATTGTTCCTCTCTTAGCCGTCATTGTAAGAACGTTTGCGGCAGCGGCATTGTATCCTTTCGAACGTTCAACTTCCAGGCAGGTTGGAAATCGCTTCGCGCCTTGCAGCTCGCAACGACATGATCGTCTCTATTTTAACATCTTGCGCGCGATTTAGTCGCATGGTAAAATGCCGTGCTTTCAAAAGGCGTCTGAATTGGAATTATAGCAAGGAAAGGAAATTGTACGTCATGGCTAAGTGTTCTCACTGCGGAAAATCCACTACCTTTGGGCATAAGCGCTCGTTCTCTATGCGCGCCTCCAATCGAACGTTTAAACCCAACCTCCAGAAGACCATCGTCATGGAAAAGGGTCGCGTCGTGCGCAAGGTGTTATGCACCAAGTGCATCAAGGCGATGAGCAAGTCGGTCGCGTAGAGATTTCATCTCGCAAAAAAGTCACGGCATATGCCGTGACTTTTTTATTTCAAGCGCCGTTACGCAGTATGCAAGACGAAGTACTGCGTATTATGTACTGCGTAATTTCGTTTGCAAGATTTTAATCCCCGCCTGTGTGCCTTTGGGATGTTTAAACACCGCCGTCGCCGCCACGAAGACATCTGCCCCCGCCTTTTTCATTTTGGGGAGCGTCTGCGCATCAATGCCGCCGTCCACTTCGATGTGCGCGGAGGACTTCAACGCGTCTAATCTTTTGCGGATCTCTCTCACTTTTGCGACAGTTGACAAAATGAACTTCTGACCGGAGTAACCGGGATTCACGCTCATCGCTAGAATTTGATCTGCGTCGCCCAAGACCGCCTCGATCGCGCCGACGGGCGTGCCGGGGTTCAAGGCGACGCCGGCTCTACACCCCAGCGACTTGATGTGTTGCAGCGTGCGATGAATGTGCGGGCAAGTCTCAATATGAACGGTGATGTTGCTCGCGCCCGCGCCGGCGAACGACTCGAGATGCAATTCGGGCTTTTCGATCATCAGATGTATGTCAAGCGGAAGTTTCGTCGCACGCTTGCAAGCTTCGACGATGAACGCTCCCATCGTGATGTTCGGCACGAAGCGACCGTCCATTACGTCAATGTGAATCCAGTTTGCGCCGGCGGATTCACACGCGGCGAGTTCTTCTCCAAGACGGGTGAAGTCTGCGGAGAGGATAGAGGGGGCGAGGAGGAGTCGCTTAGCGCGGGTTGTAGACAAAGTAAATATAAATCCAAAAGGGAATCAGCCCGCCGACGGTGACGAGGGCGAGCAAAGCAAGCCCGATGGTCGCCCAGTCAATTTCGGGGGAAGCTGAAGACGCAGGAGAGGCTGAGGGCGAGTAGACAGGTTGAGATATCGGTTGAACCGGTTCGATGAACGAGGGAGGCGGTTCGGGCTGCTGATACGTCGTCACCGCTTCGGGAGTCAATGACAAAGCGGGAGTCGGGGGAGTCTCGCGTTGAGTCCCAAATTTGAGCAAGACACGTCCGAGTTGGTCGGCGGTGCGATACCGCGCAGAGGGTTCTTTCGACAGGACCTTCATCACAATCTGTTCGAGCGCGGGCGGAACATCGGGGACATATTCGCTGATTGGGATAGGCTGGTCTTCGAGGTGCATCCGCGCAAGCTCCGCGCTGGTGGGTGCGTTGAACGGCAGCGCGCCAGTGAGCATTTCGTAAAGAACGACGCCGAGCGAATACACGTCGGAGGCGGGCGAAGGCGGCTCGCCGACAGCTTGTTCGGGCGAGAAATATTGCGGCGAACCCCAGACTACGTCGGCGCGTTCGTCCGGCTGAATCGTGGAGAGGGCGCGCGCGATGCCGAAGTCGGTCACTTTGAGGCGATTATCCGGCGTGACAAGCATATTGTGCGGCTTAATATCGCAGTGGACAAGCCCGGCGCGGTGAGCGTAACCAATGCCGGCGCAGGCTTGTACGATGAGCGGAATCGCTTCTTCGACGGCGAAGCGCCCGCGCTGACGGAGGATAGTCTTAAGGTCTTTACCGGGCAAATATTCCATGACGATGAATAATTGCTCCGAGTCGTAGCCAAAATCGTGGACAGTGACGATGTTCGGGTGCGAAAGATTCGCCGCAGCGCGCGCTTCCATTTTGAAACGTTCACGGAACAAAGGGTCTTGTGAATATTTTGGAAGCAGAACCTTAACCGCAACGTAGCGATCAAGCATAAGATCGCGCGCGCGAAATACGTTCGACATGCCGCCTGCGCCGAGTTTTTCGAGCAGTTGGTAGCGTTGATTGAGAAGCGCGCCAGATTCCATGATGAAAAGATTATATCATCTTGAAAACAACCAAAAGCCCTCGCGAGTTACGAGAGCTTTTGATATTGAATGCGATCTACGTTGCGTGTTAGACGTATTTTTCTCGCAGCACAGAGGAAATATAATCCATGCTGGCGACCACGATCGCGATAGCGAGCATGTTGACGCTGGCGGCGCGGTAGTTGAGCAAATTGATGTTCTGTTGCAAGATGAAGCCGATGCCACCGCCGCCGACAAAGCCGATGATGGTGGACATACGCACGTTGATGTCCCAACGATACATGGTGTACGAGATATACGGCGGAATGATCTGCGGCACAACGGCAAAGACGATAGTTTGCAAGCGATTCGCGCCGGTGGCTTGGATCGCTTCCAGCGGGCCCGAAAGAATGCTCTCCACTTGCTCCGAATATAATTTAGCGTTCGAAGCGACCGTGTGCAGCGCCAACGCCAGCGCGCCGGCGAACGGTCCCAGCCCGACCCAGGCGACGAAGACGATCGCCATCACTAACGCTTCAATGGAACGAGTGCCGTTGAGGATAGTTCGGAAAATTCCGTAAATGATAAAACCTACCGGCAGAGGCTGTTTAGACGAGACGACAAGCGCCAACGCCAACCCAATCGCCGCGCCGATTCCCGCGGGCCAATAGAGCGTAACAGCGGGGTTATTAAACTGATAGAACCAATCTAGCCCTCGTAAGATGAGGACCGCCGCTATCGCGCCAGCCAAAGGCGCGACGATAAGGTTGAAAACCTTGCTCGACGCTGGAGAAGTCTTATCGCTGACCGTCTGCCCGATCTGCCCAAAGAAGCCTCCCACGATCCCTCCAACGACGAGGACCGCAACGACCGGCGCGAGAATCGTAAAGATTTCTCCTACTTGAGAGACAAATTTCCGCAGGAAGTACAGCGGCACGTCTTTATTCGGCGTAAGATACGCGCCAATTTGGAGGAGCAGTTTTCCCAAAAATAATATCGAAGCGAGTATCAAGGCGGCGGCAAATAACGAGTAGAGTACGTTAACCAGCCTGCTTTTGAAACGCAAATCCATCTCTTTGTTTTGGTTGAACAACGTCAAACGCGCAAGCAGAGATCCGAGAATCGGCAAGATGATCGCGCCTGCCAACGTAGCGAGAAATGAACTGAAAAAAGCAGTCTGAAAATGCGTCAAGAGTCGGCTGATTTCCACTCCTAACCCCATGCCCAACGCCCAACCGATCAAAGAAAGCGCAATGCTGCTGAGCGGGCTTTTCACTTCCACCATTAAGTTGCGCGCCGCAAAGAAACTGATCGGCACCGCCAGCAACGTGCCGAAAGTGGTCGCCAACAATGCCATAAACACTGTCTCGACGATCTTGTCCCACGTGACCTTGGCTTCTTGCGAGATCATTGGCGCGCCCACGCGCACCCGCCCAATGGCGCGAATGGCTTGCGGATCTTCTTTAATCTGACGGTTGGGGATGGTCGCCTCAACGCGGAAATTGCCCTGCGCATCCGCCTGAAAACTGCCCATTTGAATAGGAACCCCGTCCGGAGCGTCGGCGCTAAACCCAATAAAGTTAATCGGTCCCGCCGAGTTTTCTTGAAAGTTATAACCCTCTATTACGATCGTTTCTTTAGGTTCCGCGCATCCGGCGCTGACGAGGATGAACGCTCCAGAGCGATCCACTTTAGGAGGTTCGACTCCGCCTTCCGGGCAGCCTAAATAAAAAGGGACTTCGACATTTACCGTTTCAAAGTTGTAATCAAAAATCTTGGGGTGCGCCAGCGCTCTCAGAATACGCGTGAGCGAAGCCATGCGCCTTTCGGAGCGGGTTTCCGCAAAGTTGATATTTGTAACCGTGAAACCGTAGGCAAAAACGACCAGTACAAGAAACGTCGCCAACCCCACAGCGAGCGATTTTATGAAAGACGATGATTTCTTCATTGTAGGTCCTTTATCCGACGCGCTCAGCGTCTTTGCCGTAGATTTCGCGGAATTTCTCGTCGTTAATATCCGCAGGCGAGCCGTCAAATTTCAACTCTCCGGCGTTGAGCGCTATCGCGCGGTCCGCATAACGATGCACTAGATCGAGAAAGTGCAGGCTGCAAAGGACCGTTACGCCGTCTTCTTTATTGATTTTTTCGAGATATTGCATAATCGAATGCGCCAACACCGGGTCAAGGCTGGCGACCGGCTCATCCGCCAAGATCATAGCAGGCTGTTGCATCATAGCGCGAGCGATGCCTACGCGCTGCTGCTGACCGCCGCTCAATTCATCGGCGCGTTTGTAGGCTTGATTCTTAATGCCCACGCGATCCAGTTGATCGAGCGCCATGGCTACGTCGCTTTTAGGGAAGCGATTCAAAGCGCTCAACATGGGGTTGACATATCCCAGCCGTCCCGCCAAAACGTTCGTAATGACCTTCGACCGTGAAACCAGATTGAAATGCTGAAAGACCATGCCGATCTTGCGGCGGATATGGCGCATTTCATCCTGACTGGCGGCGGTAACATCCTGCCCATCCCAGACGATCTGCCCGCCTGTAGGTTCGATCAGCCGGTTGATGCAACGCAAAAGTGTGGATTTTCCCGAGCCGCTCAAGCCGATGACGGCTAAGAACTCGCCTTGCTTCACATTAAAGCTGACGTTCCTCAGCGCTTGCACGCCGCCATCGTACGTTTTGGAGAGGTTTTTTACTTCTAACATGGTGAAATAGCGCCTTTCCTACTGCTTCATCTAAAAAATGACAAGAGAAAGATGTGAGTATAAAAGTGAATAATGCCCTATACGCGCGCGCGGAACGCCTCGAAGATTTTTATAACCCAGTTTGAGTTTTCAACTCGATCTTCGGAGCGGCACGCATAATGCTATATATTAAATCTTGCCCCAGAAATTTCTGGGGCAAGATTTTGTAAATCATTAACCGTTATTTACCGATATTCTCGAGAGTGACGCCTTGCTGAGCGACCAAGATGCGAACGCCGTCGAAGTTCTCATCGGCGATCGGGCCGACGCCCGTCCAGCTGTAGAAGTTCTCGTTGCAGAGAGATTGAGCGCAGGCTTCGTTATCGAGCGAGACGAACGCGGTCATCGCGTCAACGATCTGCTGCTGCAAATCGGCTGGGAAATCAGGCGAGAAGGACATCGTATCGTTCGGGATTTCCTTAGAAAGCGCCAAAATGCGGACTTTCTGAACGACATCGGGAGCGTCCTTGACCACTGCCGCGCGCGCGTCTAAAACGCGATAATTGCCGCACCACAGTTCGCCGTCTGCATTCACAGCGCAGGAATCAACGACATTATCCGGAACATCGGGCGCATCGCCCATCGCCCATTTTCCATCTGTAATCAGCGGCGGGCTGAAATAGGCGGTAGCGACATCGGCTTCGCCGCGATAGACCGCAAGAATCGATTGCGGGTGACCGCCGGCTTCAATCGTTTCGCCGATCTTAACGCTCAAATCGCTGAAGATCGAGGCGGGATACAAGTAGCCGGAGGTGGAACCGGCATCGGGGTATGCCCATTTGGCGTCGTTCAGATCTTCAAGAGTCTGGTACTTGCTGTCGCGAGCGACGTAGAAGCCGGTCCAATAGACGTTCCAACCGCGGCGCGCAGAAGCCAAGCCGGGTTGTACGCCGCACAATTGATTCGCGATCACATAGCCCATCGCAGGGATAAAGCCGATAGTATCGGTCGGGGAAGCGCACATCTCTTCAATTGTGGCGGCGTAAGAAGTTGGCACACTGACCTTGAAGTTCAAGCCAGTGGCTTCATTGAGCGCTTGTTCGATCAATTCGCCGCTTGAGATCATGAAGTCCACATCCACAGAAGGAACGAAGAGCACCTTGATGGGGTGTTCAGGCGATCCGATCTCAGGTTCGGGCACAGCGGTCGGCGCCACAGTCGGCGGGACCGCTGTGGGGGGAACCGTGGTTGGAGCGGGCGCCTCGGTGGCGGCGGGTCCGCATGCGGAAAGCGCTAACGCAAACGCCATCAGCACGGCAAGAAACAGGTACATTTTTTTCATATTTCTTCTCCTCTACTAAAATAAGTGAATTTGGGAATCTTGATTCCCACGGCTTGATGATACAGCCGAATAATAATTTATACAAGTGATATTTGATTAGAAAATCTTTTAGCGTCGTACGAAAACAAAAAGCCCGCCCTCAGAGACAAAGGCGGGCTTAATAAGCGTTGCGAAACGGTCGCCTTACTTCAGTTCGTATGTCACGTTGACCGTCACCGTGAAGGTCAATTGACCGGGGTTGATCGGCACTGCCGAAGCCGCGTCGCCTCCGCCGCCGCTGCCTCTACCTTCATAGACCGGATAATACTGACTGTCGGCGAAAGTGATCGAGCGAATATCGCCCACCGAAACGCCGGCGGCATCGGCAAGTTCCTGCGCTTTTGTCTTTGCGTCGGCGATCGCGTCGGCGCGGGCTTGCTTGAGCGCGGCATCTTTATCCGCCACGTCGAACTGAATGCTGTTGACCGTGTTCGCGCCGGCGGAGATCACCGTATCGAGCAGACTGCCAAGCTTATCGAGATCGCGCACAGTGACGTACACCGTGTTGTCCACCGCGTAATATTTCTCGCCGGTCGAAGCACCGGTGGCGGGATCGTATTTATCGAAGGGCCAGATGCTGAAACTGGTGGTGCGAATATCCTTGGCGTCAATGCCAAAATTTGTCAACGCATCGATCACCCGCTGGGTCTGCGCGTTGTTCTCGCGCATGGCGTCCGAAGCCGAAGGTAACTCGGTGTGAACGCCCACATAAATATACGCGATGTCCGGCTTGAGGTCAGCCGTCCCAGTTCCCACCACGCTGAGGGTGGAAGTCTCTGCCGCCGGGCTCGAAGCCGCCGCTGGCGCGCACGCGCTTACCACAAGGGCAAATAAGGCAAGCGCCGTAAACAAAATGGTTCTGGTTTTCATTCATACTCCTTTTTAATATGATTGCCACAACAAAGACGCCGGCCGCGCGCGAAAGTTCCCGCGCATGTCTTGAATTTTAACCGCTTTGCCTGTACAATCCTTGTACATTTGTTCTATCCCCTAAAGCGGATTATATGCCGATCAACTATCAGGAAGTTTACACGCAGATCCAATCCATTGGCGCGGGCGCAAAAGAGAGGCGGAAGAGAAAAGAGGATGCCCAAGCCGAAGCGCGCCGCCTGCTCGAGCAATTCGGCAGTCAACTGGATTTCCTCCGCTCGAAAGTGGATTCCGCCAAACAAGCGGATGCCAACATCCGCTGCGCCTGCCCATTGGATGAACCCCTCGCCTCTTCCTTCGACGTTCAGCCCTTCGATCAAACTCAGGGCAAGCCCGCCTCAGTCACCCCAACCTTGATCGCCGCCGACGGCTCGCAGATCAACCCCGATCGTCACGCTGCGCTTCAATATTATGTGATCAATGTGGGCGCGATTGCCATGCGGGTCGGTTCAGGGAATACGCCGGAAGTATTTACGGATACCAAACTTCATATGCTCGATGAGTTTGAAGATACGTTTTTCAGCGATAGTCAGGTTGCATTACAACGCGATGTAGCCGAACGCAAAAAATTATTGGAAGTCGCTAAAAACTTTTCAGGGACGATCATTGCCCTGACAGAAGGACAGTTGGAACTTTGGGGCGCGGTTGACAGTGACAACTCCAGAGACTTTGAGAAAAGCTTGCAAGATTATCTAGACGCGCTTAAGGAAATGGAAAACCAGCAAGTGATCACATCAGGATATGTGGACAAACCCGGCGCGAATTGGGTGGTCAGGTTGTTGGAAATCGCGACGATTCCTCAAAACGAATTAATCAATCTAAAAAAATATCGTCCTTTCCTTGGAGTGACCGATCTATGGTTATTTAGCAAAATATTGGGCAAGCACGCCCGATCTGCCGTGTTCAAACTTCAGGCAAAATCTTCTGAAAAGTATAAAGACTCGCTGTCCATCCATTTCTTTTATTTGAATGTGGGCGACGAAAAGAAGCCCAAAATCGCGCGAGTTGACGTTCCCTTATGGGTGGCAAAGAATCAAGACGCCTTGAATAACCTGCATTGCGCCTTGATCGAGCAGGCGAAAATCATGGGCAATGAACCTTTCCCTTATTTGTTGCATAGAGCGCATGAGATCGCCGTTGTCACGCATAAGGAAAAAGAAGAAATAGACCAGATGCTGGCAATTGAAATTAGAAATAACGGCGGCGAAATAGGCGAAAAATCTGGTAAACAATCCGCGAAGGATTTGCAGGGGAGAACAAGAAGATAGATGAAATCCCATTTTATTCTGTATGTCAGCGACCAACGCAAGAGTTCCGTTTTTTATCAAAACGCGCTCGATCAAGAACCAACGCTGGACGTGGATGGCATGACTGAATTTACTCTCAATGACGGCGCAGTATTAGGATTAATGCCAGAGGCTGGGATCAAACGCCTGCTTGGCGAAATCATCAAAGACCCGAAAGATGGGCATGGCATTCCCCGCGCCGAGTTGTATTTGCTCGTAGACGAACCGCAGTCTTATTACGAACGCGCGCTGGCAAATGGAGCGAGGGCATTAAGCCCGCTACAGAAGAGAGACTGGGGCGATTGGGTCGCCTATTGCGAGGACTTGGATGGGCATATTCTCGCATTCGCAAAGCGGGAAGTTGAGTCATCAATATGAGGAGTTGGAAATGAATCAAATTGAAATCGGACGACTACTCCGCGCAGGGACAACGGGCTTCGTGGCAGGCTGCCGCGTCAATCAACTGGATGCGCCGTCGTTTGGTGCGCTTGTCCGCGCGCCGCTGGGAAATGGATACCAGATCTTCGGCATCATCTACGACATCCACATTGACGATGACGGGCTGGTGCGCCAACTCGTCACGGCGGATAATGTCAGCGATGAGGTGATGAAAGATAACCGCGAGCGCAGAATCGTCCCTGTGGAAATGTCCGTGCTGGCGGTGGGATACGAACAGGATGGGAAGATTTTCCATCTCCTGCCGCCGCGTCCGCCGTTGAGTTTGGATGTGATCTATAAATGCGACGATAAAGATATTACACGCTTCACCGAGAAGTTTGGATATTTCAGGCACATCTTGAACAATCAGGAAATTCCTGTGGGTGAAGTGGTCGCGGCGCATATCTTGCAAGCGCAGTCCGCGCATAAGGATAAGAGTTGGCAGGAACGCGCAACTCATGAAGTCATTACGCTATTGAGAGATGATTACCCGACGCTCATGTCTGTGCTTGGCGCGTTGAGCGATGTGAGCGTGTAAAATTTTCCACCACGAAGTGTCACAAAGTGGCACGAAGGAAAATCAAAAGGCTTTAAACCTTTGTGTACCTTCGTGACCCTTTGTGGTAGAGAAGAGGATTTATGGATAGAACAAAAATCGGATATTTGGTTGGCGGTGGATTAAAAGAAAACTTCCGCGTGAGGCTTACGGTTTCTCCGCAGGAGATTCAGGAGGGAGCGTTCGTCGTCATCCAATCGGGCGAGTGGAATTATTATGGCATCGTCACGGACATTGTGCTCGGCGCGACGGACCCGCGCTTTGCGGATGAGCAGATGGAGGGACGGTTCCCGTCGCATATTTCGAAGGCGTTGCATGGACAGACGCTGTATGCGAATCTCGAAGTGTTGCCAAACCTGATGCTGGAGATCGGTCCGCAGTTGGGGACGGCGGAATATAAAGATTGGCGCGGACGGATCGACGCGGGGCTGAAAGATGAGCCGCGCATCTTGCCCGTCAAAAATGTGCCGCCGCATCACGCGCAGGTCTTCCTGGCGAACGAAGGTGACATCGCGGAGATCTTCGGCGACCCGAACGAGAAGGGCAACTTCATCATCGGGTACACGCGCGAACAGGATCATCCCGTGTGCATTGACATGGAGAAGTTCGTGCAGAGGTCGTCGGGGGTGTTCGGGGCGACTGGCACGGGCAAGTCGTTCCTCACGCGGCTGGCGCTGGCGGGGTTGATGCACTACAACAAAGCCTCCGTGTTCGTGCTGGATATGCACAACGAATATGGCTTTGACGATGTGGCGTCAGACACGAAAAAAGCCGTGACGGGATTGAAGACCAAGTTCAAGTCGAAGGTTCGAATCGTCGGCTTGGGAGGCGGATCAACCATAAGAGGGCAAGTCCCCGATTTTAATCTGGAGATCTCGACGGGCGACATATCCACAAGCGATATTGAGACGCTTTCACGCGTATTGGATCTGAAAGATACGACGGCAACGACTTTGAATGCTTTGTATACATCGTTCGGAAATAATTGGTTCGCAAGTTTCAAAGTGATGAACCGCGAAGAGGTTGAAGTAGAAGATGAAAAAGGCAAGATGAAAAAAGTGCCGCATCCTGATAGTGTGGCGGCATGGGCGAATCAACATGGTGTGAATGTTCCTGCGGCGGAGGCGTTGCATAATAAACTGCGTCTCTTGTTCGGCAAGCCGTATATCGTCGAGAAGCCCGCGGCGGATTCGGTGAAGGAGATCATCGCGTCGCTGGAGAACGGACAGCATGTGATCCTGTCGTTCGGCGAACACGAAAGCGACCTGGATTATCTGCTCGTGTCGAATTTGTTGACGCGCAAGATCCGCAATGCGTGGGAGCATAAGACCAACTCGTTTCGCACGCATGGAAAAGAGGAGCCGCGTCCGTTGGTGATCGTCGTGGAGGAGGCGCACAAATTGTTGAACCGCGAGATGGCAGCGCAGACGACGTTCGCGACCATCGCGCGCGAACTCCGCAAATATTATGTGACGTTGTTGATCGTGGATCAGCGTCCGTCGCAAATTTATGACGAGGTCATGTCGCAGTTGGGGACGCGCATCTCAGGCTGGCTCGGCGACGAGGACGATATCCACGCCGTCCTTTCGGGTCTCGCGGGACGGGAGGCTTTGCGCGGCATGTTGGCGCGACTCCAACCGAAGGAGGAAGCGCTTCTGCTCGGCTGGGGAGTCCCGATGCCCCTGCCTGTGCGCTCACGCAGGTATGACGATGAGTTTTGGAAGGAGTTGTTGGGAGAGAAGGTAAAGAAGAGCAAGGAGCAGAATTTGAAGGAGTTAGGGTTTTGATTCACCACAATCCTGCAAGGGGCGATAACGGGAAGAAGGTTTTATAATTGATTGAATGTGAATAACATGTGAGCGTAATATTATGTTACGCTTTAGAAACTGGCTATTTTCGGAAGAAATATGATTTTCTGGAGGCGTTTCAATGAAAGCAGACAGCCTAAAAATTTCGAAAGTGTTTGCCAATGGCGGGGACGTGCATTATGTTCTTCCGCACTTTCAGCGTGAATATGCTTGGGAAAAGGAAAATTGGCAGACTCTTGTTAATGATGTAATTGGTTTATATGATTCGTACACTTCCGATAAAGAACCAGAGCATTTCATGGGGGCGTTAGTAGTTATAAATGACGGAACTCGCAATGGTGTTATTCCTGCATTCAAGCTTGTAGATGGACAACAACGTTTGACCTCAATTTCTTTGATGCTATGTGCTTTAGGTAACATCGTTGAGGCTACTCATCCAAATTTATTAAAACGCATTCGACGATTACTTACCAATCCAGATGAAACGGACATTTTGTTTTACAAACTTGTGCCTACAAAAAAATATGGGGATCGAGATGCTTATCTGTCCTTGTTAAAAGGCAATGAATTTCCACAAGGAATTGATTCGAAAATCCCGGAAGCTTACCGCTTTTTCTTCAAAGAGCTCGAAAACAGAATCAGGGCTGAAACCATCGACCCTGATCGTCTATTTCTTGTGCTAGCAAACAGCTTGCAAGTTGTATTTATTGACCTTGATCAGGGCGAACGTCCATATGAAATCTTTGAAAGCCTGAATGCGAAGAATAAACCATTAACGCAGGCAGATCTTGTAAGAAATTATATTGCGATGAAATTACCTGAAAAACGTCAGGCGGATGTTTTTGAGAAATATTGGTCAAAAATAGAAAATTTACTTCAAGACAAAAGGAATGTTGGACGTTCTAATCTTGGTGAATTGACAGCATTTCTACGACACTACCTAACTATGAGGAGCGGTGTTTTGTGTAACGAGCGACATGTTTACGAACGTTTTCGAGACAGGATCGAAAACGAATTCGCGACATCTGAATTATTTGAACAAGAAATTGCTACACTCAAAGACTTTGCCGAATACTATGATCGATTGCTTCGTCCAGAGCACGAAGCTGACGCCAATATAAAAAGCAAGTTGCGCAGACTAAACGTGCTGGAAATTTCAACTGCATATCCTTTTCTTTTAATGGTGTATGAGGCATATGATGACAAACGATTATCCCACGCTGAGTTTGAGGAAGTTTTGGATATTTTGGAGAATTATCTCGTGCGGCGCTATCTAACTAGCGAACCAACAAACTATCTAAACAAGATGTTCCCTACTTTATGGAGAGAACTTAGCCCAACAAAACTAATAGAGACACTCAAAAAAGTGATTGTTACTAAAAGATACCCCTCAGATATTAATGTTCGGCGCGAAGTTCTTACCGAGCAAATGTATGACAAGCGAAGTCAAACTCGAGAAAAAATTGTCCTGATTTTGGAGACAATTAACCGCCACCTTTCAATTAAGAATCATTCTGGCGGGTATACAGTACTCGACAAGGCTGCAACTATTGAGCATATAATGCCGCAAACCATGAGTGAAGAATGGAAGGCACACATTGGCAAGTCGTGGGAACAAACTTACAAAGATTATTTAGACACACTCGGCAACTTGACTTTAGTTACACAAGAATGGAACTCGGAACTTTCTAATTCATCATTTCAAAACAAGAAAAGCCGTTTTGCAGGACATGCACTTAGGCTTAATAACGAATACTTTAGTCAAAAGATTTCCAAGTGGGACGACAAAGCAATTCAGACTCGTGCTAACTTTTTGACTGATGCTATTCTGGAGATATGGCTAGAATTAGGAACACCACCCGTTATCCAGAAAGCTACTGGAAAAAAGCCAAGATCACTAACTATCTTAGGGCAATCTTTTGTTGTGAACACATGGCGTGATGTTGCTTATTACACATCTGTAACCGTAAGCGAGTTAGTAGAAGATTTTGACGTAAAAATAGCTTCACAGATGCCCGCGTATTTTGATAGGCAGGAATTTCAAAATGCCTGCAAGCAACTTCCAAATGGTTGGTGGCTGTATTTAAATTTATCATCGCCAAGTGTAAAGAGCTTGTGCAACAATTTAATTGCGCTCGCAGGTATATCAGATGAAGATTGGCAGTTAGAGGAAGAATAGATATTTGAAATTGTAAAGGATAACTTAATCGACCTCGCCCCCGTCCCCTCCGAGCGGAGAGGGGCGCCTTGTATGGTTGTGACGAATGAAGTTGAACTTATCTTCTGAAATTGCCAAATCATATTCAAGCCCAGCACAGCGAATCCGTGTGATGACGGAGGAATGGGTGAGCCGTGCGGGATTCTGTCCCAATTGCGGGAGGGCGTTGAATCAATTCGAGAATAACAAACCCGTCGCTGATTTTTATTGTGGGAATTGTTCGGAAGAATACGAATTGAAGTCGAAGCACGGGGAGGTGGGAAAGAAAATCATGGATGGCGCTTATGCGACCATGATTGAACGGCTGCAAGCAGATAACAATCCCAATTTCTTTTTTCTAACGTACGACAAGTCCACGCTGGGGGTGCGGAATTTCCTGACCATCCCGAAATATTTCTTTGTCCCTGCGATCATTGAGAAACGCAAGGCGCTTGCGTCCACGGCGCGGCGGGCGGGATGGGTCGGATGCAACATTGACGTGAGCAATATCCCTGAGCTGGGGAAGATCTTCTACGTGCAAAATGGCGTTGCCAGAAGCAAGGACGAAGTTTTAGACAGGTGGAGTAAGACGGAGTTTATCAAGTCCACGGGGAATATCGAAGCCAAAGGCTGGCTGTTGGATGTGTTGCTGTGCGTGGAACGAATCAAGCAGGATGAATTTTCGCTGGAGGACGTTTACGCTTTTGAGGGACATTTGCAGGCGAAGCATCCGTCCAATAACAATGTGCGGGCGAAGATCAGGCAACAACTCCAATTCTTGCGGGATAAGAATGTGATTCAGTTCCTGGGGAGAGGGCGGTATCGGAGGATGAATTGACAGGGGGTCTCTTTGGGGGTATATTTACGATTGATTAATCAGTTAATCAATCGAGAGGAAGCCATGCTCAAGACAATCAGCGCCACAAAAGCCCGAATTAATTTCGGGGATGTTATGAAACAGGCGAGAATCGGACCTGTTGTTGTTGAACGCGGCGGCAAAGCGGAGGTCGTTGTCCTTTCCAAGAAGGCGTACGATCAATTAGTCGCGGCAAGCGCAAGGACTGACTTGCAAAAAAGATTTGACGAGTTGCACGCTCAAATCCGTGTTGAATTAAAAGGGCGCAAATTACCCGATCCTGCTGAGATTATTCGTCAGGGAAGGGAAGAGCGCGATGAGCAACTCCTCAACAGCCTGCGTTGATGCCAGTGTTGTGTTGCGACGCGTCCTTCAGCCCGACGATGATGCCATCAAAGGGTTATGGCGGTCATGGGTTGACAACGATATTCGACTGGTTGCTCCGACGTTGTTATTTTATGAAGTGACAAACGGTTTATATCGGCAACAGAAGAATAAAATCCTTTCGCCAGAAATCATTTGGAAGGCGCTTGAACTTTCTCTTGACTTGCCAATCAATTTAGTCAATGAAGCAACGTTGCATGTGCGCGCGCTGGAATTAGCCACAAAATACAATCTGCCTGCAACTTATGACGCGCATTATCTTGCGCTTGCTGAATGGATGGAGGTTGATTTGTGGACAGCGGATATTCGATTGGCTAATGCTGTGAAATCGTTCAAGGTGAAATGGGTAAGGACGATTGAAGGAGCGCAGGTATGGCGCAAGTAAAAGTTTATTACGACCGCGAAGGCAATACGCTCACGGTTTGATTTGACGACCCTGCTAACGAATATATTGCGGAAGAAACTGGCGAAGAGATTGTCTTGATGAAAGACAAAGACGGCAAAGTGATCGGTTTTGAAAAGTTGAATTTCACCGCTCAAACAATGGACGCAATGAAAGTAGCCTTTGAGACGGTCACTGTCTAGGTAAACAACGAACGAGTAACGCAAAAACACTGGGCTGAACAAGTCCAGTGTTTTTATTCAGCCGTGCGGGGTTCTGTCCCAATTGTGGAAGGATGTTGAGTCAATTTGAGAATAACAAACCCGTCGCTGATTTTTATTGCAGAAACTGTTCGGAAGAATACAAATTGAAGTCGAAGCACAGGGAGGTGGGAAAGAGAATCATGGATGGCGCTTATACTACCATGCCGAAGTATTTCTTTGCGCCGTCCATGAGCGAGAAACGCAAGGCATTAGCAATCTCGCCCCAACAATAATCAAGTATCATCCCCCCATCTACATTGCAAAGGAACATTCATGGAATCTATTCTTTTTATGCTTGCCATCGGGTTGGCGAGCGGCGTCGCCATTGGGCTGCAAGGACCGATGGCGAGCATCATCACGCAACGGCTAGGCGCGCTTGAAAGTGTGTTCATCGTGCATTTCGGCGGCGCGATCATCGCGTTAATCCCGATTCTGATCTACGGAAGCAAACTAGGGCAATGGCGCAGCGTGCCGTGGTATACGCTCGGCACGGGGCTATTCGGCGTCATGGTCATCGCTTCGATCAGCTATATGATTCCGCGCCTGGGCGTTGCAACCGCTACTACGATCGTCATCGCCGGGCAGTTGCTGGCGGGCGTCGTCCTCGACCATTACGGCTTGCTCGGCGTAACGACCAAATCGCTGGATGCCGCGCGCGTCGTCGGGCTGGCGATCGTCACCGTAGGAGTCTGGCTCACCGTGCGATAATCTTCTATCGTATAATCTTAGCAAGAGACCGCATGAACAACCGTCAACTTGCCGATATCTTTACGCTCATCGCCAACCTGCTTGAGATCAAAGGCGAGATCGTTTACAAAACCATCGCCTATCGCAAAGCGGCTGAAAACCTGCTCCACCTGCCGCGCGAAGCGAGCGATTACTGGCGCGAAGGCAAACTGCTCGAAATCCCCGGCGTAGGCAAAGTTATCGCCGAGAAAATTGACGAACTGCTCTCCACCGGTAAACTCGAATTCCTCGAAAAGCTCAACATCGAAGTCCCCACAGAACTCGCGACATGGTTGAACGTGCCCACGCTGGGACCGAAGAAGATCGCGATGATCTGGAGCACGCTGGGAATCACGCGTCTTTCGCAACTTGAGACTGCTGCAAAAAGCGGAAAACTGCGCGACCTGCCCGGCCTGGGCGCGAAATCGGAAGCCGCCATCCTCGAAGGGCTCGCGTCGCTGGCTCGGCGCACAGGGCGCATCTCCATCGGGCGCGCGCTTCCGCTGGCGAATGAGATCGTCGCAACGCTCAAAAAGGCGCGGGGAGTCGTAGACGCGCAACCGGCTGGAAGCCTGCGTAGAATGCGCTCAACCGTCGGCGATCTCGACATCCTCGTGGCAGCGAACGATTCGGCGGCGGCAATGGACGCGTTCGTCAATCTGCCGAACGTTTCGCGCGTGTTGGGCAAAGGCGAATTCAAATCGAGCGTCGAATTCAGCGACGGAGTCCGCGCGCAAGTCTGGGCGTATCCGCCCAAAGAATTCGGAACCGCGTTGCAATACGCGACCGGTTCGAAAGATCATAACGTCAAGATCAGGCAACTGGCGCTCAACAAAGGACTCTCGCTTTCAGATCATTCGTTCAAACGCGTCAAAGACGGCAAGGAAATTTTCTGCGCCGACGAAGAAGACGTATACCGCACGCTCGGCTTGCCATGGATTCCGCCCGAACTGCGCGAAGATCGCGACGAAGTCGAAGCCGCGCAAGCGAACGACCTCCCAAAATTAATTCTGCTCAAAGACCTCAAAGCCGACTTGCAAATGCACTCCACCTGGAGCGACGGCAAACTTTCTATAGCAGAGATGGCGCGCGCCGCGGCGAAACGCGGCATGAAGGTCATCGCTTTCACCGATCATTCGGCAAGCCTCGGCGTAGCCAACGGGCTGACGATGGACGATCACAAAAAACAAGCCGCCGAAATCAAAAAGGTTCAAAAGCAACTCGGCGACGAGATTTTAATTTTGCACGCCTCCGAAGTGGAGATCAAAGCCGACGGCTCGCTCGATTATCCCGACGAATTTCTGGCGAGCCTCGATCTGGTCCTCGCCTCGCTGCACACATCGCTGCGTCAACCGCGCGAAAAAGCGACCGAACGCATGCTCAACGCCGTTCGAAATCCGCATGTTGATATCATCGGTCATCCCACCGGGCGGCTAATTCCCGACCGCGAAGGCGCCGACCTAGATATGGACGCCGTACTGCAAGCCGCAGCGGAGAGCGGCGTGGCGCTAGAGATTAACGCCAACCCCGCCCGCCTCGACCTGGATGACGCGTACGCCCGCCGCGCCAAGGAGCTCGGCATCCCGCTCAGCATCAACACCGACGCACACTCCGAAGCAGATATGGATCTGCGCTTTTACGGCGTCGCTATCGCCCGCCGTGCCTGGCTGACCAAGAACGACGCGATCAATTGCTGGTCCACGGACAAGTTGTTGAAGTGGCTAAAGAAGCGCGGGTAACGCAATAACAACCGCGCGCATACACGCGCCATGGAGACCTAATGAACAATAGATCCAACAAACGCGCCGTCATCATCATTGCCAGCGCAACCGATCTTTTATTCGGCAGCGCAATTCTGCTCATCTACTTCGGCATTCTGCCCGTTGACATTTCCGATTGGGAAGTTCCACGCTGGGTCATCGGCGCTATCGGCGGCGTATGGTTCGCGGGTTCGCTCGCCGTATTAGTCTATCAATTAACAAAAACCGATCGGGAATAGCGCAAGCTTCGACGATTATGGAGGACGCATGACTTTTAACATTCGCCGCATCGCAACGGCAGACCTACCCGAATGGTTGCGAATGCGGCAGGCGTTATGGAGCGAATTATCGGAGCAAGATTTACTGCCCGAAATGGAAGTCATTCTCACAAACCCACGCTACGCCGTGTTCATCGCGGCGCGAAACAACGGCGGCGCCGCCGGGTTCGTCGAAGTCAACTTGCGTGAATACGCCGAGGGATGCGAAACCAGCCCGGTCGGTTATATCGAAGGTTGGTATGTAGATGAAGACGTCCGCCGGCAAGGGCTCGGCGTGGATTTAATCTCCGTCGCCGAACAGTGGGCGCGCGAAAAAGGCTGCGCCGAAATAGCCTCTGATACCTGGTTGGAAAATGAAGCCAGCATTCATGGACATTTGAAAATGGGCTATTATGAAGTCGAACGCCTCGTGCATTTCGTAAAGAATCTATAGCCGTTATCGGGCATATTCGACTAAACGGTTAAAAAACCTTTCACTTCCGTAAGATTCCTTCAAGTTGTTAAGTGTTTATAAAGCGCCAGCCTTCCATCGCTGGCTATAATCATATTAACTTCATTGCGAAATGATTAAACGTAACCCTTTCGAATTCCTTCGCGGACTGGCTCTTTTTGCAGCGCTCTGGGCATTAACGATCTTAGCGGCGCGTTTGCAGTTAATGTTCCCACGCTCGCTCATTGTCTGGTTAAGCCAAAGTCCGAACCCGCAACAGGCGCTGTTCGCGTTCGGCGCGCTGTTCAGCAGCGGCGCGCTGATCCTCCTACGTTTAGGGATCGAAGTGCCGAGCGTCAAATCGCTCATCACCTCCGAAGTCGTTCGCGTATACTTCACCGGTTTGCCGATCTGGCTGTTGGGCATGATTCTGGCGGCAGCGACGCTGCGCCTATTGTTCATCTTCCCTTTATGCCAACCGCCCGCCTCCATCGTCTTCCACGTCGAAGGACGGCAAGAAAGTTTCTATCCTAATGACACGCTGATCGCCGACCCCGGAGATTTCCTGGCGTTGAGCGTCAAAGCGCCGCAAGATAATTCCATCCTTTCCTGTAAATGGCAGTATATCGGCGAAACGTTCGAATCTATCGGCGCAAGCGACGGTTGCGCGATCAACCTCAAGCTATCGGGAAAACCGGGCAACGGTTTGCTTACTTTGCAAGTCTCGCAAAACTTCTGCAATCAAAGTTCCGTCTTTTCATTAGGCGTTCGGGTTCAATCTCCCTAACAGGACAAGCGAAAGATGATTCGCCAATTCAACCTCCTGCTATCCGCCTCTCTGTTAGCCGCAATCATATCCGCTTGCGGAAATTCAGCGACGCCCGGCGGCAAAGTGTCTCTACTGCCGAAGAATTGTTCCATCTATACCAACGAACAATTGCCGTTCACTCTCAACGGACTCATTCCACCGAACGCCGCCATTACATGGGACGCCAGCGCCGGCAGCATCATCTCCTCGCCGCCCGGGTTAAACGCGCTCTTTACTGCGCCTCCTCAACCGCAGGTGGTTTTAATTTCAGTGTCAATCTCCTCCGGCACGCCGAGCGCGCAAACGCCTATTACCAAAGAATGCATTATCCTGACCAAAGACGCGCCCTCGGCTGCAACAAACAACATTCGTAATCCTACGGTTCCCAACGGACCCGCGTCTTCGTCGCCCAATTCAGCCCTCCCGACGATCGTTATCAGCGAAGTCATGGCAAACCCATGCGGAGGCGTTGACTACAAAAAATGGAACGAATACGTCGAACTCTATAATTATGGCGACCAACCGGTAGACGTATACGGTTGGTGGATCGCCGATATCGGCGAATCGGGCACACCGGATATGCTCGTCTCTTGGACGCAACGGAATCCTTATGTCGCTTTGCCAAGTTCTTTAACCCTCAACTCGACCGTCATTCCACCCAAGGGTTTCGCCCTCATCCTCTCACCCATCTACGCAGAAGGTTCAATTCCCTACTTCATGCCCTACGCGATTCCAGCGAACACAGTCATACTTACGCCCGCTGAAAGCCGCACGCTCGGCGACGATTACTTCAGCCTTGTCGGGTCGGGGCAAGGGCGCGACGTGCTCGTGCTATATCAAGGCGGACCCAGCGTCATTCGGACGGTAGTCTCAACCTACGGCTCGCCCAAACTCGATTCGTACGCCAATAAGATCCGCGACGATTACTTGGATAATCTTCCGCTCGCTCTGCATGAATGTTCCTCCGCCGAACGTATTGATCCGCTTAAGCCGGATATCTTCGATAATTGGCGTGAGATCGCCAACGGAACCCCCGGCGACGCGCCCTATCCGTAAGCGCCGCCTCTACTTCGAATATATGCCCAACTAAGTATGCCAATCGTTATATGGTTGCTTAAATCTCCGCCTCAAATGGAGGGGCTTTATCTTTTTTCAACTTATGCGTCAAAGCCGTTAGAAGTATAATCGGCGCATATGTCTATATTCTCCAACAAGCGCATTCTTCTTGGGGTAACGGGCTCCATCGCCGCATATAAAGCCGCCGACCTCGCCTCTAAGCTCACGCAAGTGGGCGCGCAGGTGGACGCAATCCTCACCGACCCTGCGCAGAAATTCATCACTCCCCTCGTCTTTCAATCGGTCACAGGGCGGCGCGCCTATACCGATTCTGACCTATGGGGCGCCGAAGCGCACGTTTTGCATATCGGCTTAAGCCACGCCGCAGATCTGCTCGTCATCGCGCCTTGCACCGCAAACACGCTTGCCAAACTTGCGCATGGGCAAGCCGATTCGCTCCTGACCGTCTCTGCGTTAGCCGCGTCATGCCCGTTGCTCATCGCACCCGCTATGGACGGCGGCATGTACGATCACGCCGCCACGCAAGCGAATCTCGACGCATTGAAAAAACGCGGCGTATCTATTCTTGAACCGGCCGAGGGACATCTCGCTTCAGGATTAATCGGCAAAGGGCGCCTGCCCGAAACGTCCGAACTTATCGGACATATCCGTCTCATTCTCGGACGAAACGGCTCGCTTACTCAGCGGAGCGTCGTCGTCGCCGCCGGCGGAACTCAAGAGCCGCTCGACCCGGTGCGCATATTGACAAATCATTCTTCGGGCAAGCAGGGATACGCCCTCGCGCAAGCCGCGCTTGACGCCGGCGCGCGCGTAACGCTGATTTCAGCGCCGACCTCGTTAACTCCTCCCGTCGGCGCAAAGGTGATCCACGCGCAAACGGCAAAACAGATGCTCGACGCCGTATTGATAGAAATAGCGCGCGCCGACGTTCTCATCATGGCGGCAGCGGCGGCAGACTTCCGCCCCAAAGACACGGCGAAGGATAAGATCAAAAAGGAAGGCGGCATCCCGCAGATTGAGCTTGAAGCGACCGACGATATTTTGAAAGCGGTTGCAAAGAAGAGACTTGAAACGCCCGCGTTACGCGCGGTGATCGGGTTTGCCGCCGAATCGCAAAATCTGCTTGAAAACGCCGCGAATAAGTTACAATCGAAAGGCTTAGACATAATCGCGGCAAACGACATCTCTGCTTCTGATGCGGGGTTCGCCGTTGACACGAATCGAATAACATTACTGTTCGCGAATGGGCGCAAAGAAGCGCTGCCGCTAATGAGCAAAATGGAATCGGCTGAAATAATGATCGAACGAATCGCACAATTGTTGGAGTGATATGCGGGTTTTAGTTATCTCAGATATTCACGCGAACTACACTGCGCTCGAAGCCGTATTGAAAGACGCGGGCGAAGTAGACGAAACGTGGTGCCTTGGCGACTTGGTTGGGTACGGACCCGACCCGAACGCCGTGGTGGAAGAAGTGCGCGCCATGAAGAACCTCACCTGCCTGCTTGGCAACCACGACGTAGCGGCGATCGGACGCATTCCGCTCGAAACCTTCAACGGCGAAGCGCGCCGCGCGTTGGAATATCATGAAAAAGTTTTGAGCGCGGAAAACATGGAATACTTGCGTTCATTGCCGCAAAACCTGAAAGTGCGCGAAGGCGTCAGCCTAGTGCATGGCAGTCCGCGCGATTCGGTTTGGGAATATATTTTGAATACGCTCTCGGCGCGGCTCAACTTCGATTATTTCACCACGCCGTGGTGTCTGGTCGGGCATACGCATCTGCAATGTATGTTCCGCCTCAACGAGAAAACCAACCGCGTGACGCGCGACCCGATCGTTCCGGGCGAAATCCTCCACTTAAGCCCAAAACTTATTTTAAACCCCGGCTCGGTAGGGCAGCCGCGCGACCGCGATCCGCGCGCGGCATACGCCTTGTACGATACCGAAGCCAAAACATGGGAGCCGCGACGCGTACCTTACAATATCGCAGAGGTACAGAAGCGCATCCGCGACGCAAAGCTCCCCGAGAAACAAGCGGTTCGGCTGGCGGAAGGCTGGTAACCCAGTTTTGCTAAGATTTGAACGGGGAACATTTTGAGCGGCGCTTCGTCTGTAGAAATAGAGTGAAACAATTCTATTCAATAGGAGAAAAAAACATGAAACGCTCCCTTCTTATTATCGGAACAGTCGTCCTTGTATTCGCGCTGATTGGAATAGCGCTAGTTGGCGCTTTTCAACCGAGGTACAGTCTCAGCGCCGGCGGCGTGTCAGATGAAGCCGCCTCATTACGAATAATCAACACTCCCCTTTCTATGGCGCTGCCCCAAGAAGCGCCGGCGCCGGAAATGCTCGCTCAAAATGTCGAAACACAAAAGCGCATGGTCATCCAAACCGTAGACCTTGCCATCGTAGTCGCCGATCCTAAGACGCGGATGGATGAGATCGCCAGTATGGCTGAAACGCTGGGGGGATTCGTAGTCTCCTCAAACTTGTACACCACCAATTACGGCGCCAATTACGCGGAAGCGCCCGAAGCGACGACTACGATCCGCGTGCCGCAAGAGAAAATAGACGACGCGCTTAAAGCTATCAAAAAAGACGCGGTCAAAGTTAATTACGAGAATCGCTCCAGCGACGACGTTACCAGCGCCTATGTGGATTTACAATCGCGCCTGAAAGCCAAGCAAGCCGCCGAGAAGAAATTACTGGAATTCCTCGATCAAGCCACCGACACCGAAGGCGTACTGGCAGTCTACATCCAACTTCAGCAAATCCAAAGCGATATTGAAGTATTGAAGGGACAGATTAAATATTACGACGAATCGGTCGCTCTTTCGGCAATCAGCATACGCCTGATCGCCCAAGAAACCATTCAGCCCGTAGAGGTCGGCGGCTGGAAGTTGCAAGGCGCCGCCAACGACGCGGTTCAAGATCTGGTCTACTTCACGCAAGGATTTGCCCGCTCTATAATTCGCTTCGCGTTGTTCATCCTGCCGTCGTTCATTCTACTCGCCATTCCGCTCTACTTGTTCTTCCTCATCGCACGCGGGTTCTATCGTAAATTCCGCAAGCCAAAAGCCATCGAAGCCGCGCAAGAAGAAAAGAAATAAGCGCGCTGCACAAACCCTTTCCCCCTCTCCCAGCCGGAGAGGGGTTTTTATTTTGCTTTATAATCTTCGCATGGAAAAACTCGTCCGCAACGCACGTGAGTTATTTAACGTCCGCATTACAGGGCTGCAAGCAGTAGCGTTAATGACGTATGAAAAAGAATTGCTGGAATGGAATCAGAAAATAAACCTCACCGCCATCCGCGACGCAGACTCCATACGCACCAAACATTTTCTCGACTCATTCTCGTGCGTCCTCGCATGGCAAGCGACGCCGCCCGCTTCGCTCATAGACGTGGGAACGGGCGCGGGTTTCCCGGGCATTCCGCTCAAGATTTTATATCCCGCCTTGAAGTTGACCCTCGTTGAATCGGTAGGCAAGAAAGCCAAATTCTGCGAGCATATTATCAATGTTTTGAAACTGGAACAGGCGCAAGTGATCAAAGCGCGGGCGGAAGATGTGGGGCAAGACCCGAGTCATCGCGGCAAATACGATTGGGCTACGGCGCGCGCCGTGGCAAGCCTTAACATATTAAGCGAATACCTTTTACCGCTCGTTAAGGTAGGCGGAGCCGTTGTGGCGCAAAAAGGAGCAAACGCGCCGACCGAGATAGAGACGGCAAAAAAAGCGGCGAAAATGCTAGGCGGAAAATGGAGGGAGTTGATTTCGGTTAAACTACCGGATGTTTCAGAAGAGCGCTATTTAGCAATCGCGGATAAAGTCAGCGCAACGCCAAAGAATTACCCGCGTAAGGCGGGCATCCCCGCAAAGCAACCGTTGTAAATGCGGCGCAATCCTATCAGCAGCCTTCGTCCACAACCGTAATTTTATCTTCCCGGTTGGGAACGACGCACAAGAATTCAAACGGTTCTTCTCCCATGTTTTGATACGAATGAATTACGCCTTGGGGAATAAAAAGCGCGTCTCCCGCTTTAACGCAATGCGTTTCATCGCCAAGCGTCACGGTCGCTTCGCCGCGCAGAACATACTGCTCATGCTCCACCAAATTGGTATGGCGCGGCATCCCGCCGCCTTGTTGCATAGAGAATTTTCGCAGAGCAAAATTCGGTCCTTCCTGCGAAGAGACCAGAACTTGAATGGTCGTATCTTTCCCTGCCGCCACATTTTTCGTTTCGACATCGGTTGAATGTTTAACAAACATAGAGTTCTCCTTACAATTTTAAAGAAGCGTTAAACACGCGAAATATTACGCGGACTGTTACGGAGTCGCCTCAAGAGTGTGGGTGGGCCAAGGGGTGAAAGTCGGCGGCAAAACGGTTAAGGTTGGAGTGAGCGTAGCCGGAATCGGCGTTGACGTCGGCGGCGGCGATGTGAGAGTCGGCGGCGGAACGGTTGGAGTAGCGGTTAAGGTTGCGGATCGGCGCAGCCAGCCAAACGTCAGTAAGGAAACGACGGCGACAAGGCATAGGAAGCCAAGCGCGGCGGCAATCGCCCACGTCGTCCAATTCACCCTTTGATCTTTATTCAATTTGAATTGCGCGGGAACCGCAAGCAAAATCGCGGTAATGTTATCGTGCCCGCCGCGCGAATTCGCAAGTTCGATCAGCGCACTCGCCGCGTCTTTCAGGTTATTTCTCGCGCGGATGATCTCGAGGATTTCATCGTTCCAGACGAGATCGGTCAAGCCGTCGCTGCACAACAGGACAACATCGTGCGGTTGCAAGCGCGCGCCTTGATTATTCTCGGCGCGCTCATCGTTTTCGTCGTCGAATAATTTCATACGGAAATCGGCTTGCGGCGGCATGGGCGAGCCGAGGTAACGACGGATGACGTGTACGTTGGGATGTTCGCGCGCTTCTTCGGGCGTGAGAATATTCTTCTCGATGGCTTCTTGCACCCAGGTGTGATCCACCGTCAGCTGTTGAATGCGTCCGCCGCGGATAAGATAAATGCGCGAATCGCCTACCGAAGCAATGTAAAGTTTATCGCCGATCACCCAGGCGGCAGCGCAGGTGGAGCCCATGCCTTTAAGATTCTCGTCGGCGGCGGCGCGCGCGGCAATAGCGTCGCTGGCAAGCGTTATGGCTTCTTGCATAATGCGTTGCGGATGCCGCCCATCGCTGTTGGCGATTGTTTCCATGATGTGGTTGACGGCAAGTTCTGCGGCGACTTCGCCCCCTTTATGACCGCCGATTCCATCCGCCAAAACAGCGAAGAGAACCGGCGTCGTTTGCTGCGCATCCAGCGTGAACGATGCGACCGAGAAACGGTCTTCGTTATTCTTGCCGCTCAGCCCAGCGTGAGTGTGCGCTTCTACGTTCAAATGCGCGCGCGATATGCGATTCATAAATAATTCTTCGATTATACAACAGGGGCGCGGCTCAGCCGCTACAAGTTATTGGAGACTTTCGGCGTCTGCGCCAAGGGAGCCTGCCTTAGTTCAAAGCGATAGACTAACCCGCCAAAGTGAATTTGATCGCCGTGCGTGAGCCGCCTGCCTTCGCGCGAGACCGGATCGTAATTTACCCAAGTTCCCGCTATCGAGCCGTAATCGTAGATAGCGTAAGTTCCATCTTCTGATAGGCGGATCCGCGCATGAAGCGGCGAGATGGTTGCATCATCCAGCACACGCAAAGATTGCACCGGGTCGGAGCCAAAGGTCGTCTCTTTTTCAAGAATTGGAATCGGCGCAGCGCTGGCGGGTTCGCCGGAATTCGTCAGGCGGACGAGTCGCGCCGGGGCGCTGTCGTCAGCCAGCGGTTGGTTTTGCCATTTGAAGACTGGTAAACGCGACATTATCATTCTTTTCGCCGTTGAATCAGTTGTATCGGATAACGCGGCGACCGGTTGCGTCAATGGATCATCGTAGGCGGCGCGTTTAGACGCGCCGCGTTTCTTGCGCGTCAATCCGCCTCTAACGCTCCATAGCAACGCTCCGATCACGATCAGCCCGACGAGCGCCAACGCGCCGGTCGTCAGGTATGCGCCGTAACGCGCATACAATGCCTGCAAATTGCGCGGTGGATGCGTCACCGTCACCGTCACCGGCGTCTCCATGCTTGTTTTTCGTAAGCCCAACGAGTCTTCCGCCTCGACTGTAAGAAGGAATCGCCCGCCCTCTTGATAAGCGGATAGATCCCATATAAATGTATCGAACGGCGCTTTGATGTTCTCCGCCGTTTTCACGCCGTCCATGTATAGCGTCGTGCGCACGATGTCGCGCGGATGCCCATCGGGGAATTCGACAATGATGCGCAGAATCGCTTGGGCTGGGACAAGGACGTCCGCATTATACGGATCGTCCGCTGGAGGCTTCCGCGCGATCTGCAACGGCGGCGAGACGAAGATCGGGTTGGGCGGCTGAACGTTCACGCTGAAAGTTTTTCGGCGCGGAGATTTCGCCTTGCGCTGTTTTGATAGACACGCCGATCGTATGCTCGCCAGAGACTTTTGCGGCAGAAGCATACGTTAGTGAATAACCGCGGCGCAGCGGCGCGAAGTATTCCTCGAGATCGGGCAGGGTCTCAACGCCGGAGAATGCGACAAACGAGCCGTTCGTTTGCAAGGCGAGCGATTTAAACGCATTAGCGCTGGCGGAGACGAATTGATCGGGCGCGTCTACAAACCACACAAAGACGCTCGTTTTCGATTCAACGGCGCGCTGAATGAACGGCGCAATGGCGTTATCAATATTCGGGTCGTCGAGATGCGGCGTGATGAAGAGGATGGCGCGCTTCATGCCGGCTTGCCTGGGCGGCATAGTCACAGTATCCAACGCGATGGAAAGCGTTTGCAAATTCGAAGTGGATTTACGAAAATCGGGTTTAAACGCACTCAGGCTCACAAACCAATCTTGAGCGGAGGCGTGAGAGATTAACACTCCTGAGAGGGAGACAAGACTCAGGTCGTCGTTCGCATCAGCGGATTGCACGTTCGCCCACGCGCCGAGCGCTTCAACGACGCGCGCAAAACGCGCCACGCCGTTCGAATCGCGTTTGTCCAGCGCAGGCGCGGGGTTAACCGCCGCCACAATTTGCGCCGGAATGTCAAGTTGGGTCAGCGTGTCAACTGGGAGCGGCTGACCGTCTTCGTAGACCGTCAGATCGGATGCTGTGAGATTCGATTCGAATCCGCCGTTCGTGTTGAATACATTTAACTGCGCGGAGACCTGCGGAAAATTTTGAGCATCTACAGAGACGACCTCGGCATACGCGCCGGTTTGGGCGCGCGCGAATGCCGAAGAAGCGGCGAGCAGACATCCACTGAGGAAGACCGCGAGAAGTCTACGAAGCATTTGCCTCGATGACGGCCGGCGCGGCATCCTGCGGTTTGGTGAGTCGCATGTAGGTCAACGTCCACGCGGATTCGGTGTAGGAGATGACCACTCCTTGTAGCGCTAATGCAATCGGCAAGAAAATGCACGCGCAAACGCTTATTAGGATCAACGAGCCGCTCCCTCCTCCGCCCAGAGCGGATACGGCGAAGAATGCAAACATGGCCGGGAAGATTAGGAGGAAGAACGGGATGCTAATGAGAAAACCTGCTACGAACCCGATCACGCCGAGGATGATCGCCATGAGGATGATGGGACCGAGGTTGGCTTTGAACACTTCCCAGCCGCGCGTGATGGAGGGAAGCAAACCCATATTTTCCAGCACGACCGCGTTCTCTGCCTGTCGGAAGATCATCCCCAGCACGAACATGACCGGCACAAGCAGGCATAAACAACCGATCACGATGGGCATCATTCCCACGATCCCAACGATCGCGATTTCGTTGCCTCCGCTTGCGGCGATGCCGCCAACCAGGACCACAGCAATTGCCATGGCGATAATGAAAACGGGCAGACTTAATATCAACGAAAGTCCGAACATGCGCCAGAAATACGGCATGCTTCCACTGAACAATTCGCCAAAGACGAGCGATTCCGCGCCGCCTTCCACTTGCGCCGTGCCGCGGATCAGGCCGATCTTGCCGATGGCGCTGAGGAAGATGGTGACGAACCAAAGGATGCAGACGACGGCTAAGACAACAACGACGATCGTGGTGAGATTCTGTTCGATGGTCTGAAACCAGCGCAGCATTTGCGGAGGAAGATTGGGCGTCTGACCGCCTCCATTCCCGCCGCCTCCACTGTTAAAGTTTGAATTGAAACTACCTCCGCTTCGCCCGCAACTGGCAAGGATGCCAAAGACCCATAAGATTTTGTGCTTCCAGATGATCTGCCATGCACGGGTAAGCGTTTCTCCAAAGTTGAAATTCATTTCGATCTCCTTGATCGTCAATCCAAAATCGTAAATCTGTAATCGTCAATCGAAAATCACTACTCCCATTCGATCGTCGCGGGCGGCTTGCTGGTAATATCATACACCACGCGGTTGATTCCTTCCACCTCGTTGACGATGCGGCTCGACACCCGCGCCAGCAGGTCATGCGGCAGGCGCGCCCAATCGGCGGTCATGAAATCCTCCGTCGTCACCGCGCGGATCGCCGCCGCCTCTTGATACGTCCGCTGGTCGCCCATCACGCCGACGGAACGCACGGGCAGCAGAACGACAAAGGCTTGTGAAGTCTGCGCGCCTTTGCCCAAAAACCCTTCTTTAGATAATTCCTCGATTAGGATGGCGTCCGCCGCACGCAATCTGGACACGCGCTCGCGAGTCACCTCGCCGAGACAACGCACGGTCAAGCCGGGACCTGGGAACGGTTGCCGCCACACCAGCGACTCTGGCAACCCCAGCGCTTCGCCGACAGCCCGCACTTCATCCTTGAAAAAATAACGCAACGGCTCGACGAGTTCGAACTGCATATCCTTCGGCAAACCGCCGACGTTGTGATGTGTTTTGATCTTCTCCGCTTTGTTTCGTTCTGGCGCGGACGATTCGACCACGTCGGGGTAGATCGTCCCCTGCACCAAAAACTTCGGCTGACCGAGTTGTTTCGCTTGCTGTTCAAAAATGCGGATAAATTTCTCGCCGACGATCCTTCTCTTTTGCTCCGGTTCGGTCACGCCATGAAGCGCGAAAAAAAATTCATCGCTGGCATCCACGGCAATTAATTCTGAATGTAAATGATCCCGAAACGCGGAGGCGACCTGCTCGCCCTCGTTTTTCCTCAGCAAGCCCGTGTCTACGAACACCGCCACGAGTTGATCGCCGATCGCTTTATGCACCAGCGCCGCCGCAACGGACGAATCAACTCCGCCTGAAACCGCCGCCAGCACGCGTTCGCCGCCGACTTGTTTCTGAATCCGCGCGACGGATTCCTCGATGATGGATTCGGGAGTCCAATTCGGCTCGACGCCGCACACGTCAACGACAAAATGCTGGAGCAGTTGTTCGCCATTTGGCGTGTGACGCACTTCGGGATGGAACTGCACGCCGAAATATTTCCGCTTCACATCGCCCATCGCCGCATAAGGACTATTTCCGCTTTGCGCCAGGGTAACGAATCCTTCGGGGAGTTTGGTGATGCGGTCGCCGTGTGACATCCAGACGGAAGAGAGACTGGAGAGTAGAGATTGGAGAATTGGAGAATTAGAGAATTGGGGTTCTAGGATGGCGTGACCATACTCGCGTTGCGCGGAAGGGTCAACTTGCCCGCCGAGGGCGTGGGTGAGGGCTTGCATCCCGTAGCAGATTCCGAGAATCGGCAAACCCGATTTGAGAATAAATTCTTGAATGAAAGGCGCGTTCTCTTCATACACCGATTTGGGTCCGCCGGAGAGGATGAATCCCTTGGGATGGATCGAAAGAATCTTTTCCTGCGGCGCGTCCCACGGGAACAACTCGCAATAGACATGCGCCTCCCTCACGCGCCGCGCGATGAGTTGGGCATATTGTGAGCCGAAATCTAAGATGGCGATTGAGTTCATACGCAGTACGCAATACGCAATACGATTACTTCGTACTGCGTATTGCGTAATCCTCCGAGATCAAATGAAAGTGCAACTGCGGAAAATCCTGATGCTCTCCGCCGTTGACAATGAGACGATACGCTGTGAGATGAAATTCTTTTACAAGGCTTTGCACGGTCGAGTACAAGTCGGTGAGAAAAGCGGAATCGGTTGAGTCGAATTCCATCAACGATTTGACCGCCCTCTTGGGAACAAGCAGAACATGGAACGGATACGAAGGCTTCGGGTGATGAAACGCCATTAAAGTCTCAGTCTCTCGCAATTTCGTTACCGGAATGGCAAAACTCATGTGAGCGAATATCCAACCGATGAGGGGCGCAAAGAACCAAAGCAACCCACGCCAATGACCATGTGCCAATTCTCAAATTCTCCAATTCTCTTCCTAAAACACCAATCTCTATTCTCTAATTCTCTATTATTACAACGCAAGGTTGATTGTTACGCTGGCAAATCGTCCACGAATAAAAACCACGAATTCTCGAATGGACGGCGCCAATTCGTTTATTCGTGAAAAATTCGTGGATGGTTGGGGTGTAAGATATAGCGTCGTTCCTGACTTTGCGCTGTAATGCTATTCTCTACTCTCTAATCCTCTACTCTCTGAACTTGATTTCACCATCCTCCATCGAAACAATACACGCCAGCGACTCGACCGGCACGCCTAACGCTTCCAACGCCGCGCGCCCGCCTTCGAACGATTTCTCGATCAACGCGCCGATGCCGACGATCTTTGAACCCGATGCCTCTGCCAAACGGACCAGTCCAAGGATCGTCTGCCCGCTGGCGAGGAAATCGTCAATGATGAGCACGCGTTCGCCGTTCGCCAAATATTCCGGCGAGACGATCAATTCAACCATGCGTCCCTTCGTGTGCGAAGGCGCGAGAGTCAAAAACACCTGATCAGGCATGGTGATCGGCTTGGTCTTGCGCGCATACACCACCGGCAAGCCGAGATGGAACGCAGTCGTCAGGGCGGGGGCAATGCCGGAGATTTCGGCGGTCAGCACTTTGGTCGCATGAATCGAAGCAAAGAGCCGCGCAAACTCGCGTCCACAAGCGTCCATTAAAGCAGGGTCCACCTGGTGGTTAATAAAGCCGTCCACTTTTAAAATTCCCCCGCCGAGATTCCTTCCATCGCGCAAGATACGTTGTTCGAGTTCCTTCATGCCGCCTCCAAATAACGTTGATTTAAGGAATTGTACCATTGGCAAACATCCGCGAAACCGCGCATAGCGAGCAAACGAGCTGTGTTAGAATCTGCGCCTATGACCAGCCTTGTGCTTGCATCAAGTTCCCCGCGCCGTCGTCAACTACTCGCGCTTCTGCAGTTAGATTTCACCGTCTCCGCCGCGGATATTGATGAAACTGTGCTCAGGAACGAAACGCCCGCCGATTACGTCTTACGGCTTGCGGAAACAAAAGCCCGCGTCATCGCCCAACGGGCGGACGCCGATCGTATTATTCTTGCGGCAGATACCACCGTCGTAGATGGACGCGACATCCTCGGCAAGCCTAATGACGATGAAGAAGCCTTCGCCATGCTAACGCAGTTGCGCGGACGAACGCACCAAGTCTATACCGGCGTCGCCTTACTGCGCACAGACGACGGGGCGCTCCTCACCGATCTGTCTGTCGCCGACATCGTTATGCGAGACTATTCTGACGAGGAGATACGCGCCTATATCGCCACCCGCGATCCGTTCGATAAAGCCGGCGCATACGCTATTCAACATACAGACTTCCACCCGGTCGAGGCGGTTCGGGGATGCTACGCTGGCGTAATGGGCTTGCCTCTCTGCCGCGTTGTCGGGCAACTGCAGAAATTAAACGCAGATTTGGTCGCCGACGCGCCGTTCAATTGTCAAAATCTACAGATCGCGATTGCCCGGTCTACGAGAAAATAATGAGCGCCGCGCTATAAAGAATTATACCGTTGCAGAAAAACCCCCGTTATCGTTAAGAGATCATTCCGTTATACCGAGCAAGAACGCTCTCCTCGACGGCATGGATGCAACGAAAGGTAAATTATGAAATTATTCCGTCTATTAAATTTCATCCTTGTCGTCGTTCTACTTCTGACCGCATGCAGTTCGGCAAACAGCGCGCCTACTCTTCCCCCAACATCTTCGCTGCCGCAACCGGCGGTTACGATCAGATCTGCGCCAGATGTGAACGCGGCGCTCAGCGCTTATCTCGACGCGTACAAAGCCGACGACTACAACGCTATGTATGCCATGCTTAGCAAGGTGACAAGCGCCGCGCTTTCGCTCGAAGAATTCGCCAAACGCAACAAAGACGCATTAAACGAGATGAGCGCCGGGACGTTCGACTACGAAATTCTCTCAGCGCTGATGAATCCATTGTCCGCTGAAGTTTCGTACCGAGTCACATATCACACTGTGCTGGTCGGCGACCTGCAACGCGATATGGTCGCGCGTTTCTCGCTTGAAGACGGCGCTTGGAAACTGCAATGGGACGCTGCGAATATTTTGCCCGAACTAGCGGGTGAGAACGCATTGCGCATGGACTACCGCATTCCTTCGCGTGGCGACGTCTACGACCGCAACGGCAATCCGCTCGCGGCGCAGTCAGATGTGTATGCGTTCTATATCATCCCCGGCAATGTAAACGAAGACAATATCGGTTCGCTCACCGCCAGAGTATGGGCGCTGTGCGGCATCAGTCAAGACGTTCTCGAACAAGACATCCTCAACACACCAGACCAGTACGCCATTCCATTATGCGAAGCGTCGCCGGAGGAATCAGCGGGCATTCGCTCCGCCGCCCCCAGCGGCTTACAATGGGCGCAATACACCTCCCGCTATTATTTTGAGCAAGGCTCCAGTTCAAATATAGTCGGATACACCACATACATCTCCGCCGACAATTTGAGATGAATACAAACGTCGCGGCTATCAAGGCTCGGAGCGCGTCGGAAACGCAGGCATTGAACGCTCTATGGAAGACGCTCTTGCCGGCAAACACGGCGGCGCGTTATATGTGGTCAATCCGTCCACCGGGCAGATCGCGACAAAGGTCGGCGAGAGCGAGCCGCAGCCGTCGCAATCGGTTTACCTTACCTGGACCGTAACTTTCAAACCTACGCTGAAAAATCCATCGAGGGTTTTCGCGGCGCAGTGGTCGTGATGGAAGTGGACAGCGGACGCGTGCTTGCCATGGCAACCTCGCCGGATTACGACTCGAACATCTTTGAAACGAACAACCCGAATAGTTCGGAACGCATCGCAGAATTATTTCAACGCACAGACGATCCTCTGCTCAACCGCGCCGCGCAGGGACAATATCCGCTCGGTTCGGTGTTCAAGATCATCACGATGGCGGCGGGCATGGAAAGCGGATTGTACTTACCGGAAACAACATTCGATTGTCAGTACGATTGGACAAAACTTCCCGACACGATCCGTCGCGATTGGACGTGGCAACGCTGTCAGAATCGGCTTCAAAGCGGACGCGAATGCAACACTTCCGACAGTATGCCTTCCGGGCTAGTAACGCTTCCCGAAGGACTCATGCGTTCGTGCAATCCGCTTTTCTACGATATTGGCTATACCCTCTATCAAAATAATCGCCAGAACGATATTGCCAACATGGCGCGCGCGTTCGGTTTGGGATCGGCGACGGGCATCGGTCAAATCACCGAAGCGGTTGGGAACATCAGCGATCCGCAAACGGCAGTGGACGTGGTCAATCAAGCGATCGGTCAAGGCGACATGATGGTTACGCCGTTGCAAGTGGCAAAGTTCATCGCCGCGCTCGGTAACGGCGGCACGTTGTATCGCCCGCAACTGGTCGAATCGATTCATCCTATCGAAGGAGCGCCGACGCAAGTCTTCAAGCCAGAAGCGACAGGCGTGTTGCCGGTCACGCCGGAACGATTGCAAGTCATCCGCGAGGCGATGATTCAAGTGGTCGAGAATTCGCGCGGCACGGCAAACTTCCGCTTGCGCGGCACGCCGGTGCCTGTGGCTGGCAAGACCGGCACAGCCGAATCGGGCAGCGGTTTACCGCATGCTTGGTTCGCCGGATATACGCTCTGCAAAGACGTCGCGGATAAATACCCCGTTTGCAAAGATAAGCCAGATATCGCCATCGTGGTCGTATTAGAGAATATCGGCGACGGTTCTGAATGGGCTGCGCCGATCTTTAAGCGCATGGTTGAAGTTTATTACTTCGGTACGCCGCAATCGCAATTACATTTCGAAGTTGGAATTCTGGGACCGACAAAAACTCCGACGCCATTTGGCGGCATCCCCACGGAAACGCCGTCAGAGTAACTTTATAGAAGACCTGACGGGCGCAATCCGTCGAGACTTTTTGGAGAAATCAAGAATTGGAGATTCGCGGGCTTATCGTCAAAGCGCAATCCGGTTTCTTTACGGTGAAAACCGAGAAGGGGCTGATCGTCTGCCAACTGCGGGGAAAATTAAAACAGGGAAAGGCGACTGGCGATATCGCGGCGCTTGGGGATAAGGTCAAGATTGCCGCGCTGAGCGACGGAAGCGGGGTAATCGAAGAGATCGAAGAACGCCGCCGCGCCATCACGCGACTCGACCCGCGCCCTTTCGGCGAATATCGGCAAATCTTGCTGGCGAACGCCGATCAAGCCGTGTTCGTCTTTGCGTGCGCGCGCCCGAACCCAAAATTGAGAATGCTGGATCGTTTCCTAGTTATCGCAGAAAAACAGGATATTCCGGCGATCATCGTTGCGAACAAGGTTGATCTTGTCGAGAATCCGCGAGAAATCTTTGGTCTCTACGAAGCGATCGGCTATCGCGTCATCTACGCATCAGCCACAAACAGTAAGAGCATCGCCGAATTAAAGAAAACCCTCGCTCAGCGCATCAGCGCACTGGCTGGGCCGAGCGGCGTTGGCAAATCTAGCCTGCTAAACGCCGTTCAACCGAATCTGGAACTGGCGACAGACAAGGTCAGCGCGGCGCTCAATAAGGGCAAGCATACAACCGTAACGCGTGAACTGTTCGAACTTGACGGCGGCGGTTATGTCGCCGATACGCCCGGCTGGAAATCGCTGGCGCTGTGGGATACGACTCCCGAAGAAATGGACGCTTATTTTCCCGAGTTGCGCGAACTTGTGCGACATTGTCAATTCAGCGATTGCACACACAGCCACGAGCCGGGTTGCGCAGTGACAAAGGCAGTGGCAGACGGCAGAGTGTATCGCGAGAGGTACGAGTCCTATTTAAGGTTGCGAGAGGGAAAGAATAACGGAGATGTACGACGCTTCAACACGGTGAGCGAAGCCGGACCGTCAACGTAGGTTTACGGTTATGATTGGGAGTTAATGACTGACACACCGATTACCGACAACTCGTCCGCTGACTCCTCGGCTTCGCTCAGAGCAAGCAATTGGCGTTTAGCTGGCCACCGTTGGGCTGTGGAGATGTTGAAAAAGAACATACGCCGCGGAACGGTGCGCCATGCATATCTCTTTACGGGACCGCCCGGCTCAGGTCGCCGCACGCTCGCGCTGCGCTTCGCTCAAGCGTTGAACTGCCCTACGCCGCTTGAAGCGGGCGTCCCTTGCGGGGCATGTCTAACTTGCCGGCAGATCGAAGCCGCGCGTTATTCCGATCTAAGCGTGATCGAACCGACGATCAAAGACCCCAACACAAAAGGGTTGATTCCCGCGCCGCACGGAGAGATTCGCATTGATCAGATTCGAGACCAGCATAAGATCGTCAACCTCAAACCGTTCCAATCCAATTATCGCGTCTCGCTATTTCTGAGATTTCATCAAGCCAACGACAACGCCGCCAATGCATTGCTGAAAACGCTCGAAGAAGCGCCGTCTTACGCCGTGTTGATCCTCACCGCCGACGCTCCCGAACAATTACTGCCGACCATCGTTTCAAGATGTGAAGCGTTGCGGTTACGACCGTTGCGTGTGGAGGAAGCGCAAAAAGAACTGGAGACTAGAGGGCTAGAGGCTGGGCGCGCCAAGTTGATCGCGCACATTTCAGGCGGACGCATAGGTTACGCGATCCGTTTGACGGAAAACGATTCGCTGCTCGAGCGGCGCGACGAACGGCTGAATGATCTCCTCTCTCTACTGTCCGCCTCGCGCGTCGAGAGATTTTCCTACGCGGACAAACTCTCGAAAGACAAAGACGCCATGCGCGAGACGATCTCTTTTTGGCTCGCGTATTGGCGCGACGCGCTGCTGCGCGTTTCACAAGCCGAGACCCCGCTCATTAACGTGGATCGCAATATGGAGATCGAAAATATCGCCTCGCGTTTGGAATTTTCCGCCGCGCGCGACGCAGTCTGCAGACTCGAAATTGCGCTAGAGCAAATGGATAAGAATGTAAACGCGCGATTAGTTGCGGAAGTTCTACTGCTGGATTTGCCGAAGATATAGCGTCCGCTTGCGGCATTTCATTCGATCGTTGCGCGCAACTGGCGAGCTAATTCGCCAAAACGAGCCAAATAGCGGATATCATCCTCGCGCGGGCGCGGCAGATCAACTTCCATGTCCATCTTTATTTTGCCGGGACGCTGCGTAAAAACTAAAACGCGATCCGCTAAAAACAACGATTCGTTGATCGAATGCGTCACCATAACGACGGTCTTCTGCCGCGCCTGCCAAATGCGCGAAAGCTCCATCCACATGCGCTCGCGGGTCATCGCATCGAGGGAGGCGAAAGGCTCGTCGAGCAGAAGCAGATCGGGGTCGTGAATGAGCGCGCGCGCGATCGCCACGCGTTGCGCCATCCCGCCGGAGAGATCGCGCGGGAGTGAATCTTCAAATCCTTGCAAACCCACCAGTTCAATCAGGTCGCGTATTTTTTCGCGCGCAACGGCTTGATTCACTTTTCCCACTTCGAGCGGAAGCCCAATATTTTCCGTTACCGTGCGCCACGGCATAAGAGTCGCTTGCTGAAACACCATGCCGATGCTCGGCTGCTCGCCGCCGCTGAACGTGAACGAACCGGACGTGGGCGGAATCAGCCCCGCCAGAACACGCAGCAAAGTAGTCTTTCCCGAGCCCGACGGTCCCAACACGCACACAAACTCGCGCGAGTTTACATCGAAAGAGACGCTATCCAGCGCGTGAAGTCCATTGTTCTCTGTAGAAAATACGACCGATAAACCTCGAACCGTAAGAATAGAAGCGGACATTTTAGATTTACAACCTATGATCATTGAAAGGCGTGCGCGATACTATGTTGACTGCGCGTCTTTTCTTTATGGCACAAATTCATTGGTGAACGCTTTGCTCAAATCCATTCTATCCGGGAGCAAGCCCATCGAGAGCAATATCTCTTGCATATTCTCCCACGCTCGCGGATCGGAATATCCAAGCCGCTCCGCTTTCCATTGTTCGACGGATACTTCGAGACTTTCTTTTGCACTTCCGCATCCAGCTCAGAAAAACTCGGGATGAACGCCGCGCTGATTTCAAACGCCTCATCAGGATTTACAATCGTATCGCGCAACCCTTTCAGGAATGCCTCAACAAACGCGCGCGCAAATTCAGGATTTTCAGCGATCGTCTTTTCATTGGTCAGCAACCCATTCGCCGCAAGCGAGACATAATCGCCCACGCGAACTTCCGTCACAGGGATGCCCATTGCGCGCAATTGAATCGGCTCATTCGCCGCATAACCAACGATTACGTTCTGTTGCCCCGCCGCCATCAACTCAACTTGATTGAATCCAATCGCATCAAGCATTACATCCGCCTCCGTCAACTTGCCTGCATCGAGTAAAGCGCGCAGACCGATATAACTCGCTCCAAACAAGCCGGGCAAGCCGATCTTCTGCCCTCTCAGGTCCGGCGGCACAACCACGCCCAACTCGCTCTTCGCCACGACTGAAACAGGGTATTGCTGATACCACGCGGCGATATAAGTCACCGGCAGTCCCTGCGCGCGCGCGAGCAAAACCTGCTCGCCTGAAACAACCGCAAACGGCAATTTATCGGCTGCGACTAATTCCACGCCTTTGGTCTCGAATGAATAATCAAATTCGATTTCAATGCCTGCGTCGGCAAAATAGCCTTTCGCGACCGTCACATAAAATGGCGCGTATTGGATGTTGGGAATGTACCCCATCGGTAAGCGAACGCGGGTCAACGCATCGTTTTGAGACTGCGAGCCGCCGCATGCCGTCAACGCAAGCGACAGCCCCAGCATGAGTAAAACCAACTTGCGAAACATTATTGAATCTCCTTTTCGATTCCGTCATTGCTTCGCTTCGCTCGCAATGACGTTATGATATGTTCTGCCACTTCAAAAATTTATTCTCCAACATTCTTACAATTCCATACAACATCAACGCCAGCGCGATCAAGGTGAAGACCGCCACAAAGACCATCGGCGTATCGTACTGAAAATCGCCCACGCGCAGCAAGAATCCCAACCCGCTTTGCGCATCCACCAATTCACCGACGATCGCGCCGATGACCGATAACGTCGCGCCCACGCGCATCCCGCCGAGGAAGACCGGCAGCGAAGCGGGCGCTTCCACCTTCCATAGAATCTGCGCGCGCGAGGCATGCAGCGAATTCATCAAATCGTATAGCGCGGCCGGCACGGCGCGCACGCCCACGATCGTATTCACCAGCACAGGGAAAAACACGATCAATGCACAAATGATTGCTTTCGAGAGAATCCCATCTCCCAACCAGATGATCAACAGCGGAGCAATCGCCACCACCGGAATCGCCTGACTGGCGACGATATACGGCGACAAGATTTTTTCTAACGATCGCGATTTAGCGAGCAAATAGCCCAAAATCGTAGCGATCGTCACGCCGGCGATCAGCCCTAACACGATCTCGCTCAAGGTAATGCCAGTGTGATACGCCAAGCTTCCGTCGTTTACCGCTCTAAGAAAACGAGCCCATACGCTAAGCGGCGACGGCAAAATGAAGTTGGGGATTCCGCTGTAACGCGCAGCCAGACTCCAAGCGAGCAGGAATACAAAAGCGGAAAATACGATGGGTAAGAGGCGTTTATACATGAGCGGTAACACAGGCGCAAAAAAAGCGCCGCGAGAAGTCGGGGCGCAAAATCAAGACTCTGGCCTGAGACGCAAAGCCGAAAACTAAGATCGTTTTCGGGGGCTCGCGTCAAATCAGACTCGCGGTGAGTCGGTATCCTTCTTCTATCCAGACTGTTACTGTCGGCTCTGGAATTCACTTGCACCGCACTGCGTTTGGTGCAGTGCAGGTGTCACCAGTATCGTGCCGTACGACCGACTTAAGTCGGTCATGCTTATCGGTCGTACCTGCTCGCGGGCTATACCGCCGATCGGGAATTGCACCCTGCCCCGAAGGTTGTATTCAATTGATGCGATTATACGCCAACTTACTTCAATTGCGCCTTGATCTTTTCGGCGGTGTCTTTATACCCGGCGAGTTTGTTGCGTTCTTTTTGGACGAGCGCGGAAGGAGCTTTACCGGCAAAGTCGCTCGAAAGCAATTTTTCCAATCGCTCAATATGCGATTCGACTTCCTTCAATTCCTTCTCCAAGCGCGCGCGCTCCTCAGCCGCATCCAGCATACCCGCTAATGGAAGATAAATTTCAATGGAACCTATCACTAACGCGACAGAATCGTTGGGCGTTTCATCAAGCGTTCGCAGCATGGTCGTTTGCGATTCGTCCAAACCAGCGAGCGCCGCAATAGCGGAAGATTGCTCGCGTAGAAAATCGAGCCGATCTCCGCCGGTGACGATGGCGGAGATCTTTTTCGAAGGAGTCACATTCTTTTCTGCGCGCAAGTTACGAATGGCACGCACGATCTCTTGTATCAACCCAAATTCGGCGATCTTCGTCTCCTCCCAACCTTCGAGCTGGGCAGGCTCGGGAAATTTCGATGCGACAAGCGCGGGAGACCAATCTGCGCAAAGATCGGATAGCGAAGATTCGCGCAGCGTATTGCGAAGATGCCCCCACAACTCTTCGGTGACAAACGGTGTGAACGGATGAAGCAAGCGTAAGCATGTATCAAATGCGCGCGCCAACAACTCGACCGTCTGCTTTTGAGTCGCTGCGTTCTTCATCTGCTCTTTAGCGATCTCCACATACCAATCGGCGAAGTCGGACCAGATAAAATCGTAAATCTGTTGACCCGCCTGCCCATATTGGAAGTTTTGGAAGTTCCGCTCTACGTCGCGGATGAGCTGTTCGAGTTTTGCCGAGATCCACAAATCTGCCAAAGTCTGGTTAGCGTTGCTTGACGCTTGAAACGTGACGCTTGAAACTGCATTGATCACAAACCTTCCCAAATTCCAGAGCTTATTGGCAAAGTTGCGGTTGGCTTCGACGCGTTTGACCGAAAGGTTCATGTCATTTCCGGGCGTGGAACCAACTAGAAGGGTGAAGCGAAGCGCATCCGTCCCGAACTCATCCATCACGGTGAGCGGGTCTATCACGTTGCCATACGTTTTGGACATTTTGCGTCCATGCTCGTCGCGCACCAATCCGTGCAAATACACGGTATGGAATGGCGCTTCGTCGGTGAACTCCAGCCCCATCATGATCATGCGCGCCACCCAAAAGAAGATGATGTCGTAGCCCGTCTCCATGTACGAAGTGGGATAAAAATATTTCAAGTCAGGCGTTTCTTGGGGCCAGCCGAGCGTGGAGAAGGGCCACAAGCCGGAAGAGAACCATGTATCCAACACGTCGTCGTCTTGACGAATCTCCTTCGAGCCGCAGGTCGCGCATTGTGTTGGGTCTTCGCGCGTCACGGTCATGTGCCCGTCCGCGCAATACCAGACCGGAATGCGATGTCCCCACCACAATTGGCGGCTGATACACCAATCTTCGATGTTTTCGAGCCAGTTAAAATAAACCTTCTCGAACCGCTCCGGCACGATTTTGATGCGCCCATCGCGCACGGCATCGAGTCCCGCGCTGGCAAGCGAGTCCATTTTCACGAACCACTGTTCGGAGATCATCGGCTCGACGATCTCTCCGCCGCGCTGTGATCTTGGGATGGTCGTGCGGTACGGTTCTTCTTTAATGACGAGTCCCGCGGCTTTCATGTCAGCCCACAAATTCTTCCGCGCTTCATAGCGATCTTGACCTTATACTTGCCGCCGTTTTCGTTGACCTTCGCCTCCGCGTCCAGCATAGAGATAATAGGCAAATTGTGCTTCTGCGCGATGTTATAGTCGTTGGGATCGTGACCCGGCGTGATCTTGAGCGCGCCCGTGCCGAACTCCATACTCACATACTCATCCGCAATCACAGGGATTTCGCGATTCAGAATCGGCACGATGACTGTCTTGCCAATGAATTTTTTGAAGCGCTCATCGTCGGGGTGGACAGCCACAGCCGTATCGCCCAAAATCGTTTCGGGGCGGATGGTAGCGACCGGTATATAACCTTCCAAAGGTTCGGAACCTTCGGAAGGTTTAATCATATACTTGAAGTAATACAGCGTCGCTTCTTCTTCCTCATATTCCACTTCAACGTCAGAGACAGCAGTCTTGAGTCCCGGCGACCAGTTGATGAGGCGTGGTCCGCGGTAGATCAATCCCTTTTCGTAGAGGCGGACGAACGCTTCCCTTACGGCGCGACTCAGCCCATCGTCCATAGTGAAGCGTTCGCGGCTCCAATCGCACGAGGCGCCGAGGCGGCGAATCTGCATAGTGATGATGCTCCCATATTTGCGCTTCCACTCCCATGTGCGTTTGACGAATTCCTCGCGCCCAAGTTCTTCGCGCGTCACTTCTTCTTTTTGCAGGAGGTCGCGTTCCACCATCAGTTGCGTGGCGATACCGGCGTGATCAACGCCCGGCAACCAAAGCGTGGAATAGCCTTTCATGCGATGGTAGCGGATCATCAAGTCTTCGACGCTGACGAACATGGCATGACCGAGATGCAGTTCGCCTGTCACGTTCGGCGGCGGGATGGCGATGACAAACGGCTCGATGTTCGGGTCGAAGTCCGCTTTGTTCGGGTCGTTATGCGGCTGGAAGAATCCGCCCGCCTCCCACATGGCGTACACGCGCGACTCGGTGGATTTGAAGTCGTAGGCTTTGGGTAGTTCGTGTTTGGTCATTAGGTCTCCTCATATCATTGCGAGCCACGAAGCGGCGAAGCAATCTCCACTTTGCGGGGATTGCTTCGTCACAGCGAACGCTCCTCGCAATGACATATAAAATTTAAAACAAAAGCGCTCCGTCCAATAAGAGGACGAAGCGCTAACTCCGCGGTACCACCTGCATTCGTTTGAAGGTTTAATGGTTACGAGTTGCAGGCTTTTGCCTTTAACGTTCGACCTTTCAACTTTCAAACGCACTTTGATCGCTGTAACGGGCAACCCGCGCCGGTCTAATCATCAACTCGCGTCAATTTTCTTCGGCGTTACATTCAGACGACTTCAATGGCGCAATCCTGCGAACGCTTCCACCGTGCGCGCTCTTCTCTATCAGGCGACAAGTCCATCTACTGCTTCTGAACGGTTAGAATTATAAAGAGAGACGCTTATCGCGTCAAGTTTATTCTTTGATATAATTTTGCCGACGCCCCGATAGTTCAATGGATAGAACAAGGCACTCCTAAGGCTTAGATGTGGGTTCGATTCCCGCTCGGGGCATGTCTCATGGACATGTCTTAATTATTATGAAACATTAATAAATTTTCCCTTGCAAAAGCGGATTGGTTATAGTAATATTCAAAGCGATGAACGCTAGGGTGCCCCCCTCACTCTGGCGTTCATCATTTAAGTTAATGGCGGGAAATCTATCGAAAACGCGCTTTCTACAACTTCGCGAATCTGCTCACAACCTTAGCCGCCGTCGCCGGTTTATCCATCGCGCCGCCTTGATGAATTCCGATGACCGCGCCTTCTGCCGCGTACGCTAAATCTACATACGCCTGACCGGTCAGGAAGCGTTCGGTATCAATCGCGCAAGAGGTCACAAAGCCGATAAGCTTACCATCCGCCGTTACCGGGTCGCCATGATGCGCGGGGCGGACGCGCTGTTCGTCAAAACGAAAACGAATCGTCGCGCCTGTGCGCGTTTTTTCTCGCGCCACAAACGCTTCGCGTCCAATGAACCACGGCTTGTACGTTTTGACGTACGAACCGAACCCGCCTTCCGCGACGCCTAGATCTCGATCGTTTTGCCCGGAGCCTAATCCCATTTCGTGACCATACAATGGCAGCCCAGCCTCGGTCCGCAATGAATCCCGCGCGCCCAAACCGACCGGCTTCACGCCAAACGGCGCGCCCACTTTCAAAATCGCGTTCCAAAACTCGACCGAACGCTCAGGATGAACGAATAACTCAAACGCCATCTTCTCGCCCGTGTAGCCGGTGCGCGAAACGATCAGATCAAACCCGCCAATAACCGCGTCGCATAATTCCGTCCGCTTCAATTTATTTAATCGTACGCGCGTCTCCGCATCCACTCCCAGCGCAAACAAAATATCTTTCGACTTTGGACCCTGCAATGCAATATCCACCCGCATCGCATCGCCCGCTCTTGCATCGCGCAAATTGCGGATCTCGGCGTTATAACCGTACGTTCGCGCAAATGAACGCGCATTATCAATTTTCACTTTTCCATCACGCACGCTTTCAAGCCACGCGCGATCTTTATCATCGTTCGACGCATTCACGACCACAAGATAATCGTTCCAGCCGCGGCGATACACCAGCAGATCGTCAAGCACGTCCGCATCGGGTGTGAGAAAATGCGTGTATAACGAGGCGCCCGGCTTCATCCCGCCGCAATCGTTACCGCAGACCGCGTCGAGGAACGAAGCCGCATCCGCGCCGCGCACATCGTACACGCCCATATGGCTGACATCGAATAACCCCGCCGCCTGTCGCACGGCAAGATGTTCCTCGTAAATGGACGTATACTGTACCGGCATCTCCCAACCTCCAAACGGGACCATGCGCCCACCCAGATCGCGGTGCGTTTGATTTAATCTTGTTTTCTTAAGCTCCCCTTCAATGTCCTTCCATTCAAACGACGGCAACGCTTCCCTTTTGACGTTCGAATCGCTTCCAATGAACCAAGGTTTTTCCGCGCTTCTTGGTTCCGCTTTCCACGTCGCTGCCGACGCCCTGACACCGGTCACAATCGTCGGTCCGGGGATACGCTTGGCGGTATGATCTTTTTCGCCATTCATTAAGAGCGATGTATATCCATCCGATAGATCGCGCAACCACGTCGCCGCCAGCGAGGCTTTATTTTGGGAGACAGCCAGTTGATAGGTCGCGCCGTCTACATTCTTCAACATCCCTTTGATTTTTCCTTTGGGCGTAAAGATTTCCGTCGCTTGCGCTTTACCGGGCATCAACGCGCTCAGGTCAGACGAGACCGCGAAATCCAACATCTGCCGTACACGCGCGCCTTGCAACTCGAACACGCCGGATGTTGCCGCATCGTCAATGAAATAATAATGCGGGTATCCGCTCTTTTTATATGCGAAGTCAATCCCGGCGGCTTCGGCTAATTTCCTGACCTTCAACCGCGCGGCGTTCAACAGATTGAAATCCACTTTCGCGCGGCGCTGTCGTCCTTTGCGAACCGTGTCTACCGCATGAGGCGCGCAAGCGAGCAACACATCCGCCATAATATCCGCTAATTGGCGCGTCCTCTTCTCATCGAAGCCGCGTTGCGTGATCCACGGCGTGCCAAGCCGAATGCCGGAGGGGTCGAGCGCGTTCTTATCGCCGGGAATTGTATTGCGGTTCACCACTACACCTACCACGTCTAAAATGCGCGAAGCCTGATCGCCGCTCAATTTCGTGCCGTCTTCGCCGACGATGCTCGTGCAATCCACATTGACGAGATGCGTATCCGTGCCGCCAAACGGGACGCGCAATCCGCGCTTTTCAAATTGATCTGCCATGGCTTTTGCATTTTTAATGGTTTGGGTTTGGAGTTGTTTGAATTGTTTGGTTTGAGTCAGCTTGAACGTCAGCGCAAGAGCCGCGAAGACATTGACGTGCGGTCCGCCCTGTTCGCCGGGGAATACGGCTCTATCCAGTTTCTTCGCAATAGACGAGTCGGTTGTCAATAACACCGCTCCGCGCGGGCCGTCAATGCTTTTATGCGTGGTAGACATGACCACATGAGCATACCCGATCGGCGAAGGGACAACGCCCGCCGCGACCAATCCGCCGACGTGTGAAATATCCGCAAGGAAATACGCGCCGACTTCATCCGCAATTTCGCGGAATTTCTTCCAATCGGGCATCCATGAATAGGACGAGTAACCGGCGATCAATAGTTTCGGCTTGTGTTCATTCGCCAATGCGCGGATCGCCGCATAGTCGAGCCGTTCATTTTCATCAATCGTGTAATGCACCGCCTTAAACCACTTGCCGCTTCGGTTGACCGACGAACCATGCGATAAATGTCCGCCATGCAGCAGATTGAGCCCCATGACTGTTTCGCCGAGGGGGATTAACGCTTGATAGACGGCGTTGTTAGCGGGTCCGCCGGAGAGCGCTTGCACGTTCACGTAAATTTGATCGGCGGTAATTCCATTCGCGGCAAAGGTTTGCGCGGCGCGGCGGCGAGCAAGCGCCTCGACCGTGTCCGCATATTCGACTCCTTTGTAGTAGCGCGGGTCGCTGTTGCGACGATATTCCGTCAAGCGCGCAGGATAATCGAGGATTTCGTCATCGTCCATCCAACGCGTATCTTCATCGGGATAGCCTTCAGCGTAGATGTTCTGAAACGCAGACGATAACGCCTCTCGCACAGCCAACGGGGCTGTCGACTCAGAAGCGATGAGAATCAATTTGCGGGCTTGCCGCTCTTGTTCAAGCTGCATCAGTTTGTATACGTCGGGGTCGAGTTTGGCAAGGTTTCCGCGGAATAGATAATCAGTCATGATCTGTCTCCAAAGAAAATTTTTTAGGCGTTTGAATTGTAGAACGGCTTATAAGGCGGGTCAAGTGCGCCGCCTGCGGCGATAACTTAAAGTCTAAACTGCGAATAGCCCAACGCGATCAACTCGCGCGGAATGCCAAGCACATTCGTGAAAAGCAATATGACCAACCCGAACGCCTGCCCAACAAATGGCACAAACCATAGCAAGAGGAAGACGATCCAAGTAAACGCGCCGCGAATCGGCTGCATGCGCATGCGCAGGTTCTGCGATAAGAAAGGTTCGATCACGCCATACCCGTCGAAAGGCGGAACGGGAATCAAGTTCAAGACAACCGCCATGATCTGTAAATAAGCGAGGAAAGCCAGCCCCGGTCCTAACGCGGTCAACCCAACCGAAGTAAACTTCAGCGCGAACGCGAGAAGGATTGCAATTATCACATTTGCCATCGGTCCCGCCAACGACACGGCGCTGCGCCAGTAATCGTTTCGCAGTCTCCACGTTTCGATATATACGGCGCCGCCGGGCAAGCCGATCCCGCCCATAAGGAGGAAAAGAAGCGGCAACAAGAGCGAGAACACAGGATGGGTATACTTCAGCGGGTTGAACGTGAGATAGCCTTTTTCGCGCACGGTCCAATCGCCGCCGTAATAGGCAACCAGCGCGTGTGAGAATTCATGCAAGCATAAAGAAAAAATCCAACCGACTAAAACGATGAAAAAGGTGAGGAGGTTCATCGGTTCGCTCCGAACGCTTCAATCTCTTTTTGCATGATCTCGACCGGGAAATCCGCGCCATGCGCAGGATAGACGCGCTGAATTCCCATAGGCAGAATTTTCTTCCAACTTTCAACAACCATGCAAATATCTTCGGCAAGGATAGGCAAACCGGGCGTAAGGCGTAAATACCAATCGTTCATCGCCATGTCGCCGACGAACCCCTCACCGGAATCGAGCAACACGCTCATATGCCCCATTGAATGACCGGGCGTGTAGATCGCTCTTGCAGGGATGCCGTATTCTTCCAGCGATACGCCTTCGTCGCCAAGGACAACGTCCACTTTGACCGGCGGCAAATGGACACGGAGCAGACTGCGCGCCAACGCCGACATCGCTTTCCCGTAGCCGTTAACGCCGGGCGGAAACAATGGCTTGCCCGTTTCGACCCACGCCTGATCGCGATAATGAACGGCGACCTTTGCGCCGGTCATCTGCTGGATCGGAGACAGCGCGCCGATATGATCCCAATGTCCATGCGTGAGGAGAATTAAGGAGACGTCTTTCGGCTCTACGTTCAACGCGCGAAGACCTCTCACGAACGCTTTCGCGCTTCCCTGCGCGCCCGCATCCACTAGAACAGTTCGTTCGCCGCGCAAAAGAAAACTATTGCAGATTCCCAATGGGATTCGATGAAAAGAAAAGCTCATATCGTCTGTCCTTGAAAGCGATGATCGTCGTGCGCTGCATCCATTATAACTGCGTCGCGGTCATTGACCGCTCCACTGTTCCGCATACCAGCGGATATATTCCTCCATATGCGCCGACCAGTAGGCTTCTGTATGGGCGCCGCTGTACAGCCGCCATTCGTGAGGAATTTCGAATTTCATCAATAACGCTTCTATTTGTCGCGCTGAGGCAAGTTCTGGGTCGTTTCTGCCGATGTCCATAAATACAGCAGGGACAGCGTCGGGAGATAACGCGCGAAGCCAAAATTCCACCCGCGAAGCGTCGCGTTGAAAGATCGCCAGTGAATGCAAACCAACAACGCCGAATAGGTCGGGGCGGGTAAACCCAAGTTGCAACGCCCAGCCTGCGCCGCGAGACAGCCCGCCAATGGCGCGGAAGCGCGGAGTGGAAATTGTCCGGTAGGTTCGGTCAATGAACGGAATTAAATGATCCGCCAACCGCTCTCCAAAACCGGCGCCCGCTGAAGCATACCAATAGCGGTCGTCGGGGAAGACAACGATGAACGGCGCGATAGTTTGATTAAGCAAAAGTTTGTTCATACTATCCGTCGCGCCAAGGCGAATCCATTGATCGGCGTTGTACGTTTGTCCGTGTAATAGATAGAGGGCAGGATAGCGCTGATCCGTCTGCTCAGAGTAGCAAGGCGGCAGATAGATGAGGAACCCCTGTGGAGGCGTTGTCGAGTCGAGGCTTCCCGTTTCAACGACGCTGGGTTGCAGATGACAAGCCAACGTCGCAATGCTCGTAGTTTCGGTTGGAACGACAAAAGTGGGCGGCGGCGTTTGCGTTGCCGTTGGCGCAATATTTATTGGCGCCGGGGCAGTTGAAGCGGACGGCGCGCACGCTGTACAGAATAGAAGACCGATTGCCGAAAATACGCGTCGCGTTATCGCTTGACGGGTTTTCATCCGGCGCATTATACTCGTCATAAGTTCGGGGCGTAGCGCAGTCCGGCAGCGCACTTGCTTTGGGAGCAAGGGGCCCCGGGTTCAAATCCCGGCGCCCCGACTTATCCGCACGCTAAACCGTCATCTCGTACGATGACGGTTTTATCTTAAAGCGCCGCAGAAATAGTCGGGCTTGCGCGTTCTCCGCCCGTTTATTTAATGCTACAATAGGCGCGGAGTTAATACGTATGGCAAAGAAAATAGACGGAGTCATCGAAGCGGTACGCTACAAGAACGATCAAATTGTGATGGTGCGCGCATATGAACGACGCGGGTTCACCTTCTCAGATCGCGTGCTAATAAAGCGCAAAGACCTGCTGGAACGTCTTAAGAACGGAGCGCAATTCGTCACCGGCGAGCGCATCGAATTAATGGCGAGCACCTTCCATGCGAATAAGGCGGCGCAAGTCGTGAAAAGGGGCGAGAAAGAGTTCATCGCGACCAGCGCCGACGCCGAACGCGACGATTTAGAACAAACGCCCGTATTCTAGTCGGCATGAAAATCCTAGACCAAACCCCACTGGTAGACGAAAAAGGCGAGTTAGGGTTCTCTCAACGCCTTCAGGGCATACTTCAATTTGGTCTCAACTGGCCCGTCGAATTGAAGGCGCAACAAGTCATCATCAATTATCTCGACCGTAACTTTGAAAAGGGATATACGCTCATTCGCAATCAAGCGCTGGGGCAAAGCGGAATCGTCATTCCGATTATTCTGATCGGAACCGCCGGCATTTTCGCCATCAATATCACCCACCTGCGCGGCAGGTATGAAGCGGCAGGCGAGCAGTGGAACGTCGAATCGAAGAACGAATACAAACCCGCGCATCCTAATTTAATTCAAGAGACCGCTACGATGGCGCGCGCCTTAACCGCTTTCATCGAACGGCAAGGTTATAAACTGCCAACGCCCGTCGAGCCAACGCTTATTGCGGCAGAGCCCGGCTTATATATTCAGTCATCGCAGCCGGCAATCAAAGTATTAATGAGCGACGGAATTCGCACGTTCGTAACAGGCTTAAAATCCAGCGCGCCCGTTCTGCGCGCCGATATCGTCCTCGACCTCGCCGACCGCATCGTCAATCCGCGTCAAGCGCGCGCGCAATCAGCGGCAAACGCAATGGCGCCGACCCTGCCTCCCGCAGCCTCGTTCCAACAAATAGATCGAAACGCCGAACCGCAAGCGCAGGCTGTTTCACGCGCGCGCGCCATCTTCGCCGCCGCCGATGACGTTAAACCGTTCGACGCGTCTAATTTTGAATTCGCGCTGGAAGAAGATGAAGCCGCCGCACAAGCGGCGGCGAATAGGATTGACGGAATTTCTCCGTCAGAATCAACGCGCAAGCCGCGCCGCATCTTCAATCTAACCCTCGTCCAAATCGCCGCTCTGGTCGCGTTAGCGCTCATCCTTTGTTGCGTGGTAGCGGCATTCGGATACGTTTTTTACATGCGTTGAGCGCATTCTTGTCCACGTTTCTATCCATTATCATCCCCGCGCATAATGAAGAAAAACGCCTGCCCGATTCGCTCGAGCAAGTTTTTTCTTTTCTTAAAACCCAAGATTTCTCCTACGAAGTAATCGTCGTTGAGAACGAAAGCGTAGACCGCACGTTCGAAATCGCGCAAGAGTTCGCACAGAAGCACACCGCCCTGCGCGTGATTCAAAGCGAACGCGGCAAGGGTGCGGCGATTCGACGCGGCATGCTGGAAGCGCGCGGCGATTATCGCTTCATGTGCGACGCCGATTTCTCCATGCCGGCGACGGAGATTGTCAAATTCCTTCCACCTGCCGCCAACGATTTCGATATCGCCATCGCCTCGCGCGAAGCGCCCGGAGCAAGACGTTACAACGAACCGATTTACCGTCACATCGGCGGGCGCGGAATCAATTTCATTATTCAAGGGTTAATCCTACCGGGCTTAAACGATACGCAATGCGGCTTCAAATGTTTTCGCGCAGAGGTCGCCGAAGACTTATTCAAAGCGCAAACCATGAACGGCTGGTCGTTCGATATTGAGATCCTCTACCTCGCGCGCCGCCGCCGCCGCCGCGTGCGCGAAATTCCGATTGACTGGTATTATCATCCCGACACAAAAGTAAACGCATGGCGCGATGCGTTGCGTATGATCGCCGACATTTTCCACATTCGTCTCAACGCCTTGCGCGGTCTCTACAATGGCGCGCGTTAGCCCCAACCTTCAATTTGAAATGGAACTCTGGGCGCGCGGGTTGCTCCGCGTAGCCGGCTTAGACGAAGCCGGGCGCGGAGCGCTGGCAGGACCCGTCGCCGTGGGCGCGGCGATCTTACCCAACGATGAACCGCTTCTCATGCAGACCTTGAGCCGGGCGCGCGATTCCAAGCAGTTGACGCCGCTTCAGCGCGACTCAATCGCGCCAGCGATCAAAGACATCGCGTTAGCATGGAGTGTCGGTTTCGCCTCGGCAGACGAAATCGACGCGCAGGGAATCGTCCGTGCGACGCGCCTCGCCGCCATCCGCGCATTGCACCAGTTTTCAATCCCACCGCGCTTTTTATTGACAGATTTCCGCCTTGAACTCCCCCACTTCCACATTCCACAAACATCCATCCTTAAAGGCGATGCGCGTTGCTTGAGCATCGCTTGCGCGTCTATCCTCGCGAAGACCGAACGCGACGCGCTCATACGCGAACTCGACACACGGCATCCCGGCTACGGGTTGAGCAAGCATAAAGGATACGGCACGCAGGCTCATCGTTCCGCGATAGCGCGCTTGGGGTTCTCTCCTGTTCATCGTCGGTCGTTTCGCGCTAAAGATCTTTCAGTTTGACGCTGCGAAAACCGCCGCTTACCCAATGAAAGAATAATTTAATCGGCAAAAGCAGAAAATCTATACCTTTATTAATGGCGCCCATCAAGTATGAAATACCGCGTAAGACCGGCGCAATTTTTTGCAAGAAAGGGCTGCGCGAGTAAATCAACGCGACGGCAATAATCGCCAATGAGATCGCGAATCGCGTCCAATCTGAAATTTCAATATGCCAGAATTGCTCAAGCAACAGTTGAACGCCGATATTAAGAATCAGAATGTACGCGGCTTCTTTCAGAATCGGCAAGCGTTCAACGGCATAACTAAACCACCCCGCTGCAAATCGCATGGCAAGGATGCCTATCGCCACCCCCAGCATAACTACCCAAATCTCGCTCGAAAGCGCTACGGCGGCGATGACATTATCAATACTGAAGACGAGGTCCATCAATTCGATGGTAAGGACCACCATCCAGAACGACGCATTCTTTTTTGTTTTATAGTGAATTCCTTCGTCGTGTTTTGCGCCGAAGGTCGCATCGCCCAGTTCGTTAAACGCCAAATGGATCAAATATGCCGCGCCGACAATGCGCACCCATGGATTCTCGATTAAGAAGCTTGTAATAAACAGCATTGCGCCGCGCCCAATGTACGCGCCCAGTAAGCCGACGCGGAGCGCGGCAAATCTCTGATGACCTAAAAGAGGATCGAGTCCTTTGCCGATCCAACGAAGCGCGCGGGGCCAAGGCACCGGCTGGTCGGCGGGAAGCGGCGTCACCATGGCGCCCAACACAGCGGCATTATCAATGGAAAGAATCCCTTCTAAAAAAATTAATTGCAAGACGATTAAAATGGCAGAGCCATATGGAGCGGTCATCTGAACGGAACGCCTTTCGATTTGAGAGAGGAAAATAATAAGCGACAATTAACTTTTCATTGTCGCTTGACCAAGCATAGATGGATGTAAAAATTCTACCACTCAAATGCGACTCATGAAACTATAAAATAACAAAACGCTCCCACAGAACAGGAAGCGTTTTGTTATAAAATGCTCGTAAGGGTATAATCCGAGCCAAGTGAGTGCCGAAGGAGGGAATCGAACCCTCATTCCCGGAGGGAACACGATTTTGAGTCGTGCGCGTCTGCCTATTCCGCCACTTCGGCTAATTGCGAATGCAAGTATACCATTATATCTGGAATACAAGCTAAAATTCTCAAGAGCGGATCAGCGACCCGTCAAATAAAGCGGAGTCGGTTATGCTCCTCGACAAAGGATACGATGAAACTCGGAATTATTGGATTGCCTCAATCAGGAAAAACAACTATCTTCAACGCGATCACACGCGGCAACGCGCCGACCACCGCCTCCGCCGGGCGTTTTGAAGTTCGCACAGCGGCGGTGGATGTGCCAGATCCGCGCGTGGATATTCTCTCGAAGATGTTCAACCCCAAGAAAACGATCTACGCCAAGATGACCTACGCGGATATTGCCGGACTGGAGGCTGGCTCCGCCAAAAGCGGCATCTCGGGGCAACTGCTGAATCAACTCGCGCAGATGGACGGCTTCCTGCTCGTTGTCCGCGCGTTTGAAAGCGACCTCGTGATGCACCCCAACGGAAGCGTGGACGCTAAGCGCGATGTCGATTCCATGCTGAGCGAATTATTGCTCAACGATCTAATCGCCGTCGAACGAAAACTGGAACGCTTGGTTGACGAACGCAAAAAAGGCGGAACGGACAAAGCCTTGAACGAAAAGCAAACTGTTTTGTTCACTCGTCTGCATGAAGCGTTGAACAATGGAACGCCGCTCCGCAAATTGGAATATTCGCAAGAGGATGTCAAAGAACTTTCATCGTTCGGCTTGCTCTCGCGGAAGCCTGTGTTGGTTGTGTTCAACCTGAGCGAGGGACAGTCTGCCCCACAGATGGAATTGGATGTCCCGTCGGTGGCGTTGATGGGCAAACTCGAAATGGAGATCGCGCAACTTTCAGCGGAAGATGCCGAGATGTTCATGCAAGAATATGGCATCAAGGAACTGAGCCTCAACAAGATGATCCGCATCTCGTATGACTTGCTTCAAGTGCAATCGTTCTTCACCGTCGGCGAGGACGAGGTGCGCGCATGGGAGACGAAGCGCGGCGCGACGGCGCAAGAATCTGCTGGCGAGATCCACACCGACCTGGCGAAGGGATTCGTCCGGGCGGAGGTGGTGGCTTACGACGATCTCACCAGCCTCGGGTCCATGAATGAAGCAAAGTCGAAGGGGAAGTTGAGACTCGAAGGGAAGGAATATCCCGTGAAAGATGGGGATATCGTGCACATCCGATCCAGTTTGTGAATTTACGTAGGGGCGAGGTCTTCTCGCCCCGTATTGGGCGGGAGAACCCCGCCCTTACAAAACGCATCTCTCGCATCTACGAAAACGTTTGAGTTTGTGGTAGAAATTCAGAAAGGTGACAGTCACCTACCCAACAGGAGAAATAACACATGGCTTACAAGATCAAAAAATGGAATCTGGACGAACTCTTCACGGGTTTCGACAGCCCCGAATTGAACGGCGCATTCGATAACGTGGAAGAGCAGGTCACGTCGTTCGAAGGCGTGCGCAATAAACTCAAATCTGATATTGACCCTGAAACATTTCTCGAAGTCGTGCGCGCCTCCGAAGCGACATCGAAGATCGTGAATCGCATTTATGCGTTTGCGGGACTGTCCTTCGCGGAGGACACACAGAACCAGAATGCGCAAAGCCTGATGGGACGCGTGCAACAGTTCGCGGCTGAGATACAGAACCGCACGCTCTTTTTCAGCCTGTGGTGGAAAGATGTGGACGATGCGAACGCCGAACGCCTAATGAACGCGTCGGACGCGTATCGTTATTATCTCGAAGAGATGCGCCACTTTAAGCCGCACACGTTGAGCGAGCCAGAGGAGAAGATCGTCAACCTCAAAGATGTGACTGGCTCGAACGCGCTGATCAATTTATATGATGCGATCACGAACCGCTATGTTTTCAAAGTAAAAGTAAATGGCAAAGTGCAAGAATTGACTCGCGCGGGATTGCAACCGTTGATTCAAGGCTCTGACTCCAAACTCCGCGCGGCGGCGTATCAGGAACTGTATCGCGTGTACGGCGAGGATGGTCCGATCCTTGGGCAGATGTATCAAACTCGCGCGCGCGATTGGCACAACGAAAACATCAACATGCGCAAGTTCAAAAGCGCCATGTCGGTGCGGAATCTGGCGAACGATGTCCCTGATGAAGCGGTCAACGCGCTGCTCGAAGTGACAAAGAAGAACGCGAAGGTCTTCCAGCGTTATTTCAAAATGAAGGCGAAACACCTCGGCGTGAGCAAGCTCCGCCGCTACGATATTTATGCGCCCGTTGCCAAGTCCGACAAGGCGTTCGATTTCAACGCCGCCGCGAACATGGTCATCGAATCGTTCAGCGCGTTCGACCCGAAGATCGGCGAACTGGCTCGGCGCGTGTTCGACAAAGACCATCTCGATAGCGAGGTCCGCAAGGGCAAGCAGGGCGGCGCATTCTGCGCTTCGATCAACCCCGAAGATACGCCGTTCGTGCTGATGAGTTACACGGGTCACGCGCGCGACGTGGCGACTCTGGCGCACGAACTCGGTCATGCCATCCACGCGATGCTCGCCTCGCATCACACGACGTTCACCTTTCACTCGTCTCTTCCGCTGGCTGAGACCGCCTCCACTTTCGGCGAGATGATGCTCACCGAAAAATTGCTCTCGGAAGAAAAAGACGAATCAGTCCGACGTGATATTTTGTTCAAGCAAATGGACGACGCGTTCGCCACCATCCTGCGCCAAATTTATTTCGCCCTCTTCGAACGCGAGGCGCATGAGATGGCGCAGAAGAACGCCTCGGTGGACGAACTCTCTGCCGCGTATCTGGCGAACCTCAAGGAACAGTTCGGCGATGCGGTTGAGGTGAGCGACGACTTCAAATGGGAATGGGTTTCGATTCCGCACATCTATCACACTCCGTTCTATGTGTACGCGTACGCGTTCGGTCAACTGCTGGTTTTCGCGCTCTATGAGCAATACAAAGCGGAGGGCGAGTCGTTCAAGCCGAAGTATCTCAAGATTCTGTCCGCTGGCGGATCGGAAGCGCCCGCGAAAATCCTTGCCGAAGCGGGAGTGAACATCCGCGATGCAAAATTCTGGCAGGGCGGATTCGATGTGCTAAGCCGCATGGTGGATGAGTTGGAGAAGTTGCCGGTGGAGCCGAAGCCCAAGGCGAAGAAGGCAACCGCGAAAAAGAAAGCCGTGGAGGCGAAACCTGCCAAGAAGAAGGCGAAGAAACGTTGAACCGCGAAGAACGCAAAGTTCGCTAAGAAATCTTTAAAACCTTCGCGGACTTCGCGGTTAAAAAAATTGACGACCTTTTCAGGTCGTCAATTTTTGTTTTACGCCTCGTAATCCGCGGCTTCTTCTTCCACCGTCATTACGGGTTCATCGCTTGGTTTGCGGTCGAGCATCTGCATCGTGAGCGCAACCACCTTGGTGAAGTACTTGGTCTCGCCTTTGTCTTCGTACTTGTCGGTCTTCAACCGACCTTCCACGTAGATCAGGCTTCCCTTCTTCAGGTATTGCTGGCAGACTTCGCCGAGCCGCCCCCACGCCTCTACGTTGACCCACTCGGTGTACTCTTTGCTTTCGCCGCCGGTCTTCCAACGCTGGGTGACGGCGACGCTGAAATGAGCCACCTTCTTCCCCGTAGGAGTGAACTTGCTTTCGGGATCCTTCCCCAAATAACCAATCAACTGAACTCGATTGAGCGCGGGCATATATTCCTCGCTTTCTATGGGTAGAATTTACAGATACTTATTTTAATCCCTTTATCGGATCGACGGCGAACGAGGTTATACTATCTTCATTATCCAACGGGCGCGTCAGAAGCGGGCGTCGCGGCGGGTTCCGCCTGAGCCTTCTTCAAGACAAGCATGCCCGTCTTCATCTCTACTACGTTATAACCTGCCGGAACGGCGTCGAGGGCGTTCTCTTTGATCTCTTTTGAGAAGAAAAACATCCTGCCGTTCGAGTGCAAATAGTAGGTCGTTCCTTTAGAATTAGTGTGTGCGTAAGCCATTGTTGCTCCTTTTCGTGAATATAACTAAAGTCTAGCACATATTTTCTATTCCTGTCAACAAGAGAAATTATGAATATGCGAATAGTCTCCACAGTAGACGAAATACGAAACGCTCGTCTCATTCTCGACGGGACCGTCGGATTCGTCCCCACGATGGGCTTTCTACACGCCGGACACCTCGCTCTGATCCGCCGCGCAAGGGATGAATGCCGGCACGTCATTGTCTCCATTTTTGTCAATCCTACTCAATTTAACCCAAACGAAGACCTTGCCAAGTATCCGCGCGACCTCAAACGCGACTTCCGCTTGATCGAGCCGTTCACCGACCTCGTATGGACTCCCACGCCGGAAATCATGTATCCGCAGGGCTATCAAACCTGGGTAGAGGTTGAGACATTAACGAGTCCGCTTGAAGGCGCGGCGCGCGCGGGTCACTTTCGCGGCGTCACGACTGTCGTCGCCAAACTATTCAACATCATTCAGCCGACCAAAGCCTATTTCGGTCAAAAAGACGCGCAACAGGCGGCAGTTGTTCGTCGTATGGTTCGCGACTTAAATTTTCCGATTGATATCGTCGTCTGCCCAATTGTGCGTGAAGCGGACGGGCTGGCGCTGTCCAGCCGCAATGTATATTTAAACGCCGAACAGCGTAAAGCCGCAACAGTTCTCTTCCGTTCGTTGAGCGCGGCAAAGGAACTTTACGAGGCGGGCGAAAGGGACGCGGAGAAGCTAAGAGCAAAGATGAAAACAGTCTTGGCAAGCGAACCGCTGGCAAAGTCGCAATACGTTTCATGCGCCGATTACGATACTCTCGACGAGTTAACTGCGATCAAAGGAAAAGCCTTGCTCTCGATGGCGGTTGTCATCGGGGAGACAAGGCTGATTGACAATTTTGTGCTCGCCGGCTAGCGGCGGGCGGATGTTACGGTCCCCATTGAAACATCATTCCGAACGGCGCAAGCGAAATCGGCGCTTTTTGTCCATCAGTGTAATATAACTCGACCAATCCGCCCCGATAGACTTGGTCAAGCGGCGGATCGGCGACAATGACAAAACTTGCATCGGGCGCCCATAACGCTTCAGTGATCGAACCAAAATTCTCGGAACGCAAAGCCGCCCGATTCGTAACGCCATCGGGCGCGGAGCGCATCATCTGTAGCGGCGCGCGACGGTCGTATTCCTGATTTGCGGCGTTGAAAAAGAAATATAATTGTCCATCGGGGGCGAGGTAGGGACGGTACGCATAATTAAACATGCCCGTCGCATAATCGCTGGGCGTCAAGGCGACGATCTGTCCGCTGGAAGCGTCCGATCGCCACATTCCGGGCGTCAGCATCCCGCCTTCGCGGCTGGCGGAATAAAGCGCCGCGTTGTCCGGCGTCCACGAAGATTCGCCGCAACAAGTCAGCGCGCCTTCGCTTCCCGTCAAACGGATGAGCGTATTGGAGGCAGGAACATACACAGCCGCCGTGCCGCCTTCGTAATACATCAAATTCACGAGCAGTTTATTGCCGTCGGGGGAGTACCGGTCAGGCGCATATAATTCCTTCGGAAAAGGAAGTCCGCCTGCGTTGCCAATTTGATTTTCAAGAACAAGGTTGCCTGAGCCGCCGGCGAGCGAATACAAGTTCAAGCCTTTGTATCCGTAAGCGAGCGTCTGCCCGTCTGGAGAAAATACCGGGGCGCTGACTTGATTGACGAACGGGCTGTTGGCGTCCATCGCTCCGCCATCCACGATCATGCGACGACCCGAACCGTCTGCATTAACCAGCAACAATTGATTGTTCGATACATAAGCGACGCTTCCATCCGCTTGTGAAACGCTATACGCGTCAACATTAGACGGTTCAAAAGTGATCTGCGTCGTCGTCTTACCGTCGGCGGCAAGTCGAAAGACTTGGATCGCGCCGCTCGCAGAGTCATTGTTGAGAAAATATAACGAATGAGGAAGCAACGCCGCAGGTTGCGACGTTGGAGAGTCGGGAGCAGGCGACAAGCTAGGGTTCGCCGCCTGAAGCGTAGCCGCGACCACCGTCGCAAGTTGATCGCCTGTCGTGGGCGTTTGGGATGCAGGCGCGCTTCCGCCGCACGCCATTGCAACCAACATCAACGCGAAAATAGCGACGCCAACCTGATTTATTTTTTTCATAAAAATCTCCAAAACTAGCAGGATTGATCTCTTTCTATGCAAATGGACGAAGTTACACTTGTTCATAGCGCTCTACCGGAACAACGAACAACGTGGCGCGTTTCTCCCCCGCTTCCGCTCTGCCGACCTTCTGACGAATCAACTCGATCGCGCCCTCAAGGCGTTGATCTTCTACGCCGAGAAGCAAAGTAGCGACTCCACTGCGGAGGAATCCGCCAGTGGATGCGACGCGCGTGACGCGATATTCCGCCGCAGTGAGAGCCTGCGTCATCGCTTCTGAATCGTGGTCTTTGACGATAAGAACGATCATTTTCATAAGATAAACTCCTACTTAACCGCTAAACACACAGAAATCGCTGCAAAGCCTGTTGAAATCCTTGTGTTTTTTGCGGCATATGTTCTCGTGTGTCGAGTCATTCTTAAATTTCTTCAAATCGTTCGACAGGCAACGTGAAAACGGTCGCTCCGCCGACTGTTACAGGCACCGGCGCCGCCATCGGCAACGGCGAGCCTTCCAAGGGAAGCGTAAGATACTCGACTCGTCGCCGGCAAGAATTTTCCAACGTTTTAATCGCTTCCGCTTCGTGTCCTTCGCGCAGGCCGATCAACAGCGTCGCGTTGCGCTGCGCGAGGAAGCCGCCTGCGCTCGCAAAGAACGTGACCGGCAGTCCCAACTCCACCAGCGCGCGGACGGCGTCGTCGTGGTCTTGTTCTTGCACAACGGCGAGCATAAGCGATTTTATATCATTCACGGGCGCCTCGCTTCCTGAAGAGTTAATCCTAAAAAATATTGCGTCATGACAATAATAGTATACCGGATTGCTAAAAGTTAGCAAGCGTTTCAACGCGCAATCACAGGCGGCGTTTAAGTTTTCCGATGTTGCCATGCGAAATTTCGCATTCCCAAATTCGGACGACCTGCCAATTCTGTTTTTTCAGCGCCTTCGTCACCTCCTTATCGCGCTCTATGTTTCTTTGAATTTTCTTCTGCCAATATTCTGCATTTTGAGCGGGAGTCAGATTTCTGCATCCGTGCCCATGCCAGAAACATCCATCCGCAAATAACGCAATGCGTCGCTGAGGGAACACAAAATCAGGACGCCCAAGAATTGTAGAATTCCTACGCCAACCGGAGATTTTATTCGTTTTGAAAAGCTGAATAAGCTTCCTTTCGGTTGAGGCGTTGCCCCGCGATTTAATCGCCCGCATGATTTCGGAACGTTTTTTCGTCGAAAATGTGTCAGTCATGGCAGAGCGCTGCTTCGGGTCGTCAGCCAAGTCGGCAAAAAGGATTCGAAAACCGCTCGCGCCAAATTCACAGGAACGGCGTTACCAGCTTGTTTTCGCAATTGCGAGTCCGAAACTACGATCTTAAACGAGTCGGGGAAGCCTTGCAGCCTGAGCATCTCGCGCGGCGTCAACCGCCGTTCGCCGTTGACCAACAGATAGTTATAAGACGCGCCCGCGCGCAACGCGCAAGAAAATGGATAAGACGAAACATGCCCGGTCTTGTTCTCGTGCCAAATAGACGGAACGTTAGAAGAACTATGCGCGGCGGCGCGTTTACGCTGAATATGTTTTGAGGCGTAGTATCTCCGGTCGACATTCCTCTCCAACAATTCAGCCAGAGGTTGATAGTTTTGCAATTTGGAGGGCCAGCAATACGTCATTGGTTGAGCAAAGCCCACAATGAAGATTCTTTCGCGCTTTTGCGGCAAGCCATAATCGAGCGCATTCAATATTTTATAATCCACCGTATATCCCAGATCGCTCAAAACAGACAAAATCCTTTGCAGCGTTTTCCCCCGGTCGTGTCCGACCAGCTGTTTCACATTTTCCAGAATGAACGCCTTGGTCTTTTTCTCTTTAAGAATCCTCGCAATGTCAAAGAACAATGTTCCACGCGTGTCTTCGAATCCTCTTCGATCGCCAATAATGCTGAAGGGTTGACATGGAAAGCCGGCGAATAGAAGATCGTGATCGGGCACGTCGCGTTCGTGAATCAACGCAATATCGCCCGCGGGGTATTCTCCAAAATTAGCGCGATAGGTCTCTCTAGCATGCGGGTCAATATCCGATGAAAAGACGCATTCAGCGGCAACATTATGCGCTTCAAAAGTCTGATGAGCGGCGAGCCGGAATCCTCCAATGCCGCAAAATAAATCTATGTACTTAATCGCAGATTGTCCGCCTGTTTTTACGCTCATATTCGCTTTCATCGCACTAGGCTTCCACTACCGCCGATACGCCGTTCTCTACAGTCGTGGATGCGCCGTTAGCGAAGATCACCTCCGTGCGCGCGCGTCCGCGTATCACGGTCAACCTTTTAAAGCGCAGCGTCACATCCCACGGAAAGGGGTTTTCGCCTGTAAGCCGCACGCGCGTTGACGAAAGGATTTCCACGCCGAGAATCTTCAAGAATAAGCCGGTCGGCGCAAGCCCGCTTAAGACATTGCGCTCGCCGATGCCTGCGCCGCGCTCAGCATGATAGCCCGCATAAAAAGCGCGATTCATCTTCAGGTTTTGAATCACTGCCGACATATTCCGCTCGAACAACCGCGCCGCTTCTTTGCGAAAACCGTAGCGCAATAAACCTTCGCAGATAAACAAATTCCACATCAGATGAACCGCCTGCGCGACGATCTCCGCTGCGGGTTGCTTCAACGACGGGCAAGCAGGAACTCCAAACGGGCGGTCGAAACGCGACTCGTCTAACAACGCGCGCTCTACGATCCGCTGAGCGCGTGCTGCATCGGGCGCTCCCGCCCAAAGCGGCATAAAGAGCGTATGGTCTTCCATGGCGTAATCCAGCGTGCGGATAATCGCCGTATCTTCATCGTCCAGCCCGCGCACAGAGATTTTTGCCAGCTTTGAATATATTTTTTGAGTAGTATACGTCGCGCCTTCGCCGCTCCATTGATAATCGCCGCTCTCGATCGTTTCATCGGCGGCTTTCGAAGCCCATTGATAAAGGCGGATGCGCGGACGCTTCGCTTTCGGGCTTTGTGTGCGCACCTCAATCTGCAAACGAAACTGTCCTTCAAGATTTAACTTTACCGCCGTCACCCCCGACCCGCTCACGGTCGCCAACGTTTTACCTTCCAAATTTGACCCGGTTTCGCGCTCGCGGTAATGATACAGACTCGCTCGCTCCTGCCATGCCGCTTCAATTGAAGCGCGCAACTTTGCGGCTTGCTCGCGAAGCAAAGTCAGCATATCGCGCTTTCCCAACGCTTCCGCCATTCGCATCAAACATTCCGCCTCGTTGTACAGTAACGCTTCCAATTCAGGGCTGTGAACTTGTGAAATATCAACCCCCAACGACCACGGATGCCATGAGTCGAACAGTGGGTTTTCTTCGAATCCCGTTTGCAATATATGTTTCCACTGCGGAACGCCGTCGCGATCCTTATCGCGTTTGGGGGAAAACCACGCCCAAAAGAATTTTTGTAAGGCGGGGAACGCCTGCTTTAAGAAATCTTCATCTCCCGAGCTTGTGTATAGTTTCCACGCTAGGCTGGCGAGCAACGGCGCGGCAAGGTAGCGTCCGCGCTGACCGGCGAAACCGGGTTTGCCGTCAATCGCGCCATCCTCTTTTTGCACAGCGATAAAGTTTTTCAACAAGCTCAATGCGGCGGGCGAAGCGGGCAGCGCTTCCTGCAAATAGTATGCGTCGAAAGGCGTTTGCCCGCTCCACGCGGCGGGGTAGTCCGAGCCATCGCCTTTGAACGAGCAACCGCTATCCGGTCCGCGCGAAGAAACGATTGAAGGATTCGGCAAATGGTCGTTCGGCGGGAAGAGCAGCCGGAACGCGGCAGATTGGCTCAGCGCGAACGCCGCGTTCCAATCAGGCTCTGGCGTAGAAACGTCAATCGTCTGGCTGGCATTCGTCAATTCAATTCGTACGCGTTCAGCGTCCCACGGACGCGCTGCCGCTTGGCGCGCAAGCGCGAAGGACGTTTGCGCGTCATCGGTTGCGGCATGCGCCCAACTAAATTGGCGCGTTGCGCCGGGACTCAGTTCGAGGTTTAACAAGAGCGAGGGCTGGGGACGCGCGCCGTGCGTCGGACCGCCTGTCATGAAGAGAATCGGGAAAAGTCCACGGCTTCGTCCTGCAAGAACGTTCACCATCTGAATTTGCGCGGCAGCCATTCCTTGACCTTCGATGGCGCTTAATACCGCGCATAATTCAAGCGCGATCGTTCGATCTTTATTCGATCTATTGACCAGCGTTATGCGTCCTGCCGCCGCGTTAGATTGTGGAACCCAATACTCGGCGGTTACGTCAATAGTAGGCAGCGGCGCGTATTCAACGACAAGGAAGTTCGGATAAAAACGGCGCACCACCGGGGGCTGCACGAAAGCCGCGGGGTCGCTAACCGTTTTGTTGCCTTCGCAAAAGCGATAAAAGATACGCATCGCTTTTGCGCGTAAACCATAGGTGGTATGCAACGCCAGCGCAGCGGGTTCGGCGCCGCCAAATTCGAGTTCCCAACTTTGATCGTCGAGATAATCGCAGGCGGAGAAACGCGAATCCGCCGCAAGAACGAGGCAAAGCGGATCGCCGGGAGTCAGAGACCAATCGCGCATAGAGTTGTATTGTACGGCAGAAAGGCGTGAGGTCAAAGGGTATAATCCAGTTATCAGACGAAGGAGATTGCGATGGGCAAATATTTTGAAGAATTTAACGTCGGTGAAAAGACCGTGACTGGGAAACGCACGATCGCCGCATCTGACATTATGGACTTTGCGCGGCTTTCAGGCGACGACAATCGCATTCATACCGATCCTGAATTCAGCAAGACGACCCCTTTCGGTAAGCAGATCGCACACGGGTTGCTGGGGCTGTCTATCGCTTCAGGGCTGGCGTGGAAGACAGGTTTGATGGACGGCACGGTCATCGCCTTCCGCGAAGTGACGAGTTGGAAGTTCGTCAAGCCGGTGTTTATCGGCGATACCATTTATGTGGAGTTGGTCACAACCGAGACCAAAGCGCTTCCGCGCATCGGCGGCGGCGCGGTGACAATTAATCTCGAAGTGAAAAATCAAAACGACGAAGTGTGCCATCGCGGCGTATGGAACGTTTTGATCATGAGCAAACCCTCTTAACCTAAACGAAGAACCAATGACGGAAAACGAAGAAGACCGAATTAAGAAAATAAGACGCCTGATCGACTCCGAAGCTGAGACGCGCGCTGAAGTCCCTATCGAACCGACGGCGGACGAACGGGAAACGACGAAGACAAGCGCAGCGTCGCAGACCCCGCCGCTGTACTTCGACCCTGCGGAGACGCTCCGTTTAGACGATGGAAATTCCGAGCCGTTACACATCGCTCTAGATGAGAACAACATGCCGCTTCCGCGCCGCGTCCACGAGGTGGACTTGGAAGGAACGCGCGTTTCGCCCATCGCATACGAACGCATCAGCCAGCCGCGTCCCGCGCCTCAGCCGCCCCTTTCAACAGGACAGAGGCGCAGGGAGGAAAGGCAAATCTCGCCGCCAAGTCAGCCGTTCAAATCCGCTTCTGCGACAACGCCCTTCGACTGGAAACGCGCCGGCGGTTGCGCTATGCGCGGCTTAATTCTAGCGTTATTCGGCGGCGTCATCCTCGCCATCCTCGGCGGTTCTGCGCTGATCTACTCGTATTATTCGATCGCTCGCACGCTCCCCAGCGTGAACGATCTAAAAAACCGCGCATCGCAATTTGAAACCACGCGCATCCTCGATCGCAACGGCAACCCACTCTACGAGATTCTCGACCCTTCCGCCGGGCGAAGAACGTATGTAACTTTGGAGCAAATTTCTCCCGCGCTCATCGCGGCGACGATCGCTACCGAAGATAAAGATTTTTATACCCATCCGGGCTTCGACCCGATGGCAATCCTCCGCGCCCTGTGGGATAACTACCGCACCGACGGGCAAGGCGGCGGCGCGTCTACGATCACGCAACAATTAGCGCGCGCCTTAATGCTTTCTCCTGAAGAACGCGCTCAGCGGACGTATTCGCGTAAAGCGCGCGAGATCATCCTCGCGGCAGAGATCACACGCCGCTACTCCAAAGACGAAATTCTCGAACTATATCTGAATGAAATTTATTACGGCAATCTCTCCTACGGGATCGAAGCCGCAGCGGAAACGTACTTCCACAAAACGGCGAACCAACTGACGCTCGCCGAAGCCTCATTCCTCGCAGGTTTGCCGCAATCGCCGTCAATCTATGATATTTACACGAATCGCGAGATCACCCTGGCGCGCCAACAGCAAGTGTTAGTTCTGATGTTCGGCTTAAGTCAAACGCAAGGCTGCATCGCCGTCAGCAACAGCGACACACCCGTTTGCGTAGACCAAATGGCAGCGATACAAGCGGCAGATTACATCAAAACATATCACTTCGCCACGCCGAGTTTTAACGCCAAATATCCGCATTGGGTAAATTTCATCCGCAAACAATTGGAAGAGCGTTACGACGCACAGACTATTTACCGCTCGGGGTTTATCGTTTACACGACGATTGACCCTACGCTGCAAGACGAAGCGCAACGGCTAGTCACAGAACAAGTGCAGGCGATCGCCGCTAACAACGCTAAAAACGGCGCCCTCGTAGCGATCAGACCCTCAACCGGTGAAATCCTCGCAATGGTCGGCTCGCCCGACTTCGACAACGACGCCATCGCCGGTCAAATCAACATGGCAGACAGCCCAACGCGTCAGCCCGGTTCCGCGATCAAGCCGATCACATACCTCGCCGCATTTGAAAAAGGTTGGACGCCTGCGACGCTCATTTGGGATGTGCCGACCGACTTCCCCGACGGAGCAAACCCGCCCTACTCGCCGATTAACTACGACAGCCGATTTCATGGACCCGTCACCGTACGGACCGCGCTCGCCAACTCATTCAATATTCCGGCGGTCAAAGCGCTGGAATTCGTTGGCGTATACGATAACCCGAACACCCCCGAAGAAGACGGCATGATCGCTATGGCGCGACGACTCGGGATCACTAGCCTTGCTGGCGATCAATACGGGCTTGCGCTTACGCTCGGCGGCGGCGAGGTCAGTTTGTTAGAGATGACCTCTGCCTTTTCCGTGCTGGCAGACGGCGGTAAAAAACTCCCGCCTGTCGCTATTCTCAAAATCGTAGACTTTAAAGGCAACATAATCTACGAATACCAGTCGCCGCAAGCAGAGCAAGTCGTCCGTCCCGAACACGCCTTCCTAATTTCATCCATCCTTTCAGACAATCAAGCGCGCGCGTGGATGTTCGGCGCAAATTCCGTATTAAACCTGCCCTTCCAAGCCGCCGTCAAAACTGGCACCGCCGGCGACCCGCGCGGCGCGGGCGGGGTTAATGTCTACGACAATTGGACGATTGGCTACACTCCCGACCTTGTCACCGGCGTATGGGTCGGCAACGCCGATTACACGCCGATGATCAATACCTCGGGCACGACCGGCGCCGCGCCGATTTGGTCTACATTCATGCAATATGCAGCGCCGCTTGTCAGCCCGAACAACACGCCCTCGCTGTTCACTTTTCCGCAAGGCATCACCGAAAAAATTATCTGCGCGGTTTCAGGCGCCGAGCCGTCCAATTGGTGCAAAGGCGGTCAACGCAGCGAGCTCTTCGCCAGCGACCAACTGCCCTTACCCGCTTCGCAAGACCTGTTGCGTCAAACAAAAATTGATACATGGACCGGGCTTATCGCCGGCAATGCCTGCCCCGATTTCTCTAAAAACGAACTCGTCATGAACGTTAACGATCCCTCGGGGCGTAAATGGTTGCGCACAAGCGACGGCAAAGCTTGGCTCGACGCGCACGATATGCCGCGCAACCCTTTCTTTGCGCCCGACCGAGAATGTTCCAACGACGATCCGCGCCCGATCCTCGAATTTTCCAATCTCAAGGACGGCGACACCATTGATCAGTTATCGCTTATCATCAGAGGCGTCATTGACGTGACCAAAGGCGATTTCACCGGTTGGCGGCTCGAAGCCGGCGAAGGCGACGACCCCGACCACTGGACAATCCTCATGCAAGACGACAGGAGAATTAAATCAGCGAACGACATCTTTACTTGGGATCTAGAAGGCATCTCAACTCATAGGCTCACACTTCGTATCTATCTCGAGAACGGAGAAGACTTCTATGCCGAAAAGCGCGTCGTGCTAATCTTCAACCCGCCTACCCCGACCCCTGAGCCGACTCTCACACTTATCCCTACGAACACGCCGTCTATTACTCCTCCGCCGCCAAGCGCGACTCCACCCCTGCCCACTATCACTCCGCCGCCTTCAGAAACGCCGCCGCTGCCTACCGATACTCCTCCTTCGCCAAGCGAAACGCCAACGCCTAGCACGCCAGGACCTTAAGCGTTATGCCTTATCCCTTACGCGCCGATCTCAAGCCCGCCATGATCGTGACGATCGTCCAGAAACAAGATCAACGCACAGGAAATTTAACCCGGGGCGCGATCAAAGACATCCTTACAAAATCCCCCAGCCATCCGCACGGGATTAAGGTTCGCTTACAAAGCGGCGAAGTGGGACGCGTCCATGAAATTATCGCATCATGAAAATAGTTGTTCGTACCAAACAAGCGTTGCTGCTTCTTATCGCATTAATTCTCGCGCCAGCCTGTTCGCCGCCAGCAAGCTTATCCGCTCCTCCCATCGCTGATGCAAACGCGATTCAGTTATACATTCAACAGACCGCCGCCGCCGCCGCTACGCAAACGCAAAATGCGCAACCGTTCGCAAGCGTCACGCCGACGATCACCTTCACACCGAGAAGCACATTCACGCTCGAAGCGACTGCCACATTTATGCCGCCGCTCGAGGCGCAAAGCCTTCCACCCCAACCCAACGTTCAGTATTATCGTATAAAACACGACAATCAACTCGCCATGTATAACTACACATCGCGCACGCAAGGCGCTGATTGGAGATATCCCAAGCAAACGCCGGAGATCGCGCAATTAATGCCCGATCCCTCGACGAAAGCAGGCACATTTCGAACAGAGTTAAACAGCGCGTGGGAAAAATACATGGACGAGCTTAATAACAATAATTTCAAAAAATTGCACTATTTAAAGCGAGACGACATCGCATTATTCAATTGGCGAGGCTTCCCCTTCCTAGACAGCCTAACCATGGGAGGCAATATCATCGTCCTTGAAACGATCCAAAACGGTTGGGGGCGGGTAAAGACTTTAGATTTCGATCAACCGCCATCCGCCGATAAAGTCAATTACATGACCGATCCCGATCTCGTGCACAAATTTGTCCTTGTAACATGGAACCCGACGACCAAACGAACCCTCTGGGTAGAAACTCCGCACGGACCGATCTACTGGCCCTTCGTCACCGGCAAACCCGCATGGATTCAAATGGAGCTGCTGGAACCATTCCCAACGCTCCCCAGGTCCATCACAGCGACCGTTACACAACCCTTCAGGGTGGAACCCAAAGCGGACAGCGCCTTGAGCAAGTTCGATTTTACGCAGGGCAATTCCGCCATGTTGCTCCAATATTACCCGTCAGGGTCGGACGTGTGGGGCTTGCTTGATAACGGCAGGTGGATCGCGCTATTTCGCTATACAAAAGACGGGCCGACATACTTCACCACCTGGTTTATGGAAACGATTCCTCCAATCCCATAACATGAAACTTGGCATCGTCACCGACTCAACGTCAGACATTCCAGACTATTTGGCGGAGCAATATGCGCTTGAGGTTGTTCCGTCTCTACTGATTTTGGATGGAAAAGAATATGCGGATGGAATTGGACTCTCACGCGAAGACTTCTATAACCAGTTAAATACGCTTCACCCATACCCGACGACTGCCGCGCCTTCGATCGGAAATTTCGCAACCCGTTACCAGTCGCTCCTCTCGCGCGGCTGCGATCACATCCTCTCCATCCATGTCGCAGAGACATTATCCGCTACGATCGATTCTGCGCGACAAGCAGCGGCAGATTTCCCAAATAAAATCACAATCGTAGACAGCGGTTCGCTCTCATTGGGACTCGGCTTTCAAGTCCTTGCGGCGGCGGAGGCGGCGGAAGACGGGCTGCAAACTGCGTTAGATGCAATCGAGTCGACTCGCAAGCGCTTATCGGTTTTCGCCGCGCTCAATACGCTGGAAAATCTCAAACGCAGCGGACGAGTCCCCGGCATAATCGCCAAACTTGGAGGATTGCTATCCATCAAACCGTTAGTTGAAATTCGCAACGGTCATGTCAAACCCATCGGTGCGACGCGCACGACGAAGCAATCCAATCAGCGCATACTGAACGTGTTGCTAGAGATAGGTGAGATGGAACGGCTGGCGATCCTGCACACCAACGCCCCCACGCGCGCAAAAGAATTATTGCGCGGCGCGATGGAACGTCAACACAAATCTGTTCCGCGCGATATTTTATTCATCAATGTCACGCCAGTGATCGGCGCGCATTTGGGCGCAAATGGTCTGGGCTTTGCGGCGGTTAGATCCGTTATTGCTAGCGAAGCGAAGCAATCTCCATGATAATCGGCTCAAGCAAGCCGTGTTGGGGATTGCTTCGTCGGGTGAAGCCCTCCTCGCAATGGCGGAGATTTTTTTTATGAAAATGCTTGAATGCCCGTTTGCGCGCGCCCTAAAATCAGCGCATGGATATCATGTGTGCCTTCGTATGTGTTAACCGCTTCCAGATTCATCACATGTCGAATCACATGAAACTCATCCGATACGCCGTTGCCGCCGTGCATATCGCGCGACATGCGAGCAATCTCAAGCGCTTTGCCGCATGAATTGCGTTTGACCAGCGAGATCATCTCAGGCGTAGATTTGCCTTCGTCAATCAATCGTCCCACGCGCAACGCGCCCTGTAACCCCAACGTGATCTCCGTCATCATGTTCGCCAACTTCAACTGAATGATCTGGTTCGCCGCCAACGGACGCCCAAACTGCGGACGGTCTAACGTGTATTGTCGCGCCGCGTGCCAGCAAAATTCCGCCGCGCCCAACGCGCCCCATGCGATCCCGTACCGCGCCTTGTTCAAACACCCGAAGGGACCTTTCAGCCCTTTCACTTCGGGGAAAATATTTTCCTCAGGCACAAATACCTCGTTCATCACGATCTCGCCCGTCGAACTCGCGCGCAGGCTGAACTTCCCTTCGATCTTCGGCGCGGATAAGCCCTTCATCCCTTTTTCCAAAATGAAGCCGCGAATCTCGCCGTCGAGTTTTGCCCACACGACGAACACATCCGCGATGGGCGAGTTGGTGATCCACATCTTGTTGCCCTGCAAAATGTAACCGTCGTCTGCCTTTTTGGCGCGGGTCTCCATGCTGGCGGGGTCGCTTCCATGATTCGGCTCGGTGAGACCGAAACAGCCGATCCACTTCCCGCTTGCCAGATTCGGCAGATATTTTTTCTTCTGTTCATCCGTGCCGTAGGTGTAGATCGGATACATCACCAGCGACGATTGCACCGACATCGCCGAACGATAGCCGCTGTCCACACGTTCGACTTCGCGGGCGATCAAGCCATACGCGACGTGGTTCAACCCCGCGCCGCCATATTCTTCAGGGATGGTCGAACCGAGGAATCCCATACTTCCCATTTCGTCCATGATCTCGCGGTGGAAGATTTCATGTCGGTTCGCTTCGAGAACGCGCGGCATTAACTTATCCTGACAATATTTGCGCGCCGTGTCGCGGATCATCCGCTCTTCGTCGGTCAGTTGGTCGTTGAGCAGAAAAGGATCGTCCCATTTGAAGGTTGGTTTCATAAATTCCTCGGAGTTGAGAGTAGAGATTGATGGTGATTGTATCAAATGTTGACGGGAGGAAATTCAGAGCCTGTGTGATACATTCTGATAAACCGCGTATTAAGTTATGAGATGACAGTGCAAAACGAAGCAATCGGGAAGACCATGACAGCCTCTGTCGAAGATATCAACTGGGATTCGGTAGTTAAGGACGAACTGCCGAGACTCTATAACTATTTTCGTTATCGCCTTGGCGATGAGTCTGTCGCTGAGGAGTTGACTTCGACCGTGCTTGAAAAGGCTTGGACGAAACGTCATCGTTACCGCAAAGATCGCGCCACATTTTCCACGTGGCTATTTGCAATAGCGCGAAATGAAGTAATTACCTACCTCCGTAAACGACGAATCACATTACCCATCTCGATGGCGGAGGAAGTAACGAGCGAAACTACAGAAAAGATGGCAGAACAATCTCAAGACTTGTCATACCTCTCTCATTTGCTCGCAGATTTGCCTGAGCGTGAAAGAGAAATCATCTCGCTTAAATTCGGCGCGGACTTGAATAACCGTGAAATTTCTACTGTCATGAAGTTGAGCGAAAGCAACGTCGGTACAATTCTCAGCCGCGCTCTACAAAAACTCCTTGAACAAATGGAAGGTGCAAAATGAACGAGGAATTCATCAAACAATTTAGAAAGTCGCCAGAGACGCAATTTGTGGAGAAAATTCACGCGCAGCTCGAAAGGAGGGAGCGAGTGCATAGATATAAGAATTACTTAACTCGTTCAGCCCTTGCGTTGCTGTTGATATTTGGGCTGTTGATGACCTTTTCATCGACAGCCCGCGTAGTTTTTGCTCAATCTATTGAGCAATCTATATTTGCGGAATTTCTGACGTGTTATACGGAATACAAGCCTGTTGACGATATAGAGACCACTCCAGATATCATCTATTTCAAATGCCAAGGGTCTCAAGTAGCAACCATCAATCCGAGTCAATATCTAACTTTGGAAGACGCACAAGCCCGCTTTCCATCGCCAATCGTCTTGCCATCGTATGTGCCGCATGGATTCGAGCGACGCGCCGATTTGGAGTTCTTCGATCTGACAGATCAGCCTACACTGGTTATCACATGGGATCTCAAAGATAATTACAAGCGCATCAAACTACTTGCCTCGCATCATTCGATGGAACTGGAGAACTACGCACAGTCTCTTGGAGATTGGGCAATGGAAAAGACCACGCTACATAGAGAACCTGCAATCATCGTGCGCGGAAAATGGAATATGAATGCGCAGGAAAGCGACTTTATGATGAACGGAATCATGTGGAAATATAATAAAAATACAGTATATGCGCTCATGTCCCTCGAACAGGCAGTTCCATTGGATGAGTTGATCAAGATAGCAGAGTCCATACCGTAAATTCTGTTCTCCTGCACAAAAGAACTCGGAGGTCTCCAAGACCTCCGAGTTCTTGATTCCTCCCCCATGATAAAATACCTCTCATGCAGACCTCATTGGAGAAATTAAGAAGTTACTTCCGACTCGAACACGAAAACGGATATGCCAACACCGCCATCATTGGCGGGCTGGCGGAGATGCTCAACTACTGGGAAGGGGAAGCGCGCGCGGATGGGATCCAGGAAGAGGTGATCCAAGCCGTTGTGCAGAGACTCCGCTCGTATGACGGACTCAGCCCCCAGTCGCGCGCCGACGTGTTGAAGGGGTTGTGGAAGCGCATCGGGGACGCGTATCCTGAAGCGCAGCAAAAGCCAAAGGCGCAGAGTCAGGTTGAAGGACGGCAAGAGGCGCCGCGCCCGCTTGAGCAGAATCAGAATCAGCCGAAAGTTGAATCCGAGCCGAAAAAAGAATCGCATCCGCAACATCAACAGCGGCACGAACAACGTCCGCGTCCGCCTGCCCAGCCGCGATCCGAATCGGTTGCGGGCGCGCGCACATCCGCCACGCCCGCCGCGCTCGATGCAAAGTTGACCGTGCTTCAAGGCGTCGGTCCGAAAAACGCGGAGATGTTTGCAAAGCTTGGCATGGTGACGCTCGGCGACATGTTGTATTACTACCCGCGCCGCTACGACGATTACTCGCAACTCAAACCCATCAAAGAATTATTTTACGGCGAACAGGTGACGGTGATCGGCACGATCCAAAGCGTGCATACGCGCCCCGTTCGCGGCGGCAAAGTTTCGATCGTTGAGGTCGTCATCGGCGACGGCACGGGCGCGTTGCGACTCTCGTATTTTAATCAGCCGTGGCTTGCGAATCGATTCAAGGTAGGCGATGCGATCTCGGTTTCGGGCAAGGTGGATCAATATCTCGGTCGCCTCGTGATGAACAGCCCCGATTGGGAATCGGTGGAGGTCGAAAACCTGCACACGAATCGCATCGTGCCGATCTATCCGCTTGCCGAACGCATCACGCAAAAATGGCTGCGCAATGTGATGAAACAGGTCGTCGAATATTTTGCGCCCGCGGTCGTCGATTCGATTCCCGAAAGCGTTCGCAACGCGGCGCGTGTCATGCCGCTCGGCGAAGCGTTGTTGCAAGTTCACTTCCCATCGTCGCAGGATAAACTCAAAGCCGCGCGCGAACGACTCGCGTTCGACGAAATTTTTTATCTGCAAATGGGAGTGCTTCGCCAACGCCGCGACTGGCAGTCTGTGGACGCGCGTCGCTTCGTTCTTTCGGACGGGCAACTTGATTCGCTAAAGACGAGCCTTCCCTTCACCCTGACGTCTGCGCAAGAGCGCGCCATCGCCGACCTCCGCGTCGACCTCGACTCGGGCAAGCCCATGAATCGACTCTTGCAAGGCGATGTGGGTTCGGGCAAAACAGTCGTCGCCGCGATAGCCGCCGCGATCATCGCGTCGAACAACGCGCAAGCCGCGATCATGGCTCCGACTTCGATCCTTGCGGAGCAACATTATCGTAACTTCACGAATCTTCTGAAAGATATTTTGAAACCCGAAGAGATTCGATTGCTTGTCGGCGATACGCCTGAATCGGAAAAAGAATCAATTCGTGCGGGGCTTGCCGACGGCTCGATAAAAATTGTGATTGGAACTCACGCCGTTATCGAGGGTCCCGTCCAATTCAAAGACTTGCAACTCGCCGTCATTGACGAACAACATCGCTTCGGCGTCGAACAACGCGCCGAGTTACGAAGCAAAGGGACGAATCCTCACCTGCTCGTGATGACCGCCACGCCAATTCCGCGCTCGCTTGCGTTGACTCTTTACGGCGACCTCGACCTCTCTATCATGGACGAGATGCCCGCAGGACGAATCCCCATCAACACGTTTGTGCTTCGTCCGCAAGAACGCGAGCGCGCGTTTACATTGTTGCGCGGACAGATCAAGGACGGCAAGCAGGCGTTCATCATTTATCCGCTCATTGAAGAGAGCGAGAAGATCGAAGCCCGCGCCGCCGTGGACGATTACGAGACTCTCTCGAAGGAAGTCTTCCCCGATTTGAAGTTGGGATTACTGCACGGCAAGATGCGTCCCAGCGAAAAAGACGAGACCATGCTCAAGTTCCGCGACAAGCAATACAACATCCTCGTTTCGACCACCGTTGTCGAAGTGGGCGTGGATGTGCCCAACGCGACTGTCATGCTGATCGAAGGCGCGGACCGATTCGGTCTGGCGCAACTCCATCAACTGCGCGGGCGCGTCGGGCGCGGCGCGGATCAATCGTATTGTCTGCTCATCCCCACGCGCGAAGACGCCACCGAAAACGAACGCTTGCAGATCATGGCTGAATCGAATGACGGATTCGTACTGGCGGAAAAAGACTTGCAGATCCGCGGACCCGGCGAATTTTTAGGGACGCGCCAAGCAGGCTTCGCAAACAGCCTCCGCATGGCGAGCATCACCGATGTCAAATTGATCGAGAAGGCTCGCACCCAAGCCCAAGCCGTCTTCGAGAAAGATGCGGACTTGTCCCAGCCCGAACACAAACTCCTCGCCGAATCCCTCGGAAGATTTTGGGGCGAGGGCAAAGGCGACGTTAGTTAGTCCGTTAGTCGGCTGGTCGCGTAGTCTGCTAGTCAAAAACGTGACCATCCGAAATTTTTGGTGTTCGACGACTATAAGACTATTTGACTAGGAGACTACAAGACTAATATGGTCAGAGCCTTATTCCCTGGAACATTCGACCCCATCCACCTCGGTCACATTGACATTGCCGAACGCGCTTCGCGTCTCTTCGACGAGATCGTGATGGCGGTGTATGATAAGCCGTCCAAATCGTTGCTGTTCTCGCCTGAGGAACGAATCAATCTCGTGCAAGAGGCGTTCAAAGATAACCCAAAGATCAAGGTGACGGGCTACAGCGGACTCACCGTCGAGTTTGCGCGCAAGATCAAAGCGCAAGCGATCGTGCGCGGACTGCGCGTCTTCTCGGACTTCGAGTTCGAATTCCGCATGGCGTTGGCGAATCACCGTCTCGCACCCGACATCGAAATTGTCGCGCTCATCACAGCGGAGGAGCACACCTTCCTTTCCTCCACCACAGTCCGCGAGATCGCCATGCTGAACGGCGATATTACAAGCATGGCTCCCCCGTTTGTAATCAAAGCCTTTAAAGAAAAAGCCGCCAGCCTCGGCGATCAACCTGCCGTCCCTAACTCGCTGAGGGATTAAGAAGCGTCCCGCAGGTTGACCGCACACAGAACCGATTTCGCAAATGAGCCTGCGGGACGGTTGTAGCGAGATTAATCTGTGCTAGAATTGTTCCAAGGCAGTAGGCAACATCCATGCAATACGATTTTGATTGGGACCCTGTCAAAGCAAGGCAGAACCTGCAAAAGCATGGAGTTAGTTTCGAACGCGCCGCCAGAGTCTTTCTTGACCCGTTTGCAATATCAATCTTTGATGAACCGCATAGTGAACATGAAGATCGCTGGGTCACGATTGGCGCAGAAGCGAACGAAGTAATACTGATTGTCATTCACACGTTTAGGAATATGGATGCCGAGGTATCGCTTGTTCGTATCATCTCAGCCAGAAAAGCCACTAAAGAAGAAGCGCGGCAGCATCAAGAAAGGCGCTAAATGATATGAAGAAACAGTATGATTTTTCTAAAGGCGAGCAGGGCAAGTTTTATCGCCCTGATGTTATTTTAAAACTGCCAATTTATCTTGACGACGACCTTGTAGCCTTCGTTGAAGAATATGCAAAAGAAAAAAAAGCAGATATGCAGACTGCTGTAAATGAAATTCTTAGGCATAACAAGGAAATGCTTCAGGCTCTTCGGTAAGTTTTCCGAGGGAGTATCCTATGGACATCCTGCAACTAATTGACCGACTCGAAGAACTCTTCAACGAGAGCAAATCCATCCCATTGACGCGCAATGTGATGGTGGATGAAGACCGCATGTTGGATATCATTGACCAGATGCGCATCGCCATCCCCGAAGAAGTGAAGAAGGCACAGCAGTTGCTCGGTCAACGCGACCGCCTGCTGGCACAAGCGCAGGAAGAGGCGAATCGCACCCTCGAACTTGCGCGTCAAAAAGCGGACCAGCTTTCCTCGAAGGAACTGGTCGTACAGGAAGCGCAACGCCGCGGGGAACAAATCCTTTCGCAAGCGCGAGCCGAAGCTGAAAACACGCGCGACGACGCCAACGATTATGTGATACGAATCCTCACACAGTTGCAAGATGAACTGGAACGCGTATCTAATCAGGTCATCAACGGCATCCGCGTAGTGCAAGACGAACAAGATCGTAGGACGGCGATCATCGGCTCGACGGACAAATCATAAAAAAATCCCTCCGTGCGGGGGGATTTTTTGTATCGCAAATTCTATTCCACAGCGGCGTTCCGCACGGGAAATTCCTCCGCTTTTCTGCCGAACCACCACGACGCAACAGGGTTGTAGCGGATGAATAATTCGTAGATCAGCGCCGAACCGCCTACGCCCATCGCAAACGCGATCCAGATCGAAAGCGAAAGGTTGCCTGTGACCGCTAGTATTTTCTTTCCCCAGAAATCTTGAATAGGAACGTGGAAGATCAAAATAATGAGGGATATGCGCCCGAAATATTTCATTAGCGCGGCGAGTTTGTTTGTATGCAATTCGATCTGACGCGACAGCGCCAGCGTGAACAAAATCCCCACGAGCGCTTCAATCGTGTTAATCAAGAACGAGCTGTATAAGCGCGTGTTCAGGTCAATTGGCGACTTAATAAAATAGTTCATCGCAAAGACGACAACTCCCGAGCCGATCATAATCCAAGGATTGTCAAACGTCGTTTCATCGGCAATCTGCCGGACCTCGCTGCCTAGAATGTAAAAATATCCGCTCAGCAGGATCAAGTCGAGGCTGAACGGCAAACCGAAAAACTCGTACGTTCCGCCCAAGATCGAGATCGAAAACGGGTAGAACGCGTCAAGAAAAGGCAGCGAGAGAGCCAGCGTAGCGGTTAAAATTCCCAGCCGCAACCAGCGATTGTTCAGCTTGCCGACGACGACAATGAACAGAAACGCATACAAACTGACCACAAATAAATTCGGCAAGAACCACAACTGTACCCAGTCAATATACATGCCCGTTCCATACAGCGATTTGACGATGCGTCGCAGCGCGGTTTCAAATCCCATTTTTTCAAACGACACGGAAGTAAAATAAATGAGGAAAAGCGTAAAAAGGAACGGTTTGAGAAGGGAATGGAATCGCTTCTTGAAGAACTCAAAGAATGAAACATTCGTTTTGATGAAATACCCCGAAAGCAAAAAGAATAACGGCATGTGGAACGAGTAGATAACCTCGTAACCGTATTGTGAAATAAACCCGAAATCATTGTGCGCCAGCACGACCAGCAGAATGCCGATGCCGCGCGCAATATCAATGTATTCGATACGTTTATGCATACTCTGATTTTACCCCGCGAATTCGAACAGCGGCAGACCCTCGACGTTCGTCTCCACGCGAAAGACGCCGCCCGAAAACGGATACTGATTCAATGTCGCGTCGTCCATATCTTTTCGCGCGGAAGAGATGAACAATTCGTTCATGTGTTTTCCGCCAAATACGCATGAAGAGGGTTGAAGCGCAGGGATGGGAATTTGCTCCAACAATTGACCCGTGTTCGGATTCCATCTCGTTATCTGTGCGCCGCCCCACATGGCGATCCATAAATTACCCTGCGTGTCGGAGGTCATGCCATCGGGCCAACCGAGGGATTTGGGGATAGTCGCCACGATACGCGAGTTAGCGATCGCGCCTGAATTCAAATCGTAGTCAAAGGCTTTCACTTGACGCGTAGGCGTGTCAATATAGTAAAAAATTTTGCCATCGGCGCTCCATGTTAATCCGTTGGAGATAGCGACATTGGACAATAATTTCACGATGGATTTTCCGTCGAAGGAATACAATGAACCCGTTGGATCCTTCTCGTTAAGGTCCATCGTGCCGGCCAGGAAACGTCCGCGCGGATCGCATTTGCCGTCGTTGAAGCGATTCGACGCTGGTTCATCCACCGGAGCGGCAAGAAAAGTTGACGAGGAAGAATTCAGATCAAAGGTCCAAAAAGAGAGGCGTTTAGCGAGGATGAGTCCACCGCGCTGGCGAAGAGCAAGACATCCGATGAAGTCATCCAATTCAGCAATCTTATCCGCATCAGCGTAGATACGCTTGCCGAGAATATCCAGCCAATATAAAGTTTGCGCGCGCGAATCCCAAACAGGGCTTTCGCCTAGTGCGGCTTTCGCATCGTAGAGCAACTCAGCGCGCATGTTAAAACCAATCGCGTTTGTATAAAATAAAAGTGGCTGAAACGGTCAGGATCAGCGAAACGCCGAAGACAAGCAGAAAAGCAAACGGTTGGTCTTCACCCGGCAATTTGACGTTCATACCATAGAAGGAAGCGACTACGGTAGGGACGTTGATCACAATCGTGATGGCGGCAAGCGCCTTCATCACAGCGTTGAGATTGTTTGAGATGATCGAAGCGAAAGCATCCATCATACTCAACAGAATTTCAGTGTTGATGCTGGTCATCTGAATCGCTTGTTGATTTTCCGTGAGCACGTCTTCCAGCAAGTCTTTATCTTCCTCGTAATAATTGAAGATCTGCGTGCGCTGCACGCGTTCCATCATTACCTCATTCGAACGGAGCGCGGTAGAAAAATAGGTGAGACTTTTTTGATATTTGAGCAACTCAAGCACTTCGCGGTTGCGCGTGGATTTTTGCAGTTGATCTTCGAGCGCTTCGGTGGCGCGATTGATTTCGCGTAGGTTTGCCAAGTAACGCATAGCAACCTCTAGAAAAATATACAGCGCGAAACGATAGCGTTTGCCCGTTTTTAGCAAACGATACTTCCCATTCGCCAACGCATTAAATAATTCTTTCTCGTAACGGCAGATCGTAACCACCGCATTCCCGCGAATAAAAATTCCGAGCGGAACGGTAATATAGGGCGGGTCGCTCTCAAGTTGAGCGTGCGGAATACGAATCAAAATAAATGTATATTCTTCATCGCGTTCCATACGCGGCGTTTCGTCCAGATCGAGCGAATACTGAATATATTCAGGCTCCACGCCCCATTGCGTCAGTTGTTGAATTTCCTCGGGAGTTGGATCCACCACTTTGACCCACGCGCCATTTTCCATGGACTCCAATTGTTTAATTCCACCCTCAACGGTTTTATAGATAGCGAGCATAACTGCCTCCTCACAAGTGAACTATCACGCAGGAGGCAAACCGACCTCCGCAACGATGAAATTTATCGCCTCGACAAAACTGGGAGGCTGACTATCGTCCTGATGAAACATGATGGCATATTTTAAGCCCTAAAGTTAAATTACACAACTGCGGCGCGTATTTCTTTCCGGCAAGACGGTTAACTTCGTTTCCTCGTCCTGCTCTATAATTGACGGCAATGACGCATTGGAAAAAATATCTCTCGTGGGAATGGGCGCCTCTCTTCATCGGGTTTATTCTGCGCCTGCGACAATATCTAAGCGGACGCTCTCTCTGGGCAGACGAAGCCATGCTGGCGTTGAACATCGTCAATCGAAATTTCGCAGGTATGCTCCAGCCGCTGGAATATAACCAAGGCGCGCCGCTGGGGTTTCTGCTGATTGAAAAATTCTTCAACACGCTCTTCGGACGACAAGAGATCGTCCTGCGTTTCTTTCCTTTCCTTATGGGAATCGTCTCGCTCGCATTGTTTTATCTGCTTGCTAAAAAGATGCTGCAAGGCGCAGGCTTATATCTCGCCCTCGTCCTGTTCGCGGTCAACCCGCAACTCATAGATTATTCCGTCGAAGCCAAACAATATATTGTAGACGCGGCTGCCGCGATCGGTCTCATATGGTTCGCATCCCCCATTTTCCAACGTCAATTCAACCGAAAGGACTTTATTCTTCTCGCTATTGCCGGGGTTGCAGCATTGTGGGTCTCACATCCCGCTTTATTCGTCCTTGCGGGAATCGGCGCCGCGCTGGTCGTGCAATTTCTGCAAGCGCACGATTATAGGAATTTACAAATTTCATTGGGCGTCGGACTGCTCTGGCTGATAAATCTGACGCTGCTATATTTCCTCAACCTGCGGCAACTCAGCCATAACACTTATCTCACAGGATATTGGTCAGATGGATTTCTCCCCCTGCCTCCCTGGAACGATTTCAATTGGCTGCGCGAACTCATCGTATATCAATTTAGCGCTCAGTTTCTGCCATTATTAGTCTCTGTCTTAATTCTTATAGGTTGGTTGGCATTGTGCCGAGAACAAAAGAACGCCGCGATCGCTTTCGGGGCGATCGCGCTTTTTGCTTTTACCGCCTCTGCGCTAACGTTATACCCCGTCAACGGACGATTAAGCCTTTTCTTGATTCCGCTGGGGATTCTTTTGCTTGGAAAGGCGTTGGACGTTTCGCAAAAGATCGTCCCATCCAACCGATTCGCATCGGTCGGAAGCGCGATTTTATTGAGCGGATATCTGCTCATTAATCCGTTAATCGTCTCAGCCCAAAACTTTATCGCCCCAAAATACGTTGAGCATATTCGCCCAACAATGGAAGTCCTCGCTAACGGATGGAAAGATGGCGACATCCTTTTTGTCACCGCTTGGGCTGAGCCAGCCTTTCGTTTTTACGCTCCATTTTACAAACTAGAGAACGTCGCGATCGCAACTTCCAACATTGAGGATTATCCCAACGGCGAGAAATTGATCGAACGCATTCAGCCGCTCATTGGAAAGAAACGCGTGTGGGTGTTATTCTCTCACGTCTACGAACAGGGCGACTTCAACGAGCGCGATTATCTCATTGCGTATCTAAATACAGTCGGGGAAAAGAAGCGCGAGATTCTAAAATCGGGCTCCTCGGTCTATCTATTTCTCTACGATTTGAGCAAATAAGAACGAACTGCGCATCCGCCTTACGTTTATTCTTCATCATCATCCCCGCCCGCTGCGCCCGGCTGCTCCACGCCGATCACTTCGCCATGCACATTGACAATGATCTTAAAGCCCATCATGCCAAGGTACGCGCGCAAATCTTCGGGAATGCCCGTTTGCATGATCTGATCGAATTGCCGCTCCACATTTTTCAACTGTTGTCCGATGGCGGCTTTTGTGAACACATCTTCCTGCCCGAGCATTTTGGCGGCTTGTTCCGAGATCAAATCTTCGCTGCCTTTCATCATCTCCGCCATTTGGCTCAACACTGCGCGATCCACTTGCGCGGCAGGAATATGCCGGCGGAAGCCAGAATCATCCACAACATAACACGGCTCGTCGCCTACGAGCGCCGTTTCGGCAACGCGATCCGCTTCGTCGAATACCAAGCCTGCAAAAAGAGGTTGGCGCGGCATTAGTTATCCTGCTTTCCTTCCATCGTCGCCAGCAAAATGCCAGCCGCAATGCCAAGGCGGCGATCCAACAGACGAGAAACATCCATACTAAAATCGAGATTCAATTCGTAACGGAAGAGATGGAAATTTTGCCTCAGGTCAGCCACGCGCATCGCGTCAAAGATAATATCGTAATTTTGCGGCAGCCACGAACCGACAACCAACCGTCGCAATAGCGCCAGCCCCATGCTGTCCTCAAAAAGCAAGCCTTTAACGTTATCGTTCTCATCCAATATTTCCCATTCATCGCGCAATAACGAACGCCATCCCTTGCGCCGCAACGCGCCCACTTTTTGATTCGTCTCCGTATCCACCACGTCGTATGCCGCAGAAAAATCTATGATCTGCCGCGATTTAATGCTCAACACTTCGCGCGTCTTCGATTCATCGGCATACACGCGAATATCTTCCTTCCAGCGAAACATCTTCTGTTCGCTAAACATCGCTAATTCACCCGTCGGATCGTAAAAGCGAAGTTTCCCCGTCAATGCCAGAACTTGGCGTTTTAACAAATAGGTCGAATGTTGAAAAATCGGATTCATATCCTCACATAACGACGAGAGTTTATCTCGCGCCTCTAAAAAATTTGGACTCGCGTGCCTTCGCCGGGCAAGTTGAGATACTCGGTCTCAGGCGAGACGTTCGGACTGGTCCAGCGATACAGGAATTTCGCGGCATCCGACGGCAGATTTATGCAACCATGACTGCGCGGACGCCCGTAATCATTATGCCAATATGTGCCGTGAAAAGCGTCGCCGTTGCCGGTAAAAAACGAACTCCACGGCACGCCAGGCAAGTCGTAGATATTTTCAAGCGCGTCGCCTTGATTCGTCATATGCACCGACGCTCCCTTATGATACGTGCGAAATTCGCCCTTCGGCGTTTCCGTCCCTTCCGCGCCGCTCGAACAGCGCTGAGAAAAGACGAGTTTCTCGCCCTCGAACGCGGTCACCATCTGCGTCGCAAGATCAACAACGATGCGTTTTTCTGCATCAGGTATTTCAGGCGAAAGCGAAGTCAACTCTTCATCCGGCACAAGCCGCATTGCATGGGAAGGCACGAAAAAGTCTTTTCGAACTTGCGAATCGTAAATCTGATACCAAATGCTTTTTTCTTCGCGCGTGACGACGACGCGCTTCACCCAATGTGTAGATTGGTAATACAACCGATAACCGCGCTTAGCGTACACATACGGGTCGAGTTTTGTATCCACAAAAGGAATCGTAATCTCGCCTAGCTGCCCTTTTTCGTTCAAGTGAAAACTCGGCTTTTGGTATTCCGTTTTTACGGGCAACACCCAGCCTGAATAAGTGTATCCTTCGCCGTCAATCTGATACCACGCGCTATTGAAGTCGTTGCCGAAATCGCCGTTTTCTTCAACGCCGGTCACATTGACAATATTATCTTTTCCGAAGTGATGAATCTTTTTTGCATTGAAACTTGGCGCGTCGTAGAGCGGAATGCCGCTGATAGTCATACATCCCTGCGAGACGGGGTTTTCCGTCAGCGCCTGGGCAATCTTCAAATCTTTCAACGCCCAGGCAAGCGTTCCCGCGCTGATTAATTTAAGGAAATCACGACGTGTGAGTTGCGAATCGAACATGTTGTAAGTGTAACTGGAAAATCGAGGCTTTGGCTGCGCTATTACCTTTCTCTTACACTTCGATTTCCACCCTCGTGCCGACGCGACCGTATATCAATTCTTTCTCTAACGAAACCGTAGGAATCGTCCAACGATAGAGCCATTTCGCAGCTTGCGCAGTCATATTGATGCAACCATGACTGCGCGGACGTCCATAATCGTTGTGCCAATACGTGCCATGAAAGGATATGCCATTCTCTTTGATATAGATCACCCACGGCACGCCGGGTAGATCGAATCCGCTGGCGGCAAGATCGCCCGCCGCCATATGCCGCGTCGGACGTTTATGATAAGTAAGGTACTCGCCAACGGGCGTCGTATACGTTCCGCTTCGCAAACGTCCCCCGGTAGAAACGCGCGTCGCATAGACGAGTCGCTTGCGCTCATACGCCATCATCAACTGTCCGTTCAAATTCACTTTGACAAGTTTCTCCGCGTTGGGAACATCGGAAGAAAGCGGAGCAAGTTCCCCCTCAGAAAGGAGACGAATATACTTGCCCGGCGCGTAATACTGCCGATTAAACTTATCATCCAGCAGCGCGTACCAGATCTGTCCGTCTATTGGGTTGATCGCGCTGGCAGTCACCCAATGCGTCGACTCGTAATATAAACGATAAACAACTTCGGAAGCCGCGTCCGCTTCCAAGTGCGCATCGGCAAACGGGACGCTAACCTCGCCCAATGCGCCCGCAAGCGAGATCGTCCGCGGCTCGTTGAGGATCGTCCTCACCGGCTGAATGCTCCCTGAATAGACATAGCCATCATTCTCGACCTGATACCAAACGCGGTTGTACGCGCTTTCATCGTCGTCAACGGTAGTATTTGTGATCGGAACAATAAGATCGCGCCAATAGGCTTTCTTGCGTCCCGATTTTCTATTCGGTTCTTGATATGACCAGGTCAATGAATCAACGATCCGCCCTTGAATAACGCCGGCGTTATCCCCAAACAACGACAAACGAGGCAACGCCGCCCCAAGCATACCATAGCCGCTTAATTTTAAGAAATCGCGCCGAGATATTTTCATCGCTTTTTTGAACTGCAACAAACGCGCAGTTCGCCAAGAAACTTCTTAAAGTCGTCTTTCGCGGTTAAAAACCTTAATAATGCACATTCACCACAGTGCCTTCAGACGCCCAGTAATACAGCCATTCAGCGTCGGGAATCGAAAGGTTCACGCATCCGTGACTCATCGGCGTGCCAAAGTTGCTGTGCCAGTATGTGCCGTGCAAACCATAACCCTTATAGAAATACATCGTATACGGCACATCGGGCAGGTAATAGCCCGGACCCGACATGTCGGTTTTTCTGAGTTTGATCCAAATTTTGAATTTGCCGGTAACCGTCGGCGTCATCGAAGTTCCCGTCGAAACAAGAAACGAATTAACGATCGCGTCGCCTTCATAGGCATAGACCATTTGATTCGTTAAATCTACATCGATCCAGCGAACGCCGCCGCGCGTTCCGGCGGATGCCGTTGGAGCGGCAGGCGCGACTGTCGGCGGGATATAAACGCTAGTTGGCGTATCCGCTACGATTTCCATCGCGAGGATGCCCGGCGTTTCGGTCGCCATTGGGACGTTCGTCGGTTCATCAGTCGGAATCGCAGTGGGCGGCGTGACCGGCGTCGGAGTTGGCGTGACCGGGCTTGAAAGCGGCGGCTCAGTCGCTGGAGCTGAAAGCGGCGTTTCAGCCGCCGGGAGCGTTGTTGCAATTTGTTGCGTCATCGCCGGACCCGCATTAAGCGGCGTCACGGTCGGTTTTGCGATTTCCGCGGAAGCCCATAGCGTCTCCTGCGCAGCGACAGGCGGCGCAGCGGCGCGGTCAACGATCGAGGCAAAGGATAAGTTAGAAAAAGCGGACCATGCAACAAAAACGATGGCAACGCACGCCAGTAAACTTAACGCGCCTCCGTATAGAAGCAGGCGACGCTTTCCGCTTGATGCGGCAGGCGATTTTTTTGACTCTATTTTAGGCGAGGCGGGGCGAACGCTTGAACGCGCAACGCCGCTGGAGGAAATTTCCATGCGGTCGGGTTTGCGATGCGCTTGCTGTAATCTTCCGTTCGTCCATGCTACCGCTTGATGAGCGCGGGAGCTATTGGGATTAAGTTCCAGCGCTTTTTTTGCATAGGCAAGCGCGTCATCCGGGTTCGAATCGGAGGCGGCGAGAATCAGCCAAGCGTCTTCCAGGTCTGGTGCGGCGAGAGCGGCTTGCTCGCCCAACGCTTGCGCGGTATTTTTATCGCCGCGCAACAAGGCTTGCCGAGCCTGTTCCACCCATTCATGCACATTAGAGAACTCCGGATTCATTGCATCGTTTCCGATAGGTCAAACTATATCCACTTAGATGTATTTCTGTCGTTCGATTGTACCGCTGAAACCGTTGAAATAACAGGCTTTATCTTCAAGGGTCATGGTTTCCCCAAAATGTAGATTTCAGATTTTTTCGTTGCAGAATTTACAGATACACAGGTTTCTCCGTTTTTCATGGAAAACTCCATGTTATCTGCGCGATCTGTGCGCAAAAGTTAACTTGTATAAAACAATAAGGGAAAATAATGCTTAGCGGGCGCGGCTTTTGTAAAGTCAGGCGTTCGGCAACTTTGGTCTTATATGGCTAAGCGCAATTCACATAGTTTTGAAAAAACAACATGCAAAGACCGCTGCCAGCGACTTTCGCTGGCGTCAAGACAACAGTCTTTCTCCGCTCACGGCAATTTTTCCAGTTTGAAATCCAGCTTCGTTGTCTCGCCTTCTTTGACGACAACTTCCAGACTTAACTCTTTGTATCCTTCTTTCATTGCCGACAGAGTAAACGTTCCCGCTGGAAGATGCCATGTGTATCTCCCGTCTTCCCCGCTCAATATAAGAATCTCCGGAACGCCGACAACGCTTTTAGTCACTGCAATGCCCGCTTCAGCTAACGGGTTGCCATCCAAATCAGTGACTATCCCGCTGACCTGAGTGCGCTCGCTCTGCGCCGCAGGCGTCACGACATCGTCGTTAGAAACTGGGACGTCCTCGCCTGCACAGCCCGCCAGCAACAAATATAAGACTCCCAAGCCTACGATTAGAGATAGCCGACTGCCTCGTCGAGATACAGAATGAGCGCTTATACGCTTGATGAACATCACAGCCTCCTGATTGCCTCCCAGCCGCCTGTTGGGCGGCTGGGAGGGGCTTGCCTAGTTTATGCGGAACATATTACGGATAGGGAGCGGCTCTCCAAGCCTTAAGGCTATTAAAGACAGCTTTTCGAATGCGGGTGGCGCTGTTCCCAAAGTATGGGCTTAAGCTGGTGCCATAGGTATGGATGCCAACGCCGTAATAGCAATCTTTAGTGCATCCATTGCCGGTCCACTTATTGTAAAGCGGCGAGCCGCTCTGACCGCCATAGGTATCAATGTTATACCATAAGCGATAAGTGTTGGCATGCGTAATGGGACCGCCCATAAACCATTGCGTTCCTGCGCGCTTATCGCCGGGATAGCCATTAACTCTGAAACTGCCCGGGTAGACGTTGCTTTGCTGCCAGCGAAAGCCAAACCACCCGACATTATCTCCCAAGGGAGCATTGGTCTGGATTGCGCCATAGTCGAAGGCCGTGTTGTGATTCGAAGTCCATCCCGATGCGCTAAAGAGTCTATACGCAGTAGTAGAGCCGTAAGGAGCAATTGCTCCATTACGGGCTGGGAAGATCTTAATTGAAGTAGCCCATTGATCGGTATTAATATCATAGACGCAGTGACCAGCGGTAGCGACGGTTCGACGTCCAATAAACCAGCCCGTGCATGTCCCAGAACCGCTTGGGAAAGTCACAACCAAATAAGCAATCGCTCGATTAGGAAATGCAGTAGTGGGATTTTGTCTGCGCCGCCCATCTGCGCCGATAACTGATTCGGGGAGTCCGCCATCCAAAGGAGGAAGGCTCAAATATTCTTTAGGGATTGTAGTGCCCGATTCGGCGAGTTTGCCATCTCCGGCGTATGGCGCCGAGGAAGTGGCTGAAGACTCTCCCAGTAACGGGAGAACACCAGCTATGTTGGAAACAGTGGTGTCGGGGTCGGTTGCAAATTCCTGAGCGTTGACGGCTCCAGTTGACAAACTGCTGCTCGCAATTACAGCCAAAATGGCGATAGCTAGCAAAGCGAGATTGATTTTCCGTTTCATCTTAATGCTCCTTTTTAAGATAGTGCAAAACGATTTATTCTCAGAATATTATTTTATTTCTTTTACACCGGCAACCTACTATAGAGGAAAAACTCAAAGGATTATTATTCTATCATTCGCCTCCAGTCGGTTTAAAAACAATGTTCATCGGTTAAGGACAGCCGCTCAAGATCAATTAGCGGGGGATATGCAACAATTCCAAAATATCCTTAACGCCGTCGCTCTTAAACGACCTTATCATGTCGTTATTCTAGCATAGCCATTATAATTCTCAGGGGGTACTTAAGTACCTAAAATTAATGGCGCTCGCTGATGAGAGGGGCGTTTCTCACGGCGTCAAGTTGGGAATGGGAGTCGATTCGATATTCTCATTGTTGGCGAAACATAAAATGCCGTCAACAATACCCGCTGCGACTTGGTCGGTATTCTTCGTGAGGATCTCACGGTCGAGGTTGAGAAATCCGGTTTCAATAATGGCGGCAACCGTGCTGGGATCAATTTCACGGAAGGCATGATATTCACGCATGTCGGAAGTAATGCTGCCGGCATGGAAAGTGAGCCTCGTTGTCTTCTGATAGCGATCTACGAGGCAAGCGGTAAGGCGGTTGGCGCGATTAACATCGTTCGTATTGAGCGCGGCAGCTACCTTGAAACCGGTCGCTCCATCGTTAACGTATTCGCACGAATCGTTGTGAATGGAAACGATCGCCAGCGCGCGATAGCCGTTGAGACGCGTGTCAAACTCATTCAGCAAATCAACTTGATAGCCCGCCTGCTGAAGCTGTTGTTCAACCATGGCGGCGATCTTGAGGTTTACATCCGCTTCAGTGAGCGTAACATTGCCGGCGCCGTCTACGCATGCAGCGCCCGAATCATTGCCCAAATGTCCCGCCACAATTCCAATGCGCGCCTGCGGTTTGACCGTTTGAGAGGCAACGCTTTCAACTTGCGGGGTGAGCAACAGGCTAAGGCGTTCATAGAAATTCTTGTTCACTGCCCCTTGCGAAGGCAGCGCAGTAAATAACGTCGCAAGCAAGATTGCGACGACGATCGTTGTCTGTAAAATGCGCATCGGGCGGGGCGCAGAATTCATGGCGGCAATAGTACCTGCGAAGGAATTAACTTGCAAGGGAGACGCGCCGAACTCCCTGCCTTGACTTGCCTCTGCCGCGCCGTTATGATAAAACGTCAATTGGAGAATTCATGAGCTTAGACCCCGAACAACTGCGGCGCGCTATGCGCGCCTGGACCAGCGGCGTGACTATCGTCACTGCCGCACACAAAGACGAACGTCACGGTATGACCGTAAATTCTTTTACGTCAATTTCACTTGACCCGCCCATCGTCTGCTTGACGATGAAACGCGCATCGCGCACGCACGATCTAGTCGAGCGTTCAGGCGAGTTTGCGCTGACGGTTCTATCTGACGCGCAGCAGGAAATTTCAGACCGGTTCGCCGGTAAATCTCCCGATCTTTATAATCGCTTCGAGGGGCTCGAAACAGAAACGCTCGGACTCAACGCGCCTTTGATCAAAGGCGGGCTGGCATATTTCAACTGCCGCGTCGTCAGCGCGCAACCGATCGGAGAAAACACGCTGTTCCTTGCCGAAGTGATCGCAGCAAAAGAAGCAAACGCCGACAATCCGCTGGTATATCACAACCGCGTGTTCTGGAAGCTGGATTCGCCATCGTCATAACTTCCCAAATTTACGGGCGCGCGTCTTAAAGAGAAAGGAAAGAATCGTATGCAAGATAAGCTTTCTCTCGAGGAACGACAGACTCTCCTCCGCCTTGCGCGCGAGGCGATGACTCAATGCGTGAAAGGCGAAAAGTTGCCGCCGTTGGATGTATCGTCGTTGCCGCAGCGCTTACGCGAACTTGGCGCCGCGTTCGTCACGCTCACCATTCACGGAAAGTTGCGTGGGTGCGTTGGCGCACTAGAGGCATACCAACCGTTGGCAAACGATGCGCGCAAACATGCCGTCGCTGCGGCGCTGGAAGATCCGCGTTTCTCGCCTGTTGAAGAGCGCGAGCTAGAAATGATCCAGATCGAAATTTCGCGCCTCACAAATCCGATTCCGCTCGATTACACAGACGCGGACGATCTTCTCTCCAAACTACGGCCGCATATAGACGGCGTTATCCTGCGCGATCAATCTCGCCGCGCCACATTCTTGCCGCAAGTTTGGAAGACGATTCCCGACCAGGCAGAATTTCTTAATCAACTCTGTCTAAAAATGGGGTTAAACAAAACTACCTGGCGGACAGGCCATCTTGAAGCGCTCACATATCAAGTGGAAGAATTTCATGAGTAGGGTAAAATCAGCGCATGGCTGATCCTGTCGATTCGCAACGCCCCGCGCAAGAAACGGAAATTGACAATCCCGTCTTCCAAGACGCAGTGGAAGCCCTGCGTCAAGGAGACAAAGCCAAAGCACGCGAACTGTTCACCGATTTATTCAAAACCGACCAAAATAACGCAACCTATTGGGTATGGATGAGCGCGGCGGTCGATTCGCCGAAAGAACGAATCTATTGCCTGCAAACCGCGTTCAAACTCGACCCGGAAAACGTCGCCGCCAAACAAGGCTTAATCTTACTGGGAGCGCTTCCAGCGGACGAAACCGTTCAGCCGTTTTCGCTGAATCGTCCGCGCGCATGGGAGCAAAAATTACTGCTCGCGCACGAAAAGCCAAAGCCTAAAGGTTGGGCGGCGGTGCGCGCCAGTCCAGTCTTCCGCCTCGGCGGAATCGCCATAGTGATCGCTCTTTTGTTCGGCGGAGCGTACTTCGGGTTCATTGTCCCGGCGTCGCAACAAGCGCTCCCTCCCACGCGAACGCCGGGTCCCTCGCCTACCTGGACCTTCACGCCAACCTTCATCGGAGCAAAAGGCGCGCCGACTGGAACGCCCCTGCCTTTCGCCGAATTGCTCGACGCGCCGCTGACGCCGACGCCTTTTTATGTAAACACGCCGCGCTCCCCGATCACCGCCGACATGTATCGCCGCTTCCTCAACGACTTCAAAGCGGAACAATGGGACGATGCCATTGCTGTTATGCAAGAGATCGCACGGTTTGAATCGGGCGCGGCTGATCCCTACTATTACATCGGCGAGGCATACCGTTTCAAAGGCAACCCTGCCAGCGCCATTCAGGCATATGAGACCGCAATCGAAAAAGACCCCAACTTCGGCGCGGCGTACGTCGGGTTGGCGCGAGCGCGCATACAAAGCAACCCTAGCGCAAATACGCTTCCATTGTTAGACAAAGCCATCGAACTTGACTCGAATTTCGGCGAAGCCTATCTTGAACGCGCAAAAGTCAGACTGCGAGACGGCGATCTACAAGGCGCGGTGCGCGAACTCGATAACGCCAATCGCCTGTTGCCAAATTCGCCGCTGGTCTTCTATACGCTGGCATTGGTTCGCCAACAAGAGGGCGAACTGGAACTTGCGATTGAGACCGCTCAGCGCGCCAGTGCGCTCGATCCTTCGTATATGCCCGCCTACCTTCTGCTTGGGCGCTTATATGCGGAAACTGGCGACAATGCGAAAGCCGGCGTGGCGCTGGAAACCTACCTTAAATACAACGCTGGCGACGACGATACGCTCTTACTATACGGAAAGATCTTATTTAACAACGGAGCCTATCGCGAGACGGTTCGCACAATGGATCGAATTATTTCAATAGACAGAAACCGGCGCGAAGCGTATCTCTATCGCTTCTACGCTAACATAGAATTGGGAGACGGCGAAAGCGCCGACGCCGACATAGACCGCCTGCTGACATATTATCCAAACATATTCGAATTCAATATCGCCCTAATCCGCGCGCATTTGATTCAAGGACGCGCCGGAAGCGCGCTCCAAATTCTGGAAAGGGCAACGCGCCTTGCTGAAGACGATAAGCAAAAAGCGGCTCTATATTTCTGGGGAGGCGTCGTTTATGAGAAACGCGAGGATTTCAAAAAAGCGGCGACTTATTGGCAGCTGTTATTGAACCTGCCTCGAAGCGCGACGACTCAAACGCAACGCAATACGGCGCAGGAACATCTGCTTGATATCTACACGGCGACTCCTCCGCCATCTCCAACGCGGACACAAACTCCTACGGCGACAAAACTCACAACGCCCACAAGAACGCCTACGCCCACGCCCCTGCCAACCCAAACAAAAAGCGGCTGAGAGTTCAGCCGCTTTTTTCTATTTTGCGCCGTATTTCGCGCGGTCTTCTTCGCATGGACATAACGCGCGAAGATAATGCCAATTATAGATCCCGTAATCGTGTCCATCTTCCCAGACGAGCGTCAGCGCATAGGAACCGGTAATCACAACATTCTCCAAACGCGTAGACGGCGATTCCGCCATCTTCAGCTGAAACACGCCAGGATCGGGCTCAGAACGCATATTGGCGTGCCCGCCGCGACACGAAGCGCACGGACACGCCGCGCGCAACAGATCGAACGGATAGACGCTCGTATGTCCATCGTTCCATGTAATCGTCAATTCCCGCTTTGTTTTATTAGCGTTTACGCTAGTCGGTTTTTCGCTCACAAACAACTCCTTTTCTTAACCGCGAGGTCCGCTCTGCGCGCTGAGATTCTTCTTCTCTCTGCGAACTGTGCGCCTCGCGCGATGAATTTTTCAAGGCGAAGGAATGTAACTCAAGAAATCCGCCGCCGCCCAGCCGACGCGCGTACTGTCATACGGCGCGACGAGACGCCACCAAGTATACCCGTCCACAACTTGAGGACCTTCTTTCACAACGAACACTTCCGAATCATACCCGAGAAAATCGGGATTGCCGGTCAAGCCCGGCTCCGAACGAATCCGCAGACCATCGCCGCCGGTGCCGGTAATTTGCACATAGGCGCCAATGGCGATGCCCGGCGGCGTAGAGGTCGGCGCGAAAGGATCAATGGTGGCGGTTGGCGGCGCGCTAGAAGTGGAGGTTGAGGCGGGAATCACGGTCAAGTTGGCTGAGGCAAATCCGACTTCAGCCGGCTGAAGCGGGGAGGTCAACCCGATGGAAAGAGCGACAAGGAACAGCAACAATCCTGCAACCAGAATCGCGCCGAGAATCACCCATTTATTGAAAAGCGGTTTAATATTCGTCATCGTTTCAACAACTTCATACCGCGCGGCGGCATAAGCATTTTGAGCGCGCCCGGCTTTACTTTAATCTCAACCTGTTGCGCCGAACCGCGCGGCTCGCCGTCGGTCTGGATCAGAAACGGCGAATCCGCTTCAATACGCAGCGAGGTAAAGGTAATTTTACGCGCCATATCGGAATTAACGTGCGTGCCAGACATCATTTCATAAGCAAGGCGCAACGCATCGCCAAGATGGCTGCCGCTAAACAACCACATATCAAGCAAGCCATCGTTCAGATATGCTTCCGGCGAAAGGTTTGACAAGCCGCCGAGATAATGGCGAATGTTAGTGGCAACCGCTACGATATATTGACCTTCCACTTCCACGTCGTCCGCCCACAGGCGCAACTTCACGCCGCGCCATTGCGCAGCTTGCATTAACGTCTGCGTCGTAAATTCGGTAAACGCAAAAAATTTCTCTACGCGGATACGCGGTTCGATGGTATGAATGGTCATAGCGTCCAAACCAATGCCCGCCCACATCATAAACGATACGTCGTTGCACATGCCCACATCAATCGCATAACATGGCGCGTTCGCCAATAGCTTCGCATTACGTTTAAGTTCCCAGAAATTTCCGAACGTGAACGCTCGCATTCCTAATTCGGCGCTCCACACGTTCGCGGTTCCCGCAGGCAAGACCCCGAGCGCAGTATCCGAATCGATCAAGCCGTTGACGACGTTGCCGATGGTGCCGTCGCCGCCGATGGCGAACGCCGCGTCTCTTTTCTCAACGGCAGCCTGCCTTGCCAATTGAGTGGTGTGTTCGCCGCTTTTGGTCGCCTCTGCGTCTACCTTCCAGCCTGCCGTCTTGAGCGTTTTTACGACAGATTTAATGAAAGGTTTAACCGAGAATCGTCCTGCTGCCGGGTTGTAGATGATGACCGCGCTTCGCATGGATAGAATTATACCCATACGCGGAGTAGACAAGTAGTTATATAAACAAACACGTCTCTACTTGTTTATACAACTACTTCTTCCCCGGCAACACCAGCGGCGCATCCCAAAAAGGATGCTTGACCACTTGCACCGGCAAATGATACGCTTCGGCGATCAGTTCAGGCTGTAACACTTCTTTCGGTTTCCCAATGGCTTCGATCTTCCCTGCGACCATGAGGGCGATGCGATCCGCGTACTGCGCGGCTAGATTGAGGTCGTGCAACGCAATTAACACAGCGAGATTATCTTTGCGCGCGAGTTCAACGATCAATTCCAACAGACCCACTTGATACTGTAAATCCAAATGCGCAGTCGGCTCGTCGAGCAACAAAATCGGAGTAGATTGACACAAGGCGCGGGCAAGCAAGACTCGCTGTTGTTCTCCGCCAGAGAGTTCGCCCACGCGTCGTTCCGCGAACGGAAGAGCGCTCACACGTTGAAGCGATTGCCGCGCGATCTCCTCGTCATGTTGCGATGGCTGACCTAAAAATCCCAGATACGGTGTGCGGCCAAGCAACACCGTTTCCCAAACCGTGAACGCGGGGGGCATGGAAACCGCCTGCGGGACGGTGGCGATATATTTTGCGCGTCGCATGGGATTCAACGAGGCGAAGTCGTCTCCGTTCGTGCGGACATGACCGGAATATGGAATCACTCCGCTCGCCGCGCGGATAAGCGTGGATTTTCCTGCGCCGTTGGGTCCGATCAGTGCGAGTATCTCGCCGCTTTGCACATCAAGAGAAATATTGTGCAAGATTTGGCGCGAGCCGTAAGAGACGGAGAGAAATTGGATTTTGAGCATGTTTTTTGTAATTAGGCGAGAGAAACTCGCCCCTACGAATCAAAAATCAAATACCAAAACAACGCGATCTCATCCAACGGCGGCTTCAAAACTTTATACAAATTCATATCGAATCCGCGGAGTTCGTAGCCGTAATTTTCATAGAACAAACAGGCTGGCACATTAATATCTTGAGTCTCGAGGAACATACCGGGGAGACCTTTTTCCTTCGCCCACTCAATGGCGCGATCCATTAATGCGCGTCCAATGCCACGTCGGCGAAATTTTGGGGCAACGCCGAAATCATCTACGAGCGCGTAGTTATTCCAATATCGGTGTACTCCGATCTGCCCCGCGAGTTCATTGTTTACATACGCAAAGAAAAGATTTTTATTTGTGTCGTTATCGTATGCCATGAAATCTGTCACACGCTTGCCTCCGTATTGTTTTGTAAATGGAGGGATCTCTGTAATGGTATAGGTGATCTGTCCGTTTTCAACATGCAAGACTAATTTGGACGTGACAAGAAAGGAATCGTCGAATTGGCGATACTCTTTGTCGTTGTTCCAATCAATTGGGCGAATGGAAATATTCATGGCTACCAATATCCTTGATTTTTAGAACGCCTCAGCACCCACAAAAAGAACGGAGCGCCAGCGAGGGCGGTGACGACTCCCACCGGCAGTTCTTGCGGAGCAAGCGCCACGCGGGCGACCACATCCGAGAGCAACAGGATCGTCGCGCCGCCGAGAATGCTGAGGGGCAATAAACGCCGATAATCGGGACCAAACCAAAGTCGTGTGAGATGCGGGACGATAAGCCCGACAAAGCCAATGATGCCAGAAAAAGCCACTGCGGCGGCAGTCGCCAGCGAAGCAGAGATCAAGATGATCCGTTTGGCGCGCGTCACTTCCAAGCCGAGTTGCTGCGCTTGCTCGTCGCCGAATTGAAGCAGGTTCAGCGCGTGACCGCTGAAGATCAACACGCCGAGACCGAGGAGAAGATAAGGAAGAATGGCGAACGTGAACGACCATCCGAGTTGAATCGAGCCGCCCATCAGCCAACTCATCGCACGGCGCAGTTCGCCGTCAGAGCGAAGCATGAGGAACGACATCAACGATGTCGCGAACGCCGAGACTGCCACACCCGCGAGGATCAAATTGGTGACGGGCGTGGTCTGACCGACGCGCGCCAAAAAATAAACAACCGCCACCGTGAGCAAGCCGAATAGAAACGCGGCGAGCGGGACCGCTATCAAGCCCCAAAACGAATAGGGCCAGCGCACCGTCATGGCAAGCACCGCGCCCAAGCCCGCGCCCGCCGAAATGCCGATGAGAAACGGGTCAGCCAGCGGGTTGCGAAACAAACCTTGATACGCCGCGCCGCTTCCGCCCAATGCCATACCCGTCAATACGATCAACACTGCGCGAGGCAAGCGGATATTCCACAAGATGTTCGCGGCGAGGTCGGTTCCGTTCCCTTGCATCGCCGCCAGAATTTCTTTTAACGGAATGAACACAGAGCCGATTGCGAGGCTGAGCGCAATGGCAATTGCAAGAAAGAGGAAAGAGGAAAGAAATGGGAAGCGGCGCATGGAAAAACGTCCCGCAGGTTTCTGCATAACAATCATACCCCGCAACCAACCTGCGGGACGGTGGTTTTTACTGAGCCGGTACCAACTCCGGATGCAAAATCTTCAACATTTCTTCCAAACCATCCACCAAACGCGGGCCGGGGCGGCTGGCGAGATTGTCGTCGAACGGAACAATGGCGCCACTTTTTACGGCGGTCAGATCGCCCCAGCCCGGTCGCGCGGCAACCGACTCAGCCGTCACGCCATACGCCGCATCGCCCAATAAAATAAAATCGGGGTTTTGTAGAACGATCTCTTCCACACTGATCTGCGCGTACGGCTCGTTCAACACGCCGCCAATATTCACGCCGCCCGCCATCGCGATTATCGTATCAATAAACGTGCCGGCGCCCGTCGTCCACGGTTTGGAGGCGTCCGTCCCGTCAATTTCATAAAACACTTTCGGCTTTTCGACGAAGTTTGCCGTCGCCGCAGTAACCGCATCCACGCGCACGGATAAAGACTCAGCCAACGCGCTCGCTTCCTCTTCATGACCTGTCAACTGCCCGAACAATTCAACCTGCTCGAACAGTTCGGCAAACGTGACGGGATTATTCAGGTAGTACACCGTGACGCCTAAATTTTCCAGCGCTTTCACCTGCTCCGGCGTGTTGGCTTGCGCGGCGATCACCAGATCAGGTTTGAGCGCCAGAATGGCTTCGGCGTTCAAGTCGCCGTATGTGCTTCCGATGCTCGCCACGTTCAGCGCTTCTTCGGGAAAATTGGACATTTCATCGCGCCCGACGGTTTGCGAACCGGCGCCGACCGCGAAAAGAAATTCGGTGATCGAAGGCGCAAGCGAGACGACGCGCTGCGCAGGACCTTCGAGCTTGACTTCACGTCCCAGACCATCGGTGAAGACGATGCCAGCCGCCTCTGCCGTAGGGATGGCTGTCGCGGCTTGGGTGGCGGGAACTTCCGTGGCAGCCGGTGCGACTGCGGCTGTGGCTTGAGGGGCGCACGCCGCGAGTAATGCGATCAACAAGGTTAATATAAAAAACTTTCGTAACATGGTTTCTCCTAAAGGGTTGGTAAGACAGACTTAAGTCTGTCTTACGGAATCAAAATCCCCAGCATACGCCGGGGAGGATGGGGAGGCAATTCCGAGTCTAGCCGTCCTCCACCTCCTTTCCGCGAGAGAGTGGCGAACCGACCAGAGCGGGCGACCTGACTTATTTAGTCTGCTAGTCGGCTAGTCTGATGGTCAGCTAGTCGTTTATGTTTGACTAGGAGATCAGAAGACTGGAGACTAATTGACTAACTTCACAGTTGCGCGACAGTGTTGGAATTACACCAACTTCGCCGCTGGCTGATCGTAATCTATTGTACGAAGTGTATTGTATGTCGCAAGCGCGGGAACGTCAATGCTTGCGAGGTTTACTGGGCTGCGTTATCTTCGGGCTTCTTTCCGTTTCGAACGGGATACGACGGATGCGCGAATAGTTCTGAAAGTTTCGTCATCCCCTCCGGGCTGGCGATCGCGATAATTTCATCGAACGCCTGAAACGTACTATCGCCGCGCGGCAGGGTCATTTCACCGTCGCGGATGATCGCCGCGATCACGCAATGCTCGGATAAATTCATATCTTTGAGCGGGATGTTGATACCTTTCGCGCCTTGCGGCACTTTTTCTTCGATCACCGAATAATGCCCGCGGCGAATCTTGAAGATGGTCATCATGTCGCCCAACGACATCTCTTCTTGAATAAGACGCGCCAACACGTCGGCGGAATTGAGCGCGACATCTACTTTAAATTTCTCATTGAACAGCCAGGCATTCGATGGATTATTCACCCGCGCGATCGTGCGCGGCACATCGAACATAGTTTTAGAGACAAAACAAACAGCCAGGTTAACCGCGTCTTCGCTCGCCACCGCCGCAATCACATGCGCTTCGCGCGCCCCAGCCGCCTCTAGCGCGCTTGGATCGCTGACATTGCCCTCGTAAATGATCTCTGTAGGAAGTTCTTGATGCAAATGAGCGAGCAACTCGGCGCGATGTTCGATCAACCGCACTTTATGATTATGGTTAATGAGCAGGCTCGCCAGACGCGCGCCCGTGCGCCCTCCGCCAGCAATTAGTACAAACATATCATCCAGCCTTTCCGGAAAGCCGTAGAGTTAATGCGCTAATTCCTTCAAGCGTCGAGCTGACCGTCAGCAGATCGCCGGTCCGCAACGTATCTTTCCCGTCAGGCAGCGAGGCGCGCCCGGCTCGAGTCAGCGCTACAGGCACACATTGCCGAGCTGCACCCAAAATATCGTCCAGCGTTTTGCCATTCCATAATTCAGGGATGGTAAATTCATAAATTTCCACTTCGCCGTTGCCGGCGGAATAGACCACATGCTGCAACGGGTTCAACAGCAATTCTTCCACGCGCCGCGCTCCCCAATGCGTCGAGCCGACCGTCTGTAAGCCAAACGCCTCGATCACCGGGCGCAGGTTAGGATCGTAATTTCGCGCCACAACATTCGGCACGTTATAAAAAGCGCGCGCCAAATACGCTACGACAGCATTTAGCGCGTCCAGGTTCGTCACGGCAGCCAATCCATCCGCCTCTTGAATTCCAGCGCGCTCTAGAACGTTCTCCGCCAACCCTTCGCCTTCTAGTGTGCGTCCCCGAAAATCGGCATGGAGGCGGTAGAACGCTTCTCGTCGGCTGTCCACCACCACAACTTGATGTCCGCTTTTGAACAGACGATAACTTAATTCTGCGCCAACGCGCCCGCAACCCACAACAATAAAATTCATTTACATTTTTCCTTTCGTCGTCGTTCTTTACATAAAAGGATTTCTTATAGAATCTGATAAGGAACTTCAGTAATAACTACGCCTGGGGTCTCAAGCAGCTCGCGCCGCAACAATTCAGCGGTTTGCATGTGAAGCGCGTTATGGGCTTTATGGCTCGGCACAAAATGAGGCACAACGATCGTGATCGTTTCGCTGGATTGCCGATTCGCTAGAATTTCCTGGATGTATTTTAGCAACGGTTCGAGGAAGAGCCGGTAGGGCGAATCAACGACGACGAGACGCGTACCGCGCCCCCATTTCGCCCACTTTTGCTGCACTCTCTCGGTATCTTCAGGCTCTGTAGAGATGTGCACCGCCGTTACATCGTCTGACAGCAAACGCGCATAGCGCAACGCCGCCAGCGTGCCTTGATGCACGCCGCTGATCGGCACGATCACGCGATGACGCATATTATACGGCGGCGGTTCGCCGTATTTCTCAAGCGAGAGACTTTCGGCGACGCTGGAATAATGGCGGTGGATTCCAAAAAATACAAAGACCAGGAAAGGCATGAGTAAAAGCACGATCCACGCGCCTTCTCGAAATTTCGTGACGGCAAAGACCAGCACGACTATCGCAGTCGCCAACGCGCCCAAGCCGTTGACGAACATCTTAATCTTCCATTTGGGGTCGTAACGCAAAGGAACGCCGTGAGATGGAATCTCCTCGCCCGGCTTGAGCCGCCCGCATCGAATCCAACGGATGGTCATCCCGGCTTGCGAAAGCGTGAACGCGAGATATACGCCGATGGCGTACAACGGGATTAATGCGGTCGTTTGAGCGCCGAATATAACGATAAGAATCGCCGCCATCCCCGCTAGCGCCAAAATGCCGTTCGAGAACGCTAGGCGGCTGCCGCGAAACGCTAGTTGTCTGGGTAGAAATGTATCGCTTGCCACGAGCGCAGCCAAACGCGGAAACCCCGCATAAGACGTATTCGCAGCCATGATTAGAATTAACGTAGTGGCTCCCAACAGGACCAAATAGAACGGACTGCCCGCCCCATAGAGTACGCGTCCGATCTGTGAAAAGCCTGTCTCAAAATGCGATGGCAAAACATGCGTTTGACGCGCCAGAAAGGTAAGCCCAAACAAATTAAACCCTAAAACGGCACTCATCCAAATCAACGTCGTCCCGGCGTTGCGGCTGCGCGGTTCCTTAAATGCCATAATACCGTTGCTGATGGCTTCCACGCCCGTCAATGCGGTACAGCCGCCTGAAAAAGCGCGTAAAATGAGAAAGAGACTCAATGCCTGCAGCGTTTCCCCGGTGTGCGCTATCGCTACGCTCTCCGGCGGGACCGTCCCCAACGCGCCGGTAAAATATCGGAAGAATCCCACGCAGATGGTCACCAGCGTCATGCCAAGAAAAAAGTAGGTCGGGATGGCGAACGCGCGCCCGGCTTCTTTAACGCCCCGCAAATTGACCAACGTCATAAAAGCGACGAGCGCCAAGGCAATTGGCACGCGCCATGAGTAAAGTTCGGGAAACGCTGAAGTGATCTGCGCCACGCCCGAGGAAATGGAAACCGCTACCGTCAGGATATAATCTACCAGCAACGACGCGACCGCGATCAACGCCGGCGTCTCTCCCAAGTTATCGCGAGAGACGATATATGAACCGCCTCCGCTCGGGTACGCGTGAATAGTTTGTTCGTACGAAAACGTGAGGATCGCCAACAGCGCAATGATCACAAACGCGATAGGCAAAGACAAGGACAACGCCCCCGTCCCGGCAATGATAAGCACGATAAGGATTTCATCAATCGCATACGCGCTGGAAGATAACGCGTCTGAAGCGAAGATCGCCAACCCGGTCACTTTGCCAATCGTTTGATTCGCCTCATCGGCTGTGGGCAACGGACGCCCAAGGACATAATCGCTGATGCTCGACGCGGGATTTTCCGCCGTTCGGCGAATTACTTCAACGGCTTGCTCATCTTCTGGATTAATCATAGGAAAATAGCCATTCTTCAATTAACATAAGAGAGGGGATTATACGCCTCTTCGCTAATTCGGTGTTTTTTGTTGCGCGAGGGGAATCTGTATAAAGAAAATACTGCCTTTTCCTAAAACGCTCTCCACCCATACTTTGCCGCCGTGTTGTTCCGCAATAGATTTGACGATCGCCAAACCCAGCCCTGTGCCGCGCTGCAACAGCGCGTCGCGATTTGTGCCGCGGTAAAACTTCTCAAACAAGCGCGCCTGATCGCTCTCCGAGATTCCTATGCCGCTATCTTGCACAGCAAAGATCAACGCATTCGAAGGGCTTTGCACATGGACGGTTACCGCGCCGCTTTCAGGAGTATATTTGATCGCATTTTCGATCAGGTTATACAACGCTTGATATAACAGCGCCGGGTCGGCTTCTACGGCGTGGGGCAAATCGCGCGGCAATTCGACGCCGAGCGAAATCTGTTTGCCTTTCGCCTGCGTCTGGAGTTCATTCACCGCGCGCTCAAGAATATCTAACACAGGCACGCTTTCGACTTGTAAGCCCACCCCGAATTCAATGCGCCCGAGGTCGAGCAAGTTATTGACAAGTTTCGTCATATTGTCCACGCCTTGCACGATCATTCCGGCGTAGTTCTTCTGCTGATCGTTAAGCGCGCCAGCCATTTCCAACATGGTGGCATAACCGCGCATCAACGTCAAGGGCGAACGTAGATCGTGGCTCACCGTCGCGACGAAGTCCGATTTCAACGTGTCAATCTCTTTCAGTTGAGTCACATCGCGCAAAATACATACGCGCCCAACCATCTCGCCCTCGGCGATCATCGGAGACGCCATAGCCAGATAGGTTTTCCCGTCCGGCATATTCACTTCCGTAGAATAACGCTCGCTGGAAGACGCTTGAAACAGTTCGGTCAACGACTTGATGCGGATCGTTTTCTCAGCCGCGGGTTTTTCACCGTCGCGAATCGCGACTCCAAACGCAAGGCTTGCGGCCGGGTTTGCTAAAATCAAGCGATTCTTCCCATCCGTAACAAGCACCGGATCGGGCGTGGAATTGAGGATGGCTTCCAGTTGGCGGCGGCTTACTTCCACCGTCATAAAGAGGCGAATATTGGCGATCGCTAAGGTCGCTTGGCTTACAATCGTGTTTACAAATTTAAGTTCCGAGTCGCCAAAGGCGTGCCGTTGCGTATACGCCGCCCACAGCGAGCCGTAATACAAGCCCTCGTGCCGCAATGCTAGGGCGATCAGCGACTCAGGGCGAGACTTATTGTCTTCAAAGAACAAGTTGCGATTGCCGGCTAAAGTCGCCATCACAACGCGATCTTGCGTTTCGGTAAGCGCGAGAATCTGCGGATTTAAATGGCTGTACGCGTCGGAAGCGAATCCGCTGGCAAAGCGGAGCGGCGTTTCCATCGGAAACGCGCCGCGCGTTAAAACAATATGCGCCGAACTTGCGCCGCCGGCTACGATCGCATCGAGCGCCGGACGCAGCGCGTCCTCTAACGTGAGACTCGACGCCACGCCTCGGCTGACGGTCAGCAGCCGATTGAGATCTTCCATGCGGTCTTGCAGGCTGAGACGCATTTGTTCGAACGCGGCGCGTAAATCGCCCAGTTCATCCGCGCTATGCGCCACAAGCGGACGATCTAACTTGCCCGTAGAAATGTATTTGGCTTCCGCCGCAAGGTTTTGTAAAGAAGCGGTCACTGCGCGCAGATTCAGCCGCAACGCCGCTAGCGCAATCGCGCCGAGCAAAAGGATGAGGGTGGCGATCGGCAGCGCGATCTCGATCGCCGTCCGTTGCGCTTGCTCGGCTGGAACCGTCAACGCCACCGCCCAAGGCAACCCTTCTACCGGTTGGAAATAAGTTAGTTGCCGGGTCCCGCGCGCGGCTTTTTCGTCGAAAAATGCGGGCGTGTCGCTTCGTTGACCGACGTACGTTGTAAAGATCAGATTCGCTTGCGGATGGTACAGAATCGTCCCTTGTTCATCCAACAGAATCCCGGCTCCGTTCATCGTTTGTAAACTGTTCAAGTTTTCGATGAGGGGGCGCAAATATGGGTTGGAATTAAAGTCGGCTCGCGCGATCAGCGCACGTGAAACGGTTGGAATCGCGGCGAGGAACGATACGCGCGCCGTCTCGCCCGACTCGCCCGGTGGAATCGCATAGAGTTGATTAGGCACTTCAAAGATCGTTCGCAATCCCGCGCGTTCAGGCGCAGTCAATTGAAACGTTTCCTGCGGCGGGTACGCGGCAATCAACGAGCCGTCATTTATATCCACAACGGCAAGTTGAGAAAAAAACGGGATCGAGCGAATCTGTTCGCCGAGAAGCGCAGACCACTCCGCGTCGGGCGGCTGCGTCAAACGCGCATTGTTTGCGATACGCGCGGACAGGCTTTGTCCAGCCTCAACGAAATAGGGAACGCTTTGCGCGCTTACTTGCGCGGCGCCAGCCAGCCGGCTGTGTAATAACTTTCGCGCGGCAGCGGAAGCCACAAGCCAACTGCCTACCAATAAAAGGACCAGCATGATCGAAACGATCGTCGCCGCACCGGATACGAAACGCGTCTCAATGCTTCGCTCGGCTGGCGAAGGACGCAAAATACCCGCATCGCCCCATGCGCGCGGGAAGATCATCACGAGTATTTGCACGACAAGCCCAGCCAGAAGCATTTCAACGCCGAACGCAAAAACCGCCGAGCCGCTATTGCTAAAGGCGTAATCGAGCCGCTCAGCGACGGAAGCCGCCGACGAGGCGGCAAAAAACGCGGCGAGCATAAAAAACACGCCGTGCAACAACGATAATAGGATCACATTGAACAGCGGCTGCCGCAACAGTCGAAAGAACGGTGTGCGATAATTCTGACGAATTGAAACCGCAAAAAGCGCCCCGAGGACTCCAAATTCAAGAATGGAAAAAATGCTGTGCGTATCCCACGCGCCGCGTAAAAGGCCAACGGCGATTCCCGCTACTGTGCCGGCATACGGACCAAGCAAGCCGCCAGCCAGCGTCCATGGCAAGGCGGAAAACAACATCATCGTCGTATGTGGCGTTTCGGCGGGTATGCCCGGCGCAGATAGCGACGCGCGCGCTTGAAACTCCAACCCTAAAAATAACGTTGCAAATGGCGCAAGAACAAGCAACGCAAAAAAGAGCCGTCTCGACCGCGCGTCCCACTTCGGATGATAACCGCGCCCATTTAATAACACATAAGCGAGGAGACCGCCCAATCCGATCCACGTCAGCCAACCCGCCAATGAAACGGTTTCAAAGTACGCCGGTTGATTCAGCAACGTTGCGACGAACTGCATAAACGAATTATAGCCTCGATTACATTCAGTTAGGCATTTCTATCTACTGCCTAACCAGTTTTTTTGAAACGCGAAGAGCGTAAGAGACTTCGTTCGACTTGAGCGGATCGCGCTCATTCTTTATACGTCAACGTCAATAGAAGTTGACGTTTCCAAACCATGTTGTGCGGCGAGTTCATCGAGCAACGCTTCTACTTCGTCAATGAAATGATCCAATCCGCTCACGCGTTCTTCGATGCCTATCGCGTCCAGTCCCAGCCGCTTGCAAACCGAACGCCATGCGTTCAAGTCAGACTCGGGTAAAACTTGCGCGGCAAACGTCCATGTTCGCAAAAGGGGCCATAACGCGCTTACGGGTCTCTCGCTCCCTACCATTGCCGTAAGCGCCTTTTCGTAATAATTCATGCGCGTCGGATGGATGCGCGCATTAACGCGCGAATTCTGCGCCGCCGCTTCAAATGCGGACCTCCAGCCTGGCAGCCACGCCTTCAACTCAGACGCCTCCAATGTGGACGCGCCCAACAGCCCAATGAGCGCCGCGTTCATGCCGGGACGTTGAGCAATCTCTGCTCTAGCCGCGAACTCCGCCATAACGCGCCGCTCCGCTAACGGCGGACCCGACAACTCTGCTACCGCATTAACCGCATGTTGCAATGACTTCATATATTGCAAAACAACGCTCGGCTCGACGCTATCCGCAATATCTAACAATTCATGCCAAATAGCGCGCGCCTTCTTCAATAGAATCCTCGAACGCTGCAATGATGGCGCGGGCGCGTTGAACTCGAATCCCGCTCGCAAGCCCGCTTGCACAAAATCGAAGAGTTTTTCGCGATCGTACAACAACATCGGAGCGTACATTTCCCAACCCAACCATGGATCGAGCCGTAAATCGCGCGGGCGCTTAAACTCCGCCTTGGCGCGGTGACTGATGTCTATATGAAAATCGGGGGTTAGCTTCACAAACTCGCGGCTGCGCAACGGCTTAGCAGTGTGAACGAAGACCAGATCAATATCTGCCGCGCCGCCGAACAGGGGATCTGTTTCCTTCGAGACGAGCGAACCCGTCAGATACGCGACGATAATATCGCGGTCGTTAAAGGCGCGCTCTTGCGCGGTCTCTTTGGCAATCCGGATGAGGGTCTCACGCGTAACTCGCATAGTTCTTATTTTATCCTCGAAAAGGCGCCGGCAGCGTTTGTTGAAACGGCGGCAGGCTGAGGCTCTGTCGGATACGCTCTTCCACTCGCTTTAAATGCTCAGGGGTCTGCACAACGTTCAAATCGTTCGTGTCAATCGTTAAGACGGGAGTCTGCCCAAACGGTTTGGAGAAGAATTCATCGTAGGCGGAGTTTAATTCGTGAATATAGGCGCGTTCCATTTCCCGCTCATAAGGACGGTCGCGCAGGGCGATACGCTGCATGAGGATATCGGTCGAGGCTTGTAGATACACCAACAAGTCGGGCTTAAGCGCTTTTTCGGCAAGCGCCTCATGGACTTTGTAATACATTTCAAGTTCGTCGCCTTTAAGGTTGATGCGCGCAAAGAGCGCGTCTTTCTCAAAAGTGTAATCGGCGATCACGTTCTTTTCCGTCAAAGCGGCGCTCAGCGCGATACGGCGCTGTTGATGATAGCGGCTTAGTAGAAAAAAAACCTGCGTTTGAAACGCATAGCGTTCACGGTCGGCGTAGAAATCGGACAGGAACGGGTTTTCTTCAAAGACTTCAAGGAAGATCTCCGCGTCGAACGCGGGCTGCAATAGGCGGGCGAGAGTCGTCTTACCAACTCCGATGACCCCTTCGATGGCGACGTACATGCGAGGCTCCCAATATAAGGTAATGCAAGCATACCATAGAAAAAGGCGGCGCCGTTAACGCCCGCGCCGTTCGTATTAAATATCGACAAGCGTACGCTTGGGCGCCGGACGAGTTCCCGCAAGAATAACGTACCCGACCGTTCCGGAAAGAAGCGAAGTTAACAAGATGGCGATCTTGGCGCTCTGTATGATCTGCGAATCAACGAATGCTAACAGCGTGATAAAGATTGACATGGTGAATCCGATGCCGCCGAGGAAGCCCGCGCCAATAATATGCCTCCACGATACGCCCGCCGGCAAACGCGACCATCCCAGCCGAATCGCCAACAGGCTGAGGGCGGTAATCCCCAGCGGTTTGCCGAGGAATAATCCGACGAAGATGCCGAGGCTGTTCGTCGTTTGCAATCCGGCGATCCACCCTGCGGCAAGCGGAATGCTTGTGTTTGCCAGCGCGAACAATGGAACGATAAAAAAAGACACCGGTTTATGCAGGCTATGTTGCACCGTATACGACAACGCATTCTTATCACCGTTTCCATAGGGCAGCGTAAACGCCAAGAGAACCCCCGCTACAGTGGCGTGTACGCCCGATTGCAGCATGAAATACCACATGAGCGCGCCGAGAATCAGGTAAAACGACAACTTGCGAACTTTGAAACGATTGAACGCCAGCAACGCACCAAACACGCCAAACGCCAACGTTAGATTTAGAATCGAAAGGTCGTTCGTATAAAACAAAGCAATGACGACGATCGCCCCTAGATCGTCCGTAATGGCGAGCGCAGCCAGAAAGACTTTCAACGCAGACGGGATTCTACGCCCTAACAGCGCTAAAACGCCCAGCGCAAAAGCAATATCGGTCGCCATGGGAATCCCCATTCCGCTTTGGAACTGCGTGCCGCGGTTCAAAAGGAAGTGAAATGATGCGGGAATCGCCATTCCGCCTACCGCCGCCAACAGAGGAAGCGACGCATTCTTCAAGTTCGATAACTCTCCGCTGTAAAGCTCTCTTTTAATCTCCAAGCCGATCAATAAAAAGAAGATTGCCATCAAGCCGTCGTTAATCCACGTTTCCACGCTGTGCTTCAATAAAATTCCGTTCGCATCAAACCCGATTGAGCGATGCCAAAGAGCAATGTACTCCGCGCCAAAAACAGAGTTCGCGACGATCATAGAAAACGCCGTGCATAGGATCAAAATCACGCCCGACGCTTGCTCGCTTTTAAGAAATTCTTTAAATAGTCTTCTCAACCGCATGTTTCAATTCCTCATTCTTCTTCTTAAGATATTCCGCCACTTCGATCATCGGCGGACGAGCGCGCTCGGCAATCTCTTCCACGTCTAAATAATATCCGCGTGCGCCGTGACGGATTAACTTCATCGAACGGTTCACATCTTCCAATATCTCGCGTCCGAAACGCTTCTCTAATTTATGCATTACTGTTTGAATAATGGCGAACGACATCTTGCTCAATGCCTCCAACTGCTGATTATGGTGAACGCGCTCCAGTAAATCTACTTGCGCGATAGCGCTCAACCCATAGCGCTCGTACACGTCAATCAATAAGCCGGTTTCCACGCCGTAGCCTGAATAGAACGTCGCCTGTTCCAACGCTTCGCGTCGTCCGCCATATTCGCCCGAAAGCGGCTGCACCACGCCGGAAAGCTCGGGATAGAACAAATTCAATAACGGGCGCGCCGTCAATTCAGTGACGCGCCCGCCGCCGCCCGCTTGCATCTTCGTCCCAACGCGCAGAGGTCGCCGATAGTAACCTTTCACAAATTGAATCTGCGGATTTCGCAATAACGGACCGATGATGCCGTACACAAAGCGCGGATGAATATTGACGATATCCGTATCAATCCATACGACAATATCGCCTTTTGTGACAAATAAACTCTTCCACAACGCATCGCCTTTGCCGCGCCGCGCGCCGAAGCGTTCCAGCAAATGTTGATGGATGTAAACCGGCACGCCTTCTTTCGCCGCAATTTCACGCGTGCGATCAGTCGAATTAGAATCGATCAGCACGATCTCATCCAACAGCGGAACTTTCTTCATCAACTCGCGCTTCATCATGCGCACCACGTTGCCCACTGTCGCTTCTTCGTTCAACGCGGGCAACGCCAGACTCACCGTCAACCCTTGCTGGCGTTTCAGTTCCGCCTCCTCGCGCAAGCGGCTGAACTCATCTGCATGGAACGTATTTTCAGCGAACCACTTATCCACCAGAATTGTAATCGCATCTACGCCGGCGATTTCATCGTACACTTCGTTCGAGAAAGGTCTGCCGCTTTTGACCGCGATCACCGCGCACTTGGCTTCGCGCAAGACCCTATCCGCCACATATCCCAACGACGCCGAACTAGTCACCGGTTGCGACGTTGCGCCCAAAATGACCACGTCATTTTGCTTGGCATGATCCAAGATGGCGCGCGCCGCCTTATTAGTGAACTCGAATTGCTTTTGCACTTCGGGCATTTGTCGCAACACCCGATCCAAACCTTTAAACGATGCTTCCGTCTCTTCCGGCGACGCGCCCAATTTACGGACATTTAAGGCTGTAACGCCTTTCGGCTCAAGCCCCAACCCCACACGGAGCGCTAACTCGGCATGAGGACCGCCGCGCATCGAAACCAGCGCCCGCTTCGGCTTGCTCGCTATTTTCCCGCGCAACAACGCCAGATCGCACGGCGGGCGTACAAGCAGATCGTTCGTCGAAACGCGCAACGCCTTAAGATGAGCGTCAAACTCAAGCAAGAGCAGATCGGGCTTTTCAGCGTGCGCCAATTGCGAGAGTTGATTCCACGGCTCATAATCCACGATCACGTTCGACTTAACAGTCACATGCGGGTCTTTGTTAAAGATCTGCAGCAAGCGCCGCAAAGCGCGCGCCGAAGCCGCGCCCACACTCAACGACTGTTCAGGCGGAATAACCACTACGCCAACAAGCACGATCTCGGAATCGAAATATCGCGCCGAATCCAGCGCGTGGATGCCAGGTCCTTCATGCACCAACGGGATGAGAATTTTTCGAATGGGCTTAAACCCAGATTGATTTTGCATTGCATGTCCTTTCAAGTGAAAGCCGTGCCGCAAAGTTCACTTTGCGAGCGAGCGCTGTACTGCAAAGTTCACTTTGCATTTGCGTATTAGGTGGGCAAGGTGAACCTTGCCGTACGAATTAACGGCGCAATATGTTGACGATAGATCGCTTCCCAACGGAAAGAATCACGCGCGCGCATGGCAAGCCGCGCGGGAAGAGATGTTTGAAAATAACTCGCGATCAACTTCGCAACGGCTTCTACTTTTTCATTGGGTGAAAAGAAAAGGGCATCTTCGCCGCCGAGTTTTTTCAGCGGAGGGATGTCCGCGCAGAAGGCGGGGAGATGGCTGAACGCGGCTTCGATCAACGGGATCCCGAATCCCTCCTCGCGGCTGGGGAAGAAGAGCGCGTCTGCCACGCGATAAAAATCGGCGATGACCTCGTCGGGCAAAAAGCCGTCGTGAAGTTCCGCGAGGAAATGCGCCGAATCTTCCAAGCCAAGTTGCTTACGCAAATTCGTTAGCATTTCAAAGTATTTGACGTTGTTCCCATTGTGCGGACCCAGCGGACCCGTCACCACGAGCGCGGCTTGGGGGAAATCCTTTTTCAACGCGGCGAGTGAGTTCAACGCAAGTTCGATGTTCTTGCGCGGCGTGATGCGAACAGGCAATAACAATATCGGCGCAGCGTCCAATAATTTTGTTTTCTCAAGCAGGGACTCACTCAACACTTCGAGTTTGTAAAATTCTTCCACGTTCACGCCGTTGGGGATGACTTGAATTGAAGCGGGTTCGATGCTCATTAGTTCAGATAATTCATCGCGGCGCAATTCTGAGACGACAACATGCGTGAGGTTGCCCCAATCGGTGCGAAGTAAATCCCAGGGATAGCCATCGTGGAGTTCAGGCAGATAGCGCGGCGTTGTCCATGCGAGGTCGTGATGCCAGAGGATCAAACGCGGCAGTGTGTTTGATTTGTGAAGTTGGTGAAGCGCGGCGGTCAGCGCGAGATTCTTGTTGAGCGAACAGACGTTGTGCGCGATCAACACGTCCACGCCTGTTAGCGCCTTTTGCAGTTCAATCGCCAGTTTGTCGCGGATCACGTCAAATTCTTCGGTCACTTCGCCGCGATCCAACTCTTCTTTGACTTGCAGGATGCGTTCATGGCGTGAATCGGCAAGCGGCATCGTTATCAATGGAATATGCCCATTCAACGATTCGCCGCGCGCCGCAATCAAGCGCACAGAATGTCCGTCGTTCCACATCAGCCGCGCGTGATGGGCGATGACACTTTCCACGCCGCCGACGATGGGAGGAACGGAGTAATGGAGGAGGGCGATGTTCATAAATATCCTTTTTCCGTACCGCAAGATTTATCTTGCGACTCACCTAATTCTTGCAACACAAAAGCGCAAAGTGAACTTTGTTGTACGAATTTCTCGTAACGCAAAACGCAAAGTGAACTTTGCGGTACGGGCGCGCTCATACCTGATACCCCAAACAATCCGCCACAATGGATTCGAGCCGACGCTCTAAAACGGTATATGAAAAATATCGTTCAGCGAGTTGATAGTTCAGTTCAGTCCACTCCTGCGTCTGGTCTGGATTTTTGAGAGCGTTGCGCGTTGCATCGAGCGTGCTGTCGCTGATGAAGCCGTCAAACCAGAGGGTGCGGAATCCTTTCGGCTTGATATCCACTTCGTAGATGGAATAATTGTTGACGAGGATCAAGCGGCGATAGTACACGGCTTCGAGGAAGGCGTTGCCAAATCCTTCGATGGCGGAGGGATATGTGACCAAATCGGCGTGAGGGTACACGTCGCCAAGTGTGTAAATTTTCTTTCCGTCTTTTGTCGTGCCGCGCGAATCTTGCACTAGATCGGATTCGAATCGCACAGTGACATCGAGCAGGTCGGCGTACTCGCGGACTCGTTTTTCGTATGCCGTACCTTCATCGCCTGCGGCGTGCGAGATGATGAGTTTGGCGGGCAGGTCGAGGCGGCGCATGAGTTCAATCGCATGTTCGATTCCCTTGCGTTGGATGACGCGCGTGGGTTGCAGGAAAAAATATTCCCCGTCGCGAATGCCGAAGTCGGCGCGGACAGTTTGCCCGTAGGAATCTGAAGCGGGCGGCGGAGAGTCGAAATCCATCACATTGGGAATCACGCGCGCCGCCAATCCAAAACGCGAAGCGACTTGTTGGGCTTGGATCGTGTTGATGACCACGTGTCGAATCGAAGGCAGGGTCGGCGGGAACGCGGCGGCGAGATAATCGCCCACGCAGTTGACTTGGAAACGCTGGCGCTCCCAATGAAAATCATGATGATGCGCGATGGTCGGGTAGCCCGTCTCGGCGATGAACTCGGTGATGGCGAGACCGAGCGGCAGGTTGAGCGGAATCGTCAGCGCGTTTTCGACGATGAGGATTTCGAGATCGAAGCGACGCGCAAATTCATACAAATGATCTTTGAAATAATCTTTGAGTTCGTTCACGCGGCGCGTCATCGCGGGCGGGCGAACATAGATGGAAAAAAAATCTTTGTGCAGATGCACCATTTCGGGATGCTCCGCGCGCGCCTCGTTCGTGACCGTCCAACTGCCCGAATAAGCTTGCTGATTCAACTTGTCAATTTCGGGATGACGATAAAACGCCTCAGGCACGACGTGGGACTGATTCGGCTCCCGATCGCACTTGCCCGCGAAGTAAAAACATTTGTGCCCGAGTCGTTCGAGAACGGTCGCCCATTTCGCAGTTTCAAGCGAGACGCCGTCGGCGCCTGCGAAGCGGGTTGAGATGAAGCCGATGTTGTGAGAGGAGGGTGTCATAGGTTCCTTTGTGTTTTCTATGTCGTTGCGAGAGCCGAAGGCTCGAAGCAATCTCCTGTATCAAGATACTTTGCCAAACAACAGGAGATTGCTTCGTCGGGATTTCGATGCTGTCGCATCTCAACCCTCCTCGCAACGACATGATCAATTAATTTTTATCCACAATACCTGATATGGTTCAAGCGTGATGTTTGACATTTGAATCTTGTGACCCGTGACAAGGTCTTTCGCCGATTTGTAGTTTGTCGTGAAAGAAATTTTCTTTTCACTGACATTCTGCATACACACCACACGAGACTTTTCATCGGGCGAGAGTCGTTCGATGGCAAAGACGGATGGATGAAGATTCAAAACTACTTGCGTCCCATGCGGATGAAACGCGGGTGAACTGCTTCTGGCTTTCAGCAATTGAGTGTAATTGCTGAAAACTTTAAAGCGCAGAGAGGATTCATCCGCCAGTTGAGTCTGCAATTCATCGAACTGACATTTCTCGCGGTTGATCGTGCGGTTGCGTCCCGTTTGTTTGACGCCTTCCGTCCAGCCGCGCGAGCCGAAGAGGCTGTGGAAGTAAATGCCTGGCACGCCGATCAACGAGAGCATGATGGCTTGCGCGGCGACGAAACGGTTGACTTGGAGATCGAGGGATTCGCGCTCGCCCTCACCCCTAACCCCTCTCCCTGTGGGGGAAGGGCTGGGGATGAGGGCATTCGGGTCAGACAGCGCGTCGAAATAATTGATGTTCATCTCGTAGGGACTCTGCGTCCCGTCTGCGTTGTGTTTGTAGGAGATCAAGCCGCCGTGTGCGAGAGTTTTGTTCACCAGCGAGTCAATTTCTTCGGCGGGCAGAATGCCGCGGGCGGGATTCAGTCCGATGCCGTCGTGCGAGGCGAGGAAGTTGAAGAAGGTGGTTTGATTGGATGGCAGAGTTAATGTCTTTGCCCAATTCGATAAAGTGTGCGCGTTGCCTGTGTGGAAGGTGTGAAGTGTCAACGGCGGCAGGGCGAAATTATAGACGAGTTGCGCTTCATTCGTCCCATCGCCGAAGTAGGAGATATTATCGGTGTGCGGGACGTTCGTCTCGGTGATGAGATGAACATGCGGGGCGACCTCGTTCAGCGCGGCACGCAGAAATTGAATAATCGCGTGTACTTGCGGAAGGTGAATGCAGGTTGTGCCGATCTCTTTCCACAAGTAGGCGATGGCGTCGAGGCGGATGAAGTCCGCGCCGTGTTCGACGTAGAGCAGGAGGATGTCGAGAATCTCGAGCAGGACTTCGGGATTTCTGAAATTGAGGTCAATCTGGTCGGCGCTGAATGTCGTCCACACTTTTTTCTCACCAGATGGAGTTTGAAACGATGTGAGCAGCGGCAAAGCGCGCGGACGGACAACTTGCGAAAGGTCAGGTTCGCCTTCAACGGTGATGAAATAATCTTTGTAACGCGGATCGTCCTGTAGAAATTTTTGAAACCAATCGCTCTTCGATGAGATGTGATTGATCACCGCATCGAACATCAAACGGAAATTTTTCAGCGACGAGACATCGTCCCAATCGCCGAGCGTAGAGTCAATTTGGCGATAATCCATCACCGAGAAGCCATCGTCGGAGGTCCACGGGTAGAACGGGAGGATGTGAATCCCGCTGACGACATCTTTCAAGTATGTGTCGCAAAACTTCTTGAGAGTCTGAAGCGGCTTTTCATCCGCGCGTTGGATTTGGTCGCCGTAGAGGATGAGGAGCGAGTCGCGCTGGCTGAGTCCGCTTGCCCGTGGAGAGAGGCGGGCGCGATGGTCGGAGAGAATCCATTCAACTCGATCCAAAAGTCGAGAAGATCGATCTTTTCCATAAAGAAAAGTGAGATGGCGCAATAAAATATCTGACATGTTGATTGATTCGCTTCATTCCCGCCTGATATGATTTCGTTCTGAAATTTTTATACCACAAAAATTTTGTTGTGTGTTTAATTCTTCTTAAACAAAAACATCCCGTCTTTGGCGGGATGTTTTTGTTCGTTTGTAAATTTCACGCTGCAACCGCTTCCAACACTTCTCCCTGCTGGGCGAATTGGCTCATGTACAGGTTGTGATAGAAGCCTTGCGCGGCGAGCAATTCTTCGTGCGCGCCTTGCTCTACGATGTCGCCGTGATCCATCACGAGGATCAAGTCTGCATTGCGGATGGTGGAGAGGCGGTGCGCGATGACGAAACTTGTACGGTTCTTCATCAGGTCGTCCATGGCGCGTTGGATGAGGACTTCGGTGCGCGTGTCCACCGAGCTGGTGGCTTCGTCGAGGATGAGGATCTTCGGATCGGCAAGGAACGCGCGCGCGATGGTGAGCAATTGCATTTGTCCCTGCGAGATGTTGGAGGTCTCTTCGTTCAAGACCATGTTATAGCCATCCGGCAGTGTGTGGACGAAATGATCCACGTGCGCCATTTGCGCGGCGGCAATCACTTCCGCATCGGTCGCGTCGGGGCGCCCATAGCGGATATTTTCCATGATGGGTCCGTTGTACAGCCACGTGTCTTGCAACACCATGCCGAACATCTTGCGCAGGTCGTGACGGGTGTAGTCGCGGATGTCATGCCCGTCCACGAGGATGGAGCCGCTGTTCACATCGTAGAAGCGCATCAGTAGCTTGACCATGGTGGTCTTGCCCGCGCCAGTCGGACCAACAATGGCGACTTTTTTGCCCGGCTTCGCTTCCGCCGAGAAATCGTTGATGATGATCTTATCCGGGCTATAGCCGAAGCGGACATCTTTGAACTCCACGCGACCGGTCACATTCGCCAGCGCGACGGGACTTTGGGTGTCGGGAATTTCTTCCTCTTCAGCGAGAAACTCGAAGACGCGCTCCGCCGCCGCCGCAGTCTGTTGCAGGACGTTGGAGATGTTCGCCAGTTGGGTGATCGGCTGTGTGAACGAGCGGACGTATTGAATGAACGCCTGAATATCACCGACAGCGATGGTCTTTTTGATGACGAGGTAACCGCCAAGGATGGAGACCGCCACGTAGCCGAGGTTGCCGATGAACATCATGATCGGCATCATCATGCCGGAGAGAAACTGCGACTTCCACGCCACGTCGAATAATTTATCGTTCGATTTGTCGAACGTCTTGACGCTTTCCTCTTCGCCGTTGAAGGCTTTCATCACGATGTGACCGCCGTACATTTCTTCCACGTGACCGTTGACGTTGCCGAGATAATCCTGCTGTTCTTTGAAAAACTTTTGCGATTGGCGCACGATCACGCTGACCACAATCCCCGAAAGCGGGATGACGATCAACGCCGCCAGAGTCATCAGCCAGCTGATCGAGAGCATCATGATCAACACACCGACGACGGTGACGAACGAGGTGATGAGCTGGGTCAGGCTCTGGCTCAACGTCTGGTTGACCGTATCTACGTCGTTGGTGATGCGCGAAAGCACTTCGCCGTGCGTGGTGCGGTCGAAATACTTCAGCGGCATACGGTTCATCTTCTCCGAGATGTCGCGGCGGAAACGGTAGGCGATGTTGGTCGAAACGTCCGCCATGATCCAACCTTGAATATAGGCGAAGAGCGAGGAGATCAGATACAAGCTCAACGCAATCAACGCGATCTGTCCGATGTAGTCGAAATCGATTGAGCCGGTATTGTTCAATTGCGCCATCACGCCTTCGAATAGTTTGGTGGTGGCGTTGCCAAGGATCTTCGGTCCCGCAATATTGGAAGCGGTGGAAGCGATGGCGAAGAGAAAGACGATAATGATCGCGCCGCGATAAGCGCTCATATACGCGAGCAACTTGCGCATCGTGCCTTTGAAGTCGCGGGCTTTTGAAACGGGCGCGCCCACCATGCCGTGCGGGTTCGGCATCATCGAGCGGTTTTGTTGTCCGCCGGGTCTGTTCATCATGCTAATTCCTCCTGAGAGAGTTGCGAAGTCGCGATCTCTCGATACGTTTCACAATTTTCCAGAAGTTCCTTATGCGTTCCTTTGCCCACGATGCGCCCTTCATCCAGCACGATGATCTGTTCGGCGTTCTTGATGGTGGAGACGCGCTGGGTGACGATCAGCAGAGCGCTGTCGGCGGAGTAGGTTTTGAACGCGCGTCGCAGCGCCGCGTCGGTCTTAAAATCGAGCGCCGAGAAACTATCGTCGAAGATGTAGATCGGCGGCTTCTTGACCAATGCGCGGGCGATGGAGAGTCGTTGCTTCTGCCCGCCGGAGACGTTCGCGCCGCCTTGTGAAATTTCCGCGGCGATGCCCTGCGGCGTTGAATCCACAAACTCTTTGGCTTGCGCCGCTTCGATCGCGGCGTGCAGCGTTTGCAGACTGGCGTTCTGATCGGCGTAGCGCAGGTTGCTCTCGATGGTCCCGGAGAAGAGCGCGCTTTTTTGTGGAACATAGCCAATCCTCTCGCGCAGGTCGTGCTGGGTCACGTCGCGGATGTCTGTGCCATCCACCAGAATTGCGCCGCCCGTCACTTCGTGGAAGCGCGGCAATAAATTAATGATCGTAGATTTTCCCGAACCGGTCGAACCGATAAAAGCCGTCGTCTCACCGGGTTTGGCGATGAAGGAAATGTTATGCAACACATCCGTGTCTGCGCCGGGATAGCGGAAGAAGACATTTCGGAATTCTACTTGCCCTTTGAACGAAGGAGAAAATTTCTTCGGTTCCTTCGGATCGTTAATTGAAATTTCGGTATCCAACACTTCGGCGATACGGTCGGCGGAAACCGAAGCGCGCGGCAGGATAAAGAACAGCATAGACATCATCAGGAAGGCAAACATGATCTGCATTCCGTATTGCATGAAGGCGATCATGTCGCCGACTTGAATATTGGCGTCGGCGACTTGTTTTGCGCCAAACCAGCTCACGCCGACCATTAAAGCGTTCATCACAAACATCATGACCGGCATCATGATCACCATCAAGCGGTTAATGAATAAACTGACGGCAGTCAAATCTATGTTGGCTTTGTCGAAGCGTTTTTCTTCAAAATCCTGCATATTGAAAGCGCGGATAACCATCATGCCCGAAAGATTCTCGCGCGATACAAGGTTGAGACGATCTACTAATTTTTGGATAATACGGAACTTGGGCAATGCGAACACCATCACAATAGCGATCAGACTGATCAAGATCATTACGCCCACAACGATCAACCAAGTCAACGGCGAATCTTGCGCGGTCACTTTGATGATGCCGCCAACGCCGATGAGCGGAGCGTAGAACACCATGCGAATCATCATCATCGTAACCATCTGAATTTGGGTGATGTCGTTGGTAGTGCGCGTGATCAACGAAGCGGTGGAGAACTTCTCAAATTCGGCGCTGGAAAAACGCTCTACTTTTCGGAAGGTGGAACGACGCAGGTCGCGCGCCAGCCCAGCCGCGATGCGCGCGGAAAAATAACCAACCGTAATAGTGCATGCGGCAGAGAGCAAAGTGAGCAGCAACATCCAACCGCCGACGGTCATAACGTAGTTATTTTGCATTCTCGCCGTATCAACGCCTAACGCTTGATACTCAGCTTTGACCGCGCCGACAGCCGCCTGCACAACCATGCTTTCGCCCAGCGCTTCAAACTTGGAATTGAACGATTCTTGAATCTGCGCGCGCTGCGCTGCGGGGAGGGTCGCCAGCACATCAAATAAATCTGTGCCGGGCGGCAATTTGCTGAGATCAAATCCGCCTATGGCTTCGCCGATCTGCGCGGCTTTTTCGGGATCGGCGAGGGCTTGTTCAAGCCCTGCCGTCGTCAGCAGCGCTTTGCCAATGATAGGGCTGAGACGTTCCGTCTCCGTTTTATCAATCTTATTGAGAACGTAAATCGGTTCGTTTTCTACGACAGGATATTGGTTGACGTATTCGTCATACTGCGCGGACGCGCTATCCACGAGCGTGTAATTCGCAAGAACAGCGTCTTTATCCGCATCGTTCATAAATAGAACCGCGCGGTTCATCGCGCTTTGGCGAATCGCCGCCGGAACCGCGCTTTCCACGCCGCCCTGCTGAATGCCGACATTGACGATACGCGAGAGATAGTCCGGTAAAGCCAGGTCAAAATTCGCTTGCGCGAACAGCAACGCAATCGAAATCGCCAGCGCCCAACCATACGGTTTGATGTATTTTCCTAATTTGTGCATAGTGAAATTATTCCTTGTGACTGAAAGATTGGTATCGTAGAAAACTAAAGAATTAAGTTTTCCATCGCTTTGATCAAGATCGTCAGCGCCTCGGAGATCTTCGCTTGTTCTTCCGCGCTCAGCCGCTTGGTCAGGTCGTTAATCCAGCGATAGCGCTCCTCGACTCCCTCTACGACAAATTTTTCTCCCGCTTTTGAAAGACGCAGCAATTTAGCGCGACGATCGCTTGGATCCTCGATCCGCTCAATATAGCCAGCCTGAACCAGTTTTTCGGTCAATTGACTAGCGGCGGCAGGGGTAATCTCAAATTTTTCAGCGATCTCAGACATGCCGAAAGAGCCGCGATGGCGCAGTTGCATCAGCACGCTAAATTGCGGCAGCGAAAGTCCGCTGGATCGAGCGAAGCGTATCCATCCGCGCATAGAACGATGCATGGTCGCCTCCATCCATGCGCGCAGAGATTGGTCGATACGAGAAGAAGAATTCATAGTTAAGTCCACTTTCTAGTTAAGTATACTTAACTATATAATTAAATTAATTTCTTGTCAAGGGGAGAAACGCTGAAATTTACCAGAAAAGAAAACGGGGTTATCGCCGTCCTACGAAGCGATATATTCCTTCAAATTATGTTCCACCGCGTATGCCGCCGCCTCGGCGCGATTATTCGCATTCAACTTCGAGAGGATGCTCGAAACATAATTTCGCACAGTGCCTTCGCCAAGGTACAACTGTTTAGCGATCTCGCGGTTGGTCCTGCCTTCGGAAACGAGCAGTAAAACATGCTTTTCCTGCTGACTCAAATGCGAAAAGGCAGAGGCTTCCTCATTTTTTACCGCGCGCCGTACTTCCTGAAAGACGCGTTGCGTTACTGCCGGGTCGAGGAGCGCTTCGCCGCGTCCGACCGCCTCAAGCGCTTTCACTAAATCGCCGCTGCCGATCTGCTTCAACACGTAACCTGAAGCGCCCGCGCGGATCGCGGAGAACAACATCTCATCTTCCGCGTACGAGGTGAGCATGATGACTTTTACCTTGGGGTGTTTGGTCACAATCTGCTCGCAGGCTTCAATTCCAGACGCGCCCGGCAGGCGAATGTCTAACACGACCACATCTGGCTTGAGCAAGTCTGTTTTTTGGATGGCTTCGCGCGCCGATCCAGCTTCGCCCACCACATCGAATTGCGGATGCTTCTCCAATAATGACCTCAGCCCAACGCGCACCACTTCGTGATCGTCCACCAACAAAACGCGTTGCTTAGCAGTTCCTTTAGGCATGGGGTGAATTTTACCCTAAGTTAATGAACCGTTTCAACTCGTCAGATAAATCGTTCTAACACAGATGATTTTTCTCTTCTTTACATTCTCCCTTTAAATACGCAGCGCGAGAGAAATTTCTCTCGCGCTGCAGCTTGCCTTACCTGCTTACTTTACTTTGACGGCGATCGTCTTGGGTTTCACTTCCTCTGCTTTGGGAAGAGAAATTGTGAGAATCCCATTTTCGAACTCCGCTTTCGACTTGTCGGTCACAACCGCAGTCGGGATCACGAGCGAGCGCTCAAACGAACCCCAACGCTGTTCGCGGATATGCCAAGCCTTGTCTTCTTTTTCCTCTTCGCGTTTCAATTCGCCGCGTAAGGTGAGGATGTCGCCGGTGATATTAATTTGCACATCATCGGCTTTGAAGCCGGGGATGGACGCCTTCACGATCACCTCGTTATCCGTCTGATACATATCCACCGCCGGCGCCGACCAACCGTCTCGGATAGAGAGCGGACGCGTGAACGCATCATCGAACAGGTGATCCATCGCCTCGCGCAAGGTCATAAAATCGCGGGCGGGTTCCCAACGGATTAAATTAGTCATAGCAACCTCCAGTTTCCTTTTCTTTGCAACGTATATCTTGCCTTTAATATAAAGAACTTGCGTTAAAAACACGCAAGTTCTTTATCAAAAAAACGTATGAAATTCGCGCCTATGGTTTTTGCCGCTTGTAATCTACAAAGCGATAGCCCACGCCGCGTTCGGTCAGGATATATTTCGGATTGGCGGGATCTTTTTCCAATTTCTGGCGCAGATAGTTGATATATAAGCGGACATAATGCGGTTCGTCGCGATATTCATAACCCCATACTTTGACGAGGATCTGATCGTGCGTGACGACCCAACCGGCGTTCTGAACCAGATGATACAACAAGCGATATTCCGTCGGGCGCAATTTGACGAGTTTGCCCTCCAGCCAAACTTCGCGGCGATCGAAGTCAATTTTAAGACGATCGTCCACTTCGATAATATCGTGCATCGAACCGCTCGTTCCTTCAGTGCGGCGTAAAACGGCTTTAATGCGGCTGACCAATTCGCGCGGGTTGAACGGTTTGGTCACATAATCGTCGGCGCCAAGCTCAAGCCCACGCACGCGGTCGTCTTCTTCGCCTTTGGCGGTAAGCATGATCACCGGCACGGTATTGCCGCTTTCACGAATGGTTTCAAGCGTTTCGAAGCCGTCTATATCGGGCATCATCACATCGAGCAAGATTAGGTCGGGAGTCGTATCGCGCATTTTTTGGAGGGCTTGCTTGCCGTTAAAGGCTTCCGTCACCTGAAAGCCGTCATGCTCCAGATTCATACGAATGAATCGCACCATACGCTCTTCATCGTCAACCACAAGGATACGGCGGCGTTTGAATTCATCGGTCATATTATTCTCTCACAAAGCCAATTAAGCCTTCTTCGTCCTGGCTATCCAAAATTTCGATCAAAGCGACTTTATTCATGGGCCAGATCACTTTGGTCACGTTCGATTCGAGATAGTGAATGTCTTTACCGTCGCGCAAACGCGGATTATGCACGGTGACGATCGTGTCGGTCGGTTTGGGAAGGTCTTCCATTTCGCAAAGCACAGAGGCTTCGCCGGTGATATGTAAAATAATTGTGTACGCCATACTTGTTGCCTTTTCTGCGAAAACGCCGCATTATACGATAACTTGCATTTTGAGTTTTCCAAGAGCGATCACGTCGCCGCGTTTCAACTGTTCTTCCATATGCGAATTAAGCCTACGACCGTTGAGGTAGGTTCCATTAGACGATCCGAGGTCCATAATGATTACGCGATCCGAATCGCGCCGAATCGCCGCGTGCAGCCGCGAAACGCCCGCCGCATACGCTTGATACGACATAAGGTCAATATCAGGCGCCACAGGCTGCCCTTCGGTAAAACGTCCTAATGTAAATTCATCGCGCGCCGAAAGATACAGCGTTTTATCGTTCTCCATTAAACGCAACGCCAGCCAATAATCGGTAGATAAATCGTCCGCGCCGGAATTCGACGCTTCTTTCTTGACGCTGTCAGCCATCTCGCTGTCTGCGATGGTCTTTGTGACCAATAATTGCGCGCCGTCCACCAATGCTCCGCACTCTGAACAAAAAATAGATCCTTCCGCGTTTTCATGCCCGCAATTCGAACAGGTAATCATTAGGTCAACTCCTTCTCATCATTTCATAAACAACGAACGCGTACCGTACTCCATCTTCTTACTGCCTCCATCGGATAGAGCAAGTTTCTCTTTAAGGCGGCCCGCTTCAAACAGGATGGTATCCGCCAAACTTCGCTCGCCTTGCGCGGACAAATTATCCGCCAATATTTGCAGCCGTCGCGTAGCCGCATCGTAATTGCCTTTTTCGATCTCTTTGCGCGCGCGTTCCTGCATTCGATACAACGTTAAGCGCGAAAGGGCTTTCTGAATCTCCGCAGGCGCGGCGTATGCAGGAGGGGTATCCGCCACCGAGCATGAGGGTCGAAGGCGCAACGATGGAACCGAAAAAAGGAGAGAGTCTATCGAAACTTTTAGAATGCCGTCCATAAAGGTCAAGCGGTTGGATTGTACCGCTTTCGGGTGGATTAAGTATTCAAAGATGACGCAAGTGGGAGCATCTTGCAATATTGCTCCAAGGCGATATTTATGTTCCGTAACGGGGATGGGCGAAGGGTTTGGCTGGAGACGAAACGCGTAGCTAATATCTACGCCGTCTATAGGTTGAGTTTCTAACACAACGTCTTCGGCAAAGATTTGAGCAAGCGCGCTGAATTTATCGAGCAAGATGCGTTTAATATCTTGCGGATCGGAGATATGCGCGCTGCTTCCGCCGGTCCGTATGGCAAGCGCGTCGAGGAAACTATCATTCCAGTCGTTTCCAATGCCCATGCCGCTGACGCCCACCTTCTGTTCGGCGAGGTCCTTGGCAAGCGCCAGACTTTGTTGCTCGTCGCCGTAAGTGTGCCCATCGGTGAGCAGGATAATATGATTTATACGTTTCGCGCCCAAACTGCGGCGAATCTCATTTGCACCGGCTTCCAACCCTCGATAAATCTCAGTCGCGCCGGACGGTTGAATAGAGTAGATCGGGGACTCTAATCTCGTTCGATCTCGAAGATGCGTAGCGGGAATAATCACTTCCGCGCGATCGCTGAAAGCGATGACGCTCACAATATCTTGCGGACGCAAACTGCGCAGCGCTTGAATCACGGCGGCTTTGAGTAGGTCCATCTTTTTCCCGGTCATTGAAGTAGAGCGGTCTATGACCAACGCAAGATTAAGAGGCGGGGCGGTTGTTTTCTGCGAGTCGGGCGGCGCTTCAAGCTCAAGAATCAGGTATTGCATTTGCGCTTCGGCAAGACTGTTCAAAGTTACGCGGCTTTGAATCAGTTTATGGCGATACGGCAGGGATGTTGACGCTTCAGGCGCAAGGGTCGCATCATATTGCGCACGCCGAGTTAGGCTGGAAAGCGTCTCGTAGGCTTGCTGCGCTTCAAGGAATAATTCGGTTTCGCCAGCCGCAGTGTTCTTATCGGGATGTAGTTTCTGAGCCGATTCGAGGTAGGCGCGTTTAATTTCTTCCAACGAAGCGTTTCGTGGAACGCCGAGCACCGCGTAGAAATCCTGCTGGCGCGGGGGCATGCTTATCCAATCAATTGCGCTAAAACGACGCTAATATTATCGGGACCTCCGGCGACATTCGCCGCAGTCACCAGATTCTGACAAGCCCTTTGGAGCGTAGGCGCTTCAATCACCGAGCGTTGAATGTCCGTTTCAGCGACAACGCCCCATAAGCCGTCGCTGCAGATCATTAAGTATCCAGGCTGCGGAAAAGCGACGGTGAAAATATCGGGTTCCAAGAAATCGCCTTGCCCCAACGCGCGGTAAAGCACGTTGCGATGCGGATAGTTCTGCGCCTCTTCAGGGGCGAGATGTCCCAGTTCTTCCAAGCGCTTCACAAGCGAATGGTCGCGCGTAATCGGATCAAGCCGCCCATCCGGATAGACGAAATAAGCGCGGCTGTCTCCCACATGCGCAATCGTAACCTGCTGCCCAATCACCAGCGCGGCAGTGAGCGTAGTGCCGCTGCCGGGGGCTTCGCGTTGAATCACTTTATGCGCTTCTCGAACCGCGCCCAGCATGATCTCTTGAAAAGGCTCCTCCATCATCTCGGTCTTTAAGTGAAAAAGATACGGGTGGAATCTCTTCATAATGTAATCGGACACCGACCGGATCGCGGCGTTGCTGGCGATTTCGCCAAATTGATGCCCGCCCATGCCGTCTGCAACGAGGTACAGCCCAAAAGGCAAATTGCCCGAATTGCCCGCAATGGTGGCGGTGAGAGCCATGATGCTGTCTTCATTCAACTCGCGCTGTTTTCCCACTGATTGCCCGCAACCCGCGACGAGTTGTTGCATATCAAAATGCGGACTTTGCCCGCTTACGATGGCTTGAATTTGCTCTTCCGTGAGCGGAGCCGTGTTCGCCATATCTTGACTGCGCACAATCGCTTTTTCTTTTTTACCGAATAATTTGTCGAAGAATTTCATCATAAAGATTCCTCGCTCATGCGAGCAACGCGTACATGCGATGATCGGTAGAGCCAACATAAACAATATCGTCGTACACAAAAGGCGAGCCTGTAATCGCCGCTTCCGTTCCGAACTTCCAGCGTAAACGACCCGTGCGATATTCCAAGCAATACAGATTGCCGTCTACCGAACCGCAATACACCGAATCTTTATACGCTACCGGCGAGCTGTTGACTTGATGCTCCGTGCGAAAACGCCAGATTTCTTTGGCGCTGTGCGCATCTACAGCATAGATAAATCCATCCGACGCGCCGACGATCACAATATCGTCAACGACGCATGGCGAGCTAATGGAGGCTTTGCCCAACCGAAAGCGCCACAACGCCCAACCGTTGCGCGGATCGAGCGCGTAGAGCATACCATCGAGCGAGGCGATGAATAAGGCGGCGTCGGAGCTCGTCGCGGATGAGGTGATCGCTCTTTTGGCGTGAAATCTCCACTTCAGTGCGCCGCGAAAATCAACGGCGTAAAAGTCGCCGCTTTCGCATCCTACATACACCAGTTCGTTAAGTACATACGGCGTCGAGCGGACAGCGTCCGTCGCTTCAAACCTCCAAACCAACCTGCCCGTATTTATATTCACGGCGTGCATGTAGGCGTTATCCGAACCGATGAACACATGTCCTTCCGCAATGCGCGGCGAAGAACGCACCGGTCCCTCGGCATGATACGTCCACACTTCTTTGCCCGATATTCCGTTCACGGCATACAGTCGCTTGTCTTCCGAACCGAAATATACATTGCCGTCATACGCCGCCGGGCGCGAAACAACTCCGCCGTTCGTCGGATATTTCCACTTGAATTTTCCATCCGCCGCGTTCAACGCATAAAGGTTATTGTCGTACGAACCGACATACAACGTGCCGTTAAGAACCGTTGACGTTCCGCGAATTTCATCCTCGCATTTAAACGACCACAACGGCTTGATCGTATCTATTTGCCCAATTGAACTGGTAGCCGCTTTGATGCGCGCCAGCGCGCCCGTCTTTTTTGCCACCCCCATCAACGCCTGTTTCATCTCCGCCGCCGTGCGGAAGCGATTCTCCGGATCGTATTCCAGCGCAGTGTTGATAACCGCTTCTAATTCGGCGGATACGGCGGGATTAATACGCCGCAGGGGGCGTTCGGCGAACGAAAACGGCGGCTCGATGCGCGGATCGCGGCGCGTCAACGCGTGATGAATAGTCGCGCCTAATGCGTAGATATCCGCGATCGGCGTGGCTTCGCCGCGATACTGCTCCGGCGGCGAGTAACCTTCCGTGCCAATCATCGTCCCTTTCATTCCCGTCTGAAATGTTTTGGCGATCCCAAAGTCCACCAAAATAATGTCGCCTTTTTGGTTGATCATCACATTCGAGGGTTTCATGTCGCGGAAGATGATCGGGTCGGGCTTGTGCTTGTGTAAGAAATCCAACACGTCGCACAGTTCAATCGCCCAGCCCAGCGTCTGTTCTTCCGGCAAAAAGCCGTTCGTATCGTTGATGATCGCTTCCATATCCTTGCCGAGGATAAAATCGAGCACAAGGTATGAGCGACTGCCAATTGTAAAATAATCGTTAATGCGCGGGATGGAAGGATGATTCAGCGTGGCAAGCAGATTGGCTTCACGCTCGAAATTTTGTACGATCGTTTGACGCACAAGCGGATCTGGCGCGGAATTGATCATTTCCTTAACCGCTACCAGTTTTGTCACATTCGGAAAATGCATATCGCGGGCGCGATAGACCGACCCCATACCGCCAACGCCGATCACCTCTTGAATCGCATAACGATTGACAAGCGTAGCGCCCGACTGAAGTTGTCGTAAAGCGGAGGAATCTCCTTCGCCCATACCATCCAACTCAGGAAATATTCGAGTTTCCAGAACGATTCTCCTTCAGCGGTAAATTATAGTTTGCCTAGCCGCGTTTGACAACCTAGAATCGAACGATTCCTCATTCTACCTTGCAGATGTGTTCATTTTACGGCACAATACGAACAATTCACAATTGGAGCACAGGAATCATGATCTCATCGCACCCCCTTGCTGGAGTCTACGCTGCGGCAGTCACGCCTCTTCGTTCATTGGACGGCTGCGCCTCAGAACTCGACCTGGAGTCTGTCCCGGCGCTTCTGCGCTTCCTCGCTGAGCGCGGATGTCACGGCGCGGCGCTTTTCGGCACCACCGGCGAAGGTCCCTCATTCTCGTCCGCCGAGCGCGAAGCGTTGATACGCGCCGCCGTCGCCGCGCGCGATTCGTTAAATGATTTCCGTTTGATCGTTGGCACAGGCACGCCCAGCCTAACGGAAACGATCGAATTAACTAAACTAACGTTCGATTTGGGCTGCGACGCGGCGTTAATTCTCCCGCCGTATTATTTTCGTAAGGTCGCCGACGACGGTTTGTTCAACTGGTTCAGCGAGGTCATTCATCGAGCCGTTCCAGCGGATAAATATATTATCGGGTATCACATTCCCCCGCTAACCGGCGTCGGCTTTTCCATCGAGTTGCTGCGACGTTTAAAAGATGTATTCCCATCTCAATTTGCCGGCATCAAAGATTCATCGCACGATATTAACTTTGCGAAGACTCTCGGCGATATCTTTGGCGCCGATCTTATGACGCTGAACGGCACCGATTCCTATTTGAAATTCGCCATGGAGAATCATGCCGCCGGCTGTATTACTGCGCCCGCAAATTTAATCTCTCCTAGTCTACGCGCTGTATGGGATTTGACGCGTGCCGGCAAGGACGCCAGCGAAACGCAAGCCCGCGTATCCGAACAACGGCGCATTTTAGAGAAATTCTCTCCCTTCCCGCCGATCCTCAAAGCGCTGCTCCATCGAAGATACGGCTTACCGCGCTGGGCGCTCAAACCGCCCTTAAGCCTCGTCTCGAATGCCGTAGAAGAACAAGCCTTACAAGAACTCGACCTTCTATTAGACAAACAATAAATCTATTCTTCACCGACCGCCCGCAGAAACATCTTGACGACATTAGGATCGAAGACAACGCCTGCCAGCGACTTAATGTAATCAAGCGCATATTCTTTGGAGTGCGCCGGGCGATGCAACCGGTCGGAGCGCAACGCATCCCATACATCCGCAACCGCGAAAATTCGCGCAGCAAGGGGGATTGCCTCTCCTTTTAATCCAACCGGATAACCCGATCCATCCCAGCGTTCATGGTGATAATAAGGAATATCTATCGCGGGGCGAAGGTATTCGATCTTTGAAAGCAAGTTGTATGAATACACGGGATGCTGGCGCATTGCCTCGCGTTCTTCATCGGTCAACTCGCCCGTCTTGAGCAAAATTCGATCGGGAATGCCCATTTTTCCAATATCGTGCAACAACGCTCCGCGTCGAATATGAATCAGTTCTTTTTCGTTCACCCCCATAGCGTCCGCGATCTTCAGGGTTAGCTCCGTTATGCGTTGCGTGCGCCCTTCAGGCTCTTTATCGCGCAGGTCAAGCGCGGCAGACCAACCTTCAATCGTCGATTCATACGCCAAAGTTAGGTCAACATTCGCGCGTTGAAAACTTTCAAAGAGCGCGGCGCTGTCTATGGCAAGCGCCGCCTGCCCGGCGAGCGTCTCGAGGAAATTCACCCATTCAGAAGAAGACTCCAACTTCGAACGCTTGAACACTTCCAACACGCCTTTAACTTCGCCTTTCGTAATCAATGGCACGCCGTAATATCCGATAAATCCCTCAAGCAAAAACAGCGGGTGTTTTTCATATTTGCGAATATCTTCCACATCAATCGCTTCGCGCAGCGCCGCGATGCGTCCTGCGAAGCTTTCGCCAACGCGTAAGGCTGTTTGTTTGAGTCCATGCGAGCGAAACCCGACGCCCTCTGCAAACTCTAAAACGTTCATTGGTTGGTTTAATAATAGAATATCTGCGGCGTCCGCTTTAAGATACTCAACCGCTTGACGCAGGATGGTTTGCAATGTGAAACGCAACTCGGCGCCGCTCGCGATAAACATATCTATCGTATGTAGAGCGTTCAACCGCTTAAGCTGAAGATTGATTTGTTCCTCCGCTTCTTTTTTATCAGTGATGTCAATCATCAGTCCTTGCCAAAACGCGGGTTGCCCGTTCAAATCGCGCGCCAATATCATTCGGTCTCGAATCCAAACGATTCTGCCGTCGCGCGCGATCATTCGATATTCCTGATCGAAGGGAAGTTGAAATTGCTGCATTCTCCCCACTTCATTCAAAATCGCGTCGCTATCGGCTGGATGCAGAGTTTGTCGCCAGAGGAAAGGTTGCGCCAACCACTCTTCTTGAGAATAGCCGAGGAAGTCCATAATCTGCGGGCTGACGTAGGTGGTTTTTTCCACCTCGTCAATTGGGTTGACGTATACGACCACCGGCAGCTGCTCAATCAGTTGGCGGTATTTTTCTTCGGCTTCTTGCAGCGCTTCTTCGGCGTATTTTCTTTCCGCCAATTCCTGAGAGTTTTGGGTATATAGAATAGCGTTCTCAATGGCAAGCGCGGCGAGTTCAGAAAAGCGCGTCAACAATTCAAGATCGCTTTGATTGAACTCGCGTTCGGGCGTCTTGTATCCAACGCCCAACACGCCCATAATCTTTAATTTCGCCTTCAACGGGACCGCCGCCGCTGCATGAAGCCCCGCGCCTTCAAATTGGCTGGAACGTCCGTCCCACGACATATACTCGTTCACAATGACCGGTTCGCCTGCCTCCCACGCTTTGCCCGCTAACCCTTCGCCTTTGCGTAAGCGCGAGTCAATGCGGCGCGCAGACGTTCCGCCTTTCATACTCAATACCAGTTCGCTCTCATCAGCCTTGAGTAAATAGACAAATCCTTCTTCTGCGCGGAGTAATTCAATCGCCTGCTTTAAAATTTCCTGAAGCACTTCAGAAAGTTCAGTTTGCTCAAGCAACGGCAGAATGGCTTTTTGCAGCGCTATCAGAATACGATTGCGATGCCCAATATCTTCATGCAAGCGCGCGCGTTCGATCGCCCTCGCCACCTGTCCCGAAACAAACTCCAGAATATGAAGTTCGCGTTCTGTATACGCATTCGGATCGTGATAATCCTGAAGCGCAATAACGCCGATAGTCTTGCCTTCCACCACTAACGGCGCCCCGATCCAAATCGGGGAAGGCACGCCTACCAGTTCAACTTCTTTTTGTCGCATCAATTCTTCAAAGTTCTTTACATCGCTTAAAAGCGATTTCCCTGTGCGCAACACATACCCGGTCATACCGCGTTCGGGGCGAGCGGGCGGCAGCGAAATCATCCCTTCCATTTCGTCTACATAGTATGGGAAACTCAACAAATTGCTCGCTTCGTCGTACAGAGCGATGTAGAAATTCTGAGCGGGCATTGTTCGTTCCACGATCGAATGCACGGCTCGGAAGAGCTCATTTAAATCAGCGGCTTTATCCGCCGCCTCGCCAATTTGATAAACTGCCGTTTGCAGCGTCTGCGCCTGCCGGCGTTCCGTAATATCGCGAACAATCTTCAGCAAGGTGGATTTCCCGTTATATTCGACCATCCTCGCGCTGACTTCAACGGGAAACAACGTTGCATCTTTACGCTTATATTCAGTCTCATAGATCAGACCGCTTCCTTTGGAGACCTGTTCCATGCGCTCTTTCCAGTCTGCCAATGTGACGATGCTTTTCGAGATATCGAAAATTTCCTTTTCCATCAGTTCTTTGCGCGTATACCCCAGCCACTCCAGCGCTGATTGATCGAAGTCAACGTAGCGCCCTGTCGCCGGGTCAAGCAAGAAGATTGCGTCGTTCGATTGATCCATCAACGCCCTAAACTGCTTGAGCCCGTCTTCCAATCGCTTGCGCACAGTAACATCTTGATAACAGTTCAAAACACAAGGACGCCCTTCAAAGACGATCGTCGTCGCAGAAAGCGCCGCCCATACGATCGCGCCGCTGGACTTCTTCAAACGGACTTCGTGTTCGCGCAGCGCGCCGTCGCGTTTAAGCAGTTGCGCAACGCGCCGATGGTTTAAAGGATTCGTGTAAAATTCCGCTTCTTTCCGTCCGATGATTGCCGAAAGCGACTCCCCCGTCAAATCGGCAAACGCCGCATTCGCATAAAGAATCACGCCGTCTGCTTGTGAATGCAACGCAATTGGAACCGGCAATGTATCCAACGTGGATAGCAAAAAGCTCTCTTCGCCGCGCAGCGCCTTCTTCGCCGCTTCGAGTTCGTCAGCCTGCGCGATAGAATTTACTTGCGCTTTATTCTTTTTAGACGCGCGCCCTATCCCGTCTTTTCGCGGGACGCTCATTCGCGTAATTTTCCGATCTTCAGAATCTTCATCGTTCGCCGCCTGTGTCTTTCTTTCAAACATTATAATAGCGTTATGCAGTCTTGGAGACTTCTCACAACTCCGCCGATGCGCGGCGCATGGAATATGGCAGCGGATGAGGCGATCTTACGTCATATCGGAAGCGGCGATTCGCCTCCGACGTTGCGACTGTACGCGTGGTCTCCCGCTTGTCTCTCGCTTGGATATTCGCAACCTTTCGCCAACGTAGACACACAACGATTAGCCGCGCGCGGCTGGGATGTTGTTCGACGCATTACTGGCGGACGCGCCATCCTCCACGCCGACGAACTGACCTATTCGATCATCGCTCCCAATGACGAACCGCGTATGGCGGGTTCAATCCTCGAAAGTTATAATCGCCTCGCTCAGGCATTGTCGCTTGCCTTGCAATATCTCAATATACCAATAGAGGTTAAAGAAGAAAGAATCAGCGGAACGCCAAACGCCAACCCGGTTTGTTTCGAAGTTTCATCCACATACGAAATCACCGCAAACGGGAAGAAACTTATCGGCTCGGCGCAAGCCCGCAAAAAAGAAGGCGCGCTTCAGCATGGTTCGCTGCCTCTGAGCGGAGACTTGACCAGAATTTGCGAAACGTTGGTCTTTGACGACGAAGCGGCGCGCGCGGAAGCCTCGCAGTGCTTGCTGGCGCGAGCGACCACTGTAGAGGCGGCGCTGGGACGCACAATCGCATGGGAAACGGCGAGCCGGGCATTCATCCGCGCATTTGAGATGCAATTTGGCATTCAGTTTGAAAAGGGCGAATTATCTATATCTGAACGAACAGCGATCAATGAATTAGTCTCGGAAAAATACGGCTGTCCCTCATGGACGCAACGCGTCTAACCTGAATCTTGCGAAAAAATAACGGTCGGAAAGCCCAACGACGCAAAGAATTTAATTAAATACGCTTCGGCGTTAACCCGCGCTTGTTCCAAAATTCCATCTTCAAGCGCGGCTTTGAGGATTTCATCTTCCGCTTTTTGTCTTACAAGCGTTTCCAAATTCGGATCGGGTTTGGTCAGCAAGCCGGTATCGCGATTGTAGACGTAAGACTTGCCGTTATCGAGCGCGGCGATGAAGATCTCAGCGGGAGGCAATTGTACGGTTAGTACGCCGTTCTCATAGCGCATATTTTCGGGCGCGAGTTTCTCCATGTTGATGCCGGCAATCACGGTTCCATGAGCGACAAACAGTATCTTATCGCCCATCAAGAATCCAAACGCACCCTGACCCGTCTCTCCAGTGATCACCTTTTCAACGCTATATTGAATCGTCTCCAACCGCGCCAGCGCGCGAATTTCATTGATGTAGGTCACCGGGTCGGGAATAATGGTAGGCGTGGGGTTGAGCAGATTCGCCATTTGCGTTTGCAGCGATTGATTCGCTTCGTTCACCTGCTGAAATGGAGCGGCTGCTGCACGCGAAGCGTCTCGCACGGTCTGCACGATGAAATACGCGGCTATAGCGATCACCGCGATGATCAATATAGAGAGCAGACTATTATTGTTCTTCATGCTTCCATTATAATCGTTCAAGGAATATTATGACGCACAAGGTTGCTCGTTCGATCTCTCTTTGCGCGATTCTGATCGCAGTGGCATGCAACTTTCCACGCCTTACTATAACGCCGGCGCAAACTTATACCCCAACCCCGCAGATAGATACGGAACCCTCTCCCGCCTCTTCGCCAACGGCGGAACTCGGCACGGACGAAAATCCGTTAATCCTCGCATTGCAGCCTTCCGCCGACGCGACGGAGGTCGAATCGGCAAACTTTATCGCCGCGCAATTGCTTGAACGGACAGGTTATACCGTTGTCGCAGTAATTCCCGATTCGGAGAGCGCGCTTGTAAACGATTTTGCCATCGGCAACGCTCATATCGCCCTGTTGTCTCCATATGGTTATTTGTTGGCGCACAAACAAGGATTCGCCAAAGCGGCATTCGCGCTCATGCGCGACGGCAACGCTTTCTATGGCGCTCAATTCCTTGCGCGTCACGATGCGGGTTTTCTCTCCTATTTCGATCCCGCATCCGCGACAAATACTAACGCTGACGCGCGCGCAGCATTGAGGCAATTCAACGGGAAGAAACCTTGCTGGACGGATCGAACCTCAATATCTGGATACGTCGTCCCGCTAGGTTATCTCAACGCGAATGACGTCATCTCTCAGCCAGCCGCATTCGTAGAGGGGCATCCTACCGTAGTGCGCTCGCTATACGCCGGTGGGATTTGCGATTTCGGCGCGACATACATTGACGCGAGAAAATTTCCCTCGTTGGAAGATCAATTTCCCGACCTGATGGAACGCGTGATCGTGATCTGGCGTATGCCAACGATCATTCCTTATGAAACGCTGGCGCTCTCATCAAATATGCCCGCTCCCATGCGTAATTTGTTTGCAAAGACTATTCTAGTTCTCATGCAAGTTGACCGCGGGCGCGCAGCGCTCGAAACCGTATACGGAATTAAGGAGTTGATGCAGGTGAATGACGCTTTCTACGATGAGTTTCGCCGTTATGTAGAAGCGTCTCATCTTGATCTTGTGGAATTGATCAAATAAATCAGGAAGACAATAAAAAAAGACCTCGCCGTACGGCGAGGTCTTTTTTCACTTATATGCCGGTTAGGGCAAGGACGAGTTGATGGTGCTGAACGTGTTGCCGATCTTGGGACCGAGCAAGCGCATAACAGCGATTACAACGATGGCCACAAGCGCGATAATAATCGCGTACTCGACGAGGCCCTGACCTTTTTCTTTCGGTGCAAACAACATGGTAATATTCCTTTCTTCAATAAACTTTATCCGAGGAACACCCTGCGGACTGTTCACAGTATAGCCGCTTTCTAGAAATTTTCAAGGTTTAAAAGGCGAAATCGCGTTTGCAAGTTTGTTAATCGCTGGCGGCAAATCGAGCAAAGTTGGAGGCTTCGCGCTTGGCTATTCTGTAACGCATTGAGCGCAATCTACGCGCGCTTCTTCATAAGAAGTCGAGAAGGAATCCAGACAACCTAACCCATATTTAGGGCTCTTCTAAATTTCTTTAACTACGCGCAGGCGTCTATTTTGTGGATAAGTAGCGATTATTTGTGGATAACTGGCTTCGTTTGTGGAGAAGTCCGTTTATTTGGCTTATCAAGATTTAAAAGCGCCCCCCATATATGGGCTTACCTCTTCTTTCTTTCCTAAATATGGAAATCTGGCATTTAGTTCCCTTCCATGCAGCAAAATTATCCCGATTCTTTCCACAAAGCGCGTTAGCGCAAAAAGGTTAAAAATAGTAAATTAGCCGCACATTAGGTATGACATCGAAGCGCCCGTCCACAGGTGGGGGCGAGAAATTGCTATCCACAGTATCCACAGCCCCTACTACTACTACTAAAGTTATATATTCTTTAAAAAAGCGCTTGAATCTAATAAGCAAATCCTGTACAATCTTCATATCAAGTCGAGCCCCCCTTTACAATGAAAGGCGAATCATGAATATGATTAGGGTCTCAGCCAATTCTCGTACCGCTTCTGTCGCAGGCGCAATCGCGGGTGTCATTCGCGAACACAAGCAGGCGGAAGTTCAAGCGATCGGCGCCGCCGCGGTTAATCAAGCGGTGAAGGCGTTAGCGCTGGCGACAGGATATTTGACAAACGACAATATCCACATCGTATGTACGCCTCAGTTTGCAGATGTAACCATTGACGAAAAAGTGCGTACGGCTATTAAATTCAGCGTTGAATTGCGTTTGCAGCATGGCGGATGAGCGTAGCGCGCAGCGTTTTTGACATGCAGATTTCAAGAACTATTTGGCGCAGTCTATTATGGGTTATATTATTGTCTGCGCTGTGCGGAGCGCTGACAATGTCGTTGCTTGCACCGGTCCATGCTGCGCCAAAGACTCAGTGGGCGACGCATCTTGTGATCAGTCAGGTTTATGGAGGCGGGGGAAATGCGAATGCGGTTTATACTCATGATTTTATTGAGATTTTCAACCCTACCGATCATGATATTTCTTTAGACGGAAAGTCAGTGCAATATGCATCTCCAGAGGGAAGTACTTGGACTGTCGTTAACCTTAGCGGCTTATTGAAAGCTGGACAGTATTATTTAATTCAAGGAAACTCGGGAGGGAGCAATGGAACGGCTCTTCCAACTCCTGACGTAATAAGTAATATAAGTATGAATGCGAACAATGGCAAAGTTGCATTAGTTGATTCAATAATAGAATTAACCTGCAACGGAGATAACAAGCCATGCTCTCCGTCTGAAATTGCAAGCATTATTGACCGTGTCGGATATGGAACAGCCACTTTTTTTGAAGGAAACCATCCCGCTGACGCGCCGAATGCAAAGAAATCTAGTATGCGCATTGATAGCTGTATAGACACGGATGATAACAAAGCCGATTTCGAGGTTGCAGATCCTATGGCGCGCAACAAAGATTCGATAGGATATATTTGCGGAGTAGGCGCATACACTCCTACGGAAACCCCTAACGAAGAAACCCTCACTGTGGCAGCGGGGAATACGAATGTCGCTGCGACAGAGACCATGATTGCGCTTTCAGCATTCCCCACAACTGCAACTCCTACGCCCTCTCGTACACTTACGCCTTCTCGTACGCCATCTCCTACCCGCACACCTTCGCTTACGCGTACGCCATCTCCTACTCGCACACCTTCGCTTACGCGTACCTCATCTCCTACTCGCATCCCTTCGCTTACGCGTACGCCCACAATAACCTACACGCCTACAAACACGAAAACCCCTACAAAGACAATAACGCCTTCTCGCACTCCAACGGCTGCTCCCATTCAACTGGTTGCGATCAACGAATTTGTGCCGCGCCCCGGACGAGACTGGAACAACGATGGGCTTATCAACACCGGCGATGAATATATTGAATTGATCAACTATGGCGCAACCAGCGTCAACTTAAGCGGCTGGACGCTGGATGACGAGGTAAATACCGGCTCGACGCCCTATCGAATATCGTCTTTAACGCTCAGACCCGGAGAGCGGATCGTCTTTTATGGGAATCAGACCGGCTTATTGCTCAGCGACGGCGGCGATGCGGTGCGCCTGCTCAAGCCTAACGGCGGGTTGACAGACGCTTTCGACTACAACGTAGTGAATTATCCCGATCAATCCTTCTGCCGCCTGCCAGATAAAGGCGGGCTGGGGCTTTTGGAAAATAACTGCTACCCGACGCCCGGATTGCCCAATTCGCTCGGAAGCGCGCCCAACGCTTCTATCCCGTTGATTAACGCCGCGCTTTGTCCGATCGCCGATACGCTTCCGCAGGAATTCCATTGGGCGGAATGTGATCCGTTTGGGAATGCGATTTGGAGTCGTCGTTATTGGGATGATACGGGCTGGTATGGAGAATTGCGGCTGCCGAATATTAACGGTAAATGGGATGTGTTTGCGGATTAATTAATCGTCCGCCGCGCGCGCCACTTCTTCCGGCTCGAACGCCACTTCTTCTTTGCCGGTTAATTTCTCATCTACTTTTTGAATGATCAGGCGCAAATGTCCGGAATGTGAAACGTAGTCCAAGTCGTCGGCGGGGATAGCCAGTACGGGGCATAGCGTGAAGTTATCAATCCACGCTTCGTAGAGATTATTTAAGCCGTCTAAATAGCCCGGCGCGATGGCGCGCTCGTAGGCGCGTCCGCGATTGGAGATGCGGTTTTGTAGAGTGGATACTGACGCTCGCAGATAGATGACCAGATCGGGGGGCGGGAGGAAGCGTCTCATCGTCTCGTAGAGATCGCGATAAGTTTGATAGTCGCGTTCTTGAAAATGCCCCTGCAGATAGAGGTTTTGAGCGAAGATTTCGGCGTCTTCGTAGACGCTGCGATCTTGCGCGACCGAGGTTGAACGCTGAGACAATTGATAATGCGAATGGAGACGATGTGTGAGGAAAAAAACCTGCGAATGGAACGACCATGCGCGCATATCGGCGTAGAAATCGGCAAGGTAGGGATTTTCCGCTACCGGTTCATAGAACGGCTCCCAGCCGGCGCGTTCGCATAACATTTGCACCAGCGTAGATTTTCCCACGCCGATATTTCCGGCGACTGCGACGAATTTTTTCATGATGTTTTTCCGCGTGAGATAAGCGACCGTTCTGCGGCTACTTCGGAAATTCTCCGGCGAGTTCCTTATCAATTACTTGCTGAAAGACGCCGAGCGGCTGCGCGCCGACGACGGCAAGCCCGTTGATAAAGAACGTAGGCGTCGAGCTTATGCCGAGGTTGAGCGCGAAATCGCTGTCGGTTTGCACGGCTTGTTGATAAGTTCTGTTTTTTACGCAGGCTTCAAATTTGTTAAGGTCAAGCCCCAATTCAGACGCGTACTGCGAATATACGTTGACGCTGAGCGAGGAACCGGCGAATAATTTATCGTGAAATTCCCAGAATTTATTTTGTTCGTTCGCGCACATGGAGGCTTCCGCGGCGGCTTGCGCGTCGGGATGAATGGATGTGAGCGGCAGATGACGGTAGACGATCCGAATTTGACCGGGGTAGGCGTCTAACAAAGGTTGGTAGACGGTCTGTTGCCATTGCTTGCAGTATGGACATTGGAAATCGCTGAATTCGACAATAACGATCGGCGCATCTTTTGGACCGATGGACGGAAAGCCCGCGTCGGCAACCGGGTAGCGGGTGATTTGCGGCGGCGCATTGTTTGCGGCTGAAGGCGGATTCGTCGCTTGCACGTCCGCTTGTTTGGCGGAGAAAACGTTCGCGCCCCAGATGAGATAGCCGAGCGTCACCCCTATGGCAAAAGTCAATACGCTCAGCGCGGTAAAGAAATGACTGCGCTTAAAGATGATCGTATCTTCAGCGTTGAACGGCGCTTCGTCCGTTGAAGCGGACTCAATAAGCGGCTCGTAAGGATCGTTTGTTTTTACAGGTTTCGATTTTGTAGGCATGTTCGTCATTATAGTGCAAGCCTGAAAATTTGTCAGTCGTAACTTTCGCGTTGACGCGCGCCGGGCGCCGCGCTCCGCTTCTGAAACCGCGCCAGCGCCCGGTGTTGAAATGAAGCGATGCTTCTTCGAATGGAGGGAATTCGCGCGAGCAACAGAACGCCCGCGATCAAAGAATAAATTAACGGACGCACGATGTCGCCTTGCAGCGCGAAGAGGTCTCCTTTTTTGCTCCAGGCGTAATGCAGGAGGAGGATTGGCGCGATCAGGTAGACGGTCTGATGCAGCCTCTTCCAGCGTTTGCCGAGGCGGCGTTTCCAGAGATCGAAAGAGGTTATGGCTAGAGGGGTCAACATAAGGAGCCCCAATATGCCAAGAAGGATGTAGGGCTTTTCGCCGATAGTTTGAGCGAGCAGGCTCCAAGCGAAACCGTAATCGAGGTTAACGTAGATGGTCGCGTGCAGCGCGCCGTACATGAATGCGTATAAACCCAGCGCGCGCCGCCGTTGGATCAATTCGCGCCAACCGAACAGCGTATTGAGCGGCGTACATGCCAACGAGAGCATCAATAGCGTGATAGCGTGACGCCCCATGCGTTGTTCGATCTCTTGAATCGGATTCGCCGATAGATTTCCCGTGAGAAGGTCGAAGCAAATCATGATTAATGCCGACCACGCGTATACATGCACGGCGATTTGAAGAAGGGTATAGCGTTGCGCGCGCGCCGGCATCAATAGTCCTTGATCAAATCCATGCCTTCATAGAGATGCGCCACTTGTTCGGCGTATCCGTTGAACATTAACGTTGAGCGGCGTCCAAATTCGCCGATGCGGCGTTCTGTCGCTTGCGACCAACGCGGATGCGGGCGCTGCGGGTTCACGTTGGAATAGAAACCGTATTCTTTTGCGTTGACTGTATTCCAGAAAGTAGCGGGACGTTCCGCTACGAGCTCGATCCTTACGATGGATTTGATGGATTTGAAGCCGTACTTCCATGGCGCGATCAGACGAATCGGCGCGCCGTCTTGATTAGGCATGGGCAAGCCGTATAAACCCGTCGCCAGAATCGTCAGTTCATTCAACGCTTCGTCGAGCCGCAGTCCTTCTTGGTAGGGCCACGGATAAAACGGGCTTTTCAATCCGGGCATTTCTTCGGGACGATAGATCGTTTCAAAGCGGACGTATTTCGCATCTGAGGTCGGGTCTGCCTCGCGTAACAGGCTCGCCAGCGAAAACCCCGTCCACGGGACGACCATGCTCCACGCCTCTACGCAGCGCAAGCGGTAAATGCGCTCCTCTTGCGTGAACTTATTCAACAAGTCTTCGACGCCGTAAGTTTTGGGATTTCGTACTAAGCCGTATACGTCCACGGTCCAAGGTCCGGTTGTAAACTCTTGCGCTAAACGCGCGACGCCTTCTTTATCCTCGGTGAATTCGTAGAAATTATTATAGTGAACAATATCGTCGAACGAATTAACGGGATCGCCCAATTCGTCGAGCGCGTAGGGAGTCGCCGCTTCCTTCTCGGGGATGGCGGATTGTATTCCCTTTGGAGCGCATGCCGCTAACGCCGCCGCCCCAGAGAAAACGCCCGCTGTTTTGAGAAATTCGCGTCGCGATACATACTGCGAATACGGCGTGATCTCGGACGATTTAACGGGAATGGATTTAAATTTATTTTTCATGGTATTCCAAATGTGCGCCAAATCATACCCCATGAACTTGCGACCGCGCGCGGCGCTTAAAATTAATTCATATTGAGCGCGAACGTTTAGCCGCTATGCAATTGCAAACAAACATTTAAGATACGCGCCCTCTTTGAAGGCGATTGGATGATCCAACGCGTGACCAGTCCTTTGGATCTCTTGAAGCGGACGCCGCGCTGCTTGCGCCGCTTGATGAATCGATTCAAAGAAACGTTCGGCGCTCACGCGGCTGGAGCAGGAGGCTTGCGCGAGAATCCCGCCTGATTTTAAAACGCTCAGTCCCAGTTGCGTCAAGCGGCGGTAAGCGGATAACGCCGCCTCAGCTTGCGTTTGATTTTGTGCGAACATCGGCGGATCGAGGATAACGAGATCGAATTTACGCCCGCCCGCATTCATTTCAGTTAATGCTTTAAACGCGTCTTCCGTAAGCGTTTCAAATTTTGCGGCTCTAACCTCGGGCAGCCGTTGGTTATGTTTAATGTTTCGTAAAACGGCTTGCGTAGCGGGTAGGCTCAGGTCTACGCTCGTCACCGCTTTGGCGCCGCCCGCCGCGGCGTAAAGGGAAAAGCCGCCGGTGTATGAGAAGACATTCAAAACAGTTTTATGTTGTGAAAGATTCCTGATGCGTTCGCGGTTTTCGCGTTGATCTAAAAAGAAGCCCGTTTTTTGTCCGTTGATTGGATCGCATTCAAAGATTATGCCGTTTTCTTTGAACAGGATCGCGCCTGGAGGAGTATGCGAGGTAAGCATCGAGCCGTCGGCAAGACCTTGTAACGCGGCCGTCTGCTTCTGCGCGGAGCGGCTGAAGCGTAACACGATATATTTATAAGAAGGAAAAGCGCCGCAGATTTCTTTTAAATAGGGAATCCAAGCTGGCGTGTAAAGTTTGACGACCAGCGCGTCCGCGTAACGGTCAACGACCAGCCCGGGCAAGCCGTCGTTCTCTCCGTGAACGAGGCGATATCCGTTGGTGTGCGGAGCGTTCAACGGCTGGCGTAATGCGCTGGCAGTATGTATCTTCTCTTGAAGCCAATTTGAATTAATGACGGCGGGTTTTCCGCTCTGTAAAATTCGGACGCGAATAGGCGATGTTGGGTCGTATAAGCCAATCGCTAGAAATTCACGTTTCGCGTCGAAGAGGATCGCCAACTCACCGGGTGCTCCGTGCCGGCTTTGCTTGAGAATGGATTTCTCGAAAACCCAAGGATGTCCGCGCCGAATATTCTTCTCGGCGTTTGCGGAAACGCGCAGGACAATTTTTTGCGCGGAGGGGCGGGTTATATTCGACAACGCAGGAAATGTCATTTTGGGTTATTCGCTCAATCGAGCGGCATCTGCTTATCTTGTTGTTGAAATTATAAATCTTAAAGCGCGAGCCGCATCCTCGCGGACGCGGCTCGCTAAGTTTAATGTCTCTGCTTCTTAATCCAACTTCCCCGTCACCATTGCCATCTTTAACTCGCCGATCGCTTCTGTGATATGGATTCCGCGCGGGCAGGCGGTGGTGCAGTTATACGCCGTGTGACAGCGGACGGTTCCGTTCGTCTCACTCAGAATTTCTAGACGTTGCGTGGTCCCTTCGTCGCGACTGTCGAATACGAAGCGGTGAGCCGCCATCAGCGCGGCGGGACCGTAATATTCTTCGCTTGCCCAGAACGACGGGCAGGCGGTAGTGCAAGCCGCGCAGAGAATACATTTGGTCGTTTCGTCGAAGCGGGCGCGTTGTTCGGGCGACTGCAAGCGTTCGCGTCCATCGACAGGCAGCGGCGACTCGTTGATCAGATAAGGCAACATCTTCTTGTAATTATCGAAGAACGGCTCCATATCTACGATCAGGTCTTTTGTCACTTTTAAGCCGAGCAGCGGCTCGATCTTGATCTCAGTTCCTACGTCGCGCACCAAGGTTTTACATGCCAACGCATTGCGCCCGTTAATGCGCATTGCATCCGATCCGCACACGCCGTGCGCGCAAGAGCGACGGAACGCCAGCGAACCGTCTTTATGACCTTTGACCAACTCCAACACGTCGAGGACGCGGTCGGTCTCGTGCGCTTCCACCGTGTAGTTCTCATAATGACCGCGCTGGTCTTTCTCGGGATCGTAACGAAAAATTCGTACGGTAACTTCCATGATCTTAATGCTCCTATCTAACGGACGCGATGCGCGTCGTTCGGTTTAATAGACTCTCGCCTTCGGCTGGAATTTTGTGATCGTTACAGGCTTGTAACTGATCTTCAACTCTCCGTCTTTTTTCACGATTAACGTGTGCTTTAACCAATTGGCGTCGTCGCGTTCGGGATAATCTTCGCGCGCATGACCGCCGCGCGACTCTTTGCGATTCAGCGCGCTCGCCGCCACCGCTTCCGATACCGCCAGCATATTGCCGAGCTCCCACGCGTTCAATAATTCCGTATTGAACACTTTGCCTGTATCGCTCACGCGAACGTGTTGATAACGTTTCTGCATATCGCGGACTTTCTCCAAGGCTTCCGCCATCCCCGCTTCGGTTCGATATACGCCCACGTCGGCAAACATGACGTTTTTCATCTCGTGCGCTAGATCGTACGCGTTCGTTTCGCCCGATCCATTTCGCAGCGCGTCAAATTCGGACCTCGCGCCTGCTTCGGCATCGTCGGGCAGTTTCGCCCAGTCTACCGACTTGACGTATTCTACGGCTGTCAATCCGGCGTGTTTGCCGAAGACGACAAGGTCGAGCAGTGAGTTGGTGCCGAGTCGATTTGCCCCATGCACAGACACGCACGCGCATTCGCCCGCCGCAAACAAGCCTGGAAACTTTGTGCCTTTATCGTCAACGATTACTTCGCCAAATTTATTTGTTGGGATGCCCCCCATAGTGTAATGCGCGGTCGGCTGCACCGGCATCATTTGGGTGACCGGGTCTACACCGATATAGACGCGGCAGAAATCCACGATGTCGGGGATTTTTTGCAGGATGGTTTCGCCGGTAATTTTATAAGGCGAGCCGTCTGGGTTGGTGCGTCCATCCTCCAGCGCAAATTTGTTGACCGTCTCCGGGCGGATATCGAGATAGACGTAATTCTTGCCGTCAATGCCGCGCCCTTCTTTGATCTCTGTATAGATTGCTCGGCTGACCACGTCGCGCGACGCGAGGTCTTTGACCGTGTGTGCATATTTCGGCATAAAGCGCTCGCCTTTGCCGTTGATCAGCACGGCGCCTTCGCCGCGCGCGCCTTCGGTGATGAGAATGCCGAGTTTGTAAATGCCGGTCGGGTGGAACTGGAAGAATTCCATATCTTGAAGCGGAACGCCGCGTCGGAAGAGAATCGCCGCGCCGTCGCCGCTATAGGCGTAGGCGTTGGAGGTCACTTCAAAGATGCGGCCGTGTCCGCCTGTGGCGAAGATGATCGCCTTGCCATGAAAGATATGAAATTCGCCTGTGGCTAATTCGATCGCCACGACCGCTGTCGCCCTGCCGTCTACAATGATAAAGTCGATCACTTGATACTCATCGAAGAACGTAACGTTATTTTTAATGCACTGTTGATACAGTGTTTGCAAGATCATGTGTCCGGTACGGTCTGCGGCGTGGGCGGCGCGGCGGACGGGTTTGCCGGTGTCGTTGTTGGTATGCCCGCCAAAAGGTCGCTGTGAGATGCGCCCTTCGGGCGTTCGGTCAAACGGCAAGCCCATGTGTTCGAGCTCGATGACTGCGTGAATCGCTTCGTTGCACATGAATTCGATAGCGTCTTGATCGCCGAGGTAATCGGAACCTTTGACCGTATCGTACATGTGCCATTCGGGTTTGTCTTCCTCGTAATTGCCCAATGCTGCGCTGATTCCGCCTTGCGCCGCGCCGGTATGCGAACGCGTGGGATAAAGCTTGCTGATGACCGCCGTCTTTGCGCCGCGCGAAGCATACAGCCCCGCCATGAGTCCCGCGCCTCCCGCGCCGACGACGATCACTTCAAATTGGTGAATATTTGCCATAAACGATCGCTCCTCAAACTTTTTCACGTCAAACGCAGCTTAACATGCGTTTGACGGATAATTTCTTACGCGCTTAAAATTATGTAGATAACGATAACGCTCGCTATAATAGCGTAGGTGATGACCACGTTCCGCGCCCAGTGTCGTGCGCGGGCGCTGACGATGTAATCGTCGAAGATTTCCAATACGCCGTGTACGCCGTGTCCGCATGCGATCAGCACGAACGCGATAACCATCAGCTTTGCGAGGACGGTCATACCGATTTGTCCGAGCGGGTTCTCTGCCAGCGTGGGAAAGAACGCCCAGTAGAGGATATCGCCGAAGCCGGCGCCTGTTTTTGAACTGACAATTAAAGCGCCGAAGATACCCGCTAGAATGAGCCCATACATGGCGAAAACGGTGAAGCGCGTGAACGCCCACATAAAAACTTCAAACGAAAAACCGCGTTTTTTAATAGGAAGAGTTCTCGGCGCCATGTCAGCCTCCAAATGTGCGGGTGAACAGAAGGAACAGCGCGCACCCGGCTACTGCGGCGTACACGATCCATTCGACTTGAATAATGCTCCGATAATGAAGCATTAACTTGGGCCACAGATCTAGAATAGAAATGCGAAGTCCGTTAATGACGTGAAACAAGCCGAAGATCAATATGAACGTTAGGAAGAGCCAATTGTTCATCAATGCGCGCATTGATCCCAGCCCCAGCAGGGAAAGGACGTAAACGGTAAAAAAGATGAACAGCGTAGCGCCGCCGACGCGATGCAACATATATGTTAGAAATGCAGGTCCTCCCTTGTACATTATCCCGGCGGGAAGGCTGATATTCCGATTCGAGCCCATAATTTCCTCCAGATGAAGTTGTGAAACGCGGCAATTGTACTCCCTTACGCATAAACCGTCTAAGAATTATCATTTTTGTAAAACAGCAGTTACAATTGTTTTATATTATTACATGGAGATGCGATGAAAACAACCAGCGGATTGGAATATGTTGAGATAGAAATTGGCGCGGGCGCGCAGGCTATGGCTGGAAAAACCGTCAGCGTGCATTACACCGGCAAACTGCAGAATGGCACAGTGTTCGATAGCTCGATCTCGCGCGGACAGCCGATTGAGTTTACGCTCGGCAAGGGCATGGTCATCAAAGGTTGGGACGAGGGCATTGCGCTGATGAAGGTTGGCGGTAAAGCGCAATTGATCATCCCGCCGCATCTCGGATATGGCGAGCGCGGCGCGGGCGGGGTTATCCCACCGAATGCGACTCTAATCTTCGATGTGGAATTGGTCGGCGTCCGGTAGAAACTTCTTGCAGCTGAAAGACATCGGAAGATAAAACTCCCGATGTCTTTTTTATTTCACCGTCCTCGGCGGCGGGACGAAGGCTTCAAGTTCTTTGACTACGTCCGCCAACGGCAGAACTGCGGCGGTTTGAGTTTCTTTTTTTCCAAAACCAAAATGATCCAGAATCAGCGCGCGTTTGAGCAGTTGAATAGCCAATGCCGGGTCCACGCCTTTGGGGCAGGCATGCGAACACGCGCCCGCCATGTGGCATTGATACGCGCCGTGAAATGCATCCACTGAATCGAGACGGTTTTGTACGCCGCCGTCGCGGTTATCCGCCGAGTAGCGATACGCTTGCGTCAGCGCTTGCGGACCGAGGAAGCGCGGGTCGGTGGCGACGGTCGGACAAGCCGCAAGGCACAATCCGCATTTGATGCAATAAGTGAACTGGCTAAAGGCTTCGCGTTCTTCAGGCGTTTGCAAAAACTCGCCCGAAGGATTTTCCATTTCTTTGATGCCGTCAAGACGAATGATGAAAGGTTTTACTTGCGTATGTTTTTCAAATAACGGTTGCAGGTCTGGCACGAGATCTTTGACGTTCGGATAATTCGGCAACGGTTCAATACTGATCGTATCCGACCTTAAGTGCAGGACTTGCGTCTGACAGGCTAACTGTGGAAATTGATTCACGAACATGCCGCACGAACCGCAGACTCCCATGCGGCAGGAGGAACGCCATGCAAGCGTCGGGGCTTGTTCCTCTTTGATTTTATGCAAAGCCTCCAGCACGGTCATCCCCTCAAATACGCTCACAGCGTAGGATTCCCAATGCGGCGTAGAATCAGATTCAGGGTCAAAGCGGCGGATGCGAAAGGTGATGATTTTTTCGTCAGGCATGGTCATTCTCCTAGTTTAAAACTAAACGTCCACCACGTCACATACACGCCTAGCGCGAAGATGGCGATGCCGAAAATTATCATGCCCATATCCACCAGTTTGGCGAGCGCGGCGGGGAGCGGTAGTTCGCGCAGGATGCCGCGCGTGCCGTACAGTCCGTGATATAACCCCGCCGCCAATAATAAAATGTAAATGACAAACTGACCGACGCTCTTTCCGCGCTCGATCATGGCGGCAAACTCGCGGGCTTCTTCCACGCTCACGGCGTAGAAGATGGGCGCGTAGTGCATGATGGCAAAGTGCGCGCCGAGCAAAATCAAAATCAGCGGAACGACCAGCAGGTGTAAAGACCACCAACGAGATTCGCGCATTGTCGCCTCCTTAAGGAAAGAACAAACTGGAACCGCCCAGCGCCATTAACAAGCCCGCCAAGATCATCATCAGATACGTTAAAGGACGATGGTTCTTCACCGAAGATTGATATGGGTAAATCGGTTCTCGCGGCTTGCCTAGGAAGAAGCCCAGTTCGACCAGAAATAGACGAATGCCGTTCATGGCGTGAAAGACAGCCATCGCAAATAGCAGATATTCAATTACCTTGAACGGCGGCGAAGCGAACAATGCCATCAACTGCGCCCAGGCATGTTCGCCGCGTATGCGATTGGCGGTTTCGATAATGTGCAGAACCATGTACGCCGCCAGCCCCAAGCCCGAAAGCCTATGTCCCAAATATAAATAACGCTCAAACGAATATTTGCCCGCATAAACCCAGCCGCGCAAACCGAGCCGACTGGCAGGTTGATTGTTTTTCATCAATACTTCCTTTCCACCGGTTTCCACATCGAAATATCCACCGGGCAATACTCTAAGCGCGGTCCATCTTCCGTGCGATACGCCAGCGTATGCTTCAACCAGCTTTCGTCGTTGCGTGCGGTGAAATCGCGACGGGCGTGTCCGCCGCGTGATTCGGTGCGAGTTAGCGCGCCCAGCGTAGCCACTTCCGCCGCTTCGAGCATGAAGCCTGTTTCAATGGCGCGCATCAAATCGGTGTTGTAGCGCAGGCTTTTATCCGTAACTGAAATAAACTTGTAGCGTTCTTTCAATTCGCGGATTTTTTTCAACCCCGCTGTCATCTTCTCATTTGTGCGAAAGACGCCCATCGTCAAATCTAAATTGTGGCGCAATTCTTTGCGGATCTGATAATGATCCTCGCCGCCGCTGGATTGAAGCAACGCCTCAACCGGCGCCCAGGCTTGTCTCGCGTCTTTTGGCATTTCCGTCGTTGTAGTTCTTTGGCAATACCGTGCCGCCTCCGCGCCCGTTACGCGCCCCCACACCAAACATTCAGCGGTGGAGTTCGCGCCGAGTCGATTTGCTCCATGCAAAGAAATGCACGCCACTTCGCCCGCCGCCCAAATATTTTCGATGGGCGTGCGTCCTTGCAAGTCGGTATGCACGCCGCCCATCGTGTAATGCGCCACCGGCCGAATCGGAATCGGCTTTTCGATGGGATCCAGCCCGATATGCGTCAACGTCACTTCGCGGATTAATGGCAGACGTTCTAGAATTTTTTCTCGTCCCAGTCCGCGCAGATCCAAATGGACATAATCCAGTTCATCTGGTCCGGGGAAGCCGCGACCAGCCTCGATCTCGATCATCTCGGAACGCGAGACCATGTCGCGCGGCGCAAGTTCCATTTTGGACGGGGCGTACGTTTCCATGAAGCGTTGACCGGCGTTATTGAGCAGAATGCCGCCTTCGCCGCGACAGGCTTCGGTCATCAAGATTCCGCTGGGGATTAATCCCGTCGGATGAAATTGAATGAACTCCATATCTTTGAGCGGAAGCCCGGCGCGATAAGCCATTGCCAGCCCGTCGCCGGTGACAGTTTCGGAGTAGGTGGTGAAGCCGAAAATTTGACCCGCGCCGCCGGTGGCGAGAATCAGCGCTTTGCCGCGAATGAATATGAGACGCCCTTTCAGCATGTCAATCATCGTCAACCCAACGAAGCGCTGGTCCTCCACAACGATGGAAGTTACAAAGCCTTCGTCGTAGCGATTGATCCGTTTGGCATGTTTCATCAATGTATCGTAGAGCGTTTGCATTTCGAGCAAGCCGGTTTTATCGGCGGCGAAAACGGCGCGGGGAAAGGTGTGCCCGCCAAATGGTCGCTGTGCGATGCGCCCGTCTTCCTGCCGCGACCAAGGGATGCCCCAGTGATCTAAGCGCAGAATTTCCTTTGGCATTTCATGCACGAAGAAATCTACCGCGTTTTGATCGGCAAGGAAATCTGAGCCTTTGACCGTGTCCCAAGCGTGGAGTTCGTAACTGTCGCCTTCGTCTTGACGCATAACCGCTGCTGTGCCACCCTCCGCCGCCACCGAATGCGCGCGCATCAGCTGCAGTTTGGAGACCAGAGCGATGTTTAAATCTCCTGCGCTTTGTTGAGCGGCTTCTAATGCGGCGCGCAAACCCGCCAAGCCCGTTCCCAAAATGATCAAATCGTGAGTGTAAACTTCCATGAAGCGCTCCTCGTGAATCTAGGCTTCATTGTAGTAGTTTGCAAAGAGTCGAATTAGTGATGTTTGTCATTGCATGGGCGGATAAATAAAACAAAAAAGGTCGGAAGCGTAATTTCCGACCTTTTGATTCTTTGTTCCTGCCGTTTTTGTCGCGACGATCAGCTCATCCATTGGACGACCGCGTCGCCAAATTCGGAGCATTTGACCTCTTTTGCATCGGTCATACCGCGCGCGAAATCATAGGTGACGGTTTTCGCTGTGATCGCGCCTTCCATGCCTTTGACGATCAAGTCGGCGGCTTCTGTCCAGCCGATGTAACGCAGCATCATCTCTCCAGAGAGGATGACCGAGCCTGGGTTGACTTTATCCAAGTCGGCGTATTTCGGCGCGGTACCGTGAGTCGCTTCAAAGATGGCATGACCCGTCTTATAGTTGATATTTGCGCCGGGCGCGATTCCGATCCCGCCCACTTGCGCGGCGAGCGCGTCCGAGAGATAATCGCCGTTCAAGTTCATAGTGGCGATCACGTCATAATCTTGCGGACGGATCAACACGAACTGCAAGGTCACGTCGGCGATGGTATCCTTGATTAATAACTTTGATTTCCATTTGCCGTCGCCGTGCGTATCCCATAGCGCCAAACCCGCTTCCACTTCGGCTTTGATGTCGTTTTGTTGCGCGGGACTCATCATCTCGAAGCCGGGATCGACGATCTTCGCGTTGTCTTCCACGCTGAGATCGGGCGTTCTTTCTTTGTTCGCCAAAATCCAGGTTTCGCGTTCGGTGACAATCTCGTTGCGGAATTCGCGTTTGGCGAGCGCATAGCTCCAGTCTTTGAACGCGCCTTCGGTGAACTTCATGATATTGCCCTTATGCACTAGGTTCAAACTCTTGCGTTTGTTAAGCAAGGCATATTCAATCGCCGCACGGATTAAGCGTTCCGTGCCTTCGACGGAGACGGGTTTGAAGCCGATGCCTGAAGAATCGGGGAAGCGGATTTTCGCGTATTCTTTCGGGAAGTTCTTCTGCAATAATTCTTTGAATTTCTTATTGTCTTCTGTTCCGTTGGCGAATTCGATGCCCGCGTAAATATCCTCCGTGTTTTCGCGGAAGATGACCATGTTCACTTTTTCAGGATGTTTCACCGGCGAAGGCACGCCGTTGTAGTAGCGCACGGGACGCAGGCAGACGTATAGATCCAGCAGCTTGCGAAGTTGGACGTTTAATGAACGAATGCCGCCGCCGATCGGCGTCGTCAACGGACCTTTGATGCCGACCAGAAATTCAGTGAACGCTTCGACCGTTTCATCGGGCAGCCAATTTTGGAATAACTTGAACGACTTTTCGCCCGCGTACACTTCCATCCAGTGGAGCTTGCGTTTGCCGCCGTAGGCTTTTTCGACCGCTGCATCGAACACATGCTGCGCGGCGCGCCAAATATCGCGCCCGGTGCCATCGCCTTCTACAAAAGGGATGACCGGATTGTCGGGAACGTTTAACTTCCCATCCTGAATTGAAATCTTCGTCCCGCCCGCCGGGACCTTAACATTTTGATAAGCCATAGTTAGATTCTCCTTGCAAAAATTATCGGCTGGATTATATCATCGCCCCTTGACAGATTCCTCCCCCCGTATAGAATCACGCCAGTATGAAGAATCGCATCGTTTTCGATCTTCGACCTGATTCTGCCTCGAAAATTTTCTTTCCTCGTTTACAAAGAGAGCCATCATCGGCTCTCTTTTTTTATCCACTTGACTCCCTCTCCCAGCGGGAGAGGGCTGGGGTGAGGGAGAAATTCTGACAACCTACTTTTCTGTCAGCCCTCCACTGGCATATTTGTGCAACACGCTGGCGATCAAGGTTTGATAGGGAACACCTTCACGAATGGCGCGTTTTTGTAGACTCGTCAGGTCTTTGGAAGAAATGCGGATGTTGACACGCTTATCCTTCTTGAATGTGGCGCGCGCATACGCTCGATATTTCTCTTTTTGTTCTTTCACACTTTTTGCAGATTTCCACTCATCCTGCTCATACGAGGCAAGCAGTTCGAGTTCATCCTTGTCAAGTTTTAGTTTGGTCATTCGTCGCTTCCTTTCAAATACTTCTTGGTCGCTTTTCGGCTTGGAATGATTGTCTTTAGGAAAATATCGTTTTCACTTTCAACAAATGGAACAAGGTAAACGTACTCTTCCATCTGCACGACAAATATTTTTTGTCCTTTGTACTTTTCCTGATTCGGATGCTCTAACACATCGAGCAGAAACCCCGAGTCGATATAAAAGACGACTTCTTCAAAGGACAGACCACGTTCATTCTTTAGCGTTTCGTTCTTCTCTGCACTCCATGAAAAATATTTCACGCTCCGATTGTAACCTTTTGTGTGCCTTTTGGCAACACCTGAAACCTGAAACATGGAACCCAAAACATGCTCAAACTCCCCGGCCTCATTGACCCTCACGTCCACGTCCGCGAACCCGGGCAGACCCACAAAGAAGACTGGGACTCTGTCACCCAAGCCGCGCTTGCGGGCGGCGTGACGATGATCCTCGCCATGCCCAACACCAAGCCGCCGATCTTCGACGAAGCGACTCTGAATCTTGCGCTCGATGCCGCCAAAGGTAAAGCGCGTTGCGACTACGCTCAATTCCTCGGCGCGGGACCAGATAATGCAGATTGGGACAGACACAAAGGCCTGCCCCTACGAGCCGCAGGCTTGAAGATGTATCTCGACTCCACCTTCGGCGAACTCCGCCTCGACGACATGACCTTGTGGATGCCGCACTTTGAGAAATTCCCCAAAGATTTTCCCATCGTCCTGCACTCCGAATCCCGCACCATGGCGGCAGGGATTTTATTCGCCGCCATCTACGACCGTCCCATTCACATCGCGCACGTTTCATTGAAAGAAGAAATCCTGCTCATCAAAGCCGCCAAAGAAAAGGGTATCAAAGTGACTTGCGAAGTTTGTCCGCATCACCTGTTCATGGTTTCGCAACTAACTGACGAAGAAAGAGGAAAGAAGAAAGAGGGACGCGATGAAGTAAGACCAAGGCTTGCAACTCAAGAAGACGTGGACGCCCTCTGGCAAAACATGGACGTGATTGACTGCTTCGCCACCGACCACGCCCCTCACACCCTTGAAGAAAAAGACTCCGAGAATCCTCCGCCGGGATTCCCTGGGCTGGAAACTTTGCTTCCTTTATTGCTCACGGCTGTAAGTGAAAAGCGATTGAATATAGAAGATATTATTCAGAAATCGGTCACGAACCCGCGCAAAATTTTCAACATCCCCGAGCAACCCGAAACATGGATCGAAGTGGACGAGTCCGCCGAATACGAGATCAAAGCGGAGAATCAATTCACACGCTGTGGCTGGACTCCGTTCGAGGGGTGGACAGTCAAAGGCAAGGTGATGAAAGTGGTACTGCGTGGTAAAACTGCATTTGAGGATGGGAAGGTTTTGGCTGAACAAGGTTATGGACGAAATGTGAGGCAATCATGCAAAACTTCACCGATGTAAAGCTCGAAATTTTTATCCCGCAGGATCACGCGATGAAACTCGCCGACGCGCTTTCAGAGATCGGCGTAGGCGTGATTGGAAATTACGATCACTGCGTTGCATTGACTCCCGTGCGCGGATTTTTTCGCCCGATGGAGGGAGCGAATCCTTTCGAGGGGAAGGTCGGCGAGATCAGCGAAGTGGCGGAGTATAAAATGGAAGTCAATTGCAAGCGCGAGTTGGTGAAGGAAGCGATTCGAGTGATAAAGAGTGTGCATCCCTACGAAGAGGCGTTGACCAATGTCATTCCGTTGGCGAATCATTTGTTTGGATGAGAAGTGAATGTCTATCAAGGAAAAGGATGTTATGAAGATATTGAAGATTACTCTGTGTGCGATAATTTTCTTGTTCGCTTGTTCTCCAAAGCAACAGGGAGCAATTCTCCAAATGGAAACCAAGCGAATAGGAAACTGGACTATCTACACTGTTCCAGAATGGGCTGAGCAAAAAGGACCTGTATATATTTCCTCGATTGTAGTTTCCGCTGATGGTTCTCTTTGGTTTGGAACTACCGGTGGAGCAATCTCTATTGGCACAGGGGCTTATCGTTTTGATGGAAAGAGATGGTTGCATTACACATCTCAGAATAGCGGATTACCCTTTGATGAGATTTCATCCATTGCTGCAAGCCCAGATGGTACGATTTGGTTCACATCGTTCTGTTGTGGCGTTACGCATTTTGATGGAACAACTTGGAAACAATATACTGTGGAAAATGGATTGAAGAGTAATGATGTACGCTCCAGCATCATTGCTCCCGATGGTTCGCTATGGCTCGGAAATGAGGAATATGGCATATTGCGATTCAAGGAGAATCAGTGGACAACCTATACTGTACAGGATGGATTATCTGCAAATTGGGCTGGGCACATTGAGATACTTCCAAATAACTCATTGCTTTTTAGTGTGAGTGGTGGGGGGCGCCCAAGATTAAATCTTTACGATAGAAACGAATGGATGGTTTTCCCTACAACTGAGAAGTTAACCCAAACTTATACTTTTGATGTCGCAATTTCTCTTGATGGAACAATGTGGTTTGCAACGGAAAAGTATGGAGTTTTCAGTTTCTATAATGGCAGTTGGGTGAATTACACCACGAAAGACGGCTTGGCTGGTGATTCGGCTTGTTGTGTTATTACAGCAAATGATGGCGCTATATGGTTTGGAACAGACAAGGGAATTTCCCGTTTTGATGGAAAAAACTGGAAAAATTTCACGACAGGTACTGGTTTAACAAATAATTGGATCAACTCAATTGCAATTGAATCTGACGGAACTCTTTGGTTCGGTTCCGCCTCAGCAATCTATCGCTACCAACTGTCAAAATGAATCACGCCTCGTCAGTGTAGAAGATGTTCCTCTACGGCCGCTACGTCGCGCTGACTCCCCTGCGCGGATTTTTCCGCCCGATGGAGGGAGCGAATCCATTTGAAGGGATGGTTGGAGAGATTAGCGAAGTGGCGGAGTACAAAATGGAAGTCAATTGCAAACGCGAGTTGGTGAATGACGCGATAAAGGTGATACGAAGTGTGCATCCTTACGAAGAGGCGTTGATCAATGTTGTTCTGTAGGCGAATCATTTGTTTTCGTAATGAAAGGCAAAGCAATGAAACGATTAACTGTAATCCCAATGCTCCTCGCGCTGCTGGCTTGTAGATTATTCACTCCAGCGCCGCCAGCGACCGCAACTTTGTCGCCGCTTCCCATCTCGCCGACTGAAACGTTGATGGCGGTCTGCACACCGCCCGCTTGTAATGCGAACGAAACGTATGGCTGCCCCGGCAACTGCCCCGGCGGATGCGGCACGGTGTGCGCCACCGTCACGCCAGATGCGGCTTTAGCGCCTATCACAACAGTAGAAGGCGCCGGGGAGTGGATCGTACGCGCGGAAGAACAGCTTGTGATCTTTGATCCGTCTGGCGTACAACCGAGTGCTGCTCTCCAAAGAATTTACGCGCCGGTATTTGATTTTGTTTTGGTGCGTGACGGGAACATCTACTCGTTGACCGATACCGGGAACGGCTCGCTCGACCTTCGGCAGGTCTATCCGCGTGAGCGGTTGATTGGCGACTTGGACACACGACGCGGCGTGGAGGGAAGTCCGCGCGCTGCGCCGATCTTTTCTTCCGACGGAGCGAGTCTCGTGTGGAGCCGCGCTGAGAGCGCTGAATCGTTGGCTCGCGCGGTGTTCGTCACATCGTTGGAAACGGGCGAAAGCCGCGAAATTTGGCGCACAGAGTTACCGTCGGATGCAATGGGTCATGCCATCGTGCCGCTATTTTACGACGATGAACGACAGCAACTCGTCTATGCTTTGCACACGTTTTACAGCGGCATGACTCTCACACAGGTTGCTTCTTTATACATCGCCGACATTGCCGCGGATAAGATCACCCCTCTTTGGACTCTCAACCCCGCCGAAATGTATGCCGGCGTTTCAGCGGCGGTCTCTCCGGACGGACGCCTGCTCGCCTATCTGACGTGGGGCGAACCCCAAGCCGATTTCACCCTGCCGTGGACGTTACATGTGCGCGATCTCTCGAACGGAGATGAAACCATACATCGCCTGACCGAAACGTGGAACAATGCGGAAGTCCATCTCATTTCACCCGACGGGAATAAAGTGTTGTTCACTGTTTCCCGTTACGATGCAAATAACGAATATCAAACTGAAATGTTCGTCTTCAATCTCCAAGATCAAACTTGGAACAGCATCTACGCCGTTGATTACGATGCGAAGCCTTATTTCAGCCCGCGCGCATGGAGCGACGGCGACTGGCTGATCCTCACTACCGATACGGACTACTCGACATGGGTCATGCGCCCCGATGGCACAGCGTTGACCCAAATCACGCCGCTGAAGTGGGTGGGGTTGCTTGACGAGTAGAAAAATATCTCTCGAAACACATCGCCCCCTTGTGGGAGAATCAACTCTCATCTTTCTTGAACCGCATCGAAAGATCGAAAGAAGCATAGCGTCAGCCGCCTAGTTTTTACTCTCTACTCATCTAATATCTACCTCCAAAGGAGCCCCATGCCTACGAATTCATCTTCTCTTTATCTGCCGTTCGGCGAAAACAAAAACGCCGCGTGGTATGGCAAGGACATTGTGTCCGTCAAACAATTCAGCCGCGAAGATTTGGAATATGTTTTCGGCGTGGCGCACGAGATGCGCGGTATGGTCGAGCGCGTTGGGACGCTCGATTTGCTAAAAGGGAAAATTCTTGCGAATCTGTTTTATGAACCGTCCACACGCACATCGTCGTCGTTCGCCGCCGCGATGGAACGACTCGGCGGAAGCGTCATCTCGATCAACGAGGTGAAATACTCGTCGGTGACAAAAGGCGAAACGCTGGCCGACACTGTGCGCACGCTCGAATGTTATACCGATGCGATCGTATTGCGACATCCCGAAACGGGTTCGGCGGAGATCGCGGCAAAGGCGATGCACAAGCCGCTCATCAATGCAGGCGATGGCACGGGCGAACATCCTACGCAAGCGCTGCTCGATATGTTCACGATCAAAGCGGAACTTAAGCGTTTTGACGATCTTACCATCACCATGCTCGGCGATCTGAAATACGGACGCACCGTCCATTCGCTGGCGCGTTTGCTGTCGTTGTTCAACGTGAAGTTGAATTATGTCTCGCCCAATATTTTGAAAATGCCTAAAGAAGTGATGGATGAAGTGAGCGAGAAAGGTATTTCGCAAAACGAATTTTCGTCGCTCGAAGATGTGTTGCCTGAAACCGATGTGTTGTACGTCACGCGCGTGCAAAAAGAGCGCTTTGAAAACGCGGACGATTACAAAAAGGTCAAAGGCGCGTATATCATTGACCTCGATATAATGAAAACCGCGAAACAAAAAATGATCGTCATGCACCCGCTCCCGCGTGTCACCGAGATCAGCATGGACTTCGATGACGATCCTCGCGCCGCGTATTTCCGCCAGATGGAATATGGTTTGTATGTGCGAATGGCGTTGCTGGCAATGGTGCTCGGAAAAGCATAAATACATTAACCGCGAAGCGCGCTAAGAACGCGAAGATTTTCTTTGCGAACTTCGCGTTCTTAGCGGTAAAAGGAATTTCATGGAAACATTTTTTACTTTTTTGGAAAAGCGTGTGGATGATTGCTCGTCATTGCTCTGTGTGGGACTTGACCCGCACGTTAGCGAGTTGGCTTCTCCCAGCGCCGCTTCAGCCCTCGACTTCTGCCTGACTCTCATTAAGGCGACCGCTCCCTACGCCGCGGCATTCAAACCCAACGCCGCGTTCTTCGAAGTCTTCGGCGCGGAGGGGTGGACCGCTCTCAAACAAGTCATCGAAGCCATTGGCGAAGAATCAAAACGACTTGGCTCGATGATCCCCGTCGTGCTGGATGCCAAACGCGGCGATATCGCCTCCACTGCCGAGGCATACGCAAGGTCTGCGTTTGAAACGCTTGGCGCGCATTGCATCACGTTGAGTCCGTATCTCGGCAAAGATTCGATTGATCCGTTTTTGAAGTATCCAGAAAGAGGCGTGTTTTTGCTGTGCAAGACGAGTAATGCGGGGAGCGGAGATTTGCAAGATTTAACCCTCACCCCAACCCCTCTCCTGCTGGGAGAGGGGCAAGGGGTGAGGGAGATTTACCTTTACGAACACGTCGCCCGCCTCGCCCAAACATGGAACACCAAAAATAACATCGGACTCGTCGTTGGCGCAACGCATGTGGAGGCGCTGAAACGCGTCCGTGCCGCGGCGCCTGATCTGTGGTTCCTTGCTCCTGGAGTCGGCGCGCAGGGCGGGGAGTTGGAAGCGGCGTTGCGAGCAGGCTTACGTCGGGATGGACGCGGGATGTTGATCTCCATCTCACGCGGAATCTCGCGGGCGAAGAATCCGAAGTTAGCCGTGGCGGAGATGCGTGACGAGATGGCGTATATTAGAAACAGAATGAGAGAACATAATGACTAAACTTTTAATTGTGTCGGGGTATGCCGATGAATATCAGCATTTGCTCGAAATGGAAAAATTGCCTGAACTTGAAGTCATAACTGCGGCGAATCCTGCTGAAGCCGAAGCGGTTGGCTTGGAATGTGAGATCGTCCTTGGCGAGCCGAAACTCGTTCAGCCGATATTGATGAAAATGAAAAATTTGCGCTGGGCGCAATCCATGTATGCGGGCGTAGAGCAGTTTCTCGATCCGTCACTGCGCCGCGATTATGTGTTGACGAATGCGCGCGGCGTGTTCGGCGATTTGATGTCTGAGTACGTGTTCGGGTATCTGCTCAATCACGAGCGGCGAATTTTTGAACGCTATCGCGCCCAACAGGAACATCGCTGGGACGGAAGTACGACGGGTGTGTTGCGCGGAAAGACGATCGGGTTGCTCGGCGTCGGCTCGATCGGCGCGGAGATTGCAAGGACGGCGAAACATTTTGAAATGATCGTGCGCGGTTATACGCGTTCCAGCGAAGATTGTTCGGATGTGGATGTTTATTATCACGGCAACGATCTGCTCGAATTCGCGGACGAGTTGGATTATCTGGTGAGCGTCCTGCCGAACACCTCCGAGACGCGCCGCATCGTGGACGCGTCATTATTGGACGCTTTGCCCGCGCGCGCGATCTTCATCAACGTCGGGCGCGGCGGCGCGGTGGACGAATCCGCGTTGATCCATGCGCTTGAGTCGAAGCGAATCGCGGGCGCGATATTGGACGTGTTCGATCAAGAGCCGCTTCCGAAGGAGCATCCGTTTTGGACTATGCCGAATCTGCTGATGACCTTTCACACGTCCGCGCCGAGTTTGCCCGAGGATATTGTTCGAATCTTTCGCGAGAACTATTTGCGTTACCTGCGCGGCGAGGAATTGAAATACAAGGTTGATTTTGAACGCGGCTATTAGAAGGGATGCGTACGCAAAACATGTCAGGCGGACGTTAGAGAACGTCCGCTACGCGTGAAGGGATAAAGCGTAAGAGACGCTCTCTAGCGTCGGATGCGCATGATTGAAACGAATACAACACTTTACTCTCTGGCAGATGGCTTGCTCGAAGCAGAAAGAGCATCGGGTAGATAACGGTTAATATCGGATGGTATAATAATTCATCTATCCGATATTAACTGGAGCGTTATGATCGAATCCCGCCTGCTCGAACGCATTGAACGTAAAAAATCCCAGTTGGGTGCGCTACGACCTCTTCCCGCCGCTGTGGTCAACCGTCTGCGCGAGCAGATTCTCGTGGAATGGATTTACAACTCCAATGCGATTGAGGGCAGTACAGTCACATTGCAAGAGACACGCTTAATCCTCGAAACAGGGCTCACCATCGGTGGCAAGACCCTGCGCGAACATTTTGAAGTTACCAACCATCGTGATGCGATCTTTTACGTAGAACAACTTGCTGCCGCTCAGGAGAAGTTGACCCCATTCCACGTAAGGCAAATTCACAAGCTTGTACTTTCTCAAATTGACGATGTCAGCGCAGGGAACTATCGCACGACACAAGTCCAAATTGCGGGAGCGCGGCATGTTCCGCCTAAGGCGTGGGAAGTTCCTGCCCAAATGACGGAATGGGGCAAATGGCTGGTAAAAGCCGAAAAATCAATGCATCCTGTCGTTCTCGCCGCATTGGCACATCACAGTCTTGTAAAAATTCATCCCTTTGTAGATGGCAATGGACGCACAGCAAGATTGGTAATGAATCTTATTTTGATGCAAAACGGTTATCCGCCCACCGTTATTTTGCGAGTAGATCGCCAATCCTATTATCGCGTGTTATCACTGGCGGATGATGGAAAGGAAAAATCTTTAGTCAACTTTGTTGGGAAAGCCGTCGAGCGTAGTCTCACCTTGTATCTCAATGCAAATAAACAACAAAAAGCAAAACCCAGCAAAGATGCTGAATGGCTCTCACTTGCCCAAGCCTCACAAGGTACGCCTTATTCCCAGGAATATCTCAGCTTGCTTGCTCGCATGGGACGGATCGAAGCAGTAAAACAAGGACGCAATTGGTTAACAACGCGGGAAGCGATACAAAACTATATGACATCTTTGAGAAGAAAGAAAAATTCATGACCGAATTTACCCCGTCACAAAAATCTCTCGCCGATGGACTCCTCTCCGCAGGTTGTATCAAATTCGGCGAATTCACCCTCAAGTCGGGACTCACGAGTCCCATCTACATTGACCTGCGCCGAATCATCACCCATCCCAAACTGCTCGCGGAGATTGCCCAAGCCTACTTGCCAATTCTCTCAATTCTCGAATTCTCCAGAATCGCAGGATTGCCCTACGCGGCGATTCCGATTGCAACTGCCATATCTCTTGCTGGCAACTATTCCATGATCTACCCGCGCAAGGAAGCGAAGTCCTACGGCACGAAAGCCGAGATCGAAGGCGAATATCACGCGGGCGAGACGGTTATCGTCATTGACGATCTCGCCACCACAGGCGGAAGCAAATTCGAAGCCATCGAAAAACTGACGGGCGCAGGCTTGGTCGTGAAGGATGTCGTTGTGCTGATTGACCGTCAATCAGGCGCAAAGGAGTCGCTGGCGCAGGCAGGTTATTCCCTGCACGCGGTGCTGACAATAAGTCAATTGTTGGGGTATTGGGAAGAGACGGGGAAGGTGGAGAAGAGTAAAATCGAGGCGACGAGGAAGTTTCTGACAGCCAATATTGTATAGAAGAGGTTGGAGCGTGCTATGGATGTTCTTCAATGGGCGATAACGACTGCTGTGGGGATTTTGGGAATCTTAGTTGGTCGTGCTTGGCAAAGACGTGATAAAAACAATCAAAAAGATAAAGAAATTCTTGATGAGATAACAAAATTGTTGGATAAAGATACTATTTCGTATTGTCGTCAGCAAAACTTTACTGGTGCTTTCGATTGGGATAGATTAGTTGGTCTTAATAAATTTATAGAAGCATGTGAGCATTCCAGTTTTTATTTTTTGGATAAAAGACTCGAAAAGTTAAGAAAACAACTCCTGGAGACCGCAACTGGTTTTTATCGAGAACTAAGTTTGAATTCTTTTCGAGAAGATCAGGTTGATTCGAGATGGGCTCGAATACCAAAAGATAGAGAATTCGGAAATGAAAAAGAATATTATTCACTCGAAAGAAAATTAAACAACTTAGCAAATGAATTGGTAAAAAATTTTGATGATCTCGTAAAATTAGGAAGACAAAAATTGTAGACTTCTAACGCAAGGAAATAGTTATGCCCAAAAAACACACCTTCACAGCCGTCATCCTGAATGCAGGCGGAGGCGGCGCGTTCGTGGAAGTTCCATTCGATGTGGAGAAAGCCTTCGGCGCGAAGAAGCCCAAGGTCAAAGCCACGTTTGATGGAGTTCCGTATCGCGGCATTTTGGCGCGCATGGGCACGGACTATCACATCCTGATCATCCTCAAATCCATCCGCGAGCAGATCGGCAAGTCGTTTGGGGATAAAGTGAAGATCACGGTTGAATTAGACACTGAGCCGCGCGTGATCGAAGTCCCCAAAGACTTGATGAAAGAATTGAAACAGCACAAAGAAGCGAAAGCCTTCTTCGATAAACTTTCATACTCGCACAAAAGAGAATATGTGATGTGGATCAACGAAGCGAAGAAGGAAGAGACGCGGCAGACTCGGATCGTCAAAATGATCGAGATGTTGAAAAAGGGAAAGAAACGATCATAAGGCGGGATGCCCCTTCGACAGGCTCAGGGCAAGCATCCCGCCCCACGGAGAAAATATGCAATTCAAAAATTATCTTGAAGAACTCTACGAGTACAACTACTGGGCGAACAAGCGCTATCTTGCCGTTGCCGAGACTCTGGTTGAAAAACAACTCTTCCATAAACACGGACATTCATGGGAGAGCGTTCACGCGCTCTTTGTTCACATGATGAGCTCGGAGCGGATGTGGCGTCAGCGCTGGCTTGGCGAAAAAAGCGAATTCCTCAATGCGAAAGATTTCTCCGATGTGAAGCCCATCCGCGCGTATTGGGTGGATGTGGAAAAGAACATGCGCGGATTTATTTCTGAACAAACCGAAGAGTCGTTGATGCGCGATGCTTCGTACACCAACCCCAAAGGCGAAACGTTCACCCTCCCGTTGTGGCAGATGATGGTCCAGCCGCCGAACCACAACACGCATCATCGCGGCGAGTTGGCGGCGATGTTCGCGCTGATGAATGTTCCGCATCCCGAGGAGGAAGTGATTCAGTATTTTTTGGATAAAAGCGGGCAAAAGCGTTTTTAAACACGAAGGGCACAAAGGAGCACGAAGGAAAATGTTTTCTCTTTTTCGACCGCTTCTGTTTTCATTTGAGTCTGAAACTTCTCATCAACTTACACTTCAAGCATTGCGCGTTGCTGGGAACTTTCCACTTTCCAATTTTCTTCTCACACAACTTTATCAAGCCGAGTCAAAACCCGTTCGCGCATTCGGATTAACATTCAAAAATCCCATCGGTCTCGCGGCAGGATATGACAAGGACGGCGTTGCCGTTCGCGGACTCGCCGCGCTGGGGTTCGGTCATGTTGAAATCGGCACGGTCACGCCGAAGCCTCAGGCTGGGAATCCGCGTCCGCGCGTGTTTCGGCTGGCGGAGGATGAGGCGGTGATCAATCGGATGGGTTTTCCGTCGCGCGGGGCGGAATATGTTGCGAGGAGATTGCTTCGCTCCTTCGGGGCTCGCAACGACATGATCCTTGGAGTTAATTTAGGGAAGAATAAAGATACTCCACTGGAAGAAGCCGCGAGGGATTATGTCGAGTTGATGAAAGTGTTCGCTCCGCTGGCGGATTATTTGACGATCAATATTTCGTCGCCGAATACCGTTGGTTTGCGCCGTTTACAGAATCGCGAGATGCTGGAAAACTTGCTCGGTCAGATCAACTTGGAACGTGAAACTTGGAACCTGAAACTTCCAATCCTTGTAAAAATTTCGCCTGATTTATCAGAAGAAGAACTGGATGACGCAATCGGAGTCATCCTCGATAAAAAAATGGATGGGATCATCGCCACGAACACAACGCTTTCGCGCGAGGGAGTGCGATCAAATTTGAAGGGCGAGACAGGCGGGCTAAGCGGGAGTCCGCTCAAAGGTCGGAGCGAGGCGGTTTTGAGTCGCGTGGTAAAGCTTGTTAATGAGAGAGTCCCCATTGTGAGCGTGGGAGGAATCGCGAGTCCTGATGACGCAAAGAAAAGACTCGCGTTGGGGGCGAGTCTTGTTCAAGTGTACACGGGGCTGGTCTATCGCGGACCGGGGCTGGCGAAACAAATTATAGAAAGTTTATAAAATGGGTGTAAACGCCCGCTGCAATACTGCAATATGGAAGCTTTTGCTTAAAATTGAATAAACTGCAAGAATCTTCGCTCTTTTTTTATGGTATAGTTTTGTCGCAATGGATGAAAAAATCACAATTATCGAAGGACCGCCGCCTATTTTCGAAGCGGTAAACGACGGTTGGGCGTTGGGGCTGAACGAAAGCGCCCAATATTTTAGCCCCGCGCTGACTCGTCTGCGGACGTTTAATGGACCCGCGTTGGTCGAACGCTGTTACCGAGCGTGGAATGCGAAGACTCCCATTCATCTTTATTATCGCGACGATGACGGAGAAGAACAACACGCGCCTATCTTTGCAGCGCGCAACGTGGAAACGTCCGATGGGCATGTGTTGTTGCTGTGGGTGCATCTTAATGGCGATCAGGTTGAATATGAATTTGACGGCGAAGACGATGCTGATGAGGATTTCTATGAATAATATAATGCCGGCTGGACGAAGACCTTAACCAGCATTTTGAACGGCGCTGATTAGCGTATTGACGGTTAATTGAGTCTCGTGATACCCTTGCGCTATGGAAACGATGACGGGACAACAATCCATCGCGTTCTATTTATCTACAACGGGCTTCCCTTTGGGATGCCCGTTTATATTATCAGTTTAGGAGCGAACGTATCATGTCAGAAAACACAAACGCTTTTCAAATCGCGCAGCAACAATTCGACCATGTTGCCGGACAGTTAAATTTAGACGCGGGCGTACGCGAGGTGTTGCGCTGGCCCTCGCGCGAATTTACCTTCCGCATCCCCGTGCGAATGGACGATGGCGCGCTTCAGGTATTCACCGGCCTTCGCGTGCAGCATAATGACGTGCGTGGACCTGGCAAAGGCGGCATCCGTTTTGCGGCGAATGAAACCCTTGACACCGTGCGCGCTCTTTCCATGTGGATGACGTGGAAATGCGCGGTGGTGGATATTCCGCTGGGCGGCGGCAAGGGCGGAGTCGTCGTAGACCCGTCGAAATTATCTGTCGGCGAGAAGGAACAACTTTGTCGCGGCTGGGTGCGGCAGATGGTCAAAAATATCGGACCGCGGCAAGATATTCCCGCGCCGGACGTTGGCACCAATGCGCAGATGATGGGCTGGATGATGGATGAATATTCCAAATTGACCGGCGAGTTTACGCCGGGTGCGTTCACTGGTAAACCGGTCGGCAGCGGCGGTTCGCAAGGGCGCACGGAGGCGACCGGCTTCGGCGTCATCTACACGATTCGCGAAGCGATGAAACAGCTTAAGATAGATCCGAAGAAAGCGACCGCATCGATTCAAGGTTTCGGCAACGTCGCGCGGCATGCCGCTATCGGGTTTACCGAAATTCTGGGCGGACGCGTGGTTTGCGTATCTTGTTGGGATCGCAACGATAAAAAATCCTACACATATAGCCACAAAGACGGCGTGGATGCGCATTTCCTCTTTTCGATCACCGACCCTTACGGTACGATTGATAAGGAAAAGGCGCTTGCCGCCGGGTATGTCGCCGAGGACGGCGATGCATGGATTGCCAAAGACGTGGACGTTTTGATTCCCGCCGCGCTTGAAAATCAGGTCAACGCCGATACGGTTCAGAAAATTTCCAAAACCGTGAAAATTTTAGCGGAAGGCGCGAACGGTCCCACCACGCCGGAAGCGGACGAGCATCTTAAAGAGATGAAGATTTTCACCGTTCCCGATTTCCTCTGCAACGCTGGCGGCGTAACGACTTCGTATTTTGAAGGCGTGCAAAACGACATGAACTTTTATTGGGCGAAGCAAGAAGTCTTTGATCGTCTCGACGCGCGCATGACCGAGGCATTCCATGGCGTTTTGAAGATGTCGCAAGATAAAGGCGTAGGCATGCGCGATGCGGCATACATGGTTTCCATTCAGCGCGTGGTAGACGCGATGCGGCTGCGCGGTTGGATTCACGGAAGTTAACCGATTTCAGTTGGCGGTAAAAAGCCCACGTCGCGCGACGTGGGCTTTTTATTTTGCAGGGCAAAGTTGACTTTGTCCTACACTTTCTCCATCAACTCGATCCGATTCCCAAATGGATCGAACACATGCGCGCGTTTGAATCCCTCCAGCGGCGGTTGTGATTGATCCCATTCGTAACCGGCAACTTGAACCTTTTCGAGAAGCGCATCAAGATCATCTACGAGGAATGCGGGGTGCGCTTTGCGCGCGGGGCGGAAATCTGTTTCAACGCCGAGGTGCAATTGAACGTTTCCAAACTCAAACCACGCGCCTCCGCGTTTGGCGAGCTCGGCAGGTTTGGGAATTTCTTGAAAGCCGAGAATGCGAACATAAAATGCCCGCGCTGAATCTTCCTGATCCGCGGACATTGCTAGTTGAACGTGGTGGATGGAGAGGATGGTCATAATTTGTCGGACAAGGTTAACCTTATCTTACGGCTCAACTGGATACCCTGCATTGAGCCACGCTTCAAAACCGCCGCGAATCGCTTCGACACGCGCGTACCCGTTGCGCAACATGAGGAACGCCGCACGGGCGCTCGTATGTTCGTTCGGTCAGGTACAGTAAGTGATGATCCATTGCGCTTTATCGAGGTTGGAGTCGTTGACGTTAATCTCGAACACGTCTAATGGAATGGAAAGCGCGCCCGGGATGTGACTTTCTGCGTATGCGACTTTACTGCGTACGTCCACAAGGATCGCTGCGCCGCTGTCGAGCGCTTCTTTTGCCGCGTCAACGTCTATGCGCGGAACGTCGTCTTCAGTGCGAGGAAGACCGTCCGTGGGAGCGTTTTGCGTCGGCGCAGAAGAAGTCAATGCGTTGCACGCCAGCGCAGCAAGGGCTAATGCGGAAAAGGCGAGGAAGAATCTTGTTCTCGACATGGCTGCGCTATAGTTTGCAGTACCGGTCTACGCGCCTGCTGATGATCGCGAGGCTGTCCGCCCAGAATTTCTTTGTGCGAATGTTGATGCCGAATTTATCGGCAAGGTCAGCCGCGCGCGCTTCGCCGGTAGAGGCGAGCAGTTCCTTATATGCGGGGACGAATTCCGCGCCGCGTTTTTGGTAGATGGCGTATAAGCCTGTGGCAAAGAGCAAGCCAAACGCGTATGGGTAGTTATAGAATGAGAAGCCGCTGGAATAATAATGAGGCTTCCACGTCCACATATATTTTTGCAAGTAGCGTTCGTCTAACCCGTCGCCATAGGCGGCTTTTTGAGCGCGCTCCATGATCTCGTTCAACTCGTCGGAGGAGAGTTCCGATTTGGCGCGGCGTTCGAAGACTTCTTTCTCAAATAGGTAGCGCGAGTAAATATCCACGATCGTTTGCGAGGCGCCGTTGATCTGCGCTTCTAACACGGCGAGTTCTTCTTGCGGGTTGGCGATCTCTTTTAATGCGGCTTCAGTGGCGATGGTCTCGCACATGATCGAAGCGGTCTCCGCCAGCGTCATCGGCGTATTTTGCTGAATGGGGGTTTTACCCGCTTGATATGCACATTCATTATGAAAAGCATGACCGAGTTCATGCGCGAGCGTGCTGACCTGATCGAATGAACCGTCAAAGTTGCTCATAATGCGGCTTTCCTTCACGCCTTCCACGCCCATACAGAATGCGCCGCCGCGTTTGCCTTCGCGCTGTTCAGCGTCAATCCAATGATTATCGAAGGCGCGTTTGGCGAAGGCGCCGAGTTCCGGCGAAAACTGGCTGAAGTTGCGTGTGATAAAGTCGCGCGCTTCGTTCCACGAATAGACGGTATCGGTTTTACCCATCGGAGCGAAGAGATCCCACCAAGCAAGTTTCTTTTTTCCAAGGCGTTTGGCTTTGCTCTTGAAGTATCGCTGGAACATGGGGAACGAATCTTTCATCGCGCTGAGCATGGCGTTTAGAGTTGAGCGATCAATGCGGGCGAAATCGAGAGAAGCGTGAAGGGCGTCTTCGCGTCCGCGCTTTTTGTCCAGCGTCAGCGTTTCGCCTTTGACGCCGTTCATGCACGCCGTCAGCGTTTCTTGAACCGTCTCCCAGGCTTTGTTTTCGGCTTCGTATCCGCGGCGGCGCGTGGCTTCATCGGGATGCGAGCGCAGGTTGATGAGGGCGGGCATCGGCATTTTTTGAGTCTTGCCGTTCAGCTCAAAATCAACCGTCATTTGCGACGTGACCGTCCCTTGCAGTTTGCCGAAGGCGTTGCCGCCGCTCAAGGTCAGATCGGCGGCGAGGGTTTCTTCCGCCGGACTCATTAAATATTTGGACTGTTCCGCCGTTTCGAGCAGCGCAAATTCGTGCGATTTTGCCGAGGCGTTCATTTTGGCGGCTTTCTTGATGGCAGTTTGTCCGAGCGCGCCGGTCCAGGCTTGGAATTGAGTATTGAGGACGCTCGCTCGCACTGACATTTGCTCGAACGCGGAGAGCGCACGCATCGCTTCTTTGTTGCGCGAATCGGTGGAGACGAAAGAATAGATGTAGGGGCTGATTGTGCCGGAGAGGTTAAAGAGCGCGTTGAAGCGTTCCATTGCTTCGCCGAATAGTTTGCCCAATTTTTTTGCATCGGTTTTGGAATTGGCTTTGACAGCCTTCTGGAGGAAAATTTCTAATTCGTCCAGCTCCGCTTTGTATTTTTTTATGGCGTTTTTGAATTGCTTGGAATCGAGCGAAGGATAGACGTTGGTCATATCCCAGCGAGGGGCTTTTGCGGCCATGATTGAAACTCCTTGAAAGAAAGATGGGTTAAGTATAACAAATGCAGAATGCGTTGCGGGTTTTACGTTATGATTAAGGCAATATCAACTGGAGGCTCTTCTATGAAACAGGATAAATTTTTAACAGGCATACTGATCGGCATTGGCGCGTTGATTATTTTGGCGACGATCCTGTTTTTTGTTCGACGCGACGACGGTGAATATCAAGCGGAGGACGCTCCGCAGGCGGTCGTTCACAATTATATTCTAGCGGCGATCAATAAAGATTATGTGAAAGCCTACGGTTATCTGGCGGACCTGGAGAATAAACCTACCTATGAGGAGTTTCGGCGATCGTTTTTGAACGGGAATATCAGCCTCTCGGATGGAGGCATTGAAATTGGCGCGGCTGAAATTGCAGGGAATGAAGCTTATGTCGCGCTGACGATGCGCAGCGCATCCATGGATATTTTTCCGACGAATTATTCTTCCTCCGATCAGGCGTTTTTAGCGAAACAAGATGGCGCATGGAAATTGGTTTCCATGCCTTACTACTATTGGTCTTATGACTGGTATCAGGATTATTAAGCCCGCTTTAGGCGCCGCGCTCCCTTAGCATTGCGCGACCAAAGGAGTTTGTATGAAATCAATTCGACGTTTATATTTTTACGCTGTAGCCGCTGTCAGCCTTGAAGCGACGTTATGGGGCTTGATTAACTTGCTGCGTTCTATATTCAGGCAGGGTTTGGTAATCGGCGACACGACTTTATTGGCGCAGGCGCTGTCTTTAATTCTAGTGGGAACGCCGATCTTTCTGATTCACTGGTTGTGGGCGCAAAAGGCTGCCGCAAGGGAGAGCGAGGAGAACGAGGCGATGTTGCGCGCTATTTTCCTATATGGCGCTTTGCTGGGCACGCTTATCCCTGTAGCGCAAAATCTGCTGGCGTTGATCAGCCGCGCGGCGCTGGAGTCCGTTCACTCGTATGCTCGCTATGCGATCGCCGGAGGCGGTTCACAAACTCTCGCGGATAATGCCATCGCTATTTTGAGCAATTTGCTTGTTGCCGCCTATTTCTTTCGCGTATTACAGACCAATTGGAACGTCATAAGCGAAAAAGAGAACTTTGCTGGAATTCGTCGCTTATATCGTTTTGCGTGGATGGCGTACGGACTAGCGTTGACCGTATACGGCGCGCAAGGAATCTTGAACTTTATGCTCGCATGGCGACCGCAAACGTTAAGCGCCGACGAACCAGTCCTTAACGCGATCGTCATGCTGATGGTCGGCGCGCCGATCTGGTACGCCGCTTGGAGCGCGCTGCAAAGCGCTTTGTCCGACAAGACTGAGCGCGATTCATACATACGCCTCGTTGTTTTATACGCGCTGACTTTAATCGGCGCGTTCGTCGCCTTATCGTGCGGCGGAAGTTTCATACACCAAATCTTGATGAAGGTCCTCGGTTCGCAAGAAATTGCGTGGCGCGATTTCATGACAAATATCAGCGCGCCAATTTCTTTGGGAACGCCCTTTGGGCTGATCTGGGCATATTATGGCATGTGGCTGAATCGACAATTCGCGTTTGAAGAAGATGAAACGCTCCGCGCTGGCAAACGGCGTCTGCTTTTCTATATTTTAGCGGGCGCGGGGTTGATCGTTTCCTTTACTTCCGTCAACGTGTTGATCGCTGCGCTTTTAGATGTCTTTGCCGTCGCCCAAGTTGACGGAGGATATTTTGCCTCCAGCCTTTCAGCGTCGTTGGCGGGATTGAGCATTGGGCTGCCATTATGGTTGAAGACGTGGCGTCCTATGCAAGCGCAGGCTATGCAAGAGCAAAACTCCTCTGCGCGCAGGTCGGTCGTGCGTAAATTCTATATGTATTTTGCGCTATTTGCTTGCGTGGTAGGCGGCATGACGCTTGCGAGCGTTATAATTTTCTATCTGATCTCAGCCGTGTTAACCGCAGAATTCGGCGCTTTATGGAACGATATCCGCGATTCCTTGCAAGCGCTGATTTTATTTGCAATTGTCTTTGGGTACCACCTCCATGCTTTGCGAAAAGACGCCCGTTATAAAAACGACGCGCAAGAAGAGGCGCAAGCGCGTTATCGCGTTTTGATTCTAGATCGCGATGGATCGTTTGGCGGATTGGCGCAAAAGGCTTTTGCGGAGCGCGCGCCTGCAATTTTGACGACGATCGTTGACGCTAACACTGATTTGGCGCAAGCGCCTCCCGCTCAAGCTCTGGTTCTATCCGATGTAGATACGTTCGCGGCGCCTTCTCGTCTGGCGACGTGGATGAAATCGTTCGGCGGCGCGCGGCTAATCGTTGGCGAGAGCGAAACCGATGTTTTTTGGAGCGCCGACTTCGAACAGGCGACGGATATCGCCAAGGCGCTGGCGACTGGGCAAACGTTTCGACTGTCGCCCGCCAAAGCGAAAACGTCCGCTTGGATGTATGTCGTCTACGTTTTTGCCGGGTTATTCGCTTGTCAGTTTTCGGCGCTGGCGGTCTGGGCGATCTCCGCTCTTATATTCGGGAGCTAGCGCAATACACGTCGCACTTAATGATATACTTTCAAAAAAATACGCGAGGCGATGACTATGAAAGTGACTGTCCTTCAAGAGAATTTAGCCCGCGGGTTGGGCGTTGTGTCGAAAGCGGTTTCGCCGCGCAGCACATTGCCTGTGCTTGCGAATATATTAATCGCATCGGACGAAGGGCGCTTGCGACTCTCCGCTACAAATTTGGAAATGGGCGTCACCTGTTGGATACCTGCGCGCATTGAAGAAGACGGCTCGACGACCGTTCCCGCGCGCACGTTTTCCGATCTGGTGAGCGCGTTGCCGAGCGAACAGGTGATGTTGAAACTTGATATACAAACGCAAACGCTTAATGTGCGCGGCGGAACGTCTACGAACGACATCAAATGTATTGACGCACAAGAGTTTCCGCCTATGCCAGCCCCCGATCTTGAGGGAGCGATACAGATTAATAGCGGCGATTTCCGCGAGATGATCCATCAGGTAACTTTTGCGGCGTCGTCGGATGAAGCCCGTCCCGTCTTGATGGGGGCGCTGATTCAAGTAGATGGAGATAAATTGACGATGGCGGCGGCGGATGGGTTCCGCCTCTCTGTACGAAAAGCGCTTCTTTCAGCGCCTGCGTCCGCCCCCATTTCGGTGATCGTGCCCGCCCAAGCCTTGAAAGAACTGGCGCGCGTTGCGTCTGACGGCGAAGAGCCGATCTATATGGCGTTGCCGAAAGGACGCGGTCAGGTCGTTTTTCGCGTAAAAGATGTGGAAATTATTTCGCAGTTGATTGACGGCGCGTTCCCCGACTATCAGCAGATCATTCCACGCTCGTATAAATCGCGCACGCTGGTTTCAACCGCGTCGCTGTTGAAAGCTTGTAAGCAGGCGGAAATTTTTGCGCGCGAAGGTTCGAATGCGGCGCGTTTTAATATCAAATCTGCACAAGGTGAAATGCAGCCCAGCGAAGTGGAAATCACCGCCGCTTCGGAAGAGACAGGGAAAAATGAAACTATCGTCGAGGCGACCGTAGACGGCGGCGGACTGCTGATTGCATTCAATGTGAAATTCCTGCGCGAAGCGTTGGAAGTGATCAAGACTCCAAACGTTGCATTAGAGACCTCTGCGCCGAATGCGCCGGGCGTGATCAGGCCGGTGGGCGACGATCAGTTCTTGCATGTGATCATGCCGATGCATTTGGGGTAAAGAGCGAAGAAGCAGAGAGTTGAGGCGCCTTGTCTTTTGACGGGGCGTTTTTTTATTTCTCAATTTTATAGATGATAAACCTGCGGTTATTAAACATGGCGTCTAGCGGCAGGCTGCACTTTCCGATCTCTTCGGGCGGAACTTGTCCGTTTGCGCCGACCTTCTTGCTGAGAACCAAGTAATCGCCTTTTAACATTCCGTCGCATTGATTGATATAAATAGAAGGACGTTCGGTCATTAATCTCATGACGCGCGGCTTGAAAAAGATTAACACGCTCGTCGGCGGCGTTTCGTTTTTTATCCATTGATACACTTCCATGCTCAAAGGATCGAACGGCCCGTTGATCTGTCGTCCGGTCCGCACATTGTCGTAAGCCAGAACGCTTGAGGTAACAAGGAAATATATGGCGATGACAGTCCAAAATCCGTACATCGCGCGCTGACCCATCGCTTGATATTTTTCAGAAAGTTTTCCGATGGCGAACTTCATTCCTTGAAATGCAAAGTAGATGAAGATAGGTAAAAGTGGGAAGATATAGCGCGGTCCTTGCCAGTAAGGGTAAGTGATATGAACGAGCATCCACACTCCGAAGAATGAGATAAGATACAAGTCGTTTCGGCGGCGAATCCATACGCCGAGCAGGGCAAAGGCTAAAACGAAATAGTAAAGATATTGCCATCTCGTCGCCTCGCCGAAGAACCAGCCGTACACTTTGAAATATGCGCCGATAAAACCGATAACGAGGTCAACGGTCAAGTTTTTGTATTGCGATAAATATGATTCGCCTCCGCCGGGGAATAAGAGTATGTTGGCGATCCACAGGAGCGCGAACGCTGCGCAAACAATGAACGAATTCAAAATGATTCGTTTAACGACGTTCCAATCTTTGCGTTGGACAAGCAACTCAAAAAAATCGACCAGCAAGAAGCAACCGAGCAAAAGCAGCCCGGTAGCGCGTATAAATGTCGTAAAGAAGATGGCGGCGCCGATTAATGCGTAATGTATCCGCGATTTGTTTTGTTGTACAACTAAGAGCAGCGTCAATGTTGAGAAAAAAAGGAACGGAATATCCGAAAGAATGTAATCGAGAAATTCCAACAGCATTGGGTTGAACGCGAACAACGAAACGAAGATCAGGCTTTCGGTCCGTGTGAGACGAGATTTTGCAAATAGATATAAACAAATTAAAAACCCTGCGTAAAAAAGCAACCCGGGAATCTTTAGCGTCATTGGACTGATCCCATTTAGCGCGTAAAACGGAGCCAATATCAGCGGGTAGCCCCATGGGTAGGCGAGCGGTCCGAGATGCGATGTGGATTGATAATTCGTAAAAGCGCTGATCTCGATGAATTCGTTCAGCGAGCCATCCGCGATACTTTTCGCTTGTAAAACATACCATGCCCAATCGTCGCCCCATTCATGCCCGCGTCGCAACATGCCCGCGCCGATCAACGTTGAAATAAAGATAATGAGCAATAACGGCTGAAACAACTTCTTCATGCGTTGATTTTACCCCCGTTAATTGTATATACAAATAATCGTCCCTTTGATTTTAGAGGGACGATTATTGCGCTTTAAACTTAATTAGGGTTAGGCGCGTTTTACAATTCCTTGTCTATCCGGTGACTGCCTCCTGTTCGCTGATCTCGTTGATTTGTTCAAATTTTGGTCTCATCTTGAAAATGATCCATACACTGATCGCGGCAAAGATAGCGATAAGACCCTCAGTTGGTAAATTGCCGATGGATTGACTCGCATACACAGCGACCGCGTCCACGAAGGCGTGCCATAACAGCGCCAGCCAGAACCAAACGGCTTGTTTCTTCGCAAGCCCATATAGGACCATTAATGATAGACTGATATGCAGACACATCGCGAAGATTCGTTCGAAGAATCCGAGCAATGCCATGAAGGGCTGCGCGGACCAGAACGCTTCCACTTGCTGTTGTGCGAGAGCCAGCTGTTCGGGCGGAATGCTCGGCACGGTGGATAGGTCTACGCTTCTATATGCGATCATGTTCACAAGCGTTAACGCGACAGAGGCGCCGATCAAAACTGCCTCGATGCCGCCATGACCCAGACCGACCAGCACACCGTCCTTCCAGGAACGCGATTTCTTCAAAATGAATTTGAACAGGATGTAACGCGCCGTCTCCTCAAAAATGCCTGCGAGCAGACCTAAAGCGATGGCGGTAACAAGCAGCGAAGCGCTTTTCAGGAAGTTGTTAAGTCCAAATACAACCGGGATATGCAGGATCTGTGACGCGATAAACGTCAAACCGCCCGCAAGTACGAGCTTCCAAGGAAGCGCGAACTTGCGGGTGAAGACGATCCATAAAAAGATGGGCAGTAGGATCATGCCCAGAAAACTTACGGTATAGGCTGCGATGAGCATAATGTTCTCCTTGTTGATTATTGAGACGGCATGGTTCGCATTCGACGCGCGCGTTCCGTCAACGGGCGTTTGGCTACGATTGTGACCTTGCCGCCCCCATATTGATCGTATAGATGGAACGCCTCCCAGCCCTCTTCACCCCATTCATCTAGCGTGGTCTGTATCAATTCGTCTTTTGTTCCCAGCAGGCTGCCGATGGATTGAACGCGATATTCCCATTTTTGAAGTTCGTTGCTCATTGAAAGACTCCTTTGTGTTTCACGTGAAACAGCGCGGTTCTTCTGAAAGCTCGCCTTAAAGCATCAGGTTCGACGATCGCGCTTATGGATTTTCCCGTCGCCACAGGATGTAAGAATAAACAATCGGCGCAAATGCGGCAAGGAGCATGGCGCCCAGGACGAACCAGACGCCGCGCTCCCCGAAAAAAGAGCCAATGATAGTCGCCGCGCCGCCCAGTATGAAGAGTTTTGAGCCGAGCTTGTGCGTCTCGTCCCAGACCGTCTCGCTGGAGAGCGTCCATGGCGTGCGGATGCCGATAAAAAAGTTGCGTTTTGCTCCGTTCATCAAGCAGCCTATGCCGATAAAGAGCAACCCGACCGCCGGTAAAAGCATGAGTGTCATATTGAAGGAGGTTCCGAGTGCGGCAAAGAGAATCAGGGTATAGACGTAGAGCATATACATCGCAAAGACCACAATGAACCAGTTGAAGGTAGCGCGGAATTGGGCGATATTTGCCTTGAGCGGGTCAATGTTTGGGATGATCAGGAACAAGCCCGTTAGCGCGATGCTGATGATCGGCAGGAGGAAAACGCCCCAGAACTTGGACATGTAACCGTCAATCTCGCCTGCCGCATTCCAATGCGCAGGCATGGGATCGGGCAGGCGATTCCAGAGCAGAGCGCCTGCGACGGCGGCGGCGACGATCAGAATGAACACAAGGATGGCGGTGAGTTTGGTTGACATTTGTTTTCCTTTTTCGTTGTTTCACGTGAAACTTATCGGTCTTCCTTGGGCAGGTTGTTCTGCGCCATTGAGACGATGCCGCTGAGTCCGCCGAGGTTCATCGTGTCTACGGCGGAACTTGGCACAATAACTAACGCGCCCTTTTCTTTCAAGCCTTCGAAAAGCATGTTCATTGCGCGCAAGTGTAAAGCCGTGGGGTTGTTCTGATAGGCTTTCGACGCTTCAGCGAACGAGTCTGCGATCTGCTTCTCGGATTCGCCTAAAATAACGCGCGCCTGACGTTCGCGCTCCGCCTGCGCCTGACGCGACATGGCGTCTTCCAGATCTTGCGGGATGACAATATCGCGGATCTCGACCGATTGCACGGTCACGCCCCAGGGGGTGGTGCGCTCGTCAATTACTTGTTGCAGTTCTTTGTCAATGATGCTGCGTCCTACGAGAATATTTGCCAATTCCATGCGTCCGATAATGTCGCGCAGCGCTGTTTGCGCCGCCCAGTCTACCGCGGCGCGATAATTTTCCACTTCAAGCGCGGCTTTCTCGGCGTCCCACACCACCCAAAAAAGCACGGCGTCCACGTCCACAGGCACAGTGTCTTTTGTCAGCGTTTTTTGCGCGGCAAACGGCGTGACCATTACACGGTGATCAATCCACGTTGGAGTGTTGTCTATGACCGGAACGATCCAAAATGCGCCAGGCCCCGCCAGTTTTTCAAACTTTCCGAGTCGTAAAATCACTGCTTTTTCCCATTGTGACGCCACTTTTAGCGCAAATAAAACATAAATGCCGACGAGCATCCAGCCAAAGACCCACGCGCCTAAAATTGCGTCGCTGATTTTGCCGTCGCCAACAATTGCGCCAAATGTGGCAATAAGCAAAAATAAACCAAACAGCGCGCCGGCGATCGCTGAGATGTGCGGATCGGCTTGCTGAGATTTCTTCTTTTCGATTTTCGATTTCATGAATTTCGCGCCCATTTTATTCTCCTTTATTCTTTGGGTTCGTTCGCTTCGTTCCGCGCTTTGAGTTGGTCGTTGATCGTCTGGCGGATCTCGCTCTTCGAGAATTCCAGCCTTAGCGCTTCGCTGAGGTATCGTTGCGTCAGCGCCTCCAGCGCCTCTCTGCGCAGGCGCTCGGTTGCTTTCGGCGGCAGGCTCTCGGTGATGAATGTGCCGCGTCCTTGTTGCGTGGAAATAATGCGCGCTTCATCCAGTATGCGGTATGCGCGCGCGACTGTGTTGAAGTTGACGCGCAACTCTTCCGCCAACGCGCGCACGGTAGGGAGTTGATCGTCCGGTTGGAGGATTCCGCTGGCGATCTGCGCTTGCACTTGATTGACGATCTGCGTGTAGATCGGCAAGCCCGAGCGGAAGTCAATTTGAAGGATGAGTTTCTTGTTCGCCATAATTGTACTAAATGTATCAATGCATTAATTGTATCTTTAATGCGGATTTTGTCAAGAGCGAACGGTTTTTCGCCCGGCAAACAAAAGGCGGCGGCAGGTGCGCCGCTTGAATGAAATCAGCCGCCGCCTGCGTGGTAAAATCTCAATAATAAAGATGAATTGCATGCGCGGCGATTGATCCGCGCGTACGAAAATCGAAGGAGCAGAAATGGACGCAAAAAAAAGCACGTGGACGGAGAAAAAGGGATTGGCGCAAATGCTTAAGGGCGGCGTCATTATGGACGTAGTGAACGTGGAGCATGCGAAGATCGCAGAAGATGCAGGCGCGTGCGCCGTGATGGCGTTGGAGCGCGTTCCGGCGGATATTCGCGCGGACGGCGGCGTGGCGCGTATGTCGGACCCCGATATGATCCTCAAGATCATGGACGCGGTGACCATCCCCGTGATGGCGAAGTGCCGTATCGGGCATTTCGTCGAAGCGCAGATTCTCGAAGCGGTCGGCGTGGATTACATTGACGAGTCAGAAGTGTTGACGCCTGCCGATGAGGCAAATCACATCTTGAAACATAATTTTAATGTGCCGTTCGTGTGCGGATGTCGTAATTTAGGCGAGGCGTTGCGGCGCGTGGGCGAAGGCGCGGCGATGATCCGTACGAAAGGCGAAGCCGGTACGGGCGATGTGGTAGAGGCGGTTCGTCATGCGCGCACTGTGCTGGGCGATATTCGTAAGTTAACTGCAATGGCTGACGAGGAATTGATGCGCTATTCCAAAGAGATCGGCGCGCCGTATGAGTTGGTAAAAGAGACGAAAGAACTCGGGCGTATGCCGGTCGTCAATTTCGCGGCGGGCGGCGTCGCTACTCCCGCCGATGCGGCGTTGATGATGCAGCTTGGCGTAGACGGCGTGTTCGTCGGTTCGGGAATCTTCAAGAGCGGCGATCCCGCTAAACGCGCCAGCGCAATCGTCAAAGCGGTGACGCACTATCAGGACGCATCCATCCTTGCGGAAGTAAGCAAGAATCTCGGCGAAGCGATGGTCGGGCGCAATGTGTCGCAGATGCCTGAAGCGGAGAAGATGGCAGGACGAGGTTGGTAATAAATAAGAATGTCTTTGCGAGGAGGGCTTTAGCCCGACAAAGCAATTCCTTGTTTCGTAAGAGATTGCTTCGGACGAAAGATCGTCGTCTTCACAACGGCATCGAAATATTATTATGAAAATTGGCGTGCTTGCTCTACAAGGCAGTTTCGCGGAACATCTTGTTGCGCTTAAGAAATTAACTGTTGATACGACTGAAGTGCGTTTGCCCGAACACCTTGACGGACTCGACGGTCTCATCATCCCCGGCGGCGAATCGACGACCATGGGCAAACTTGCGGTTGCGTATAATTTGCTGGACGCAATGAAAACCTTCGGTCAACGTCGTCCGATTTGGGGCACTTGCGCGGGCGCGATTCTTCTGTCGAAAAACGTGAGTCGCGATCAGCCGCTGCTCGGGTTGATGGATATCAAAGTGCGACGCAATGCGTTTGGGCGTCAAGTCGATTCGTTTGAAATAGATTTGGATATTCCCGAACTCAAACAAGCGACGGGCGCGCAGGAAGATTATCATGCGGTCTTCATCCGCGCGCCGATCATCGAATCGGTTGGCGAGGGCGTGAAAATTCTCGCTTCGCTTCCCGACGGGAGGATCGTCGCCGCGCGACAAGGACGGCTCCTCGCCACATCGTTTCATCCCGAACTGACAAACGATACGCGCTTCCATGAATATTTCTTGACGTTGGTTGATTGACGTTTCCGCGTCGTCGTGAATTGCGATGACGCGGGATGAGGAGAATAATGACTCATCGCTATTTAATTACAGGCGGAGCGGGATTCATCGGCTCGAATTATGCCGCTCGATTGCTTCAACGGGGAGAAGAAGTCGCCATCTTTGACAATCTCTCGCGCGCGGGCGCGCCGCGCAATACGGACTGGTTGAAGAGCCAATTTGGGGAAAATGCGTTTAGTCTCATCGTCGGCGACATACGAAACGCGGACTTGTTAGCCGAATCCGCCAAAGACGCGGACGTCATCGTGCATCTCGCGGGTCAGGTCGCAGTGACCACCTCCGTGACGAATCCGCGCGAAGACTTTGAAGCCAACGCGCTCGGCACGTTCAACGCGCTTGAAGCCGCGCGCCTCTCGAAAAAGGATCCCATCTTCATTTATTCATCCACCAACAAAGTCTACGGCGGCATGGACGATGTGCAGTTGATCGAAGAATCCACGCGCTGGCTGTACAAAGATTTGGAACACGGCTGTTCCGAATCACAGCCGCTCGATTTCCATTCGCCGTACGGGGTTTCAAAAGGTTCAGGCGATCAATACGTCCGCGATTATGCTCGCATTTATGGGTTGCGTTCTGTCGTTTTTCGTCAGTCCTGCATTTACGGTCCGCGCCAATTTGGTATCGAAGATCAGGGCTGGCTCGCGTGGATGATGATCGCTGCGGTGACAGGGCGCAAAATTACAATTTACGGCGATGGCAAACAAGTGCGCGATGTTTTGCACGTCCACGACCTGCTCGATGCGTACGATGCTGCCATCGAAAAAATTGATACTGCCAAAGGACAAATTTATAACGTCGGCGGCGGCAGGCGCAACGTGATGGCGATCTGGGCGGAGTTCGGTCCGATACTGGAAAAATTGTTCGGCAAGAAAATTGAAGTGGCGCGCGAAGATTGGCGTCCCGGCGACCAGAAAGTTTTCTACGCCGACCTACGCAAAGCAAAACACGACCTCGGCTGGGAACCGAAGATCGATCTCGAAGAGGGCATGGAATTGATGTTCGAGTGGGTGCAGGCGAATAAGGATTTGTTTTAGAAGTTTAATAACGTCTTTCGATTAGGCAATTCTTTTTCGTATTATCAGGGGATTAAGCGTGAAAGGAGATTCAATTATGAATAAAGTAGCCATGTGTCTTTTCTCGATTCTCTTGCCCGCTCTCCTTGTTGCCTGTGGAAAGAATACAACTGCAACGCCCTACAAGACGTCCATTCCAACAATGGCTTCGCCAACGTCTGCTCCAACATCTACTTCAGTACCCGTTACTGAAATCTATACTCCATTGCCTACAAGACCAAGTTCTCCTTTTATCGCCCCTAACACCAAACAGATAGAGCGATGGATGGAATACGAAGACGCTTTAGCCAAAGCATTTTTCAAGTCATCCCTTCAACCTAATGAGGTCGTATGTGAATGGGAGATATTAGGACAAACAGAACAGGAGGTTTATGTGGATGCGCATTGCGCAGGTATCTATTCTGCCGCCTCGTATGAAGCGCAGATTCCAACTGTCATCCATATCGGTATGGATGGAACAGTACTGAGCGCCGAAATTCCCGGGGCAGGATCGTCTTATGGCGCTGATATTCGACGCATGTTTCCCCCAAATGTACAGGAAAAAATCTTTATTCAGCCGGTAGATTATTATGGAACAGACGCATATTGGCGCGCTATAGAACGGACAGATCGTTTGCGCTGGCGGCGCGGTCACCCGGACGAGCCCCCATGGATTATTTTAACCGCTTTGGGAATACAACCTACACCAGCAGTTATTCCTTGGATCACGCCTGAGCTTGTTGAAATTGAGAAATGGAAAGATTACCAAACTGCTCTCGCTGTTGAATTTCATTACCGTCCACCGGAAGAAATAGTTTGTGAATGGGAAATTTTAGGACGATCTGATAACGAAGCGTATGTCTGGGCGATTTGTGGCGAGATTTACGGCTACAGTATCGGATTGGGAGGTCTCGCTACAGTTTATGTTGAGAATGACGGATCTGTAATATCAGCAAATGGTCAACTTATTAGTTTCCCATCTGAGATCCGAGATACATTTCCCCCAATTGTTCAGGAGAGGTATTTTGGCGGGCAGATCCATTTTCAAGAGTTGGTTGACAGGTTGCGCTGGAGGCAAAGCAACCCCGATGAGCCGCCGTTGATTGTTGTCGGCGCAACCTCCAACCCATAAATTGCTGATATTCTCACCGCCTGGAAAACAACGTCAGTGCCAATGCCCCCGACAAACCGATAAGCATATCCACAATCGTATCTTCCAGTCCGCGCACCATCGTTGTGCCGAAGAGATAGTCGAACGCGTTCTCGTAGAATTCCCACAGGATGATCGTCGTCCCCGTGCAGGTGAAAGCGAACAGGATTTGAATCAAGGCCGGAATATCCCCAAGAAATTTTTGCGACTGTTCGATCGCGGATCGAAAAAAATACGTGATCGCCACGCCGCCCATGAAATGCGTGGGAATATCGAGCGGAGGGAAACGGTCATACCAGTCAAAAACCAGCCCGACCAGATAAAAGCCGAACACTCCCAGCGGCGCCCACGCGGACTCGTGCAGGGTGGCAAAAACCCATTGGAAGAAATTCGCTTTGTGATTCATGCGCCGATTGTAACAAGTAAATACGCCAGTCAACTCATCCACCGCTCACATTCGTGAGGGTATAATCTTCCCGCCGTATGAAAATCCTCACCGTTCTCACCTACTATCGTCCGCACACATCGGGACTCACCATCTACGCGGAGCGACTCGCGCGCGCCTTCGCCCGGCGCGGGCATCAAGTGACCGTGATGACCATGCAATACGATCCATCTCTGCCGCGCGAAGAAGTGATAGACGGTGTAAGAATCATCCGCGTGCCGGTGGCGGCGCGAGTCAGCAAAGGCGTCATCGCGCCGACGTTCGGCGTCATCGCAACAAAACTTGTCGCGCAGCACGATGTCGTTCAACTTCATCTTCCGCAGTTCGACGCGCCCGGCGTGGCGTTGCGCGGGCGTCTCTTCGGTAAGCCCGCCGTACTCACTTATCACTGCGACCTGCTGTTGCCGCCCGGATTCTTCAATCGTTTCGTCAACTTCGTCGTGAACTTGATGAATAACGCGGCTGGGATTCTCTCGAATCATATCGTGACCTACACACAGGACTACGCGGACAACTCGCCCTACCTCTCGCGCTACGCTTCAAAACTGACCCCCATCCTGCCTCCCGTTGAGATGCCGCCTCCACCCCCCGGCGCGGTGGAGGCGTTTGCCGCCGAGCATCGCGTCCGCGAGCGCAAGCCGGTCATCGGCATGGCGGCGCGCTTCGCCGCGGAAAAGGGAGTCGAAGTACTGCTCGACGCGTTGCCGATCATTTTGAAACAATATCCGAAAGCGCAAGTTCTCTTTGCAGGGACATATCAAAACGTGATGGGCGAGCAGGCATATTCAGACCGGCTCATGCCGCGCATCCGCGAGTATGAAGCCGCCGGGCATTGGACGTTTTTAGGAAACCTCGACCCGGTTCAAATGGCGGCGTTCTATCCCAACCTCGATGTGTTGACCGTGCCTTCATTAAATTCCACCGAGGCGTTCGGACTCGTGCAGATCGAAGCGATGATGAATGGCGTACCCTGCGTTCCCTCCGCGCTGCCGGGGGTGCGTCAACCGGTGACGATGCACGGCATGGGACGAGTCGCTCGAATTGGCGATGCGGCTGACTTGGCTGAATCAATCCTCGCCGTCCTGAATGAACCGCAAAAGTTCAAGGGCGATATCGAATCCATCAAGAAATCCTATAACCCCGATTCGGTTGCGCAGGAATATGAAAAATTATTTGCAAAACTTATGGGATAATGTCGAAGCCTTGCTCGCGGAAATGGCTGTCGAAGGTGAAAACTTTTTCGACGTTCAATCGCCGCATCGTCTAGAAACAACTGCAATCCACCAGCGAGAGTTGGCGGCGGTTGGCGGATAGCACGAAATTGACGATGGCAGAATGTTCTTGCGCGCCGATCCATTCGATTTGAAGCAACGGAACGATTTTTGTCCGAAACTCGCGAGCGGCGTCAATCCCGAGCCTGCTTTGAAGTAATGAAAAACATTCGACAACAACATAATTATTCGTTATCAGCGCGGCGCTGCGCTTGATCATTTCTTTCCATGCGAGCAATGCCTGTTTGTAATTTTCATCGCCCAGGTTGACAAGCGCAAAGAACGCCGAGGTATCTACGAAGATTTTTTCCATGTTCCGTAAATCTCCGCCAGATACTTGTCATGATTCGTCGAAATGTCAGTTTTGCCCTCAATATCATGAAATTGGATTTCTCCCTCCTCAAGCTGTCGGATAAATTCAAGGGCGCGCTCGCGTTTTTCTTCTTGCGTCATTTCTGTTGGCGAGGTTACGATATACTGCGCCACGCTCTCGCGCACCAATTTTGCGACAGGCGTCTTGCGAGCCTTCGCCAGTTCTTTTAAAGCCTTCACCTGTTCTTCGGTCAGTTGAACCATCATCCGTACCATAGCGACCTCGATTCTGCTATCACTTTTCAGAAAGCGCTATCATTATAACATGCCAAACAAAGACTTCCTCTTCCTCCACCTGCGCGACCTGCCCTACTTCCGCGCGTTGTTGCGTTCGGTGGAAAGTTCGTTCTATCAGGGTTTGCCCCTGCCCGCGCCGGTCTACGATGTGGGCGCCGGCGACGGTCACTTCGCCTCGCTGACCTTCGACCAAAAAATTGACGTGGGACTCGACCCCTGGCACGGACCCATCCACGAGGCGAAAAAATACGGCGCATACAGATCGCTTGTGGAAGCCGACGGCGCGAAATCGCCGTTCCCCAGCGAATACTTCGCCAGCGGATTCAGCAATTCGGTGTTGGAGCACATCCCGCACATTGACGATGTATTAAAAGAAACCGCGCGCGTGCTGAAGAAAGACGCGCCTTTCTACTTTTGCGTGCCGAACTCCGGCTATCTCACCGAACTCTCGATCTCGAAAGTGTTAGGCAAAAGATACACCGAATGGTTCCGCGTGATCTCGCGCACGCAGCACGCCGACAACCCCGACGTGTGGAGCGCGCGCCTCGAACGCGCCGGATTTGAAATGATACGGTACTGGCATTATTTTTCGCCCGCCTCGTTGCGCGTGTTAGAATGGGGACATTATTTTGGCGTCCCTTCGGTCTTTGCCCGCGTTCTCACGGGAAGGTGGATCATTGCCCACACACACTGGAACTTGTGGTTGACAAAAAAATATCTGGAACCCTACGCGTCCACCCAGCCTGTTGAAAATGGAACGTATACGTTTTACATCGCTAGAAAAAATAAGTAACAGCGCGTTGTCTTACCTGCGCATACATTCAACACACCGATGAACGACGAATCTCACAACCAGCAGCCAACCGGCGAACCTAGCGTTCTCGATTATGTTAAATCACTGTTTCGATTCGGCAAAGGCGGGCGGATTCAGATCCCCGACTTCGCGGCAGAGGCGGATTCATCGCCTCTTGAGGTTTCGTTAACCGCTCAACCCTCCGCTTTCTCCTCTGACGCTTCGGCGTTGCTCAGCACAAGCGTTCAACTTGATTCGCCCTTCCCTTGGCGATCCCTGCTTGCGGCTTTTCTCGCTTTCATCGGACAATTCTTCTTTGAGCCGCCCGCTACGACGAAAACGCTGGGCTATGTTCTCTGTTTCATTGCGCTCAATCTTTTAGGTTGGGCAATCTATCGCAAAGAATGGACGCTTCCCGCTTTCCAATCGGAAGTCGAAGGCACAGATCCGCTCACGTTTCGCCCCGTTCAATTTTTCATCAGCGTTATATTGGGGATATGGTCGTTCTATCTATTTACAGGCAACCTGTTCACAAGCTTCAATGTTGTCATCTGGATTCTAGCCGTTGCTTTCTTCCTCGCGGCATTCTGGGTTAATCCGCCGAGTCTCGCGTCGTTGCTCAGCCGCCTTGTTGCATGGCTAAAGCGTGATTCGTGGACGATCCTCCTCTCACGCTGGACGTTGCTCCTCCTCGCCGCGACCGCGTTGGCGGCTTTCTTCCGTTTTGCGCAGATAGCGCAAGTTCCGCCGGAGCCCTTCAGCGACCACGCTGAAAAACTCCTCGATGTGTTTGACGTGTCGCAGGGGCAAACGCGCATCTTCTTCCCGCGCAACACAGGGCGCGAAGCCTTCCAAATGTATTGGACGCTGCTCATCCTCAACGTCTTCGGCACCGGGTTTTCATTCCTCAGCCTCAAACTCGGAACCGCCTTTCTCGGCTTCTTTACCTTGCCTTTCATTTACCTGCTTGGAAAAGAGATTGGCGGAAAACGCGTCGCGCTCATTGCCTTTGTCCTTGCCGGCATAGCATATTGGCCCAACGTCATCAGCCGCGTAGGCTTGCGCTTTCCTCTCTATCCGCTTTTCGTCGCGCCGATGCTTTTCTATCTTTTACGCGGCTTGCGGATACGCAACCGCAACGACTTCCTGCTCTCCGGAATCTTCTTGGGGCTTGGCTTGCATGGATATAGTCCTTATCGTATTGTGCCGCTTGTTGTCGTCGTCGCGTTTGCGTTGTATTGGCTTCATCCTCAATCGAAGGGCGCGCGCAAAGAATTATTGGTCTGGCTGGCGCTGCTGGCTCTGGCGGCGTTATTCGTTTTCTTGCCCCTGCTCCGTTATTTGACGGAGAATCCGGAGATGTTCAACTCTCGCGCCATGACGAGGTTGACAAGCTCGGAAGCGCAGATCACGAGCCCGGCGGGGCAGATCTTTCTTTCGAATGTGTGGAACGCGCTCAAAATGTTTAACTTCAATAACGGCAATATTTGGGTGCATTCCATCCCCCTCCGTCCCGCGTTGGATGTGATCGCCGCTGCATTGTTCATCTTTGGCGTCGCGCTTGTGTTGATCCGCTATCTTCGCAATCGTCATTGGCTGGATTTGTTCCTGCTCGCGTCTATTCCGTTATTGCAATTACCGTCCACATTATCCATCGCGTTTCCCGGCGAAAACCCGTCTTTGAATCGCACAGGCGGCGCTTATATTATCGTTTTTATTCTTGCGGCGCTGGCGTTCGATGGTTTGTTGACCAGTTTCGGGCGCGGAAAGAGACGCGTGATCTTTGCCTCGTTGCTGACGGGATTTTTGTTATACGTTTCCGCGGCGCAAAATTACAATTTAGTCTTCAATCAATATTATGCTTTGTTTCGCGGCTCGGCGTGGAATACTTCGGACATAGGCAAAGTGATTAATGGGTTCAAGGAGTTCTCCGGCACGACCGAGACCGCGTGGGTGGTTCCCTTCCCGTATTGGGTGGATACGCGCCTCACCTCGATCTGGGTCGGCGACTCCTACCGCGATATGGCAATGTGGCGTGAGAACATTCCCAGCACGGTCCAATATGAGGGACCGAAATTGTTCATCGTCAAAGCCGACCTCGAAAACCCCGATGGGAACGATCAAGGATCGCTCGACGTTCTTGAATCGCTCTACCCGAACGGGATCTTACGTCTGTTCGACTCGGATATCCCCGGTCATGATTTTTGGATCTTCTTTGCGTCGGATTAACAACTAACCGCCAAGAACGCAAAGGGCGCGAAGATTTCTTCTTTCTTTGCGTTCTTCGCGAACTTCGCGGTTCAAAAAATTTATGAATCACAAAAAATATTTCTGGGTGTACGATCTGCTCTTCCTGCTTGTGCTTGTGTTGGCGGGCTATTTGCGTCTAACCGGAGCCAACTGGGGCGAGGGCCAACATCAACACCCAGACGAAAACTTCCTCTCCAATGTGCTTGGCAATTTACGGGCGCATACATGCGCGGACGGGGTCACTCCCATTGACGCTTGTCCTACGGATCAACAACGTTGGATGAACGTCGGAGATTATTTCGACAGTGAAACATCCACGCTCAACCCGTACAATCGCGGACAATCCTTCTTCGTCTATGGCAACCTACCGATGACCATCGTCCGCGTCGCGTCAGAAATGATGGACGGCGCCGATGTGAAACTGCTCGGTAGGCAATTCTCCGCGCTCGCCGATCTGTTCGCCATTTTCTTTCTATACCTGATCGTCTCGCGTTTATATGACCGCCGCGTGGCATTGCTCGCCTCTCTCTTCTCCGCGTTGACGGTGATGCAGATTCAGCAATCGCACTTCTTCACAACAGACTTGTTCATCAATACATTTGCGTTTTTGGCAACTTACTTCGCGGTTGAGATCATGCTGTGGAAGGACAAGAAACCGGATGCTGGAAATTCTCCAATTCTCCAATTTTCTACTCTCCAATCTCTACTCTCTAATCCTCTCTTCCTCTTAAGCCTCGGTTTCGGCATCGCCTACGGAATGGCGTTGGCGTCGAAACTCAACATCTATCCGCTGGCGATCCTCCTGCCCGGCGCGTTTGCGATTCGATATCTGACCATAGACCGTGGACAACAGACTGAATCCTCACTCCCTGTGGGAGAGGGACAGGGTGAGGGCGTTCATCGTCCACTCCCCACTGATTACTGGAAACTGATCGCTATTTTCCTCATCGCCGGCGGAATCGCATCCTTCCTCTCCTTCCGCGTCTTCCAACCTTACGCCTTCGATGGAGTTCTCCCCAGCCAACACTGGATCGAAAACATAAAAGAACAGCGCGTACAAGCCACCGGCGAGGCGGACTTGCCGTGGAACCTGCAATGGGCGCGGCGTTCGCATTTGTATTCGTTTGAGAATCTGACGACATGGGGTTTGGGTTTGCCCCTCGGAATCCTCGCGTGGATCGGATTCCTCTACATGGGTTGGCGCATCCTCAAAGGCGAATGGCGTCACGCGCTTCTTTGGGGTTGGACGGCGGCATACTTCCTCTGGCAATCGTTTCAATTCAACCCGACCATGCGTTACCAACTTCCCATTTACCCGTTGCTTGCGATGATGGCGGCGTGGTTTGTATTCGAGCAATTACCGATTGCCAATTACAAATTACGTACCTCGTACAACGTACTGCGTATTTCCATTGCGGTGATCGTGATCGGACTCACCGCCGCGTGGGCATTTGCCTTTCATAGCATCTACATCCGCGACGAGCCGCGTATTGCCGCCTCGCATTGGATCTACGAAAACGTACCGGGTCCCATCAACCTGTACATCGAAACAGTCGAAGGTGTCGTCTATAACCAGCCGCTGGCGATTCAGCTCGCAACGGCGGTTGACTCGTCGAGCCCCTATGATCTCTCGTTCACCGCGCGCGCGGATGGAATCCTCACCAGCATTTCGCTCGGACATGCCGTCAATCCGCTCGCTTTGCCCTCGACCTTCAACCTGACCCTATTCAGTTCGCCGGAGTACACTCCCGAACAAACTCTCGCCGCCGCATCGCTCACGGATGATTTCGCGGCGCAAAATGACCCGCGCGGAAAAGCATACACGCTCGAACTCGATAAGCCGGTCAAAGTTGAAAGGAACAAGACCTATTATCTCCGCTTGCAAATTGACCGGGGGACACTCGCCATCACCGGCGCGGCGGTGGCGAACGAAACGGATTACGATTATGGGCTCCCCTTCCGCGTGGACGGCTACGATGCGTTCGGCGGAATCTATCGCGGCGACCTGAATCTGCAAGTCTACTGGGACGACAACGCCGACAAACTGACGCGCTTCAGCTCCACGCTCGATCAAGCCGATTACATTTTTATTCCCACCAACCATCAATACGCGCAGATCACGCGCGTGCCTGAACGTTATCCGCTGACAACAGTGTATTACCGCGAGTTGATGGGATGTCCCGCCGGTGAAGACATCATCCCTTGTTACCACGAAGCCAAACCCGGCGACTACGAAGGCAGGCTCGGATTCGATCTCGTGGCTGTGTTTGAAACGTTCCCGAAACTTGGCAACATCGAGATCAACGACGAATACGCGGAAGAAGCGTTCACGTTCTACGACCATCCGAAAGTGTTTATCTTCAAGAAGAACGCGGATTACGACCCCGCCAAAGTGCAATCAATCCTCGGCGCGGTTGACCTAACCAAGGTCGTGCATCTTTTGCCGCGCGAGTTCAGCGATTACAAGACCCTGCTGTTGCCCGCCGACAAACTCGCCAGTCAACGCGCCGGTGGGACGTGGTCTGAATTATTCAGTTACGATTGGATTCAAAACAAATATCCGTGGTTTGGCTTGCTCGTCTGGTATGTCTTCATCTTCATTCTCGGTCTCGCCGTGTATCCGCTGATGCGGATCGCCATGCCGGGTCTCGCAGACAAGGGCTACCCCCTCAGCCGCGCGTTGGGACTCGTCCTCTTCGGCTGGCTCGCGTGGATGGCTGGCTCGGTGGGTATCCCATACACGCGAACAACAATAGCCATTGTTTTCGGTTTGATTCTCCTCCTCGGCGCGGCGCTTGCTTATTATCAACGCGAGGAACTGCGTGAAGAATGGAAATCAAAACGAAGATATTTCCTGCTCATCGAGGCGACCTTCCTCGCCTTCTTCTTCGTTGATTTACTCATTCGCCTCGGCAACCCGGACTTGTGGCATCCGTACAAAGGCGGCGAACGCCCGATGGATTTCTCGTACTTCAACGCGGTCATCAAAAGCACATCTTTCCCGCCGTATGATCCATGGTTCGCGGGCGGGTACATCAATTATTATTATTATGGCTTTGTACTGGTTGGAACGCCGGTCAAATTGCTCGGTATCGTGCCAACCATCGCGTACAACTTCATCCTCCCAACCCTCTTCGCCATCGTCGGCATCTGCGCCTTTTCTATCGGCTGGAATTTAATGCAAAAGGATGAAGGCGAAAGGATGAAGGATGAGAATTCATCGTCCACGATTCAGCCCTTTTCTTTGATCGCCGGTTTCGCCACCTCCGCCTTCGCCATCCTGCTCGGTAACCTTGGCACGATTCAGCTTATCTATAATCAAATGCAGAAGCTCGGCGCGGAAGGCGCGTTCAATTGGGAATCCACATTTGGACAACGGCTGGCGTGGGCGACTCATGGATTGAGCATGATCGTGCGCGGCGAAGGCGCGCTTTTCATCGGACCTGGAGACTGGTACTGGGACCCCAGTCGAATCGTCCCTCCGCGCGGGGGTAACGAGATCACCGAGTTCCCGTTGTTCACCTTCCTGTACAGCGATTTGCACGCGCACATGATCGTCATGCCGCTGGCGCTGCTCACCATCAGTTGGGCGTTGTCGGTGGTGATGGCGCGCGCGAGTTGGAAGAGTCAAGCCCGCCCTGCGTCTGAAGCGTGGATGACCGCGCTGGGATTCATCGTCGGCGGGCTGATCGTCGGCGCGGTGTTCCCCACTAATCTCTCCGACATGTATACCTATTTGCTGATCGGGATTATGGCAGTTGCTTATTCCGTGTGGCGATATGTTGAAGCCGAGTCGTTGATGAAACGCCTCGCGTGGACGGGCGGCGCGGTCGCGCTCTTGTTTGCGCTGTCGAGGCTTCTGTATCTACCGTATCGCATCGCATATTATCAGGCATACAGCGCGCTCGACCCGTGGAAAGGACCGTTCACGCCCATCTCTTCGTATCTTACCATGTGGGGTTTGTTCCTCTTCATCATCGTCGCGTGGATGGCGTGGGAAACACGCGAGTGGATGGCTTCGACGCCGGTCTCGTCGTTACGAAAACTAAAACCGTTTCAGGTTTTGATCGAAGGCGCGTTGATCGTATTCGCGTTCATGTTGCTTCTCCTTCAATACAATCAATCGAGCACGAACTACGGCGGCGTGGCGGTCAGTTGGATCGCCCTGCCTATCGCGGCGTGGGCGGGCGTTTTGATGCTGCGCCCGAACATGCCAGACGCAAAACGATTCGTGTTGTTCCTCATTGGCACGGCGTTGCTCATCACCGTTGTCGTTGAAGTTCTCGTGGTGGTCGGCGACATCGGACGGCAGAACACGATCTTCAAGTTTTATTTGCAATCGTGGTTCATGCTGGCAGTCAGCGCCGCCGCGGCATTCGCATGGACGATCCCCTCGGTTTTCAAATGGATTCCCGGCTGGCGCGCGTTCTGGCAAGTCGTCATGATCCTGCTAGTTTCTAGCGCAGCGATGTTCACTTTTACCGGAACTTCCGGCAAGATCCGAGACCGCTGGATTCTCGAAGCCTCGCACACACTCGATTCGATGACCTATATGAAATACGCTCAGTATGACTCATCATACGGGCAACGTCTTGACCTGAGCGAGGATTACCGCGCCATCCGCTGGATGCAGGATCACGTGCAAGGCTCGCCGGTCATTGTGGAAGCCGCTGCTGCGGGCAAGCAATACGAATGGCACTCGCGCTTCGCCATGTACACCGGACTTCCCGACGTGGTCGGCTGGCAATGGCACCAACAACAACAGCGCGGACTATTTTCACAGCAAGTAGTTGACCGCGGCGCGGAAGTAACCGATTTCTACAACAGCATTGACCCCGAATCTATTTGGGCATTTCTCAAAAAGTACGATGTGAAGTATATTATCGTAGGTCAACTTGAACGCGCCATGTACACGCCCGAGGGCATTGCCAAGTTCGATCAACTCGAAGGACAATACTGGCGCGAAGTCTATCGCGATGGCGCGACAGTGATTTATGAAGCGCTGCCGTAACAACTATGTCATGCCGAGGAGCCGCTTTGCGGCGACGAAGCATCTCCCTCTCAATGGAGGAGACCCTTCGCTATCGCTCAGGGTGACATCTCTATATAAGAAGAACAGGAGTTGACATGATCTATCACCTCACCTTTCGCACAAGTTGGCGACATGCGCTGGCAATCGGCTCGTATGCCGCCGATAGCCTCAAGACAGAAGGATTTATCCATTGTTCAACCCAATCTCAGCTTGTTCCAGTCGCAATGAATTTCTTTGCGACGCGCCGCAAATTGACGATTCTCGCGATAGACGAATCGAAACTAACCGCGCCCGTGAAATGGGAAAAGCCTTCCGGCGGTCCGCCCCCCGGCGTTCCCGAAGATGATACGTTTCCGCACGTTTACGGCTCGATCAATCTCGATGCAGTCGTGAAAACGTTGGACATGGAACGCAATGCGGACGATGTCTTCGTCCCGCCGGATAATCTCTAAACGATATGTCATGCTGAGCGAAGCGAAGCATCTCCTCACCAACAAGCAGACCCTTCGGTCGCTGGAAACCGCTCCCTCAGGGTGACATTTCATTTGTGAAGCATCAATCGTCAATCGAAAATCGTAAATCGAAATGTTTTCCTTTTTCCTCTGGTACCTCCTCTCCACCCTCCTCGGCTGGCTGACCTTTCCCCTCGCGCATCGTCTCTTCCCCGCGTTGAAAGATCGCGGCTACACCATCTCGCGCGCGTTCGGCTTGCTGGTCTGGGGCTACGCCTTCTGGCTCCTCGCCTCATTCCACATCGCCCAAAATGACATCGGTGGTCTGTTGTTGGGGCTGCTGGTTCTCACAGGCTTGAGCGCATGGGCAATTACGAATTACCAATTACCAATCTCTAATTCTCCAATTCTCTCTTTCCTCAAATCGAATCGCTCCCTCATCATCACAACCGAAATCCTCTTCCTCCTCGCCTTCGCTTTCATGGCGTTCGTCCGCGCGGGGAATCCGGAGATCCTCGGCACCGAAAAGCCGATGGAGTTGATGATGATCAACGGCATCATGAACTCGCCGACGTTCCCTCCGCGCGACTTGTGGCTTTCCGGCTATTCCATTTCGTATTACCACTTCGGCTATGTGATGACCTCCATGCTGGCGAAGATGACCGGCACACCCGCCACCGCCGCGTTCAACTTGATGATCTCGCTCGTCTTCGCCCTCTCCGCCGTCGGCGCGTATGGAATCTTATACAATCTCCTCGCCAGTCTCCAGTCTCCAGTCCCCGACCGTCAATCGTCAATCGAAAATCGTAAATCTGAAATCGGGCGCGCTCTTCTTGCGCCATTATTCCTCCTTCTCATCTCCAACGTCGAGGGCTTCCTCGAAGTCCTCCACCGCCGCGGAGTGTTCTGGACGAACGGAAATAATTTCTGGACGTGGCTTGGCATCCCCGAATTGAGAGACGCGCCCGCGCAACCTCTCCAATGGATCCCTGACCGCTACTTGTGGTGGTGGCGCGCTTCGCGCGTGATCATGGACTACGATCTGCAAAACAATTTTAAAGGCGACGTGATCAGCGAGTTCCCCGCGTTTTCGTTCATCCTCAGCGACCTGCATCCACACATCCTGGCGATGCCGTTCGTGTTATTGACGATCGCGGTCGCGTTGAATCTCTTCCTCGGCGGCTTCAAAGGGATAACGAATTTTTATGTTGCGCAGTTGAAGATCAGCAAGACCGGCTTCTTCGTCATCGCCCTGCTCATCGGCGGGCTTGCCTTCCTCAACACATGGGATATTCTCATCGGCGGCGCGTTGATCCTCTTCGCGTACGCGCTGGCTCGGGCGCGCGAATCAGGCTGGGGCTGGGAAAGACTCGAAGAGCTTATCTTGTTGGGTGTCTCCATGCTGGCCGTCGCGTACGCCATGTACCTCCCGTTCTTCATCGGCTTCGATTCGCAGGCGGGCGGAGTTCTGCCATCGTTCATGTATCCCACGCGCGGGGCGCAGTTGTGGGTGATGTGGGGAACGCTATTCATCCCGTTGTTCGCGTTCCTGTTGTATCGCCGCGCAACCGGCTCCGCGAATTGGAGCGCCGGACTGAAAATATCATTCGGCCTTGTGTTCGTTTTATTTCTCGCAATGTTCGCGGTCGGCGCTGTCGCCTTGTATGTCCGCCCGGATCTAATTGACCCGTTGATCGTGTCGCAAGCCGGTGGCGTAAGCGGATTCGTCGCCGCAAGTATGTCGCGGCGACTGGCATACATCGGCAGTCTCGTCACATTGCTGGCATTGTTAATCCCCACATTATCGTATTTATTGACCAATGAACATGCCGAAGATGTTGCGTCCGAAGAAGAACGTCAGCCATCGCATGGCTTTGCATTGTTGCTGATCGTCCTTGGGCTTTTGTTGATCCTCGGTCCGGAGTTTGTTTACTTGCGCGATAATTTCGGATATCGCATCAACACCATTTTCAAATTCTACTTTCAAGCATGGATGGTCCTCTCCCTCGCCGCCGCATACGCGGTCGCCGTCTTACTCAGAAATTTACGAGGCTGGGCAAACGGGATCTTCTCGGTTGTCTTTGCGATGGTTTTGATCGTCGGGCTGACCTATCCCACGCTTGGGTTTGCGAACAAGACAAATAACTTCAAGCCGCCGTTCTTCGGTTATTCGCTCGACGATTTCGACCGGGTGAGGATGGAGAACCCCGATGAAGCCGCGGCGATCGAATGGCTCCGCTCCGCGCCGGACGGGGTGATCGTGGAGGCAACGCGCGACGCCTACTCCTCCTACGGGCGGATCGCAAACTACACCGGCTTACCGACCGTCTTAGGCTGGGACAATCACGAAGGTCAATGGCGCGACTACACACTGCTAGGCACGCGTCGGCAGGATATTGAAAGGCTCTACACCACGCCGGATGGACTCACCGCGCAGGACATCGTTACAAAGCACAACATCCGCTACATCTACATCGGCGGACTGGAACGCAGTACCTATCCAATAGACGAAGGCAAATTCAACAGTCTATTCAAGATTGTGTTTCAACAAGGGAATGTGACGATCTACGAAGTTCCGTAGCATCCATATCATTGCGAGGAAGCCCGAGCCTTAAACGGCGAGTGGCTGACGAAGCAATAGGGTAATCGCATTTCAAAATGTAATCCCTATATATGGAAGGAATCGTCATATTTATAGGATATAGCCAATATGTGGAAACCTATATTTAGACATGACAAGGGATTAATCGAAAAAATAGCCATATATACGCTTATTAGAAAGTCAAATGCGATTACCCTAGACGAAGCAATCTTTTGTAACCATCCAGAGTAAAATACTGATATGAATTCCCCCACCATCAAACACGAAGGCTGGCTGTACGGGCTGGCTTTTCTTCTCGCCCTCGCCTTGCGATTCATCGCGCTCGGCGCGACGCCGCTCACCGACTCGGAAGCGACTCTCGCCCTGCAATCGTTCGCCCTCGCGCGCGGCGAATCTCCTTTGCTCGCGCCGCAGTCTGCGTACATTCTCTTCACCGCCGCATCGTTCGCCATCATGGAAAGCGCAAACTTCCTCGCGCGTTTCCTTCCCGCGCTTGCCGGGAGCGCTCTAGTCTTTGTCCCATATTTCTTCCGCGAAAAGATTCACCCGCGCCCGGCGTTGATCCTCGCCTGCCTCTTCGCCTTCGATCCCGGACTCGTCGCGCTTTCGCGTCAGGCGAACGGGACCATGCTCGCCGTGGCGTTCGTCTTATTCGCATGGGCAATGTGGAATCGCAACCAAATCATCCCCGCTGGCATCTTTGCCGGTCTCGCGCTTCTCTCCGGCCCGTCGCTTTGGGCTGGTTTGCTGACTCTCGGTATAACCTATCTTTTTATTCGCGGTATGAAGCCGAACGCTGCGGAAGCCCAGCCTCCTCTCGAGAATCGGGAAGCGCCAATTGCAAATCCAAAATTGCCAATTTCTCAATTATCAATTACGAATCCTCAATTGCTTATCTCCATTATTGTCGCCTTCCTTCTCGGTGGAACTCTCTTCTTCACTGTCCCTAGCGGATTGAGCGCCGCGTTCTCTTCTTTTATCGCCTATCTTAACGGTTGGGTTGCGCCGACGGTCACGTCGCCCGGACGAATTCTCTTTACATTTTTTGTCTATGAGTCGTTAGGCGTCTTCCTTGCCGCGCTTGCCATCTTCCGCGCCTTGCGAACTAACGGCAAACGCGCTAAGCGACTGACGATCTGGCTCTGTGTGTCGCTTCTGCTCGCGGTGTTTTACCGTCAGCCGGCTGAACTGGCGTGGGCGATCGTTCCTTTGTTATCTTTAAGCGCGTTTGAACTTGTGCGTCTCTTTGAGATTAAACGCGAGGAGTATAAGGAAGTCGGTATCGTTGCCGTCGCGCTTTCCATCCTATTGGTTTACACTTGGTTCAGCGTTTCGGGGATCGCTCTCAACCCTTATAGCCAATTCCCTGTTATCTTACCGTTCCTCGGCGAAGTGCAAAATGCGCGGATACTGGCGTTGCTCGGCTCGCTGGCGATTGTTATTGCGTGTGTGGCGCTGACGGCGCTGGGCTGGTCGGCGCGTATTGCACGCATTGGCGCAACGCTCGCTTTTACAGTTTTTCTTGGCGTTTATGCAATGGCTGCGGCATGGGGCGCCAGCGGATTGCGCAACCCGAACGGAGTTGAATTGTGGAGCGCGGATCCGCGCGCGATTCAAGCGGACCTGCTGCTTGCCAGCGTGAACGATCTTTCCGAATTCAGCCTCGGTCATCCTCAGTCGCAGCCTGTTATTATTTCGGGCGTTGCTTCTCCCGCCCTTGAATGGGTTTTGCGGAATCATTCGGCGCAAACGGCTGCGGTTCTCGACGCGCAAGCGGAACCGCCAATTGTCATCACGCCGCCGATGGACAGCCTTGGCTTAACCTCCGCCTATCGCGGGCAAGATTTTCTGTGGAGGGGACAGCCTCAATGGGCGAATCTCAAAGCGCAAGATTGGCTGAAGTGGCTGATTTTCCGCGAACTGCCGATGGAACATGAAACGATTATCTTATGGGCGCGCGATAATCTATTTCCCGATGCGCGCGGAGGAAAGTGATCGTGGCGACTGCGACTCCCTTGATCATCGCTATTGACGGACCTGCCGCCTCGGGAAAATCCACGCTGGGGTTGCGACTCGCCCACACGCTCGGTTATTTGTTTTTCGATACCGGCGTGATGTATCGCGCGGTCACCTGGCTGACGCTGGAGCGCGGATTTGATATAAACGATGAAACTGCGATAACCTTGTTGGCTGAAAAGACGCATATTGACGTGGCTCCCGCCTCCGCGCCCGATGGACGCGCTTGCGACGTCCTCGTGGAAGGGCAAGATATCACATGGGAAACGCGCCTGCCCGACGTGGACGCGAGCGTATCGCGCGTCTCTGCGTATCGCGGCGTGCGCAGCGCGTTGAGCCGGCAGCAGCGCCGTGTCGGGTTGCGCGGCAAGGTCGTGATGGTGGGGCGCGATATCGGCACGGTCGTTTTGCCCGAAGCTGATTTGAAGATTTATCTCGATGCGAGCGCCGAACAGCGCGCGATGAGACGCTACCATGAAATACTTCTGCGCGGCGGCGCGGCGGATTATAGCGAAATCCTTTCGAAAGTGATTGAGCGCGATCGCATTGATTCGACGCGCGATGTGGCTCCGCTCAAAGCCGCTGACGATGCGGTGATTATTGATTCGGATCAGATGGACGCGGATGCGGTTTTTGAGAAAGCATTAGCGCTATGTCGGTAAATAAAGCGTATCGCGCGCCCCGGCGGAATCGCATCTTTCGTGCGCTGTTGAAACCGTTTGGGCGCGGAGTCTTCCGCCTGCTTAGCGACGTGCGTATTGACGGCGAAGAAAACATCCCGCGCGGAAAGCCCTACATTGTCGCGGTGAATCACGTTTCGATGTTCGACCCTCCGTTTGCTGGCGCGTTTTGGCCCGAGCCGGTTGAGATCGCCGGCGCGTCAAACGTATTTGATAAACCCTTTGAAGGGACGATACTCAAAATGTATGGCGTTATCCCTGTGCATCGCGGCGAGTTTGATCGCGCCTTGCTGGTTAAGGTCGTTCATATTCTTAATTCAGGCAGACCGCTGCTAATGTCGCCCGAAGGCGGTCGTTCGCATGTGACCGCTATGCGGCGCGCCAAGCCCGGCATCGCTTATATCGTTGAACAGACCGGCGCGCCAGTGTTGCCTGTTGGGCTGGTCGGCACGACGACTGACTTTTTGCGCCGTGTGCGGCAACGTCCAAGGCTGACGCTTGAAATGCGCATCGGGAAGCCGATCGTTTTGCCGAGGATCGAAGCCAAGGGGACGCGTCGTCATGAATTGAGACAGCAAAACGCAGACTTGGTTATGTCGCATGTGGCGGGGTTATTGCCTGAGGAATATAGAGGCGCGTATGCTGAAACGGCGATCGAACCGTCTCGCGTCAACTCAGATTAGCCTTTGACGCGCTCTACTATTATTGAATACGAAAACGGTTTTATTGGTATGAATCTAAAGTGAACGTCGTTAGGAGAATAGTATGACACATGATGAGGCGTTATCTCTTGTGCGTGAATATGTGAAGAACGAAGGGCTTGTTCATCACATGCTTGCGGTGGAAGCCGCGATGCGATTCTACGCGGAGAAGTTCGGCGAAGACCCCGAGGCATGGGGCTTGATCGGTCTGCTTCACGATTTTGATTGGGAGATTCACCCGACGCTGGAGCAGCATCCGCAGGATGGAGCGCCGATGCTGCGCGAGCGCGGCGTGCCCGAGGATATTATTCAGGATATTTTGAGTCACGCGGATCATCTCAATTTGCCGCGCGACACGATGCGACGTAAAGCCATCTGCGCGTGCGACGAGATCACAGGCTTGATCACTGCCGTCGCGTTGGTGAGACCGTCCAAGTCGCTGTACGATCTTGAGGCGAGTTCCGTCAAAAAGAAGTGGAAGGATAAAGCCTTCGCGGCGGGAACGTCGCGCGTGGAAATGGAACACGCCGCGCAGGAGTTTGGCGTCGAGTTGTGGGAACATACAAGGAATGTGATTCAAGCGATGCGAAGGATCGCGCCCGAGTTAGGGCTGGTGGGGAATATCTCGTCGCAATAAAGTTAAGGCGCATTGAAATGGCGGAGCGCATCCCAGCCTGCGACACAACCTGTTTGGAAGATCATATCTTGCGGCACGGGTTGGTCGTTTTCAAATAATTTCCCTGCGGGGTATTCGGCTCTCAACGAGTAGGCGATTTGCGGACCGGTATCGTTTGATGAAATGGTGAGCAGATAAAACTTGCCCAGCGATTCCCAATCGGTATCGAACGGAATGGCGTACCAATCTCCTGTGGGGAGGTCGGAGTTGTTGACGACCTCGTTGACGATCTCGCGCCCTTGATCAACGTCTTGCAAAGTGAACTCGGTCATTCCAGCGGAATCTGCTTTGCTGGCGTTCATCCACACGCGGACTTCGCTTGCGCCGTTACATTCCAAAACGATTTCCTGTTTGAGAGTCAGTTGCGTTGAGATGGGGTTTGAATAGCGTTCATCAGGCGCCCAGTTTTTGTAATTGGGTTGGTAGCATAAACCCGCTTGATAAAATTGCGAGCCGCAGACTACGTGATAGGAGAGATACATCCCTGTTGTGTAGAAGAGGAGACTCAAAACGGAGAGAATGACGGGAAGAGCGCTGGGGATGCGAATCCGCTTGAAGAGGGGCAGACCAGCCAGCCCGACGAAAAGAAGCGGCATGACTGTCGTGAAGTAACGTCCTTGCACGCCTTCGATGGATTTAAATCCCACTGGGTTGAAAGTGACATACATCAGAATGTATGTGCCGACGTATGACGCGATGAAGACGAATAACAATCCAATCCGCGTTCGAGTTGGAATCGAATCGTTGTTGATGAACAGGGCAGCGATCAGCGCGGCGGCGAATAGATAAAACGTCCATGCGGGGACGGGCCAATAGGCAAAGCCGTAGATGGCGACCCAATCTAAAAGATAACTAAACCCTCTGCCGCGAATCGTTCCGCCGAGGATGGATAGGAATTCGGGAATGTTGTTGAGGATGAATGACACTTGCCCGGCGGGGCTGGTCCCTTCGGGCGCGGTATGCAGTTGTGAATAGGCGAGTAGATTCCAGCCAGCGACTTCGATTGCAAAAAGCGCGATGGTTGTTGCGAGCAGGAGGATGTATCCGTATCGCATGTTGAAGCGCGAGGGAGGAATGATGATGAAGGGGATGATAGCCAGAGGGACGATGTTGACTTTTCCCAAAAACAAAATGAAGAATAATAGCGATAGCCAGCCCCACTCTTTCCAGCGAATTTCTTTTTGACTTGCGATAGCGAGCGCGCCTCCAATAAAAAGAAAAGCGATGCCGTTCGAGATCGCATCCGCGCTGATGGTGGATGCTTGCAAAATGGCGACGGGCGACGCGGCGAGGATGGCGAGAATCCATTTGCCGAACGGGATGAATCGCACCGCCAGCCAGGCGAGCAGGGCATAACTGAGGAGTCCGATCAAACGAATCGCATAATAGACTGGCAAGGCAGGCAGTCTTTCGCTTCTGCCGAGAAATCGCATCACGAGCGCTTGCGGCGCTAACAACGGCGGCGAATAGACCGAGCGCGTCTCGACCGTGCCGTAGACGTAATCGTACGCGTCCATCGGCAGGCTTCCATATTTTTCCCAGATGTCCGCCTCCACCGCGCGGACGATGAACTGCCTGCGATACGAAAGTTCCCAATACACGGCGGGGAATGGCGTCTTCTCTTCGTTCGGCAAAAACGTGAAATCAGACATTTGCCACACGCGCATGAGATGCGTCTCTTCATCGTAGCCCGCGCTGATGGGAAGCAACAAGCAAACGGTAGCGCCGAAGACTAATAACACAGCGAGTAGATAAATTTCCGCGCTGTGCAAGTGTCTATTTTCAAGAAAAAGATTTCTTATCCGTTCTTTCAATGTGATAGCCTTTGTAGCCTGTGCCGCGAATCTTCCGACTCGTGAATATAATTGTACCTTATGCAAAATAGCGTCTTTTAGGGATACAATGAGAAGTATAGGAGGAACCCATGCCCGCCTCTAATTCCCAAACCTACATCGTCAACGACCAGCCCACTGAAAGGGACGCGCTCGACTTCACGCCCTACGTCGAAACCCTTGCGGACATCATCCAAACCGGCAACACGCCGTTGACCATCGGCGTGTTCGGCGGATGGGGATCGGGCAAGACCTCGCTGATGAGGATGGTGAAGAATCAACTGCCCGATGATTTCACTATCGCGTGGTTCGATGCGTGGAAGTACGATAAAGAAGAAACTCTTTGGCGAGCCTTCTTATTGAACGTTTTATTTGCGGTTGAACAGAAAAGCGGGGAGACCGAAGAACTCAAGACCCTCAAAACGATGCTCTATCGCGGACTTGAATTTGAGAAAACGGGCGGCGTGACCATTGACCTTGCCAAACTCGGCGCAAAAGTTGCCGAAGGCGCGATCCAGATCGGGTTGTCGTTCATTCCCCCGTTGGCAACGCTGGCGGATATGGCGAAGGAACTGCAAAAATCAGGGACGGGAAACGTGGCGGGCGGATTCGAAAGCGCCATCCAACGCGAGCGGACGAAAATTTACGTGGAGCAGGTCCGTTCGCTCGAACAGTTTCAAGAGAAGTTTGCAACGCTGATCCAATCGTATATCTCCCCGCATAGACTTGTCGTTTTCGTAGACGACCTCGACCGCTGTTTGCCCGAAAAAGCGATACAAGTCCTTGAAGCCATCAAATTATTCCTTGATGTGCAGGACTGTGTTTTCATTCTCGGTATTGACCAGGACGTGATCGCGCGCGGCATCGAGATGAAGTACAAGGATGTCAAAGATAAAAAGGATGCGGAAGGCAAACCGCAATTCACCATCGAAGGCATCAAGTATCTCGAAAAGATCATCCAACTGCCGTTCCAGATCCCGCCTGTGATTCAGGACGACATGGGCAAATTTGTCGAAGGACTGAGCGGCGAATGGGCGCACGAGGATTGTCACAAGGTCTTCGCGGAGGGATTGGGCGACAACCCACGCAACATCAAGCGCACTGTCAACATCTTCCTCATGCTCTCCAAACTGGCGGAGAGGCGCAAAGAGAAGTTGAAAGAATCGGTCAAACCGATTCGGCTGGCAAAGGTGGTTGCCATTCAAGCCGCGCACCCCGATCTGTTTAACCTGCTCCTGAAAGACGAACCGCGCTATTTGCGTGAATTGGAAGAATACTACCTTGCCGAATCTTCTCAAGAAAGAAAAATGGAAAAGGGCGAAGACTCCCCCTCTCCCCTCGGGAGAGGGGCTAGGGGTGAGGGACAAATCGAAGGGCGCGTCGAGCCGCCGCCCGCGCTCGTTCCCTTCCTCTCGCAACGTGGCAGCGCGGCGGTTCGGCGAATCCTGACTATGAAGCACAAACCTGAAACGCAGGACGCCAACTTTGCAGGCTTGCCGACCGACGAATTGAAACTGTATTTCACCCTCACGCGCAGCGCCGAAGCCCCACAAGCCGCACCGCCGCCCGCTGAAGTTGCAAGGCTGGTGTTCGAGCCAAAGATGGTTCGGATTCCCGCTGGAAAGTTTTTGATGGGAACGACAAAAGAACAAGCCGCGCAGGTTACCACAGAAGGAGGTGAGGATTGGAAGAAATGGGTCGAATGGGAACAACCCCAACGCACGGTTGAACTCTCCGAATATTCCATCGGCAAGTACCCGATCACCAACCGCGAATATCAAGCCTTCCTCCGTGACGTAAAAGAGCAAACCCCGCCGCGCGGCTGGGACGGCGACCAGTTCCCTCCTGAAAAAGGCGGGCATCCTGTTGTGAATGTTTCGTGGGACGATACCAATGCCTATTGCAAATGGCTGAGCGAGAAAACGAAAAAGAATTATCGTTTGCCCACCGAAGCCGAATGGGAAAAAGCCGCGCGCGGCGAAGATGGACGTATATATCCATGGGGTAATGCGTTTGACCCGAAGAAAGCCAACACCAGCGAATCGAAGATCGGAGATACAACCGATGTTGGCAAGTTTTCAAGCAACGATCCCGCTTTGAGCGGCGATTCGCCGTACGGCTGCGCCGACATGGCTGGCAATGTGTGGGAGTGGTGCAACGATTGGTTTTATGAAAAAGCATACGAGGGCAGAGCAGGTAAAAACGCGAAAGACCCGCAAGGTCCCGAAAAAGGTCAATATCGTGTGTTGCGCGGCGGCTCGTTCGACTATTATCATTGGTTTGCCCGCTGTGCGGACCGCGGCAGGGTCAGCCCGCTCAACTTCGTCGACGGCAGGTGTTTTCGGGTGGTTTCCTCCCCCATCACATCTCTGTAATCTGTTACTCTGCGCTCTGAATCTCTGATTCTTAGGTTTTAGGATTTCTCGCCGAAAGCGAAAACCAGACCTCCGAGTTCTTAAAGAACTCGGAGGTCTTCGTCGTCGCATCATCAAACATCCAACGAATTCAAATACCGCTGAACATCGTCGGGCAATTGTCTCGTGCGTACATATTCCAAAACGAACTTGCGATACTCGTCGGGAGTGTCGAAGTTATCCTGCACGAAGGTTCGGTCAACCAGTTTGCCGTCGCGTTCGCCGATCCATTCGAGATAGTTGGAATATTGCCAATCGGAAATATCTGCCACGAGCCCATCCTTGACGGGGTTGGCGTGAATGTATCGGCACAGGTTCAATAAATAGGAAGAGGTCAGAATGGGCTTGGCTTGGAATTGTCCCTGAAACAAAACTCCCACGCGCTGGAATCTCTTGTTGATGGCTTTGGTGTAGGAAACGGAGAGTTTCATCATAGCGGACGAGACCACCTTCGAGACCTCCGAGATTTTGAAAATCTCGGAGGTCTGTGGCGGCGCTTTCACACGCCCCACAACATGATAGTGTGTCGGCATTAGACAGTAAACCAGCACGTCCGCGACGGGGACGAGATATTGTTTGACCTTCTTCAGGAAGAACAAATAGTTTTCAGGCTCAAAGAATATCCGCTCGCGGTTGTTTCCGCGATTGTAGATGTGATAATGGAGTTCAGGAACAAATGGAATTAATCTGCGCGGCATGTCGTTCTCCAATCCAAATCTCCGAGTTCTTTAAGAACTCGGAGATTTTGTGACTTACTACTTCCTCTTTTTCTCCTTCGCAGGTTTCGCCTTCTTAACTGACTTCTTAGACTTCGCCGAAGATTTCTTCGCCGCAACCTTCTTCTTCGAAACCGCAGACTTCTTTGCAGGCTTGACTTTCTTCACAGCCTTCTTTCCTCTTTCTTCTTTCTTTTTCTCCTCCCTCACAAACCTCCCCGCCTCCCAAGCGACATTGACCGAAACCACTTCCTCGCCAGCCTTCGCCTCCACAACTACATCCCCCTTCGTGGCGGCGCGTTTGCGTAGACTTGCCGCGTCCAGCCGCGTAGATTTCGGCGCGCCCTTGCTCAAGTGGATGGTCGCCATGTGATTCGGCTTGCCCGTCACTACACCGACTAATTTTTCCTTGCTCGAAACTTCCCACGCGATGACGCCCTTGCCGTAGCGTCCTTGTGTGGGGAATTCTTTTTCTTCCACGCGTTTGGCTTTGCCGTCGTTCGTGAGCAGGAGAATTTCTCCAGCGTTCGGCAGGATTTCCGCGCCGACGACTTCATCTTTATCGTCCAACTTCATACCGTTGACGCCCGCCGCGACGAGTCCCATCGGGCGCACGTCATCTTCTTTGAAGCGGATCGCCATGCCCTGCGCGGTGACGAGGAAGATATCTTTCTTTTTGCCATCGGTTAATCCGACAGAAATCAATCGGTCGCCTTCATTCACTTTGACCAATACAAATGCTTGTGATGATGGACCAGGTAACTCTGTGATCAAACTTTTCTTGATCATGCCGAAGCGTGTTGTGGTGAGTACACAAGTCTCTTCGGGCAAAGCCGATTTTCTCGAAGGCAATGCGAACACCGCCGCGAGCGAATCATTTTCCGTCAGCGGCGAGACTTTGTAGAACATCGAGCCTTGCGTCAACTTTTCGGCTTGCGGGATGATATGCGCGGCAACCGCGGCGGCGCGACCAGATTTCGCAACGAAATAAATTGTGTCCGTTGTTGCGGCTTTCACCAGCCAGCGCGGCGCGTCATTGCCTGAATGTTTTGGCTGTTTATCATCCGCCGTGCGCGAGACCAAGCCATCCTCGGTCACGCCGATCCACACTTGTTGTTCAGGCAGAAGGTCGCGCGCGGTCAGCGCTTTCTTCGTCGTCTTGCCGTCTTTCGATTCGTCCAGAGTCACAATTTGCGTGCGGCGGCGGTCGCCGTATTGCGCTTTCACTTTCAAGAGTTCATCCGCCACAACGCCGCGCATCAACTTCGACGATTTCAACAACGCCGTCAACTCTTTGATGACCGCGCTCACTTCTTTGTATTCGGTTTCGATCTTCTTGCGTTCGAGCGCGGCGAGCCTTCGCAACTGCAGGTCAAGGATCGCCGTCGCCTGCAACTCCGTCAGCTTGTAGCGCTTCATCAGTTTGGCGCGCGCAATTTCCACGTCCGAGGCGGAGCGGATGATGTTGATCACTTCATCCAGATTCTTCAATGCGACTAAATATCCCTCAAGGATGTGCGCGCGCGCTTTGGCTTTTGCCAGATCGAATTCCGCGCGCCTCTTTATGACGGTCAGCCTGTGTTCCACGTAGACGCGTAGCGCCTGCTTCAACGTTAACGTGCGCGGCTCGCCATCCACCAGCGCGAGCAGGTTGATGCTGAACGTGGTCTGCATCGGCGTGCGTTTGTAGAGGTCGCGCAGGACGACATCGGGATCGGCGTTCTTCGTCATCTCCAACACGATGCGCATGCCCTGACGATCCGATTCATCACGCAGGTCAGACAAGCCTTCGAGATAACCCTCGCGCGCGAGATCGGCGATGCGCTCGATGAGACTCGACTTGTTGACCATGTACGGCAGTTCGGTGACGATGATGCGATTCTTGCCGCGTTCCATCTCCTCGACGTGCGCCTTGGCTTGCACAGTGACGCGTCCGCGCCCCGAGCCGTATGCGGCTTCGATGCCCTCTTCATCTTTTTCCTGCACGATGAGTCCGCCTGTGGGGAAGTCTGGTCCCTGCACGAACTTCATCAATTGCTCCACGTCAATGTCGTCGAGCTTCTCCCACTTTTCGATCATGTAGATGAGCGCGTCCACAACTTCACTCAGGTTATGAGGCGGGATCGAAGTCGCCATGCCGACCGCGATGCCCGTCGCGCCGTTGACCAATAGATTCGGAATCGCGGAGGGCAAAACGTTCGGCTCGGTTAATGTGTCGTCGAAGTTGGGAGTGAAATTGACGGTCTCTTTGTTGAGGTCAAATAAAATATCGAGCGCGGCGGGTGTCAGTTTTGCTTCGGTGTAACGCATCGCGGCGGGCGGGTCGCCATCCACAGAACCGAAATTCCCCTGACCATCCACGAGCAAGGTGCGCATCGAAAAATCCTGCGCCATGCGCGCCATCGCTTCGTACACCGCCGAATCTCCGTGCGGATGATATTTGCCCAACACCTCGCCCACGATTCTCGCAGACTTTTTATACGCCGAGTCCGCGCGGATGCCCATGTCGTACATCGCGTAAAGGATACGGCGCTGCACAGGCTTGAGTCCATCGCGCGCATCGGGCAGGGCGCGCGCCACGATCACGCTCATCGCATAATCGAGGTATGCCTGCTGCATCTCGGTGTCAATGTCTATTTTTTTTATGAGACCAAGTTCCATAGTGAAATCCTTTTTGAACCGCCAAGAGCGCGAAGAACGCTAAGAAAATCTTTTAATTTCTTCGCGCTCTTGGCGGACTTAGCGGTTAAGTTTTTCTGAATGTATGTTCTATTGCGGGGACAATCTTACGGGGAAAGAGGGGATGCGTCAACCCTTCGCTCTTAAGGGGCGACGGCGGTCCCCGAAGGCTGACGAGCGTCCGTTCCTTATTACGGCGTGTAAGTAAGCGTCTTCGTGACGCATTGTCCACCGATGTTCAACTCGGTGCAAAGTGTGATCGAAACGGACATATCATGCCATTTCATGTTGTAATCGAAGGCGGGCGCGCTAATCAAAAGGGCTTTACTCGGCTCCAGCGCGCCGGTGGCACGCGCCGGCGCGCAGTCGTCTCTAAGAGAGAACTCATTGCCGGCATAGGAGTAAACGTCGCCTGTGCTCTGGTCTGTTGCGATGATAGCGATGGACTTGAACGTTCCACGGCTGGGGTTGTTCAGGCGGATATTCGCCCAGAATTCACCGGAGCATTTTCCCTGCCCGCGGTATTCGGCTTCGAAGTTTAACGCTTGTCCTTGCGGCAACGGCTGAAGCGGCAGTGCAAAAGCGTTTCCGCTGATGATGGCATATTGTCCCGACAACCAGCAGTACGGAGCGCCGATGTCCGGATTGCGCACATACCAATATTGCCCCAACGGATCGCGTCCGATGATCTCGGTCGTTTCGCCGACGAGCAACATGCCTACGCGTTCAAATTCTACGCCGGGTCCTAAGCGGCAGTTTGTCGCCACGGTCACGGAGATGGTTGGGACGGAAGGCGTATCGGTTGGCGGCGCCGGCTCAAAAGGGACGACGGTCTCGGTCGCTGTGAGCGTAAATATGGGTGGTATCGAAGTCGGCGGCGCTAAAGTCGGCGACGCTGTAGACGTAGCCTGCTTTTCAAGCGCAACGATTGTTTCTACGATGGCAGTCTGCGCCGCGTTTGGATCCACAGTCGGAACGACGGGAGCCGTCCCGATGCAGGCGAGAGTCGCAGCCCAAATGGCGATGAAAGGCAGGATGAGAGAAGGGTTCTTCATTGTGAAAATCCTTTGAGCGGCGGCTTACTAAAATAAACCGTTCTAACGATATGATAACTCAATCGTTTTCAAAATGTAAGAACTGCGCGCCTATAAAAAACAAGACGCGGCAAATGCCGCGTCTTGTTTTTTCTGTTATTCCGTCACGGATACGTCCGGCGCGGTCTCTTCGACGACTTGCGCTGGTTCGGTTTCAACGGAGTCTTCCCCGTTCGACAAGGGCGCTTTGATAAAGCCGGTGCCGGCAGGAATGAGTTTGCCGATGATCACGTTCTCTTTCAAGCCAAGCAACGGGTCGGTAGTGGAGCCGATCGCCGCGCCCGCCAGCACTTTGATCGTGTGTTGGAACGATGAGGCAGAAAGGAATGAATCGGTGCTGAGCGAGGCTTTTGTAACGCCGAGCAACACCTCGGAGAACTTCACGACCTGTTTGCCCTCGGCATAGAGTTGTTCATTGAGCTTGCGCAGTTCAAGCCGGTCGACCGGGTCGCCTGGCAGGAATTTTGAATCGCCCGGACGTGTGACCTGTACTTTGCTCAGCATCTTGCGGATGATGACCTCGAAGTGTTTATCGTGAATGTTCTGTCCTTGCGAGCGGTACACTTTCTGCACCTCGGTCATCAGGTACATTTCGCAGGCTTCGCGGCCCTGAATTTTCAACACGCGGTGTGGGTTGAGCGAGCCTTCGGTCAACGCTGCGCCGGCTTCGACCTTCTCGCCGTTTTTTACAAGCAAACGCGACGACGTGGGAACTTCATACGAAATTTCCTCGCGAAGATCGTACGAAACGACGACCTTGCGTCCTTTTTTATCAACGCGGACTCGCCCGGCATGTTGCGCGAGGATTTTGGCGTCTTCTAACGTTGCCAGCGTATCGCCGGCTTTGACTTCCGCTTCATCTTTGACCGCGAAAGTCCAATCCTCCGGAATGGCGTATTCGTCGCTGACCAGTTCGCTGTTTTCAATATAAACATCGCGTAAATCGGCGTATTTTTCAGATTGATTAATGCGTATCGTGCCGCTGATCTCGGCGACAAGGGCTTCGCCTTTGGGCTGTTTGCGCGCTTCGAATAATTCTTCCACGCGCGGCAAACCGGTGGTGATATCCGATCCGCCAGCGGCGACGCCGCCGGTGTGGAAGGTGCGCAGCGTCAGTTGCGTGCCCGGTTCGCCGATAGATTGCGCCGCGACGATGCCGACCGCCGCGCCCAAATTGACCATCGCGCCGCGCCCAAGATCGAGACCGTAGCATTTGGCGCAAATACCGTGTTGCAGTTCGCAGGTCAATGGCGAGCGCACTTTAACTTCGCTCACGCCCGAAGCCGCGATACGACGCGCTACTTCCTGATTGACGATATCGTCGCGTTCAGCGATCACTTCGCCGGTTTTCGGGTCAATGACGCGTTCGGCGAGCAGGCGGCTGAAGATGCGCCCACTGAGCGGTTGCCCTGCCACATCGTCGCTGCGACGGATGATTTTTCCGTCGTGCGTGCCGCAATCCGGCTCGTTAATGATGATATCTTGGGCAATGTCCACGAGACGGCGGGTGAGGTAACCGGCGTCGGCAGTACGGAGCGCCGTATCGGCTAGACCTTTGCGTGCGCCGTGCGTCGAAATAAAGTATTCTTGCGCGGTGAGGCCTTCGCGGAAGTTAGAGCGGATCGGCATTGGGATGATGCGCCCGGAGGGGTCAGCCATTAAACCGCGCATGCCCGCCAACTGGCTGATGGTGGAGAACCCGCCTTTGGTCGCGCCGGAAGATGCCATCGTCGAGAGGTTGCCGTCAGGGTCCATTGCCCGCTTCACTGCGTCAGCGACTTTGTCGGTCGTTTCCTGCCAGACTTCGATCTCGCGCTCGTTCTTTTCTTGTTCCGTGAGCAAGCCGCGACGAAAATCGCGCTGAACGGTTTCGATCATTTTCAGGGCTTCTTCGATGATCTCCTTGCGTTCTGTCGGAATGGAAATATCGGCGACGGCGAGCGTGGTGCCCGATCTCATCGCATATTCGAAGCCAAGCGATTTGATGTTATCGGCGATTTCTGTAGTTTCTTCCTGCCCGCAAACTTCGTAGACCTCGGCGATCAGATCTTTCACGCCGCCTTTATCGAGTTTTTGATTGATGAATTGCACTTCCTCCGGCAAGATGCGGTTGAAGATAACGCGTCCAACGGTTGTGTCCACGAGGCGCGTTTCAGGCTGGGCGAGACGGTCGCCGTTTTCGGCGTACCAAGTTTTGACGGGTAATTTGATCTCGGCATGAATTTCCACTTGATCGAGCGCGTACGCCATTTCAACTTCGTCGAAATTGGAGAAGATGCGTCCGTCGCCTTTGTTTGCCGCGCGTTGAGGCATGGTAAGGTAATAGATGCCCAACACCATGTCTTTTGACGGAGAAATGATCGGTTCGCCGTCGGCTGGTTTTAACAAGTTTTTGGAAGCGAGCATCAACTCACGCGCTTCTTTCACCGCTTTTTGCGAAAGCGGCACATGCACTGCCATTTGGTCGCCGTCAAAGTCTGCGTTGAAGGCGGTTGTGACGAGTGGATGTAATTGGATCGCCGAACCTTCGATCAGGATCGGCTCAAATGCCTGAATGCCCAAGCGATGCAGCGTAGGCGCGCGATTTAACAACACCGGGCGTTCGCCGATCACGCCTTCGAGCGCTTCCCAGACTTCGGGACGGTTGCGTTCGATCAGGCGGCGAGCGCCTTTCACGTTAGCGGCATAGTTGTTTTTCACGATCCATGCGATGACGAACGGACGATAAAGTTCGAGCGCCATGCTCTTCGGCAGCCCGCATTGATATAGTTTGAGCTGCGGACCGACCACGATCACGGAACGCCCGGAGTAGTCTACGCGTTTGCCGAGCAGGTTGCGGCGGAAGCGTCCCTTCTTTCCCTTGAGCATATCGCTGAGAGATTTGAGTTCGCGTCGTCCGCGGCGGCTAAGGGCTTTGCCGCGCTGTGAATTGTCAATCAGACTGTCTACCGCTTCCTGCAACATACGCTTCTCGTTGCGAATGATCACGTCGGGCGCGCCGAGTTCGAGCAGGCGCTTTAAACGATTGTTGCGGTTGATCACACGGCGATAGAGATCGTTCAAATCGGAGGTGGCGAATCGTCCGCCGTCGAGTTGCACCATCGGGCGCAGGTCGGGAGGGATGACCGGTAAAATAGTGAGGATCATCCATTCAGGGCGATTGCCGGAACGTTTGAATGCTTCTACAACTTTCAAACGCGTGGTTGATTTCTTGCGCTTCTGCTTTGATTTCGTGGTTTTGACCTCGTGCCAGAGTTCTTCGGCGAGCTTGTCGAGGTCGAGCCGTTTGAGGATGTCGTAGAAGGCTTCGGCGCCCATGTCGGCGCGGAAGACTTGCCCCCAACGTTGTTTGAGTTCGCGATAGCGAATCTCGCTCAAGAAGGTGAAGGGGCGCAGTTCAAGCAATTCGTCGCGCTGGCGCGATGAATTGTCTGATGAGACGGAAGTTTGTTCTTCGAGTTGAGAGCGCAGGCTTTCCATCTTTAAATCGGCGTCCGCTTTGACGCGCCCGGCGTCCATTTTGAGCTCTTCCAGTTCTTTGGCGCGCTGATCTTTCAGTTCGTTTTCCAACGCTTCGAGTTTTTTCTGAACAATCGTTTGCACGTGCGCGATGTGCTTGGCGGTGACCTTGTCGCCGGCGTCGAGAATCTTTTCGCCGCTTAGTTCAAATGTCGCCGCCTTTTTTGCATGCTCGTTCATTTGACCTTGCAGTAGTTTTTCGAGCTTTTGTCCTTCTTTGATGACAGGGTCGAGCTTCTCTGCGATGACTTCGTCGTAGTCTTGCTGGAGCGCGGCGATCTTTTGATTGATCTCAGCCACTGAATGATCGCGTTTGGTTTTGACTTCGGCGATCTTGGAGTTGACGCCCGCCGCCTGTTCACGCTCGGTGTCCGAGATTTCATCTTCGAGGCGTTTAAGCGCTTTGTTGCGAGCTTCTTCATCTACATACGTAACGATGTATTGAGCGAAGTACAGCACGCGATCCAGATTGCGACGTGAAATATCAAGCAACATTCCCAAGTAGGAAGGGATGCGGCGGGTGTACCAAATATGCGCGACGGGAGTCGCTAATGCGATATGTCCCATCCGTTCGCGGCGTACGGCGGAACGGGTTACTTCTACGCCGCATTTTTCACATTTAATCCCTTTGAAGCGGGGGTTTTTATATTTTCCGCAATAGCATTGCCAATCGCGTTGCGGTCCGAAGATGGCTTCGCAAAACAAGCCGTCTTTTTCGGGGCGTAAGCGGCGGTAGTTAATGGTTTCGGGTTTCAGCACCTCTCCATACGACCATGAGAGGATCGTTTGAGGCGAGGCGAGGCTGATACGGAGCGCTGTCAGTCCTTTAGTTTCCACGTGTTTTCTCCTGAAAAGGGGTTGAGGAGTGCGGCAGTTTCTAGACGATACAATTGGCTGCCGTTAGAGACAAACAAAGGCAAGCGCTTCCGACTTTTCCTGAAGCGCTTGCGATACGTTGCATAATCTTTTGTCCAACCCCGCAATTATATGCGTTAAAGAAGAAAAGTCAAGGCTGAATGCTTAATTTTCACCGTTTTCTCATTATCGTTCGGCAAATGGACTATGTCGGGCTGGGCAATAGCAAAGTGGTTTTATATCCTTCGGTCGCGGAAAAACACTCCGTTAGAGCGACATAAAGCGGACTTTCAGAAAATTGTCTCTTGCCTTACCGCTTTCTTCACCAATGCGGCGATCTTTGTTTCCTCGATGGCGGTTATCTTTACTACAGCAAAACCAGCCGCCCACATATTGCCGTCGTCGAGTTTCGCGTCGGGGTTAAAGCCAAGGGTGCTATATCGCACGCCAAATTTGCTCGCCGCCTGAAAGAAACAAATGACCTTGCCTTCCGCATTAGCATAGGCGGGCATTCCGTACCAGGTCTTCGGCGTGAGTTGCGGCGCAACGGCTTTAACAATTCCATGAATCTTTTTTGCCATGACGCGCTCGTTGTCCTTCATCGCGGCTATTTTCTCGAACACGGCTTTTTCCATTTCCTCCTTGTTTGCCGCCATCTTTCTTTCCTTGATCGTCTCCTTCATCGCTGCGATTTCTTCAGCCGACAACCCTGAGTTCTTTTTGGCGGCTGTAACTGGTTTCTTTTTTACATCTGTTTTGAGATTCATGGCAATTTCCTGTTTGATTTTAAGCTTTGTCTTGTGAGATCGTCTCGATGCCGCCATCGCTGAGGTCGGATTTTTTAAAGGCTGGTCTTTCTCGCCTACGGAAATTGGTTTTTCAGCCGCTCGATTCGATTCTCTATGACAGCAGGCTTTTTGCGAAATGTAGGAATTTTCGTACGTCTTTGAAATCTGTAACCATGCCGATCGAGATGCGCACTGCGCCCATGGATTTGCCGTCGAAGCACATGCGAAAATCGTCTTGTGAAAGTCGCTCTTCGTGCCCGGGCTGTGTGAAACAAACATCCAGTTCGACGCGTGAAACGCCCAATGCTACTTCGCCTGCGCCGGGGTTGCAAAAACAGCCGGTTCGTAAGGAGATCGTAGAGGCGTTCGCTTGTTCTTCAATATAACGATGGTCGAAAGCGACGCCGTCGCGGTTGTAAAAGTTGACGGTCACGGCTCCGCCGCGCCTTTCTGTGGAAGTCGGCCCGTAGACTCGCGCGAGGGGCGCGCCGTTATTGTGTTGCAGCGTCGTTAAGTTATCCAGCAACCAGCCGGTGAGGCATTTAACGCGCTCGTGAATCACCTCATAGCCGATCGATTCAATATGCTTGAGTCCGATTTCGATCGCTGGAATGTTGAGGTAGTCAATCGTGCCGTCTTCAAATGCAGAAGCGCCTTCTGCCATATAGAATTTATCGCCCTGCACTGAAGCGACGGTGATCGTTCCGCCGGCGAACCACGGACGATGCAGTTTTTCCAACGCCGATTTTTTCGCAATCAGCGCGCCTAGCCCGGTAGGGTAGCCGAACATTTTATAAAAGGAAACCGGCACGAAATCGGGTTTAACCTTGCTCAAGTCTAGTTTGCTAGTCGGTACGAAGGCGGCGGCGTCAAGCAACACGTCCCAGCCGTGTTCGCGCGCTTCTTCGATCCAGGCGAGCGGGTGTTGCACCGAGGAGAAATTCGATTGTGCAGGGTAGGCGAACAGATTGTGACCGTGTTCCGAAGGCTGCGCCAACTCGCGCCGCAGAGTCGCTTCGTCGACGCGCATATCGGGTAATACGATCGGGATATATGTGACCTCCGCGCCGCGCGCATGCGCGAATTCTCGAATCCCGTTGACCGAGTTGTGATTGTCGAAGGTCAACAAGTAGCGTCCGTTAGCGAATGGGTAGGATTCGCCGACCAGTTTCAGAGCTCCGCTGGCGTTGGAGGTGAAGATGACAAGGTATTCTTCGGGATCGGCGCCGAAGAAACGTCCTACATATTCGCGGGTGTGTTCGACGAGGCGCGTTGCCGCTTGCGAAGAAGGGTTGCTGGAATGCGGGTTGCCGAAGACATGTTCGACGAGCAAATTGGTGTGCCGTCGTAATTGCGATTCGGCGTACAACCCGCCGCCGGTGTAATCGAGATACACATGCCCGCCAAGGTCAAGGCGCGCATAATCAGTGGCGCGCAAGTCGTCAATCAGGCGCGTCGTTGGGTAGGTTGGATAGGCTTTTAAAAAGGAGACGAACTCGATATCGGGCTTTTCCATGGCAATCCTTTCGGCAATTATAATACGTCTATGACTCGTATCTGTATTTTCCCCCGCGTGGAGAGTTTGGGCGGCGTGACTTCTTTTCGGCTTAAGTTTGAACGCGGACTCCGCGCCCGGCATGTGGATGCGACCTACGATCTGGATCAACCCTCAGACGCTGTCCTTGTGTTGGCTGGGACGAAGAACCTGCTCCGTTTGCGGCGCGCACGCGCGCAAGGACGGCGCATCGTTCAACGCCTTGATGGTCTGAATTGGGCGCATCGTGCGCGCTGGACCGGATTGCGCTATACGGCTCGCGCGATCTACGGAAACTGGAATCTTTCGTTCATTCGCAATTATTTGGCGGATCGGGTTATCTATCAGAGTCAATTCGTCGAAGGTTGGTGGCGGGCTTGGTACGGCGCGGCGGCGATTCCCACTTCCGTGATTTTGAACGGCGTAGACTTGGAACAGTATTCGCCCGCGGGTGCGCATGAACGCCCCGCCGATTTCTATCGGCTGCTGGTCGTGGAGGGCAGTCTGGCGGGCGGTTTGGATTCGGGGTTGTTTTACGCAACCGAGTTGGCGGAACGCTTATCGCAGAAATATGCGATCGAACTTGTCGTTGTCGGACGGGTGGATGCAAGCGCGAAAAAGAAATTGCAGGAGCAAAAAGGGGCTCGCATCCGTTTTATGGATTCGCTGCCGCGCGAGGAGATCCCCTTCCTTGAACGTTCGTCGCATTTGTTGTTTTCTGCGGAAGTGAACCCAGCCTGCCCGAATGCGGTCATCGAAGCGCTGGCGTGCGGGTTGCCCGTCGTCGGTTTTGAGACCGGGGCGCTGCCGGAACTTGTGCAAGGAGGCGCTGGCCGGCTTGCGCCTCATGGGGCGAATCCATGGCGGTTGCAGCGACCTGATATCCCCTCGCTGGCGGATGCGGCGGAAGAGGTCTTGCGCGATAATGAACGCTTTCGTAGAGCGGCGCGCGCACGGGCTGAATCGACTTTCGGGTTAGACGCCATGGTAGATCGTTATCTGACTGTATTGTTGAAATGACGCGATAATTCCGTCAGAGACTCAATCGTTGATAAGTAGAAGGAGCATATATGTTTGTTGAAATTATTGATTTTCTGAAGAAGCATTTGAAGTCTATTCAAGAGAACGATGTGAAAACATATTACGAGACCGCCGCCGAAGATCTGACGTTATACGAATGGTGGATCGCGCCGCATCGCATTGACGGGCTTCCATTCCATGAATTTATGATGTCTTCCAACGCGGAGCGCGGCGCGGTCTTTGGCGCGGCGGCGGAAGGTAAAGCGACTGTCCGTTACGATCTATCCAATTTGCGCGTCCAAGAGTATGGCGAGACTGCGATCGTAAGCTATACGCTGTTGACTAGCGCGGCAACGACGGATGGCGTGACGGTGGTTTCGCATAACGAAAGCCGCGTGATCGTAAAACTGGATGGCGCTTGGAAAGTCGTTCACGTTCATAAATCGCCCGCTTGGCAAGCGCCGCACACATCCGCATGAATCGCTTTAATGGCAGGCTAGCCCTGCAACAACGCGTCCTGCCCGGTTATCGCGCGCCATTCTTCGACCTGCTCGCCGCCGCCTGCGATGATGGGATGAGTCTCTTCGCCGGCGCGCCGCGCGCCAACGAAGGAATTGCAACGACAGACCGATTGCAAGTTGCCAATTATCAAATAGGAAAAAATATTCATCTTTGTGGCGGCGCATTCTATTTGTGCTATCAACAAGGATTAACGAACTGGCTGAAGGCATGGAAACCCGATGCGCTGATCGTGGAGGCTAATCCGCGCTATCTTTCCACGCCTGCCGCCGTAAACTGGATGCACGAGCGCGATCAGCCGGTCATCGGCTGGGGATTAGGCGCGCCGCCAGCGAGCGGATTCCGAGAGAAGCGCAGAATAAATTTTCTTCGCCAATTCGACGCGTTGATTGCTTACAGTCAACGCGGCGCGGATGAGTACGCCGATTTGGGCTTTCCGCTCGATCGTATTTTCACCGCGCGCAATTCTGTCTTGCCTTCGCCAATATGGGAACTGCCAAGCCGACCTTCAACCTTCAACCTTCAACCTGTGATTCTTTTCGTGGGACGTTTGCAGTTTCGCAAAAATGTGGACCTATTGCTTGGCGCGTGCGCGGAAATTCAGAATGTGCGTTTAGTCATCGTTGGCGATGGACCCGAACGCGAAGCCTTTGAAGAACTCGCCGCGGAAATTCTCCCCTCGGCGGAGTTTGTAGGCGCGAAACACGGCGCGGAATTGAAACCTTATTTTGAAGAAGCCGATCTCTTCGTCTTACCGGGCACCGGCGGGCTGGCGGTTCAGGAAGCGATGGGGTACGGACTGCCCGTAATCGTAGCGCAAGGAGACGGCACGCAAAACGATCTTGTGCGAGCGGGTAATGGCTGGCAAGTTCCGCCCGACGATTTTGAAGCGTTGGTCGCCGCGATGAGGAACGCACTTTCGGATACGGCGCGTCTGAGAACGATGGGCGCGGAATCGTATCGTATTGTTAAGGAAGAGATCAACATCGAGCGGATGGTTGATATTTTTGTAAAAGCTTTGAACGCGGTGCAATGACGTTCATTGCCGCCTGAGAGAGCGTTCTCTAATGGACGCAGCTTACTTTCCCGCTTTTTCCACGTTCACCCACATTTGCTCGCCGTTCGTGATAATTTCGATCCAACCGTTCTGGTCGGTGCGCGCCAATGAATAATCTTTCACAAGCTTGAGCGTTCTTCCGTCGGGCATTCCGTTGAGATCGTCCGCTGCTACCGATAGCGCGATCAGTTCGGGGTTTAGATTAGCGATCCATTCCGGCGGATTCGACGGCGCGTAGCCTGCATCGGCAAGCGACAACACGCTGACCGGACCGACGCTCGCGCCGTTCTGCAATTCGTCCAGCGCATCGAAGCTCATGCCGACCGGCAACAATGCGCGAAAATTCTTCCATTCCAGCAATAATACTGCGCCGCGCGAACCGGTTGTGAGGATCGTTAATGTCGCGTCGTCGCCGAGGTCGAGCGTCTGATTCATCTCAGCGAGCGATACCGGGATAGCCTGTGAAGTTAAATCTTCATTTAATTTTCGCGAAGAAAATGATCCTTGTCGATTTCCGCTCCATAATACTTGTGCGGGCGGATAACGTTCAATGACGCGCGGTAAAGCGGCGAGTTGCTCTTCCCGCGTGTTGGCGATCACCAGCCAATCAAGTCTGCGATTAAACGTAGAGAGTCGCCTGCCGAGTTCATCGGAGAGGATTGTCGCGCTTGCTCCGCCGTTAATCAAGATAGAGTCGCCGCCGGGCGTTTTGATGAAGATCGCGTCCGCCGAGCCGACGTTCAAAAAGGTGAGGTGTAGAAGTTGATCTGGCGCGGCAGAGAGGGCGCGCCAGGCTAGCGACAGCGCCAGCATTAACGCCATGATCGCGCTTCCCACGCCGACGGCTCGCGCGCGCGCTTGAGCGGCGCGCATCCACGTTTGCAACCGCGTCCCGCCAAATGTCAGCCCGAAGAGCGCTGCGTAGAAGAGAATTGCAAACCAGATGGAAAAAGCGCCTAAAAAGATGATCCCATGCGGAACGCGATCGAATAATTCGACGATGCGGATCGTGTAGGCTACGAATGGAAAGGTAACCCACGCCGCGAGTTGCCCGAGAGGAAACCAGATGAAGCTGAGAATTACCGCCGCGCCGCCAAGGATTAATACGGCAGGTTGCGCTGGCAAGATAAATGGATTGGCGATGAACGAAACAAGCGAGATGCGTTGAAAATGATACGCCATGATCGGAATGGTCGTTAATTGCGCGGCGAAGGTCAGTAAAACGAACTCAGACAGCGGCTGAACGATCTTTTCTACCGTCGAGGATGGAAAGAATCGTTCAAGGATGTTTATGGCAACGTTTGAGAACGGTTCGGCGTAGAGGATCAGACCAAGTGTCGCAAAAAAGGATAATTGAAACCCAACGTCCCAAATAAACAAGGGATTCCATATGCACATGATCAACGCTGTTGCAAAGAGCGTGTTTAATGCGAATTGTCTCCGCCCAACTTGTTTTGCGAACAGCGCCAGACTGCCCATGATCGCGGCGCGGACAACCGCCGCGTCTCCGCCGACGAGGATCGTATACACGGCGATGCTGACGATCGTCAGCGCTGCGCCCCAACGCGGACCGAAGAAGCGGCTGAACAAAATCACAAATATGGCGGCGACGATGCTGATATTGAAGCCGGAGATAGCGATGATGTGCGCCGCGCCGGTATTTTTAAAGGCTTGCTGTAACTCTTTAGTGAGACCCGTATCCACGCCGAGAAGGATGCCAGCCAATAACGATGATTCTGGATCGGGGAAGAGGCGATAGACTCTGGCGAGCGATTTCTCTTTTAACGCGTACAATGCGGCGGAAAAGATATTGCCTCCTTGACTCGGCAAGATGGTCGCTTTGGCAGAGGTCATGTAGGCGTGGATGCCTTGTGCGGCGAGATAATCGCGGTACGAAAAATCTTCGTTTGCGGGCGGCGTTTTTAACGCGCCGCGTAGGCGGACGATCTCTCCATAGTGGAATGTTTGATTCGCGCTTACGCGAGCGAGAAGCAAGCCGCTAACCCTCAGGTCGCCGTCGCCGGTATCAATGTGAGTTGTTTCGATGCGCAGGTTTGTATAAGCGTCGCGATAATCGGGCGGCTCGATGAGATAACCGGTGATCAACAGATCGTACTCGCGATCATTATAAAAGGCGATGTGGAACGCGTCGAAATTTGGAACAGAGGATTGATAACGGGCGGAGCCGAGAAAGAGGAAGGCGAGCAAGATGAAAGAAAAGGGTTGAAAAAGAACGGACGAAAAAGGAATATTGGAGAAAGACTTACGAAAACGAGTCGAGATGGCGCGAACGAGAAGCGCGGAAAGCGCCAGGAGGAGCGCGAGCCCAACCCAGACCCGCGTTGAATGCAAAACCAAACTGCCGAGGATAATTCCGCCGAGGAAAGCGAGCGAGAGCCACGTCAGCGGAAGACGCGTTGTGAGTTGCCCTTTGAACCGATTGACTTCAGAAGAACTCATGGCTGGCATGGCTTTTGCATGATAGCACGAATTGACTGAGGAGAGGATACAATTCGGATATGTTTAACCGGCGTTCGCTGTTAACCTGCGTTCTGATCGCCCTTATTTTTGGTTTGATGTTGGGAGCGGCATTGTATCTTCCAAATGCGCTGCCGATCAATTCCGACTTCAGCGCGCTCTACTACACCGATTTGGCTCTCGTCGGGCGCGTGCCGATCTATGACCTTGAAGCGGTGGAAGAGATCGCGTTACGCGCCACAGAAGATGCGCAGCCCGGCAAATTCTTTCTAGCGCGTTTTCCCTACCCGCCTTGGTACGCGCTTGCTACGTTCTATTTGGGATTGCTTCCCGCGCAAGCCGCGGCGGCGTTGTGGTTTGAATTGAACCTTGCTATGTTATTCCTCTCCGTTTGGCTGCTCACCGACGGCTGGAGCGGACGGTTGCGGTTGATCGCTTTCCCTGCCGCGTTGATGTTTTTGCCGACGCTCGGAACCTTGGCGGTTGGGCAATACGATTTCCCGATTTTGCTGGGAACCGCCTTGACGATCTACGCGGCGCGGCGGAAACATGCGGCGTTTAGCGCGCTGGGCATTGCGCTGCTCACATTCAAACCGCATCTTGGCGCGCTGACGATTATCGCCGCGTTATTTTGGCTGATCGCTCAGAAGAACGACTTTGGGCGGCGGACGTTGCGGCTTACCGTTCTTTCCGCTATAAGTCTCTTCGCCGCCGGCTTCATAGCAGACCCGAATTGGATCGTCAATTATCCCGCTATGTTGTTAGCCTATGGCAGCGAAGGGAACGTCTCCGCTTGCTCTGAATGCGTAAGCTTGCCGGTCTATCTGTCTCGCGCATTATTCGACGGGTCGTTGGCGCGCGCGGCGGCGCTCGCCGCAATACTCTTGCTGATCTGTCTCGCGCTCTTCTTTATTCGAAGAAGAACGCTGGCGCGCTCGCATGAAATTCTTTTCGCTGCGACGACGTTGGGAGCGCTGCTCGTCAGCCCGTATTTATACAATTACGACTTTATGATGTTGCTGATTCCCTTTGCGATTCTTGTTCGAGAGAATAACCTGCCTCAACGCATCTTTGTCGCGTTTTTCTATGCCCTGCCGACGATCGCGATACTCGCGTTCGGACGCGGCGGAGGCGGCGCGCTGATCGTTGCGTCGCTCTGCGTCGCTCCCGTCTTACTGCGAGATGAAACGGAACGGAATTCGATTGACCGAATCAAAATTCCTACGGTATAATAACCCGCTGTTCTGAAAAGACCAGCTGCGATTATTTTGAAACGAGGAAAGTACGAATGACGAAACGAACGTATCAACCGAAGATTCGACGGCGCGTGCGCGTGCACGGCTTCCGCAAACGCATGTCCACTGCGGATGGGCGCGCCGTTCTTAAGCGTCGTCGCTTGCGCGGGCGTCATCAATTGACGAAGACCGCCAATAACCATGTAAAGAAAGTCCGCTGGTAGGCGGAACTGAGCGCGGGTGCAGAGAAAGTTCCGTCTGACCCGGTCTGAAGAATTCAAGCGGGTGAGGCGTTCCGGCAAGTCTTATGCCCACCCGCTTGTCGTTTTGATCGTCGAAAAGAACGAACAAGGAAGCGTGCGAGTGGGGGTCGCCGCCGGGCGCGCCGCCGGATCGGCGGTTCGGCGCAATCGGGCAAAACGCCTGTTGCGCGAAGCGATCCGACCGCTCCTGCCTAGCCTAGACTTTCAACACGGATCGGAGAAAACGGGTGCAAACTTGATCCTGATAGCCCGCTCTGGGTTAGCCTCTGCCACGCTGGAGGAAACCCGCCGAGCCCTGCTCAATTTGTTGCAACGCGCGCAATTGTATGCGCCATCTTCTTCCGTATGATGTCTGAATTTCACCTGCACGATTATTCTCATGAGCCGCGTCTGCGCGACTTGCCGCGCACGATCTGGAATCTTCCGCGCATCGCGCTGTTGTCGTTAATTCGACTCTATCAGATGACCGTCTCGAAGGGCTTGCCCGCCAATACCTGCCGCTTTTATCCGTCGTGTTCGCATTACGGCTACCAAGCGATCTATAAACACGGCGCGTTTAAAGGATCGTTCATGGCGCTCTGGCGCGTGTTGCGATGCAACCCATTCAACCCCGGGGGGTACGACCCTGTTCCATAGGAGCGCATTTTTTCCATGCAAAAAAAGAAATCGATCATCCTGTTTGTCCTTTTGTTCGCGCTTGTCTTAAGCGGATGCACCGGCGCAGTCGCTTGGCCTGGGCTTTCTACTTCGGGCGATGTGGCATACCTTGCGCACACTTCGACGGTGTACGCCGTGGATTTGAAGACCCATAACTTGTTATGGTCGTTCTCCGGCGAGAAGGCGGGCTTTACGTTGTTCAATACGAACCCCGATATGTTCATCGTTCCGCCGGTCACGATGACCGACGGGCTGGTTGTCATTGCCAACGCCAATAACCGCCATATGTTGTACGCCGTTGATCCTAAAAACTTCAGCGCCATAGACAAAGCCCCAACTCCGGCGGTGAGATGGAAGTTCAACCAAGCCAAAGGCTTGTGGATCGCTCCGCCGTTGGAGATTGACGGACTGCTCTTCGCGCCGAACTCTGATGGGAAGATCTATGTCCTCGATTTGAACGACGGCATGCCCGAAAAGCAAGCGGTTCGGACGATTGAAGTTTCTCAGCCCGGCAAAAATGAATCGCGTTTATGGGCGCAGCCCATCACCGATGGCGAGCGGCTCTTCATCACCTCGTTAGATAAAGCGGTGGCGGCTGTTGATCTTTCCACGTACGAAGTCCTTTGGCGCGTGGACTTGAACGGCGCTGTGCCGGGCGGGGTGGCTCTCGGCGGCGACGGCGCGCTGTATGCCGGCTCGTTAGCCAAGAAACTTGAACGCTTCGACCCGCTCACCGGCGCGCATCAAACGGCGCTTGAGACGAAAGGGTGGATTTGGGGAACGCCGGTTGCGGATGGCGATAATCTCTACTTCGCCGACGTAGACGGTTACGTTTATTCGTACAATACAGCGGAACAACGCTTGAATTGGGAACCTGTGCGCCCAGACGCTTCCATCACTGCCAGCCCGCTAGTTGTGGGCGATCAGATTCTGATCGCGACTGAATCGGGCGGAATTTATTCCATTAGCGCCGATGGGAAAGTAAGTTTATGGTTTCAAGGAAAAGAGAAAAGCAAGGCGTATACCACGCCGGTCTTTGCAGAAGGCTTAACGCTTGTCGCATATCTTGATTCCGATTATTATCTTGTCGCTCTCGACCAAAACGGCAAAGCCGTTTGGACGTTCTCGGGAAAATAAGAGTTATTCACCTATGAAAAATCCCAGCAATCCAACGCAGGCGCAGCGCCCCGAACTTCCACAGGTTAACCCGCGCGAAACATTAAAGACTCTCGCGGTGATCGCCGTGCTTGTGCTGGCGTTCATGAACTTTAGCAGCGTCATTGATCTGCTTGTCAATATTCTGATTCTGATCTATCAATTCGTAGGTCATAATTTCGGCATCGCTATTATCCTGCTGACGGCGCTGATTCGTCTCGCTACCTGGCCCCTCAACGCCCAGCAGATGAAAGGCGCGAAAGCCATGCAAGATCTGCAAACGGACAAGGAATGGATGGCGATCCAGAAAAAGTATGCCAAAGATCGCGAGAAACTCGCGCAGGAACAAATGCGTATCTATCGCGAAAGAGGCATTAACGTCTTCGGCTCGTGCCTGCCGATGTTGATCCAATTCCCTATCCTGTTCGCGTTAATTCCCGCGATCACATATGCGATCGGCTCTTATCCGTTGAGCATTCTCAAGCTCTCCAAGAGCCTCGCCGCGTTTGGGCTGCAAGACGTCGCCGCATTAATTCCATTGAACAGCAAATTTCTCGGTATTGATATGGGCTTGCCCGAGCGGACGTTAATCTTCGGCGTAAGCGTTCCTATTCTGGCGCTGATCGTCGGATTGACCACGTTCATTCAAACCAAATTGACCATGCCGCCCGCTAACCCTGGCGACCAATCTGCGGCGACGGGAAAAATGATGGGCTACTATATGCCGATCATGTTGTTTATGTTTTCGATCAATTACGCCTCCGGACTTTCGGTTTACTTTGTGATCAGCAATGTATTAAGCATCGTGCAATACGCGATGATGGGCAAGGTCAACTGGAGAAATCTACTGCCCGGCGGCAAAAAAACATAGCCGAAGGAGGCGGGCATGAATCAAAGAATGACTCTTGAGATCATCGCGCCCACGGTCGAGGAAGCTCTCGCGCAAGGGCTTGCCGAACTGGGACTGACTGCGGACCGCGTTGGCGTTGAAGTGCTGGACGTGGGCAACAAAGGCTTGTTTAAACTGGGCAAAGCGCAGGTGCGCGTGCGTTTGACGGTTATCCCTGAAGGCGGGGCTGCGTTTGAAGGCGCCGAATCAACCGAGGTCGCCGCTTTGAGCGAATCGCAAGAAGAACGGGAGACAAATCACCGCGAGCCTCAGTCCGCTTCCGCTTCAGATTCTCAATCGGATTCTGAAGTTGATGCGGTTCTCGAAACCGTCGAATCTGTCGTTTCTAAATTAATCCATCTAATGCATTTGGAAGCGCAAGTTTCCGCGCATTATAACGAGCAAGACGACCGACACGGCATCTATGTAGACGTGCGCGGCAACGACCTTGGAGCGTTGATCGGGCGGCATTCCGAAACATTGAACGCTTTTCAACATGTAGCGTCGCTGATCGTAGGGAAGGAAACACAAGAGTGGGCGCAGCTTTTTGTGGACGTGGAAGGTTATCGCGACCGCCGCGAGAAGCAATTGATCCAAATGGCGAAACGCATGGCGGAACAGGTCGCTAAAAATGGGAAGAAGCAATCGCTTGAGCCGATGCCCTCCGCCGAACGCCGCATCATTCACATTGCCCTGCGCGACCATCCCGATGTGACTACCGAAAGCGCTGGCGAGGAACCGCGCCGTAAAGTGACCATCGTTCCGAAGAACGCGTGAATTATATAGGGGCGACCCCAATGGGTCGCCCCTATATTTTTATTCGGTATAATCTGCTCATGCGCAGCCTTGTTTCGCTCGAAGCCGTGGAGTATCTCGCGATCGGTCATGCGGCGCATGATTTAACCGCAGATGGCGCAAGGTTGGGTGGAACGGTCGCTTATGCTGCGCTGACGGCGCGCGCGTTGGGAATGAAAGCGGGGATCGTCACGGCGGTCGGCAAAGAGACTCCGCTGGATGCGTTGAACGGCATTCCCGTCGTTTCGAGCGATTCTTTGCGCAGCGCAACTTTTGAGAATGTGTATACGCCGGAAGGGCGCGTGCAATACCTGCGCGCGCAAGCCGCAAGGATTGACTTCAACTTGGTTCCGAGATCGTGGCGCGGAGCATCCATTATTCATCTGGGCCCGATTGCCAACGAAATGGATATGTCGCTGCCGGAAGATTTCTCGCCTGCATTTTTGGGAATCACTCCGCAGGGCTGGATGCGACAATGGGATGCGAGCGGACGCGTCTTTCGCTGCGATTGGCTGAATTCGGAAACAATTTTACAAAAAGCGAACGCCGTCGTCGTCAGCCGCGAGGACGTAAGCGGCGATCATGAACTTATCGAGCGGATGGCGCACCAAACGCGGATGCTGGTCGTCACCGAGGGCGCGGAAGGATGCGTCTTATACTGGAATGGCGATCGCCGTCGCTTCCGCGCGCTTGAAGTAGACGAAGCGGACGCCACCGGCGCCGGCGATATTTTTGCCGCGGCGTTCTTTATTCGCTTAGCGCGCACGCGCGACCCGTGGGAAGCCGCGCGCTTTGCAACGTTGCTCGCATCGCATTCTGTGACCCGCGTTGGGCTGGATGGAATTCCGACGCAAGCAGAGATTGAATTGTGCTTGATGGAAGTGTTGCAGTAAAACATAGCCACAGAGCGCACAGAGTTCTCTGAGATTTTCTCAAAATCTCTGTGGTCTCTGTGGCGATAATCGCAAATCTAAAATCGTAAATCGGAAATCGTATGACTCGCACCTATACTCTTGTTAATCAAAAAGGCGGGGTGGGTAAGACCACTACTGCCATCAATCTCGGCGCGTATCTTGCAAAATATGGACAGCGCGTCTTGATCGCGGATATTGACCCGCAAGCCAACGCCACCTCCAGCCTCGGCGTGGATAAGAACAGCGTATCCGTTAGCGCGTACGAGGCATTGCTGTCTGGCGACGTCCCCGCGTCCGCGATTCTTTTCAACGAACGGCTGCAACTTTCTTTGTTGCCATCCTCTCCGGCGCTTGCCGGCGCGGAAGTTGAATTGGTCGAAGAATCGGGCAGAGAATTTCGTCTGCGAGACGCGCTCGCGGCGTTCAATGACAAATACGATTACATTTTGATTGATTGTCCGCCCTCTTTGGGGCTGATCACGGTTAATGGATTGGTCGCGGCAAAAGACGGCGTATTGATCCCCGTTCAATGCGAATATCTCGCGTTGGAAGGACTCGGTCAGATCACGCAGACCATCGAACGTGTGCGATCGTCGCTCTTCTCCGAACTTGGTATACGCGGCGTTATTCTGACAATGTTCGACCCGCGGACGAATCTTTCGACCGATGTGGTGAAGGAAGTCAACAATCATTTTCCGGGGCGGGTGTTCAAGAGCGTCGTGCCGCGCAGTATCCGCCTTGCCGAGGCGCCTTCATATGGACTGCCGATTTCGGCGTACGCGCCATCGTCCGTTGGGGCGCAGGCGTATGAGTCATTGGCAAAGGAATTGTTGAAAGGCGATGGTGTAAAAACCAATTAACCACAAAAGATACGAAGGACACAAAGTTTTTAAAGCCTCAAACCTTAGTGACTTTAGAGCCCTTTGTGTTTAAAAAGGAGTATTTTATGGCAAAACGTACCGGTCTCGGCAAAGGACTTGACGCTCTCATCCCCGGTGGAAAAATCTCCGCAGGCGGCGAAGGCGGCGTTACACAAGTTTCGATTGATTCGATCCAGCGCAACCCGCGTCAGCCGCGTGAAATGTTCCATACGGAAGAGTTGGAGAATCTTGCCGCGTCTATCCGTGAGCATGGGGTGATCCAACCGCTCATCGTCTCGCTGGGTAAAGGCGGCATGTACATACTAATCGCCGGTGAGCGGCGCTTGCAAGCCTCGCGCAAGGCCGGGTTAAAAACCGTGCCGGTCGTCATCCGCTCGGCGACCGACCAGCAATTGCTCGAACTAGCGCTTATCGAAAACGTCCAACGCGCGGATTTGAATCCTGTTGAAGAAGCCGAAGCGTACCAGAACCTCGCCAAAGAATTCAGGATGTCGCATGAGACCATCGCCTCGCGCGTGGGCAAAAGCCGCGTCGCAGTGACCAACACCCTGCGTCTGCTTGACGCGTCTGCGGCGGTGAAGCAAGCGCTGGTAGACGGCAGAATCACAGAAGGTCACGCGCGCGCGATGCTGTCGTTATCCGCCAAGACGCAAGAACATTTATTGAATCAGATTCTAAATTTAGATTTGAGCGTACGCTCCACCGAAGTGTTGGCGCGAAAACTTTCAGGGAACAGACCCGTAGTGAAAAAGAAATCAGGTCGAAGTCCGAATGTGAGCGACGTGGAAAAGAAGTTGCAATCGAGCCTCGGCACGAAGGTCGCGCTGAAACACGGCAAACGCGGCGGCACAGTGACGATCTACTATTATTCCGACGAGGAATTGGATACGCTGTTGGAAAAATTGACGTAATTCGTAGGGGCGAGGTTCTCTCGCCCCGTTTTGGGCGGGGAAACCCCGCCCCTACGGAATGAACATGATCATCCTCCACAACGCCATCATCCACACCCAGAACCAATCACAGCCGAAAGTTTCCGCCCTCGTGATTGACGGTGACCGAATCATCGCGGCGGGTGAAACGAATTATTTATTCAATCATTACCCCCGCGCCAAAGGACAGGACATGCGCGGGCGCGTCATCGTCCCCGGACTCACCGACGCGCATTTGCATTTGCATCAATACTCGCTCGCGCTGCAAAAGATAGATTGTGAAGTGGACACGAAAGCAGAATGCCTGCGCCGCGTGGCGGAGCGCGTGAAAACATCCAAACCCGGCGAATGGATTCTCGGTCACGGCTGGAATCAAAACGAGTGGCAGAGTCCCCCTCTCCCTGCGGGAGAGGGGCTAGGGGTGAGGGGCTGGCCCCATGCAAGCGAGTTGGATACTATCGCGCCGAACAACCCCGCGTATCTCACCGCCAAATCGCTTCATGCCGGGTGGGTGAACACGAACGCGCTGAAACTCGCTAACATCACCGCGTCAACATCCGACCCGCACAACGGACAAATCCAGCGCGATGACAAAGGGGACGCCACCGGCATTCTGCTCGAAACCGCGATGGGACTTGTCGGAAGAGTCATCCCTGAGCCGACGATCCAAGAAATTACAGATGCCATCGAAAAAGCCCAGCATAATTTATGGAAGATGGGACTCACCGGCGTCCACGATTTTGACCGCCGCGAATCGTTCATGGCGTTGCAAGCCCTTCACGCGGAAAAGAAATTAAAACTGCGCGTGTTGAAAAACCTGCCCGTCGAACTGCTCGATGAAATTCACGCCATCGGTCTGCGCGGCGGATTCGGCGACGATATGCTCAGAATCGGCAACGTCAAAGCGTTCATGGACGGCGCGCTCGGTCCGCACACGGCGGCGATGTTCCAGCCGTACGCTGGCGAAGAAAACAATCGCGGCATCCTCAACATGGACGGCGAGGAACTCTTTGAGCATGGGCGCAAAGCCGCGCAAGTTGGACTCGGCATGACGGTTCACGCCATCGGCGATCGCGCCAATCATGAAGTGTTGAATGCGTACGAACAACTCCGCAACTACGAAAAAGAAAATCATTTGCCCGCGCTTCGTCATCGCATCGAGCATGTGCAAGTGATCCATCCCGACGACGCGCCGCGTCTCGCGCAACTCAACGTGATCGCATCCATGCAGCCCATCCACGCCACGTCCGATATGCTGATGGCGGATCAATTCTGGGGCGAGCGGGCGAAACTAGCCTACGCTTGGAAAACCCAACTCGACTTTGGCGCGACGCTCGCGCTGGGGTCCGACGCGCCGGTCGAATCGCCGAATCCGTTTTGGGGATTGCGCGCCGCCGTCACCCGCCGTCGCGCCGACGGTTCTCCCTCTGTGGAGGGCTGGCGCGGCGAACAGAAATTGTCCACGCCTCAGGCGTTCGCGGGCTACACCAGCGGAGCCGCCTACGCCGCATCCATGGAAGACCGCCTCGGCAAACTCGCGCCCGGCTTCCTCGCCGACCTCATCGTTCTCGACGCGGACCCGTTCACTTGCAATCCAAGTGAACTGCTCGCGTTCGAATCATCGGCTACAATGGTTAACGGAGAATGGGTCTATGCTTCGCTTTAAGTGTCATGTGTCAAGCTTCACGTTTCAAGTAGAATCTGGAATTTGACATATAGAATGTGAAACTAATTATGACAGATCAACTTCAACTTACGCCTGAAATGCTTGTGCCGCGCATGGGAGAATACCTGATTCGAAAAGGCGTTCTTTCCCCCGAAGGTTTGCAAAAAGCGCTGACCCTTCAACAGGACGAAGCGACGCGGGGGAATCGCATTATGTTGGGCGATGCTCTCGTCCAACTGAAATTGATCGAGCGTAATGCGCTTAATCAAGCGATCACGGAACAGATCGTTCAATTACGTTCCGCTCTGCAAACCGCTAATCGCACGCTCGAACGTCGCGTGGAAGAGCGCACCGTCGAGTTGCAAAGAGCGTTGGAGCGCGTCTCTGAACTCAGCCAGTTGAAATCCAATTTCATATCGAATATCTCGCACGAACTGCGCACGCCGCTCACGCACATTAAAGGCTATCTCGAATTGCTTGTGAGCGAATCGCTTGGACCCGTCGTCGAAGAGCAGCGACACGCGCTGCAAGTGTCGCAACAATCGGCGAGCGCGCTCGAGACGTTGATCGAAGACCTCATTATGGTCGCGCTTGCCTCGCGTGGAGAAATGAGCCTCAAACTGGAAGCGGTAGACCTTCGCCGCCTCGCTAACCTTGCGGTTAAATCGGCGGCTGCGAAGGCGCAGCAACGAGGGGTTGAACTGCATGTTTTTGCGGATGAGAACCTGCCTTTTGTGCAAGCCGATTCGCAAAAGATTGCTTGGGCGTTGAATCATTTAATCGCAAACGGCATTAAATTTACCCCCGCTGGCGGACGCGTGGCGGTCAACCTTAAACGCGAAGGCGAAAACCTCGTCGTCGTCTCGGTCTCCGATACGGGCATCGGAATCCCGACTGAACGTCAGAAGGATATCTTCGAGTCGTTCCATCAATTAGACGGTTCTTCCACGCGCCGCTATGGCGGGATGGGGCTGGGGTTAGCGCTCGTGCGCGAGATCATCGAAGCGCATGGTTCTATGATCGAGGTGTACTCTTTGGAGGGACGCGGTTCCTCGTTTAAATTTCCGTTGCTCTCCGCCCCCGCCGCAACATAGGTTATGGATAATCTCACGCTGGAGTTCTTGCAGAGCTTAATTCAAATCGCGGCGCAAGCGGATGCAACGCGCGACAGCATTGAGAAATTCTTTGTCGTCTTTCGCCGGCAATTCGTGTTCGACAATGTCGCCGTATACCTGCACGATGAGCGCAGCGCGTCGCTTGAGATCGTATACGCGCGCGCGGTAGGACGAGAGCGCAGCGCCGAAGCCGACGCCGCCTGGGGCGAAACATTTGCCGCCCGCGTTTTCGCTCAGGGCGAGATCATGATGCAAGAACCCAATCCCGCCGCGCCTGCCATTGACCGCTTGCAGCGAGCGTACCTACTGGGTTTGCCGTTGGGCGGCGAAGACTCGTCGGTTAGAGGCGCGTTAGCCTTTGTGCGTTTTGGCGGACCGTTGTATGAAAGCGAGCATATTCAACTGGCGACGACAGCCGTCAAACTGTTGACGATCTTATATGAACGTTTCCAGTGGAAGCGCGCTAATGCCGCCTTGAACGACCTGAAGCGACAGATGCAATTACAGGAAGATTTCGTCAGCGCGATCTCGCACGAACTGCGCACGCCGCTCGGGTTTATTAAAGGATACAGCACCAGCCTGCTGCGAAAAGACGCCGTCTGGGACGAGGCGACTCGCGACGAATTTCTCACGATCATTGATGAGGAGACCGACCGGCTGGGGTTATTAATCGAAAACATGCTCGAATCGGCGCGGCTGCAAAGCAAGACGCTCCCGCTGCGATTTCAACCGCTGCGTTTAGACGCGATCTTGCGCGATGTGATTGACCGCATTCAATCGCGCTATAAAGATTTGAATGTGCGCGTAGAGATTGAATCGACGCCTTCGGTCTATGGAGACGGTGTGCGGATCGCGCAAGTGCTCGAGAATTTATTTATGAACGCGATTAAATACGCTCCCGCCGCGCCGATCGTAGCTTCGCTTTCCACGCAGGGCGAAACGGTGCAACTTGCATTTCGAGACCAAGGACCGGGCATTGCGCCTGAGGCTCTTCCGCTGCTCTTCGATCGGTTTTTCCGCGCGCGAAACGAACAAAACATCTCCGGTTCGGGACTGGGACTCTATATTTGCAAGCAGATTATCGAAGCGCATCATGGTAAGATTTGGGTGGAATCGACGCTTGGCAAAGGCTCTTCATTTTTTATTGAACTGCCCATCAACTTAATGAAGTGAATGGATAGGAGGCGTTAATATGGCAAAACGCATTTTAATTGTGGACGACGAACCGCGCTATTTGCGCCTCTTGGAAGCCAATTTGCGGACGGAAGGCTATGAAGTCGTCAGCGCACAAGACGGCTTGCAGGCGGTCAACATGTTTTCCGACCGGCTGATAGATCTGGTCTTGATGGACGTGATGATGCCTAAATTGGACGGGTTCGGGGCGACGCAGCGCATCCGCGAGTTTTCCAACGTTCCGATCGTAATCCTCACTGCCAAAGGCGACGAACAAGACCGCGTGCGCGGACTCGACCTCGGCGCCGACGATTACCTTGTCAAGCCGTTTTCGGCGACCGAATTGCTGGCGCGCGTGCGAGCCGTATTGCGCAGAGCGCAGCCGCCCAGCGAAGCCGGACAGTCGCGCTTTTTTACGCACGGCAATTTAAAGATTGACTTTGCGCGCGCCGAAGTATGGCGCGACGAAATCGCCGTTTCGCTTTCCGCGACCGAATACCGCCTGCTGCTGCAATTCGCTCACAACGTGGGCAAGATCATGACCTCGGAAGAACTGCTGACCAGCGTCTGGGGACCCGAATACCGTTCCGATAAAGAAATCCTTTGGGTGAGCATTGCGCGCCTGCGACAAAAACTGGAGGATGACACGCACCGCCCCAAGCATATCGTCACGCGCTCCGGCCTGGGCTATTTAATGCCGCCCATCGAGGGATGATCGAAGATCGGTTGCGAGACCTCCACACCAAACGCTTTGCGCTCTCTGCTATAATCGTCGTGTCAATAAGAACGCATATAAAGTCTATCGTCTGAGGAATTATGGATAGTAAAACACAGGTTACGATACGGACAAAAAAACTAGGCGTGTTGATTCGCGATGCGCGCATTGCGGCGCGCCGCAAACCTGCGGAATGCGCGCAGGCGATGGGCGTAACGAACGGCGTCTTCCGCGCATACGAAAGCGGGCGCCGGGCGCCTTCGCTGCCCGAGTTGGAAGCGTTGGTTTATTTCCTAGACGCGCCGATCAATCATTTTTGGGGCAAAGAAATCCGCTCCGACGACGCCCCGCCCTACGAAAGATTCGATTTGCCGCGCTTGCTGGCGGTTCGCCAACGAAAGATCGGCGCGCTTCTGCGTCAGGCGCGCAACAACGCCGCCATGTCGGCGCGCGCGCTGACGCAAGAGACCGGTATTTCAGGCGCGCGCATTAAAGCCTACGAACTGGGTGAACGCGCCATTCCGTTGCCCGAGTTGGAAATGCTGTTACACGCCCTGAATGCGCAAATCAAAACTTTCTTCGATCGCAGCGGGCCGATCGGCCAATGGTTGACGAACGAAGAAGCGGTGGAGAATTTCCTCGAATTGCCCGAAGAACTGCGCCAGTTTGTTTCTTTGCCGGTCAACCGTCCTTACCTTGAGCTTGCCATGAAACTCAGCGCCATGTCGCGCGATAAATTGCGTTCGGTCGCCGAAGATATTCTCGATATCACTTTGTAACACGCATGAACGATTTAACCGCATCCGCGCTGGCGGAACAAGGCAGGCAGGAATATGAGCGGGGAGCGTTCCTTGCCGCCGCGAAATTATTCGACCAAGCCGCGCAAGCGCATCGAGACGCCGGCGATCCGCTTAATGCGGCGGAGATGAAGAACAATCAAAGCGTGGCGCTGTTGCAGGGCGGCAAAGCTGGCGACGCGTTGCAAGCGACCGAAGGCACGGAAGAGATTTTCGCAAACGCGGGCGATTTGAAGCGCCAGGGAATTTCGATTAGCAATCGCGCCGCCGCGCTCGAAGGCATGAAGCAATGGAGCGCAGCGCTGGCTGAATACGAACGCGCCGCATCCATCTTCGAGCAAGCCGGGGAAGGCGATATGCACTCGATCGTGCGCAAAGCCTCCGCCAATATCCACTTGAAATTTGGACAAGTCAACCAAACCGGCATGGACATTTACGATTCGCTCCGTTTAGTGGAAAAGCCCACGCTGACCCAACACATCATGAAATTTTTGATGCGCATCGGGTTGTTTCGCTAATCGCTTCGTCCTCCTCACCGCGGAGGACTGAGGCAGGGGATTCTTACTTTTCATGCTCACCGCCGCTCTTGTTCGTCCAGCCGTTCTCGCCGACCGCCGGCAGTTATCGGATCTGCTCTCTTTAGAAGCGCGTATGCACCGCCATCTCGATTGGCGGTATCCGCTCGATTGGCTGGGGAGCCCGTTCTATTGGATGTTGGCGGAAGGCGCGCAAATTTCCGCCGTGCTCGCTTGTCCGCCGGAAGCGCCGCGTCAGTTTTGGATACGCTGGTTCGCCGTTGTGAATTCATGGGACCCACAACAGGCGTGGGAGCGCGTATGGCAAACCGCGCGCGAAGCGATCGTTCAGGCGGGCGGAGGGCGCGCGGCAGCGATCGTCATTCAGCCGTGGTTTCAGAGCGCGCTCGCCGCGAGCGGATTTGAGAATCTTCAGGCGATCGTGACGCTTGAGCGGGAGCGCCAACCGCAGGCACGGCGCGAAGCGAGACGAGTCCGCATCCGCGCTATGCAGGCGGCGGATCTGCCCGCCGTTGCGCGCATCGATTCGGCTGCGTTCGAGCCGTTGTGGCAAAACTCGCAAGAGACTTTGCGCGCGGCGTTTTCGCAGGCGTTAATCGCTTCGGCGGCGGAGGAGGACGGGCGTATGGTCGGCTATCAGATTTCGACGGGCGCGGGCGGGCGGGTGCATCTCGCGCGATTGGCGGTTTGCCCTGACGCGCAAAGACGCGGCGCGGCTTCCGGGTTGTTAGAGGACCTGATCGCGCGGCTGAATGAATACGGCGCGAGCAAACTCAGCGTGAACACGCAAAGCGATAACTTTTCATCGTTGCATTTATATCAAAAGTTCGGCTTTCGGCGCACGGGCGCTGAATATCCAGTGTATGTGTGGGACGCGCCGCGTCAATCCGCCTTATAATCGAGGCTGGAGACGCAGAGAGATGAAACTGCCCCTGAACCAAATTCTGCAAGGCGATTGCGTCGAAAACTTGAACGCTCTGCCTGAAAGATCAATTGATTTGATCTTTGCGGACCCGCCTTATAATTTGCAATTGCAAAATGTATTGCATCGCCCGGATATGAGCAAGGTCCACGCTGTGGACGATCGTTGGGATAAATTCGATTCATTCCGAGCCTACGATGAATTTACAAAAGCATGGCTGACGGCTTGTAAGCGTGTCTTAAAACCGAGCGGTTCGATCTGGGTCATCGGCTCGTATCATAATATTTTTCGCGTGGGGGCGATCATGCAAGATTTAGGCTTTTGGATGTTGAACGACGTGATCTGGATCAAGACCAACCCCATGCCCAACTTTCGCGGCGTTCGCTTTACCAACGCTCATGAAACGTTGATTTGGGCGAGTTCGGGCAAAGGCGCGAAATATACGTTCAATCATCAAGCTATGAAAGGCTTGAATGAAGAAAAGCAAATGCGTTCCGATTGGTGGCTGTTGTCTTTAGCGACGGGTTCGGAAAGAGTCAAAGATGATAACGGCGATAAGGCGCATTCGACGCAAAAGCCCGAAGCCTTGCTGTATCGCGTTATTCTTTCTTCCAGCAATCCCGGCGATGCGGTTCTCGATCCGTTTTTTGGAAGCGGCACGACCGGCGCTGTGGCGAAACGCCTGCATCGGAATTGGATCGGTTTGGAAAGGGAAGAAAAATATATAAAGGCGGCGCAAAAACGCATAGACGCGATTCAGCCGGAAGCGTTTGACTCGCAAACTTTTGACGTAAAAAAAACGGCGCCGCGAGTGAGGTTTTCCACACTGGTGGAGAATGGGTTGCTGCAAGCCGGACAAAAACTGTTTTTTGCGAAAGACCGCTCTCGTTTTGCGACTATAAAAGCGGATGCGCGACTCCGCGCGGCGGATGGCTTTGAGGGGAGCATCCATGCAACGGGCAGTCATTACATGAACGGCGCGCCTTGCAACGGCTGGGAACAGTGGTTCTTGCAGGAAAATGGAAGTTTAATCAGCCTAGACGATGTGCGCGAGAAATACCGGCTGGCAAACGGGCTCGACGAGCGGGACGCGTAGAGCGGAATGCGGTGCGCGTCTTATCATGAGCGGAGAATCGTATGATTGGAACATAGATGGCAAACAGGCAAGTTAGACCGCCCCTTGCAAATTTAGTGTTTTATAATAGACCTCTTGCATAAGTAATTTAAGCGATTATTCTGCTTCGCTTCTCCCTCATCCCCAGCCCTTCTCCCAGAGGGAGAAGGGGGGGCGAGTCCCCTCTCCAACGGGAGAGGGCAAGGCTTATGCAAGAAGTCTAATAAATAAAAAATCGTTTGGCTGGATAAGTTATGGCAAACAGTAATCTTGTAGAAGCCCAAAAAGCAAAAAATGATGAGTTCTATACCCAATATGCTGATATTGAAAAAGAAATATCAGCGTATTTAGAATACAACCCTGATGTATTTCGGGATAAAACTCTATTGCTACCGTGTGATGACCCAGAATGGAGCAACTTCACAAAGTATTTTGCACAAAATTTTGAACGGTTTGGATTGAAAAAACTTATCAGCACCAGTTATGCTGTGGAAAGCAAAAAATATAAAAACGGTTATCAGCCAACACTTTTTGAAACCCGTGACCCGCAATTTGACAAAATTAAGACTACTAAAAACGGAAAAATTTTTACCTTATCGCATGACAAAACTGGCGACCACAAAGTAAATGTAGATGACTTGGAATGGCATTATCTGACAGGTGACGGCGATTTCAGAAGTGACGAAATAAAAAAACTGCGAGATGAGTCTGACATCATAATTACCAACCCTCCTTTCTCGCTGTTTCGTGAATTTTTAGCGTGGATAGTCAAAGCGAAAAAGCAATTATTAATAATTGGAAATATGAATGCGATAACCTATAAAGAAGTCTTTCCATTTATTAAGGACAATAAATTATGGTTAGGTGCAACAAATTTCAATACAGGCATGTATTTTCAAGTTCCGAAAGATTTTGTTTACGCTAATACTTACAAGTTTGAGCGTGAACAAAATGGTGTAAAAGTTAATCGTGTTCCTGGTGTATGTTGGTTTACAAACCTAGAACATGGAAGGCGTCACCAGCCATTACCATTAATGACAATGGCGGATAATTTGAAATTTAGCAAACATAAAGAAATTAAAGGTAAAAAATCGTATGATGTCTATGACAATTACGACGCCATTGAAATTCCTTTTACTGATTCCATTCCAAGTGATTATGATGGAGCAATGGGCGTACCGATTAGTTTTCTCGATAAATACAGCCCTGAACAATTTGAGATTTTGGGAATAACGGACAGAGATAACAATTCAGGATTAAAAACCAGAGAATACACCGAAGAAGATGTGCCGAACTCTGGCGACTTGAACAGACGTGGCGTAATCAAAATTGGAAATGAGTACAAATCTACTTATGCCCGCCTCCTGATAAGGAAAAAGCCGAAAAAATGAAAACTACCCTAAAAACTGATGTCACAGTCAAAGATGTTTGTGATGGCTTTGTCTATAACGAACTTGAAGGCAAGGGTTTGTTTGGCTTATCTGGCAAATTAACCATCCAGCCAGAATATCAGCGCAACTATATCTATGCGGACGGTAAAAAAGATGTGGCTGTTATCGAATCAATCCTCAAAGGCTATCCTTTGGGTCTGATTTATTTCAACAAAGTTAGTGATGATGTTCTGGAAGTTTTGGACGGACAACAGCGTATCACCAGTTTTGGACGATTTGTAACCAATAAATTTGCCATCAAAGATGAAAACGGCATGGAACAATACTTTAGCGGTATTGCATCTGACAAGCAGTCTAAAATATTAGAAACGAAATTACTTATTTATGAATGTGAAGGCGCTGAAAGCGAAATAAAAGAGTGGTTCAAAACAATCAATATTGCTGGCGTACCGCTCAATAACCAAGAATTATTAAATGCCGTTTATTCGGGTCATTTTGTGACACTTGGAAAAGCAGAGTTTAGTAATAGCCAAAATTCCAATATCCAAAAATGGAGCGCTTATATTTCAGGCAGTGTAAATCGGCAGGCTTATCTTGAATGCGCTCTTGATTGGGTAAGCAAAGGCAATATTGGCGATTATATGAGTCGCCATCGTTACGATAAAAATATTACAGAGTTAAAAGCCTATTTCAACAGTGTGATTGATTGGGTTTCAACTGTATTTATGGATGTAGAAAGCGAAATGCAGGGATTGGAATGGGGCAGGCTGTACGAAGAACACCATAAAAAATCTTATAGCCCTGCTAAAGTTTCAAAAGAAGTGCAAAAACTTTATGGCGACCCATATATAAAAAATCGCAAGGGTATTTTTGAGTACGTTCTTGGCGGCTCAGTAGACACAAAATTATTAGATGTCCGAGTCTTTGACGAAGCGACAAAGAAAAGCGTTTACACGGCACAAACTAAAAAAGCCGAAGCCGGCAGTAAATCAAATTGTCCGCTTTGCGCTATCGGGCATGACGCAAATAAGAATAAAATCTGGAAAATAGGCGAGATGGACGCAGACCATGTAACGGCATGGAGCAAAGGCGGCGCAACGAATATCAAGAATTGTCAAATGTTATGTAAGACGCATAATCGCGCAAAAGGAAACCGGTAGGAGGCACACATGGCTGAACGAGACAACATGATGATCGTCAACGCGCTGGTGCGGCAGGCGTTAACCTCCGCGCAAGAGGTAATGGGCGAGAACGGCTTGAACGTGGTCTTGCGCGCCAGCGGGCTGGAACAATTCGTGGGTAACTTTCCGCCGGATAATATCGAGCCTTCGATTCAAGCTTCGCAATACGCGCGCTTCAATCAAGCCATCGAAGAATTCTATGGGCGCGGCGGACGCGGCATGTTAAAGCGCATCGGCAAAGCCTCGTTTCAATACGCGGTGCGCGAACAAGCCGCCCTGCTGGGGCTCGCCGGCGTGGCGTTGAAATTGCTGCCGGAAAAGCAGAAGATCAAATTTATTTTGAACAGCATGGCCGGCGCGCTCAAGAAAAGCAACTCGCAAGTGGAAGCCTGGGTAGACGACAGCGGCGCGCGCGTCGCCTACTATGAATCGACCTGCGCCATCTGTCAGGGACGAAAGAGCGAAATGCCAGCCTGTCATTTGTACGTCGGCTCGATCGGCGAGGCGGTGCGCTGGGCGACCGGTAAAGAATTTGAGATCGTCGAAACGCATTGCTGCGCCAAAGGCGACGAATATTGCCGTTTCGAGGTCGGCGAAGGGCGCGAATAAACGCAGCGTCCCTTCTTAAGCGTTCCCTAACCTTATCCTAGACAAAACCTTGCGTGCATGGGAAAATCTGCGACGCATTATATCCTTAAGGAGTTTTCATGGCTGGTGACAAGAAAAGCAAACGTCAGGCGCGCCGCGAACAGGCGCAAAAGAAAGAGAATCAAAAGCGGCTGATCACGATCCTTCTGATTGTATTGGGCGCAGCTTTTGTGCTTTACGCGGTTCTAGCGCCCACCCTGCGCCCGGTCGCAGAAGTGACAACTGTGGAGACGCACGAACGTTATCTGGCGGACGATAATTCGATGGGCGACCCGAACGCTCCGATCCAGCTGACGGAATTTTCCGACTTTCAATGTCCCTACTGTAAGCGGCATTACACCCAAACTGAGCCTCTGCTCGAACAGTATTACGTCAACACCAATTTAGTCCGCGCCACCTATCGTTCGGCGGGAAACTTCATTAGTCAAGGCGGCGGGACCGAATCGCAAGACGCCGCCATGGCGGCATACTGCGCGGGCGACCAGAATAAATTCTGGCAAATGCACGACGCGCTCTTCGCTAATAACCGCGACGTGGAGAATCGAGGCTCGTTTTCCGTGCAGCGCTTGAAGGCGATTGCGGGAACAGTCGAGGGGCTGGACCTCAATGCTTTCAACGCCTGTCTCGACAGCGGCAAATACAAGACCCGCACGCAAGACGACGCGACGGAAGGCACGAAGAATGGAATGCAAGGCACGCCGTATTTTGTGATCACCTACACGGTGGACGGCGAGACTAAAACGAAAACTCTCGACGGAGCGCAACCGTTCAGCGAATTCCAAGTGACGCTTGAAGCCATTCTCAACGAACTAGGCTTGAAATAAACCTCGACGATAAAAAAGACGCGGCAAACGCCGCGTCTTTTTTGATTCATACTATACCTGTGCGGGGAGCGAATAGGTATAATGGATTTAGACCGACCCTCCGCTTGAGGACTTATGCAGAAAAAAAACCGCTTCGCGCTCCTGTTGAATTGTCTCCTGCTCGTCAGCCTGATCCTCGCTTCCTGTTCCTCTTTGCCGGGCGGCGTCACGGCGACTCCGCTTCCGCCAATGCCAACGCAGCCGGGACAAACTGCGCCGCCAGCCATCGTTGAAACCGACCCCCCGCTTGCGAGCGTCATCGGACATTTCTCTCCCATCGCGTTCTATTTCAATCAAGCCATGAATCAAGCCAGCGTGGAAGCCGCCTTTAGCGGACTTCCCGAGGGAGCCTATGTGTGGCGAGATGAGGCGACGCTGTTGTATACGCCGACCCAATCGTATCCGCCCAACTCGGAATTAAAGATAACCATCGGCGAATCCATCCGTTCCGCGACGGGGCTCGGAATAGACGAACCGATCGAACTGTCGTTCACGGTCGCCGATTTTCTGCGCATCACGAACACGCTGCCTGCAGCCGGCGCAACCGATGCGAACGTAAACGCGGCGATCGTCGCTTCGTTTAATCAACCGGTTGTCCCGCTAGGAGACTTGTTCGGTCAGCCGGCGGCATTCAACCTTCAACCGTCCGTTTCCGGGCGCGGCGAGTGGATCAATACGAGCACATACATCTTCTATCCGCAACCGGCTTTATCCGGCGGAACGGAATACACGGTCAGCGTGAACCCGCAGTTGAAAACGACGACGGGCGTCTCTCTAGATGAGAGCGGACAAGCGACGTGGAAATTTGCCGTCGCACACCCGCGCGTTGTCGCGTTGGACCCGCCTGCCGATCAACTCATCGCCCCCGACGTAAAGATCGCATTAACCTTCAATCAACCGATGAACGCGGAAAGCGCGCAGGCGAATTTTCTGCTCAGTGGCGCGAACGGACCCGTGAGTGGAACGTTTGCGTGGAATGACGATGGCGCGGAGCTGACCTTCACGCCCGATAAGGCGCTGACGCGCAATGCGAGTTACGCCCTAACTATGAATGCGGACGCGCCTTCAAGCGGCGGCAAAACGCTGGGAGAAGACTATCGCGCGACGCTGAACGTCTATCCCAATTTCAAAGTGGACGAGGCGACGCCTTATCAAAATTACATCGAATTTCGATTTAGCGCGCCGCTTCCCGAAGGCGATTACGCCGATAAGGTTACGGTTACGCCGGCGGTGAGCGATCTGCAAGCGGGCGTGTACGAATATACATACGGCGCGGACCCGTACCTGTCGGTTTATGGGACGTTCCTGCCTGAAACGAATTATAAAGTCGAACTTTCGAGCGCCATTCAAGATCGTTGGGGGCAGCCGTTGGACGAACCGTTCGCTTTAAATTTCACTACGCCGCCGCTTCCTCCGATGTTAACCGTTTATCCTTTTTATACGACGATATTCGTCAAGCCCGACGCGCCGACCTTGCAGGCGAGCGCGGTCAATGTGCCGTCGGTAGAAACGACTGTTGAACCGCTGGCGTTGCAGGATTACTTCGCGCTCCGAAATTCATACGAGACGTTGAAAACCTATCAACCGAAAGAGGCGAACGTGTATGAGCAGACGTTCGACCTGCCGCGCAGTCGGCAAACGCCGTTGGAGCTTCGACTGGCTGGCGAGAACGCTTCGTTAGCGACGGGCGCGTATTATGTGAACGTCGTCGCGCCGGACAAAACGTCGCTTAATGCGCCGAATTTTATCGTCGTCAGCCGGGTCAATCTCACGTTTAAGCGCAGCGCTCAAGAGGCGTTGGTCTGGGCGCTGGACATCGACTCTCACACTCCCGTAAAAAATGCGGCGGTGACGATCTATGATAACGCGGGCGGTGCGCTCGGTTCGGGCGTTACCGATTCAAACGGCTTGTGGCAGGGTGCGATCGAGCCCAATCAAGAGTTGGCGTATGCGGTCGTCGGCGCGCCCGGCGAAGAGAATTTCGGGTTGGCGGCGAGCGACTGGAACGCCGGCTTTGACGCGTGGAATTTCGGATATATGCAAAATGTGGAAGCGCCGCGCCTTAAAGTCTATCTGTATTCCGATAGACCGATCTACCGCCCGGGACAAACTGTGTACTTTCGCGGCGTGGCGCGGCAAGGCTTCAACGGGCGTTATCAGCTTCCGGCGCTCAACGAAATTCCGCTTACCGCGCACGATGAAACTGGCGCGCAAATTGCCGCGATCAACGCGCATCTCTCGCCGTACGGCGCGTTTAACGGGGAGATTAAACTGGCGGAAGACGCTGCGCCCGGCTATTACTCGATCCAGAACTTGACCCATGATGCGTATCTTTATTTTCAGGTGGCGGAATATCGCAAGCCGGAAATTGATTTAAGCGTGAATTTTCCGCGCGCAGCGATTCAAAACGGCGATCTAACGTCCGCCGTCGCGGACGCGCATTACTTCTTTGGCGCGCCTGCCGGAGACGTTGATGTTGCCTGGCAGATGTACGTCGAGCCGGCGCATTTTTCCATCCCCGGTTACCGAACCGGATTGATAGATACAAACTGGTATGCCTCATCCGCGCCGTCGACCCATTTGGAAAGCAAAGAAGGCGGCAAGACTGACGCGCAAGGAAAACTGTCCATTCCTCTGCCGGCTGTTCCAGCGTCGGAAGAAGCGCAAACGCTCTTTCTAGAAGTCACCGTTCAAGATGAGTCGGGGCTGCCGGTCAGCGCGCGGACGCAACTGCTCGTCCATCCCGCCGATTTCTATATCGGTTTGAAAGCGGATTCGCAGGTGGGCAAAGCGAACGATGCGTTTGGTTTCGAAATATTGACGACCGACTGGGAGCGCAATCCGGTGAGTAATCGCGCGCTCACTGCAAAATTCCAACAGGTTCATTGGAAAAAAGAAACTCAGAGGTTTGGCCAGACGACCTATACGCCGGTCTACACGCCGGTAAGCGGCAGCGAACTGGTGACAGGTCCTGAAGGGCGCGCGCGGCTTTCGTTCACGCCGCCGAATGCCGGTACGTTCGTCCTGGATGTGTTTGGCGAAGGCGCGCGTTCGCAAATTTTAGTCTGGGTCGGCGGGGCGGGCGAAGCGGCATGGGTGCAGTTAGACGACCATCGGCTCCAACTTACCGCCGGGCGCGAGATGTATCAGCCCGGCGAGACTGCGAGCGTGTTTATTCCGAATCCGTTTGCGGAAGATGCGCTCGCCTTAGTTACCGTGGAACGCGGCGTTATCTTCGATTCGGAAGTGATCGCATTGAATGGAAGCGGCAGGGAGTATACGTTTACTGTCTCCGCAGACGACGCGCCGAATGTGTATGCGACCGTCACTGTGTTGGGACGCGATGATTTCAGACATGGCATCGTCAATATTCCCGTCGCGGCGGATGCGTTTAAACTGAACTTGCAAGTGGAAACCGATCCGTCGCAAGCGGGTCCGCGCGACGAGGTGACGCTCCATGTGCTGGCGACGGACGATCAAGGGCAGCCGGTGCAAGGCGAGTTCTCGCTGGCGGTGGTTGATCTGGCGACGCTCGCGCTCGCCGATTCGAACTCGGCGGATATTTTCAGCGAATATTACGGCAATCAACCGTTAGGCGTCGAAACGAGCGTTTCGCTCTCAGCGTTAAGCAAGGCGGGGGCGCCTCCCGGTGGAATTGGCGGCGGAGGCGGAGACGGAGCCGACGGACCTGTTGTTCGCGAAGAATTCCCCGATACCGCTTATTGGAATCCGACGCTTGTTACGAATTCGGAAGGGCGCGGACAGGCGACGTTCGCCTTGCCCGATTCGCTGACGACCTGGAATATTGACGCGCGCGGATTAACGATGGATGCCAAAGTCGGTCAGGCTGATGCTCAACTGATTTCGACCAAACCTCTTCTTATTCGACCTGTGACTCCACGCTTCCTCGTTGGCGGCGATCGCGTCTTGATGGCGGCGATTGTTAACAACAACACGTCCGAAGTGTTGCGCGTGAATGTTAGTTTGCAGAGCGAAGGATTTGCGCTGGACGACCCGAGTCAAGCTGCGCAACAAGTGAACGTTCCAGCGAACGGACGTGTGCGCGTTGAATGGCCGGGAGCCGCGCTGCTGGCGGAGTCAGCCGACCTGATCTTCACGGCGAAAGCGGACGATTCTGCGCTGGAAGATTCGGCGCGCCCCGTCTGGGGAACACTCCCGATTCTGCAATACGTCTCGCCGCAGACGTTTGTCACCGGCGGGTCGTTGCGCGGCGCCGCCACACGACAGGAGACGATCTCGCTTCCGCGCACGTTTGCGCCCATAGGCGGCGGTTTGCAAGTGGAGTTAAGCCCATCGCTGGCAGGCAGCCTTACGTCTGCGTTAGATGCAATGCCCCTGCCGTATCAATCCAGCGCAGAAGACATCGTTTCGTTCATTTTGCCCAATGTTGAAGTTTATCGCTCGTTAGACGGCGCCGGTTTAAACGAGCCAAAATTGGTGAAGCGCGTAAGCGAGAGCCTCGATTCAAGCGTCAGCCGGCTCTTCTACTTACAAAATGCGGATGGCGGCTGGAACTGGTGGGGCTCCTCCGAAAAAAGCGAACCGTATGCGTCGGCGTATATATTCTTTGGTCTGTTGCGCGCGCGCGAAGCAGGCGCGACGATGAACGAAGACGCGTTACAGCGCGCCGGCGCGTACCTGCGCGACTTGAACCCGACTAACCTATCTTCTGCCGATGCGAAAACGCTTGACGATTTTGCGTTTATCCAATTTGTGTTGACGCGCGCCAATGCCTTCAATGAAGCGAAACTCGATCAACTGTATCAAGCGCGCGACCGCATGAGTCCCGCTGGCGCGGCATGGCTTGCGCTGGCGATAAACAAATTAAATCCTTCCGATGCCCGCGCCAGCGATCTATTGTCGAATCTGGTTTCCTCCGCAATTCGAAGCTCGTCTAGCGCGCATTGGGAAACGGATGAGATGGATTTCTTCGCGCGCAATTCGGCGATCTATACGACCTCAGCCGTGGTATACGCGTTTTCGCAACTGGATGCGACCAGCGCGATAACGCCTGACGCAGCGCGATACCTCGTCGCGCATCGCAACGCGAATAAATTATGGAACGCCGGGCATGATAACGCTTGGGCGATCTTCGCGCTCAACGCGGCGATGGTTGGCATGGGCGAGGTGCGCGCCGACTTTGCCTATGACGCGAAACTTAACGGCAGTCCGCTCACGAGCGGGACGATCGCCGGGATTCAAGTCGCACCGCTCACCGCTACCGTTCCGCTGGAATTCCTTTTGCCCAATTCGCCCAACCAACTTACTGTTCACCGCGAAGACGGACTCGGCAGGCTCTATTACAATGCGACGTTGCGCCTTGACCGGCCGGTGGAAGCCGTTCAACCGTTGAATCAAGGGATGCAGATTGAGCGCGTTTATTGCGCTCCGAACCAAGTGCAGACTTGTTCGCCGCTTTCCTCCGTTCGGGCGGACGCTAATCAGCCTTTTACCGCGCAACTGACGCTAACCCTGTCTCACGACGCGTATAACGTCATGGTGAAAGACTTTATTCCCGCCGGCGCCGAAATCCTTAACAAAGACCTCAAAACCAGCCGGCAAACGCTCGGTGCGACCGATATTCAAATTCAATTCGACGATGCGGCTCCGTTTGCCGCGGGTTGGGGTTGGTGGTTGTTCAATTCGCCGCAAATTCGCGACGAAAGCATCCTGTTCACCGCGAATTATCTCCCCGCAGGAACGTATGTATTGACGTATACGCTGCTCCCGCTGCAAGCGGGCGAATACCGCGTTTTGCCCGCGCATGCGTGGCAAGCCTTCTTCCCCGAAGTGCAAGGGACGTCGGCGGGCGCGATATTTGAAATTAAGCCGTAAAAAGAATAAATCTTGTCGGCGTTAGAAGTAGCGCGCTATCTGAGCATCCCCCACATTGCCAGCGCGGCGAAGACGACCCCGGTCACTGCCGCGCCCGTAAACACTTCGCGCGCTTCACGCCGGTCGGTAAGGCGCAGCGACGGCGGGATTCCTTCCACCTCCCAGTGCGGACCCGCGAACGAAGCGAACATGAATCCGCCCACCAGCCCGCCGATATGCCCCCAATTGTCAATGCTGGGAGCCAACCCTAGAAACAGATTGACGAAGATAATAAAGATTACGTTCCCGATCGCGCTGCGAAATTGATGTGCGAACAGTTTTCGGTTTTGAAGAAGAAAGATTAATTCCGCGCCGATCAGCCCGAAGATCGCAGTAGACGCGCCGACCGATATGCCGCTAGTGAACAGGAACGACATTACGTTCCCTGTAAACGCGCTGAGAATGTAGAGCAGAAGAAAACGCCAATGTCCGTACGCCCGCTCCAGGTTGACGCCGAATATTAATAGCGCGTACATGTTGAAGCCGATGTGCGCGATGCCTCCATGCACTAGCGCGGGCGTAAGCAAGCGCCATATCTGCCCTGCGCGGATCAAGTCGTTGGATTTCGCCAGTAGACCCGCCGGTAAGTCAAACTGCAAAAGCGCCCCGCTCGCCAACTGCAATAGATAAACAAATACGGTGACGCCTAGGATGGAATACGTTGCGTACGGCGCGGAACGGGGCAATGCGACGCTAACCATCTGTGGAGCGGATTCGTGCGGCGAGAGAGGCGCTTCTTGATTCATAACGTTACTTTGCGGGGTTGCACGCGGTGGTGTTCCGCGACAATGATCGCGCGGATAGCGTCTACGGTAATATCGAGTTGGAAATCGCGGTTGACGATCACGTAATCGAATGCTTCCACGCGCTTGAGTTCTTTGCGAGCGGTGGCGATGCGCAAGGCGAGAGAATCGACGGTTTCAGTTTTTCGCGTTTTGAGACGATGCACTAATTCCTCTTCGCTTTGCGTGGTGATAAAGATCAACAGCGCATCGGGCGCCATTTTGCGGACGGTCTCCGCGCCCTGTACGTCGAGACGCATGACCACGTCTTTGCCGCTGACGAGCGCTTCGCGCACCTGTTGTTTAGGGATGCCCTTATAATCGCCGTATACGATGGCGTGTTCGAACAATTCGTCTTCGCTGATCATGCGCGCAAACTCTTCTTTCGAGACGAAGAAGTAGTCTTTGCCGTGTGTTTCGCCGGCGCGCATGGGGCGGGTGGTGGCTGTGACGACGAAATGAAAAGGCAGTTCGCGCTCCTGCATACGCTGCATAACCGTGTCTTTTCCCGCTCCGGAGGGTCCTGAAATCACGATGAGAAGCGGCTGCGGATGGTATACGTCGAATTCCGACGCGGTAGGAGCGAGCATGAATAAATTGTACCAGACGCAAGCGATGAATATAAAAAGCGGCTGTTTTCCGTTCAGGAAAACAGCCGCTTTAATCTTGATGGTGAAGCGTGAGATTTAACCTACGGGCTTGCTTACGTTGTCGAGGAGGGTTTGCGCCTGCCCGGAAAGATTCTTGAGGTTGCGCACGCGTCCGAGCATGTCGTGCCAGAATGAACTGCCTGCGCTGGTCGCGAGTCCTGTGATGAGCATTCCGCCGATGTGTCCGATCGCCGTATCCAAACTGACGACCGCGTGGGCGGGGAAAAGCGCGCCGAGAATCTCGAAGGAATTGATTCTTAAAAGGAATGCGAGGATGACGCCGATGACGGCGGAAATTACACGCAAGGTCGTGATGCGTCTTTTTTCATTTTGTAAGTACATTTGGCGCAAAGTCACCAATTTGAGCGCGATGTCTTTCTGTACGGTGTTGATCTGCGCTTCCATTCCCATTTCGGTCAGCGCTTTGACGGCGCTGTTGCGCAGTTCGGTCACGCTTTGATTTAACGCCTCTAAATTCGTCCTGGTTTGCGAGGTAAAGGTTTCAATTGCAACTACCTTCCTCATCTCATCCGAACCTTCGGGCAGCCACTCTTCCACCGACGCCAACACATCGTCTGGGCTGACCTGCTTGCGCAGCCCGCGAAACTGAGTGATGGGTTCGAGCAATGCTTCTACGCTCATTGAGAGCACCATCAGAATCACAAAATATGCGCCTAATACGCCCAATACTGCGGTAAAACCATTGAGGTCCATATCCAAACTCCTCTTATGCTAATTTGTTGAACTATAGCGCTAATTGGCGTTACGCCATAGTTAAATCAACCCGTTTGTTGCAGGATGGTTGCGGGTTTTTCAGGCGGTTAGCCTTTTCAAGACGACCCGCCTCAACTCCTCTTGTACAGACTCCCACTTCTGCCCTGCGTTCACTGTCGCCCAACGCTTAGGTTCAGCCGCGACCAGTTTCAAGTATCCCGCGCGGACGCGTTGATGGAATTCGACCGTGTACGCGTCCAGCCGATTCCACTCGTTGTCTTTCTTCTTGCGCTTCAAGCCTTCTTCAACGTCCACGTCTAATAATATTGTCAAATCAGGGATCAACCCCCCCGTCGCGTACTTCACCAACCTGCGGACTTGTTCCAAGTCCTGTTGATGCCCGTAGCCCTGATAGGCAATCGTCGAGTCGTAGTAGCGATCGGAGATGACAATTTCCCCGTCCGCGAGACGCGGCTTGATGACCTGCTCCACAATCTGGGCGCGCGCGGCTTGGTAGAGGAGAGTCTCGGCGCGCGGATGCATCTCCACGTTTTTCAGATCGTGGATCACTTCCCGAATCTGCTCGCCAATGGACGTGCCGCCTGGTTCGCGCGTGGGGAATACGACATGTCCCTTTTCGCGGAGGTATTCCACGAGATAAGGGATGTGCGAGGTCTTGCCTGAGCCTTCGGGTCCTTCAAGGGTGATGAACATGGGGAGGGTAGAGGATTAGAGGAGTAGAGAATTGAGATTAGAGACTGGAGATTGAGTAAGTATAAAGTTGACAGAGAGGAAGCGGAACAAATGCGCTACTTGATCAATAACAAACTTTCCCCTAATTGATACAACTGAAAAAGAGTTTGTTAATCACGGAGATATTCGGGATGTTTTTCTGGGAGCCACTTGACGAGAAAATCGAACCCGCGCACGCGGCTCCTGGAGCGGATTTTCCCTCGCCAGCGCGACCAGTTCTCAACCAGTCTTTTGTACCTGATCAAGCGGATGATCTCGTCATACGAGGCGTATTCCAATACGCGCCGCGTTGCCCAATCCTGATTCAAGCGTCCCTTCACGAGACGTCCGTTGAGGATTTCGTGGAATTGAGCCGCGTCAAGGTCGTAATCCCACAGATAGGGAAGTTGTTGAGTTTCTTGCATGGTTTGATTATACGTGAAAAGACTGGGGTAGGGAAACAAGTAAACAGGGAAGAAGTATGGATGTTATCAGAACCTCTTCCCTGTTGTTTAGAGTAGAATTCAAAAGACTCGACAAGGAGAGCTAAAAATGGAAACTGTTTCCAATTCAAAAGGGCAAATCGTCATCCCTGCAATGATACGCAAGCAATTGGGCATCAAGGATGGGACTTATCTTCAGATTGACGTGAACGCCCTAACCAGGCAGATCATTCTCACTCCAACCACACGCGAGTATGTCCGTTCTTTGCGTGGAAAGTACAAGGGCAGGGGATTGATGAAGGCTTTGATGGCGAATAAGAAGCTCGAAAGGGATTTACAAATGACAGTGGACACATAGGGAATACGCGAGGTCTTGCCTGAGCCTTCGGGTCCTTCGAGGGTAATGAACATGGGTTTATTTTATCCCCACTTGAAATGGGTTTCATAACGACTCCTGTCGCAATTATACCCAGTCTCTACTCCCTAAAAATCCTCACATGCCTGCGCGGCTCTTTGCCATACGAGTGACTGACCAACTCGGCGCTGCGAGCCATTTCGTGTTGAAGGTGGCGACAGATGATGATATTAGTTTCTTTACTTGAACTTCTAGGCATGGCATTCGAGTAAGTTTATTTTTTCGATAATAATGTTCTCACCCGTCCTTGGATATTTTCATATACGGTTGTCAATCTTTTCTTTGCCACATCAGTCAACAAAGCCGTATGTGCTAAAGCATCTCTCATTGGCTTGTATTCCGTTGCATCTCTTGACAATCCCGCTTCTCTCAATGGGTCTTTTGACTTGTCCACCAAATTTGCAAGCCCATCCATTGATAAATAGCTTAAATCGCCACCAGTTCGCCTAATATCTATACTAATATTAGCTTTATTCTTGCTGAAAATTTCTGCATCACGCCATTTGTCTCTTTCCTTCTCTGCTTCTGGTGAAAGAGAAATCTGACGTTCTTCAATGAGTTTTCTAACTAAATTCTCGGACAGGAAACAGTCCACATATGCTGGGATATTAAACTCCGCATCTGGTTGTAAATCTTTCAACCAGTTATTTACTTTGTCAGCTTTATCACCAGCATATTCTTTAGACGAAAGATTATACAAGCTCCTTGCTCTTCGTTGTTTTAAAGTTTTTCTTGGGTTTTCGTCATCGCCATCTTCACCTCTATCTAGGCGAAGTTCGTCCCACTCCGAACTTATCTTTTCTAAAATATCTTTTAGAACCTTTATCAATTCGCTATATTTATCATCATCATGCACAACACCATCTCTGCTGCTTGTAAATCTATCTTTTTCGTCACTATCGAGTTCATTGAAGTGAATTTGACCATAAAGGTAACTCGCAATATGTCGTGTTGAATAATCAGGCATATGTTTTAAAATATCCCTTTCTCTCAACCTCCCATTTACGAACAAATCAATACCAACTTTTTCTTCAGTCCCTGTGATTTTCAAATAACGCGGTTTTTCTACTGATGCAATAAAGCCCATCATCTTAAGGGAAGTTCTCTTGTTTATCGATTCGTTTTTAAGTTTAGATAAAGTATTAATGAATGGGTCTTTCAACTCATTGATATTCCACACAAATTCTGTTGCTTCCGAGAGATCTTTCAAATCAGCAAGTGTTACTGGGTCTCCATTTACAAATATACGAAAACTATCGTCTACAAGTGAGAATCTAAAATATAACGCAATTAATTTCCTGAGATGCTCTGTGCTATTTCTGATTCCATCTTTGACATTTTCAAAATATATGAGAGTACCTTGTTTGTGTTTGTCCTTATATTCTCCGAACTTTTCATATTGAACGCGACCTAATTTGTATTCTTGGGGGGTTAAGTCGTCAGTTATTGCCTGATTCAATTCGGAATTATCGATAACCCCACCTATATAGTCCTCGTCTTTGTTTGTTTTTGAGATAACATTGATCCTTTCTGCGCAAGAAAGTAATGCAAGCTTGCCTATCCCTTTTCGTCCGATATAAGGTCTACCTTTTACAGTGTTTATTGTCCCATCTTTTCTTTTTGAATAACCGATTTTCAAAAATTTATTTTGAAAATCATCTGCTGTCATCCCACTGCCATCATCTTTGATGATTAAAGTGTTGTTCTCTTTATCAACTACTAACCAAACGTTTTTTGCGTCTGCATCCCAGGAATTCGAAATAGCTTCTCCTAATATCGTAATAAAACTTCTATATAGATTTCTCCCTAAATGATTCAGTACACTTAAGGAAATTTCAAACGAGAATCGATCTTTTTTTGCCATGATATCTCTTAATATGTTGCTTGATAGATTTTCCAATCACAACGCCCAATTCAACTGGCACGGCGTTTCCAATATGAATGCCGAGTCTTTTTATGAAAGGCTCAGTTTCAAAAAATTTGTATGTATCAGGAAATGTTTGTAAAATAGCTGCTTCTCGGATCGTTAGCGCTCTGTTTTGTTTAGGGTGCCCAAATCTTCCGGTCCCGAAGTTGTAGAATTGTGTGGTTATGGTTGATGATGGCTCATTCCAAGACATGCGACCATAAACTGATTTGTAGGTCTTTCCAGTATTTTTTACATGGCAGGCTAGTTTTAGTTCGTCACTCCAATCAAGCCATGTTCCATTTGGTTTGGACGCTTTCATACGCTTCAAATTTATATCTGAAAGTTTTGTGGTCCAGTGCAATGGATCGCTTTTGATAATCTCACCTGCTTCTACTGGTGGAAGATGCCCTATCGCTTGTTTTAGAGTAACGTAATTTTCTTTCGAATGCGTTTTTGGTATCAAATTGATTTCCCCGTATTTGGATGCAAGAAGAACTAGCCTTCTCCGTTTTTGCGGAATTCCATAATCTGGGCAGTAAACATTCGAATAGGAAATCGAATATTTTTTCTTTTCGAGAAATTTTACAAAATCTTTGAATATCTTTTGATTTGCCAGATTAGGGACATTTTCCATTGTTACTATATCTGGATTAGTTTCTTCGATAAGCCTTTGGAATTCAGCAATCAAACGCCATTTTTTTGTTCTTTTATCAGTCTTGATTTTATTGGAATGAGTAGAAAATGGTTGACATGGAGCACAACCAGCTAATATCTTTACTTCTTCTTTGTTTGACCAATATGTTTTCTTGATTTCGCTCCCTCGAACTTTCGAAATATCCTTCAAAAGAAAATCCGTTTTTACATTTTGTTCATAGGCATATTGACATGTTTCATCCAAGTCAATGCCAGCATCAACAGTTATGCCAGCTTTTTTTAAGCCATATGAAAGCCCACCAACTCCACAAAACAAATCAATTGCCGATGTTCTCATAGTGATAAATATACCATTTGTTCTAATTTTTAGAAAATAGAGATAAATTCATGAACAAGCCGCCTATCTACTTGTGTACCTGTTTCCCTGTCTACTTACATCACTCCCTAAAAATCCTCACATGCCTGCGGGGTTCTTTGCCGTACGAGTGACTGACCAGCTCGGCGCTGCGCGCCATTTCGTGTTGGAGTCGCCTTATCGCGAAACGGTTGTCCCTTGCGGGATTTTGGTCGCTTTGAGAATCAAGCGCAGGGCTTCGTTCATGGCTTCATCGTTGGGGAAAACCTTGGCGATCTCTGGCTCCAACACAACGACATTGCTCCCCACTCTGCGTTTGGGGTCGAAACGTCCGCGTGGTAGGACAGTCATTTTCGAAAGGTCATATTCCTTTCGCAGTTCGTAATCATTCCGTTTCTTCATAGAATTTTTCTTCATATTTCGTCGTTCTTTGGCACGCATAAGTTCTGAAAGTTACTCTTGGGAGAGCAAATCTGCGTCAATCAAATCTTGTGGGCGGCCAGCCGCTCGCTTGGAACGTATCAGGTCCTGCTTGGAAATGAAAATCACGTTCAACCCATCAAAGTCCACTTCTACCCGCCTGTCCCAGCAATCATCGAAGTTGATGCCCGGGATTCCCATCAACACATCCACGCGAATGGGAGGAACACCAAAGAAGAAACCTTCCTCCGAAAAATCCTTTGGCGTCAAACCCGCAAGCGGCGCGCCGAATTCCTTCAATGCAGTATGGACCGCCTCCGCATTTTTTGTGTCGGTGCTGATCAACACATCCAGATCTTTGGTGAAACGCGGCTCAGCATATTGGACAACAGCGTACCCGCCAATCACCATGTACCTGACATTATGGGCGTTGAAAATGCGTAACAGATCGTTGAAGTCGGAGTTGACGAACATCGCGCTTTTTTACCTTCATATAATGGACAACTAATTCCCATGAAGCATCGAAGCGGGCTTTTGCGGGTTGCGCCTGCCAAAACTTCAAATCAAACGACCTGTCCATCTGCTTAATTTTTCCGCGCTTTTCAATAAAAATTTTTTGCATAGATTGATTCTACTCCATTTCCTACTCCCTAAAAATCCTCACATGCCTTCTTGGTTCTTTGCCATACGAGTGACTGACCAGCTCGGCGCTGCGAGCCATTTCGTGTTGCAGGCGACGCACGAGCGATGGACCTGGAGGCAAGTCTACCCAGCGTTCGCCGTTGAGGACGGCGGAGATGGCGGCTTGCGTTTCATAACGGGTATCTTCCATGTTGTCGCGGGTAGGTGCGGCGTTGAGGTTGTAGAGATCGCTGAGAAACTGCTCCACTTGCACGACGGTGTTGGCGCGCAGGACATAGATCGGCATGCCGCGCTGCTCGGCTTCCATCACGGTCTGCTGGCGGTTGCGATAATACGTCCGCAGTGTGACGAGCGCGTCGGCTTCGGACACATCGCGCACGACGACGGCTGGCACGCCGAGTCGCTTGGCGGCTTGTTGCAGTCTGTTTTTCGCGACGCCATACGCATACACGCGCACAGTTTGTAACGCGGCTCCAACAGTGGGAGTCGGTTGAGGGGTGGGTGAAGCCTCCGCAGACGAAGCAGAACGAAGCCCGCGACGAGGCGTTTTCACATCCGCTTTAGGTTTCGCGGGCGGCGCGGATTTCTCGATCTGGATTTTCCCCTCGGCGTCGCGCATCCGTACTTCGGGCGATAGAGGTGCGTCGCGTAACAGCGAATCGACCGAAGACATAATATCGGTGTGAATTGCGAAACGATTGCGATGCTGAATTTCGATGAGGACGTCGAACGTGGGCGGAGCGCGTCTTTCGAGGACGGTCTTCTGAGTGCCGCGCCGACGCGCTTCCTCATCTGACAGCGTGACCGCTTCGATGCCGCCGACAAGATCGCTGAGGGTTGGATTGAGGAGGAGATTGTCGAGCGTTTGACCATGCGCCGTGCCGATGAGTTGCACACCGCGTTCGGCGATGGTGCGCGCGGCGAGGGCTTCGAGCTCGCGCCCGATCTCGTCAATGACAATGACTTCGGGATTGTGATTCTCAACCGCTTCGATCATGACTTCATGTTGGTGCGTCGGCACTTTGACTTGCATGCGCCGCGCCTTGCCAACAGCGGGATGAGGCACATCGCCGTCGCCGCCGATCTCGTTGGAGGTGTCCACGATGATGACGCGTTTGTTTTCCGCAAGAATGCGAGCCGATTCGCGCAGGAGAGTCGTTTTGCCGACGCCGGGGCGACCGAGGATGAGGACAGACTTGCCCGTCTCGATGATGTCTTGAATGATGTCCACTGTGCCATAGACGGCGCGACCCACGCGGAGAGTGAGTCCGACCACCGCACCGCGTCGGTTGCGGATGGCAGAGATGCGATGGAGAGTCCGCTCGATGCCTGCGCGGTTGTCCGCGTCGAAAGTTCCGACGCGTTCGACAACGTGATCGAGTTCGGCGCGAGTGAGTTCCACGTTTGAAAGCGCCGTTTCTTCGTCTACGAAGCGCGCTGTAGGAAGACGCCCAAGGTCGAGGATGACTTCGAGCAACAAGTCGGTATGATTAATTTGCTCCATTGCATGGCGGATGTTGGCGGGAAGCACGTCAAGGAGGGCGTCGAGGTCGTCGGTAATTTTGAGTTGGGTCATAGTGGTTTCAAGTGTCACGTTTCAGACTTGCCCTGAGTATATCGAAGGGTTTCAAGTCGCGATGCGTGACAGGAAAAATTGGTTAGAGAGGTAACGAATTTTAGGCGGGGAAGTTTTCCGCCTGTTTGGTATGACTATTATACAAGGAATACTGAAATCTCCGCATTGGAATGTGATTGTAAACTTTTTGCCGCCCCTTTGTAAACTTTTTTGGAAACATTGTCAATTTTTCACCTGCGGAAATTTCTATTTCTGCCCCTCGATCCGACTCACCCGCGACGGCTGAACGCCGACTCCCTTCGGCACAGTGGGGGCAGGCAGCCCTTCCTTTATAGGTCGTGCGAGGTGTTTTACCATCACCGCTTGACGAGGTCCCGATTTCGCGCCCAAATCTGCAAGCACAGGTTCGAGCCAGGCTTGATACGAGCGAACGCAAATATATACGGGACGGTTTCTTCGGTCGGGCAAATTGCCGATTAACGCTGCAAGTTTTGCGCCGACACGATTGGCTTCGGGGTGAATTAGCGGCGTTAGAACGATGCCGCGCGCGCCATGAGTTATGTTGACATAACATTTCGGTCCATCATTATTCATCCATCCCAGTGGAATCTGCGGCAGCGGTTCAATGGGCTGCAAAAGAGGCGGCACAATTTGATAATAAAGACTCAACGCTGCGGGAAGATTCGCGGATCGCGCGCGCATCCATGTTTCGAGTTCGCCGGCGCTCCGCTCGGCGCGAATCGCGTCTGAAACATTCCACATCCTCTGCCAAGCGTAGACGGAGAAGCCCGATTTTCGCAACGGCGGGAACGCGCCGCTGACCTCGTCCACTTCCGCAAGCACATGAAACGCGCCCCATGCCCCCGCCTGAGCGGATAGATTTTCGATTAATGCAGGCAATTCGGGATGGGTTAAATTCGATGCCGGCGCAAGATACTGTATTTTTGCAAAAGTGTCCGCTTGTGAATGGGCGATCCCCCCCAAGACCGGGTCGCTTTCGCCGTTCGTGATCGCGCCGTAAATGTGCCGCGCAGGATTCATATGCGCGAGCAGCCGCGCTGTATCAAGCGGGTTGCCGCGCGTCAAGATGCGCGTCGTATCCAACCCTATTGCCTCGCTGCGAAAGCGGTAGATATGAGGCAGGTCTAACAAAACGAGCGGGCGAATAGCCATACGATATTATGATTGTGCTTTTTCGCTCCCGGTTGTAGATTTGTTTCTGAAATTCAGCAATTGTTGATATACGCCCGAGAGCGTCTGTCCTTCGCGTGAGAGACCGATTGCGCCCACAACAATGCTGTTGATGTAATTATACAACCGCATGGCTAATGCGGCGGCAAAGGCTGAGGATTCGTCAGCGCCGAAGAGTTTTAAGGCGAACATGATCGCGCCTTCGAATGTCCCTAGCGCGCCGGGCGCCGAAGGGATGGCTCCGCCAAACGCTGCCATGCCCAAGCCGAACATCGCCCAGACCGCGTTTGCTTGCGGGAAGAACGCGCGGATAATGAGGTAATACGCGACGATGGAGATTGTCCAGTTGACAGTCATCCAAAATAGAAATTTGACGAAGAGCCAGCCGTCGTTGAGCACGCTCAAGCCAGCGAAGAATGACTCAAGGAAACTACCGCCGAGTTTTTGTAAGCGCGGGAAACGCACAGTGAATTTATGAAACAGATCGAGAGCCCATTTGTTGTTGTGGGCTAGAATAAACATGAACACAAATCCAGCCAGCACGATGCCGCCCATGATGTAGGCTGTGCGCCCGCTGCCTTCGGCGCCGACAACGAACGGGATGACGGAAACAAAGATGATGGCGGTGTAGATCAAATCCATCGTGCGTTCGATGACGATGGTGGGCAAAATCTCCATGAAGGTCAGCGATGTTTTGCGGCTGAGCAAAAACGCGCGTCCGATTTCGCCGAGGCGGAAGGGGAGGAAGTTGTTGAGCAGATAGCCTTCGCCGACCGTCCAGAACACGTCGCTGAACGAGGCGCGGTTGCGGAGCAGAGTCCGCCACACGATCGAGCGCACCGCCATCCACAGAAAGCCGATGAACAACGCGACGATGAGATACGCAAAGTTCGCGTTGCGGAGCGCATCTACCATCTTGGGCAGGTCAACGAAGTAGAGAATCGCGGCGATCAAGCCGACGCTGATGATGGCGCCGGGCAGCCAACGTTTTGCGTCTTTCATAGATAATTCCTTGTAGGGGCGGGGCCTCCCCGCCCTAATATTCGAATCAAGCAATTAGGGCGAGAGGACCTCACCCCTACGAATTTTATTCCTCATTCAACTTCAGCACCGCCATGAATGCTTCTTGCGGGATTTCGACGTTGCCGACCATCTTTAGACGTTTCTTGCCCTTCTTTTGTTTTTCGAGCAATTTCTTCTTGCGGCTGATGTCGCCGCCGTAGCATTTTGCCAGCACGTCTTTGCGCGTGGCTTTGACGTTGGCGCGCGAGATGATTCGTCCGCCTGAGGAGGCTTGCACCGCTACGTCATACAGTTGACGGGGGATCAAATCTTTCAACTTGGTGATGAGCCGTTGACCCTTGTGATACGCGTCCTTTTGATGGACGATGGTAGCGAGCGCGTCCAACGGTTCGCCGTTGACGAGAATTTCGAGTTTCTGCAATTCGTCGGGACGATATTCAAGGAATTGATAATCTAATGAAGCATAGCCTTTGGTGCGTGATTTCAAGTCGTCGAAGAAATCAACGATAATTTCCGAGAGCGGAATTTCAAAATTAAGTTGCACACGATGCGGCGCAGGATATTCCTGTTGCTTGAAGATGCCGCGCCGTTTCGTGACGATGTCCATGATAGGACCATAATAATCGGTCGGCGTAATGATCTCGATGGTCATCCATGGTTCGCGGACCTCGACGATCTTCGATTCGTCGGGCAACGCGGCGGGCGAATCAACAGGGATGATCTCGTTGTCGATCATCAACACTTGATATTCCACAGAAGGCGCGGTGAACAACACATCCAAATTGTATTCGCGTTCGATGCGTTCTTGAATGATCTCCATGTGAAAGAGACCGAGAAAGCCCGCGCGGAATCCGAATCCCAGCGCTTGCGACGTTTCAGGTTGATATGTCAGCGCGGCGTCGTTGAGTTGTAATTTTTCGAGCGAGTCGCGCAACTCAGGATAGTCGTCCGCCTCCACAGGGTAAATCCCAGCGAAGACCATCGGCTTTGGGGTTTGGTATCCGGGCAGAGGATCTGAAGCAGGCTGAGCGGCGCGCGTGATCGTATCTCCCACGCGGCATTCGTGTACGGTTTTGAATCCCGTCGCAACGTAGCCTACTTCTCCCGCTCCAAGCGAATCGGTGGGTTTCATGTTCGGCGCAAAAATTCCAATTTCAACCGGGCGCATATCTTTGTGCGTCGAAAACATCCGCAATACGTCGTTGGAATTGAACGAACCCTCGACCACGCGAATGTACGCGATGACGCCCTTGTACGAGTCGTAATGCGAATCGAAGACGAGCGCGCGCAATGGCGCGTCATCCAGATCTTTCGGAGGCGGGACTCGCGTCACGATCGCCTCGAGGATTTGATCTACGTTGACGCCTTCTTTCGCCGAGACTTGAAGAACCGTTTCAGGCGGGATGCCCAGCAGACTGCCCACATCTTCAGCCACCTCGTCGGGACGGGCGGAGGGCAGGTCAATTTTGTTGATGACGGGGATGATCGTGAGGTCGGCGTCGAGCGCCTGATAGAGATTCGCCAGCGTTTGCGCTTCGATGCCTTGCGTCGCGTCCACCACCAGCACGGCGCCCTCGCACGCCTTGAGCGCGCGGCTGACTTCGTAGCCGAAGTCCACGTGACCTGGCGTGTCAATCAAATTGATCTCGTACTTTTGATTATCTTTCGCGGTGTAATACATCCGCACCGCGGAGGCTTTGATCGTGACGCCTTTTTCGCGTTCGAGGTCCATCGTGTCGAGCACTTGCGCGGTCATCTCGCGATCCGAGATCGCGCCTGTGAGTTGCAACAGGCGGTCGGCAAGCGTGGATTTTCCATGGTCAACATGGGCGATGATACAGAAATTGCGGATGTGGTTGGTCATAGGCGGTGGGAAGTATAACCGAGAATTTTCACCGCAGAGATATGGAGAATATAGAAGAAAGAAAAGAACGCGCCGAGAGATCTTTCAGAAATTTTGACGAAGTCCGTTGATTGCATTCTCAACCAATTGATCTATACCGGCGCTCTCAGCAGTCAAATCCATCCACGCTAAAAACTCGACGTTGCCCTTCGGTCCCAACAGCGGACTCTTCACCAGCCCGCGGATGCTGAAGCCTCCGTTCTGGGCGAACGTCAGCACATCGAGGAGCACTTGCTTGTGAATCTCCGGGTCGCGGATCACCCCGTCGCCGCGCGAGACGTCCTTTTTACCGGCTTCGAATTGGGGCTTTATCAACGCAATGACATTGCCTCTTTCTTCTTTCCTCTTTCCTTCGTCGAAAGAAGAAAGAGGAAAGAAAGTGAACCATCGTTTGACGACGGGGAGAAGGATTTTCAACGAAATAAACGATGCGTCAATCGTTACCAGGTCAACTTGCTCAGGTAGCGATTCAACATACCGCGCGTTGGTCTCCTCCATCACAATCGCGCGTGGGTCGTTGCGGAGTTTCCAATGCAGGATGCCCTTGCCCACATCAATCGCGTAGACTTTCGCCGCGCCGTGCTGGAGCAGGCAATCAGTGAATCCGCCGGTGGAGGCGCCGACATCCGCGCAGACGAGTCCGTTCACGTCGAGATGGAACGCTTCGAGCGCCGCATCCAGTTTTTCGCCGCCGCGTGAGACGAAGCGCGGACCAGAGTCGACGGTCACGATTGACGCGCTGTCCACAGACATCCCAGATTTCAATGCGACTTGATTCGTCACGCGGACTTGTCCCGCCATGATCAGGGCTTGCGCTTTCGCGCGCGAGTCGGCGAGTCCGCGCTCGACGAGCAAAACATCCAAACGAACTTTTGGCATAACCACATTATACGCAATACGCAGTACGTAATACGAAGCACTCTACTGCGTATTGCGTGCTTCGTAGTCGGGTAAAATATGACCATGCTCAAGGCTTTGCTCAAAACCATGCGCCTGCGCCAATGGACGAAGAACGGATTCGTCTTCTTCGCGCTCATCTTCGACAAGCAGTTGTTTCTGCGCGAACCGTTTTTGCGCACGATCGCGGGATTCTTTTTATTCTGTTTGATCTCCAGCGCGGTTTATCTCTTCAACGATATTTCCGATATGGAGGCTGATCGAAAACATCCAGAGAAAAAACATCGCCCCATTGCATCAGGCGAACTATCGGTCGGCGCGGCGTGGGGCGCGGCGCTTGCGCTCGCATTGATCTCGCTGTCGCTTGGCTATTTGCTTGCGCCGTTGTTCTCTGCGTTTCTCGCCGCGTATCTCATTATTAATATCGTTTACTCGCGCTGGCTCAAACATGTGCCGATCCTCGATGTGCTGTTCGTTTCGACGGGCTTCGTTTTGCGCGTGGGCGCGGGCGTGACTCTCATCACGGTTGAACGTTTCTCGCCGTGGTTGTATGTCATCACGACATTATTCTCTCTCTATCTTGGCTTTGGCAAACGCCGCGCTGAAATAAGCCTGCTCGAAGAGAGCGCAGGCTCGCATCGCAAAGTGCTGGACGGCTACACCCTTCCGCTTCTCGATCAATTCATCACCATCGTTTCGGGTATGACTATCGTCACCTATGCGTTGTATACATTCTTCGCCGAGAATCTTCCGGCGAACCACAGCATGATGCTTACGATTCCATTCGTGGTGTATGGCATCTTTCGTTATTTGCAATTGATCCAAACCGGTCACGCCGCGGGCGCGCCGGATGAAGTGGCGCTCAAAGACCGCCCATTGCAAATCACAGTGACATTGTGGATGCTCACCGTGCTTGTAATTTTTTATTTCTCGTAGGACAAATTGACAATTTGTCCACTATGACCACAGCCTCCGCCCCCGGCAAGATCATTTTATTTGGCGAACACGCCGTTGTGTACGGACGCCCCGCGCTGGCGATTCCCGTTACGCAAGTTCATGCGGATGTGGAGATACGCGATTCAGACTCGACGGGCATCTTGATCCACGCCCCCGGCATTCGCCTCCACGCCGACCTTAACTCGCTCCCCTCCGACCATCCAGTTGCCGCAGTCGTCCACAACTTTCTCTTCCTCTCGCGCGTTTCTCCCTCACCCCTAACCCCTCTTCCCAAGAGTGAGGGCAAATTCCCCAACCTCAACATCACCATTTCATCCACCATCCCCGTCGCGTCGGGACTCGGCTCCGGCGCGGCAGTGACGGTTGCCCTTGTCCGCGCGTTGTCTGCTCACTTGAATCATCCAATGAAAGATGAAGAAGTCAACGCTTTTGCCTATGACATCGAAAAATTGCATCATGGCACACCTTCGGGTATTGACAATACAGTAGTCACGTATGCCAAGCCTGTGTGCTTTATCAAAACTCAACCGATTGAAGTTTTCAACGTTCACAAACCCTTCACTATCGTCATCGGCGACACGGGCATCTCCGCGCCGACGAAAGAGTCCGTTGCGGATGTGAGGAAACTGTGGGAGGCGGATCAAGAAAAATGGGAAAGCGTGTTCGATGAAGTAGGAGAGATTGCGAAACAAGCGAAAGAGAGAATCGAGACTGGAGACTGGAAACTGCTGGGCGGGTTGATGGACCAGAATCACGCGCTGTTGCAAGAGATGACGGTCTCCTCGCCCGAACTGGATGCGTTGGTCGAGGCGGCGCGAAAGGCTGGGGCGGCTGGGGCAAAACTCAGCGGCGGAGGACGCGGCGGGAGCATGATCGCGCTCGCGCAACCGGAGAAGGCTGACGATATTTCATCCGCATTAATTTCTGCCGGCGCGAAGAACACGATCGTCACGCAGGTTTCATGAAATGGATCGCGCCGTCGCTGGCGTATCTCGCGGTAGGATTGGGGCTATTCGTTTTTCATAGCGCGTGGGGCGCGTTGCTTGGATTTCACGCGGCGATCATCGGCTCGCTGTTGATCGTAAGACCGAACATTCCTGTTGCAATTCTTTTCAAAAGCAAAAACTTTAAATGGATTTTGTTGAGCGTGTCGCTGTGCGGAAGCAGCGGCATCGCGTTGTTTTTGCTGTGGGATGTTTTTGACGTTGCAAGCGACTTGCCCGCGCAGTTGGCATTGTTGGGGTTGAACTCTCGAACGTGGATTCCTTTCATTGCTTATTTCGCATTGATCAACCCGTTCGTCGAGGAATATTTCTGGCGCGGATATTTGGGGAGCGCGTCGAAGCGTTTGCATATTTCCGATTTTCTTTATGCGGGCTTCCACGCGTTGATCCTGATTCGCAAAGTTCCCAGCTCTTCGATTCTTTTTGCGGTCGTTGCGCTTGTGGGGGCGGGTTGGCTGTGGAGGCAGATCGCTCGCAAGGAGGATGGCGGCTTGCTTGCGCCAGCGCTGGGTCACATGGCGGCGGATTTCACCATCTTGATGACGATCCGCGCCATGACGTTGTGACTTGTGGCTGAACCATCACTGTGGGATGAAAGTTTATGAGTTCTGAGATCGTCTTAATGGCGCTGGAGAAAAAAATGAACCAAACACTAGCAAAAACAAAATCGGATTTCTTAATCCATCCTAGAACGCAAATGGGATCCGTTTCGCTCACCGTTGCGAATCTCGACAACCAGATCGAGTTCTACCAAAAGGCGATGGGATTCAAACTGCACTGGAAGGAAAACGGCAAGGCGGGTCTCGGCGCGGGCGGCAAGGATTTACTCCTGCTCACCGAAGAACCCAATGTGAAAAAATATCGCGGCGTGACGGGGTTGTATCACGTGGCGTATCTCTTCCCGAATCGCCGCGAGCTGGCAATCGCCATCGGGCGTCTGTTCGCGTTGAAATATCCCAACTCGCCCACCGATCACATTATGACCAAGACCACGTATCTCGATGACCTTGAACACAACGGCATCGAACTGTATTGCGAATCGCCCGAAGACGGCACATGGACATTCAAAGACGGCAAATATGAAACCTATCGCAAGGACGGCTCGTGGAGCGACGGGCGCGAGGCGCTCGATCTCGATGAACTATTCAGCCATCTGACCGAGGATGATAAGCTCGATGTCTCTGTTCCGCCTGAGTTGAAGATCGGGCATGTGCATCTCCACGTCCGCGATGTGGATGAAGCGGTGGAGTTTTATCACGGCGTCCTCGGCTTCGACATCATGGGCGTTTCAAAACCTTTTCAAATGGGATTCGTTTCCGCGGGCGGATATCATCACCACCTCGGACTCAACACCTGGCAGGGACGCGGCGCTCCGCCTCCTCCGCCCGACGCGGTAGGTCTGCGTTTCTTCACCATCGAGTTGCCGAATCAACAAGCGTACGATGATGTCGTCGTGCGGGTGGATAAAGCGGGCATCTCGTTGAATCAAATTGATGAAGGGCTGTTGCTCTACGATCCCTCGCAGAATGGGGTTGTGTTGACTGTTGCATAGTAGGGCGGGATAACATCCCGCCCCATGAAGTAAAAACATCCGAAGCCGCGTTGACTTCGGATGTTTTGATTCTATTTCAAGACTTTCACTACATTTCTTCCGCTCGCCCCGCTGACTCCGCCCCCGCCGTGGACCCCGCTTCCGCACAGGTATAAATTGTCAATCGGCGTCTTGTGATTCGACCAGCCAGGAATCGGACGCATGAACAGGAATTGATCGAGTTGCAGTTGTCCGTGGTTGATGTCGCCTTCGGTGAGACCGTAGGTGGTTTCTAAATCAAGAGGCGTGATTACTTTGAGATTAGAGACTAGAGATTGGAGATTGGGGAAATATTCGGTTAGAGTTTCTATCGCTATTTTCTCAACCTTCTTAGTCTCTAGTCTCCAGTCTCCAGTTTTTAGGTGATATGGAGCGAATTGGAAATGTATCGAAACCACATTCCCCGAAGTTGTCACTTCAAGATATGGTTTTTCTGAAATTTCTCCATACTTCGCCGCGTCGTAAGCCTTCTCCAAATATTTGATGGAAGGAGCGATGCACAAAGTCCCTGCGGGAATTCCGTGATTTCCATTGACTTGCAAATGCACTTTTGCCACTGATCCGCGCATTTTGATGGATTGTGTGTGCCAAACGAATTCGGGCGGCAAATCCTGCGCGCCGACGAGTTTTAACAAGGTATGTTTCGGGTCTGCCGATGAAATAATCCTATTTGCAGAAATTTCTTCGCCATTTGCCAGGACAACGCCTTTGGCAATTTGATTTTCAATTTTGATTTTCGCAACTTCGACATCTGTGCGAATTTCGCCGCCAAAAGATTTGACCGCGTTCGCCAAAGCGGATGTAATCTCGCCTGCTTTCCCAACATTTGAATGAGACAATCCGCCTCGATTCAACCAATTATGAATTAACGTGTATCCCGTCCCTGCGGACATCGGTCCAAGTGTGGAGTTGTGAATCGCCACCGAAGCAATCGCGGCGCGGATAATTTCCGATTCAAAATATTCCTCCACCAACTCCTGAGCAGACATGGGCAAGGCGCGGATAAAGTTGAGCATATCTTTTCTGCCAGCCAGCCGAAGTTCGAGACCTAATTCTAAGAGTCCGTATCCCTCTCGGAGATTCATATTCTTTGGCAAGCGCGGCATGATGGTGGCATATGCGACATCTAAAATTTCTGCGGCTTTATCCATGAAGCGGACGAATTCATCCCAGCGAGAGGCGTCTCTTTCAGAGAATTTCTTAATTGATTCGGCGGCTTTGACAGGATTGGGGTCGAGAATTAGAGAATTGGAGTCGGGTAAAAGGGAGATGAACGGTTGGCGAGATGAGTCAACATGAAGCCCGTGTGAGACGAGTTTCAAGTCTTTGATAATGTCGGGGCGCAGAGTTCCGCCTGCGTGGATTGAATCCGCTTGAAAATTCTCACCAAAGGATTCAGTCACCATCGAGCCGCCGACGATTGAACGACGTTCAAGGACTAGAACTTTTTTTCCTTGCTTGGCAAGATACGCGGCGGCGACTAATCCGTTGTGTCCCGCGCCGATGATGATGGTGTGGTATTGATTTGTCACAAAGGATTCCTTTTCAATTTGTAACTGCATTTTCCAGAATCGAGAACCGTTTATTATCACAATCTATTTCTGCCTGCACGCCGTAAGGGATGACGAACATCGGACTGGTATGACCGAAATCCATGTTGGTGATAATGGGCAGATTAGTCAAGCCCTCCTCGTGTTTTACAACTTGCTGGATAGCTTTATCGTATTCCTCGAATTTCTCCAAAGGAACATCGCCTCCAGGTCTCCCAAACAGGATTCCTGAAAGTTGACGCAGGATACCCATTGAGGCGAAGATGCGTAATGTGCGTGTCACCATGTCGGGCGGCGGAGCCTCTTCCGATGTCTCTAAAAAGAGGATGGCATCCTGCCAATCTTCGGGGAATATTTCTGTGCCTCGCGCCCAATCGAAAACTTCGATACAGCCACCAACCAGATGTCCGCGATGAACTCCTGTTCCTTGAAGGAACTTCCAGCCAGTGGATGGATTTAACTTTCGTTTGATTTGCTGATTGGATGGTTTTGCCCAATCAAGGCGTTCGACCGTCCAGCCGTCTGCTGATGGTTTAATTTCGCCAATGGCTCCGCTTGAAAATAATGTCTGGCGCAAGGAATTGACCATGTAAGGAAACATTCCGCCGTTTTCCGCAAATTCTGCCATGATGCTGGGTCCGTAGAATGAAACCAAACCCGCCTTATAACAAACAAGGTGGCTGATCGTTGTGTCAGAATAGCCGAGAAAAATCTTCGGGTTGTTTTTGATGATATCCAGATCAATGAACGGCAGAAGGCGAATCGAATCTTCTCCGCCGATGGTTGCGAATACGCCTTTGATGGATGGATCGGCGAACGCCTGCATGAGATCGTCGGCGCGCGCTTTGGGGTTGTGTGCCAGCCAAATTGCATCTTTCAATGTATTGGGCATTTCAACAACTTGAAGATCAAATTCATCTTTCAATTGTTGGACACCTGCTTGATAGCGATGTGGAAAAACCGACGGTCCGCCCCACGAAAGAGAGACGGTCGCAATCTTATCGCCTCGACTGAGTTTTGTTGGTTTATTCATTCGTTTCATTTTTAGTTTCCAATAAAATCATCATAAAGTTTACTCAAAGCGTAGACCAAACTCCATTTCGCAGAATCAACTTCCAGTCAAGAACGAAGCGCCGAAGGTTCGTCCACAAACCAATTCTCCAATCCTCTGGTCTCGATACGCCCTCACTATCGTTCAGGCTACTCGACCACCATCAATTACCAATTACTATTTACCAATCTCCAGTCTCCAATTACCACTTCCTAATTCCCATCCTTAAGAATCTCCTTCGCCGCTAACATCCCCGCCGCGCCCATCACTCCGCCGCCAGGATGCGCGCCGCTTGCGCCGAAATAATATCCTTTGAGCGGCGTGCGGAAATCAGCCCATTGCGGCGTGGGGCGCAGGAAAAAGATTTGATGCAGTAACAACTCGCCGTGAAAAATATTTCCGCCCGTGATGCCCGCGATGCGTTCGATATCTTTCGGCGAAATCACTTGCATGCCCACAATACACTTGCGGATGTTCGGCGCATATTGCTCGATGGTCGAGATGACCGCTTCTCCAAGTTCATTTCGTTTTTCATCGTTCCATCCGCCCTCCAAATCATACGGCGCATATTGCACAAAACACGACATCACATGCTGACCAGGCGGCGCCATATCGGGGTCAATCATCGAAGGGAAAATCATATCGAGATACGGTCGCTTCGAAATCTGCCTATACTTCGCGTCGTCATACGCGCGCTCGATGTAATCAATGCTCGGGCTGATCGAAACCGCGCCGCGATGCAAAATTGACTCGTGTCCTTTTTCAAACGGCATTGCCGTAAAGTTTGGCAGTTCGCTCAACGCGATATTGACTTTTCCCGACGAACCGCGCGTGCGAAAATTTTGAATTGACGTGACAAAATCATCGGGCAAATATTTTTGTTCAACGAATTGCAGGAACGTTCTTTTGGGATCCGCCGCCGACATGACGACTTTGGATTGAATCTCATCCCCATTTTCAAGGATGACGCCCACTGCGCTTCCATTCTTGACCTTGACCTGACTCACCGAACATTCGACTCTGATCTCCACCCCAAGCGCTTGCGCCGCGTTAAGGATGGAGCCGCTGACTCCGCCAGAGCCGTTCTTGGCAAAGCCCCACGCGCGGAATGCGCCGTCAATTTCGCCCATGTAATGATGGAGCAGAACATACGCCGTCCCAGGCGAGCGCGGACCAAGAAACGTGCCGATGATTCCGCTGGCGGCTTTTGTCCCTTTGAGCGCGTCGGTCTCGAACCACTCTTCCAACAAATCTGCGGATGATTGTGTGGCAAGTTTGGCAATTGTATAAAGCTCTTTTTCTTTTAAACTCGCCGCATATTGACCGACTTTCAATAATCCCAGCATGTCACGGATGCTCAACGAAGATGGGTCTGGTGGAATCAAATTGATAATCGGTTTAATCGCCTTCGCCGCACGCGCCATCACACGCGCATATTCATCGTACGCTTCTGCATCCTTCGGCGAATGACGATAAATCTCACGACGAGTCAAGTCATGTTCATCCCACGTGGCGAGATAATCGCCATTTTCCATGGGGGTGAACGTGCTAGGCAACGGCAGGATTTTGAGTCCATGCTTGGGCAATTCCAAATCACGGATAATTTCTGGGCGCAACAAACTGACCACATACGAAAACTCGGTGAACTTGAACCCAGGGAAAATCTCCTCCGTCACTGCCGCCCCGCCGACGATATGTCTGCGCTCCAGCACGACAACTTTTTTCCCTGCTTTGGCTAGGTAAGCGGCGGCAACTAAGCCGTTATGTCCGCCCCCGATGATGATTGCGTCGTATTGATTTACTGCCATGATGATTCCTTTTTGAACCGCGAAGCCCACTAAGATCGCCAAGAAAATCTTTTAAAAACCTTTGCGCACTTTGCGCTCTTAGCGGTTAATCCTTTCGGATTTTACTGATCACTAATAACTATTCTCTACTCTCTTACTTCCTCTTCCACTCAGGCTCATAAAACGGAAGTTTCACCACCTTCGCAGGCGCGTGTTGACGGTGATGCTCCACTGTAATTTCCATTCGTACATCTGTGCCAACTTCAAAATAGGGCTTCTGCAAATGCGCCAAAGCGATGTATTTTTTCAACAACGGCGACCACGTTGACGTGGAAGCATATCCAACTTGCACATTGCCAACCAAAATCGGCAGACTTCCGCGCACCGCCATCCCAGGGATTTGCGGCGGCAAGCCGACTCGCTTGAAGATATTTTCCATGCCCACCCAATCTACTTCCAAGCCGACCATTTTCCACAACGAGCCTTCGCGCTTTTCTTTTTCCAACGCGCGGCGACCGACGAAGTATCCTTTTTTATCAAGCGCCACTGTCCAATCGAGACCCAACTCGAATGGAGATGATTTTTGCGGCTCGATCCATGCGTGAGTTGTGGATGTGTAATCTACATCCAGCATGAACAGACCCGCTTCCACACGCGCCATGTCCATCGCCAAAATGCCGACGGGCGTAATGCCATAGTCCGCGCCTGCTACCATGAGCGTATCCCAAATTTTGATGGCGTCTTTTGCAGTCATCCAGATTTCGTAGCCGAGATCGCCTGTGTAGCCTGTGCGTGAAATGGTCACTTCAATTCCGTTGATCCTATTTTTCATCAAGCGGAAATATTTCAACTCGTCAACAGACATTTCAACAACTTTGTTCAAAACTTTTCTTGTGTTCGGACCTTGAAAACTCAGCGCGGCGACTTCATCAGTCACTTCGGTGATGGATACGTCCATGCCGACGGCGTTCATGGATAACCAACGTAAGTTTGGCTCAGCCGCAGTTAAACGAAACATCATTTCATCTAATCGAGAAACAGTGCCATCGTCAATCATCTTGCCTTCTTCGTCGCACCAACCCGTGTACGCGACTTGTCCCACTTTCATTTTGTGAATGTCTCTCGTGGTGACGCGATGCAATAACGCCGCCGCATCCTTGCCTTTGATAACGTACTTGATCAGCGGTGACACGTCAATCAACGCCGCCGAATTGCGGATCGCCCAATACTCGCGGTCAAGCACATGCTCGTAGGAGCCAGCGGAAAAATATCCCGCCCACTTGCGCCAGTTCTGCGGCTGGCACAACGCGGAGGTTCTTTCATGGAAGGGGGTGGTTTTGAGATTGAACATGATTTCCTTTAACCTCGCGAGCTTTTTTCCTCCAACAATTTTGTGAGCAGCTGAATTTGCTCCTGCTGCATTTCCACCAACTCCGCCCATTTCTGATCGCGTAGCTCGTCTAGTTTTTGATGCAAGGCTTCGATCTCCATTTCGGCTTTGAGGTTGACCTCGTAATCGTGAGCCGCATCCATGCGATCTTTGACCGCTTGCCGATTTTGCGACATCATAATGATCGGCGCCTGAATAGCCGCCAACATAGAAAGAAATAGATTGAGCAAAATATAAGGATATGGGTCGAAGACGTCGTTAGATTTAACAAGGAACATGGAGTTCAATCCTACCCATGTCGCTAGAATCAAAACAAAGATAGTAATGAACGTCCATGAACCGCCGAACTTTGCCACGTTATCCGCTAATCTTTGCCCGAATGTTAGTTGTTCGTCGAACTCCTTGTTGGTGTTGCGGGCGGAATGGCGGCGCTCTATAATGCGACGGATAAACTCGCGCTCCTGTCTAGTGAGAATCTCTGTTTTTTCCAATAGAAATTTCTTGAATTGTTCTTGCGAGAGATTATTCATAGTCAATGCCTTCTTTGGCGCATTGGTATAATGCCGATACAACCTTGATGCTTAGCATTGTACATTATATATAATTTAGCGGCAAACGGGAGTTTTTAGGAATAAATTTTGGGGTTGCCCATGCACAACGATTCTTCTCTCAATAAACTAAATTTATTCCATTTTTGGCGGGGTAAGGTTTCCGTCCATTTGACGGCGCTTCTTACCGTCGCTATGGGCGTTGTCAACGTGATCTCTGCCACGATGCCCGCTGCGAGAGAACGGTTGAGGCTGTTGGAGCAATTCTCCCCGTTGGAGGTGACGCGCGGAAGCCGCCTCGCGACGGTGCTGGCTGGGTTCGCCCTCCTCTTGCTTTCCACCAACTTGTGGCGGAGGAAACAAGCGGCTTGGTTGTTGACGATCGCTGTGCTGGTCGCGTCGGCGTTCAGTCACTTGCTCAAAGGGTTGGATTATGAAGAGGCGAGCATCGCGGTTCTGTTGGCGCTCTTCATTTTTTCTCTGCGTCCGCATTTTCACGCGCGGTCCGATGTCCCTTCTGTTCGACAGGGCATCCGCGTGTTACTCGCGGCGGCGTTGTTCACGCTCGCGTATGGAACGCTCGGTTTCTATTTGCTCGACCGGCATTTCAAGACGCATTTTGAACTGATTCCCGCGTTGACGCAAACGCTGGCGATGTTCACTGAATTCGCAACCCCCGGCTTACAGCCTGTTACGCGCTTCGGGCGTTATTTTGTCGACTCGATCTACATCATCGCGGGCGCAACGTTAAGTTACGGTTTTTATATGCTGGTCCGTCCGGTGCTGATCCGCCAGCCTGCCACAGCGGAGGAGCGCAAACGCGCGCGGGAAATCGTCGAGGCGCATGGGCAAACTTCGCTTGCGCGGATGACTCTCTTCGACGATAAATCGTATTTCTTCAGCGCTGGTGAGACGATGTTCGCGTACGTGGTCAAAGGGCGAGTGGCGCTCGCGCTGGGCGACCCAATTGGACCGGGGGAAGACGCGAAAGCGTCCATCTTGGAATTCAAAAAGTTTTGCGCGGTCAACGATTGGGACCCGTGTTTTTATCAGACCCATCCAGATGATCTACCCTTATATAAAGAAACGGGATTTAAATTTTTCAGCATCGGCGAGGAAGCCATCGTGGATCTTTCCGCGTTCACGCTGGAGGGCAAGGCGGGCAAGGAGTTTCGCAATGTGACAAACCGCCTCGGCAAACTCGGTCATCGCGTGGAAGTTATCGAGCCGCCGCTGAGCCGCGAACTGCTCGATGAGTTAAAAGCGGTGAGCGACGAATGGTTGTCTATGACGCATGGGAGCGAGATGCGTTTTTCGCTGGGCTGGTTCGATGACGAGTATGTGCGAAACGGCCGCGTCGCTGTGGTTCGCGCGGCGGAGGGTCGCGTTAGCGCGTTTGCAAATATCGTGACGGAGTATCAACGTAATGAAGTTTCTCTCGACCTCATGCGCCGCGCGCATCGGATCGAAAACGGCACGATGGATTTGCTGTTCGTTTCGCTGTTCGATTGGGCGAAGCAAAAAGGATTCGACACGTTCAGTCTTGGATTGAGCGGACTTTCGGGGATCGGGGAAAAGTCGGACGACCCCGCTGTGGAAAAAATTCTGCGGCTCCTCTCGGACCATTTGAGCCGCTTCTACAACTTCAAGGGACTCCACGCCTTCAAGGAAAAATTCCATCCGCGTTGGGAGCCGCGCTATCTGGCGTATTCAGAATCGGCGAACCTGCCCGCCGTCACCGCCGCGCTCGTCCGCGCCCATAGCGGAGATAACTTCTTGTGGGGGTATTTGAAGAAGTAGGCGCGAGATTCTCTCGGCTATAATACGTCGCTGTTCCATGAAAAAAATACTTCCCTACCTGCATCCCTTCCTTTTTGCGCTCTACCCTATCTTCGAACTGCGTAATTTCAACATCGCGTACGTGGATTCGGCAGCGCTCGTCAGACCTATGCTGCTGTCGCTTCTTTGCACGGCGTTGATCTGGATCGTTCTGCGTTTGTTCACGCGCGAATGGCAGAAGTCTGGCATCCTCACAACGCTGATCGTCATCGTCTTCTTTTCGTACGGTCATGTCTATTTGCAAATTCAAGTCGCGCTCGGCGAGACGATCCGCCATCGTTATCTCTTGCTGATCTTCGGGACGTTGTTTGCGTTTGCGGTGTGGTTCGTTTTTTGGCGGATGAAAAACCCTCAAACGTTGGTCAACTTTCTCACTGTGACGGGTGCGTTTCTGGCGCTCTTTTCAGCGGCGCGTTCCGTTCAGCATGACGTTATGACGTATCTGTTGGCGCGAGAGGCGCGGACGGCGATGGAGGCGGCTCAGGAGAAGGCGGATAGTTCGATCATCGGCGAGCGACCGGATATTTACATTATCCTGCTCGACGCGCACACCAGCGCTTACGCGTTGGAAAAATATTTCAACTACGACGAATCCGCGTTCACAAAAAAATTGGAAGGGTTGGGGTTTTATGTGGCGCAGTGCGCGCAGAGCAATTATCCGGTCACCAAGCTTTCAGTGACTTCCACTTTTTACGCGGACTACCATCGCGAAGAAACGCTCTTCCCTCTGTATTCCAGCCTGGTCGTCGAGACGCTTCGTTCGCAGGGCTACCGAGTCGTCACATTTGAGAATCGTTCGAACGGTCATTTTTCTTTTGCGGAGGATGTGCGGCTTTCGCGTAATCAATTGCTCGCCGGCAAAGTGGATTTGACCGGCGGTTTGAGCGAATTTGAATTTAAACTATTGGAAACGTCGCTGGCGCGACTTGCGCTTGATTTCCCCGCTCTGATCCCCGGCTTCGATGCAGCGCAACAAAAAGAAACAGAATATTACGAACATTATCAGCAGACTTATTTTATTCTCAAGGAATTGAAGCGCTTGCCGGAAGAGATCAAAGAACCGAAATTAGTTTTCGCGCACTTCCTTGTGCCGCATCCGCCGTTCATCTTTACGCCGGATGGAAAATTTTATTGGAACGAAAATGAAGTGGATGGATATTTATCGAACGTGGAGTTCATTGATTCGCAGATCACCGATTCAATTGCCGAGATCATCGCCAAATCAAAGGTCCCCCCGGTGATCATCCTCATGGGCGACCATGGTCCCTCTGGCGTGCCGAGCAAGGATAATCCGCAACTGCGTATGTCTATTTTGAACGCGTACTACGTCAACGATGCGGCGAAGGCGGATTTATATCCCACCATCACGCCGGTCAATTCGTTTCGCGTGGTGTTCAATAATTATTTTGGCGCGGATTATCCCTTGCTAAAAGACGTTGCCTATCACACGGGAACCCCGGCTGATTTTAGGCGAAAGAATATTGTGAAGAATACCTGCCAGATTACGCGGTAATTATTACTTTGCGCGCTTCGCAGTAAAACTTGTATTTACGCTTTTTCTCCGCTCGCTTTCATCCACGCCTTCATCATATTCAGCGCGTCCTCTTCCATGATCGGGCTTTCGCATAAAATGCGCCCCGCGCAGCCGAACTCCTTCAACGCCTCGAACAGAAAATTGATCTTCAGATCGGACTCTTTCAACGCGAGATGATGCTTCTCGCCTTTCGGACCGTATTCGATTCCCGACAAGTGGATGTGCAGATTCTTCAACGCTTCTTTCCCCAGGGCGGCTTGATACGACTCCAGCAGCCTCGTCCACTCTTGGACCGTGTTCATCGTCCCATCGCCGGGACGCGCGTGCAGATGAGCGAAATCCAAACACGGCTGAACGTTCTTAACCGCCTTGCTCATCTCTAACGTATCTTCGAGCGAACCCAACATTGCAGATTTGCCCATCGTCTCCGGGCGCAGGATGACTGGGTTGCCTTTCTTTTTCAATTCATCCGCGCAACCTTTCAGGCGTGGGATGGCGACCTTCAACACCTCGACGGGCGGGCGCCCGAAATACGAACCGGGGTGGAAGATGATATCTGTTGCGCCAGCGAGGTTGCCGTAGTGCGCCGCGTCCATAAGACGTTTGCGCGACTTGTGCCACTCTTCCTCGGTCGCGTTCAAGTTGAAAAAATACGGCGCGTGGACGCTCAACGAAACGCCATGCTCGTTCGCCGTCTGCTTAATCGCCGCGCAAGTTTCCTCCGACACGCGCACCGACTGCACCCAACCTAACTCGAACGCGGTTAAGCCGATGGACTTGCTGAACTGAATCGCGCCGACTGATCCGCCCGGCTTCTTGGGCGTCCCGATAGGCGAACCAACCGTGCCGAATTTGAAAGAGAGTGTCATAAAATCTCCAGTCTTAAATCTCTAGTCTAAGCGATCAGGGGACGGTAGTCAGCATTGTGATCTTCGCCCACAATGGCGGACCGAGGATTAACAGCCCAATCAACACGCCCGCCAGCGCCGCGATCAACACCGCGCCTGCGCCCACGTCTTTGCCGACCTTTGCCAGCGGATGCTTCTTCGGGCTTGCCAAATCCACGACCGCTTCAATAGATGTGTTGATGAACTCGGCGGTGAACACGACGGCAATCGTCAACACGAGGATCGCCCAATCGTGTAAACCTATCTTAAGCCACAAGCCCAAAATAACCACCAACGCGGCGATAAGAGAATGAATCCATGCGTTGCGCTGGGTCTTCAATACATATTGCCAGCCGCGCAAGGCGTACCCAATGGCGGCGATGCGGGAAAGGATAAAGGATTTCATATTGCGTACCGCGTTCGCTTCGTATGGCAGCGTTCATGTTGCCCTCAACGACAAGATAAATCTTGTCATACCGCGAAACGCCGGTTAATTATTCCTCTCGAATTTGAATTGCACCCAACCCTAGCGATTCTAAAATCTCTTTTTGCGCTTTCCACATCTTGGCTTTTTCTCTCGGTTGAGCATGGTCGTGGCCAAGCAAGTGCAACACACCATGCACGATTAGCAATTGTATTTCCAATTCTAACGCGTGACCGGCGATTTTCGCTTGCGCTTTTGCGCGGGGAATCGAAATCAGGATATCGCCGAGATAGGGCGAGCCGGTGTCAGGGTCCGATTCGGAGGCGGGAAAAGACAGCACGTCGGTGGGCGAGTCGATTCCAAGATAATCTCGATTGAATTGTCGTAGCCGCTCATCGCTTGTCAGCACAACGGATAGCTCCGCCTCGGGCGTTTGATTTTGGTGGGTCAGCGCGGCGCGCGCAGCGCGTTCGACGACCTTTTTGGAAAAGTCAAATTTAGATTTGATATTGATCATTGTGCGCGCGGTTTATTTTCTCGGCGTCGTGAGTACGCTGATGATCGCCGCCTTCTCGTCGGGGTACGATATGCGCGGATGATGCGTGCCGCGCAAAATGTTTACGAACGCGTCGGTGACGATGCTGAGGTCGTGCAGAGTAAGTTGAGTGTTGTCGAGTTGCCCGTGTTTTTGCGCGAATTCGATCGTGGAAAGCACCAATTTGGTAAGCGACGCTTCGTCTTGCGGGTGTTCGGCGCGCGCTCGCGCTTCGGTTCCGTCGGCGAGCATGAGCAGCGCCGTTTCGCGCGAGCGCGGGCGCGGTCCGGGGTAGCGAAAGCGCTCAAGGTCCACTTTGGACGCGTCGCCGCCGGCGGCTTCGACGGCTTGGTTGTATTGATAGCGCGTGATCATCGTGCCATGATGTTCGAGGATAAAATCGTCAATGCGGCGCGGCAGACGGTGCTGACGCGCCAACGTTATACCGTCGAGAACGTGCGCGATGATAGTTTTCGCCGTCTCCGCCGGGTCTTTATCTTCATGCGTATTGATCTGTCCTTGCGGCTGGTTCTCGATAAAAAACATGGGATTCATGGCTTTGCCTACGTCATGAAACATTGCGCCGACGCGCGTCAGCAATGCGTCGGCGCCGATCAATTCGGCGGCTTGTTCGGCGAGATTTGCCACTTGCAAACTATGCTGATAGGAACCGGGCGCGTGACGCAGAAAGAACTGCAATAACGGCGAATCGGGGCGCGAGATTTCGATCAGTTGCAGGGCGGTGGTTAAACCGAGCATTTGGGCGAGGAAGTATTGCGAAAGAAGCGCAATGCTCGAAGAAGCAAGTCCGCTGAAGATTGCCGCGCCAGCCAGTTCGAGCAGACCGGTCACGTCGGTCAATGTGAAGGGAAAGCGGAAAGCAATTAATGCGACAATGCCGGTAATTGCGATCGCCAACCCTGCGCGGAAGAACGTCCACACGCGCCGCGCCGCGCCCAACGCCAGCACACCGATCAAGGAGGAAATTAAGTAATAGGGCAAGAGGTCGAGCATATTGGGCAGCCCGTAGGGCGCAAGAATTGCAATTGCCACCGAAAAGACGATGCCGGCTTCCATGTGAAAGAGCGTCGCGATCAGCAGCCCCAGGGCGGGCAATGGGAAGGCGTAAGGCACTACGGTTCGCCCCGGAACGCTTAAACGCGCAGCAATGATAAAGGCGGAAAAGATGAACGCGATAACGATGAGGCTGCGCGCGTCGCGCAAGAATGGCATGCGCCGCCGCGAAAAGTACAGGTAAATAAACACGGCGACGCCCAGCGTCAGCGCGCCCGCGCCGGCGTATCCTTGCCAGGCGTTCTTTGCGCGAATCAAGCGGAATTGTTCAAGCGCTTCGAATTGCGCTGCCGTGACGATCTGTCCGCGTAAGACGATGATTTGCCCCGCTTTATATTCCACGATGATGGGCGCTACCGTGTCGCGCGCCGACTGACGGGCGGCTTCGGTCAATTCGGCGTTATACATACTGTTGGGCGCGATGAACGCGGCGACTAACTCCGTCACAATGGCGGCTTCGCGTTCGTTCATCGCTAGGCTGACCAGCGGCGGTAAACTACGCCGAACCGTTTCCGTATCTTCCTCGCGAATGCTTCGCCGCATGACCTGCTCTAGCACGCTTAACGATTCCTGCTGAACGGCGTCCCAGCGCGAGGCGCCCAACAGCAGGATTTGCGCGGCAATCTCCGGCTTCAAAGCGATCTCGGTCAGCGCGGCGAGAGCGGTTTCCTTTTTGGAGCGGGTCGCGGTTTCATCGTCACGCACTGCCGCGATAGCCTGTAGCGCGCCGCGCAATAATTCGATCTGTTGACGCGCGGTCGCAGGGTTAGGCGCGGCGTAGACCGGCGCGACAGCCTTCTCTGCGGCGGCGCGGGCGTCTTCCGTGCGGATTTTGCTCTCATATTGTAGCGCACGCGGAGCTTGAAAATCTTCAGGCGACACGTCGCCGGCTTGTAAGGTTGTCGTTGTTGGGTTTAATAAGTCCGGAAGGATCAACGCCGCGTACGAGATTGCGCTGACGATAAAGAGTAGAATGGCTTGCAATACCCGAATACGAGAAGGGATCGGTCGGTACGGCGTAAAGTTAGTTCCCATATCTACTTGATGACCGTTGATGCGGAGTTGTGTGATTCCACATCGGCATAACGCGCATGATGGGAATCATTACTTCGGTTGAAGCGCTTCTCTCACAGCCGCGCTGATCTTATCGTTGGCGGCGCGTCCCGCCGCTTTCGCCATAACGATCTTCATCACTTTGCCCATGTCGCTAAAGCCCGTCGCGCCGCTTTCTATAACGGCGGATTGCGCGAGCGCAAGCAGTTCTTCGGCAGGCATGGCTTGCGGCAGGAAGGCTTCAAGAATTCTGATCTCGGCTTCGTTGGCTTCCACGAGGTCTGAACGTTGCGCGGTTTTCGCTTCTTCAATGGCTTCGCGGCGATTCTTAACCTCCTTTTGAATCAAATTCATCACCGCCGCATCGTCGAGTTCGATGCGTTTATCCACTTCGGCTTGCTTCACGGCGGCGAGAACCATGCGCACGGTGCGCTTGCGCGTTTCATCTCCGCTTTTTAGCGCTTCTTTGGCAGATTCGTTTAGTTGTGTTTTAAGCGTCATGGGAGAGATTATAACGTGAAATGAAGCTTATCTTATGTCCCCGCGAATAGCGCGATCAATTCTCGCGACAATCCCGCCAGCGTTTTCTGATATTCGATGCGCGTGCGTTTAATTGCGGCGCGCATGGCGTAATCGAATTTGTATCCCTGCTCTGGCGCGTCGAGATTCATCCACGCGTGCGAATCGCGCGGCAGGAAGCGAAGAACGCGAGGGCGAATTCTGCGCACAAAATATAGCAGTTCGAACGGATTGTATGTCTTGCCGGAACGCAGGTCGGGGCTGTGAATCAAATCGGGGTCAAGCGGGTCAATGTCATCGGGCGGTGGAAGCACGGCGCCGTTGAAGCGTTCCAGCCAGAGGGTAACGTAGTTTGAATGGGCGTAGAAATCTTGTTCGGTGTGAGTCATCCGTCCGAACGCCTGCCAGGCGGAAACGACGTTTTGCGTCTGAAGCGCAGCAATCGTTAGAGCGCGTTGTTCTTCGATGTAAGCGTACGTTTTGGCGAAGGCGTTGTTGTCGAAGTGAAATTCGTCGTGACCAAATTGTCCAGCCAGGCGGTCTTGGTTGATATTGGCTTTGGTCATTGTTCCCAGCGCGCGCGGGCTGAGCGAGTCGCTGAGCGCCTCAAACATGATCTCGATGTGGTATTCGGTGAGCATGGTCTGATTATAAGCGGTTATAATGCCGTCATGAAATTTTACACAACGAAAGGCGACGACGGCACAACCGGCTTGCTCGGCAAGGGGCGCGTATCGAAGTATCATGCGCGCATTGAAGCGATCGGTGCGCTCGACGAGTCGACCGCCGCGATGGGATTGGCGCGCGCGCAATGTTTAGATGCCCGCTCTGCGCCGATCATTCTCGAGGCGCAGCGCGATCTATATAAATTGATGGCGGAAGTGGCGGCAACGCCCGAAAACGAAGAGAAATTCCGCTCGATAGACGCGGCGCGCGTGACGTGGCTCGAAGAACAGACCGACGCGCTGAGCGAGATCGTTCAGATGCCGAAGGAGTTTATTCTGCCGGGCGATTCACCAGCGAGCGCGGCGCTCTCATTGGCGCGCACGATTGTCCGCCGCGCCGAACGCCGCGTAGTGGAGTTGCACGATGCGGGAGAAGTGGCGAACCTTGAACTGCAACGGTATTTAAACCGGCTGTCGTCGCTCTGCTTTGTATTGGAACTGTTGGAAAACGAAGCGGCGGGACGCCAAACTACTCTAGCGAAGCGCTAAGTTTTTACGAATAAGCGTATAGTCGCGCGGCGTTTTGCGCAATATTAACTCCCATGACCGGCACTTTTCTCAACATTGCAACTGTTCTTATCGGCGGCGCGATAGGGCTGGCGTTCGGAGCGCGGATACCTGAAAAACTGAAAGAGACAGTCATCGCCGGCATGGGTCTTTTCACCGCCGCAATGGGGTTGCAAATGTTTTTAGAAACGGAGAATTCGTTGATCGTGCTGGGCGCGTTGCTGGTGGGAACGCTATTTGGCGAATGGGTTCGCATTGAAGACGGTCTGCAAAATTTGGGGAAGTTTCTTGAACGACAATTTTCCAGAGGGAAAGACGGCGATTCAAATAAATTTGTGCGCGGATTTCTGACCGCATCGCTGTTGTTTTGTGTGGGTCCCATGACGATTCTCGGTTCGATTCAGGATGGGCTGACCGGCGACTACAATTTATTGGCGGTTAAATCTGTGCTGGATGGATTCGCAGCGATGGCGTTTGCGTCTACATTGGGAGTGGGCGTGTTATTTTCGGCGATCGTTGTGCTTGTCTTTCAGGGTGGAATTAGTTTGTTCGCGGCTCAGTTGGACGCGATTGCGACTCCTTTGATGATGAACGAACTTGTCGCTACGGGCGGCGTGATCCTGCTTGGGCTGGCGATCAGCAGTTTGTTAGAGATCAAGAAGATCCGCGTCGGAAATATGTTGCCGGCTTTATTTTTCGCTCCGTTGATCGTATGGATCGTGTCGCTGTTCTGACGCTATCCGTAGAGCGCGATCGTTAAAACCCCCGCAAAAATAACGAACGCGCCGAAGACGCGCATTTTTCCTAATCGTTCGTTCAACAGTCGCCAGCCAACCAGCGCGCCGAAGACCACGCTGATCTCTCTTACGGCGCCGGCGTAACTCAGCGGCGAGATCGAATAGGCGAGGACCGCCATTAAGTAGGCAAGTACGCCCAACAAACCCGCCAACGGAATTTGAACGCGCTGTTCGAGCAGCACGCGTCGAATGCGAGTCCACTCATATCGTTGAAAAACAAACGGGAGAAGCGCGAAAGGAACTAGCGCGAACATAGTCATGACATATGAGACGGCATGCCCATGTTTTACAGCGGAACCGTCAATTGTCGAGTAGATAGAGATCAGAAAGGCAATGAAGAACGCTATGGCGACCCCGCGCATGTGAATGCGAGATGTTTGCGCCTGCATCAACGCGTTGGCGCCGATGATGATTAATCCTCCGATGATCAACGCTAACCCGAGCCCGCCGCCGCTGGTCAAACGTTCGCGCAGGAATAGAAACGACCAGAGCGCGATGAACGCCGGCGCGGCGCCGCGCGCGATGGGATAGACAAGCGAAAAGTCGTTATCGCGATAAGCGTAGGACAGAGCGCTAAAGTACGCTGCTTCTACGCATACGCTGGCAATCGCATATCCCCACATCTCACGCGGCGGCAAGCCTGTGAAGAAAAGCGCAATGAGCGCGCACGCGCCTCCAAACACGACCATCCAGAAAGTGACGATATATCTATCTTCGGCTCGTTTAATAAGGAAATTCCAAGCGGTATGAAAGATCGCGCTGACCAACAAGATGGAAATAGCAAAAAGCGACATAATAGGACGAATGTACCATAAAAGCCGGGTTGATTTTTATTGCATTCTGTCTATTTTATACTTATACTTGACGCATATCTAATCTTCGGAGGATGAGATGAAGTCGTTTAAACCCCTGTTCGTCCTAGTTGCGTTCATTTTGATCGTAGGGTTGGCTTGTATCGGTTCTGGCACAACGCCTGAGCCGGTTCAGCCGACCAGCCCGCCGCCCGTTCAACAGCCGACCGACGCGCCGCAACAGCCGGCAACTGAAGCGCCGCAACAGCCCGTTGAGCCGCAACAACCAACTGAAGCGCCGCAACAGCCAGCCGGTCAAAAATTCTTTACGGAAGAATTCGATTCCCCGCTTTCCAGCGACTGGACGCTCTTCACAGTCACCGGATCTGATTCGACGGATCCCGAAAAATTCACCATGGACGTCAAAAACGGAAAGTTGATTTGGAAATTTGACGATAAACAGTTGTACGAATATCTGTTTTATACCGCTCACGAATATGACGATGTGACCGTTGAAGTACGCGTGGATAACCGCGGTAAGAACAACAATAACGTGAGCTTAATCTGCCGCTATGATCCCGATACAGGTTGGTATGAATTCAATATTGCCAACAATGGATTGTACGACATTTTATACGCTGAAGTCCAAAAGGACGGCGATATTAACTACAGCAGCATTACCAACGGCGGCTCTAACGCCATTAAGGCCGGTAAAGAAATCAATGAATACTCTATTACCTGTAAAGGCGCTAAACTATCTCTGCACATCAATGGCAAGGAGACGAACAGCATTACAGAGAAGAAATATGCCTTGCGCAGCGGCGGCATAGGCGTATCGGTTTCCGCGTTCAACGTGTTGCCGATCGAAGTCGAAATGGACTGGATCAAAATTCTCGAACCGTAAACAAATACAACAAAAAACTCCGAGTTCTGCAAGAACTCGGAGTTTTCGCTTAACGCAATAGTATCCGCGTGTACTTGAGGCTGCATTATTCGCGTTGTTGTTTTACCGAATAGGTCAATAAAACTCCGCCGTCTTCCCACGTCTCCGCGTTCAGCAGATTTAATGAAATAGCGTCTGCGCTTCTTTCCAGACCTGCGCCCGACGCAAGCGTTGGAGCGGATTGCCCTCCGAAGATCATCGGCGCAACGAACGCATGCACTTCGTCCACTAACCCGAGTCGCAAAAGTTCAAAGTTTATAATCGCGCCGCCTTCGACCATCAAACGCTTCACGCCGAGTTCGGCGAGCGTGTTCATCGCTTGCGGTAAGTCCACGCGTTCGCCGGCGTGGACGAAAACATCCGCTCCCTGCGAGCGGAGCAGGTCAAGTTGATCTTTAGCGGTTCGGTTCGTCGTGAATAGTACGACGCGCGAGCCGCCTTCGTGTAAAAATTCGGAGTGCGATTCGATGTTTGCCTCTGAAACTACGCCAACTTTGAGCGGATTTTCCGGAAGTCCACGAGCGACACGCTCGGCGCGCAACACTTCCGATTTCACCGTCAGTTTTGGGTCTTCGTCGAGCAGTGTGCGACCGCCTACCATCACCGCATCCGCTTCGGCGCGTAATTGGTTCACGCGCGCCTTGTCGCGCGGAGAAGAGATCGTCGAGCCTTTGCGCGCAAAAGTGTCTATTTTGCCGTCCAGCGTCATTGCGACATTGATAAAAACAAAAGGACGTTTCATGCGCTTATTATAGTAGACCTTGCATGCAAGCGCGACGGCGCCGAACGGAAACGCTTATGAAAATTCTACTAATCTTCATTGTGTGAGAAAATAAGGAGAATCGCGTTTGGCGCATTCTATGGTTATGTTTACAAAAAATTCGCGCAACCGATACGACAAAAAAGATTCGCTTGAACTTGGGCGTCAGGCGGAGGATCGTTTTGCGCGACTGGCGCTTCAGCATGGGTTCAAAGCGAGTCCGTCTTCTAAACGAGGCAACATAGACGAACATTTCGACTATGAGATTGAGCGCGACGGCAGAACCTTTCGTGTGGACGTGAAAAGCCTTAAGCGCATCTCGCGCAGCGATAATGAGACTCAAAGCGAATTGCTTTGGATCGAGCTGCACGGCGTTCGTAAAGACGATCAAGGTTGGCTGTACGCCGGTCGCGCCGATTTGATCGCATTTGAATTGGCTGAAAGTTTCCGTATAGTAGACCGGCTCGAATTGATTGCGCTCGTTGAAAGGCTTGTGAACTTCGAGGCGAGAGTCTCCGTCTCTCACAACGCGCTGTATAAAATTTATTCGCGCGCGTCTCGCCCCGATCTATTAACAATGATTCGGTCCGACGACTTGCTGCAACTCCGTTGCGCCGAATGGAAGAAGTGACGCGTCAGTTTTGTCGTATACTATCGCCGCGCCGCTATGAAACGAATTTTTATCTCCGCCGATCACGGCATGGCAATTATTTATTTCCTGCAAAGCGACGTTGTTTCAACTTTGCTCAATGCGGGCGTTGAAGTCGTCCTCCTCACCGACGATGACACTCGCGAAAAGATCGCGCAACGCTTCGCCCGCGACGGTTTAATCTTTGAAGGTCTGCGATTAAAGCAAGCCAACGATTACGCCAGAGAAGTCAGCCCGCGAATGCAATGGCTCCTCGCCTACCTGCGCCGCGTCGGCGGCTCGCGCCGCATCAACACCGAAGCCATGGACAGTCACATCTGGGAAGTGTGGGCGGAGAATTCATGGAAATTTCGCTTAGCGATTTGGATTCCGTCCGCGCTGATGATTTTGCTCTTGCGGAATTTTTCGTGGGCGCGCAAACTTCTCATCAAACTTCAGAATCGCTTCGCGACAAATATTTATTCCGATCTGTTCGATAAATACAAACCTGATCTAGTCATCGCTTCGACTCCAGGTTGGCGCATGGATCGTTATCTCCTGCGCGAGTCTGCCAAGCGCGGAATTCCAAACATGACCGTCATCGTCGGCTGGGACAATTCGTCGTCGTACAACGTCTCAGGCGCGGACGTGCAATATGCAACGTGTTGGTCGCAACTGCAAAAGGATGAACTGGTCTACGGCTCGGACTGGAATCCTGAAAACGTCAACATCGGCGGCATCCCCTCGTATGACGGATATTTCCGCAAGCAGTGGCTCATGCCGCGCGATGAATATTTCAAACTGCATAAACTCGATCCCAGCCGCAAATTAATTTCATACGCCAGTAGCTTTGTCCACTTCGCGCCGAATTTTCCAAACATCGAAGCGCTGGCGAAATTGGCATCCTCCGATTCGCTGGCAGAACCTTCGCAGTTATTGATTCGCTTGCACCCGAGTCATTTTCAAGATAAGCCGAAGATATTCGCCGAAGAACGTGCGCGCGTGTTTGAACTCGAGAAGAAATATCCGCATGTGCATGTTGTCCAGCCTGTGGCGTTGGGCGGATCGCTTGGCTACTACGGCGGCGAAGACATGGACGAGAAATCCTCCATGATGGCGTATTCGGATGTGGTGGTGACGGTCTATTCGACCATGCTGGTCGAGACCGCCGTCCACGATACGCCGATGATCGCCGCGACGATTGACATCCCCGGTGGGTGGAATAAGAAGAATAAGTTTTCACTGCCGCTCAAAGAGATCGGCGACTGGCCCACGCATAAACGATTCAGAGATGCGAAAGCAGGACGCGTTGCCGAGAACGAGAGTCAACTTCGGGAAGCGTTAAATCTCTACTTGGCGAATCCAGCTGCCGATGCGCAAGAGAGACGGAAATTCGTCGAGGAAGAGATCGCCTTCACCGACGCGAGTTCTGGAAAGCGCACGGCGGAATTCATATTAAGTCTATTATCGCGCTAGACGAAACCGATAGCGGATAATGATGTACGATATAATCGCCTTGGAGGAACTATGACCGAAATAAAATCCCTCAACTGGAAACCTCAACCCGGCGTTGGTATGACCGTCGCGCGTCGCGCCGACGGCGGTATGAACGTTGTCTTTTCTGATCTATCTGATGCGACGCTCAACGCTTGGCATACGTTTGCTATGGAACATCTGCTCGGCGTAACGGGACGCACGCGCAACTTGTACGACTTGCGCGCCGTGAAAGAAATTCCCGAAAAAGCCATCCGCGCTGCGGTGGAAGCGAACAGCGATCCCTCTGCGCGCAATATTCGCGTGGCGGTCGTTGTGGTGAACGAACAAGTGAAAGACTCGGTTCGCGACGTTGCCGCGCTTGCATTGGCTGGCTCCGCTTCTGCGATGAAAATCTTTTCCGATATAGACCCAGCCGAAGCGTGGCTTGCACGTCCGTTAGATCAAATTCCGTAAAGCAAGCGCACAAGATACAGTCAGTGAAATCCGACGTATTGCAAGTTGGAGACTTTGTATTTAAGTGGGGGAGTCGCACCTATGTGATGGGCATTCTCAACATCACGCCCGATTCGTTTTCAGGCGACGGGTTGTTGCAATCCCCTGAAAAAGGAACGCGTCTTGCGCGCGAGCAGGCGCAATACTTTCTGGATAGCGGCGCGGACATTTTCGACGTCGGCGGCGAGTCGACGCGCCCCGGTTCTCAACCTATTACTGCGCAAGAAGAGATCTCGCGCATCGTCCCAGTCATTCGAACGCTTCGCGAACGCTTCCCCGGCGCGCTTATTTCGATGGATACTTCTAGAGCGGAAGTTGCCGAAGCAGGCTTTAATGCGGGCGCGCAAATTCTCAACGATGTGTGGGCGCTTCGCGCCGACCCTCAACTCGCTTCGGTTGCGGCGGCTTTTGGCGCGCCTGTGATCCTGATGCACAATCGCAGCAATCCCGCGAGCGTCGAGGTCCGCGCACGACTTGGAAACGCGTATATCGGCTCCGAGTATGACGATCTGCTCGAAGATGTGAAGCGCGAACTGCTCGCTAGCGTGGAGATCGCAGTGAAGGCTGGGGTGAAGGAGACACATCTGATTTTAGATCCTGGTATCGGTTTCGGAAAGACGCGCGACCATAATCTGGAACTGATCAACCGATTGGACGAGATTCGCGCATTGGGGTATCCCGTATTGTTAGGCGCGTCGCGGAAGTCGTTTATCGGCTTTACGCTTGATTTGCCTATGGATCAGCGGATAGAGGGAACGGCAGCGACGACCGCGGTGGGCATCGCGCGCGGCGCCGATATTATCCGCGCGCATGATGTGAAAGAGATGGCGCGCGTGGCAAAGATGACGGATGCGATTGTGCGTAAAGCGGGAAGGGCTGTGTAACGTGAGCGCAAGGGAAAGTAAATGGGCTGACGCGGCGAACTTTTTCTTAATAGCGGGGTTGCTGATCGGAATTTTCTATTGCATCGTCGTTCCTTACGGCGCAGGCTTTGATGAAGAACGGCATCTGGTTCGCATCTATGCCATGTCGAAGAACCAATATCTAACATTCTCCGGCTTGGACGTTCACCAAGAAGCGTTTCAATTATCGTATCAACGCAGGCTGACGCAAACTCCCGCTTTTGATATGTTCAGTCGCGAACAGTTCTCGCGGAGATTTAGCGACTCGGCTGACCTTCGTTACGGGCAAACAACTCAGTCTTTTTATTCGCCGGTTATTTTTCTGCCTCAAGCGCTGCTTGGGAGGATGCTATGGTGGCGATTTGACTTCCCGATTTTGCCGACGATCGTCTTGTTGCGCGTTGTCGGGTTGCTTATCTACTTGACGGGCGCATGTTTTGCGATTCGTCTCATTCCCATCGGAAAGTGGACGATCGCTCTGCTCGCGCTTTCGCCGATTGCCATGTTTCAAGCTTCCACGTTGAGCGCAGACGGCTTCACGAACGGACTCAGTTTCGCATTTATCGGTTTGGTTCTTGGGATTTATATGAACGAAAAGCAGGGGATTAAACCTGCTTCTTTATGGGCGTTGATTGCTATCTCGCTATTATTGGGAAGCGCAAAGCCCGGTGCGGTCATTTTGTTTCCCTTGACGTTGCTTATCGTTCGGCATCCATTTCCCTCTAAAAAATGGATTGCCTTCCTAAGCATTGCATTGTTGGCGGCTGTTATATTTAATGTCGGCTGGTCAGCCTTCGCGACGAACGTTTCCGAGTTTGGGGCGGGCGGCAGACAAAGCGTTCCGCGCCAGATGGGTTCGTTGCTATCCGACCCGATGGGCTTTATCGCTCCCCTTGCGCAAGGAATGGTTCTGACGTTTCCCTATCAAGTTCAAGGATGGATCGCTTCGTATGGATATGGGGCGGGCAAAGTCCCCACTCCTTTGTATCTGATTTGGTTGATCGGTCTCTGCGCGACGTTTTTTACCGAACCTCAACGCGCAACGATGTCGCGGCGGGTTCGTTTCTTTCTGATTGCGTTCTGTTTGTTTTGTTGCGCTGTTATGTATACGGTTGCTTTCGTTGCAACTTATGCAACCGGGGGCGTTCTCGCCCTCATAAAACATGGGCGCTATTACATCCCATATGCGCCCATGTTCTTTTTGGGTCTCTCGGGGCTGGTCGCTGTCAACAACAGGAAGCGGCGGTTGGCGGAATATGTCAGCGTTGGCTCAATCCTGCTAGCCTCCGCTTTTTATTCATTGGGTATATATACGACCTACTATACTTATTGCGGTTATGACGCTTACATGGGGAGCGCATGCGTACTGCCCCTCTACAAGAACTTGGAAAAGGAAGACGCTCAACTTGTAAAAGTCTATCAGGGTGAAGAGGTCCGTCAGTCGTTTATCAATCAGTGTGGAAGATTACAGACAATCTCCGTGTATATTAAATCCGTGCCCGGAGAGTCTAAAGACAAATTGCGGTTTGTCGTATGGGATCAGAAGCATATTGCCGTTGTAGAGAAAGAAATCCCTTTCCGTGAGATTGTGCAAAACGATTACTTAACGATCGGCGTAAACTTGCCCTCTGATGCGCGCGGCGGAGAATTTACGATCCAACTGACAGCGAACGCCCGCGCCCCGCGCAATGGAGTTACAGCGTTGCTCGCGCGCGGTGATTATTATCCCGGTGCGCTGACCCTTAACGGAATAGCAAAAGAGCGGAGCGACCTGTTGATCCATTATTCGTGCGCAAGCCCTTAAAGGAGAACAGCCATGACGGACGATTACGGGTGGGAGCTCCTCAAACGCGGAATTCTTGAGGCGAAGACAGGGCGCAAAGACGTCGCGCTCCGCTATTTGGACCGCGCCGCATATATGAGTCACGATCGCGGCGCGCTGGCGGAAGCGTGGTTTTGGATAAGCCAGTTAATAGACGATAAAATCGAAAAGCGTAAAGCGTTAGAGAATTGCCTCGCGCACGATCTACAGCACACGCGCGCGCGGCGCGCGCTGGCGATTCTCGACGGCAAACTCAAAGCGGATGAGATCGTTGATCCCGATCATCTGCCGCTTCCGCCGCAGGGATTGCAAACAGTGGACGCTCAGCGATTCGTCTGCCCGAAATGCGGCGGACGAATGACATTCTCTCCCGACGGCCAATCGCTGACGTGCGAGTACTGCTCGCGCAATCAGAAGTTTGCCGTCCAGCCTGGCGCTGCCGACGAGAAAGATTTCATCATCGCCATGGCAACCGCGCGCGGACATGGCAAGCCGTTGAATCAACAAGTCTTTCACTGCGAAGGCTGCGGCAGCGAATTCATCCTGTCGCCTAATCAAATTTCGACAACATGCGTGTATTGCGGTTCCTCGTATGTCGTCCATTGGGAATCGGAAGAGCGATTGCTCGCACCCGATGGGATCATCCCGCATGCGTTCGATCAACAACGCGCAACCAAATTCTTAATCGAATGGGTGGAGAAACATGCGATTCGACCTGAAAAGAAAGTTGATCTGCCGCGCGGCGTATATCTCCCATTGTGGACGTTTGACGTCGGCGGCGTTGTCGATTATGTCGGCGAGAAAGTGGACGATAGTGAAATTCAATTTGGATATAAGTATCAAAAGACTGTGCGCGTAAATGAGACTTATCCCGTTCACGTCAACGACCTTCCGATTCCCGCCGCACGAAAACTTTCAGGGGTGTTTCAACGCTTGATCTCCACGTTTGAATTTCGAGCGATCAAACCATACGAGGCAGGCTATCTTGCAAACTGGCCCGCCGAAGTGTACGACATTCCCATGGCGGAAGCCTCGCTCGATGCCCGCGTGCAAACGCTGGCAAAATATAAACGCGACCTGCCCTTATTAATTGATCCTGTAAAATTACTCTCAATTTCTTCTGCAAATATGGCTGTCGAATCGTTCCGCCTCACCCTGCTCCCCGTATGGATGACCGAACTTCCCTTCGACGGGCGCGAGCATCTAGTGTTAATCAATGGGATGAATGGAACCGTGAAAAGCAATCTGCCCGAAAAAGAATCGAGCGGATTGATGGAATGGCTAGGAGATTTGATCGAGGGATGAGGTTCACAACAACGCCATAATCCACTTTCTACTTTTCACCTTCTTTCCTCTTTCATCTTTCCTCCCTCCTCCCTTCGACAAACTCAGGACAAGCCTGTACAATTCCCCCATGCCCTCCACTCTCCCCATCCTGCGCGCGCGGCGCAAGCGGCGACTCGCCAAACAACGCGCTAGCGGCTCGCGCAAGCGCAGCCTCTTCATCAATGCGGGGATGATACTTTCATTAACGATCGCGGCGCTCATCATCGCAACCGCGTTCGCGTATATGAACCTCACGCGCGATGTGCCGTCAGCGCAAAACCTTCCGATCCTCCTCAACCCTCCCAACGGACTGCTCCTTCAACCGACAAAAATCTATGACCGCGCGCGCGAACATGTTTTGTTCACCTTTGCGCCCGACGATTCGCCGCGCCGCTACATCTTCCTCAGCGATGCAGACTCGCAACGCCTTCCGCAATCGCTTGCCGATGCAATCATCACAACCTCCGATCCAAATTTTTGGAATCATTCAGGTTACTCGCTCAACTCAATTACCAATTACGAATTGCACGATACCCTTGCTCAAAAACTCGTATACGATCTCCTCCTCTTCAACGAGTCTCCGTCCCTCCGCCGCGCGCTGCGTGAACGCATCCTCGCCGCGCAGATCACTTCGCAGTTCGGACGTGCGCAAATCCTCGAGTGGTATCTCAACTCGGCAAACTTCGGTCGCTATGCCTTCGGCGCTGAAAGTGCAGCGCAACTCTATTTCGGGAAACCTGCCGCGCAACTTTCAACCGCCGAGTCTGCTATCCTCGCGGCAGTGAGCGACTCCCCCAGCCTCAATCCATACGATGCGCCGCAAATCGCCCTCGAACGCGGACGTGAAACGATTCGGAAGATGTCGGCTCTTGGGCTTTTATCGGACGAAGCAACCGCCAACGCGCTGGGAGAATCTCTCCTCTTTCAGCCGCCGCTTCCTTCCGACGTTCAGCCCTTCGGCTCTGCTCCGGGCGAGCCTGCCGCGGCTTTCGTTAACCTTCTCCTTACTCAACTCGATTCGCAATTCCCGCGCACGCGCATCGAACGCGGCGGCTTGACGATCATTTCAACGCTTGACTTCAACGTGCAGAAACAATCGTCATGCGTTACGGCGTTTTACGCAACACGGCTTGCGGGTCTGCCCGATCCATCCATCCAATGTGACGCGCTGCGATTCTTATCCGCGTTGCCGTCTTCGATAACGATTCCCGATTCGTCTGCCAGCGCGATCGTCACCGACCCCCAAAGGGGACAAGTCCTCGCGGCGGTCGGCGAGACGTTTGGAGGACGAGAGACGCCGCTGATCGGCGCGCACAAGCCTGGCTCCGCGTTAGATGCGTTGATCTATCTCACAGGGTTCACGCGAGGTTTGAGTCCCGCTTCGTTAATTTGGGATATTCCGGGCAAAACGGACGTCCAAAATTTCGATGGCGCGTATCACGGACCGATGCGTTTGCGGACTGCGTTGGCAAATGATTATCCCGCGCCCGCCGCGCAGGTGGCGGCGCAAATGGGAGCCGAGAGCATAGATAACGTTATGTTGTCGTTTGGCGTAACGCGCGGCGCAGAACTTTCTTTGCTGGATGCGGCGAGCGCTTACGGCGTGTTTGCGGAGCAAGGCGCGCTTTTTGGGCAGGATATAAATGGCAAGATCGCATCAACGACGATCTTAAAAGTGGAGGGCAACGATGGCGGTTTGTGGCTCGATTGGACGACGCCGCAAGCGAAGCCGATCGTCTCCCCGGCGCTGGCATATTTGGTGAACCGTTCGCTGAGCGATCTTAGCGCGCGCGCAGAGCGTTCCAGCGCGCTCAATGTCGGCAGACCTGCCGCTGTGAAGTTGGGGCAGACTGCCGATGCGCTTGAAGCGTGGACGATCGGCTACTCGCCCTTGCGCGTTGTAGCGGCGTGGGTCGGCTCGCGCGAATCTTCGCCCCTCTTTCAAGAAAGATCGAGAAATGGAGAAGCGCATATCTCTGTCGAGTTGTGGAATGCGTTGATGCAGATTGCGTCGCAGAACCTACCGCTGGAAGATTGGCCCCTGCCTGCGGGCGTTTCGGCGGCAGCCGTGTGCGATCCATCGGGTATGTTGCCGACTTCCGATTGCCCGAACGTGGCGCAGGAAGTTTTCTTACAGGGGAACGAACCTGTGCAAGCGGATACGATGTATCGTACATATGCGATCAATCATGAGACTGGCTTGCTCGCAACTGTGTTTACTCTGCCGCAATTGATCGAGGAACGTACATATCTCGTCGTCCCGCCGGAGGCGCGAGCATGGGCTGAAAGCGCGGGTGTGGCGATCCCGCCGACCGCCTATGACGTGATTCAGTTACCGCCGCCGAATCCCGATGTGAATATCGCCTTTCCCGAACTATTTGCAGAAGTAGGCGGTATGGTGCAAATTAGCGGAACCGCGGCAGGCGCGGATTTTGCGTCGTATCGCGTGCTGGTCGGGCGGGGACTCAATCCGCAGGAATGGATCGAGGTCGGCAGAGGCGATATGCCTGTGGAAGATGATCTGCTGGCTGAGTGGAATACAGCGGGATTAAGCGGGTTGTACGCTGTGCAATTACAGACGGTGAGAACCGATCAACGCGTGGAAACCGCTGTGATTCAAGTAACGATAAAGTAAAAATATAGGCGGCGAGGTCATCTGTACGACGCAACGGTATACTTGCGTAACGATGTCGTTGTCAGCGCATAGTTTGAAAAGGAGAAGACGCGCGATGAGCGAACTTCCTATCCCAGAGTTTTTTGACGCGAAGAAAGCCGAGACGGTTTGGCGAACGCCTTATGAAGAACGCGCCGGACAGGCGCGCAAGTGGGCGCATCAATGCGGATTGCAACCCGCTTCGGCTGATGCGACCGTTACCCGGTTGCTGCTGGTGGACGAGCAAAATACGTTTTCCATCCCCGGCTTTGAATTGTTTGTCGGCGGGCGCAGCGGACGCGCCGCCGTGGAAGATACCGTTCGCTTGTGCGAATTCATCTATCGTAATCTTGCGAAGATCACGCACATTACCGCCACAATGGATACGCATAGGGCGATGCAGATCTTTCACGCTGTCTTCTTTGTGAACGAAGCGGGCGAACATCCCGCGCCATATACCGACATCCGCGCCGCCGAACTGCTGAGCGGCGTATGGAAGTTCAACCCCGCCATTGCCGATGAGTTGGGCGTCGCTCCAGAGTATGGGCAGCAAATGGCGCTTCATTATGCCGAGGAATTAGCGAAGAAGGGAAAATACGCGCTCACGATCTGGCCCTACCATGCGATGCTTGGAGGAATTGGGCATGCGCTGGTTTCGTCAATTGAAGAAGCGTTGTTTTTTCATTCTGTGGCGCGGAATACGCAATATGAAATAGAAATTAAAGGAGATAAAACGTTTACCGAAAATTACTCGGCGATCGGTCCCGAAGTGTTAACGGGTCCGATGGGCGAGACGCTCGGCAAACGCAACTCAAAATTTATCGAGCAATTACAGCAAGCGGATAAGCTCGTTATCGCCGGGCAAGCCAAGTCGCATTGCGTCGCATGGACGGTACAAGACCTTCTCGACGACATCAATGCGGTTGATCCCGCGCTGGCGAAAAGAGTTTATCTGCTTGAAGACTGCTCTTCGCCGGTCGTCGTGTCTGGCGTTGTGGATCATACCGACGCGGCAAATGCGGCGTTTGCCAAGTTTGCCGAAGCGGGAATGAACATAGTGAAATCCACCGATAATTTCTTGTAAACAATTATGAGCGTCTTTGATAATGTTCGTCTCACTAACGAAGCCTTTAAACTCGACGTCGAGCGCATGCGTCGCGGCTGGTACTCGGATAAATACTTCGAGAACATTGGGCGCATGCTTACGGTCCTCGCCGCGGAACGTTACTCGTACGCCGGCGAACGAAACAACCTCCCGCCGGCGATTTCCGCCGAAGATATCGCGGTCGGCGATATTGAAGTTGAGATGCAGTGGTTTACGCGGCGTATCGGCAATACGGTTGTCGTCGGCGTGGATAAGGCGCTGGCAATGCTCCGCCACTGTACAGGATATTGGGAAGGCGATACATTCATTGACACCTCGGATAATCTTGAGGTCTGGGCGGTACAGGATGGGACGATGGTGAAATCGGATGGCAATCCGTTAAACGCCGAGCCGGTGATCAAGGCGCGCGGACGATACCGCGATTTCGCCCTGCTCGAAACGCCGACTCTCGGTGTGTTGACGCGCTCCAGTCGCGTAGCGACAAATGTGTACGAAACGCTCATGGCGGCGCGCGGCAAGCCAGTATTGTTTTTCCCAGCGCGCTTCGACCTGCACGAAGTGCAAGCCGCCGACGGCTACGCTTACAATATCGCGGTCAAACGCTTTAACATGGATTTCTCGCGCGAGGTTGGTCCGTTCGTTTCGACCGATGCGCAGGGCGATTGGTGGGGCGGCGCAGGCGGTGGAACGGTCGCGCATGCGGCGATTGCTTCGTTCCTCGGCGATACAGCCGAGGCGATGATGCAGTTTGCGCGCATCTTGCCGGCGCGGATTCCGCGCATTGCATTGGTGGATTTCAATAACGACTCGGCTGGCGATTCGCTGCACACGCTCGAAGCGATGTTTACGAAATATCGTGAATTGCGCGATGCGGGGAATGAAACGGAAGCGGAAAAATATGTTTTATACGGCGTGCGTCTCGATACAAGCGGAAGCGTGCGCGACGTGTCGGTCGAACCGCTGGGCGACCCGGCGTTAGATCTAGGAGTTAACCCGCGGCTGGCATTTATCGTGCGGCGGGCGTTAGATGCAGCATGGGAAAACTGGAGCCTTCCACCCGTCTGGAAAGAAGCGGCGCGCGAATATTGCCGCAATGTGAAGATCGTCGTCTCTGGCGGGTTTGGTCCCGATAAGATTCGTAAGTTTGAGCGCTTGGAAGTGCCGGTAGATATCTACGCGGTGGGTTCGTGGCTGTTCAATAATAATGGCGACACCGTGACCGACTTCACTGCCGATGTAGTGCGCGTGAAGATTCGCAGCGAATGGGTGGAAATGGCCAAAGTAGGGCGTAAACCGTTGGCGAATAAAAAATTAGAGCGCGTATGGTAACGCGCTCATACTGTGAAAAAATAGATCGCCGAGAAAGCAAGCGCAATGCCGATCGCCTGTTTGCGCGAGATGCGTTCTTTTAAGATAAACCGCGCGAGGATAACCGTCGCGCCGGGGTAGAGCGAGCTTAAGATCGAGGCAATATCTAGCCTGCCGAGTTGGCTGGCTAGAATGAAGAAGAAATTGCCGCCCACGTCGAGCGTGGCATTGGCGAACGTGATCGCGCGCGCATCGCGCGGGACTGAGAGCCGGTCGCGCCGCGCTACGACAATAAGGAAGACTAACAGCGTCCCGGCGAAGCGCGAGAGGATCATGGGCCATAAGACGGCGCCGCTATTATTAACGGCGTTGTGAATAAAGATAAAGTAGCCGCCGAAGCCCAGTCCAGCGAGCGTCGGAAGCTTCAGGTCGGAGAGTTTGCGGATGTGGAATCCGCCGTCGCCTTGCGAGATCAGCCAGACTGCGGCGAGCGCGAGCGCGAAACCGACGAATTGTATCGAAGTGGGAAGCCCTTCGGTCGCCGCGCTATACAGGACGGGCAAGAGCGCTGAGAATAGAGCGGAGACCGGCGCGGCAACGCTCATCTGTCCTACGCTTAGGCTGTAATATAGAATTAACAAGCCAAACGTACCGAGCGTGCCGCCGATTAATGAATTGATAGTTATAGTTAAGGCGGGAAATGTTTCGCGGTAGAAGAATCCTGCCGCGGCAAGAAGCAGCAACCCGAAGAAGTCCGCATATAACACGGCGCGATACGCGCCGACCTTGCGGCTGGCTAACCCGCCCGCGAAATCTCCTGCGCCCCATGAAAGCGACGATGCAATACCATATAAAATAGACAACAAATGAATTTCCTTTAGCGCGCTTGAACGTATGTGATGTCCTGCCTATTGTAGAGCGTGTGTTTCGCGTTGTCAAAAGGAAGTTTCCGCTTGACTTCCCCCTCTTTCAACCGTACAATCAAGTCACAATTTAACGGCAGTCAGGGAAGAGTCTCGTTGTTGTCGTCACGACGACAAGAGCGCCGAAGGTGCAAATCTGGGAAGGCGAAACCAGATGAATCTCTCAGGCAAAAGGACCCTGTCCCGGTTAAACTCTGGAAAATTCCGCGAGGAATACCGACGGTGTAAAGTTTTGGTCTGCTAGTAGGCTGATTCTCAGCCAGAAGCTCAGGGCGTTGGAACGCAAGCGAACTGAAAAACTAGGAGACGACGCTAATCTCTCAGGTCACGACACAGAGGCGCGCGACGATCTTCGCGCGCTTTTTAGGTTATCAAATATTTTTTCACCAAGGAGACCTGCGACAATGAACGCCCCTTCCACTTTTAAATATGCAAAATCAGATGAATGGTTCGATCCCACGACGGGCAAAATAGGGATCACCGATTACGCTCAAAATCAACTTTCCGACGTTGTCTTTGTTGAGATTCTCGTCGAGGCGGGACAGGAGATCGCGGCGGGAACGCCTATCGCTTCAGTAGAATCGGTGAAGGCTTCGTCCGAGATCTATGCTCCGGCAGGCGGAAAGATCATTGCAGTTAATCAAGATCTTATGGATAAGCCCGAAACCATCAATGCCGATCCGTTCGGCGCGGCGTGGATGATCCAACTTGAGGGCGCGGCTGAGGGCGACGTGATGGACGCGGCGGCATACGAGAAGCATTGCGAAGAAAGATCGCATTAATCAATCTGTTGTTGCGAGGAGTCTAAAGGACGCTCCTGTTAATTGTGCATCTTGCAATAAGGAGATTGTTTCGCTTCGCTCGCAATGACGTGAGGAAACTATTATGACCTATATCCCTATCTCCCCTCACGAGCGCGATGAAATGCTCGCGACCGTCGGCGTTCAATCGCTTGACGAGTTGTTCGACGCCATCCCCGCCAAGCAGCGCTTCCCAAAATTAAATTTACCTCCTGCGTGGACGGAAATGGAAGCGTTGGAAGAACTCTCCAACATCGCTAACGCGAACGAAAACGCGCGCGGCGATCTGATCTCTTTTCTCGGCGCCGGCATGTATCATCATTACATCCCGTCGGTGGTTGATCACATGTTGAGGCGCGGCGAATTTTACACCGCGTATACGCCGTATCAACCTGAAATTTCACAAGGCACATTGCAAGCCATTTTCGAATATCAATCGTTAATGGCGGCGTTGACGGGTATGGACGTGTCGAATGCGTCGCATTACGACGGTGCGACCGCCGCCGCTGAAGCCGTCACGCTTGCGCATGTTCAATTTCGAGGCAAGCGGAATAGGGTCGTTCTATCGCCAGCGATTCATCCGCAATATCGTCAGGTCATTCGCACATATACGCAAGCGATGGGCGTTGAGATCGTCGGCGAAAATGACGGGCTGTCCGATGTTCGTTTCTCCGCTGAAGACCTGCAAGCCCTCGTCTCCGAAGAGACTTGCCTCGTCATTGTGCAATACCCCGATTTTTTTGGACGTGTATACGATTATAAGAAATTCATTGACGACGCTCACGCTAAAGGCGCGCTGGTCTGCGTAATTGCCAACCCGACCGCACTGGCGCTTTTCAAGACGCCCGGCGAAATGGGCGCCGACATCGTCGTAGGCGATGGACAGCCGCTTGGAATCCCGATGTGGTTCGGCGGACCCAGCATTGGCTTTTTCACGACGCGCAAACAATACATTCATAAAATGGCGGGACGGTTGGTCGGCGAAACGGTGGACAACAAAGGTCAACGCGGATACGTCCTCACGTTGACCGCGCGCGAGCAGCACATCAAGCGCGAACGCGCCACATCGAATATCTGCACTAATCAAAGTCTGCTTGCGCTCGCTTCCGCTGTTTATTTGAGCGTGCTCGGTAAAGCCGGTTTGAAGCAGGTCGCCAATCTGTGCTATCAAAAAGCGCACTACGCTGCAAATGAACTGAACAAGGTCAAAGGCTACGGAGTTTCGCGGGATGTTTTCTTCCATGAATTTGTGTTAGAGTGTCCGCAATCCGCCAGCGAGATCAACGCACATTTGCTGGAACACGGCATTCTCGGCGGATATGATCTGGGTCAAGATTATCCCGCGCTTAAGAACCATCTGTTGATCGCTGTTACTGAGATGAATTCAAAAGAAGAGATTGACGCGCTTGTGAGCGTATTGTCGGAGGTGAAATATGGTTAACGCATTAGAAGCGACGTCGCCGAAAGTAGTCGAGCCGACGGTCTTCGATCTATCCTCGCCGGGGCGAGTCGGCGTACGGATGCCCGCGTCCGACGTCCCTGCCATGGAAGCGCCTCCGCCGCATTTACTGCGCTCCGAACTGCCGCTTCCCGAACTCGCCGAAGCGGATGTGGTTCGCCATTATACGCGCCTCTCTTCGTTCAATTATTCGGTGGATGGCGGTTTCTATCCTCTCGGTTCGTGTACGATGAAATATAACCCGAAGATAAATGAAGATGTATGTCGATTGCCCGGCTTTCTGTTCACGCACCCGCTGCAGCCGATTGAAACCGCGCAGGGCAATCTGGCGTTGATGTATCAACTGCAAGAATGGCTGAAAGAGATCGCAGGCTTTGCCGGCGTAACCTTGCAGCCTGCGGCGGGCGCGCAAGGCGAATTTACCGGTATCTTGATGATGCGCGCCTACCATAAATCGCGCAGCGACGATAAGCGCGTGAAGATGCTCATCCCCGACGCCGCGCATGGCACGAATCCCGCCTCGGTCGGGATGATGGGCATGACCGTTGTCACAATTCCATCCGACTCGCGCGGCAATGTAGACTTGAACGCGCTCGAAGCGGCATGCGACGACACGGTTGTCGGCATGATGCTCACTAACCCAAATACGCTCGGCATGTTCGATGAGAATGTCGAGAAAGTAATCTCGCTGGTGCATGGATGCGGCGGTCTGATGTATGGCGACGGCGCGAACTTGAACGCGCTGCTCGGCATCGTCCGTCCGGGCGACGTGGGTTTTGATGTGATGCATTTCAATTTACATAAGACATTTGCTGTCCCGCACGGCGGCGGCGGTCCCGGCTCCGGTCCCGTTGGGGCGGCGGAACATCTTCTAGATTTCTTGCCCGACCCGCTCGTCGGCATTGTTGAAGAGGGCGACGATGAGACGCCTCCGCTGTACGGATTTATCACACCTGCAAAAACGATCGGACGCATGAAAACTTTTCACGGTCATTTCGGAGGCGGGCTGGTGCGCGCGTTTGCTTACATCGCCATGCAAGGTCCCGACGGGTTAAAAGACATCGCGCAATATGCGGTGCTGAATGCGAATTATTTGCAGGCAAAATTGCGCGATACCTATAAGATTCCCTATGATCGCATTTGTATGCATGAATTCGTCGCAGAAGGACGCTTTGAAGGCTCAGACGTGCGTGCCCTGGATATTTCTAAACGCCTGATGGACTACAATTTTCATCCGCCTACGAATTATTTTCCACTCATCGTCCCTGAGGCGCTGATGATCGAACCGACCGAGACGGAGAACAAAGATACGCTCGATGCTTTTGCCGACGCGATGATTAAAATTGCGGAGGAAGCGAAGACCGCGCCCGAGGTCGTCAAATCTGCGCCGCACACGACCCGCTTCGGCAGAATGGACGAGGTCAAGGCCGCGAGAGAACTGGTATTGTGTTGTTGGCTGCCGGAAGGATATGATTTGAGTTAATAAGATAGCAAACGACCTCGGAGTTCTCAAGAACCCCGAGGTTCTTTCTTAAAGCGCTGAAAATACGCTGAGAAATCCCGTTAGCGCGTCTGATCCAGAGGTTTCGCCGACAGACAATATTTTACTTAGCGGCGCATAGATGTTCTCGTCGTGAATGAAAGCGTTGAACAACTCATGCCATACTGCGCCTGCTTCGCCCCGCGCCGCCGATTGCAACCACGCGCCCGAGAGCGATGTTGTTAACGACGCGGCAGCACGCGCCATTTCTTGCGTTACGCTTTCCGCCGTGATTTGCGGATGGACGATCCATGTCGCATGCATCGCGCCCATCAGAATATCGTCGCCGGCGGGGGTGAGACCAATTCCCAATCCGGCTAGTTTTAAAGCGCTGTTTCGCGCGGAAGGAAGGTCTGCATGAATGATCGCGCGAGATAAGGAAAGAGAGAGTCGAAGCAGCGTCTCATTTTCGCTGTCAAACGGCAATAGTTTTAAACGGCTGGATATCTCTTCTTTACGGCTGCGAAGCGCTTCCCAATAGAAGACAGAATTCCATCTCTGCGCGTTGCTCAACGAGATCGTCAGATTTCCAATTGTAAGACGACTGCCGTTCACTGAAATATTGTCGTCAAGATTAAGATAGTTCGAGAACCGAAAGGATTCCTCAAGAACCAGATTGAACGGTCCGTTTCCGATCTCTGGGCTGACGATAGAAAGGACGTCTCGATCTGCGTTGATCAAATTGCATACATCGTCGAATATATGTAAGATTTTACGCTTGCTGGGATTTTTTAGCCAACGCTTTGCGCCGTCAGTAAGGGAAACAGCGTTCATAGTTAATAACGTTCCCGTCATGACATTAGTTTCTGAATCCGTTCGGATTCTTCCAGGGGCTATACGGATCGTGTTCATTTACGATTTCAGATTGACGATTGACGACATTGTTTCCAATAGATGTTGAAGAATCTGTGAGTGATACGGCGACGAGCGATTCGAACGACGGGGCGGGCGGAGTCCACTTGAAATTATTTTCCACCCACTTCGTTGACACGTTGCCAGCGGCAAAGTCTTCGTGCGTTAGAACGTCTTGCAGAAAATCAATGTTGGTTGTCACGCCATGCACGACGAATTCGCGCAACGCGGCTTGCATCTTTTGAACCGCGGTTTCTCGCGATTCTCCAAACACAATTAATTTTGCGAGCAACGGATCGTAAAAATGTGTCACCTCATCGCCCGCACGGAAGCCTGAATCAACGCGGATGCCTGGTCCGCGCGGCTCGATGTATTGCAGGAGTTTGCCTGTGCTGGGTAAAAATCCGTTGGCGGGGTCTTCGGCGTAGACGCGGCATTCGATGGCGTGTCCGCGTTGAGTGATTTGCTCCTGCGAATATGGAAATCGCTCGCCCGCCGCGACGCGAATTTGCCATTGGACGAGGTCGAGTCCCGTTGTGAGTTCGGTGACGGGATGCTCCACTTGCAGGCGGGTGTTCATTTCGAGAAAGTAAAAAGGTTGAAGGTTTAAAGTTGAAGGTTGGGGATCGAAGATAAATTCAATTGTCCCAGCATTAAAGTAATTCACTGCTTTTGCTGCGGCAACAGCGGCTTCGCCCATTTGTTTTCGCAATTCTGGCGTGAGCAGTGGCGAGGGCGTCTCTTCGATAATTTTTTGATACCGCCTCTGCGTCGAACATTCGCGCTCGAATAGATGAACAAGATGTCCGTGCTGGTCGCCGAAGACTTGAAACTCGATGTGATGCGCGTTCGGGATATATTTTTCGACGAGCAGACGTGCATCACCGAACGCGTTCAACGCCTCGCGCCGCGCGGACTCGATCGCTTCTTTCAACTCTTCAACTTGGTTCACCACCCTCATGCCTTTGCCCCCTCCGCCCGCCGCGGCTTTGACGAGGACGGGATAACCGATCTCCTCTGCGGCTTTTTTGAAATCGGATTCGGATTCGAGTCCCTCCGCGCCGGGGACGGTCGGCACGCCCGCTCGCTTCATGCGAATCTTCGACTCGGCTTTGTCGCCCATCGCGCGGATCGAATCGGCTGAGGGCCCGATAAAGGTCAGATGGGCTGAGGCAACTGTCCCTGCGAAGGAGGCGTTTTCCGAGAGGAAGCCGTAGCCCGGGTGGATGGCATCCGCTTGAGAGGCGAGGGCGGCTTGAATTAAGACATCCGCATTTAAATAGGATTCTTTTGCCGAAGCCGCGCCGATGTGAATCGCTTCGTCGGCGAATTGCGCGTGCTGTGAATTTTTGTCCGCGTCGGAATAGACGGCGACAGTTTTGACGCCTAGCTCTTTGCAGGCGCGCATGATGCGGATGGCGATCTCGCCGCGATTGGCAATGAGAATTTTTTTGAACATCATTTTGCGCGCGTCAATGTCGCTTCGGTGGCTTTGGCTTCGCCGTATTCGGGGTGGATGTCATAGGCGGTGATGATGAGATGATCTTTATCGAGCAATTGAAGTTCGGTGCGCCAACCCCAATCGGGTCCGCCAGATGGATCGGGGTAACTGCCGAGGACGGAGAATCCGTTTTCGATGGCGTTGCCTGTGCAGAACATGATGGCGGTGTTGTTGTGGAACGAGTCGAGCCATGAACATTCGTAACGGTCGAGGGTGGTGTTGTAGCCGAAGGTGAACATTCCATGCTGTGGTTCGCCTTGAATGGAGGATTGATAGAGGAATAATGCAAAGCGTCCATCAAGGAGAAGTTGAATGTTGCCGACAAGCGGCGATTCACCTGCCAGTTTGTCGGGTTCAAACCATAACTTGGAAGGACCTGACCAACTACCAGCGAGTTGGGAGAGAAAGTGATGTGGGGAGGATGATTGTTGGTTGAAGGACATGGTGAATCTCCTATATCATTATGTCGTTGCGAGCCACGAAGTGGCGAAGCAATCTCCTGATTTCAAACTAAATTTTGTTTCGAGGAGATTGCTTCGTCGTCGCTTCGCTCCTCCTCGCAACGACATGGGTAAGTTACATTCTAAACACGCCAAAATTATTTTCTTCCACTGGTGAATTCAACACAACTGATAGTGCAAGGCCCAAAACTTGTCTTGTATCCGCTGGATCAATTACACCATCATCCCAAAGTCTTGCTGTTGAATAATAGGGATTGCCCTCGTCTTCGTATTTATCAAGAATTGGCTTCTTGAAGGCTTCGATTTCTTTGTCATTCAGAAGTGGTTTGCCTTCACGCTGAAGCTGCTCCTGTTTGATTGTGAGCAATACATTCGCGGCTTGCTCTCCGCCCATGACGGATATTCTTGCGTTGGGCCACATCCATAAAAATCTTGAGCCGTAGGCGCGACCAGACATTGCATAATTTCCCGCGCCGAAGGAGCCGCCGATGACGACGGTTAATTTTGGAACACGAGTTGTCGCAACTGCGTGCACCATCTTCGCGCCGTCTTTGGCGATGCCGCCGACTTCGGCTTCACGTCCCACCATGAAGCCCGTGATATTTTGCAGGAACACGAGCGGAATCCCGCGTTGGTCGCACAACTCGATGAAGTGAGTCGCTTTGAGCGCGGACTCGCTGAACAAGACTCCGTTGTTGGCGATGATGCCGACGGGGTATCCGTGAATCCGCGCGAACCCGCAGACGAGAGTCGTGCCGTAGCGCGCTTTGAACTCGCGGAACTTGCTCCCGTCCACGAGGCGGGCGATGATCTCGTGAACGTCGTAGGTTTCGCGGAAAGTGGAGGGCAAAATCCCATAGATGTCTTCGGCGGGATAGAGCGGTTCTTCTGGTTTGGAAAGTGGAAAGTAGAAAGGTGACTTTCCACTTTCTACTTTCGATGGAAGCGTCTCAACAATGTTCCGCAATATCTCAATCGCATGATCGTCATCCTCCGCAAAATGATCCGCAACCCCGCTTCGCCGCGTGTGGACGTCTGCTCCGCCCAAATCTTCCGCGCTGACATCCTCGCCCGTCGCGGCTTTCACGAGCGGAGGTCCGCCGAGGAAGATCGTGCCAGTGCCTTTGACGATGATGGCTTCGTCGCTCATCGCAGGGACGTACGCGCCGCCCGCCGTGCAACTGCCCATCACCGCCGCGATCTGCGGAATCTTTTTCGCGGACATGCGCGCCTGATTGTAGAAGATGCGACCGAAATGATTCACATCGGGGAAGACTTCATCTTGCAACGGCAAAAACGCTCCGCCCGAATCGACGAGATACAAGCAGGGCAGATGATTCTCTTCGGCGATCTGTTGTGCGCGCAAATGTTTCTTGACCGTCATCGGGAAGTACGAGCCGCCTTTGACGGTCGCGTCGTTGGCGACGATGAGGACTTCGCGCTCCCTGACGCGCCCGATGCCCGTGACAATGCCCGCGCCTGGACCTTCGTTGTCATAAAGATCAGTCGCGGCTAACGCGGAGAATTCGAGAAATGGAGAATTGGGGTCGAGCAGGCGTTCGATCCGCTCGCGGACGAAGAGTTTGCCCTGCGACTCGTGTCGCTTGCGATATTTCTCCCCGCCACCCTCGCGGACTTTGGCGAGGCGTTGCTTTAGTTCGTTAGCGAGAGCGCGATGGTGGAGACTGTTTGTCTTGAAATCTTCGCTGTCTGGGTTGAGGTTGGTGGGAAGGGTTTCCATGAGTAATTAGTAAATGGTAATTGGAGGAGTGGAGAATTAGAGAATTGGGGATTGTTGTTGAGAGTTTAGCACAAAACGGGTTAGAGGATAAAGTATAATGACCGAGGGATATTTTTCAGATGATGTACACGGTCTCTCAAGTTCAAAAACAACTCGTTGACCTTCTGCAAAAAGCCCTACTTGAAGATCAGATTCAGTTTAAATCCGGGGACGGGCAGGTCTTTGTAATCCGTCCGTTGGTGTCGGAAAAGAATCGAAAAACATCTCCATTGGATGTGAGGGGTATCAAACTTCCCGTGACCACAAATGATATTCTTCAAGCGGTACGGGAGAGCAGAGAAAAATACGAATAAGATACAAACGGAAGGACTCGGCAATGTGCCGAGTCCTTTTCTTTTCCAACATCTTTCAAGAATCATCTCTGTCCACTCACTTGCAGGGAAACACTTCGTCATATTGCGGCAGATCGCTTTCCATCCTGTGATACCATTTCCCGCATGAACTTCTCGCAGATCACCGACGATCTCTTCATCGGCGCCATGCCCTCCGTCCGCGACTACGATTCACTGCGTGACCTCGGCGTGCGGCTCATCATCAACATGCGTTTTTCGCGCGCGCCCAAGCCCGACCCTCATCAGCCGCCGATCAAAATGCTCTGGCTGAAAAACATAGACAGTCCTTTCTTCCTGATCTCGATCCCGAAATTGATTCAAGGCGCGCAAGCTGCGCTCGAAACGATCCGCGACGGTGGCAAAGTCTACGCTCATTGCGCCTATGGGCGTCACCGCGGTGTGGCGATGGGCGCGTGCATCCTCATCGCGCAGGGATACGATCCAAGCAACGCGATGCGTCTCATCAAAGAGCGCCGTCCGTTTGCCGACCCGTTCGCGTTCTACATCCGCCCGCGCATTTTGAAATTCGCAAAAGAGTGGAACGGGAAAAAATAATCCGCAGATTTTTCAGATTACGCAGATGAATTTTAAAAATCTGCGCCATCTGCGTAATCTGCGGATTGAATTTCAACTCCTCGACTCACCACCCCTAGACGAAATATCCGCGCCTCAACTCCCGCCGCCTTGTACGCGCGCTTCATAGACTCGCCTACATCGTCCCCTTGTGGGATGCCTGCCTCGCCCGTGGAAAACGCGATCAAGCTGGGACCTGCTCCCGAAAGCGCGACCGCGCTCGCCCCAGCCTCTTTCGCCGCCTCCATCGCGGACACCGCGCCTGGAATTAATCTCAACCGATATGGCTGATGCAATTTATCGGTCATCACCTTCGAGAGTAGATCCAATTCTCCCATTCTCAAAGCCTCAACCACCAATACACTGCGACTTATGTTGTGAACAGCGTTTTTAACTGACACCTTCTTTGGTATTGCCGCGCGTGCTTGTTTAGTGGGGAGGTAGAAATTTGGCAACACGATCGTGACATGCACATTCACCCCAACGGAAATTTTCCGCGCAATCACTTTCCCTCCCTCCACCGTTGACACGACCAACCCGCCCATCATCGCAGGCGCGACGTTATCAGGGTGTCCCTCCATTTCACATGCCAGATTCAAAACCTCCTCGCGCGAAAACGGATTCTTCAGCAACGTGTTCCCTGCCAACAACCCCGTCAGAATCGCCGCAGACGATGACCCCATCCCCGACGACAACGGGATCTGATTCGCACACTTCGCATGAAACGGCGGGAGCGGCTTCCCCGCGCGTTCCGCCAACCTCTGCGCCGCGCGGACGATGAGGTTATTTTTGCCCGTAGCGAGTCTCCCCGCTCCCTCACCCGTCACTTGTACTGAAAATTCTTTTGCAGGCGCGAGCGTCGTCACATTCCACAAATCCAACGCCAGACCGAGGGTGTCGAACCCAGGTCCAAGGTTGGCAGATGTAGCGGGAACTTTGATGATGAATTTCATAGCAAATTATGTCGTTGTGAGGAAGCCCGAAGGGCTGACGAAGCAATCTCGTGATAACAAACATACGATTGCTTCGAGGAGATTGCTTCGTCGTCGCGGAGTTTACACCGAGCGAAGCGAATGTGCTCCTCCTCGCAACGACATGTTATCCCAATATAATTTCTTCCAACGCCTCCAACCTCGGCGGCACAATGGACGGCTTCCGCATATCCCTCGTGATGATCTCCGCATCTTTCAACCCATGCCCCGTGCAAACCGCAACCACGCGTTTACCTTCGACCTTCAACCTGCGACTTGCAACCTCTTGCGCCAACCCCGCGAGTCCCGTCGCCGACGCAGGTTCGACCCAAATCCCTTCAAGTTTCGCCAGCAACTTTTGCATCTCCAAAATTTGATCGTCGCTCACCGCGATGATTCGTCCCTGCGACTCTTCCGCCGCTTGCAATGCCTGTTCGCCGCGCGCGGGCTTGCCGATTCGAATCGCCGTCGCGATCGTTTCGGGATTCTCAACCGCATGTCCTAACACGAGCGGAGCCGCGCCCGCCGCTTGAACACCTAATATTCGTGGCAGGAGCGCGGACTTCAGTCCGCTATACTGCTTGAACCCCGCCCAATACGACGTAATGTTTCCCGCGTTGCCAACTGGCAAACACAACCAATCAGGCGCGGACTCCAACTCATCAATAATTTCAAACGCCGCCGTTTTTTGTCCCTCGATGCGAAACGGATTGATCGAATTCACCAAACAGATCGGATGTTTATTCGTGATCTCAACGACCATCGTCAACGCGTCGTCGAACGAGCCGTCAATTTGAATCACTTGCGCGCCGTACGCGATCGCACCCGCAAGTTTCCCCGCCGCCACTTTGCCCTGCGGAATCAGCACGATGGATTTCATCCCAGCCCGCGCCGCGTACGCCGCGGCAGATGCGGCAGTGTTGCCCGTCGAAGCGCAGATCACTGTCGTCGCGCCGCGCCCCAGCGCCTCGCTCACCGCCGCCGTCATGCCGCGATCTTTGAACGAGCCCGTCGGGTTGAGTCCCTCGTACTTGATGAATAGCTCAAATCCTCCGCCGAGATGGCGCGACAAATTGTCGGCTTGAATCAAAGGCGTGCGCCCCTCGAGCAGGCTGACAGTCCGCGAATGAGGCGGGAGGTCGAGCAAATGTCCGTATGTGTGGATGAGTCCCTGGTAAGTCATTATAGTGAGTTTAACATAGTTGGATACGAGCGCCTGCGATGATCGCCCCTTGCAAGGCGACATCTACCTCGCCGACGAAGCCGCGCAACTCCATCGCATGACAGGGCTGGAAGCGTTGAAAGTTGTGTGGAGGGCGGTTGTAGGAAAATGAAAATCTTTTCCACTGATTTCACGGATTTTCACTGATTGATTCAATAAAAAGACTCTCCACCTTCGAGAGTCAACTGACAACTGACCACTGTTTACTTTTCTTCATCCCTCATCCTTTTAACGGCGGCGCGTCCTTATCGTACACGAACACCTGAATATCCATCCCGTCGTTGTTCAACAAGTCTATCGCAGGCTTGAACGTCGCGTCTTTGATCTTTTGCATATCCCCTGCTGGCGCGTACACCGAAAGCCGCGCCTCCTCATCCGACATCTTCGCCGTTTTCACCTCGGCATTTGAGCAAGCCGCTTTAATCGCATCGGTCATTTGTTTGATCGCATCATCGAGTGACATAAACAACTCCTTTCAATTCCAATCCTTCGTCTTCGCTCAGGACAATTCTCTAATCCTCTAATTCTCTTCCCTCATTTTGCCATCTTCGCAACCGTCACGCCCGCGCCGCCTTCATTATCTTTCGGCTCTTCAAAAGAAGAAACATACGCATTCGACTTCAACGCGTTACGAACTGCGTCGCGCATCTTGCCCGTCCCTTTGCCGTGGACGATCCGCACGAACAGCAACCCCGCCGAATACGCGCGCTCCAAATATTTTTCCAACTCATCGAGCCCCTCATCCACCAACTTGCCGCGCAGATTCAATTCCAAGCCTGGAGACTTGGGACTGGAGACTGATAACTGCTTACTGCCTTCTGCTCTTTCCTCTTTCCTCTTTCCTTCTTGGATTTCCTCTTCCCGACCTTTTCTATGCAACTCCGCCATCCTCGCCCTCACGCGCAGACTCCCGATCTGCACCTCCGCATCGGACTCACCGAGGGCTGTCACCACACCTTCGGCATTCAAAGCGCTGACAGTGACTCGCTCGCCCAATTGGATTGACGATTTACGATTTACGATTGACGATTGCTCCGCGACCTTCGATATTTGACGTTCGGCGGGAGCTGTAATTTTCTCTTCGACTTTTTCGATCTTCTCTTCGATTGTCTTGATCGCATCCAATGGCTGTTTTGCTTTTTTGAGTTGCGACTTCAGTGAGTCAATGTTGCTTCTCAACACCGCCACTTCGAGTTCGCCTTCGGCGCGGGCTTTGGCTAACACGTCGCGGCGCTCGTCTTCGATTTTATCGAGTCGTTTTTGCAGATCGGCGTTTTGCGCTTCGAGTTTGTCGCGCGCTTTCTCCAACTTCTGACGTTCGCGTGAGGTGCGATTGCGTTCCTTGCGGATGTCGTCGAGCAGTTTGTCGGCGCGCAAGTCGTCGGGGTGAATCTCTCCCTTAGCCGAGTCAATGATCGGTTGGGAGAGACCGAGTCGCTGGGCGATGAGGAGCGCGTTGGAGCGTCCAGGGAGTCCCAGCGTGAGGTGGTACGTCGGACGGAGAGTCTTGATGTCGAATTCCAGCGACGCGTTGACCACGCCTTCGGTGGAGTGCGCGAACGTTTTGAGTTCGGGATAATGCGTGGCGACGAGAGTCGCGCATCCCGTTTCGAGCAGGTGACTCAGGATCGCGCGCGCGAGAGCCGCTCCTTCTTGCGGATCGGTCCCCGCGCCGAGTTCGTCGAAGATGACAAGCGAGCGATGGTCAATGTGTTTGAGGATGCGGATGATGTTGGTGATATGACCGCTGAACGTGCTGAGCGATTGCTCGATGGATTGCTCGTCGCCGATGTCGGCAAACACGCTGTGAAAAAATGGAATCTCCGAGCCGCTCTGCGCGGGGATGTGCAGTCCACTTTGTGCCATGAGAGCAAGCAACCCGACCGTTTTGAGTGAAACCGTTTTGCCGCCCGTGTTCGGACCCGTGATGATGATCGCGCGCGTGCCATCTTTCGGGTTGATGTCAATTGGCACGGCAGATTGAGGATCGAGCAGAGGATGGCGGGCGTGGATCAGGTTCAAGGTTTGCATGTTGAAGGTTGAAGGTTTTTCCTCCTTCAACTTTGAACCTGCAACTTTCAACTCTTTGAGAACTGGCTCGCTTGCCTTCAACTCCTCAGCATATTTTGCTTTCGCAAAAATCAAATCAAGCATGGCGAGATTTTCAACGCCGTATTTGAATTCCTCCGCATGTTCGCCGACTTGCGCGGAAACTTCGGCAAGGATCCTTCGTTCTTCGTCGCGGGCTTTCAATTCCAGTTCGCGCAGTTCGTTGTTGAGTTCCACAACGGGCAACGGCTCAACGAACAACGTCGCGCCGCTGGAGGATTGATCGTGGACGACGGCTTTGATGCTCCCTTTGAACTCGGCGCGCAATGGGATGACGTAACGCCCGTCGCGTTGGGTGATGATCGGCTCTTGCAACTTGTTCGCAGACTCGGTGAGATATTTTTGCAGGCGCGACATCAACCGTCCATGCGCGATCTTGATCTCGCGGCGCAGGTCAGCGAGTTTAGGAGAGGCGGAGTCCAACACTTCGCCGCGGTCGGAGAGGATGCGGGTGATCGCGTCCACGATTCCGTGGGGGTCGGGCAACCCAACCGCAATTTGGGAGAGACGCGGGCACTCGTCTGTTTTTCTCTCAAGCGATTTCTTCAACTCACGACACGAGATAAGCGTGGATTTGATATCCAGCAGTTGCTCAGGGTCGAGAACGCCACCACGCGCGGCAAGGTCCACGGCTTGGCGGATGTCGTGCGCGCCGCCGATGCCGATGTTATCGTTCGTGGAAAACAACGAGCGCGCCTCAGTTGTCTCGACGAGGCGGGCAAGTGCGAGGTCGAACGAATCGGTCGGCTCGAGGGTGAGCGCGAGTTCCATCGAAGCGGAAAAATCGCAAAAGGCTTTCAGCCGTTCGCGGATCTTGTTGTATTCAAGGACTTGCAGGGTTTTAGAATCCATTGCGGTGAAATTATAAACGGAGAGCGCCGAAACGAAAAATGATATAGATCGTAAATCCAGATGATTTTCTCAACGCGCGCCCGCCTTACGGCTATAATCATTCTATGCGACGCACTGCCGCAAGATCGGCGCTTATCTTTCTACTGCTTTTTCTGGCGGTTTCCATGCCAATCGTCTGGAGCGGATACTTGCAAATCCGTCAAGCCGAAGCGGCGGCGACGTACGCCGATAAGGCAAGTCGCTACGCCAAGTCGGCGCGGCTTTTGCCGTGGCGTGCCGATCTGTACGAACTGGCTGGACGCGCCTACTATCATGCGGAAGAGTACGCCTCCGCCGACGCAATGTATTTCGCCGCATTCAACAAAGGCGCGCTTTCCGCCGAAGGCTGGACGGCATGGGGCGACGTGAACTACCTAAACGGCGATACGGCGCGCGCGAGCGAAATTTGGAATCAGGCTTTTGTTGCAGGGAAGATCTCAAACGAATTGTATTCGCGGCTGGCGGGCGCAGCGTTATTGCAAGAAGAGTTCGAGAGCGCCGCGCGCTATCTACAAATGCAAGCCGTCCAGCGCCCGCAAGATGCTCCGGCGCATTATCGCCTTGGACTATTATTGGCGCTCACTGATCCCGAACACGCAACGTCCGAACTGCTCGCCGCTTCCAACCTCGACCCTCAATTTGTCGCGCCGGCCCAAACGCTTCATTCCGCCTTGAGTAAAGCTTCTTCAGCGGATTCGCCTTCGCAGAAATTCGTCGTCATTGGAGCAGGACTCGGCTCAGTAAACGAATGGAGTTTGGCGCGCGCTGCGTTCCAATCCGCTATCCGCGCAGACGAGACAAACGCTGAGGCGTGGGCTTGGCTGGGAGAGGCAAATCAGCGCACAGGGCGCGCCGGAGACGCGGAATTAAATCGCGCATTAGGATTGAATCCGAATTCGTCCATTGTGCGCAGCCTACGCGGCATGTACTTCCAACGGATCGGCGATCAGCGCCGCGCAACGAGCGAATTTGAATCTTCCGCGCAACTTGCGCCGGATGATCCCGTGCGTTTCGTTTCGTTGGGCAACGCCTACGCGCTAAGCGGCGACCTAATCCGTGCATTAGACGCGTTCGAATACGCAGTTGCGCTTGCGCCAGAAAGCGCTGACTATTGGCGCGCGCTTGCGGAATTTTGCGGGCGGCAAGGCATTCGATTGGACGATATGGGCGTCCCCGCCGCGCAGCGCGCCGTGGTCATTGTACGCGATGCGGATACCCTCGATACGTTAGGATGGCTGCTGTATCTCGCCGGGCGTTATCCTGAATCGGAACGGGCGCTCTTAGACGCGCTGAAAATTGACCCGTTGAATGCCTCCGTTCGCTTTCATCTCGGCCTGACTTATCTTCAAATCGGCGACCGCCCACGCGCGTTCGAAAGCTTAATTCACGCGCGCGATCTCGGAAACCCCGACGCCGACGCAGTTCTACGTCAAAGGCTTCCTTGACCCAGCGTGATAAAATTCACCGCATGAAGTCTTCGTATATCCTCGGTATGATCGTTTTCCTGCTTGCCGCATGCGTTCCTGCTTCCGCCGCTTCAACGCCTCTGCCGCCTTCGGGGACGGTTCTCTTTCAGGATGAATTTGAAAACAACGAAAGCGGCTGGCGTCGACTCGCCAACGAGATCGGCGTTATGGATTACGATCAAGGCGGATACCGTATGCTGGTTCGCCAGCCGCAGATGAATTTCTGGTCTACGCCGCAAAAAGATTTTCGCGACGCGCGCATCGAAGTAGACGTCGCACGTCTGGGAGGTCCAACGGAAAATCGCGCCGCCATCATCTGCCGCTATCAAAAAGGCGATTACTACTTCTTCATGATCTCAAACGATGGATACTACGCCATCGGGAAGTTTATCGCCGGACAAATGACGCTGTTAGGGCAGAATGAAATGCAAGCCTCCGAACTAATTCAGGCTGATTCCGTCAATCATCTGCGCGCCGATTGTATCGGCGATTCGCTCACGTTCTATATTAACTACAATCTCATCGCCGGCGCCAAAGACGCTGACCTTGCCGGCGGCGATGTAGGCGTACTGGCGGGTTCGTTCGCCCAACCCGGCGCCGATTTATTGTTCGATAATTTTATAGCGTTGCAACCATGAAAATTTTCCTCGACACCATCGGTTGCCGCCTCAATCAAAGCGAGATTGAACATATGGCGCGTGGATTTCGCGCCGCCGGACATGAGATCGTCGCTTCCGCCGAACTCGCCGACATGGCGGTTGTCAACACATGCGCAGTAACCAGCGATGCCGTCTCTGTTTCGCGTAATCGCATCCGTCGCATCTCTCGCGCCGGCGTAGAAGACATCGTTGCCACCGGCTGTTGGACGACGCTTCAACCCGAACGCGCGTTGCAACTGCCCAGCGTGAAACGCGTCGTCGCGAACGACCGCAAAGACCATCTTGTCGCCGACATCCTCGAACTTCCGCAAGAAACGTTTGATCTGGAGCCGCTTGCGCGTCAGCCGTTGCCCGGACTACATCGTCGCACGCGCGCCTTCATTAAAGCGCAAGACGGCTGCAACAACCAATGCACATTTTGCATCACCACCGTCGCGCGCGGCGAAGCGCGCAGCCGCAAGATTGCCGATGTCGTTCACGATATTCAGTTTGCGCTCGACGGCGGCGCGAAAGAGATCGTCCTAACGGGCGTGCATCTCGGCTCGTGGGGATACGAGTTCAATCTACACTTGACTCAACTCATCGAAGCGATTTTGCGCGAAACGGATGCGCCGCGCCTGCGGCTTTCTTCGCTTGAACCCTGGGACTTAAGCGTTGAATTCTTCGCGCTCTGGGAAGACGCCCGCCTTATGCCGCACCTCCACCTGCCGCTCCAAGCAGGGAATGACGCGACTCTCAGACGGATGCGCCGTCATACTCGCGCCGCGCCATTCCGTGAGTTGATCGCCGCTGCGCGCGCGGCGATTCCCGGCGTTGCGATCACAACCGACATTATTGCCGGCTTTCCCGGCGAAACTGAAGAAGAGTTCGCGCAAACGCTTGACTTCGTCAAAGAGATGGACTTCGCCGGCGGACACGTTTTCACCTACTCGTCGCGCCCGGGCACCGGGGCGGCAAAGATGAAGAATCAGATTCCGCTTGAAGCCCGAAAGGAACGGAATCACATCTTGCATGCCGTTCTGGACGAGTCGGCAAAATCGTATCGTCAGAAATTTATCGGGCGGAAAGCGTCCGCGTTATGGGAATCGACCTCGGCGATGAGCGAGCGCGGCTGGCGCATGGAGGGGTTTACCGGAAATTACCTGCGCGTGCAAGCGTTTGCCGAGTCGCCGCGCTGGAACGAGGTAGATGAAATTCGCATTACCGAATCTGGCGATGCGCTGCAAAGCGTCATCTTATAGAGATGATAAGCGTCACTAGGGGGATCGAGGAACAGGCTGTACAATAAGAGCGACGTCAACTTTAGGAGGAACGCCATGACAGCCCAACTGATTGATGGAAAAGCGATCGCGCAACAATTGCGCGTCCAAGTCGCCGCGGCGGCGGCAGAACGTCTTGCCGCCGGGAAAACGAAGCCGACGCTCGCCACTGTATTGGTAGGCGATCGTATGGATTCAGCGACGTATGTTTTATCCAAACAAAAAGCCTGCGCCGAATTAGGCATGGGCTCGATAAGCCGGAACTTGCCCGGCGATATTTCGCAGGAAGAGTTGGAAAAGGTCGTCACAGCATTGAACGACGACCCAGCCGTTCATGGGATTTTGACGCAGCTGCCGCTGCCGTCTCACATAAACGAAGAGCGCGTTCTACAACTGATCGGCGCGAATAAAGACGTGGATGGATTCTCGCCGCTTAATATTGGCCGGCTGGCGCAAAAAGGACGCGAACCGTTATTCGTCCCTTGTACGCCGGCAGGGTGCATCTACCTTCTCGAACAAGCAGGCGTGCAAATTGAGGGCGCTAACGCGGTCGTGCTGGGTCGTTCAAATATTGTAGGCATGCCGGCGGCGCTCTTGCTCATCGGCAAAAATGCCACCGTCACCGTGTGCCATTCACGCACAAAAGATTTACCGGACGTTGTGCGCGGCGCGGATATTCTCATCGCCGCCATCGGCAAAGCGGAATTCGTGCGCGGCGATTGGATAAAACCCGGCGCAGCGATCATTGACGTAGGCATTAATTCCAAGCCGGACGCGACGAGGAAAAGCGGCTACCGTCTTGTGGGCGACGTCAATTTTGAGGAAGCAAAGGAAGCCGCAGGATTCATCACGCCGGTGCCGGGCGGGGTAGGACCGATGACGATCGCCATGCTCATGCGCAACACCCTCCGCGCAGCAGAAATGCAAGATCCGTAACCCCTCAAATAAAATAGCGGAGAAATTCGCCGGGAGAATGCCCTCTCCCGGCGTTTGCGTACGCTTCTACTTTTGATATACTTGAGAGGGTATGTTTCCTGACAAAATCGGCAGGTATAAGATTAAATCGGCGTTTGGGCAGGGCGGAATGGCGGCAACGTATCGCGCTCAAGACCCAAGTTCGAATCGCGAAGTGGCGATCAAGATGTTGCCGCGCGAGTTGCAGAACAACCTGCTCAACCGCTCTCGCTTTAAACGCGAATTAAAGTTAATCGCGTCGCTCGAACATCCGGCGATTGTGCCAGTCTACGACGTAGGCGAAGAAGAGAATCAGCCCTTTTTTGTGATGCGCTACATGCCCGGAGGCACGCTTTCGGACAAGATTAAAAAGGGGAAACTCTCGCTTCAGGAAGCCGCGTCAATCATCGGAAAGCTCGCCTCCGCGCTCGATTACGCCCATGCGCGCAACATCGTTCATCGCGACATCAAACCAGATAATGTCCTTTTCGACAGCGACAACAATCCTTATCTGTCCGATTTCGGAATCGCTAAATTGACCGAGTCGGCGGTTTCCATCACGGGCAACGAGATCATAGGCACGCCCGCTTACATCAGTCCCGAACAGGCGCGCGGCGAGCGAGTAGATCGCCGCACCGATATCTACGGGCTTGGCGCGATTTTATACGAAATGTTAACCGGCGAACGTCCCTATGACGGCACGACGGTAATCGGCGTTACGCTCCGTCATCTCAACGAACCCGTTCCTGATATTTTAAAATTAAGACCAGACCTGCCCTCCGAAGTAGACACTATCGTCAAAACTGCGATGGCGAAAGACAAGGAACAACGTTATCGCGACGCGCTCGACCTTGCGCGCGCATTAAGCCGCGCAGCGTTTGGCGATGAACAATCAGTTCCGCCTTCAACCTTGTCGCGCGCACGAACTGCGATTCCAAAAGCGCTGTGGATCGGCGTCGGCATCGCGCTTTCGATGTTGATATTCGGGACTCTCGCTATGCGCGAACGATTGCCTTTTGCTGCTTCCGCTTCAACGCCGACCGAAATCCCCATTGTTAGTCCTACAACTATTCCCCCCACTGACATACCAGTTCCAACGCCGACAATCATGCCTACCGCGACAAACATTATTCCAAACATACCGCTCGCGCCCGGCGGAGCGGATCAGATTGCCTTCCTCTCAGGAAATGAGCTGTACTTTATGAATGTAGATGGAAGCGAATTGATACAAGTGCGAACGGAAAATTCAGCCAAAACAAATCTGCAATGGATTTCTGACAATCGGCTGGTCTACCTATCGCGCAATTGCGCTTTCATGGTGTATGGCGACACGAAACGCGTTGAACAAATCGTCTGCTTCAACCTTGGCGAAACGCTGGAAGGGTTTCGCGTCTCGCCAGACGGAGCCTACGTCGCGATCAGCGTTCAACGCACGCTTAATATTCTCCCATTTGATATAGATGCGCTGAAGAAAATGGACACGCGCTTCAACCTGACGGCGAGAAAAGATAACTGCTTCTACTCCACCTTCCCATTCCGCGAAGCGCTTTGGTCCAACGATATGAAGCGTCTTGCCGCGCGTATTATTGACACCGAATTAATCACTTCCGATCAAGTAGTATTGCTCAACATTGTCCTTTCTAATTGTGCAAATATCGGACTCACCCGCCTCGATAAAATTCCCGGCTTGAACTTCGCCTTCGCCAACAAAGAAAGCGCAAAACGAATCACAAGTTTCGACTGGAATGGCGAGGCGTTATTTCTGTTAAACGATGACGTTCGCAATAATGGTTATGGCGATCTCTATTTATACGACAGCGCAACTCACCGAAAAACGCTCCTTAACCCCATTGAAGGCGCATGTTGTTACCGCGACGCGCGCTTTAGCCCTGATGGCAAATACGTCTTATTTGCCTTTCAAAAATTTGACAGCGGCAACTCGGCTCTATACTACGCGCCTCTCACGGACCTTGAAGCTGGCGCCTCGCTTACGCCCATCGAGCTCCCCGACGGCTTTTTATTGCCGCGCAGCAGTCTGCAGCCGGCATTACGGCCCGCGCCATAGAAAATTTTCCGCTACAGGCTGTCTTTCGCCAACCCGACCAGCTGTCCTGCAACGTTTTTTATCACTTCATCCGGCGCGCCGTCCACCGCTTTCGATTGGATGCGCGTATCAATCTGATCGTTGACGTAATCCACGGCGATAAACGCCTCCAAGGTAAGCGCGATTTCCGTAGTAAACCAATCTAAACGACAGATTGAAGCGATGCGTTGAGTCATTTTATGCAGCGGGGCAAGTTCATATTTGTACTCCTCCGATGGCGCAACCGTTGCGAAGACATGCGTCAACGGATGCCACCAGCACGGGTATGTTTTTCCAGCCGCGTAGAACACTCGGAACCAGGCAGGGCGCCCATGAATGGTGCGCGGCGTAATCGTTGACTGTATAAGATACTTTTGTTCGGGAAATTCCAAACGCGCGCGCAAAACCTGATCAAGCGAAGATGCGCCAAGCACAACGCCTTCGCTGCCCCCGCCGTGAGAAGGCTTAATCACGAAGTGACTTCCCAGCGCCGAAAGGTCAAGTTGGGGAATAGCGGGTTGCTCAAGAAAGGGCGGTAAGATGATAGTATGCGGCGTATGCAAGCCCGCGCTGATAAGTTCAAGGTGCATGGTGGCTTTATCTTCAGACCATGCGGAAAGCTCAGGCGGATTAATGCGGCGTTTGTTATATTTCCACGCCCAATTATTGATAGGGAGAAAACGATCGTCGCCTTGCGAACGATCTAACAAAACGCTAAACGAGCGCTCGCCTTGATACAACGCGGTGACGGATTCCAGTAAAGTGTCGGGCGTAATTTGCCAAAAGGTTAAACCTTGCGCGCGGCAGGCGTCTTCAACGCAACGCACAAAATCCAGATCGTATTCCCAGTACCATGGAAGACAAATATCGAAATGCATAGGAAGATTGTAAAGGAAGAAGCGCGTAAGAAGCAAGAGCGCCGAGAAACTTTCCCGCGATCTATTTCTCTTCCGCTGATACAATTAACACATTCAAATGGCTTTGGCGCTCCAAAATTTTCCGCTTGCGTATATTCCCCCCCTTAGTTGGATAAATTACGCTCGCTCTTCAATATACGCGCCCACGCCAATTCAAACGAGAAAGGACAGAATCATGAGCATTGAATCTGTGCAAGCGAACGCGATCGTCTCCATCGAATACGCGCTGAAAGTGGATGGAAAATTATTAGATAGTTCCGTCGGAGAAGGTCCCTTATGGTTTCTTGCAGGTTATGACAACATCGTGCCCGGCTTGGAAGCGGAACTCATCGGCATGAAGGTCGGCGACAGCAAAAATGTGGTCGTGCAGCCCGAAGACGGATATGGTGAATTCGATGAGGAAGCCTTCATGCAAATCCCGCGTTCGGAATTTCCCGAACATATTCCCCTTGAAATCGGCGAAGAACTTAATGTAAGCGACAATGAAGATAACTCGCGGCTCGCCCGCATCGAAAGTATGGACGATGAACTCGTTACGCTCAATTTCAATCATCCGTTGGCTGGCGCCGAATTGCATTTTTATGTAAAAGTTATCGCGTTGCGCGAGCCTACCGCAGAAGAACTGGAACATGGGCACGCGCACGAGGATGGAGCTCATCACGATTAAAAGCGTATCGTCCCGAGACAGACGGAGCGCGCCTGTTTCGGGACGATACGCGGCAGGTCCTCTTAAACCTAGGCGAACGAGCCGGCTATTATTTCCAATCCTCCAGCGTTTGCTTTACCTTCGTCAAAAAGCTATCCGCCGACGCGCCGTCGAGAATCCGATGATCGAACACAAACGACAGATACACCATCGGGCGGATCGCGATCGCATCGTCAACAACCACGACGCGTTTCTGCATCGCGCCCGTCCCCAGAATGCCGCATTGCGGTTGATTGATCACCGGGGAGGCAAACAACGATCCGCCAATGCCGTGATTGGTCAGCGTGAACGTGCCGCCTTTAACCTCGTCAGGTTGAAGTTTTTTAGCGCGCGCGCGCATCGCCAAATCGTTAATCGTGCGCGCCATCGCCAGCAAAGATAAATTATCCGCGTTTTTGATGACTGGAACGATTAACCCTTCCTCGCCGAGCGACGTCGCCATGCCCAAGTTAACCGCTCTATGGACCAGCACGCCTTCGTCCGTCCAAGACGAATTGACGAGCGGGTAACTTTTCAAGCCTGCAACCAACGCCATCATAAAATAGGCGGTAAACGTCAGGTTGACTCCATCGCGCGCAAAGGCTTCTTTGTTTGCAGAGCGATGTTGCACAATGTTTTTCATGTCCGCTTCCATCACGCTCAGCACATGCGGTGAAGTGCGCTTCGACATGACCATATGTTCCGCGATGGCTCGACGCATCGTGGAATGCTTGATGAGTTGATCTTCCCCAACCGGTGCGAGGCTCGGCGCTTGGAACGCCGGCGCTTGAGGCGCCCGTTCTGCCGTTTTTGGTCCTCCGCTCTCGACGTATGCCAGCACGTCGTTCTTTGTAATTCGTCCATTCAAGCCAGTACCGGCGATTTGCTGTAAATTAACGCCATGCTCCGCCGCAATTCTGGCGACGACAGGCGAAATGAATCCGAGGTCTTTGACGGCGACCAATGATTGAACCGAAGCCGCCGGTTGAACGACTGTTTCCGGCTTGACCGCTTCCGCTTGTTTTTCACTTGATGGCGCGCGCCCACCCTCAATTGCTTCGCCTGGCGCGCCAATAATCGCCAATAAGGAACCGACTTTTGCTGGCGCGCCTTCTTCCGCCACGATCCTCAGCACCGTTCCAGACGCGGGCGCAGGGACTTCCGTATCCACCTTATCGGTGTTCACTTCGAGCAGCGGTTCAAACTCCGCGATCGTATCGCCTTCTTTTTTCAGCCACTTGATGACCGTTACTTCTTCAACGCCCTCGCCGAGCAATGGAACCAAGACTTTTGTTGCCATGAATTCTCCTTTATCGCTGAATTAAAGGATCGCCGGGTATCGGTTTGGATCCACTTCGTTCATAACCTCATACGCCGCGTCGAAGATCGTTTCGACGTTCGGTTTGCTCCAATAGTCGCCGTCGCTGCCTGCCGCGGGTCGGTGCGCCTGTCCCGATAACGTCCGCGCAGGAGAATCTAAATGAAAATAACCGCCTTGTTTTTCGATCACTTCCTGCATCATATACGCGGATGTTCCGCCGGGCACATCTTCGTCTATAAACACAATGCGATTCGTTTTCTTCAGCGATTCGACAATTCGCCCATGCACATCGAACGGCAGAAGCGACTGTACATCAATGACCTCCGCCTCAATGCCCGCTTCCGATAGCTTCTGAGCCGCTTCCATTGTGAAGCGGCAGCACGCGCCGTAGGTGACCAGCGTGATGTCGCTTCCTTCGCGAATCACTTCCGGCACGCCCAGCGGAACGGTGAATTCGCTGAGGTTGTCGGGCAGCGTTTCCTTATAGCGGTAACTGTTCAGTACTTCTACAACAAGAGCGGGTTCGTCGGCTTGCAGCAACGTGTTATAAAAACCGACTGCGCGCGTCATATCGCGCGGAACCAGTACGTTCATGCCGCGCACAAGATGGATGATGCCTGCCATAGGCGAACCGGAATGCCAAATGCCTTCCAGCCGATGTCCGCGCGTGCGCACGATCACCGGCGCCGATTGCCCGCCCGCTGTGCGCCAATGCAATGTGGACAGATCGTCGGACATGGTTTGCAACGCGAATAAAATATAATCGAGATATTGAATTTCACAGATCGGGCGCAATCCGCGCATTGCCATACCGATCGCCTGCCCAAGGATCGTCGCTTCACGGATGCCGGTATCAGTCACGCGCAACGTTCCATATTTTTCCTGCATTCCTTTGAATCCCTGGTTCACGTCTCCCAAATGACCGACGTCTTCGCCGAACGCGATCACGCGCGGGTTACGCGCCAAAATAGCGTCAAAGCCGGCGTTGACGATTTCGAATCCCATCAGCGTAGGCGACGCATCCGAGTAGACCGGCTTCACCTCGGGCGCTGCGGCAACCGACCCGTCGTACAGCAGGGAACCGTAACGCTCCTGATTTTCCGCCTCGCGCGCGTTCTTCCATTGAACGAGAGTCTGCTTGGTCGGATTTGACTCAGTGCGTAAGGTCCGCAACGCTTCATGCGCTGCGCTGTGGATGTCGCGCCGCAACGGCGCGGGAATGGCGGCTAATTGTTCTTTGATGCGGCTCAACTCTGATGCATGGCGCGAATTACCGGCGATCTCGTCGAGCATGTCCATCACTTCTTCGCGCTCTTCGAGGATTGGCTTTTGATAGTCCTCCCAGGCTGTCTTGCGAACGGTTTCGACGGCTTGGTGTTCTTCGTTTTCCCACTGTTCGAATTCTTTTTCGGTTGCAATTTTCTGTTCGAGCATCCATTCTTTCATCTTATGAATGCCGTCGAACTCTTCTTCAAAACGCATCCTCTCAGCGGACTTATAGCGCTCATGGCTGCCCGAGGTGGAATGCCCCAAAGGTTGCGTCATCTCGGTGACATGCACTAAAGCGGGGACGTGATCTGCGCGCGCAACGTCGGAAGCGCTTCGGAACGTCTCGATCAGCGCCGGGTAATCCCACGCTTTGACGCGATAAATATCGTAGCCGTCGTTTGATTTGGGCTTGCGCCGAAATCCCTCAAGCAGCTCGCCTACATTCCCTTTGACCATCTGATATTCGTTCGGCACTGAAATGCCGTAGCCGTCGTCATAAATCGCGATGATAGCGGGCGCCTTTAAAACGCCGATCGCATTGACCGCTTCCCAAAACAGACCCTCGGCGGTAGACGCGTTGCCAATGCTCGCCCATGTCACCTCGTCGCCGTTGCGTGAAAATTGCGTGAAAGGTTTAAGTGTTTCTAATCCGCGATACAGCACAGACGCGTACGCCAGCCCGACCGTGCGCGGCATTTGCCCGCTTGTTGGGGAAATGTCGGCGGCAGCGTTGTACAGTTCAACTTGTTTTTTCCACGATCCGTCGGAATTAATGAAGCGATTGCCGAAATGCCCGTTCATCGAGCGCCCGCCTGTATTGGAATCGTAATTTACATCTGCATGAGCGTATAACTGGGAGAAAAATTCTTGAACGCTCATTACATCCAGCATAAAGATCCAGGTCTGATCGCGATAATATCCCGAACGCCAATCTCCTTTACGGAAATGTCGCGCCATCGCAATGTTGACCAACTCTTTGCCGGCGCCGAAAATGCCAAATTTCGCTTTGCCGCTTAATACCTCGCGTCGCCCAATGACCGATGCCTGACGGCTTCGATAGGCGATGCGATAGTCTTTAACGATCTCGTTTTTTGAGAAGGGAAGTTTAACCGTATCTTTAGTTTTTGGCATGAAGTATTTCTCCTTGCAGAAGTATTAATGAGCAGGCGCAATTAGAGATTATCTTGCAGCGTTGAATTTGTCATTTTAGCGAGCCTTGCCCCGAATACGCGCAAAGGGGCACGGGTAAAAACTAAGTTCACATATTATACGATTTCTACCCGGCGAACCAAACCTTGCCGATGCTCAAACGACAATTCAAAGCGCCGCTTCCGATAAAGTTATTATAACAAAGACGACGATACGCGGGAGCATAATCGTACTTTCGTCATTACATTGTGCAAACGGCGCGAAACCGCCCGCGCTTTAAATAGACCAAGAACGTTCAAACAGTTTCGAGAACTAACATTATCAACAAGCGCATCCTTCCAAACTCAATGCGGAGGGGGCTATAATCTAACCTAATGAGCGCCGTCAGACTTCTCTCTGCCGTAAAAGAAGATTCGCGCCTCCGCGCATTGAACGCGCTGCGCGATCTTCCCGCCGTAGCGGATTTAATCGAGTTATGCTTCGCACCAACGATGGACAACGACGGTCAACGGTATGTCAATGAAATGCGACGCGCCGGTCAAGACGACGGTTTTCTGCGTTGGGCAAAGTATGTCGCTGAAACCGCGTCGCTGCCTTTGATGGGCTTCGTCTGGGAAGAAGACAATCGCATCGTGGGCAACGCCAGTCTTGTTCAATTCCGCGATCAGGGTAAACGCGTCTATCTGATCGCTAACATTGCAACTCACCCCGACTATCGCCACCGCGGGATCGCGCGCGCGCTGACCGAACGTTCGATTCAAGCCGCGTACGACAAAAGCGTGTCGGCGCTATGGTTGCATGTGCGCAACGATAATCCTGACGCGATTGACCTTTATACCGATCTTGGATTTAAGGAATTCACACGTCGCACCTCGTGGACGGCAAGTTCCTCGACGCCTCAAACGCTATCCGCGCACGCGCTTCAAGTTACGCCGCGCCATCCACATTTCTGGAGTCAACAACAGCACTGGCTTCGCCGTCTTTACCCCGATTCGCTTGTTTGGTACAGCCAGTGGAATGTCAACGCGCTGCGCCCCGGACCTTGGGCTTGGCTCTCTAACCTCTTCGCCGATCTCGACGTTCAACAATGGGCGGCAACGCGCAACGGAACGCTGCGCGCCGCGCTTTCCGCCGTTTCAAACGGGGGACGCGCCCCAGCGCTTTATCCCGCCGCTGACGCAACAATCGCCGGCGCGGCGGAAGCGCTGACGCAACTCCTCGTCCATGCGCGGCGATGCTTCATCAATCATCCCGCGTTAACGCTGGATTTTCCCGCCAATGAAATGACCGACGCCATCATGGCGGCAGGCTTTATTCCGCGACGCACGCTGATTTGGATGCAACATTCCCTCTCGTAACGCGTAGATATTTTATAAGGAACCAAAAGGAGGCTTCTATGACAAAATTTATTCTTCGCTGGGCGATCAACGCGGTTGCCCTATATTTGGCGATCTTTCTATTGCCGGGGCTTGAACTGGCAAGCGCGCCGACTTCCGTGATTTGGCTGGCGCTCATCTTTGGTCTGATCAATGCGTTGGTGCGCCCGCTCATCAGCGTGCTGACCTGCCCGCTTATCGCGCTAACGCTTGGACTGTTCACGCTGGTCATCAACACCTTTATGTTTTGGCTAACCAGCGTTATCGGTCAATCATTCGGCATTCAACTGCTCATTGCCGACCCAGTTTGGTGGAACGCTTTCCTCGGCGGGTTAATTGTCAGCGCTGTGAGCGTGGTATTGACGTTGATTCTGAAAGACGAATTGAAAGGGAAGAGGAAATAAATCCCCTCTGCGCAAATTTTAAAAAGACGACTTGTTTCCAGCAAGTCGTCTTTTTATTCTGTGTTGAGACCGGGCAAGCCGCCCGCGGGTTTTGCTGCTCGAGCGGCGCGAAGGATCGCTTCTGTCATAGCTTCCGCCGCTACCGCGCCTAATAAAGACACATCAGCCCGACGCGTTCCCGTTGAAAGCGCGAAGATCGTGTCGCCGTCGAACATGGTATGCGCCGGACGGATAGCGCGCGCAAGCCCGTCTTGCGCCATTTGCGCCATCTTCGTCGCCTGCGCTTTATCTAGTTTCGCATTAGTCGCTACAACGCCGATGACTGTATTGGCGCGTGACGCAAAGCCAAGGATGCCGCGCCCGATCGGCTTCTTCATCATAGTTAACGTATCAGCGAAATGGTTGGCGCGCCCCACGCGCAACGGGCCGATCTTCCCGGAACGCAGTCCGGCGACGATCACGCCGATATAGGGATCAAATACGTCGCCAAAAGCGTTGACTGCGACCAGCGCGCCGACAACCACGCCTCCGCCCGCATCCATGCTCGCTGTGCCAAGCCCGGCTTTCATCGCCAGCGCATTTCCAAACATTTTCCCCACCGACGCGCCGGTTCCAGCGCCAATATTTCCTTCAGTCACCGGCGCGGAAGAAGCGGCAGCGGCGGCTTCATATCCCATTGCTGCGTCAGGCCGAATGTCGGCGCGACCAAGACCCAGGTCATAAAGGATCGCCGAAGGGACGATAGGCACTTTTGCCGCGCCGGCGTTGAATCCAATCTTATGTTCTTCGAGGTAACGCATCACGCCGCTCGCCGCATCTAACCCAAAGGCGGAGCCGCCAGCCAAGACGATAGCGTGCGCTTTTTGAACATGGTTGATCGGATTCAGCAAGTCGGTCTCGCGCGTGCCGGGCGCGCCGCCGCGCACATCTACGCCTGCGACTGCGCCTTTCCGGCAGAGAATGACGGTACAGCCTGTGAGAGCGTCCTCATTTTGCGCGTGCCCCACCTCAACGCCGCGCACATCGGTAAGTGTGTTGTTGAGTTTCATTGTTGCGATTGAATAAAGGTCAGACGCAAAATTTGTTGAATTCTTTCTTACCTTTCACGGCTTTATTTTAATTCGCGAACAAGCTCCATAAATTCGCGCCATTCTTCTTCGAAGAAATGTACGGTGACGTTGTTTAACTCGATATGGTACGTAGTCTCTCCGTCGGGTTCTTCGGCGCGCCATGCCATAAAATTATCGGTTTCAGCGAGCATGTCGGTTTTTGGTTCGTTGTGATTGTCGTTCATTGTTCTTCTCCTTTTGTGGTTTCGAGTCGAGAATAGGTTTTGCCTTCGGTTGAGGCTGGATCAGATCTCGGATACGGGTCAGCCAAGCGGGACCGGTATTGTCGTAGCGTTCGTCTCGATCAGGAGCCCAAGGGTCGAGGTCAAACATCTTACGCGCAATATAACGCCCAAGCAACATCACCGTGGCAAGCAGCGGCGCAGCGATGACTACGCCAACAATCCCAAGCAAGTTGGCAAAGATCAGGGCGGTCACCAAAATGGCGGCGGGGTGAACTTTTAGCGTGCGCGCCATAATGCGCGGCGTGATGAAGTTATCTATTACATTGTCAACGGCGGATGTGGCAACAAGCACGCCTATCGTGTAGATCAGGGGTTGAAGATCGAAAGGTTTATATGGTTGAAAGTAAACAACTAAAGCAAGAGTCGTAGACGTAATGAAAGGACCGATGTATGGCAGAAATTTCGCTAACCCCGCCATAAACGCCAAACCGATGGCATATTTAACGCCCAACAATGAAAAAAGAATCGTAAACACAACGAACGCGAGGGCGAAGATAAAAATTTGTCCGCGTAGAAATGCGTTCCAAATGCGGCTCAACTCAGCCTTCAACTTATTAAAGTCTTCTGTATAACCGGGCAGGTTAATATAGATAAGGTCGCTTCGTAGACCGTTCGATTCTGCCATGATAAAGTAGGAGACAAGCAGAATAAAAAGCAGCCAGCCGATCGCCTGCGCGGCGCGACTCGCCGCCGCCGCAAGCAGGTTGCCAGCCTGTCCGAGGAACGGTTGCACATAAGCAATCAACTGACCGCTGATCGCCTGCAGGTCAATCGCGTTCATATCCAGCGTGAACGGTCCAAGCTTATAGACCTGCCCCGAATACGATTCGATATAGCCGGGCAAATTAGCGACGATCTGCTGCACCGAGGCAACAAGGCTCTGCGCCTGCCCTACCAGACCGACGCCGCCTAACGTAAGCAGACCGACTACGATCAGCAAGAGCGCGATATAGACGAGATTGACGGAGGTTCTCCAGGCGATCGCTAAACGGCGCGAAACGAGCGCGGCGATTGGATGCAATAAATAAGTGAGAACGAAGATCATCAACAACGGCGGGATCAAGTTGGAAAAGCGGCTCAGTAAAAATGCCGCAATGCCGACAATGACCAACCCGACAAGAAGTTTTGTTGTCGAACTCCAACGGGGCGAGGGGATGGGTTCTGGAGACATGAAAAGCGCCTTCCAAACGCGCTGTCCTTATTCTAGCCAAGAAATGGAACTTTTACAACTATAAAAGATTTCGCGGCGTTATAACGCCGCGAAATCTTTTTGCCACTCAGTTGAGTCGGTTAACATCCCCCTAAGAAGGGGAAAAACGTACACCATAAGAAGTTGCTGTCAATATAATAGAGAGCGCCCGCGCAAATGCACACGAACAACACGACCCCGCCGCCGATCAGGAAAATAGGCGTAGTGGATTTCTTCGCCGTAGGAGCAGATTGCTGTTCTACAGGGCTGGCGGGAACGTTGCCCACATATTGCTGGGCGGGCGGAGGAGGTGGAGGAGCCGATCGTGCGGCGGCGATCACAGCCGCAGCCCGAGGAGAGGCAATCGTCGCCGCCGGGTCAAAGGTGGAGACTTCAAAGACCAGCACGATCTGTTCGCCGAACGAAACGATCTCGCCCGCTTTCAGCACACGCGGTCCGCTCAGGCGCTGACCGTTAACAAAGGTGCCGTTGGTCGAGCCGAGGTCTTCCAGCACGAACTTTCCGCCTTGGAATGTTAACCGCGCATGATGGCGCGACACTTCGGCGTCGTTGATTGCGATCTCGTTAGATGAGTCGCGTCCAATCGTCAATTGGTCGCCTTCCAGCGCATAGACTGCGCCGGGGGTAGGACCCGTCCGCATAACAAGTTGATACTGAGCCATAGGCTATTCTCCTCTAAGTGATAACAATCAATAATGTAGTATACGAGGTTCTTAAAAAAAGTCAAACCCTATCGTCATTTTTTCAGGTTCGCGTAAAGGCGGCGAACTTTCAACGATTGTCGCCGTTTATTGTACAACCGAATAACAATTTGCGGATAGCCCATTCTTCCCACGCCCATGTGTTAAGCGGCGCAAGGCGGCAAATAAGGTCATTTGTATAAGATAAAAATGACTTTAATCGTACTGTTTAAGATTTTTCTTATAGTACACTCAAATTGCGCCGCCGGTGTTGCAACGGCAATTATTCCATTCGTAGACGGAGAAATCAGGGTATGAACGGACCGTTATCGTTCTCGGAACTATCCCCTCTCGATCAAATCCGAATAGCGGAAGCGGAGGTCGCGCGTATGTTGATCGCAGCGCGCGAAGCCTCTGAAACGACGCTTGTAGAAGCGCGCGCGCAAGCCTCGCGCCTGAAAGCGGACGCGCATGAAGCGGGCATACAGCGCGGGCAAAACCGTCGCCAAGAGATCGTTTCTCACGCGCAGGAAGAGGCGCACCAAATCGTTGAGAATGCAAATAAAGAAGCGCAAGCGCTAAAACAACGCGGGAAGACGCAAATGGAAGCAGCGATCCGCGAAGCGTTGACCGTCACGCTCGGTCTTAATGAAAGCGGGAGTTTTCATGAGTCGTGAAATGACCCCCATCCAAATCATCGGACTGAAAAGTCACTTACAGACGACTGTCCGCGCATTGCGCGCGTTCGGATACGTACACATTGAAGATTTGGCTGGGTTGCCTGAAATCTCTGCGCACGCATTAACGCTGGATCAAGAAACAGCGCGCGCGCAAGAAGAACTCAGTCTGTTGCTGGCGCGCATTAACGGCTTGATTGACGCGCTCAACGGACCTGTTTCACAGAAGACGCTGCCGCTGCCGGATAATTATATAGATGAAGCGCGCGCCGGCGTAAATGAACTTGCGCCTTACTTAAAAGACTTGCTTTTACAAAAGGAAAAGCTGGAAGCCGAACTTGCCTCATTGCCGCGCTTCGAAGCGACTTTGCGAAAATTATTGCCGATCCTGCCGTCGTCGGCGCAGAAAGCCGGTAATCGTTCGATAGGAATTCTCATTAGTCGCGATCACATGGATGTTCTGGATCATATCAGTAAACGCGCGCTCGAACTCACTCACGGTCGAGCGGATGTCGTCTCTACCGACATCGATTCATCCACGCGCGCCATGCTGATCGTCTTTCCTGAGGCGTTCACGCAAGAGATTGAAACAATGCTCGGACGCGAAAATATCTCGCGGTTGCGCCTCCCCGAAGAATTAGGCGACGGTTCGCCCGACACGGCATTGGCGACGCTCTACCATCGCATGACCGCCATCCCTGCTGAGATCGCGGAGATCAATCGGAAAGTTGTGGCGTTGTCTGAGCAGTGGAGTAAAAAACTATCTGCATGGCGTGCCGCGTTGCAAGACGAGGTTGAGGCGTCGTCTGTTTTTCTAAAATTCGGCGAAACCGACACAAGTTTCATTCTGGCGGGCTGGGTTCCAACCGACCAGTTCGAGGCGTTGAAAACTACGTTGCGCGATATTCCTACGGGCTCGGCATTTGTCGAAGTATTAACGCTGACGCCCGAGTTGAAGAAACGCGCGCCGGTCGTCTTACAAAACCCAATGATCGCAAAACCTTTTGAGAGTCTCATCAATATGCTCGCTCTTCCGCGCTACGGGCACGTTGACCCGACGCGCCTTATGGCGTTCTTTCTACCGCTGTTCTTCGGCATGATTCTCGGCGACGTGGGTTATGGAACGCTGGCGCTGTTGATCAGCCTTGGCTTATTACGGCGCTTCAAGGAGGGCATGACGCGCGATATTCTGCTTGTTCTGGCGATGGGCTCGGCTTGGGCGATTCTCTTCGGTTTCCTGTTCGGCGAAGCGTTTGGCACGCTGGGCGAACAACTCGGCTTGCACCCGCTCTGGTTTGACCGCGCCAACCCCGGTAACGTGATGGGGCTGTTGCTAATGACCATCGGGATCGGAGCGGCGCACATCACTTTGGGACTCGTGATCGGCGTATGGGAAGCCATCAAAGACAAAAGCCGCAGTCACCTGCTCGAACGCGGCGGCATGTTGCTTGGCTTAATTGGCTTATTCCTGCTTGTGAGCATCCTAGCCAACCTAATGCCGCAAGGGTTTAAGACAATCTCGATTGCGTTCGTCATCGTCGGCGTGGTCATGCTCGGCGCTTCGCTCGGCTCGCTCGGCATCATTATGGGACCGATCGAATTTTTGACGTTGATCGGCAACATTCTGTCTTACTTGCGTATCGCGGCGATCGGCTTAGCGTCTGTATTTCTTGCAAAGGTGGCGAACGAAATGGCGGGCTTGGTCGGCAACGTCGTCGTAGGCGTGATCCTCGCTGTTTTGATTCACGCGTTGAACTTAACGCTCGGTATGTTCAGCCCCACTATTCATAGTTTGCGTTTGCATTATGTCGAGTTCTTTCGTAAGTTCTACGAAGGTGGAGGGCGGCGTTACGAGCCTTTCAAGAGCCGCTTATAGGATTTTCTTGAACTCATCATTAAACAAAGGAGAAGCGCATGGAAATTGACCTCACTTCAATCGGAACGGGGCTCGTCGCGATCGGCGCCGGGCTGGCGATCGGGCTTGCCGCCATCGGCACCGGGTTAGCGCAAGGACGCATCGGCTCGGCGGGAGCGGGCGTGATCGCCGAAAAGCCAGAAGCGCTCGGCGCGATCATCCTGCTCATCGCCATCCCCGAAACGATGGTAATTCTCGGATTCGCCGTTGTGGCAATGCTCCTGCTCCTCGGCGGTTAGCATGAGCCTACCCGCCATTTTGGAGCAGATCCGCGAAGCGGGGCGGGAGCAAGTACGCGAGGTTGAAGATCGCGCGCGCGCCGCAGCGCACGCTCTCCTTGCAAAGGCGCGCGCTGACGCAAGCCGGATTGAAGCGGAAGCCGCCGAACGCGCAACTGTGCCCGGCGTTGCAAAACGCGCGCGCATTTTACATCAGGCGCGTCTGGATTCGCTGAAAATCGTCGGCAAGACGAAAGAAGGTTGGCTTGACGCCGCCCTCGCTGAAACAGAAACGCGTCTTACCGACATTCGAGCGGATGCGCGCTACCCCAGCGTATTGCGCGCCCTGATCCACGAAGCGCTGAACGAGTTGGTTCCGGAGGGTAAAGAAAGCTTTCAGTTAGAAGCCGATCCGCGCGATCAAGCGCTGGTGGAGGGTTTCCTGAGCGAGCAGGGATTGAGAATCGTCTCCGCGTTTACGTTGAATTGCTGGGGCGGCATAATTATCAAAAGCGTAGACGGCAAGATATCGGTCAACAATACGCTGGAAGCGCGGCTTAAACGCGCAACGCCCTTCTTGCGCGGACGACTCGCGGCGCGGTTTGAACAGGAATGACCGGGCAGAAACGGGGCATAGATGTCCGCTGACTACGACTACGGCAACGCTCGCCTGCGCGCCATGAGGTCGCGCCTGCTCTCGCGTCGCGAGTTAGAGTCGCTCGCCGGCGCTGGCGCGTTACCGGGACTGATCGCCGCGCTAACGCGAACGACCTATCAAAAGTCAATCGAAGCCGCGCTGACGCATGCAACCGGGATCGCATGTATCAACATCGCGCTGCGGGACGATCTGATCGCTATGATAGGAAAATTGCGCGGTTTCTACAAAGAAGACGCGCAACGGTTGATCGCGCTTTCCTTGTGGGCGTATGACGTTCATAATCTCAAAGCGATCTTACGCGGGCTATCAAACAAAACTTCCACGGCGGATATCCTTTCGATCCTGCTTCCTATCGGCGATCTCGACGCAAATTTGCTCGATCAATTGGCGCGATCGGATAACCCGCGCGAGGCGATTGACTCGCTAGCGAGCATGAGTCTGCCTTTTGCCGCGCCTTTGCTGAAAGCGCAGGCGCAATTTTCTGCGGAAAATATCTTTGCGTTGGAACTTGCGCTCGATCAATGGCGCTTTACAGAAGCGGCGAAGACGCTGAAGAACGAATCAAACTCGCCTGAAGCGTTGAGCGGCGCGCTTGTTTTGGAAGCGAGTATTTTCAATACTTTGACTGCGCTGCGCTTCGCGCAGTTCCCCGCCGAGCGCGAACGGTTGCGCGAGAAGTTAGCGGGCGGCGAGGTCGCGCAGTTGTTCATCCAACCGAGTCATATCCCACTGAAGGCGCTTGAGAACGCGGCGCGGCAAGATCAAGTTCCGCCGGCGGTAGAGACGTTGGCACAGGGCGCACTTGCTCCCGCCTTACGCGCTGGTTTAAAGGCGTACGCTCTCTCGCGCCGGCTGAGCGATTTTGAGCGCGCGCTGCAATTACATCAACTGAAATGGCTCGCCGCGCAAATCGTCCGCGACCCGTTGGGGATCGGCGTGCCGCTGGGGTTTATCGCGTTAAAAACGAATGAGATCAATAATCTTCGTTGGATCGCGAATGGGTTGAATCTCGATCTGCGGACGGAAGCGATCGTCGCAGAATTGGAATTAGCGTTATGACTCAATTGTTCGTTATCACGCGTCCCTCGCTGACGCCCGGGTTCCATCTCGCCGGCGTAGACGCATACGGCGTAGATGATGTGGAAAGCGCGCAAGAGTTGATCGAGAAATGGATCGGCGACGGCGAAGTTGGATTGCTGGCGATAGACGACGGCTTATTTGAGCGCATGGACGAAGCAATTGTCAAACGGCTGGAGTCTGCCGAACAATTGCCGTATATCGTCATCCCCGGCGGCAAATCACTGGGCGAGGAAGCTTCGCAGAAGAGTCGCATCGCCGCGCTTATTCGCCAGGCGATCGGCGCGCATATCACGTTTAAAGGGAAGGGCGAAAGCGATGAATAAATCTCAACACGCGAGCGGACGAATCGTTCGCATTGCAGGACCCGTCGTCCGCGCTTCGGGGCTGGAAAACGTCCGCTTATACGATGTGGCGCTTGTGGGCGAGGCAGGTTTGGTCGGCGAGGTCATCCGTCTTTCAGAAGGCTTGACGACGATTCAGGTTTATGAAGATACGTCCGGCATTCGCATCGGGGAGCCGGTCAGCAATATAGGCTATCCATTGGCGGCGCAGTTGGGACCTGGCTTATTAGGTCAGGTATACGACGGCTTGCAAAGACCGTTGAATCTCTTAGCGCAATACGGCGACGGATTTATCGAACGCGGCGTGCAAGCTTCGCCGCTTCCGCTCGAGAAGCGCTGGCATTTTACGCCGCGCGCAGCGGAAGGCGACCTCGTGGAACCCGGCGAGATTATAGGCGCAGTGAACGAATCGCGGACGATTGAGCACCGAATTATGATGCCGCCTAACCAACGCGGGCGCGTCGTGCAGATTCGCGAAGGCGAGTTCGCCGTTGACGAGATCGCAGCGATCGTCAAGTCGGAAGAGGGAAACGAGCTCGAAGTGACGCTGACGCAGCGTTGGCCCGTCCGTCAACCGCGGCCGGTATGGACGCGACTCGCCCCCAATGAACCGATGATGACCGGTACGCGTATTATTGACGCGTTCTTTCCAATCGCGAAAGGCGGCTCCGCCATCATCCCCGGCGGATTCGGCACCGGAAAAACCATCACAGAGCACAGCCTGGCGCGCTGGGCGGAAGCCGATGTAGTGGTGTATGTGGGTTGCGGCGAACGCGGCAATGAAATGACCGAAGTGTTGGAAGAATTCCCCAAACTTGAAGACCCGCGTACCGGCGCGAAACTGATGGAACGTACGGTCTTGATCGCGAACACGTCAAATATGCCGGTAGCGGCGCGCGAAGCAAGCATTTACACCGGTATTACTATTGCGGAATATTATCGCGACATGGGCTACAACGCGCTCATGCTCGCCGACTCAACCTCGCGCTGGGGCGAAGCATTGCGCGAGATCTCGGGGCGGCTGGAGGAAATGCCGGGCGAGGAGGGTTACCCCGCTTATCTCGCGGCGCGTTTGGCGGAATTTTACGAGCGGGCTGGCAGAGTCCATTGTCTTGCGGGTCGCGACGACAAGCCCGAGGCGGATGCGCGCAGCGGATCGGTATCCATCGTCGGCGCGGTTTCGCCGCCCGGTGGAGACTTCAGCGAGCCGGTCACTCAAAATTCGATGCGTGTGGCAAGCACATTTTGGGCGCTCGATTACAATCTTTCGCGTCGACGCCACTTCCCCGCCATCAACTGGACGAACAGTTACTCGCTCTATAATTTCAAAGAGTGGTTTGAGCGCGAAGCGGCGGATGACTGGAACGACCTAACCAAAGCGGCGATGGCATTGTTGCAACGCGAGGTGGAATTGCTGGAGATCGTTCAACTGGTAGGACCCGACGCATTAGCGGAACCCGAACGCGCCATGCTGGCGACGGCGCGTATGCTGCGCGAAGACTTTCTTCAACAATCGTCCTTCCACGAAGTAGATCGCTATTGCGCCATCGGTAAATCTTATTGGATGCTGAAAACGATCATGGAATTTCATCGCTTGGCGCAAGCCGCGCTCGAATCTGATATTCGGCTCGAGCGCATTTTATCTCTGTCAGTCGTTCCGCAGATCGCACGTATGAAGGAATTCCCGGCGCAGTCCGCTGAAGCGGATATTCAAGAACTGGCGGCGCGTGTGCGGCAGGAGTTCTCGACGATGGGAGTCAATTAACATGCTCAAGACTGCCTCTATTCCCCGTTTATTCACCGCAGAATATCGCACGCTCTCGCAGATTCGCGGACCGTTGGTCTTCATTGAGCGCATCGTCGGCGTCGCCTATAACGAGATCGTAGAGGTCGAAGGACCCGACGGCGAAGTGCGTTTGGGGCAAGTCCTCGACGTAGACCAGCAGCGTTGTATGGTGCGTATCTTCACTGGAACTTCTGGTTTAGACCTCCAGCGGACGCGCGTGCGCTTCACTGGCGACGTGGCGCGGCTGGGCGTTTCGCTCTCTATGTTGGGGCGCGCGCTCAACGGCGCCGGCGTTCCGATTGACGGCGGTCCGCCTATCGCGCCGGAGCAAATGCTCGACATCAACGGTTTGCCGATCAACCCTTCGATGCGCGCGCAACCGAGCGAGTTTATCCAGACCGGCGTCTCAGCCATTGACGGGTTGAACACACTGACGCGCGGGCAGAAGCTGCCGATCTTCTCTGGCGCCGGCTTGCCCGCCAACGAACTCGCCGCGCAGATCGCCTCGCACGCCTCGATGACCGGAAGCGGCGGCGACGAGCCTTTCGCGGTCATCTTTGCCGCCATCGGAATCACTCAGCGCGAAACCTCGTTCTTCATGGATCAATTCCGTGCCAGCGATACCATGGATCGCACGCTGTTGTTCATCAACCGCGCCGATGACCCTTCCATTGAGCGCATCCTCACGCCGCGCGCTGCGTTCACCGCCGCGGAATATCTGGCGTTCACGCACAATCGGCATGTGCTGGTCATCCTCACAGATATGACTAACTACTGCGAAGCGTTGCGCGAGATCGCTGCCGCCAGCGAGGAAGTGCCGGGGCGACGCGGCTACCCGGGCTATATGTACTCCGACCTTTCGAGTCTCTACGAACGCTCCGGGCGCATCCGCGGAAAGTCCGGTTCGGTGACGCAGCTTATCATCCTGACCATGCCCGACGACGATATCACGCATCCCATCCCCGATCTGACCGGCTATATCACCGAAGGACAGATCGCGCTGAATCGCGACCTGCATCGCAAGGGAATTTATCCGCCGATTGACGTGCTCCCTTCGCTTTCACGGCTGATGAACGCAGGCATTGGCGAGCGTAAAACGCGCGCCGATCATCGCTCCCTCGCAGATCAGTTATACGCGTTTTACGCCGAAGGGCGCGATCTACGCCGGCTTGTGGCAATCATCGGTGAAGCGGCGCTTTCTATCGAAGATCGCCGCGTGTTAGAGTTTACTAATCGTTTCGAGGAGACATTCGTCGGGCAGGGAACTTCCAGCCGCGAGATCGCCCAAACACTAGATGCAGCGTGGGAGTTGCTGGCGACTATGCCGCCCGACCTGCTCAAGCGTATCCCGCGTGAATTCATCGAACAGTATCATAAAAGATCATGAGCAATATCTCCGTCACCCGCATGGAATTACTCGCCCGCAAAGCGCAGACAACGCTTGCGAAACAAGGGCGCGATCTGCTGGAGCAAAAACGCGCCGCATTGATGAAAGAATTCATGCGCGTCGCAAGCGCGGCATACGAACGCTCAGACGCGTTGCAAGAATCGGCGGCGGAAGCGAGCCGGGCGTTGGCGCGCGCCGAAGCGTTGGCAGGCGCCGAAGCGCTCCGCTCCGCTGGGCTGGCGTCGCGGGGCGGATTCAACCTCGAAGTTTCGACCAGCAATGTAATGGGAGTGCGTATTCCGCACATCGAGCAAAAGAGTCCCTCGCGTTCGTTTTTGGAACGCGGCTATTCCATCGTAGGGATGCCGACCAGTGTAGACGAAGCCGCAGCGGCGTTTGAACGGGAAGTGAAAGACATCATCCATCTGGCGGATACCACCCTGCGCCTCATACGGCTCGGCGACGAGATCCGCCGCACATCGCGACGACTCAATGCGCTCGACCACAATTTAATTCCGCGCCTGCAATCGGAACAGCGCTTCATCGAGACCGCGCTGGGAGAGCGCGAACGCGCCGATCATTTTCGAATGAAATTAGTGAAGCGAGCGCTGGAGCAAAAACGGGGAGAGTGACGAACGTTCTTTAGCGCTCGTCAAACAACCCCTTCAAGATGCGCGTTTGCCTATTGATCCACGAAAACCGTTCCACGTTTTTCTTTGCTTGCGCCGCCAAGGCGAGGCGACGCGCATCGTCGGTAAGTAGAGGTTGCAACGCGGCGATCCACGCGGAGGCATCCTCCGGCGGCGCAAAGACGGCGGACGAATCGTCTAGTATCTCGCGAATCACAGGCAGATCGCTCGTTAAAATAGCGCGTCCCGCCGCCATATACTCGAACATTTTCATCGGGCTGGCGACAGCCGCAGACGACGCCTCTCCGCTGGAGCCGAGGATGGAGCGTCCGTAGGGCATCAACAAAATATCGGCGGCGGCAAGGTAACGCGGCAATTCGATGTTGGGAACGAAACCGACAAAACTGACGTTGGATAACCGCGATGCCTTTCGCTTCCACTCTTTAACGTCGGAAGCGCGCCCGCCTACCCAAATAAAATGCGCACGCGTCAACGCTTCGGCTAACGCGAGGAACAAATCAGCGCCGCGTCCTGCATAGAGATGACCCGCGCAAAGAACGGTCGGAGCTTCGCGAAAGCCGAGGGATTGCCGCGCCGTCGCTGGGTCGGGCAACGAAACGAAGCGCTCAAGTTCGACGCCGTTCGGCGCGATGACAAATTCATCGGCGCGAAGATTCATCTTAAAGTCGCGTTCGAGAAGCAGGCGTAAAGCGTCGGTGATGCAAGCGATGCGCTTCTTGCCGGGGAGAAGGGCTAACGCGCGATGCCAAAGGGGACCGAAGCGTCCCGTCGGCTGGAGATGCGCTTCGAAAACAGCGGGGGTCTTCGCAAGCAAGCTAAACACGGCGGATTGCGGGAACCATGTATAGATCAGGTCGGGTTTGAGTTGCAGCGCGCGGCGAACGGAATGGAGCGTGAACAGACGGCGCGAGGAATCGGAAAGCCACTCGATAAGGAAGGATGCAGCAATGCCGTAATACGACTGCAGATTCTCAAGATTCGGCTGGCGGCGCCCGGGAACGATAAGGACAACGTCGTGACCGAGTTGCGTCAGCGCATTGCACGCTTTCATAACTTGAATGCTGTTGGCGGTATCGGAAGGAACGGCTGAGCCTGCGATCGCGATAATTTTCATGGCATTGACGCTTGACGTTGATTGATATCGGAAAGTCCAAAAACGATATTGATCAGGATGGAAACGGCGAGGTAAGCGGAAAAGATTCCTGCTGCGACGAGATGCCCGCCTGAAGGGACGAGGAGAACGATGAGCAGGAGTTCGATCGCGCCCGTTGTCGCCGCGACGACGAGCGGAATATTGGGATGTCCTAGCGCCAGCAACAGAGGGCGATTCCAGTTAGCGGCATTGGCAATTCCATAACCGATAAGCAGGATCAGCGCGCATACGATAACGGGCGCCGCTTCCACTTTGTAGGCGAATGGGATGAAAAACCAGCCGAGCGTCGCCAGCCCCGCGCCCGCCAGCAAGGTCCAGCCGCCGCCGATCAAGCTGACTTGCTTCAACAGGCGGCGTGTAGCGTCCCACTGCTTTTGCGCGATGGTTTTCGTGATCTCCGCATAAGTGGGCCAGATAAACGGCTCGATGGGCAACATGACCAGATTGATAAGGCTTGTCGCTAAGCGAAAATATCCCAGCGCGGTATCGGAGACGAAGTAGTTAATGTAAAGAGGAATATTATCGCGCGTGAACAAATTTACCGTGCCGTTGATGTTTGTAGTAACGGCAAAATGCGCGATGGATTTCCAATCGGAGAGCAGACTGAACGGAGCGCGCATCCAATCGCGCCCTAGTTTGCGATTTAACGCCTCTATCGCGGAGAAGGTCACAACCAACGCCGCTAACGTCTTGCCTATAAGGTAGGCGACTAACACCTCGAACAAACCCCGCTTCATCCAGAACGCCAGACCGACGATTGAAATCGTAGCGACGCTTTGCAGTAAAGTGGCGAACGCTACGCGTTTAAATTTATCGGTAGATTGTAAAACTCCAGTGGAGGTTTCATAGACGAGATTGACAAGCAGGAAGAGCCCGTAGAAACGGTAATAGCCAACCAGCGCCGCATCGTGCGAATACCATGTCGAAAGGAAAAAAAGAACGAGATACGCCAAAACAGAAGTGACGATCTCTCCGGCGCCGATCCATTTGGCGAGCGCGGCGGCGCGGAGTTTATCGTCTTTCGTCAACGCCTCGCCGAGATATTTCACCATCACCTCGCTCATGCGGAAAGACAACAGGCGATTCACGTTCGAAGCGAACAACATAATGGCGGTCAACGCGCCGAAGCGTTCGATTCCCAGTAGGCGCACGATCAGAATTCCCTGTAAGAATCCCAACGCGGCAGAAACAAAAGTGGACGAAAAAAGGTATCCGCTATTGCGCAAGACGCGGACGAAGAGGGCATCTAATTTTAGTTTAGAAAGAAGCGAGGTCACGGGTAGATTATAAAGGAGTCGTTAAGCGTCAACGCCGCTTATCACGGCGTGAGAATATCCTTCGCCCATTCGCGCTCGGTGTTGTACCACTCCACCAATTTCTCGACCCCTCTTTTCATATCGAATTGCGCTTCCCAGCCGAGCAGTTCGCCCGCCTTGGTCACATCGGCTTGATTCGTCAACATATCCGCAAGGTTCGGCGGACCATATTGCACGATCGCCTTTTTGCCGACCGCCTCTTCGACGATCTGAATCAACTCATTGATCGTGACCACCTCATGCCCGCCGATGTTGATGATCTCAAAACCGAGCGGTCTCAATGCAAGGATCGTGCCGCGCGCGATATCGTCAATGTAGGTGAAGCCGCGCGATTGATTTCCGTCTCCGTTCACTCGCACAGGTTTGCCTTCGCTGATCCATTGGACGAAGCGCAGGTGCGCGAGGTCGGGTCTGCCTGCGGGACCGTAGACGGTGAAAAAGCGCAGGATGCTGACGTCTATCCCGTAGAGGTGATGGTACGCGTGACACATCGCCTCCGCTCCCTTTTTGCTTGCCGCGTATGGTTGGAGCGGTTTACTGCTGTCAGCCGATTCGGGCGTGGGGTAGATCGGGTCTTCGCCATAAATGCTCGACGTGGACGCGACGACGAATTTTTTGATCCCATTCTGTTTGCATAACTCAAGCATGTTCAACGTGCCGATCATATTCGTCTCGACGAACACCCAAGGGTTCTCCACGCTGAAGCGCACGCCCGCCCGCGCCGCGAGGTTGATGACCGCGTCGAATTTTTCGCCCTTGAACTTCTCGATGATGGATTTATCCGCCACATCCAATTTATGGAAGGTGAATCCCTTCATCGCCTGCAATTTTTTCAGGCGATACTCTTTGATGCGCGGATCGTACGCGTCGTTCATGTTGTCCACGCCCACGACGGTGTGCCCGTCTTGAAGCAATAATTCCGCCGTCCGCGCGGCGATGAAGCCTGCTATGCCAGTAATCAAATATTGAGCCATGTTTACCTTTGTGCCATACGAAGTACGCAATACGCAGTACGAAGTACGGAGTATTAGAGTCTTACGATCTTGTTGCTTCCCTTTGATATTTTTCTCGTCGCGTTGCGACTATCAAACACAAACTTCGCCGCGTGGACGATCGCCTCGTAATCATACGCCTTGTGATTCGTGATGATGACCACCGCGTCCGCATCTTTCACCGAGGACATCATATCCTTCACGCTGTCCATGTGCCAGCCTTCGGTCTCGTGGTGGATGTGAGGAATGTACGGGTCGTGATAGTCCACGTTCGCGCCTTTGTTTTGCAACAAGCCGATCACATCCAGCGCGGGCGATTCGCGGACGTCGCTCACGTCGGGTTTGTACGCGACGCCGAGGATGAGAATCTTCGATCCCTTCAACGCTTTGCTTTTGTCGTTCAGCGCGTCCATGATTCGTTCGACAACGTAACGCGGCATGTTGGTGTTGATCTCGGACGCCAACTCGATGAAGCGCGCGTTGTAATTGAACGACTTCATCTTCCACGAAAGATACAACGGATCAATCGGGATGCAATGACCGCCCAAGCCCGGTCCCGGCGTGAACTTCATAAAGCCGAACGGTTTGGTCGCCGCCGCGTCTATCACCTCCCACACGTCCACGCCGAGACGTTCGCACATCATCGCCAATTCATTGACCAGTCCGATGTTGATCATGCGGAAGGTGTTTTCGAGCAGTTTCGCCATCTCCGCCGCCTCGGCGGACGAGACGCGATGCACAACATCAATCGCGCCTTCATACCAAGCCGTCGCTACTTCGCCGCACGCTTCGGTGATTCCGCCCATCACTTTGGGAGTGTTCTTTGTGGTGAAGTCTACTCGCCCGGGGTCAACGCGTTCAGGCGAGAACGCAAGGAAGAAATCTTCGCCAACTTCGAGTCCGTTTTCACTGCCAAGTTTTGGAAGCAACAATTCGCGCGTCGTGCCGGGATAGGTCGTGGACTGCAACACGACCACCATACCCTTGTGCATGTACTTCGACAACTCGTCCGCCGCGGAGATGATGAACGACATGTCCGGGTCGCCGGTCTGCCTCAGCGGAGTCGGCACGCAGATGCTGACCGCGTCCATTTCTTTCAACGCGGAGAAATCCGTTGTCGCGCTGAGACGACCGGACTTCACCAACGCCGCAACCGTCTCGGTCTTCACGTCGGGGATGTAGGAAATGCCGCCCTTGAGCGAATCAACTTTCCCTGCGTCAGGATCGATGCCCGTCACGTTGAATCCCGCCTCCGCGAAGACAACCGCGAGCGGGAGTCCCACATAGCCGAGTCCAAGGATCGCAACGCGGGCATTTTTATTTTTTAGTTTTTGAATCAAATCTTCTTTCGACATTCTTTTCCTGTTTCTCGCGCTGAGCGGAGCGTCCTTCGTCTACGGGCTTCGCAAATTACGCTCAGCCCTCCGCTCAGGACGAAATCAAAATAGGGCAAGAGCGGAGACGAAGCGTGGGGGTGAGGGCGAAACCTAAAACATACTCATCTGCTTCGGATCATCCGCTTGCGGTTCTTCAACTTTTTTCACCGGCGCAGACTTGCCCAACCCCGCGCGCGCTTCTTTGAGCAATTCAGGCAACTTTGCGAAGTCAGCCAGGATCGCGGGCTTGAGCGCGGCTTGATGCAGAGCCGCGGCGGGATGGAACATCGCGATCACATAGCGCTCGCCGACTTTTTTCATCTGTCCATGCACCGCGCTGATCTTCGCGCCGGGGAAAAACTTATTCATCGAAAAGCGACCGAGCGTGACGATGATGCTCGGGTCAATGGCTTGAATTTGCCTCTCAAGATATTTGTCGCACGCGGCGAGTTCATCAGGCAACGGATCGCGGTTATCGGGCGGGCGGCATTTTACCACGTTGCCGATCCATACATCCGCGCGCGTCACTCCCGCTTGCGCGAGCAGTTGATCGAGAAACTTCCCCGCCGCGCCCACGAACGGACGTCCCTGCTCGTTCTCGTGAAAGCCCGGTCCCTCGCCGATGAACATGATCTCGGCAGAGGCAGGTCCCTCGCCGGGCACAGACTTCTTGCGCGAATGATGCAACGCGCAGTTCGTGCAGACGGTCACTTCGCTGGCAATTTGTGTAAGGGTTTCTTCGGCGGTCATAGTCTCTCCGTGTTCAAGGTCACAGGTCGAAAGTCAAAGGTCGAAGGCAAACGCGCGACCTTTGACATTTGACTTTCAACTTTCAACCTTCAAACCTTCCAACTTGTATAACGACATCAAAATCGCATCCTCGCTGTTATCGCGATAATAACGCGGACGGCGTCCCGATTCTTCAAAACCGAACTTGCGATACATCTCTTGCGCCGCGGAGTTGCTCTCGCGCACTTCCAACACGGATGTCAACGCGCCCTCGTTCATCATCATCCGCAGCGCGTGACTCAACAACTTGCTCGCGATTCCCCGCCGACGAAAATCGGGATGCGTGGCAATCGTCGCGATGTGCGCCTCGTCCACCAACAGCCACGCGACGATCGCGCCGACAACTTTTCCATTCAATTCAGCGACCCACGCGCGCGAGGCGGGGTTATCCGTGATCTCGAATCGAAACGAGCGTTCGGGCCACGGCAAACTGAACGATACTTTATCGATCTCGATCACCTGCGCGAGATCGTCGAGCGTCATGCGGCGGATGTTCATGATTCAATCGGCGCGGCAGTGTGCAAATAGATCGGCGCGAGCGACACCGCATCGTCCACATCGCCGTGTTGAAAACGCGCCCACGCCAGTTTTGCCAACATCGCGGGCTTGCGTTGCGAATCTTCGGGCGAAGTCAACTGCGCGTTTTGATTCAATTCAATTTTTTGACGAACTTCGCCCGTGAACTCTCCGCACACCAGCGACGGACTCGCCACTTTATCTTTGATTGCCTGCGCTGACACGACTCTTGCCGGACCCTGAGCCTGCCACACACCCTCGACATTTTTATACCAACCCAGCGCGTACCTCCCGCGCCCAGCTCCGATCGCCACCGCCAGCGGAAGATTCGACTCAGACTGCGCGCGCGCGAGGATATCGAGAGTCGGAATCCCGATCAACGGAATGTTCCGCGCGAAAACGATTCCCTTCGCCAACGCCAACCCCACGCGCAGACTCGTGAACGAGCCGGGACCGATCGCAACGCCAAGCGCAGTGATGTCTTTCATTGTTAAGTTATAACTTGCCAATAACTCCTGAATCGCAGGCGCGAGTTCAATCGTGTGATGTTGACCACTCTTCCACGCGCGTTCGCCGGCGACTCGTTCGCCGTCGTAGATCGCCAGCCCCATCCATTCATTGGAGGTATCCACAGCCAGCAACATCACGCGCCTCCGCGAATCAGATCGAGCAAGGCTTCGTATCGCTTGCCGCGCGCGTTGAATTTCAGTTCGCGTTCTTCCTCGCCTGATGGAGTGAATTCCACCCACAATCTTTCATTCGGAATGAGACTTTGCATCCGTTCGGGCCACTCCACGATCAACGCGCCCTCCGCGAGCATCGAGTCGAGGTCGAGCTCCTCAGCCTCCCCCGTCGAGTCGAGGCGGTATGCGTCCATGTGAAAAAATTGACCACCATCCGCGCGGCGATACATGTTCACCAAAATAAACGTCGGGCTGGAAACGGAATCGGCAGAACCCCATCCCTGCGCGATGCCCTGCACGAACGTCGTTTTGCCCGCGCCGAGATCCCCTTGCAAACAGATCATGTCGCCGGTGCGCAACGACCTGCCGAGACGTTCGCCAAGTTGACGAGTCTGTTCGGGGCTGTTGCTTTTCACTTCGATGGTGTGCGCATCAATTGCAAACATCGGGAAGATTATACCGTGAGGAAGGAGGCGTGAAGACAAACAAACGATTGGACTCCCGCCGGGCTTTCGGTTAAGATGATAAAAATTTATATCCGCCAACTGATTACCTTACATAACCCTTTTTGGACGCAGATGAACGCTGATTCACGCTGACAAAAAGAAAAATCTGCGTTTTCTGCGTCCCAACTTTATTTCTGATAGAGTCTATTGAGGAGTTTGGAATCATGACAAATTATTTTGACCAATGGCTGAACGGAATAATCGCCGGTCTACCCAATTTTCTAACCGCGCTGATCATCTTTGCTGCGAGTCTGCTTCTCGCCCGCATCGTCAGCGGAGTGCTGCGCCGCGCGCTCAGCCGGCGCGACCCTCCCTTGAGCGTGACTAACCTGCTCGCGCAATTTGTCCGCTGGACGATCATCCTCGCCGGGATGATCACCGCTCTGCAACGCCTCTTCGATGTGACCGCGTTTCTGGCAGGCTTGGGCATTGTCGGCTTCACCATTGGCTTTGCCCTGCAAGACGTGATGAAAAACTTTACAGCGGGAGTCATCCTGCTTATTCAAAAACCGTTCAGCGTTGGAGAAGTGATCGGCGTGAAGGAATTCGATGGGACCGTGCTGGCGATCAACTTGCGGACGACCGAACTGAAAGCGCTCGACGGGCGGCTTGTGTCTGTGCCGAACGCCGACGTGTTATCGAATCCCATCGTCAACTACACCCGCGCCGAACGCCGCCGCGTGGATGTGTCGGTGGGCGTGGCGTACGACGCGGATATTGAACTCGTCCGCTCGCTGGTTTTGGATACGGTTCAAAACGTGCCGGGGTTTGTGAAAGAGCCTACGCCGATGGTTGGCTTCTCCAACTTTGGCGACCTGGCAATGGATTTGACCGCCAATTTCTGGATAGACGCGCAGATGACCAACACCGTTGCGGCAAAAGATTCCGCGCTTTCGACGATCAAGAATGTCTTTGACAAAAAAGGGATCAGCATCCCGCTGAGCGCGCGAATCCTGCCAGTCGCCATGCCGAAGAAAAAAGTTGGCGGGAAAAAGAAATCGTAGCCCTGCTAAAATCGTCATGCCCGGAGGATACCATGCCCAGTACACGACAGATCATATTCCTTGCCGTGATTCTTTTATCGTCCTGCGCCGCGCCGACGCAACAAGCGACGGTTATTCCTCAGACTTCCGAAGTCTTGACTCCGACTCCAACCTCCATGCCAGCATCTATTCCAACTTCGACGAACACGCCTGAACCAACCCTCCCCTCCTACGGCGTGATTGACCCCAATGTGGGAGAGAAACTCCAAGCTAGTGGAATAGTCATCCCCGAGGAGCTCAAGAACCCCGAGTACAAGCTCGACCTGGCGACAGAATACCAAAAAACCAACTGGGGCAACGCCTACGGGATAGACATACCCATCACCGTGATCCCAGAAAAGGGCATCGCCTACGGCAAGTACCACATCAAAGGCATCGGAGCGACGCAGGAGGCGTGGGACGAGTATGCCAAGCAGCACATCAAGTACATGTGGATCCACTACAGGGAGTATGGCAACGAGGCTGACCGCGACATAACGCTTGAGCAGTATGTGGAGCTACTCAAGGCGGGGCGGGGCGGATTTGAGATCCCGCAGTACAACCCCAAGACGGGGTTCTTTGACCTCAAGGCTAAGGTCAATTCAGTGGCGGGCTTTACAAGGATTATCTCAGATAATACTTATAAAGAGTTGTCTTTAAAGGGGACTACTGAAGATTCAGCACTATTCTTTGTTGATAAAAATGGAATGGTGTGGATAATCAGAAATGACCTCGAATATGCAATTGAACCGTGGTTGGATTCCGATGTTAATGGAGATAAGATTAGTTCTTTGACGAATGATTTGACTCTCGCTAATTCTACAATGGTAAGCGGATCGGTGTTTCTTGGAAGGACTTCGACATTTTGTCTTTCAACAGATAACTCTAATACAACCTGCGTGAGAGATGGCATCAAGATTGAGAAGAAATATAGCGATGAATCTGACTGGCTAGTAGACGCTTACAAAAAGTGGCTAGCTGAGTATAAAGCAGGTGACCACGATGCACAAAGACCAGTGTGGGTAGAGCATAGATAGACAGTTGATTGTATTCTGTCAAGTGTGATAGGGTGAGTGTGTGAGGGGCAAGATTTTACTATTCACCGTGTTACTACTTGCAGTCATGGGAGTGGCGAGCCTTGCGCTGCTTGTGCCTTTTACGACCAACTCGACAGTCACAGGCTACGAGTACCGCGTAAATACACTTCGCGTCAACTGGTATCTCATGGCGAAAGTTCAGGCGACAGTTCGATTTGCTTGGCAAATCGTATCGCCTGCCTTGACGCAGTGCAACTGCGTCAAGAACCTGTTTTCGGTACAAATGTCGTTGCGAGGAGGGGTTTTGCTCTTTCCGACGAAGCAATCTTTTGTTTTGAGTAATATTTCAGGTCAAAGAAGATTGCTTCGTGGCGCCGATTCGCCGCTCGCAACGACATAATTTGACGTGATGTACGGTAGAGAAACTAGGTAGTGGCATTTGATATATGACGTGGTGCGGGATGGCATCCCGCATACCACTGAGTTGGCGGGATAACATCCCGCCCCACGAAATCCATTGAGCCATCGCCAGAAACTACTTTTACAACTTGAGCGTTTTCCCGATGATGCGCGCGATCTTCCGCGCGGCTTCGGGTCTGGCGGCGCGGCGGCAGTTTTCGATGACCCGCTTTCTCTCCGCTGGGCGCATAATCCAACGCGTCAACGCGCGGACGACATCCTGCGGCTTTGGCGCCCACACGCCCACGCCTTCCTCTTCCACGAACGTGACGTTGCCATCCTCCTGCCCCGGAAGTTTGGAATATAGGATGATCGGTAATTCCGCGTTGAGCGCCTCGGCGATCGTGCCAGGACCGGCTTTAGTCACAATGAAATTGGAGGCGCGCATAAAGTCGGGCATATCGTGAGTGAAGCCGTAAATGTACGTTGGGTTCTCCCATGTCCCCGCTTCGAGAGTCGCTTTGAGGCGTTGATTCCGCCCGCATACGACGACCAGCCCGACGTCCAGACCGGAAGCGTCTATCTCGCGCGCGGTCTTGGCGAGAGGTCCCATCCCCTCCCCGCCGCCGACGAGCAACACGATGGGTTTATCCAAAACCCAGCCGAGTTTTTTTCGTAACGCGCTTTTTCGTCCGAGCGGCTTGCAATATTTATCGGCAACGGGCAAACCCGCCACGCGAACTTTTTCAGGCGGCATGTTGAAGCGGATCGCGTTGTCGTATGCCCGCTGTGTGGGAACGAGAATTAGATCGGCGCGTTTGTCGTACCACAGCGCGTGCGTGGTCACCATGTCGGTGACCACGTTGATGAACGGCGGGCGGTCTTTGCCGAGCGCGCGCAAAGCAAACGTGTTGGCAAACGGATGGACGGTGACGATCAAGTCGGCAAAATGATTGCGTACGAGCGCTCTTGCTGCGCGACTCGCAAGGGGCCATGCGGTAGCGGTGATCACGCGCGCGCGGGCGCGTCCATCGGTGACGTAAAAACCCGCGCGCCACAAATTCGGCGCTTTAACCATATACGGGTACATGGCGCCGACATGGTTGAACGGCAGGGGCGCGTAATCCTTGAAAAAATCCACCATCTCTGTGGTGACTTTGTTCTTATATTCAAGCTGAACCGCTTCGATAATAGCTTCTGCCGCGGAACGATGTCCGCCGCCGGTATCGGAAAAATAAAAGACAATGTGCGGTTTACGAAGATTTTCTATTTTGTTCTTCTTCATGACGGGTGAGGTTCTCTTTAAGACGGCGGTTCAATTCTCGACGGGTGAGCATGACGCGCCGACCGCAGCCTGTGCATTCCAGTCCAATATCTGCGCCGAGACGCGTGACGATCCATTCGTACGAACCGCAGGGATGCGGTTTACGGAGGCGTAATCGGTCGGAGAGGCGCAGGTCGGGAAGCATAACAATAATAAAAAAACGATCGGTATGATACAGCCATTATAAATGAATCGTGATAAACTACGAATGAAATCCGATTGCGGAGATAAGCATGTCGACACACAAGACATATCCAGTAGAAATCGCAGGACTCAGACGCGAACTGCCCCTATTTGAGGTCAAGCCGGGCTTGAAAATCGCCATCCTTAATATTCTCGGCGATACCGAGCTGACGCAGGCTTCCGCAAAGGAGCTGGCGAAACAACTCGCCGCGAAGCCATTTGACGCGTTGGTGACGGCGGAGGCGAAGTCTATTCCACTGGCATACGCACTCTCTGTAGAGACTCAAAAACCCTACGTCGTGTTGCGTAAAACGTATAAATCGTATATGGGAGACGCTCTCAAAGCCGAGACGTTGTCTATCACCACCGGTGAACCGCAAACATTGATTCTTGACGAGAAAGACTTCGAACTCATTAAAGGAAAAAAAATCGTTATCATAGACGACGTAATCAGCACCGGTTCGACGTTGCAAGGAATCAGGATGATCCTCGACAAAGCCGGCGCAACTATCGCGGCGGAAGCGGCGATCTTCACCGAAGGCGATCGCGCCGAGTGGATGCACATCGTTTCACTGGGGCATTTGCCGTTGTTCACAGAATAAAACGTAGGGGCGAGGTCTTCTCGCCCTTTTTATGTAACCCAACGACCGGGTAGGGAAACCCTGCTCCTACCCAATCAATTTTTGTTTTTGTCCGCGCGTCATCTTCTTGATGGCGCGTTCGCGCTTCATCGCAGAGATTCGATCTGCTTGTTCCTCAACGTACGCTAACTTCACAGGGAGTCGCATCCGTGTGTATTTCGCGCCGCGCCCTTTGTTGTGAACGGAGACGCGCTTTTCGGGGTCAAGCGTCCAGCCGGTGTAATACGTCCCGTCGACGCATTCGACGATGTAACAAAAGCAACGCGTCATTTGCCCTTCTTGCCGCGCGTAAGCAGATTCCCAAAGAACATATGTCCCATCTTTTCACCGAACGTTTGTGAATCTAATTCGTTAGGCTCGCGCGGCGGAGTCCAATCCGCTGCAACGCGTTCATGCAGCCAACGGTCGCGGAACTTGACTGCGCCCTCCAACAAAGCCGTTAGGCTCGTCTCATCTGAAGCGGCAACGCGATCGCGAATCTTAAGCAACGACTCGATATACGCATCGAGCGCGCGGACGGCGTTGGCTGAATTTCCTAATGCCGCTTCAGCGAGCGATTTTGCTTCATCGTGATATGCCATCGCGGCAGTAACGGTCGCATAGGGACGCGCCGCCACTTTACGCGCATCTGCCCAGCCCGGTTGAGATGTCGTCGCATCCAACAGAGCCGCGCCTGCCAGTTGCGGCAGTAAGTGTACAGCCGCCAGCAAGCCATCGGCTTCATCCGAATCGGTCAATGTAAATTTGGCGCCGAGCAGCGTCGTCAGATCGGTCGCTAGAGTAACCGCCTCTTCGGGAGTTCCGTAAGGAGCGTTAATAAGAAACTGACCTTCCTTAAAAAGATCGGCGCGAGCGGCGTCTACGCCAAGTTCAATGCTATGCACATAATCCGCGCCAACCGCAGGCGAGAGTCCCACATAATAGCGTCTCTCTGGAATCTTTTCGCGAACCCATTCGGCAACCGTCGCTTTGGCGGGAGCGGTATCCAAGATCACCGTCCCTTCCTGCAGGTCTTGAGCGATATACCCAAGCGTAGCGTGGATCTCGCTCAGCGGCAGGCTGAGAATAACGACATTCGCTTCGCTGACCGAAGCCGGTAAATTGAATTTAATCTCATCCACTGCGCCTACTTTCTGCGAAGCGCGCGCGACGTTAAATTCTTTATCGTGCCCCACTCGTTTAATGTTTTTCTGCCCAGCCAGCGCCAGCCCGATCGAACTTCCCACCTGCCCTAAACCAATGATGGTAATTTGAACGCTCATCATAACCTCTCAAAGTAGAACGCCCTATTGGTTGACTCGCAACGTATTAAAATCCTCAACCTAACCTGCGGGACGGTTCTTACGATTATACCCGCCCTTTAAAGTGCGAGAACCGCGGACGCCGACCGCGGTTCCCTACGAAAGGAGGAGAAGAGAAATCACCTTACAACGCTAACTTTATCATAGGGCGTTCAAACCTACTTGACGCAAAACCTACGATTGCCCTACGATTGCCCTACATATTTTTTAAGTCCATATCGCAACAAAGAAGGCGTCCAGCGGACGCCTTCTGATAAAACTTAATATTCAACCATACGCTTTAACGATTTCGCGTGTTTGACCCACGCTTTTACCTGGCTCAACACCGGCATTCTTCTCACCAGGTTGCGCTTCGCGTTCGCTTTCGCCATGGCTTCCAACAACGCTTCCGGGCGGCGTTGCGCCAGCTCGGCGACTGTATCTACGCCCGCGTATTCAAGCAAGTCGGAATACTGCGTCGAGACGCCTTTCACGCGGAATAAGTCTGCGCGATTTACCCATTCTAAAATCGTCTTCGCCTGAAAACCCGTTTCCTTCGCAAGTTCCTGCCGTCCTTTGCGCGTGCGGCCCGCTTGCAATAATCCATTCACGCCGCGCACGCCAGCCTTATTCAACTTCGCCGCATAGGCGGGACCAATGCCTTCAATTTCCTTGAGAGTAGTCATTTGTTAAACTCCTTCTTTATTTTACATTTAGCATAGTATAACATTTTATTCAACGACAACAAGCGCCGGACGGCGATTATGCGCGGAATACACTATAATTTCAGCACAGGTGATCTCATGAATAAAAAAGAACAAAATGCCCCGCCTATCTACATCGGTGAATTGAATGGGACCGCGCTTGGAGATTTCCGCATTACTGCCTCAGACCTCGGCTTAGTTGCGATTGAATGGGCTGACTCACAGCCCGAGTTCGACGCGTACCTCGCGCGGCTTAAGCGTCCCATCGTGAAAGATGCCAAGCGCATCAAGCCTTATGCGAAGGAACTCGTCGAATACTTCAATGGGAAACGTCGCGCTTTTACCTTTCCCATTGATTGGACGCGCTTCACTTCGTTCCAGCGCAAAACGCTGCAAGCCGTGTTTCTCATCCCCTACGGCGAGACGCGAACTTACATGGATATCGCGCGGCAGATCAAGCGTCCGCGTGCGTATCGCGCGGTGGGAAACGCTAACGCGACGAATCCCATGCCGCTGGTAATTCCCTGCCATCGCGTCGTCGGCGCGGACGGCAAGTTGCACGGATATGGCGGCGGGCAAGGATTGAAGACCAAAGCATGGTTGTTGAAGATGGAGAACGCAACCATTACATCAACGGCAACTGCATAAAGATGTATATTTTATATGACCTTGAAATTTAAAGAAATATTCTTAAAAAAGCGTGAATATATCGCGCCGCTCGCGCTTTTTCTTATCTTTCTTGCCTTCACGTTGCCGGGCGTTTCATGGGGTGCGCCCGGTATTTGGCACCCGGACGAAATTGTCGTCCGCGTTATCAGTGCGTTGCACGGCGAATGGAAGTTCAGCGAATATAATTTCGATTATCCCGATCTGCCGCAATATGCAATGTTTTACTTGGGGAAGGTCGTTCTTGCGTTAGGATACTCAGACGGAGAGGTCTTGATGGCTTCGCGCTTCCTATCTGTCGCGCTCGGAGGACTGATCGTTGTCCTAAGTTACTTTATAACGCGCCGTATCGGCGGAAGCGTTCGAACGGCGTTCCTCGCCGGACTATTGCTGATTTGCGTCACCCCGCTTTCTTCCAACGCCCGCTTCGCGCATAACGATATGTACGTTGTTTTTTTCATAACGCTCATCATTTTATTCCTGCTTTGTTGCCTTCAAACTGGGCGCAGAGGCTGGCTGTATGCGGCGTTTACGACGGTAGGCATGGCGGCTTCAAGCAAATACACCGGCGGGAGTATGGCATTCGTCGTCCTCATCGTCTATTTCATCTTACATTGGAAGACCCTCCGTGCCGATTGGTTCCGTATCGCAGAGACGCTCTTTATCGGCGGCGCGCTCACGGCGCTAGGGTACGCGCTCGGCACTCCTAAAGCATTGACATGGATGGCGTACTATTTTAAGAGAGTCTTCGCGGTATTAAATTGGCAGGTCAACTATGGCAGAGACCCCGATAGCGTTCGGGGCATTATCGGTCAATACGCCGTATTAAAAGACGGGCTGGGAACGGCGCTCTTCTTGATTCTCGCGCTCTCATTTTTATGGGCGTGTTTTCGCGTTGCGCGATCTTTACGAAATCGCTCATTGACAAAGGAGTCGCAGGTCGGCGGATTCGCGATCCTGCTGTTAACGATTTTCGCAATAGATTTCCCCATCATGCTCTCGTATAATTATCAATTGCGCTACTTTCTTCCGCTTATGCCGCCGCTGGCGATACTTGCGGCATTCTTTGTAGAAAAGTTGATCGCCCGCGCAAAATTATCCCGCTTCCACATCCTTCCTTCCGCAGCGACGCTTATATTATCAATCGTCATTCTTTATTCCTTTGCGCGGTTAATCAGCGCAGCCCTCTTATTTATAAACGATGCGCGCATTCCCGCCACGCAATTTATGCTCACGCTTCCCGCTGGCGCATCGCTTGAACATACAAACTATCCGCCGAATTACCCGGAGGGATATTTCTCTCGCGAACATAATTACCCGTTATATATAAAGAAAGGCTCCACAGACATTGTGCCTACAAATAAAACGTATGAATTCAACAAAGCCGAAGAAGGACTGCTCGATCGCAAAACCGATTATCTGGTCGTGGACAATTTCACAGCCGACCGTTTGAAAGACAAATACGTTTGCGAACAAGTTCCGCAAGAATGCGAATTCTTCGCTCAGCTTGAACAGGGCGGAACGGAGCGCTACCGGCAGATCGCAGAATTCAAGTATGCGCTGCCGCCTTGGCTGCCGCAAATCCGCATCTTGTTTGCCAATCCCGTTATCCGTATATACGAGCGCGTCCAATGAACGATTTCAGAATGGGTTATATTGCCGTCATCGGTCGTCCGAACGTAGGTAAATCTACGCTTATCAACGCGTTGTTGGGACAGAAGATCGCGGCGGTATCGCCGAAGCCGCAAACCACGCGCAAGCGTCAACTAGGGATTCTCACCAGCGCGTCGTATCAACTCGTGTTCGTGGATACGCCCGGCATCCACAAGTCGCGGCACAAATTGGGTGAATTTTTGAACCGCGAAGCTGAAGAATCTTTGGAAGGCATGGATGTGATCCTCTGGCTGGTGGATGGATCGATTCGCCCAACGGAAGAGGATAAACAGATCGCGCTGTTGCTCAACAAATTTCCACGACGAACTCCGCTGACGCTCGTCGCGAACAAAATGGACCTGACTTCCGCCGAGGCATCGAGTCGGAATCTTGAAGCGTATCAAGCCTCGACGCGGAAAGATGCGAAAACGCTTTCCATTTCCGCCGCGCAGAATCAAAACCTCGATGAATTGATCGAATTGTTAGTTTCGTTGAGCCCATTTCGCTCGCCAGAGTTCGACGAGGAGCAAGTCACCGATTCGTACGAGCGCGACATCGCCGCAGATTTGATTCGCGAGGCGTGTTTGCATAAATTACGCGAGGAAGTGCCGCACGGCGTAGGCGTGCGCATTGACGAGTTCAAAGAGCGCGAGAATGGGATGTTGTATATCGGCGCAACGATTTTTGTGGAGCGCGAATCGCAAAAGGGGATCGCGATCGGCGATGGCGGAAAAATGTTAAAGGCTATCGGCTCTGCCGCGCGTAAAGAGATCGAAAAGATGGGCGGACAACCTGTGTTTTTGGAATTGCGTGTAAAGGTATTGAAGGACTGGCGCAACGACGAGAACGCGATGCAAAGGCTGGGGTATCGAATGGGGAAGAAGAAAAGGAAGTGATCCGCAGATAATTTCGAAACAGCGACAAAGATAAAGTTTATTTCACTTTCAACGGTTTGAATCCCGCGCCCAATACTTCATGCGCCGCGCCGATGACTACAAACGCTGTCGGATCGCATTCGTCAACAATATCTTTAAGCGCGGTCACTTCGGCGCGAGTAATAACGCAATACAAAACGAGACGCTCCGATCCCGTATACGCTCCCGCGCCTTCGAGGATCGTCACGCCGCGTTGAAGTTCCTCGATGATGCGGTTGGAAACGGCGTCCGGTTCAGATGTGACGATCGTCGCCGTGCGAATCGTGCGGCTGCCTTCCAAAGTCGTTTCAGCGACCAATCCGCTCACATACAACGCGATCATTGCATACAGGGCTTGCTTCCATCCGAAGACAAATCCCGCGCCGAGGATGACGGCGGAATCGACAAAGAGATAACTTTGCGTGACGGGAATCCCGCGCCAATGGCTGAGGATGCGCGCCAGAATATCTGAGCCGCCGCTGGTGCCGCGCGCGCGATAGATCAGTCCATAGCCGATGCCGCTGACGATGGCGCCGTAGAGCGTATTGAGGAAAATGTCTCCTTGCAGATCATGCACCAACGCCGCGCCGAATCCACCCTCTGTAAAAAGCGGCGTATTAGGCAATATGTCAATAAACGTGGAGTAGGTCAAGATCGCGATCGCGGTTCGCAGCACAAAGCGGTGTCCGCCGAGAAAACGCCACCCTAGAATAAAAAGCGGCACATTGCCGATAAGCACCATCAAGCCGATGCGCCAACCCGTAAAATAATTAATCAACTGCGCGATGCCGCTCACGCCGCCCGACGCTAAATTGGCGGGAATAAAAAACGCGCGCAGCGAAAACGCCTGGATCAAGGCAGAGAGGATAATCAGAAGGTAATCGCGAAAGGCGGGAAGATATTTTTTCATTGGGTTTGCACAGCGTTTTCCATACTTCTTTTCGTAGAAAAATGTCGGATGAAGTTCATCCCAGTCGCAAAGATTAAGATAACCAATAAGGGAGGAAAAGCATTGCCTAGATACGCGGGTCTATATTTGAAAGGCGTCAGAACCAACGCATACGATAGGGATATGCCGATAATCAATAGTATTGAGACGACCTTGTTTCGAGAGTCCTTAATCTCCGGCAAGCTGGCAAAAAACAGCGCCATCGGAGCGGCAAGTATCGAAAGAGTGTAGTCGTTGCTGACCGGAACGGTAAGCGCGACGAGCGTACAACTCAGCAGTAGATAATAATCCACGCCGCCTTCGCGCCTCAAGCAAGAAATCCATACGCTTAAGAGCAGGCATACCGCGATAATCAGCAAGAACAGCGTGGAGAGACGTTCAGAATTCTGTTGGATCAGCGTCAGCGTTGCGGCGTTGGTTAGCCCTAACTGTCCGCTTTCCAGTCCTTTAACGAACGATTTAATAGAGTGGTTGCCAATCCAAAGCCAGCCGGGAGTCGCCAGTTGGGTTAACGCTGAACTTGTGAATTCTATAAACGCTTTATAGCCCATGGCGAACAGAAGAATAAAATTAAAAAATCCGATTCCTATAAAGCGCAATGCGATCCGCTTCCAGTTCCGCCAGTCATCCACCAACATAAGGATAAATATCGCCGGGTACAATTTTAATTGAATTGCGAGCGAAAATAAAAGATACGCAAATATGCGATGCGCGGGGCGATAATGAAATATATAGATCGAGAGCATGCAAAGCAGGAACGTTAGAACGTTATATTGTCCTCGTTCAAGTTCAAACTGAAGACCGTATGAGATCAATCCAGTAAGAAAGAATATCAAAACAATCGCCGCTTTTCCCATTCGAAAGACAGCAACCGGAATTAAAAATGTCAACGCGAAATAACTGACCAATGTAATTGACGTGAAAATTGCGAAAAGGGTCGCGTAATCGCTAATCAACAAAGCGGGAGCGTACAGGATATAAGATAACGGCGGATAAAATTGGATATGATACGGAGATTGTCCATTCGTAAACCAGTTCTTGATCAGATTGACAAAATCAATCATATCGTTGCCAATCGGGAATCTGTCCGGTAGATATGTAGTGAAGTAACGCATACGATGAATATCGTTCAAAAATACGGGCGCGATAAAGAATAGAAGATAGATTGTTAAAAAGGAGAGCAGCAGCCATGTCAGAAGCGGCGCGTTCAACAGCCGTCGGAAGAAATCAGCGATCTTTTTCCGCGCTTGGATCTTCTCAGGCGTCTTTGTCAACGCGATCCAGAAGCCTGCTAAGGAAATAACGACTCCGATCTCAATTCCTGTGATTTGCGCGGCTTGAACGCCTGCTTTCGCCGTCGGAAGCAAGTCAACTAAAACGGAGAGAAGCGTTCCTGAAATTCCAAGAACGATCAAGCCTATACCTACTTTATGCGCATTCATAGCGAGTTTTATTCTACGCGTCCTTACAAATTTAAATCTGTTTCGCTCAAAATGTCCACTCCCGCCGCTTTTTCGATCACGCCCACGACCGCCGAGTTATCGAGCTCGCCCATGCCTGCGTCAATCATCCGCTGAAAGAATTTTGTGTTCTCCGCCGCAGATGGAATGGGAACGTTATATTCCTGCGCGGTTTCCATTACGATCCGCAGATCTTTTAACTGCATACGCGCTTTGAAGCCGGGGCTGCGGTTGCCCTCGAACAAACGCGATGGTTTCACATCGAGAGTCCAGCACTGCGCCGCGCCGCCTTTAATCGCGTCCACGACCTTGCGCGGATCCACGCCCGCCTTCTTCGCGAAGACAAGAAGTTCGCCCATTGCGACCATCTGTGCAGCAACCATGATCTGATTCGCGGCTTTCGCCACCTGTCCTGCGCCCGCTTCGCCAACATGCGTGACCGTTTTGCCCATCGCCAGCAACACCGGCATGATACGCTCCAATGCAGACGCATCACCGCCGACCATAATGGCGAGCGTTCCGTTGCGCGCGCCTATATCGCCGCCTGAAACAGGCGCGTCAAGCGCGAACGATTTTTTCGCCTTCAACGCTTCAGCGATCATCCGCGCGGAGGCGGGCTTGATCGTGGAATTATCCGCATAGACCAAGCCCTCATGTGCGCCTTCGATAATTCCCTCTGCGCCGAGAACGACTTTTTCCACGTCGGGTGAATCGGGCAGATTGGTGAAGATCACATCCACTTGTGTAGCGACTTCTTTAGGCGACTCCGCGGCGGTCGCGCCCTCCGCCACGAGTTCCTCCATTGCCGCGCGAGAACGATTATGCACGACCAGCGGAAATCCCGCTTTGAGGATATTCCGCGCCATAGATTTGCCCATTAATCCCAATCCGATGTATCCGACTTTGAGCATATATATTCTCCTAAACGCCGCTATATAGATAGCCGCTTCGCGTTACCCCCATCTCCACGTTGTGCCGTCTTTGCTGTCTTCGATGGACACGCCCATGGCTTTAAGTTGGTCGCGGAGTTCGTCTGAGCGCGCCCATTGCTTTTGTTTGCGCGCTTCATTGCGTTCGGCGATGAGGGCAATGACTTTCGCTTCATTCTCGCTGGAACCCGTTTTTTCTTTGAGTTGCAAGCCAAACACGCCGGTGAGTTCGCGCAGCATTTTTTGCGCGGGTTCGAGTTGCGAATCCGTTGCGCCGTTGTCGCGGGCGGTGTTAATCGCTTTGACGAGTTCATATAATGAAGCAAGCGCGAGCGGGGAATTGAAGTCGTCGTCCATCGCTTCGACAAATGATTTGCGAGTCGCTTCGGCTTGCGCGGTGAGTTCGGCGGCGCTCCCAGCGGAGAGTCCGCTTGAGGAAGGCGATGCAGGTCGCAGGGCGGACTTGATCCGCTCCAGTGATTTTTCGGCGGCGTCTTGCGTCTCGTCGTTGAAGATCAGCGGCGCGCGGTACGAGCCCATCAGCACGAGCATCCGCATCACATCCGCGTCGCGCGTTTTGAGGAAGTCTTTGATGCTGACGATGTTGCCCAGCGACTTGGACATTTTTTCGCCGCCGAGTTGCAGCATCCCGTTGTGAATCCAATAGCGCGAAAATTGTTTGCCCGTGTACGATTCGGTCTGCGCGATCTCGTTCTCGTGGTGCGGGAAGATGAGGTCGTTGCCGCCGCCGTGAATGTCAATTTGTTCGCCGAGTTCGGCGAGGTTCATCGCGGAGCACTCGATGTGCCAGCCGGGGCGTCCCTTGCCCCACGGGCTGTCCCATGAAATTTCACCGGGCTTCGCGGCTTTCCACAACGCGAAATCCATCGGATGGTTCTTCGCTTCGCCCACTTCGATGCGCGCACCCGCCTGCATGTCATCAAGTTTGCGCCCGGAGAGTTTGCCATAATCTTTATCTTCAGCGACGCTGAAATAGACATCGCCGTTCGATGCGGCGTACGCGGCTTCCTTTTGGATCAAACCTTGAATGAATTCGATGATGAGCGGCATGGTCTTGCTCACCTGCGGATTCGATGTGGCGGGAAGCACGTTTAGATTTTTCAGATCGTTGGCGTAATCTTCGATGTAACGTTGCGATAATTTGAGCGGGTCTTCGCCGAGTTGATTCGCGCGATTGATGATCTTATCGTCCACGTCGGTGTAGTTCATCACGTGCCGCACGGTGTAGCCACGATATTCGAGATAACGGCGGATGATGTCGAACACGATCGCAGACATGGCATGACCGACATGCGCGTCGTTGTACACCGTCACGCCGCAGACGTACATCTTGACGACGTTCGGTTCGAGGGTCTGGAAGTCTTCTTTTTTGCGGGTTAATGTGTTGTAGAGTCGGATCATTGTTAGTCTAATAGTTCGATGGTCTGATAGTTTGATAGTCAAGGAGTATGCAAACTGTATGACTATCAAACTAAGTGACTATGAAACTATTTCTTCCTTTTCCCATTATCATCCTCCACCCGTGCGAAGATCATGCGACCCGCCGCAGTCTGGAGGACTTTCGTGACGACCACTTCTTTGTATTCGCCGATGTAATCGTGACCGTTCTCTACCACCACCATCGTGCCGTCGTCCATGTAGCCCACGCCTTGACCTTGTTCCTTGCCTTCTTGGAAAATATTTAACGTCATGTGTTCGGCGGGTAAAACGACCGATTTGACCGCGTTCGCCAGTTCGTTGATATTGAGGATAGTTACGCCTTGCAGTTCTGCCACGCGGTTCAGATTGTAATCATTAGTGAGGATCGGACATTTTAATTGCTTGGCAAGCACAACCAGTTTATCGTCCACTTCGCGCACGCCCTCAGCGTTGATGTCGCTGATGCGCACGAGAATGTTTGGCAATTTTTGCAGTTCAGCCAGCGCTTCCATGCCGCGCCGTCCGCGCTGCCGGCGCAGACCGTCAGCCGAGTCGGCGATATATTGCAATTCGTTTAGCACAAAACGCGGGATGAGAAGCGTGCCGGGCAAAAACCCGGTCCGAGCGATGTCCGTCACGCGCCCATCAATGATAACGCTGGTGTCAAGTAAGGTCGTGCGATTTAGGTTCGTCCATGAAGAAGACGAACCGCCTTCGCCGCCCCGTCCGCTCAGCGTGCTGAACAAGCCCATAATATCTCCCTGCCGCATGACGAACAACGAGATTCCCAGCCACACGCACGCGATCACGCCAGCCAGCGGCATAATCTGACTAAACGGTTTGGGCAAAAGCGAAAGCGGAAAAGCAAGCAAGGCGGCCGCGAGCAAGCCGACGATCATGCCGAATAATCCGGCGAATAGCATTTCCGCTGAAAGCCGCCCTAATCGGGCGCGCACTGCATGCGCAGGGCGCGTGGTCACATACGGCGTGAGCACCAGCCCCGCCAGCCCGCCAAGCAATCCGATAACCGCCATAAAACGAATGGATTCTGAAAAGTTATCGCCGCCCAAACTGTAACCCCAAAAACCTGCGATAATTCCAACAAAGATCATACCAATAATCCGAAGAATAAATTCGACGCTGACTTTCATAAAAACTCCTTAATAAGGTGCAAATAATGGCAAATGATAGCATGCCTGAAAGGGCAAGTCAAACACAATAATTGAGTAGACGTTTCGCGCAGAGTTGTTATAATGAAAAACGCTTTTGCGCGTTCGCGCGCCCGCCTATATTTAAACCATGACCATTACAGACACTCTACACCGCCCCTTGCGCGATCTGCGCATTTCTGTGACCGATCGTTGCAACTTTCGTTGCGTATATTGTATGCCGAAAGAAATTTTCGGCGCCCGTTACCCTTATCTTTCACATGATGAAATCCTAACCTTTGAAGAGATTGCACGGCTTGCGCGTGTTTTCACATCGCTGGGCGTACAAAAGGTCCGTTTGACCGGCGGCGAACCGCTCGTGCGCAAAGACCTGCATATCCTTATAAAACAACTCGCTGAGATTCCCAATCTCGACCTTACGCTGACGACTAACGGCTCTTTACTCGCCAAGCAAGCGTCCTCCTTGAAAGCGGCGGGATTGCAGCGCGTCACTGTCAGTTTAGATTCGCTGGACGATGAAACTTTCAAAGCTATGAACGACGTCAACTTTCCGGTCACAAAGGTCATCGAAGGCATGGACGCAGCCGCGCAGGTCGGGCTGAGACCGGTGAAGGTCAACATGGTGGTCAAACGCGGGATGAACGAATCAAGCGTTTTGCCGATGGCGCGCTTCTTCCGCGAAAAAGGTTATATTCTGCGTTTTATCGAATATATGGACGTCGGTCATTCCAACGGCTGGCGGCTGGACGATGTGACGCCTTCTGCGGAATTAATCCAAATTATTAACGCCGCCATGCCCATCGAGCCGCTCAACGCCAGATACCGCGGCGAGGTGGCGAGTCGCTGGCGTTACAAAGATGGAAGCGGCGAGATCGGGTTCATTTCATCCGTCACGCACGCATTTTGCCGCGACTGTACGCGCATTCGCTTGTCCGCTGAAGGCAAGCTATACACTTGTTTGTTCGCCGTCAAAGGTCACGATTTAAAATCGCTCTTGCGGAACGGCGCGTCAGATGAGGAGATTCTGGAAACTATCGCCGGCGTATGGGGCGCGCGCGCCGACCGCTACTCGGAACTCCGCTCGGAAAACACAGCCGGTTTGCCCAAAGTGGAAATGTCGCACATCGGCGGGTAAAACCTCTCGGTCGCAGGGCAGCGCGTTCATCCTTCCAACTTTCGAACCTTCAAACATTCAATATGAAAATCAAAGCCATCTTTTTCGACTTCGACGGAACGTTGCGACACAGCGTGCCCGGCGGAGGCGTCACATCATCCGAATACATTCGCTCTTTAGGCGTTGAGTTCAGCGACAAGGACTTCCATCGCGCCATGCGTTGGGAATTTTCTTATTGGGCGAACTCGACCGACCTCAACGCCGACTTGAAAGCAAATAACGGCGAGAACGAAGGCTTCTGGGTCAATTACAGTTATCGCCAATTGCTCGCGCTGGGCGTTTCGCATCGGCAATCGAAAGCGCTCGCGCCCAAAGTGCTTGCGTACATGCAGAAATTCTATACGCCGCGCAGCGTTGTTCCTCCAGACGTACAAAACGCCTTAGAGGAACTGAAAGAACGCGGCTATTTTATGGCGGTCATCTCGAATCGTACGCAGCCGTTCGGCGAAGAATTAGCGGCGCATGGCATCGGCGATTTCTTCAACTTCACGCTCGCCGGCGGCGAAGTCGATTCGTACAAACCTCAGCCTGAAATCTTCGGACACGCGTTACAACGAGCGCAAGCGCTCCCTGAGCAAACCGCCTATGTGGGAGATAACTATTACGCCGACGTGGTCGGTTCGCGCCGCGCGGGACTTCAACCTGTGCTGTACGACCCCAGTCGCTTCTTTCCCGAAGCCGACTGTCCGATCATCCGATCATTCGACGAATTAATTTCAACGATCGAAAGTTTCTAGCTTTAACGAATTGACCGGCTCGGATTCGAACGAGCCGGTCAATTCCATAGAATCAGAACGGGTTATGCGTTTACAACCGTTTCCTTCAACGTTTCCGCCAGCCTCGCCATGCCTTCGCGAATGATCTCCGGCGATGAATATGAGAAATTAAGTCGCAGGGTATTCTTGCCGCCTCCGTTTGGATGGAACGGTTCGCCCGGCACAAACGCAACCTTCCGCTCAATTGCGCGCTTCAGCATCTCCGACGAATCCATACCTTCAGGCAAAACGCTCCACAAGAACATGCCGCCATGCGGTTTTCGCCATGTCACCCCGGAGGGGAACATTTCTTCCATCATCTCGATCATTACATCGCGACGTTCTTTATATGTGGCGCGGATTAATTTCACATGCTCGTCGAGGAAACCGCCCTTCGCCACCTCGTAAGCGACGTATTGATTGAACGAAGAAGTATGCAAGTCGGCGGCTTGCTTTGTCACCGCCAATTTTTGAATCACTTCCGGCGGCGCAACGACCCATCCCAACCGTAAACCCGGCGCAAGCAACTTTGAAAACGTGCTCAGATAAATCACGTTTCCGCTGTAATGTCCGCCATTCGGACCGCGATATTCGCTGTCCAGCGACACAATGGACGGAATATGTTCGCCTTCATAGCGTAATTGACCGTAGGGATCGTCTTCAATGATCGGTACGCCGTATTTATCCGCGATCTTGACGAGTTGTTTGCGCCGCTCAAGAGGCAGCGTAGAACCGCCCGGATTCTGGAAATTGGGCAGAACGTAGATAAATTTCGGTCCGATGCGAAGCGCGGCTTCTAATTCGTCTACGACCATCCCGTGCTCATCCGAACGGACGGGGATGTATTGCGCGCCAAAAGCATTCCATGCTTGTAGCGCGCCCAGATAAGTTGGCGATTCAAGCACGATATAGTCGCCGCGATTGATGAACAGCCGCCCGATAAAGTCGAGCGCTTGCTGCGAACCGGAAGTGATAAGAATGTTATCGGCGTTCACTTCCGCGCTAAAACGCGAGGTGTGCCGCGCGATCATCTCGCGTAGGGGCAAATACCCGTCCGTAGCGCCGTACTGAAGCGATTGCGGACCGAGATTTTCCAGCACATAAGCGCACGCTTCGCGAAATTTTTGGATTGGAAAAACCTCCGGCGCGGGCAAACCGCCGGCAAACGAAATGATGTCTGGTTGTTCCGTCAACTTTAATAGTTCGCGGATGACCGAGCTGGTCATCCGTTGCATACGATGCGCGTAACGATAGTCCCAAGGCGTTTCCCAAATTGTTTGCATTGTACGATCTCCTTTCTTATTTTCCATACGTATAAAGCGCTTTAATCCACGCTAGGAATAAAAAAGCCCGGCGGGTAAGTAAATACCCGTCAGGCTGGCGACTTGACTGCCGATAATTCGCAGAAGACATGAAAGAAGTTGATCCATATGCTCTTAATCCTAACACGAAATTTCTTTTTGGTTGGAAGAAAATGCAACCTTACAGAAACGGCGAATCTCATTTTCCAAGCGGCAGGAAAACCGACGTGCTATAATCCAAACGCGTGAACCTCATGCCCGACTCCAAAATCTTTTTTGAAACTGAACAAGTAAAGATCATCCACGATGACGTAATCGCCACCGACTGCGTAGCGGATTCCAGCGTTGATCTGATCGTCACCTCGCCGCCGTACAACGTGGACATCGCGTACAACTCGCACAAAGACGACATTTCGTATGCGGAGTATCTCGAGTTCAGCCAAAAATGGATGACGCGTTGTTACGAGTGGCTGAAGGACGACGGGCGTTTCTGTTTGAACATTCCGCTCGATAAAAATAAAGGCGGGCAACAAAGCGTCGGCGCGGATTTGACCACGCTCGCAAAACGGATCGGCTTCGGCTATCACTCCACCATCATTTGGAACGAGGGCAACATCTCGCGCCGCACCGCCTGGGGCTCATGGATGAGCGCCAGCGCGCCGTATGTCATTGCGCCAGTGGAATTGATCCTCGTGCTGTACAAAAAACAATGGAAGAAAAGCGGTGGAAGCAGAATCTCGGATGTAACGCGCGACGAATTCATGGAGTGGACCAACGGCGTGTGGACCTTCAACGGCGAGAGTAAAAAGAGAGTCGGGCATCCCGCGCCCTTTCCGCTCGAACTTCCGAGGCGCTGCGTGAAGTTGTTCAGTTACGTCAGCGATACCGTGTTAGACCCATTCAGTGGCAGCGGCTCAACGTTGATCGCCGCTGTGACAAATGGGCGCAAAGCCATCGGCATCGAAGTGGACGCGAAGTATTGCGAGTTGTCGAAGAAGAGGGTCGTTGGGGAGACGGAGAGAGCGCAAGAAGAACTTGAATTTGGCGCATCGAAAATCAGAAAAAAAAATAAAGCTAAGGCAAAATAATTTTGTCGTCAGGAGTCATTTGAATGGGCGTGATGATGCAAGCCTTTTACTGGGACTGTCCGCGATTAGAGAACAAAGAATTCCAATGGTGGAACACTGTGCGCGAACAAATCCCCGCATTGGCAAAAGCAGGGTTTACCGCGTTGTGGCTTCCGCCCGCGCATAAAGCCGCGAATTTGGCGGGACCTTCGATGGGCTATGACCCGTACGATTATTACGATCTCAGCGAGTTCGATCAGAAAGGAACGATACCCACGTGGTTCGGTCCGCGCTCGGAGTTGGAATCCCTCATCCAAGCCGCACACAGCCACAAGGTCAGCGTGATCGCGGATATGGTCTTCAATCACAACAGCGGGGCAGACGCGCAGGAGTTGAATCCGCTCATCAATCAAATGCGCTGGACGTTGTTCTATCCGAAGAGCGGAAAGTTCCCACGCAATTGGGAATGTTTCCATCCGTGCATGTACGAAAGTTGGGACAACATGACCTTCGGCGACATGCCCGACCTCGCGCATCGCAATCCGTATGTATATGCCGAACTGCTCAAGCTGGCGCGCTGGCTCATCGAAGACATTGGCTTCGATGGCTTTCGATATGATTTTGTAAAAGGCTACGGCGCCGACACGATCACCGCGATCCAAGAATATCGCTACGAGCGCAACGGAAAACAATTCATCCCGTATGGTGTGGCGGAATTTTGGGATAACGCGCACGCGATCGAGAATTGGGTAGACCTCGCCAATTTCTCCAACACGAATCCTGTGGAAGCGTTCGACTTTCCTCAGCGCGAAATGCTCAAAGCGATGTGCGATCAATACGGTTTTAGTTTGAAGGATCTCACCACGTGGGACACCGTCGTTCGGCGCGAGGAACAGAACGCGGTTTCGTTCGTTGAAAATCACGACCTGCGCGATGAGGGGCGTCCCATCATCAACGATAAATTGTTGGCGTACTCGTACATCCTGACGCATGAGGGTTATCCGTGCGTGTTCTGGCATGACTACTTCAATTTGAATCTCGCGCTCGGCGATACGCCCAACGGCATCGTCGCGCTCGTGGACGCGCACGAAAAATATGCGGGCGGCGACACCGAAGTCTTATACGTGGACGACAACCTCTACATCATGCAGCGCGTGGGATATGCCGATCAACCCGGACTGGTCTACGTGCTCAACAATCGCGGCGACAACTGGAACGGGCGACTCGTCACCACCAAATGGACGAACGCTTCTTTCCACCCTGTGGCTTGGTGGTCCAAAAGCGACCTTTCGCGTCCCATCAACCAATCTACCGACCGCGACGGCCGCGCCCAGTTCTACGCTCCCCCGCGCGGGTTTGCCGTGTATGCGATTAAGTAATGTACGAACATCACAATCAACCGCTCGCCAGCCGAAAAGTTTTCGCCCGCCGACTCATGCGCAACGGAGCGATCGGGGGATTGTTAATTCTGGTTTCGCTCATCGTTGGAATGCTCGGATACCACGTTTTCGAAAATCTCTCATGGCTCGACTCCCTGCTCAACGCTTCCATGATCCTCAGCGGCATGGGACCCGTCAACCCCGTGCAGACCGATGCTGGAAAACTCTTCGCCTCGTTCTATGCGTTGTACTCGGGCATTGTCCCGCTTGCCGCCGCCGGCGTGTTAGCCGCCCCCATCTTTCATCGCTTTTTGCATCACTTCCATTTGGAGGATGAGAAGTAAGATGGAATCGTCAATCAAGAATCAACGCGCAGCCTGTACCCCACGCCTGATTCCGTGACGATATATTGCGGACGGGCGGGGTCGGGTTCGATCTTCCGCCTCAAATTACTGATATTGACCCTCAACAAGTGCATTTCGCTCTCATAGGCTGTTCCCCAAACTTGCCTGAGTAAATGGTGATGTGTCAGTACTTTGCCTGCGTTTTTTATCAGCAAACGTAAAATATCATATTCTGTTGGTGTGAGCGCGATTTCATTTTCATCCAACGTCACCAAATGGCGGGATATATCCATTTTCAATGCGCCGACTTGAAAGATAGGTTCGTCCGCATTGGTAAGTTGCCTTCTCTGCGCGACTCGCATACGGGCGAGCAATTCGCCTGTGCCGAAGGGTTTGGTCAGGTAATCGTCGGCGCCCGCATCGAGCGCGGCAATTTTGTCATTTTCCGCTTCGCGGACGGATAAGATGATGATCGGCGTTTGCGACCATTCGCGCAAGCGTCGTGTTACTTCGATGCCGTCCATGTCGGGCAAGCCCAAATCTAAAATGATCATGTCGGGGCGGTTTGCCAACACCGCATTCAACGCTTCTTCGCCATTGGACGCTTCATACACAGTAAACCCTTGCGCGGTTAATGCGGCGCGTAAATATCTGCGGATGGGGGTTTCATCATCTACTACTAAAATGCGTTGATTGATTTGCGTCATTTCCCCAATGGTAATTCAATTTCAACGACTGTGCCATTGCCTTCACGATTCATGGCGCGAATTGACCCGCCATGAATCTCCACGATGCTCTTGCTGATGGAAAGCCCCAAGCCCGTTCCGCTCACGTTTTCTGGGAGGTGGACGCGATAGAATTTTTCAAAGATATGACCCAATGCTTCCGCTGGGATGCCCACTCCACGGTCCGATATTTGGAGGCGCGCTTTCGAGTCGAACACGGATGCGGCGATTTCGATCAAAGAATTTTTAGGGGAATACTTGACGGCATTTTCCAACAAGTTGACGATCACTTGCACCATCAAGGCAAAATCCATTTGCACAAGCGGAAAGTCGGCGGGAATGTTTATTTGGATGTGACGCTCGTTCACGCGCCAGCCAAGTTGTTCGATGGCTGTGCCGATCAAATCTTGCATATCTCTCGACTCTAACTTTAATTTGATCGCGCCGCTTTCAACGCGAGTCATGTTCAATAAATTTCCAACCAGACGATTCAATCGGTCGGCTTCAATGCGCGCGTTTTCAATCAACGCATTACGAGACGCTTCGTCCATGCCAGTATAATTTTCGTCCAGGGCGGTTAGCGCCCCTGTGATCGAAACCAAAGGCGTGCGCAGATCGTGCGAGACGGAATTGAGCAGGGCATTTTGCAGTTTTTCAGCGGATTGCATCAAAGATATTTTTTGCGTTTGCTCTTCCAGCAAGGCGCGCTCGATGGCTTGCGCTCCTTGATTAGCAAACGCTTCCGCAAGTCTTCTTTTTGCGGGGGGCAGATCCGCCGCCGCCGACGCGCTCAATTTTCCAATCCCTAACACGCCCACAACACCGCCCGCTGTTTTCAATGGTAAATATCGAAGTTGAGCGGCGGGTAACGTATTGGTATAACGACCCGCAGGCTCGGCGTGACGATAGACCCAATCTGCTACGGCAATTTCTTCCGCGCTCAAAATCAAATCGTCACTGCTGATTCGGGTTTCAAGCTTATCTTCATTGGGCAGGAATACCGCAACCACTTTTTCAAAAGTTTGTTCAAAGTGTTTTTTTAACTGCTTCAAAATGGATTCAAGATCGGCGGAAGACGCCAAATCGCGGCTTAGATCATACAACTCCGCCGTCTCCGCTTCACGCTGACGCGCCGCTTGCGCTTGTTCGCTCGCCCAAGCCGTTAACTGGCTGATCACCATTCCCACCACAAACAAAGCGATGAACGTGATCAGGTACTGCGTATCAGAAACGGAGAATGAAAAATGCGGCGCGACAAAAATAAAATCAAATGCCAGGATACCCAGTATGGATGCAAGGACGGCAGGTCCGCGCCCTAAATAGATGGCGGCAATCACAACCGCTAACAGATACACCATGACAAGGTTGGTGGGTTCAAGCCGCCAGCCGATAAATACGCCGAGTATGGTAGCCAGCGCCACGAGTAGAACGCTCCACGCATAACGCGCAAGCGGGCTGTGCAACTTGAAGGGATTCTCGTCCGCTGGAAAAGACGGGGTATCGTTACTAGTGACGACATAGACATCAACGTCCACGCTTTTGCGGATCAAGTTATCCACCAGCGAGCCGCGCAGGATCTCCTGCCAGCGCGGGCGCAGGGGTTTGCCAGCAATAATTTTCGTAATGTTATTTTTGCGCGCAAAATCAATTACCGTCTGCGAGATTGATTCAATGGAAGCGCCCGCGCTGACCGTATAAGACCTTGCGCCTAGGTCTTCGGCAAGTTGCAAAATTTTTGCGACTCGCTCGCGTTTCGGCTCAGACATGGCGACCGATTGCGGCGTTTCAACGAACAAGGCGATCCACTCCGCATTTAGTTCTTCGGATAATCTTCTGGTTGTGCGAACCAAACGCTCGCTCAACGGGCTGGGGCTGACACACACCAACAATCTTTCCGTCGCCGCCCACGGACCAGGGATCGCGCGCGTTTGCATGTACGCCCGCATCTGGTTATCCACGCGTTCCGCCGCGCGCCGCAGGGACATTTCACGCAGAGCAGTGAGATTCCCTTTGCGGAAAAATTTTTCAGCCGCGCGGCTGGCTTGTTCAGGGATGTACACCTTGCCCTCATGCAAACGCGCCAATAGCTCGTCGGGCGGTAAATCAATTAATTCAATTTCAAAGGCTTCGTCAATGGCAGAATCGGGAATGGTTTCCTTCACTACCACGCCCGTCACTTGCGCCACAATATCATTCATACTTTCGAGGTGTTGAATATTCAACGTGGTGTACACGTCAATGCCCGCGTCCAAAATTTCCTGCACATCTTGATATCGTTTGGGATGGCGCGAACCAGGCGCGTTCGTGTGAGCGAATTCATCCACCAACACAATGGCGGGTTTTCGCGCTAGAACTGCATCTACATCCATTTCGGGCAAATTTGTTCCGCGATATTCAACTTGCTTGCGCGGTAATACATCCAACCCTTCAACGAGTTCTTCCGTTTCTTTGCGCTTATGCGTTTCAATATACCCAATCACAATATCCATGCCCTGCTCTTTGCGTTGATGCGCGGCTCCAAGCATGGCATAGGTTTTCCCCACGCCAGCGGCATAGCCGAGGAAGATTTTCAACTCGCCTCGGCTGTGCGTTTCGGCTTGGATATTTTTCAATAATTCATCAGGGTCTGGACGTTGCATAAAGATATTGTATTCCTATTCTCCCTCATCCCCAACCCTTCTCCCAAAGGGAGAAGGGAGAAGGGAGTCTGAGTCCCCTCTCCAACGGGAGAGGGCTAGGGTGAGGGTTACTCAATTCTATCCAAAGCCAGATTCAACAACAGCACATTGACTCGCGGTTCGCCAAGAAAACCAAATTGACGACCATCGGTATATTGATTCACTAACGCGATGACATCCGCTTCGCTCAAACCTCGGCTTGATGCTACGCGAGAGACTTGATACAACGCCGCGGCGACGCTGATATGGGGGTCGAGTCCGCTACCCGAAGCAGTGACCAGGTCCACAGGAATCGGAAGCGTGTTATCGGGGTCAGCCGCTTTCAGGGCGTCAATCCTCGCTTGCACGGCTTCGATCAAAGCGGGATTCATCGGTCCATAGTTGGAGCCAGAAGAGGTCGAAGAGTCATAGTTGACCGCCGATAAACGTCCCCAAAAATATTTCGGGTCGTCAAACTGCTGACCGATCAATTCGGAGCCGTACGTCTTTCCATTGATTGTGACCAAACTTCCATTGGCTTGATGCGGAAAAACGAGTTGAGCAATGCCCGTGACCGCCAGCGGATAGACCACGCCAGTCACGATGGTGAGTAAAGCGAAAATTATGAGCGCGGGACGAAGTTGTGTTTTCATGAGTTTAATGTTCCTGTAAAGTAACTTACGAGCCAAAAGATGGATGCGACAAACAACCAGGGTTGCCATGTGGACGGCACGTTCAATACATCGGGCGCAATTGCGCCAGCGGTTAACGCTATGGTAAGAGCCGCCAACAAAACATGCCTGACGATTTTTGAATACTCTTTTGGTTTCATGGATATTTCTTTTCGAGCGGCAACAAAAGGTTTACGCCTGATGCTTTCAAGATACGGATATGATAGATTATGAACTGCCATGTCAGCCTCCTAGACCAATCCAAGTAAAACTAACAGCATGTCAATCAATTTGATGCCGATGAACGGCACAAGCAGACCGCCGAGACCGTAGATCAAAAGGTTGTCTCTCAGCAATTGCGCCGCGCCGACCGCGCGATACGGCACGCCGCGCAACGCGAGCGGGATCAATGCGATGATGATCAATGCGTTGAAAATCACAGCCGACAGGATGGCGCTTTCAGGCGTTGCAAGTTTCATAAAGTTCAAGGTTTGCAATTGCGGATACGTAGCGGCAAACGCGGCAGGGATAATGGCAAAATATTTCGCCACATCGTTGGCAAGGCTGAAGGTGGTCAGCGAGCCGCGCGTCATCAACAATTGTTTGCCGATTTCAACGATCTCAATTAACTTGGTGGGGTTGCTGTCCAAATCCACCATGTTGGCGGCTTCGCGCGCGGGTTGCGTGCCTGTGTTCATGGCTACTGCCACATCCGCTTGGGCGAGCGCGGGCGCGTCGTTTGTGCCGTCGCCTGTCATAGCAACCAGCCGCCCGCCTGTTTGATATTCGCGGATCAATTTCAACTTCGCTTCGGGTGTGGCTTGCGCGAGGAAATCATCCACGCCCGCTTCAGCGGCGATGGCGGCGGCGGTGAGCGGGTTATCGCCTGTGATCATCACGGTTTTGATTCCCATTTTTCGCAAATGCGCGAAGCGTTCTTTCATGCCGCCTTTGACGATGTCCTTCAAATGGATCACGCCGAGGGCTTGGTTGTCGCGCGTCACCACCAGAGGCGTGCCGCCTGTTCGGGCAATTGAATCAACTGTCGGCTTGAGGTCTGAAGCGGTTGTTCCTCCATTGGATTGAATCAACTCGATCATCGTATCTGGCGCGCCTTTACGAATCGAAGTTCCATTAAAGTTCACGCCGCTCATGCGCGTCTGCGCGGTGAATGGGACGAAGTGCATCTTCTCCATCGTTTGACCGCGCAAACCAAATTTTTCTTTTGCCAGCACAACGATCGAGCGACCTTCAGGCGTTTCATCGGCGAGCGAAGCGAGTTGCGCGGCTTCGGCAAGTTCTTGCGCGTTGATTCCATTCACGGGAATAAACTCAACCGCTTGGCGATTGCCCAACGTGATTGTTCCCGTTTTATCGAGCAGTAGCACATCCACATCGCCCGCCGCTTCCACCGCACGACCCGACATGGCGATGACGTTGCGCTGAATCATTCTGTCCATGCCTGCAATGCCGATGGCAGAAAGCAAACCGCCGATGGTGGTGGGAATTAAACACACCAGCAAGGCAACCAATACGGTGATGGTGATCGCGCCGCCGCTATACATTGAGAACGGCAGTAACGTGGCGCACACGACCAAAAAGATGATGGTGAAACCCGCCAACAAAATATTCAACGCAATTTCATTCGGCGTCTTTTGTCTCTTCGCGCCTTCGACCATGCTGATCATGCGGTCTAAAAATCCGTGACCAGGGTCCGCGCTGACTTTGACAATTAACCAATCGGATAATAATCTCGTGCCGCCTGTGACTGCGGAACGATCGCCGCCCGCTTCTCTCACAACGGGGGCTGATTCGCCAGTGACGGCGCTTTCGTCCACTGACGCGATTCCCGCCACGATCTCGCCGTCGGCTGGGAGAATATCTCCTGCAACGACCAGATACAGATCATCTTTGCGAAGCGCTGTGGATGAAACAATTTCATGTTTTGCATTTGCGCCTTCAACTTGCAACTTTTCAACCTGCAAACTTGCAACCTTTTTTGCGGGTGTATCCTGCCTCGCCTTGCGAAGCGACTCGGCTTGCGCTTTGCCGCGTCCCTCGGCAACAGCCTCAGAGAAGTTTGCAAATAGAACCGTGAACCACAGCCACAAGGCAATTGCGCCAATGAATCCCGTCGGCGCTTCGCCTTGACCGAAGATGGCTTGAATCCACAAGATGGTTGTCAGCACACTACCGACTTCCACTACGAACATGACGGGGTTGCGAACCATCCAGCGCGGGTTGAGTTTGATAAATGATTCAACAACCGCTCGGCGGTACATTTCCTGTTTCATGTGAGTTTGTTTTTTTGTTTGAGTTGTCATTTTTATTTCCTCTTATGTCGTTGCGAGCCGCGCCTTTTTTCTTTGCGGCGAAGCAATCTTCAAGTAACAGGAGGTTGCTTCGCCTTATGGTCTCGACTGTTTGCGTCTCGACCAACGGCTCGCAACGACATGATTACTTGAATATCATCAAATGTTCCACAATCGGACCCAACGCCAGCGCGGGCAAATAACTCAACGCGCCCACAATGACGATGACTCCAATCAACCAGCCGATGAATAAAGGCGTGTGTGTCGGCAATGTGCCGCCGCTGACGGGCGTTTTCTTTTTGTTCGCCAACGCGCCAGCAATTGCCAGAACAGGGACCGCCAGCCAAAACCGAACAATTAACATGGCAAGCCCCAACGCCGTGTTGTAAAACGGATTGTTTGCTCCCAGCCCAGCAAACGCCGAGCCGTTATTCGCCGCAGTGGATGAAAAGGCATACAACACTTCGCTATACCCATGCGCCGACGGATTAAAGATCGTGGCTCTGCCCGCTTCGCTCATCAAGGCGATGGATGTTCCAACCAACGTCACGATGATCGGCGTCAAAATGATGATGGACGCCATTTTCATTTCATAGGCTTCTATCTTTTTTCCGAGATATTCAGGCGTGCGCCCAACCATCAGCCCCGCCACAAAAACCGCAATGATGACGAATGTCAACATGCCGTATAAGCCAGAGCCAACGCCGCCGAAAATGATCTCGCCGAGTTGCATCAACCACATCGGCACGAGTCCGCCCAGGGGCATGTACGAATCGAGCATCGAATTGACCGCGCCGTTCGACACAGAAGTGGTGGCAGTCGTCCACAAAGCGGAATTGACAATCCCAAAGCGGACTTCCTTGCCTTCCATATTCCCGCCGACGACGCCCAACGCCTCTATCGCAGGGTTGGCTGTTTTCTCCGACCAAACCGTCACTCCCAACAAGGAGACGAAAACGATTGTCATCGCAATGAGCAATGACCAGCCTTGGCGCGTGTCTCCGATCATTTTCCCGTAGGTGTAACAAAGCGCGGCGGGAATTAATAACAGCGCCAACATCTCCAGAAAGTTTGAAAACGGCGTTGCGTTCTCAAGCGGATGCGCGGAATTGGTGTTGAAGAATCCGCCGCCGTTCGTGCCGAGTTGTTTGATGGCGATCTGCGAAGCGGCTGGACCAACCGCAATCGTCTGTCCGCCAGATTGAAGCGCTGAAGCGGTCTGAGATTCGTTGAAGGTCTGCACAACGCCTTGAGAGACCAAAACCAGCGCAAAGATTAATGAAAGCGGCACAAGAATATAAAGTGTGCTTCTGGTCAGGTCTACCCAGAAGTTCCCAACTTCTTTTGTGTTATGACGGATAATGCCGCGAATCAAAGCGACCAAGACCGCCATACCCGTCGCGGCAGAGACGAAATTCTGCACGGTCATCGCCAGCATTTGGGTCAGGTAACTCATAGTCGTCTCGCCGCCGTAGCCCTGCCAGTTGGTGTTGGTGACGAAACTGGTCGCTGTGTTCCATGAAGAATCAGGAGTGACTGCGCCGAATCCCTGCGGGTTCAACGGCAAAAAGACTTGCATTCTTTGCAGGAAATAGACAGCCAGTAAGCCGATTGCATTAAACAGCAACATGGCAACGGCGTAGGTTTTCCAATTCATCTCGGCTTTCGAGTCAATGCCTGAGGCGCGGTAAACGAATCGTTCAACAGGACCAAGGATCGGGTCAAGAATGACGCGCTCGTTTTGATAGACGCGCGCCATGTATCCGCCCAGCGGTTTGACCAAAGCGAACAAAACGGTCAGGTAAAAAAGGATTTGAATCCAATCGTAAATGTTCATGTTATCCAAACCATTCTGGCTTCAATAGGGCTACAACGAGATAGCCAAACAGGATCAGGGCAACGACGCCCGTGATTAAATACAATGCGTTCATTTGTTCTCCATCAGGCGGTCACAAATGGCAAGCAAGCCAAAAGTGAGCGCGAAGAATAAAAGGGTCAATCCAATAAAGAGAATGTCATTCATGCGTGCCTCCGTTGGATACAGTGTATTCAGTTGTAGGTCAAATTGGGGTTAAGATGGGCGGGCAGGGCGTCAAGAAAAGGTCAAGAAGTGTGCGATAATCGAAGCGTGGAATTCACCCCGCTTCATTTTTTAGATCATCCGATTGAAGTGATCTTCGATACGCCTCCCGCGCTGGAGAAAAGTCCCACCTGCCCAAACGGATTCATCTGGGAAGGCAACACCTATCGCGTGATCGAAATGCTCTCCGCGTGGACGGATTTCAAGCGGCGCGGAAAGATGGCTCGCAATATGCAACCTGAGCACGCGGCGGTTGCGTCCAATCGCGGATCGTTGAACGTCGGCAGGTTTTATTTCCGCGTGAAAGTTGCACTTGATCGTCTCGCAGTTGAACTGCGAGACGATCAAGTAGAATCAACTCAAATCTTCGATATTTACTACGACCGCGCCATGAAAAGCGTGGACGACCGCAAAGGTCAATGGGTTGTGTATCGAGAACTGGGAGAAGGCTGAATGGAAGAGAATCGGGTTGAAGTCTCGCAAGAAGCGCAGGTGTATTCTGTCCCGTGGACGATCATAGACACGTGGCTGGGCGTCGTATTGCTCATACTGATCAACGTCGGCATGCTCGTGGCGCTCTTTTTATTTCAAGACGAGGCAAAGCAATTCGCGCAAGGCGCGGGAATCCTGTTTGGCGAATTGATCTATCTTCTACCCGTGTTGGTCATCCTTGCCGCAAAACGCATCGGCCTCAGTCATCTCGGTTTCAAAAAATTTGATTCGCTCACGATGGGTCTGGGATGCGGGTTGATCGTTATTTCATATCCGATCATCATCGCCCACAACATGCTCCTGACATTTCTCGGCGTGAATACGCAAGGCGAAGCGGTGATGAAAATGTTCTCCGAATTGAAATCGCCCGTTTGGTTGATTCTCGCTGCCGTGATCGTCGCCCCGCTTGTGGAGGAAATTTTTTTCAGGGGATTTTTATTTCAAGGATTTCGACAGCGTTACGGCTGGATCGCCGCGCTCCTCCTCAGTTCTGGAATCTTCGCCGCCTCGCATCTCGATCCCGTTTCGTTCATCCCGACGTTCATCCTAGGCGTCGTGTTGGGATATGTGTATCATCGTTCTAACTCATTGTGGCCCAGCGTCATCTTGCACTTCCTCAACAACGGGTTTGCCATGGGAGCCATGCTCGTCGCCATGCGATTCCCTGAACTGTTTCCCTCGTGAAAAGTTTATGCGGCAGTTGAACTGCATATGAACAACAATGCAACAATCGAATCGATACCTCTTGATCAACCTCACCTGATTATCGTAAAAGAAATAGCCCGCGTCTTATTTGGGCGATAAAGCAAAAACTTCCGAGGTCAAAGCGGCTTCGGAAGTTTTCATCAATGGGCGCTAAGGGACTCGAACCCCTGACCTCTTCTGTGTAAAAGAAGCGCTCTAACCAACTGAGCTAAGCGCCCGCGCCGCTATTATACATCATGATACACTTGCGCCCGGAGGAAATATGCGCATCGTTCGCTACGAAACACAAGGTGGTAAAAAGCAGAAATATGGATGGTTGCTGGACAACAAGGTCGGTGAGATCGGCGGAAACATCTATGGGCGCTATCGCCGGCAGGAGGCTCTCACGCCTCTTTCCGACGTGCGGCTGATCGGGCCGTGCGAGCCGGGCAAGATCGTCTGCGTGGGCCGCAACTACGTGGAACACGCCAAAGAGTTGGGCAACGAAACGCCGAAGGTCCCGCTCCTCTTTCTAAAACCGCCGTCGTCAGTCATCTCCAATGGCGAAACGATTCTTCTGCCGCCGCAATCTTCGCAAGTGGAACACGAAGCGGAGTTGGTCGCCGTCGTCGGCAAACGCGGGCGCCGCATTGCTGCCGATGACGCGAAGAAGCACATCTTAGGATACACCATCGGCAACGATGTGACCGCGCGCGACTTGCAAAAATCCGATAATCAATGGACGCGCGCCAAAGGTTTCGACACGTTCTGCCCGTTTGGTCCATGGATAGACACCGACTTCGACCCGTCCGATTCGGTCATCACCTGTCGCGTCAACGGGCAGATGCGCCAGATGGCGTCCACGCGCGACATGATCTTCAATGTGGGAACGCTGGTCGCCTACATTTCATCTGTGATGACGCTGGAACCCGGCGACTTGATCTTCACCGGCACGCCGGCGGGAGTCAATGAATTGAGAAATGGCGATGTGGTTGAGATCGAGATCGAAGGGCTTGGCTCAATAAAAAACCCCGTGCGCGCTGAGACTTTATAAGTATGTTAATATGTTGCAGGAGCGCCTAAAGCGCCACGAGGCAGGCGGAGCTGAGGAGCCGCCGCTATTTGTCAAATATAACGAAGAGGGGGTTGATTGTGGTTATCTAGTTATGCTCGCGTGAGAGGGAGCGCGTTTCTTTATAGAGATTTTGCAAGGGGATAATTCGCAGTTCAATTCATTCGCCTATACTTGGCGCAAGGAGTTGACATGACGCTCACGCGTCGAGATTTCCTAAAAATGTACGGGCTGTTCGCCATGTGGGCGGCGTTCGCCTCGTACGCGCCGAACGAGGCGATCACCCAAATCTGCCCGTCACATAATCCTCTGTCTTCTTTTGCTTGGGCGCGGTGAAGAGAGATTTGCCTTCGCCGTACTCGACCAGTTCGCCTTGCAAAAAGAACGCTGCATGATCGGCTGTGCGTCCCGCCTGCTGCACAGAATGAGGCACGAGGACGACGGTGTACTCTTTTTTGAGTTCTTGCAGCGCGGCTTCGACTTTGCCCGTGGAGATCGGGTCGAGTCCCGAGGTCGGTTCATCGAGCAAAATGATTTCAGGTTGAAGCGCCAACACGCGCGCCAAGCAGACGCGCTGTTGCTGTCCGCCGGAAAGGGCGACGGCGAGCGTGTCTAGGCGGTCTTTCACCTCGTCCCAGATAGCGGCGAGTGTCAAACTGCGTTCAACCGCTTCGTCTAACGTAGCGCGGTGCTTCTCGCCGGCGAGTTCCAACCCATAAGTCACATTGTCGCGGATGCTCATCGGCAATGGCACTGGACGGGCAAACACCATGCCGACCTTGCGGCGCAACGCGATCACATCTATTTTGGGGTCGAGGATATTTTCGCCGTCAATCAGGATGCGTCCGGACGAGGCTTTGACTTCGGCGAGGTCGTTGAGCCGATTCAAACAGCGCAACAAGGTTGACTTCCCGCCTCCGGCCGGACCGAACAAGACTGTCACCGCGTTCTGGTGAATACTGAGGTTCACGTCGCGCAATGACTCGGTGCCGTCGGAGTATTGTAAAGAGAGAGATTCGATGATGATCTTATGCATTTACGATTTTCGATTTACGATAGATTTACCACTGCCGTTTGGCGCGCGCTCGCGAACGGATCACGGTAGCGACGAGGTTCATCGTCAACACAAACGCTAGCAACGTCAGCGCTACGCCATACTGAATTTGGACCGGCATATTCGGAACTTGCGTAGAGATCACAAACAAGTGATACGGCAACGCCATCGTTGCGTCGAAAGGCGAGTTGGGGAGACGCGGCAAGAAGAACGCCGCGCCGGTAAACAAGATGGGGGCTGTCTCGCCGACGGCGCGTTCGAGACCAAGGATCACGCCGGTGAGGATGCCGGGCAACGCCTCCTTCAACACGATGCGGCGGATAGTCTGCCAGCGTGTCGCGCCGAGGGAAGCGCTCACCGTGCGGAATGACTGCGGCACTGTGCGCAACGCCTCCTCGGCAGTGCTGATGATGACCGGCAGCGTCATGATCGAAAGCGTCAGCGAGGCGGCGAGGATGGATGTGCCAAAATTGAGGAAGAGCACAAACAGCCCCAGCCCGAACAAGCCATAGACCACCGACGGAATGCCTGCGAGGTTGATAATGGCGATACGAATCGTCCGCGTGAGAGGCGTATCGGAAGCATATTCCGCCAGATAGATCGCCGCCGCAATCCCCAAAGGCACGGCGAAAATGGACACGCCCAGCGCCAGATACAACGTGCCGATAATGGCGGGCAAGATTCCGCCGGCGCGCATACCATCGCGTGGAAAACTCGTTAGAAATTCCAGCGAGATCGCGGGCGCGCCTTGAATGAGAATATAAACGATCGTGCCGACGATCGGCAAGGTTGTAACGAGCGCCGTTGCCGTGAGACCGGCGAAGCCGATCCGTTCAACGAAGCGGCGGTTAGGGGAGAAGGGGCGTTTCATAATGTCTGTTATTTGCGTAGGGGCGAGGTTCTCTCGCCTCACTTATGGACTGGCAATCTCTCCCATACGAATTCACGACAAAATCCTTTCCGCGCGTTTCTTTGTGCGGAACACAACCGACGACGCGGCGACGTTCACGCCCAGTGAAATGAGGAATAAAACGATGCCGATAAAGAACAACACATGATAGTGCGCGCTTCCGTTGGCGACTTCGCCCATTTCGGCGGCGATGGTGGCGGTCATCGTGCGGGCTGGCGCGAACCAACTTCCCAAGGCGGTCGCCAACACGGGCGCGTTGCCGGTCACCATCATCACAGTCATTGTTTCGCCGATGGCGCGTCCGACTCCAAGCATCACAGCGGTCAGAACGCCGGATTTCGCGGCGGGCAAGGTCACGTACCAGATCGTCTGCCAGCGGGTCGCGCCGAGCGCCCACGCGCCCTCGCGGTATGAGCGCGGAACCGCGTCAAGCGCGTCTTCGGCGACCGACACGATGGTTGGCACGGCGATCCCGCCGAGGAGGAGCGATCCGGTAAATGCGGTCAGTCCCGTCGGCAGGTCGAGAAAGACGCGTAAGAATGGGGAGACGAGCAGAATCCCCAGAAATCCCAGCACGACGGAGGGAAGCCCGCCGAGCAATTCGACCAGCGGCTTGAGAATTTCGCGGATCCAGCGCGGCGCGATCTCTGAGATGTACACTGCCGTGCCGATTCCGAGCGGAAAGGCGATCAGCATCGCGCCGATAGTGACGACAAGCGAGCCTGTGATGAGCGGCAAAACCCCGAAATAATCTTCGATGGGATACCAGCGTGCGCTGAAGAGCGCGGAAAGTTTCACGTCGGTTAAAGCAGGAGCGCCCTCGCGCAGGAGGAAGAAAAAGATCAGCGCGACGAACACAATCGCGGAATACCCTGAGGCTTGGATCGCGCGCGTGACGATAAATTCACGCCAAGTTAAAGATTTTTCCATTTTCTTTTCTTTACCGCGAAGAGCGCGAAGAACACAAAGTTAAGTTGAACAATGGCATTAATGCTTTGCTTTCAACTATCGCGAAAGAAGCTCTAAAAGAGATTATCGAGTTGCGCCGCATAAAAAGCCTCCGTGATCTTTGCGTCCTTCGCGTATAAAAAATTACTCAACAGGCACAAAGCCGAGTTCAGCCACAATTCTTTGCGCTTCCTCCGAAAGAATCCACGCAAGATAATCAGCGAGAGCGCCCGTCGGTTCGCCGTTGGAATACAGATAGAGGTCGCGCGCGATCGGGTAACTTCCATCGTTCACCGTTGCAATAGATGGTAACACATACGAGGAACCGGGATCTTCCGCAATGGCGATCATCTTTAGGTCGTTCGGCACATATCCTAAACCATCGTAGCCAATGGCGTTCGGATTTTGCCGCGTTTCAAGGATAATCCCTTCAGACGAGGGCAGCAACAACGTATCGGTTGAAAACAACGTTGCGTCGCCTTCGCGCCCAAAACGTAAGACCGTCTCTAGGAAGTAAATGTGCGTGCCGGAGTTTGTCTCGCGTGAAAGACGAACGATCGGGCGGTCTTCGCCGCCGACTTCGCTCCAGTTGTTAATCTTGCCGCTGTAAATATCCGAAAGTTGCTGAAGCGTCAAATTCGAAACGGGGTTTTCAGGATTCACGATCACCGCGATCGCATCGCGCGCGATGACATATTCTATAGGATTCACGCCTTTCGCGCGCGCCTCCGCCAACTCTTCCGGCTTGATTTCGCGCGACATGTTCGCAATATCCACCGTATTGTTGATGAGCGCGGCGATGCCGGTGCCGGACCCCCCGCCTGTAACGGAGATGCGCACATCCGCATGTTTCTCTTGATAGCGCTCCGCCCATGCCAGTGCAAGGTTGACTAATGTATCCGAACCTTTGTTTTCGATATACATTGTCGGCAAATTCGATGAGGGGCGCGAGGAGGGTAAATCGCAAGAGACGGCGACAAACGAGAGAAGGAAAAGTGCAATCAGAGCGCGTTTCATTAGCGGGAATTATAGTCGAAGGCGGTTCCCTGATGAAAAAATCTGTCTCGAGCAATTTCATCCGTTCGTACGGACTATTCCTTTTCTTTGATAAAATCGCTTTATGACCGCCGTCTCTTCCGCCTTCTCTGTTCAAGGACTCAACTTCTATTACGGGCAGAACCAAATCCTTTCGAACGTTAATTTAGAAATTCAACCTCGGCAGGTGACGGCACTGATCGGTCCATCGGGATGCGGAAAGTCTACGTTCTTACGTTGTTTGAACCGGATGAATGACACGATCGCCAGCGCCCGCGTCGAAGGGACGATTCTGCTCAACGGCAAAGACATCTACGCGGAAACGATGGACGTGGTCAACTTGCGTCAGCGCGTGGGCATGGTGTTTCAGAAGCCGAATCCGTTCCCCCAATCCATTTACGATAACGTAGCCTTCGGTCCGCGCGTGATGGGCATGAACGTTAACCTCGATCGGGTTGTTCGCGAAAGCCTCGAACGCGCCGCCCTCTGGGACGACGTGAAAGACGATCTCAAAGCCGACGCGCTCAGTTTGGCGTTGGGGCAACAACAACGCCTGTGTATCGCCCGCGTCGTTGCGGTGCAACCCGAGGTGATTTTGATGGACGAGTCCACCTCCGCGCTCGACCCAATCGCTACGCTGCGGATCGAAGAATTAATCGCTGAGTTGAAGCGGGATTACACCATCGTCATCGTCACGCATAACATGCAGCAAGCCGCGCGCATCTCCGACCAGACCGGTTTCTTCTGGCTGGGCGAACTCGTTGAGTTTAGAGATACGAACTCGATGTTTACCAATCCGCGAAATGAAATCACAGAGGCGTATCTTACGGGAAGAATGGGATAAGCGAAACTGCGCCGGCGCAGGCTACGAAGTTTGTCCCTGCCAAAACTCATCGTCCGACGATTTGATCTCTTTCATTTCGCCGGTCACAATAAACACCGTCCGCTCGCAAATATTCGTCACACGGTCGGCGACGCGCTCAAGGTTATGCGCCACCCACAAAAGCCAGTTGGCGCGTTCGATCGCCTTGGGATCTTGAATGACGAACATCATTAGCTCGCGGTACACTTGATTATAGAGCGCGTCCACTTCGTCATCTTGAATCGGAATAGCGCGCGCCGCCTCGACGTCTTCATTGACAAAGGCAGCCAGCGCGCGATGAAGCATATCCACGCCGATCTGCGCCATGCGCGGAATATCAATCAGCGGCTTGAGTAAAGGCGTGTCGCCCATGCGGATGTTGATGTTCGCGATCCCTTTGGCGTAATCGCCCATACGCTCCAACTCCGAGATAATTTCCATTGTCGAAGCCAACAAGCGCAAATCGCGCGCCATCGGTTGCTGCGTGGCGATCAGAATCATCAACGTATTTTCGATATCGAATCGTTTCTGGTTAATCTGCTGATCTTCCTGAAAGACCTTCTCGGACGTTTTCACGTCGCGCTTCTTTAACGCTTCGACCGAATCGAGGATCGCTTGCTCCACCATGGCGCCCAGCGCAAGCACTTCATCTTTTAACTGTTGGATTTCGTTTTCGAACGTTTTTCGAATCATGTGAGCCTCGTCGAGTTGGGCTATTATACCGTCAGTTCCAGCGTGAATCGGGCTGATGAGTTTAAAATCGCAGGTGCTTCACCTCTTCCCCTTTATTGATCAGTTCCTTAAGCGAATCAATACCGATGCGCAGATGCATATCCGTATACTCCTGCGTCACCTTCTTGTCGCTTTTTGCGGTTTTAACGCCGCTCGAGATCATCGGCTGATCGGATACCAATAATAAGGCGCCTGTTGGAATTTTGTTGTAGAAGCCGGCAATGAAGAGCGTGGCGGTTTCCATGTCAATCGCCATCGCGCGAATACGGCGCAGATATTTCTTGAACTCATCGTCATGCTCCCAGACGCGTCGGTTGGTCGTGTATACGGCGCCGGTCCAGTAATCTCGCATACGGTTGCGGATCGTCGCCGAAACGGCTTTTTGAAGATTGAAGGCCGGCAGGGCTGGCACTTCGGATGGGAAATAATCGTCTGAGGCGCCCTCGCCGCGAATCGCCGCGATCGGCAGAATCAAATCTCCAACCTTGCTCTTTTTCTTCAAACCACCGCATTTGCCGAGGAAGAGACAGGCTTGCGGTTTGATCGCGCTCAACAAGTCCATGATGGTGGCGGCGTTGGCGCTCCCCATTCCAAAGTTGATGAGCGTGATGCCTTCCGCCGTAACAGCGGGCATAGGCTTACCCTCGCCTCGAACGGGAACATTGAACCATTCTGAGAACGTATGTAAATAAGACTCAAAATTGACGAGCAAAATATGCTTGCCAAACCCCTTGAGCGGCGTATCGGTATAGCGCGGCAGCCAGTTGCGCACAATCTCTTCTTTTGTTTTCATCGGAACTCCCAAGAATAAAATACAGCCTGGAGCCAATCTTACCTGAAATTATGCGCTGCGGTTTAGGAGAGTTTTCAAATATAATCAGCTTTGTCGTCGCTATATGCTCTGGTCAACGTTAAAGGAGAACTCATTATGGAAGCAGCGCCTTGCCCAAAATGTAAAGCGCCCATGGATGAAGGTCGTATGAGTTGGACCGGGAACAATTCAGCGGGGTATGTATCTAATAAGCAAACGGGGATGCTCAGAGTTGTGACGAAAATATCGCAGGCGCGCGCCTGCCCGAACTGCGGATTTGTGGAAATGTATCTTGATCCTAACGAGTTAAAGCTAAGGTTATCGGGAAAGTAGAAATGAAATTAAGAAACGACTCATACAAATCGTCGTCGAATCGTCTGAACGACGTAGGGTAGTCGTCAAGCGCTGTTTGCAGACTGGCGCTACAGTTGCGTTCTCTTCTCCTCCTTAGAAACTGAAAGAGCCGGGCGTAGGAGCGCCCGGCTCTTTCAGTTTAAGAAGACAAGAATCTTCCCCACCGCCGCGGACAGACTCTTCATCACCTCATCATTTCTGAAGCGGACAATGCTTCGACAGGCTCAGCACAAGTCCTCAGCCCCATCTCGCTCAACACCCTCTCCCGTCTCTCATCCTCGTCCTTCTGCAAATCGTGGACATCTCCATCCACTTCCACAACCAGCCCCGCCCTGTCGAAGACCCCGTATGATCTTTACGGGGTGACAGTAAAAATCCACAATGAATCCCGCAATGACTTGCTGCCTCCGAAAGCGGACTCCCAGTTTATTTGCGCGGATTTCCTCCCACAAGATTTTCTCGGCGGGAGCATTTACATGAATACCAAGCTCGAAACTTTGAACTTCTCTGCAAGGAAGCGAACTTGCCGAATATTCAACTCGCGCTTTCCATTCAATATCTCAGAGACCACACCTTGTGATCCAACCTCAGGCAAATCAGATTGTGTCAGACCATGCTCTTCCATGAGGAAGCGCAAAACCTCTGCCCCAGGGACCTCTGGAATTGGATAATGCGCTTCTTCATAGATTTGAATTAGCGTTCCAAGGGTGTCCAACAACCCATAAAGCGGATGTTTCTCGTCATCTCCGATTTCGTCCAGCAATTCATTCAGCCTTTTGACCGCCGCGTTGTATTCGCGCTCGTTACGAATAGAAAGCAGCGGCGCAATATTTGCCCAGTGGACTTCGAGTTCTTTAGTTGCGAGGGTCATTTTTCCAGTCTCCTCGATCATATTCTGCGTGAGTGAGAACATGACGAATATACACTTTGCCTCGATTGAAATGAATGGACGTGATCAACCTGTATTTGTTGCCGCCGATATTGAAAATGACCCAATGGTCAAGTTTGTCGGCGGATGGGAAAACTTGTCTCAACTCGGCAAAGTTATTGAATTCGGTCTTCTGCACAATCTTGAACCAACGCTGTAACGCCATTCGACTGTTGGGGTATTTTTCCCAGAACTGGATAAGCGTTTTGCGGGTGATGATGTGCATGGGCTATTTTATATCTCAAATTGAGATACTTGACAAGGGTTGAAAAATCAGCTTTCAATGGCTTCCCTGATTCTCACCACTACCGCGGACAGATTCCTCACGACCTCATCATTCCCAAAGCGGACCACCCTCAGCCCCAACTCACGCAACGCCTTCTCGCGCCTTTCATCTTCCTCTTTTTGCAAATCGTGGATATCTCCATCCACTTCGACAGCCAGCGCCGCCCTGTGACAGTAAAAGTCAACGATGAATCCCTGAATGACCTGCTGCCTCCGAAAATGGACTCCCAACTTATTCGCCCGCAGTTCATTCCACAGAAGTTTCTCAGCAGGCGTCATCTCGCGGCGGAGTTCTCTGTGCCCATGATATAATGACGTAAATTAAACGTCATATAACGTCAATTAGACGTCAGGAGAAAAGTCATGATCGAAACACTTCTGGGTTCAAAAAACGCGGAACGAGTATTACTTTACATCTTTGCGCGCGATGAAGGTTACGCACGCGAGATTGCCAGTTTCTATGGAACAGACTTGAAACCAATTCAAATGCAATTAGACAAGTTTGAAAAAAGCGGCATTCTCGTCAGCCGCGAAGTCGGGCGGACGCGCCCGTATGAATTCAATCCACGTTACGCGTTCTTGGTTGAGTTGAAAGCCCTGCTCGAAAAGGCGCTTTCGTTTTTTCCAACCAAAGAACAGGAAGAATTAAAAATAAATCGCCGCCGTCCGCGCGCAAAGGGGAAAACGCTATGAAAAAGATCAAGAACATGAGTCAGGTGGAACTGGCGGCGTATATACAAGACGCATTGCAAGCAGAAGGAATTTCTGTTGTGCTTTCAGGTGGGAGCGCGGTTTCGTTTTACAGTAGCAACAAATACGTCTCAAAAGACCTGGACTTGATTAACACAGGCTTTGCCAGACGAAGCAAGATCAAATCGGTAATGGAAAACCTGGGTCTCACAGAAAAGGGACGTTACTTCGTCCACCCTGATACAACTTTCTTCATCGAATTCCCCGATGGACCACTCTCTGTTGGCGAAGAACCTGTGAAAGAAATCAGTGAGTTTGAACTTTCAACAGGGACATTACAAGTGTTATCGCCAACGGATTGTGTCAAAGACAGGTTGTGCGCGTTCTATTTCTGGAACGACTTGCAGGGATTGGAACAAGCAATTTTAGTGACAAAAAGCCAGCGAGTGGGTTTGAAAGAGATCAAGCGTTGGTCAAAAGTGGAGGGGAAAGAAAAGGAATATAAATCTTTCACAGACAAGCTTTAATTCTCCCCACCACCGCGGACACGTCCCTCATCACCTCATCATTCCCAAAGCGGACCACCCTCAACCCCAACTCACTCAAAATCTTCTCCCGCCTCTCATCTTCCTCTTTCTGCAAGTCGTGGACATCGCCATCCACTTCCACAACCAACCCCGCCCGATGACAATAAAAATCCACAATGAATCCCTGAATAACTTGCTGTCTTCTAAAATAGACCTCTTGCATAAGTGTGCCATAATAGGTGCATGCGATACGAAACCGTACAAAACCTCAAGGATGAAGACTTCAAACGATGCACAGGCGTCCAGCGCAACACCTTTGAACAAATGCTGGCAATCATGGAAGCAGGCTTGCGTAACTTTGGCAGGCCAACTACGCTCAAGCGAGCGGACCAGTTACTGATGACCTTGATGTACTGGCGTGAATATCGCACTGAATTTCACATTGGCTTGACCTATGGCGTCAGCGAGTCAACGGTCTGTCGCACCATCCAAAAGGTTGAAAATGTGCTGATCCAATCCAAGCAGTTTCACCTGCCGGGCAAAAAAGCGTTGCAACCCAGCGATACGATCTTTGAAATTGTGCTAGTAGATGTGACTGAACAGCCAGTTGAGCGACCAAAAAAAGACAAAAACGGCATTACAGCGGCAAAAAGAAGCGCCATACCCAAAAAGCGCAGTTGATGGCCGACTTGAATACCGAGCAAATCCTAGCCACAGACTTCTGTCACGGAAGTTGCCATGATTTTCAGTTGTTCAAACAAAGTCGCTCCAGGGTCGCAGAACACATTTGGATTTTAGCCGATGCTGGCTACCAAGGATTGTCCAGTCTGCACTCGAATAGCCAGACACCGGCCAAGAAAAGTAAACTTCATCCTTTGAGCGCGGCACAAAAGACCGCCAATCGCAAGTTATCCAAGAAACGCATTGTGATCGAGAACATCATCCGCAAATTGAAAATCTTCCGGATCTTGAGTGAACGCTACCGCAATCGGCGAAAACGCTTTGGTTTGCGTTTCAATTTGATTGCAGCCATTTACAACCTGGAACTCAAATCATGACTTTTGCAAGAGGTCTAATGAACGCCTAATTTATTAGCCCGTAATTCATGCCACAGAAGTTTCTCAGCAGGCGTCATCTCGCGGCGGAGTTCTTTGGCGCGTTGAAGCTTTTCTTTGGTGACATGTTGACCAGTGACAATATTTTTAATCGGCATGTTTTGATTCTAATTGAAAAAACCTCCCCAGCCCTCCCCTGACCCTAAAGGGTGCTTCGCGAAGGGGCGGGAGTTAAAACCTTTCCGTCTGAGATACCCGCCAGCCCACGCAGACGCATCTCGACTAGCAGGCACCCCTTCCCTTGAGGGAAGGGGACGGGGGAAAGGTCAACCCCGCCCACTCGAACCGCATTCTGAGCGAAGCCGAAGAACCCTCCCACGTTTGGATTTGACAATTTGTCATGCAATGCAAGACAAATGTCCGCTATAATCAAAGCGGACACTATGTACTACCGTAGAAAAATTCTCCTCGCATTGATCGAAGTTTTTGGCGGCAGTCTGCAAAGCACGGACTGCGAGAAACTTCTATTTAATTTCTGCCAACAGTCAAAGAAGGATCACTACGACTTTTTTCCTCATAACTTTGGACCTTTTAGCAACATGTCGTATTACGATAAACGGATACTGATAAGTTCTGGATTGCTAAAACCCTCTGATAATTTCCAATTAAGCACAAAACACTCCTACTTGAAAGAACTTACGCCAACCGACAAAGCCGCTTTACTGAGATTCAAATCGAATATGGGTAACTTGCGTGGAGATGCTCTCGTCAAGAAAACCTATCGTGAATTTCCGCAATACACCTTGCGAAGCAAAATTGCTGACAGACACTTTACCGCCGAAGAACTGCAACAGCGACAATTTGCATTTACCCCAGAAACCAAGCCCGCAGTTTTTTCCATCGGCTACGAAGGCTTGACCATTGACTCGTTCCTGTACAAACTTATCACCAATGGCATCACCCTTGTCGTGGATGTTCGCAATAACCCGCAATCCATGAAGTATGGATTTTCTAAAAAGAGTTTCAAGCACTATATCGAAAACGCAGGGATGAGATACATCCACATCCCCGAACTTGGAATCCCATCCTCCATGCGCAAGGGACTTGGCGAAAGTGTTTCGCACAAGACTTTGTTCAAGGCTTATGAAACCAAACTTCTGCCAAAGCAGGAAGCCGCAATCAAGCAACTAATTGACTTGACCAACAAAAATGAACGCATCGCTTTAGTTTGTTTTGAAGCTGATCACAATTTTTGTCATCGGCATTCTTTGATTGAGTATTTGCAGAAGAACAAATCCTTCAAGAGAAAAGTCGTTCACTTGCCATAAATCCACAGAGGGGACAATGACCTATCTACCCAACGAACTCCCAAACGCCAGAGTATTGATCACGGTAAAGACCTATCCTTTGCCGTCACGCAGTTACACGGAATTGGTTTGCACGGCGGGATTGTTGAACGGCGAAAAATGGATTCGGATGTATCCAATTCCATATCGCTTTCTACAAGACCAGCAGAAATATCCAAAGTATTCTTGGATAGAACTCAACTTGACTCGCAAAACAGATGATTTTCGCCCTGAAAGTTATAGCCCCAAACTTGGCGTGGACGAGCCGATCAAGGTCTTTGAGCAAATCGGAACAGCGAATGAATGGGCGGCACGGAAAAGTTTTGTTCTCAAAGAAACATTCTTTTCGATGAATGAACTTATTGCACTCGCCAAAGACCCAAACCAAAGGAAATCTCTCGCGACCTTGAAGCCTTCCCGTATCGTGGACTTTGTTATCGAAGAAGATGAACGTGAATGGAAACAGGAATGGCAAGACCAACTCAAGCAATTCAACATGTTTGAACTGCCAACCGAGCGGGGACACAAGAAACTCGTGAGAAAATTGCCTTACAAATTCTCGTATCGCTTTTTCTCCGAAGGCGACAAAGAACCGCGCAAGATGATGATTGAAGATTGGGAAATTGGTGCGTTGTTCTGGAACTGCCTTTATCGAACAGGCGGTGATGAGCAAGCCGCAGTTGAATTGGTAAAGCAGAAATATCTTGAAGAATTTGCTGACAAGGATTTACATCTCTTTGTTGGCACAACCTTGAAATTTCACGCCATGTCAGCACCAAATCCGTTTGTGATTATCGGCGTGTTTTATCCACCAAAAACAGATCAACTTTCGCTGTTGTGAACCCCTTTTGACTTGGAAACTCAACACGCCTATCAGACAGAAAAGAGATCAACTCCATACCCTCTCTCTTGGGAGAGGGACAAACGGACATGCCGATCAATCACGCTAATCAGGGTGAGGTCCCGCCCCGCCCCCTTTCCTTTTGACGACTTTACAAAGATTACAGTTATAATCGTGAAAAAAGCAGGGCATCATGAGTATTGAATTCCTTTCTTCCGTACCTGAAACAGACCCTGGTAGTGAGGGTGGAATTGGCTTTGATTATCAATGGCAAATAACATCTCGGCTATGCATTGAAATGTTATTGAACATTGGAGCAATAAGAGTGGTTTGTGAATATGGCGAAGATATTAGACCTCTTGCAAAAGTCATGATTTGAGTTCCAGGTTGTAAATGGCTGCAATCAAATTGAAACGCAAACCAAAGCGTTTTCGCCGATTGCGGTAGCGTTCACTCAAGATCCGGAAGATTTTCAATTTGCGGATGATGTTCTCGATCACAATGCGTTTCTTGGATAACTTGCGATTGGCGGTCTTTTGTGCCGCGCTCAAAGGATGAAGTTTACTTTTCTTGGCCGGTGTCTGGCTATTCGAGTGCAGACTGGACAATCCTTGGTAGCCAGCATCGGCTAAAATCCAAATGTGTTCTGCGACCCTGGAGCGACTTTGTTTGAACAACTGAAAATCATGGCAACTTCCGTGACAGAAGTCTGTGGCTAGGATTTGCTCGGTATTCAAGTCGGCCATCAACTGCGCTTTTTGGGTATGGCGCTTCTTTTTGCCGCTGTAATGCCGTTTTTGTCTTTTTTTGGTCGCTCAACTGGCTGTTCAGTCACATCTACTAGCACAATTTCAAAGATCGTATCGCTGGGTTGCAACGCTTTTTTGCCCGGCAGGTGAAACTGCTTGGATTGGATCAGCACATTTTCAACCTTTTGGATGGTGCGACAGACCGTTGACTCGCTGACGCCATAGGTCAAGCCAATGTGAAATTCAGTGCGATATTCACGCCAGTACATCAAGGTCATCAGTAACTGGTCCGCTCGCTTGAGCGTAGTTGGCCTGCCAAAGTTACGCAAGCCTGCTTCCATGATTGCCAGCATTTGTTCAAAGGTGTTGCGCTGGACGCCTGTGCATCGTTTGAAGTCTTCATCCTTGAGGTTTTGTACGGTTTCGTATCGCATGCACCTATTATGGCACACTTATGCAAGAGGTCTATTACACTTCACAAAATAAACTCTGTTATTGAAAAAATTCAAGTCAAAAAAAGAGAAACTGGAATCTGGACATTTCCAGAGTTAATTAAACCTGCCAAAAAACAAAAAATGGGGATTCTTGCGAAGCTCTTTGAGCCATTACAAGACGGAAAAAATGTAGGTAGCATCAAAATTCTTGGTTGCGGTAAAGTAGGAGCAAGCAAATACTCGGATTGCTCATTAGCAGAGTTTGTGGCGTTATTAAATATCCCAAAAGAAGAAAGAAGCGCAGATTGGGATAAAACATTGTTGCCATTCATAAGATATCTTTCTGAAAACTTGGTTTCTCAAGACATTACTCAAGAAACTGTTGAACAAGCGATTAAATTATTGTCAATCAATTTTTCTTTACCAAACCCTGAAAGCATAGAGGCAAAAAACAAAGAACTTTTGGCGAAGGTCATCAAGAAGGTATGGCAAGTTGACGCTTCACACGACCAAGTCGACAAAATTTATTCTGCTATTTTCTCTGCCTCTAAAAAAGCAAATACATCTGCAAGAAAATCCTGGCTAGAGAAATCCATTACAAGGCAAGACATTATTCTATTAGTTCTACAAAATTTAGAATATCCTTATCCCACCGCCGATCAAACCCATTCCTTAACTTTGCAGGATAAATTGTCGGGAGCAAATATAGGCGACAAACACAAGTACGCCTTGACCGCTAGAACTGAGGCTATTGGTTTACGATACGAAAAAGAGTTTGCGTCCAACGTTTGGGAAAAATTTGGTGTTGACATACACCTAAGGTGGCAAAATTATCAAAAACAAAACCCGTCAAAGTCAGGCTTAGTTCTTTGGAATGACTTGCTAGGAATTTTAGAGGCAACAGGAAACGACTGGAGTAAAGAACATAAAGACCCACGCCTAGGCACAAGGTTTGCAGAAGGCGTATTTTTTGACATGGCAGACATTTGTACTGTGGATTTTAAGAGAGGTGCGAATGAGTAACCCAGCATCAACAAACTCAAGCAACATACCACAAGATCTAAAAATCAATATCCGCCGCCCTGCCAGAACACCACTTGCAGAAGAAAGCATGGAACTTCACGCGGCAAGGCTATTATTATTGTTGAACTACGCTGGAATAAAGGGAAAAATTATCAGCCGTACAAAAATTGCCAAAATGGATTTCTTTATAAGGTATCCCGCGTATCTTAAGAAAGCCGCATCTATTCACAACATTGAAGTAAGCGATGAAGTTGATATCAGACCAGAATCGCCAATGATTAGATATAAGTATGGACCTTGGGATTCAAAATACTACAATATCTTCGCCTTGTTGGTTGCAAAAGGTCTTATAACCATATTTCCCAGCAAAAATGGGGATGTTTTCGAACTAACTGATAGAGGAAGGTATGCGGTGAACGAGCTAGACACAGTTGAGTTCGATGGCATCATAGAGCGCTGCAAAATCGTAAGTAATTTGTTTCGCAACAAAACAGGTTCTGCGATAAAAGACTTCATTTACGAACATTTCCCCGAAGTTACTTCGAGAAGTTTAGGTGAGGAAATAAGCACATGAACGATATTATTGATTTTCCGAAATTGTTTCTCGAAAAGTTTGTATGGGAAAAACTCAACGCTAAAGAAGAGTTGGAGCTCAATTCAGGCTTAAATATCTTGCACGGAAAAACACAGGCAGACAGAACTATCTTGTTGCGCTTGGTAAGATATGCTTTAGGTGGAAGCTTTGAACGAATCGACACGAAAATTCTGGAATCTTCAGTAAGGGTTATTTTGAAAATCTCTGCGAATGGAGAAGGCTTAACTTTTACAAGAAGTTGTCAACAGCCCAATGCCAGGTTAGAGATTGAAGATAAAGATGGTAAACGGTCTTTGTCGATTCAAGAAATTTCTCCGTATTTACTTGAAAAACTTGGGCTGCCACAGGTTTTTACAAGAACAACTGACCGAGAAGGCAACAGGCGAGACAATCCATTAAGTTTTAATGATTTGGCTCGTGCATTTGTAATTGATCGCGACATTAGTTATTCTGCAATTCTGGCTCAAGTTTACGAACGACCATTTATTGAAATCGTAAAAATCATGTTTGGGCTTACAACTCAAGAAATTGCTGATACGGAAAATTCCATTTGCGGAAAGGAATCTGAGATTCTTGAATTGAGGCAAAGTATTAATTCGATTCAGACATTTTTGAAGCGATTAGATGTTCCTACACTAATAGAAATAGAAAGTAGGAGAAACGGAATACTGGAAGGGCTTGCCCGTTTAACTCAGGAAGAGGAAGATTTGCGACAAAATGTCCGCACTTCCATAGAAGGGGAAGTTTCCACCTATGAACCTACTAAAAATGAGCTGCTTAGCAAGCGAAAAGAACTGGAAGAAAAGCAAAGGGAATTGCTAAATCTCTCTGACCAGAAGAAGGAAAAACTTGAAATTAAAAGCCTTCTTTCTGAGGAAGTGAAAAGATTAGAACGTCATATTTCATCTCACTACGTAATCTCGACTTTCACATTTACTATTTGCCCGAGATGTTCGCAAGAAGTAACATCTGAAATGCAACAAAGGGAATCTGAGGGATTGTGCTCATTGTGTGGCAGAAACCTTGCCGAGCATAATGATACCGAAGCATGGGAAAAGTCAATAAGAGACACGAAACAATCCATTAAAGAAGTTGATATTCTCATAATAGACCATGAAAAACGTATCGAACAACTTCAAAGAGAAGTAAAACCGCTTTCAGGTGAAGTTGAAAACCTGGAGAAAAAGCTAGAACAGGAAACAAGACAATACGTTTCCCCTATTGTTGAACATTTGGGTCTTATTGTTTCAGCCAGAGTCTCTGCCGAGCGTGAACTTAGCAAATTGGATTATGAAAAACAACAGCGTGAATTAGCTATCCACTATCAAGAATACGACCTCCCGAAAATCCAGAAGGAGCTTGATGAAGTCAGGCGTGAATTAACCGACTTAAGAAATAAATTAGGAAATCCTAGCGAGTATTACAATGCATTCGTTACGCACTTTAGAACATTTCTAAATCGAGTTGATTTAGATCAACCTGTTGAAGTAGTGGAATGGGATACCAAGACGTTTTTGCCGCTCATTAACGGACAATCATACAAGAAGATGATAGGCTTTGATTTAGCCATCACTGTGATGGCTTTTCATTATGCTGTTTTGGCAATGGGAATAATCGAGCCTAAAGTTAAATCAGGTCATCCAAAATTGCTTATCATAGATGAACCGCAACAGCAAAAGATGGGCAAGGAAAGATATTTGCAAGTTTTGAACCAATTTGTTCAATTGGCTGAGAAAAACAAGGAAAAAGTGCAAATAATTGTCGCGACAGACACGAGAGATATTCCTGCGAACGCGAAATCATATGGTATTGAAATAGGGTAGTGTTTTTGATGATTTCATGCTATATCAGCACCAAACCCATATGTGATTGTTGGAGTATTTTATCTGCCTAAGACACGATAACCTTATTTGTAATAGTAGGATTCGAAGTTTTCATCTCAGATATAAGGAAAACACTATGGATACACCACGTTGGGCAAAAACTATGATTGACCATGCAAAGGAAATGGGATTAACCAAAATCTCACTAACGCCCTTGCATCAACCACAATTAGAACCTTTAACTGAAATTCCTCCAGAAGTATTCGAGCTGAGAAATTTACGACAACTCGACTTGCAAAGAAATGCCTTATCTTATATCCCGACAGATATTTCAAAACTAACCAACTTATCGCTTCTGAACTTGGACGATAACAAGTTTACTTATATACCTGACGCCATTAGCGGCTTACCCAATTTGCAGATATTATCTATGTCTAGAAATAATATTTCAATCGTGCCTGCTTTTATTGGGGAGTTATCCTCATTAGAAGGTTTGAACTTAGGAAACAATAAAATCTCTGAATTGCCATTAGCAATGCTAAAATTACAGAAATTAAGAGGGTTGGCGCTAGGCAACAATCCATTAGTAACACCCCCACCCGAAATCGCTGCAAAGGGTATTACTTCAATCAGGGAATATTTTCGGCAACTTGGAGAAGGACGCGATTACTTATATGAAGCGAAATTTATAATTCTAGGGGAGGGTGGCGCTGGAAAAACAACTTTAACTAGAAAAATAGAAAACTCTTCATATCAATTACAGGATGAAACATCCACCGAAGGCGTTGATGTTATAAGTTGGTCTTTCAAATTAGACGAAGGTCGAAATTTCCGTGTTAATATTTGGGATTTCGGCGGGCAGGAGATTTACCACACAACTCATCAATTTTTTTTGACCAAGAGATCGCTTTATGCACTTGTCGCGGATACGCGCAAAGAGGATACGGACTTCTATTATTGGTTAAACATTGTGGAAATGTTAAGCGATAGCAGTCCAATTATTGTAGTAGACCTCTTGCATAAGTGTGCCATAATAGGTGCATGCGATACGAAACCGTACAAAACCTCAAGGATGAAGACTTCAAACGATGCACAGGCGTCCAGCGCAACACCTTTGAACAAATGCTGGCAATCATGGAAGCAGGCTTGCGTAACTTTGGCAGGCCAACTACGCTCAAGCGAGCGGACCAGTTACTGATGACCTTGATGTACTGGCGTGAATATCGCACTGAATTTCACATTGGCTTGACCTATGGCGTCAGCGAGTCAACGGTCTGTCGCACCATCCAAAAGGTTGAAAATGTGCTGATCCAATCCAAGCAGTTTCACCTGCCGGGCAAAAAAGCGTTGCAACCCAGCGATACGATCTTTGAAATTGTGCTAGTAGATGTGACTGAACAGCCAGTTGAGCGACCAAAAAAAGACAAAAACGGCATTACAGCGGCAAAAAGAAGCGCCATACCCAAAAAGCGCAGTTGATGGCCGACTTGAATACCGAGCAAATCCTAGCCACAGACTTCTGTCACGGAAGTTGCCATGATTTTCAGTTGTTCAAACAAAGTCGCTCCAGGGTCGCAGAACACATTTGGATTTTAGCCGATGCTGGCTACCAAGGATTGTCCAGTCTGCACTCGAATAGCCAGACACCGGCCAAGAAAAGTAAACTTCATCCTTTGAGCGCGGCACAAAAGACCGCCAATCGCAAGTTATCCAAGAAACGCATTGTGATCGAGAACATCATCCGCAAATTGAAAATCTTCCGGATCTTGAGTGAACGCTACCGCAATCGGCGAAAACGCTTTGGTTTGCGTTTCAATTTGATTGCAGCCATTTACAACCTGGAACTCAAATCATGACTTTTGCAAGAGGTCTAGTTAAGAATGAAAAACAAGACCGACATCGTGAAATCAACGAAAGGCGTTTAAGGGGGGAGTTCGGGAATTTAAAAGAAGTACTTGCCACAAATCTCGCAACTAATCGGGGACTGGAGAATGTGATAGACGAAATAAAACATCAAATTGTCAAGTTGCCACATATAGGCTCTCCCTTACCAAAAACATGGGTTCGAGTCCGTGATTTTCTGGAAGGAGATTCGCGTAATAATATTTCATTAGAAGAATACTTGAATGTTTGTAAAGCAAATGGGTTTTACGAACTCAAGGATGCTTTTCAACTTAGCGGTTATTTACATGATATTGGAGTATTTTTACACTTTCAAGATGACCCACTACTTAAAAAAACAGTTATTTTAAAGCCCAAATGGGGTACAGATGCTGTTTACAAAGTTCTTGACAACAAGACCGTTATACGCAACTTAGGGCGATTTGATCGCGAAGACCTGAAAAATATCTGGAACGCTCCAGAATACGAAAATATGCATGACGAACTTCTGCAACTCATGATGAAATTCAAACTATGCTACAGGATACCAGGAAGAGAAGATGCATACATTGCGCCTCAGCTATTAACAGAAAACCAACCTGCCTACACATGGGAATTTGAAAACAATCTGCTTTTACGATATACATATGATTTTATGCCGAAAGGGATACTAACACAGTTTATTGTGGCTATGAATCACTTCATCGCAAACCTTGACAATCAATTTCTTGTTTGGAAAAGTGGTGTCGTGCTGTTTAGGGATCAGACTCTCGCTGAAGTTGTTGAGAATTATGGCAAGCGAGAAATTTTTGTGAGAATTATGGGAGCTCACCAAAAAGATTTGATGAGTATCATTATGTATGAGTTAGATAAAATTCATTCGTCCTACAGGCGGCTGAAGTATGGCAAATTAATACCTTGCAATTGTGGCGAATGTAAAACTAAAAGTGAGCCGTATTTTTATAGATTTGAAATTTTACAAAAATTCATTGAAGATGAGCAAGATCAAATTCAATGTCAACAAAGCTATAGAATGGTAAATGTGAAAGGATTGGTTGAGAGCGTAGTTAATGACAGACCAATTGATCGTTTTGAAGAGGAAAAACTCTCTCATCCTCATAGTATTAATATAACAATTGGAAACAATTCCAACGTGGGAAATATAATACTTGACAGCGTTACACAATCTTATTTCAACAAAATCGCTACATCTGATATACCTGCTGATCTTAAAGAAAAATTACAAAGTCTTATTCAGGCTGTTAATACCATAAAAGAAGAACTACCTCCATATATGGCAAATCAGACTGCTGAAGACCTAAAATCCTTAGTAAATGAAGCTACATTAAGTAATCCCAATCCAAAATGGTGCAAAATTAGTATTGATGGCTTGGTTAAAGCTGCAGAGAACTTGGGAAAAATAGGAAAGCCAGTTATTGAATTGGCATCGCAAGTTTTGCTTTTGCTTCATAGATAGGTATTTCATTTATAGAACAGAACCCGCCTCCAGCCAAGAATGAGGCGGGGTTTTTCATCCAAAAAGAATCATCAAGTAAAATACCCCCACTATGCCCAACGAATCCCTCGTCATCTACTCCATGAACAAAGTGGGACGCATCGCGCACAGCGCTCCCAACAAACAAATCCTGCGCGACATCTCCCTCGGCTTCTACTACGGCGCCAAGATTGGCGTACTCGGGCTCAACGGCGCGGGCAAATCCACGTTACTGCGCATCATGGCGGGCGTGGACAAAGACTACATCGGCGAAATATCCATGAGCAAGGGCTACACCGTCGGACTGCTCGAGCAGGAACCAAAACTCGACGAAAGCAAAACAGTCATCGAAGTCGTGAAAGAGGCGGTGACGCCCATCGTCGAAATGCTCGCCCGCTTCGACGAAGTCAACGCCAAATTCGCCGAACCCGATGCCGACTTCGACGCGCTCGTGGCGGAGCAAGCCAAATTGCAGGAACAGCTCGACAAACACGACGCGTGGAATCTCGACAGCCGACTCGAACTGGCGATGGACGCGTTGCGCTGTCCGCCGAGCGACTCGTCCATCAACATTTTATCGGGCGGAGAAAAACGCCGCGTCGCCCTCACCCGACTCCTGCTCACCGAACCCGACATTCTCCTGCTCGACGAACCCACCAACCACCTCGACGCCGAATCGGTGGCGTGGCTCGAACATCACCTGCGCGACTACAAAGGCACCGTCATCGCCGTCACGCACGACCGCTACTTCCTCGACAACGTCGCAGGCTGGATCCTCGAACTCGACCGCGGCTACGGCATCCCGTGGAAGGGCAACTACTCCTCGTGGCTCGAACAAAAACAGGAGCGCGTCCGCCTCGAAGAAAAATCCGAATCGAAACGCCAGAAGACTCTCGAACGCGAACTCGAATGGATTCGCATGTCGCCCAAAGCGCGTCAATCGAAGGGACAAGCCCGCGTCACCGCCTACGAAAAATTATTGGATCAGGAAGCCGAAGCGCGCCGCGAAGATCTGGAAATTTACATCCCGCCTGGACCTCGCCTCGGTGACGTTGTCTTTGAATTTGATAACGTGAGTAAATCGTATGACGAACGCCTCATTCTCGACGGGTTTTCTGCTACCGTTCCCCCAGGCTCTATCGTCGGGATAGTGGGTCCGAACGGCGCGGGCAAAACGACTCTGCTGAAGATGATCACAGGCAAAGAGACTCCCGACAGCGGCTCGATCAAGATCGGCGAGACCGTCAAACTCGCCTACGCCGATCAATCCCGCACGCTCGACCCCGATAAAACCGTCTACGAAGAAATCTCGCAAGGCGCGGATACGCTCGAACTCGGTAAACGCAAGATCAACGCCCGCGCCTATTGCGCCTCGTTCAACTTCCAAGGGACAGACCAGCAAAAGAAAGTCGGCATCCTCTCTGGCGGAGAACGCAACCGCGTCCACCTAGCCAAGACCCTCACCGAAGGCGCCAACGTCCTGCTCCTCGACGAACCCACCAACGACCTCGACGTCAACACCCTGCGCGCCTTAGAAGAAGCTCTCGAAGAATTCGCAGGCACCGCCCTAGTCGTCTCCCACGACCGCTGGTTCCTCGACCGCATCTGCACGCACTTAATTGTGTTTGAAGGAGATTCAGTTGCAAAGATGTATTTGGGAAATTGGTCAGATTACGAAACAATGATGCAAGAAAAATTCGGCAAAGACCTAACTCCGCATCGAGTCAAATATAGAACATTGAAGAGGTAGTACCGCAAAGTTCACTTTGCGCTCGCGCCAATCGCAAAATGAATTTTGCGGCACAAAGTACGAAGCGATGATGGAAGAAAAATTCGGCAAAGACCTAACCCCGCATCGGGTGAAATATAAGACGTTGAGGAGATAAATATCATTTTTTTACTTCGATGTATGAGAAGTAAAGGAAGAGTATAAAGATGAAATATCGTCCTGAAATTGACGGATTGAGAATGATCGCCGTCATGGCTGTTATTATTTACCACGCAGAGTTCGCATGGAAGGACGGTTTTCTCCTAGAAGGCGGTTTTTTTGGAGTTGACGTTTTCTTTGTTATCTCTGGGTTTCTAATTACGACTCTAATAATAAATGAATATCAAACAACAAGCCGCTTCTCGTTAAAAAGATTTTATGAACGAAGAGCAAGAAGGATCTTGCCTGCTTTATTCACCGTCATGCTGGTATCGCTTCCTTTCGGCTGGATTTATCTGCTTCCCGATCAACTGACAGACCTCTCCAAGTCGCAAATCGCCTCCTTGCTGTTTGGCTCTAATTTTTACTGGCTTAAATCTCTACAAGAATATGGCGTAGAATCGGGTTTGCTAAAGCCTTTTTTACATACATGGTCTCTAGCAATCGAGGAATAATTTTATATCTTCTTTCCTTTGCTCTTTGTTTCTATTTATCGCTGGCGCAAAAACCGCTACACAATAACGATCCTGTCAACGGGCTTTCTAATCAGCCTATTCATTGCCGAATGGCTGACGCCAAGAAATCCTTCGGCATCGTTTTACATGCTTTATAGCCGATTATGGGAACTCCTGGCTGGCGGCATAGCGGCAAATATCCTATATTTTCATCCTCAGAAAAGTAAAGATACCTTACTTAATAAAATTATGCCCGTTATAGGGCTGTTTCTCATAGGGTATGCAATTTCTCTTACCAATCTTAATTTAAGCGCTTATAACCATCCTGGTTTTATTACGCTGTTGCCTGTAGTAGGAACTATTTTGATAATATGGTTTGCCAATGGCAAAGATTTGATTAGCAGGTTATTGGCAACTAGGTTGTTTGTATCTATTGGTCTTATCTCATATTCGTTATATTTATGGCATTACCCAATATTTGCTTTTGGGAGAGTGTTGGATTCCAGCCCGACAACCTCTATCAAGCTTGGATGGATATTCCTCACTTTCATTCTCTCGCTCGCGTCGTATTTCTTGATTGAACAACCGTTTAGAAACAAAAAGGTTGTCCCAGTAAGAACATTAATTTTTTCAACCTCCCTATCTTTGGTTGTGATAGGAGGAATATCTTTATACTGGCTGCAAAACGATGGATTTAAAAACAGATTGGGATATCTAGACGCCGTTATCGAGTCGGCAAAGCCGATTTGGGTAACATTGAACGGTGAAGACTGTCACTCTGGCGGCGCAGGCGGAAGACCAAAGTTCGATATTTGGGACAGTTGTATTTTTGATTACTACCCTGGTCATAAATATCTTGTTGGCATAGGAGATAGTCACGCGGCTCGACTCTCGGAAGACTTAAGATTGCTAGCCATTGAAAATGAACTTAATTTTATCCAAATAACTGAGGCCGGATGCCCCCACATCTTAGGAGAGGAGGGAGGCGTTCGTCATTGTCAAGATAGGGCAAGCCAAGTATTGTCCTTTTTAAAGGAATTCCCAAATGCAACAATAGTTTATTCCGCTCGAATTCCCATATATATGGAGCAGAGCCTCTTTGACAACGAAGAGGGAGACCAGGAGGCTAATTACAGATTAGTTGACAAAGATAAAATCATTATGGACTATCCTAAACGCGCTAATGCTTTGTTGGAAACTTTAAATGGTTGGAAAAATGCGGGGCATACTCTGGTTATTGTCTATCCTGTTCCGGAGCAAGGGTTTCGAGTGGATAGCAAGTTGTTTGCAATACGTCCAATAATTCAGAGTGAGAGCCAGCTTCCTGATTTATCGACAAGCTATGAAGTTTACAATGAAAGAACCAAAAGCAGCTTTGATGTTTTAGATCTTATCGCCGGCGATAATGTTTTCCGCGTATATCCCGATAAGTTGTTTTGCGATGAAAAGACTGAGCGATGCTACGCATCAAGAGGAAGTCAAATTTATTTCAGTTCGGATAATCATGTTTCTCCACTCGGTTCGAGACTAATCATTATAGAAGTTGCTAAGGAATTAGGGTTAAAGATTCCTGATTGGGACGATTAAGGTTTTTAAGAGCTATGCGGGCTATTTTCCGAAACTGTGATTGTTGGAAGGAGCGACCAATACTCGCTTGGCAATGACATAAAATAATGGGAGATTTATTATTGCCGCCATCCTTAGATTCTGTTATAAAAGAGGAAGCGCTCGCCATCGTCATTCGTCAAATATAAGGAATCTGAATGCCTTTCTACGTTATTCTGAAATTTCTACATGTGCTGTCCGCCATCGTGGCGGTAGGCGCGACCATGACCTATCGCATGTTATTGATCGGCGCGAAGGGTAAAACCGAACAAACTCTATTCGCCTTACACTCCATCCGCCTTTTAGATCGTCGCTTAGCAAACCCGGCGTACTTAATGTTGCTTATTACCGGGTCGGCGATGACCTACATGGCTAACTTCCGTCTTTCCGCGCCCTGGCTGATCTCATCGCTCATTCTTTATTTTCTTAGCATGGGGCTTGGCATTAAAGTTTATGCGCCGGTCTTCCGCCGACAGATCAAGCTGGCGGAAAGCGAAGGCGTGGACGGAGATGCTTATCGCAAAGCAGCGCGGCAAGCGAGCGTTATCGAGGCGATGGTCACTCTGTTTGTCATGCTGATCGTTTTCCTGATGGTGACTAAACCCGCGCTTTGGTAGCCTGATGCCAGCCAGAGACACAATTGCCGTTTCAAACGACGAACGCTGAGGGCAATTAAGGGTACAATCTGTCTATGAGCAGCCAGCCTTCCACTATTTTCAATGCGCCCATTCTCAGCGAAATATTCCATTACAAAGCGCGATTCCTGATGTGGCTCGCCGGCTGGCGTGTGGAGGGGAAATTACCTAACTTGCCCAAATTCGTTCTGATCGGCGCGCCTCATACGTCCAACTGGGATTTCATGCTGTTTCTTGGCATTATCTTCACGTTGCGAGCAAACGTCCGCTTCATGGGTAAATCGGAGTTGTTTCGTCCGCCGTACGGCTGGTTCTTTTACTTTTGCGGCGGCGTGCCGGTAGACCGAAAGAAATCGGTTGGGTTGGTGGAGCAAATGGTGGAGGCGTGCAACAAATCGTCAAACTTCATCCTCACGATTGCGCCCGAAGGCACGCGCGGTTACGTCCGTGAGTGGAAGCGCGGCTTTTATCACATCGCTAAAGGCGCGAACGTTCCGATCGTATTTGCAAAAGTGGATGGAAAACACAAGACTGTTCGCCTCGGAGAGATTTTCCACCCCGCCGACGACACTGAAGAAGATATACGCCTTATTCAAGAAGCCTTCAAAGGCATGTCGGGGATCTCTCCCAAGAAAAAATATATTACATTGAGGGAATAAGCGCGCAACCCAAGCCAGCAAAAGCGCTTTGCTTATTCTTTCAATAGAAAATCGCCGCCCTTCAAGATCCCATCTACAATCGCCTGAATCGCATCCGATTCCAACAAATCTTTTAACGAGAACGACTTTAGCCTCGCCTGCGTTGTTCGCACAGAGGGTTCGAGAAAATCACCGAACGGCAGCGACGTTCTGAACAATTGATAATACAAAAATCTGCGCGCATTGCGTTTGAATTCAGATGGGATTTCGATCTTTTCCGCTTCCAAAAATTCCTCCATCTTTTTTCTGACATCATCCGTCGTCTGCGGAAAAAACACGGTAGGGTATTGCGTGAAGCGCGCCCTGCCCGCGCACAACACCGCCGCGCCCATGATGGACGCTTCGAGTCCGATCGTGGAGTTATACACCATCGCGAACTTGGACTTTTGAATCAACTCGTAGGAACTCAATGCCTCGCGCGGACCGACAAATATGATATTCGGCTCGTTTTGGACGTTGCGGCTGTCCACCCATCCTTCGACCGTCTCGCGGCTCGACTTTCGCACACGCAATTCATCGGGATGCGCGCGGATGACGAACAGCGTGTCGCGATGTTCTTTGATGACTTCCAGAGTCATATCCAGCCAATCGAACATATCTTCAAAGACTGTGTTCGCGTGCGGCTGGCTCGTATCGAAGATGACATTCGTAAACACAGGGACGATCTGCTTGAACTGTGCGGCTTTTTGCAAGAACGACTCGTCGAGTCCCTTCATGTCCGCCCAGAATTTGACGCCAGCCATCGTGAAGTCGCCTTGAAAACGCTTGGCAAGATACGCATCCAGTTTTGCGTTTTGCTCATCGTTCAATTCAAACTCATCGGGAATATGAATTGGATATGCTGTCGCTTCGCCATCGGTGAAATATGCAGAGGCGGGTTGAAGTCCCACTTCGTGCGTAATCACGCGGATGCCGCGCTTCTGTGCCACCCACCGCGCCGTCGCTTCGGGAAAGAATTGTCCGTTGAAGACGACCGCCGCACGCGGATTCGTTTCATCTAGCAATTTCGAGAACTTCTGTGCCACGTTCCATGCAGAAAGAATATATTCGCGCAAAAGATAGCGGGTGTTTTCATCGTCGCTTAAATGATGAATTCTTAAAACCCAGCGCAGGGCGGGCAGGCATAACGCGCCAAGAGGAAGGTTTTCAAATTGGAAAGTGGAAAGTTCGGAGATTGACAGACTCTGAATCTGAGAGGCAAGTTGTGAATTGCGCTCGAAGTTAAACCAGTTTACGCGCGTGCCTGTGCGCGCGTCTGCCTGTTTACCTGCATCCCTATTTCCTTGCACGCCTGAGTACAACGCTTGCGATTGCGCTATGCATGTTTTGCACGGCATCTCCTTGTACGGATCGTCCCGATTCGTTCCCAACACGCATTTGCTCATGCCGGAGTTACACGCGAAATAGACGACCGGGATGCCCTTCAACCGCAGCGCCCACGACGCAAGCAGATGAAACCCACTGTTCCACGAGAGATCGTCAATGCCGGTGGAGGCTTTGAAGAAGACCACAGGCTGTCCCTGCGGAGGAGGCGAGTTACACGCTATCAGGTTCGCTTTGCGCGCAATCTTGAGATTGTTGAGACGGCGGACGAGTCCGCGCCAGATGCGTTGTTTAAAGAATTCGCCCCTACCAATCATTTGTTTTCTCATATCCCAATCGCATCAGCAAATCTCCCGCCATATCTTTGAACAAACCCTTATGTTCTTCAGTGAAAAACTCGCGCCAGCCGCCGGTCTTGCCTGAACGAAAAGTGTGGCTTTTCTTCGGCTGGATTGCTCGCGTCAACATGGATAAGGCTTTTTCGCGCGGCGTAGGGATTCGATAGCCGGTCTTTTCCACTTGATCGAGCATAGATGCGAGCGTCGCCTCGCGATTGTTGATCAGATCTTCATAACGGACGCATAACGTTTCGGGCGCGTTCAGCCATTCGAATACGCCCTCGTATCTTTGCCTCACGCTGACCATTTTTAGCCCATCCCGCTCGATGCCTGTGATCGCGATTTTAAGGCGTTCGCCAAAATTAGGAAGCGAGTTGTAGTAGTCGTGCATCCCGTGCCCTTCGTGCATATCAGTGGCGAAGAACACCTGTGAGACGAGCAAGTCGCGCGGATCGCGGTATGCGAAATAGTTAACCCGCCGCGGCTGACACAAAAACGCAATGTTTTCCGGCGTCGCTTCAAGATAGCCCCAGCCGATCACCCCGTTCGGCAACGCTTGCAGATCGCTCAATATCTCCGCCTGCGATCTTCGTCTCCCGTCCTTCTCGATCGTCCTAACAGGTTCCGCTTCCACATACCGATACGGCATGATTTGAGTAAATCCGCTCAGGATTTGCAACAGCAGGTGCGACCCGCTCTTGGGCTTGGAATTGCCGAAGATCGGAGGCGCGTCGCCGAACGAAAATCGCCTCCAGCGTAGAATAGACTGCGCTGTTTTTCCGTAAGGACGCGCCATACGTCGAAATCGCTGTATCATATCCATAAAAGAAATGTACCACAAAGGTCGCAAAAAGGCATACCGATCTTTCGAATCGTATCGCGCGATCCTTCTCCGATATGAGTTACTCGTTCATAACCCTTCTCAATTTCTTCAACGAACCCTGTTCGGAGTCGTACACTTTCTTCACACCGTCGCCCAGCGCAGCTTCAGTCGTGCGGATATATTTCACGAGTCGCTCAAAGCCCGCAGGCTCCACGCTCGCGGCTTGGTCTGAACCCCACATCGCGCGGTCAAGCGTGAGATGACGTTCCACCATGCACGCGCCGAACGCGACGGCGATGGCTGTCGGGATGAGTCCCACCTCGTGACCGGAATATCCGATGGGGATATTCGGATAGTTCGCGCGGAGGGTTTCGATCATCTTCAAGTTCAACTCTTCCGGCTCGCATGGATAGGTGCTGGTGCAGTGCATCATCACGAGGTCTTCTTCACCGGCGATCTCGATCCCTTTTGCGATCTGCTCCATCGTGGACATGCCCGACGACAAAATCAGAGGCTTGCCGGTCGCTCGCGCTTTGCGAATCAGGTTGAAGTCGGTGAGAGAAGCGGAGGGAATTTTATAGGCGGGCGTGTCGAACTTCTGCATAAAATCCACCGAGGGCTCATCCCAGACCGACACCATCCAATCAATTTTCTTTTCGCGGCAATAGTAGTCGATCTCGGCGTATTGCTTTTCGTCGAACTCGACTTTATAGCGATATTCGAGATAGGTGATGTAGCCCCATGGCGTCTCGCGCATTTGATTTTTTTGTTCGGGCGGGGTCGCCACGTCGGGCGTGCGCTTCTGAAATTTCACCGCGTCGGCGCCGGCGTGGACAGCCGCGTCTATCATCTTCTTCGCAATGTCGAGGTCGCCGTTGTGATTGATGCCGATCTCGGCGATGATGTATGCGCGTTGAGCGTCGCCCACCGCGCGGTTTCCAATTTTTATTTCACGTGTCATTTTTTCTCCAAAGTTTATTGTGGCGGCGCGAGGTCCGTCACTTCGATAAAGTCGAACGGAACATTCCAGCGGGAATAATAATGCAAATCGGGAAGAAGCGCGTAGTTCGTTTTAAGGTATTGGTTCAAGACGACGCGGAACGAATTGACCGGCGAGATCGAGGGATACAGCGACGCATAATTTCCATCAGGGAAGTAATACGCGTTGAGAATCCCGAATCGCTCCGACGGGATGGTGTGTTCCAGCGACCCCCAGTGGAGGTACGCGCCCGGTCCGTGATCGCCTTGAATGATGATGATCGGCGGCGTTTTCGATCGCGCGAGGATCGCGTCTATGGCTTGAAGCGCGAGAGTGTTGACGTATTGGATCTGCTTGCGATAGCCGCCGATGTATCCGCCGCGCGAATGTTCCGAGATGTAATAGTTCGCGTCGAACAGTGTGAACGGTTCGTCGTGATTGACCACGCTGCCGTCTTTGTCGAACACGAACGGCGGATGCGGCGCGATGATATGAGCGTAGACGAAATAATCGCCGTCGAGCGACGGGGTTTTCTGCAATTCATCGAATGTAGAAAGGATATATTGGCGATGGGTCTCGTACGGCATTTCGGTCAACGCGCGATGAAACGCGGGGATGTAATTCAGCGCCCGCGCCATGCTATGGTCAATGACGATGCTCTCGAACGCGGTAACCGGCTTTGTCAGCGCCGAACTCGAGTCTTCGTAATACACATCCGCAGTTGGAATGATCGCTTTGTATTCATTCTCAAATGAGACTGTTTTATATCCGTTCTGCGCCAGCACATTTCGCACTTCGCTGTAGTTGAGAATCTCGATCAGGTCGGCGCGATTGTCCGGCGTGCTTCCGTTCACTTTCAAGTCTTGCAGGTAGTTCATGTTGAACGACGAACTCAACGACAGCATCGTCTGGATGTAATTGCTGGAGGATTCATCCGCCACATAGAATCCGCGTTCGCGCAAGGCGTTGATAAATTCCGAGTTGTCAAACTCGTAGAACTTTTGCAGAATATCCTGCCTGCCGTAGCCGTCGAGGATGATGTAATAAATATCCGGGCGCGGCGCGGCGGATTCGACCTTCGTCACCGTCACAGAACGCGCGGAGGGGTTGTACGAAATCTCGTTCTCGCGCACGTGGTTCGTCACTTGTACGCCCGTGTTTGCCAACAGCAAGACGCTCAACAAATTGAAATACACGTTGACGACAACGAGGTTCTTCACGCGCGTATGCAACAGCCACATCCAAACGGACATGATCAATACGGCAGCGAGAAAAACGGCGAAATCGGAACGCGCGGGACCCAATGCAAATGTTTTGCCCACCCAATCCGTCACATCGCCGAAGAGGAAGAAGATAAAGATGAACGGCGCGACGATCAACGCGGACTTCAACGCGTCGCGCAAAAAAAAGTACAACCCGCCGAAGACCAGCGATACGAAGATCAGCGACGCCAGCAAAGCGCGAACCGTATCCGCAAAACTCAATTCGTCGAAGTTGAGCAAATACAATTGCAGGATCGGTTGAACTGCGAGCAGGAACGGCGCGAACAATCCCCGCTCGAAAATCGCAAAAAGTTTTTTCACGTCCGCGCCTTCAAGATCAGGTCGCATAGTTCGCGCACCGCGCCATGCCCGCCCGCCTTCGTCAACACATGATCGGCGGCGCGTAACACTTCAGGATACGCATCCGCGACGGCGACCGCCCAACCGGCGATCTCGAAACACGGGAGGTCGTTCCAATCGTTGCCGACGAAGACGACTTCCTCCGCCTTGATATTTTTTTCGGCTAGGATGTCTCGCATCACTCGACCTTTGTCCTGCAACCCCACCCCGTGGACCGCCTCCACCCCCATCTTTTTCGCGCGCGCCGCAACGACCGGGTTCACCTCCGAGGAAAGGATCATTACATCAATGCCGATCTCGCGCATCTGTTTGACTCTCATGCTGTCGGCTCGTGAAGCGACAACCGTCTCGCGCCCATCCTGATCCGTCCACACGCGGTTGTCGGTGATGACGCCGTCGAAGTCGCAGAGGACCAATTTGATGGTGGAAGGCATCGGGCGGCGCGTTTTCCCCGGCGCAACCATGTCCAACTCGCCCGTCGAAACGAGATGCTCGTAACGAGTCCAGTCTTGCAGGTTATCAATGTCAACGGTGTAACGCGAGTCAATGATGATGGGATAGATCACGCCGCCGCTCATCGAGCCGCCTTTGGTGATCGTCTCCGCGCGGATCGCGTCAATGTGACCGGTCTGCCAATAAATGGGAGGGAGAATCTGTCGCGGCGCGTTGTACGGTTCTTGAATACCCGGCACATCGAGCAAATTTTTCATCGGACCGTTCTCGCCGGAGATGCGCCACATCTTGTGCGGATTCTGCCCGGCGGATACAACTCCGCGCACGCTGTCCGCATCTTTGTGATCCAGCAAAACTTGAATCGCGTCGTCCACCAATCCACGCGGGCGGATGGGCGAAGTGGGGCGCAGTTGCACAACAATTTCAGGGTGATAATTTTCGTGTTCTGCCAGCCACGCTAAAGCGTGTTCAAAGACCGGCAAGTCGGTGGTGTTATCTTCGGCAAATTTTGCCGGGCGCAGGAAGGGAGTCTCCGCGCCGAACTCGCGCGCAACGGAGGCGATCTCTTCATCGTCCGTGGAAACGATGACGCGGGTGACGAGTTGCGATTGTTTCGCCGCGGCGATGCTCCACGCAATGAGCGGATAGCCCGCAAAGTTGCGGATGTTCTTGCGCAGGATTCCTTTCGAGCCTCCGCGGGCGGGGATGATTGCGATGGTTGGTGTCAAAATAATTTCTCGTAGGGGCGGGGTTTCCCCGCTCAATTGTTGGATTCAAACAAACAGGGCGAGAGAACCTCGCCCCTACCAAATTCAATTACCACGCCGTCCATCCGCCATCCACGACGACATTATTACCTGTCATGTAAGAAGAAGCATCCGAGGCAAGGAACAACAACGCGCCATTCATTTCATCTTTTTTCGCCATGCGGCCTAAGATCGTTTTGGCGGAATAATTCTTCTCGAAATATTCTTCGTGGTCGTTATAAATTCCGCCCGGCGTGAGCGCGTTGACGCGGAGTTCAGTTCCCGCATAATACGCGGCGAGGTATTTGGTGAAGCCAAGCACGCCGGCTTTGGTCACGGTGTAGTACACGGGTTTATACGCCACGCGCTGACCGTCTTTGATGTAAATGCGCTGGTCGGGTCCGTTGAGTCCGTAGGTGGAGCAGATATTAATGACGCTTCCCTTTTTGCCCTGCGCGAGCATCGGCTTGACGCAGGCTTGCGTCATCAAAAACATGCCGGTTAAGTTGACGTTGAGCGCGGCAGTCCAATCGGCGAGCGGATAATCCTCGAACGAGCCGGGCGTGATGCCCTTTTTCATCGCGTCGGGGTCGAACTTGGGATCGAGCGCGGCGCTGTTGACGAGGATGTCGAGTCGCCCGAAGGTGGATAATACTTTTTCAACGGCGGCGTTCACCGAGTCGGGCTGGGTGATGTTGGCGGCGAGGGCAAGGGATTCGAATCCGCTTTGGGTGAGTGAATCAACCGTCCCTGCGGAGGAAGCGGATGTCAAATCCAGCACGGCAACTTTCGCGCCAGCCTCCGCGAGCGTGCGGCAAAATTCCCTGCCGAGCAATCCCGCGCCGCCAGTGACGAGGGCGACGCGCCCGTCGAGTTTAAATTTATCTTGAATGGTCATGATATACCTAATTTCGCAAAATGAATTTTGCGTTACGGTTGTCGAGTGTAGATCGAATCGCCTTGCGATTTGTGCGCGAGATTCAGACCTTCGGTCAGCGCGTCCACTTCGCCGGCGATGTTCGCGCCGTCGTCGAAGATGACCAGCACGGCGCGTCCCGCGTTGACCTCAGCCTGCATCCGTGCGACGCCGTCTTCAAACCCCGGAATGGATTCGGCACGCGCGGAATCGTAACCAGTGGGCAGCGACAGCGCGCCGCGTCCCACATACAAATAGACCGCGGCAGGCTGATTGGTGAAGATGGCGACATCGTCGGGCAGTTCACGCAAGTATGCCATCGCATCTGCGTCATACCATTGGAACGACGCGTATCCCTGCCCGCCCTTTGCCAACGCGTTGACCGTGACGACTTGTTTGTACAAAGAGAATCCCAACAGGATGATGGTCAGCGCGATGGCGAGGCTGCGATTTTTTTTGCGCAGTTGCATCACGACATAGACAAGCAGGATCAATAAACAAACAAAAACAGGCGATAAGATTCGCAATTTAAATTTGGTCGCCGCGTCGAATATTGTCATTGAAGCGACGATAGAGGCGAGGTACGCAATAATGAACAAGCCGGCTATGAACGAGACAACTTCACGCGCGTCCTGCTTGCCTGCGCCGGTCGGCGAGGGACGCGGCGTGAGCGGCGAGAGATATTTCCATGCGCGGGTCGCCGTCCAAACAAACACAGCGCCAAGAATAAGACTGACCAACGCTTCGATCAAGAAGGGAACTTTGACAATTGCTTTAACCCACGTTGAAGCCGGAACAAGGAAAGCGGCGAACACTCGCAAGCCGAGAGTCAAATTATCTTGCGCGATCGGGTGCCAGACAAAAGATCGGTTTGTCGCGCTTGCCGCAACGATTTGATTGCGCCACGCCCAGCCCAACATCCACGGCAGGAAGCCGGCGAGGAAAATTCCGGCGCTCGTGAAGCGTTTACGCCACGTTGTACGCAAGACGAAGATGGCGACGATGAATGCGGCGGCAAGGGCAAGTCCGGCGTATCGCGTGAGGTACGCCATCCCGGCGAATGAAGCGCAAGCGATCAACCACCACCATTCGCCGGCGATCCCCCTTCCGATGGAAGAGGGCGGACGCTCGAAGTACAAGTCAAAATTCCAGAAAGCGCATAACGCGAGAAAGATAAATAACGGTTCGCTCATCGCAACAGCGTGAACTTGCAGCAAATCGCCATTCAAGACAAATAGCGCGGCAAGGATAAGTCCGGCGGCAAGAGAGGGGATCATTCTCCACGCGATAACGCCGAGCAGGCCCGCGTTCAAGCCGAATAGAATTGCGTTGAGGAACCGTGCGCCGCGCAGCGGGTCGAGACTGAACAAGCCGATGAACGCCAGCGCGGAGGAAAAGCCCGGTGGGAAGTGCGTGACGTATCCGTTCGTAGCGAGCCACGCTTCGCGATAGCCATCCCCCGCCAGCAAACTCCGCGCGCCCGCGATGTAGGCAATCGAATCATCCGACAGCCCTAACCCTTCCGGTGTGGCGCGTAGAACGAGGAACGTCCCAGCCGCCATGATCAGAATCAAGCTGAGGAACGAGGCAAGGCGAAGCGGAATACGGATGGTCATGTGAAAAATACGCAATACGGAATATGCAGCAGGGGCGGGGTTACCCCGCCCCTGCTACGTCAACGATCAATTGTGATTCAAATATCCCTGATCTTCGAGATAGGTCATGATGATATGCGCGTTCTCTTCAGGAGTGGCGCCGAAACCTTTGAGCGTGATCTCCGGTTCGATCGGCGGCTCGTACGGATCGTCCACGCCGGTGAAGCCCATCGGCTTGCCGTCTTGCATGGCTTGACGCGCCTTCGCGTACAGACCTTTCACGTCGCGCTCTTCGCAGACTTCGACGGGCGTGTCCATGTAGACAGTAATGAAATTGTCGCCGACCATCTTCCGCGCTTCGTTGCGCGTGGAGCGATAGGGACTGATCGCCGCGCAGATTACCGCGCCGCCGGCGTGAACGATCTCGCCAGCCACGAATCCGATTCGCAAAATGTTCGTGTCGCGGTCTTCCTTGCTGAAGCCGAGCCCCTTAGAGAGATGTGTACGGACAACGTCTCCATCGAGAATCGAAATCTCGCGTCCGCGTTCGAGCAATAATGAGGTCAGCACTTGAGTTGTGGCGCTTTTGCCGGAGCCGCTCAAGCCGGTGAACCAGATGCAGAATCCCTGCTTGGAGCGCGGCGGATAGGTCTCGCGCAAAATTTCAGCCGTCTCGGGGCGCGTGAACCATTCGGGCAGAAGTTTTCCCTTCGCCAGATAATCCTCGCGCACCTGCGTTCCGGAGATATTGGCGGTCTTCGCGCCTTTCGGAACATCCTTTTCTTCGACATACCGCTCTTCATCGGGAAGATAAACGAGCATTTCAAACGGGACCATCGTGACTCCCAACTCGTCTTTATACTTCTTCATATTCTCCTGCGCGTCGTACGGACCGTAGAACGGCTTGCCGGTAGAATCCTTTCCCGGTCCTGCATGATCGCGCCCCACCACAAAATGATTCGCGCCGTGGTTGCGGCGGACAATGGCGTGGAGCAGAACTTCTTTCGGTCCAGCCATGCGCATAGCGAACGGAAGCAGGCTGAGCATAGTAGTGTTTTTGTCGTAGTGATTTTCCACCAGCGCTTTATATGTGCGCGTGCGGGAGTAGTGATCCACGTCGCCGGGCTTGGTCATGCCGACGGTGGGATGGATCAACAGCGAACCCTTTACTTTTGCGGCGGCGCGTTTGGTCAACTCTTCGTGGATGCGGTGCAGAGGGTTGCGCGTCTGGAACGCGACGACGTTATCGTGTCCCATTTCCTCGAGTCGTTCGCGCACTTGCGCGGGCGTGAGGCGCAGGCTGACAAAGTCATAATACTTCGGCAGGTTCACCACTTTCATCGGGCCCGAAATACAAACCTTGCCCCAGCGTTCCATTTCAGAGACCATCGGGTGGCGCGGATCCGTCGAACCGTACGCGAGGGCGGCTTCGGTATCCATATCCCAATGATAGATCTCCTCCAGCGTCATCACAGCGATGACGTCGTTGTTTGCGTTACGCAATACAAGTTCTTCGCCGACGGCCGGCAATTCTTTCGGGTCGGCGGTCAATGTGATCGGCAGGGGCCACAGAGTTCCATCCACCAGCCGCATCTCATGCAAGACGCGTTCATAATCCGCTTTGCCCATAAAAGCGGTCAGCGGCGAGAATCCGCCGGTGGCGAGCAGTTCAAGATCGCAGAGATTGCGCGTGGTGATCTTAATGGAAGGCAGTTCAGAAGCGCGGGCGAGAAGTTCGTCGCGCTCTTTGCCCTCCACAACAAGATTCACAAGTTTTCCCCCGTACGGGGCGATCAGTTTGGCTTTTGACATTATTACTCCTTGATTGACACAGATTGTTCTGTTAGATTGCTTATGCGAGGCATGATTATAACCTAAAATTCACCCGCTGAATTTTGGAATATGACATCCGCTTATTCAGGACAATACTGTGAGTCAATGATTTCGACGACAGAGTCTGAAATGCCTTGCAAGCCTCCAATAATCCGGCAGACCTGCAACGCGATGTAAGGCTCCGCAGAAATTACCGGCATAAGTTCCGCCAAACGATCCGCATCGCCCGTGATCGCGTAGGCTTGAAGGAACGGCATCCATTCGATCAGGTCGGATGGAGCGAACCCCATCGCCTGCGCCTCATTGCCGAGACGGATGATTGATTCCCAATTCCCGCGTTGACGCGCCAAGTCGGCGGATTGGTAGAAGTAGCACCAGCCGCGAGGCGGTTCGGGTCCGAAAACAAGTTGCGGCGGCGTATGAGGCGGTTCATCCACGAGGAGGTGTTCGATCTCGGAATAGGATCCGATCACCCGAATCGAATCCGATTCGAGCGTCGAAGACTCCGGTTGGAGTCCGTTGATCACATGCACACACGAACTGGGCGACGGCTGCGAAAGGATCAGGATGTTGCGATAATTTTTATAGGTGATGATTCCGCGGCGATTGTCATACTCCTGTCGTTCGCGGATAAGAACCTTTTGCACAGTGTTTTTATTTAGGACAGCCGCATACAGCGAGGGTTGCGCCATCTTGTCATTCTGACTTTCAGGATAATACAGAATATTTGCGGGACCCCAAACAAAATAATCCTCCTCGGTCGATACCGAAGCGATGTTTGCGATCAAGGTGGTATTCTTTTGAAGTTGCGGCGCGCGCCATGAGACTTGCCACCAGAAATTGCGCGTCCGTTGAGTCCACGTTGCGTACTGCGATCCGTTTCCATAGTGCGTGAACACAGAAGCAAGGATAAAAATCGCGAGTATGCCCCAACGCATCCACTGTTTCGACAACCCGCATAACCATGCCGCGATGAGGATCGCCGCGCCGAGGGAAGCCACAAGCGTGTATCGTGAAAACGAGGGGAACCACACTTCGCGGTTGGCAAGCGTCACCGGCGCCAGCCCGAACGCCAAAGCCGCCAAGCCCAGCCACATCATCTCGCTCTTCCAATTTGAAGAATCGGCATGTGTTACTGTATCTTGAGACTCCATTCGCCGAAGCGCAACAAGTGACATCGTTATCGAAGCGCCACCGAACGCCAGCCCGATCAAACGATGCGTGTTGTCTCGAACCAAGCCAATTTGTTGAAGCGGCATTACCCAGGCGACAACCAACGTTTCGAACATGTTCTGGGCTTGAGAAAATCCCCATCGGAACAATGTCTGTAGCGGGTAGAGAAACACATCGCCTATTTGTACCCCCACATCAGTCGCGCCGCGTTCATTTTCAAAGAAGAAGATTCGCCACGCAAAGAATAGCGCAGGAACAAGCAGCGCGGGGAATCCTTGCTGGAATGCGCGGACGATCTTTTGTCGGGCTGATCCTCTCTCTCTCGATGTCAAAAGAAAGATGCACGTCCATCGGATCGCTTCAAAGCCGATGTACCATTCGATCTGTGAAAGGTAAAACAGTCCCAACAGGATCGAGAATCCATGCAAGAACCATGCGCGACTTCGATGTGGAGTTGTGACTGCCTGCATCGTGAATGCAACAGACCAAGTCGCAGAGGCGAGACCGGCAAGATAATATTGATACGTGATGCCGTTGGGTTGTGAGAGAAACCCGGGATAGATCAGGAAAAGCAACGATGTTATAAAAGAAAACGCGCGCTCACGCGGCCACAGGGTTATGCAAAACGTCCATACGCCCAGCGCTCCGAGAACGCGAAACGCAAATGCCGAGAGATTGTAATAAAGCGGATTCGCGCCAAACAAAGCAAACAACGGACTCATCAAGAGTGCGCCAGCCGGGCGGTCAATGCTGTAAATTTCGCGGATCGCCTCCGCGCCGCGCGCGCCCGCGGCGAACATGATGTACCAATCGTCAAAATAATAGCCAAACCGAAAGATAAACGGCAGGTAGACCAACGCCGCGATCAAGGTAAGCAAGACGCCGACCAGCAATCCATCAGGTAATTTGTTGACGCGATGTTTCATGTTCATTGATTCGACAATTTAATGCTCGTTCCAGAATCGTTGGAAGCCTGAACCGCGCTTATCAACCGTTGCGCTTTAATCCCATCCTCCAGCGGACACGATGACTCAACCTCGCCGCGCGCGACGGCGATAAAATGCTTCATCTCGTCCATGAACATGACGTTGCGTTCAAACGCAGGGGAAGGCTGGTACACGTCCCAATCTTTTTTCTCAGCCTGATAAATCCGCGTCGCGCCATCTGCGAGATTCCACTGTAGCGAGCCTTTTGTGCCGATCACTTCAAAATAATGCGCAGGCGGTTGTTGGTTGTAATCGAGATGGATGCTTCCCAGCGCGCCGTTCTCAAAACGTAGACCGATCTTCGCGGTGTCTTCCACGTCCACTTCGAGATCGCTAAGTTTGGCGGTGAACCCCCAAACGGATTCGACTTTGCCCACCAGCCACGGAAGATAATCGAGCGAGTGACATTGAGTCAACACCACGCCCCCACCCATGTCGGCGCGCGCCGCGTAGCCTTGACGATAATCCTCCCACGGATGCCACGCGGGGAGGTATTCGCCGAAGTGAACGTGAGCCGAGATCACACGCCCGATCTCGCCGTTAGAGATCAACTGCTTGGCTTTGATCAATCCGGGATGAAAACGGAATTGGAATCCGACGACGACGCGTCCGCCGCCTTTCTTGAGCGCGGATTCGAGTTCGTCAATGCGATCCAACGAATGCGAGAGCGGCTTTTCCAGCAAGAGCGAGCATCCCGCTTCTGCGGCGGGGATGGCGACATCAAGATGAAGCGACGTGGGATTCGATACGATCACCGCATCGGGTTTGTGTTTTTCGAGCGCGGCTTGCAAATCGGTTTCCTGAGGAAACCCTGCCAGGTCATCTTCGGGCATGGTCGCTTTGCGTGTGCGAAATAGGACAATGTCCTTTTCGCCCAACGCGATGAGATTCCGCATGTGGCGGCGACCAATGGAACCGAGTCCTGCGATGAGAAATTTCATAAACTCTTTCCGCACATGTCATTGCGAGCGCAAGTTGCGAAGTAATCTCCATGCCGATGAGGAGATTGCTTCTCGAAGACTCGCAACGACATCATCACCAACCCAAATCCTTTTCAAACTTCCACTTCACCAACAGCTCGCCCGCGACATCTTTGAACACGGCTTTATCCTTCGCGGAAAATAATCTCTGCCAGTTGCCAGCCTGTCCCTTCGGGAGGAAGGGCGCGATGCCCTCATCCCGTTTTGCCTGCCACTCCTCGTCGGGGTTGGAAGCCATTTCGGCTTGAATCGTCTTCTCCAGTGATTTGTGAATCGTCTTTACGCCGAGAAATTTCCACAGGCGAGACATTTCTTCGAACGGAGTTTTCAGCAAATCTTCATAACGCAGGCTGAAATAATTTTTTCCATAAAGTTTTCGCGCTTCATCGTCGGTCTCTTGCAGATTGGTCACCCATCCCTTCGCCACGCGGCGGATGAACGACTCGGTGAAGATCGAACGGCGTCCGTCGGCAAACGAAGCGGGGTCAGCCCGAAGGTCCGATATGATGCGTTTGTCATCCGCCGATAAAAATTTGGAGTCCTCCACAAAATTCCGAAAGCGTTCCGAGATCAGCACATCGCGTCCATCGCGGACGATGTAGACGAGTTTCGCGTCGGGGTAGATCGTGTGCATGTCGCGCACGGCTTGACCGTGAATCGTGGACGAGGGACTCTTGTCGCCGACGATGCGTTTGCCTTCGCGTGCCGCGTCGCGTTCCATGATGAAATCTGCCGCCGCGCGCAGGACGAGCGGAGAAAGATCGCGCGCATGATTCCAGCGATTCGATTTGCGCGTGAGCCACTCCTCCATTTCAGGCGAATCGACCATCGCCTTCAACAGCGGCTTGCGCGTGAAGAAGTGCGCCTGATAGTTGCAGTGCACTTCGGGATGCAAACGCGCGAGGCGCATGAGCAGCGTTGTGCCAGAACGCGCGTGACCGAGGATGAAAAATTTTTCGCGCGAAAAGAATTGTTTTATTTCGTCCACTTCCTCGCGCGTGATGGCAGGGATGGCGCTGCGGCTATTCTTTTTCGGCTCGCCTTTGAGCAAAACGCGCGCGGCTGATTTAATGCGGGAAAGCATAGTCATCCCTTCCAATTCAACATGATTAATCCCACGAGGCAGATAAAAATTCCGGTTATGTTGACCCAACTCAAATTATCGTTGAAAACGAGAATCGCCGCCGGCACAAGAATAAGCGACGCGACTACATTGACTAATACGGCGGCGACGCCTAAATTCCAGCCGGAGCGATAGACGAGCAGGAATCCGAATTCGATTCCCACGACGGCGAAGGCAAGCCCGACGCTCGCCCAATTCAGTTGTTTGAGTTCCGCCGCGAGTCCGTTTTGGATGGGGAAGAAAAAGAAACCTAACAAGGTAATGACAAAAGCGGCGGCATACGTCGTCAGGAGCGAGACCGTGAAATTCACATGAGCTGGCGTGCTTTTTGCCGTAAAATGATACATCGCGCTCGCTCCGATAGCCAGCGCGATGGAAAAATAAAACATAGGCATGGGTTTGCTCACGACTCGAACTTTCTTACCCCGCTCACGTCGGCAAACAGCGCTAATTCGCGGATGGTCTTCTTGCGGACCGGGTGGACAAAATCGGGCGCAATATCCATCATCGGCAAAAGTACGAATCCGCGCTCGTGCATCAACGGATGGGGAATCGTCAGATTTGGCGAGTACAACACCAGATCGCCGTAAAACAAAATATCAATATCAATCAAACGTGGACCATATTGAAAGGACGATTTCCTTCCTAACGCCACCTCGAGCCGTTTGAGGTGTTTGAGCAACGGCTCCGGCTTAAGGTACGTCTCGACGCGTACGACCTGATTGAGGAACTTATTCTGATCCTCATACCCCCACGGGTCGGTTTCGTACACGCTCGATCTTGCTTTCACATCCATCTGAGGCGGCAAAGAAGCGATGGCTTCTTTTAAGTTCGCCAAACGGTCGCCAAGGTTTGAGCCAAGCGCCAAATAGACAACATATTCTTCCATGCTTTATCCTATATCCAATACTCGCCTGAATGTGCAACCGCGCTGCACGTCAATCTATTTATCGCTTATTTTACCCTCGAACCGCGTTCACAAAGTCGGCTAACAACCCGTACGCCGTTTCCTCGGGTCCGCTTTTCATGCCCTCGCGCTCCGAAACGCTGATCGAATAATCGGGCAGCACGTCGGTTCCGAACGTCAGCCCGGTAGACGAACCCAACATGCCGTATAACGGCGAGGATGAATCAACGAGTTCGGGCGTAACTCTCGCTTTGATGCGACTGCCCGCCCGTTCAGCGGACGCGATCAACTTCCAGCGCTTCTTCTCGGACTTCGCCTGATTCACCATCGCAGGCGTGATCTCGCGTATGCCTTTTCGCTCCACATCCTGCGGCTTAAGCGGGAAATCCATCAACGCCGTCGCCAACGCGGACACTTTGATCGCCGCATCCCAACCGTCTACATCGCCTGAGGGGTCTGTCTCCGCGACGCCGATGCTTTGACAATATCCCACCGCGTCGTCAAACGACTCGCCGTCTTCCATCCGTGAAAGGATCAAATTCGTTGTCGCGTTGATGATTCCTTTAAACGAAATCAACTCAGCCAGCGGCGCCGCTTCGCGGAATGTCGAAAAGACCGGCGCGCCCCCTAGTACTGTTGATTCAAACCGGAACTTTTTATTTTTTGATTTTGCCAATTCGGTCAATTCTTGATACGCATGAACCACCGTGCCTTTGTTCGCCGTAATCGCGTGCATATTCGCATTCAACGCCGCGCGGACGTGGTCAATGGCGGGTTGACCAGATTCATAATTCACGGGTGAATTCTCAAACATAACGTCGGCTTGACTATGTTGAATGACTGTAAGAGAGTCGCCAACTTGGAAAGTGGAAAGTGGAGCGATGGAGTTTCCACTTTCCACTTTTTCTAATGCTTGCCCAACATCAATTCCATCGGGATTCACCGCGAAGCCATGCCGTCCCGTGGCAATGCCTGTGATTGAATATGTGATGTCATATTTCGATTTCAACGCATCGCGTTTGCGTTCAAGCAGACGAGTCAGCGAACGGGCGACATTGCCAAAGCCGATGAAGCATAGTTTGTAGTGCATAGAGTTCTCCTGTTCTTAAGTTTCATGTTTCAGGTGTCGCTTGGAACATGAAACTTGAAACCTGAAACTGTTATAACGGGGGCCACGGCACGGCGCGGCGATCGCTCGGCTGGAGTGGGAAGACTCTGTGTTTGAGGATCGTGTCTGCGCGGGAAATGAGGGCGGCGATTTCGTCCGGGCTGAGATAAGGCTCAAGTTGGCGCGGCAGGTCAAAGTCTGCGAAAGGAGGCGCGATGAAGGAGGAAAGACGAGCAAGGAGGTCGTCGGGAATCGTCTGTCCGCCGAAATCCCAAAGAACGGTGCGAAGTTTTTCTTCTTCATGGAAACAAACGCCGTGGTCTATCGCAAAAAGTTTGTGTGTGCCGTTCTCAAAAAACACATGGCCGCCTTTGCGATCCGCGTTATTCACGAGCAGGTCAAACAGTGCGACGGGCTTGAGAAGTTGCACATCATCATCCGAAAAATTGAAGTAATGATACCCGGGGTCATGCTCGATGAATTGCTGGATCGAACCCGCGCCATAGGGACCGTCTGCGCGCAAGGCGGTGAACGGAACGATATGAAAGCCTAAGGCTTCGCTCACGAGATAGGCTGCCGTCTCGCGTTGGGCAAGCGACTGTTCGGGGAAATCCCACAACGGTTGTTCGCCGCGACTGGGTTTGTACACGGCAGGATACTTTTTTTCTTCGTGAGTGACTTCGACCAGAAACGTGTAATTTGAGCCAAGCATGAACTGACCTTTGAGTTCAAGGTCGCCGTGTTGAAGGGCTTGTTGAAGGCTATCTTGGTTAGGTGACATCGAGAAATATTATTACTTTGAGAAAATAAAACGGCGGACACAATGAATATCCATAATTTATATGATAAGAAGCATAATCCAGATTGACGGATTAATCGTTGTTTTAAGTTGATAATATTCGTGCAACCAACACAAACGCTACACCTTATTATGAGTTCGCGAAATTGACATCAGCCACCAAGCAAAATAAATCTATCGTTTATTTTCTTGCCTGACAATTTGATCTTCAATCGCCAACTCTATGGCATCGAACCAAGAAATATAGTCGCCAACTCGACTCTCAACTAACCTTCTCTCTTCAAGAGTGAGTTCTCGATCAAGTATGTGGCCCGCAACTTCTTGAATATCATCGACATTAATAGAGTATATAATGGGGCTTTTTTTCTTCGTCATATTTCATCCTTTTATACATCTACTGGTTCGTAGTCAATCTCCAATTTTTTGCAGAGGGAGTCAAGCACAACCAAAGCCCGTCCCCTCGCAAAATGTGTTTCAATCGTATAGTCCTTGTATGACTCTGGGTAAAAGAAGCTTCTTCCGTTCGGGTGTGTTGGCTCTTTCTCATTTGTAATAATATAACGAGAAGTTCCAAATCCCCATGGAAGGGGCACTTGATCTAGTAATCCTTCATCGACTAGATAAATAAGTATGTTTCTAAACAAACTTCTAACAGTTTCTGCTTCAAAGACTTTTCTGTTTATACTAACCACCAACTTTCCAGATTTTCTTCCTTTTGTTGGTATGTCGGATGTGCTCTCTTCAGTTATATTCGCTTCTTGCAATGCGTCAAACATTGAATCAAAAACGTCGCTATATTTTTCATATAATTCAACAGCAAGTTTTTTCTCTTCATTTGTAATGGCCATTTTCACTCCTTTATGTCTAACTTTTAAGTTCTTAATGTACTGAATAATGAAAGGTTGAACCTTGTGATTAAGGTTTGGATGTTCTAGTATTGGCAAAAGAATCTTATCGTTTATTAATTGATAATCCATACAATACCACCTCGAATCGCCTACGGTTGACTTTGAGTCTGATAGTAGTTTTGGGAGAATGTAAATCAAAATGTTTGTTTCCCCAGGATGATTTTCGAATAGCCAATCAGCATATTTTTTGGATTGAGAAGAGTCAATATTGCTGTCAATTTTCAATTCGAAGATAACATTTAATCGGTTGCTTTCTCCTGAATTATTTTGATAATCAGCAGTGAGGAAAATATCGAATCGCCCTAAATCTTTTACGCTTACTTCTGAAGAAAGAAATTCATTGGGAGAAACTTCGATATTCTCAAATTCAAGGGTTGGTAAAATTGTAGATAATGGATTTTTCTTATGATTTGAAGACTTTAAACATTTTTCATCATGGGTTAAAAGCAAAAATCTTGTAAGCACATAATCTTTCGTAAGGTGGGAACCATTCACGTCAAGTAGCCATCCATAAAAAGATGAATGCCACCTTTCGTAATGTGTCCTGCCTACAATTGTGAAAAAGTTTGGTTCACTTAAGATGTTAGTGTATTTGATAAACTGAGGCTCAGAAATTAATTCTAAAAATCGCTGAGAAAAAGGAACCGTCTTGTTTTTCATCATACTCCCTCTATGCGGTGATATTGGAAATGCAAAAGAACGAACTTACCAAACTGCCATCAAGTTCTTCACGGTAATCGCCGAGCAGTAAGCGCGCTTCAACTTGTTTCATAATTTCAAGAACACTCTTGTAGATGATTTAATGAAAATGCCCGTTCTTCTTCGGACAAAGATGCCCCTCGGGTTCTTCGGGTTGACCGCATTGCGGGCAGATCGGGCGTCCGCGCGAAGCGACTTCCATACCCCACTGTGAGAGCATTTTCACTTGTTTTCGCGTCGCCCAAAAGCGGATGATGGCAGCGGTTTCAGGGTCGTCTTCTTCCGCGAGGACCTCTCTTGCGAACAATACGACTAGATCGCGTTCTTTATCGTAACCAAGCCCGATTTCGCCGGCGCGAAAGTGCGGATCTACGGGCGGGTGAATGCGCATCGCATCTTCCACATATTCGCCGGAAACGTTCGAGAGGTTGGGGTCTTGCTCGCTGATCTGCGCAAGGAATTGTTCCACATGAATAGCCAGCGATTGCAGCTGCATCTTTTCGATAATGATCGTAATCGTGCGCTGACTTTGATAAGCCTGCAGATAAAATACGCGCTGACCGGGCGCACCGATCGCGTCGGCAGTGATATGGTCGCAAGGGTCAACGTCAATTTCAAAGCGAGGCATAAAATTCCTGAGGCGAAAATAGTATACCAGAAGTGGGTATAATCGCATGAGACGCGCGCAAAACCTCAAGAATAACCGCGAATATTTCGATAGACTCGCGTAGTTCGCAGCAAAAGATTTTGATCTGTGCGGTCGTATCGCAATAATCCGCCAAAGGAGTCGCCATGTATGATAAAAAGAAACTCGATGAATTGAAAGGTCAACTCGAAGCGTGGAAGGAAACGTCGCTGAGCAAGGCGCTCGCGTCTTTGCCCGAGCGCATGGATGAATTCATCACGACCTCCTCTGAACCTGTCAACCGACTCTACACCCCGCTCGACGCGGCGGACGCGGACTACGCTTCCTCTCTTGGATTGCCGGGCGAGTACCCCTACACACGCGGGGTTCACCCGACGCTTCATCGCTCCAAACTGTGGACGATGCGCATGTTCGCCGGCTTTGGCTCCGCCGAAGAGACGAACGCGCGCTTCAAATATTTGCTCGAACAAGGTCAAACCGGCTTGTCGGTCGCGTTCGATCTGGCGACTCTGATGGGCTACGACACCGACCAACCTCAAGCAGTAGGCGAATTCGGCAAATGCGGCGTGGCGGTCTCCTCGCTTCAAGATATGGAAATTCTATTCGAGGATATTCCACTTGATAAAGTATCTACCAGCATGACGATCAACTCGCCCGCCGCGATCACCTGGGCGATGTATCTCGCGGCGGCGGAGAATCGCGGTGTGAGGCTCGATCAACTGCGCGGCACAATTCAAAACGACATCCTTAAAGAGTTTATTGCCCAAAAGGAATATATCTTCCCACCCGAACCCTCGATGCGGCTCGTCGTAGACACGATGGAATTCGGCTCGCAAAAAGTTCCGCAATGGAATACGATCTCGATCAGCGGTTATCATATCCGCGAAGCAGGCTCGACAGCCGCGCAAGAATTAGCCTTTACTCTCGGCGACGGACTTGAATACGTCCGCTGGGGAATCGCACGCGGCATGGATGTGGACGACTTCGCGCCGCGTCTGTCGTTCTTCTTCAACGCGCATAACGACTTCTTCGAGGAGATCGCCAAATATCGCGCCGCCCGCCGCATTTGGGCGCGTGAGATGCGCGAAACGTTTGGGGCGAAGAATCCGCGCTCGTGGTTGTGCCGCTTCCACACACAGACGGCGGGAGTGAGCCTTACCGCGCAACAACCCGAAAACAATGTTGTGCGTGTTGCAATCCAAGCGCTTGCCGCTGTGTTGGGCGGAACGCAATCATTGCATACGAACTCATTAGATGAAGCGCTCGCGCTTCCCTCTGAACATGCGGTAACGATCGCGCTCCGCACACAGCAGATCATCGCGGAAGAATCGGGCGTGACGAATACCGTGGATCCGCTGGGGGGCAGTTTCTTCGTCGAAGCAATGACAGACCGGATTGAGAAGGAAGCGTACGATTACTTCCGTCGCGTCGAAGAATTGGGCGGAGTCATCCCCGCCATAGAAAGAGGATTCTTCCAAAGCGAAATTTCAGACGCGGCGTACCGCTATCAGCGCGAGATCGATCAAGGCATCCGCAAGATCGTCGGCGTGAACGCCTACGTCGAACGACAGCCGTTAACTATCCCCATCCTTGAGATGGATCCCAATGGATACAATACGCAGGTGAAACGGCTCGAAACCCTGCGAAGAACGCGCGACAACGGACGCGTCGGCCAGACGCTGGACCGTTTGCGGATCGCGCTCGAGGGGACCGAGAATGCTATGCCGCACATCATGGAAGCTGTTCACGCGCAAGCGACGCTGGGAGAAATTATTCAGGTGATGAAAGAAGTCTTCGGCGTGTACGCAGAACCGACGATGATATAAAGTTCCAAGTTTAGAGTTCCACGTTCCAAGAAAAAAACAACGGCGTCGCTGCTTTGCAACGCCGTTGTTTTTTTCTTGGAACTTGACACGTGAAACCTGAAACTCTACCGCGCCAGCGTCTTCGCCACTTCGTAATAATCGAGCGCAGGGCGAAGCGGACGAGTCGTTACTTCAGCCAGCGGAATTGTCGTCGCCTCCAAACCTTTCATGCCGACCATGATATCCGTTTGACCTTCAAGAAGCGCCTCCACCGCTTTCACGCCCAAGTTCGCGGCGATCAGACGATCTAACGCGGTCGGACGCCCGCCGCGTTGAATATGACCGAGAATCGTCACGCGTGTTTTGAAGCCGACGTCCATCTCGTCAATAATACGAGAGAGTTCGGTAACGCCGATGCTTGCCCCTTCTGCGACGATAATGATCGCATGCGTTTTGCCGCGCCGATACGCGTCTTCCACCAGATGAATCACTTCTTCCACCGAAACCGGCGCCTCAGGCACGAGCACGAGTTCTGCGCCGCATACGACCCCTGCCATCACTGCCAAATAACCTGAGTTGCGCCCCATCGTTTCGATGAGAAACGCGCGGCTGAGCGACGACGCGGTATCGCGCAATTTATCCACCGCTTCCATGATGGTGTTTAAGGCGGTATCTACGCCGATTGCCATATCTGTGCCCCAAATATCGTTGTCGATACTGGCGGGAATGCCTACAATTTTGACGCCTTGCTGCGCCAACGCATGAGCGCCGCGTAACGACCCGTCGCCGCCAATGACGATTAAGCCGTCTATGCCTGCTTCGTTCATATGGCGGATCGCCTCGCGCATGCCTTTCGCTTCTTCAAAGCGCTTACTGCGCCGCGTCTGCAAAATTGTGCCGCCGCGCTGTAAGATGCCGCCCACGTCGCGCGCATTCAACGGGCGGAATTCGCCGTTCACCAACCCCTCGAAACCATTCGCCACGCCGATCGCGCGCGCGCGGTTTGCTAGCGCAGTTCGTACTGTCGCGCGGATAGCGGCGTTCATACCGGGCGCGTCGCCGCCCGACGTAAGCACGCCTAGCGTGATATTATCCATGCTCATCATAGCGCTCAATCTCGCTTAATTTGAAACGTATCAAAATCTCTCGCCACGATCGCTCCTGGAAATACGGCTTGAGCTTCTCGCAACACGTCTTTTTCGCGATAGCGACGCGAGATGTGCGTGAGGATCAATTTCTTCACGCCCGCCTTGACCGCCAACTCCGCGCTTTGACGCGCCGTGAGGTGCGCGAATTGCTTCGCCATCTCCGCCTCTTCTTCCAGATAAGTAGATTCGATCACCAGCGCATCCGCATTGCGGCAAACCTCGAGCAGATTTGACGTTTTGCCGGTATCGCCGACGATGACGAGCTTCGCTCCCATCTGAAGCGCGCCCAACACTTCGTTTGGCGCGATGTGTCTTCCATCGGGTAATGCGATTTCTCGACCGGCGACCAACTCGCGGCGCTCGGGACCGAACGGAACGCCGAGCGCGTCTGCTTTTTCAGGTAGGAATGGGCGGCGCGCTTTTTCTTCAAAGGCGTATCCAAAACAATCCGGTCCGCGATGCGCGACCGGGAACGCGCTTACGCTAAAGTCGTTCGCTTCAAAGATGATGCCCGGCTTGACCTCGGTTAATTTTAACGGCATCGGCGCCTGAACGCCGCGCAACACAACGCCGTATAACAGATCGTGCACGCGATCCAACGTAGAACGCCCGCCGAAGATTTCAAGTTCCTCGATCGCTTCCCAACGTAGAAATGTGCTCAATAGACCGCCTAATCCCAAGATGTGATCGAGGTGACCATGCGTGAGCAGTATACGGTTTAGGTTTTTGAAACCCAAGCCAGATTGCAAAATTTGACGTTGCGTGCCTTCGCCGCAATCCACTAAAAAACGATATTCATCGTGTTTCACCACTTGTGCCGCTAGCCCGCGTCTGGCGGACGGGGCGGAGGCGGACGTGCCTAGAAAAAGTATTTCAAACAAACATTTATCCTTAAGGCGCTATAAGGTTCATGGGCATCCATTAGCGACCATGAATAAGTTTTCAACCTACATAGCTGAGTTATAGATAATTCTACCCTAAAAGAAAAATAGATTCTTTGTGCTATACTACCGGAAATGCCTTTGAAAGCCCCTTTTCTCTCACAAAAACCAAAAGCGAAGCCGAAAAGAAAACGGGCGGGTTCGCGCGACGAGAAGCGCGCGCCAGTTCACAGTGGTAGAGCGGCGTCTTCTTCCGCGCGCGCGCCTCAACCTTCGTGGTGGGATTCGCTTTCCGCCGAACGCAAACTGGACGCTGTCGGCGCGATCATGGCGTTGAGCGGAATTTTCATCACGCTGATTCTTTCTTCTACACAGCGCAGCGCGTTAACCGGCGGAATGTTAAGAACGCTTGGGCAGACCATCGGCTGGGGAGTTTACATTTTGCCGATGGGATTAATCCTGATGGGCTTCTGGCTCGTCTTGCGCCGCATCGAAAAGCTCCCTCCGCTTTCTCTCGAACGTGCGATCGGTTTGATCTTGTTTTTCTTCTGGCTCCTCGCCGCCATGGATTCGATCAATGCCAGCATGGGACTTAACGGCGCCGGCGGCGGGTATATCGGCGGCATCGCAGGGCGGCTGCTCTTTAACAGCCTCGGCTTTGCCGGAGGGATCATCGCTCTAGCGGCTTGGTTGCTTATTATTACCACGTTGGTTTTCGACGTGACCGTGCGCGACCTGTTCGCGTGGCTTGCGCCATTAAAAAATTGGATTCGCGAACTGTTCCATCAAAAGTTTGCGACAGAGAAGACGTCTCCGTTTGAAGGCGCCGACGCCGTCTCCGCCGAATTTACGCCGCTCCGCAATCTTGAAACGGCGGCTACTGGCGAAATTGGCAGACCGCTTACCACGGTCAAATCAGCCGCGACGCTCATCCAGTGGAAGTTGCCCGAAGTAAAAAATATTTTGGATTCGGGCTCCGCGCCGGAGGTGAACGAAGAATTTATTCAGGGGCGCTCGCGCTTGATCCAGGAAACGCTTGCGTCGTTCGGCGCGCCGGTGCAGGTCGTTGAAATCAATCGCGGACCGACGATCACGCAATTCGGCGTGGAGCCGCTGTACGTGGAAACGCGCGGCGGACGCATCAAAGTGCGCGTCAATAAGATCGCGTCGCTGGCGGACGATCTTGCGCTGGCGCTTGCCGCGCCGCGCATCCGTATTCAAGCGCCGGTGCCCGGCCATAGTTACGTGGGCATCGAAGTGCCGAACGAGGAAACGACTCTTGTCGCGCTGCGCGACATCATCGAGAGCGAGCCGTTCCAGCGCAATTTGCATCCGCTGAAATTTGCGCTGGGGCGCGACGTGACCGGCAACCCGATCGGCGCGACGTTGGAAAATATGCCGCACATGTTGATCGCCGGCACGACCGGCTCCGGCAAGTCGGTGTGCGTCAACGCGATTCTGACTTGCCTGCTGTTGAGCAACACGCCCGACGATCTGAAATTAATTTTGATTGACCCGAAGCGCGTCGAGTTGACCGGCTACAACGGCATCCCGCATTTGCTCGCGCCGGTGGTCGTGGAAATCGAACGCGTCATCGGCGCGTTGCAGTGGATGACGCGCGAGATGGACAAGCGCTATCACATGTTCGCGCAGGTCGGCTCGCGCAACATCACCGATTACAACGCAAAAATGAAATTGCAGGGCGGTAAAAGACTTCCGTTCCTCGTGATCGTCATTGACGAACTCGCGGACTTGATGATGATCGCCCCCGGTGAAACCGAATCTACGATCACGCGCCTCGCGCAGTTGGCGCGCGCCACCGGTATTCACATGATCCTCGCCACCCAACGCCCGTCAGTGGACGTGGTCACCGGTCTCATCAAAGCAAACTTCCCAGCGCGTGTGGCGTTCGCGGTCGCTTCGAATACCGACAGCCGCGTGATCCTCGACCAGCCCGGCGCGGAACGCCTGCTCGGTCGCGGCGATATGTTGTATCAAGCGCCCGACGCGCCCGCGGCGGTCCGTTTGCAGGGTGTGTTCGTGTCAGACCGTGAGATTCAAAGCCTTGTGGACTTTTGGAAAAACCAACTCGGAGGTGCGAGCCCGTACGCCGCTGGGTCAAAACCTGTGGACATGCCTAAATCTGATGTGCCTCTCAAACAAGGCGCGATGTTCGATGAGATGAGTCCTGTGGATACGACGACCGACCCATTGCTCGTCGAAGCGATCGAACTCGTCCGCAAAGAGGGACGCGCCTCGGTCTCGATGCTGCAGAGGCGGATGCGCATCGGCTACACCCGCGCCGCGCGGCTTGTGGACATGATGGAGGATAGGAAGATCGTCGGTCCGCCCGAAGGCGCGACGCAGATGAGACAGGTTTTGGATTATGGTCAGACCGCGCCGCCGAAGGATGATGGGGCGTGAGGGATTTTTTTATTCCCCTGCAAATTATCTCAACCCTTAATTGACTTTATTGGTTTTGCTGAACATTCCATGAGTCTCGTTCATCGTTGATGTACTTTTCAACATCCACGCCATTCCATATCTTGTCACGTAGATATTTGGCGTGCCGTTTGGGCTGACAAATCAGAAACATCGCATTGCCCTCTACTTCTACAACCAGGCAATCACCCCGTTTAATCTTTAATTTTTTACGCGCGATTTGCGGAATAGAAATCCGATAATTCGCCCTGACTTTGATAGATGCAGTCACAGAATCTCCTTGCTCTGAATTTCGCGGCTACAAATTGATCTGAAAGACGACAAACCAACCGTTGAGAGGGTGCTTCAACGAGAATGTATCAATGCTCTTCATCGCCTTTTCACCCACTACAAATTCGAACTTCTGTAAAACATCCGCTTTTTCATCTTCGCTATGAAATGGGACAACGAGATTCAACGTGTTGTCTTTGATCTCAGGATATTGATTTGGGTTTAAGATATTCCCCTCAGGCTTGACTTCGGTCATAACCCTAAACCGCATCTTGACCGATGCTTTATCCACATTGCGCACGCGGCTGAAATCTTCCTGATCCGAGAGGACTTCTTCCAGTTGTGACCTGATTTCATCAGGGATTTCTTTTCCTGCTAAATTCTCATCCAAAACCTGTTTGAATGACTGGCGAATGAGCTCTTTCGCGCTGATCGTCTCGAAGAAACTGCCATGCACAAGGCAGATTTTCTGAGCCTTTCCCTTCCGCCCGCGAACCAAGTAATAAACTTCTCGCTCTTCGAGGGAAAAGACATCGTCGCCGGCAGATTTCATTTGCACGAACGTTTTACTGTTCTCGGAAGGAATTATCTTCCGCATATTTTTCTTTCCAGTGGGAATTGTCGAATTGAACGATGAGACATGGTAGGTCTTACTATCTTTCACCTCAATCAATTCCCCTCCAGTGAACCTTGAACGATCTTTATTCAATTTGATCGCCAGATCAGGAAAGATTCCTCGATTCTCACAAGAGAGCATCGCCTTGTCAAAGTTGAATTGGTCCAGTTTAGATACCCTAGAAAAGGAATCCTTGTTTTGAACGAGATGCTTCCAAAAATGGTAAATCGAATTCATATCTATCCAAAAAGCGACGGTTGTTTGGTTTTGGATTTTGCGGGCAACTTTACAGAAGATTTTGCTCCCCAAATCTCTGGCAAGTTTTCCGTATAGATATAGTCTTGATAATATTTTTCAATATTGTCGGCGTTCCAAAGTTCATCCGATCGTTTCTGGATCATCTTTACATTCTTGGGGTCAATTTCGATCCCGATGCTGTTTCTGCCAACTTGCTGAGCCGTTACAAGGGTCGTGCCAGTTCCTGCAAAGGGATCAAGCACTGTGTCGCCTGCATTCGATGAAGACAAAATAATCCTCAACAATAAAGCAATGGGTGATTGTTGTTTATGAAACCGCTCGCCGCTTTTCTCTCGAATGGCTTCGTCGCCGGCGAAATACCCTGACGTTAATTCTCGAACATCATCCCAAACGTCAGTCACATAGACGCCGTTCTCACGCTCGAACTTGTAATTCGCGGGCAATGGAGGAGAAATCCGCAAACGATTGAATACACGCGCCTTATCGCCTTTCGTCGCATACGCGATGATCTGGTAATGCTTACCGAATTTACTTGCAACAGGCACAGCCGATGTTTTCTTCTTCCAAATGATGAGATTCTGCAACGTCCAGCCAGATTCTCTCAAACATCGTAAAACTTCCTCGGTGTTCTTCTCGCGCTGCATGAAATAAATCGCGCCGCCGACAGATGTAACGTCAAAAATTTTCTGACAGACATCTTTCATCATCCCCCAATATTCTTCAGGCGACAAATTGTCGTCATGATGGGCATAATCTTTGTTTTGATTGAAGGGAGGATCAAGAAAAGTTAAGTCAACAAGGGACGAAAATTTCTTGGCATCAAGAATTTCAAGGCAGTTCCCTTCATGGATCTTATTTTTAGGCATTTTTCCTCTATGGTTTTGGAAGAGTATACAACACCTCCCCTCAGCCAACAAGCGACCTCCAATGCTATACTCTGCCTCATGTTCATTCAACTCCTCCTCATCTTCCTCGCCGCGATAGGCGCGGGCGCAGTCAATGCGCTTGCCGGCGGCGGGACGCTGATCACATTTCCCATGCTTGTCTTTTTAGGAATCCCCCCGGTCACGGCGAGCGTGACGAACACCGTCGCGCTCTGCCCCGGTTACCTCGGCGGGACTCTCGCCCAGCGCGACGACTTGCGCGGACAGGAAAAACGTTTGCGGCTCATCGTCCCTGCGAGCATCGTCGGCGGGGTGCTGGGCGGATTTCTGCTTTTGCAAACAGGCGAAAAATTATTCAGCCAACTCGTCCCCTATTTGATCTTGCTGGCGTCGGGATTGCTCGCCATCCAGGACCCCGCCCGCGCGTGGTTGATGCGGCGCATGGATGAAGGTCAGAGCGCGCGACTCGAATCGTTCACATGGCTTCCTGTCGGAGTCGCATCCATCTACGGCGGATATTTCGGCGCGGGCTTGAGCGTGATCGTGCTATCCGCGCTGGGATTAACCCTCAACGATTCTCTGACGCGCCTCAACGCGCTGAAACAGGCGGTCGCGTTCGTGGTCAACGTCGCTGCGGCGGTCTTCTTCGTGTTTTCAGGAAAGGTCGAATGGACTGTGGCAGTTGTCATGGCGGTCGGAGCGCTCATCGGCGGCCTGCTCGGCGGCAGACTCGCTGGCAGAGTCAAACCCTCCACGTTACGCTGGACAGTCGTCATCATCGGCATATTGATTGCGATCATCTACTTTATACGCGGATAAAACTTCTGCATAACACCACCGCTCACTGATAACTGATCACTCATCACTTTTTCATCCTTCCTCCTTCATCATTCATCCTTCCTCCCTTCGACAAACTCAGGGCAAGCCTTTATAATCCCGCCACAAATTTCAAAGGAGTACCTCATGCGAAAAATTTTTCTGCTGGCGCTCGTTGCCCTCTCGTTCCTCCTCGCCTCATGCGGACCATCCAACACCGACGCGCCCGCAAAAGCCGTGGAAGATTATCTCAACGCGCTCGTCGCCAAAGATGCGGACCGCCTGCCCACGCTCGTCTGCGGCGATTGGGAGGATGATGCGCTCATCGAGCTCGACTCATTCCAAGCCGTCACTGCGAGTCTCGAAAATGTATCCTGCACACAAACGGGAACCGACGGCGATACCGCGCTCGTGCTTTGCACGGGCAACATCGTCGCATCCTATAATAATGAAGACCAGCGCCTCGACCTCGCGGTGCGCACGTATCAAGTCGTTGAAGAAGGCGGCGATTGGCTCGTATGCGGCACGCGTTAAATTCATCTCACCACAAAGGCGCTGTGTTGAGCTTGCCGAAACAACACGAAGGTCACGAAGGAAAATCAAAAAATCCCTTTGTGTACTTTGTGTCCTTCGTGTTAAAAATCTTTTCAACCGAAAATATCTGGGCGTTTGTCCTCTTCCTCATCATAGTCGCCCTAATCATTTTCACATCCGATTCAAGTCCCGTGTGGATCTATCAAGGCTTTTAAATGGGATTAATGATTCAGCCACAGAGACCACAGAGATTTAAGAGTTTTTCTCAGAGACTCCGTGCACTCTGTGGCAAAGAAAATGATTTCTCATGGGACTAACCCAGATCTTCGCTTCGATCCTGACCGCCTTGCTGGTCGGCGCGTGGATGCGTGGTACACGCCGCGTCTTTTCTCTCCTCGCCCTCAGTATTCTCGCCGTCTTTTGGTTTCAACCCGCCGTCCCCCTCCGCTCCTTCGACTTTTGGATTCCCTCGCTCTCGATTCTTCTTGTGGTGTTAGTTTGGTTCATCACATCCAACGCTGGCGCGTGGAAGTCTCGCCAAAACATCATCGGGCTTGCCGTCATTGCGGGCGTAATGACTCTAGTTGGTCTCACGCGCTACATTTTCCCTGACCCAGTCCTCACCACAACAACCCCGCCGAGACTCATCCTCGTCGTCGGTTTTATTGTTCTTGCCTCGGTAGCGATCACAGCTTTTACGACTCTCTCGCGCCGTCTTGCCCTCACGTTATCGTTCACGATTATTGTATTGCTCGCAATTCTCGTAATTCTCAAATCCCCGCTTCTTTCTCTGCAACTCAGCATCTTCCTCCGCGAATTGACGGGCCGCCCAACAGACACCGCCTCCGCGCTGGACTTGCGTTGGCTGGGATTTTCCTACATCTCCTTCCGCCTCATCCATGTATTGCGCGACAAACAAACAGGACGCTTGCCCGAACTCTCCCTGCCTGAATTTACAACCTACGTTGTTTTCTTCCCCTCGCTGTCCGCAGGTCCCATTGACCGCGCCGAGCGTTTCGCAAGCGATCTCAGAAAAGAATTCCATCTCACGCAAGATGAAACCTTGCTCGCAGGCCAGCGGATCGTCATCGGCTTGTTCAAAAAATTCGTCATCGCCGACGCGCTGGCATTGATCGCGCTGAACGACACGCTCGCAACGCAAGTCCGCACCACGGGTTGGATGTGGATCGTCCTCTACGCCTATACCTTCCAAATTTATTTTGACTTCAGCGGCTACACCGACATCGCCATCGGCATCGCGCGTCTGGTGGGGATCAAACTCCCCGAAAACTTTAACTCGCCATACACCAAACCCAACATCACGCAATTCTGGAACAGTTGGCACATCACCCTCACGCAATGGATTCGCTCGTACTTTTTCAATCCGTTCAACCGCTGGATTCGCGGCTACAACATCCCCGCGTGGACGATGCTCCTGCTCGGTCAACTCGCCACGATGTTCCTCATCGGCTTGTGGCATGGAATCACCCTCAACTTCATCCTCTGGGGCGCGTGGCACGGACTCGGACTCTTCCTCCAAAACCGCTGGAGCGACTTCGCCAAGAAACGTTTCAACATCAACAACCCGCGCGCGCAAAAAGCCTTACACATTGGCGGAGTCCTGCTCACCTTCCACTTCGCCGCCCTCGGCTGGGTCTTCTTCGCGCTAAGTTCGCCTGTCTTATCATTCAACGTAATAATGAAACTCTTCGGACTAACCTAACCACCACCGCTCACTGATAACTGCTTACTGATCACTTTTCACTCGCTCCTATGTCTTCCCCTCGCCTCCTCCCCGTTTTACTCAAAGCAACCTTGCTTCTTGTAATATTTAATTTCTTATTCATCCTCACAAACAATGTTCCTTTTGGAAAATCTTCTTTATACAACAAAATCTTCCCCGGGCGCGAACGTTTTCCCTTCGGCGAAAACCAGCGCGGCTACAACCTCAGCCTCTTCAACCTCGACGCGATGTTCGCGGCTCACGTGTTGGTCGGCGCTCCCAAAGCGGACGATGAATATCGCGTCATTCTCATCGGCGACTCGTCCGTGTGGGGGACATTGCTCACGCCCGAACAAAATCTCGCGGGACAATTGAACTTGCAGAATATTTCGGCGTGCAACAAAAACGTCCGCGCGTACAATCTCGGCTATCCCTACATCTCTCTTCTCCAAGAATTGATGATCCTCGACGAAGCGCTGAACTATCAGCCCGACATGATCGTCTGGCTCACCACGCTCGAATCGTTCCCGAAAGAAAAGCAATTCGGCGCCCCTCTCGTAGCGAACAGCCCCGACCGCGTAAAACAACTAATTGCCAAGTACCAATTACCTCTAGACCCCGACGATCCCGCCATCAATCACCCAACAACATGGGATCAAACTTTTATGCAACAAAGAAAAAATCTTGCGAACCTCATCCGCTTGCAACTCTACGGCGTCCCATGGTCCGCGACGGGCATTGACCAGTTCTACCCCGCGACATACGAACGCGCGCAAACCGATTTCGACGCCGACGATTCTTTTTATGACATCAAGCAGAACGAACCGTTGCGCGATCAACTCTCGCTCGACATCCTCGACGCGGGCTTGCACGCCACCGATATTCCCATCGTCCTCGTCAACGAACCCATCCTCGTCAGTAATGGCGTCAACTCAGACATCCGTTATAATTTTTTCTATCCGCGCTGGGCGTACGACGAGTATCGCGTCATGCTGAGCGAATACACAGCGCAACAAAACATCCCATATCTCGATCTGTGGGATCTCGTCCCGATGGATGAGTTCACCAACAGCGGCGTGCATCTCACGCCCTTTGGCGAATCGCTTCTTGCTGAAAAAGTCGGCGCGGCAATTCAAACAACTTGTGGAACAAAATGAAACGAACCTTCTCTTTTATTTTTCTGACTATCTTCCTACTCGCGTCCTGTTCGCCATCGGATGCGCCCACTCAAATAATTTCTGCGACGGACCAAGCGATTCAACCGACGGGTCTGCCTGCCTCGCCCGCGCAGGCGATCGCCGCCTCCCCGACGACTCCCGCCGCCACTGCCACACCCAAACCGCCCCTTGAAAAAGACGCGTGGATGCAAATGCCGGTCGTCCCCGCTGGCGTGAGCGAATCCATGCGCGAAGTCTACCAACGCGGGATCGAATCGGGCAACGATCCCACGCATTTTTCCATCATCGGCGATTGCCAGAATGTGTCGTCGTATTTTCTTTCTGTGTTCGACACGCCCGGTGAATTCAGTTTGGGAAGCGAGTATGCATATTTACAGCCGACGATTGATTATTATCACGGCTCCTACTCGCGCGTCAGCCTCGCGGTAAAAGGAGGCTTCAACGCCGCGGCAGTCCTCTCGCCTCTTCGCGCCGATCCGAAATCGTGCAATGCAAATGAGTCGCCGCTCGATTGCGAATTGCGGACGTGGCGTCCTTCGATCGTTTTCGTGAGCATGGAAACGTGGTGGTCGCACAAGCCCGCCGAAGAATATGACAAGTACATGCGCAGAGTGTTGGACCGCATCATCGAGTTCGGCGCAGCGCCGATCATCGCCACCAAAGCCGACAACCTCGAAGGTGACAACTCGATCAACGCGACCGTGGCGCAGATCGCGTATGAATATGAAATCCCCATGTGGAATTATTGGGCGGCGGTTCAGCCTCTGCCTCGTCACGGACTCAGCCCAGACGGTTTCCATCTCACTTTTGCGCGCAACTTCTTTGACGATCCGCAACGTATGAAAAACGCGTGGCCCTGGCGCAACCTCACCGCGCTCCAATCGCTCGACGCGGTTCACAACGCTTTGACCGAAAAATAATTCGATAGCCTGGCGTCTACAAGAGCGTCCCTTAAAATGTAATTTGTCGCAAATAAGCGTAGATGAAAAGGATAAAAAAAGCATTTCCAAATTCATTTTCATCAGAAATCAGCGTTGACCCATGTTCATCTGCGGTTAAAGCCAAAACTTGCCGCAGAAGAACGCGGACGCAGAAAACGAAAAAGCCCGCCCGATCTATAAAATCCGTATGTAAAAGAGTCTGAAATTCTGACTCCGTGTAATCTCCACCTTGACAAACTAGAACAAATGTTCTATATTAACAGCGTCGTTCCCATTCAGTTCGTTAGCGGCTTATCCCGCAGGAGATTCTCATGAACCGTTCCTCGTCCATCAAATTCAATCTCGTCCCTCTCATTCAAAACGCGGCGCAAAAGCGCGGGTTGATCTTCGGCAGCATTATCCTCTGCGCCCTGTTGGGGTTTGAGATCTTCAACTATTCCAGCACCTCTTATGCCCTGCACGATATTCTAGGTGATCTTGCCTTCGGTCCGTTCCAGTGGGCGACCGTGCTTGCCGTCGCTTTCTGCGGCATTGACTTCGCCGGCATCGCCCGCATCTTTACTCCTGAAACCGGACGCGACGAACCTGCCGAAGTCTGGTACTTGTTCGCGGCTTGGTTTCTTGCGGCGGGCTTCAACTCCACGCTGACTTGGTGGGGCGTGGCGGTCGCCGTGCGGCAGCACAGCGCGGCGGGCGGGTTTCTGGTTGGACATGAAAACATGGTCACCGCTGTGCCGGTCTTTGTGGCAGCGATGGTGCTGATCATCCGCGTGCTGTTGATCAACACGTTTTCGATTGCCGGTGAACGCATCTTTACGTTAGCCGAGACGCGTCCGGCGTCATATTCCAGCCGGCCGGTCTACCGTCCGTCCCAGGCTTCGACGCGTGAAACAAACGCGACCTTCCCTCGCCCCGCTCCCAAGCCTGCGTCTTCAAATTACTCGCAGCCGCTGTACAATGAGCCGACATATCATCCGGTCGGTATGTCGGCGCAAGCGCGCGAAGGCTTCAATTCATCTGCGCGAAGGTAAATTCTCGGTTACAAACACAAAACGCCGCGTTCAGGCGGCGTTTTGTGTTTGTCATGCAGCCGCCGTCACTGAATACATCCTTCTCAATCGGCTTGGAGTAAATTATACGCTCCCTTAGGTCCACTCGCATCGCTCGTCTTTAATATGTGTATGTAAAACCCTTTTCTTTTCGTTTTGAGGAGCAAGGCGACGAGAAATTTTGGATTTTATCGTTGAGAGACTTAAGTCCAGGAAATCGCTTCGTTGGATTTTGACGCTGCCGTGTCTCGACCCTCCTCGCAACGGCATCTATTGATGCGCCCGATATTAGACGCGTCCCCTCCACTCTACAATCTTGTAAGGCTATTAAATCCATAGTAGAATTGTTGCAATATCAGTGCAGGCTGAGACGGTTTTAGGAAGTCGAACCTTAGAGAACATTCATTGTCGCCATTTACTTTTTAATTTTCCGTTAACAAGACTAAAAGGTTCAGCGCTCATTGCGTTTCAGCGCGCTTATAAATATATGTTTGTTTTATTGACGGAGAAAGATATGATAAAAACACGCTTGACCTTCGCCGCGCGCTTATGCTTGATCGTTATCTTCATCGTAGGCGCCTTCCTGCAGCCTACGCCCGCCTATGCAGCGTCTATACCGGCGGAAATCAATAAACAGTTTACTCCGCTTCAAATTCCCGCCGGGGGCGTGTCCGTTTTGCGGGTGACTGTTTTCAATCCCAACACTTTTCCGTTGACGAACGCTAGCTGGACGGACGACCTTGACGGCGTTCAGCCGGGCTTGTTTATCGCCAACCCTGCGAACGTGGTGAATACCTGCGGCAGCGTCGGCGATGTGACCGCCGTTCCCGGCACGACCACGCTGTCTCTTGCGAACGGGACCGTTCCCGCTCAAGTGGGCGCTACGCCAGGTCAGTGTTATGTGGAGATCAACGTTTCCTCTGTAACGCCCGGCAACTTAATTAATACGATCCTCGCTAATAATCTATCCTCGCAGGGAAACGATGGCGGCACGCCCGTAAGCATTACCAACTTAACGCCCGCCAGCGCCACCATCACAGTCATCGCTGTCTCTCCGCCTGCGCTCAGCAAGGGTTTTACGCCCAACACTATCTATGTAGGCGAGACCAGCGTACTGACGATCCGTCTCAATAATAACGATGCGAATTACAACCTGACCGGCGCGACTTACACCGATACGTTGCCAACTGGGTTGGTAGTGGCTTCGCCCAACGGATTAACTTTAACGAACTGCGGACCCGGCACAGGAGCCGCGACCCCGGGCGGAACGACGATCTCGCTTTCAGGCGCGACAGTCACGCCAGCCTTGGATTGTATTGTCTCCGTTAACGTCACCAATGCGACCGGGTCGCATGGAGCGTACACGAACACGATTCCCGCCGGCCCCGGCGGACCCGGCTCGCTTCAGACCGACCAAGGCGTTACTAACAACTCGCCCGCCTCGGCGCCCCTGAACGTTCAGCCGGTGGCGATTGCCAAGTCTTTTTCCCCGTCAACGATTGACGCGGGCGACGTCAGCAACCTCACCATCACTTTCTATAACCCAACCGGTTCGCCCTACACCGGCGTAGCGATCACCGACAGTCTGCCGGCGAATCTGACTATTGACGCAGCGCCCATAACCAACACCTGCGGCTTCACCGTCAACCATATTGTGGGCGATACTCAGATTGATGTCTCTGGCGGGACCATCCCTGCCAGTCTGATGCCCCCGACTCCTAACACATGCGTGTTGACTATCCCCGTCCGCGCAAGCGTGGCGTCCTCCGGCAGCCGCACAAACACGATCCCCGCTAATACATTGACAGCCGGCCAGCCGGTTACAAATTACCTGCCTGCTACGGCAAACCTGACTATTCAGCAAGCCTTATACGGAACCAAAGCGTACTCGCCAACCTTTATTAACACCGGCGGAACAAGCCAGGTGACTATCACGTTGCACAACCGCGCCAGCATCCCGCTGACCGGTGTCACGTTCACCGATACGCTTCCAGCGAGTCTTACCGTCAGCGGAACCCCTGCCGCCGCCCAGTGCAGCGGAACGGTGACGAGTACGGTCAATTCAGTCACCCTGACGGGCGGAACCATCCCCGCGAATGGAAACTGCACGATTGTATTCAACGTAACCAGCGTCACCCCAGGCGTGTATGACAACGCCGTCGCAGCTAACACGATTGTTACCAACCAGGGCGTGGGACACGCCGTATTCAGCACCAACCCCGACCTGACGGTTATTGATCCTAGCAACCTTCCGCCGGTGCGAATCGTAAAAACATTCGATACGAATCCTATTTCACCGGGACAGCACAGCCGCCTACGGATTCAAATTTACGCGCCGGTAGACACTTCAATCTCCGCAATTGACATCACCGACACGTTGCCGACGGGTCTGATTATTGCCTCGCCTCCTGCCCCTGCTCCGTCCGAGTCGTGCCCAGGCGGGACGTTGACCGCCGTTGCCGGCTCAGATACCATCCATTACTCGAATACCACGGCGAACGTACTTGCGGCAGGCGCAAGTTGCAGCGTTTACGTTTCGGTCACTTCGATGACGCCCGGCCTATACACGAACACGATTCCCGCCAACGCCATTACCACCAACGAAGGACGCACGAATACAGACCCGACTACGGCAAACATCCGCGTCACAAGTCTAAACGTCTCCAAGGCGTTTTATCCGACGAGAGTGCAGGCTGGTGGAAGATCGGTAATGACGATCACTCTGGAAAATACGACCGATTCAATGCTGACCAACGTCTCATTGCTGGACACCTTACCCGGCAGCATGAACAATGGCATCCGTGTCGCAGCGCCGTCCAACGCGTCCACGACCTGCGGCGTCGGAACGGTCACGGCAACCCCTGGCAGCAATCAAGTTATCCTGAGCAACGGCACGGTCCCCGCCCAGGTGGGCAATGTGCCGGGCGTTTGCACCATCACGGTGGACGTCGTCGGTAACGATAACAGTCCCAACTCGCCGAGCCAGCACACTAATAACATTCCGGTTGCCAACGTTAGCGCTACCGTTGCGGATACCGGCGTTACGATCCAACCAAAAACGAGCGCATCGGCGATCCTCTACATTGAAAACATGAGCATCGGCATCGTCAAAGGCTTCAACCCTGTGCTGGTGTACGGCGGCGCTTCTTCCGTCATGAGCGTTCAACTGATCAACCCCAATGCGAATACGGCGCTGACCGGCATTGCATTCACCGACAATATGGATCCCGGCATGCATCTTACCGACCCGGTCGTATTCAACACCGGGACCTGCGGCGGCGCGTTGAGCGGCAACCCGGGCGATTCAGCCTTCTCTTTCAGCGGCGGAGTCTTGCCGCCGAATTCAACCTGTACGCTCACCGTGCGCGTTGTCATGTCTGTTAATGCGAATCGCACAAATACAATCCCCGCCGGAGCGGTCACTACGTTCAATGGAGTGACCAACCCCGATCCCACGGCGGCTTCGCTCACTAACCTGCCGGGCGTAAGCGTCACAAAAGGATTCAATCCTAGCAGCGTATCTATTAACCAGCCGTCCACGCTGACGATCACCATCAAAAACACAAGCACGATTCCGGTCGTCAACATGGGATTGACTGACGGTTTACCCGGTACTTTACCGGATGGCTTGGAAGTCGCTAATCCTGCGAGCGCAACGAACACTTGCGGCGGCACGCTTACTGCAAACCCAGGCGATCAAAATATCACATTAAGCGGCGGCGGCTTGGCAGGAGTGGGTAATCCGGGCGATACCTGTGTGATAACTGTCCAAGTGCTCAGCACGCGCCCCGGCAGTTACCTGAATATTATTCCCGGCGGCGCGATCACTTCTGACGGCGGAATCACCAATAACGACCCGACCAATGACACTTTAGACGTCGTTGCTTATTACAGCCTAGGCAACCGAGTGTGGTTCGACACGAATAACAACTCGCTGCTTGACGGAACGGAAGTTGGCGCAGACGGCGTGACGGTGCAACTGTACGCCGCCGACGGCTCCGGTAATCCGACGGGCGCCGTTCTTGCCTCGCAGGTCACCGCAAACGGCGGCTACTACCGCTTTGACAACCTGCCTGAAGGCGATTACGTGGTGGTCATCCCCGCCAATCAATTTAGCGGCGGACCTCTGGACGGCTACTGGAGCAGCGGCACGACACTCGATGGAACGGGGACCGTACTAGAATCTGCCGCTCCCGCGCCGAACGGCGACGTAGACAGCGACGACAACGGAACGCGCCAGACCTCTGGCTCCTTCAGCGGCGCAGTCATTAGCGGGCCAGTCACGCTTGGTCCCAGCGCCAGCGAGCCAACCGGTGAAACAGACGCCGACCCGACCAACCCGGCCGGCGAAGCCCCCGATGCGTTCAGCAACCGCACGGTAGACTTCGGCTTCTACCGCCAGACGTTGGGCGACCAAGTCTTTGTGGACGCCAACAACAACGGAACCTACGACGGGACGGATACGGCGCTGCCCGGCGCGACGGTGCAATTGTTTGCAGCGGATGGCGTCACTGAAATTCCAGTCGGTCCCGACGGCGTCTTCGGCACGGCAGACGACGCGAACGGCGGCGTCACAACCGGCGCAGGCGGAACGTACTTATTCTCCGGCTTGCCGCAAGGCAATTACATTGTGCGCGTCACGCCGCCTGCCGGCTACATCAGCACAGTGGACACTGCCGACAGCGTCGACACCGGCAACCCGAACACCAACACGGACGACAACGACAACGGCGTCGGCACAGCCTCTGGCGCGGCGTCCAGCGCGGTTGTCACCCTGACGCCCGGTTCTACCGGCGCGCAAAACAACAACACGGTCACTAACGCAAGCGGCGCTACGGCTAACCCCACAGTGGACTTCGGCTTTATCACGCCGATTTACAGCCTAGGCAACCGAGTGTGGTTTGACACGAACAACAACTCGCTGCTTGACGGAACGGAAGTCGGCGCAGACGGCGTGACGGTTGAACTGTACGCCGCGGACGGCTCCGGTAATCCGACGGGCAGCGTTCTGTCCTCGCAAGTCACCGCGAACGGCGGCTACTACCGCTTCGACAACCTGCCTGAAGGCGATTATGTGGTTGTCATCCCCGCCAATCAATTTAGCGGCGGAGCGTTGACCGGCTACTGGAGCAGCGGCACGACTCTCGATGGAACGGGAACCGTATTAGAACCTGCCGCTCCCGCGCCGAACGGCGACGTAGACAGCGACGATAACGGAACGCGCCAGACCTCTGGCGCCTTCAACGGCGCAGTCATCAGCGGGCCAGTTACGCTCGGACCCAGCGCCAGCGAGCCGACCGGCGAAACGGACGCCGACCCGACCAACCCAGCCGGCGAAGCCCCCGACGCGTTCAGCAACCGCACGGTAGACTTTGGCTTCTACCGCCAGACCTTAGGCGACCAAGTCTTCGTGGACGCCAACAACAACGGAACCTACGACGGGACGGATACGGCGCTGTCTGGCGCGACGGTGCAATTGTTTGCAGCGGATGGCGTCACTGAAATTCCAGTCGGTCCCGACGGCGTCTTCGGCACGGCAGACGACGCGAACGGCGGCGTCACGACCGGGGCAGGCGGAACGTACTCGTTCTCCGGCTTGCCGCAAGGAAATTACATCGTACGCGTCACACCGCCCGCTGGCTACATCAGCACAGTGGACAGCGCCGACAGCGTAGACACTGGCAACCCGAACACCAACACGGACGATAACGACAACGGCGTTGGCACAGCCTCCGGCGCGGCATCCAGCGCGGTCGTCACCCTGACGCCCGGTTCTGCGGGCGCGCAAAACAACAACACGGTTACTAACGCAAGCGGCGCTACGGCTAATCCCACAGTGGACTTCGGCTTTATTGCGACGAGTCTCTCGATCACGAAGGACGATGGTCTGACCACTGTTGTGCCGGGTTCAGTTATCACCTATACGATCATCGTCACAAATAACGGCACGGATCGCCCGTCGCTCACGATCGTTGACGACCTGCCGCCTGAGGTGACCTATCAAAACGCCTCTCCCGTGCCGACGACGGTAACGCCCACTACGCTCACCTGGGCGGGCATCAGCCTCAACTCCGGCGATTCCATGACCATTACGGTCGAAGTGGTCGTCAACAGCGCGGCTGTCGGTCCAATTGACAACAAAGCCACGGTAACGGACGATATCATTCCAACGCTGACAGATGATGATAACGATATTGATACTGTCGCGACGAACAACGCGAAGAGCATCACTGGCGCCACAATTGACCCAACCGATCCGGCCGCCCCTGCGCCCCCCGTGTTGCCGCGCGTCCTGATCGGCGAGATCGTCACGTACCAGATTACGCTCGATGTGCCAGCCAACGCCAACATGCTGAACTTGACAGCGACCGACATCCTTGATAGCGGCTTGGCGTTTGTCCGTTGTGTCAGCGTGAACGGCGGAACGCTCGCCACCAACCTGCCCGGCGGATTTACGGACGCGTGCAACGATCCGACCAACCCGACCGTGACGGCGGAGCCGATCGGCAATACTGATCCGGTCAATCAGGGCCGCCGCGTCACATTCAACTTTGGCGATATATCCAACCCCACCGCCAGCGCGCAACAGCTCGTTGTGAATTACGAAGTCGTCGTTCTCGATATTGCCGCGAATGTCAACGGTGTAGGCGGACTGAACAACTCCGTCCTCTGGCGATGGAACGGCGGTTCGCTCGCTGCTGCCGCGCCCCCGCTTGAGATCATCGAGCCGGATATGTCCGTGGGCAAAGACGCTTCGCCGCGTATCCTACCGCTGGGCTTCCCGGTCACGTTCACTATTGACGTGGCGCACACCGCTCAAAGCGCGGTAGACGCGTACGACGTGACGCTGACGGACGTCTTGCCTTCAAACTTCGCGTTCTTGCCCGGCACGATCCAAACCACAGGCCTCGCGCCCACTTCGACGAATTACGCTCCGGGAACGCGCACGCTCACCTTCTTCTGGGATGTCTTCCCGCTCGGGCAGAACGCTTCTATCTCGTTCCAAGCCACGTTTGTCGGACCTGCTCCGGCGACCAACGATACCAACCTTGCTTGGACCAGTCTGCCCATTGACCCGCAGCCAAACGGTCAGCCGCAGTCGCTCACGCCTTACAACGGCTTTGGCAATGAACGCTGGTACGATCCGCTAGATGCGACCAGCGTCAACAACTACGGCGCATCCGCCAGCGTTACCGTTGACGTGCCTAATGCGTTGCCCGCTACCGGCTTTGCTCCCAACCAAGTTACTAACTTGCCCGAACAGCCGGCTGCTAAAGCGTACGCCGACCTCGGCAACACTTGGCTCGAAATCCCCGCGCTCGGCTTGAACCTGCCCACTACTGGCGTGCCGCTCACCGCGGACGGCTGGGATCTGACTTGGCTTTCTAATCAGGTAGGTTATCTGGCTGGCACGACCTTCCCGGGGCAAGTTGGCACAACTGCGCTGACGGGACATGTCACATTGGCGGATGGCACGGCGGGTCCGTTCCGCAACTTGAATAGACTCTACTGGGGCAATCAAGTCGTCATGCACATCAACGGATATCGCTACGTTTACGAAGTGCGCGAAACGCGCTCAGTGCGTCCCACCGACTTCTCGGTCTTCAAGAACGATGGATACACCTGGCTGACGCTGATTACTTGCGAAGATTACAACCCGCGGCTCGACGCTTACGCCTACCGCTACGCCGTGCGCGCCGTTCTGCTCCGTGTGGAGCAAGATAGCGCCGCGCCGGCGCCGCTCCGCGAGTCTGGTCGGTAACCGTCTCTGTGTATGAAACGAAAAAGCCGATGTCGTAAGACATCGGCTTTTTTATCGCTTCGGTCAAAGCGATATGTTCTTATCGAAAAGCGCGCTTTCCAGCGTCGCTTACTTTCCGACCCTCATGCGTTCCATCAGCCCGTCCTTAAGAACAAGTTGATGATAAAGCGCTCCAACGATGTGCAAAACAATGAGCGCGAACAACGCCGGCGCGATGAAACCATGCAGAGTGCGCGCCGTAAAGTCGAGAAAATCGGCGGGCAGCGCGCCGCCGCCCAGCAGCGCTTTTCCAATCCCCGCCTGTAAAGATAAGATGATGCCGCTCAACGCCATCAGCAAGGTGAACAAATACAGCGCGCCGTGCGTCAGTTTGGCGAGGACGTCTAAAGCGGCGTTGCCGGTAGAGATAGGCGCCGGCGGCGGAAATTTCCTCAATGCTGCGATACGGATGATGACCGCCAGCAGGATGAGAACGCCGATCGTCATGTGGATCGCCAGCGGCGCGATTTTACCGGCGTCGTCGTTGGAGATGCGACTCATATTCTTGCCGGCCACAAACGCCGCAGCGATCAGCAGAAAAGTCAACCAATGTAAAGAAACTTGAAGGGGGCGATAGCGAGAAGGGACAGGCTGTTGAGACATGGATACCTCTTTCGTTGAGTTGAGATTGTGCGAGATAGGGCTGCACTTAACGGCGAAACCATACCAGCGCGAGTATTATAACCCACACCCCCAAGCGAAACGACATGGCGCCGAAACTTTGTGCGGCAGCCTGCCCGCGAAAAGCGATGACTAGCGCGACCAGCGCGATCGCATGCAGCGTAAAGATCGCCAGAGACGCGGCAAGCGCATAACGATGATTGATCCATAACCAATAGGCTGGAAGCAAGGTCAGCCAGCCGGCGATAAAGTTATAGATCGGCAGCCACATCAAAACGCGATAATCCGGACGCCAGCCGAAGAAGACGACTCTCCCGCCCGCGAGGATAGACATGATTCCGATAAAGAACGCAAGCAACGAAGGAAGCTTAACGAGGAAATTATTCATAGCGCCAACCTTATCCTTGAATGTAAGCGTCAATGCGGCGCTTATAGATCGCGCCGCAACAGATCTGCAACCGTCTCGCGGCGCTGAATAAGGCTTACGCTCTCAGCTTCCAGCCAGACCGTCGCCGGGCGGCGCGCACCGTTGTAGTTAGACGACATGCTCAAGTGATACGCGCCCGAAGTCGGAATCGCGATCAATTCGCCTTCCGCTAGCTCGGGCATTTGCAAATCCTCTAGGATCATATCGCCCGATTCGCAGTACGGTCCGGCGATAGAGATCGCCGCCGCGCCCGCTCGGTTCAACCCTGCGACAGGCAGGCACGAATATCTCGCGCCGTATAGCGCAAAGCGCGGGTTATCCGCCATGCCGCCATCGGTTAGAACCCAAATTTTATCGCCGCGACGCTTGATCGCGCCAATGCGATAGACGGCGACTCCTGCCCGCGCTACGAGGCTGCGTCCCGGTTCCAGGTGTAACGTGGGAAGCGTCAGCCCGCGCGTATGGCAACCTTCGATGACCGCTTCGGCGATTCCGCGCGCGTACTCGTCAACCGCCGGGCGCGGCAATTCATCTTCGTGATACGCCGCGCCCCAGCCGCCGCCGGGACAAAAATGCCATTCGTCGTCCAAGCCTATCTGTTTGACAAGGTCAAGCGCGAGGTCTATGGCGGGGAGCAACGGTTCGGGGTCGCGGAAGTTGGAACCTTGATGGAAGTGAATTCCCACGAGCGGCAAAGCGTGTTCCCTGCAAAACGCCGCCGCTTTGAGTATCTCGTCGCGCGTCATGCCGAATTTACTATCATGCTGCCCAGTCTGTGTATAGGCGTGATGCGTAGAGACGGCGACGCCGGGCAATAACCTCAACCAGAGATTTGGGGTTGGGAATTGGCTGTTGGCGGCAAGCGCCTGAATATTTCTTAGTTCCGTCAACTGATCCACCACAATCGTCCCCGCATGTTCGAATGCCTGCGCCAAATCGGCTTGCGATTTATTGACCCCGTGCACGAGGATATTTTCGCGTAAAACGCCGCCTGCGACAGCGACGCCGATCTCGCCTTCGCCCGTGCAATCCACTGTCAAGTTATGCCGCTTCGTCCATGCCGCGACTGCCTTACACAGAAAGGCTTTGCCCGCATATGTGATCCGCGCCGCGCCCGGAGCGTATGCACGCAACGCAGAGACGTACTCTGCTACGACGAGGTCAAGTGCGGCACGATCATAAATATACAGTGGAGTCCCGTACTCGCCGGCAAGAGAAGCGAGAGAATGTCCTGCGATAAAAAGCGCGCCGTTGCGTACGTCGGTAGACGGTGGAAAGAGCGGCAGCCGGCGCGCCGCCCACGGTGGATTAACGCTCGCCAAAGAATAAATCCCACCAAGTTTCGACGTTTGTCATCGGCGTCGGCGTCGGCGCTGGCGCGCTCAATTCATCCGACGCTTCGCCCGGCTGCCCCAGCGGCACAACCGGCAGGTCGCCGTCTTGAATGTAGTGGCCGTTCGTACGCGCCCATTCCGCCACCGCCTGTTCCGACTTGGCATAAGCCGCTTTCGTCTGCAACGCTATCTGCGTTTGCCCAGCCTGCGTGGCTTGCGCGCGCACCAATTCATATTGTTTGTTCAACAGATTAAACTCTTCCAGCCGGCGGTTAAACCCCAGCGCCACAAAGACCAACACGATCATGCCGACGATAGACGTTACGCGACGCGCGTTAAAAGGAAAAGCAGACATGCCCCAATCTTAACCGTTCTCCAATTCTCTGGCAAGCGGATATAATGAGACTCGCATTCGCAAATCTATCAAGAACGCCGCGTCTATTGGAGAATCGCATGCCTCAAGTGAAACAGATCAATCATGTCGCGATCGTCGTGGACGATATGGAACAAGCCTTATCGTTCTGGCGCGACGCCTTAGGAATGGAAGTAGCCGAACTGCGCGATGTTCCCGCAGAAAAATCGCAGGTCGCCTTTCTACCGCTTCGCGATTCCGACGTGGAGTTGGTGCGTTCCACTTCAGCCGATTCAGGCGTTGCGAAATTTCTCGCCAAACGCGGACCCGGACTGCATCATGTCTGTTTGGAAGTGGACGATATTGAAGGTTTGCTGGCGCAGTTGCATGCGAAAAATATCCGGCTCATTAACGAACAACCGCGTATCGCCGTCGATGGAAAACGCTACGCGTTCATCCACCCCGAAAGCGCCGGCGGCGTATTGGTCGAACTTTATCAAATCTAACGCGGTGGGGCGCCGGCGCCCCGCCTAACCTCGCATAACCATGATCGAACATATCGAATCCATCCTCCGCGAACGATGCGGATTGATTAAAGAAGCGCCCATCGTAGCGGGAATCTCCGGTGGACCCGACAGCCTGTGCCTGTTGAACGTCCTGCATTCGGCGGGTTACCGCGTCATCGTCGCGCACTTCAATCACATGTTGCGCCCCGATGCCGACGCCGACGCGGATCTGGTCGAGAGAATCGCAGCGCGCTTAAACCTCAAATGGGTCATTGGCAAGGGCGATGTGCGCCAATACGCGGGCGCGCAAAAAATGTCCATCGAAGAAGCGGCGCGGATGATGCGCTATCAATTCCTCATGGAACAAGCGCGGCGAAATGACGCGCAAGCGGTGGCGGTCGGTCATACCGCCGACGATCAGGTGGAAACCGTGCTGATGAACTTTCTGCGGGGGGCTGGGTTAACCGGATTAAAGGGCATGCTGTACCGTGCGACCATTCGCGCTTTTGATGATGAAATTCCCATTGTGCGTCCATTGCTCGACGTATGGCGCGAAGAGACTATTGTCTATTGCGCGGAAAGCGGCCTTCATCCGCGTTACGATCCCACGAACGCTTCGCTCGACTTCTTCCGCAATCGCTTGCGCCACGCGCTGATACCCACCCTCGAAACGTATAACCCGCGTTTTCGCGAGGCGCTATGGCGCATGTCTCGCGCGCTGACAGACGATTACGAGATTCTATCGCGCGCGCTCGACGAAGATTGGAAACAGACCGTCGCACAAGAAGCCAAAGATTTCATCGCCTTTAATGCATCCGCGTTGGAAATGCGCCCGGCAGGGCTGCGTCGAAATCTGATCCGCCGCGCTATTGAGCGGTTGCAAGTCGACTCGCCCGACGTTAATTTCTCTATGCTCGAACGCGCCGCGCAATTCATCTCCGACCCGGCGCGCCCGGTGCGGCTGGATCTGCTGCAAGGTTTCTATCTGTGGCGCGAAGACGCATTTATTTATTTAACCGCAAACGAATCCAGCCTGCCGATCGAACGCTGGCCCCAATTAAGCGACGAACGCTCGGTCATTGCGCTGAACGTCCCCGGTCAAACCGCGCTGCCCGGCGGTTGGATGTTAACCTGCGAACTCTGGAGCATCGCGTCGCTCGCCGCAGAAGCGGCAAAGGCGAACAAAGACCCGTTTCAAGCGTGGCTGGACGCGGAGCAAATTTCCGGCGCGCTCACGTTGCGCGCGCGACAAGGCGGCGACCGTTTCGCGCCGCTTGGCATGAACGGCGATTCTATTAAACTTTCTGATTTCTTCGTGAATGTAAAATTGCCCCAACGTGCGCGCGCGCGCTGGCCCCTCCTATGCGCGGGCGACGTTATCGCATGGGCGCCCGGCTACCGCCCGGCGCACCCGTTTCGCTTGACCGCGTCGACGCGGCAAGCGCTCTATTTCTCGCTGACGAGACATTAACGATCACTCTTCTTTTTCCGCCAGGATTCTCAACTTATTGAACAGTTCGCGCCATTGGATTTTCGACACGCCAAGCTTCTGGCGAATCGCATCCGGTTCCATGCCGGCGCGATAATCGTTGAGCGCACATGTCCAGCGGCACATGTCAAAGGAAATACGTTTTGTCAGCCCCGCTTCCGCGCTGAGGTCTTCGAGTAGGTATTCCAACCGGCGGGGCGACCACGGAAAAAGTTTTGTTTCCGGCTTATATTGGGCGAGATACTCTTCGTACGCGGGAAGCCAATCTTGTGGAAGCGTGATTTTGCGCTCTTTATAGCGATTCGCCGGCGAAGCATATTTGATGAAAACCCGCGGTTCGCCGGGCGCATCCAATTCGAGATGTTCGATTTCGATTCCGAGCGTTTCGCTCTTCTTAACGCCGGTGGAAAGAAGCAGATACGCCAATGTATACAAGCGAGCGTCGGGCTTGGCGGCGCGGCGGCGGCGATCGGCGGCAAGCAACGCCCGCTCATACTCTTCGCGAGTCAACACCATCGGGACGGGGCTGATCACGGATCGTTGCGCGATCTTCTCGGCAGGGTCTACGACGATTGCGCCAAATTGATGCAGCCAACGGAATAACGACTTGACGGAAGTAATGCGCCGCGCCAGCGTCTTTGGGCTGCATGCTACCTCGCGCTCATTTTCCATCCAGTCAAAGAAACGAGCGAGCTCTTTGGTTGTTGCTTTGCTCAACGTCGTATCGTCAGGCAGGAAGTTGACCAGCAGGCGCACGTCTGATCGGAAAGCTTTAATCGTGTTCGGCGAACGTCCTTGATCCGCAAGGTACATCTCCCACGCATTAATCGCAACGACGATCGTCGTATTCTGATCTAGGTGTGAAGTTAAATTTTCAGGCATAGCGGCTCCTGTTTTCGTGTAGTTTAGTCGGGAAAGAGGGCTGTGTCAACGATGAATATTTGCCGCACGATAACGTTTATATTACAATTGGAAACGCCGATGTCGAGCCATAAAACCGTCTGGTCTTCAGAACGAGGCGATGTGCGGAAGGCGCCTCCTCCTCCCGCGAAGGGATATGGAATCGTTCCCTTGCGCCAAAAGACTGTTTACTTGCATCGTGAATCGTCCGGACGCGGCGGAAAAGCCGTGACGCTCATAAAGAATTTAACGCTGTCGGCTGAGGGGTTAAAGTCGCTAACAAAGCGGATTAAGCAAGAATGCGGCGCAGGCGGGACCGTCAAAGATGGGACGATTGAGATTCAAGGCGAACATCGCAAGCAGATCGCGGAATTGTTATCCTCATTGGGATATCAGGTTAAGATTGCGGGCGGTTAAAAAGGCATATTTAGTTTTCCAGCGTTTCAGGGTGGAAGCATGGTTGGTAATCGCTTCCAAGAATCAGCAAATAAGATGCGACGCTTGCGGGTTCGGGCGCGGAGATCAAGCTGCTGGGCGCGATTCCTAATGCGTTGAAGATGGGGTCGCTGAAATTACGATCTTGCACAGCGGTCTTGTCAATTAATACGGAGTGGGCGTAATCTTGCCGCTCGGGAGGGACGATGCGAGTTTCGTAACCGGCGTAGTTGAGTCGCGTCGCCGCGAGCGTCTCTAAATTGGCGATGCGCGTGCCGTTCATAACTTCGATGACGATGGATTGGCGTTCCACGCTGTGCACAGACGGCGATAATGCCTCGGCGATCATCGGCGGAAGCAGTTCTTGATTTGGTGAAAGCACATACGCTCCGCCGTCCGTGATCCATGAATATACGACGGGCGGGCGGATGTAATAACTGCGAATATCGGCGTTGGTCATTTTGGGCGCGTAGCGCGCAAGCTGAAGAAGATCTCCCAATTTTAAATCCGTTTCGATGGAATCGTTCAAATTATTATATAACTCAGGCAGGCGCGCTAACGTTCCGGTTTGTAAAGCTTGCGCAAACAAAGCGCGCAACACTTCCTGCTGCCGCCTACCGCGGTCGAAATCGCTAGATTTCTGCCGCGAGCGCGCATACCAGAGCGCGAGGTCGCCGTTCATGTGCACTACGCCGGAGTTGACCGTGTGCAAATACCAGTTATCTTCATTCTGTGGATCGTAACTTGGGTCAATTAACATCCAATCGGTGTACGAACATGAGACCGGCACATCCACGCCGCCCAACGTATCAACGATCTTACGGAAGCCGTTGAAATCCACCATGGCGATATGGTCAATGCGAATGCCGAGGTTATACAAAATAGTCTCTTCGAGGAGCGCCGGACCGCCGCCGAGGTAGCCCGATGAAACGCCGACTTGATATGCGGTATTGATGCGGTTATTCTCAAAGCCGGGGATCGAAACCCACAGATCGCGCGGAACGGAAATCAGCGAGACCTGCCCTTCGCTTGGGCGTAGAATAGCGATCACCATCGTATCTGTGCGCGTAGAGCCGGTGGAGGAGCGCCGATCCGAACCGATGAGTAGAAAATTAACAGTATCTTGTCCGTTATTAAGGACTTGGCTGTCAAAAGTTGGGGCGGGCGCAACGGTATTGATGAGTAGATTTGCGTTGGGAGTTGGGGTTTCCGTGTGAGCGGGCGTTAAGGTTGGGGTCTCTGTATGAATGAGCGTTGAGGGTGAGGCAATTGGCAGAGTTGAAAGAGGCGCTGGCGTTTGAGTCCACAACACCGGTTGGAACGGAGTCGGCGTAGCGGATGCGCTTGGAGCGTCTGTTACAAATGCATACGACAGATTGGGTTGATGATCGACTCCGCAACCCGCCAGCGCAAGGCCTGTCAGTAAAAAGATGCGTATTAATTTCTTCATTGCTTCGTCGGCGTTAGCAAAGGAAAGGGCGTGATCGAAGGCGTAAACTGAGGCACAAGGGTGATAGTGGGATTATTTACAATCGTCGGCGCCGGCGAGTCGGTTGTCGTGACGGGAGGCGCGTTCGTAGCGGCGGAGGTTGCGCTGGCGGGCGGAGGAAAGGTGAAAGCGGGCGTTATAGGAGTGAACGAAGCCGTTGAAGAAGGGAATATGAGCGTTGCGGCGGGCAATGGCGTGCTAGTAGGAATATTTGGAACCCATAAGCGCTGATTCGTATAAATAAGAGTGGACGTTCCCATGCAGTTCGCGGCTTGCAGTTGCGCCACGGAGATTCGATACGCCAACGAGATGCGGAAAAGGTTGTCGCCCGGTTGCACTGCGTAGGCTTTGACCCAAGCGGCGGGCGGACCGCAAACGATCGGCGGGGCGGTGGCGGCGATGAGAGGCGCGTACAATATGTCGCCCGCTTGAACTTCATACGAGGGCAGGCAGTTTCCGTTTTTAAGCGTATCTTCGCTAACTTTATAGCGCTGCGACAAAGTATAGATCGTATCGCCGGCGGCGGCGACGATCGGAATCCATCCGTTAGGGGGAAGGCAAGCAAACGGCGGCGCGGAGGTTGTAGGCGCGGCAAGCGTCGCTGTGGATGTTTCAGTGGCCGCAATAAACAGTGTGACAGTCGGTGCGAAAGTGTCGCTGGGAAATATCGGTTGCAGCGTTAGCGAGGCAGATGCGGTTGCGACAGGCTGCGCAGGTGGGGCGGATTCGGCGAGCGCCAGCGAGATTCCCCCGATCACCAGAATAATAGAAATGATTGCTGCGATTAAACCGCCCCCTGCTTGCTTCAAAACCTGCATCAGTTACTTCCTCGGAGTGTGCAGCGTAAGGTTCCGTAAGTTGGGCAATAAAACGCTGAAGGTGGAGCCGACGCCGGCTTGCGTTTCGACCCAAATGCGTCCCTTTTGCGCTTCAGTCAATCGTTTTGCGATAGACAGCCCAACGCCTGTATCGCCCACGCCTTGGATTAAAACATTGTCTGCGCGATAGAGGCGCGTGAAAACGCGCCCAATATCTTCGGAAGGAATGCCGCCGCCCGTATCGGAAACCTGAATCAGAACGTACTCGGTTCCCTCCTCTAAATGCATCTCCACATGTAGGCGGACTGTCCCTTCGACCGAACAGGCGGAGCCCGCATTTTGCAAGAGATGAATCAGAATCTGTTGAAGCGCGTCGCGATCTACATAGATAGACTCTAGATTCTTCGGCAGGTCGAGCAAAAGCGATATGTTTTTCTCTCGCAGTTGATTGCTCGTATACGACATGGCATTGTCAATGATCGAATTCAAATCCGTCGCTTCGGGTTTCAATTTACGCAAACCCGCCTCAAACGTGTTAACTTGGATTAAGTCATCCACCAAATTTCCGATCCGTTCAGTGGACGATTTGATCCGCTCGACAAATTTTCGTTGTAATGAGCCGAGGATGCCCACCGATTCGCCTAACAGCAGGTCGGTATAGCCAACGATAGACGACATTGGCTGGCGAAGTTCTTGCGAGATCGAAGCGATAACCTCAGCCTGTTCCACCGCTTGCGCAGACGCCGTTCCTTTTTCCAGCTCGATCATGCGCATGTTCGCTTCCGCCAGTTGATTTTGCAATTGAGCGACTTCTTTAAGCGTCAGGCGCAGTTCGCTTTCGAACTGTCCCGAGGCGGTTGTTTTTCCTTTTCCTTTGCGCAGTTCCTCGTTCTCTTTTTTAAGCTGTTCAAGCGCTTTATGCGTTTCTTCCTGCATGCGGGTAATCTCTGCCAAGTTTGCGGCTTGCGCCAAGCCTTCTTGTGCGTCGGCGCGAATTGCATCAATTTGCTTATGCAGGTCCTGGTTCTGCCGTTCAAGGAGGCTCATACGCTCTTGCGCCACGTCGAGGGCTTGGCGCGTCTGCTCGCCTTTTTGTTCCAGCGAGATCATCTTCTGTCCGCGCTGAATGATCGGCACAAGCGAAACCGCGATATTCGAGAGAAACGCTTGATCCTCCGCGCTCCATAGCCGATTCGAATATGGCGATAAAAGTAATACGCCGCCAAGCGAATCTTTTTCCGGCGTAACGATTGGCACGCTTAAAATATGACCGGGGTTGGTTAAGCCCAATAGATCGCCCAGACCTTTGATATCGGCGGAGGTGCTGCTGGAGGGCAAGCGCATGGGGCGTCCGCGTTGGAGCGAGTTTGCCAGCATCGGCATCATGCTTTTATTTAAACTGCCGCCTTCCAAAGCCTCTTCGCGGATGAGATCGTAACCGCTGGCGATTTGCAATTGGTTCTTGTTGTCGGTCAGGTAGATTAAAAAGCATAAATCCGCAAGCATCGTTTGAGCGACGGCGCGCGCGATCGCTTGACTCAGTTTGTCGGCATTCGATTCGCCCGCCAACCCCAGTAACGCATGAAATGTTTTTGGGTCGGCGCTGTACCGCCGGCGTTCTTCAGGCGATGTGTCTTGTCTGACCGAAGCGGGAATCGCCGTAGGAGTCGGAAAGCGTTGCGGCAACGTCATTAACATAGGAAACGCCGCCAAATAAGCGAGCCGCACAGCGCCGGGAAAATTTCCGTCGAGCCGTCCCAGAATCATGTGCGTCAAGTGTCCGGCGAAAGCGAGCGTTAGAACGGCTAGCCCATACCCCCATCCATTTGGGCGGCGCAACGCAAGCAGGAGCAATCCAAAAACAGCTGTTGCAATGCTGGCTAACTGCCAGATGCCGTCGTCGAGCGTTTCATTATATGGAAGGCGCGCTGGGTCTTGCGCGTACGAAACGAACGCGAGCGCCAAGCCGGCAAAGATAAACGCGCTTAACAGTCCGATCACGGCGTCGGCGGCGCGGCTGGGTTCGGGAAAGTTCCACAGCCAGAGAATCCATAGGAGCGAAAAAAGCGTAAGCGCGCGATCTAACGGAGGCAGGATCAGCGGAAGGTTAAGCAGCCCTTGTCTCCCAACGCCGCCTGCGGCGAACAGCGCGATCTGCGCGAGGAGCAACACGCTCAAACCCGTTATCATGCGGCGAGTTTGAGGGAATTCGTTTGCGCGCCAATGAATGAACGCTGCCTGAAATGCGCCCGCGATTGAAAACACCAAGATGAGATGATAGATTAAACTGCCGGCAGGCTCGGTGAGAATCGTGAAAATCTGGCTAAAGGCGGAGTCCATAACGACTATGATTATATTCCACTTGAGAACTTTTGTCGCGCTTCTGCGATTAGTGAGTGTCTAACAAAGCCATTGCGTATTATTCTCGCGAAACCCTTTGAGAGATGACATGGTTGTAAGCGCGTTTGATGGTTGGATGCTCTCTATAAACGACAGCCTCCTAATTTTGTGGTATACTCCCGTCGCTGTAATACTCTGGGAATTGTTTTGACTTACTCCAAGCGAACGCCCGATGAAGTTATCTCGGGCTTTTTTGTTGGGCGGACCTGTCTGTGAAGATAGGTCTTGATTAGCAAGAAGGAAGTGAAACGGAGTCGTCAAAACCTAGTCGCGTAGTTGATTGGTCTTGTAGTCTGATAGTCCAGACCAACCGCTCGCCGACTATCCGACCATCTGACTAACGACTATCAGACTAAAGGAAACGATGACAACCGAATTTACTTCTTTAAACCTGCGTGACGAGATCATGCAGGCGATTGCCGAACTCGGCTATTCCACGCCGACGCCGATCCAAGCCGCGATGATTCCGATTATGCTCACGGGGGCAGATGTGATCGGACAAGCGCAGACTGGCACAGGCAAAACCGCCGCGTTCGCGCTCCCCATTCTGCAACATTTTCAACGACAAAAAAATCCGCAGGCGTTGGTGCTTGCTCCCACGCGCGAACTTGCGTTACAGGTTGCCAATTCGTTGAACGAATATGGCAAGCATTTGCACGTCCGTGTGTTGGCTGTGTATGGCGGTCAGCCGTACGGTCCGCAGATCAACAGCCTCAAACGCGGCGTGGATATTGTGGTCGGCACGCCGGGTCGCTTGAATGATCTTCTTGAACGCAGAGTTTTGATTTTAAATGACGTCAAAACGGTTGTGCTCGATGAAGCCGATGAAATGCTCAACATGGGATTCGTGGAGGAAGTGGAAAAAATCCTTGCGACGACCCCAGCGGAGAGGCAAACCGCGCTGTTCAGCGCGACCATGCCTGTGCGGATTCGCAAACTGGCAGACCGCTTCATGCGCGACCCTCAAACTGTCGCAGTTAAACGAGGCGCGCTTACTGCCCCAGCCATCGAACAGCGCTACTATCTCGTCCCTGAAGCTGATAAAGCGAACGCGCTCACACGTCTCTTCGAGATTGAGCCAATCAAAAGCGCGTTGATCTTCGCCCGCACCCGCGCAGAGACCGCGAGCCTCGCCAACGAACTCGTCGTACGCGGAATTCCCGCCGAGGCGATTCACGGCGACTTGGACCAAAACGCCCGCGAGCGCGTGCTGGGACGTTTTCGCGCAAATCAGTTGAAGGTGTTAGTTGCAACCGATGTCGCCGCACGCGGACTCGACATTGACGATATTTCGCATGTGTTCAATTTCCATTTGCCTGATGATGCCGAAGTGTACATCCACCGCATTGGGCGGACGGGACGCGCGGGCAAAACGGGCGTCGCCATAACGTTACTGTCGCCGCGCGAGAGACGCCGCATGCGCGAAGTTGAGGCGTTAACCAAGCAACCCGTCACGCAAATGACGCTTCCCACCGTCGGCGATATTCATCGGTATCGTGAAAATCAAGTGATTGAGACGATGAAGGTCTGGCTTGGGCGCGGACGATTTAAGCGCGAACTTGAAATGGTACAGGAACTTATCACCGCGGGGCATGATCCGTTGAACATTGCAGCGGCGGCGTTGAAGATCGCACGCGCTGATGAGAAACAGAGACCGATTGCCGAGATTGGCGAAGTAAGAACCCGCGTTGAGTATGGCCGAAACGATGAAAGAAAGAGAAAAGACGAGCCCTTTGGGTCCGCTCAAAGCAGGCGGGGAAATAAATTTGAGAGACGTGAAGAGCCGGGGAGAGGCGGTAAGCAGAGGCTGCATGGCGGTTTGTCGCATGAGGAGGGCATGATTCGCTTGAAGATGAACAAAGGTAAGTCGAGCGGAATCCGCCCGAACGATATCGTCGGCACGATTGCCTTTCATGCGAATATCCCGGGTTATACGATTGGAAAGATCCGCATTGAAGATAAAGTCACATTTGTAGATCTGCCTATTGGCGCGGCGGAGCAAGCATTAAAACATAGCGGCAACTACCAGTTTGGAAAAGAAAAATTGACGTTGGTAAAAGCTAAATAATCTATTGACTCACCGCTTTACTCATGTTATCTTCAGGGTGGGATACCAGTAGTTTGCTTTGGAAGTTGGGCGGCTCGCAGATTGTCCGTGAGCCGCTTCGTTTTTTTCGCCGTTGCGGCGATTCCGACGCAATACCCAATGGTCACCTCCATATTTTTATTGCCATAGGAGGCAAACATGTCGGATCGTATCAACGGTACAGTCAAATGGTTCAACGGAACCAAAGGGTACGGCTTTCTCGAACGCGAAGGCGGACCCGATGTTTTCGTGCATTTCTCTGCCATTCAAGGCGAGGGATTCAAGAACCTGCAAGAAGGTCAAAAGGTTGAGTTCACTATCGAACAAGGACCGAAGGGCCTTCAAGCCAGCGACGTCGTCGTCTTAGGATAACAGACTGAACTAGCGACAAAAAAACCCCCACGATGAAAATCGCGGGGGTTTTTGATTCCATTTATCCGTGCCGGCTCATGAATTTTTCCATGCGATGCAAGGCTTCTTCGATCTTGCTGTATTCCGTGGCATAACACATACGAGTAAATCCCTCTCCGCCCGGACCGAACGCGCTGCCCGGCACCACTGCCACATGTTCTTCGCGCAATAACGTTTCAGCGAAAGTTTCGTCGTCCATGCCGGAAGAGCGGACGTCGGGAAAAGCGTAAAAAGCGCCGCGCGGCTCAAAGGTCGAGAGACCGAGACGATTCAACCCCGTCACAAGCAGTTGGCGGCGGCGATCATATTCGAGGCGCATTTCTTCGATGTGTGGATCGCCGATCTGAAGCGCGGCAAGTCCCGCGTCCTGTGCGGTGGTCGGCGCAGACATGACGGAGTATTGATGGATGCGCACTAAACCTTGGATCAGGTCCGCAGGTCCGCAGGCGTAGCCGATGCGCCAGCCGGTCATGGCGTACGATTTCGAAAACCCATTGATGAGAATCGTGCGCTGTTTGGCGCTTTCACTTACCGACGGAAAACTGACGTGTTGGAAACCGTACACCAACCGGTCGTAGAGTTCGTCCGTTACGACAATGAGATTGAATTCTTCCGCGATCTTGGCGATCTCGGTCATCGTCTCGCGCGTCGCGACTGCGCCCGTTGGATTTGACGGATAGCCGACCAGAATCATCTTTGTGCGCGGCGTGATCGCTTTGCGGATATCGTCTGGGTCTACCACGAACTGATTCTCTTTGCGGCAAACAACTTCGACCGGAACGCCGCCCGCCAGAATCACCTCCGCTTGATAGGAAACAAAGCACGGCGTCGGGATGATCACTTCATCGCCTTCGTTCAAGATCGCTGTAAAAGCAAGGTATAACGCTTCCGATCCGCCGACCGTTGCGACGATCTCGTTCGTCGGATCGTATTGCAATTGGTACAATCGCTGCAGGTTGTTCGAGATCGCCTGTCGCAGTTCCAGCGTTCCCCAGTTCGATGTGTAATGCGTGTTGCCTTCTTGCAGCGAACGGATGCCCGCCTCAAGGATCGGCTTCGGTGTGGTGAAATCGGGTTCGCCAATGCCGAGCGAAATCACGTCTTTCATCGTCGCGGCGATGTCGAAAAATTTGCGAATGCCCGAAGGCTTCAATCCCGCCACCCGTTTCGATAAACGTTGAACGTTTGTTACTTCTTGCATGCAGCCTCCATTGATGCTATTGATAATGTGCGCGGCATATGCGACCAAGCCGCCTTTTGATCGAAAATTTTCGACAAGCGCCGGGGCGAACGATATTCGATTACGCTCCTATTCTACGTCAGAATAACGGAACTATCATCGCCTATGTTCAGTTGAGCGACGTTTCCAACGCCGCTCCCGCGGACTGTAGCCCGCCTGCCCACCATCGAGCGTTCCAACGCCGCGTCTTGAATCTTGCACTCCGCCTCGATGATGCTTTCCGCGATGACGCTGTTATGGATCTTGCAGTTTGCGCCGATGGAAGCGTGCGGTCCAATGGTCGAGTTGGAAATCTTCGCGCTTAGGTCAATGGCGCAAGGTTCGATCACCTTGACCTGTTTCCCTGTATATAGGTTCTCTGATTTTCCCCGTTTATCCAACAGCGCTTTATTCGTATCCAGCGTCGCCTCGATAGTTCCCGCATCCAGCCAGCCGACGCCGTTATGCGTCCGCACCTTGGCGCCGCCTTCGATCATCACTGAAATTGTATCGGTCAGATAATATTCGCCTTTTAAGGAGATGTTTCGTTCCATTTGTTCTTCGATGGCGGCGAGCAATCGTTCCGCGCTTTTGAACCAATAACAACCGATAACGACAAGATTGTTTTCCAGCGAAGTTGGCTTTTCGATGAAGCGTTTTACCCAGCCGTCCGCGCCTGTCTCCGCCACCCCGAAGCGTCGCGGGTCGGGGAAAGGCAGCGTCCATGCGACTCCGTCCGCCGCTTCATGATTGAGAAAGGCGAAGTCGGTCTCGATGATCGAATCGGAGAACACGACCATCATCGGTCCGCGCATGAATTCGCGTCCCAGCCAGAGCGCGTGCGACTGTCCCTTCATTTCATGCTGCGTTATATAATGCGCTTTGATCCTCGGATATTTTTCTTTAATGAATGCGGGAATTTGCGTCTCGCCCAAGTACGGTCCGACGATGAAAACATACTCTGCGTTTTCAGGGTCTGGCAGGGTCTTGAACATATCCATCAGATGTTCAAGCGCGGTCTTGCCTGCTACGCTGACGAGCGGCTTTGGCTTGCTCCAAGTGTGCGGACGCATGCGCGTCCCCCATCCCGCCATAGGGATAAAGATCTTCAATGTTTCAGTCAAGGATCGCTCCAAATGATGTGAAATACTCCGCTATTGTACCAACTTATCGCGCATTTACGCGGCAGTTTACGCGCAGCGATATTCGATTCAATTATTTTTACGGTAAGAATTGTTTTTGCATTGACTTCGCATCTTCCTTATGCTACACTCCGAATCTCAATAGAGTCGTCTATGAAACGCAAGGCAATGTTGTCGTTCAAGTAAAGCGTTGCGCGACAAAGTTTGGGTGTTTTTGACCGATCTCAAACAAACGGCTGGAGAGGGATAAGGTTTAGGAGCGGCGCGCTCCGTCTTGATATATTTCTATGCGCGATATTTTATCGGACGTTGAAAAATGGATTGACGCGGGGGAAACGATTGCGCTCGCCACGGTCACGTTGACGTGGGGATCGGCGCCGCGCAAAATCGGCGCGCACATGGCATTTACTCCCAGTGGGAAAATTACAGGCTCAGTCAGCGGCGGTTGCGTGGAGAACGCGGTCATCGAAGCCGGACTGCAAACGTTGCAAGACGGCAAGCCGCGATTGCTGCATTTCGGCGTGGCAGACGAGGACGCTTGGGGCGTGGGGCTGATGTGCGGCGGAAGCATAGACGTTTTTGTGCAACCGCTGGACGTTGAAATTTTTTACGCCATAAAAAAGGCTATTGAGAACGAAGAACTGATCGTTCATGCCGTTGTCGTTAAAGGCGCGGATGGCGCGCTTGGCAAACAGGCTCTTATTCAACAGAATCGAATTCAACTTGGCTCGCTCGGCGCGGAAAATGACGCGCGCATTCTAGAACTTTCAGCGGATATATCCGCCACGCGACAAACGGCGCTCGACGAAGAGACGCAGGTTTTCATTAACGTGATGCCGCCGCCGACAACGCTCGTGATAGTTGGGGGCGTGCAAGTGGCTGTCGCGCTGGCGACGTTCGCGAAAACGATCGGTTACAAGACCATTCTAGTAGATCCGCGCAAAGCCTGGGGCAATGAAACGCGTTTTCCACATGTGGATCAATTGATACAACTTTGGATTGACGAAGCGTTCGCGCGCATTGAAATAAATTCGTCCGTCGCCATCACCGTGTTGACGCACGACCCGAAGATTGACGATCCCGCGCTTAAAGCGGCGGTAGAGAGCCCTGCCTTTTATATCGGCGCGCTGGGCAGCAAGAAGGCGAACGCCAAACGGATCGAGCGATTGCGAAACGACGGCGTAAACGAAGCGCAGATCGCCAGAATTCACGCGCCGATTGGACTGGATATTGGCGCGCAAAATCCGGAAGAGATCGCCCTCGCCATCATGGCGCAGATCGTACAAAGTTTCAGAAAACAAAGTCAAGCCGAAGCAAAGTAAGAGGCGCGCCGAGACCGTACTCCTTGAAAGCATTGGAAATATCCTTTTATGAATACTCAACAACTGAATCGCGCCTTCCGCAACGATGAAATTTCCGCGCAAGAGTTAGCCGCCAGCCTTCAATCTCTTTTCGACTCCCGCGAGCCTGAAGTTCTTGCTTTTATCCCCGAGGCGAAGCGTTTTGAACGGTTGCAAAAAGAAGCGGAAGAACTCGTCGAAAAATATCCCGATATAAATCAACGTCCCGCGTTGTTCGGCATGACCGTCGGCGTGAAAGATATTTTTCATGTGAAAGGTTTCTCAACGCAGGCAGGAAGCCAACTGCCGACGCAAGCCTTGCAAGGCGACGAAGCCGTAAGCGTCGCCAAACTAAAAGACGCGGGCGCGTTGATTTTTGGAAAAACCGTCACGACCGAATTTGCGTATTTCACGCCGGGACCCACGCGCAATCCGCATCATCCCGAGCATACGCCGGGCGGTTCCAGCAGCGGATCGGCGGCGGCGGTCGGCGCGGACTTGTGCGATTTCGCCGTCGGCACGCAGACCATCGGTTCGGTGATTCGTCCCGCCGCGTTCTGCGGCGTGGTCGGCTTCAAACCGACGTATGAGCGTATCTCGCGGGCGGGCGCCATTCCGCTCTCGCCGACGTTTGATCATGTGGGCGTGTTTACCCACGATGTGGAGACGGTGACGCGAGTCGCGTCCGTTATGGTAGAAAATTGGAAGGCGGCGACTACGGATCGCAAACCGACGCTCGGCATTCCCGAAGGACTCTATCTAAACAGCGCTTCGGAGGAAGGTCTCGCTCATTTCAAAGACGTGTGCGAAGCGCTGAGCGTGTCTTATGAATTGCGTCCCGTTCGCGTTATGGATGACTTCGCCGAAATTCGCTCTCGTCACGACGCGATCACCGCCTATGACGCGGCGCAAGTTCACAAAGAACGATTTGCAAAATATGAAGCGCTCTATTCGAACAAACTTGCCGATTTGATCAAACGCGGGCAAGCGATTTCTAGCGTTGAATCCCTGCTCGCCGAACGCGACGCTTTTCGAGAGCGGATCGCTCAAACCATGAGCGACAATCAAATTGACTTGTGGATCTGTCCGCCAGCCGTCGGCGCCGCCCCCAAAGGACTCGCTTCTACCGGCGATCCGGTCATGTGCTTGCCGTGGACGCAAATCGGCTTTCCTGCCGTCAACCTTCCTACGATAAAAAACAGCGAAAACTTACCGCTGGGTTTGCAACTGGTCGGCAAATGGAACGCGGATGAATCGCTGCTCGCTTGGGCGGAAGGAATTGAAAAGACAATTAAAGGGCTGTGACGAACGCGCTCTTCAATTCGTCGTCGCTGGACGGTGATCGCTTTCTGTGCTTTTTTTCTTATCGCCGAGACCGCACTGCGTTCGGCGGAGCGCAGATGAGATTGCAAAGAAAATGCGGCGACTTCGCGCCTTTACGCGCTTCGCAGTTCAATTATTTCAACCCGACAGGTTTAACGCGCCCCCATACTTCCTCAGCGCCTCCCGCAACTCCTCATGCGGTAGCCTCTTCACTGAAAACCCGTTATGCCCTGTCATATCCTTCGCTGCAACCATCGAATTGATGATCGCCTCCTCCGTCGCAAAGACCGACGCGGCAAACAACGGGGTGATATGCTCGTTATCGAGCGCGCGCAATTCGGCGACGCCGTTATCTTTTCCAAGCGCGGTGTTCGGGTTGGCGGTCGAGAATGCGAGAAAAATATCTCCCGAACCGTTCCCGCCCAGCGAGCCCGTGCGCGCCATTCCGAGCGTGGCGCGTTTGGCGATCCGCTTGAGTTGATGCGGCAATAGAGGCGCGTCGGTCGCAAGGATGACGATCAGCGATCCCTGTTCTCGATACGGATTTTCGCCGTCCGTCCACACCGCGTCTTCTTTCAAATGATTCCCAACGGGCGCTCCCGCAACTGTGAGTTGATACCGCGAACCGAAATTGGATTGCGCGAACGCGCCGACGGTCCACCCGCCGAATTTTTCAGGAAGTTTTCTGGATGAAGTCCCGCTCCCACCTTTGAACTCGTAGCAGATCATCCCCGTTCCTCCGCCCACGCTTCCTTCCATGATTGAACCTGATTCAGTTTTCTCCAGCGCTTCCCACACGTGAGCAGGCTTGACGAAGAATCCGTTCATGTCGTTGAGCCAGCCGTCGGCAGTCTCTGCCACAAGGGGACACGACCACTTTTGAAACAACGCGTTGTTCTTCACTTGCCACTCGATGATCGTATCGCGGACGACTCCCACCGAGTGCGTGTTCGTGATCCCGATCGGACCTTCGAGGAACCCGCCCTCTTCAATCCACGCCGCGCCTGTCATCTCGCCGTTGCCGTTGAACGGAAACCACGCCGCAAACACAGGATCATGATTCGACTTCCCGCGCGGATGAATGATCGTCACCCCCGTCCGCGCCGACTCGCCTTCGATGATCGTTGAATACCCAACGCTCACCCCTTCTACATCCGTGATCGCGTTGTGCTTACCTGTCGTCCCTTCAAATGGGATCCCCAAATCGCGCGCGCGTGGTTTGGGCATGTGCGACTCCTTTAATCTGTCCTGTGGAATGCTTCTTTATAAATTCTCGATCTGTACCGGCGCAATATCGTCTGCGGGAACGCAGCCGAAGATTTTGGAGTAGAAGTAAAACTCGGCTTCCACGGCGCGTTTGATGTTCTCAGCTTTGCGAAAGCCGTGTTGTTCCCCTTCGAACAGCAGATAGGCGGTCGGGACTCCGCGCGCTTTCGCGGCTTCAAACATCAATTCCGATTGACTGGGCGGGACGACTAGGTCTGAATCGCCTTGCAGTAGGATGATCGGCGTGGCGAGCCGCTCGACATGCCGGATCGGCGAACGCGCAAGATACACGTCGCGGCGTTGCGGATAAGGCGCTACTAAATTGTCAAGATAGCGGCTCTCGAATTTGTGCGTGTCTTTGGCGAGCGCTTCCAGATCGCTGACGCCGTAATAACTGGCGCCTGCGTTGAATACGTTTTTGAAGATCAGCGCCGCCAGCGTTGTAAATCCGCCGGCGCTGCCTCCGGCGATCGCCATACGTTTTCCATCCACTAAGCCTTGCTGCGCCAGCCAGCGTGCGCCGTTGCAGCAATCGTCCACGTCTACAATGCCCCAGTTGCCATTCAGGCGCATACGATAAGCGCGTCCGTAACCGGTCGAGCCGCCGTAGTTAACGTCCAACACTGCGAAGCCGCGACTCGTCCAATATTGGATTTTGTAACTTAATATGGACGAGGTCGCGCTGGTCGGTCCGCCGTGACTGAGCGTGAGCAGGGGCGGCAGTTCGCCGGCGGGGGCGACGTAATCCTTGTTGGCGGGCGGATAGAACAAGGCGTGCGCGCTCAGTTTGTTTTCAGTGCGGAACTCGACCGCTTGCGGAGTCGAAAAATATGCCGGATTGACGGTCGGCTCGAAGGCGCGTTTAAGCGCTTCCAACGCGCCGCTTTGCGGATCGAACTTCCACAGTGTGGGCGGCTGCGAGGGCGAGCCCGCTGAAAAGACAGCGAAGCCCGCCGCATAGTTAATGTCTGCGAAGGCGCTGAAGGGCAAGTCGAAAGGAACGAGCGTTTTCGAGTCGCTCTCCAAGCGCGCCAGAGTCCACGTTCCGTTTTGCGTGTACGCGCATAAGAGATTGCGTTCGTCGAGAAAGGCGTATGTGCGCATCCCGAAGACCCATTGCGGCAAGCCGAATTCGGCTTCGAGCGGGTACAGCGCCTCGGCTTCGCTTCCATTCAGGCGATAGAGATTCCACCAACCCGATTGATCGCTCACGAAATGCAACGCGCCGCCGGGCGACCACTCCGGCTGAAAGATGGAAACATCCTTTCCGCCGGCAACTTGCGCGCGATTCTCCACGGCGCCATTGAGAGCGAGATCCGCCGTCCATAATTCTGTGCCGTCCCACGGCATGTTGGGATGATTCCACGACAGCCAGCACAAGCGCTTTCCATCCGGGCTGAGGCGCGGCGTGGAGAAAAAGTCGGCGCCTGCGACTAAGACTTCGCCGTTAGAACCGCCCTCCAGTGGGAGTGCGACGATGGCGTTAACGGCTTCGCCTCCGCCCGTGAAATCTTCGCGCACGCAGATCAGACGTTGGCGCGCGCGGTCGAACGCAAAGTCGGCGTAATGATAGCCTTCATTGGGAGTTAACGCTTCGGGAGCGCCGCCCGCCTTTTGACGATAAACGCGTTGATCCTTGAAGTTAACGAAATAAATAACGCCGTTGAAAATTGCATAAGCGCCGCCGCCGTATTCGTGCGCGCGTGTGCGTACGTTAAACGCGCTCGACAGACATTCGCTGACGGAGCCGTCCGCGCCGCGTTTCATCAGCGCATTGCGTCCGCCTTCGAGCGGACGACCTTCCAGCCAGTAGATATCCGTGCCATCAAGTGCGGCTTGTCCGAGCACGATGGATTTGGCGGTTAACGAATCGGCGGTGATGGGCGACTTCCAACTTCCATAAGGGACGGTTTGAGGCATGTGCGTTTCTCCTTGTGCGAAATAGATAGATGGCGATGTTATAATGACAGATAGGCGTTATGCCGCGTTTGGAATACGAATAAGACCAAACGTATTGTACACGTTTTACGTCGGAACTACATCTTATTATGCTTCAGCGCCTTCGCGTTCAATGGATTGTGTTGCTCTCGGCGTTCGTTGTTCTTGTAACGATCTCCGCTGCGGCGACGTATTGGGGCGCGCAAACTCAACGGCAAGATGCGCTGGTGATCAATCTGGCGGGACGCCAACGGATGTTGGTCCAGCAGATGACCTGGCAAGCTCAACAAGGGGATGAGACGGCGCAGGACGAACTGGGGAAATTAAAATCTATTTTTTCTCAAACTTTATTTGCATTGGAACATGGCGGCGCGGCGCCCTATCTTTCGGACGGCGTGGCGCATCTGCCCGCGACGGACGACGCGCAAATCCTTGCCGCGTTGCGCGAAGTGGAATCTAGCTGGACGCGATACGTCGCTGTGTTGGATGAACTCTCTGTTTCCGATTCCGATTCGCTGCGGCGCGCCTTAGACGAACAATCTGCACAACTGACGCAAAAAACCGACGAGGCGGTGCAACTTTATGAAGCCGCGTTCAGCGCCCGGGCGAATCGTTTACGATTGAGTCAGATCGCTTTTCTACTTTGCGCGTTGATCTTACTGGCGATCAGCGCATGGGTGGCGCGCCGTTCTTTATTCGCGCCGTTGCGCGCGTTGGAATTGGAGGCGGAGCGTCTCGACGCAGATCAACTCGATGCGCCGGTGCGAGTCGCGGGTCCGCGAGAGATACGAACGTTGTCGCAGGCGTTGGATGGGATGCGTTCTCGCCTGTCTGAAGCGCGCGAAGAACTTGTCGAATGGAACGATACGCTGGAATTGCGCGTCGCGGAACGCACGCGCGAACTCGAAACGCTCAACGAGATTAGCCGTGAAATTTCTTCGCGGCTCGATATTCAACAAGTGCTGAATTCGGTCACCGAAAAGGCGCGCGCGCTGTTGGGCGGCGAAGTGGCTTCGTTGTGTCTGGTAGATGAAAATCAAAACTGGCTTAAACTGCAAACCCTGAGCGGACCGAAGAATGCAGTAGTGGGCAATGTGGTGCGGACCGATAACCCGTTTGCGCATGCTGTGTTGGCAGACGAGAACGCGATGATCTGCAAGGTTGGCGCATGTCAGGGCGGTTGCCGCATGTTGTCCGATGAATATCGCGTCAGTCATCTCGCCGCTCCACTGCGTGTAGGCGAGCGGGTTATCGGCGCGTTGTGCGTAGGCAGTCCTGCACAAAATCAATTCGCTGTCGAATCGGCGGATATGCTTCTCAAACTGGCGAGCGTCGCCGCGATCGCGCTTGAAAACGCCCGCCTCTTCGCGCAAGCCGAGCGCGCCGCAACGTTGAGCGAACGTCAGCGCGTGGCGGCGGAAATGCACGACGGCTTGGGGCAAACGCTTAGTTATTTAGGGTTGATGACCGATCAAGTGGTTGAGTTTTTAGCGGATGGGCGCGAGGGCGTGGCGGCGGAACGACTGCAAAAAACGCGCGAGACCATCAGTAAGGCGACGGGCGATGTGCGCCGCGCTATCAACCGTCTGTTGGATGAAACATCCGCGCAACATGACGCTTTGTGGGCTCGCCTGCGCGAAACGCTGGATGAGGTCGCTTTACAATACGGCCTTGAAGCGCTCTGGCGCTTTGGCGAAGATTCTGCGCCCGATCCTGCGCCGCAAATCGCGGAACAGGTTCATCACATTGCGCGCGAAGCGTTGGTCAATGCGGCGCGTCACGCCAACGCGACGCGTATTGTTATGCAGGCAGGGCGCGGCTACAGCGGCTATTTCGTGGCTATCGAAGACGACGGAAGAGGCTTTGAAGCGACTCAGTCTGCGCCGAGCGGACATTTTGGTTTACAAATCATGCAAGCGCGCGCGAAACACATCGGTGGAAACGTGGAAATCGTATCGGTGCCCGGGCGTGGAACGCGCGTTGTATTGACGTGGCGCGCAGAGGATGACGGGTAATATGGAGAAAGCGCGCGTCTTACTGGCGGACGATCATGTTTTGTTCCGCGAAGGGTTGGCGGGAATTATCGCTTCGCAAACGGATATGGAAACGGTCGGCGAAGCGGGCGACGGTTTTGAAGCCCTCGTTAAGGCGCGGGAACTCAAGCCCGATCTGATTCTGATGGACGTACAAATGCCCGGTATGGACGGCGTTGAAGCGACGCGGCAGATTAAACAAACCTTGCCTGAAACGATTATTGTGATGTTGACCGTGCGCGGCGACGATGAATTCCTTTTCGAAGCGTTGAAGAACGGAGCGCAAGGTTATCTGCTGAAGGAGATTCGTTCGCAAACGCTGTTAGAGATGTTGCGCGGCGCATTGCAAGGCGAAGCGGCGATTTCGCCCAGTTTGGCGGGACGCGTATTGGCTGAATTTCGTCGTTTGAGCAAGTATGACGCTGTGAACGGTGAAACTGACAGCGACTTGACGGAGCGCGAGCAACAGGTTTTATCGCAGGCGGCGCAAGGCGCAACCGATAAGGAGATTGCTGCGGAATTGAATATCAGCCTGAATACGGTCAAAACGCACATGCGGAATATCTTGTCTAAATTGCATGTGTCCACGCGGCGCGAAGCGGCGAAAGTGGCGAAGAGCAAGAGGTTGGTGTGAATCGTTGGCATTCGAAATCGCTCGGCGATGGGATGTGGGCGCCAGTTGCCCGAATCGAGATTGAGGAAATGTTCCAGCCGTCGTTCAATGCCGCAAATCAGCCTGTCGAGATGGCGGTCTTTATGCGCGAGGAGGCAGGACGCCTGCATTGCGAGTGGATCGCTTACTTCTCGCCTGCGGCGCAAAGCGTCGCAGAGGCGTTGGGAGCGAATCCATGCGGAAAGCCGGCGAAAGCGGGGTTGAGTCTTTTGGCGGGGGATGAAGGCTGTTGGTCGGCGTTGTTTGTTGAAGAAGGTGTGTAAGAGAGAATTAAGATATAGGGGAGGGCTTGGCTTAAAAAGAGTGATTGTGAGGTCACTCTTTTTTCATTCTCGATGAATGAGGGAGGAAGGATTTAATTATTCCGAGTTTCTCGGTATTCTTAAGATAATTTGTTCGCGTTTCTCATGAAATAAACCGCGTCGAAACGACGCATACTACCGACGCCCCCCATTATTAACGCAAGACGATAAAGCATATCGCCTGCATGTATTCTGCTCATACTTTGTCCGCGCGCAGAGCTGATTTGTTGGAGACCTCAGACGAGAGGAGCATTAAAGATAATGAAAGTAAACGGTAGACGAAATTCGAAAAACGTTTTTCTTGGTTCGATGCTGACGTTGTTGCTCGCGTTCCTCGCGACCGCCGCCCCTGTCGCGTTTGCGCAACCGCCAGCGCAGGCATCGGATGGGGAGGCGCTGTTCAAAGAGAAGGGATGCAACGCTTGTCACACCATCGGCGGCGGCGATCTGGTGGGACCCGATCTGCAAGGCGTGACGGAACGTCAAGATCAAGCCTGGCTCAAGCAATGGATTCTCGCGCCCGATCAAGTGTTGGCTTCGGGCGATCCCATCGCCGCAGAGTTGCTCAAAAAGTACAACAATGTTCCTATGCCGAATTTGAGTCTGACGCCCGATCAAGTGGATTCGCTTCTCGCTTACCTGGGCGGCGGCGCAACAACGGGCGGGGCGGGCGCCGAACTTCCCGCTGGAGATGCGACAAGCGGCAAAGCGTATTTTGTCGGCGATAAACGCTTCAAAAACGGCGGAACACAATGTATGTCGTGTCATAGTGTGGCGGGGATCGGCGCGCTAGGCGGCGGGAATCTCGGTCCCGACCTGACGACCAGCGGTTTCGTTCAATCGAGCGCGGCGTTTGCTTCGTTTATGAGCGCGCCGTCCACGCAGACGATGGGCGCGGTCTGGGCGAATACTCCTCTGACCCCGCAGGAACAAGCCGATCTGTACGCGTTCCTGAGCAAGGCGTCTGTTCAAAAACGCGAACCTTCAGCCTTGTTGCAGATCGCCCTGCTTGCCATTGTCGGCGCGGCGGCGTTGATCGCGCTGGCGAATTTCTATTGGGGCAAACGCCTGAGAGGCGTGCGTAAGCCAATGGTGGAGCGGGCCCTGGCTATGAAAGCAAAAAAATAACCACACATTCACGGAGGCATTCACCATGAGTTGGATACAGGATTTGATTGACCCGCAAGCCCGTCAGTGGGAGGAGTTCTATCGCAACCGCTGGCAACACGACAACATCGTCCGCAGTACGCATGGCGTGAACTGCACGGGCGGGTGTTCGTGGCAGGTCTATGTGAAGGACGGCATCATCACGTGGGAGATGCAACAGGTGGATTACCCGCTGTTGCAGGATGGACTTCCGCCTTACGAGCCGCGCGGATGTCAGCGCGGAATTTCCGCGTCGTGGTACGTCTACAGCCCGATCCGCGTCAAGTACCCGTACGCGCGCGGCGTGTTGCTGGATTTTTGGCGCGAGGCGCGTCAGAGCGGCAAAAGCCCCGTCGCCGCCTACGCTTCAATTATGGAAGACGAAGACAAGCGTGAGCGCATTCAAAAGGCGCGCGGCAAAGGCGGATTCCGCCGCACGCATTGGGACGAGGTGTTGGAGATCGTCGTCGCGTCCATGTTGTATACCGCCAAGAAATACGGTCCCGACCGCGTCTTCGGGTTCTCTCCAATTCCCGCCATGTCGTATCTTTCGTATGGCGGCGGTTCGCGCTTTTTGCAATTGTTCGGCGGCGTGAACATGAGTTTCTACGATTGGTACGCCGACCTGCCGAACGCCTTTCCCGAGGTTTGGGGCGACCAGACCGACGTGTGCGAATCTGCCGATTGGTACAACAGCAAATACATCGTCTCGATGGGTTCGAATTTGAACATGACGCGCACGCCCGATGTGCATTTCATCTCTGAGGCGCGGCACGAAGGCGCAAAATTCGTGGTCATCGCGCCGGACCTCTCTCAGGTGGCAAAATATTCCGATTGGTGGATCCCGGTCAAGGCGGGGCAGGATACGGCGATTTGGATGGCGGTCAACCACGTCATCTTGAAAGAGTTCTATGTGGATAAGCAAGTCCCGTATTTTGTCAACTACTTGAAAGAGAATACGGATATGCCGTTCTTGATCGAACTCGAGAAAGACGGCGACGGTTACAAGGCAGGGCGTTATCTCCGCGCCAATACGGTCAAGCGTTATAAAGACGTGGAGAACGGCGAATGGAAATTCCTTGTGCATGACGCGAAGGCGAACGCGCCGCGCATGCCGAAGGGAGCGGTAGGCGACCGTTGGAGCAAGGAAAAAGGCAAGTGGAATATCAAGATGGAAGACGGATTGGACGATGCGCCCATCGAGCCGACGCTTTCATTTTTGGGTTCGCAGGATGAAACGGTCAACGTTGGGTTCTATGAATTTGCGGAGCAGAAGACCGCCGTGCGCGGCGTGCCTGCAAAATACATCGAAACCAGCGAAGGCAAAAAACTCGTCGCCACTGTGTTTGATCTGGTCATCGCGCAATTCGGCGTGGGGCGCGGACTGGCTGGGGATTATCCGACGAGTTACGATGAAATCGGCGCGTACACGCCCGCCTGGCAGGAATCGTACACGAACATCGGGCGCGACACGGTGATTCGCTTGGCGCGCGAGTTTGCCAATAATGCCGAAGCGACGAACGGCAAGTCCATGATTATCGTCGGCGCGAGCATCAATCACTGGTACAACAATAGCCTTGCGTATCGCGCGCCAATTTATGCGTTGATTTTATGCGGCTGTTGCGGGGTGAATGGCGGCGGGATGAATCATTATGTGGGGCAGGAGAAACTATCTCTGGTCGCGCCGTGGACTTCGCTGGCATTTGCGCTCGATTGGCAGAAGCCGCCGCGTCAGCAACAATCGCCGATCTGGCATTATACGAACAGCGACCAGTGGCACTACGAAGGAGACTTCACCGATTACGCCCACGTTCCGCCCAAAACGAAATGGGCGAAGGGCCATGCGATGGATTTAGCGGCGTCGGCGGTGCGCATGGGCTGGATGCCGTATTTCCCGCAATTCAAAGAGAATAGCTTTGAAGTAATGAAAAACGCCGAAGCGGCGGGCGCAAAGTCTCCTGAAGAAGTTGCCAAATGGGCGGCAAAGCAACTTAAGGAAGAAAAACTTGAGCTTGCGGTGGACGATCCGGATGCGAAAGAAAACTGGCCCCGCGTGTGGATCATCTGGCGCGGCAATGCCATTCAATCCAGCGCGAAGGGACACGAATATTTCCTGCGGCATTATCTCGGCACGCACAACAACATCATCGCGGAGGAACACGCCAAAGATAAAGTGAAGACCGTTAAGTTCACCGAACCCGCGCCGCGCGGCAAGATGGATTTGGTGGTGGACCTCAACTTCCGCATGGACTCTTCCGCGCTGTATTCGGACATCGTCCTGCCCGCCGCGTTCTGGTACGAGAAGAACGACCTCAACACCACCGACCTGCACTCGTTCGTCCACCCGCTTGGGCAGGCTGTTCCGCCCGTGTGGGAATCGAAAACGGATTGGGAAATCTTCAAAGCCTTTTCGAAGAAGGTCAGCGAACTCTCAGCGGATGTCTTCCCCGAACCGCTCAAAGATTTGGTGATGACGCCGCTTTTGCACGATACGCCCGACGAGATTTCGCAACCCGATGTGAAAGATTGGCGCGCGGGCGAATGTGACCCGATCCCCGGCAAGACCATGCCGCATTTCCGCGTAGTGGAACGCGATTACGCCAACCTCTACAATAAATTCATCTCGCTGGGACCCAACCTCCGCGAAGATGGAATCAGCGGCAACGGCGTGCATATCCCGATGGAAGAATTTTATGACGAATTGTTGAAGAATCCCGTTGGCGGCTCGCCCGACCCGCGTCACATGCGCTGTGTGGAATGGGGCGGTAATAAATATCCTTCTGTGGAGGATGCGCTCGACGCAGCGAACGTCCTGTTATATCTCGCTCCCGAAACAAACGGAGAGGTTGCCTATCAAGCGTTCAAACATGAAGAGGAACGAGTCGGAATGCCCTTGGCTGATCTAGCCGAGGGAGTTCGCGACGCGCGCGTCACGTTCTTTGATCTGACGCGACAGGTGCGGCGCGCGCTGATCAGCCCGTGCTGGAGCGGCATGGTCAACGACGGGCGCGCCTATTCCGCCTGGTGTATGAGCGTGGAGCGGCGCGTCCCCTGGCGCACGCTCACAGGACGACAACATTTCTACATTGATCATCCCTACTATATGGACTTCGGCGAAAACCTGCCGACCTTCAAGCCAAAACTTGTGGCAAAGCCCGGCGACTGGAAGAAGATCGGCGATATCGTCAAAAGCCCGGTGGACGATCAAAGCCTGATCCTGAATTACATCACGCCGCACGGCAAGTGGAATATTCACTCCACCTATAAAGATAACCACCGCATGTTAACGCTCTCGCGCGGCATGGATCCGGTCTGGTTAAACGACAAAGAAGCCGAAAGTGTCGGCATTCAGGATAACGACTGGGTGGAAGTCCACAACGATAACGGCGTGGTCGTCACGCGCGCCGCCGTCAGCGCCCGCGTGCAACCCGGCACATGTTTGTACTATCACGCGGTCGAGCGGACGATCTTCATCCCCAAGTCGCAGATCCGAGGCGGCAAACGCGCGGGCGGGCACAACAGCCTGACGCGCACGCGCATCAACCCCATGCAGTTGGCGGGCGGCTACGCCCAGTTCACCTACACCTTCAACTATTGGGGACCCATCGGCGTATTTACGCGCGATACCTACTGCGTGGTGCGGAAGATGGAAAAATTGGAATGGTAAAAGTTCAGTACCGCAAAGTTCACTTTGCGAGAAGCGCAAGGTAAACCTTGCGGTACGAATCAAAGGAGCAAACACATGGACATACGCGCGCATGTTTCAATGGTCTTTCATCTCGATAAGTGCATCGGCTGTCACACTTGTAGCGTGGCTTGCAAAAACATCTGGACCGACCGCAAAGGCACTGAATATATGTGGTGGAACAACGTCGAGACGAAACCCGGCACGGGCTACCCTACGCAATGGGAAGACCAGGAAAAATATAAAGGCGGCTGGGAGCGGGAGGAGGACGGCAAGATCCACTTGCGCCTGCACGATCGCGCCAAGGGACTCTCGAACATTTTCTATAACCCAGCCTTGCCGACGATTGACGATTACTACGAGCCGTGGACCTACGATTATGAGAACCTCTTCAACGCGCCTGAAGGCGACGACCAGCCTACCGCCCGCGCCGTCTCGATGATCACGGGTAAGCCGATGGACAACATCGAAGCGGGACCCAACTGGGACGACGACCTCGGCGGCTCGCCTGTTTATGCGGCAAACGACGTCAACCTCGACAAACTGACCGAAGAAGAGCGCGAACAACTCGCTGAAATTGAGCGCGTGGTCTTCTTCTATTTACCGCGCATTTGCAACCATTGCCTCAACCCTGGCTGTGTCGCCGCCTGCCCGGCTGGCGCAATTTACAAACGCGGCGAAGACGGCATCGTGCTGATCTCGCAGGAAAAATGCCGCGCCTGGCGCATGTGCATTTCGGGTTGCCCTTATAAGAAAACTTATTTCAACTGGTCCTCGGGCAAATCGGAAAAATGTATCCTGTGCTTTCCGCGCCTCGAATCGGGACAACCCCCCGCCTGCTTCCATTCTTGCGTGGGGCGCATCCGCTACTTGGGCGTCCTGCTCTACGACGCGGATATGATCGAAAAATCCGCCTCCGTTTCAGATGAAGAGTTGGTGGCCGCGCAACGGGAAATGATCATGGATCCGTTCGATCCTGAAATCATCGCCGCCGCGAAGAAGAACAAAATTTCCGACGCGATGATCGCCGCCGCGCAAAATTCGCCTGTGTATAAATTCGTCAAGAAGTGGCAGATCGCCCTCCCGCTTCACGCCGAATTCCGCACCCTGCCCATGCTCTATTATGTTCCGCCCATGTTGCCGATCCTCGCCAAGACGAAGGATGGAACCTATGATATTGAAGGGCTAAACCAGGAGGGCTTGCCCGCCATGCTCAGTTCGCTCGAAAAGGCGCGCATGCCGATCAAATATATGGCAAGCCTGTTTTCAGCGGGGAATGTAAAAGAAGTGGAAGCGGTCTATCGCAAGTTGATCGCCGTGCGCATCTTCAAGCGCGCGCAGAAGGTGAAGGATTACCAGCAGGCTGAAGTGACGGAAGCGCTGACGCAAGGGCAGACGAACCCCGATGAAGTGGAAGCCATCTTCCGCCTCACGTCGCTCCCCACGTATGAAGAACGTTTCGTCGTCCCGCCGCTGGGGCGTGAATCGGCTGTGGAGGCTTGGGAGAACCCGCTCGAACGGAAGACCGAAGCGGGGTTTGGCGTCCGCAATAAGATTGCCAAGAGAAAGTTCTAATTAAATCAACGACGGAGACGATTCATGTACACCGAAATTGAAATGCGAAGCCTCTATCATTGGTTTGCGGGCATACTGGAATATCCCACAGGCGAGACGCTCCCCGCCGCGCTCGAAGCGCAAAAACTTTTAGAAGAGAAAGACCCCGCCTCTGCCGCGCACTTGCGGAAGTTTTATGATTATGCCGCCGCGCTCACGCCCGGACGGTTGGAGGAAGTGTACACCGGCACATTCGACCTCGAAGCGGCTTGCCATCCATATATTGGGTATCACCTCTTCGGCGAAACCTATAAGCGGAGCGCTTTTTTAGTGGAATTAAAACAACGCTATGCCGCTGAAGATTTTAACTTCCCCGCCACCGAACTGCCCGATCATTTGGCGGTCATCCTGCGTTTTATGGCAGTGACGCGCGACCCAACGCAAGCGGACGAAATTGCCCGCGATGCGTTTTTGCCGGTCTTGGATCGGATGACCGGGCGCGCTAAATCTGAAGGCTTTGAAGAAGATGAAAACGCCGAGACCCCCGCAGCGGAACATGAATCTGGGAAGCGCACCCAATTTCACGGCGTGTTGGAAGCGTTACGTTCCGTCTTGCAAGATCAACTTCAAGTTTTGAACGTTTTGGAGCCTTCGCCTGAAAGTTGAAAAAGGTTGACCGCGAAGTTTAAAAATATTTTTCTTTGCGCGCTTCGCGGTTCAAAGAACTTCACAAGGAGCAGCCATGTTCGATAATTTTCTGTTCATTGGTTTTCCATATACGGCGGTCGCCATTGCGATTGCCGTGACGATCTATCGCTTCTGGTTCGATCCGTATTCGGTGTCGAGCCAGTCGTCGCAGTTTCTCGAAAATCGCAAGCTTTTTTTCGGCTCGGTGCCGTGGCATTACGGCGTAATTACCATTTTGCTCGCGCATACGCTGGCATTGCTCTTCCCCGGAGTGTGGGGACTTTTCACCGCCAACCAGACCCGTCTCTATATTGTAGAGATTATTGGACTGGCATTTGCGTTGATGACGACGGTCGGGCTGGTCGTCCTTTTCTATCGCCGCCTCAGCAACGCGCGCGCACATACGGTCACCTCCTTATGGGATTGGGTTCTCCTGGTTTTCCTCTTGCTTCAAGTGGCGCTTGGTTTTTGGGTCGCGTATTACTATCGCTGGGGTTCGGATTGGTTCCTGCACACCGCCGCGCCGTGGCTGATTTCGCTTCTCAAACTCCAACCGAATATCACATACGTTACCGCGCTGCCGTTTTGGGTAAAATTCCATTTTGTGGGCGGCTTCATTATCATCCTGCTCCTGCCGTTCACGCGGCTCGTGCACCTGCTTGTTTTTCCCATCTCATATTTGTGGCGCGAACATCAAGTGGTGATCTGGAACCGCTCGCGCATGAATTAACTTGCATGGCACAATAAGGAAGGCGCAGGAGTAGAGTTGCTTATCACCGACGCGTTTCTCGGTGAACACGGCGTATTCCACGCGATGATCGGGCATCTCGAACAGGCGCTGGCTTTGCTCAATTCCGTCTCCAGCCTCCAACGGCGGATCGCCCTGTTTGCGTTCGCGCTCGAATCGCACGCGTGTCTCGAGGACGAACTGCTCTTCAACGCCCTCGAGCCTCACCTCGGCGCGCAGGGCGGACCGCTCGCGATGATGCGGATGGAACACGATCAGATCACGGACCTGCTCGACAAGATCGAATCCGCCGCCGACCTCGATTCTGCCCGCGCCCTCGCAAAGCAGATGATCCAGATCACGCTCGGTCACTTTCAGAAGGAAGAGCAAGTCCTCTTCCGCATGGCGCGGCAATTTCTAAGCGAGGAGGAACTCTCTGCCCTCGGCTCACAATGGGCGCGGCGGCGCGCGCCGAGACTCTCCGCAAACTGGAATCATTCACCCTGTCCGATTAGGAGCGTGTGGGCGAGTATGAAGAGTTCGACGCTGTGACGCTTGCGCCTGTAGCGAATAGGCGGAAAACGAATTAGTTCTTTTAGAAATAGAGCGATTTAGCATCGCTCTATTTTCATCCTAAAAGCAGGATGACGGGGGATAGAATTACTTCTCAATTGCGAATATCTTTGGGGAAATTGCCGTTCAAAGCGCCGCAATCATGACTTCAAAACCACGCATCCTGTTAATCTCCTCTCCTCACCTCTTTGGCGAAAGCCTGGAGATGTTATTGCGCGCGGAAAAAGAAGTCGAGTTGATCGGTCCTTGGGATCTGGAAGGCTTAAATCTTTGCGAACGCGCGATTGAGGAGCGTCCATCTGTGATTGTGATCGCCGATGAGAACGCGCGGAATGAGTATGCCGCGCAATTGACGAAATCCATCATGGAGCGCTGTTTAGAAATATCCGTTATTTACGCCGCGCTGAATGAGAATATTTTCCGCCTCTTTTCCACGCGGACGCTGCCTGCTCGCGGCGAAGACTTGCTTGAAGCGATTCACACGTGCGCCCGCTCAACTTAATGGACTATGACGAAGTAGGAGTTTGCATACCGTTATGAAACATAAAAGCGAAATAAGACAATTGTTGCTTGTCCTTTTTCTTGCGGCGGCATTGGCTGGTTGCGAAGGCGCGCCAAGCGAATCTCCTCGAGCCGCCTCTGTGAAAGAAGTTTCGTTAGGAAATGCCGAACATGGGCGGCAATTGTTCATGGGCTACGCTCACTTTGAGAATGAAGGACCGCCTTGCATGGGATGCCACAGCGTGGGGGATAACGGAATCTTAGGCGGCGGCGCGCTCGGCCCGAATCTGACGAATGTAACGACTGAAAAAACTGACGACGATATCATCAGCGTTTTGTCGAATACCGGAATTGTCATCTCGCCCGTGATGCTGCCGATCTATCGAGACGACCCGCTTACGCCGCAAGAACAAGCAGATTTGCTTGCGTTTATGAAAGCGTCTGTGGGAGAGCGCGAGACGAATAAAGAATGGTTAGTATTCGCCATCAGCGTGGCAGGAACGCTCGGCGCGGCGCTGGCGCTGGGAATTGTGTATCGTCATCGCTTGCGAAGCGTGCGTCGCATCATGGTTGAGAAAGCGGAAAAGGAGTTGAGATGAATTGGATCGAGGAGATTTCGAACCCACAAGCCCGTCAGTGGGAAGAGTTTTATCGCAACCGTTGGCAGCACGACCGCGTGGTGCGCAGTACGCACGGCGTAAACTGCACAGGCAGCTGCTCGTGGATGATCTACGTCAAAGACGGCATTGTGACCTGGGAACTGCAGGCGACAGATTATCCGTCTTTGCAGCCCGGCATCCCCCCGTATGAGCCGCGCGGTTGCCAGCGTGGGATTTCATTCTCATGGTATCAATACAGCCCGATCCGCGTTAAATATCCGTATATGCGCGGCGTGCTGTTCGATTTATGGCAGAAAGCTAAAGAGACGCACAAAGATCCTGTAGCCGCCTGGGCGAGCATTATGGACGATCCAGCCGCTCGTAAATCCTTTCATCAAGCGCGCGGCAAAGGCGGGTTTCGTCGTGTGCGGTGGGATGAGGCGCTAGAGATGATCTCCGCTTCGACGATCTACACGATCAAAAAATACGGTCCCGACCGTGTTATTGGCTTTTCGCCGATTCCCGCCATGTCTATGCTAAGTTACGCGGGCGGAAGCCGCTTCCTGCAATTGATGGGCGGCGTAAGTATGAGTTTCTACGATTGGTACAGCGACCTGCCGCCAGCCAGCCCCGAAGTGTGGGGCGAACAGACCGACGTTGCTGAAAGCGCCGACTGGTACAACTCTAAATTCATCGCCTCGGTCGGCTCGAACATGAGTATGACGCGCACGCCCGACGTGCATTTCGCTGCCGAAGCGCGTCACAACGGGACGAAGCTGGTCGTCTTTGCGCCCGATTTTAGCCAAGTCGCTAAGTACGCCGATTGGTGGGTTCCCGTCCATGCGGGACAAGACGGTGCGTTTTGGATGGCGGTCAATCACGTCATCATGAACGAGTTCCATTATCAGAATCCAACGCCCTTCTTTTTGGATTATTTGCGGCAATATTCCGACGCGCCCTTTTTAGTGGAACTGAACAGCGTGGACGGAACATATGTGCCCGGTAAAATGATCCGCGCCGCGCAAGTGGAACGCACCAAAGACGTAGAAAACGGCGAATGGAAGTTTTTAGTATGGGACGAACTTAGCGCCGCTCCGCGTATGCCGCAAGGCACACTCGGATTCCGCTGGCAGACGAAAAAAGGTCAATGGAATCTGGAGCCGAAAGACGGTCTGGATGGAAGTGAGATTCGTTCACAACTCACGTTCTTCGGCGATTCCAAAGATGAATTATCCGTCTCGTTTGCGGAATTCGGCGAAGGCAAAACCTTCCGGCGCAATATCCCTGTGCGTTATATTGAAACTACGAACGGAAAAATTCCCGTCGCAACGATTTACGATCTGTTGATGGCGCAATACGGCGTAGGGCGCGGGCTCGCAGGCGATTACCCCGCCGACTACGACGATGAAAATTTATCGTACACGCCCGCATGGCAAGAACGCTACACAGGCATAGACCGCCAAACCGTAATTCAGTTTGCGCGCGAATGGGCGACGACCGCCCTCAAGACCGAAGGCAAATGCACGATCATTATCGGCGCAGGAGTCAATCACTGGTATCACAACAATTTAATTTATCGTGCGTGCATCGGCGCGTTGATGCTTACCGGTTGTGTGGGGCGCAACGGCGGCGGATTGAATCATTACGTCGGTCAGGAGAAACTCGCACCGACGGCGCCGTGGGCTTCGATCGCCTTTGCGTTGGATTGGCAGAAGCCGCCGCGCCAAATGAACTCGCCGTCGTTCCATTACGTCAACACCGATCAATGGCGTTACGAACGCGCCTTTGTCGACTCGCAGCCCGTTCCGCGCCCCGACGGTGAAATACATCACCGCGAAATGGCGCAAGAGCACACGCTCGACGCGCAGATCCGCGCAGTGCGCATGGGATGGCTGCCGTCGTATCCGCAGTTCAACGTCAGCTCGCTGGAGATCGTCAAGAAAGCGGAAGCGGCTGGGGCGAAATCTGACGCAGAGATCAAGCAGTGGATCGTCGAGCGCTTGAAGTCGGGCGAACTAAAGTTTGCGGTACAAGACCCCGACGCTCCTGAGAACTGGCCCCGCTTGTGGTTCATCTGGCGCGGCAATGCACTCAATGCCAGCGCGAAGGGACAGGAATATTTCTTCAAACATTACCTCGGCACGCATCATCAGGTGATCGCTGAAGAGGTGGATAAGAGTTATTTTCATGAGGCGGTGTATCGCGATAAGGCGCCAGAAGGCAAATTGGATCTGGTGGTGGATATTAACTTCCGCATGGATACTTCGGCATTGTATTCGGATATTGTGCTGCCTGCCGCAAGCTGGTACGAAAAAGACGATCTGAATACGACCGATATGCATTCATTTATTCATCCGCTGACGATGGCTGTGCCGCCTTCGTGGGAGTCGAAATCGGATTGGGATATCTTTAAAATTTTGGCGGAGAAGGTCGGCGAATTGGCGGAAGCGCACTTGCCCGAGCCGGTGCGCGATCTGGTCGCTATGCCGCTCTTGCATGATACGCCCGCTGAGATGGCGCAGCCCAACATCCGCGATTGGGGACGCGGCGAATGCGAGCCTATCCCCGGCGTAACCATGCCGAACTTCGTCATGGTCGAACGCGATTATGTTAATTTGGGTAAACGTTTCGTTTCATACGGACCGAAGGCGCAAAAAGAAGGGCTTGCCATTCACGGCGTTCACTGGGAAATTGACGATTTCTATCAACAGTTAGTGGATAGCCGTCCGACGACTTCGTGGAACGGGCAAACGTATCCTTCTTTGGCGTTAGCCCGCGACGCCGCCAATGTTATTTTACATCTCGCGCCAGAGACGAACGGCGAAGCGGCGTATCGCGCTTTCGAAGCGGAAGAGGAACGCATGGGGCTGAAGCTGACCGATTTGGCTGAGCCCACTCGCGCTTCGCGTCTGACGTTTACCGAAATTGTACGTCAACCGCGTCGCTTGCTAAACAGCCCAATTTGGTCTGGCATTGTGACGGACGGGCGACCATATTCCGCCTACACTCTTAACGTTGAACGGCTTGTCCCGTGGCGTACATTGACGGGACGCCAGCATTTCTATCTCGACCATGAAGGCTATTTGGCGCACGGCGAGCATTTGCCCACATACAAGCCGCGCCCTGACCACATCGTGTTTGGCGATTTAGACCAAAGCCGGCGCGAAGGCAAAACGATTCAATTGAATTACCTCACGCCGCATGCCAAGTGGCATATCCACTCAAATTACTTCGATAACGATCGTATGCTGACTCTCTCTCGCGGGCTTGAACCGTTGTGGATCAGCGAGCAGGATGCGAAGGAGATCGGCATTGTAGATAACGACTGGGTGGAGGCGTACAACGATCATGGTACGACCGTCACACGCGCTATCGTTAGCGCGCGCATTCCATCCGGGATCTGTATCGTCTACCATGCGCCTGAGCGAACGATCAGCGTGCCGAAATCGCCGATGCGCGGCAATAAACGCGCCGGCGGACACAACAGCCCTACGCGCATTCGCCTCAAATCCATGTTAATGGCTGGCGGCTATGGACAATTCACCTACGGATTTAATTATTGGGGTCCGACAGGCGTCAATCGCGATACGTTCATTCTGGTGCGTAAATTGCCCGGCGAGCCAGAGTTCTAAGACAGAGTTCTAAACCTGACAGTTTTTTTAGAAGGCAATCACCCTGTCGAACAGATTGCAATGGCAAGATACACGGTTTGTAAAATCGTCGCGGAAACCTGTCATGTTTTTTACACAAAGGACATAACATTATGAAAATCAGATCGCAAGTTTCAATGGTGTTTCATCTCGATAAGTGCATTGGCTGTCACACCTGCAGCATCGCCTGTAAAAATATTTGGACCGACCGCGAAGGCGCGGAATATATGTGGTGGAACAATGTCGAAACGAAGCCGGGCGTCGGTTTTCCGACGCAGTGGGAAGATCAGGAAAAGTACCATGGCGGCTGGGAACTTGAAGACAAGCCGAAGAATCCGCAGTTGAAATTGAAACTGCAAAACCGCTTGCAAACCTTTGCCAATTTGTTTTCCAACCCCGCCATGCCCACTATGGACGATTACTATGAGCCATGGACGTATAAATACGGCGATCTGTTCAACTCTCCGCTCGGCGACGATCAGCCAACCGCGCGTCCCGTCTCGCGCGTGGACGGCAAACCGATTGATATTAAATCCGGTCCCAATTGGGACGATGATCTCAGCGGCTCCAATATTTACGCGGTCAACGACCCACTGCTCGAAAGTATGAGCGATGACGACAAGCGCCGCCTCTTTTCAATCGAACAACTCTTCTACTTTTACATGCCGCGCATTTGTAATCATTGTCTCAACGCGGGCTGTGTGGCGGCGTGCCCTTCAGGCGCGATCTACAAACGAGCGGAAGACGGCGTAGTGTTGATCAATCAAGATAAATGTCGCGGCTGGCGTATGTGCGTTTCGGCTTGTCCATATAAGAAAACTTATTACAACTGGGCGACGGGTAAATCGGAAAAGTGTATTTTGTGCTACCCGCGCCTCGAAACCGGACAAGCCCCCGCCTGCTTCCATTCCTGCGTGGGGCGCATCCGTTATCTAGGTGTGTTGCTCTACGACGCCGATCAAATCCCCGACGCGGTTCGCGTGCCGGACGAACAGCTCGTTCAACGTCAACGCGAAATGATCCTCGATCCGAACGATCCGAGCGTAATCGCGGCGGCGAAAGAGAGCGGCATCCCCGACGGCGTAATCGCAGCGGCGCAAAGATCGCCCGTCTATCAATACGTCAAAGAATGGGAATTGGCGTTGCCGTTGCATCCCGAATATCGCACGCTGCCGATGTTGTTCTATGTGCCGCCGCTGCTGCCCGTCCTCAACTCGACTCAAGAAAACGGCGCGCAACGCGTGGAGGCGGAATTGTTCAGCTCGCTGGAAAAAGCCCGCGTGCCGGTGCGTTATATGTCGCGGATGCTCTCCGCCGGCAACGACGAAGTTGTGCTGAAATCCTATCGTAAGATGATCGGCGTGCGTATTTACAAACGCGCTGAAACTGTCGGCGATGTGACCGCCGAAGAAGCCGCTGACGCGCTTGCTCAGGCGAACATGACCGCTGAGGAAGCCGAAGCTATTTATCGTCTCACATCGCTCCCGACCTATCAGGAACGTTTTGTTATTCCGCCGTACAGCCGCGAAGGCGATATCGAGGAAATCTACGACCCGCAACAGCGTAAAGCGGAATCTGGCTTCGGTAAGAGTCAGGGTGCGCATCGAGGATTGTAATTATGCGCGAAGATGCAGCCCTTGCCTATTTTGTGTTCGCCGATTTGCTGGAATATCCCGTTGCGCCTACTTTACAGAAAACGGAAGAAGCGTTGAGTCGCATAGACCCAGAGATCGCAGCGACAGTGAGGAAGTTTATCGGCTTCTCGGCTTCTCGCTCTATTCAGCGGATCCAGGAGTTGTACACCGTTACGTTCGATATGCAACCGGTTTGCTATCCCTATATCGGTTATCACCTGTACGGCGAAAGTTATAAACGCGGCGCGTTTATGGCGCAACTAAATGAAACGTATCGCGCGGTTAATTTTTCGGCTGGGTTGGAACTGCCCGACCATCTGCCGGCCATCCTGCGCTTTTTGGGGCAAAGCGAAGAGAATCGCAATGGCGAATTTGGTCGGGCGTTGATTGGCTCCGGCGTGATTCCCGCGCTGGAAAAGATGCTCGCGGTCTTTGGCGCGGAATCGGAGAATCCCTACTTCGATCTTCTTTCCGCGTTGAAATCGTTTCTCGAGCGCGTTTCTGAAAAGGATTTGAGTCATGCTTAATGTCCTGCTTTTTGTCGTTTTCCCATATGTGGCGCTCGCCATTGGGATCGTCGGAACGATCTACCGCTATCTGACGAATCAATATTCGTTCACTAGTTTATCCTCGCAGCTGCTGGAGAGCGATTGGCAGTTTTGGGGTTCTACGCTTTGGCATTACGGGATTTTGCCTACGACAGTGATTCACCTTGCAGGCTTTACTGTCCCCAAAATCATGGCGGCGCTGCACAGCACGCCCGAAATGCTCTATCTGGCGGAAGTGGCAGGCAAAATTCTCGGTATTATGGCGCTGGTAGGCGTTGGCATTTTACTCTACCGACGGCTCGCCTCTTCCAAAGTTCGCACGGTCACTTCGCCCGTAGATTGGATTGTGCTGGTGTTGTTGTTTGGGCAAGTGCTCTTTGGGCTAATCCTTGCTTTTGGGTATCGTTGGGGAGCTGCGTGGTTTTTGCATACTGCCACGCCGTGGATGGCTTCGCTGGCGACTTTCCAACCTGCGCCGCAATATGTCACTGCGTTGCCGCTGGCGCATAAAGTCCACTTTTTGACCGGCTTTTTATTGTTCGCGTTAATGCCGTTCAGCCGTTTGGTGCATATCGTAACCTTTCCGACCTCGTATGCGTGGCGGCGTTTGCAATTAGTCATTTGGACGCGTAGGAAAGCCGCGCAATAAATTCCAGGTCAGAGATGAAGCGATCATGCCGATAACTTCAGTTCGTCATGCGATTCTAGAAGGCGTTGAAAAACTCGCCCCCAATTATTTTGCGATGGTCATGGCGACGGGCATTATATCCATTGCCGCCAACTTCCTGCAGATGACGCGGATCGCTTTCGGGCTTTTCTACATCAACGTTGTCGTTTATATTATCCTATGGATCTTAACTCTGGCGCGTCTACTTTACTTTCCCAAACGGATGTTGAGCGATCTGATCGCGCATGCAACAGGCGCCGGATACTTCACGTTGGTAGCGGGCACTTGCGTGCTTGGCTCGGGCTTTGTCGCCCTGTTTCACAACTTTACGGCAGGAATTGCGCTTTGGATATTGGGCTGCCTGTTATGGCTCTTCATCATGTACGCTTTCTTTACCGCTGTGATCGTACGACCTGACAAGCCGACCATTGAGCAGGGTATTAACGGAGCGTGGCTTATCGCGGCGGTGGCGACTCAATCTATTTCTGTATTGGGATCGCTCATCGCGCCGCAGATTCCAGAATATCAACAGCTCATCTTGTTCATCGCGCTTGTGTTTTATCTGCTGGGATGTATGCTTTATCTGAATATTATCACCCTGATTTTCTACCGCTTTACATTCTTTTCTCTAAAGCCGGAAACGTTGACCCCGCCTTATTGGATTAATATGGGAGCGGTCGCGATTGCCACCCTTGCCGGCTCTACGCTTATCCTGAGCGGCGATCAGTGGAGCTTGCTGGCTGATTTAACGCCCTATCTTAAAGGCTTCACCTTGTTTTTTTGGGCGACCGCCACTTGGTGGATTCCGCTCCTCTTGATCCTCGGCTTCTGGCGGCACGTCCATAAGCAGTTCCCCTTGGAGTATAGTCCAATGTATTGGGGCATGGTTTTTCCATTGGGCATGTATACCGCCAGTTCTTTTCGATTAGCAAAAGCGATTGAAGTGGATTTCCTTCTGGTCATTCCGCAATATTTTATTTACTTGGCGTTGCTGGCATGGCTTCTCACGGCGTATGGGTTGCTTCGGCAAGCGCTCTCTTCGTTAAGGATCAAAGCGAAGGACGGCGCGTAGTAATAATGAAGCAGGGCAAGTTGTACGCTTGCCCTGCTGGGTGACGAGGTCATAGTCAACGATATGAGCGCGACGAGATTAGAAATCGCTGGCGCGCGCTATTGTACGGTAATTTTCACATAGATGGCTTCGGGGAAGGTAAAGCCGCGCGGATTCTGCATGATCCATGTGCTGACGTAATTGCCGGCTTGCGAGGGCGCTTTGAATTGCACCGAAACTTCCACCTCTTGTCCCGGCTGAACTACTTCGGTAAATGAGATAAATTGTCCGTCCATTTTCACGCCGGTTCCGGCGAATGCGAGAGCGTACCCCGCGCCCCAAGCGCACGTGCCTACGTTCTTGACCTTCCAGGTTTTGATGAATTCTTGACCGGGCATCATGATAGTATTATCCGGCACGCTGATGTCTATCGTTTCCGCGTCGTAGCCGAGTAGATCGCATAACGCCGCATCGGTTTCGGATGTTTCAGCGGGTTGGGTGGCGCTTTCTTCGGTTTCCGCCGGCGCTTCAGTTTCGATAACGGATTGAGTAGGCGCGACAGGAGGCGTCGGCGTGAAGACCGCCGCCGTGAGCGTAAATTGCGCGATGACCGTGCTGGCGGCGGAGGTCCGCACAGCGGCGATATCAGGCGTTGGTTCTGAGGGCGTAGGCTGCGCGCCACAGGCGGCAAGAAGCGCGGCGACTAGAAGGAATGCGAGGGTAATATGCCATTTCATTGTTTGTCTCCCTTAGTTATTTCTTTTTCACTGTGAAGTAGACGGAAACTATCGTTCCGAAATAGTAGCCTTTATCGTTGCGCATGCGCCAATGACCTTGATAATCGCCTGGGGTGAGCGGCGCGGTAAGTTTAATTGAGATATTGATCGCTTGCCCGCCGGCGACGAAATCGTCGGTTTTCTTGAATTTGAAGTCATATGGATCAATCGCTCGATCCCCTCCAATAAATACGAGAGCGAAGCCGTCGTCCCATGCGCAGGTGCCTGTGTTGCGAATCTTCCAAGTCTTTACGAAATCTTCTCCCGGCTTTAGGATGGACCCATCTGGAATCGTAATATCAGCTTCAAAGGCGCTGTTGCTGCATGAGTCGCCAAGCGCTTGAGTCGGTCCCGTATTTTGAGGAGGAACAAGCGGCGTCGTTCCTGGAAGGGGCGTAGCGTTGAAGGAGATCGTCGGGAGTTCGTTGGAAGAGGGCGATGAGATCGGCAGCGTGGCGATAGGCTGCGCCGTATTTGTCGGCGTCGCTGTGGGCGTGTTGGTAGGAATCGCAAGCGCGGTGCCTGTCATTTGGCTGGAGAGTTGTGCGATGGTCGTGCCAACGATGGAAGTGTTAATCGCGTTTAAGTCCTGCGTGGGGGCGGGCGGCGTCGCGCCTAGATTGCAACCCGCAAGCAACAGGCTGGCGCTGATCAAGATGGGTGCGATGTATCGCATTGATTTTTGAACGAACATAGTATTTGTAACCTCCGGGGGTACGGTTAACTAGCGCGTTAGAGGAACGGCGCAGGCTTACGAAGTTTGTTTATGACGCAATTATATCGCATTGCTTTTATAGATTATTGCGTAGGCGTCGCCGATGGTTCAGGCGTGTCTGAGGGCAAAGGCGTCTCCGTTTCAGTAGGCGCTGTGGTTGGCGTTTGAGACGCGGTCGCTGTTGGAGACGCAGTTGGCGTGCGAGATGCAGTGGCTGTGCGAGATGCGGTTGGCGTACGAGATGCGGTTGGCGTGCGAGACGCGGTTGGCGTGCGAGACGCGGTTGGCGTGCGAGATGGAGTTAACGTAGCTGGGTTAGCGCTCTGGCGGGTAATGCGTGGATTGACCCACAGCGCGAAATCGTCGTGCGATGAACCGTTCGCCAGTACCGTCAAAATGAACTTAACTTTTTGATCGCGCAGCGCGCTTATGTCTACATTAACAGGGTAATAAAGACCTTCGTACGCTTCGTGCCACTGACCGAGAGTTTTGACGTCGCCGTTGCCGATCTGATATTGTAGGCGGAAAATAACATCGCATCCTTTCGCGCCGTATTGACATCCGATTAGGGCTTGGAAACGATCGCCGTTCCGCACAATAAAATTGGGGAACTTGCCGGAGATGAAGCCGGAGCCGGATTTGTTGGGATAGGTTAGCAGCCCATCGCCGCGCGTCGCCCCATCTTCCATCACAGGTTCTTTAAGCCCGCGTACGAATCCGCGATCGTCGCCTTGCGAGCCGGGACAGCCGAGGTTCTTCGTCTCGCTTTTCCACGTTGCGTCGCAGTAATTTACGACAAAATCGTAAGCGCTCAATGTATACCCGCTGACGTTGACATCTACATAGAAATTGGTCTGGGCGTCTGGACCGACGCCGAATAATGCGCCTGAAGAGTTGCGTAATTTCCAGTTTCCGCGGTAGCGACCGTTAGCGTTGGGGGCGGTGAGATTGATGGCGATATCTACGGTCTGACCGGGAACGACCTGAGCGGTTAGAGGAATAACGTTCGACGCTCCAAATTTCTCGCCGCTTACATACACGATCGCGTAAGAGGTCGTCCATGCACAAGTCCCGACATTTTTGAGCCGCCAAATCTTGGTGAAATCGCTTCCGCGTCCGATGAGTGCGCCGTCTGTGATAGTAACGTCGGCGACAAACGCCGCTGCGTCGCATTTTATTGCAGTTTGAGTAGGTGGAACGCTTGTGATCGTATTGACGATGAAAGGTGTGCTGCTCGTTGTCGGAAAAGAGAGGAACGGCGTAGCGGTCGGTTCGACGACCTGGGTCGTTTCCGTGGGCGTTGACAGAGAGTCTAACGTGGCTGCTACGGACGTATACAATGCATTGAGCGTTTCGATAGGTTGAGGCGTAGCGGGCGCAAGCGTACTGCAGGCGAGCGTTATGCTAAGGAGTAGGGCTGGTATGGATAATTGCTTAATAAGGTTAGGCATCATGACGCCTCCAGTATTGTTTTACGCATTAAACAATAAACGGAAAGCGGGGCTGTTAAGTTCCCAAAAAGTGGGAGCGATTTTGACGCTCCCACTTTTACTGCGGGCGTTACGGACAGGGGTTGGGCCAGACCGCCCTGGGAAATTCCATATACTCAGGTTCGAATACAACGATTTGCATCCAACGATCGTTGGAGCTGTCTCCTCTTCCCACCATCCAAGAGCGTGAAATTGTCTTTGTGCCTGCGCTTGAGAAACTGAGCGGCTTAATGGCGCTTTCATTTCCGTCTTTTTGAAGCCAACGATAGGTAATATCCACAGGTCCGTTCACGGTTATGTTAGCGTACACGGTGTAGTTAACATTAACGGGGCAGCCGGTCGGAGGATCGCGCACAATATCATACGTTACGCCGGTGACGCCATATTGCAGTTGAGGACGTTTATTAACCTGAATCGCTACATAGAACGCTTGACTATATTGACCGACGCCAAATACTTTGTTCCAAGGCGTTTGTAAACGCCAGTAGCCGGTATAGGTTCCTTCGGTCGAAGGCGCTTTTAGCGGAATGCTGATTGAAATATCGCCGCCCGGCGGGACGGTTTGGGTTAGGAAATAGTAGGTGGCGCCGCCCAGGGCGTCGCCGCTCCAAAAGATCAATTTATACGACGTATCCCATGCGCAGGTTCCCTCGTTTCTGATTGTCCATGTTTTCGTGAATTCCTCATCGGGTTTGAAGAGCGTCTGGTCTGGCGGATATTCGCCGACCAAACTGGCGTGGATGCAATCCGAGTCAGACGGCGCAGAAGACAACGTGGGGATTTCAGTGGGCGTATCTATCGCGGCGGGCGTTAGCGTTGCGGGCAGCGTCGGCAGGGGCGGCAACGGCGTATTCGTAGGAGGCGTTTGTTGATTCGCCTCTACCGTCTGCGCTACCGCAGTTGAGATGATGGATTCGTTTTGCGCTGTCGGTGCACACGCCGCAAGAATTACGGCGAGGCAGGTCAACGCAACCAGAATTTTATGTGAACGAAATTCGAACATTCAATCTTCCTTTCTTTGATTCGGCATATTCGCCGCAAGAATTATACCTGTTGTGAAAAGCGCCCGATGAAACATCGGGCGCTTCGCATACTAGGGGATTTCCACTCGCGGACTTACCCAAATTGCCCAATCTTGCCCGGAACTTCCATTTGCCAGCGCTCCCAGAACGAATTGAACGGTTTGCCCGGCGATGCCGCTCAGATCAACGTTCACAGCGGTCAGGCTTCCATCGCACGATTCTGTCCATGACCCCAGTGGGTGGAGCGTGCCGCCCTGCTTGTAGTTGAGTTGGAAAATAACGTTGCCCGAACCGCAGGGACCTAAGAATCCGATTTTTGCTCTGAAGCGCTCGCCAGGCTGAACGGTATAAGCAGGATACAAGCCGGTGATCACGCCGTCGTTCACCCACATCGGATGAGTTTCTACCACCTTGGAAGGCTTTGAGCCGTCTTCCAACGTCGCATTGTTGCGGAACATCGCGAATCCGTTCGGATCCGTATCGGGACCGCCGAATGTTAGCGTTGTGGCTCCGCCGCATGGGTCTCCACAACTGAGCCATTGCGCGCTCGGCGCTTGTGTGTGGAGGTCGAAGCCCGCGCTTCCGCCGCCTCCGCCGACTTTAATTTCCACATAGAACGACTTGCCCTGCGCTCCGCCTTGTACGGGGATCAAGACGCCGCCCCCGTTACGGATGCGCCAATATCCGCGATAGGTTCCATTTGCCGGCGGGGCTTTGAGGGTTGTCGAAACGTCCACTTCCTGTCCCGGCGCGACTGTGCCAAGCGCGACTGGCGAGATGCCGTTCATGGAGTCGCCGCTGTCAAAGACTAACGAGTAGCCGTTCCAAGTGCATGTGCCGATATTTCGCAAGCGCCATGTTTTTGTGAAGGTGTCGCCGGAATTAAAATTTGTTCCATCCGGAATTGTCACATCTTTGATGAACTGCGCCAGATCGCACGTTGCCGTTGCGGTGGGGGCTACGAAGGGCGTTGATGTAGGAAGCGGCATTGTGGGGAGCGCCGTAAAAGTTGGCGGCGCGACCGGTAAGGTGGGCGTGTTGAATGGAGTCGGTTGATTCAATAACGCTTCCACGGTGAGCGCCGCGCTGGTTTGCACTGCGCCGGGGTTCTCGGTGGCAGGCGCGTTCGAAGGTAGGTTGCACCCCGAAAGAAGGAGGACGGTTATGAGGAAGATTCCAGAAATAAATTTGATTTTAGACATATCTACGCCTTTCTGTGAATTTATAATATTGTACTTGGATATAGACGCGCGAAAACGCCCCATTGTTCCTATATCCGATTAAATCCCGAATCTATTTTGGAAATTTAGGCCGGGGTTTCTTGCCCGCCAGCCATTAATAACCCTAAGCCTTCGCGCGTCGCAGCTTTACGATCCAGGGTTGTGATGATCGCTCCGCGATACATCACTGCAATGCGATCTGAAAGCGACATGATCTCGTCTAATTCGGCGGAAATGAGCAAGACAGCCACGCCGCGATCGCGCATAAGAATAATCTCTTTATGAATGTATTCAATGGAACCGACGTCTAATCCACGGGTGGGCTGCGAAGCGATCAGGAGTTTAACCGGGCGGCTCAGCTCGCGCGCTACGATCACTTTCTGCTGATTGCCGCCGGATAATTTCCCTGCGGGCGTGAACGGCGAGGGCGTGCGTACGTCGAAGTCTTTGATTAATTTCTCGGCGTTGGCGTCTACGTTCTTTTGTTGAATAACAATCCCTTTGGAGAAGCGCGGTTGGTAATAGTCGCATAAGATCATGTTGTCGGCGACCGAATAGGAAAGCACCAAACCGTAACGTTGACGGTCTTCAGGAATGTGTGCCAGACCCGCTTCGGTGATTGGGCGCGGAGGGCGTCCGGTGAGATCCGCGCCCAAAAGCGAAAACTGCCCGCTCTCAATAGATCGCAGTCCTGTCAGCGCTTCGGCGAGTTCAGTCTGCCCGTTTCCCTGTACGCCGGCGATGCCGAGCACTTCCCCGGCGCGGACGGTAAACGATACTCCATTTACGGCATTAAGTCCGCGCACGTCTTTTACGTTCAGTTGATTGACGCTGAGGACGGTTTCTTTGGGTTGCGCCTGTTTCTTCTTAACGGTGAGAATTACGTCGCGTCCGACCATCATAGCGGCAAGTTTATGCTCGTCCGAGTCTTTGGGAACCGCCGAGCCAACTACGCGACCCCCGCGCATAACTGTGATGCGGTCGGCAACGGCGAGCACTTCCTTCAGTTTGTGAGTGATGAAGATGATCGAAACGCCCTCACGGGTCAGGTCGTGCATAATGCGAAAGAGTTCTTCCGCCTCTTGTGGAGTTAATACGGCGGTCGGTTCGTCGAGAATAAGGATATTCGCTTTGCGATAGAGAGCCTTGACGATTTCGACGCGTTGCTGAACGCCCACAGGAAGATCGCCGACGATGGCGTCGGGGTCGACGTCCAGCCGATATTGATGCGAAAGATCTCGAATCTTTTGCGCAACCTCGGCGCGGTCTAATTTCGCCAATGGCGCATCGCTTTGAGAGGCGCGATGATTCGTTTCTGCGCCGAGCATGATGTTTTCTGTCACTGTGAAGACCGGAATAAGCATAAAATGCTGATGCACCATGCCAATGCCATGCATAATGGCGTCGCGCGGAGAATTTAAGTGCAACGGAACGCCTTCGACGGTCACCTCGCCCGAGTCGGCTTTATAGAGACCGTAGAGAACGTTCATCAGCGTGGATTTTCCGGCGCCGTTCTCGCCGAGTAAAACGTGAATTTCGCCGCGACGCAGATCAAAATCTACGCGATCATTAGCGAGCACGCCGGGGAATTGTTTCGTGATGCCTTGCGCTTGGAGGACGATATCGAATTTTGCCATGTTATTTCTCGTAAGGCGTTCCGTCTGCAGCGGGCGCGATCGTACGACCGATGATACCGGTAAGGATGAGCATGGTTAGGATATAGGGAATTAAGCCGACGATATACGCTTGTTGCAAAAATCCCCAGCCCGGCGGGATTGCATCGCGGAAAATCTGCATGTTGATTTGTAACGCCTGCGAGGCGCCGAAGAGCAACGACGCTACCCACGAACCGATCGGCGACCAGTTGCCGAAGATCATGGCGGCAAGCGAAATGAAGCCGCGTCCGTTGGTGAGCAAGGGTTCAAATGACGGCACTGATTCGATCGTGAAGTATGCGCCAGCCAAGCCAGCGAGCGCGCCGCCGATCACCACGTTGATATAGCGCATTTTGACGACGTTGATGCCGACCGTGTCTGCCGCTTTGGGGTGTTCTCCCACGGCGCGCGTTCGCAAGCCCCAGCGCGTGTTGAAGAGCACATAATGGGAAACGAAAACAAGAACGATGGCGCTGATGGCTATCGGGCGTTGATCGAGCACTGAATTGATCGCCCGAACGATCTCTAGGCAACTCGTCGAACCTCCGCAAATGGGAGCGAACATTTCTGTGAGGGGGACGTGGATGTTAAGTAAGTTGCCCGGCGAGTTGGGGATATGCCCGCCAAACGCGCTGCCTTTGCCGAAGAAGAGTTGCCGGTTCAGGAATCCGGTCAGACCGACGGCGAGGATGTTGATCACGGTCCCGCCGATGATCTGGTCTACTTTATATGTGACAGATAGCACGGCGTGGAGCAAGCCCATCAACGCGCCCGCGAGGATCGCTGCGATCAGCCCAGTAAAAATGCTGGGCCATTTTTCGAAGCCGAAGACGTGATACATATAGATCGCGCCTAACCATCCGAAGAAAGCGGCGGTTAACATCATGCCTTCAATGCCGATGTTGACGACGCCCGCGCGCTCGCAAAATACGCCTGAAAGCGCGCCGAGCGTGAGCGGCGTGGCGACGGCGATGGTAGTGGCGAGCATACTAGTAATCGTAAGGATTGGCGGCGATTTGGAGATGCCGACCATTACTACCGCGCCGAAGAGGACGGTGATGATTAGAAAAATAAAGGTGTATCGTTTCCAATCCATAGCGTTTCTAACCTCCCCAGCCTCGTGTGAGAACGATGCGCTCGCCTTGCGTTTTGATTCGATAAAGATATCGGATAATTGCATCCGCCGCGACAAAGAGCAAGATCAGCGCTTGCAGCATTGAGATTAAGTCGACCGGCATTTGCGTAAGGAACTGCATGCGCGTCGCGCCGTTGCGCATGGCGGCGAATAAGATGGAGGCAAGCACAACGCCTAATGGGTGCGATTTGCCTAATAGGGCGATCGCGATCGCGTCGAAACCGTAGCCGAGCGAGAAGCCTAATTCATGCCGATAATTTAACCCGGTCACTTCGACCGTGCCAGCCAGACTCGCCAGCATGCCCGAAAGCGCCATCGTGAGGATGATAATGCGCTTGACGTTGACGCCCGCGTATTTTGCCGCGTCTGGGTTAAGACCGACAGTTTTTATTTCAAATCCCAGCGTGGTTTTGCTAAGCAGCCACCAAACTGCGAATGCAACGACCAGCGCGAGGATGAAGCCCCAGTGTACGCGCAGTCCGCTGAAAATGGGGGCTAGGCGCGCGCTCTCCGCTACCAATGGCGTGCGCGAAATCACGTTGGTCGGGCTGGGGTCTTTCATCGGGCCGTTGAGTAGGAAAGAGATCGTATTAAGCGCGATGTAGTTCATCATGATCGTATTGATGACTTCATGCCCGCCTGTGTACGCTTTGAGGTAGCCAACGATCGCCGCCCAAATGGTCCCTGCGATCGCGCCAGCGATAATCACAATCGGTAAATGGATGATTGCGGGCAGGTTGAAGCCCAGCCATTCTGGCAACGCGTAACCGAACAGCGCGGCGGTCGTCGCGCCGACGGCGAGCTGCCCCTCTGCGCCGATGTTGAATAAGCCTCCCTTGAAGGCTAGCGCCACCGCCAACCCAGCGAAGATGTAGGGCGTCGCCCAAACGGCGGTCTCGCTGAGCGCTTTGGCGGAGCCGAGCGAGCCTTGTATTAAGCCGTAATACGCCAGGAAAGGATTCCCGCCTACGCTGAGGATGATTATGCCGCCCAAAACCATAGCCGTAAAAATGGATAAGGTTGGGGCGAGAAGCGCGTCTAACGCTGACCGCGCGTAGCGTTTTACGCTTGAATTGGATTGTGGCTCTTCCTGCATAAATCCCTCGGTTCGGTTAGGGTGGCTGCGAGATTATATCAACAAATAAAGAAAAAGGTAAAAAAAAGGAAAGAGGCGAACCTCTTTCCTTTTTATAAACTTATAAAACGTTGTTACGGTTTAACAGGCGGGACGTTGGTCGTCACTGCGCCGCTGAGGAGATCGGCGTTGATCTTTTCCATCGCCGTCTTCACTTCAGCGGGCACTTCGCCGTCAAGGTCGTGGTACGGAGCGTATCCAGCCGGTCCGTATACGTTTCCGCTCTGAAGCGTGCCTTCTTTGGCGGCTTTGATCAGATCGAAGACGCTCGGGGTGATGAGCTTCATCGCGCTGGAGAGCATGCGCGGAGCGGCTTCGGGCAGTGTCAAATACTGATCGGTGTCAACGCCGATGGCGTATCCGCCGGCTTGGGCGGCGGCAGTGATCGCGCCGTTGCCGGTGACGCCGCCGCAACCGAAGATCGTGTCAGCGCCTTGATCCATCATGGATTTCGCGGTCTGAGCGCCCCATTCGGGATCGGTGAAGGTCTTGTCGAAGCCAACGTCGCTGTGATACACAACGAACACTTCGGTGGCGGTGCCGTTCATGCCGTCGGCGTAGGCGGCGCCGGCTTTGTAGCCTTCGCCAAAGCGCCAGACGGGCGGAACGACGTCGGTGCCGCAGACGGCGCCGACTTTGTGGCTTTTGCTCATCATGGACGCTAGCGCGCCGACGAGGAAGCCAGCCTGATCTTCAGGGAAGCTCAAGCCGGAAACGCCGTTCACCGTTTCCGCTTGGAACTGATCTACGCCGATGAACTTAATGTTGGGATATTTCGCCGCGGCGGCAATGGTCGCCTCGCCGAGAGCGAAACCGACGGTCACGACCACATCGTAGTTGGCGTCGCCAAAGGTCGCGATGTTCTTTTCGTAATCCTTTGCGTCTGACGTTTCAATGTATTGGACGTTCGCGCCCAATTGTTGCTTCGCAAGCTGAACGCCTTCCCAGGTGGACTGGTTGAAGGACTTGTCGTTGATCTTGCCGACATCCGTCACTAAGCCGACGCAGAACACGTCTTCCTTGGAGCAGTCTACTTCTGCCGGGGCGCAGGCGGGCAGAATCATAGCGGCGACCAAGAGCGCTGCGAACAAACCGTAAAACTTCTTCATAGTTCTTCTCCTCTTGAAATTTGTAGTTAGGGTTATCGCAAACCCTTTTTCAGCGCAAGTATACAATTACTTGAAACATTCGACAAGCCGGAACCTTGACTGCCGATTCTTTGTTCAGGCTTAAAGTGAATTTGTTTCCGCGCCCGGAACGACTGCCTCTCCGCGGCGGACTCCCAGCATGAGCCATAACGCGATAATCATAAATATCGGCGAAGTGATCATAATGACGTTGTAATTGTTGCCCGCGAACTGGACCGCCCAACCGTTCAGGTTCGGACCGACGATCGCTGAGAGCGTGGAAGATAGATAATACAACCCGGTGAACGTGCCGATGCGCGCCGCGCCGGTTAAGTCCACTACCATTGGAAGCGAATTGATGTTGACGAGCGCCCAGCCGATGCCGCCAAAGATCAAGAGAACGCCTCCGAGCGTCAGCATGCGCGCTCCGCCTTCTACAAGCGGAATCCCGACCACCGGCAGCGGAGCGATGCCGGTCAAGAGCGCCGTTGCCGGGGTGATATAAAACAGCAGCAGCATAACGATCAACATGACTAAGCCGGCGGCGATGGTCACCCGACGACCAAAGCGTCCGCCGATGAAACCGGAAGGAATGGCGAGCAGCACGAAGAACAGCGGCAGAACCGACAGCATGGTCGCGCCGTCTCCGGGTTCTAATCCCAGATGGTATTTGGCGTACAGCGTGAAAAATGTTTCGACTGCCGAGTAGCCGACGAACCAGAAGAATATAGCAAACAACAAGCGCAAGCCGCTTTTTTCTTTATCGGTGATAATTTCGCGCAGGCTTTCCAGTAAGCCGGGCTGTTGTTCCGCTTCTTCATATTCCTTTGGCTCTTCGATAAATAGAAAAACGATCAACGCAGCCAATATGACTAACGCCGAACCCATCCAAAAAGGAAAGTTAGGGCTCAGTTTATACAACAAGCCGCCGGTCTGTAACGCGATGATGGAACCGATTCCGCCCATGAAGTTGACGATGCCGTTCGCTTGTGAACGGAACGGAGAAGGAGTAATGTCGGGCATGAGCGCCACGACCGGCGTGCGCCAAAGCGCCGCGCTGAGCAACATGGAACTTGTGCAAGCCACAAAAAGAGGAATGATGGAAGCGAGCGGAATCAACCCGAATGCCAGCGCAGTAATCGGCGCGCCAATCACGATGAATGGAATGCGCCGTCCAAGGCGGGTGCGTATACGATCCGACCAGGCGCCGACCGGCGGTTGAATAAATAACGCGGCGATATTATCCAGCGTCATAAAGAACCCGATCCAGCCGGGCGCAACGTGAAATTTCTCTGAAAGAAAGATGGGCACGAAGGCGTTGTAGACGCCCCATACTACGCTGATGCCAAAGAATCCAAAGCCGAGTAGAAAGATCTTGCCATAGTTGAGTCGCGCTGGCATTGTTGCCTCCAAAAAGATGATCGCGTAACGCGCGCTACGCGTTATTCATAACCGATATTTTTCAGGAACTTGAGATCGTTCTGATGAAGATTCGTCTTCTCCAGCATGTCGGGTCGTTTGTTGAACGTGCGGAGCAGAGATTGCTCCCTGCGCCACCGGTCAATTTTGGCGTGATTGCCGCTTTGCAAAACTTCGGGGACCTTCCAGCCGCGAAACTCCGCCGGTTTGGTGTAATGCGGATATTCGAGCAAGCCCATCGAGTGCGAGTCGTCCTGCGCACCGGTGGGGTCGCCCAACACGCCGGAGATGAGGCGCGAAATAGCGTCGATCAGAATCAGCGCGGGCAGTTCGCCGCCGGTCAACACATAATCGCCAATTGAGATTTCGTCGGTGATGAGATGTTCGCGGATGCGTTCGTCCACGCCTTCGTAGCGCCCGCAGATCAGCGCGATGCGTTCGTGTTGAGATAACTCCTCGGCGATGCGCTGGGTGAAGACACGCCCTTGTGGCGTAAGCAGAATGATTGGGACAGGTTGACCCGTCGTCTGAAGCGGAGCGCGTCCTAATTCCGATTCGACCGCCTCGAAGACCGGCTCAGGCTTCATCACCATCCCGCCGCCGCCGCCATACGGGGTGTCGTCGGTAACGCGATGCTTATCGTGCGCGTAATCGCGTATGTTGTGAACGTTGACTTGAATCAATCCCCGTTCGCTGGCGCGTTTAAGAATGCTGACTTCCAGATAAGGAGAGAAGACATCGGGAAGAAGCGTAAAAATTTCGAAGCGCATGCGTTGATTTTATCATCCTCTTTTAACTTTCCCCGCCCGATTTCATCGCCGGTTAGGGCAATCGCATTTCAAAATGTGAGCCCTATATACGGAAATAATCGTTACGTTTACGACTTGCGGTCAAAATATGGAAGCCCATATTTTGGCAAAACGAAGAATTCAACGAAAAATTGACCATATATTCGAATATGAGAAAGTCAAATGCGATTGCCCTACATCGCCGGTATTCTTAAAATGCCCTTTATTTTTTTATGGTAATATGAAAAAATGTATTTACGAAAGAAAACAAAATGGAGTATGAATCGCCCCAAACGCCGCCCGAATATATTCGGGTGGATTGTCTTAGGCTTGGTGGCGCTCTTTGGATACTACTTTAATCAAATCTATTTGCCGAGCCAGCCGAACCCGTTCATGCCGACGCCCACGCCGACGCGCTCGTTGGAAGCCTACGTTACGGAAGCCGAGTCGTTGTTCCAAGCCGGGAAGTTCTTGCAGTCTATTCAACTGTATCAAGAAGCGATCCGTTCCGCGCCGCGCGACCCGTCCCTGTATATTGCCCTCGCCCGCGTACAAATGCTGACAGGCAAACCCGCCGAAGCGCAGACCAGCGCGGAGAACGCGCTATTGCTTATGCCTAACAATTCTATGGGGTACGCCATCCGCGCGCGGGCGGCGGATATGCAAGGGAAGAACTCAGACGCGCTGACATGGATTGAACAGGCGTTGCAACTCGATCCGAACAGCGGTTTGGCGCACGCCTATTACACGGAAATTCTGGTGAACTCCGGTTCGTTTGACAATGTAACGAAGGCAATTGAAGAGTCGAAGGTTGCGCTGGCGCTTGCCCCAGACACAATGGAAGTGCATCGCGCGCGCGGTCTTCTGCTGGAGGCTACCCAAAATTATGAAGAGGCTGTCGCCGAATTCAAAGCCGCGCTGGCGATTAACGCAAACGTCCCCGACCTTTGGATGTCGTTGGGGCTGAACTATCGTACTTTGGGCGTTTCCGATCAAGCGATCACCGCTTTCACGCGCGCCGATGTGCTCGACCCCGCCAACCCATTTCCTGACCTCTATATTTCTCGCACCTATGCGGGATCGGGCGATTACGCAAAAGCGCTGCAGTACGCGGAGACCGCTGTGAACAACAGACCGCAAGACCCCAGCCTGCGCGGCAATTACGGCGTGATGTACTATCGTAATTTGTATTGGGCAGAAGCGATTGAACAATTGCGCCTTGCGGTCAACGGCGGTGCGATCGAAGAAGGCAAGACGATCGTCGGGCTTGCCCTATCGAACGATATTCGCATCGCGGAATACTACTATACGTTGGCGCTTGCCTTGGCGCGCACTGGAAATTGCGGCGAGGCGCTGCAAGTTGCGCGAGAAATTCAATCGAAAGTCCCTGCGGACGAGAACGCGCAATTCGCAGCAAGCGAAACGATTCGAATTTGCCAGGAGAATCTCGTCGCCCCGCCGATCAATACGCTGCCGCCAGACGCGACTGCCACGCCATGAACATCTCGCCCCGCCGCCCATTATTTAATCGCAAGCCGCAATCCAATATCTATCGGTTATTCATTTGGGTGATCATGCTTCTCGGCGGAGTTTGGGTTTTGCAGCAAATTAACAGCGGAGAGATCGAGCCGCTCTTTCAAAACACACCGACTCCCACACGTTCGCCTGAATCGCTGATTCTGGAAGGCGAAGCCTACTTTAGCGCAGGAAACGTCAACGCCGCGATTCAAGCCTATCGCGCGGCGGTTGTGGTAGATCCCAATAACGCTCAAACCTGGACGAAGTTATCGCGCATTCAAACGTACTCTTCCGCCTTCCTGATCACCAATGACGAGAAGAAAGCGCGCCTTGCCGAAGCGCTTGAATCGGCGGCTAAAGCGATAGAACTAACGCCCGAAGATAGCTCCGCGCACGCTGTCCGCGCGTTTGCGCTGAATTGGAACGCCAACCCCAACTTTCGCACAACCGACGAAATACAGAATTATTTGCGCGACGCAGAAGCGGAATCGCTGACGGCGTTGCAATTGGATAGCTCCAATACGCTGGCATTGGTGTACTACGCCGAGGTGTTGCTTGACCAGCAAAAATGGGATCAAGCGGAGTTAACCGTCAAACAAGCGCTGGCGCAAGACGATACTATCATGGATGTTCATCGCGTTTATGCGGCGGTGCTGGAGACTTTTGGTCAATACGAGCTTGCCATCGCCGAATGGGACAAAGCCATCGCCATCGAACCAAATTTCACCTTTCTTTACACGCGCGCCGGCGCGAACTATCGTATCCTCGCGTTTAACATCGCGAGCAAACAAGGCATCGAGGAGGCGCGCCCAACGTACGAAAAATCGTTGGAATATTTCGATCGCGCCGTGCGCATCAATGAACAGATCGGCGTGAAAGACCCGGGTCCGCATCTTTCGATTGCGCGGACGTACTCGCAGTTAGGCGAATACTTCGCCGCTGCGCGCAATGTACAAAAAGCGTTGCAATACGAGCCGACGAACTCCGATATTTATGGGCAATTGGGCATCGTTTATTTTCGCTCTCGCAACTACGAAGGTTCGATCTTTTCGCTCAAATGCGCCACATATGGCTGTTCGGACGAAGATTCTTGCATGGGGCGCGGACTGGAGAAATGCTTCCCCGATCTGGATGAGAACCCGGTCGTCGTGCCAGGGCTTGCCATCTCGCCGAACACTATCGTCTATTACTACGTTTACGGATCGGTATTATCCGCGTTGAGCCGCCCTAGAGACAACAAATGCGACGAAGCGATGAAGGTGATGGGCGACGTGCGCGCGGAACTCCGCAATAACCCTGACGGCTACGCCGACTCGCAACAGACGATTCTCGGCATTGTGGAGACGGGAGAGCTGATCTGCGCTTCACTAAGCGCGCCAACCGCCCCGGCTCCGAACGCATCGGGGACGGGTACGCCGGCAGCGGGCGGCGCGGCGCCCAATCTGACCGCAACGCCGACGCCCTGACGCGTCGCCGGCTATCAGAACTTTGTAAGAAATTTTACAATCCCCTTGACTTGCCCCTCTAAAATAAGTAATATTACGTTCGGCGCTCAAGCATGAAGGGCGCTAATTTCATGAATAATTATAAATCCTATCAGGAGGCAGAAAGATGGCAAGCAAATTGAAGTTGAAGCCCCTTGGCGGACGCGTGATCGTTGAACCGATCGAGCAGGAAGAAATGACCGCCGGCGGCATCATTCTTCCCGAAACTGCTAAGGAAAAACCGCAAGAAGGCAAAATCCTTGCAGTGGGACCCGGCGACCGCGACGAAGACGGCGAACGCATTGCAATGGACGTCAAAGTGGGGGACCGTGTGCTGTATGCTAAGTATTCCGGCACCGAAGTGAAAGTGGATAGCAAGAAACTGCTCATCCTTAAAGAAAACGATATCTTAGCTATCGTTGAAGGCTAATTCTGGAGGAATGAAAAATGGCTGCTAAACAACTCGTCTTTTCGGAAGACGCTCGTCGTAAACTTAAGAATGGTATGAATGCGGTCGCCAATGCGGTTGGCGCCACGCTTGGACCGAAAGGTCGCAACGTTGCGATTGATCGCAAGTTCGGCTCGCCGACGGTGACTCACGACGGCGTTTCCGTCGCCAAAGAGATCGAACTGGAAGACCCGTTTGAGAATATGGGCGCGCAACTTCTTAAAGAAGCCGCGTCTAAGACCAACGACATCGCCGGCGACGGCACGACCACCTCGACCGTGCTCGCTCACGCCATCGTCAACGAAGGCTTGAAGGCGCTTGAAGCTGGCTACAATCCCATGCTGCTCAAAAACGGCATCTCGCTTGCCGCGGAGAGCGTTGTGGAAGAACTCCGCAAAATGGCGGTGAAGATTGATACTAAAGAAGAGATCGGCTCTGTGGCGACCAACTCCGCCGCCGATGAAACGATCGGGAACTTGATCGCCGATGTGATGGGCAAGGTCGGCAAAGACGGCGTTATCACCGTCGAAGAATCCAAAAGTATGCAATTTGAAACTGAATATGTCGAAGGGATGCAGTTCGATCGCGGCTACCTCTCGCCTTATTTCATCACCAGCGCCGATAAAATGGAAGCGGTCATCAGCGAGCCGTATATTCTCATCAACGAGAAGAAAATCTCGGCTGCGCAAGATATCGTCCCCATTCTCGAAAAACTGGTGCAGATCGGCAAACGCGACCTGGTCATCCTCGCCGAAGATATTGACGGCGAAGCGCTTGCTACGCTTGTTCTGAACAAATTGCGCGGCATGTTGAACGTGCTTGCCGTCAAAGCCCCCGGCTTCGGCGATCGCCGCAAAGCAATGCTGCAAGACATTGCCTTTCTGACCGGCGGCACGGTCATCTCGGAAGAGACGGGCCGCAAGCTGGAAACCGTCACCTTGCAGGACCTCGGTAAAGCCGAGAAGATCGTCTCTGACAAGGAGAACACCACGATCATCGGCGGTAAAGGCAAGAAGGGCGAGATTGAAGCGCGCGTGAAGGAAATCCGCGTTGAAATTGAAAAAAGCACCAGCGACTACGACAAGGAAAAATTGCAGGAACGCCTTGCCAAGTTGCAGGGCGGCGTCGCCATCATTCGCGTAGGCGCGGCGACCGAAACCGAGATGAAGGAAAAGAAACATCGCGTCGAAGACGCTCTCTCTGCCGCGCGCGCCGCAGTGGAAGAAGGCATCGTCCCCGGCGGCGAGATCGCCCTCATTAACGCCGGTTCCAAATTGGATAAACTCGCGCGCGATAACGGCGATGAAGACAGCGAAATTCGCGTCGGCATCAATATTGTCAAAAAGGCGCTCGAAGCGCCTATCCGCAGACTTGCGACCAATGCGGGACAAGACGGCTCTGTGATCATTGACGCGATTCGCCGCACCGCCGCCGAGAAGAAGAACAAGAACATCGGTTATAACGTGTTGACCGGCAAGTACACGGATATGATCGTCGCCGGCGTGATTGACCCGGTCAAAGTGGTGCGCGGCGCGCTCGAAAACGCCGCTTCCATCGCCGCGATGATCCTCACCACCGACGTGTTGATCACCGATATTCCTGAAAAAGACAAAGCCCCGGCTATGCCTCCTGGCGGCATGGGCGGTATGGACTACTAAACAAACCGTTCGATTGTACAGGGGCGGGCAACTATGCCCGCCCCTGTATTTTTTAAATGAACATCGGCGCATAGATCGAAGAATGAACGCGCTTATCCCAACTTATGCGCCAAAGCTTTTAATTTATAATGGGGGGACGATGTTTTTCCGCTATTCCACATTGCTCTTAACCGGTTCCATTTTTATGTTCGGGCTTTTTGCCTGCAGCGCCGCCCCCAGCGTTCAACCCGTTAGCGTGCTTACGGCGACGCTCGCCGTTGTTCCCGCCTCTCCAACCGCTACATTTGAGCCGATGGCGCTGACCGTCAACGGAGCGGGCGTAACCGTCGCCGAATTTGATGCAGAAGTGGAAATGTACAGCGCCGCGCAAACCGCGCTCGGAATTCCGCTCGACTCGACGGCTGCCGCGAACGTCGTCGCCGACGACCTTGTGGCGCAACTGCTTTTAGCGCAAGCCGCGCGCGCCAATGGATTTGTCTTGGATGACGCGGCGCTGCAAGCGCGGATCGATTCTTTGACGGTTCGGCTCGGCGGAGCGGACGCGCTTGAGGCGTGGAAGTCTGCGCATGGATTCGACGAAGCCGCTTTCCGTTCCGCTTTGAAACGCGCGGTCGAATCGGCTTGGATGCGCGATACGATCGTTGCATCTGTGCCGGCGACGATGGAACAAATTCACCTTCAGCAAATTTTGCTCTATAATGAAGATACGGCTCGGAGTTTCTTCCTCCAATTGAGCGGCGGCGCCGATTTCGACGAACTTGCCCTCAAAGCCGACCCGGTGACGCGCGGCGACCTCGGTTGGACGCCGCGAGGATATTTGCTGAATAAAACGATTGAAGACGCCGCGTTCAATTTGACGGCGGGCGAATACAGCGAAGTAATCGCTACGGACGTTGGATTTCACATTCTGAGGGTGTTAGCGCGCGATGAAGCGCGCCCGCTTTCGCCCGACGCACGGCTTGCGTTGCAAGACCAAACATTAAAAGATTGGATCGAACAGGAGCGAGACAAGGCTGACGTTGTCTTTACGTCGCGCTAATATAATAGATTAAGTGGAGCGATTCTGATGAGCGATGAATTTGATTTCGATGGGCGATCTTCAAAGCCTCGCGGCGGGATGCGGATATGGGACCTGCTGTCTGCGTTGGCATTGCTTGCTACGGTGGGACTAGCGGCGTATTTTGGCTTGATTTTTGTGAACCCCGAATCGAGCCTTAATATTTTGCCCCCGGGCAGAGCGGGCTTTGGCTTACAATCTCCCACGCCGACTATCACGCCGATTCAACTGGAACCGACCTGGACGCCTTCTTCTACGCCAGTGTTGACGGCGACGAGCACGTTGCGCCCTACATTTACTCCGGTAGCGTCGGATACGCCTATTTCGCTGTACCCGCCGACGCGCACGCCCAAGCCTACCAGCACGCCCAAAGCGCAATTCACCGCTTCAGTTTCACAAGTGGCAAGCACGATCATTTATCCCGACCTGTTGTGCGGTTGGACGGGTATTGGCGGAACGGTGGTGGATGCGAAGAACAGCCCCATCATTGGACAGGTGATTGTCTTGCGCGGCTCATTAGACAACAAGCTTATTGAGCAACAAACGGTCAGCGGAATTAACAAGCCCTACGGCGAATCGGGATTTGAGTTCGCGCTTGGAAACGTTCCTTTTGCGTCGTCTACGTTGTACATTCAGCTGGTGGATTTGAACGGCTTGCCGTTGTCCGATAAGGTCGCGATAAAGACATCGGAAGATTGCTCGAAAAATCTGGTGTTGGTGCGCTTCAAGAAGAATCAGTAATCCGTTTGTAAAAGCGAACTTCTCCAGTCGCGGAGATCGTTGGCGCTCGCGTTGACGCTCGCGATGATTTCGGTTAGTTACTCTTACATGCCTCTCCGGAGCCACTGCCCGCGCGCGCCAACTCGCGCGGAAGGGGCGGGAGGACAGAGCCCATCACCTGTACGCAACCTACTTATACCGCTATATTCCAATGTTCGTGTTTTGGATTTCTTGCGTAGATCGCGTTCTCGTACAAAGTACGCAACTTCGTCGCGATGGGTCCCATCTCGCCTGTGCCGATGAGGCGATGATCCACTTTTGTAATGCCTGTGACGCCCGCTGCAGTGCCGGTAAAGAACATCTCCTCCGCAGCGAACACTTCCGTGCGGTCAATGGATCGTTCGACAACTTCAATCCCTAATTCGCGGCGGGCAAGTTCGATCACGGTTTTGCGCGTGACGCCCTCAAGAATGTTATCTGTCACGGGCGGCGTGATTAATACGCCGTCGCGCGCCATGAACACGTTCATCGCCGAGCCTTCTGAAACGTGTCCGTTCTGATCTAACGCCAGCGCCTCGTCAAAGCCTGAACGCACCGCGTCCGACTTGATGAGCGCCGAATTGACGTATGCGCCCGCTATTTTGCCGCGCGCGGGAATCGCGTTATCGTCAATGCGCCGCCATGAAGAAAAGGTGACGTGCGCGTTCGAATCGTTCTTCACATATTTTTCATACGCCATAACGAAGATACAGAAATCATCGCTCACATCGTGGAGCCGAACGCCGATTCCAAGATCCGCTTTATAAAACGTAGGACGAAAATAAATATCTTGTTTCCAACTATCCGTCCGCAAAAGATCAAGCGTGATCTGAATCAGACTCTCTTCGTCATGACTCGTCTGCATTGCCATCATGCGCGCGGAATGCAACAGCCTGCGAAAATGATCGTAAGGGCGAAAAATAAAGAGGCGTTTTCGCTCTTCATTCCAGAAAGCCCGCATCCCGCTGAACACAGAGGTTCCATACAAGAACGCGTGCGATGCAATGCTGACGTTTGCTTCCGATAGGGGAACGATCTTGCCCTCAAAATAAGCGTGTTTTGAAAGATCCACGAGCGCCTCCAAACGAAGAGATTGGGATTAACTCTTACGCGCGGATTATACTCGCTTCAGTTGCGCGTTATCTATTGATAATGAAAAAAGCGGCGCGATATCGCGCCGCTTTTTTTACTTTAATCGTTCTTTACTTCAAGGTGTGAGCGAAAGAAATGACCTGCCAGATCTGGTCGTCGCTCAAGATGCCAGCCCAAGGCGGCATAGACGTGCCGGGCACGCCCGTGCTAATGCGCCAAAATAGGTAGTCGTCGCCAACGGACGGCACAAATTCAGACAAATTCCGTGGTTTAGGATCGAGCGCGGCGCCCGCAGGCCCGTCGCCGTGCCCTTGGGGACCGTGGCACGATTCGCAGTTGGCTTGGAATATTTTTGCGCCGTCAGCGGCGGCGTCGGCTCCGAATGGGTTGGTCTTGCCGGCGTAATCTGCGGGGACCGGCTCTAGCGTGGCAGCCGCTGAGCCTGAGCCGCATGCGGCGAGAAGCACGGCGCCCATTAAGAGAAGTGTTACTAGCGCTTTCTTCATAGTAGGTGAACCTCCAAACTCCTTGTATTGAATATGATTTATAAGGTTAAAACGACCTTCCGGGAGGGCGCAGATGCCTCCTTAGAGGAGCCATTAAACCTTATAAAACTATTATAACGCAATCCTGATAAATGTCACGCCGCATGACGTGACATTTATCACATTTGTTTTGTCTCTGGCGATGCTATTATGACGGATATTTTCAAGCCTAGGAATCTGGGCGTTATTTTATCAAACGAGGAGATTGCGAAAAGGAGAATGCCATGTCTGAGAAAGAAAATCAAGAACGCGAACCCGTGTCGTGGGGCCAGAAACTGTTCGATAACGTCTGGATATTGTTTGTAGCGTCGTTGCTCATCAGCACGTTGATCTACAACGTGTGGGGGATTATGGACCTGCTGAGCGTTCCGCCGGCGCCGTAGCCGATCTTATAAAAGGAGACTTGAATTATGTTAGCGCCTGAACAGAATTGGTGGAAGCCAATGGATCGTCTGGAGAAGACGTGGCTTACCGTTGCTCTGGTTTGGTGTATCTTCTTGACGATCATGATGCCGCTCTGGTATTTCCAGGGCAAGCAAAATGTGCCGACCGAGACGTACCGCACCACGCCGCAACAATACGCCGTTACAGTGAACGAATTTGTGGCAAAGTATCAGATCGGCGAAGAGAGCATCAACGGAATTCCTTTCCCGGTCGTCGCTCCGCCCGCCGGCAGCGATGTATACATCCGCGCCAGTGCCTGGCAATGGTATCCTATCTTGCAATTGGAAAAAGGCAAAGAATATCGCTTGCATCTTTCCTCGATGGACTATAACCATGGCTTCTCGCTTCAACCCGTGAATATCAACCTGCAAGTTTTGCCCGGCTATGATTATGTGGCGACCATCACGCCCACTTCGTCCGGCGATTTTACTATTGTTTGTAATGAATATTGTTATCTTGGTCACCATACAATGGTGGGTAAGATCATCGTGAAATAGGAGAAAATAGTATGGCAACGCTTGCCCCTACATTTCCCTGGGTGAAGGGCGCGAAGGACGACTATCGCACTTGCCCGGTTCTAACTCTGAAAGTGGATATGCACGCGGAACGGCTGATCATCGCGAATGCGGTGATGGCGGTCTTGACGTTGACGATCGGCGGCATTGCCGCGCTCCTGATCGCGCTCACGCGTTGGCAGACGTTTCACTTATTGGATGCGACTTGGTTCTATCGCCTGCTCACCCTGCACGGCATTGATATGCTGATTGCCTGGATGGTGTTCTTCGAGATCGCAGGTTTGCACTTCGGCTCGACCGTATTGCTTAATGCGCGACATGCCGCGCCTAAACTCGCTTGGCTTGGCTTTATCTTAATGACGATTGGCGGTTTGACGGCAAACGTTGTCGTGCTGTTCGACCCCAGGAACACGGTCGCCTACACGGCGTACATGCCGCTGAAAGCCAGCCCGGTGTTTTATCTCAGTTATATCCTGTTCGCGGTTGGCGCGTTGATCGCGGTGGCTACGTTCTTTATCAATATCGTAGTTGCCAAACGCGAGAAACGCTTTGAAGGCTCAATGCCGTTGGTTGCCTTCGGGTTCATGACCGCCGCGATCTTGGCGACCTACACCCTGTTGCAAGGCGCGGCGGCGATCGTGCCGGCTTTCCTCTGGTCTATGGGCGTTATCTCCAGTTTTGACCCGGGTATTTACCGCAACTTCTTCTGGGGTTTCGGCCATCCCGCTCAGCAAGTTAACCTTGCCGCGATGATCTCCATCTGGTATTCCTTGGCGCAGATCACAGTAGGCATCCGCCCGGTCAATGAGAAATTCTCGCGCTTGGCGTTCGTGCTTTATCTGTTCTTCATCAACCTTGGCGCGGCTCACCACCTATTGGGAGATCCCGGCTTGTCTTTCGCATGGAAGGCGGTCAACACCTCCTACGCCATGTATCTCGCCGTGCTTGGCTCGATGATGCATGCGTTCTCGATCCCCGCGGCTATGGAAGTCGCCCTACGCGCCAAAGGCTATCGAAAAGGCTTGTTCGGCTGGCTTCGTAACGCGCCGTGGAAGGAGCCGGGTTTCTCAGCCTTGGTTATTTCCATTGTGATCTTCGGTTGGGTTGGCGGCGTGACCGGCGTAGTCATCGGCACCGAGCAGATCAACATGCTGGTTCATAACACCATGCGCCTGCCGGGCCACTTCCACGCGACCGTCGTATCTGGAACGACTACCGCTTTCATGGGTTTGACCTACTACCTCATCCCGCTCATCTTCCGCAAAGAATTGAAGCTCAAGAAATGGGCGGTCTGGCAGCCTTATGTTTTTGGCGGCGGAATGCTCCTGCTCTCCCTCGGTATGATCACCAGCGGCTTGCAAGGCGTTTCGCGCCGTAACTGGGATATCACTTTCGCCGGCGTAGTGCCCGGCACGGTTGAACTCACGCTTGCTATCTTTGGCATCGGTGCGATTCTCGCGGTGATCGGCGGCATCATGTTCGTTACAGTTGTGTTCGTATCCGTTCTTACGGGTCCGCGCACGGAAGCAAACAAACTGTTGCTGGTCTCCGGCGACGGCAACCCGGTGCTCGAATCGACGAAACTGACCGATCATATGATGGAAGATAAGCAAAATCAGCCAAGAGGCGCGTTCGTGCTGGTTTTCGCTTTCCTCGTTTGGTTCGCCGTGTACTACTTCACGAACTGGTGGCTGCTCGGGCGTACATGGTTTATCCGTTAGTTTAGCAACAAAGGCTTCGGAAGCCGCAAGGCTTCCGAAGCCTTTCGCATGTAAATTTCTACAATTAAGGTAAACAATGTTGGCTTCGTTGTTGTTGGGCTTGTTGGGGAGCCTCGGTCATTGTGTGGGGATGTGCGGTCCCGTTGTTTTTCTTTTTGACCGCCAACCCGCTTTTCAAAATAAATTTGCATGGGCGCTGGCTCACGCCGGGCGTATTACCTCCTACTCGTTCCTCGGAATTATTTTCGGCGCCTTTGGTCAGGCGTTATGGTCGTTCGATAAACTGCAAGCGGCGCTGTCCATCCTCTTTGCATTGGTCGCTTTCTATCTGGCGGCGGCGTTTATCGGGTTGGTCCCTTCGCCTGAACTTTTATTGGTCTCATTGACTCGGCGCTGGGGGCGCGCCGTGCGTGCGTTCACATCCGCTTCGCTCCCGGCTTCATACGTCCTCGGCGTCTTGTGGGGCTTCCTCCCCTGCGGCTTAACGCTTACCGCGCTCGTGCCGGCGATCGCTTCTAAATCTCCGGTATACGGCGCACTTAATATGCTGGTCTTCGGCATTGCCACCGTTCCTAGTTTGCTTGCGGTAAAGTGGTTCGCCAATAGGACCCATTTGCGATCCTGGCCACGCGCGCTCGTTGCGGTAGCGATGATGCTCTTTGGTTTCCAATTTGCCATGCGCGGATTCGCCTCGCTCGGACTCGTTGGGCATTTCATGCTCGGCGAAGTCATGTTCTGGTAAACCGTATGCAAGCGATAGATTACCCAACCTCCTCTGCAAAAACTCTGGCCGTCTGCTCGTTGTGCGGGCTGACGACCCTACATCCGCTCACGAACGAACAGGGCGATGTTTTCTGTTGTCCTTCCTGCCGAGAAGTAGCGGCGTTGCTGGCGGAATCTCCTGTCGTTGAAACGTCGAAAACCGTTAATGAGGAAGACGTGCAGAACGTCACCTTAACGCTCAACGGCATGTGGTGTTCTTCATGCGCGTGGTTGGTCAACGAACAACTGAAACGCACGAAGGGCGTTGTCAACGCCGAGACGAATTTTATTCAAAGTCAAGCTAATATCACGTACGACAGCGCGATAATTAGCCCCAAAGCGCTGAAGAAGCGCGTGCGCTCGTTAGGCTATAAAGCGACGCTGCCCAACGAAAAACCGCATGATGAAGAAGAGACTTTTCTTACCTACCTCATCATTGGCGGCGTGATGGTGTTGCACGATATGGTCGTCGGCGCGGGCATCTATGCGCGCGACATATTCGGCTGGGCGACGCCCGAATCGCAGCCGCTGGTAGATTTCTTCCAATTGATGATGTTAATTTCCAGTCTGCCGGTTTTGATTCTGCTGGGTCTGCCGATCTTGCGCGCCGGGTTTGCCAGTTTACTGCGCGGACAGCCCAACATCCATACGCTCATCATGATCGGAACGTTTTCCGCCTTCGGGCTATCCGTCCGTAACTTGATCGTCGGTCATGGCGGCTTATATTTTGATACCGCTACTATGTTGATCTTTTTAGTGTCTGTTGGGCGCTGGCTTGAAATGCAGGCGCACAAGGCAAGCGGCAAGGCGGTGACGAAACTACTGGAACAGATTCCTGAAACGGCGACAGTGGTTACGGCGCAGGATGATATGACGATCGCCGCCGCTGAACTGAAGCCCGGAATGCGAATCCGCGTGCGCCCCGGCGAACGTTTCCCTGCCGATGGCTTGATCGCGCTCGGCGAAGGCGATGTGGACGAATCGCTATTGACGGGCGAACCGAAGCCGGTCGCGCACTCTAGCGGCGACGCAGTTAAAGCCGGGACCGTTAGCTTGGATGGCAGTTTTGAAGTGATCGCAACCGCTGTTGGCGATTCAACGATCGCGGGTCAAATTGGACGGTTGTTGCACGAAGCGCTGTGGGCGCGCTCACCGCTTGAGCGCATGGTGGATAAACTTGCCGCATGGATGACGCCTGCCGCGCTCGCGCTTGCCGCCGTAACCTTCTTAATTTGGAATCACTTCGGCGGCGCAGAGAAAGGCTTAATCGTCGCGCTGTCCGTCCTGCTGATCGCTTGTCCGTGCGCGCTGGGGTTGGCTACCCCGTTGACCTTATGGCTTTCGCTCGAACGCGCCGCTGAATCGGGAGTCATTTTGCGCAGTACCGCTGTATTTGAGCGGCTCGCCAAAGTGAAGCGTATTTTCTTCGATAAAACCGGCACGTTAACGCAGTTGCCGATGAAAGTTCAAGAGATCTTCGTTGTTGACGAAGACGATGAAATGAAGTTCTTGCAGCAAGCGGCATCTATTGAAAACGAATCGGAGCATCCGTTAGCGCGCGCAGTTGTCGAGTATGCCAAAACGCGCGAGATAAAACTGACCAAGCCCGAAACGTTCAAGATGATTCCCGCGTTTGGCGTGCTTGGGATATTGCCGGCGTCCGGCGCTTCTATTGCAGTCGGGTCGGCGCGGCACATGTCTGCCGAAGGATTGGATATGCCGGCAGAAGTTGACGCTCAAGCCAAAGTATGGAAAGAAGCGGGGCGCGTCGTCGTGTACGCGGGTTGGGCGGGGCGCGTCCGCGGCATCTTCTCGCTTGGCGAAACCATCCGCGAAGAAGCGCAAGAGGCGTTAAGTGAATTACAATCGTCGGGGTTAGAGTTGGGCGTGCTGACCGGCGATGAAGTTAGCGCGGGCGAACGTTGGCAAAAGACGTTGGGAATCCCAGTGCAGGCTGCGCTAACGCCCGACGAGAAAATGAAGCGATTGACCGGCGATGCTGCTATGGTTGGCGACGGCATCAATGACGGTCCCGCGCTTGCCGCGGCGATGGTGGGGATGGCGATGAATCGCGGCACGCACGTTGCGCGCGCCGCTTCCGACGTGGTGTTAATGCGCGACGATCTGCGCGTTGTCCCGTGGCTGTTCAATCTGTCGAACGAAGCGATGAAACGCGTGCGGCAGAATCTTGGCTGGGCTGTAGTTTATAATCTGGCGGGCGTGGGGTTGGCGATGGCGGGTTTGTTGCAGCCTGTGTTCGCCGCGCTGGCGATGGTGATGAGCAGCGTTTTTGTCACTTCAAATGCAATGAAGATGAACCAGTTTCCACTAATAGGGCAATCGGCGTTGGAAGAAGAACTTCCGGATGCGACTCTATAAATCTTAAACCGTTTTAGGACGATAAGGAACCAATGACCAAAAAACTGTATACCCAACGGCGCTTTCTGCGCGCTCTTGAAAAAGCTTGGATTTCTGTGGAAGGCGCAATCAATCGTTTCGCAAAATCCGATTTCAATCCGCTTCATCATCTCGGCACGCTCACGATTTTTATGTTGGTGGTGTTGATCGCGACCGGAACCTACCTAACTCTCATTTATCGCCCCGGTGCGGAAGTCGCTTATGAGACTGTAGAGAAGATCAGCTCCACATGGTACGGCTCGTTGATTCGCAGCGTTCACCGTTACGCCTCGGATGCGATGATCATTCTCATCCTCTTGCACTTGGTTCGCATGCTTTTTGGCGACCGTTTCTGGGGTCAACGTTGGGTGGCGTGGACAAGCGGCTGGATCATGTTGGCGATGGTTTGGCTGACCGGCACATTCGGCTATTGGATGATCTGGGATCAGCGCGCGCAGTGGATGACCGAGTTTATGATGCAGACGCTCGCCGGCTCTTCGGGCTTGACGTATGTTTCAACCGACCTTGCTTCGCGTACATTCTCAAACTTTGTCATTATTTTGTTCCTGCACCTGTTTATTCCGTTGATCGTCTTTTTTGCGATCAATATTCACAACCTGCGCCTTTCACGCGCCCGTTGGTGGACTCCCCGCTGGGCGGCGGCGCAAGCGTTGGTCGGTTTGATCATCCTTTCGCTGATTAAACCCGCCATGTCTTATATGCCCGCCGATCTTGGCACAATGGTATCTTCCGTGCCTGTGGATAGTTTATACCTTGTGCTTCTGCCTTTGGCGGATATGTGGGGCAACGTCATCTTTTGGGGCTTGGCGATTCTCGCTGTTGGAAGTTTATTCCTCCTTCCGTGGCTGGCTCCCGGGCGCGACGACGGTCCCGCGGTGGTGACGGACGATAAATGTATCGGTTGTTCGCTATGCTATGTGGATTGCCCGTACGACGCGATTCGTATGGTTCCTCGCGAAGATGATTCGGGCTACCCGAAACTTGCGATCGTCAACCCGGCGCAATGCACCGGGTGCGGAATTTGCGTCGGCGCTTGTCCAACAGACGCGTTGCATTTAGACGGCGGCTATCACGCCGAACAGGTCTTTGGCGTAGTCCTCGGCGCCGCTAAACGGGAGATGAGAGAAGGGCGTCCCGTGACCGTGTTGTTTACCAGCCAACGTATGCAAACGCTGGGCGGCTTGCCTGAGAAATTGCGCGTTAACGAAGATAGAGCCGCTGTCGGCGAAGCGGAATGGAAGGAAAACGGCAACGCGCGCGTGATCACCGCTGTGTTGCCAAGCGTTGGCGCAGTTAACATTGATTGGATCAAGAACCTTGAGAACGCGGGCGTGCGAGATATTATCTTATTGTCTTCGCCGTTCTACGACAATATCTATCGCGAAGATTCGCTCTCGATCTTGAATCGCTTGCATAGCCGTCCTGCGTTAGTGCAGCCGAATCTACATTGGCTTGAGGTCACCCCGACCAATATGAAGCCGGTCGAAAGACTGCTTGACGAATTGCACACCGACGAGGGCCAGAAGAATAAGAAATCCCCTGTCTTACCAAAAGTAAAGGATCGCAATAAGCTTGTTCCGACGTTGATCAGCGCGCTGATCGGCACAGTCGCGCTGCTGGGTCTGTTTGCGCTGGCGTTGCCGTTAGACATCCCTGCGGGTATGGCGGCGGCGGACGAGTCGGCGTTGCGTATCGCTGTGGATGCGAAAGGCAAGATTTCGCTTTCCGACCTTCCAAGCGGCATCACATTGCCTGAAGGCGCCGACCCTGAGAAGATCTTCGGCGGTAAACATTATCCGATGAGCGTACGCGTGCTGATTGACGGCGAGACCGCTTTTGACGACGTCTTTAAGCCTCAAGGCTTAAGCGGCAATGGGCGCATCGTGGCGCTGGAATTTATGGAAGTGAAAGCTGGCGTTCATAACGTCGAAATATTCATCAAAGACGATTCGGACGATTTCCGTTCGGCGTTTTCAGGCGAAGTTAATTTTGAGAAGGGGAAGATCAATCTGTTTTCGTATAACGAGGATACGGATACGTTTACAGTGCGATAACGCTTTCAAACAAAACGGCGCCCCAAAATCGGAACTTTGATTTTGGGGCGCCGCGCTTTAAGCCTTTTTCCGATACGCAAAGAAAAATATGACGAGCAGGATAATCATGATGATCGCTGGATACCACGTCAGCTTGGCTTGTTCTTTCAATGCATGCAAAAACGGTTCCTTCGCCGATGGGTTTGCGGCATACCATTTCCCCGCATATTCAGACGTTCCATCTGCCACGCCGATATAGTAGACGAAGCCGGTATAGGGATAATATTGCATTTGATCGAACGGTTGCTCTTTGCCTTCTATTACGTACGTGCGTGTAACGATAAAGCCGTCGCCTGCGTCGGCGGGGGCGGTGACAGATTCTTGCGAGAAGTCGGCAAAGGCGAAGAATTCTTGCGTCAGAATTGGGTTGCTGACGGTTAACTCGCCCACGACGCCAGGTCCGCGCACGGTGACGTAAGTGAACTCTCCGTTGGCGCGTGCCGCCAGCGAAGGAAGCGTAAGCAGCAATGCGGCGATGATCCAAATTAGTTTTTTCATATTATATTTCCTTTGAGTCTAGTAGGCGCAAGCGTTGGATGAAATAGACGCCCAGCGCAAGCAACCCGATGGCGGTGGCTTGATGGAGTAGAGCGAGAGCGATATGTACGAACGAAAGGATCGTAAAAATGCCGAGCGTGATCTGTATGGCGACTGCGCCAAGCAGCCAATAGAGCCCGCTTTTTATGTCGCTGAAATACCTCTGTTTGCGAGCGGCGACGAAGACGCCTGCGGCGGCGAACAAGACCAGCCAGGCAAACCAACGGTGAATGAAAACGATAGTCTGCGGCGTTTCGAAGATGTTTATGAATGAGTTGAATAGGTTGGGCGGGATGAGTTTTCCGAACATGAGGGGCCAGGAATCTGATACATGACCTGCTTTGAGCCCGGCGGTCATGCCGCCATAGGAGATTTGTATAACCAACAAGACGAGGTAAACAAGCGCGAATTTAGAAGCCGGCGACCAGCGCGCTTTTTTATTGGCGGGCGCAAAACCATATTTATGACCGAATGCCGTCCATAACGCGAGGCTGAGCAATGTGAGCGCAAGCAGAAGGTGAATGGTCAGGTTGAAATGGCTGACCGCTGGTCGGTCCACTAGACCGCTGGCGACCATGATCCAGCCTGCGAACGCCTGCGCAATGAAAAGCATTCCCATTGTGAAATATATGCCGAACTCCTTCCACGGGATGGTTTTCTTAAATAGAAAATAGAATACTGGGATGGCATAAAAGAGACCGATCAAGCGTGCGAGAAAGCGGTGAATCCACTCGATCCAAAAAATGTATTGATATTCGCTTAAGTCCATGTTGAAATTAATTTTTAGGAATTCGGGGGTCTTTTGGTACTTTGCGAATTCTTCCTGCCAGGCGGAGTGACTGAGCGGGGGAACGCTGCCGCTGATAGGATTCCATTCCACGATCGAGAGACCCGAACGGGTGAGGCGGACAAATCCGCCAAAGACAATGAGGAACGCCACGATAGACGCGAAGATGAACAACCATTTCATCACGGCGCGGTTTTGGGTTTGAGGCATATAGTGAAATACTCCAAAGTTGAATTTAACGAGATTATAGCATTGGCGTGTAAGAGGTTGATAAGAAGAGCGACGCTCTCAAAGGATGGAATTAGGGAAAGAAATGAAAAGATCCGCCATGCGACGGGTCTTTTCACAGTTGAATTTGCTGCAGCAATTGGCGATATTGCTCCGCGTTGGGCGGATTGAGCAAGAGGATTTGATTGATGACCACCATAGCCTCTTCCTTTTTTTGCTGGGTCAACAGCGCGTCAGCGAGGTTATCGAGTTGCAACACGGCGTCTTCGATGCGCCCAGCGTGTTGATAGGCGTTCGCCAGCGCGCGTTTGAGGACGGATTCATCGGGACGGTCTGCGAGCAGCCCTTCGAGGAAGGCGATTGCTTGCGCGCCGCGATTGCTCGATTGTAAGTGCGAGAGATAACTTTCGACTTCGACGTTTGCCTGCGCGGGCTGACCTAATTTTAAATTGAGGTCAATGAGATTTCTGCGGATATCTTCATCGTCAGGACGCAGCGTGCGGATCTGTTCGTAGACGCGAATGGCTTGTTTCCAATCCAGTCGCTGCATATCAATATCCGCCATATTCTGCAGCAAGTTGATGCTCCAGGCGCGGTCGGCGTTGGATTGTTGGGCAAGACGCAACGCGGTGGCATAGGTTTTGCGCGCCAGTGCGAGGTCGGCGAGGCGGCGGAAAATATCGGCGAGTTCGATATATTCACGGATCGCGTTGTCTGTCTCTCCGCGTAGAATGAGCTGGTCAATTAATTGTTTGCGCGCCGAGGTGTCCATGGGCGCCAGTTGCGTTATGCGTCGTAAGATTTTTGAGGATTGCGCTGTATCGCCGCGCGCATTGTAGGCTTGCGCGATGGCAGTGAATTTCGCGATGGCTTCCGGCTGATGGTTTTCACGAACCAGCAGATCGCCCATTAAGATATGAAGCGGAAGATAAGTGGGAGCGGAAGATAATGCGTAATAGGCTTCTTCCATAGCTGTGCGAAGTTGCCCGGCGCGCGCCAGTTGGTGCACGCGATGGATGGCGTCAAGAGCGGCGCTGGATTGCGCTTGCATGATCATTTCTGCCAACGGCATGGGCAGGTCGTTTTCTTGCGAACGTTGCATTTCTTCGCGCGCTTTGTAGAGGTGATCTCGCCAGTGCGGGCGCATTAGCATCGTATTGATGTTGTCGCACAGACGCTTCAGTTCAGCGTCGTCTGTGACAGAGGCTTGCGCTTCGATAAGCGGCTCATACATCTGCCGAATCTCGTCCGTATATTCAGATGGCGCGACGGCGGCGTCGGCGATCTTCAGCGCTTCGAGGTATTCGATGGATGCGGGGGCGAGCCGTCCCATCTTTTGGTTGACTTGCCCCATCAACAGGCGCGCCCCTAGCGCGAAATTATTGTGTTTAATGGCATGTTGTAATTGCCGCAGCGCCGATTCGTAGCGATTCTCCGCCGCGCGGATTAAACCCAGATCGAAATGTAATGCGGGATGATCGAAGCGGGCTTCGAGGGCGTGTTCGAGTTCGTTGGCGGCTTGCGCGTCGTTGCCTTTGGTTTGCGCGTCAATCGCTTGACCGATATGTAAAACCGCTTTGGTTTGGTCGGACTGGTTCAGCGTGATCTGCCCAGCGCCGTGTACCAGAGCTTGAAATCCGCGCCGCTGTTGCGTTGGATTGTCGTCGTTAGTGTATTCGAAGAGGAGTTCCGCCAACTGGGTCAGCGCGCTCTGTCGCGCTTCGGCGATCGGGTCGAGACCCGAATCGGATTCCTTTTTTCCCGAGTCCAGTCGCTTGATCTGCGCCATAGCGATGGGACCCGTTCCGCCTTTAGGTCTTAAAGGCTTGGGCAGCAGTTGCCCTGCGCGTAAAAGCGTTTGCGCTTGTTTCGCTTCTGCGCTTTCGGGATGAATTTGCAACGCCCGCTGAATAATGCTGTCGGTTTTCTGAAGATCGCCTGTGCGTTGTACTAAGCTGGCTACGTTGATATATTCTGCAACCGCCTGCGGTTTGCGACCGAGTCGCTCGTAGGCGAGCGCGAGACGTGAATGTGCGGTTAAATGTTCAGGTTCAAGCGTGATGATGCGCGCCCAATTTTCGATGGCTTTATCCACGTCGCGCTGATTGAGAAAGAGTTCAGCGGCGCGCGAGGCGGCTTCCACGCCTTCTTTCAAACGTCCGGTGCGTTCAAACAGTTGCGCCAATTTTTCCATTGGCACGGGGTCTTGGAGCGAAATTTGAGCGGCGCGTTTGTATATGTTTATTGCTTCGTCGAATTCGCCGAGTTGGAATAATGCCAGCCCGAGGCTGTTGAGCGCTTTAGGCTGATCGGGCATTTCTTGCAAGGCTTTACGATACGCCGAGGCGGCTTTATTCCACTCTTGATCCCACGCGGCAGAATGTCCCTCGTTCATCGCTTTTTGGAAGAGGTCTTCGTTTCCGGGCATGCGCTAATTATACCGTAGGGAACGAATCGTATCGGTGAATCGCTCTAATGAGAGCGGAAAAATAACGCTGAAATCTTTTATAAAACTGCGGTATTCGCTGCTCTCCGCTCTTGTAAACGACCTCAAAGTTAAGTAAGCGAGTACAATAAACTTGCAGGTAGAAATTATGTTGACCTGTAGACTCCTTTAGAGAGGACGATGATTTCCGCGGAAAAGATGGCAGCGCCTACAAACTTAAAAGAATTAATAGTCGAGAAATCCGAACAGTTAGGATTTATCCTCGCCGGCGTAACGACTCCTGAGCCGCCTGCGAACTATGTTGTTTTTGAACATTGGCTTGCGCAAGGGCGTCACGGGAATATGGGCTATCTCGCCGCAGAACGTTCTCGCGTTCGACGCGCCGACCCGCTTGAGATCCTTCCCGAATGTAAATCTATTTTGGTCTTGGCGACCCCGTATAATCCGCCGTCGCCTGAAACGCAGGCATTAACAGGCAGAATCTCCGCATACGCGCGCGGCGAAGATTATCACAACGTCCTTCCTGAGCGCATGGCGAAACTGGTTCAATTCATTGAGGAACAAGTCGGAAGTCCGATTAAGAATCGTTGGTACACCGATACAGGTCCCATCCTTGAGCGCGAACTTGCGCAACGCGCAGGTCTCGGCTGGATCGGTAAAAATTCCTGCCTGATACATCCGCAACACGGCTCCTATTTCTTCCTTTCAGAAATCCTCCTCGATCTCGAACTTGCTCCCGATCCATCGCTCGATACCGATCACTGCGGCACGTGCACACGCTGTCTTGTCGCTTGCCCCACCCAATGCATTCTACCCGATCGTACACTCGATGCGACCCGTTGCATTTCTTATCTCACTATCGAACTCAAAGAGGATATCCCGCTCAAACTGCGCGACCAGATCGGAGAGTGGGTTTTTGGGTGCGATATTTGCCAGATGGTCTGCCCGTGGAATCGATTCGCGCCTGAGGGCGACTCCGCTTTAACGAACGAGGAGCCGCTTCCGACTCTGACCGACGAACTGACTCTCACGCCGCAAGCTTTTAACCAGCGCTTCAAACGGACTCCCGTATCGCGCGCCAAGCGCCGCGGCTACTTGCGAAACGTCGCCGTCGCTCTCGGCAACGCCGGCGAAGCGCTCGCGCTTCCCATTTTGCACAATGCGCTCAACGACGACGAGCCGCTGGTTCGCGAGCATGCGCAATGGGCGATAGAAAAAATCAAGCGGACGACATACGATTAACTTTTTATTTCTTATGCTTTCTCTCCTGCTTGCCACGAACAACGAAGATAAGATTATCGAATTGCAAATCTTGTTCAAAGATATGAATGTTCAACTCGTTACGCCCGCGGATATCCGCCTCGAACTCGACGTGGTTGAAGATGGACGGACCTATGCTGAAAATGCGTCGAAGAAAGCCTTTGCCTTCGCGCAAGCCAGCGGCTTGCTCTCTCTTGCCGACGATTCCGGTTTGGAAGTGGACGCGCTCCATGGCGAGCCCGGTTTATATTCCGCGCGCTACGGCTCGACCAACGGCATAAAACTCTCCGCTCCCGAACGACGAAAATACTTGATCGGCAAACTTAGTCTCTTTCCTCGTCCGTGGAAGGCGCGCTTTAAAGCCACAATTGCAATCGCAGATATGCGTTCCTGTTTCCAAATTGTTGAGGGCGTTTGTGAAGGCGAGATAATTTCCGAGGAACGCGGCACCGGCGGATTTGGCTACGATCCTATTTTCCTTCTCTCCGAGATGGGTAGGACGATGGCGGAACTCAGCCTGGACGAGAAAAATCGCCTCAGCCATCGAGCGAAGGCGGCGGTAAAAGCGAAGGATCTTCTGCGCCGGCTAGCGGAGACGTAGAAGGTCACTTCTTTGCATGATGCAAACGATCTGCCGCCTCTTCCGTAAGCGGAATGTAGACTTGAATTCGCGTGCCTTTTCCGGGCGTAGAGTCGATATGGAGCAAACCGTTAATCAACTCCGCCCGCTCGCGCAAATTGACCATCCCTAAACTGCCGCGTTCATCATACGATTGATTCATCGCGGCTACATCGAATCCCACGCCGTTATCTTCAATCTCCAGAAGCGCGATCTCCGGTTCGAACATCTTTAGGCGCGTCCAAATATGTTCTGCGCGAGCATGTTTGCGGGCATTGTTGACCGCCTCTTCCACAATGGCAAAGATGACGCTTTGTTTGCCCATTTCAATATGTTCCAAGACGCTTTCGTCCACGTTGACGATCATATCCTGCTCGAACGTTTCGCGTATTTTTTCCGCCATTGCGGTAAGCGCGGCGGTCAACCCTTGCGATTCAAGAACGAGGGGGCGAAGCGTGAACAGCATGTGCCGAATTTCTTTTGTTGTGCGATGCGCCAGTTCCTCGACCTTTATTAATTCAGCGGTCGCCGCGCCGATGTCTTTTGCGATCATCCGCCGTGTGATGTTCAGGCGCATCGCTATCGCCGCCACCGATTGCGTGGGCCCATCGTGTAGATCGCGCGCTAGTTTCTTGCGCGCTTCTTCCTGCGCTTCGACGATACGCTCTTTTTCTTCGACTAAATCTTGATATAAACGCGCGTTCTGAATTGCGATCACCGCTTGCCTGCCGATGATGTCAAGCACCTTGCGTCGTTCAGTTGTGAAATAGGTAGGTTCAGGATGAGCGAACAGCATAATCCCATAGAGGTTGAATCCGCTGCGCAAAGGAAAACCATACGCTGAAGTGCAAGCTCGGAAGGCGATAATGCGCCCGAGTTCGGGGTCGTAGCCTACGTCGGCGGAAAGAAGCGGCTCGCCCTCGTCGAGCAATTTTTTGATCAGTCCTTCGTTGCCGTGTAGACGAACGCGCATATCCGCATTCGTATATCGCCGCGCTGAGCCTACTTGCAGTTCGTTCCCTTCAAATAGATAGATTGCACTTACCAGCCGTTCGTCAAGTTGAGGTGCGTCGAGATTTGTGGACGGATTTAACGCCGCATTCCCCAAGTCGAGCGCGGAGTCAAGCACGCGTTTGTAACTGAGCGTGGCGGTTAGCGCGGAGGTCAATTCGTAAATGGCGCGCAGGCGTTCGCTTTCCATGGCGCGGCGACGTTCTTCAGCGTCCAGTTGGGCGCGGCGCGCATTGCGCGTCCGACGCATGAGGAGTCGCCCGCCTAATGCGCTGACCAGTGCGAAAAGCAGCGTCAGCGCCAATTCGCTTAAGGAACGCATCATATTTTCTGCGAATGCGTTGCGCAGCACAAAGACTTGCCAGAGCGCGTATCCGCTGCCCGCTATCACCGCGCCCCATACTTCAAAATAAATTGTTCCGGTAAGAATGGGATATAAAGCAGCCCACGTTGAGGCGTTTGTTAAGCCGCCTTGCTGCCAAAAGAAAGCCGCTGCAAGTAGGAAGTCTATAGTTAATGCGATCTGACGATGATAGCGCGTGCGAACGCTTAAACTTGCCAGAACGCTTGTGAGACTATTCCATAAGATCATCAGTGTTGGCGCGATTAGCGTTGTCGCGTTCGCTTGTCCGCGCAACAAGAGCGAAACAAGGATGCCCGTTAGCGCGATCCAGCGCATGGAGACGGCGAACCAATCGGCGATATAGGGAGTCTCGAAGCGTCGCATAGTCTCTAATAATACCTGAAAATAAACTTTGGGCTTTTCGCTTACGACGCAGGCGGGTTATTAGTTATGAAAGGTTTTGGCGTATATGTGCGTTTTAAGGCTAGGCGCGCGGCGGCGCATGGGCTTCCCGTTCCGCCAAAGAGGCGGGTGTATTGATCGGGTTGCGGTTTTCCAGTCTGTGCGCCATGAAGCCCGCAAGAATCCCAAGGTTGATCCACAGATTCGGCATGGCGAAAGAATCTTGCGTGAAGTTGTAAACGGCAAGGGCGATCCACGAGAATAAGCCAGCGGCTCCGAGATAACGCGCCATGATATTTTTACCTTGTAAGGCGCTCAACGCATCGGCGAGCAAAGAAAACTGAAATGCGGCAAAAACGAAGAAACCGATCAGTCCTGTTTCGGCGAGTAAGCGCGCATACATGTTTTTCGGATTTGGATATAACTTGTTTTCGGGGCTAAGTTGTCGCGCAATTTCGGGCACGACCGTGAGCGACCAGTCGGGAAGATGATCGTAAATATAAAACCCGCTTGCGCCCAAACCTACGCCAAACAGCGGACTCTGCTCGTATACGCCAAGCGAGCCGATCAAATACGCCGAGCGCGCGCCGGCTGAATTCTCAATAACAAACTCTTTCACATTTTTTGCGTTCGATGAAAATATACGGGTAATATATTCTTTTTGCGCGAGAAACGCGCCTGCGCCAACAAGCCCGCCGAGCATTAAAGCCGTAATTCCGAAACGCCACACCCAATTTTTAGAGATGAACCGTTTCATAACGGAGCGAAGTTCGGCGCGACCTGTGGATAAAAGCGTCAACGTAATTGCCGCGCCAGCGGTAAGCAATCCGCCGCGCGAGTAGGTCGCGAGGATTAATATTACTGCGAATCCCAGCAAGATAATTTCAAGCCGCTTGAAGCGCGTAACGCGCACGCCCGTGAGAAGCGACGCGAACAGCCACGGCAAATACACGGTGGCGATTTGCCCTGCGAGCCACGCGGGTTCGTACGCCATGCCAGAGACTCGATTTGTTCTCACCAGCTCGCGCATCGAGAATGCAAGTTGCCAATGCGTCACCATAACTTTCGGAAGGAGCGGTGTATAAAATGCGAGCGCTTGCACACTGCTCCACGCCACATCCAGCGCGAAACCAGCGAGAATCCACTTGACGGAAAATTTGAGATCGTCTTCGTTTCGATTCATCCAAACGGCGGCGATGAAAAATGACAGCCCGATAACGAGCGTCGCCCACGCGCGGATGACGCGCCCGAAATAATCCTGCCCGCGCAGTGGAAGCGGATCGAGCCATGCGCCGAAGCTGCTCGCGATTAAAGCGATCAGCATAAACCCGGCGAGCGGAGTTAACGCTCCAATGTGCGGGAATGTCGTTTGCCTGCGAATGAGTTGAATCAATAACAATGGCAACAGCAAGGCGACGGGATAAAATGCCAGCGGGCGGACGTATGTCCCCGCGCCCATGCCGGGGAAGTAACGAAAACTGGCGACCGGTAACGCGAATAGCGCCGCGCCCCACAGAAAACGCGTCAACTTTGCCATAGAGATTCTGCGCGTAACGCGACACGCTTCACGGTGTCGCGTTTGCAATTAAGGCGACATAAACGTCGCAGTACGTGAGTTTTCATTTTGATTTGCCGAAAAATAAAACCGCAAACGCGCTGGCAGCAAGAAAGCCGATCGCCCCGATCAACAAATATGTGCTTTGTGGCGCACTTCGTTCGGAGGGCAGATTCTCCACCTGCGCCGTCGTTACCCGAATGAACGGATTCAACCCTTCAGAAGCGGCGACCTTCGCGTTCACTTCATCTGTGAACAACTGCGCCCACGTAGACGCGATCTGCGCTGCCTGCTGCGCGTTTTGGTCCGCCGCATAAAAATGCCAGCCGCCCTCCGCGGGTTGACTCAAGTCCAATTTTCCGCCGCGCAATTCTTCAACGGGAATCCCAACCTCAGACGAAAGTTGACTCATAACATCGTCTGACCACGCAATATCTTCGAGTTTGCGCGTCTCGCGCTCGAGATAGTAGAAGTATTGACGATCTGTATCTTGCGGGAACGCTTCTTCCAAATTGAAATCAACGATCGCCGTTGCGCGCGCGCGATACGGCGGAGGCGCCACATAATACACCGCCGCGCCGACCACCGCGCCGAAGATCGCGCCGAGAACCCAAAAGCGCCAGGCTTTTAGCAATCGAATTAGGTCATTGAGGGAGGGGGGAGAGAAAATGTACATCGTAATCGGTAAATCGTAATTGAGAATTAGAGAATTAGAGATTGAGACATTAAGTGCCATAATCCTTTGGAAAACGGTTTGCCTTCAATCGTTTAAACTTTGTGTCCTTCGTGTCATTTCGGCATACTCAATGCAAGCCTTTGTGATTAATCTTTTAGCATCCTCCGCCGCCGCCAATTCCAGATCGGCGCGATGAGTTTGCGGACGTAATACTTTGCCACGATGGTCGAAAAGAACGAGCCACCGTCGCGGTAATGCACGCGGATCATTTCGGGCCAGCAACGGTCATCGGCAACGATGGTCTTGCCTGACGTGTGCAAGCGGAAATTCGCCCACATCTGCGGGACATATTGTATCCGCGAATGCGCAGCGATGCGCGTCCACAGATCGTAATCCATTGCAAAGTAAAACGACGGGTCGAGCGGACCGACCTGCCGCCACAAGTCCGCGCGGAAGAATGCCGTCTGTTGCGGGATGTGAACATAGCCGCGCCGTAGCAGACGCAAATCCGTTTGAGCCGAATTGAATTTGCCGATCACGCCTCCGCTCTCGTTGATGAAATTGCAATCGCCATATACCATGCCCACATCTGGATTCTCGTACAGGAATTTCACCGCCGCGCCGACCGCGCCCGCCTCGTATGTATCATCGGAATTGATCCACGCAAGAATGTCGCCCTTCGCGCGCGCAAACCCCTTGTTGATCGCGTCGGTCTGACCTTCATCTTGTTCGCTCGCCCACCAACCGATTCGCCCTTCATATTTTTTTATCACATCAACAGTTCCATCCGTAGACGCGCCATCCACGATGATGTACTCAATGCGCGGATAATCCTGTGTCAGCACGGATTGTATTGTCGCCTCGATGTAACGCGCTTGGTTGAACGAGGGCGTGACGATGGAGACGAGAGGAAGTGTAGATGAAGTCATCGGTAAAAGGTAAAAGGTAAAAGGTAAAAGGTAAAAGGTAAATGGTAATTGAGTAATTGGTTACCAGTTAATATCGGGATAAAACAGGCGGGCGGTCTCTTCAGTTATGTCTCGGATGCGTTGAATCTCGTCGGGAGTCAATTTAGTTTTCCAATTATTCATGCTGGCGCGGCTGTCCATTTTTACCGAGTGGGTTTTGCGGCGCGAGAGTTCGGTCGGGTTATCGGAACTGCTCGAGTTGAGGATTCGCTCCTCCGCGTGATGCGTGAAGTCCAACCCCAGCGCGGCGTACAGGTCGCGGAAGCCGCTGACGGGATCGTGCGAGAGGTCTTCGTGGCGCACAATGACGAGGCGCTGATCCAGCTGTCCCTGCGAATGAACCGTTTTGTAGATCATCGTCCACAACAGGCTGGCTTGACCGATAACATCATCCGCTTTGACGGCTTGCATTTGTCCACAAAAGGATTCGAGATGATCGCGCATCAGCAGAGGCTGGTCGAGCAAATCGTTGAAATTGAAATTCCAGCCGAGGCGTTTGAGGCTGTTCGCAAACGCGGCGGGATGACGAACCGTGACGACGACGTTGAAATCGAATCGCTTTACGAACCACGGGATCGAAAACACCGCGAACGGATCTTTGAGCAAAGCGCGTTGTCCGTGTTCGAGCGCGTCGTAGAAAATTTTGAAGTCGCGCCCCATGCGCAAAAAATCTTTGAGCGAGCGAATGGATTTGATCTCGCTCCATGTATGATAACGATAATCGAGCAGTTCCTTGAACGCGGCGAGAAATTCAGATTCGTTCTCGTCGCAGATGTATTGATACCAATGTTTCACTTTGGCGCGCAACACGCCGGGGCGATGCAACACATTCAATGGTTCGCTGATGTAAGCGACCTGCGAACCTGCGAGCATTTTGCCGACCCACGTCGTGCCGCTTCGATGCGCGCCAGTGACGAGAATAGGCTGAGCGTTTGAGTCTGTTTGCATGTGAATCACGGAGCGATGATCGAATTCAAACCGTAGAAGCGCGCAGCGCAACGGTTGATCCAATCTTTGGGATTGCCTTTGTATTCGCCGACGCCGCCGATCGAGTCTAACTGAACAACGACGAGGTCGGTTTTACCGTCAGCGACTGCTTGGCGAATGAGCGTGTCGCGCGCATCCCACTGCTGAGAGAATTTTTGATATTCATAACGAAGCGCGTAAATTTTCGGCGTTATGCGGAGCGGATGAATGAGCAGCGCTGTCAGCGCGAACGCAACCGCAATCTTGGTCCATTGTACGCTGGCGAACGAGCGCGCTTGCGCCGCTAGAACTCCTACTATACCGCCCTCGAAGATCAATCCAAGCGTCAATACGAAAAGAGATGCGAAGCGCGCCCGCGCCGCAGGAAAAGTTCGCACGAATGCGCTGGGCGCGTAACTGAATCCAATGATCACGAAGATCGCGATGGGAATAACCAGCAATGCCCAACGCAAATGCGCAGGTGAGAGGCGCGCGGCGTTTTGCCCGCTGGTTGAAAGCGCGAGGAATACCGCGCAAAACGACAGGACTAATGCGACAATGGCTAACGATGGATACGATCGAATCGTTTCAAAAAGAGCCTGAGAAGTATACAAAATAACATCGCCAGCCAATTCGATGGGATTATAAATCGGGTCGCTGCGCATAATTCGATGTAGGCGATTCGATGTGCCTGGCGATGCCGCCGTGATCGAGATGGCGATGATCGCGGTGATCAACCCAGCGACGAGAAACGTCACTACGTCGCGGCGTTGATGGAGTCGCTTCGTCCGCCAAGCGAGCGCGACGGCAACGAACATGATCCCCACCAGCATCCCCGAAGTCGTTTCGCTCAATCCGCCCGCGAAGAAGATCAGAACGACAAATGAAATTCCAAACCAAACAGCGCGCGATTTCTCGTAGGATTTTTCAACATAGCGCAGAAAGAATGCCGCAATTCCGATAAACCACAATAACGGCAAGGAATAGGGAATTACCCCTGTGCGCCAATATAAAATTTGATATAACGCCGACGTTTGATATAGACTCAATGCAATTGCCGCGCCAGCCAGCCACAGATAGGCGGCTTTGGGTAGGCGCATCTGTATTAATTTCCCCAACTCATAAAACATCCATGCCAGCAACAGCGTCCAAATTACGAGTTCCGTGCCTGCCATGGCGCGAATGCCGTTTATGCCGCCTAGTTCGATCAATTGCGAGAACATTAGCCTTGAATAGCTATTTGCCCATAAAGAATACGCTAGCAAGGTCGCATCCAGAAGGTTGCGCGACGCATATAAATAGGAGGACGCGCAATAGTCATCGGCAAGATAGCGCGAAAAAGTCCCCAGATACGCATACACCGCTAATGGCACACATGCGCTCAACGTCCCAAGAAAAAACAAAAACGACACCCAGTGAAATGGAGGTGAATTGAACCTCTTCGGCGCTTCAATTGGATTGGTCTGATTCATTTATCTCCTGAGCATTCCATGCGAGCTGTCATTCCCTGAATAATCAATCATCTCGCGTTGGGTTCTTTGTCGGTAATACGACAAGATTCACCTGAGCAGGAGACTAGTTCATCCAACCATTTAGAGAAGTAGTCTAGAAGGTCCTGATCGACAATCGAAGCGATATTTTCCATTTGATCTGGATCTGCAATCAAATCGTATAATTCTATAAGTCCACTATTGTATTTAACGTACAAATACTTCGAGGTTCGAATGCCTAGATAAACGGGGGGCGGCGCAAATCCTGCCAATTTTTCTTTTTCTGATGTATTGTAACCATAAAACTCAAGCAGATATCCATCCCGCCATTCAGTAGCCGGTGGCGGTGAGTTTGAGAATAATCCAACAAGCGACCTGCCATCCACAAAGGTTGGCGGGAGAATCCCAGCCAGTTCCGCGAGAGTGGGCGCAAAATCAACGTTACCAGTAATATAGCCTTGAAACGTGCTATCCGGCTTGATCCCGGGTCCGCGAATGATGAACGGCACTCGAATATCCTCCTCGTAAGCCGTGCCTTTTCCATTGCGCAAACGATGCTGCCCTAAATGATAGCCATTGTCGGATGTAAAAATGATATAGGTATTGTCCAGTTGACCGGTCTCGTCCAAAACTTCGACCAAATTCAAAATCATCTCGTCCACCGCCTGCATTGCCAACACGCGAGAACGATACTCGTCATCCAGTTCGATGATTTCTTCTTCCGTCAATAATGGATCAAATTGCAAATCAGAAGATTTATCCGAAACATCCAGCTCGTTGAACGATTCGGTGTGAGGCGCTTTCAGATCTGGAAGTAAAGCTTGATGGCGCGGTGCGGGAATGCTGGGCGAATGGGGCGCAAAGGTCGAAAGATAAATAAAAAATGGAACGTCGTCCGCATCAGCCCGTCGAATAAAATCATCCGTTTTCCGCGCGAGTACATCCGTCATATACATCGATTTGCCTTGCCCAGCTTCATTGTAGTCCACCTGAACCCCATTCTCATTCAACGTATATTTATATCCCGCATAAGGAGAGCCTTTCGCCGCGCTATACCATTCATCCCAACCTACCGGGACGAAAGTACGGTCTTTGGGTATGGGATAACCATTGAGATATTTACCCAACAACACGGTTCGATATCCCGCCGCCTGCATCCACGTGGCAAGAGTCGATGCCTCTCTCGCTAATCTATGAAACTCCCAGAACCCGCCATAAGGCTGATCAGTGCGGTATGCTCCATGATTATGTGTAAACTGGCCGCGCAAGTACGTTGCCCGGGATGGGCAACATAGAGGAGTCGTTATAAAATACTTATCGATAGTTAATCCCTGAGAAATCATCAATTTTTGCAAATATGGCATATAGTTGATGGTATCGAGTTTGGCGTCCAAATCGTCAGTCAAAATGAACAGAATGTTAGGGCGTTGTTGCATTGGAAGTATATCAACACTCTCCGGTGTAATCGCCAAAAGCGCACGAGGGGTGACAGTTGGAGAATGCTCATTTATCGCAGGCAGGCATCCGATTAACGTTGACAAGCAAACGATAACAAAGAATCGTTTCATAGCGTTTTATCCATAAAATATTTTTTTCGCACAGACAAAAACAATTTTCGTAAACTTCCCAGTCCAATTATATTCGCAAATACAGAAACCAAAATATTTAACCGCGCCAACGCCGTCGGTGGGTGGAGGAACAACGCGCACATCCACGCTTGTAGCGCGAGCCAAGATTTGCCGCCGTCGAGCAGATACCGCGCGTCGACTCGATGCGCCGATGCGCGCGCGCGTCTTTCCACGGATCGAACTGCCTTGCCCAACCCCGGCTGACTCGCCGCCCAATCTAAAATGCGGAAAGCCTCGCGCCCAAACTCCGCCGCTTTGGCGCGATTCTTCGCCTCCGCATGATAACGCGCCGCCGCCCATGTTTGATCCACATGAAGAATTTCTCCATGTTGCGCGATTCGAATCCACAGGTGATGATCTAGTAGAAAGTGGAAAGTTGGATCGAGCGCTCCCGCCTTTTCCAACACTTCTCTCCGAAAGAACACAGCAGGCTGACCAATGATCTGAAAACACAACAGGTCTTGCAAGGTCAATTGTTTGTACGTCAGCGTGTTGAACGGATTGCCGCGTTCGTTCACCGCCAGCATATTTCCATACGTCAACACAACGTTGGGGTTTTCCTCAAACACCTTCACCGCCGCAGAGACCGCGCTGGGCAAATAATAGTCATCCGAGTTAAGCCATGCGACGATCTCGCCTGTCGCGCGCGCCAGTCCCTTGTTGATCGCCTCCGCCTGACCCGAATCCTTTTCGCTCAGCCATGAGGAAATCGTACGCGTTTGTAGGGGCGAGGTACTCTCGCCCGCATCGGGCGGGGTCACCCTGCCCCTACCATCATATTTTTTGATGATCTCCACCGACCCATCCGTGGACGCTCCATCCACAACGATGTACTCGATGCGCGGATGATCCTGTCCCAGCACGGATTGAATCGTCTGCTCAATATAACGGGCTTGGTTAAAAGAGGGGGTGATTATGGAAACGAGGGGCATGGTGGTGAGCTGCGGGTTACAAGTTGCGTTAATCGTACTGCGTGCTTCGTATTGCGTATTTCGTAATCGTAAATCGTCAATCGTAAATCTAAAATAGTGAGTCGTACTTCACTTTCGGGAAGATCGTCAACTTGCCTCCGACTGTCGCGTCAACCACCTCGCGCCCCTCTTTGCGGAATCCATCACGCGCGAGCGCGTACCCAATCTCGGAAGTATCTAAGTCAGGTAATTGCCACTTCACGCCTTTGCCAAAATAATTCGGCATGAAGTGATTCGGGTCATCGCCCTGCGAGACGATGGTTTTGTTCGCCTCGCCCTTGTCGGCAAAGTTATGATCCACGCCGATGAGGATGGCTTGCTCGATTCCCATGTGAAAAGCGAGCTGCAGAGCGAGGTTGGTCACTGTCGCGCCTTCCCACACCCGCCCGCGGACATCGGTTGCAAAGCGGGGTCCTGTGTAAGTGGTGTAGACGAACGTTGGTAATTGGGTAACGCCGCCCTGAGCCTGTCGAAGGGTTGGTAATTGGTAATTGAAATGTCGGTGTGAGCGCCAGGCGATGAATTTTGGGATGGTCAGCGCGGAGATGTCGTCTACGAATTGTTCGACAACTAGATCGTTCGTCACGCAGAGATACGTGGTTGTGAATCCCCACTCGGGGAATGCGAGGTAAATTCGGTTCATGCCGAAGGTGATCTCGTTCTTCAACTTGCTCGTGTCGGTCTGCTTCAGGCTGGGGCCGTTCCCGATGATAAACGCGCGTTTGCCTTTGTGCACATCCTTCAACGCGGCGAGGCGACGAATGCTCTCCCGCCGCCAGGGGTGAAAAAACGCAGAGGGCAACTCGGGCAGACGGCGGAGTGAATCGTATGCGTCGCGGGTAAATTGCCAAAGCGGGAGAGGAATGATTTGTTTGAGGGCTTGTTTCATAGGAAAGAGGGAAGAGGAAAGATTCTTTCTTCTTTCCTCTTTTGTTTTACTCTGTGCTTAGCCTCGCCGTCGCTCCCCCATCTACGACCAGCGCTTGACCCGTCATAAAAGAGGATTGTTCGTTATCCGCAAGGAAATAAATTGCGTGGGCGATCTCTTCGGGCGTGCCAACTTTTCCGCTGACGGTTTTTCGCGCGAGATTATCGAGCCGCTCCTGCACATCGCCGTGACCGACGTGACCGCGTCCAAGCCCCGCGCGGAGCATGGGCGTATCCACCGCGCCGGGGAGGATGGCGTTGACGCGGATATTGTCGGGCGCAAATTCGATCGCCATGGCGCGGGTCAACGCGAGCAGCCCGCCCTTCGATGCGGCATACGCGGCAATATTCGCCGAAGTTTGAATCGCATGAACCGATGAAACATTCACCACTGCGCCGCCTCCCGCCGCTTTCATCAACGGATGCGCCAGTTTCACAAACAAAAACACCGACCGCAAATTTGATGCGATGACCGCATCCCACTCGTCAACAGATGTTTCTATGAGCGGCTTTGCGATTTGCACAGCCGCATTGTTTATCAGAGCATCTAACTTCGGGTGAAAATCTTTTGCCTGCTTGAAGATCATCGCAACCGAATCGGGATGTGAAATATCCGCTTTGATAAATCGTCCATCGGCAGGAAACCCCTCTCCAAACTCGTCGCGGTCAACTCCGATTACGCGCCAGCCTTTTTCTGAAAAATGGGACACACAAGCGCGTCCAATCCCACCGCCTGCGCCTGTGATCAAAACCGTTCTTTCCGCTTTCATCTTTCCTCTTTCATGCCTTCGTATTTCATCCCCAACCCCTCCACCAAATTCTTGATCGTATTCCAATGCACGCGCTCCCACGCGGCGGGGCTGGAGTTGGAGTTGTGAGGGGCGAGCATGACGTTGTCCATCTTCATCAGCGGACTATCCAGCGGAAGCGGCTCAACCTCGAAGACATCCAACGCGGCGCCTGCCAGACGTTTTGACTGCAACGCTTCGATCAACGCTCCCTCTTCGACGATGGGTCCGCGCGCGGCGTTGATTAGCACGGCGGTTGGTTTCATCAACGCAAATGTTTCGGCGTTCATCAAGTGACGAGAGGTCGGGTTGAGGTTGCAATTGATGGAAACGAAATCCGAGTTGGAAAGTAGCAAGTGAAGACTTGTCATTTCGATTCCAGTTTCGGAAACAAAAACGTGATCAATATCCACGATGTCGTTGCCGTAGACTTTCATGCCGAAGGCTTTTGCGCGACGCGTCACTGCTTTGCCGATGTTGCCAACGCCGACGACGCCGAGCGTACACTCGCTCAACGCTTTGCCTGGAATCTTTTCCCATTTGCCGCGTTTCATTTCCGCGTCCATCCACGGTTGGCGGCGGGCGAAGGCGAGCATGTAGCCGAGGACGGTATCGGCTACGGGAGTGGTGAAAGCGTTGGGGGTGCGACCAATGCTGACCGAATGGCGAGCGCAGGCTTCCCTGTCGAGTGAATCGATTCCCGTCCCCCACTTCGAGATCACTTTGAGTCGCGGCGCGCAGGCTTCGATCACGCGCGCGGTGTAGCGGTCGTCGCCGCAGATCGCCCCGTCGAATTGACCCGCGTATTTCATCAAGTCTTCCTCTTCCATGCGTTCGCGCACATCTGGCACGATCAACTCGATGTCGTATGTGTCGAAGACGGGTTTGAAGCGCTCGACGAATGGAATCATGTACGGCGCGGTGAATAAGACGCGATATTTCATTGCGTTTGCTCCTTGTTATTCATGTGTATATTTCCTTTTCAATAGAAAATCGCAGATGGCGAAATCAAGTTCTTCGTCAATATCCCATGCTTCGTCGGCGCTGATCTCGAACATAAGCGGTTTGTCGCTGATGCGATGTCGTTTGGCGAGCAAATTCTCGCGGGTGAAAATATACATGCAGGAATTTTCTTCGTACACGGGAGGCAAGTCTTGCGTCTGAATTAATTCCTTTGGGTTATGGTTTAGCGCTTTGCCATCTTTGTCGTAGAGGCGGGTTTGGAGGCGGGTGACGGAAAATAAAGAATCGCAATTGGGGGAATTGGTAAGCAGTAATTGGATTGCCCTTGAAATCGATTCGGATTTCAGCAAAGGATTCGTACTGTGGGTTTGAAAATAGAAATCGGCGGGGAATAAGCCTGTATCGTGGATCAAAATCTCGTTCATCGGCATATCGTCGGCGCGCAGGGAGTCGGGGCGGTTGATGATGTTCACCGGAGGAAAATGTCGCTTCAAGCCATCCATCACTTCGATTGAGTCGGTATCCACGACGATTTGATTGATCTGCGGCACGGCGAGCAAAGTCTCGATGATGTGATGAAACAGCGGCTTGCCAGCCAGCGGACGATAATTTTTGCCTGGCACGCGCTGAGAATGATGGCGCATGGGGACGAGCGCGATAATGTTCATGGAAGAATGACCTGTAATTTAATATGATAGTAATCAGCGGCGCAGAGCGTGATCCAATACCCTTTCTTGCCGCGCGGGTCGAAGTCGCGGATGCCGCCGACGGGCGCGCCGTCTATGGCGAGGACTTCGACGCGCTCTTGACCATTCTCAATGGCGGAAAGGATCGCCGCTTCGCGTTCGTCCCAGAGGTCGGCGCGTTGGCTGTGTATGGGAATATATTTTGAAGCGGTGAAAATCGTGAATATCGGAAAGGCAAGCACAACCAGCAAGGCGACCGTCGCTGTGGATTGTAACCAGTTTGGCGAATACAATTGGCGGAGAGCATATCCGCCGAGCCAGCCGAGCGCGACGAAGGCGAAGACCATGATGTGACGCGGAATAATCTGCGTGCGGAGAATAGGCGTTCCATGTTCAACGTAGGCGCTGGGCGCCAGCGCTGCGGCGACGAGCAGAGCCGCCAGCGCGAAAATTCCGAGTCCAACCCCGAAGGTTTTGAGAACGTTGATTTCTCGTTCTTTCGAGTTCAAAACAAAACTCAGTAAACCTACGAGGGCGACGATGAGAAGTTGTTGATAATCTTTGACTGACAACGTCACAAACTCGCGCGTGAAATTGAACAGTAACACAATCAATTTGGAGAGGCTGGCGGGTTCGCCGTATCGTTCTGCGCGGAGTTGGGTGGTTGGGGCGAAAACGAGGAGCGCCATAGCCATGATAGCGAATATCAAAGCCACGAGCGCGGGGGTAAAAGTCTTCTGCGCCCAAACCTTTTTGTAGCGCAAGCCAACGAAAGCGATGACCGTGTACAACGTCAAAGCCGAAACAAGCACAGTGTTGCTCGCTTCGGAGAATCCGCCCGCGAGGAGGGAGAGCAGGGCGACCAGAATTAATTTTGTTTTGGATGGATTTTGGTCCGTGACGAGGGTCAACACCCAGGGGAATAATACGAGGGGAAAAGTGTACGTGAAGAAGCCAGTGTTCCAATAGATGGATTGATATAAATGCGGCGCGAGATAGATGGAGAAGTAGACGATGATGAGGGAAAGTAGAGTCGCTTGGAAAGTGGAAAGTGGATAAGTCGAAAGGGAGGAGAGATTGAGGAAGAGGCGGACCAAGCCCCACGTCCAGAGCAGAAGCGAGAGCGGGAGGAGGAGTTTAAGTCCCAAGATTCCAAAAGGATAGAAGAGTCCCGCGAGAATCGTCACGGAGTAGCGGCTGGGAGTGTAGGTCACGTTGTAGAGGTAGCCGCGCAGGGTTTCGAGAAACCCCAAATTGCGGAAGTCGGCGTTGTAGCACCAATCGTCTGCCCAGTAGCGGAAATAAACGCCGAGATAAGCGAACATCCCCAAGCCGATGAGGAAGATCGCAAGCGGAATATAGGAAGAAAGCTTTCGGCTGAGGCGCATAACGATGGAAATTATACCGGATTTGGGAGTTTTTCTTACCATACAAGATACGAAGCGCCGAAAGCTCTTTTGTGCCAATAGTTTAAAACCTTCGCAATCTTTGTGCCGCTTCGACTTCACTTAGCGCAAGCCTCCATGATAAAAAGTTTTCCCATGAAAATTGACAATCTTGCTTTGCCGTGATATAACACGCGGATAATTTACGGATATACTCATCCAGAGAGGCTGAGGGACCGACCCGATGAAGCCTCGGCAACCGTTCAAACGGTGCCAACTTCGGCAATTGACTTTTCAATTGACAGATGAGAGATGATATGAAATTCATGTCGCCTCTCACTGTGAGAGGCGTTTTTGTTGTCAAGGATATACAATGTCATCCGATCATCAACTGCAAATTCAAAAAGTAATCGCGCGCTTCGCTAATAGTTTCGACTTGAAGGATTGGGCTGGATTGCAAGCCTGCTTCACCGAATCCATCTTCACGGATTATTCGGACTTGCGCGGGACGCCGCCGCAGACGATTTCGGCTGTGGATTATGTCAAATCGCGTCGCGAGTCGCTCGATCATTTGAAATTGCATCATCTCGTCAGCAATTACGAAATTGATTTCGCCGATTCCAATTCCGCCACCTGCCGCGCCTCGATGATCGTCTGGCGCAAAGCGGGCGAGGAGAATGAATCTTCTTCGCATTGTTTTTATGTGTTTCAATTGACGAAGCAAGATTCGAGCTGGAAGATCAGCGGTATTACGCAGAAGATTCTGTGGAATGAAGGGAATTCGTCTGTGCAGAGAGGCACGAAATAATCAAGACCTCCCGCGCTGGAAGATGTGGAACACTGTTAAATATTATCAAGATCGAGGTATAACATGAGTAGAACTAAAGAAAATGCTCCTATTGAAAATATTGAGAATGCAGAAAAGCATTATGCAAGATTTTCTGAAGAGACTAAATTATTAAGTGACTTCTTGAAACATATTGCGACACTCGATACTGGGGTTATTGTCGTTATTACTACATTCTTCAATAATTTTAACCACCCATATTTGGGGTTAATAATTACGATTTCTCTGATATGTTTTGCTATATCATTGATAAGTATCGTAATTTCACATTTTATTCTAGTAAACACCTTGGCAATGTTCTCTCGTGATTTAAAACGACTACCATTAGATATAGATCGCCGCTTATACATGAACCTCGCTTATATTGCAGCTGCGGGATTTCTTTCTGGATTTTCCTTGCTAATAGGATTTGCTGTCAGCTCTGGATTAATCGCAAATTAACATAAAGATTTGGATAAACAACATGACCCCTCGCAAATACACCAACCGCTCGTACCTCGACGCCCTCGAAAAGAAAGTCCTCGTCTTCGATGGCGCGATGGGCACGAGCCTGCAAGTGCAAAACCTCACTGCCGAGCATTTCGGCGGCGAACAATACAACGGATGCAACGACTATCTCGTCATCTCGTATCCCGAAGCGGTGGAAAAAGTTCATCGTTCGTTTCTCGAAGTCGGCGTGGACGTGCTCGAAACGAACACCTTCCGCTCGAATCGTTTGACGATGAAGGAATACAATTTGCAAGACCGCGTGATCGAGATCAACATGGCGGCGGCGCAATTGGCGAAACGTCTCGCCGACGAATACGCTGAAAAAACTGGACAACCAAGATTCGTCGCTGGCTCCATTGGTCCAAGCGGAAAACTTCCATCCACCAACGACCCTGACCTGTCGAACGTCACATACGATGAGTTGATCGCCGCGTTCGCCGAGCAGGCTGAAGGTCTGATTCGAGGCGGCGTTGACCTCCTGCTCATCGAAACGTCGCAAGACATCCTCGAAGTCAAAGCCGCGATCGCGGGTCTGCATCAAGCCTTTGAAAAAACTCAAATCTATTTGCCCATTCAGGCGCAGGTCACGCTCGACACGACGGGACGCATGTTGCTCGGCACCGACATCAACGCCTCGCTGACGATCCTCGAAGGCATGGGCATTGACGTGTTCGGACTCAACTGCTCCACTGGGCCCGAACACATGCGCGAGCCGATTCGTTTCCTCGGCGAAAATTCCGCTCTACCGATCTCGTGCATTCCCAACGCGGGACTTCCGCTCAATGTGGATGGGCAGGCGGTGTATCCGCTTGAGCCTGAGCCGTACGCGAACGATATGTATGAGTTTGTGACCAAGCATAATGTGCGCGTCGTCGGCGGATGTTGCGGAACGACTCCCGCGCATCTCAAATTGCTCGTGGATAAACTTTCCACTTATCAATTGCCAGATAGACAACCGCTTCAGACCACGCCTCAGCTTGCCTCTGCCATGTCGGCGATTGCCATGCGTCAAGATCCCGCCCCCACCCTGCTCGGCGAACGTTGCAACGCGCAAGGCTCGCGCAAGTTCAAAAGATTTTTGCTTGAAGATAATTATGACGGCATTTTAGACATCGCCCGCGATCAAGTGGCTGGCGGCGCGCACGCGTTGGATATTTCCGTCGCTGTCACCGAACGCGCCGACGAAGGCGAGCAGATGCGCAAGGTCATCAAGAAATTACAAATGGGCGTGGATGTTCCGCTCGTGATCGACTCCACCGAAGTGGACGTGTTGGAGATCGCATTGCAAACTGCGCCTGGACGTTGTCTCATCAACTCGACGCATCTTGAGGCGGGTCGCACCAAAGCCGATAAAATTTTCGCGCTCGCCAAAAAATATAACGCCGCCGTCATCTGCCTGACCATTGACGAAAAAGGCATGGCGAAAACCGCGCAACATAAATACGAAGTCGCGCAACGCATTTACGACATCGCCGTCAACGAGCATGGACTCAAAGCCGAAGACTTGGTCTTCGACGATCTGACCTTCACGCTCGCAACTGGCGACGCGGAATTTATCGACTCCGCCAAAGAGACCATCGAGGGCATTCGTCTGATCGAAGAAAAACTGCCAGGCGTGATGACTTCTCTGGGCGTGAGCAATCTATCCTTTGGGTTTGCCGCGCAAGCCCGCCCCGCGTTGAACTCGGTCATGCTCTATCACTGCGTGCAAGTCGGCTTGGATATGGCGATCGTCAATGCGGCGCACGTCAAGCCGTATGCTGAAATTGACCAAGAAGAACGTGATTTGTGCGAAGATTTAATTTTCAATCGCCGCGAAGACGCGCTTCAACGCTTCATCCAACACTTTGAAAATGTAGAGATCGCCGACGATAAAGTCGCCGACCCCACCGCAGGCATGACCCCCGAACAAAAACTCCACTGGAAGATCGTGCATCGCTTCAAGGATGGCGTGGAAGCAGATATTGATGAAGTCATTCATCGTGACCCTGCTAGTTTTGAAACGCTAATTAAAAATAACCAATTACCAAGCAAACACGAGATCGCCGTCCATACGCTCAATAACGTCCTGCTCCCCGCCATGAAAGAAGTCGGCGACAAGTTCGGCGCGGGCGAGTTGATCCTGCCCTTCGTGTTGCAATCCGCTGAAGTGATGAAGAAGACTGTCGCGCATCTCGAAAATTATCTCGAAAAGATGGAAGGCGTCACCAAAGGCACGGTCGTCATCGCCACCGTCTATGGCGATGTGCATGATATTGGAAAGAATCTGGTCAAGACAATTTTGGCGAACAACGGCTACACCGTCGTGGACTTGGGCAAGCAAGTCCCTGCCGAGACGATCATCACGAAGGCTATTGAAAATAACGCGACGGCAATTGGCTTGTCCGCGTTGCTAGTGTCCACCTCCAAGCAAATGCCGCTCATCGTCAACGAACTGCATCGGCGCAAGCATGACATCCCTGTCCTGATCGGCGGCGCGGCAATTAATCGCCGCTTTGGGCGACGCATTCTACAAACTGAAGACGGCGCAAACTACGAAGCGGGAGTCTTCTATTGTAAGGACGCGTTTGAAGGCTTGGACACGATGGATGCGTTGATTGACGAAGAAAAGCGCTTCAATCTGTTGGAAAAGATTCTCAAAGAATCGACGATGGAATTGAACCACGCCGCGCAGGCTGAAACCGCCGCGCCAAGCGGACAACGCTCCAACGTCGTCCCCGCGCCGATTCCACTTCCTGAAAAACTCGGTCAACGCATCGTCAAAGATATGCCGCTCGAAATGGTCATGCAACACCTCAACATCAACGAACTGTATCGTTTATCATGGGGCGCGAAAAACACGCACGGCGCGGAATGGGATAAGTTGAAAAAAGAATTTGACGCGCGCCTGATCTCGATGAGCAAAGACGGCTCCAAGCGCGGCTGGCTCAAACCGCAAGCGGTGTACGGCTACTTCGCCTGTCAAGCCGACGGCGAAGAGTTGATCGTCTACGCCGACGCGCAAGGCAAAAAAGAAGCAGTTCGTTTGATTTGTCCGCGCCAGCCGAACGGAGATTTTCTCGCGCTTTCGGATTATTTCGCTTCGGTCGAGTCGGGTCAGTTGGATACGGTCGCGTTACAAATCGTCACCGTTGGCAAAGCCGCCACCGCTTTGTTTGAAGAATTGCAAGCCGCTAACGATTACACCGAAGCCTACTTCGTGCACGGACTCGCCGTTCAAGCCGCCGAAGCGACAGCGGACTATATGCACAACCACATCCGCCGCGAGTTGGGGCTCGGCGCAAAGCAAGGCAAGCGCTACTCGTGGGGATATCCCGCCATCCCGATTCTGGAAGATCACTTCAAGGTCTTCAAGATGCTCCCCGCCGCCGAATCCGAACTGGGGCTTGGGCTTTCCGTTTCAGGGCAGATCATCCCCGAAGAATCCACCGCCGCCATCGTCGTTCCGCACAAAGACGCCAAATATTACACGCTCGGCGAAACACGAGTTGAGCAGTTGATGAGGTAGAACAAATTGCTAATTTGTTCTACGGGAGACTCTGTGAGTCAATTTTCCTACAAGAATTACTATCGCCGAAATCTTCCCCATATCCAGCCCGAGGGAGCAACGCTATTCATTACTTTTCGACTGGCAAATTCGCTTCCCAAAGAAGTAATTGAAAAATTGAGAATGGAAAAGGAAGAAGTCGAAAAGAAGATTGCTCAGATGTCCGACAATGAGGAACGAGAAAAACAACTCTATTTGGCGCATCGCCGCTTTTTCGGCAAATGGGATGACGCGCTTGACACGCTTGCTCATGGCGAGAAATATCTCTCCAATCCACAAATAGCAGACCTTGTAGCGGAAAGCCTGCATTATCGAGACGGCAAAGTGTACGACCTGGAAACGTTTTCGATTATGCCAAATCATGGACATGTGGTGTTTGCCCCGCTCGAGGGATCGAACGGCAAATATTTTTCGCTTTCGACGATCATGCACTCGCTTAAGCTACATACGGCTTTGGAAGCAAACAAGATTTTGGGACGCGAGGGCGCTTTCTGGCAACACGAGAACTACGACCACTATGTTCGTGATGAGAGTGAATTGGGACGGATCATAAAATATGTGATCTATAATCCAGTCAAAGCAGGTTTGGTGAATGACTGGAAAAAATGGAAATGGACATATTGCAAATACAATATGTAACTCAAATTGCCAATTTGAGTCGTTATGGGACAAATTGGCAATTTGTCCTACAAAAGGACAAACATGACAAATAAATTCCTCGACTTCGTTTCCTTTCAAACCCTCCTCGCCGACGGCGCGATGGGAACGATGCTTCATGCGCACGGAGTCGGCTTTGACAAATGCTTCGACGAACTCAACCTCGTCAACCCTTCCGTTGTGGCGGAGATTCACCGCGAGTACATCGAAGCGGGCGCGCAGTTGGTTATCACGAACACCTTCGGCGCGAATCGCTATAAGTTGACGAAACACGGTTTGCAAAACAACGTCGCGCAGATCAATCGCGCAGGCGTGGAACTCGCTAAACGCGTAGTGGCGGCTTCCTTCAAAGATGTTTTTGTCGCGGGCGATATTGGTCCCTTGGGCGTGCGACTTGTCCCTTATGGGCGCGTCAAATTGGAAGAGGCGCGCGCGGCATTTGCGGAACAAGTTGTTGCGTTGACCGAGGCGGGCGCGGACTTACTCGTTATCGAAACCATCGCCGACTTGTATGAAACGCAAGAAGCGATCGCCGCCGCGAAAGAAAATTCGACGCTGCCAGTCGTCGCTTCGATGACTTTCACCCGCGACGACGTAACCCTCTTAGGCGATTCGCCGACTAAAGTGGCGCGCCGTCTTGTCGTCGCCGGCGCGGACGTGATTGGAGTCAATTGTTCCGGCGGACCTTTGCAAATATTGCGAATCCTCAAACGGATGCGCCAAACCGAACCCAATGCGCGTTTTAGCGTCAAGCCAAACGCCGGCTGGCCCCAACAAGCCAACGGACGCATCATGTATCCCGCCGACGCGGATTATTTCGGCGAGTATGCGTTGCTCTTCCGCGACGCGGGCGCAGTCATCGTCGGCGGGTGTTGCGGTACGACTCCGCAACATATTGCGATGATGAGAAAAACGTTGGACTCCGCGCCGAGCTCCGCGCCGCTGGAAATTTCTTTCGCGCCTGAAGAAGAGATATCCGCCGCGCCCGCCGATCAACCGACGCGCCTGGCTCAACGCCTGTCCGAGGGGAAGTTTTCCATTTGCGTAGAGATGAATCCGCCGCGCGGACTTTCGACCAAGAAATTGATGGCGGGCGCTTCTCTGCTTTATGATTCTGGCGCGGATGTAATCAACGTCGCCGACAGCCCGTTAGCGCGGATGCGAATGTCGGCTTGGGCGGTTTGCAATTTAGTGCAACGCAAAATCGGCGTGGAGTCGACGCTGCATTTTCCCACGCGCGGACGCAATCTTTTGCGCGTGCAAGGCGATCTACTCGCCGCTCACGCGCTCGGCATTCGCAATATTTTCGTCGTCATGGGCGACCCGACCTCAATCGGCGATTATCCCGAAGCGACCGATAATTACGACCTTGTGCCTTCGGGTTTGGTGAAACTGATCAAACGCGGATTCAATATGGGCGTGGATCATTCGGGGACGAGCATCGGTCAGCCGACCAGTTTCTTCGTCGGGGCGGCGCTCAATCTTTATCCGCAAGATATGGACAGCGAAATTAAAAACCTACGGCGCAAGATCAACGCCGGCGCGGATTTCTTCCTCACGCAGCCTGTTTACCGTCCCGACGACGGACCGAAATTAATCGAAGCCTACGAAGCCAAACACGGAAAATTTGACAAACCGATTATCGTCGGCGTGTTGCCGTTGGTCAGCGCGCGTCACGCCAACTTTTTGCATAACGAAGTGCCGGGGATTGTCATCCCTCAAGAGGCGCGGGCGCGCATCGAAGCCGCCGGCGAAGACGGCGCGAAAGTCGGCGTAGAACTCGCCGTCGAGTTAATTCAAAATCTCAAATCATGGGCGAGCGGCGCGTATCTGATTCCGCAATTTCATCGCTACGATCAAGTTTCGGAAATCATTGAGGAGGTAAAATAAGGTTATGTTGCTCACTATAGATATTGGCAATACCAACCTTACGCTCGGACTCTATGCCGGCGACCAGCTCGGCGCGCATTGGCGCGTCGCCACCGACCATCGCCGTATGTCTGATGAATACGGTTTGCAATTTCTAGGCTTGCTCCAAAACGCGAATAAATCCATCGCAGACTTGACCGGCATCGCGCTCGCTTCCGTTGTACCGGCGCTGACCGGACGCGTCGTTCAGGCGTGCGAAGAGTACCTAAAGCAGAAACCTTTCGTGGTAGATACGGGCGTCAAAACGGGCGTTAAAGTTCGATATGAAGACCCCAAAACGGTCGGGGCGGATCGCATCTGTGACGCGGCGGCGGTGATGAAACTATATGGCGGTCCAGCTTGCGTGATAGATTTTGGCACCGCCACCACTTTTAACGCCATTACTAAGAGCGGCGAGTATCTAGGCGGAGCGATCACCGCCGGAGTAAACCTAGCCGCCGAAGCCCTGTATACCCGCGCCGCCAAACTGCCAAATATAGATCTGCAAACGCCGCCTTCCGTTATTGGGCGCAATACCGTCCACGCCATGCAATCGGGTTTGCTGTTTGGGTATGTGAGCATGGTTGAGGGTATGGTCGAGCGTTTTCGCAAGGAACTCGGCGATGAGATGAAAGTCGTCGCCACTGGGGGGCTTTCTGAAATTGTCGCTAAAGAAACAGAAGTTATCCAAATTATCGCGCCCTGGCTGACGCTTGACGGCTTGCGTATCATCTGGGAACTTAATCAGTAACGTGAGAAAAGGACTATCGCCTTGGCTGTTAGGGGAGATCTATCTCGCTTAAGATGCGGGGGCGCGGAATTGCAATGTTAACAGAACTTAAACTTTACCGCCCTTGCTTGCGATAAACATACGCGCTATAATGCCATGCTGTTGAAAGCAAGGAGAACCATGCCTGTTTATATTTATCGCTGCAGTTCGTGCGGCAAACATTTTGAAAAACACCAATCGTTTGACGATGCGCCGCTGAAAATCTGTCCCACTTGTAAAAAGAGAGCGTTAAAGAAGGTAATTACCCCGAGCAAGATCATTTTCAAAGGCTCTGGGTTTTATGCTACTGACAATAAATCCGCCTCGGGAGATAGTTCCGCAGGCAAATCTCATTCGCATACCGAAGAAAAGACGAATGAGAAGCCCGCATCCGCGGGTAAAGGCGATAAGAAATCGAAGAGCAAGCCCGAGCCGAAGAACGAGTAAGGCTGCCGTCCTCTTCACAACTTAAGCCGACTTAACGCAATGAGTCGGCTTTTTTATTTGACGTTTAACCGCGCGATCAAGAGATCCACGGAGCGACGAGCATATCTATTGAAATACCGAACGCCAACGCGTTCAAGAAGCGCATATCGGCAGGTTGGTCTTTTGACTTTTCCCAGTATCCCGAAAAGACAAAAATCGTCGTTGCCAGAGCGGCGATAAACCGCGCTGCGACGACAGCCCACGCGCCAAAATCCCATGTCGCGCTTCCTTTGATCACCCCTACCGCCATTGTATATATCCAGCGTAAGAGTACGCCGAATAATACGCCGAAGAACACTTGCGCTTTGGCGTTTTTATTCTTATCTTGTCGAACCAGTTTGAAGGCGACGGCGTCGTTAACGATGAAAGAGTTCATACAGCGCTCCTCTCTTTATTCCGACGTTATTATACAATCTGAGAATGCAAATAAAAAGACCCTTTGCAGGGTCTTGTGTGCTCCTCGACCAGGTCTCGAACCTGGAACCTAGCGGTTAACAGCCGCTCGCTCTGCCAATTGAGCTATCGAGGAAGGCGAGCGAGATTATACGTGTAAGAATAGGGAGTGTCAAGCGTATTCTGCTGGGGCGCGTTCTTCTCGATTCTGTTTGTTTAATAACTTACTGCGCCGAAAGTGCGTAGTTTATCAATTTGATGCGTCGCCGAGATCTGGCGAACTGTGCCGGTCAAGCCGCGTACGACAATTGAGTCGGTGCTGGCGCCGTCGCCGAAATAACGCACGCCTTTTAGAAATTCGCCGTCGGTGATGCCGGTCGCAGCGAAGAACACATCTTCTGAAGAAACCAGATCGTCCATGGTGAGTATTTTTTCAAAGTCGTAGCCCGCTTCGCGCCCGCGGCGGAGTTCGTCCTCGTCGCGCGCGTAGAGTTTGCCTTGGATCTCTCCGCCCATGGCGCGCAACGCGCACGCAGCAAGCACGCCTTCGGGCGTGCCGCCTACGCCAAATAGCGCATCTACGCCTGAATGGGGCCAGGCGGTCATAAGCGCTGCGCCCACGTCGCCGTCTGGAATCTGGCGGATGCGCGCGCCCGCCTTACGAATCTCAGCGATCATATCGTTATGGCGGTCGCGGTCGAGAATGATCGTCGTCAGGTCTTCCACGTCTTTCCGCATCGCTTTTGCGATCGCCTTCAAGTTCTCAGTGATGGACATTTCGATGTTGATCTTGCCCTTCGCTTCCGGTCCGACTGCAATTTTGTTCATATACACAAAAGGACCGGGATCAAACATCGTTCCACGCGGCGCAATCGCTACCGTTGCCAGCGAGTTAGATCTGCCGAAGGCTAACGGACGCGTCCCGTCAATGGGGTCTACCGCAACGTCCACGTCTGGAGCGGAACCGCTTCCGACGGTCTCGCCGTTAAATAACATCGGCGCATTATCTTTCTCGCCCTCGCCGATGACGATCACGCCGTTCATCTCTACAGATTGAAGGACCGCGCGCATTGCGTTAACAGCGGCTTGATCCGCCGCTTCTTTATCTCCGCGTCCCATAAAACGTCCCGCCGCCATCGCTGCCGCTTCGGTCACGCGTACAAGTTCGAGCGCTAGGTTGCGAGTAGGTATGCTTTCGTTTGCCATGGATCCTCCATTAGAAGATGAAGTATTGTATGAAGAAGTAACCGAGCGGCGCGCCCCAAATCCATGAGTCGATTCGGTCGAAGATGCCCCCGTGGCCGGGAAAAGCGTCGCCAGAATCTTTCATGTGGCTCTGACGTTTAAACATACTTTCGCCTAAATCGCCGAGCGGCGTGAGCGCGCCAAGCGCTACACCGATTAATGCTCCTTGCAGCGGGGAGATCATCCCGCTTAGCGGACGAAGCCCTACCGAAGAATAGGCATACGAGAAGATCGCGCCGATAAGCGCAGAAGTAAAAATGCCTGCGAAGTAGCCTTCCCAGCTTTTCTTTGGGCTGATGCGCGGCGTCATTTTATGCTTGCCGTATGCTGCGCCGATGGAATATGCGCCAGTGTCGCCAGCCCAGACCATCGGCATAACCAACATCAGCCACCATCCGCCTGCTGGAAGCGCGCGCAGATCTAGCAAATATGAACCGAGCCAGCCTAGATATACGATGCCGGCGGCGGTAATACAAAAATCAAGCGCGGCTTTGTCTCTGCCGCGTTCGAAGGCGAATACATGGTAGGTCATCGCCGTCATGATGGATAGAACAAGAATGGGAATTGCTGTGGAAGGAAAAAAGAAGCGTGCTGCGGCAATTAACAAGACGCTTCCGGCGGAGATCCACTCGTGCGGTTCGAATCCGGTCGCACGGTACATGCGAACGAACTCACGCGCGCTGCCGACTAAGATAACGGCGATCGCCGCAAAGTAGAAAACGCCCCCGAGGATAATCGCCGGCAAGCCGATCGCCGTCAGCCCGAGCGCCGTTACAATGCGTTTAGGCATTAGAAGCCTCATATTCGCTCGATGAAACTTTCCCATAACGGCGGTCGCGTGAAGCGAAAGTTTCAAGCGCAAGGCGATATTCCTCGCGATTAAAATCGGGCCAATACGTGGGCGTAACATACCATTCGGAATATGCCGCTTGCCAGATCAGAAAATTGCTGACGCGCAATTCGCCCGAGGTGCGAATGATCAGATCGGGGTCGGGAACGCCAGCCGTGTAGAGGTAGCGATTCACGAGTTCGTCCGTCACGTCTTCGGGGCGAACGCCGTCTTTTATAATATGTTGGATCGCGTTGACGATCTCGTCGCGTCCGCCGTAGTTAAACGCCACGTTTAAGACGAGGCGATCATTCTTTTTGGTTAAGTCAATCGCGTTCAATACTTTTTTTTGCAGGCTGGGTGCGAGGCGTTCCAAACGGCCGATGTGTCGCAGTTGCACTCCTTCTTTGTGGAGTTCGGTAAGTTCGCGATCAATTACGTCCTCAAGGATGAACATTAAGCCTTGCACTTCTTCGCTTGGGCGTCCCCAATTTTCCGTCGAGAATGCATAAATGGTGAGATACTTAACGCCAAATTCTACCGAAGCGCGGATGATGCGCCGCAAATTTTCGGTGCCTGCTTTGTGTCCAGCCAAGCGCGGTAAACCGCGCGAAAGCGCCCAACGCCCATTGCCATCCATAATAATAGCGACGTGACGAGGGCATTTCTCGGGCGAAATATTAAAAGAGGCGTTAGCCATCGCATTCACTCGTTGACGCGCGGCGCATCTCGCAGCGGTTCATTAAACTTCCATGATCTCGGTTTCTTTTGTTTTGCCGAGCGTTCCAACTTCTTCCACGTGTTTGTCGGTAAGTTTTTGCAGATCGTCTTCGCCGCGTTTTAAATCGTCTTCCGAGATCAGTTTCTCTTTTTCAAAGTCGCGCATATCGTTCTGCGCATCGCGGCGAATATTGCGAATAGCGATCCGCGCTTCCTCGAGCCGATGACCAATGTGCTTCACCAAATTGCGGCGGCGTTCTTCAGTCAGCGGCGGAAGGCCGAGGTGGATGATTTTGCCGTCGTTGTTCGGGTTGAGTCCCAGTTCCGAGGTCTGAATCGCCTTCTCAATCGCTTTGATCGTAGAAGCGTCAAAAGGTTTAATCGTAATTGTGTGCGCCTCTGGCACGCTGATCGAAGCCAATTGCATGAGCGGCGTGGGCGTCCCGTAATAGTCTACCGCTAGTTTCTCAACCAGTCCTGGGCTGGCGCGACCTGTGCGCACAGCCGCCAGGTCGTCGCGCAACGCTTGAAGCGCTCCGCGCATTCTGGTTTCAGCGTCGTTAAGAATGTCTTTGATCACCGCAGCCTCCAACGAAGTTTTCTTGATACATGTAATCTTAAGGCGTTCGAGTTTAGGTCTTAAATCGTTTGTCGAAATCGAGATAAGGATACACCAAAATATCGAATTTTGCTATGCAGCGCGCGCCGCAACTGGCGTTTAGCCGTGTACAAGCGTGCCGACGGGCCTGCCTTCGAGCGCGGCATGTAAAGCATGGTTATCCCAAAGATTTAATACGAGGATCGGCAGCTTGTTTTCCATACAGAGCGTGACGGCGGTGCTGTCCATCACTTCAAGTCTGCGGTTAATGACCTCGATATAATTCAATTCGTCGAATTTTTTTGCATGGGGATTTTTCTTCGGATCCGAGTCGTATACGCCGTCCACCTTGGTTGCTTTGATGACTACGTTCGCTTCAATTTCCGTTGCGCGCAATGCGGCGGCGGTATCCGTTGAAAAGAAAGGATTGCCGGTTCCAGCGCCGAAGATGACCACGCGCCCCTTTTCTAAATGGCGGATGGCGCGACGGCGGATGTAGGGTTCGGCGATCTGGCGCATCTCAATCGCCGACATAACGCGCGTATACACGCCGGCGCGTTCGAGCGTGTCCATTAATGCCATGGCATTCATCATCGTGGCAAGCATGCCCATATAGTCTGCGGTGGCGCGATCCATGCCGCGTTCGAGCCCCTGTTTGCCGCGCCAGAGGTTGCCCGCGCCAATTACGATCGCCACTTCTACGCCCATTTCAGAGACTTCTTTGATGCGGCTGGCGATCGATTCGGCTTCGTCTACGTCAATCCCGAAGCCAGATTTGCCGCCTAACGCTTCCCCGCTCAGTTTGAGAAGAATTCGTTTGTATTTGATGTCGTTCATAAGTCTCCTGACTGTTTTATTTTCTGCCTGTATAAAAATGACCAACCGTCTGGTTGGTCATTTTGTTTCTTAATGCGTCAAACTTTCGCCTAACTCCCACCGTTGGAAGCGTCGTATGATTACGTTTTCGCCGATCGCGGCGACTGTTTGAAGGATCAGCTTTTCCACCGTAATCGACTCATCGCGAATGTACGCTTGGCGAGGCAACACAGTCTCGTCTTTGAATTTCTCGATTCGCCCTTGTACGATCTTTTCTGCGATGTTGTCAGGCTTGCCTTCTTCTTTTGCGCGCGCGCGGGCGATCTCCGCCTCGCGCTCCAGAACGTCGGCTGGAATGTCTTCTGCTTTAAGATAGCGCGGCGAGGAAGCCGCAATCTGCAACGCCAACTCGTGCGCCAGTTCGCGGAATTTCTCGGAACGCGCCACAAAATCAGATTCGCAGTTTACTTCTACGATCACGCCGACGCGTCCGTCTCCGTGTGAATAAAGTTCGACCATGCCTTGCGAGGCTTCGCGGTCGGCGCGTTTGGCGGCGGTCGCCATACCTTTTTCGCGCAGCCAATCTACCGCTTTTTGAAAATCGCCGCCGGCTTCTGTGAGCGCTTTACGGCAATCTAAAATGCCGGCGTTCGTGGCGCCGCGCAATTCTTTGATCATCTCGGTCGTAATTTCCATGAGTTCCTATTCTTTCGTTTCTTCAATGGCCGGCGCTTCCGCTGTCGCATCGGGTTTAGAGTCTGTTTCATTTTGGCTGGATTCGGCGACGGTTTCCTCTTCCGCTTGGCGCGAGGCGCTCATCTTTGCCAGCGTCGCTTCACCGAGGAGGGCGTCGTCGGTAAGTTCTTCATCCGTCTCTACGACTTTCGGCGCTTTGCGCGAGGTTCGTTCAGATTTATCCTTCGATTCGCTGGCAGGGGCTTCTTCTGGCTCTTCTTCTTTGCGCATAGATTTCCCTTCGAGGACAGCATCCGCCACCTTAGCCACCAACAATTTGATGGCGCGAATTGCGTCGTCGTTGGAGGGAATCACATAATCAATATTTTGCGGATTGCAGTTTGTGTCTACCATCGCCACAATAGGGATGTCGAGCAGGTTGGCTTCGTGCACCGCCGTCTCTTCGCGGCCTATGTCAACGATAAATAACAGGTTGGGACGGCGTTTCATTGAGCGGATACCGGAAAGCCGGATCGAAAGACGGTTAATCTCGCGTTCGATCAACAGTCCTTCTTTTTTCGTCAAGCGGTCGAGTTCGCCGCTATCGCGCATTTTCTCCAAGCGTTCAAATTCTTGAATGCGGTCGTACATGGTAGACCAGTTTGTGAGGATGCCGCCCATCCAACGCTCTGTTACAGAGGGCATGCCGCAACGCGCGGCTTCTTCCGCTACTGTTTCTTGCGCTTGGCGTTTTGTCCCCACGAACAACACTGTTCCGCCTTCGGCTACGGCGTCGCGAATGACATTGTATGCCTGACTTAATAGTTTCGAGGTTTGTTGCAGGTCAATAATGTGAATGCCGTTGCGCTCCGTAAAAATGTACGGCTTCATGCGCGGGTCCCATTTGTTCGTGCGATGTCCGAAATGAACGCCGCTTTCCAGCAGGGATTTCATTGAGATAACTGCCATAATTCTCCTAATATTCCGCCGTTACAGCGGAAAAAAGTTTAGCGGGGTTTGATGACCCGCTCAGGGGCGCTTGATGCCCGTCCCAGGCAAGATGCGTGGCGCATATAGCGCCACGCAAAAATTATAACACAGGATTTATCGAGTTGTCTTTTAGATTCAATGCGTTTATGAAGAGTTGTTCCGTTTACATTACGCCGTCTAAATTTATCGCGTCCCAGATCTTCTTGGCGCGATTTCTGAGTTTGTCGTTTTCGTTGACCTTTTTAGTTGCATACATAACCGTCGTATGATCGCGTCCGCCGAGAATTTGGCCGACTTGCGGAAATGATATCTCGTTATATTGCCGTAAGATGTACATGGCGAGTTGGCGCGGGATCGCAATTTTTGCCGAGCGGCTCTGCCCGAGCAGGTCGTCTACTTGCACGCCTTCGATCTCGGCGACCGCTTCGAGGATCTTCTCCGCAGGGACGCTCTTTTTATGAGGTAAAAGATCGGCGAGCGCCATTTCTACAAGGCTGGGCGTCAATGCTGCGCCGCTTAGGTCGGCGAAAGCGACGACGCGATTTAACGCGCCTTCTAATTCGCGGATATTGGATTGCACTCGACGCGCGATGCTTTCGAGAATTTCGTCTGGCACATGCCGTCCCGCTCGTTCGGCTTTTGAGCGCAAGATGGCGAGACGCGTTTCTAGGTCGGGCGGCTGAACGTCGGCGGCGAGTCCCCATTCAAAACGAGAGCGCAGGCGTTCTTCCAGCGTGACAAGCGATTTGGGAGGGCGATCGGAAGAAACAATGATCTGCTTATCTTGCCCGTGCAGGGTGTTAAAGGTATGAAAAAACTCTTCCTGCGTTGATTCTTTGCCGGCAATGAACTGAATATCGTCAATCAGCAATACGTCAATCGAGCGATATTTCTCGCGAAAAGCTTGCGTTGTATGCGTGCGAATCGCGGTGATCAGATCGTTGGTAAATTCTTCGGAAGATACATACAGTACGCGCAGCCCGCGCGCGTGACAGGAATTGCCGATAGCGTGAAGCAGATGCGTTTTTCCCAGCCCGACGCCGCCATATACAAAGAGAGGATTATATGCGCGAGCGGGCTTCTCGGCGACGGCGAGACAGGCCGCATGAGCCAGCCGATTGCCCGAGCCTACCACGAAGTTGTCAAAAACATAGCGAGAATTGAGCGTCGAACTGCGCGTATTTTGATCAGTCGTCGCCGCGGCTTCCGCTGGATGGGTTTCTTCTGTATCCGCTTCTTTTTCGCTGCCAAAGACTACAAAACTGACAGCTATGTTGCCGTTCAAAATTCCGCCTAGCAGGCGGTTGACGGTATTGGCGAGACGGTTTTCAAGCCAATCGCGCGCATAGGCATTGCGGACTCCAATGATCAATGTGCCGTTTTGGAAGGAAACTGGTCGCGTATCACGCACCCAGGTGTCAAATGAGGCGCGCGGCATCTCTAATTGAAGTTCTCCGAGCGCTAATTGCCATGCCTGTTCTGCGTTCATTCTTTCTCCTCGACAACGTTATGATGTAATGCGAAAGTTATCCGCTTCATCAGCGGCTATGCGTGAAATATGCTGTTATGATCAATCAACGTACAGGGGTTGCCAGATGGACTTTAATTCCACATCTTTATTTCAGCGTACCGTCATTCTAGCACAACCGCTGGAAAGTACAACACGCAAAGCCTACGCTATATTTAAAACATTTGGTTTTTTAAGGTCATGCAATGTTAAAGAATCTTTGGGTAATTTGAAGTTGCCGCGATCTTTCGTAGAACGTCCGTTTCAGCCATGTACGCGTTGACGAGTTATCCACACCCCCATATATAGGGATAAAACCTGTAATTCCGCCTATTCCAGCGCTATATGCCGTTGGTTGTTAAAGAATATTTGTTGGAATGTTTTTTAAAGAAGCCGAACGAAACTCAAGATTGTGGGATTCAATGTTAAAGAATTGAGCGCTTACGCCATTTACGCGCGTAAATGATACGGAACCCAGGCTAATACCGTCGTTCCATCGTTTATATTCGATGTGATTTCAACGTCGCCGCCCACCGCTTGTACGCGTGCTTGCATATTCGCCAACCCATGACCAATGTTGGCGTTCGTATTCTCCATAACGAAGCCAATGCCGTTATCACGAATTTCCATCACGACGCGATCTTCCGTCTTCCATAGCGAAACGTGAACGCTTTTCGCCTTTGCATGTTTTGCCGCGTTCGCTAACGCTTCCTGACATACATGGAACAAAGCGAGTAAATATGATTCGGTCAGTTTCCTCAAACCTCGTTCAGGGTAAGAGAAGGTTGCTTCGATAGGCGTGTGCGTTTTAAATTCGGCGATCAGCCGTTGAATGCCGCCGATCAGCCCATCTTCGCCGATTTGCCTCGGCTTTAAGTCTAAAATATAGGTCCGTAGATCGCGGATGACCTGATTCAATCCATCAATTGCGCCTTGAATACGCTGCTTTGCTTCGTGCGCGTCTTCATTCATAGCGCTTTCAAGCGATAAGCCTAATCCGTAAATGGATTGAATAACCCCGTCGTGCAGATCCATGCCGATGCGATCGCGTTCTTCCAGAACTGCCAGCCGCCGCGCATTCGAATGCAGGCGCGCATTCTCAATCGCCAAGCCGGCCCACGTCGCCACTGCCATCAACATTTCCATATTTCGCCCATCCAATGGGACGGCGCTGCGTGTAGCGACGTCCATCACGCCCATTAGATTCTCTCCTGACAATAAGGGGATACATGCAACTTGTTGAAAACCGGCGCGCACGACCTCTCTGCGCACAAAATTCGTATCTTTCGTAAGGCGTTTATTTGTCATCGGTTTACGCGTCAGTGCGACGGCGCCGGGGTAGCCTTCGCCCATGCGGAAAATGTTCTTTTTCCAAAAAATTTCAGCGGCATCTCCGCGATGCAACGCTAGGCGAAGAGTAGCCTTATCTTCATCCAATAGAAAAATCTCGCCCACTTCCATATTCAAGTAGCTCATCACATGCTGCAACGTGCGATTTAAGATCTCGTCCAGTTCTAGGCTGGAAGCCAGCGCGGAAGCGATGCCATAAAGGAAGTTCATGTCTATGCTGCGACGCGTTAGGGTCGTATCGCGTTCGCGCATCTGTTCCAATAACCTTGTGTTTTGAATCGCGACGGAAGCGTACGCCGCCAGCATTTGGACGATCATCTCGTCGTTCGCGTCAAATTCAGGCGCGCCAATCTTATCGGTGAGGTACAACTGCCCTAATTGGCGTTTGCCGGCGTGAATTGGGACGCCTAAAAAAGATCCCATTTTGGGATGATTTCGTGGAAAACCGACGGATTTCGGATGATCTCGAATCTTTGATATGCGCAACGGGGCGTCAGCGTTCATCAACTCACCGATCAAGCCGCGCCCAATCGGCGGATGCTTCAATTTCTTGAGTTGGTCGTCTGTCATCCCCACAGAAATAAAATTGACGAGTTTGCCGGCATCGTCCAACAAACCCAGCGCGGCATATCGCGCTCCAGCCTGCTCGCAAGCCGCTTTAACGATCCGTTTCAGCAAGGTTTCGAGAGAAGCGTCTTTAACCAACTCCAAACTGACTTGATGCAGCGCGGTCATCCGTTCTTGAAGTTGTTCGTGAGTTAACGGCATAAAATAAATTATCTCATAAGATGATAGGTTTTGGCAGAAATCCGGCGTACAATCTCGCCTAAGGACGAACTTATGACAAACTCGCGCATTGCTGGATTTTACGCCCTAAGCCTCGCCGAGCGCCGCGCCAAATTAGCGGAAGCCTTCGCGCCGCAGACTCCGCCCGAACTGACCTCATGGACGACGGGCGGACTCTCCGTCGAAACAGCCGACCACATGATCGAGAACGTGATCGGTTTATACAGCCTGCCGCTCGGCATCGCGCTCAACTTCACGGTCAACGGGCGGGATGTGCTTATCCCAATGGTGATCGAAGAGCCGTCCGTCGTGGCGGGAGCGTCATTCATGGCGAAACTTGCCCGCTCAAACGGCGGCTTCACCGCCACAAGCACAGAGCCGCTGATGATCGGTCAGTTGCAGGTGTTGGATGTCGAAGATTTGGACAAAGCCGCCGAACAGGTGTTGGCGCGAAAAGCCGAACTGTTGACGTACGTTGACGGAGCCGAATCAAGCCTCAAGTCCAGAGGCGGAGGCGCGCGGGATTTGGAAGTCCGCATCGTCGAAGAATCCCCCATCGGAAAATTCCTCGTCGTGCATTTAATTTACGATGTGCGCGATGCGATGGGCGCGAACGCGGTCAATACGGCGTGCGAGCGTCTCGCGCCGAAAATCGAAGAGATCACGGGCGGGCGGGTGCATTTGAAGATTCTCTCGAACCTCACCGATAAACGCATGGCAAAAGCGACGTGCGTGATTCCAGTGAAAGAGTTGGCGTTCGTTGGACAAATTGGCAATTTGTCGTATACGGGCGAAGAAGTGCGGGATGGAATCATCGCCGCGTACGCCTTCGCCGCCGCAGACCCCTACCGCGCCGCGACGCACAACAAAGGCATCATGAACGGAGTTGATCCCGTTGTCATCGCCACTGGCAACGATTGGCGAGCCATCGAAGCGGGCGCGCACGCTTATGCCGCTCGTAACGGGAGATACACTTCATTATCAACGTGGTCGAAAGATGAAAGCGGAAATTTGGTCGGCGAGTTGGAAATGCCGCTGGCGGTGGGAATCGTCGGCGGAGCGACAAAGGTCCACCCTGCCGCGCAAGTCGCGATCAAGCTGATGGATGTGAAATCCACTGGCGAGTTGGCTGAGATCATCGTCTCTGTAGGACTCGCGCAAAACATGGCGGCGTTACGCGCCCTCACCACCGAAGGCATCCAGCGCGGACACATGTCGCTGCACGCGCGCCAGGTCGCCATCGCGGCAGGCGCAAGCGGAGATCTGATCGAGAAGGTTGCGAGGCAAATGGCGGAGGAGAGGGTTGTGAGGATTGAGCGGGCGGTGGAAATTTTGAAGTCGTTGGAAAATGGAAAGTAGATGATGGAAGGAGGAAAGATGAAAGAGGAAAGCATGCTTTGGCAAATTCGTCACTTCGTCTACTCCCACTTCGCGGACACGACGCGCGCTCCGAGCGTGGATGAAACCGCCGCGCGCTTTGACATCTCGGCTGAAGAGGCGGGCGAATACTACAAGGAACTCCACAATCGCCACGCTTTCTTCCTTGACTTGGAAACTTTGACTGTCCGCATGGCAAACCCATTCTCAGGCATCCCCACAGACTTCAAAGTCCACGCCAACGGTAAAACTTATTTCGCCAACTGCGCTTGGGACATGCTCGGCATCCCCGCCGCGCTTCATGCGGACGCGCTTATCGAAGCCGTTTGCTCTGAAAGCGGTGAGGAGGTCGGGATCGAAATACACGATGGCAATTTACGATTTTCGATTGACGATTTACGAGTCCACTTCCCCCTGCCCTTCGCCCGCTGGTACGATGACCTGACTTTCACCTGAGCGACGATGCTACTCTTCCAGTCGGAAGAATGGATTGACAAATGGTGCAAACGAAACAACCTCGAATGCGGCGAAGTTCTCACTATTCAACAAGTTTGGGAACTGTCCAAACTCTGGTATCACAATCGCCTGTCCCTGGAATATCATGGACGAAGCGCCGAGCAGGTTGCAGAGATTTTTAGGCAGGCAGGTTTGAAATCGAAGTTCTGGTATATTCAGAAATAATCATGAACGAAAAAAGAACTCTTACCTCAGAAGAAATTTCCGAAATTGTGGATGGGCTTAATCCCATTGACCACAAGCAGATGGAATTGCTCGCAAAAATGCCGCCTGGAAAAAGGATTTATCCCAGCCTGCGCGCCAGCGCCATGATACGCGCGGGGTTGCGGACTGCATTCAAAAGAAAGTTTCCGAACCTTTCTCTGGCGGAAATCAATATGAAAATTCTGGATTATCTGATTTACATGGATGGCAAATATGGACATGCTTGACCTTTACATCCGTGTCGTAAGGGCATTGGACGACATCGGCGCGCCCTATATGATTGTCGGCGCCTTTGGCGGCACAATTTACGGAATCACTCGCGCCACGCATGACATTGACATTATCGTGGATTTACGCGAGACAGATTATGAAGCCTTATCGCAAAAATTCCCTCTTCCACGTTATTATGCTGACCCCGAAATGATAAAGAATTCCGTTGAAATGGGGATTATGTTCAACATCATTGATTCAAGCGAAGGCATAAAAGCAGACCTCGTCCCCTTGAAACGCGAACCTGATTATCAGGCTGCATTTGACCGCCGTACACGTGAGACCTTCACCGACGAAAACGACAAGCCCTTTGACGCGTGGGTCGCGCAACCAACTGACATCATCATTGGGAAATTACAAGCATGGGACGAAGGCAGATCCAACAAACACCCCGACGATATTTTTGCCATTTTATACTTCTGCTTGCGCGGGTTTAGCAATTACCAGGTGGATGTTGAAGAAGTCGCCGAGCAAGCCGCCCGCATTGGACCTGAAACTCTTGACATGTGGCTCAAGACGCTTGCAAAGGCAAGAAATGAAATCGAAAAAGGAAATATGCCGCGCAAGTGGTAAACCTACATGTCTTCCCCCTCTCCTTTAGGAAAGGGGCAGGAGCGCCGCACTGAGCCTGTCGAAGTGTGAGGTCAACCCCGCAGGCTTGCGTCAATGTTTTGGAATTCGGAGATTTCAACAGCACTTCTCCAGTTCAGGAAACATACAGAGGTGAAGCATGGAAAACCCAACAATACTACTTTTATTGTTCGCAATTGTTCTATTATTTGCAACAATTTTGGCGGTAGCAATTGGCTATTTTTGGGCATCATCAACATCAAAATCAGCGCTCATAAAACTGAAAGAACAGAACGAAGCAACAATTAGAAATACACAGGAACACTTACAAAATTGGAAAGAACAAGAGCTAGTCACAATTAAACAGCAAATTTTTGATGCGGCCAAAGGGCAAGCTATTCAAGAGATACAGGAACAAGTTCAGAAATGGCAACAAAATGAACTTCAACAAGCCCGACAGAATATGTTTGATATGGCAAAGGGACAAGCAACCCAAGAAATGCAAGCGCAAGTTCAAAAATGGCAACAAAATGAACTCCAGCAGATTCGCCAGCAAATGCAGGAGGGTATTCGCGGGGAAGCTATAAAAGAGGCGCAGGAACAACTTGTAAGATGGAGAACCGATGAGTTGGAGAAAGCAAAAAGCCAAATGTGGGAAGTTCTTACCAAAGAGGCAGGAGTTACTCTTGAGCAATGGAAGGTTGAAAAAGAAAAAGAGATTAGGCAAGATGCAATTGATAAAAGTCAATCTGTCACGATAGGAAAAATGACAGAGCATGTAGTTCCCTACTTGCCTGGCTTTAGGTATAACCCAGCAGATGCGCGGTTTATCGGCAGCCCAATCGACTTTGTAGTATTTGATGGCTTAAGTAATGACGAAGTAAGAAAAATCGTTTTCGTGGAAGTGAAAACTGGGTCATCAAACCTATCAACAAGAGAAAGAAGCATAAGAAATGCCGTTCAAGATAAGAATATTGAATGGCTCGAAATAAAGGTAAATTTAGATAATCCAGAAATTATTCAGGAATATTCGACTAGAAGAAATAACAAGAAATCCGAAGGCTAAACAAATGACAACCCCTCACCCTCACTCCCCCACCCTCCTCAAACCTGCCAAACCCGTTGGCATCATTGGCTACGGTGCGTACGTGCCGCGTTATCGTCTGCCCGCGAAGGAAGTCGCGCGTGTATGGACAGGCGGCAAAGGCGGACTCCCCATCAAAGAGAAAGCCGTCCCTGGGCTGGATGAAGACGTCATCACCATGTCCATTGAAGCGGCGCGCAACGCGATGAAACGCGCCCAAATTGACCCGACCGAATTGCGGGCGGTGTGGGTCGGGAGTGAGTCCCACCCGTATGCGGTGAAACCAACCTCCACCCTGGTCGCTGAAGCGATTGGCGCCGTCCCCAACACGCAAGCCGCCGATTGGGAGTTCGCTTGCAAAGCGGGCACCGAAGCGCTCGTCGCCGCGATGGGATTGGTCGGCTCGGGCATGGGCAAATACGCGATGGCGATCGGCATGGACACCGCGCAAGGCAAGCCAGGCGACGCGCTCGAGTACACCGCAGGCGCGGGCGGCGGCGCGTACATTCTCGGTCCCGCCGAAGAATCGCTGGCGGTCATCAACGCCTCGTATTCGTACGTCACCGACACGCCCGATTTCTGGCGGCGCTCCGACGCGAAGTATCCCGAACACGGCATGCGCTTCACGGGCGAACCCGCCTACTTCAAACACGTCAGCGAAGCCGCCACGCATCTCATGGAAGCCTCAGGCACGACCGCCAAAGATTACAAGTGGGCGGTCTTCCACCAGCCCAACACAAAATTTCCGCAACGCGTCGCATCGAGTCTCGGCTTCTCGATGGATCAGATCGAGCCTGGGCTTTTAGTCCCTGTGATCGGGAACACCTACGCGGGCGCGGCGATGATCGGACTCACTGCGACTCTCGACATCGCCCAGCCTGGGGATCGGATTCTCGTCGTCTCTTTCGGAAGTGGAGCTGGTTCCGACGCCTTCGACCTCACCGTCACTGACGCCGCTCCGCTCCGCGCCAGCCTCGCGACGAAGACTCAAGATTACGTCAAGCGTCGAACAGAGATTGATTACGCAACGTATGTCCGCTTCCGCGGGAAACTCGCAATGAAGTAAAATCTCTCAAGCGAGTTCATCATGTCAAAATTAACTATCAAGAATCTTTACAAAGAAGCCAACGCTTTTTCAGTGCTACAGTCCAAAACCCCTGAAAAAGATTTATTTGGCGTTACTGATGGAAAAGCAGTTGGGACGTTTCTCGAACATAAATTTCGCGGCTATTTGCAAAGTCGTTATGAATTTGAACAAGGCAATTCAGCCAGCGGAATAGATTTTCCTGAACTGCTGGTAGATATGAAAGTCACCAGTATCAGACAACCGCAATCGTCCTGTCCCTTCAAATCTGCGCGGCAAAAGATTTACGGATTAGGGTATTCATTGTTGATTTTCGTTTACGACAAGATTGACGACAATAAAAAGAAAACTGCAACTCTCAATATTCTGCACACGATCTTTGTGGAAGCCGAACGAACTGCTGATTTCCAAACGACTAGCGGCTTGCGACAAATTCTGGCAAATCAAGGCAATACTGACGATATTGTCGCCTTCTTACAAGATAGAAACCTACCAGCAGATGAAATCGAATTGAATAATCTCGCCAATGAGATTATCAACAATCCTCCGATACAGGGTTTTCTTACGATTTCGAACGCATTGCAATGGCGATTGCAATATAGTCGAGTCATTGAACGCGCAGGGTTGGAAACGGGTGTTTTCTCAATTCACAGGGCAGAGTAATGAACAGTTCAGCCCAACAAACTAAAATCGAATACGGTGATTTTCAGACGCCTTTGGAGTTGGCTAATTGCGTGTGCCAAAAGTTGAAAGAACTCGGTGTCTCGCCAGATATAGTTATTGAGCCAACATGCGGAGTTGGGGCTTTTGTCGAAGCATCTGCAAATCGCTTTCCAAACGCAAAAAAAATCATTGGCATTGAAGTTAATGAAATTTATCTGAGCAACCTGCAAAAGCGAAAAACCGCTTTCACGAATAGTGAACGGATTACGTTACAACAAGGAAATTTCTTTGGCTTTGACTGGAAGGAAATGCTCAGCAACCTTGACGGTTCAATCCTGGTGATTGGCAACTTCCCCTGGGTGACAAATTCACAGCAGGGAACGATTGGCGGGGCAAACCTGCCTGAAAAACTCAACTTCCAACACCGCAACGGCTTCGACGCCATGACGGGCAAAAGTAACTTCGACATTTCAGAATGGATGTTGATTCAGGTCGGCGAATGGTTCAAAAACCGAAATGGGGCTTTAGCGATGCTATGCAAAACATCCGTTGCCAGAAAATTCCTTCATCACCTTCATGCCCAAAAAGCCAATGTCTTTCATTCTGCAATTTACTCCATTGATGCGAAGAAGTATTTTGACGCATCCGTGGAAGCCTGTTTATTAGTCTGTGAGTTCCGAGAAAATTCGCAAAATTACGATTACGACGTTTACGAAAGTCTTGAATCAAAAACATCCCAACGCGTCGGTCATCGAAATGGATTAACCATTCGAGACCTAGATACTTTTGAAAAGTTTGGCGCTTTATACGGCAACAGCGAGTTAAAGTGGCGCTCTGGCGTCAAACACGATTGCTCGGAAGTGATGGAATTGAAAAAGCAGGATGACGCGCTTGTAAACGGCGCGGGCGAACTTGTGGATATTGAACCCGCTTATGTTTATCCATTACTAAAAGGTTCTGACGTCGCAAACAATCGGATCAAATCAACCAACCGCTTTGTGATCGTTCCGCAAAAAACAGTCGGCGAGCCTACAAACTCAATTAAACGCCTTGCTCCCAAAACATGGAAATATCTGGAAAATCACGCTGAGTATTTAGACAATCGAAAGAGCAGAATCTACCGCGACAACCCGCGCTTTTCCATTTTCGGAGTCGGCTCATACACGTTCTCACCCTATAAAATTGCGATATGCGGACTCTACAAAACGCTGGATTTCCGACTCGTCGGGGAACTAAACGACAAGCCTGTCGTCTTTGACGATACCGTTTACTTTCTGAGCTTTGGCACAGAAGAGGAAGCCCGAAAGGTTTTATACACGTTGCTTTCCCGAAATGTTCAAGACTTCTTTTCTTCCATGATCTTTTGGGATGAAAAACGTCCCATCAAAACGGGCATCCTAAATCGGCTCAATCTTCAAACTCCCAAAACGGTTCAGGCATTGAGGCTTTTTGAACCGAAAAACAAAAAACGCTTATCTGCTGAGGAAAGATGAACAAAATAACTCTTGCAAAAACTAAACCAACGCAACTCGGCAAACTTGCCGCGCTTTTTATTCTCGTCTTATTCGTCATAGGGTGCGGATTCCTCTCCCCCACGCCGACCGCCCAACCGATACTGGCAGATTCTGCCTTTTCAGGCTACGCCTTTCTCGATTCGAACTTCAACGGTCAGCTCGACGATGAAGACACACCGCTCGAAGGCGCGACGTTTTACGTTGCGATTGACGGCGTCAAAGCATTCGGCGAAACTACCGATAAAAACGGATACGCCTTTATCCTCATCCCCAGCAGTGTGGACTACCCCGTCACATTGAGCATGGACGCGCCGAAAGAAAGCAACCTGGATCATGCTGGCTTTTCAGAAGTCGTCATGTATAGCTCAACCGACCCAGCGCCAAAATTTCTTTTTACTTCAAAGTGAGACAACATAACATGACAGACGTCATCATCGCAGGTGTCGGACAAACAGAAGTCGGCGAACACTGGGACATTGGTCTGCGCGACCTTGCCTTTGCTGCCATTCAAGACGCGGTCAAAGATTCGGGCGGACTCAAACCGCAATCGTTATTTGTCGGCAACATGCTGGCGCCGAATCTTTCGCGTCAGGCGCATCTCGGCGCATTGCTCGCGGATTACGCGGGCTTGCTCGGCATCGAAGCCGTCGCCATCGAAGCGGCGGGTGCATCGGGCGGCGCGGCGCTGCGGCAGGGTTATCTCGCCGTCAAAAGCGGATTCGCGGACATCGCGCTCGTCGTCGGCGTGGAAAAATTCACCGATAAAGTTGGGGCGGATGTGGACGCGGCTCTCGCTACGACAGGTGACTCCGATTTTGAATCCGTACAAGGGATGACTCCCGCCGCGCAAGCCGCGTTGTTGATGAAACGCTATATGCACGAACACGCTGTCCCCAAAGACGGATTCACAGGTTTTGCATTGACCGCTCATGCAAACGGCGTCGCAAACAAATATGCGATGTTCCGCAAAGCGATCAAGCCTGAAACCTACGCCAAAGCGGAGATGGTCAGCGATCCGCTCAACATGTTCGACATGGCTCCCAACGCAGACGGTGCGGCGGCGGTCCTGTTGACACGGAGCGATTTGTTGCCGAGCAATTTCTCGCATCCGCTGGTGAAGATCGCTGGCTCGGCGTCTTCATCCGATACGCTGGCATTGCACGACCGAAAAGATACACTGTACTTCGACGCCGCGCAAATCTCGGCGGGCAGGGCGATGAAACAAGTCGGCGCGGTGTTGGACGATATTGACCTGTTTGAATATCACGACACGTTCAGCATTTACGCCGCGTTGCAACTCGAAGCGGTTGGCTTCGCCATCAAAGGCAAAGGCTGGAAACTCGCCGCGGATAATGAAATCGGACTCAAAGGTAAAATCCCATGCGCGACGATGGGCGGAATGAAAGCGCGCGGTTTCGCAGGCGGAGCCTCAGGCGTGTATCAGGCTGTGGACGCGGCGACCCAATTGCGGGGCGAGGGTGAGGCGAATCAAATCCCGAACGTAAAGACCGCGTTGATCCAATCCCTCGGCGGACCCGCGTCTATGGCTGTGAGTCACATTTTGCAAAGGTTGGACTAGGAAATATCAACGGACAGAGAATTTATTTTCAACATGTCCCCTATCCATTCAATTGAATCGGATTCAAGCCCGAAGAAACTCCAAAACGCGACTTGGGGTTGGTTCGCTTCGAGCATCACAGAGATCGCTGGTTCTTTGTGACCATAATATCGCGAGCGCCAGCCGCGCGTGGAGGTGGGGTCGGCGCGGAGGAGGGAGTAATTACCTTTGCCTTCCATCATTCCGACTTGAACTTTATATTTCGTTTCATCCAAAGACAATAAAAGTAAATTTTCTTTTTGCTCGAAGGGAAGATCGGCGAGCAACCAATGGAGCGCAAAATGGCGCGGTTTGTTTGCGTTGAGGTTATCAATCACAAGCCAACGATCACCTTCAAGGGAGATAACGGTCCGCTTATGAGTTACGGGTTTATAGCCATCATGCTCGCCTTGCCAGAGATTCTTATCGTGCTTGAGAACTTTGCCGTTTGACCAATTCGTCCACGTGAAGCGGCTGACCATGGTCATTTGGTCTTTGTTATCAACGGTGACTGTGTTGTGAACGGACGTGTGAGTAAGTCCGTTGCGCCAAGGGGGGTGTCCGCTGTAGAGGTAGGTGCCTGCGTCAATGGCGACGTTGTGTCCGTAAATCCACAGGTCAACGTGAAGTTGGTCGGCGTGGGAGGGACGGGAGGTGTAGTCCGTGCAATGGATGAGGGCGCGGGAGTTCGATGAATGGAGGAGGTAGACTCCCCCATTCGGAAAAGATTCACCGCGAAGCACGCTAAGAGCGCGAAGGTTTTCTTTTTCTTCCTTGGCATTCTTCGCGCTCTTTGCAGTTAATTGAACTTCGCCGCACAACCAAAATATATCTTCATCCCATGGACCAGGCTCGAAGAGGAATTCTTTTTTGGTGATGTACCAGCCCAACTGCAACAACGGACGATAGTCGGTGAAGTCGCAGTTGTTGAGAGGGAGGACGAGCGCGCCGTCGTTTGATCCGTAGACGGGCATCTCGCCTGTTTGGGGGCTGATGAGGTGGGAGAGGTAGTCGAGGGAGGAAGCAATCGAGGAGTAAAGAGAATTAGAGAATTGGAGATTGTTCAATTCGCCGAGTCGAATCGCGTATAGGTAGGTTTGAAGTATGAAGCGATGGTAATTGAGGGAGTACATGGAGTAAGTGCCATCGGGGAAAATTTGTTCGGCGGCTGATTGTTCGAGAAGTTTACGTCCGAGGGAGAGATATTTTTCGGCATGTTTGAGTTCAGGGAAAAGAAGACCGACCATCCATAAACCGAAGGCTTCGCTGATGGTGTGGTTGCTCCGCGTGGAGATGGCGTAGCCGATGTTTTTGTAGATACGATTCGCTTGTGCGGCAACTAGCAAAATAAATTTTGCTTTACGGTCGGGAGTGGAGGAGGGAGAATTGGAGAATTGGAAGTAGCCGAACGTCCATGCCATGAAGCGGAGGGCGATCTCTTGTCCGTCCATCCAGTTGGGTCCAGTGTTGGGAGGGTTGTGCTTTGCCCAATCTTCGATCAATGACCAGAAGGCTTCGGGGTATTTTTCGTCGTGAGTTGCAACATAAGCGCGGACGAGGGTGTAAACAAAAGCGAAGCGATTCGGTTCCCAGATGAATTTGATGTCGGTGGTGGAGTCGTCGGAGATTTGTGACCAGTGCAGTTTTTGGGGAGACTGGAGACTAGAGACTGGATAGGTTTGCCAGCTGGGAGGAAAGCCTGTTTTTATGAACTCATGTGCAAAGTATTTTATTTCGCCGTTGAGGATGCGATCCGCTTCGGTGATGGCTTGTTGTTTATCCCACGAGATGTTTTCAAGTAATCGTCCTTCGTCTGCGGGACGAAAAAACCATTCGTCCCTCCGCTCAGGACGAAAATTTTTTATAAGATGTTTGTAATCACTCCACTCGCCCATCGGCATTTGGAGGCGGATGAGTCCCGTGCGGAGGCGAAAGGCGTAGGCGACGCGAAAGGCTGACCAACGCGGACCAAGCTGAAGGTAGAGAGAAGCGAAGTTTTTTATCCGATTGAACATTTTTTAACACGAAGGACACAAAGTCCACTAAGGTTGGTCGGATGAGGGTTAAAAACTTTGTCCAAGATTTTCTCGAAAGATGGGCAAAGGGAAGTCAACATGTTGCGCCACACATCAAACCTTCGTGACCGTAGTGTCCTTTGTGTTTAAGTTTTTTGCATGGCGCGAGAGGATAATCCAAATCAGCGGAAGTCCGATGATGATCAATGGCGGGGCGAGTTGACTGCCGCGCGACCATTCGAATGATAGCACGCCCGCGAGAAGTGTGAGCATGAGATACAAAGTGCTGACGATGTGATGCGGATACCCACCGATGACGAGTCGTTGATAAAGATGCGTACGATGCGCGGCGAGAATATTTTCGCGTTTGAGCGCGCGGCGGATGAACGTGACGCCCGCATCCATGATGAACGTCCACATGAGGAGCGTGCCGAGCATGAGCGCATCGCCGCCCTGATCGGCAGAGAGCAGAGGCAGAACCGCAAAGGTATAACCGAGAAACGTGCTGGCTGTGTCGCCCATAAAAATTTTTGCAGGATGCCAATTGTGCGCGAGAAAACCCAAACTGCTCGCGGCGATGGCAAGCGCGATCGCAAACACAAAGCCGTTGCGCATGTTCGACGCGAGCATCATCCAACCCAGCCCGCCCGCGAACGCCACGCCGCCCGCGATGCCGTCAATGCCGTCCATGAAGTTGTAGGCGTTGGTGAGTCCGATGATCCACAAAAACGTGATGATGACTCCGACGACGCCCAACTGTAATTCGCCGAACAACGGGATGGTGACCGTTTTGAAATATCCCAGCCCATAGATCGAGACCGCCGCGACGAGTCCTTGCACGGCAAAACGGACGCGCGCCGAAAGTGACGACACGTCATCGCGCCAGCCGAGATACGCGATGATGATTCCGCAGACGAGATAGATCAACGCGTGATTTAAACCCGCCTCTTTCATTGACCATAAGCCTGCTCCCGTTACCAGGACAACGATCGCCACTCCTCCGCCGCGCGGCGTGGGCATGGAGTGTGAACTCCGTTCGTTGGGGTGGTCGAGGATCTGTCGCCGCTCCGCGTAACGGCGGATGAGGTAGACGAGGAGGTAGGAGAGGAGGGCGAGGAGGACGAAGATTAAGAATGGAAGCACGGGAATGATTGTAAACGAGAACTCGGAGGTTTTTGTAGCCTCCGCGTTCCATGAAACGAAATAACGAATTACTTTCCAAACTTCCTCAGAACTTCAGTAACCAGCTCGATGTATTCATCTCTGATTCTGAAATTGTCTTTTTCCCAAGGATGATTTGGAAAATCATACGAGATAACTTGTCTCAGATAGTCATTCCAACTATACCCAAGCTGACCAGAAATAAGGGAAAGAAAATATCCAGCCTGGCGTTCATCATCTGCCGCTTTTAAACGAACAAATTCCCTTCTAAGCTGATCGCGCGTCACTTGCCCTTTTTGGAGCAATGTGGGCAAGAAATAATCTCGAATACGTTGAGAAGAGTATAAATTTTTAGAAAGATATTCTAAAAGCTTCGCCTCTAGCGTCTCATTATCGTATGCCCCCGGCTTATTTGACATTTCGATAATGATCTTCTTCTTGTTTGCTTTTTGCTTTTCAACCTCTTCAGGTATGATCACCATCCTTGATAATATTGAATCGCCTTGGCTTGTCTTTGCATAATTCAATACAATCACATTTATGCCAATACTATAACTATCAGATAGCCACTCGATCATTCTGCCAAGCGACTCTTCCACTGCAGTGCCAACCAGTAAAAGTCTTTGTGCCTGATTAATAGTGAGGTCTTCAAGAGAAATATCTTCAAATTTCTCTTGAAGAAAATCCTCTAGTGCTTGTCCTGTATACGCTTTACAAATCTCACGAAAACGATCAATTTCCCAACCAGCGATGTCTGAAGCGTAATCAATTGCCTGCGCAAGTGCCTCTCTAGGCAACCTATCTCTTTTCAGCTCCACAATTACTGTATTCCCATTATTGTCAATTCCAAGGAAATCAAGAGGTCCTGAGTTCGTTTGTACTTGTTCGCCGATGACCGCAATATCATCTCCAAGTATTTGAGGATTCGATTTGATCCATTGCTCAAGATCATCCCTCTCCTTCTTACCATCGCTCACCAAAGACGATTGTAAAGGAACTAACTTTCCGTCAATAATTTGCCATGATTTGATCTGTGATGCCATAACTTTCTCCGCATATCCAAAATTGTATATCAATAATATTGTATCAAGTTTTCAATTCAATTCTTATCCCCTCCTCAAATGCCAGCGGACTAAACCAAAAATCCCTTTGCGCGTCGGCGTAACTGAAATCCTTGTTCTCGTTCAGCCGCAGGACTTGCTCCGCTTTGATGGGAAATAGAATCCGCATCCGCTCGAAAAGTGAGAGTATTGCGACAACAGGCTTCGAGGGGATGTGCAGTTTCCACACACGCCTGTTCATCTGTCTGGTAATCGTATCAATGACCTCGTTGTACATCAGAGGATGTTTCCCTGCGATGTTGTAACTTTTGCCAATCGTCTTGTCGTTCGACACACAACTCATCACCGCCTGCGCGACATCGTCCACGTAGATGGGTTGTTGCAGAGATTTTCCATCGCCGAAAACAGGGATGATCGGCGAGTAACGAATAAAGCGAATCAGTCGCCACATGTTGCGATCGCGCGGACTGCCGTAGATCATGGTCGGACGCAGGATGGTGTATTTCAGTCCGCTGGTTTCGATGGCAAGTTCCGCCGCCATGCGGACCTTCTTGCTCGCCGCGTTCAATTGCGTGAAGATGGCGGTTGTGCTGATGAAGATGGCACGTTTGATGCCCGCGTCTTTCGCGGCGCGGATGATCGAGTCCGCGTGACCGAAGCCTAGGGATGCGATGTTGACGAGGGTGTCTGTCCCTTGCATGGCGGAAGTTAACGCTTGAGTATCGGATAAATCTCCCTGCGCCCATTCGATTTTGGGATCGGAAAGAGTCGAACGGTTGCTGGAGGCACGATAAAGACAGCGGACTTCGTACCCGTTTTCAAGGAGGAGCGGGGCGACGCGCGAGCCTGTAAAACCCGTTGCGCCTGTGATGAAGATTTTCATAAATGCCTATAACATGTCGTTGCGAGGAGGACGATAGTCCGACGAAGCAATCTCCTGTTTCGGGGAGATTGCTTCGTCCATTTGCTCTGCTCAGAGCTCGCAACGACATTATGCATTGACTATTTTCTCCAACAATTCCAACGTTTCATTCAACTTATCACGTCTATCAAGATGCCTGGCCAAATATTCGCGGGCGTTCAAGCCCATTTGTTTGACAATGTCGGGATTCTTTGAAAGGTTAAGAATGATTTCGGCAAGTTGCTTATCATCATTTGGCTGAACATACGCTCCCCCATATGAGTCTTCAATCAACTGGCGCGTGATGCCGTCAATGACCAGCACGGTGGCGCGTTCCGCCGCCATGTAATCGAAGACCTTATTTGGGTACGTTGTGCGAAACATGGGAATATCCTGCAAGATGGCGAGACACAGATCTGCAGAGGCGACAACTTGTGGCATATCTTTTTTGGGGCGGGCGCCCGCAAAGATAACATTTGACAACTTCATTCGATCTGCTTCACTTTGCAAGCGCGGACGTTCCTTCCCGTCGCCGAACAGGACAAAATGAATTTTGTCGTACGGCTTCAAGCGTTCCGCCGCGCGGAGAATGGTGTCAATGTCGTTTGCCTGTCCCAGCGCGCCTGCGTATAACACGACGAATTTATCTTGCAATCCCAACTCGTTGCGAATGGATGAGCCGTCTATTTGTGGATTGAACATGTCCACATCTGTGCCGTAGGGAATGAAAGTGATCTTCTGCTCAGGCACGCCTTTGCCGACCATATAATCCTTGTACGCAGGCGAATTCACCAAGATATGCGTCGCGCGCGTGTACAAAAATTTCTCCAGCCAACGACCCAGCGCGATCACAATGGGATTTTTCAACACGCCCATACTCACGCCGAATTCGGGCCACAGATCGCGGACTTCGAGCAGGAACGGCTTACGGCGAGTCCACGCCACGAACCATGCGGAAACGGCTTGAAAGATCGGCGGTGTTGTGCCAAGGATCAAATCTACATCTTTCACTTGAAACGCTGTCCACACCGAACTGAACATGAAACTAAAAAACGAAACGATACGCCAAAAATAACTGCGATGCAAGGCGGGATAAATATACGCGCGTAAAACCCGCACACCATCAATCATTTGTTCCGCAAAAATTCCTTTACGTTCGATTGTCTGTTGACCCGTTTGATAGTTCAAGTCGCTGGCGACGATGACGAGTTCGTGTCCGCACGATTGCAAAAATTTTGCCAACTCGAAATGGCGAGTATGCCCAGGCTCGTCGGGCGAAACGAAGGCTTGATTAATCAACAGAATTTTCATCGAGAATGATTATAAGTTATTTGCGTAGGACTTACGCAGTTGAAGAAGAGTGAGTAACCTGAGGGAATGAACCCTCCCAAAGTCGATGAGTATGATTACATCCAGTTCTGGTTGGCGGCTCAACGTGTATGCAGTATTGACCAAAAACGATCGCTTCCAGAATAGCCCAAGAACGCGGTTTCACACCAGAGTTGATCGCTTTCGGCAGTTGGTATAGCAGTCTGGAAAACTTGAAAATGGCTCGTGGTTTTGGCTGACATTGGTTGACACGACTGGTCGGTTTGGATAAGTCTGGAAATCGTCAAGTTTCTGACTGGTTCATTCCATCACAAGGACGAACAATGCGCCTGAAAGGATATGGCTGGATCAAAGAGCGTTCAAGACGGCAGCCAAAACGGCTTATTTTGGTCTGAAGCCAAACAAATCATTATTCGCCAGGCTATCCGTGCTTACCTCAAACACCCCTCCTACATCCTGTCCGCAATTGCGTAACTCCTACTTCGAATAAATTATGCTGACGAAATAGAATCTGGAAAAGCATTAGACCTCTTGCAAAAGTCATGATTTGAGTTCCAGGTTGTAAATGGCTGCAATCAAATTGAAACGCAAACCAAAGCGTTTTCGCCGATTGCGGTAGCGTTCACTCAAGATCCGGAAGATTTTCAATTTGCGGATGATGTTCTCGATCACAATGCGTTTCTTGGATAACTTGCGATTGGCGGTCTTTTGTGCCGCGCTCAAAGGATGAAGTTTACTTTTCTTGGCCGGTGTCTGGCTATTCGAGTGCAGACTGGACAATCCTTGGTAGCCAGCATCGGCTAAAATCCAATGTGTTCTGCGACCCTGGAGCGACTTTGTTTGAACAACTGAAAATCATGGCAACTTCCGTGACAGAAGTCTGTGGCTAGGATTTGCTCGGTATTCAAGTCGGCCATCAACTGCGCTTTTTGGGTATGGCGCTTCTTTTGCCGCTGTAATGCCGTTTTGTCTTTTGGTCGCTCAACTGGCTGTTCAGTCACATCTACTAGCACAATTTCAAAGATCGTATCGCTGGGTTGCAACGCTTTTGCCCGGCAGGTGAAACTGCTTGGATTGGATCAGCACATTTTCAACCTTTTGGATGGTGCGACAGACCGTTGACTCGCTGACGCCATAGGTCAAGCCAATGTGAAATTCAGTGCGATATTCACGCCAGTACATCAAGGTCATCAGTAACTGGTCCGCTCGCTTGAGCGTAGTTGGCCTGCCAAAGTTACGCAAGCCTGCTTCCATGATTGCCAGCATTTGTTCAAAGGTGTTGCGCTGGACGCCTGTGCATCGTTTGAAGTCTTCATCCTTGAGGTTTTGTACGGTTTCGTATCGCATGCACCTATTATGGCACACTTATGCAAGAGGTCTATTTTATGAAGGGACGGCAAAAACGGTCAGAGGGAATGTTTGCGAACGCAATCTGTAGGCTAGAGTAATTTGCATAGAAATATGGCGTAAACTGTGTTGTTTGTGACTTCGATTTTGCAAAACGATTTGGTGAAATCGGTCAAGACTTTATTCATGCCCATCGCCTGAAACCATTGTCTGGAATTCGCAAAGGCTAGAAACTTAATCCGATAGACGGTTTACGCCCAGTCCACCCAAATTGTCATGCTATGCTTCATCAGAGAAAACCAGAACTTTATTCGCTTGATGAACTTAGAAATATTTTGAGCCAGTGAGGTTTGTAAGGTAAAAATGCACCTAACTAAAGATCCCCAAGTTTTTCAAAAACTCGGAGGTCTACTTGTTTCAAATCCCTTTCATCTCGCCCCAGTTCGGACCGTAACGCGCCTCAGTGGAAAGGGGTATATCCAACGGATAGGCTTCTGCCATCGTCTCCTTGACGATCTTCGCCGTTTTCTCCAACTCATCTTTCGGACATTCCAGCACGAGTTCGTCGTGGACTTGCAAGAGCATCTTGCCGCTTAACTTTGCTTTTTTCAACGCGGGCGGGATCTTCAACATGGCGATCTTCATGATGTCCGCCGCCGTGCCTTGGATCGGCGCATTGATGGCTTCGCGTTCTTCGCGGGCTTTCATCTGCGGGTTCGTCCTGCCCTGCAACGCGGGGAAATATCGCCGCCGTCCGAGAAGCGTTTCGACGTATCCCTGTTGCGCGGCTTGTTTGCGGATTCCATCCAGATATTTTTTCACGCCGGGGAATTTCGTGAAATAGGCTTTGACGAAATTCTCCGCTTCCGCCAGCGTGAGGTCGGTGCCGCGCATCAGACCAAATGCGGACATGCCGTAGATCAGACCGAAGTTGATCGCCTTCGCGTGACGGCGCATGTCTTTGGTCACCGCGTCAAGCTCGACGTTGTAGATTGCCGCGGCTGTCGTCGCGTGGATATCCTCGTCGGCGCGGAAGGCGGCAAGCATCCCTTCATCCTGAGCCATGTGCGCCACGATGCGTAATTCGATTTGCGAGTAGTCCACCGAGATGAGCCAGTTTCCCCTGCCCGCGATGAATCCATTGCGGACCCGGCGTCCCGTTTCACTGCGGATCGGGATGTTCTGCAAGTTCGGGTTGTTCGAGGAGAGTCGCCCCGTCACCGCGCCGATTTGTGAATACGATGTGTGCACGCGATTCGTTTTTGGATTAATGGCGACGGGCAGCGCGTCCACATACGTTGACTTGATCTTCGAGAGTTCGCGCTGTTCGAGAACCCAATCCACAACGGGATGCTTGCCGCTTAATTCATCCAGCACGCCCGCCGCAGTGGAGTAATGTCCGCTGGCGGTTTTGTTGTTTTTATCGGGCGGTTCGAGTCCGAGCGTTTTGAACAGCACATCCGAGAGTTGTTGCGTGGAGTTGATGTTGAACGGCTTGCCGACAGAATCAAAAACTTTCTTTTCGATCTGCGAAAGCCGTTTCGTCAATTCTGTGTTCATCTCAGTAAAGAATGGAACATCGAGCGAGATGCCTGTCATCTCCATGTCTGCAAGGACGGGCGTGAGCGGCATATCAATCTCTTCGAGCAGTTTTTCGCCGCTCACCCGTTTCAATTCTTTTTCTTCAAGCGGCATCAATCGCAGCGTGGTTTCAGCGTCCGCCACCGCGTACGGCGCAACGGACTCGATCGCCACGTCTGCCATGCTGATCTGCTTTTTGCCCTTGCCGATCAACTCCTCGATGTGTGTCATTTCTTCGCCGAGTTTCACGAAGGCGAGATTCTTCAAGCCGAGACTGCGCGACGAGGGATCAACGATGAATTCGGCGAGCATCGTGTCAAAGGTCAGCGGCGAGACGGTGAGTCCGTGTTGTGCCAGCACGATGTAATCGTACTTTGCGTTGTGAGCAACTTTTCCGATTCTTGGATTCGTCATCGGCGCTTCGAGCGCGGCGATCACTTTCTTCAGCGGGAGATTTGTCCCCGCGCTGTGACCGATGGGGATGTAATAACCTTCCCCCTCTTTGATCGCCAGCGAAATGCCGACGATATCGGCTCTCATTTCTTCGGTGGAAGTTGTTTCTGTGTCGAACGAAATGATCTTCGCTTTGTTCAACGCTTTGACGAGATCATCCAATTTCTTCTCAGTGTCAACGATGTGGACGGTGACATTCGATTCGATTTTCGGCGAGACAACTACCTGCGGCTCATTCGCAAACATGGACATCTGTCCGCCCGCTTTTGCGCTGAGTGGAGCCGACGTAGAAATTGAAGTCGAAGCGGGGGGTGTTGGTTGTCCCGTCACTTTTTCGAGCGTCTTCAACAACGTGCGGAATTCCATCTCGGTGAAAAATGCTTGGATCGCCGGGACGTTCAAGTCCTGCGCCTTCGCGTGTTCCAGATCGAGTTTGATGCTCAGGTCCGTTTTGATCTGCGCGAGCGTGTAACTGAGATAGGCATTCTCTTTATTGGCTTCGAGTTTGGTCTTCCAGCGTGGCTCGACCTTGTCAATGTTTTTGTAGATGCCGTCGAGCGTTTTGTATTTTTCGAGCAGGGCAATCGCAGTCTTTTCGCCCACGCCCGCCACGCCGGGGATGTTGTCCGATTTGTCGCCGACGAGCGCTTTGTAGTCCACCACTTGTTTGGGCGGCACACCGAGCTTTTGAGTCACATCTTCATCTTTGATGAACGTCTTGTCATCGCCCGCGAGGTAGACCGATGTTCTCTTGTTGACGAGTTGCAGAAGGTCGCGGTCGCCGGTGACGATCTTGACGCCAAGTCCCTGCTCGGCGGCGATACGCGCGACGGAGCCAAGCACATCGTCCGCTTCGTAGCCTTCGAGTTCGAGGCGCGGGATGTTGAACGCGTCCACCATCTCGCGGATACGCTTGATCTGCGGACGAAGATCGTCGGGCATTTTGTCGCGCGTCCCTTTGTATTCGGGGAAAATTTCATCGCGGAACGTTTTGCCCACGTCGAACGCGACTGCCAGATATTCAGGCTTTTCCTGTTCGATGATGCGGAGCAACTCGCGCGCGAATCCATAAATCCCTGCGGTGGGTTCGCCCTTCGACGTTTGCCAGCGTTGACTCCCGCCGACGGCGGTCAATGCAAAATACATTCGATAAGCCAGCGCGTGTCCGTCAATGAGGTAGAGGGTGGGGGGCATGTTAATTCCGTAAGCAGTAATTTGTAAATGAGGATTGGAGAATTAGAGAATTGGAGACTGGAGATTAGAGATTGGGGTGATGCTAGGGTCTCTTCTTTTCCCAGAGCAACAATCCCGAAGGGATGGGATGACTCTAGAATCGAGGCATACACATCTAAATCCCGAAGGGATGACATAATTCTTTTCAGCATAAAGCGCAACAATTAAAATCAAAACGCAGAGCGATTATACTCTGCGCTTTGTATTTTTAGAACACAATTTCCAATAATCATTCGCGAGAAGATTGCTTCTCGAAGACTCGCAACGACATAATTTACTTCCTCGGCGGGTCCGAATGCCCCTGACGCGCGCGCGTCTCTTTAATGTAATTCTTCACCAACTGCGGCGGATGCGGCTGAGCGCCGCCCATGATGAGATACCCAGGCGCCCAGAAATCGCCGGAAGGATTTTCCTTTTTTAAACGCGGAAATTCGGCGAATATCTTTTCAGAAGTTTGCTGACGCATGATGCGCATAAGATAACCTGGCGACGTTGAGGGCGGAACGTTTGCCACCCATTGCGCATATTCCGGGCGCACAGCCAGATACTCCAACCGCCAGCCGAACGCAATACAAATTTGCGGAAGCCATTCCGAAAGCCGGTCTGAAACATCGCCGGTGAGATAATGCGAACTGAAGCGCGGCACGAGCAGGCATGCGTACGTTAAATTATATAAGCCGGGCGAGATTGGCTCCAGCATGACGCGATTTGCCACCTCGGTGATCGAGTGGGGGCGAGTTTCATCCAATTCGCCGGGCGCGGGTCTGCGAATCGGCGTTTCGGGGCGCGGATGCGATTTCGACGGCATGGTCGCGTCAAAATCTTGAATGGCTCGCTCCGCTGTTTCTTCGAGGTCGTCGCGCTTCGATGAAAGTAATTCGCCCATATGGATGGCGGGTGAGCTCTCGCGGCTGATAGGGTGCATGGGCGAGCGTGCTTCGATGTCGTTTGTTAGGAGAGGCGAGGCGTTTAAATCGGGAATAGGCGGCGGAACGTCCAAGAGAATATCCGCAATAGAGGGAATCTCTTCGTCGGCGTCGTCGGTTATTGTGGAAATGGACGATTCGTACGCTTTGCGATCGAACTGCGAGGAAATTGGGTTTGATGGCGACGCGTCTTCTGTCTCGGAAAAGGACAGCGAGTCGGCTAATTTGCCAGCTTGCGAGCGGATGGCGCTGAAGGGGGTTTCTGCGTCGAAAACCATCGCCAAGACGAAGTTGTCGGCGAGACGGGTAGCGTAGAGCATGTGCTCGGCTTTGGTTGTTTCGAGCCGAATGAAGCGGAGTAGGTCGCTTTCTTTTTGTCCATCCCAATGGCGTGTAACTGTAATCGCGATCTCATTAGCGGCGTTTTGTTCCAGTCCGCCGGCGTACGCCCAGAGTTTGTCGTTGCGGGTAATAAGCGCGGCTTGCGCGGCTGATTCAAGCGTCAGGCGGGTGAGGCGTTGCGCCGCTTTGGTCGCGTCTTGCAACCATGCCGGCGCGCTTTCGCCGGCTTGTATAGAAGGCATTGGTTGAGAGGCGGATGCGGCGCTTTGGTTGATCATTTACGATAAATTTGAACAAATGTTACGGTTTATGTAGAAGCGTTCGCGGGCGGAACGTTTCAAACAAATAGAACAATGTTGACATGAAATTGACTTAGGCGTTGTGAGTTTCTAATAACCGATAAAAGTGTATCATGTTAGGGGCGGTGCGACAAGTAGGGGTTAGCTTTCTTGCGGCTCGCCAAAAGCGACGACAATGATATGCTGGTTTAACAGTTGCGGCGTATAACCGTTGGGCTTTGAGGCGATCTGCCCAAGCGAATAGCCGCCGGCAATTGGCACGTCGGGACCGAGAATTTCGCGCATGGCGGCGATTTCGGCGCCGGGGTGCGCCTTGAGCAACATTTCCCATGCGAGGTCAACAAAAGCGAGAACAAAAACTGGTTTTGCGCCATCGAGCGCTTTTAACGCTTGTTGCACGGCGGATTGCGCCGCGGCTTCGCAAGAAGCGCGGCTGCCGACGAGCAGGAAAGCGTCTACGCCGTCGCGCACAGGCACATTTAAGCGGAAACTGCCGTCCGCTTCGACGCGGATAGGTGAACGAATCGCCAACTGGTCGCCCTGTTCCACTCCAAGCGGATAGAGTCGCGCGAGGTGATTGAGCGGCGGGAATGCCCATTCGCGCGCGGGATAACCAAATAACTGTGCATAGGCTTCAGAGGCGGGTCTGCCGTCTAACGTGCGAATCCAGAATCCGCGTGAACGTGTGACGCGGAACTGACTTCCGACTGAATTCCAGCCGTGTGCCGTGCCGATACCGGTGCGGAAGTTGCCGCGCAGAAAGGCTGCGGTGAGCGCGCCCGACCCGGTTTGCGGACCTGCTAACTGGTAAGAATAGCCCGTGTGTAAATCTCCGCAAGAAAGCGCGCCGATGAGAGGCATATTGAAACCTGCAAGCGCGTTGCATAATTGGTCTGCATCGCCGGTGAATCCGTCTGCAAAGAAAAGCAAGGCGCGATTTTCACCGCGTTCAACGGCGGTTTGCAGAAGTTTCGCGCCTGTCGCGCGTCCGCTTTGAGCGAAGCCGGGCATCCAATGAGTCTCCGCTTGAATATCCCCGGCGAACAAAACGACTATGACGGAATTCGGGTGCGCGCCCTCGGAGGTTAATCCGCTGGGGCTGCTGATGCCGATAAACGGGGTCTCGCCTAGCAATCCCGAAACGCCGCTGACTATCTCTCGCGCTTGATAATGATGGGAAGCGATAATAATTCCAAAGTTGGGCGTGACAGGTCCTAGCCGGTTTAGGGCTTGGTGAGTGGCTTGCAGCCCGGCTTCGCGTCCATTCAGCGCGTGCGCTTGTCCATATGCGGCATGAAGAGTCATGGTTGCGAAACTCCTTCTGCGATGGGAATCGTAAAGTGGAACGTCGTTCCTTTTCTAAATTCACTTTCGAACCAGATTTGTCCGCCTTGCATTTCGATCAGGCTTTTGGTGATATTTAGCCCTAAACCAGTACCGGGCGATTCGCGCGCTTTCATATCGTCGGAACGGAAGAACTTTGTAAAGATCTTGATTTGATCTTCTGCGCTGATGCCAATGCCGTTATCGCGCACCCAAATGTGCGCCACTTCTTTCGTGCCTTCGGGGTCCCATTGATTCTCCGCTCTTGCCGCGCCGATATAAATCGTTCCGCCCTCCGACGTATATTTGTTCGCGTTGCTTACCAGATTGGTGAGCGCCTGCACAACGCGCAGGCGATCCGCCCAGACTTTGGGCAGTTCTTGCGGCAGGTCGAGTTCGATCTCTTGGTGTTTTTCTTCCACCTGTCGTTTTGTCGAACGGATAACCTCGTCTGCGACTTCGGACAGATCTACTGCATTAAAATCTAAACGCAGGCGCCCGGCTTCGATCTTTGCTTGATCGTTGAGGTCGGATACAAGGGCGGACATGCGTTCGACGTTTGCGCGGATCGTGCCGAGAAAGTTCGTCTGCATTTCATTAATCTGTCCGACGGCGCCGGAGGCGAGCAACTCGGAATAGCCTTTGATGGACGTCATGGGGTTTTTTAATTCGTGCGCTACGAGCGAAACGAATTCGCTCTTGGCGCTGTTGGCTTTCTGCACTTCAGCGTATAGTTGCGCGTTATAAATGGCGATAGCAGCGTTGTCGCTGAGGCGGTTGAGGAAGCCCAAATTGCCTTGCGAGTCGCTCATCGATTCGAGCAGGATTAAGCCGATGGCGTTTGCCTCGCGGCGGATGGGGACGATGAACTGCATGTGCGCGCCCGGCAAGATACTTTCGTTTTCGTCGTCCAGCAGAGAGACCTGATTGGGTTGCCCGCTCTCGATCGCAGATTTGATCGCAGGAAATGCCAGTGCGTCGTTGACTTTCGCGGCGTTGGCGAGCAGATCTTCGTAACCTTCTTGCACCATAATGTGCAGATCGCTTTTCTCGAACATGCCGATCAGCCCCGCTTCCGCATTTGATTCGCGCAACGCCCATTCGAGTGTGATGCGCATGGCGCGATCTACGTCAAGGCTGGCGTTGAGTTCGCGCACGATTCGCCCCATCGCTGAAAGTTCTTCTACGCGATCGGACAGTTCCTGATCGGTGAGGGCGATCAAACGCGCGTTTTCAATGGCGACCGCGGCTTGACCGGCGAAGGCAGTTAGGAGGTTTTGGTCGTCTGCAGCGAACGGCAGTTCGTCTTTTCGATTGATCACTTCGATAACGCCCAATACGCGATCTTTGATGAGCATGGGTACGGCGAGCAGGGAGCGCGAGATGAAGCCGGTCTGCTTATCGGTAGAGTCGAAACGCATGGCGGAGTGTTGCGCGTCATTCTCAATGATCGGCGCGCGGGCTTGCACGGCGCGACCGACGATTCCGCGACCGATGGGAATGCGTTGCCCAAGCAGGTTGCCGGCGACAGGTCCAATTGTGACGCGGAATTCCAAGTCGCCGGTTTGGTCGTCCATGAGGAATAATGTCCCCGCTTCGCAGTTTAAGATGTTGACGGCGTTTTCCAAGATGTATTGAAGCAGGGGTTCTTGTTCAAGCGTGGAGGTCAGTTGCCGAGTAACTTCGTTCAAGGCGGCGAGTTGGGAGGCGCGCTGTTGTGTTTCTTCCAACAGACGCGCTTTAACGATGGCTCCGACGGTTTGATCGGCGATGGCTTGCAGTAGGTCGAGTTGAACGTGAGTATAAGCGACCGAGGCGTTGTGACTGCCAACGCTTAATGCGCCAATGGTCTCCGCGCCGGTGTTGAGCGGCACGCCCATCCATGCGTATATGCCTGGCGATGCGGGCGTAGCGTTGTGCGTTTGGCATTCGCGGAGATAATCTTGCGTTAAGAGGGTTCGCCCGGTGCGAATGATTTCTTGCCCAAGCCCAAAGCGGGCGGGGAGCGGTTTATTTTCCCGACTGGCGATGCGTTCGCGATCGTCTACGCAGAAGCCGAAGTAGAAGTAGTTCGCGGTTTTATTGTAAAGCGTGATGTGGAAGTGCGTGGATGGAATGATCTGCGAGGCTTGCGCGAAGATCAATTCCAACACGTCGTCGAATGTGAGAGTGATGTTCACGCCTTGTGAAACGCGCGTCAGCGCGTTCATCTCTTGTACGCGGCGTTCAAGGTTTAGCACGGTTTGCACGCGAGAGATAGCGATGGACGATTGATTGGCGAGTTGCTCGAGGAATTCAAGGTCGTGCGGCGTATAGGCTTCGCCCGATCGTTGTGCGCTGAGCGCTATCCAACCGATGGGTTTTTCTTCGCCGGGCAGCGCGACGAAGAGACGAGCGGCGAGCAGCGAGAGGCGCGCCTCTTCGGTTTGGAAAATAGCGGGCGGGTTGATGGCGTCTAGGTAGAGAGGAATCTTTTCCTGTTGAAAATAGCGGACGATAGGACTGTTCGATGCGAAGTAAATATCGCTGCTGGGTCGTCCGTCGGAGTCGGGTAAAGCCGCGTATTGGTCGCTTAATGCATCGTACGCGTAGATATGAACCTGTTCGGGCGCGAGGTCATTGAAGATCTGCCGCCTTAATGCGCCGCTGACAGCATCCATGCTCAGAGCGTTGGTGAGATCGTGGCTGAAGATTTTTAACTGCTCTTCGTGGGCGCGCGAGCCGCGGAAGAAGGAACGATCTACAAGGATTTGCAAGCGCTTGCGCAGAGGGTCGAGGAGTATTGCAATGAAGAAGATAAGCGCGCCAATAAAGAAGGGGTTCTTTGAGGCGCTGGCGCTTGCGAAGATTAATCCTAGCCCGCTGACGAGCAAGCCGTAGGCCATGACGACGAACGCGATCAGAAGAGAGTAGACGATTCCCTGCCGCAACCAATAGTCTGTGCGGATGAGACGATAACGTAAAATGACGATGCCATTGGTGAGAGGAAAGACGATTAGAAACAGCAATATGTAGGGGTTGAACGCTGCGATTTGAAGCGGGCTCAGAAGAAACCAAACGACTATCGGCGCAAAGGCAAGTAAGGAACCCGTTAGAATCGTGCGCGCTTGATTTTTGACGATTGGAGAAGGCGAACGGAACGCGCGATAGCCGAGGATGCCCAAGTAGAAAATTGCGGATAAACCGACAGCGACGTAGATCCATTGCCAAGCATAGATATAATCTGTGGGGCGCTTGAAGTTGAATAACGTTCTAAAGGCGTTTAGGGTTAGGACAAGTGTGATGAGGTATCCAACATAACGTAGATAGGGGCGACGAATTGCGATGCGCGCTTCTTGTGGAAATACAAGCGTTAGATTGATCAGCGCGCCGACGATCGTCGTTAGAGCGAATGTCCATATGTAGGTGAACTGATGAGTCGTGTATAGGTTGAATAGCGTCCCTGTTGCGATTCCGAACGAGGTGGAGAGTAGGGTGAAGGCGCGCCCGGCAGGTTCGGTGCGGCGGAATCCGAAAATCCACAAACTGACCAGAAGAAATGCAGCGCTGATAAGGAACGGTATGACGAAGAATGCGAGACGATCTTCGGCGGGAAAAGGGATCAGCGTGACTTCAGTCGTTACCAAACTTTGATCGCGCTTGTTGATTTGAAGCGTGATTGTTTCCCCCGCGTGCAACGGCGCGAGAGTCCGTTTGAGATCGGCTGCACTGGCAACCGGCGTTCCATTAACTGTTAGAAGCTGATCGCCCGGCTTGAAACCTTGGCTATACAACTCCCAAGATTCGCCGGTAGCGGAGTTGGCGTCGCTTAGCGCCATGGTATGCTCGAAGAAACCGCCGGGGAATGGTTGCTTTAACCACTGCGACCCTAAATAGATCGAGATCCCGAAGATTGCTATCGCAAGCGCTTGATAAAGCAAGATCGTCAATTCTAAAATTCGGCTGAAGATCGCGCTGACCTGTGGGCGTTGGTTCATAGGCGTAGATGGAATTTTACTCTACCTCTCGTATGAATCTATGGTACTTTCATAACAAAGAAGAAAGGCGCCATGCGCGGCGCCCTTCTCTATAAACAATGGATTACACGTCTAGGTTTCGCACGGCTCTAGCGTGAGTTTGGATGAACTTGCGGCGAGGGTCTACCGCATCGCCCATCAACATATCAAACGTGCGGTCCGAGTTCGCCGCGTCCTCGATCGTGACGAGGAGCAAGGTGCGATGTTCGGGATTCATCGTGGTGTCCCAAAGTTGCGATGGATTCATCTCGCCGAGACCTTTGTAGCGCTGCAAACTTGCTTTCTCGCCGAGTTCCTTTAAGATTTTGTCTTTTTCCTTATCGCTATATGCGTACTTGACCTGATTCTTGAACGCGATACGGTAGAGCGGAGGTTGGGCGATGTATAAATGCCCATTCTCGATCAACTGCGGCATATAACGGAAGAAGAATGTCAGCAGTAAAGTGCGGATGTGGCTGCCGTCTACATCGGCGTCGGTCATGATGATCACGCGTCCGTAGCGTAAACCTTCGATGTCGAAATTATCGCCGATGCCGGTGCCGAGCGCGGAGATCAGCGCTTTGATCTCGTTGCTCGAGAGGATTTTATCCAGACGCGCTCGCTCGGTATTCATGATCTTTCCACGCAGCGGTAAGATCGCTTGAAAGTGCCGGTCGCGCCCTTGCTTTGCGGACCCGCCCGCCGAATCACCTTCCACAATATACAACTCGGTTTTGGATGAATCGCGCGCGGAACAATCCGCCAGTTTGCCGGGCAGAGTGAGTGATTCTAACGCCGATTTGCGGATGACGAGATCGCGCGCTTTGCGTGCCGCGTCGCGCGCCCGCGCCGAGGTTAGGCATTTGGCGATGATCGCTTTCGCCGCCTGCGGATTCTCTTCAAGGAACGTGCCGAAGGCGTCGCTGACCACTTGGGTGACGTAAGTCTGCACTTCAGGATTCATAAGTTTGACCTTGGTCTGCGATTCGAATTGCGGATTCGGATGCTTGACCGAAACGATCGCCGTCAACCCTTCGCGCGTATCATCGCCCGAAAAGTTCGGATCGGAATCTTTGAGCAAACCGCTTTTGCGCGCGTAATCGTTAATCACTCTCGTCAGCGAAGAGCGCAAGCCCGTCAGATGCGTCCCGCCGTCAATGGTGTTGATCGTATTAGCGAACGAATATACCGATTCGGTGTACGCGTCGGTATATTGGATCGCCGCTTCGATGCCGATCGTTTCAACTTCTTTTTCGACATACATTACTGAGTGAAGGTTTTCGCGGTTGCGATTCAAATAACGGACGAACGAGGTGATGCCGCCTTCAAAGTAAAACGTCATTTCGCGATTGTGGCGCTCGTCTACGAACTTGATCGTCACGCCGCGCGTTACGAACGCCATCTCGCGGAAACGCTGCACCAACGTATCGAAGCGATAATCAATATCTTCGACGAAGATTTGTTTGTCGAATTTGAACGTTTGTCTCGTGCCGCTGTCGCTTTTATCCGTTTTACCGATCTGTTGAATCGCGCCTTGCGGAACGCCGCGTTTGTATTCCTGCCGCCAGCGTTTGCCGTCGCGTCTGATCTCGGTCGTCATCCATTCGGAGAGCGCGTTAACCGCGCTCACGCCTACGCCATGCAAGCCGCCCGAAACTTTATAGCCGCTTCCGTCGAATTTACCGCCCGCGCCAATGACCGTCATCACAACGTCCACAGTTTCCATCGGCTTGCCCTTCGCGTCTTTTTTGGAAGGATGCGGGCCGACCGGAATGCCGCGTCCGTTATCTTCCACGCTTACGCTGCTGTCTGAATGGATCGTGATGTTGATGGATGTGCAGAACCCGGCGAGGGCTTCGTCAATAGCGTTATCTACCACTTCGTAAACGAGGTGGTGTAAGGCTTTTATATCTGTGCCGCCTACGTACATACCCGGGCGTTTGCGGACATGCTCGATGCCTTCCAACGCTTGAATGGAACCAACGTCGTAGCCTGTATTTTGTTTTGTCGTCACTGCTGCCTCCAGATCGAGTTAACCCGAACCGCGCTTAAAATACGCGTGCATTCTCTTTGAATGGGGTCGGAAAATAAGCGAAAGATGTGAAACTTTTAAGCGGTCACCTTGCGATGCGCGGCGCTTGCCGACGCAGTTAATTTATTGGCGCGCTGGGTTGCGACCGAATCTGGTCGAGGAAATTTCGCAGCCAGGCGTTCATATCTCGATAATAAACAAAGCTTGCCGCCAGAATTGTGGCGCTGATGAACGCATGCCCCGAAATGCCCACAAGCCTCATCCACGAGTCGCTTTCTGGCACGCTCCAAAGCAGACTCAACCCTTTAGACAGCAGGATAGACGTGAAGACGAATAGTCCGCTGGAGGGAAGGGTGAAGCGCGTGAGGCGCAGGCTGGAATATAACGAATGGAGCGCGTTCTGCCGTTGCGCGAAGATGCCATGCGGCATGAAGAAGAACGGCACAATTAACCAGTAGGCGAGGATCGCAATAAAGAAGAGTAAGCCGTTTGCCAGCGCGGCGTTAATGTAACTGACGAGACCCACAAGTATGATAGTCGGCGTCAGAATAACTATGAGGCAGAACGCCCATAGCAGAGATAGAATGACGCTTTGGAAAACCGCGCGGGCAAATGTGATGTTGGCGTTCGATTCGCCGAGAACGGTCATCGAGACCCAGCGAAAGTAGACGCCCCCGCCAACCCAACCGATGAAGATGAGCAGTGTCGTCCAACCGAGCAATCCCAAAGATGACTCGATCTCAATCGCATTGCGTAGACCGAACGGCGTAAGCGCCGGCGAACCCGTCGCCGGTAGAACGAACGCTTCAAGGCTGGGAATGCCGATGGGGAATGTGCGAAGGACGCTCAACCAATTGAAATGATTGAAACTATCTATTGAGTCGAGCAGAATCTGCATCTGGTCCGCTGGGACCGGGCGGCTTTTGAGGAAAGCGATCATCTCGGCGACTGTTGCCGCGTATAACTTGCCGGCGCTCAATCGCGTTCCCAGCCAGAGGAACAGATCGAACAGGATCGGCGGAAGGATTAACCAAATGTGCGAAGACACAATGTCGAATCCTACGCGCAACGATCCCATCACGCCTGGCGGCGGCGTTTGTTTTATCTTCTCGACGTTCATAAGCGTTTGATTCTACCATACCGATTTGACTTGCCGCGCCGCTCTTGAAGGGGTTAAAATGAAACGGTGAATGTGCGAGCCCATTTCCCTGACGTAAATCGCATCGGTGTGCTTACCTCTACCGTGTTGCTGGTTTTGGCGTTAACGCGCGTGGCGCGCATCTCTGACTTGAGCCTTGAAATACAGTTGCCCGGCTTCCTTCTCTCGTTGCCGTTTAACCTCGTCGCGGCTATGAGTTTGCTTACGGCGGGCTTAGCCGCCACTGGCATGGATTGGTTGCTGCGCGGGCATCCGCTGTTAGGCGATAGACCGACGCTTCAATGGTGGATTCTCCCAACCTTGACCACGTTTGTTGTGGGCATTTTCCTCGCGCTCCTGCCTAGCGGAGCGGCTTGGCGGCTCGGCTTTGTCGTGAGCGGCGTTTTTCTGTCGCTGGTCTTTCTTGCTGAATACATTGTTGTGGATACCGGCGCGCCTTATTACGACCTTTCGCTGGCAGGGTTGACTGCGATTTCATATACGCTTTTCTTCATTCTTGCCGCGGCGTTGAGATACGGCGACCTGCGCTTGTATCTTATGCTTCCTGCGCTGTTCGTATCCGCTGGGTTTGCCGGGTTGCGCATCTTTCGGCTGCAGTTTAACCGCTGGGAATACGCTTGGTCGTTCGGCGCCGCCTTCGTTTGCGCGCAACTTGCAGCGGGCTTGCACTATTTGCCGCTCTCCGCCGTTCAGTTTGGGCTGATGCTGGTCGGTCCGCTTTACGGGTTGACGAATTTCGCCGTCAATATGAATGAAGACGCGTCCATTCGCCGCGCCATGCTTGAGCCGCTTATTGTCGTCGCAATATGTTGGGGACTCGCGCTTATTGTACGATAATGTAGAATAGAGGAACTTGCTTGACACTTAAGTGTTTTGTATGCATAGACTATTCGTTGGAGGAACAAAATGCAAATTCTATTCGCGGTCGTCGCGACGCTCATTGGTTATCTGATGGGCTCCATTCCGGTGGGTTTGCTAATCGTAAAAGTTGCTACCGGCAAAGACTTGCGTAATGTAGAAAGCGGGCGCACCGGCGGAACGAACGCCTTCCGCGCGGCGGGGTTCGGCGTTGGGCTTGCCACTGCACTGCTTGATATTGCCAAAGCGGCGGTTGCAGTGTGGATCGCAAGAGAGATAAGCGCAAGGGCGATAAGTTCGGATATCGGCATTGTTCCCGTGTTGGCGGGTCTTGCCGCGATCATTGGGCACAACTACTCCATCTTCCTGGCGGAACGGCGCGAAAATGGGCGCTTACGCTTTCGCGGCGGCGCGGGCGGCGCGGCAGCGTTGGGCGGCGCAGTGGGGTTGTGGGTTTGGGCGTTTCCATTTGTATTTCTTATCGGCGCGCTGGTGTTCTTTACGATCGGGATGGCTTCTGTTACAACGTTAACCGTAGGCTTGGCGGTTACGATCCTCTTTGCCGTGCGCGCTTCGATGAACCTGACGCCGTGGGCGTATGTGCTGTATGGCTTGATTGCTGAACTTATTTTAATTTGGGCGTTACGCCCCAATATTCAAAAAATATTTGCCGGCACTGAACGCGTCGTCAGTATTAGCTTGCTCGGTTGGCTGAGGGCGCGGAAGGCTGGCGTTGCATCAGCAGGGGGCGACAAAGACGCTAAGTGATCTGGAATGAACAGGGCGGCTTTCGAAACAAGCAATTCATCGCAATACATCATGTTTACACTGCCTAGCCGCAGAGACGCGGAGTCACAGAGAAAAATATTTCTCGGCATCTCTGCGACTCTGCGGCAAAATTGTTAACACGTGGAGCAAACCATGATCCAACCCCTACAAGGCATCCGAATCCTTGACCTCACGCGACTCTTACCGGGTCCGTTCATCACACAACTACTTACAGACATGGGCGCGGATGTGATCAAGATCGAAACGCCCACCGTCGGCGATTATGCGCGGCTCGCCCCGCCCGAAATGGGATTGGGCGGCTTATTCGAAATGATCAATCAGGGAAAGAAAAGCATCGCCGTCAACTATCGCAACCCGCGCGGGCGCGACGCATTCCTCAAACTCGTTGCCACTGCCGACGTGGTCATCGAAAGTTTTCGCCCCGGCACAGCTGAACGAATGAAAATAGATTATGAAACACTTCGAGTTGTTAAACCCGATCTAATTTATTGCACTCTTTCCGGATATGGGCAAACGGGGCCATACGCCAAACGGGCGGGTCACGATTTAAATTATGCGGCACTCAGCGGCGCGTTAGCGCTCAACGCACTGGAAGGTAAACCGCCGCAAGTGTATGGCTTGACCGTCGCCGATCTCAGCGGCGCGATGATGGCAGGCTTGGGAATCCTCGGCGCGATTGTGGGCAGGCAAAAAAACGGCGAGGGCACGTATCTCGATGTAGCATTACTCGATGGCATCCTCTCGTGGATGATTCCCATGGCAGGCGCGGCGTACTTCAACGGCATCCGAATCACCGGCGGCACGCTTCCGCTTCAGGGCGGACTGGCTTGTTACAACGTATATGAAACTGCCGACGGGAAATTTATTTCGCTGGGCGCGCTGGAGCCCACTTTTTGGAGCGACTTCTGCAAAGTGACCGGACGCAACGACCTCCTCCCGCGTCAATTCGACAGGACAATTGGTTCAGACGTGGCGACAGTGTTCAAAGGGCGAACTCTCGCGGAATGGCTCGATGCGTTTTCCGAGAGCGATGGATGTGTGGAGCCAGTTCTTTCATTTGAAGAGGCAATCAAGCATCCGCAGGTGAGGGCGCGAGGATTCGTAAGGGAAGATCAAAGCCGCGCAGTTGGACTCAACTCTCCCTTCGTCTATGGAAACGGCGAAGCGCGTCCAGCGCCGGGGTTGGGCGAACATACGCGCGAAATCCTGAGCGAAATATTTTCCCAAAGTGAGTTGGATGAGTTGACGAATAGCGGGGTGATCGGAAAGCGCGAGGCGAATTTGTCGCGCACGAAAAACGCGGAATGAATGAAGCGCTAAGCGCGTAATTTTTATATGTCTATCTTCTTGGCTTTGTGTTATAAGCGAAGCGTTATTTCAACTTTGGAGGTATTCATGACGACAAATAAAACCGAGCAAATTCAAGAACTCGACGTGCGCGTTTTGATTCCTATCGAACGCCATAAAACGCTCTTGCAAATGTTCAAAGACCTGTCGGTCGGCGGGAGTTTCATCTTCATCAACGATCATGATCCCTTGCCGCTTTATTATGAAATGCGCTCGATTCACGGCGACGTCGTTGGCTGGGAGTATTTGCAGCGCGGCGGCGTGAATTGGAAAGTGAAGGTAACTCGCAACGAAGCGTCGCAAGGGCGCGAGTTCACCGATATCTCAACTTTGATGGATTTACGCAAAATGGATCCGAAAGATTGGATGCGCGTCATCTTTCATCGTTACGGCATGACGCCGACGGGCGAGACGATGGAGATCATCGCCGCGCAAGAGCCGACTGAAATCCATGACTTCTTTAATAAGAAATTCGCGGAGCGTCATACTTGGACGGTTAAGAAAAACGAGCCGGGCGAGTATGTCGCGCATGTGACGAAGAAGGAAGTCGGCGACGACGATGAAGATACGATTGTCGTCGTTAAGGAATTTGACGTGCGCCCGTATCCGCCAGCGGAACGCCATGATATGGTGTTCAACTCCTACGACGAGTTGCGTCCCGGCGAAGCCTTTATCTTCTACAACGACCACGATCCAAAACCGCTCTATTATCAAATTGAAGCGGAAAGCCCAGTTCCCTTCACTTGGGAATATTTGATTTCAGGTCCGGAAGAATGGAAGGTTAAAGTCGCTAAGACTTGAGCCTTTCTGTTCTTCAAATAAACATCCGAAGTCTCACGGACTTCGGATGTTTGGAAGTTTATTCCTGACGATTACGCCGATGGCGATGCTTAGTTATTGATTTGTTGAAACAGCGCTCGCGCGTTGCGGCGGTGAAGCGTTTCCGCCAACCCGCCGAGATATACGCGGCTCTTACCGCAATCTTCGATGGCGATCTGTTCGATTAATTCCTCGGCGTTTTTTCTTCGCGCCGCCGCTTTGACCGCTTTACGAAGCGCGGCAAGATAGTTAAGATTCTCGCGCACTGCCGCATCAATCTCTCCGCGGAGGATTACATCGCCATGACCCTGCATAATATTTTCCAATCCCATACGCCCGATGCGCTTGATCGAAGCGGCGATATCGTCGAGATCGCCGTCTACGATGTAAGGCAGGGGCATAAAAGCGTCTCCTGCAAATAGGATGCGGTCTTCTTCCACTAGCACAGAGATGCCGTCGGCGCTATGACCGGGGGTCGTCGAAATGATGAGATTCTTCTTTCCCACGCGCAGAGTGACCTCGCCTTCGATAAAGGTCATATGAGGCAAGACAAGTTTTACCCGTTTTAATGCTGGGTTTTGAGCTTTAGCCGCTTCTAGCGAAGAGATGCCGCGTTCTTCCAACGCATCGCGGCAACGCGCATGAGCGATGATCGTGGCTCCCGGGAAGAAGCAATTCCCCCACGAATGGTCGGCGTGATAATGCGTGTTGATAACATAACGTATCGGCACGCTTAATTCGTGTTCAATGAATTCGCGAATGGCTAACGTTTCTTCGGGCAATGCCAGCGTGTCAATTGCGACTGCCCACTGCGGACCCGCCACAATTCCCGCTGTGACCTGCGCGTACACTTCGCTTTGAAACCAATAAACATTCTCGGAGACTCGTTCTCGATGCATGGATCATTCCTTGAGATTTTTCTCATAAATAGCATAAAACGCTGAGGAAATCAAGTCATCTATACATATGTGAAATTGAGCGATTATGTAAGATTTACTTTACTGAACGATACTGTATCGTATATTATTGCAAGAACTTGCAATAAGGAGTTTTTATGACTTGCGCTTCTGATTATGCTCCGCGTCTGCGCGAGCTCTGCTATCGGGTGACCCCTCAACGGATGGCGATTCTACATGCGTTGCGTCGTTCGAGCGGGCGGATGGCTCCTCGTGACGTCTACCGTTTGGCGAAGGAAGATTTTCCGCGCTTGACCGAACCGACGGTGTATCGAACGCTGGATTGGCTTGTGAAGAATGGGTTGGCGCGTTCTTCTTCTGCGAGCAATGGACGTTTGCGCTACGAGCTAGCCGGCGCCGATCACCATCACGTTGTCTGTCGCGTCTGCGGGCGGGAGATTGAGGTGAACCATCGAACGTCTGAGAATCTGTATAATGTCATCGAAGCGGAAAGCGGCTACTCCCAAATTGACAGTCATATGACGTTCTTTGGAATTTGTCCCGCGTGTCAGAAATTATAAAAAAGGAGACGATCATGCATTATCTGCCAGTTCCGCTTCATATTCCAGATGGATTCTTATCTCTTACTGTTTTATTGATTTGTTGGGCAATTGCCATTGTTATGTTGGCTGCAGCGATCTCGCGCACCAATAAATCGCTTGGCGAGAAACAAGTTCCATTGATGGGCATTATGGCGGCATTTATCTTTGCCGCGCAAATGCTTAATTTCCCGGTTGCGGGCGGCACCTCCGGGCATTTGTTAGGCGGCGCGTTAGCGGCGATCGTGCTGGGTCCGTGGGCGGCTATGTTGGCGATGACGGCGGTCATCGCTGTGCAGGGGTTGCTTTTTCAAGACGGCGGCTTGCTTGTGATGGGCGCAAACATCTTAAATATGGGCTTGATTACGGTCGTGATCGGCTATGGTTTATATCGCGGCGCGATCAATCGTTCGCGTAAAACGAGACTGGCCGTCGCTGGCGTTGCGGCGTGGCTTTCGGTGATGGCGGGAGCGCTGCTGACTTCGCTGCAACTTTGGTTGAGCGGAACGGCGCGGTTACAAGTGGTCATCCCGGCGATGTTGGGCGTCCATGCGTTGATCGGCATAGGCGAAGCATTAATCACGGTAGGCGCGTTGGCGTTTATCTTGCAAACTCGTCCCGATCTATTGGGCGAGAACTCCTCATCGGCGCAAAGCGGACGCGGGTGGGTTTTTGCCGGCGCGATCATTTCTCTGGCGGTGGTTTTGCTCTCGCCGCTCGCTTCCGCGTTCCCCGATGGGCTGGAACGGGTTGCGGAAAATCACGGATTCCTCCAACTTGCGCAAACTTCGCCGTATGAGATCATTCCAGGTTACACGGTTCCTTTTCTCGGCGATACGCCTCTTTCGACCGTCGTCGCAGGGTTGGTTGGCGTATTGATTGTGTTGGCGCTTTCAATTCTGGCTGGCAGGTCGTTGCAAAAAAAATCATAAATCGTGGATTGCCATGCACTCTCACGCCTTTGACCGTTACCATCATAAGCATAGTTTTGTTCATAACCTCGATTCTCGCATCAAAGTCGCGGCGACGGTTGCCTTTATCCTCTCGAACGCACTGCTTCCCGACGGAGCGTGGATTGCTTTCCTCGCGGCGTATGTTTTCATGCTGGCGGCAAACGCCTGCTCAGGACTGGGACTAGGATTCACATTCCGCCGTTCGTTCATCGCCTTGCCGTTCGCGCTCGCTGCGGTCACAGTGTTGTTTTCGATCGCCGGCGCGCCGGTCGCTTCGTTTCAACTTTTGCGATGGAATATCGTCGTTACCGATGCGGGTTTAGCGCGCTTCATGAGTATTGTCGTTCGTTCGTGGCTCTCGGTGCAAATGGCGATTCTGCTGGTTGCGACGACGGAGTTTCCCAAGATCGTTCACGCCTTGCGACAGTTGCGCGTGCCAGCGATCTTAACGGTCATCATTTCATTCCTCTATCGTTATCTTTTTGTCCTCGCCGATGAAGCAATGCGATTAATGCGAGCGCGCGCGTCGCGCTCGGCGATTGCATCGAACGGCAAAGGCGGCGGAAGCGCGCTATGGCGCGCGCGCGTCGCCGGGAATATGGCGGGACAATTATTCTTGCGCAGTTACGAACGCAGCGACCGCGTCTATAATGCGATGCTTTCGCGCGGTTATACCGGCGAGTTGAGGATAATACAGGCGCGCCAATTTCGCGCAAACGATTGGTTGATGATCTGCATATTATTGCTGTGCCTTGCGTTTATACAGATCGTTGGGAGAATGCTGTGACAGAGATTGTATCGGTGCGCGATCTTCATTTTGCGTATCACGATGGACATGCGGCGCTGCGGGGCGTGTCGTTCGCGCTCTGCGAAGGCGATAAAGCGGCGCTCGTCGGACCGAACGGCGCCGGGAAATCTACGCTTATGTTGCAACTCAACGGCATTTTAAGCGGGCGCGGCGAAATTACGATTGGGAACCTTCGCCTTGAACGCGAGACGTTGCCGGTTATTCGCGCTATGGTCGGGTTAGTTTTTCAAAACCCCGACGATCAGCTTTTCTCGCCGACGGTGTTTGAGGATGTGGCGTTCGGACCGCTTCATATGGGCTTGCCCGAGGAAGAAGTCGTTCGCCGCGTAGACGCCGCCCTCGAATCGGTGCGGATGACTGCCTATCGCGATCGCCTGTCGCATCATTTGAGCGTGGGCGAGAAGAAGCGTGTCGCTATTGCGACTGTGCTCTCAATGAGTCCGAGTGTCTTGATTCTCGATGAACCTTCGGCAGGGCTCGACCCACGCGCGCGGCGGACGTTGATCAACTTACTTCGCGATCTGCCGATCGCCATGCTGGTTTCCACGCACGATATGCGTTTAGTAGAAGAACTGTTTGCGCGCACGATCGTGATGGATGAAGGACTCATTGTAGCGGACGGCGCGACAAAAGATATCCTTGCTGACGAAGAGTTCTTAAACGCGCACGGATTAGAGAAACCATAGCGGATGCGTTATACGACGAAAAATAAAAAAGACAGTCGCGCGACTGTCTTTTTTATTTGAGAATATTACAGCCCAGCGGCTTGTTTCAACGCTTCGGCTTTATCTGTGCGCTCCCAAGGGAACTCAATGTCGTCTCGTCCGAAGTGACCGTAGGCGGCGGTCTGACGATAAATTGGGCGGCGCAGATCGAGGTCGCGAATGATTGCTCCGGGGCGGAGGTCAAAAAGTTCGTCTATGAGAGAGGCGATCTTTTCATCCGCAATTTTCGCGGTGCCGAAAGTTTCCACGTTCACCGAGAGCGGACGAGCGACTCCGATCGCGTAGGCAACCTGAACTTCGACGCGATCCGCGAGTCCTGCGGCGACGATGTTCTTCGCCACATAGCGAGCCGCGTACGCCGCCGAGCGATCCACTTTTGTCGGATCCTTGCCGCTGAACGCACCGCCGCCGTGACGCCCCATGCCGCCGTAGGTATCCACGATGATCTTGCGTCCGGTCACGCCTGCGTCGCCCATCGGACCGCCGACGACGAATCGCCCGGTAGGGTTCACGAATACTTTGATTTTGTTATCTACCATATCAGCGGGAAGCATGGGCATGATGATCTGGTCGGTGACAATCTCTGAAATTTCGTTTTGTGAAACATCTGGCGCGTGTTGCGTGGAGATGAGAACGGTGTCTACGCGGACGGGCTTGCCTTTGGAATATTCGATTGTGACCTGACTTTTCGCATCCGGGCGCAGCCATGGGATGCTGCCATCGCGGCGCAGTTCGCTTTGGCGCTGCGATAATTTATGCGCAAGGTAGATCGGCAGGGGCATAAGGGTGGGCGTTTCGTTGCATGCAAACCCGAACATCATGCCTTGGTCGCCAGCGCCCACGGCTTCGACTTCGGCTTCGGTCATCTCGCCGGCTTTGGCTTCGAGGGCTTTATCCACGCCCATGGCGATATCGCCGGATTGTTTGGCGATGGCGACTTGTACGCCGCATGTATTACCGTCGAATCCTTTTTCGCTTGAGTCATAACCGATTTCGTTCACTACTCTACGAACGAGCGTATCGTAGTTGAAACTGGCGTGCGTCGTAATTTCGCCTAACAGCAAAACGAAGCCGGTTTTTGCGGCGGTTTCGCATGCGACGCGCGAGCGCGGATCTTGCTCGAGGCAAGCGTCCAACACTGCGTCCGAGATCTGATCGCACATTTTATCGGGGTGACCTTCTGTTACTGATTCTGAAGTGAACATCAGTTTGGGAGAGGTCATGAAAGTGTTGCTCATAGTTGTTTCTTACTCCTTTAAGAAAAAATTGCCCTTTCAGACGAGCAGAAAGGGCAAACGGGTATTTCGTTGAAGCCCTCTCATCTCTCAGAACATCCGTCTGTGGAATTGGCACCTTGTCGGCGGCTGTCTCATGAGAACGTACGCCGGCAGGTTGTCGAGGCATCAGTGGGCCGTTCCCTCCGCCTCTCTGGATAAGAGCGCCTTGTGGGGCTATTAAATTGTAGGGGCAGTGTACCACACTGAAAAAAAAGCGTCAATTAAGATATTGAACGATAAGAGGTCGTAGAGAATTTTGATTGACGATCTTGCGAGTCATTCGTCTTCTACGCACCGAAACCCAATGCGCGGAGAAAATTGACCGAGATACGATTCCGAGCCGGGCGCGGCGTTTAGGTTTGAACCTCGCACCGACGAGCGCTTCGAGACGCGGATGTTGATCTCTGCGTCGCCCAGACTGCCGCCGCGCACTGCGCGGTTCAAACTGGAACTTGAGGCGGGTCCTGTTGGGTTAGTCGCCGACGATGCGGCGTAATATGCGGCGCTGTAGAAATCGTTAGTCCACTCGGCGACGTTGCCCGCCATATCCAACACGCCGAATGGGCTGGCTCCCAGCGCGTAACTGCCTACGCGCGAAGTGTCTGTAACGAGCATATTGAAGTTGGCGAAGCGCCAGTCGGCTTTATCTTCGCCCCAAGGGAAGGTGCGCATGTCGTCGCCGCGCGCGGCGCGTTCCCACTCCGCTTCGGTGGGCAGTCTTCGTTGCGCCCATTCGCAGTATGCTTTTGCCTGTCCCCAGGTTACATAGACGACCGGATAATCTTTGAACGCTGGGTCGTTGAAGTAGTTGGGCTTTCGCGCCGTGCCGAGGTCTTGCGGAGGAGCGCATGCGCCGGCGCTGACGCATAACGCATACATTGCGTTGGTCGTTTCGAGTTGATCCATCCAATAGGAGCCGAGCGAAACGTCGTGCGAGGGAAATTCGTCCGGCGCGGCGCGCACGTCGTAGCCGCCCATGTGAAGAACTCCAGCGGGGATGAAAACTTGCGGCATGCCGTCTATCGGCGAGACGCGTAAGGTTGGTTGCGCCTGCGCATTGGAATGGGTGGCGGATAGAATGAAAAGAAACGCGATCAATTTTTTCATGATGTGAAGTTAGGGCGTCGCTCCGACGAAATTTAGCGCGTATAGCGCGTCTTCGTAGCCGGGATGGATGGATAGCGCCCGACGCCATGATTGTATCGCTTCTTTTGTATCGCCGGCGCGGTAGAGCGCCCAGCCGCGCCATAGCCATGTCTCTTCAGACATATCCGTGCGTTGTAACGCATATTTGGTCAACGCGAGCAAGTCGTCGTTGCGATTCGCATGAAAGTTGGCGAGGAATGGACCAAATTGATAGCGGAACATTCGCTGCGGCAAGCCGATCTCGCGCGCTTTGTCGTAGGCGGCGTTGGCTTCGTCGTAGCGTTCAAAGTAGACGAAGTTGCTTCCCACGTTGAACCATGCGAACGCGTCGTTCGGATCGGCGGCTGTTGCGGCTTGAGCGAGGTCGAGCGCATACTGGCGATTCGCGTTTGCATCCCAATTTGAACCGAGGATTGTCTTGATCTCATCTTCTTGTTCGGGGAGATATAAGATCATGTACAAATAGTTGAACGGCTTCCATTCCGATTTGAGTTGATCGTAGGAAATCTGCTTGTCGGGTCCGCGATAGGTGTCTTGTGCGGTGAAGGTTTGCGTCGCATCGTCGTAGCCGGTGAGCAAGAGGTAATGCGCCGCCCAAAGATCGTCGTCGGGCCAGCCGCTGTCACCGGGATTGAGCGCTGTGGTAGCTTCGACGATGACCGGATAGTTTGCGGCGAGCAGGCGTTTGAGCGTGTCGAGATCGCCGCCCACGCGATATTCGACGCGCAACCAGCCCGCGTAATTGCGAACCCAAAACGCCATCTCTTCGGGGTTGACGTTGCGATCTCCGTTGACCGGCTTGATCACGCTCGAAATATCTTTCTGGTTTCCGCTCCAGCCGAAGACGTGAAGCATCATCGAAAGCGCGGCGGGACCGCAATTGTTGGCGGTTTGCTTTTCATACGGAGGCGAGGCGACGAGCGCCTGCGCGGGCAACGGCGCCAGCGTTGGGGTCGGCGGAATAACCGTAGCAACAACTCCGCTCGCATCCTGTGGGGCAGCCGTTGAAGTTGATTGAATTGCAATCGTCGGCGTGACGGGTTTCGTCGGCTGAGGAATCGCCGTTGGCGCAGCCCCTACCGGGCGCAAAACATTTTTCACGTACGTTTGCGCGACATCAAACCGCCACGATAAGCGGTCGTTGATCGCAGGGATTTGATAGAGCAGGATGGCGAGCAGAATTAACCCCGCGGCGCTCAACGCGATATTTCTTTTTGTCATGCGAAAAAGTGTACCAGAAACGGATGAGTCAAATTTAATCAGCAGATTTTACAGATTACGCAGATTGAAAGAAAAAAATCTGTGAAATCTGCGTAATCTGCGGATGTCTTTATTTGTGTCCCAACAACTCAACTGCCGCTTTCACCGAGGGGTCGGTCTCGAAAGTGATCGTGTCCCACGGGGCGTACGCTTGCACGTCTGGCACGATACCGCTCTCTTCAAAGTTGGTATTGGATGTGGCGGAGTAGAAAGTTTCAGAGGCGATCCATAACTGCGAGTCGTCGTCGAAATCGTAGCCGTGCAAGACTTCCACGTTCCCTAAACTAGTCTCGCCGACCACTTTTGCCCTGCCTTGATCTTTGAGCGCAGCGGTGAATATTTCGCCGTAACTGATGGTATCTTCGCTGACGATAATTACAAGCGGGACGGTCTGTGAATTGTGAATTGATACGCCTTTCACATCCAGCGGACGCGACGAGTCGCGGCTAACGAACTTTCCAAGATGCCCGTCGGTGAACCATTCGAAGATCGGGTTCACTACTGAACTGCTTCCGCCGTTGTTCAAGCGCAAGTCGAGGATCAAGCCGTCGAGATCGCCGAAATCTTCCAACGCCTGCTTGATCTGCGGAGGTAGGGTTTCGTCGAAAAATGAAGGGATGAAAATGTATCCGATCTTGGACCCGTCCGAGGTCGGGACGAGGCGGTTTTCGATGGTCAGGTTGCCTTTGATGGGGGCGCGGTAGATCAACAAGTCGCGCGGCGCTTCGTTCAATGTCTGCACGGTCAAGCGAACTACCGAGCATTGCGGACCGCGCACGCGACTCGCCGAGAATTCATCCACCTTGAGCGGAACGCCGTCTACGGCAACGATCTTGTCGTGCGGCTGGATGCCCGCGTGACGCGCCGGCGAATTTGGGAAAGTGGAGATCACCGTGAATGTTTGTCGTTCTACGCTGGGCTGAGAGTAGACGCCCACGCCTACATAATTATTTTCGCCGCGCAATTCGGCTTCGGAGGCTTCGGCTTCGAGCGGCGAAAGATAGTGCGAATGTTCGTCGCCCAACTCGACGATCATATTGTTCATTTCCGCATAAAATTGTTCGGCGGACAAGCTTGCTTCGATCTTGCCTCGATACTGCGCTTTGATCCCTTTCCAATCTTTTCCGCTGAAATCGGGATACACATACACGTTGTCTATGATGTCGGTCATGCGCTCGAAGATCTTCAGTTGTTCGTCTTTTGAGATCTCAGCGATCGGCGCGATGGTTTGCGTGGGCGCAATTTGTTGCGGCGAGACAGTCGCCGACGGAATCGAAACGCACTCCGGTGGAATGTATGCTGGAACGAGCGCGGGAGAGTTAGCCGCTCCGTTTGAAACAGGCGCGGTTATGGTAACCGAGGGGGGCGCTGTCGGCAGATTTGGATTGACCAATTGCGTTACGAAATTGCAAGCGAGCAACGATAAAACTAAAAGACCGTACGCGATTCGTTTTGACCATAAAGCGGTTCTGCTTGTTTTCATTGTTTCATTTCCTTTATACGAGCGAATAACTCAGCGAGCGGCTTGAGTTCGGAGACAGATACGGCAAGATTCTTCGTCCGTGTTTTATCATATTGAAACACGCGCGTTCCTTCTGGCACAGGTCTGGCTTTATGAGCGAACTCTTCATGCGTCAAAAAACCGACGAGGAGAATTTCCATGCCGTAAACTTGAATATTACTCCAATCCGATGCGTTGATGAAGTGGGATTCTTTCCGCTGGGAACAATGGATGCCGATCTGTGAATCGAGCGGCGTTTTTGCGTGGAAGTGCGTCAGTGAGAAAAACTCATTAAGAATCTCGATCTGTCCGCGCGACGGGATTGCCGCTTCTAGCGAATGCAACTCGCGCTTTTCGTCTTGCCCGTTCAATTCAAGCGCGAGCGCCTCCTCGCCTTCCGATTTCAAAACCAGCGCCCCAAGCGGATTCCACTGCGCGGGCCTGATCCATGCGTCCGGCATTGCATGGATCAGATAATGTGATTGCCCCGCGCCGATGGCTTTCTTCAAATCTTCTCGCGACGCGGCGACGAGACCGGATAAAAACGCGAAGAGGTAAATGTCGCTGCCCAAATATCCCTCCGCCGCGTTGCGCTCCGAAGGGACAAGCGCGGGCGCGCTCAAAATAATTCTCGGATTGCGCTTCATCTCAGAGATTTGTTCGCGCCGCGAGATAAAGAACGATTGTATATCGCACCTTCGTCCGCCCAACGCAACGTCGTAACGATTTGGATCGGTAAATGGAGCCGCGCTTTTTATGTCGAAGGGAATGTTCTGTTCCGAAAGATAGCGTCGAAACGCCAACTCCACCGCCGCGCTGGCGACAACTCTCCGTAAACGATCGTAGGGATTTCCGCCCATACGAGTATACATATGAGATAACGACCTCAACGCGTACACAATCCCAGCCTCGGTCAAGTCGTGGGTGTAAGGAAGGCGGATGAAATCGGAAGCGGCGATCATGACGATACTTTCTTGTGAAACGTTATGCGCAAGCGATCGGTCGGTAAGAATGAATCTTATCCGATTTCTCCCGAATCGGCGTAACGAAATCGCGCGTATAGACGGTTGATCAAGGCGAGGGAGTCTGTGTCGGCGCGGTGTAATTAACTTTGCGCACGATCAGATCGGAGAATGTGATCGTGGTTGGCGTTTCGCCCGCCGAACGCGCGAATACGCCGAAGCCTCCTTGTAGAATACTTTTATCCATCACGCTGAATTGGAAGCGGCTGTTGAGGAAGAAGCGCATCTCTGCGCCAGCCGCCCACACTCCAATTGTTGTCTGTCCCGGCGCGCCGAGCGGAGCGTTGCCGCTGAGGACCGCTTCAACGATAGTAAGTTTGACGCCGTTTACGATCCGTTCTACATGGATCAAGCCGTTGCACGAGAGGACGAAGCGATAGAATGAATTTCCCATTGCGCGGAAAAGAACGCCATAAGTATCTTGGGCGCGGCAAAGACTGGCGCGCGCCGTAATTTCGGCGTAGAAATCTGTTGCGATGAAACTGCGCCGCAGGCTGGCAAGATAAAACCCCGGTTGCGCCACGATGGCGAGGCGGTTGCGGCTGACGGCGACGCTGCCCTGATCGGATATCGCAACATCCCACTGCGCAGCGTCGGAGAAGTCGTCGGCGAAGAGTGTTTCACCTATGCCGAGATCCATTTGCGGCGCGACGGTTTGCGTCGCGAACGAGATTGGCGGGATGGGCGTGGCGGAGGGTGGAAACCAGACGATCGTCGCAGTAGGAAGCGGGCTTTCGGTAGGAGCAGGAGTTGCAGTAAGCGGAATCGTGTCGAGCGGTAGGCATGCCGTCGTAAGCGTGAATCCCACTAAAAAGAACAAGCGCAGAATTTTCATCGAATAGAAAAAAGGAAAATATTTTTAAGTGTTGTACAATATCGCTGTTCAAGATTTTAGCATACAAGGAGATTGTATGACTGCAACTAGGGTGTTGGTGACGGGCGCATGCGGCGAGATCGGGCAGGCGCTGATTCAAACGCTGGCGGCGCGGGGCGGGTATCACATTACAACGGCTGACCTTGCGCCGCTGCCGGAGAGCATCCGCTCCATGTCGGCGGAACATGCGCGAGGCGATCTGATTTATAAGATCAAAACATTTTATGATTACGACTTCGACGAGATCTATCATTTGGCGGCGTCGCTCTCCTCGAAAGCGGAAGCGTCTGGCGAAGACGCACACCGCATTAACGTAGAAGGCACAATGCAGCTGCTCATGCTTGCCGCATATCGGTCGGAGAAATATCAAAAATCGGTAAAGTTTATTTTTCCCAGCTCGATCGCCGCGTATGGCATGCAGAGCGTAGGCGTGAAATATGCAGCAGGGCGGGTTAAGGAAAACGAATACAACGATCCGCACACGATGTACGGTTGCAATAAATTATATTGCGAAAAACTCGGCGCGTATTACAGCAACTATTTCGGTCAAAAACATTCAGATGAAAATCCGCCTCGCTTTTTAGACTTTCGAGCGATTCGGTTTCCCGGCTTGATCTCCGCTTTCACGCTGCCCAGCGGCGGCACCAGCGACTACGGGCCCGAGATGCTCCACGCCGCCGCGCAAGGAAAACCCTACGCGTGTTTCGTGCGCGAAGACGCGCAAATTCCGTTTATGGCAATGCCCGATGCGATTCGGTCGCTGTTGATGTTGATGGATGCGCCGCGCGAAACGTTAACGCGCCAGACGTACAACGTCGCCGCTTTTGCATTGACCGCTGGCGAATTCCGCGAACGGGCGCTGAAAGCCTTCCCGAACGCGCAGATTACGTTTGAGCCGAGCCGGCGCCGGCAGGGAATTATCGATTCGTGGCCCCAAGATGTGGACGATGCGCTGGCGCGCAGCGATTGGAATTGGAAGCCTGAGTACGACGCCGACGCCTTCTTCGACGAATATTTTCTGCCGGAGATTCGAAAGCGGTATAACGCATGATGCGCGAGGCGGGATTACGTTGCCCCTGCATTAAGATATAATCCTGCCGATGCAAAATAGAAATACCCGTATCCTCGGCTTCCTGCTTCTTTTGATCTTTGTCGCTGGCGCGGCGTTTTCCGCGACGACGGCGAATGCCGCCCCGGGCGCGCAAGGGTTCGTCACCGCTACGCCGGGTCCTGACGGGCGCATCATTTATATCGTCGCCGAAAACGATAACTGCGGACAGGTGGCGCTTCTGCATGGGATTACCGTCCAACAGTTGCGCGATCTCAATACGCGGCTTGACAAAGATTGCATGTTGACGCCTGGCCAGCAACTGGTTGTCGGGATCATCGTTATTGAGCCGACGCAGGGACCTACGCTCACGCCGCCCCCTCCCACGCCAACCCCGACCCCGGTCAGCGGTACGACCGAGGTTTGCGTATTGTTGTTCAACGACGTCAACGGCGATGCGTTGCGACAGGAAACTGAATTTGGGATCGAGGGCGGAGCGGTCAGTTTAACGAACATTAACGGCTCGTATTCCGAGCAGAAAACCACGGTATCCACATTTGACCCGGATACGCTTGAACCGGATCGAACATGCTTTTCCGAGGTCCCGCCGGGCGAATACAGCGTCAGCGCAGCCGCATCCGACGCGTATAACCCGACGATGCTCACAAGCTATGAATTAACCGTCCGCGCTGGCGACAGCGCTTCGGTTGATTTTGGCGCGCAGCTGAAAACGGTCTCAGCGGATGAACCGGCGCAACAGAGCGGGAATCGCTCGCCGATTTTGGGTATCTTTGGCGCGCTCTTCCTGCTGGGAGGCGCCGGGCTCGGCTATTATGCTTGGCGTTCCAGCCTGCCAAAGAACAGATTAAAAGACAGTCCTTTACATAGAAAATAGCCAGATTCTCTTAATCTAGCGTAAGTTTTAACATCTTTCCGCCGAGTAAATGGACATGTAAGTGGAACACTGTCTGCCCGGCGTTTGCGCCGGTATTTGTGATCAGCCGGTAGCCCGCTTCGCTAATTCCCTCTTCTCTCGCAATTCGACTCGCCGCGCGATATAGATAGCCTATCAGCGATTCATCCGCTTCTTCCACCGCTTCTACGGAGGCGATGTGCTTGTTTGGCACGATCAGAATATGCGTCGGAGCGGCGGGGTTAATATCGCGGAACGCGGTCACGCGTTCGTCCTGAAAGATAATTGCGCTGGGCACTTCGCCGGATATGATTTTACAAAAGATACAATCGTGGCTCATGGTTGTCTCCGAGAAAGCAAGGTATTTTCTTTATTCTACCTTGTGAATGCCCGGTATATGAAAAGAATTAGAATGCGCGCCGCCTTGTCAATTGGCGATATAATCGGCGCGTAAAGGAATAACAATGAACGAAACTCTGTTAACGTGGTTGGTGTTTATTTTCGCGTTCAGCGGCATGGTGATCGTCCACGAATTGGGTCACTTTATCGTTGCGCGGTTGTGTAAGATCGAAGTGGAAGAATTTGGCATCGGCTTTCCCACGCCGGGCGCCGTCAAGTTATTTACATGGCGCGGCACAAAATTTACCCTAAATTGGCTTCCTCTAGGAGGCTTTATCCGCCCTAAGGGAGAGAACGACCCGACGATTCAAGGCGGGTTGGCGGCGGCATCGCCGTGGCGGCGCTTTGCCGTCCTTGTTGCGGGACCGGCGATGAATCTGCTGACCGCCATCTTAATCTACAGTTTCCTCTTCTATCGCGTCGGTATACCCGATCCTAACCGAACGATGGTTTCCTCTGTGCTTGAGGATTCTCCGGCGCAACAAGCGGGCTTTCAAGACGGCGACATTTTCATTAACGGCAATAACGCGCCCATTCACACTTACAGCGATCTGCGCCTGATCATAGACGCAAACCCAGACTCCCCGATCTCTTTTCTAATAGAACGTCGCGGACAGGAAATTATGCTAGTTGCTACGCCGGAATACCACGAAGACCAAGGTCGCGCCATGATCGGCGTTGGCTTGGGGTCTCCATTTGTGCGCTCCAATTCGCCAGCGGCGACTGTTGGCTTGGGCATACGCTACACGTACACTAGCGTTCGGAACCTGTTGTCTCTTCCTGCGCAGATGATTCGCGGCACGCTCACGCCTGAACAAAGCCGCGTGATCGGCTTGAAAGGCATCTTCGATATCGTCGGGCAGACGGTGAGCCAAGACGTGGAAGCCAGCGCTAATGCGGCGGCGAACCCCGCGCCTTCCAACGATCCCGGAGATCAACCCATTCGCACCTTAGATCTGATCGCCGCGTTGTCCATCAGCCTTGGCGTATTCAATCTCTTTCCGATTCCCGCGCTCGACGGCGGACGAATCCTGTTCCTACTGCCCGAATTAATCTTCCGCCGCCGTGTTCCCGCAGAGGTGGAAAACGTTGTGCACGGCTTGGGGATGACCGTGTTGTTGCTGTTTATGATCTACGTTAACGTGATGGATTTTGTCAACCCCGTTAATCTCGTCGTTCCTTAGAGAAAGGATATCTGATGAACGCGCAACTCTCTCCTTTTCAACAAACGCTGACGCATTTACTCGATGAAACCCGAGCGCTCTCGTCTGAACATTTAAGACAATTTTCCGATCTCGATGCATCCGATCTGGTGGCTTTTGCCGATGCGTGGCGCAACGTTTCGCTCAACCGCAAATTGACGCTGCTCGAAGGGCTTGAGTCGTTGGCGGAAGACGATATGCTCGTCAACTTTGAAGATTTCGCTAAAGCGCTGCTGACTGATGCGGATGCGACTGTTCGCGGACGAGCCATCCGTCTCTTATGCGAATGTGAAGATACGCAATTGATCCCGTCCCTTATCGCTATATTGAAAAACGATCCTGATGCGCAAACTCGCGCGGAAGCCGCGGCAGTCCTCAGCGTTTTTGTAGACCTCGGCGAATTGGAAGAACTCTCGTCGTCAGCGTTGCTTCAGGTGGAAGATGCGCTCCTCGAATCTGTAAACCGCGACGACGACGTTAGGGTGCAACGGCGCGCGCTCGAATCGCTGGGATATTCCTCGCGCCCCGAAGTCGTCGAGTTGATCGAGTCGGCATATCGGCGCGGAGAAGCGGCGTGGCGCGCGAGCGCGTTGTTCGCGATGTCGCGTTCGGCGGATACGCGCTGGGATGAGGATATTCTCGATTCGCTGACAAGCGACAATCTGAATGTGCGCGAAGCCGCCGTAGAAGCTGCAGGCGAATTAAGCGTCAAGGATGCTGTTCCCGTTCTGTTGCGCATCCTCGAAGAAGACGGAGACGATGAAATAAGCGGCGCAGTCGTTTGGGCGCTTTCACAAATCGGCGGCGACGATGCGCGCATCTATATCCAAACCTTGCGCGACCAAGCCGAAGACGACGACCAGATCGAGTTTCTGGAAGAAGCGTTGGAAAACCTCGACTTCACTGACGATCTGGATCGCTTCGACCTGTTGAATTATGAACCTGATTTTGAACTCGATGAAGAGCAGGATGACGATAACGGACTGTATTTAAATTAGTGAAGAGTCCTTGCAGCTCGAGTCTGTTCGCCCCCGTCACGAAGATTGCAACATCTTCGTGACTTTTCACTTCTTATGCCGCTTTCTCTCCTCGCCTCTACGTTCGTCAACAACCTATTGCCGATCTTGTCGCTTAGCGGCGCGGGCTTTGTTCTGGGAAAGATTCTCGCCCTCGATTCGAGGACGATTGGGCGAGCGGTCTTTTATATTTTCGCTCCCGCGCTCGTCTTCAATTTGCTCCTAAAGAACGATATAGCGGTTGACGAGGCGCTTGCGGTAGCGGCGTTCGCTGTCGCGATGATTTTGATCATGGGCGCGCTCGCTCTTGCGCTGGGGCGTTCGATGGCGCTTGAACGCCCTGCCTTGATTGCGGTGTTGATCGCGACCATGTTCGGCAACACAGGAAATTATGGTCTGCCGCTGGCAGCGTTTGCGTTCGGCGAACAGGGATTGCGTTACGGCGGATTGTATTTTGTTGCTACTTCAATACTATTTCATACGGTAGGCGTTCTGATCGCTTCGCTCGGACATGCAAGCTTTAAAGATGCCGCGTTGGGCATGTTCAAAGTGCCGACGGTATACGGCGTCGCGCTGGCGCTGTTGGTGAACGGCTTAGATCTCGAAATACCCGCCGCGCTTTCGCGTACAATTGATCTGGCGGCGGGCGGGAGCATTCCGTTGATGATCGTCCTGCTCGGCGTAGAACTTTCACGCGCGCAATGGTCGCGTGAGAATTTAAAGGGCGCGGGGCTGAGCGTGTCGTTGCGTTTACTTGCGGCGCCGGCGATCGCTCTTTTTTTGACGTCGCTATTCGGCATGCAAGGCGCGGCATGGCAGGCAAGCATGACGCAAGCCTCAATGCCGGCGGCTGTTAACAATATGATCCTTGCCAGCGAATATAAACTCGATTCGTCGCTCGTCACCGCGATCGTATTCTTCGGCACGCTGCTCAGCCCGCTGACATTAACTCCGTTGCTCGTATTGGTGGGACGTTGATGCGAAACGCCGTTCGCGCGTGGGTGTTGACGGTCTGCGCGATTGTTGCGTTCGCGTTTTGGCATGCGCAGCCGGTAAAGGCGCAAGAAAAAATTCTGTTGGAAAACGTCGGGGCGGTGTATCGCTTCGGCGAACAGATCGTCTTTTCAGCGACGGTGAGAACGTCATTTCCAATCCAGGCGGCTTCCATTACGCTTTTCGACGAAAACTATAACCAGATGCGCGTTCAACCGTTGACGCTGGACGCGCGCCAGACTCTGCAATTTATTCTCGATGCGCGGCAAAACGCGCCGCGTCCGTTTACGTTCATCCGCTGGCGGTACGATTTTAACTTTGCCGACGGGACCGCTTTCCAAAGCGAGGTCTATTCTGTTCGCTACGATGACAATCGTTTCGCCTGGCAACGACTCGAATCGAACGGACTGCGCGTCTTCTGGTTCCAAGGCGATGCGACTTTTGCGCAAAACGCGCTGAACGTCGCGCTGGCTGGCGTGCGCGCTATTAACGAGATATTCCTTGTAGATCTCAACCAGCCGATTGATATTTTCATCTACCCTCTACAAACCGATCTGGCATTTCTCAGCGTTGACGCGCAGGCGGTGGGGCATGCCAACGTAGGACTTGGCGTTGTGCTGGTCGCTGTTGAGCCGGGCTTTGAACAAAGTTTGCAAATGGATCAGCGTATTCCGCATGAGCTTATGCACGTGTTATCCTATCGCGCCCTTGGCGCAGGATACAAGAATTTGCCCGCGTGGTTGCGCGAAGGACTTGCCGCCGTCGTCGAGATCAACCCAAGCGTAGAATATAACCGCGTCTTACAAGATGCGCGCGCGCGTCGCGCGATCATCCCGTTGAAAGATTTGTGCGCTTCGTTCCCGCCGCAGCCCGACTCGACTTTTCTGGCGTATGCCGAGGCTCGGTCGTTTACCGCCTATCTGCGCGACGCCTTCGGCGTTTCAAAATTGATCGAACTCTCTCGCAGTTACGCCGATGGCGTGACCTGCGAGCGCGGCGTCGAAATAACATATGATGCGTCTCTTGCGCAACTTGAGCTGAACTGGCGCGAATCGATAGTAGGCGAGAACGTATGGGCTCTTACGCTGCAGAATTTACTCCCCTATTTGGTCTTATGCGGATTAGTGTTGGGAATTCCGTTGCTGATTGGGTTCAATGCAATGAGGAAGAAGCGAATAACATGAGACGACCATGACCAGCCTCGTTCGCGCACACATCATCGTCAAAGGACGCGTGCAAGGCGTGGGCTTCCGCGCCCATGTGGAATATCACGCGCGCCAAATTGGAGGGCTAACAGGCTGGGTTCGCAACGTCGGCTATAACACGGTAGAAGCAGTCGCAGAAGGCGAACGCTCCAACGTGGAACGCCTCATCGAAACGATGAAGCAGGGTCCCAGCATGTCGCGTGTGGACGAGTCGACGGTGGAGTGGGGAGATGCGACTGGAGAATTTAGAGAATTTGGTGTGAGGGGGAGCAGATGAGTTTAGATAAACCCCAAGCCTCTTTCCTTCAACGATATCCACTTGCCCTGACCGATCACGAGATGATCCAGCACATCCACGTCAAGTAATTTTCCTGCCTGCACGATGGCGCGCGTGACGGCAACATCGTCGGGGCTGGGGGTGGGATCGCCGCTGGGGTGGTTGTGGATCACAATGATTGACGAGGCGTTTTTGCGAATCGCTTCTTTGAAAACTTCTCCCACGCGCACTTGCGATGAATTGACCGAACCTTTGTAAACCTCGACCGTTTCCAATACGCGATTCCTTCTGTCGAGCAACATCACGCGCAGATGCTCCTGCTCCAGCGCGGACATTTCGTAGGACACCAGCGCGGCGGCATCGGCAGGGGAGTTGATCGCGGGTCTTTCCTCAGGAGATTCGAGCGTGAGTCTTCGACCTAGCTCGATCGCCGCTTTAATCTGCGCGGCTTTTGCGTCGCCAAGCCCATGTTGTTTGTTGAGCTCGGCAAACGGAGCGCGGTGTAATCCTATTAGTCCGCCGAATGCTTTAAGCAGTCGTTGCCCCACCTCGATGGCGTTCTCGCCTCGTACACCCACGCGCAATAAGATGGCGAGCAATTCGGCGTTCGTTAAGGCTTGCGGTCCTAGCGCAGATAATCGCTCGCGAGGACGATCCGCTTCATGCAAATCCATGATGCGATAGATAGGTCTGGAATCGATGTCGGTCATGGCAATATCCTCTATATATTTTACATCGAAAACGTTGCTTGACATCCACTTGTCCCTACATTAGAATACCAGACGCAATTTCTTTGGGCCTGTAGCGCAGTTGGTAGCGCGCCTCAATCGCACTGAGGAGGTCAGGGGTTCGAATCCCCTCAGGTCCACCACCGATTTACGATTGCCGATTTTGGATTGACGATTGAAACCTACGATCCAAATCGTAAATCTGAAATCGAAAATCCGAAATCGAAATGGGGCCCATAGCGCAGTTGGTAGCGCGTCTCAATGGCATTGAGAAGGTCGAGGGTTCGAATCCCTCTGGGTCCACAATTGAAGTAGGTCCGAATTAATGTAGACTTACCTGAAAAGTTATAACAGGAGCAGTAGGTCATCCCGTCAGCGAGAAGGGAAGATAAGGTGGAAGCCCTTCATCTTGTATCCAACGGGAGTACAAAGACCGAACTCGCCTGTCTCCCTGAGCGGAGGGCTTTTGCCCAAAGTCGAAGGGGACTTCGCCGGTGAAATTAAGTAATTGGCGACGGAGAAGCCCGTTATCGCGATCAAAGAGCGTTTGAATGTTGGGAGATTAAACGTTGAAGGCAAAACCTGCAACGTGCAACCTTCCAACCTTTCAACCGAATCTGGGTGGCACCGCGGAGTTAACTCTTCGTCCCTGATGTGGATGAGGAGTTTTTTGTTTCCGCCGCCGACGCTTGAAATTTAACATAAACGTTTAACTGTGAGGACTATATGAACAAACAAAACATAACCGCATCCAAGGACATTTCTTTCAACCCGCAAGCCTTCGAGCCGAAGTGGCAGGCGCAATGGGAAGCAGACAAGTTGTATCGCGCAGTGATTGATGAGAACCGACCTAAACATTACGCGCTGACGATGCTGCCGTATCCAAGCGGCGACTTGCACATCGGTCACTGGTACGCGATGACACCGTCGGATGCGCGAGCGCGCTTTAAGCGTATGCAGGGCTACAACGTCATGTTCCCGATGGGTTTTGACGCGTTCGGCCTGCCGGCGGAGGGCGCGGCTATTAAGAATAATATCCACCCGAAAAAGTGGACCTATGCCAACATTGAACGTATGCAGAAACAGATGCGCTCGATGGGCGCGATGTTCGATTGGGAGCGCGAGGCAATCTCGTGCGACCCTGAATACTATCGCTGGACGCAATGGTTCTTTATCCAGTTGTATAAGCATGGGTTGGCGTATCGAAAGAAGGCGGCGGTGGATTGGTGCCCATCGTGCAATACGACGCTGGCGCGCGAGCAAGTCAAAGGCGACGACCGCGTCTGCGATCGTTGCGGCACGCCAGTCATTAAAAAAGAACTGGAGCAATGGTTCTTCCGCACGACCAAATATGCCGATGAATTGCTGAGTTTTGAAGGCATGGATTGGCCCGATTTCGTTAAAACCTCGCAGACGAATTGGATCGGTCGCAGTGAAGGTGCGTCGGTGACATTCAAAACCGCCCCGCAAGAGGATGATCAAGCTGGCGATCTGATAGAAATATTTACAACCCGACCCGACACACTGTGGGGCGCTACATTCATGGTCTTTTCGCCAGAGCATCCATTGGTAGATAAAGTTACCGCGCCTGAAAATGCGGAAGCCGTCCGTGTGTATAAGGCTGAGGCGGCGAAGCAGACCGACATTCAGCGCGAGGCGAAAGATAAAGAGAAGACGGGCGTGTTCACAGGCGGCTATGCTATCAATCCAGTGAATGAGGAGCGCATCCCGATCTGGATTGCCGATTATGTGCTGATGTCGTACGGAACGGGCGCGATCATGGCAGTCCCGGCGCACGATGAACGCGATTTTGAATTCGCAAGGAAATTTGGATTGAAAGTGATTCCTGTAATTCAGCCTGAAGGCGTCGAGTTGAGCGGTGAGACGATGACCGAGGCATATTCACACGATGGCGCGATGATCAATTCGGGCCCGTTCAATGGGACGCGCGCGACGAACGATAAAGGCATGAAGAACCCCGCGATCAAAGCCGTGATCGAATATTTGGAGCAAAAAGGGATTGGCAAGCGCGATGTGAATTATCGCTATCGCGATTGGCTGATCTCGCGGCAGCGTTTTTGGGGCGCGCCGATTCCGATGGTGTATTGCGAAATGCACGGATGGAACCCTGTGCCTGAGGATCAACTGCCTGTGTTGTTGCCCGATGATATTGATGAATGGAAGCCGACGGGCGAGTCGCCGTTGAAATTTCATCCGACGTGGAAGAACGCGATTTGTCCCATTGGCGGCGAGCCTGCGATTCGCGAAACGGATACGATGGACACCTTCATGTGTTCGTCGTGGTATCACTTGCGTTATTTGAGTCCGCACGATGATAAGGCGCCGTTCGATGAAGCCGAATACAACTATTGGATGCCTGTGGACACATACACGGGTGGCAACGAACACGCCAATATGCACTTGCTGTATTTTCGCTTTTTTCATAAGGCGTTGCGGGATATGGGCATTACCGAGGGCAACGAGCCTGTTCTGCAGTTGCGCAATCAGGGCATGGTGCTGTCGGAAGACAACAGCAAGATGTCGAAGAGCAAGGGCAATGTCGTTGCGCCCGATGTGCTGGTGAAAAAATATGGAGCCGATACCGTCCGCGCGTATCTGATGTTCTTCGCGCGCTGGCAACAAGGCGGCCCGTGGGACTCGCACGGCATCGAAGGGACTGCGCGCTGGATGCGCCGCGTGTGGACTCTGTTCACCGACCCTGCGCCTGCGTCTGCGCCGCCCGCTTCCGACGATGCGAAGAAGAATCTGCGACGGAAGGTTCATCAAACTTTGAAGCGCGTTACACACGACTTTGAGATGTTTGAATTCAACACCATCATTTCTTCGTTGATGGAACTGTTGAACGAAATGTATAAAGCGCGCGAAGCGGGCGCGTTTGGCTCATCCGAATGGAATGAGGCGACGGAGATCTATTTGAAGATGATGGCTCCTGTTGCGCCGCATATCGCTGAAGAATTGTGGACGGAGCGCTTAAGTAAATCATATTCGATCCATCAACAAAGCTGGCCCCAAGCGGACGAAGCGGCTGCAAAAGAAGATACGATCGAGATTCCGTTGCAGGTTAACGGCAAAGTGCGCGATCGTATCACCGTCTCGGCGGATGCAAGCGAGGACGATATCAAAGCGGCGGCGCTTGCAAGTGAGATTATCCAGAAATATCTGGACGGTAAGGAGCCGCGTAAGATCATCGTGGCGCACGGTAAGTTGGTGAGCATAGCGCTGTAAATGAAACGAGCGCTGGAATTGTCCCAACGCTCGTTTTTTTATTCGACGACTGAAGCGCTTTGAAGCGATGGTTGCGCGGTTTGTTCGGCGTTCTCTTCGATGTTCATAATGACAGGGATGAAGCGCGCGCTTATGCTCATTAATATACAGAGCGCGCCGCCTACAATGTACCAAACGCGGATGCCGATTAAGTCTGAAAGGGGACCCGCTACCGCCAGCGAAAGCGGCGTCATGGCTATCGCGCTGCTGTCAAACAACGACATAACGCGTCCTTGCATTTCAGGTTTGACGGCGCTTTGTAAGAAAGCCTGTAAAGGTCCGTTCGTAATGGGACTCATGAAGCCGGTCAGCGCCATGCCTACCAGCGCCATCCAGAACATATTGGCAGGCGCGAAGCCGGCCAACAAGACGCCGATTCCCAGCCCGAAGACACCCAATAGGGTGGTAGCGATGCGCCGCTTAAAACCGCCCCAGATTCCGAGCAGCGCGCCGCCGGCGATCATGCCGACGCCCCAGAGCGTATCGGTGAATCCGAGTTCTAGCGCGCCTAGCCCGAAGTGTTTTGTTACGAGCAACGGCATGAGCGAACTGGCTGGAGTGAGCAGAAAATTAATTGCCACTGCAATAATTAGAATCGCCATCAGACCGGGCCAGGCGATCACATAAGTAAATCCCTCTTTGACCTCGCGCCAGTAGGATTTCTCGCGTGCGTCGAGATGATTAGAGGCGCGCACCGGCTCGGGGATGACGATGAACAGCAACGGCACGATGGCGATCAAGGCGGTTACAACGTCAATAGCCAGTACGCTTTGCGTGTTGGTCAGCTCGAGTAGAACGGCGCCGGTCGGGGGTGCGACCGTCATGATCAAACCTTGCAGCGTTTGCCGCGCTCCAGCCACGCGTGAAAGTTGTTCCTTCGGCGCCATCAACGATGTGGAAGCGGACATGGCGGGAGTGTGGAAAGCGCCGCCGAGCGAACGCAATAGTAAGGCGACATAGATATGCCAGATTTGCGCTGTTCCCATCCAGAATACGCCCGCTAACGCCAGCGTGGTTAATGCGATGGAGCCGTCCGCGACAATCATCACGACCCGGCGATTCCAACGATCTACCAGCGCGCCGATAAAAGGACCTAAGACGATTTGCGGCAGCATAGCGATCAATGTGGCGGTCGCTAATACAGTCGCTGAACCGGTTTCTCTGGTCAGATACCAAACCAGCGCAAATTGCACCAGCGAAGAGCCGAACAACGAGAACGCCTGCCCGATGAAGATAGCGAAGAACTTAGGTTTCCAACGTAATAAGAATTCTTCGTTTGAAATAGTTTGGATTTTCACGCTTTTCTCCGAAATTATACCGAATTAATGATTCAAACTTAATTATAAATATATACTCATCAAATGTAAAGGATAATTAATATTATCAATTTCGGCATAATAATATTGTTTTGAGATTGCGCTCTATGGTATAACGTCATGAACTGCGTGTAGGTATATAGCTATTGACGCTGAATTCTATGTTAATTGAATGGAGATAATCTTCTGAGAGGATTTGGAAGTTGCTATCACTGACGAGTTGAAAGGAGTTAAATCATGACAATGAAGAAATCCATTTTGTCTCACCCGTGCGATAGAACACAGCAAGCCTATCGAGACTGGATCGCCTTCACATCCTTCCGCGACGGGGACAACGAAATTTACATCATCCACCCCGATGGGACGGGTCTCACGCGGCTGACGAACAACTCGATCTCCGATTGGCAACCGAGGTGGGGGAATTGAGTTCTGGTTTCGGCGGACTGAAGTCCTGCCTCAGTTCATGGAAGTCCGCTCAAGCGGACTTTGTCCGCAAACCCGAAGGCGTTGCACTGAGCGTGTCGAAGTGGCTTCCATGTTTTGAGCAGGCGGCTTTAGCCCCGTGGACACATCTTATCTTCACGGTCCCCCCATGTCCACCGTCCAATAGCCTCCCAAACTGCTCGTTCGCACAAACACATAGCCCACGCCGATCTCGGTGACGCGCGAGTTGAGGACGTTGTCCCATTGAAGCGGATCGAGCTTCCATTGATTCATCGCGTCGCCTGGCAGACCGAAGGCGAGAAGTTCGACATAATACGTGGACGTGTACCCTGCGTTTTGCAGGCGTTTGCCAGTCCACAATCCGTCTGAGCCGCGCTGTTTGAAGAAATCGTTGCAGGCCATGTCGAGGCTGTGACCTTGCGCGGCGGCAGTCAGTTGCGGATTCACCGTCAGCGCGGCGCGACCCACGTCCGCGCGGGCTTGGTTGATGCGGTCTATCAATTGTTGGACATACTCGGCGTTTGTTGTGTAATAACAATTCGTCGTGCCAACCAACAGGGACGATTCGCCGACGACGATCTTCACCCAAAACGTATTTTCGACTCCGATTGGCACAACTTCGCCGTGTTCGTTTCGCAATTCAAAACTTCCGAGATATTGACCGTCAACAGAAGGCGCGACGAGGTCAACGGAAATGTCCACAGTGGAATTAGCCGCCGTGTCAGGGACTGGGACTGAATCGGGCGCGCTCATCCGTTCGCCAGAATGGAACGCGACGGTGTAATTTTTCCAATCGCAGGTTCCAGAGTTTTGCAGTTTCCATGTCTTGGTGAACGATTCACCCTTATCGAAATTCGTGTTGTCGGGGATGGTCACATCTTCGACGAACGCCGCGCTGTCGCGGCAACTCGGCGTCGGCGTGGGAGCCGAAGGGTCGAGCGTCGCCGTCGCGGTGGGAGGAATCGGCGTCGGGACGGTTAATCCTTGCTTGGTGGGCGGCAGGGTAGACGTTACGAAAAGAATCGGCGCGTCCGTTGGCGCGTTTTCCGATGAAACGGTCACACACGAAGAGAGGAGAATTAGGAGGATTGGGAGAATTTTTTTGTACATATTTTTTATTTGCCATGTCATTCTGAGCGGAGCGAAGAATCTCTGACACGACGAGGAGATTCTTCGTCGCCGCTTCGCGGCTCCTCAGAATGACATGGGATCAGAACATCATCATCTGTGATTTGGATCTTTCAAGCGGGTCGCTAACGATCTGCTCCTCGAACGTCTCGCGCGTCAATACTGGGACCTCGAGCATGGCGCGGAGTAAGCGATATTTCACCAGCCGATAATTTTTCAGTCGTACCGCGAGGGCGGGGTCGCGCCCCGCTTTGTATGCGATCAACGACGCGCGCCCGCCAGGGATGACGAGTATCGTTTGCTCGGGCGAGTACGGCGTTTCATCCATCGCGCGACCGACAAGCGCGGAGGCAAGCACGTAAAACACAAACTGAACGGAATTGTTTTCCTCCCACACGTGATTTTTATCCGCGAGACTGGTGGAATATCCCAGCCGTTTGCCCACGAGTTCGAGCATCGGGATGATCGTATCGCGTTCGTTCCGCCGCGCCGACGCGACATCCTCCGCGCGTAATTTCCACGACGCGCCCTCGCGTTCGGCGTATGAATCCAACACGGCGTAGATCATCGCTTTCGATGGCGTGAGCAAACCCGTGAAGCGCGGATACAAGTCATCTTCGATCTCGAGATAAATGCTGTCGGGATTCTTTTGCAGGAACGTGACGATAGCGACTTCTACGCGATCTGCCAAAGACTCGTAGCGCCGACTTAAGTCGGCGTTACTCCACAATCCCGTCTCCACACTCTCGCCCGACGAATAATGAATGAACCGTTCATCCTCCGATAACGCCGATTGAATCAACGCGTTTGTCGCTCGCAACGCCTCATCGAATTCTTGATTTTTATTTTTTAACGCGCGCGCCTCCGCCAACGCGATCAACCCTGCGGCGTGGACGTGCAAATAACTTGCAGGTTCGCCGCGTTCCGCGAGATGCGAGTGAATCGCTTCGCGCGCAACGGCAACATCTTGTTCATTCGCTTCACGTTTCAGATGTTCTCCGCGATTCCATAAAATTTGAATCGGGTCATGTTCGGTCCGCAGCGCGATGCTTTTCAAATCGAATCCCGCCGCGCCTGCCGCTGTGAGCGCCGACGTGAGAAACGGCGGCTCAGGCTCAGGCACGAATCCAAAGAACGGCGTGCCAAGCGGCAACAACTCGAACAAATGCGAGAACGCGGCGTGCAGTGCGGTCGCATTCCATGCCCAGTCATACCGCCTACGACGCAGCGCGACCTTATATGGTTCCACCGCCTCGCGCCCCCACAGCCAACCCGCCCACAACGCGGAGAGAGTCCAAAACGCCTGATTCGGACGCGGCAACGAACCGATCACCGCCGCGATCGGGATTTCTTTTTTGACTTCATGCGCCAACTCTTTGAGACGACCTTCGTAGATGCACACCCCTCCGCTTTCTGGAATTTTACGAGGCCATATCATGCCCGCAGGGTACGCTTCAAACACGACGGGTGAGCCTGTTTCAGTCCAGAGACTTAATCCACGCTCCAGCATTCTCCACAAGTTGTGCTCGCGGAATTGATTCGGAATATTGAGTTGTTTTGGTCGCGGGCGTGTCGGCGGATGATCCCACAACGTGTTGCCCGCGTCGCACGCGACGAGGATCAACGCGTTCAACGCGCGCTTGCGTTCGGGTGTGAGATTCAATCCGCCAATGCGGTTGATGACTGTGGTTAGAAAATACAACGGACGCGGCAGGTAATGTTGAATCGCCTCTTCCGCGTAGACGCGGTCATCGTCATCGAGTTTTGCCACGCGTTCGAATGCGCGCGAACGATGCAGACCGTCCGTTGCGGCGAATTGCTTGGCGCGGTCAATATCTTGCTGGGTGACGAGGCGCTCGCCCGAGTCATTGCATTGCGGACAAGTGTAAAAGCGGGCGTGAGGCGCGTTCGTTTCTTTGCGCCACAGAAAATATTCTGCTTGAACTTCACGACTGCATTTTTCACAGGTCGTTTGATACAGCGATTGCAAATGCGCGCCGAGTCGTTGATCGCCTTTCTTAACGGATTCGAGTTCAGCCAACGCGGCGTTGAAGTCCGATTCGGATGGGGGATTCGCCGCGATCTCCAGCAAGAATCGCGTGATGGGGTTGTTCACCGTCACAAGAACGCGATATCCCGCACGCGCGGCTTCGAGCACGAGTCGAGGGGAGAATCCGAAGGGATCAAGCAACCAACTTCCCGGCTTATCCTGAGCCGCGTACAGTGATAGCCAGTGGGCGAGCGCCCCCTCCTCCAGTGGAGGGAGGAATCGCGAAAGCGGACCCGCGTCCGCTGGCTTCGTCCCTGGAATGTATGGCTGGTACTCCATGGGTTAAGTATACATCCCCCGAGCAATAACGTCCCGCAGGTTTGATCGAGCGCTGTGACCTTGCTACAAACCCGCGGGACGATTGAATGCGACAAAAACTTCAAACAACGGAACAGGTTGATACAACGTGGCGATGTGTTCGACGCGCGCGATGCGTTTGAGTTCGTTCTTGATCTCGGCGATGCCGCGCTCGTGATACGCGCCTGAATATTCGGGACCCGCAATTTTGCGCCCGATCTTGTAGAGAAAATTCTCGGTCGGACCCGAGACGACGAGTTGACCGTTCGGCTTGAGGAGATTCATTAACTGCGAAAGCGTTTGCGGGAGGTCTTGCACGTGTTCAAGAACATCGAGCGCGTTGATGAGGTCGAATGATCTTGACGGAAGACTCGATATGGGAGTTTGATTCGCATCCGCTGCTTGCACGTTCGCGGCAAGAGGGATGTGTTGTTTGACTCGTTCAAGCGGATAAAGATCAACGTCGAAGGCGGCGACTCGCTGGCTTTGCTCGGCAAGGAAAGGGAGCATTACGCCGCTGCCGCAACCGAAATCGAGAATGGTTTCATACGGCGCAGATTTTTCGATGTAATTCATCGCGATGTGCAGTCGCCGCCAGAACAGCCAGTTGATGATCGGACTGCGATGCGAATACGCGGCAAAGCCCGCTTCATCGAGGCGTCCTTTTTCAGAGTCGGCAAGCACACGGCGAATCGCGGAGCGATAGCGTATTTTGTAGGCGTTGAATGAGGATGAATTCATAAAAGGTCAAATGTCGCGATGACGCGTTAGGGTATTGCCCCGTAGGTCGGCGCGCAGATGATATCGTAATATTCTAATTCAATGGCTTTATTTTGTTCGGCATATTCAGCCGCTTGATTACCGATGCGCCGAACCGTATCAATGTTCGATGAGACTTGATAGGGCCAATAACGCGGAATAACCATACGCGGATCGTTGACGTAACCCTCAGATAAATATGCGGGGCGCGCTGGATCGGGTTGGTCGGATAGCGGAATCCAGTTATACATCACCGGTCCGCGCGGGTTGACGGTGAAGCCAAGCCGGTAACCGTACTCGCGCGCAAACTGCGCCGGGCGGACGCCGAAACTGCCGCCCGGCCAGATAATGCCGATGGGCGTTTTCCCAAAGTTGGTCTGTAAATCTTCAATAGACTTTTCGAATTCCGTTTTGATGAATTCGTCTGTTGAAGCGTCGCTCATATTGATATTGTGGATGTAACCGTGCGATTGATGGTCTACCCAGCCTTCGCGTTCTAATGCGATGTTGGCTTCCAGACTGATCGTGCGGGGTCCGTCTTCATAGCTGATCCAGGCATTGACAACGGGCCAGCCCCACTCTTCATAATATGGTCGGAAGTGATCGTTGAAGTAGGCGCCCTGATGACGGTCGTCGGCTATCAGTAAAACTGAGCGCAGCGGAATCTTCGCGTTACGATCCATAAAATCCGCCATTTGCGTCATATTGATCGCCTCAAATCCCTGCTCTTTCAAATTGTTCATCATTTTCTTGAAGTCGGGCACAAGGATATCGTTAGGGTCGTCCACTGCGCCTCGGTTGACGCCATGGAACATGATGACCATCACGATCGTACCCGGTGCGGCGTTGGTTGAACTCCATTTGTTGCGCAGGTATTCGCATGAGTCTTGAATATACGCGTGCGGCGCATCCAGCGGATTTAACTGATTTGCCGCAAAGATGGGTGGCAATGCTGGCGGTGTGCGAATCGCAGTTGGAGGGGGAGTCGAAGTGTCCGTAGGAAGCGAGGTCGGCGTTGGTTGCAGTTGGGCGATAGCGGTTCCGAAAGCCTGCGTGAGCGCGGCGCTGATGTCCTGCGTTGGGAGCGGAGTTGTAGGGGCGCATGCGCCGAGAACGACGGCGGATAGGAGCAAGATTAGAAAGGCGCGGGAGGTCATCGGCAGCGGTTGATTATCGTTTGAAATTATTCTTCGCTTTTGCCCGCGATGAAATTTTCCACTTTTTCGCGGCAGACATCGTCGCGAAATTGTTTTGGGGGCGTTTTGAAGAAATAGGACGACGGTCCGATGATGGGACCCGCGAGTTCGCGATCGAGCGCGAGTTTGGCGCAACGGATGGCATCTATCATCACGCCTGCCGAGTTGGGGCTGTCCCACACTTCCAGTTTGAGTTCCACATTGAGCGGCACGTTGCCAAAGGTGGTGCCTTCCATACGAATGTAACACCACTTACGGTCGGTGAGCCATGGCACATGATCGCTTGGACCGACGTGCACATTGTCCGGGTCAATGTGATAGGGAATCATGCTGGTGACTGCGTTGGTCTTCGAGATCTTTTTACTTTCCAAGCGCTCGCGTTCGAGCATGTTGAGGAAATCGGTGTTGCCGCCGAAGTTGAGCTGATAGGTGCGGTCAATCTTCACGCCGCGATCGACGAACAGCGTGGCAAGCTGACGATGCAGGATCGTCGCGCCGACTTGACTTTTGACGTCGTCGCCGAGAATTGGGAGTCCCGCATCGGCGAAGCGCTTGCCCCAATATTCAGACGAAGCGATGAAAACGGGAATCCCGTTGACGAACGCGCAGCCTGCTTCGAGGATTTGTTCCACATACCATTTGGTCGCCATCTCGGAGCCGACGGGCAGGAAGTTGATCACTACGTCCGTTTTTGTATCGCGCAGGAGTTGGGCAATATTGGCGGTGGAGCCCGGCGCTTTTTGAATCATGCCGCTTAGATATTTGCCAAGTCCATCGTGAGTCATGCCGCGCACGACAGGAACATTAAGATTGGGAACGTCGGCAAACTTATAGGTGTTGTTCGGCTCGGCGAAAATTGCTTCGGATAGATCCTTGCCGACTTTGGTCGCGTTCACGTCAATGCCAAGGGTGAACTCGATGTCCTTGATATGATAGTCGGCAAGCTGTGGGTGCATAATTCCGGGGATAACGTCGTCCTTTTTGGCGTTCTTATAAAACTGCACTCCTTGCACGAGGGCTGAGGCGCAGTTGCCTACGCCGATGATCGCTACGCGTACTTTTTTTTGTGCCATGAGAAATCTCCTTTTAAGAGTTTTGTAAGGTATAGGCTCGGGAGCCTTGCGGTATGACCGCTGTTGTATAATGCAAGCCATGTTTGCTAATCAACGGCTGGATCATTTAGAGCGTCTGTTAGAGGTGGCGCGAGGCTTGACGACCGCGCCAGACCTTGAAACGTTCTTGCAAACTGTTATCGCTGAAGCCAGCGAAATGACGAATAGCGAGTTCGCATCGGCGCTTGAATACGACGAGAGCGTTGAAGCGTTGCGCTTCCTCTCCGTGTCGTGGATTCATCGCGAAGCGTTGCGTCAAATGAGCGTGCCGTTGGAAGGAAGCGCGGCGGGCAAGGTCTTCTACGAAAGCCAACCGTTGATTATACAGGATACGAAGAGCGAGGACGGTCACTTTATCGGAGCGGACCAAATCACTCAATATGAGACCCGTTCGCTCGCCGCTGTTCCGCTGATCGTACGCGGCGAGACGATCGGCGCGCTTGAGGCGATTAACAAGAAAGATAACGAACGTTACAACGAAGAAGACTTGACGATTCTGACCGCGCTTGGCGCGCTTGCCGCTCAAGCGATTCAAAACGAACGCTTGCGACGGCAGGTGAAGACGGCGCAAATTGAAATGGCGGAACTTGAACGTCTCAAAACAGACTTCATTGCCATCGCCTCGCATGAACTGCGCACGCCGCTGGGATTGATCTTTGGTCACGCTACATTTTTACGCGAGCTGATCAAGGAAGAATACGGCGAGCAATTAGACACGATCATCCGCAATGCCGCGAAATTAAAAGAGATCATCGAGAACTTAGCGGATGTAGACAGTCATCGAAGAGGTTCGGCGCGCGTGCGGAGCAATCAGGTCTCCCTTACGCGGATCATTGACGACGTGGCGCTTACGTTTCAGGATGAGGCGAAATCGCGCGGTATTACGTTCTCTGTTGAGAAGCCAGACGCGCCTCTTTATTTGAATGCGGATGGGGCAAAGATTAATATTGTGGCGAGCAACTTGGTGAGGAACGCGCTGCAATTTACCGAGGCGGGCGGACGAATAACAATTCGCGCTGAAGAAGAATCAGGCTATTGTAAAGTGACTGTGGAGGATACGGGCGTCGGTATCCCTGCGCGCGACATGGCGCGTATCTTTGAGCGCTTCTTCCAAGTGGAAGCGCATCTCACACGCCGGCATGGCGGCATGGGGTTGGGGCTTGCTGTAGCCAAAGGAATAATCGAACTGCACGGCGGCCGTATCTGGGCGGAGAGCGAAGAGGGGAAAGGCAGCGCATTTATCTTTTTGTTGCCCACGCAGCCGTTATAAGCGTGTGAGTTGACACGGCGTGTTTCTTTGTGAAGAAACAACACCCTTTATAATAGTTGAATATGTCTCCAGATTTCCTTGTCTTTGGAACTTTGACGCGCGAGTTTCTCTTGCCAGCCGAAGGAGAACCGCGCTTGGATGCGCTAGGCGGGAGTCTGCTCTATGCGGCGGCGGGGTTGCGAGTATGGGAATCGAATATTGGTCTGGTAGGGCGCGTAGGCGACGACTACCCGCGCGCTTGGCTGAACGAGTGTAACGCGCGCGGTTTTGATACGCGCGGCGTTAAGATCCTGCCGCGGCAATTAGATGTGCGCGAATTCGTCTCATATAATGAGCAATTCGATGTGAGCGAGACAAATCCGATCGCTCAGTTTGCGCGGCGCGGCGCAGCGTTCCCCAGATCTTTGCTCGGCTATCTGCCTATGGCAGAGCGCGAAACAGAGGAGGAGCGGAGGATAGCGGTTACGGATATTCCGGAAGAGTATCTATCGGCGCGCGCGGCATTGATCTGTCCGATGGATTTCTCCGTGCAAAGTCAGTTGGTCGCAGGTTTGAAACACGGAAGCGCGCATACGTTTGTGGTTGATCCTGCGTTGCGCAATCTGACTCTAAAAACGCGTCGAGAATTCCCGGCATTCTTAAGCGGCGTGACGGCGCTGTTGCTCTCGCAAGAGGAACTGCGCGCTTTATTCTGGGGCGAAACTCATGATCTATGGGAGATGGCGGACGCTGTTTCGATGTATGGGTGCGAATATGTGGTCATTAAATGCGGAGCGCAAGGGCAATTGCTGTATATGGCTGGCTCCAAGCGCCGAGTCGAGATTCCGGCGTATTCGGCGCGTATCGTAGACCCCGTCGGGGCGGGATACGCGTTCGACGGCGGTTTCCTTGCCGGCTATTGCAAGAATTACGATCCGCTGGAAGGCGTGTTTTACGGAAACGTATCTGCCTCATTGAAAGTGGAAGGGAGCGGCGCGTTCTATCCGCTTGACGTTTTGCCCGGGCTGGCGGAAGCGCGGCTCAATGCGGTAATGGGTTTAGCGAAGGATATTTGAAGACGATTGCGAAGAGGAATCGTGAATTGTCTAAATCTTTTCGTACGACGATTAACGCAGGGAAAAATTTCGGCGTATCATCCGTTCGCACAGATTGGCCGCAGTGTATCCGCGAGCGATCGCCTACTTTAATTCGATCACTTCAAACACGTCCAGCGGATGTGTTTTGCCTTTGACGACGAGCGGTTCAAAGGGACGCGCAATGATCCGGTCTTTAACGCGTTCGTACGCTTCTTTACTGATGAGGATCTGATCTCTGGCGCAATTTTCTTGAATGCGTTTGGCGGTATTCACACTGTCGCCGATGGCGGCGAACTCAAGGCGTTTCTCAGAGCCGATCCAGCCTAGCACGGCTTCGCCGCAATGGATGCCCATGCCGAAATCAAGCCAGGCATTTGGCGGCAGTTTGGCATGCAATCCGGCGACCGCCCTGCGAATATCGAGCGCCGTTTTGACCGCCCGCAATGTGTGATCGGACTGCGGGATCGGCGCGTTGTACCACACCATAACTGCATCGCCGAGGAATTTACCTACTGTGCCTTCGTGCGTCAATGCCGCCTCTGCGGCGGTAGCGAGATATTGATTTAATACGGCGACCAATTCTTCCGGCGGGTGTTTTTCGCTATAAGCGGTAAAGCCGCGAATATCTGCAAATAAAATAGAAATTGAGGCTTGCTTGCCGTCCGCTTGCAAACTGTTGAGGTCAATTTGATCGAGAACGGCGGGCGAAACCATGCGTTGTAATAGCCCGCGCTGCGCTTCGAGTTTTTTGTATTCCGTTAGATCGTCGAGCACGATCGCCACGCCTTGAATTTTCTGATCCGCATCCTTGAGCGGCGATAGGTTCATACGCCATTCAATTTTCTCGCTTGTTGTGGAGGTTTGACTAAGCGCAAGCCCGACAACCGGCTCGTCATGGGTGCGTACTGCTTCGAGGCGCGGCAAGACTTGATTGGCTAAAGCGGGAATGATCGTCCCGATCTTTTGTCCGATGATCTCGGCGGGTGCGTGTTTCAAGATGGTCGCGGCGGCGCGATTGCATAGCGTGATCTGGTCTTGTGCGTCTACGGTGATCACGCCGGAAGCGATGGAGGCGAAGACGTTATCCATAAAATTCTTGAGTTCGGTCGCTTCGGCGAACGTGTGTTTAAGCGAAGAGAATAGGCGCGCATGTTCGATGGCGACTGCGGCCTGGTTGGCGAATGCGCTGAGCAGATCGCAATCTGCCTGCGTGAAAACTCCCGAACGGATGCGGTTGTCAACGTAGATTACGCCGATCGGTTCGGTTTTCACTTTGAGCGGGACGCATAAAATAGAGCGTACATTTAGAGCGATGATGCTTTCTTGATTGCTGAAGCGTTGGTCTTCGAGCGCGTTCGTCGTCAGCACCGCCTCGCCGCTGTCAATCACTTTTTGAACGCTGGAGCGACTGACGAACGCTTCGCTGGGGTTGATGGATTCCTGTTCCCAGTTCCGCGCAACGCGGATGACCATCTCGCCATGTTCGTTATGCAGCATGAGAAAGCCGCGTTCCGCCTCCGTTAATTGAATGATGGTGTCCATTACCGTCTTCAAGACTTCGTCTATCTCCAATGTAGAGTTGACGACCTGGCCGATATCGGTTAACGCTTGTAAGCGGTTAAATTGTTGTTCGAGAGGAGCGAGAGTTTCGCTGATGCGCTTGAGCGCTTGCTCCAGAATTTGTAATTCTCGAGCCGCCTCTGCAGGGTCCACAGAATTGCGTAAACTTGCAGTCTGTTTGGCGGCTGCCGCAAGCTGATCGTTGAGCGATGCGACTTGCGGTTTTGTTGTGGGAAGCATGCGAATACCTATGAAGGCGAATCGGGATGAGTTGTATGCATAAGATGCAGGCGAACAAGAGCGGCTTGGAAGCGAATTCTTCGCGCTGCCATTCGCGCTTTTTTTACGTCTGCGCTTCTAGGAGTATAAAGCGATATTTGATGTTCGTCTAGAAGTAGTTTTATCAAAGGCGCGGTATCGGGTAGGAGTTCGGCGAGTTGACGGGCGCGTTCCGCTGGGGTAGCGTGAATGGGCGGCGTTTGTTTCAGCCAGCGTAGGGCGGCGTTCACGCTCTCGAACGAACGTTCGATCGAAGAAAGATTTGCCCAACGTTCCCAGTTGATTACCCAGACCGGAGATTCCATTCCGCCGCGTTCTATAGAGGCGCGGATGAGCGAAGGAACGCGGGTCGGTAAGGCGTAACGACGGCTGAGATAAACGGTTAACGCGATGACTGCGAGAAGCAACGCAGTGATGATGAATGAGCGGCGTTGCGCTTGAGCAATGGAGAGATCGAGATCTGTTTCGAAAGGTTTCGTTTCTGAAGGATCGTCTAATTCGAAGTCGGGGATCGCTAAAACAGAGGGAGCTAATCCTAAGATTGGTTCTGAGTCGCGCGGCGCATGCGGACGTTCTAACGGCGTTTGATTACCTGTCGGTTCGAATTCGACCCAGCCTACGTTGGGGAAATACACTTCGGGCCAAGCGTGCGCGTTTGCTTTACGCACTCGATACGAAACCTGCGGTTGATCGTCCTCTCGCAGCGAGCGATTTCTATAGACGGTTTCTCCTTCGGCAAATCCGACCGCCAAACGCGCAGGTATTCCAACCGAACGCAACATAACGACTTCCAAACTTGCGTAATAAACGCAAAAGGCTTGTTTGTGTTTGAATAGAATCCACTCAAGCGGATCGGCGGCAAAAGGCGGGTCGGGGATTGTTGGCGCATAGCGGATATTGTCTCGCAGGTAACGCGTTATGTTGACAGTTTTCTCGTATGGCGTTTCCGCTTCGGCTGTGATCTCTTGGGCAAGGTTGGCGATGCGCGGCGAGAAGCCTTTAGGAAGTTGTAAATAGCGGTCGCGCGCCCATTGTGGGTATTCCGTTCCCGCTGTGCGCAGCTCTTCGATGTTTGGATTGTTCAACGACGTTGCAGTTTGATAGGTCTCTCCCGGCAGCAGGGCAGACGATGCGCTCCACGAGAGAACATCGGTGTCCGCCTGATTTGGCGCGCGAGCGGCGGCGCCCGGGCGACTGATCCAGATCGTATTTGCAGGAGCGAATAATAGAGAGATGGGCTGTTCGCCGACTTGGAATCCAAAACGGGCGACGATTTCTCCGTCTGTAAGTTGCGTTGGAGGCGCTTCTGAGGAAAACGATTTGTTATGCGCGGCGCTAATTTTCCATTCTCCGTTTACGAATTGATCGTAGACTCTGCCGCGCCAATAATAGCGAGGAGGCTTTGCGCCGGTGGGCAGGTCGGGCGCTGCAACGACGAACATGAGCTCTTCGGATAGAGGGAAACTGGTTCCTAACTCTAGTTGCGAGCCGTAGAATTCTGGATTAGGCGCGCCGCCGATTTGCGATTTTAGCGCGCTGACGGCATTTTCGAAACGATCCGTGAACTCCGCCCATGGTTTGGAAATTTGATTCCAGACGCGGCGAGCGGTTTCAATTTTCATTAACGAAGGCGGCGCTAACCAAGCGATGACGATCAGTGCGCCAGCCGCAATAATCAAACTGCTGTACAGGTCAGAGCGACTTTCCGGCGAAAGGAAGATATCGTTAGTTTGCCAGCGTTTTTGTTCCGATAGGAAATTTAACCGACCAAGCAACAGTAGGGCGAGAAATATGAAGAACGCCAGAAGCCACATGCGGGCGTTTAAGGCGTTATCGTAATATTGAATAATTAAGATTCCGACCAGCGAAGGCAGAATGACGCGGATGAAATTTTGTCGTCGCGTCAGTTGATAGGCGGCGGAAGCGCTGATCGTCCAAAATGCGATGGACATCAACGCGATAAAAAACAGCGGATCTTCGACCGGACGACTGGAGGCTAATTCGGAAATTGAAAATATGATTCGCCCGCCTACGCTGACCAGTTTCTCTTCCAACGCAACCGACCCTTCGATGACGGTTGTCCATTGCAACGGAAGCAACGTCGCCATATAGAAAAAGGAGAGCCAGCGCGCTTTGCGTTGAGAAATGACGCTATATCCTAACGCTAAACCGACCGTCGCCCCCATCCAAGCGAATCCGCGCATTAACCCTAGGTGCGGCGTCCATTGCGTGGCGACTAATCGGGTGGCGAGCGCTTGGAGCAAGACGATTAGCAATGCCACGGAGGTCCAATCCCACCAATGAATGGGCGCGGGCGCGAAAGATTCCTTCATAAAAGGTAGTGTACAATTAAGAAGCGCAAGCGTCAAACATCAAGTTCGAATCGAGGAGGTTGAAATGGATGCGTTAGTTCAATATGGAGTTAATTGGATCGTTGCCATTCAAGCGTTGGGCGGTTGGCTTGAGGAACCCATGCGGTTCTTTTCATTTCTCGGCACGCAAGACTTCTTCTTCCTCGTTCTTCCGCTGATCTATTGGAGCATTGATGCGCGACTTGGCTTGCGTGTGGCGTTCACGCTGCTCGCCAGCGTAAGCGTTAACTACTATCTCAAATTGTGGTTCGCGGGTCCGCGCCCGTATTGGGTCAGCGAAAACGTGAAAGCGCTATCAGCGGAAACATCGTTTGGAATGCCCTCCGGTCATGCGCAACATGCGGTAGCGGTGTGGGGCACGCTCGCATCGGCAAGCGCTAAATTTTGGAAGTGGGCGGCTGTGGCGTTGATCTTCTTGATCGGACTTTCGCGTTTGTACCTCGGCGTGCATTTCCTTCATGATGTGCTTGCGGGATGGATAATCGGCGGCGCGTTGCTGTGGGCGTTCTTGCGTTATTGGGATACGGTTGCGGCGTGGCTGCGAACGAAATCGGCGCGGCGGCAAGCAGCGTTGGCATTTGTCGTTTCGATTGTGATGATCGCGCTGGGGTGGATCAGCGTGAACCGGTTGGCGGGGTATGTCTTTCCTGCCGCGTATGAAGCGAACGCGCTTCGTTCCTCCGATGTGACTCCTGACCCAATCTCGCTGGAGGATATCTTTACTGCGGCGGGGACGTTCTTCGGCATGGCGGCTGGCGCAGCGTGGATCGCTTCGCAAGGCGGCTACCGGGCAGACGGTTCAGGCGGGAAGCGCGCATTACGCTTCTTCGTCGGCTTGATCGGCGTTCTGATCCTATGGCGCGGTTTAGGCATGGTCTTTCCGACGGGCGAAAACCCAACTGCATATTTACTGCGTTATGTTCGTTATGGTTTGGTCGGCTTTTGGATCATTGGCGGCGCGCCCTGGATGTTTTTCCGCCTCAAGTTGGCAAATGCGCCTGAAGCGTAGCGCGTTAGTTTGATATAATTCCACCTCTGCTATTTCTATCTCTTGGAGAATATCTGTTTCAATGACTCTTGAACGCGGTGTGTTGCTTCATAAACGTTATCGCATTTTGGAAGTTCTCGGACAAGGCGGCATGGGTTCAGTCTATCGTGCGGTGGACGAGAACCTTGGCGTGGACGTCGCTGTTAAGGAGAATCTTTTCACGACGGATGAATATGCGCGCCAGTTTCGTCTTGAGGCTGTGATTCTGGCGAATCTTCGCCATCCCAATCTGCCGCGTGTGACCGATCATTTTGTCATTGGCGACGAGGGGCAATATTTGGTGATGGATTACATCGAAGGGGAAGACTTGCGACAGCGCATGGAACGTCAGGGGAACATTACAGAAGACGATGCGATTCTGCTTGGCGCGGCGATCTGCGACGCGCTTTCCTATTTACACACGCGTAAGCCGCCTATTTTGCACCGCGATCTTAAACCGGGCAATGTGAAGATCGCACCCGATGGACATGTCTTTCTGGTGGATTTTGGTTTGGCGAAAGTTTTACATGGCAGCCAAGCGACGACGACCGGCGCGCGGGCTATGACGCCGGGCTATTCTCCGCCTGAGCAATATGGCACGGCGCGCACCGATCCGCGCACCGATATTTATTCGCTCGGCGCGACGCTGTATGCGGCGTTAAGCGGCGTGATCCCTGAGGATAGTTTAGCGCGAGCGATGGACAACACGCAGTTGACGTCGTTGCGCAAGCGAAATAATAAAATTGCGCGCAAACTGGCAAGCGCGATCGAGAAAGCGATGAATGTAGATCCTGCCGAACGCTTTCAGACGGCGGACGACTTTAAAAAAGCTTTGTTAGGATCGAAAGCGAAAACGCAGCATTCGACGAACGATTACATTGTTCCCCCGCCCCCCTCTTCAGAGCCGGATTCACAGAAAGCCATTGAGGCGGAAGCGGCTTCTAATCCGTCTGAGAAAGAGGCGCCGGTCTTTAAGCCGCCGCGTAAACGAAGAAGTTGTTTGGGGCGTTTACTATCCACGGTGTTTTGGCTCTTGTTGCTTTCTGCGGCTGGAATCGCTGGGTTGGTCTATTTTGCGCCGCAGGTGATTCCGCCGGCGGCGATGAATCAATTGAATGCGCTGCCAATTCCATATCTTATTCCGACCGTTTCTCCAACGCCGTTCCCGACCCTTATTGCGCCGACTGCGACTGAACTTCCGCTGGCGACGCCGACTATAGCCCAAGCGACCGTCACGCATGCGCCGACCGTTCGTCCAACCGACACGCTCATGCCGACGGCGGATACGGCGCCTGTTGTCAGCCCTACTGCGCTAGGCGGAACGTTCGGTCAGATTGCGTTCGCTTCCGACCGCTCTGGAATTCCGCAAATCTATATAATCAATACAGATGGAACGGATGTGCGCCCGCTTACAGATATGAGCGAAGGAGCTTGTCAACCCGTTTGGTCGCCCGATGGTTCGTTATTAGTATTCGTCTCGCCATGCCGCGTGCGTTCTGAGTTCTATCAAAGCATAACTGCTCGTTCCAGCCTCTATGCCGTCAACCCGGATGGCACGGAACTGCGTTCGCTAACGATTACGCCCGGCTCTGATTTTGACCCCGCTTGGTCGCCGGATGGGAGACGTATAGCTTTTGCGTCAGAACGCGACGGGCAAAAAGAGATTTATGCTCTGACAGTGGCTTCAGGGACGGTGGTTCGATTAACGACTTCGGCGTCGGGCGTTGACAATATGCAGCCTTCATGGTCGCCAGACGGCAAGTGGATCGTTTACACCGTGAAGCGCCTTGGCGCTTATCAAATTTGGATGATGAGCGACGTAGGGAGCGACAACGTCCAACTGACGCGCAGCGGGCAAACGCTGTGGGATTACCAGCCGTTCTGGTCAATTGACGGGACGACTATTTTCTTCAATCAACGCAACCTGCAACCGGGGCGTCCATGGCTGATGAGTCTTTCATTTGCAAACTATGCGACGAACGCGCCGGTTCGTTTGAACCTTCCTACGCCGATCGAAGACGTTGAATTTTCGCCGGATGGATTATGGATTATCTTTGAAAGCGCCAGCGAAAAAGAAGGGCGAGGCATATATATCTCTTCAGTTACAGGCGGCAATCGCGCGCGCCTAAGCGCCGGCAAAGGCGTAGACTTTGACCCAAGTTGGCGACCCGCTCCGAGACCGTGAGCGCTCTCGATGGAATACAACGTCCGCCGTCATACGGCGGACGTTTTTTCTTACATACTTCTTATTTGACTTCCCTTTTTGCCTCGTTTATCATTGCTTCGCGTTGAACAGCGTTCTTGATCGGAGAGCGCCGCTTAATGCGAACCGACTGCGCGACAAAAGACCTTACTCCCGCTGAGCGCCCGCGATTCCATCGAATTAATTTTCCCGCTGAACCGGTTAATTTAAAGCGGATAGCGGGGCGTTGCGCCTACGACGATTCTCGTAACCTATGTTGCGGCTCAAATTTTGAGCGATCTGACCGACGATGAATTCGCCGATCAATGCAATAATCTTTAATGATCAAACGACGAGAGTGTGATATATGACTAAGAACAAAACACAACCATACAAACAGGACGCCGAAGACGCGCTGAAAACCGAAGGGCAAACGCAACCGGAGATCGAGGCGCTGCAAGATCAATTGGAAGAAACTAAAACGAAGTTAGCGGAAAGCGTTCAAGGCTGGCAGCGCGCTCAGGCGGATTTCCAAAACTATAAAAAACGCATCGAACGCGATAATGAATTGATGTACGCCTCAATGAAGAGCGATATCGTTAAGAAGATATTGCCTGTGTTGGACGATCTTGAACGCGCAATACAAAATCGCCCGGCGGACGACGCGTGGGGACTTGGCGTAGACTTGATCTTACGCAAATTCCAAAATATTCTGCAAGCGGAAGGCATTAAGCGCATCGAAGCGACGGGCGCGGAGTTCGATCCGAATTTCCATGAAGCGATTTCGCATGAACCGAGCGATGAGGTGGAGAGCCATCATGTGATCGAAGTGGTGCAAAATGGATACATGCTCGGCGAACGCGTAATACGTCCCGCCTTGGTGCGAGTGGCGCAATAGAAAATAAAGTTTCAAGTTCCATGTGTTATGTGTCAGGCAATTTGCCTGATGCAACTTCTATGGAACATGGAACCTGATACCTGACACTGGAGAACTTAATAATGGCAAAAATTATTGGCATTGATCTTGGCACGACCAACTCCGTCGCGGCAGTGATGCAGGGCGGCGAGCCTGTAGTAATTCCATCGGCGGAGGGCGAACGACTCGTTCCGTCGGTTGTGGCGGTGAATAAAAATAATGAACGCTTGGTCGGGCGCGTGGCGCGGAATCAGGCGATCACGAATCCGCAGAACACGATCTTTTCAGTGAAGCGTTTTATGGGACGTAAGGCTGACGACCCTGAAGTGGAACGCACGAGGAAGCGCGTGCCGTATGCGATCAAGACCGCCGATAACGGCGATGTGCGTGTGCAACTCGGCGAGAAAGATTATTCTCCGCCTGAAGTTTCCGCGATGATCCTTGCGAAGATCAAACGCGATGCGGAGGCTTACTTGGGCGAGACGATCACGCAGGCGGTCATCACTGTTCCTGCGTATTTCAACGACGCGCAACGCAACGCTACCAAAGACGCGGGCAAGATCGCCGGACTCGAAGTGCTTCGCATCATCAACGAGCCGACGGCTTCATCGTTGGCATACGGACTCGATAAAAAGAAGAATGAGATTATTGTCGTGTACGATCTCGGCGGCGGGACGTTTGATATTTCGATCCTCGACGTGGGCGACGGCGTGTTCCAAGTCCGCGCGGCGAACGGCGATACCTTTCTTGGCGGTGACGATTTCGACCTCCGTGTGATGGATTACCTCATCGAACAATTTAAGAAAGATAACGGCATTGATTTACAAAGTGATCGTCAGGCGTTGCAACGGCTGAAAGAAGCCAGCGAGAAGGCGAAGATCGAGCTTTCGACTACGATGCAGACGGAAGTTAATCTCCCTTATCTGACCGCTGACGCAACGGGTCCGAAACATTTAGTGATCACCCTTACTCGCGCCAAACTTGAGCAGCTGACGGCGGATCTGGTTGATCGTACGATCGCTCCGCTTAAATTAGCGTTATCTGACGCGGGATTGCAAGCCAATCAAGTTAATGAAGTGGTGATGGTGGGCGGTATGACGCGCATGCCCGCCGTGCAAGAGCGCGTCCGCGCGTTCTTCGGCAAGGAACCGCATAAAGGCGTGAACCCCGACGAGGTTGTCGCGGTCGGCGCGGCGATTCAAGCGGGCGTGTTAGGCGGCGATGTGAAGGATATTTTGTTGTTAGATGTAACCCCGCTTTCGCTCGCCATCGAGACGTTGGGCGGAGTCGCCACTACTCAAATTGAGCGCAACACGACGATTCCGACTCGCAAGAGTCAGGTATTCTCCACTGCGACCGATAGCCAAACTCAAGTTGAGATCCACGTTCTGCAAGGCGAGCGCCCGATGGCGGCGGATAACAAGTCGCTGGGCAAATTTATTCTCGATGGGATTCCTCCCGCGCCGCGCGGCGTTCCGCAAATTGAAGTGACGTTCGATGTGGACGCGAACGGCATCCTCAAAGTCAGCGCGCAGGATAAAGCGACGGGACGTTCGCAACACATCACGATCACTGCGTCGTCGGGTTTGTCGGACGCGGAAGTTGAGCAGATGAAGAAAGACGCGGAATCTCACGCCGAAGAAGATCGCAAACGCAAAGAATTAATTGAGGCACGCAACCATGCCGATAACACCGTCTATGCGGCGGAGAAGACGCTGCGCGAGTTCAGCGAGAAAATTCCCGCTGAAATAAAAACTGAGATCGAGACGAATGTTGCCGCGGTGAAGGAAGCCGCAGAGGGCGAAGATGTGTCGGCGATGAAGGCTGCCACAGAGTCGCTAGGGCAAGTGATTCAAAAGATTGGAGCGAGCGTCTACGAGAATCCAGCCGCGGGGTCGGGCGAAGCGGGATCTTCATCCAGTGAGAATCCTGATGTGGTTGAGGGTGAAGTCAAGGAATGATGTCATTGCGAGGAGCGTTCGTTGCGACGAAGCAACCTCATGTATTCAGGAGATTGCTTCGTGGCGCGGGGCGCCACTCGCAATGACATAATGGATATATGAGCAACGATTATTACGAAACTCTGGGCGTGGGACGGAACGCGAGCGACGATGAGATCAAAGGCGCATTCCGTAAACTCGCGCGTCAGTATCATCCCGATGTGAACAAGGAGCCGACCGCCGAAGAGAAGTTCAAAGAGATCAACGAGGCGTACGGCGTGCTTTCGGATGCGGACAAGCGCGCGCGCTACGATCGCTTCGGCAAGGCGGGGCTGGGCGGCGCGGGCGGATTCCACGATTACACCTCGGACTTCGGCGATATCTTCGAAGACCTCTTCCGCGGATTCGGATTCTCGACAGGCGGCGGACGTTCGCGTCGGTCGCCGCGGCGCGGGCGCGATCTGCAAATGCAGATTTCGCTGACGTTTGAAGAGTCGGTGTTTGGCGTGGAGAAAGAGATCGAATTTCAGCGCGAAGAGACTTGTTCGCATTGCAACGGCAACGGCGCGGAGCCTGGCACGTCGCTTGTGAAATGTACGACTTGTAACGGTCAGGGCGAAGTGCGAACCGTGCGGCAGACTTTCTTGGGTCAGATGGTGCAATCGTCCACTTGCCCGACTTGCAACGGGCGCGGCGAGACGATCTCGTCTCCGTGCAAGACTTGTCGCGGAAGCGGATTGGAACGCAAGAAAGTAAAGAAGGTTGTGCAGATTCCCGCAGGTGTAGACGCTGGCACACAAATTCGTTTGTCGGGCGAGGGCGGTCCTGGCGAGAACGGCGGTCCGAATGGAAGTGTCTATCTGATATTGGATGTTAAGCCGCATAAATTTTTCAAGCGCCGCGAGAACGATATTCTGTTGAATCTCGATATCAACGTAGCGCAAGCCGTGTTGGGCGCGGAAATTGAAGTGCCGACGATTGACGGCGAGGAGAAGTTGAAAATCCCCGCTGGCACGCAATCGGGAAAAGTATTTCATTTACGGAACAAAGGCGTGCCGTATGTTCGTCGAAGCGGGCGTGGCGACCAGTTGGTGTTGGTCAATGTGGCGATTCCTTCTAAGTTGACGAAAGAGCAACGCGAGTTGTTTGAAAAATTGGCGGAGAGTTTGGGTACGACGGTCAAGCCGCAGGAGAAGGGATTCTTGGATTGGTTGAATGAGGCGTTGGGGGGATGAGAAGAGAGAGAGGATTGGAGAATTAGAGAATTGAGATTGGGGTGAGTAATTGGTAAATGGGAATTGGGGAGAGCGCCTAAAACCCAACATATAACAAGGCATGTCACCCTGAGCGCCAGCGAAGGGTCTCGGAGACAATCGTTAAGATTCTTCGCTTCGCTCAGAATGACATGAATCGAGTTTTATCCTCGATATTAGGAACTCTCGTAACTGGCGAGCGGAGGAGACTCCGCTGGTTGTGTTTTATAATGCGGGGACTTTTATGATGAAGATATTGATGCGAATTTGGGGCATGTTTCCTTTGTGGGTTCACACGCTCGCCGTGCGGATGTTGCGCCCGCGGTTTGTTGTGGGCGTTGCTGCGCTGGTGTTCGATGAACAGGGACGAGTGTTATTGTTCAAGCATACGTATCGTAAGTTTCCGTGGGGTTTGCCCGGAGGAGCGTTGGAGTACGGCGAGCAGCCTGAAGAGGCGATCATACGCGAGTTCCATGAAGAAACCGGGATGAGCATTGAAGTAAAGCGGTTGTTGCTGGGTCATAGTTCTCCATACTTTCATCATGTCGGACTGGTATACCTATCGCGCGTTGTCGGCGGCGAATTCAGAGAGAGCTACGAAATCTCGGAGATAGGCTATTTTGAGATAGACAACCTACCGCAAATGTTATTTGATGAGAAAGAATTGATACGATCTGTTCACAAGGATTTATTTAAACATGAATTGGCTTGAAGTTTCGATGACGGTTGACGGCGAACTCGCCGAATCGGTAGCGGACGTGTTCGCGCGGTTCGCGCCCAACGGCGTGATGACCGAGCAGGGCGTGAAGTACAACGACGACGAAGATGCCGGCACGCCGACGGGACCGATCACCGTCCGCGCGTATTTGGAGGTGAACGACGGACTCGAAGAGACGCGGCAAAAATTGGAAGAGTCGCTTTTTTATTTGGGGATGATCCAGTCGTTGCCGACTCCGGTCTACAAACAGGTCGCGGATCAAAACTGGATGGAAGCTTGGAAGCGCCGCTACAAACCGATTCGCATCGGCGAGCGACTCCTTATCTTGCCGGCGTGGATAGAAAACCCTGAGCCGAATCGCGTAGCCATTAAGATCGATCCCGGCATGGCGTTTGGAACGGGAACGCACCCAACGACGCAGTTGTGTTTGGAGTTGATGGAGATAGTATTTGAGGAAAGAAGAAGGAAGAAAGAAATTGATTCTTTCCTCTTTCCTCTTTCTTGCATTGACGTCGGTTGCGGCTCCGGAATCCTCTCCATCGCCGCGTTGAAACTCGGCGCGGATAAAGTTCTCGGCGTGGATATTGACGATGAATCAGCGAAGAATTCGCGCGAGAACGCGGAAACGAATGGCGTGGGGGAGGAGTTGATCCTCGGCGTCGGTTCGGTGACCGAGATTCTTGAAGGCAGATTCCCGTTTAAGTCGGCGCCGCTGGTTGTCGCGAATATCCTCGCGCCGGTGATCGTCCGTCTCTTCGACGCGGGGCTGGCGGATTTGGTCGAACCGTATGGCGCGATCATCCTCAGTGGAATCCTGCAAGAGCAGGAAGAAAATGTCGTAAAGGCGGGGCAGGCAAAGAGTCTGCGTTTGAGCGAGCGGCGTCAGATGGGCGATTGGGTCGCGTTGACAATGAGCCGTTGAGCTGCTGGGAATTTCCATATCGCGCTATTATCCGAGCGTTGCATGATGATACAATCCCCCACATTTAACTTCCAAAGGAGAATGAAAAGTGAAAAGTAAAGTTCGAATTATTCTTGCCGTCGCGACGTTATCGCTGGCGGCGTTAGCTTGCGAGGCTATGGCAGGCGGTAAAGATATAGAGGCGCCCGAAATGCCTACCGTCGTTATCCCGACGGTTGAAATTCCTACTATCGTTATACCAACGGTTGATATTTCCGCCGCCAGCGGACGGGATGCAGAGGTAATTCTAAGCGACGATTTCTCAATAGAGACTTGGGGAACAGGCACAGACACGGAAAGCTCGGTTGAATATGTTGACAACGCCCTGCGCTTTATTGTTTATAAAGATAACTTTTATGTATGGAGCACAGCTAACAAAGAAACATATTCAAATATCCATGCTGAAGTAACTGTCCGCGATAGCAGTTCCGATCAGAATACCGCTTTTGGCGTGATGTGCAACTTGCAAGATAACGACTCAACGTATTATTTTGCGATCACTCCTTCGGGGTTGTATGCGATCGCAAAATCGCCAGGCACAGGATCCGATATCTTCCTTACGAACGACGATCAGTGGAGGTCTTCCGATTTGATCCCGAAGAATCAATCCGCTTATCGTATTGGCGTTGATTGCGACGGCGACGGCGCGTTAACGCTCTATGTTAACGGTGTGCAAATTGACAGCGTGAAGGATACGACTTATACCTCCGGTCGGATAGGATTGTTCGTTTGGAGCGCCGAGGAGTCTTCGTCTGCGGATGTTTCCTTTGACGATTTTGAGATGACCCGCCTACCGTAACGACGCTTGGAGAATTAATCCCGCGTTTCATGAAACGCGGGATTTTTATTTAAAACGCATAATCTGTGCTATGATTCGACGACGATGGATCGCCGCCGACTTATTCAATACCTGCTTCTTAACGCGTTCATCTCCGCGTGCGTGACCGGCGCAATTCTATTTTGGTACGACCGTAATTACCGTCAGGCGGCTCTTTCCCCGGTGCAGTTTGCCCCGGTTTCTTCCAGCGATCTTGCCGTGCAACCGACTCTCAGCCCCGACGCGGACGTTCCCATCGAGATTGTGAGCATTGTCGGCGCAGGAACGCTGAACGCTGAATTGGTCGTCGTTCGCAATGCGGGAGATCAGCCGGTGCATTTAGCGAATTGGCAGCTGCGCGACTCAGATCGGAACACTTTCACCTTCCCTAACCTGACGCTCAATGGCGGCGGCGCGGTTCAGGTGCATACCGCTGTGGGAACAAATACCGTCATTGATTTATACTGGGGCGACTCTGAGGCGATCTGGCAATCGGGCGAAGAAGCGGCTCTGCTCGACCCAAGCGGAAATGTGAGAGCGGTGTATCAAGTGCCGTGATTCTTAACCGCGAAGCACACTAAGGCCGCGAAGATTTAAAAGGTTTTCTTGGCGTCACTTCGATGCAACTCAGCGCAAGCCTTAGCGCGCCTCGCGGTTCAAAACGAATTACGAATTGCCAAAATGACTCAAGCTCTTTACCGAAAATACCGACCTCAAGAATGGAGCGCTGTGATGGGGCAAGATCATATCGTGACCACGTTGACGAACGCGATCAAAGTAGATCGTGTCGGTCATGCGTACCTGTTCGCGGGTCCGCGCGGGACGGGAAAGACCACGCTGGCGCGTCTGTTGGCGAAGGCGGTCAACTGCACGAATCCTGACGCGGCGAAACGTCCCGACAACACATGCGAGAATTGCAAAGCCGTCAATGAGAATCGCTTCCTAGACCTGATCGAAATTGACGCGGCGTCGAACACAAGCGTAGACGATGTCCGCGATTTACGCGACAAGATTAACTTCTCTCCATCGCAAGGCAAGTACAAAATTTACATCATTGACGAAGTCCACATGCTTTCGATGGCGGCGTTCAACGCGTTGCTCAAAACGCTCGAAGAGCCGCCTCCGCACGCCATTTTTGTTTTAGCCACCACCGAGATTCACAAAATCCCCGCAACGGTTTTATCGCGCTGTCAGCGTCACGAGTTCCGCCGCGTGCCAGTGGACGAGATCGTCGCGAACCTCAAGCACATCATCAAAGCCGAAAACATCCAAGCCGACGACGACGCGTTGATTCAAATCGCCCGCCAAGCAACAGGCGGGATGCGCGACGCGCAGTCTTTGCTCGATCAACTTTCGTCTACGGGAGAAAGGATCACGCTCGCCCTCGCGCAAACTGTGCTAGGCACTGCCACGAGTCAATCGGTGTTAGATGTGCTGAACGCGGTCAACGATCACGATCCCGCGCATGGGCTTGAGTCGATTCACAAGGCGCTCGACGCGGGCGCCGATCCGCGCTCGCTGGCGCGTCAGATCGTCGAGTATTTGCGCGGGCTGATGCTGATTCAAATGGGTAACGCGAATCAAGTCGAAGCGACGGCGGATGTCAAGAAGCAGATGCAGGCGCACGCGAAATCTTTTTCCACGAGCGATGTCTTGCGGATGATGAAAGCGTTCAACAACGCGGCTGTGGATTTGCGCGGCGGCTGGCAACCATCGTTAAGTCTCGAACTCGCTTTGGCGGAAGTGTTGGACGCTCCCGCTGAATCTTCGCCAATCGCCGTATCATCCCCTAGTGGGACGCCGAATCAACCCAAGCCGAAGGTTGTCGCAGACACTCGTCAGGGTGTATCTGCTCCCCAAACGGCGACCCAGCCTCAAGCGGAGTCCGAAGCGGCTCCACATCCAGAAGAAAAATCCGCAGTGAGCGCGGGGGATGTCATCAAGGCGTGGAAGCGCATGTCTGCGTCGCTTCCAAAGGCGCAGGCGAATCTTTCGGCGTTGATGAATTCGGTGCGGATGATAGACATGCATGGCTCGACGTTGATCCTTGGGCTGGCGAGCGACGTGCTGGTTTCGAAAATTGACAAGCCCGACCAGATCGAGGCGATCCAAAAGTTGATCAAGGATGAGTTCAGCGCGGACGTGAGCGTGCGTTGTGTGGTGACGAACGCGAAAGGCAAGATCCCCGCGAACGTGGCGCAAGACGGCATGGTCGCCACCGCCATCCAACACGGCGGGGAAATTGTGGATACGCAGGAGTAGTCATCTAGTCTGCTAGTCCTCTAGTCAGTTAGTCGAACGACTCATTATTGTTTATTGACTTGCTGACTGTTTGACTAGGAGACTAAGAGACCAGAAGACCAGGAGACTAAATAATGGCTAAAGGATTCAACAAAGGACCACAAATGGGCGGGCAGGCGGGGATGATGCAACAGTTGCAACGCCTGCAACAACAGATGGAAGAGGCGCAGGCGAAACTCGCCGAAGAAACCGTCACTGCCACGGCGGGCGGTGGCGCGATCAAAGTCACAATGACAGGCGACCAGAAATGCCAATCCGTTGAGATCTCGTCCGATTTCATGAAGGATGCCGACGCTGAAATGCTACAAGACATGATCTTGTCCGCTATGAATATGGCTCTTGACCAATCGCGCGAACTGCAACAAAAGTTGATGGGTCCGCTGGCGGGTGGGTTGCCGTTCTAACTATCATGTCATTGCGAGGAGGAGCGCTTCGACAAGTTCAGCGTAAACTCCTCAAAGACGAAGCAATCCCCGCGAGTGAGGAGATTGCTTCGGGCAAAGAGCAAGAGCGCCCTCGCAACGACATAATAAAATTATGCTTCTCCCTGAATCAATTCAATCCCTCATCAACGCCCTCGAACGCCTCCCAGGCATCGGACCCAAATCCGCTTCGCGGCTGGCGTTTTATCTCCTCCGCGCCACCGACGATGTCTCGGACGATCTTGCGCTGGCGTTGGCGCATCTCAAAAAAAACACAGCGTTTTGTCCCGAATGTTTTAATATCATGGAAGCGGGACGCGAACGCTGTGAAGTATGCGATTCCACGCGGCGGGATGGAAGCGTCATCTGCGTTGTCGAAGAAGCGCTGGATGTCCTTGCCCTTGAACGCACAGGCGGATTTCAAGGCAAGTATCATGTCTTGCAGGGTGTGTTATCTCCCATCGAAGGCATCGGTCCCGACGATTTGAAGATCAAGCAGTTGCTGGCGCGCGTGGCGAATGGGGGAGTGAAGGAGATCATCCTTGCGACCAATCCCAGTATGGAAGGCGACGCGACCGCATTGTATTTGCAGAATCAGTTACGGCAATTCGGTGTGCATGTCACGCGTTTGGCGAGAGGTCTGCCCATGGGCGGCGACTTGGAATACGCCGATCAAAATACGTTATTGCGAGCGCTTTCAGGCAGACGGGAAATGGATTGAAGAATTGTTGCTCTAACAAATTAGATTTGACGCAGATTGAATCGCGTTGATTTATGACGACGCCTTCATTAAGCCTGCTCTACAGCCCTACCCCAACTTCTTCGACTTCGCGCCAAAAGATGACGACGGATTCTTTGAGACTCATGACGAAATTTTTGTCCTGGTCGGCAGATAAGAAACCGAATTTTTTGATAGAATGACAGGGATGGCGTATGCGTCATCCCTGTCAATTTTATAGAAGGCAAAAGAGTGAAAAAAATCCGATTGCTTCCATTGTTGCTTGGGTTGTTGATAATTTCTGCATGCGTTAATCAACCACAACCGACAGCTATTCCTATTAAGGTTGTGGCGACGCCCACCGCCAATCTCTGCGCGCCTGAAAACGTCAAAACGACGGCGGGCGAACTCCATCAATTTATGCGCGCCTTCGACGACGCCTATCAACTTGCCGCTATTCTGCCGCGCGCACAGGTGGCTCCGCAAGTATCCAAACTGCAAGATATCCGCCGCGCCGCGCAAGACTATGTTGCCCCAGCCTGCCTCACGCATTTAAAAGAGAGCCAGATTCTTCACATGAATACGACGATTAATACGTTTCTTGCCTTTTTAAGCGACGCCGATACAGAAAGAGTCAACCAAGGGCTTGCGCTTGCCCGTCAACAGCACGATGCCTATGTGCTTGAGCTGGCTCAACTGATCGGCGCGACGGTCGTCGTCTTGCCAAGCGCGACGACCGTCGCGCAAGCGCCCTTTGCCGAAACGCCGTCGCCGATTGTCATCATCAACCCTAGCGATTCGTCAATCAACCTGTACGCCTTTGCTTCAATGACTTCCGCTTTGACGGGCGCGTTAGAGGCTGGTCAATCTGCTATTGCGGTGGGACGTTCAAGCGCTGGCGAGTGGGTCCTGATCGAATTCCCCGACAAGCCAGGACAAATATTTTGGGCGTATACCTCGCTCGTTCAATTTACCGCCGGCGACTTGGAGTCGCTGCCAATCGTTGATAATCCTGCGCCATAGTATTGAACATAACCATCCTTACCTACGGTTCGCGCGGCGACGTTCAGCCGTTCCTCCCGTTGTCCGTGAGATTAATTTCACGGGGACATAACGTCAAACTTGCCGCGCCAGCGCGTTTCAAGAATCTTGTCGAAGGATATGGCATTGTGTTCGTCCCTCTGCCGGGCGACCCTGCGACCGCGATCCTGCGTATCAATGACGCGCGAAACAACATTTTCAAAATGTTGCGCGAGGGATTTGCTCACGCGCTCGAAGTCGGCGCGGATGTGTTCCAGCAAAGCGCCGAGGCGTGCAAAGATGCCGACCTCATCATCCACGCTTTTTCGCACGCGGTTGACGGTCACACTCGCGCGCGCGAAATGAATGTCCCCGACATTCACATCCAAACCTTCCCGATGTTCGCGCCAACGGGTGATTATCCCAGCGTTGTTTTGCCCGACCTGAAAATCCGCGCGTTGAATTATTTCACACACGTGGCGGGTATAAAAATCATCTGGCAGTTATCCCGTTTTGGATTTCGATACATCAGTCGTCGCGCGGGACTTCCCAACCGCAAACTTTATTTTCCATTTGACGACGATCCGTTTCGCCCTCCGACGTTGATCCTGTGTGCGTGGAGCCTCAGCCTTCTTCCCCCTTCAAGAGAATGGGCGGAGAATATCCATGTAACGGGGCACTTCCATTTCGACGCAACCGAATCGTTTCAGCCGTCTGCCGAGTTGCAAAAATTTTTAGACGCAGGCGCTCCTCCCGTCTGTGTTTCGTTTGGGAGCATGGTCAATCGAGATGCGGAAAAGATTTATCGAATCATCCACGACGCTTTAGCGAAAGCGAGTCAACGCGGAATCATCCTTTCAGGGTGGGGAGGCGTTCAACAATCTTCGTCCAACAACCTGCTCTATCTAGAATCCGCTCCGCATGATTGGTTGTTGCCGCGTTGCAAATTGCTTATTCATCACGGCGGCGCAGGGACGGTTGCCGCCGGTCTTCGAGCGGGCATTCCGCAAGCGATCGTTCCCTTTATGACCGATCAACCGTTCTGGGCGCGAAGAGTTCGTGCTGTTGGCGCAGCGCCAGAACCGATTTTAGTAAAGCGTCTTTCTGTTGAGCGTTTGACTCAAGCGATCCTCGAAGCGGATAGCGACATCGTTCGCCAACGCGCGCATGCGCTCGGCCAAATTATTAATAAAGAAGACGGCGTGACGCGAGCGGTAGAATTGATCGAAGCCCATGCTCGAAATTGGAAATACGCTAACCGAAACGCACCATGAGCATCATCATGCTTGCTCATGGCGCGTGCGACGATGGAAAATTGGCGCGATTCTTTAAGGTTAATGGACTTGAAAACGCTTGACAAGAAAGTGAATAAACGTATAATCAGCGTTCGCAGTAAGTTCATGGATCTCGTCCCCCTGACAGATCATTGAAAACTGAGAAGTGGTCTCACGTCAGAGACACAAGCCTGTTGGTTTTGCAGTCTGACGAGCCGATGTTGAAAGAAGACATCGGTTTTTCGTCTGTGGATGAGAAACAGGCGGGAACGACACGTTCAAAACAAACGTCGTTCCGCTCCGCACTTTGACAACTGAATAGTGATAGGAAGCAACAAATCTGTCGAATCCAGTAAATACCCGTAAACTTAACACTCGTAAGAGTGAAAAAATTTTTGCGGAGAGTTTGATCCTGGCTCAGGATGAACGCTGGCGGCGTGCCTAATACATGCAAGTCGAACGAGGCTCTTTTTGTAGCAATACGAGGAGTGTCCTAGTGGCGAACGGGTGAGTAACGCGTGGGCGACCTGCCCCAAAGTGTGGAATAACAGTCCGAAAGGATTGCTAATACCGCATGTGGTCACCGGGTTTAGAAACCGATGACTAAAGGAGTAATCCGCTTTGGGAGGGGCCTGCGTCCCATCAGCTAGTTGGCGAGGTAATGGCTCACCAAGGCTACGACGGGTAGGGGACCTGAGAGGGTGGCCCCACAATGGAACTGAAACACGGTCCATACACCTACGGGTGGCAGCAGTAGGGAATATTGCACAATGGGCGAAAGCCTGATGCAGCAACGCCGCGTGCGCGATGAAGGCCCTCGGGTCGTAAAGCGGCTTTTCTGCGAGATGAGAAAGGACAGTATCGCAGGAATAAGTCTCGGCTAACTACGTGCCAGCAGCCGCGGTAAAACGTAGGGAGGCGAGCGTTATCCGATTCACTGGGCGTAAAGCGCGTGCAGGTGGTGGTTTGTAAGTTGGGCGTGAAAGCCGGCTCAACTGGGAGAGGTCGTTCAATACTATCAGGCCAGAGAGCAGAAGAGGAAGATGGAATTCTGGTGTAGTGGTGAAATGCGTAGATATCGGGAGGAACACCAGTGGCGAAGGCGATCTTCTGGTCTGTTCTGACACTCAGACGCGACAGCTTAGGGTAGTAAACGGGATTAGAGACCCCGGTAATCCTAAGCCATAAACGATGTGAACTTGGCGTTGGTGGGTTAAACCCATCAGTGCCGAAGCAAACGCGATAAGTTCACCGCCTGGGGACTACGGCCGCAAGAGTTAAAACTCAAAGGAATTGACGGGGCCGCACAAGCAGCGGAGCGTGTGGTTTAATCGATGCTACACGAAGAACCTTACCCAGGCTTGACATACAGGTGGTAGAGATCCGAAAGGTGATCGACCCGCAAGGGAGCCTGAACAGGTGTTGCATGGCTGTCGTCAGCTCGTGTCGTGAGATGTTCGGTTAAGTCCGCTAACGAGCGCAACCCTTGCCGCGTGTTACATGTGTCACGCGGGACCGCATGCGATAAGCCGAGGAAGGCGGGGATGACGTCAAGTCAGCATGGCCTTTTATGCCTGGGGCTACACACACACGCTACAATGGGCAGTACAATGGGTTTGCAAGCCGCGAGGCGGACTTTAATCCCCAAAACTGTCCTCAGTTCAGATTGCAGGCTGAAACTCGCCTGCATGAAGCGGAGTTGCTAGTAAACGCGCGTCAGCTATAGTGCGTTGAATACGTTCTCGGGCCTTGTACACACCGCCCGTCACGTCATGGGAGCTGGCAACACCTGAAGCCGGTAGTCTAACCGCAAGGAGGACGCCGTCGAAGGTGGGGCTGGTGACTGGGACGAAGTCGTAACAAGGTAGGTGTACCGGAAGGTGCGCCTGGATCACCTCCTTTCTAGAGTACTTGAGCGCTCTCCCTCACGAGAGACGCGCTCCACTCATGTTCGTAGCCTTACGGTGATGAGGCGCTGGACGCAGAGGAGAAGTTTCCTGTCACTATTTAGTTGTCAAAGGGTTCTACGGGCTTGTAGCTCAGTTGGTTAGAGCACTGTGCTGATAACGCAGGGGTCACAGGTTCGAATCCTGTCAAGCCCACTCTCCCAGTATGTTCTGGGGATGTAGCTCAGCGGGAGAGCAGCGCGTTTGCAACGCGAAGGTCGCGGGTTCAAATCCCGCCATCTCCACTGAGTTCGTTGGAATGTTTTTGGAGTAAAGAAGAAATTTGTTGAACGATACGCAGACATAATGCGAAAGCCGCGACGCTGATCAGGTCGAAGTTCTCCGACCCGGCGTGTGCGCGCCGGGTCGGTCTGTGTTTACAAAAGCATATATTGAAGGGCGACCGACGCTCTGGATTGCGATCGAGAGCGTCGGTCACCGGTCAATCGGTGATTGCACCTTAATAACTGAATAGTGACTGAAAGATGATATCCTCAAATATCTAAAGAAAGAAATATTTGTAGGCCGAAAGAAAGAGTAATAATTTCTCCGCATCACGTGGAGAAGCTACTAAGGGCTTTCGGCGAATGCCTTGGCGTCAAGCGCCGATGAAGGACGTGGGACACTGCGATAAGCCCCTGGGGAGCCGTGTACAGGCTTTGATCCGGGGATCTCCGAATGAGGAAACTCGCTCGAGCGAACCTCGAGCATCCTCCTACTGAACACATAAGTTGGAGGAAGGGAACTCAGGGAACTGAAACATCTAAGTACCTGAAGGAAAAGAAAGTATTCTCCTAGTAGTGGCGAGCGAACGGGGAACAGCCCAAACCGTCCATGCTTGCATGGGCGGGGTTGTAGGGTCTGGCATATGGAAGTTATAAAATGATCAGTTAGCGGAAAGGTGTGGGACAGCCTGCCAAAGAGGGTAATAGCCCCGTATGCGAAAACTGATTATCTTCCGCCGGATACCTGAGTACTACCGGGCACGCTAATCCGGTAGGAATCTGGGAGTCCACTCCCTAAGGCTAAATACGCTTGACGACCGATAGTGAACAAGTACCGTGAGGGAAAGGTGAAAAAGTCCCCTGTTAGGGAGTGAAATAGAACCTGAAACCGAAAGCCTACAAACAGTTGGAGGGCTAACGGCGGGTTGAGCGCTGTAGAAATACAGATGTTCCCCGCTATGCCTGACAGCGTGCCTCTTGGAGAATGAGCCTGCGAGTTAATCTCAGTGGCAAGGTTAAAGGAGTGACACCCGTAGCCGTAGCGAAAGCGAGTCTGAATAGGGCGATATAGTCGCTGGGATTAGGCCCGAAACCGAGTGAGCCACCCATGGGCAGGGTGAAGCGAGTCTAAACGCTTGTGGAGGCCCGAACTTACTAATGTTGCAAAATTAGAAGATGACCTGTGGGTAGGGTGATATGCCAAACGAACTCGGAGATAGCTGGTTCTCCCGAAACAGCTTTAGGGCTAGCGTCATGCGTTTAATACTGGAGGTACAGCACTGAATGGGCTAAGGGCTTACCGCTTACTGAACCCAATCAAACTCGGAATGCCAGTATTCCATAGCATGGCAGTCGGACTACGGGAGATGAGTTTCGTAGTCGAAAGGGAAACAGCCCAGACCATCAGCCAAGGTCCCCAAATCTACGCTAAGTGGGAAACGAGGTGAGATTACTTGAACAACCAGGAGGTTGGCTTAGAAGCAGCCACCCTTTAAAAAGTGCGTAACAGCTTACTGGTCTAGTGATCTTGCGCGGAAAACTTAACGGGCTAAGCGTAGTACCGAAGCTATGGGTCTCAGCATTTGCTGGGGCAGTAGGGGAGCGTTCCGTCAGCGGTGAAGGTCGATCGTAAGGGCGGCTGGAGCGGACGGAAGTGAGAATGCAGGCATGAGTAGCGTATAAACACGTGAGAACCGTGTTCGCCGTAAATCTAAGGTTTCCGACGCCAGGTCATTCCGCGTCGGGTTAGTCGGGTCCTTAGCCGAGGCCGAAAGGCGTAGGTGATGGACATCCGGTCAACATTCCGGAACCGCTTGAGAGGAGTGATGGGGGGACGCAACGAGGTAGGCCAGCCTGCTATTGGATGCAGGTGCGATCCGTCTAGGCGTTGAGGCTGATAGGCAAATCCGTCAGCCGAGCTGAGGCGAGAGCGAGCCGTAAGGCGAAGTGGTTGAGCCTTGTTGCCGAGAAAAGCCTCTAAACGTTGATCCTCAAGCGCCCGTACCGCAAACCGACACTGGTAGATGGGTAGAGTATACCAAGGCGAACGGGAGAACCCTTGTTAAGGAATTAGGCAACATGACCCCGTAACTTCGGGAGAAGGGGTGCCTTCGAGCGTTCGGGTAACCAAAGCGCTTGGAGGCCGCAGTGAAATGGCTCTGGCGACTGTTTAACAAAAACACAGGTCTCTGCTAAGCCGAAAGGCGATGTATAGGGGCTGACGCGTGCCCAGTGCCGGAAGGTTAAGGGGAGAGGTTAGCGCAAGCGAAGCTTTGAACCGAAGCCCCGGTGAACGGCGGCCGTAACTATAACGGTCCTAAGGTAGCGAAATTCCTTGTCGGGTAAGTTCCGACCCGCACGAACCGCGTAACGATCAGAGCACTGTCTCAACAAGGGACCCGGTGAAATTGAAATGGCTGTGAAGATGCGGCCTACCCGCAGCAGGACAAAAAGACCCCGTGGAGCTTTACTGCATCCTGGCATTGTATTTGGGCATACTTGTGTAGCATAGGTGGAGGCTATGAAGCTGGGGCGTTAGCCTCGGTGGAGCCGTTAGTGAAATACCACCCTGAGTATGTTTAGATCCCAACCCCATTCCGTCATCCGATGGGGGACCGTGCCGTGGGCAGTTTGATGGGGCGGTCGCCTCCTAAAAGGTAACGGAGGCGCCTAAAGGTTCCCTCAGGTGGAATGGAAACCCACCATAGAGTGTAAAGGCATATGGGTTTGACTGCAAGACCAACGCGTCGAGCAGATACGAAAGTAGGGCTTGAAGTGATCCCACGGTACCGAGTGGAAGCGCCAGTGGCTTACCGGATAAAAGCACCCCGGGATAACAGGCTGGTGAGATCCAAGAGTTCACATCGACGATCTCGCTCGGCACCTCGATGTCGGCTCATCGCATCCTGGGCTGGATAAGGTCCTGCTGGTCGGGCTGTTCGCCCGTTAAAGCGGTACGCGAGCTGGGTTCAGACCGTCGTGAGACAGGTCGGTCTCTATCCGCTGTGGGCGTAAGGGATTTGAGAGGAGCTGCTCCTAGTACGAGAGGACCGGAGTGGACTGACCTCTGGTGTGCCAGTTGTTCCGCCAGGAGCATAGCTGGGTAGCTACGTCGGGCAGAGATAACCGCTGAAAGCATCTAAGTGGGAAACTCGCCTCAAGATTAGATCCCTGTAGTCCAGTTAATGGAGTAAGACCGCAGGTAGACCACCTGCTATATAGGCGACAAGTGTAAGCGCAGCAATGTGTTCAGCTAAGTCGTACTAATGGTCGAGGGCTGAATCCCGTGGTGCGGAGAACTTATTACTCTTCCGTGTAGAATCAATCAGTTGCTGTTCAGACATTACTTGTGAAATAGTCCCTTGGTGATTGGAGCGACGGGGGTACACCCGGTCACATCCCGAACCCGGCAGTTAAGTCCGTCAGCGCCGATGGTACTTGGAGGGCGACCTCCTGGGAGAGTAGGTCATTGCCAAGGGACTTTTCTTAACTTTTTACGCGCGCAGTCTTCTCAACTGCGCGCGCTTCATGTATAATGCGCCAGTAGTTCGGTTGAAGGATACGGCTTCGCTTAGCGGAGAGGAACGTGAAGCGCGCGATTTGATCCCCTTGATCTTGTCTCCGTTTCGACTTATTGTTATCTATCGCCGGCTCTGCGCGATCGCAGGGTTCTTTATTTCTATGCGGAAAGGAGGTGACTTCGTTTGGCTTCTGTAAATCTTCGCAACGGTGAATCGCAAGACTCGCTGTTGAAACGTTTTCGTAAAAAGGTCGTGAAAAGCGGCGTGCTGAGCACGGTCCGTCGCAAACGCTGGTTCGTCTCCAAGAGCGAGCAACGCCGCATGGAGAAGAAAAAGGCTATCCGCCGCATTAAACGACGTTCATTCACCCGCGACGGCGAATGAAACTAGTAGAGAGAAGAGAATATGGCTAAAGAGGACGATAAAATTCGGGCTGAGGGCGTCGTAGTGGAAGCGCTGCCCAGCACCCAATTTCGCGTGAGGCTTGATAACGGGCACGAAGTGCTTGCGTACCTCTCCGGCAAAATGCGCAAACATTACATCCGTATTTTGCTTGGCGATCGTGTTGTAATAGAAATGTCGCCGTATGACTTGACGCGCGCGCGCATCACTTTCCGCCAGCGTAAGAACGCGCCTGCGCCATCGGACACATAATTCGCCATTCTTCTTAATGAATTAAAACGGCTCCCGAAATTTCGGGAGCCGTTTTCCATTAGAGGCGGGCGAAGCCCCGCTTATTGCGAGCTATTTCGAGCGGAGTTGATTGCCGCATGTGCGGCAGAAACGATCGCCGGATGTCGCACGCGCTCCACATTCATGACAATATCGCGCTTGCCCAGCAGTTTCCGATTCCGCAGTTTTTGCGCGTCGTCGAGTTTGGCGCCCGGAAGCTGAACTTCCGCGCAGCGACCTCCAATAGAAAAATACGGAAAACGCGATCATAGCGAGCCCGGCCAGGCCGATGAGCCACGGAATTTGATCTACCGATACGCGCCCCGGCGTTTGTTCGTCTATCGGCGCGGAGAGTTGGACTTGGTTTACTGCGCCCAGATCGGAGAGCGTTTCGCTTTCGCGTTCATAACTGATCGTCAATTGGTACGGTTGTCCTAATTTCAACGCTGAGGCTTCGTTCGTCCCGAGTAAATGCGCTCCATCGGATGTCAGCTCTAATGAAGCGAATGGGAAGGAGGGCTGTACATTCGCGCTGTCGGCGGGCAGTTGAACTTGAAGATTGAACCGTTTGACGGGATAGTCGCCGAGCCAATCAAAGGTGAAAGAGCGTTTATTTCCTTCGCGCTTCAACGGCTGATAGTATTCGATGCGATATGGCGCATATTCTTCCACGGTCAGGATGATAGTTTTCCACCCGCCTTGTTCGGCGGAGTTTTCAAAGGGTGCGTTGACGAGTTGCCCGTCCATTTCGTACGCCGCAGCAATTAAGTTACCCTCGCTAGGGAAGCGTAATGTCGCTTTGACCGGTAGAGATGCGCTCCTTGAAACGATAAACTCTTGGATTACCAACATGCTGGGTTGATCGTATTCTGCCCATAAGGCAACGTCCATCGATTCGAATTGCACACTGCCTTGCGCTGCGGCGCGCGTAGGGATTAGAAAACAGAGTAGAAAAAGGAATAGTAAGCGCCAGTTGCGCATAGAATCAACCTCCGAAATATCGCTGAATCTTACCATAGAGCCGTTATCGAGAACGTCGGCAGAGTTATGCGCCCGTCAACGCGCGGATCAATTTCCAACACATCAAGTTGGCGGGCGTTTCGATCTGATGCTTTCTTGCAATGGATACGATCGCGCCGTTGATCGCATCAATTTCTGTGGGTGCGTTGCGCAGCGTGTCTTGCAGCATAGACGAGCGATTCGCGGCGGTTTTGTGGGCCGCATCTTCCGCCGCCGCCACCGGGTCGGCGTATGGCAGCGTTATACCTTCTGCGCGAGCGACTTCCGCTGCTTCGCATGCTAGTTGCGTCATTAGTTCGCGCGCAGAGGGACGGGTCAATATCTCTCCATTTGTCGCACGCAATAACGCGGTGAGAGGGTTGAGCGCGGCATTGATAATTAATTTCCCCCAGACCAGCGAACGCGCGTCCGCGACGGTATGAACATCGAAATGCGCTGAGGTCAGCGCCGCTTCCAGCGGAGCGATGCGGGAATGCTCTTGCATGAAAACGCTCCCGCCGCCGCCAGCTTGCGTAAGCCCCGGTGCGACCAGCGTAGCGCCGATGATCACGTTCCCTAATAGTGCGCGTTGAGCCGTCAATGCGTTGACGAGGATTTCGTAATTGCCTAATCCGTTTTGAAGCGTGACTGCGATCCCATCGCTTGTCAAACAATTCGTGAGTTGTTTGGCGGCGCGTTCAGTTTGCCAGGCTTTAACAAGCAGTAACGCATATTTTGCGCCGACGCATTCGTGCGCGTCGCTTGTTGCGCGGATGTTTGCGCGACGGATGCTTCCATCGGCGGCGAGGACGCGCGCGCCGTCCTTTTGCAGCGCCGCAACGCCTGCTTTCCACGTGCCGAGCATAGTGATGCGATGCCCCGCTTCCGCCAGCCGCGCCGCGAACAGCGTGCCCAGCGCGCCTGTGCCGACGATCAGAATTTCAAGCGGTGAATGGCAAATTGGGCTGTTCATAACGTTGCCAATTGCCGTTCAGACGTTTATGTCATGCAGCAACGCGTCCCACTCAACATCCTTCATTTCGACGGTATGTTCTTGCGCGGGGAAGCGCTTGGATTCAACTTCTTCGATATATTGGCTGAACGCTTTTTGCATGGCGCTGTGAAAATCCGCGTATTGTTTGACGAACTTCGGCGTAAAGCGATCGAATAGACCGAGCAGATCGTGCGTGACGAGCACCTGCCCATCGCAGCCTGCGCCTGCGCCGATGCCGATGGTGGGAATGGAGATTTTCTTTGAGATCAATTCTGCCAGCCGCGCCGGAACCGACTCAAGCACGATTGAGAAGCAACCCGCGTCTTCGAGGATGAGCGCGTCTTCGACGAGTCGCTTCGCGGCTGCGGCGGTTTTTCCTTGCGCGCGAAATCCGCCGAGTTGGTTAACCGATTGCGGCGTGAGCCCGAGATGTCCCATGACGGGGATGCCAGCCTCAACGATAGAGCGAATCGCGCCGGCGCGTTCGTGCCCGCCTTCGAGTTTGATCGCGTCCATGCCGCCATGCTGAAGGAACCGCCCGGCGTTGCGCGTCGCCTCTTCGACGGAAACCTGATACGACATGAACGGCATGTCGCCGACTAACAGAGCAGATTTCGCTCCGCGCGATACGGCGCGACAATGGTGGAGCATCTCTTCCATCGTGACGGGGAGCGTGTTTTCGTATCCCAGCACTACCATCCCAAGCGAATCGCCGACGAGGATGGAATCGATTCCCGCTTTATCCATTGCCAGCGCGGTTGGATAGTCGTAGGCGGTCAACATAGTGATGATTTCGCCGCGCTCTTTTTTCTGACGATAGGCGAGCGTGGTCATCTTCTTGCGCGCAGTTGTGAATGTATTCGTAGAAACAGAAGTTGTGGACATGGTATCCTCCAATAAAAAGGTAGGAGCCGTTGGGTGCGGTCGTCCCCTGCTTGCCGCAAAGAACAGGCTGAGATTTCTCGTCGCGTTCACGCTGGGCGGATACGCGCGATGCGTTTATTATTCCATAATTCTCCTTTTTCGCCTATAATAAAATTATCAATAATTTACATACTGTATAGAAGCGGCGCATACGCCGCCTCTACTGAAAAGAGGAGATAAACCATGAGACGCATGTTTGGCTTTTTGATCGGGATCGGAGTTGGAGGGCTTGTCGGTGCGACGATCGCGCTGTTGCTGACGCCGGAATCGGGCGAAGAATTACGCGGGATGATTCGCGCGCGCGGCGAAAACTTCTTCAATGATGTGCGCCATGCGGCAGATGAGCGGCGGATCGAGCTCCGTCAGCGTTTGGAAGAAATGCGCGCGCCGCGAGAGGAATAGCGCGTAGGCTGATGCGCGCTAACTTGTCTGTGTATTGGTTTGTTTGAGCAAGCCTTCGTAAAATTCCTCTGCGCGCCGCATTGTGTTCTTGTACTCTGCCCGTGCAGAAATAATCTCTCGGTTTAACTCTGCGGCTTCTTCCCGCAGAGTTTTATTTTCTAGCGCATAAATGATCGCTGACGCGATGGATTGCGGATCGTTCGAATCGAACAATAGCCCGTTCTTATTTGGCGTAATCCACTCGCGGATGGACTCCAGATCGCCCGCGACGGGGAAGCATCCGCACGCCATGCTTTCGAGCAATGTGTTGGGCGTTCCATCGTGAATGGACGGCGAGATCATAATTTGCGAGCAGCGATACAACTCGGCGATTTGCTCCTGAGAAAGCGTTCCGAGAAGTTCTACCGAACGCTCGATGCGATGCTCTTTGATCTTCCAAAGCGCAGCTTCTTCTCCAGCCATGCCGATGCAGATAAATTTTGCCTTCGGATGTTTTGACAAAACTAACGGAATAGACTTGAAAAACATATCGTTGCGCACATAAGCGCGAAACCCGCGTGGATTCAGAATAATCGGCTCTTCAACAGGCTGCCGAGGCGGATAAAAAATATCGGATCGAATGCCGCCATTCCCCGGTGCGACGAGCGTAGGTTTTGATGAATCGAATCCCCATTCAGCCGCCAGCCGAATATCGCGATGACAGTCGGAGTGAACTGCGTCTGCCGCTTGCAACGCTTGGCGGGTATAGCGGCGCATCAGCGGTGTAGACGGCGCATGCAGGGTGAAGTCGTTGCCCCAAGTAGAGAGCGCGAGCGGAATATCGCCGCACGCGTTCGCGGCGATCATTCCTTCGTAGGGAATCCGCATCGCATGAACGAGGTCGGGCTGAATCGCGTCTATGAATGCACGAAGACGCTTTGTTGCGCGGCGAATGGTCAAAGGACCGAGCCAGCGTCGAATGAGCGTGCGCAGTCCTAAGGTCCGAGCGGAAGCGCCGCCGGGGCGTTGAGTCGCTTTCTTAAGTCCGCTGAAGGCGACAGGGATGATCTCCATTCGCTTAACGGGGAAATCTAGCGTTGTGGAAAATGTAGAGGCGATATAAACCTCGTCTCCGTGTTCGGCGAAATGGCGCATCCAATTGCGCGCGATGGGCGAACGCGCGTCAACGACGAATAGAATTTTCACGCCGGCGATTATACGTCATTGTCCGAAGCGCCGTTACAGGGTATATTTGCCGAGTCGGATAGTTGAAATTACTTTATAAATAAGAGGTATGTCATGAAGCAAATTTGCGTTGTCGGCGTAGGCTACGTCGGTTTGGTAACCGGCGCTTGTTTCGCCGATCTGGGGAACCGCGTGATCGCGTTGGATGTGGACGCGAGACGGATTGAAAATCTTAATCAAGGCATTATGCCTATTTATGAACCGGGCTTGGAAGAACTTGTGCTTCGTAACGTAAAGGCTGGACGGTTGAGCTTTACTACATCGTATGCCGAGGCGTTGAAAGGCGCGGAATACGCCTTCATCGCGGTGGGGACCCCCGAAGGCGTGGATGGCGCGGCAGATTTGCAGTATGTGGAGATCGCCGCGCGCTCGTTGGCTCAGAACATGACTGCGCCGCTGATCGTCATCAATAAATCTACGGTTCCTATCGGGACGGGGGACTGGGTCGCCGATATTGTGAAATCCGCTCAACCCAAACCGATTGAGTTCGCAGTCGTCTCATGTCCCGAGTTTTTACGCGAAGGATCCGCCATTGCCGATTTTATGTCTCCGCATCGCAATGTGATCGGTTCGCTCGACAAAGATGCGGCGAATAAGGTAGCGCAGTTGCACCTGCCGTTGCGCGCTCCTATCGTGATCACCGATTTGCGTACCGCGGAGATGATCAAATATGCGAGCAATGCTTTCCTTGCCGCGAAGATTTCGTTCATCAACGAGATTGCCGATATTTGTGAAGCCTACGGGGCGGACGTGAAAGAGGTCGCCGCGGGTATGGGCTACGATCCGCGCATTGGGCGTTACTTCCTCGATGCGGGGCTGGGCTGGGGCGGTTCTTGTTTTCCGAAAGACGTGCAGGCGTTGGCGTTCATGGCGAAACAGAAAGGGCTTGATCCGCGCATCCTCAACGATGCGGTGGAAGTTAACTACAACCGTCGGCGCGATGTTCCCAAACAAGTGGAAGCGCTCCTCGGCGGCAACCTGCGAGGAAAAACGGTCGGCATGTTAGGGCTGGCGTTCAAAGAGAACACGGATGACATGCGCGATGCGCCGTCTGTAGATATTTCAAATGCGTTGATCGCCGCCGGCGCCAAAGTGCGCGCCTACGACCCGGTGGCGCGCAAGTCTGCCGCTCCGTTGATGCCTGCGGTGGAAATTATTGACGATGTGTATGTTATGGCGGAAGGCTGCGATGCGCTGGTCGTCGTCACACCGTGGAATGAATTTAAGCAACTTAATTTGGAAAAAATTAAAAGCAGGATGAAGAGTCCGGTCATTTACGATGGCAGAAATATCTACGATCCGCCGCGCATGAAAGAGATGGGATTCAACTATCGCGCCATTGGGCGCCCTACGAACGGCGCGTAAGCGGTGCGCGTATGACCACTCCTCCTATTTGCGATTACGAAGGCTCTGATTACCAGACCTCCTTTTGGGATCGAGGCGGGCGCGAGTACGAAGACCGCGCGGAAGCCATCGCTCTTCGCCGACTCTTGCCTGCAAGCGGGCGGCTTCTTTTGGAATTGGGCGCCGGCGCAGGACGCAACACGCCGCGTTATCGGAATTTTGAGCGTATCGTCCTGCTCGACTATTCACGCACTCAACTGGAACAGGCGCAGCGACGGCTTGGCGCGTCCGATGCTTATATTTATGTAGCGGCGGACGTCTACCGCCTGCCGTTCGTAGACGGGCTGTTTGATGCGGCGACGATGATTCGCGTTCTGCACCATATGGCAGATGCGCCCAAGGCGTTGGAGCAGGTTAGGAATTGCCTGCAACCGAACGGCATTTTTATTCTGGAGTATGCGAATAAACTTAATCTCAAAGCCATAGCGCGTTATTGGCTCGGTAAGCAGGCGTGGAATCCGTTTACGCTGGAGCCGGTTGAGTTTGTGAAATTAAATTTTGACTTCCATCCCAAAGCGATTCGTCAATGGCTGGCGGAGTTGGGGTTTGCCGTCAGGCGGACGTTAACTCTCTCGCACTTCCGCGTAGGAGCGCTGAAGAGGACGGTCCCGACGCGTGTTCTTGTCTTCTTCGATTCACTTCTGCAATGGACTGGCGCGTTTATTCAAATGGCGCCGTCTGTGTTTGTAAAAGCCCAACTTGCAAAACAAGGCATTGTTGCGCAAGTAGAACGAGAAAACGTTTTATCTTACTTTAAATGCCCCAACTGTGGACATCATCCATTAGAAGATAGAGCATCCTATTTAGAATGTTCGCGTTGTAAAAAGCGCTGGGGAGTTGCGGAAGGAATTTACGATTTTAGAGAACTGCCCGCATCGTAAAGAACGATCTTCCTTAAAAGAATAGCGCGCTCCCCTTGCGTAAGAGGAGCGCGCTTGATTCTTGCGGATAGATTTTTTATGCAGGGTTTTCCAACCGCCGCGCTCGAATTAACGAAGCGACGATTGAAACGGTCAAGACGACGGCGATTACGCCGAGCGAGAAGCCAATGGGGATTTTATAAAGATCCATGATCAACATCTTAATGCCCACGAAGATCAGCACGATCGAAAGTCCAATTTTGAGATAATAGAATTTATCTATGACGCCGGCGAGTAGGAAGTAGAGCGCGCGCAGCCCAAGTATGGCGAAAACGTTGGATGTATATACAATAAATGGATTGTCGGTTATTGCAAAAATAGCGGGGATGGAATCTAGAGCGAAGATCAAATCGGTGCTTTCGATTACCAGCAAGACGATGAAGAGCGGCGTTGCGATGAGTTTCCCGGCGCGGCGAACGAAGAACTTATCCTCTTCGTAAGCATCGGTGACGGGAAAGAAACGCCGAAAGAGCTTTACCGCCGGATTCTGTTCCGGGTGCACTTCTTCATTGTTGTGAGAAGCCATACGGAAACCTGTATAGATTAGAAACGCGCCGAAAACATACAGGATCCAATGAAATTGATGAATGAGCGTCGCGCCTGCAAAGATTAATGCGCCGCGCATGATCAACGCGCCCAAGATGCCCCAAAACAGAACGCGATGTTGATAAGCGGCGGCTACGGCGAAGAAATTGAACAGCATTACAAAGACAAAGATGTTGTCTACGCTGAGCGATTTCTCGATGAGATACCCCGCCAAAAAGGCGAGCGCAGCCTGACTGTGCGTGTATGAACTGCCCGGTGAAATAACGTCCCAGTAAAAATAAATGCCTACATTAAAAAGAAGCGATAAACTGATCCAGATTACGCTCCAGATCGCCGCTTCTTTGATGGAGACTGCGTGCGACTTGCGATGAAAGACTCCCAGATCGATGGCGAGCAAGACGAGCACAAAGAGATTAAAGCCGATCCACAACCAGAGGGGTACGCCCATATATATTCTCCTAGTAAATTGACTGTGGAATTTAAAAGCGAGACGCCACAGCCTTGATGATGTGGTAGTCTCGCCAGTAGTGCGAATTTATGCACATACGATTGGCCGGGAATGTTCGTTCCGTCTTGACGACCAACCGGTGACGCCTGTGAAGGCGCCATGGCTACTCCCTAACTGCGCTGATTGTATAACGCCTTTTGTTTCTTTTTCCGAAGATAAATAAACTCTAATCTTGCGCGTCTCTTCTTTTCAAAACTGAGAGGTTGCGCGGTATGAGTGCGATTGTATGGTACTTTTATAGGGAGTGTCCAAGATAAGAAGTAAAATAGGGAGATGAAATGTCCAAACTGTGGAGCAAACTGGCGGCAAAGGAAAGCAGGATTCAATCATTCAGGAAGCCAACGATACAAATGTGGAGAATGCGGGCGGGCATATACGCCTGTGGCAAAGGAGAAAGGGTATCCGAAGGAAACACGCATGTTGGCGTTGCGGATGTATGTGGAAGGGAGTAGTCAGCGTTCAATTGCTCGCATCTTGAAGGTCAGTCCGCAAAGCGTCTCGAACTGGATCAATGCCTATGTAGCGCACAGCGCCAGTCCCTCGCAAGCCCAAAGTGCAGAATTGGATGAGTTGTACACCTTTTTGAAGCGTAAAAAAACAAAATCTACATCCTGACGGTGGTAGATCGAGCCACGCACTGCCTGCTGAGTTGGGATGCGGTCACGGAACGAAGCACAGCCAACCTGCAAGCCTGCCTCGAACGCGCCCCACAAGCCCGACAATACTATAGTGATGCGTTTCCAGGCTACGACAACTTGTATTACGGCGCTCCCTATGAAATGCGCTCGGATAAAAAGGAAACCTATTCAGTCGAAGCCGTCAACGCGGATTTACGTCATTATCTCAAGCGGCTAGCACGTAGGTCTCGTTGTTTTTCCCGTCGTCTGGATGCTTTACTCAAGAATCTGCGCCTCTTCGCATACTGCTACAACCAACGACAATTGATGAAACGACAATATCCGCAATACAATTTGCCGCTCATTGATTTCCTGTATCCTCTATGATGGACACTCCCCTTTTATAAATACTGTTGGCGCTCTTCGAAATTTCGGTATAATTTTATTCTTCCTATTGTCGTTAAAACGACGCTAAATAATGATGAGACGCGAGCAGAATTATTCAATGGAGAGAGTATGACAATTCAACATTCCCCAACGCAAGGAGACGTTTTAGGGGCGCGGCGACTTATCGCCTTTATTGGTTTTGCGCTGATCTTGTTAAGCTTATTATTGATGTCTTCGGCGCCCATGTCCGATGAGATCGTCTTTCCGCCGTTCTCAGGTCTGGCAGCCTTGGGGTTGATCGTCTTTTTAGCCAGCGGCGCTATTAAGCCGAATAAATTCTGGGCGCGGCTCTCAGCGCTGTGGTTGTTTCAAGAACGGATGTTTTGGCTGCTATTCGCTGCAACATTCTCCGGTATCGCTGCAAAAGGTTCGACTCTTTTTCAAGTAAGTTATATGCCTGTGACGTTGATCTGGCTGATTGGCGCGGCGGGTTACTTATTCGCGTTTATGCGCGGGAGCGTTTCGTGGGCGACGATTAGGTCGAGAGTCCGAGAGCATCGTAATGAGATTCTGGTCGTTATCGCTTTGATGATCGTCGCTGGCTTTTTACGCTTTTACGACCTTGGGCAATCTCCGCGCGTGTTAGATGGCGACGAAGGATTGGTGGGGCTTTCTGCGCAAGATACGGCCGCTGGGAGGTTATCGAATCCATTTGAACTATGGGAGAATTTCGGCGCATTATATTTGCAGTTTATCAATTTTGCCTTCGGATTTTTTGGCGTATCTCCTTTTGCGTTGCGCTTTTTTCCCGCCGTAGGGGGCATATTGGCAGTTCCGTCCTTATACCTTTTTGCCCGGCAGATCGGCGGGCGGCGCATTGCGTTGCTTACAGGGGCGTTGCTAACGATGTCGCATGTGCATATTCACTTCAGCCGCATTGCGTCGGTTGCCTACATTCAAGGCGTTTGGCTTGCGCCGTTAGAATTATATTTTCTGCTGAGCGGGCTTGAAAAGAGAAAGCCATGGCGGGCGGCTCTGGGCGGAATTCTATTAGCGATTCATTTTTCGGTCTATTTGGGCGCGCAAGTCCTTGCCGCATTGGTCATAGTCTTTATGGCGCTTGCGTTTCTTTTGAATCGAGCATGGTTCAAGGAAGCCTACGGCGCGGCATTCGCTTTTTGGGGAGGATGGTTAATCACGATTATCCCGGAAGCGTTCTATATCTCGCAGAATATAGGCGAGTTTATGAATCGACTTTCACGCGACGGAACGTTCCAGTCGGGTTGGTTGGCGAATACCGTACGAGATACCGGTCGATCGGCGGCGTCCATCTTATTCGAGCGCGTGGTGCATGCGTTCATGTCTCTGATGTATTATCCAGCCTTCGATTTCTACGGCTCTCCTTTGCCGATGTTGACTATGCTTACGGCGTTCTTATTTTTGATCGGGCTGGGCGTCGCTTTGTTGCGCGTTCGTTCGCCGAAATACCTGCTCTTGAACGGCTACTTTTGGAGCGCAACGTTAGCCATAGGAATCTTTGCGATACCGCCGTCCGCCGATTCGTATCGGATGTTGATGGCGCTTCCGGCGGCGTTTATTCTAGCCGCTCTTGGGTTAGACCAAATCCTTAAACGTTTGGGAATTGGTTGGGATAACGCTAAAACAATTTATACGGTTGCGACTTCTCTAATTCTGGTTGGCTTATTGATTAGCAACGTATGGATCTATTACGGCGATTTTGTAGGGAAATGTCGATTCGGCGGGAATCTAGAGAGTCGTTTTGCGTCGTATCTTGGGACGTATGTAGGCGGTATTGAAAGCGAAGCAAGCGTTTATTTGCTTAGCGACGACGTGTATTTCTATGGAAGCCACGCCTCGACGGATTTCTTAAGCGGACGCAGAGAGTTAATCAATGTGCTGGCGCCGGCGGAGACGCTGGCCCTGGTCAGCGGCGAGACGGTCATCGCTACCCCGAACCGAATTGCTGAATTAGCCGCTTGGGCTCGCCTGCATTCCGGCGGGAAGCTGCACTATCGCTATGACTGCGATCAGACGATTTTATTGGCGTATCAAATACCGTAAGAAGAACCGTGGACCCGCGCGAATATGAAATTATGTTTCAAGTTGAAGATAAGCATTGGTGGTATCGCGGTATGGATGCTATCATGCGAGCGTTGTTAAATCAACGCTACGCATCAGGGACGCGACTTAACATCTTAGATGCGGGTTGCGGTTCTGGAGGGGGAATATCTAACTTGCTTATGAATTACGGCTCTGTGACCGGCGTGGATATCGAACCCATCGCGCTAGCGTATTGTCGAAAACGATCGCTTTCACAAGTAGCGCGCGCTTCCGTTATACGCCTGCCGTTCGCGAATGCGCAATTCGATATTGTCGCCAGTTTCGACGTGCTCTATGAACGCGCTGTTCCCGACGACCTTTCGGCGCTTTGCGAGTTTATGCGCGTTCTTGCACCCGGTGGACGGCTGTTCCTCCGCTTGCCTGCCTACGATTGGCTGCGTGGACGACACGATAGAACGACGCATGCCCGTAAACGATATGCGCGTGAAGAGGTTAAGCGTTTGCTGACTCAAAGTGGATTCATCGTCGAGCGGCTTTCATTTGCGAATATGTTTCTATTTCCAATCGCTGCATTGAAACGATTGAGCGAACGGTTATTTTTCGCGACGGGAGCGCGCTCTGATCTTGAACTTAATGCGGGATTATTAAACGGCGTTTTACGAGCGGTTCTGACAAGCGAAGCGCCGTTTATTGCAGGCGCTGGCTTGCCTTTCGGTTTGAGTATTGTCGCCGTCGGTCGGAAACTATGAGCGCGATGAATGAAACAAAGGCTCGAAGGAAAATTGACAGCCTGAGCGCGGTCTTCCCGGCGTATAACGACGGCGGCACAATTGCGAGCATGATCGGCGCCGCTTCTATCGCATTGCGCCAAATATGCGATGATTATGAAATTATCGTTGTTAACGACGGCAGCTTGGATTATACAGCCGCTATGTTGGAAGAAATGAAAAGAAAATATCCTGAATTGCGAGTCATTCAGCATTCTGTCAACTGCGGATATGGCGCGGCATTGCGCGCGGGCTTCAAAGCGGCGACCAGAGAATGGGTCTTCTATACCGACGGCGATTCACAGTACAACCCGTTGGAATTAACGCTGTTGGCGGACGCTTTACGCGCAGGCGTAGACGCGGTGAATGGTTATAAACTCGCTCGCAACGATTCGTTTTTGCGAACGCTCATCGGCCGCGCGTATCATAATTTTGTAAAGTTATTCTTCCGCATACGCATTAGAGACGTAGATTGCGACTTCCGTTTGATTCCCCGTAGAATCCTCGATGAGATCGAGCTGGAGAGCGTCAGCGGGGCAATCTGCCTTGAGATGGTCAAGAAGATCGAAGATGCGGGATATGTGTTTGCCGAAGTTCCGGTCAATCATTATTCGCGCAAATACGGCGTTTCCCAATTCTTCGTCCCTTGGCGCATCATCCACACATTGCGGCAGTTGGCGCATCTCTATTGGAAACTTGTCATTCGGAAAGAGCATAAGCGAAAGTAATCGCTGCCTTCGATCTCTGCTTGGGCTGGCGCGACGAAGGTTGCGATTAAATAAACAAAGCCCTGCTTGCGGCGGGACTTTGTTGTGAAGGCGGCTTTTATCGTTAAGATAGCGTCTCGCACTGAAACGAAACCATAGTCCAACTGTCAACCGTGAGAGGCGACAGATAATATTGGACAAAAGCGGCGAAAGCGCTCTCGTAGTAATCCATATCTATCTGCTCGTTACCTGTCACACCTATGAAAAAAGTCCAACGTTCGACAGACGCATCAGAGAGGTAGTAATCATAAACGACTACTGCGTATCCGTCTTCAGGGCAGCTATAAGAACGAGCCTCTGGGCGTTCGTTTGGCGCTTTGGCGGAAAAAACGCGCCCTGCGAGAGATATGGCAATGTCGCCCTGTCCAGCCATTTTCTTCGACGAAGTGCATCGCAACGTATGGTCGTCGAGTTTCCAGCAATACAGAGGATATTCATCGCCGGAGGTAGTCTTGACCGAACCCGTCAATTCGTTTTTTGACAGATTCCCTTCAAAGTTGAAGATGAAGACAATGCCGCTGGACGTCCATGTAACCTTGACGAGCGAGCGCGAAAATGGCGCCCAGCAACACGATGGATTGAAAAATGCGCTTCATGGTTTTTCTCCTATGGAATAATGTTTTTTCCGCAGAGAAATCAGTTTTTTTCGACCACCCAAAAATGCGACAAACCGACGATTCTCAACGGCGTCTGCTCTAGGAATTGTAACACGACGCGCAGAAATTTCCCAATTATTCCAAACCGCGCAATGATGTTGTCGTACGCGCCGAAAATAATAGTTTGCTCGATGAATGTCACGGGCAGCTTGCCGAAGAGACGCTGCAAATCTCCTTTTGAATAAACGCGCACATGCGGAGCGAGTTTGTCGCGCAGTATGCGCGGCAGATAATTGACGAATAATTTATTGCCAAAATAATATTTCCCCTTCCAATAGATTCCGTGCGTTTCGACGGGATAGCCGCGATTGGGGCAAAATAAAACGAGACGTCCGCCGGGCTTCAGCGTTCGGATCATCTCGCAAATGGCGGCGCGGTCGTCTTGTACATGTTCGATCACTTCATGGCTGAGAATCAGATCGAAAGTCTGCGATGGGAGCGGGAGGAATTCTCCGGCTGCGTTCAGAATATGCGGCGAATTGATCTTTGCTTCGCGGGCGCGCTCGAAGTCGTATTCCAACCCGATGACAGCGCCGCCGAAAGAGGCTAGGCGTTCGACGTACATGCCTACGCCGCAACCGTTTTCGAGAATCGTCCCGTTGAGACGCTCTTCTGCAAATTGTGCGATCATTGCGAGGCGGCGTTGTTGTCCCGCCCGCCAAACGTACGAAGGTTCGCCGCGTAGAGCGGCTTTATCAAAGTTGCGTTGCGACATGGCGTAGATTATATCTTGCATCTTTTTATTCCTCATGCTAAAATAAGGGCGTAGGTGAATTAAGCGGCACGCATTGGAAAGTGGGCTGATCCCCACTTTTTTGTTTGAAATAAGGAATATACGGAGTAATTGGCATGTCTAAGAACGAGTTTGCCCTCGCCTTCAATGAAGTGTTGGAGGAAAAACAGCTATCCAAAGAAATTATTCTTGGGGCGATCGAGTCCGCCATGGCGTCAGCCTATCGGCGGGCTGTTAACGCGTCTGCCGCTCAACATGTGGAGGCGAAGATTGACCCGGAGACCGGTAAAGCGCTGATCTTCGCCGAGAAAGAAGTCGTTGAAGACGTGTTGGAGCCGAAAACCGAAGTATTGCTCGAGGAAGCGCGTAAGGCGAACCCTGAAGCGCAGTTGGGCGATATGGTCGTCGTTGAAACCACTCCCGCCGATTTTGGACGCGTCGCCGCGCAAACTGCAAGACAGGTGATTCAACAGCGCATTCGCGAAGCGGAACGCTCGAATCAGATGCAATACTTTGAGCGACAGGTCGGCGAGATCGTTAGCGGCGTGGTGCAGGCGACGAATGCGCAGGTCACTACGCTTGGGCTGGATATGAAAGCCGAAGGCATTTTGCCCGCCAACCAGAGAATCCCCGGCGAACGCTTTAGACAACATGAGCGCGTCCGCGCGGTGGTGTTGGAAGTAAAGGACGGTTCGCGCGGTCCGCAAATCATCCTCTCGCGCGGGCATCGAAATTTTTTGCGCCGCCTGCTTGAAAATGAAGTTCCTGAAATTTATCATGGCGTGGTTGAGATCCGCGCGATTGCGCGCGAACCCGGCGCGCGCGCCAAAGTGGCTGTGATGGCGACGCAGGCGGGCGTGGATCCGGTCGGCGCGTGCGTGGGCATTAAAGGCGTGCGCATTCAAGCCATCGTCAGAGAACTGCACGATGAAAAAATTGACATCATTCAATGGGATCAAGACCCGGTCGTTTATATCTCTAAAGCCATCAGCCCGGCGCGAGTGAACGGCGTGTACGTTACGGAAGCAGAAGGCAATAAGACGGCGACGGTCGTGGTCTCTGAAGATCAGTTGAGTCTTGCCATTGGGCGCGATGGGCAGAATGCGCGCCTTGCGGCTAAATTGACCGGCTGGCGTATTGACATTAAGTCTATTACCGAGGCGGCGGGCGATGCGATTCAAAAATTGCAATCCGATCCGATGTTCGCTGAGATGCTGCCTGCCGCCGTCGAGTTGATTCCTGCGGTGGAAGAGATCCTCGCCAAAAAGGCGGAGAATCGTCCGGTCACGCCGGAAGAATACGTTTCACTGAGTCAATTTGTAGACCGGGTCGAAAAGCGTACAATTCGGATTAAGGAAGAAGCCGCGCGCGCCGAAGAGCAAACGACGGAATCTCAGCTTGATATTCCGACCGCCGCCTTTGGCATGTCGCTTGAGCAGGTTGGCATAAAAGAACATACTTTGAACATTCTCATCGAAGCCGGCTACGATACGGTCGGAAGTTTGATGACCATCTTCAAAACGGATCCGAACCGCGTGCTTGGGTTGCCCGGTATCGGGCCGAAAGCGATGCAGAATATCGAAGAAACGCTCGCTGCGCTTTCGTTCCCCGAATCGCCCTCCGCTGAAACGACGATTGAACCGACGACGGAAGTTGAAGCGCAACCTGAACCTGCGGCTGAAGGCGCAACGACAGAGGAGACTAAAACCCCCGCTAAGAAAGAGGCGCGGAAAGCCGTCGAAGAAGAAGATGACGATCGCGCGAAAGACGGCGTATCGTTGGAGGAATTGTTCGCCATGAAGCCGGAGATTTTCCAAACTGCCGGCGGCGAAGATGAATCGGGCGACAAGAAGAAGGGCAAGAAAGGCAAGAAGAAGACGACGGTCCTTGAATTTGACGAGGATCGCGGCGAAGTGGTCAGTCGCAAGAAACATAAACGCGGCGACGATGATTTTGACGGAGATGAATAACCTGCATCTTCTTACTCTCGATCTTTTTGGCGCGCGTCGAGGGACGCCGGGGCAAGCGGTTTAAGGGGTATGTCTAAGAAGTTGATCCGGCGAACGAGGCATACGCCTCAGCGAACGTGCGTGGGCTGTCGCGAGGTTCTACCGAAACGACAGTTGATTCGTATCGTGCGCGCGGCGGAAAGTGTGACGGTGGATGCGTCTGGCAGGTTGGCTGGACGCGGCGCCTACCTGCACGACCGCCGCTCATGTTGGGAGCGCGGCTTACAAGGCGCGCTCGCGCATGCGTTGAAGACGAAATTGACGGAAGATGATCGCGCGCGGCTTGAAGAATTTATGGAAACTTTTCCGCTGGACGCGGAAACTGGCGGAACAACGTGAGATAGATATTGCCGCTCATGAATGTTCTCTCAGTGGATAGGCGGACCCATCCTTTATGGATGAACTACCCCGCAGAATTTGGAGGCACATCTATGAGCGGTAATGGAATGAAAATTGAACTGCCAGCCAGCATTGTGGTGCGCGAACTGGCGCAAAAGATCGAAAAAAGCCCTATAGACTTAATTAAAAAATTGATGACTAACGGCGTAATGGCGACCATCAATCAGTCGGTGGATTTTGACACCGCCGCGATCGTGGTGGCTGAGTATGGCTTTGAAGCGATTCCTGAAGCGCTGGAAGAAGCGCCGGTCGAAACCGGCGTGGTGCCGCTTTGGCGGCAAATGATCGCAGACGAGGATTCTTCGCAGTTGAAGCCGCGTCCGCCAGTGGTGACCATCCTTGGGCATGTAGATCACGGCAAGACGAGCCTGCTCGACGCTATCCGCCAAACGGAAGTAGCGGCGGGCGAGACCGGCGGCATTACGCAGCACATCGGCGCGTATCAGGTCGAACAGAAGGGACGTTTGATCACCTTCCTCGACACGCCCGGCCACGCGGCGTTTACGCAGATGCGCGCGCGCGGCGCGCAAGGCGCCGATATCGTCGTGCTGGTCGTCGCCGCAGACGATGGCGTTATGCCGCAGACGCGCGAAGCTATCGCTCATGCGAAAGCCGCGCGCGTGCCGATCATTGTGGCGCTGAATAAGATAGATAAACCGACCGCCAATGCGGACCGCGTAAAGCAGCAGCTCGCCGAGCAAGAGCTTATCCCTGACGAATGGGGCGGCGGGACGATGGTGATCCCCGTTTCAGCGAAGCAGAAGCAAGGCATTGACGACTTGCTCGAAGCGATTCTGTTGGTCGCGGATACGCTGGAGATCAAAGCCAACCCCGTCGGCAAGGTGATCGGAACGGTCATTGAAGCGGAGTTGGATAAATCGAGAGGCGTGATTGCTACGTTGCTCGTGCAAAACGGCACGCTGCAAATGGGCGACGTGGTGGCAGCGGGCATAGCGCATGGAAAACTGCGCGCGCTGTCGGATTACAAAGGCAAGGCGGTGAAAAAAGCTGGGCCTTCCACGCCGGTAGCGGCGATGGGATTGAGCGACGTGCCGTCCGCCGGCGACTTGTTCGAGGTGGTCGCTTCCGATAAAGAAGCGCGCGTTATCGTCGCTGAACGGATCGAAGCTGCGAAGACGCAGACGCAATCGAAAAAGAAAATGTCGCTGGAAGATTGGTTCTCCAACGTTAAATCGAGCGAGATGAAGGAACTCAACCTGATCGTCAAAGCCGACGTGCAAGGTTCGCTTGACCCGATCATCTCCGAATTGGATAAACTGAAACAGGACGAGATCAACTTGAAAGTCCTCTACGCCGAAGCGGGCAATATCGGTGAAAACGACGTTATGCTGGCTTCCGCTTCGCACGCGATTCTGATTGGGTTTAACGTTCAGGCGGACGTATCTGCGCGGCGGCTGGCGGAAAAAGAAGGCGTGGAGATTCGCTTGTACGAGATCATCTATCGCATGACTGAAGACGTTGAAAAAGCGCTGAAGGGCATGCTTGAACCCGACGTGAAAGAGAAGATCATCGGACGCGCGCAAGTGCTGCAGGTCTTTTCCGCGTCGAAGTTTGGCAAGGTCGCCGGTTGCCGCGTCACCGACGGCGAATTACGCCGCAACGCAAAGGTGAAGCTCTATCGCGGAACCGATCTGGTCTATGAAGGCGATATGGGCTCGCTTCGTCACGAGAAGGAAGACGTTAAAGAGATCAAACAAGGTTATGAATGCGGCGTCGGCTTCAAAGGTTTCAACGATATTCAGCCCGGCGATCAACTGGTTTGTTATGTGCTGGAGGAGGCGTAACCTGCCATGCCATCCGCTATTCGAACTCAACGGATCGCCGACCGAATCCGCCGTGAGATTTCAGAGATGTTGTTGCGCGAGATCAGCGATCCACGCCTGCATCAGATCTTTATCACGGACGTGAAAGTAGATCGAGAACTCGCCTATGCGAATGTATACGTCTCCGCAATTGAAGGGACGACGCGCTCGCAAGAGGTTCTGGACGGGCTGGAATCAGCCTCTAGTTTCTTGCGACGGACTCTCTCTCAACGCATTGAGTTGCGTTCTTTTCCGCGCTTGCGCTTTCATTGGGATGTAACGCCCGAAAACGCCGATCATATCGAAAGGTTGCTGGCTGAACTGCGGGAGAAAAATAAGAATCGCGAGGACGCTTCAAAGAAATGAACGCAGATATCTCCCGTTCGATTAAGGAAAGATTGGAAAAAGCGCGGCATGCGCTGATCGTTTCGCACGTTCGCCCCGACGGTGACGCGATCGGCTCGGCGCTGGCGCTGGGGCTGGCGTTGAAAAACGCCGGGAAAACGGTGCAAATTGTCCTTGCCGACGGCGTTACGTCGTCCTTCCGCTATCTGGAAGGGAGCGAACTGATCGCGCGCGAGCCTAAGGAAGGCTACGATACCTTCATCACGGTAGATTGCGCCGACTTCAAACGCGTGGGAAAACCGTTTGAGAGTTTTCCCACGCCGGACATTAATATAGACCATCACAAAACGAACGAACAGTTTGGAACGCTCAACCTCATCGAAGAAAAAGAAGTGGCGACCGCCGCGATCCTCGCCGCGCGTTTACCCGAATGGGGCTATGAAATTACTCAGCCTATCGCCGCCGCGTTGCTGGTGGGCATTGTGACCGATACGCTGGGCTTCCGCACGTCTAATACGAACCCAACTGCGTTGCGTTTAAGCGCCGCGTTGATGGAAAAAGGCGTGGACTTGTCTGATCTCTACATGCGCTCGCTGGTTAAAAAATCATTCCCGGCGGCGAAATATTGGGGCATGGGTTTATCCGGTTTGGAACAGAAGAATGGCATCGTCTGGGCGACGCTTACGCTGGAAGACCGCAAGCGCGCGGGTTACGGCGGCAACGACGACGCAGACTTGATCAATATGGTTTCCGCGATCGACGGGAACAAAGTGGGCATGATCTTCGTCGAACAGAGCGACAACCGTGTAAAAATTTCGTGGCGGGCGTTGGATGCGAGTTTTGACGTTTCGCAGGTGGCGAAGAGCTTTCAGGGAGGCGGACATGCCGCTGCGGCTGGCGCGGATATCACCGGTGCTTTGGAAGAAGTGCGAGAGGCAGTACTTAAGGCTACCCGGAATCTATTAAATCTTAATTAAATACTTATATTTATATGTCATACTTGGAGCGGAAATAAACCTGAGGAGGAAAAATGAACACTCAAGATATGAAGAACGCCATCTCTGGCGTGTTAGTGGTGGATAAGCCCGTCGGCATGACTTCGCACGATGTTGTTCAAGCGGTTCGAAATGGAACGGGATTGCGCCGCGCCGGTCATACCGGCACGCTCGATCCGCGCGCTTCGGGCGTGCTGGTCATTTTAGTTGGTCCCGCCGTCCGCTTGAGCGAATATGTGTCTGCGTCGGATAAACGTTACCAAGCCATTATCCGCTTGGGAGGCAGAACCGATACCTTTGACGCGGAAGGGCGGGTGACGCCGTCGGCTCAGCCGGTGAACGTGACTGAAGAGCAATTCGAGGAAGCGTTGAAAACGTTCGTCGGCGAGATCGAGCAAACGCCGCCGCCGTATTCCGCCGTCAAAGTGCAGGGGCGCAAAGCCTATGAAATGGCGCGTCAGGGCGAACCGGTGGAACTGGCTCCGCGTAAGATCACCGTGCATCACCTCGAAGTGTTGGAATGGGCTCCGCCGGAAGCCGTGATTGACGTGCATTGCTCGTCCGGCACCTACGTTCGCTCGCTGGCGAACGATCTCGGCGAGAAGTTGGGCTGCGGCGCGTACTTGGTGGGTTTGCGTCGCACTAAAAGCGGACGGTTTTCGTTGCGCGACGCGACTCCGCTCCGTAAACTGCAAGAGGCGTTCTCCGCCGGGAACTGGTACCAATACCTGATTCCCGCCGCTGAAGCTTTGGGCGATTGGCCCGCCATCGAGCTCAGCCCAGACGACGTGGAAGGCGTGCGTCACGGTCATCGCGTGAAGGTCGCGGACGACTCGGAAGTGGGCGCGCGCGTGCGCGGCGTCAGTACGCAGGGCGAACTGGTCGCGCTGATGGAATGCTTAATAGGCGAAGACGGCAGCCTAATGTGGCAGCCGAAGAAAGTCTTCTTCACGAACGACGCCTAACTTGTACGGCTGAAAAATAACGGTTATCATTCCAGCGCCGCCGGCGCTGGAATATTTTCTTATATGGAACATTACCGCTCTTTAGAAGGGTTTTTTGTCGAACGATCGTGGCTGACGGTTGGGACGTTCGATGGCGTACATCGCGGGCATCAGCGGGTGATTCAACGCCTCGTCGAAGGTGCGCGTGCGGCGGGAACGATCTCAGTCGCGCTGACTTTCGACCCGCACCCTGCCGCGTTATTTGGGCGCAGCGATATTAAATTGTTAACTCTGCCCGACGAACGAGCCGAACTTCTCGGCGGCTTGGGCGTGGACGTCGTTATTACGCATCCCTTTAACCGCGACGTGGCGAAAATGACCGCCTTTGATTTCATGCAACGCCTTCACTCTCACTTCAGGCTGGAACGCTTCATCCTCGGCTACGATTCCACGCTGGGGAAAGACCGCGAGGGCGATATCCCGCGTTTGACGGAGATCGGTGCGGAGTTGGGATATACCGTTGAAGTTACGCCGGTTCTGAGCGATGAAAACGGCGTGATCTCGTCCACCGAGATTCGTACGTTAATCGCGGCGGGCGAGATGGCGCAAGCCGCGCGGTTGTTGACGCGCCCTTACCAGTTGCAGGGAGTTGTGATTCGCGGCGATCAGCGCGGACGGACGATCGGCTTTCCCACCGCTAATTTGGGATATTCGGCGGAGAAGTTGACTCCCGCCGCCGGCATTTACGCCTGTTGGGCGTATTACGGCAGCCAAAGATATAAAGCCGCGGTCAATATCGGCATTAACCCGACGTTCACGCCTGATAGAAGTTCGCTGAGCGTGGAAGCGTACCTGCTTGATTTCGATCGCGATATTTATGATGAAACGCTTCGGCTTGAATTTATCGTTCGGCTGCGCGATGAATTGAAATATAATTCGGCGGAAGCGCTGACGGCGCAGATCCAAGATGATGTAGAACAGACTCGTGAGGCGCTGGGAACGATATAGTTCGCTTTCTTGGAGGTCAACATGCGGAAGACAATCAGTTTTGCGTTAGCGCTAGCGATGATTTTGGCTGGTTGCGCCAGCCCAACGACTGCGCCCGCGCCGCAGGCGATAGTCATCCCTCAGACTTCGACGCCAACCTCCACGCCAGCATCTATTCCAACTTCGACGAACACGCCTGAACCAACCCTCCCCTCCTACGGCGCGATAGACCCGAATGTAGGAGAGAAACTCCAGGCAAGTGGAATCATCATCCCCGAGGAGCTCAAGAACTCAGAATACAAGCTCGATCTGGCGACAAAATACCAAAAGACAGAGTGGGGCAACGCCTACGGGATAGGCATCCCCATCACCGTAATCCCAGAGAAGGGCATCGCCTACGGCAAGTACCATATCAAAGGCATCGGCGCGACGCAGGAGGCGTGGGACGAGTACGCCAAGCAACACATCAAGTACATGTGGATCCACTACAGGGAGTACGGCAACGAGGCTGACCGCGACATAACGCTCGAGCAGTATGTGGAGTTACTTAAGGCGGGGCGGGGCGGATTTGAGATCCCGCAGTACAACCCTAAGACTGGATTCTTTGACCTCAAGGCGACGGTCAATCCAACAGCGGGCTATGCCAAAGTGATCTCGGATAATAAATATAAAGAGTTGCCGTTAAAGGGATCTACTGAGCATTCTAACCTTTTCTATATCGATAAAAATGGAATGGTGTGGAGTATAGGAAATGATTTTGAGGCTATCATTGAACAATGGATGGATCCAAAAGCTAAGGCCGCTAATAAACCATATATTATTGGTCCAAATCTGGCTTACGCCTTAGTTACTGGTACAGCAAGAATCGGTTTAAATCCAAATGAGTGTCTTGCGACCAATGTTGGGATAGCAGCGTGTATTAGAGATAGTGCCAAGGTTGAGAAAAAATATACTGACTTTAGCGTGGGAATTGTGCCACTTTATACAGAATGGCTCAAGAGATATGAGGATGGGGATCATAGCGCCAAGCCACCAATGTGGATAGATGACTAGCAGTTGATTGTGTTCTGCCAAGTATGATAGGGTGAGTAGTGTGAGGGGCAAGATTTTATTATTCTCTGTGTTATTGCTCGCTGTTGCGGGACTTGCGTGCCTCGCGCTACTCGTGCCTTTTACGACCAACTCGACGGTAGCAGGATATGAGTATCGGGTCAACACACTGCGGGCTAACTGGTATCTCATGGCGAATGGGTATGGCAAGCGGTACAACGGCATCAAGATATCATTCGTGGACCAAGTGCAGACGGGCTACCAGCATACGGGCAAGGATAATATGGTGTTCCAGAGCGCCTCGGCAATAACGCAAGGGGATGATCTCGTGATGACTATACAGTATGACCCAGTGCAGAGGGAGAATTATAAGAGTGACAAGGGTAATGGTAGCTATACCCGCGACCTGTATATGTACCTCTGCCTTGCCCTGCAGGGGAACAACCCTCAACCCAACGATTGTTATAAGAAGGCGGACTTGCAGATTGCACGAGAACGCTGGCTACCTGGGAAAGCGGTAGATTTAACACAACAGAAGGATGTCTCGTGGAGATTAGTGGGTAGAGTCATGCGCAGGCGTGTACGGGGACGATCCCGTGTGGTGGACTCACCACGGCAGGGTATTGTTCGAATGATAGTACAGTAAGTTGTATTGATAATGCTCCATGTGGGCTGGGTAACTCTTGTATCGGTGGCGGGCAGTCGAGCTGCAACACCTCGCTCAACCCGATCAACTGCAAGACTTTGACAGACAAGAACCAGTGCGAGACGCAGGGGTATGTCAAGAATTGCGCGATCAAATGCAACACCTCGGCAGAGAATTTTTGTAGCTGGGGGCTAATCCAGTTCAATAACCTGTTTTTTTCTAACCCCCGCCATCTCGTGCTCGCGTTTGTCGAAGCCGAAGCGTTCGAAGATGTCGGCGTAGAGTTCGACGATCTGTTCGCGGGTGAAGCCCATCTCTTCGTATGAATAGGAATGATCACTGCGGAAGGCGAGCGTCTCTTTCACGGCTTCGTCCACGATTCTTTCCAAGCCCGGTTTATCGGGGTAGCCGAACTGTTCGTAGAATCCGCGGATGACTTGCTCGGGGCGTTGGATCAGGTCGTCGTAGCTGAGAATCAGGCTGCGGGGCGAAGGATGCGCGTCGAGGTATTGTAGAGGGTGGCGGTACCAGTATTGAGTCAGGTCGAGGATTTCATCCAGATAAATATAGTTGTCATGCGGACCTGTGAAGACGGCGCGGGAGTAATGAATCCACGAGACGGTGGAGGGGAGCATGTCGAGCGGGTTGCGGACGAGGCAGATGATGCGCGCGTCGGGGAAGAATTCGGCAAGGCTCTCGATCTTCGCGCTGAAGGCGGGGGCTTTTGCCACGTAATATTTTTTGCCTGTCGCGTAGAGATGCCGTTGTAACATGGATTTGTAGAACGCCATGATCTGGCGTTTGTGTTTGGGCGACAGCGCCTCGTCGAAATGCTGGTAGTCCGGAAACTCATCCATGAAGGGGAAGAGGAACGTGCCCCAGAACGAATCCCAAGCGTGCATGAGGATGTTTTCGTCTTCTTCGGGTTGGAAGAACGAGATGGGATGGATTTTGATTTGACCGAGTGTGCGGCGGTCGAAGGCATAGAGGGCGCGATGCAAATGCCCGCCCAGTTTTTTGTCGAGGCGCGAGACGAATTGCGTAAATTTCTTCTGAACGACGGACGGGGTCAGGTAAATATCCCACGTGGTGAGGCTGGTGAAGGTCGAATCGCGCGAGAGCAGGCGGTGAAGAAACGTGGAGCCGCTCCGCAAGTTGCCGATGATGAACAGCGGCTTTTCAATAGGATGCGTTTTGTGCGCGGGGAAGAGAATGTCGTCGAGCCAGAAGCAGAACCAATGGAACAACGAGCCGAGGGGCCAGACCGCGTAGAAAAAAATAAGGAAGAGCAAGCGTCTGCGGTTGAGCGGGGCGGGTGAGTCTTTTGAGGCGAAGAACGAGCGATAGAACGTGCGCCAGAACAGGCGGAGGTTATAGTGCATGGAAGGATAACGTCCTTTGGCGGCGCTGGCTTTTGCCCTAAAGGACGTTTCATCGAGTCGGCGCTGCGGAATAAGTCTGAAAAAGATCGTGAGAACTTTTCAGTTTTGATTCTATCAGGGTTTTTTATGTCTGAGATTAATACGACGTTACGGTTTTCCGCTTTGTTCGGCGAAGGCTTTGATGCGTTTCAGCATTTCTTCATGCGCGATTTCCGCTTGTTGGAAAGCGTAGCCGAATAAGAGATTCGGCGCTTTGAGCGTGACGGTTTCATGCAGGCGCACGCCGTCCGCTTGCGGCGTTACGGTCGTTACGTTTGAGATGTAGGTCTGCGGCGCTTGATACGCTTCGGTGTGAACCGTATCTTCAGTCATGGAAACGATATCGGCTCGATACTTGATCTTGAATTTGAACGGTCCCCATTGTAAACTGTCGGTGATCAAGTAGCGTTTAACGCCTTGAGGCGCATCGGCGACGCGTTCCACTTTCTGAATGAGCGGGTGAACTTTGTGATGTTGACTGAATTCCGAGACGATGGCGAAGACGATTTTCGCGTCTGCTTTGATGAAGATCTCTTTTTCGAAGGTTCCCTGTTTCATGATGTGATTATACTTGTTTACGACTTGCGCGGGTCAAAACCTTTTGCCGCGAATTCTTAAATAAATCCTGCGAAGCAGCGCGAAACTTGGGTTATGGCGCGGCGACTTCGATCCGAAGAAAGAGCGGGTCGCCGAACGCGAAGCCGTAAGGGTCGAACGCCTGCCAGGCGGAGACGTATTCGCCGTCGGCGAAGGGCGCGGTAAAGAAGATTTGAACGATGGCTTGCGCGCCCGATTTTGCCGGGTAGAGCATGATCTCTTCGGGCGCGCCGAGAGCCGCGCCGCCGATGTGCCGTAAACGATAGGTCTCGTCCCAGTTGCAAGTTCCGCTGTTTTGGACGAGCCAGCGCTTGTCTATGCTTGCGCCGTAGGCAATATAGGAATAATCTGAGACGGTGAGGTCTTCGGCAAAGGTCAGGTTGTTGACGCAACTCTCAGCGGCGCGTTCGGTGGGGGGGAGCGTCGCCAGCGGCGTTGGCTGATGGACGACTGCGTTTTCAGTCGGGTTGATGATGAAGGTCGGTTGGATGAGCGCAACTGGCGCGGTCGGCGGGATGAACGGCACGGGTGCAGCGGCAGAAGCGCAGGCTGATAGGAGAGAGATTGCGATTAGGAGAATTAGGCGTTGACTGAGAAAAAAACGTCCTGAACGAAGCCGAAGGATTATCATAAAAAAAAAGGGCGGACACATAAGTCCGCCCCTGCGAAGGGTTTATTCTTCGTCCGAACTCCCGCTGCCATCGTCGCCGCCGATTTCAAGCGGCAGGGCGATTTCGCCGCTGAGAGCTTTTTGGCGGATGATCGCGTCTATTTCAGCCATGAGGTCGGGGTTGGCGCGCAGGAAGTCCTTTGCATTTTCGCGTCCTTGCCCAATGCGCTGGTCGCCATAAGAATAGAACGCGCCGCGCTTCTGGACGATCTCGAATTTGGTCGCCAGATCGAGGACGTCGCCGCTCTTCGAGATGCCTTCGTTGAACATGATGTCGAACTCAGCGGTGCGGAACGGCGGAGCGACTTTATTCTTGACCACTTTGACGCGCGTGCGGTTGCCGATCACCTCGTCGCCGACTTTGATGGCTTGGATGCGGCGCACGTCGAGGCGTACGGAGGCGTAGAACTTGAGCGCCTGACCGCCGGTGGTGGTTTCGGGGTTGCCGAACATTACGCCGATCTTTTGACGCAGCTGGTTGGTAAAGATGACGGCGGTCTTGGTCTGATTGATCGCGCCGCTCAACTTGCGAAGCGCCTGCGACATGAGGCGGGCTTGCACGCCCATCGTAGCGTCGCCCATATCGCCTTCGATTTCGGAGCGCGGTACGAGCGCGGCGACCGAGTCGATGACGACCACGTCCACCGCGCCAGAGCGGACGAGAGTTTCGGCGGTTTCGAGCGCTTGTTCGCCGGTATCGGGCTGCGAGACGTAGAGGTTGTCAATGTCCACGCCGACGCGCGCGGCGTAGACGGGATCGAGCGCGTGTTCCATATCAATGAACGCCGCCACGCCGCCCATCTTTTGCGCTTCGGCGACGATGTGTTGGCAGATCGTGGTCTTGCCGGAGGATTCAGGTCCGTAGATTTCGATGACGCGTCCGCGCGGGATGCCGCCGACGCCGAGCGCAATGTCGAGCGAGAGCGAGCCGGTCGGGAAGGTTTCAGTCTGCATGAAATGTGCTTCGCCGAGGCGGATGATGGAGCCGTCGCCGTAGCGTTTGAGGATGTCGCCGATGGCTTTATCGAGGACGGCTTGTTTGGCTCCGTCGGCGTTGCGATTCGTCGTCGGTTCTTGAGCGGCGGCTTTTGATTTTCGTGGGGGCATAGGAATTCTCCGGTATGAGCGTAAACGTCGAGGTTATGTATAACCGAGAGTATAGCACAGATGTTCTGTCCGTCAAGGGATAAGTTTCAAGTTACGGCGTGGGCGTCAGTGTAGCCGTCGCTGTTCTAGGCAGAAAATTCAACGTCGGCGCAGGCGGCGGGACGGTTTGGAATCCGTTCTTGTCGGTGAACGTGAAATATGTGATTTGCCCCGGAAAGATTTCGACAAAAGTTTGAACGGTTTTATCGTTATATTTCATGGTGACCTTGTAAATGCCAGCGGGCAGGTCGCTTAATACGAGATTCTCTTGATAGTACGGATCGGAGTTAACCGCTTCTTTGGCGTATGTGTAAACGCGCCGCAAGGGAACTTCGGATGGAAGCGGCCGCGTTTCCACTGAATGTTCGTATAGCAATTCGCCTTTTTCTCCGCTGATGCGTCCTGCCAGCACGCCCCAACCTTGGGGCGGCGCCATCCATAGTTCGGGGTTATAGGTGTCGTAGAATGAGTTGCCGCCCAAGCGCACTTCGAAATGTAAATGCGGTCCTGTCGTTGCGCCGGTTGAGCCGACTAGACCGAGCGTATCGCCTAGTTTCATACGCTGTCCCTTTACAACTTTTACTTCGCTCATGTGAGCGTAAATAGTGTATAGCGTTTTCCCCATGTAGCCGAAATCATGTCGTAGAACGACGGCGATGCCATAAGGGTCCGAAATGTTATTGTCGGAACCGCTGAACAATCCCCAGCCGGCGGAGACGACCGTTCCCGCCCCGGCGGCGAGAACGGTCGTGCCTTCCACCGCGTCAATATCTACGCCGGTATGCACAATGTTCGGCGCGAAGTACACGCCCCCATAGCGATATTCTGCGAGGGGCCAGTTGACGTTGTCGGCGGCGATGGGGCGGGCGAAGTAGAAATGATCGTACGGCGAAACTGCCCAGGGAAGCGGATACAAGGGCGGACGCCAATTGGAGACTGGCTCGGCGCCCGGCGTCGGCAGGACGAAGCGAAACGGTTCGATGGTTGGGCGCGGAGCCGCTTTGGTTGGCGGCGTAGGTTGATTCGTCTGCCCGCCGATCACTGCGGTTGGAGCTGGGCCTGACTCGCTTGATGTTGCAGGCGCGCAGGCGACGAGGAGTGAAATCAATAAGATAAAAACTATCATGTCGTTGCGAGGAGGGCGCCAGCCCGACGAAGCAATCTCCATCAACGTGGTGGAGGTTGCTTCGTCAGTTCTTCGGGCTTCCTCGCAACGACATGATATTCTTTTCTTCATGGCACGATCGTCGGCGGCGTATCTGTGGGAATCGGCGTACCCGACGGAACGGCTGAACTTGTCGGCGTGCGCGTCAGCGAAGGGGTTGCGGTCGGGCGCGGCGTGCGCGTGTTGGTAGCGGTCGGCGTGGGAGTGTATGTGACCGTAGCGGTGAACGTGGGCGGCAGCAAGCGCGTCGGCGTGATCAAAATATCCGGCGGATAGAGTTGCAGCATCGCGGCATAAAAGTCGAGCCCTTCGGTGAAGGCAAATTCGGTGAAGCGCGCCCCGCGAAAGAAGGTGCGCCAGTTAGGCAGCGCGGGAACTCGTTCCCAACCGTATTGGCGTGCCAGCGCGGTTATGTCCACCCAGTAACCGCCGGGCGTTGCGCTATAGGAGCCGCCTTGTTCGTAAATCTTCGGGTCGAGGTTGTAACGCGCTGAAAGATCCCATGGCACAACGCGCAGCGGTTCGCCGAGCGAACCGTCTTGTAATTGCGCGCGGATGTACAGTCGCCAATACGTTTGCGCGCCGAAATCTTCGCGCGCGGCGACCATCCAGCCGGCGTTGGTCATCAATGAGTTGAGCGCGAATGCGCGCCCGGCGTACATCCAATCTTCCTCGAAGCCCGGGTCGAGCGGGGCTGTGATCGGTACGAAGGCGTTCTCTAAACTCGCCAGGGCATCCCAGCCGGCTTGTTCGATGACGCGTTGACGCAACGCGTTGAACGCTTCGTCGGCGCGATCGTGCAATTGCGGGTACGGCGCTTGTATGTTTTCCAATTTTGCGAGCGAGTATCGCTCCGCCAATCCGTTTGAAGTCGAGTTGACGATCATCGTCCACAAGGGAGCGGGGGTTATTTGCGCGGCTTTTTGAAACGTCGCCGACAACGGAATTGAGAGGTCTAGCGTCGCCCAAACCAATCCGCGCAGGGCGGCTGGAAATGGAACGAAAGGTTGTAGCGATTTGCCGTCCAACGAATATGTGACGATGAAGGTTTCATTCGGCGCATCAAACGTAGTGATGATTTGTTCGCCGGTCGCATTCCACGCGGGATAATCGCCGTCGCCTAACCAAACCGCTGGCGCGATGCGCGTCGCATCCCAAATGTAAATCCCGCTGCGTCCCACGCTTTGGCTTGTAGACGCCCACGCAAGCTTTGTCCCATCTGGCGACCAGACCGGATGCGATTCCGCCGCTCTTTCGGTGACGCTGATGTTAGAGAAGCGTTCCTCGTCTGATTCGTCTAAGTCTGCGAGAATGACCTCGCCTTCCGAGATAAATGCGATCTGCCGCCCGCCGGGCGCCCATGCAGGAGAGTGATCGGAGGCGGGAGAATGAGTTAAGTAGATGGCGTCTTGCAAAGGATTATCGGCGGGACCAATCAAAATATCGAGATTGTCGTCGCGGTAGGCTTCATAGGCGAGGAAGGTTCCATCCGGCGACCAACTGGGCGCGCCTTCGTATTCGGGCGAGTGGGTTAGTTGGGTTACGTCGCCGCCGGGAAAGTCCATTCGATAAAGGTCCCAGAATCCATTGCGGTTGGATGCGAAAGCGATGGATTTTCCGTCCGGGCTGGCGGCAGGAGCGATGTCGTCCCAGTCGCCGGCGGTCAGTCGCGTAATGGGCATTTGCCCGGGAATGTAGGCGAAGAGATGAGCGAACCCGTCCTCTTCATACGAAAACAAGATTACTTCGCCGTCGTTCGTCGAAGCGGCTGTAACGGCGATGGGCGGCTCGCTTGGCTCGCTGGATGACGGCGTTAGACGTTCAACCTCCGCGCTTGGACGAGCGCACGCAGAGAGCGACAATAGAACAATGAAGTAGAACGTCAGCCGGAAGAAAAACTTTAACATAGCGTGGAGCGTTTTAGATACGGCGTTGGGGTTTAGGCTTGTTCCACATCAGAAGGCGGCTCTACGTTGAACGAAAATGTCTGCGGTTCTTTGCTGGGACCGTCAGGGTAGTACAACGTCGCCTGCAGTGTGTATGGATTTTTCAATTCTTCCTCACGGAGATGCATAGTGAATTCGAGCTTCCAGCCCATCGGCTCGATGATGTTCGTTGACGCGACTTCCTCTCCTTCGGCGTTGATCAGCAAGATTTCAACATAAGGTTGTTTTTGAAACGGCGTGATCTCGATGTGGACGCGCAGCCGATACCCGTCTGAATAAGGTTTCGCGCCCATAGAGAGAATAGATGTCTCTTCCGGCGTTGCGCGCATACTGTTTTCAGGAGAAAAGAAATCTAATGTCATCGGTTACTCGTCGAATAAATAAGTCGCCTCGGCGTATAAACGTACGCCTTTCTGCTCTACGCGCGCGTCCACCCAGCGTTTAAGGTATTCGCGTTTATAGTCAATCGGCTTTCCGCTGGATAATTCGTGCAGGGGATAATTGACATGCAAGGCGCGCGGCGATACCGTAAAGCGCGTAATGCCCGTCGGCAGTACGATATTGTTCGAGGTCAGTTTTAGCAGCGTGCGAATCTTGAAGCGCGGGAAGATGATCAGCGCGGTCAGGTCTTTATAGATCGGGCGGAACGGCTCGATTAACGTCTGGCTTGTGCGGTCGAGCGAAGCGGAGGTCTTATAAGCGTTGACGACGGCGTGTAAGGTCTCGATGTGTTTGGGCAGGTCAGACGGCTCTTCCATGAGCAGATAGAGCTCCCTGTTCGGCAGACGAATTTGAACCGGCGCGTACTTTGGCGCGTCCAGCGACCGGCGCGAGTTGACCTTGACGGCTTCCAGTCCCTTGATCTTGCCAAGTTTGCTCATGAACGCGCGCGCGCTCATCCCCCAAACGACGTGATTCCACGTTTGCAAATTGACATTCGGATTGTCCGCTTGCGCGATTTGCGCCACGAGATGCGGAAATTCTAACGCACGCAATGATGTGACGCGGTTTGCGCCGTCCAACACCATGTAGCGCTGCGAGCCGTCGGTCAGCGGCATGACGATCGGCGGGTTGCGTAAAACGCCTGCGCCGCGCAATTTCTCAATTAATGGCGCGCTGCGCTGCCGGTCATGCTCTTCGTGCAGAATTAAACTTTCTACGGGCAAAATGTCGAGTTGTGGAAAACTAATGGGGGAAGAAGGATGTGAAATCATCGGGCAAAGGATACCACAATCGGCGGGGCGCGTTCAACTTACAAAAATTTCAAGGCGCAGGCAAAATCGGGAGGATACTCCGCTTTAAACGTGAGTCGTTCCTGCATAACGGGATGAGCGAACGTTAATGTTAGCGCATGCAGCGCTGGGCGTGCGATGGCCTTTGACTCTGCCGCGCCATATAGAATATCTCCCACAAGCGTATGCCCTAATGCTCGCGCATGGACGCGCACCTGATGCGTTCGTCCGGTCTTCGGCGTCGCCTCAATCAACGCCGCAGTTTGATACTGTTTAATCAGCCTGAATCGCGTCTCCGACGGCTTCCCGTTCCTGTCGTCCACGGCTGTCCGATGTTTATGCCCCACATTGACTCGCAATGGATGCCTCGCAACCTTCTCCTCCCATTTCGGATTCCCCTCGACGATCGCGTGATAGATTTTCTCCACCTCGTGATTTTCGAACTGCATATTCAGCGCCCGGTGACTCTCCGCATCCCGCGCGAAGACCATCACCCCGCTGGTGATCTTGTCCAGCCGATGAACGACAAATATTTTTCCGTATTCATCCTCTAACAACTTCACCAAATACGGCGAATCCTTCTCCCACCCATCAGGCAGGACGGGAATCCCTGCGGGCTTGTTGAGGACGAGGATGTGTTCATCCACATGTATAATCTGCATAGGCGTATTTTACTTTGGCGTAACCGAGTTTGCGCTGAGTATTTTTCTCGGTTTCATCCGTGCTAAAATCAGTGATGTCGCCCTCACAAAAGGAGTGAACTATGGACTGGAAACAAAAAATCATCGTTGACCCAAAAATCCTGGTTGGCAAGCCTGTCATCAAAGGAACCAGACTCGCAGTCGAATTTATCGTCGAACTGCTCGGGCAGGGCTGGGATGAAAGCGAAATCATACGCAATTACCCAGGTATCACGCATGAGGATATTGCCGCTTGCTTGATGTATGCATCCAATATTCTCAAAGCCGAGAAGGTCTATCCGCTCGAACTATCACAGGCTTGACCATGCGCCTGTTGGCAAACGAAAACTTCCCCTTGGAAGCCGTCGAAGCAGGGCACGATGTTTCGTGGATTCGGGAAGACTCACGCGGAATGGCAGACGATAGAATACTCCTCCGCGCGCAAGAGGAAAATCGCATTGTTGTGACGTTTGACAAGGATTTCGGTGAACTGGCCTTTCGCGCAAAACTTCCATCACAAAGCGGAGTAATCTTATTCCGAATCACTCCAAAATCTCCGCAATATGTTGCTCAAGTTGCTGTGCAAGCGCTCGCTAGCCGCGATAATTGGGCGGGACATTTCTCTGTTATCGAGGATAACCGAATTCGGATGACACCACTATAAGAATTAAGCTTATTTTTGTTGTAACTGGAAGTTATCTTTGCACGGGTAACATTGTGATTTATGACAACTCTTCATTTGATTTGTGGGTTACCAGGATCGGGGAAAACTACCCTTGCAAAACAACTCGAAATTTCGGAAAATGCGGTGCGGTTTTGCCCCGATGAGTGGATTGCCGAGATTCTCCGTGACCCAAACGACACAAAAGAAATGGACAGATTACGGGATATTGCGGAGTCCATTCAATGGAGTTTTGCCAAACGCCTTCTTGCGCTTGGAATTGATGTGATCTTGGAGAATGGATTCTGGTCACGCGAAGAGCGGTCCCGATTTCGGGTAGAAGCAGAAGCGCTCGGAGCGAAGGTAAAGTTGCATTTTTTAGAGGTGGGACTTGATGAGTTATGGCGAAGGCTCTCCGAGCGGAATGCCAACTTGCCATCAGGAACATTCTTTGTCTGTAGGAAGGATTTGGAATCGTGGATGAAATTATTTGAACCGCCGACCAAAGACGAATTTTCTTGACCCCGACTCTCGACACGATTATCATATGTTATATGAACGAACCCTCCGCAAACAACCCCTTCCTCGTTGATTCCCTCAATCATCCCCTTGCGGGACCCATCCGCAAACTGCTCACGCGCGAGGGACGCCGCGAACTCAACCAGATCATTATTGACGATGAGGAGAATATCTTCCAAGCCCTCGAAGCAGGGATCGAGATTGAATCCGTTTATTTTTCAGGCGAGGACAAAATTTCCGATGCGTTGAGACGGAAACTGACCGCCGGCGCAACCATCCACGAGGTGGCGAAACGGACGACGAAGAAACTCTTTGAAAACGATAAAATTTCGCGCATCTTTGCTATTGCCGAAACGCCTAAATTTGTTGGATTGGAGAAATTGCAAACTATTGCCAAAGATGTGGTTGTGTTGGAAGACGTGAGCATTTCAGGCAATATCGGCAACATCATCCGCACCTCGCTGGCGTTAGGAGTTGGCGGAATGATCCTGCTGAATATGGATCCGCTGGATATTTATGATCGCAGGTTGATCCGTGCGAGCCGAGGTTATCTGTTTTCTTTGCCGGTGATGACAGCGACGACGAGCCAATTGATCGAGTATTGCAAACAAAACAATCAATCGTTGCTCGTCACTTCTGCGGATGCGGAAAAAACAGTGGATGAGATCGCGTCCATCAACGCACGATTGCTCATCGTCTTCGGCAGTGAAAAAGAGGGATGCTCGCCTGAGATCGAAAACGCCGCAAGTTTGAAGGCGCGGATTCCGATCAACCCGAGGGTGGAATCGCTCAATGTCTCTGCGGCGGCGGGGATTACATTGTTCACGCGAAGAGACTTTAACCGATAGAATAACGCATCGGCGCCCCTTTGAGGAACTTTTCACAAGTTAATTCGTCTATTCTCTGATAACAAAATTGGAGATAAGGATGAAAAAGATACTTAAATTGCTTCTCGCGGCGATGTTTGCTCTCGTCGCATGCGCTTCCGCTGCGCCTGCCTCGATCGTTGGAGAGTGGACGCTCGAATCGTACGGCGATCCAGCCGGCCTAACGCTTGCCGCGCCCGATATTGATGCAACTGTTGTGTTTGACGTTGACCGACTCAGCGGAAATGTGGGGTGTAATCAATTCAACGGCGGATATACGCTTGACGGCAACCGCATCTCGTTTGACCCGCTCGTTTCGACCAAAATGGCGTGCATGGGCGCCGCTGGTGATCAAGAAGCGGCTGTCTTGCGTGCGTTTGCCGGTGCGGCAACATTTTCGCTGAACGACGCTACGCTGACAATAACGTCGGAAGACGGCGCGTCCGTTGTCGTTCTCGCGCGCAAATAAATTACGATACATTATAACTTTATGAAAAGGAACTATGCAATGAAAAAAACGATCATGCTTCTCTTGGCGGCGCTCGTCCTTGCCGCGTGCGCTCCCGCCGCGATTACTGGGGAATGGACTCTCACGTCCTACGGCGATCCTTCTAACCCGACGCTTGCCGCGCCCGATATTGAAACATCTATCACATTCGGCAAAGATGGCAATGTGAATGGGACTGCAGGGTGCAACACGTTTGCAGGCGGTTATACGACGGACGGTAAGACAATCGCTTTCGATCCGCTTGCGGCGACGCTGATGTTCTGCGAAGGCGCCGCCGGCGAACAGGAAATCGGACTGTTCAACGCCTTCACCGGGACGACATCCTATACGTTGAGCGGAAACACACTGACTGTCGTTTCAGAGGATGGCTCTGCGGCAGTAACGCTAACGCGAAAATAGGAACGCAAATAAAACATCGGAGGCTTCCGCCTCCGATGTTTTATTTAAAACCCAGACACCCGATACCAAATTTCCACGTTTACGCTGACGGTCTTGTTGTGTTGAATGTCCATGCCGAGGCTGGGTTCGGGCGTAATGCCGACCGAGCGTTTCATCGGCGCCGCTTGTATCGCCGCAAATTGCGGATAGGGCATCTCTTCGTCGAAACTATTTTCGATCAGATCGTATACCCCAAGGATTTTCACGCCCATCGTCTTCGCCACTTTGTCCGCTTTGCTTTTGGCTTTTTCGAGCGCGGCGAGTAGACCGCGTTCGCGCGCTTCGTCTTCGTTGTACTTCCATGCGATTCGTTCCAACGTCGCATTCTTTTGCTCCGAAACGACGTCGAGCAGTTCGGCAAGCCGCTCCAGCTTTTCGCATTGGATCTTCAGCCGATAGGTCGCACTGGAGGACTTGAGCAGCGCTCCGCTCGACGTCTCAATATGGACTCCCTGCAAATGAATTGCCTCTTCCTTGACTTCAGCCTGTTTTAGCGCCTCAATGAGCGTGCTTACCTCTTTTGCCTTTTTCATCGCCTCATTCCCGCCAATGAGCGATGAGCCTTTGACAGTTACGAACAAGTCTGCGCGGTTGGCAGATATTTCCTCTTTATGATTGGCGGATACTTTGATTGTGTCGGGTTTGGTTTCCATGGTTTTGTCCTTGAAGGGAATAGTGACAATCGGATAGATTGTTGGGATGCGTTGCAACGTGTCCTTTTCTATGGTTTACGGCTGCTTGTCTCCCCGCGAGGTTTTACCCTGAGCGAAGTCGAAGGGTTGAATTCTGCTCATCGCATACTCTGCCAACGCGGTAATCGTCAACGACGGATTTACTCCAGGGTTGGCGGGCATGATCGAGCCGTCAATGATGTACATTCCATCGTAGTTGTGAACTTGGAAGTTTTCATCCACAGCGCCTTCTTCGGCGTTGTGGCTCATCGGCGCGCCGCCGAGGATATGCGCGGTGGTGGGCATGCCCAAAAGATTCTCGCCGATCGAACCGAGCACCACGCCGTTTATCCGCGCGGCGAACTCGCGCGTTATCTTATGCGAGCCTTGAACTTGCGCGTTAATCTCATAGCCGGGTTCTTCTTCTGCCACTAAACCTTTGCGGAAAAGCGTAAACAAACCGCGTCCGATTTTGAAGCGCATTCGATTATCGGCGTGTTGCATGATCAATAGTATTGTGACGTTATGCGCCCAGCCCGGCAGAAACGCGGCTTTTGCGAAGTCTATTGGATGCGTCAGCGCCCACCAGAAAAACTTGATGAGGCGGATAGGGACGCTGACATTAGTTTCGATCAGCGGCGCGGCGAGATAGCGCATCAACGATGAACCGTCGGGATAGCGTACCGGTTCGATGCGCGTGATTGCATCGTGATTGTAAATGGATGAGATGGCGACGCCTTCCGAGTAGTTGATGTCCGATTTGCGCGCCACGCTTCCAAGCAGACCTTCAGAGTTGGTCCTTACCAGCGTCCCTAATGCGGCGGATAGTTTCGGCAACGATTTCTTCACGTCGCGCAAGTTTAATAGCAACTTCATCGTTCCCATCACGCCAGCGGAGAAGATCACATTTTTTGCATATACGGCGCGTTTTCGTTTGAATAGGGAAGTGGAGGATTGGTAAATAATCTCATAGCGCGCATCAGATTTTTGATATTCGTCAAAGAGTCGCACGTCGGTTGCTTCTGATTCTGAAATTACTTTCGCCCCGTTCTTTTCTGCGAAATATAAATAGTTTTTTGGAAGCGTATTCTTGGCGTTGTGCCGGCAACCCACCATACAGGCGCCGCAGTGAATGCAACCTGCGCGGTCGGGTCCTTTGCCGCCGAAATAAGGATCGGGGACGGTTAAGCCCTCTTCGCCGAAGTAAGCCCCAACGTCTGTGGCGCGAAAAGTTTGCCCCATGCCGCGCTCGTCCGCCATCCGTTTGAGGATTTCGTCCGCTTTCCAGAGTTTGGGATTGCGCGCTACGCCGAGCATTTTCTTCGCTGTTTCGTAATGTGGCTTGAGCGTCTCTCCCCAGTTGAGCGTCCGATTCCAAGCGGGCGTGGCGAATGTTTCGTCGCTGGGAACTTCGAGCACGTTGGCGTATCCTAAACTGCCGCCGCCGACTCCCGCTCCGTGCAAGACCATCACGCCTTTAAGCAGGCTAATTTGTAAAATACCGTAGGCGCGAATGGCGGGCGCCCAGAGATATTTCCAATACTGCCAGTTCGTTACAGCGAAGTCGCTATCTTCGTAGCGTTTTCCTTTTTCGAGAACGAGGACGGAATATCCTTTTTCGGCGAGGCGCATGGCGGAGACACTGCCCCCGAAGCCAGAACCGATGATGATGAAATCAAAGCAATCAGCCATCAGCGGTTGGCTCTCAGCGTTTTGAGCAGGGACGCGAGCATCCGTTTTACTTCCTCAACGTCATTGTGAAGCTTTCCGTAATTTTCTGCGGAGAGAAATTCAAGATCGCGCGCGAGAATTAGTTGATACTCTGTTTCGCTGGCGGAACCCATTGCAATTTGAAGGAAGCGAGCGAAATCTGCATCTGTAAATTTCCCACATCCTTCCGCGATATTTGTTGGAATAGACATGCTTGATCGGCGGATTTGTGAAGTCAAGCCGTAAAGTTCTTCTTTTGGAAATCCTTTTGTTTCTTTGTAAATTGCCAGAGCCAATAGATGAGACTTTTCCCATACCTTGAGTTGACGAAAGTCTTTCATTGTTTCTCCTTGCTGACTGCTGAGTGCCGATTGCTGAAAGTTACTCGCGTCTACCTTTTGTTACGATCCGTATTGGCGTTCCTAGAAAACCGTACTCTTTGCGTATCTGATTTTCCAAATAACGCAAATAAGTAAAGTGCATTAGTTTCGGATTATTGACATAGATCATAAACGTCGGCGGGTCTGAACGAACCTGTGTGCCATAGAACATTTTCAACTGCTGCCCTGAGCGGGATGGGTGCGCGTGCGCGTCTTGCGCTTTATGGATCACTTCGTTGATCTTGGATGTGGTCAAGCGCGCGAGTCGCTCCTCTTGTACGCGCAACGCCATCGGTAAAACGGTATCTACGCGCTGACCGGTCTTGGCGGAGATAAACAATAACGGAACATAATCCATAAAATTCAAATCGGAACGGATCTTGCGCGTATGCTCGTCCATTGTGTATGAGTCTTTCTCTACGGCGTCCCACTTATTAACGACTACCACGCACGACTTCCATTGTTCGAGGATGAACCCTGCGATGTGCGCATCTTGCGCGGTGATGCCCGTCGTCGCGTCAATCATCAGCAGCGCGACGTCGGCGCGTTCGATGGCTTTAAAGGAGCGCAGCACGCTGAACTGTTCTACGCCCGGCTCGATTCGTCCGCGTCGGCGGATGCCCGCCGTATCAATCAACGTCACGTCGAGTCCGTTTACTTTGATCCTTGTGTCGGTAGCATCGCGCGTTGTGCCCGGAATAGGGCTGACGATAGCGCGTTCCTCGCCAACCAAACGATTCAATAGGCTTGATTTCCCCGCATTCGGCTTGCCGACGATGGCGATTTTGACGCTCTCATCTTCTTCTATTGCTTTCTCTGCGGGGAAGATGGCGACCAGCGCGTCGAGCAGGTCGCCGGTGTCGCTTCCATGTACGGCGGAGACCGGGTGCGGATCGCCCAGCGCTAGTTCATAGAATTGACTTGCCGCTTCTCGCGTCTCGCGCGCTTCGCATTTATTGACGACGAGGATGATCGGCGGGAAGAATGAACCGTCTTTCATCTTCTTTTGCGAACGCCGTAAAATGTTCGCCACTTCGATATCCGGCGCGGTTACGCCGGCTTGACCGTCGGCGATAAACAGCACGACATCCGCTTCGCTGATGGCTGTGTGCGCTTGCGCTTTGATCTCAGCGATAAAATCCGCCGACCCAATAGAGAGCGGGGTTTTCCCGCCGTGCGTAGGATCAATGCCGCCGGTGTCAATGACGTGGAAAGCGCGTCCGTTCCATTCCGCTTCGCCGAAGAGACGGTCGCGCGTGGTGCCGGGCGTGTCGTCTACGATCGCCATGCGTTCGCCGACGAGACGGTTGAATAAAGTTGATTTTCCTACGTTGGGTCTGCCGACGAGGGCGACGATGGGTCTGGTCATAGTTCGGTTAAATTCTTTCAGGTTATGGCGTCGGGATCGGCGCGCCGGGCGGGTAGAGCGTGACCTCAATGGCGCTTGGTAAGATCGATTCGATAACGATCTTTTCGATCAACACATTAACCAAAGGCGTTAATTGATACGTTCCTGCTTGCAGCTTGCTTACATCCACTTTGATGATAACATCTTGCGGCGTCAGCGCGTCGAGCAACGGCAGCGGGCCCGAGACGATCACGTCTACGGTCTGAGGCGCTACGACTGCGTTCCAACCGGGCGGCAATCCGACCACTTCAACGGGTTGATTAGACAGTGTGACGCTGGTTTGAATGGGCGAAACGTCCACTTTGACTTCCACGGTTTGCGATCCGACAATAGTGATATCCGTCGGCAGATTTAATGCCAGACGCGTCGAAATATCCTCTTTAGCGTCTTGCAGGTTGAGCGGTTGTGTTTCGATCACGCCGGGCAAAGCGCGTACAAGTTCTGGGTTTGAAGCGAAGACCGTGATAATTGGCGGAAAGACTGAAATATTCTCCAGACGATAACCGGCAGATACCTGCCCGTTGACGACAACCTTGACCGCCACATCGCGAAATCCGCCCTGCTGGCTGACGGGGATTTGCACAACGACATTTTCGGGGGTGATTGTCAGTCCGTTCAGCGTTGCGTTCTGACCGTCTAAAATCTTAATGGGAATGGCTTGGTCTATGCTTTCGCGCGCGCCGCCAAAGTTGACGAGAACCCGCGCCCGCTCCGCTTTATTGAGCAGCGATTCGGGTCCTGAGACGACGACGGTTTGCGCGTCCATTCTCGGCGTGCCGGCTTGGAATCCAATGGCGGGTTCGCCTTGCAATGATAGGTCAATCGGGAGCGTTAGAGAGGCGAGCCGTTCTAAGGTTACGACGATGGAGGTAGGATCGGTTAGGACAATTTGTGTCGGTCGAACGGAGATTTGTACGCGAATATCAATCTGATGCTCTCCGCTGCTCAGATTTGACAAGTCTACGATGGCGCGGACCGGCTTCTCTTGGACGGTCAACTGTTCCCAGACCGAGCGCGGCGCGCGAAGCGTCACTTCAATGTTCGCAGGCAGCGCGCTGGTGACGATGAGCGCCGGGTCTTGCCCGATAATTTCGAGCGGAACTTTAATCGGCGCGCGGACTTCGTCCGGGTTGGCGGCGGTGACGGCAGAGATCCAAACGGCAAGGGCAAGGATCAACGCGAGAAGAAATGTGCTAAGGTTAGAGATCAGCCAACGCATATCTATCGTTATAATGGGAATCTCGAGCCTTTCGAGTTACCGATCCTTTCTAAATGGATTGTGGAACAGCCGTCGCAGCCAATCCTTACGAGGCGTTTTATCGGTTGTTTTATAAAACGCAATGAGGATATTTTCGAGTCGTTCGGGATCAATGCGGCGGATCATGCGTCCCGCGTGCGAAATCGAGATCGAACCGCTCTGCTCGGAAACAACGACGCTTACCGCATCGCTTGCCTCTGAGATTCCCAGCGCGGCGCGATGCCGCAGCCCCATTTGGCGTTCTGGGCTGCGATTGAGGATGCCGCTCGCTGAAAGCGGCATAACGCATGCCGCCGCGATGATCTGCCCACCGGCGATGAGCGCCGCTCCATCGTGCAGCGGCGTATCGGGGTAGAAGATCTGTAAGAGCAATTCCGGCGTAACCTGCGCGTAAAGCGAGACTCCCGTCTCAGCATATTGGCTAAGATTGTCGTTGCGTTGCATTACGATTAATGCGCCGTGTTGTCGCGCTGAAAGCCGTCTGGAGGCTTCAACGATGGCGTGAACTACTTTCAAATTTTCCGTTTGTGCGATCGCGCTCGCGCCGGTGACAAACGTCCCTGCGCGCCCCAGCCTTTCGAGCGCGCGTCGAATCTCTGGAGCGAAGATGACGGGAATGGCTAACAGCAGCGCAGGCAGTGTACTTTGCACCAACCATGAAAATGCCGGCAGGTCGAATAGGGAAGTGAGCAAGATGAGCGCGATGACTAGAAAAATCGCGCCGCGCACCAAAACCATCGCTTGCGTGTCGCGCAGAGTGTACAAAAGTACGAAAAAGATTAGCGCGACTAGCAGAATATCCAGAGCGCTCAGCCAATTGAGACGCTGAAAAATGAAGAAGATGTTATCGAAGAAGTCCGCCATCGCTAGAAGTGTAATTGGTAATTACAGATTGGACAATGGGAACGGCGAAATATTAATCAACCTCTGAGCGGGCGGCGCGCTCAATGGATACGTCCCCTCGATGCGGTTGTTTTAACGCGAAGCCTAGATCGGGCGCAACACACGGTCGGCGCGCAATTGCTTGAAGAATAACGCTCCGCCGCGCGGCATGGATTCATTGGCGGCTTCCATCCATGCTTGCGATCCGAGCGATTCCGGCGACCGGCGAGAGTACCCGATGTTTTTCCAGACCGAATCGAAGCCGACTAAATCAATAGGCGGAAAGACCAACGAAACTTCGCATTGCAGGCTGTTGGAGGCTTCTTCCACCTCTTGCAGCAACAAAGGCAAGGCTTTATCAATGGCGATCTGCGCGTCAATATATAGATCGCTGGTGCGCGCTACGAGATTTTCCACCTGCCAACCCGCGACTCCGACCGGCTCGTCGCCCATTCGCAAAATAAGGTAGGCTTTGTCGCCAAAGGCTTCCATTACGTCGTCGGCGCTCATGACGCGTTTGCCTTTGCTGAGACGGGTGATCAGAGCCGCGATCTTTTGCGAATCGCGCGGGCGTCCGCGCTGAAGCGAAAACTCTCCCGGTTTTGTCGCGGCTTCTACAAGCGGAGCCGTTTGCTTGGTTGGGACGAGCGCTTGCCACCCCTCGACGATTTGCTTCCAAAGATCATCGTACGAACCGTTATTTTTGATGACGACGTTCGCCGCGGCAATCTTCTCGGCTTGCGGCGCCTGTGCGTGAATGCGCTGGCGCGCTTCTTCATGGCTGAGTCCGCGCTTGCGTACGAGGCGTTCGATTTGAATCTGTTCCGGCGCGTCAACGACCCAAATTGAATCGCATTCGTTGTGTAAATTCGATTCGAGTAATTTGATCGCTTCGATCGCTATGACAGGCTGACTGGCGCGGCGAATCAGCAAGTCTACCGCCTGCCCGACGTATGGATGGATAATTGCTTCCAAGCGCCCCAATGCATCGGGGTCTGAAAAGACAAGTTTGCCCAATTTGCTGCGGTTAATTTGTTCATCTTCGTCCAGCAGCCAAGAGCCGAACATATCGAGGACGCGCTTATAGCCTGGCGCGTTCTTTGCAATTACGCGATGAGCAAGCGTATCGGCGTCAATCGTATACGCGCCGAGATGTTCCAGCATGCGCCGCACAACGCTCTTGCCGGTGGCGATGTTTCCCGTTAGACCGATGATCGTTTTACCTTGTCGCTTGCTCACAATGATTCCTCCAATCAAATTGCAACACTATTTTAATGTCTTTTACAAAAAAAGCCAGCCGGTAATAACCCATTTTCAAAATTGTATACCGCCTGTTCATGGTTGACGGGTCTTCCTCTTGCGAGTATTATACAAACGCCTCAGGTTGGTTGGGCGATCGCGGCTCTGTGTTTGCAGAGTCGAGGAAAGTCCGCACTCCATAGAGCACGGCGTCGGATAGCACCCGGGGCGGGGAAGCCTCCGTTGAGGAGCGAACCTGCCGGAAAGGGCCACAGAAACAAGTCGCTCCCTTGTCTTTGTTTCCTCTCTTATCGAGAGAGGAACGCAAGGGCGAGGGTAGTAAGAGTGAAAAGGTGGTGTAAGAGACCACCGGCGTCTACAGTAATGTAGACGGTCAGGTAACCCCCGCCGGGAGCAAAGCCAAGCAAGGACGAAGCCATCTGCGGATGGCGGGAGGCGGCTCGCCTTCATACATACTCTGTCGCTTGGCGATCGAGTCAGTCCTGGGTAGGCTGCACCGAGCGGCGCGGCGACGCGCCGCCCAGAGAGATGATCGCACATGCGGGTCGCTCGCAAGAGCGTCCGCAGGACAGAATGCGGCTTATAGACTAGCCTGAGGCAAAAGCGAAAATGAAGCGCAATTAATGGGGCGATGTGGGGCAGCCTATAATTCAAACGCGATATTAAAACCTGTTAAATCAAAGAAAAGTAAAGAAGGCGTTAATTGCTGCGTAAACGGCTAGAGCGCCTCGATGTAAATTCGTTAAGTAAGGTTGAGTTTATCTGGCAATAGGGACTGATGGGGGGTTGGTTTGACGCGATTATTTTTTACGCTCTCAAAAAAAACAGTATAATTACCCTCCCGACCTGTTATTTTTGTAAGGATTCTTCGTTATTGGAATCGAATATGACTAATTTTAGAAAATCATTGCTTTTGGTATCGTTTTATCTGCTGGTTATTTTAGTTTTTGGGCAATTGGATAGCGCCGACCGCCCAATTATTAATTTCGCATCTTATTTCTATATTTCTGCAATCTTAATTATCCCAATTATGATCTTCATTCCGGCTTTGTATAAAATGCCGGTGTATGTGCCGAGCATTTTTTTTGGCGCAGTGTATTTCGCGCTCTTTCGAACGATCAACCGTTTGAATACGTCTACAGAAGATGTGGCGATCGTCCTGTTGGAATTTATACTGGTGGAAGTGGGAGTATGGTTGTCGTATCAATTGGCGGCGGCGATCGGTCAATCTGAATCCATGATGGATGCGCTGGCGCAGGGCGCGTTTCCGCATGACGTTATTAAGCTGGAAGAATCTTCCGCCATTGTTAAAACTGAAATTACCCGGAGCCGCCGCTATCATCACCCGCTTTCTTTGATTGTAATAAGGATGTCGTCGCAAGACGACCAAGCCTCGCGAGATGTTTTGAAAGCTTTACAGCGCGATATGATAACGCGTTTATCCGCCGCTAGAGTCGGGCAGATCTTGAATGAAAGCATACGCGAGACCGATATTTTAATGCAGGATCGCGGCGGGCGTTTTCTGATTTTGTGCCCCGAAACGCCGTTGGAGAAAGTTCAACTTTTAGCGGGAAGAGTAGACAGTGTTTTGACGAGAAAGACGAATTTTAAAATAACTTGCGGCGTCTCGACCTTCCCCGACGAAGTCCTTAATTTTGAAGATCTTTTGCATATGGCGCGGGCGCGTTCACAGGCTGTGCAAGGAAGCGCTCCGTTGACTAAAGAAGTTCACCCATATGAAAGCGAAAGCGTTTCCTGAAATTCCTATGAATCTGACGCGAGAAAATTTGAACGAATGGTTAATTCAATTTGACCCAAAGAAACATGTTTTTACGGGTCAAACTTATTTATGGGCAAAACGTTTCATGGATTTATTTTTGGTGATCGTCAGCGCCCCTTTCTGGCTGATTGTGGTTGCTGCGATTTGGCTGATTATTGTCGTCACCTCGCCCGGCGCGCCGGCGGTTTTTAGCCAGCTTCGCACAGGAAAAGGCGGGAAGCGTTTTGTAATCTATAAATTTCGGACAATGGCGCCGAACGCTGAAGATCTGAAGAAGCAATACGCGCATCTGAATGAATTGCAGTGGCCCGATTTCAAAATTACCGACGATCCTCGGGTGACCAAAATCGGGCGCTTCTTAAGAAAAACAAGCTTGGATGAACTTCCTCAATTGTTCAACATCTTGAAAGGCGAAATGAGTCTGGTGGGTCCGCGCCCCACCTCCTTCGGCGTAGAAACGTACCAGTTGTGGCAGACTGAACGCTTGGACGTTCCGCCCGGTCTGACAGGACTATGGCAAATTGTCGGGCGGGCTCAATCAGAATTTGACGACCGTCTCAGGCTGGACATCGCGTATATTGATCACGCCTGTATCTGCTTGGATTTTGCGATTTTGTTTAAGACAATTCTCGCTGTTTTTGAACAGCGAGGCGCGCACTAGTTTCCGACTATTTGAAGATAACGAGGACGTATGAATAGAACGAGTATATTTTATAAACCAATTTTCTATGCCGTTGTTTTTGCTTACACGGGGTTAACCTACTTAACATTAAGATTCAACGAGTTGGCTCCTCGACTCTACCGTGAGGACGGCTATTTTGAGAACCTCGGCGCTCTCTCTTTGTTTATCGCCTCGGGTTTGATGTTTTACGCCTTTTACTCCACAATAAAGCGACGCAGAATTACAAAGGTCTTTTGGGTAAAACAAGCGGCATACCTTGCGTTGGCGCTTTTGTTCCTTTTTGGCGCGGGAGAAGAGATTAGTTGGGGACAGAGAATCTTTGGCTTCGCCACTCCTGAAAGCCTCGCTGAAATTAACAAGCAGGATGAGATCACAATTCATAACATTGAATTTAATGGCGTCGCTTTGCCCTTTGAGAGCGAGTTTGATGTTTTCTGGGGCTTCTTCGTCTTCCTGATACCGTTAGTTGCCGCCGCGCTTCCCAAGTTTAATAAATTCGGCTCTAAATTTATACCTATTATTCCTTGGGGTTTGGGTATGTTCTTTGTGTTCAATTATTTGCTGGCTAAAGTGGCTAAACTTGTTTTGGAGGCTGACTATAGCTATGCCGGAGTCCCATTTGTCCAAGCCGTGCAGGAAATTAAAGAAAGCAATTATGAATTCTTCTATATCTTCGTATGCTTATTTATCCTGCTGGACCTGTTGCGCGCAGAACGACAACTTGAGCCGAGCCAATAAGAGAATCCTCTTCTACGTTTTTGCCTATCCTGATGACATTTGATAACGCATCTCTTCGCTTCCAGACTTACGATCCGTTTTTGCAAATGCAGACGGTTGAAAGCGTTTGGTTGAGTTTGCAGCATCGAAGCGAGCATACGTACTTCACTTCGTGGGGCTGGATCTCCGTCTGGCTGAAGAGCCTTCCGCGCGAAACCCGCCTCGAGTTGATTGTCGGTTACTTGGGCGACTTGCCGGTCTTGGCTTTTTTCATCGGTAAAAAGAAGAAGAATAGATACGGCGTTCTCCCATCTGAAGTGTTTGCTTTGAATGCGACTGCCGTTCAAACCTATGACGATATTTATGCGGAATATAATTCTATTTTGTACGATTCGGCGGCGCTCAAAGACAAGGCGGAAGCGATACGCTACCTGAGCGCTTTGGGCTGGGATGAATTCAAATTCTCATGGGTCTCCTCTAAATTTGTCCAAGACTTCGACCTACTTAATCAAGAGCGGCGTTATCCTTTCCGCGTCTTGGAGGCGCATTCAGCCGCTTCCTATTGGACGGATTTACAAAAAGTCCGCGCCGCTAATTTGGATCTATACGCATTATTAAGCCCAAATAAGCGCAATCAAATTCGACGCTCGATCAAGCAATATGAGGCGAATGGGGGCGCGCTTGTCGTTCAAGAGGCGATGAACCAAGCGGAAGCCTTGTCTATGTTTGAGCGGCTGGTTGCGCTTCATCAGGCGAAATGGAGCAAGGCTGGGCGGCCGGGCGCGTTTGCCAATCGTTATGTGTATCAATTCCACAAAGAATTGATCCGTTCCCGCTTTGAAGCGCAAGAAATTCAACTCCTGCATATCTTCAATTCAGCCGGAAGCCTTGGGTATTTATATTGTTTTGTTTACGGCGGACAGGTTCTTTTTTATCAGAGCGGATTTAATTACCTGCCGCAGAATGTATACCGCCCAGGCTTGGTTTCGCACTATCATGCGATTATGTACAACGCGTCTAAGAATAGAAACGTCTATGATTTTTTGGCTGGCGACACTCCTTATAAGCAAAGTTTTTCCACAGACATCGTTACAATGTATGAAATTAAACTGGTGAAAAGCGCATGTAGATTCCTCATCGGAAATTCGGCAATTGAAATTAAGCGCGCAGTTCAACGAGTTCCCCGACTCGCCGAATGCCTCAAACGTATCCGCTATCGGATCAAAGCCGCTCGCTCAATTGGAGAACGTCGGGACGATGAAATTTCTTAATCGTCTCTTCCAGTTAACCTTATCTATAAGCGCCTTGGCAACTGCTTGCGCAGCGTTGCCTTCTGTGGACGCGAATAAATCTGAGCCCGTTCAGCCAATGCAAACTTCTGAAATCGTAGCGCCTGTTACGGCTGTAAATATTAATGACCTTGGCCGTAAATGTTTGCGTCCTTATACCGACGATTCGTTGTGGAATGTTCCAATTGACTGGGCAAAAGCCAAATTCCATCCAGACACCGATAAAATGATCGCCGCCTTTTTCAAAGAATCAAATTGGGTTGGTTCGGATGTCTCGAAATATTCTCCGAATATCTATTTTATTGATAATGCGACTCCTTTAATCCCGGTCAAGTTGCAGGAAGGACGCAGCCCTCGCATTGTCAACGCCGACTCTGTCATCGAATATGGGGAATCGGGCGGCACAGTTTTAATTCCTATCCCTGCATACGCCCGCCCGGCGTCTGGCACGGACGGCGAACTGACCTTGATCAATATTGACACTGGCGAAGAGTGGGGCTTGATTAAAGGTCGGATTCTTGACGCTGGAAGCTGGCAGGCGGGCGGCGTATATAAATATAGCGTTTATTCCTCTGGAATTCCGCCCGAAGGTTTTGCTCAACGCGGCGCGGGGTTGGGCGGTTTTGCCGGAATTGTGCGCCCGTGTGAAGTGGAGCGTGGTTATATCGGCCATGCGGTTACAATTGCATACGATTACCCGTGCAAGCCGGAAGTTTGCGCCGCGAACGGCTGGCCCCCTTTCATTCCCCCCTTCACTAAAACGGATGGCATTGGCGCGACTCAATTTGATATTCCCGAAGGCGCGCGCCTTGTGATCAAGCCCGAGATCGCTAAGGACGAAATTCTGCGGGCTTGTTCGGGAGTTCAAGGCTGTATCGTTTGGACGTTAAATATGCAAGAATATGGCGGCTTTATCGTTGACAATAGCGGACATCCGAAGACATATGGCGAAGGAAATGCAACCGCTCATTGGGATGCGGCGATCTGGTCTGAAGATATGTTGCGAAACATACCGCCCGATTGGTATGCAGTCATTGATTGGAACTATCCCGCCGTTTCCGTTCCGTGACTTCTCGCCCGGTTTATAACGAGGAATGAGAAAATGACTAAAAATAATGACTTAATCTTCCTGTTGATTAGCCTGTTTCTTGCAGGCGCGGCTTCTTGGGCTCTAACAGTTCCAGATTCTGACATCGGATTGTATGGCGCCGCTGGGGTTTTGGGCATTGTCATGGTGATGATGGTTGTTATCAAGCCGAATCTTGGCGCGAACGTTCTGATTATTGTTATTTTTACCAATATTTCGGCGGAATTGACCGATCGCGGTTATCCAAGCATGACCAAGCCGCTGGTTGTTGTAATTTTTGCCGCTATCTTGATTCGTAATTATTATGCCGGGCAATTGCCCAAGCATCGCGCGCGCACTTTTGTGATCGAAGTGTTTTTGATTCTTTATTTTGTCTCTGTGCTGCTATCGTATGCCGTCGCTTCAGATAAAGGCCGGGCGATGGAAGCCATTCAAGATTTGGCGAAAGATATTTTTATCCTTTATACCATTCTGTTCGCCATCCGAGAAATTTCCACCTGGAAACAGGCGGTTTGGATCATTATCTTTATTACAACTGCGTTGTGTTTGTTGGGCGCGTATCAAATCTCTAGCGGAAATTATTCGCAAGATTTCTTCGGCATGGCTCGAATAAAAACGCAAAGCGTCGTGGGCGGCGACACTACCCATCGAATCGGCGGGCCGATTCGAGACCCGAACATGTGGGGGGAAGTTCTTGTGGCGATTCTGCCGCTGGTCGCTTTTCAGATCTTCAATCAATCGCGCCCGCTGGTTAAACTATATGTCATTGCCGCTTTTGGGATTATCGGCTTTGGGTTGCTAAATACATATAGCCGCGGCGGGTATTTAGCGTTCATAGTGAGCATGATTTTAATGCTCTTCGTCTTTGAAAAAAAGATCGCCCCTTCGATAGCGGTGGGTATTTTAGGACTTGCCGCCATATTTATCTTGCTTCTACCGTCTACATATCTTGAACGTTTTGAAAGCCTCTTGTCGCTTACGCCTAGCGCGGAAGGCGGCGTTAATGTGTACGAAGATTCTTCTTTTCGCGGGCGTTCCAGCGAATTGATCGCTGGGTTGATGATGTTTGAAGACCATCCGCTGTTTGGCGTTGGCGCAGGTAATTTTCCGAATAGCTATCAAACGTATGCGCAACAGATCGGACTGGAACTGCGCTCGGAAGAGCGAGACGCACATTCTCTGTACACTCAAGTGATTGCCGAAACGGGCGTTTTAGGCGCAATATCTTTTTTTGGCGTAGTCTTGGCTTTGTTAGCTGGCTTGGCGCGCGCGGCGCGAACCGTCCAACGTATGCCGAAATATATTTCCTTATTGCCCTGGGTTAATTCGTTGCGCGTGTCTATGATCGCCTATATGATCGCCGCTGCATTTTTACATAATGCCTATATCCGTTATTTTTGGATTTTTGTCGCTTTGAGCGTTACCTTGATTCAGTTAATTGACGAACTGCAGTCCAGCGTGGGGGCGTCGCAATTTGCGCCGCGAGAGTTGTCGCTTGAGCGATAGTCCGCTTGTCGTGGAAGATATGACCTCTAGCGGTCAGATCACCCGCAAGGCTGGACGCGGTATGATCTGGAATTTCTTAACCTATGGCTTAGGCAGAGGCGTTGTTCTGGTGACAACCGCTATTTTGGCGCGTATCCTCGCTAAAGATGACTTTGGATTGCTTTCTATCGCCATTGTAGCTATCAATTATCTTTCATTAGTGAAAGATTTGGGATTAGGGTTGGCGCTCATTCAACGTAAAGAGGGAGTGAATGAGGCTGCGAATACTGTCTTTACTGTAAACCTGATTATTGGTTTTACTTTATCCGCCGTTACGATTGTAGTCGCGCCGTTTTTTGCAGATTATTTTAATGAACCGCGGATTATTTCTGTCTTACGTTGGCTGGGAGCGTCTTTTGCCGTTAATGCGCTGGGAGCCGTTCATGTAATCCTGTTGATGAAAGATCTGGATTATCGGCGTAAATTTATTCCAGATATGGGGAATACGATCGTCAAAGGCGTCGCTTCCATTGGGTTGGCGGTCGCAGGTTTCGGTGTGTGGGCTTTAGTGTTCGGGCAGCTTCTAGGCGCGGTCGCTTCTGTTATCCTTGTTTGGGCGGTGGCAAAGTGGCGGCCGCGTTTAAGTTTAAACACGAAATTGATCGGTTCGCTGATGAAGTTCGGCTCGTCGGTGACGATTAGCGATCTTCTTAGCGTGATTATAGATAATATTGATTATATTATCGTCGGTAAGGCGTTTGGGCTGGCTAAGCTAAGCGTTTATACGCTGGCATATCGTCTGCCCGAAATGCTGTTGATCGGAAATTTATGGGTCATGGGCGGAGTCACTTTCCCAGCCTTTTCTTCCATTCAGGATAAACCTGAAGAATTGCGGCGTGGAGTTCTGGCTTCCGTGCGCTTGATTCAGTTGATGGCGGTCCCGATTTCTTTAGGGTTGTTCCTTGCGGCGGATCCAATTATCCGAGTGGCTTTTGGCGAACAATGGCTTGAAGCGATTCCTGTCTTGCGCGTGTTGGCGGTCTATGCCTGGGTCTATTCGATCGGCTATCATATCGGAGATGTGTATAAGGCAATTGGGCGGACGGATATTTTATTAGGACTAACGGTTCTAACGGTTATTGTAATTGTCCCTTCCATTTGGATCGGTTCGCATTTTGGCTTGATCGGCGTTGCTTGGGGACATTTATTTGCGGTATTAATCAGGAGGATTGTCAGTCTGACATTGGCAACCAAGTTTGTGCGCGTTAGGATCGTGGATATTTTCAAAGAATTAAAGCCCGCTTTTCTTGCCGGGCTAGCGATGACCCCTCTCACGCTGCTGATCTTATATCTGACCGCAGACGCATCGCCTTTTATTCAATTGGCTCTAGTTGCGTTGACTGGCATGGCGAGCTACCTTGGCGTTTTATGGAGGCTCGAACGCGATAATTTACTCCGCCTTATGCGCCTGATTGGCGGGACGAAATCTGCTGCGGGATGAGAATCTGGAAGCGATGAAATTTGAAATGCGCGCCAATACATCCCCCCTTGAGCATAGCGCAGATTGGCGATTCCTATTGCCAATTTCGACGGACAGTAAGTGTTTATTGCTTGGACGCGGCTTGGGCGACGTGGCGCAACTCTTTGCTCGCTTGGGCTTTCCTACGCACCTCGCTGATTTTGAGGAATTGCGACGAGAAATGCCGTTGCCGTTGACGAACTTTGACTTCGCGTTTTTGCCATTAGGCTTTGCAAGCGATACTTTGAACAAGGAAGTTGAAACGTTGACGGAGATCGCTAAAACGCTTCGCCCTGGCGGACGAATCTTGCTCGGTTTTTCCAATCGCTATAATATTTATCCAGCCCGCTCAGCGGCAATATCTCCAGCTGCCCCGGCTCGAATAAGAAAAGCGTTGACGGCGGCAGGATATGTCGAGGCGGTCTTTTACGCGGCGTTGCCTAACTTGGAACTTGCTGAATATATCTTCCCTTTGAATCGTCAGGCGGCGGCTTTTGTCTTAGATCGCCGCTATCAACATAAAATCCCTTTCGGCCCGCAAGGTTGGAAGGCTCTTTTGGGAATCGCGCCGCTTCTTTTTGATCTTTTTCCCGCTTATTTTGCAACTGCTGCATTGCGCTAACTTGCCTGCGCCGACCTTGATATTATTATGACGAACGCTTTTGTTGACGATCTCTCCAATTTTGTTTCCACTCTTGAGGGCTTTAAATCCACTTCTTTTCAATGGATCAGTTTAGCGCTAAGCCTTCCGGGTTTCGACGAGAATGTGATCTTCTTCGGTTTTGAAGCGCGTCAACTTTATCCGACTTTGGTTGCTAAGACCCCGCGTTTGCCTCAAAATAGACAGGCTTTGCAGACCGAGTACAATCGGCTTACGGAACTTTGGCGCCTTTTAGGAGATGAGGCTGAGTATTGCCTGCAAAAGGCAATCGCTTTGACGACGATCCAGAATCAGCCGGTCTTAATTACCGCTTTTTTGCAGGGAAAAAGTTTGTCGCGTGTTTTTAGAAAATCTTTCCGCTCCCCTAGCGAAGACCTGCTCGCGCTAGCGGTAGAAACGGGCCGGACGCTGCGCAGAATTGTAGATCGAACGGCGATGCGGCTGGAAGTTGGCGAAGAAATTCGCTCCGAATTTCCGGAGATGGTCGCTGAATATAAACGAATATACACCCCACCCCGTCATGAAGTTCAAGCGCTTGATGATTTAGTTGGCGAAGTGGAGCGACTTGCTTTACAGGGAGAGCACAAGATTTTAATTCAGGGAGATTTTTGGCATGGCAATATGCTCCGAAGTTCGCAGCATGGTCAGTTGATGCTTATGGATTGGCAATATGCGCGCTGGTCTAAAGACGTCAGTTTGGATTTGTATATGTTTCTGCTGGCTGGGGCTTTAGCCGCTGTTCCCAAACGTTTTATGGATGGGCCGGCTGAGTCTAAAGCACAAGCGGCTATCGCTGTCTTGCGCGCTTGGAATAAGCGATTGATCCCAGCGTATCTACATGCCTTCGGTCAACCACAGCAATATGTTAAACTACCGCTTCGCGCAGGCATGTTGGCGTGTTGCGTTGAAAACGCCGTTCGCATCAGCCTCGATCGTAATTCGGATAAACCGCGGGATTTAATCTGGAAATTCATGTTTTCTGGCTTGCTTGACTGGCATAATTAGAAAAGATGAAATTCTAAAAAAGCGAAGCGAGACCGATGACATCTGGAAGCAAAGCCGTACAACGTAAATTCAATATCGTTTATCTGATTGACGGATTGGGAATGGGCGGGGCGGAGCGCTTGCTGGTTCCCATGTTAAAAACTTTGGATCGGAGCGTTTTTAATCCCCGAGTTTGCGTCTTTCAGGTCAGGAATGGCAACCCCATTGCCGACCAACTTCGTGCAATCAATGTTCCGGTGGATTTTCTTCCTATTCCTTATCTGCGCGATATAACCGCTATTCCGCGTCTTTACGCTTATTTGAAGAAAACACGCGCCGATTTGGCGCATACTCAGCTTGAGTTTGCCGATACGTTGGGGAATTTTACGGCAAAATTACTGCGTCTGCCCACCGTGACCACGCTTCATACGATGACGCGGAGCGAGGCGAATATAAAATCTCGCCTGCATGAGTGTACGGAACTGTTCGCTCTACGGAATTTTTGCGATGTCGTTATCTCTGTCTCGGAAGAAGCCCGCCAGTTTTATTTGCAAGCGAGCAAAACTCCGCTTGAGAAAACTCGCGTGATCTATAACGGCATTGACCTTTCCGCTTATGCTGATCTGGACGCTCGTCGCGAGCGGGCTTCCATTTGCGAGGAGTTTAACCTGCCTTCCAACGCGACTTTGCTGACCACTGTGGCTGTCTTGCGCGAACCCAAAGGCATTCAATTTATGATTGAAGCTCTGCCGATTATTGCAGCGGAACGCCCTGATGCATATTATCTCATTGTGGGCGATGGTGCATATCGCCCTGAACTTGAAAGAGCGGCAGCAGAGAGCGCGAGTAAGGCTCGCATCATTTTTGCCGGTCAGCGCAGCGATATTCCTCAAATCTTATCCGCCAGCGATTTGTTCATTTTGCCTACCTTAACCGAAGCCCTGCCGACGGTTCTAGCCGAGGCTATGGCTGCGCGGACGCCGATTATCGCCAGCCGCGTGGGCGGAATTCCGGAGATGGTGACGCATGGCGTTAACGGCTCTTTGATCGCTCCTGGCTCGCCTGGCGAGTTGGCTCGCGCTTGCGTGGATTTACTTTCCAATCCGCAGAGGATGAAATCTATGGAGGTTGAAGGCTTGCGCATTGTTCGCGCAAAATTTGACGTTTGTGGACAGGTCGAAGAATTAAAGCGCCTTTATTTACAATTGATGGCTCCCTATGCAGAATAAAAAGCGCCTCTGTATTATCGAACTGAATAGCGCCGGCGGATTGATCCATTACGCATACCAATTGTGCACGGCGCTTGCCAACGCCGGTTTCGATGTGACGTTGATCACCGCCGCAGATTATGAAATGGCGAACCTGCCGCATAATTTTCAAGTAAAGAAAGATTTTTACTTGATGGAGAATTTCACTTTGCCCAATAAGGCGACTGGGAAGAATCTCTTTAACGCGGCCGGCGGAAGAATCGCGCGCTTTTTTACAAGGATATTGCGTGGAATATTTCTCATCATCGCTTGGTTCCGTGTGAGCGCGTATCTCCTTCGCGTGAAACCCGACCTTGTGCAATTTTCTCGCATTCAGTTTCGATTTGAAGCCTACTTTATTCGGCGCTTGAAGGAAGGCGGATTGACTTTGACTCAAGTCTGTCATGAATTTGAGGAAAGAGAAGGTCGGAATGGACTAGAACGAATTTTTGCTCTATTCTTTGGCTCAGAGGAGACAATATACGCCAATTTCTCAGCGCTTTTCTTTCATGCGGAGGAGAACCGCCGCAGATTCCTTGCGCGTTTCCCGTTGATCCCGGCTGAACGTACGCATCTTATCGCTCACGGAAATCAGAACTGGCTTCTCCCATTGGCGGCGCAAAACGTTAGCGAGACAACGCTGAGACGAAAGTACGGTTTGGCTGAAAGAGATAAGATAGTTTTGTTTTTTGGCTTACTTGCTCCAAGCAAGGGCATTCAAGATTTGATCGAAGCCTTTGCCTTGGCGCGCCGATCTTGCGAGGCGAAATTGCTAATTGCAGGCTATCCCACTAAACATATTGACATGCACGCTTTGCGTAAACGAGTCGCAGAATTGAACTTAAGCGCACATGTGATTTTCGACGCGCGTTATATTAATATGATGGAAATTGGTCCGCTTATGCGCTTATCCACTGTTGTGGTTTATCCTTATCGCACCAGTACGCAGAGCGGCGCATTGCAGGCGGCTTATACGTTTGGCAAGCCGGTAATCGCTACAAATGTGGGCGGACTGCCGGAAGCCGTGGAAGATGGTCGCAACGGATTTCTTGTTGCGCCTGAAGACCCGCCGGCTCTAGCGCAAAAGATCGTCACTCTAATTCAAGACGCCGAACTGGCTGAGACGATGGGCGCCTACTCTAATCTGCTTTCGCGCACCCGCTTTAGCTGGGAGAAAATCGCCGAGTTAGTCGCGGCGGTGTATGCAACCTTATAACGCGCATCTCTGTCAGCTGCGATACCGATTAAACCTATGCGTAAGGAGCGCGAATTTAGGAAGCGTATGCGAGTGTGAAACAAAGATTCTGCGGATCGCAAAGGGGTCTCGTTTGACTTCGCGAAGCGTGGCGGGACCATTTTGTAAAGTGAAGGCGACCCGATAGCCAGATTTCTGCGTTAACGATTCCACTTCGGCGTTCACGTCGGCTTTTTGCCCGTTGGGATAGGCGAAACTATAAATCTCCCGACCAAGTTCTTTTTCAATCGCCGTTTTAGAGCCGCGAATTTCCCGTTCTGCTTCCTTCGGCGAAATGCGCGTCAGAATCGGATGCGTCAATGTGTGTCCGCCAAATTCAATTCCATACGCGCTCATTTCCCGTATCTGATCCCAATTCATCATTAAGTTCTTAAAATGGTTTTGAGGGATAGAAACGTTTAATTGTCCGGGTAATTGTTCTGTCCATTGTAACCTTTCGACGTGCGGCAGATTTTTCAACGTCTCAATCCACTGATGACCGATTAGGGTTCTCTGATGTCTATCTGCCCACGACCGTGTCTCGCCGTTTGGGAAGAGAACGTAGTCGGAGCCTGTGTGATGGAAGCAGTAAGCCGCTAAATCCCAATAGAACGGCGTGTCTATGCCAATGTGTCCATGCGTGAGGAAGATTGCGGCGGATAGATTGTGCTTGCGTAAGATGGGGTAGGCTTCTGTATAGTTATCCAGATAACCGTCGTCGAAGGTGATCAGGGCGGCATAGGGCGGCAGTTCTTTTTCATGGCGCAGCCAGCCAGTTAGGTCTTTGATTGTAACGACATTAAACCAACGCCTGAGATACTCCAGTTGTAAATCGAAATCTTTCGGGCGCGCGCTAATGTTAGGGAGGAAGGAATCCAACTCTGTTTGAGGATCGCCGATGCGATGATAATTGACGACCGTTAAGGATTTAGCAAAGAGCGCTCTTCCAATGCGCAGCAAGCCGCGTTGATAGGAAAAATTGATAATATGATTTGTAAGCGGACGCCGAGAGAATTTTTTTTGTTTCATGAAGATTTATTCGATAGATGAGATTGATAAGCGGCTTGATATGCGTCCCATGTAGCTATAACCTGTCCTTCGAGATTAAAACGATCGCGGACACGGGCTTGCGCGCTTTCCGCGATGCGTTGGGCAAATTGCCGGTCTTCGCATAGTTTGAGCAGTCCCTCGGCTAGGGCTGTCGGATCGTTTGGCGGAATTAATAGCGCTTGCTCGTTATGCGCGACTAATTCCGGTATCCCGCCGCTGGAAGAAGCCAAAATGGGTAAGCCAAGCGCCGCCGCTTCTAACAAAGCGATTGGTGTGCCTTCATATCTGGAAGGCATTACAAAGACGGCGCTGTTTTTTAGAATCATCAGCGTAGCTTCTCGGCTTTGATATCCTGCCAAAATCACCCGTCCTTCAAGCTTATAGCGTTTTATTTGCTCTTCTAGTTGCGCTCTGCATTCTCCTTCGCCAACCAATAGGCAAACCAACTTGGGAACTTTATGTTCAAGTTGTTTGATCGCTTCGATTAAGATGTCATATCCCTTGACTGGAACTAAGCGACCCGCTGCCGAACAGATCAACGCATCTTTTGACAGATTAAATTTTTGTCGCAGCCATTCCGAATCTCCTAAAATTGACGCGGATGTGAGCGTTATGGCGTTATAAATTAATCGAATGCGGTCTTTCGCAATCCCAGAATGAATTAGAGCGTTGCGGTCTTTTTCCGAAACGGTAATATACAAATCTAAATTTAGATTGGTTAAAAGTTCAAGCGCAGTATAGACCCTTCCTTTTGGAGAGGCTTGACCATGCTCGTTTGCGTACCAACTATTGATTGTTGAAATTAATCCTATTCTAGTGAAAAGGGATGCAAAACTTCCCCAAAATTTGGACTGGATATTTTGTGTGTCCACGATTTGATATTTCTCTACGCGGATTAACTTAACTAAATTGAGCAGGATACGAGGATCCGTTTTATACGTCCCAATTATATGGACAGGAAGTCTGAGTTTTTGCATCTCTTGTACGATCGCGCTAGATTTCAGCCCAGCCAGCGCGATCTTCCCGGGCGGAGAGTTTTGTATCAGCGCAAGCGCCCGCGAAGTTGATCCGCCATATTGCAAGGAAAGATCAACCATTAATACTTTTGGGAAACTGCCGGAATCAATTTGGCTCATGAGATTGAACGATGGGATTTCAACGTCTGTGAATGCGTTCCCATAAATGCGATTGTTGCCTGCGCTGGTAGCGGAGGAATCCATATAACGCGGCTAGATTGCTATTTGTTAGGAAGGCGGGTAGATAAAATAATCGCATCAGTTTATGTTTTTCGCCTAATTTTGGAAACATCGCGCCGATTGCCGCGAGCCCATAGAATAGAAGTTGCAGACCTAGAATAATCATGTTGAAAGGCGCGCTGAGTAAAAGAAAATGACTCTCAGTGGAGAGAATTACTGCGACTATATTCGTCAGTAAAGCGCAAATCATTCCAAACGGGACCAAAAGACGCAGGAATTTATGCGAAACGATTTGCCAGACCAACAGAGGACGCTTCAACGGCAGGATTTCTCCAGCGTTGGCGATGATCTGATAGCGCCCTGCGTTGATGCGCGTGCGACGCTTTATCTCATCTTGAGCGGTTAAGGAGACCCGCTCAATGGATTTGGCTTGAGGGACGTAGACAAGGCGTAATCCCTGGCGGATAACCTGCATTCCAAGATAAAAATCGTCATTGATGACGTTGTTCGGCGGTCTGAGGTATGCTGTTTTGCGGATGGCGAGAATTTCTCCTGCGACGCTGGTGCAACTGCCCAGGCGACTTTCCTGTTTTTTGATGTAAGACTCATATTTCCAGTATAAGCCTTCGGACGCTCCGAGATTGCCGTCTCCACTCGCAATTAATTTTGCGCCGCTTGCCGCTCCGATGGATGGATCTTGAAAAGGAGCGACCAATTCCTTGAGCGTATTAGGCTGATAATAATTGTTGGCGTCTGAAAAGATAATGATTTCCCCGCGCACGCGCAACATGGCGCGATTGATCGCCGCCATTTTCCCGTTTCGTTGAGGCTCGTGCAGCAGTTCTATTCCCTGAGATTCAAAGCGTTTCACGATCTGCGGGGTCGTGTCGGTCGAGCCGTCTGTCACAAAGAGGATTTGAAGTTTTTCTTCGGGGTATTCTATCTCGAGCGAGTTTCTGATTTTATTCTCAATAACCGCCTCTTCGTTATAGGCGGCGATCAATAGCGTTGCAGAAGGGAGATAGGCGGAATAGGGCTTGGGTTTACGGCGAAATTTGGCAAGCAGGGTGATAAGAAGCGGGTAACCGATATATGTATATATGATTATGAAAACTGACAACCAAAAAAAGACCGCAACGAATATGGAAATAAACTTCACTTGGTAGCCTTTTGGCGCTAGATCAAAATAAGTATAACGGTTTGGAAACTGATATAATTCTTTGAGGATTTAAGCCTTATTATACCCTTTAGGCAGGAGCTTTTATGGAACTTCGTTTTTACTTGCGTATTCTTCAACGGAGTTGGTGGATTATTGCGATTTCCGCCCTGCTGGCAGTGAATATTTCGCTGATTAATTCGTACTATTTTGCTGTGCCCATGTACGAATCGGTTGCGCGCTTTGTCGTTAGCCCCAATGCTCAAAATATTGAAAGTCGAGAACTGGTTAACAGCCTCGAAGCCTTGGATAAGCGCTCCATTATTTCAACGTATGCGGAAATCTTGAACAGCCGCGATGTAATCAATGGCACGTTTCAGCTTTTGATGGCTGACCCTGAGAAATTTAGCGCTTATAAAACTTCCGTGACCGTATTGCCGGACGCAAATATCATCCGTTTTAGCGTAAAAGGTCCAGATCCGAACGTAGCCGCTATGTTGGCAAACAGCATTGGTCAGTATGCAATCGATTTTGTGCGCAAGCTATATATAATCTATGATATTGACTTTCTGGATAAGGCTGTTGCAGCGAAAGAACCGTATCAACCTCAACCGCTTCAAGACGCCGGACTAGCGCTGATCGTAGGGCTAGGGCTTGGCGTGGGTATTGCCATTTTCCGAGATCAATTATCTAGTTCGCTGGACAGTCTGGGCCAGCGGAGGATGGTCGATTCTGAATCGTTAGCGTATACAAAAATCTACTTTGAAAGGTTAGTGCGCCAAGAAATTGCCGATCAGCCGGAGAGCGTTCGCACGATTGGCGTTATCTTCCTGAACGGTGTTCAGGAGTTTTACGATTCTCTGCCTCAAGCGTATAAAAATATGATTATGCAAAAGGTGACGGGGACGTTGAAATACCAATTGCGCGGTAATGACGTTGTGGGACGCTGGGCGCCGCTTAAGTTTAGCGTCTTGCTGCCTTCCACGGACGGGCATGCCGCCATGCAAAGGATGGCGCGTATTCAAGAAATATTAGCGCAACAGTTCTCATTGGATACCGACGGCGAGTTTGATATTGAATTGGACCCGCGAATCGGGCTTGCCGACCATCAAGGCGGGGAATCTTTTCAAGTTTTAGTTAATCAAGCGGAACAAGCGTTGGAAATATCCATGCAATCCGACGTCAAGATTAACCTGTACAAAGTCAGGCCGTTTGGGTAATGGATCGCATTGTCCTCGTATGAGTAACTTATCTATTCGGAATCTTAAGGTGTTTAACGTGAAAAGAATCCTTACATTTATCTTTTTGCCGATCCTCATGTTGGGTAATTTCGCTCAAGTTGCGGCTAGCGGATCTCAAGAACATATCTTTTATGCGGAAGTTAATGCCCCAGCTAACGCGAGCGCGAGCGATGCCGTCTCGCTTAGTTTCGCGCAGTTGGGCTTCCGTAAGTCTGATTTGATCAGCCCCTTTGATGTGATGCGCCTGCTCTTCAGCGTTCCGCCAAATTGGAAGTTGGAGGCGGGCGGCGAAGTTCAAATTGACTATGATGTTTTGCTGTCGGGTCCTGGGCTGGCACAGTTGACTAGCGCAGGCAATCCGTACGGCGGATCATTGACCATATCTTTCAACGATCGCATCATTGGAACGATTCCCTTAGAGAATACTGGCAGTAATTCCGCTCGTTTTGAGATTCCAGCGGAAGCTCTTTCGCCGGTCATAAGCGACGGTCGCCATATCTTGAAAATTGCGTTGGACGCCCAATTTAGCTGTCAATACGACGTGCGCGCTGTTGTGACGATCAAGGATACTTCCATCTTGAATTTGGCTTATAGCGAGACCCCGCCGAGTTTAAATCTATCGCGTTTGCCCGCTCCATTCTATACGTCCAATGCGCTGGTCTCGGAACGTACGCTTGTCGTTACGCCTGATTCGCCAACTTCCGGCGAACTTCAAGCGGCGTTAAATATCATGTCTGGCTTTGGCTCTATGGTGGGAACTACGGCTGATTTCGCGTTAGTTAATTCCAGCGCAGTGACCCAAGACGACATGGCGACAAGCAATTTTATCTTTGTGGGCGGGCCAGATAAACTGCCGTTGCTATCGAATATTGCCGCTTTTCCCCTGAAGATAGAATCTGGAGATTTTCTAAACCTTCCGTCAGACTCCGCTTCTGACGGCATAATTCAGATAGCCATTTCGCCTTGGAATGCCGCTAAGTCAATTTTATTAGTGAGCGGCGAGAGTGAAGAAGCGATTCAAAAAGCGTCTCAGGCGGTTAGTTCCGGCAAAGTGCTTATTTATCAAGACCCGGTGCTGGCGTATGTTAAAGAAGTTCAGGCGCTGAAAGACAGCATCCCAACTGTTGAAAATTTCAGCGTCCAGAATCTCGGCTACTCCACTGAAACGTTAAGCGGCATTGGAGAGAGCGGCGTGGACTACACGTTTATGGTTTCCAAGCAGCAGATTTTCGCCAAAGACGGCTATTTCGAATTATTCTATTATCACTCCGCGCTTGTTGACGATAGTTTATCTTCCATGAATATTGAATTGAACGGGCAGTTGATCAGCAGCGCGGCCCTTGACAAGGCTTCTGAAGAACTAACTTCCATTCGCATCAAAATACCGTTTGGCATATTGCGTTATGGCGAAAATCGCTTATCAATTCGAGCGCGCCTCTCAGCCGATATCTCTTGCGATGAAACGGGATTTTCTGATCCGTGGGCGGTTATTTTAGATCAATCCAATTTTCATCTGCCTGAGGCGACCACGCTTGGCGCCTTCCAGTATACGGCGATGGACTTGAAGAATTATCCTGAGATTTTCGTGACCCAAAGCAATCTCGGCGACCTTGCTTTTGTGCTTTCAAAAACCGATCCGACCGGCTGGAGCGTTGCGGGAAAATTAGCCTATGATTTAGGCAAGGTTGCCAATCCGGCAATTTCAAGCATTAAGGCGGTTTATGCGGACGATGTGCCGGTGGACATTCGCGAAAATCATTCGATGATTATGATCGGCAAAGCAAGCGCGTTGCCAATTTTGAACGAGATCAACGATAACTTGCCAGCTCCGTTTGACTTCGCTGCCGATACAGCCAGCGAACGCCAATTACAGATTATCTATCGTATTCCTCAAGGCGTGAGCGTCGGCTATTTGGAACTAGCCCATTCGCCGTTCAATATTGACAAATTAATCATGGTTCTTTCTGGCAATGACGCTGCCGGGCTGGCGTTCTCCGGCGACGCTTTGCTCGTAAGTGAGATAAATTCTCAAGTCTCGGGCGTGTTTGCTATTACGAATGGCAAACAGGTGGCGGTCGGCGACGATCAGGCGCTCTTTTCCGCGGTTGGCGATGTGGCGCCGAATGCGGAAGCGGTGATCGCTACTCCGCTTCCTACGGAAAGCAACCCGGCTTTGAAGACCGTTCCGCCAAATTGGCTTAAACCGTACCTTATTGCTACTGGCGGCGTCATTCTGCTAATTATTGCCTTTGTGATCAAAAACGCTTTTTCACGGAAACGCTCGGCGACTCTTGATCTTGCACACGACGAAGAAGAGTCTGATGCTCATAAAGAAAAGTCCGTCTAGAAATAGCGCGCGCGGTGGTTATATTCGCTTCCGGCGATCTCTATCTCGTCAAATAAACAAGACGGCTTGTGCGTTGGCCCAAGACAGAAGCGAAATTTTAATTCGATGAGATGGAAAATTCACCATAGACTGACTGTAACATTTCTCCTTTTCTTGATGGTAGGATGCCATGTTCCAGTCGCTGCAACCCCGACCATAGACCTATTCGCTACGCTTCAAGCCTCCACGCCTTCCGGCGTCGCTTTGTCTGTCGAAACTGAGCGCGCTTCAACGCCAAATTTCGCGTTTGCAACCGCTGCGGCGACGTCGTTCTCAGCCTCCACCGCTTCTCCATCCGCATCCGCAAGCCAATTGAGCGGCAAGATTGTCTTCACATGTCAGGTGAATCGAGTGCAAGCTTCCGATCAGATTTGTATTATCAACGCGGACGGAACGGGTTTCCGCCAGTTAACCAACGATAACGTCCGTCACTTCTATCCGTCTCTTTCACCGGATGGAAAAAGCGTGTTATATGTCGCCTTTCGCGAGACAAACGTGTATGAAATCTACGAGATGAATTTGAACGATGGAACTATTAAACGGCTGACGAATCGCATCGGCGTTTTAACGGCGCCCGAGATCTCGCCCGACGGCGAAACGATTACATTTACGCGCGGCAATCCCGCGACGCAGCAACATCAAATTTGGATCATGGAGCGAAACGGCGACGACGCGCAGAATCTTCCTCAAGTGTTCGGTTGGGATCCCACATGGTCGCCGGATGGAAAATTGATTCTCTTTGCTTCTAACCGCGATGGAGGCATACAGTTATTCACGGTCAGCCCGAAAGGCAGCGCAATTAAACGCGTCGCGAAATTGCCGGCTATTCGCGGAAGAAGCGATTGGTCGCCGGATGGAAAATTTATCGTCACCTATTCCGGCGAATCATGGAAGCGCGAAGTGTATATCATGAACGCGGATGGATCGGATGTACGACAGATTACGCCGGCGGGCGGCAACAGCCAAGGACCTTCTTTTTCACCGGATAGCCAATGGGTGGCATTCACCGCATATTTCGATCACTATGGCGACGATCACGGCTGTGAAATTTATATTGTTCGTATTAATGGCGCGGATTTGCGCCGTTTGACAAATAACGATTACTGCGACTACCAGCCGCGCTGGGGACCATGAGCCTTATAAACCTGAAGGGGCAAGTTGTGATTGTGACGGGAGCGTCGTCTGGAATTGGCGAGGCGACCGCGCGCCGGTTTGGGCGCGAAGGCGCGAAGGTGGTCCTTGCCGCACGACGCATAGATCGGCTTGAAACGCTTGCGAAAGAAATTGAAGAGATGGGCTCGGGCGCGGAGGCGTTCGCCCTTCAAACGGATCTATCCAAGTTGGAAGATTGTCAAACGTTGATTCAAAGAACATTGGAGCGCTTTGGACGCGTTGATATATTAATCAATAACGCCGGTTTCGGACGTTTGGATTGGTTGGAGAATCTCGACCCGCTAAAGGATATTCAAGCGCAGTTTGCAGTGAATGCGATGGGCGTCATTCAAACTACGCGGCAAGCGCTGCCGGCGATGATTCGGCAGCGTTCGGGTCATATTATCCAAATGTGTTCAATGGCTGGTTTAGTCGGCACACCCACCTATACGATCTATTCGGCGAGTAAACACGCTGTGCATGGATTCTCCGAAGCGTTGCGACGCGAAGTTAAACCATGGGGCATCGAGGTTTCGATGGCGTATCCGGGCGGCGTCGCAACCGAATTTGCGGATCATGCGGGAATTAAACGGAAGACGAAAGCGACCACGCCGAAATTCATGGTTCTCACTGCGGAGCAAGTCGCCGATGCGGTTGTGAACTTAGCTCGCCGCCCACGCGCCATGCGAATTATCCCGTGGCTGTGGCTGTTTACGGTGTGGCTAAACCGCAGTTTGAACTGGCTTGTAGATTATATGACGATTCATCGGTTTACAATTCCTGAACGAGAAGAGGAATTGAAGACAACATCGCGAGCGAATAGATAGGGAAATCAATGCGCGCCGCTTATATGCCTGTTTGCATGTTTTCTTAATCGGGCGTTCCCGCCTCTTTTATGTCTTTTAAATTTAATTGCAGACTCGTTCTCCCGTTAAATTCGTTCGCTTCGAGCGCGTACATCACATCTATGCGCGGCGGCAATGACGCCGCTTTCTCTCCCATCCGAAAGCCGATCGCATCGTAGATCGCGCCTGAAGTAGATTCGAGGACAAGCTTCAAGTGCCTGCCTTCCGATCCAACTGCGCGAAATGATTTGACCTTTACGTTGCGCGAGACGAACATAGCGCTGGGGTTTCCATAGCCAGTCGGCTCTAGATAAGCGAGATGTTTTAGGACCTCGAAATTCATATCGGCAAGGGACGTTTCCATATCGGCTGAAAGTGTCTGACGTAAGTCTTTACCGTCTAATTGTTCTTTGGCGATCGCCTTCAAACGCATTATAAGTTCGGGTAGATTTTCATTTTTCACGGTGAAGCCCGCTGCTGCCGCATGCCCCCCGTGTCTCATGAGCAAGTCTTTGCATTGATCTAACGCATCTGTAATATGGAACTCGGGAATGGAGCGACACGAACCGCGCGTTTCCTCCGCCCCCTGCGCCGCCACAATAGATGGACGGTAATAGCGTTCGGTTAACCGCGACGCCGCCAGACCGACTACGCCTGAATTGAAATCTGTGTGCGCGGCAAATAACAGGAATGCGTTAGGGTCGTCTTGCATAGCGATCTCTTCCGCCTCTCGCTGCATTGTTTTGGTGATTTCCTGTCTATGCCGATTTTGCGCTTCAAGCTGTTGAGCGAGCTGACCCGCTCGCATGAAATCGGTTGTGGTTAGCAACTCAAACGAGGTTAACGCCGACTCAAGTCTGCCCGATGCGTTCAAGCGCGGGCCGAGCATAAAGCCGATATCGCTTGCAGTGATTTTTCCGATTTTAATTTGGGCGACGCCCGCCAATGAGTACAACCCTTGCCGTTTCGTTTCGCGAAGCTGTTTCATTCCGTTGCGGACGAGAGTGCGATTCTCGCCGACGAGCGGCGCAAGATCGGCGACGGTTCCGAGAGCGACAAGGTCGAGAAAAGAGGCAAGAGGAAAAGAGTCGCCGTCTTTCTTTTCTTTTGTCGCCGTCAATGCTTCTACGATCTTGTATGCGATTCCCACTCCTGCAAGGTCTTTATCGGGATATGGATCGCCGCGGCGTTTTGGGTTGATGACCGCGAACGCAGCAGGAAGATCGTCGCCGTCAGGATGGTGGTGATCGCTGATGATGAGATCCAGCCCGATGACGCGCGCATGAAGCGCTTCTTCGCGTGAACGGATGCCGCAGTCTACGGTGATCGCCAGCTTCACGCCATCCGTCTGAAGCGTATCCAGCGCGTCTTTATTAAGTCCATAACCTTCGTCGAAACGATTCGGGATGTAGCCGCGCACATCAGCGCCGAGGGTTCGCAACGCCTCCACGAGCAATGCGGTTGCGGTGACGCCGTCCACATCGTAATCGCCGTAGACCGCAATGGGTTCGTGATGTTCAAGCGCAAAATTAATTCGATCCACTGCCGCTTGCATCCCGATCATCTGAAACGGATTCGTATCTGCCGACGTTTTCGCGGAGACAAAGGCGCGCGCCTCGTCTTCCGCGCCGATGCCGCGATTGAACAATACCTGCCGCAAAATCGGCGGGACGACTGCCAGCGCGGCAGAGGCTTGCTGTGTGATTACAGGCTCGATATTCCAGCGTTTGTTATGGGTCATTTTCGATGAATGCGGTACAGTGCGTCGTTAATTTTTGTCACTTGATACAGCTCGGATAATCTGGGAATATCTATCGCAAAATAGACCGGTCGCGCGTCCAGATTCGCGTCAATATATTTGACCATCGTAGTTGGGATGATGTGACCGTTCTCATCGAAAACCTCATGAAAAGCGAGGTCGGTTCGACCGTTTACGATGCGCGCCGTGTAAATGTAAGAGTACAGTTTATCCCAATTTGTAAAAACGATCGCATGTTCCTCGACGCGATTGATGATCCGTTGCGCGTCGCGGATGGCTTTATCAGGTGCGAATACAGGATAGATATGTTCGCTGCGGATAAATGGAGTAAACCCTTTTTGAACGGCAAGGTTCAAATTGTCGCGCGAATTCCAGAGCGGCAAAACGATCAGCGCGATGGAGAAAATGATGCGACTCGTTCGCAGAGCCGGCTGATTCAGTTTCGTCAATTTCCCTAACGCGGATAACGCCGCGCCCGCGCCCGCGCCGAACCATACGGACGTGATGACCGTCGCCGGCGCGTAAAATTCGCGGTACACCGAAAATGCGACTGTGACGGCGAAGCCCCAGATGAGGATGAATGCAATTAACGGATATAACCCTTCGCGCCATCTGCCGCCGAGGAATAGCCAAACGACTCCGAACAGCGTGAGCGCCAATTGCCACCACGGAAAATATGAAATATATTCGACGAGCCTGTTGCGGATTTCCTCCGGCGCGGCGGTGAAATAATAGGATGAAGCGCGGTTAGCGGGAAAGATGAACAAAAAACGATCCCACGTAGAATCGTACTCGCTTTCAGTGAGTCCTACCGCGCTTAGATTTGGACGAAAGACTGTGTGATGCACGCTCGAAGGCGGGTCGTTGTATTCAAGAAAGAAAAAGAATCCGAAAAACAGAGCCGCGCCGAGAATCGCGCCTGCCGCTGCGCTGAACCATTCGACGCGTTTGCGAGCGACGAGCGCCATCACGGCTAGAACGGATGCGCCGGTCATTACGACTGTGCTGTGAATGCCCAAACTTAATCCGCCTGTGAGACCTGCGAAAAAAAGATAGATCGGCTTGTCGGTTTTTCGCCACAAAAGAAATAGCAGCCAGACGGCTGCCAACATTCCTGCGGCAGGAGCGTAAGATTCAGCGATGAGCGCGCGCCACCAGAATCCTTCCGTTAGGGCAAGGACGAGCCCGGCGGAAATTGCGGCAGCGCGAGAGCCGCTTAATGACTTGACAATGAGGAGCGTCTCTGCGACCGCTAACGCGCCGAAAAATGCGGACATCAAGTTGACGCGCCATGCGATGTTGTGAAGCGGAATCAGCGTGAAGATTTTCCCGAAGATGATTTGAGTCGCATAGCCGGTTTGATGCGTCATGCCGAGGGTATAGGAGAGAGTCTGGAATTCGGCGGAGTCGCCCCAGAGCAGCGACGGCGCGAGCGTGCGGACGTATAAGGCGAAGGCGGCGAGTCCGATGAAGAGGGCGAATCCGAGGTCGGTCTGTGTGAGGCGGAAAAGTTTTTTGTTTGTGCGGGTCATGGCAAAATTACGCATGTAGTATAACGGAATTGCGAGCAAGTGTATAATCTGAGCAATGCGGAGGCGCCATGTATGCTCTTAAACCAGATGAAAGAATAACACCTGTTATGTTGTATACGCGAGACACGCTGGTCAGCGGGAAGTTAGCGACTAAACAGCATGTTTTACGCGTGAATATTTGGCTCAGGACCGCCAGCGTGCCGACATATATGCATATTTTAGAGTCGCATGTGGCTGTGTTTACGGGCGGTTCGGCGCCGATTACATTGACCTGTCCTGAGATCTATTTTCCAGTATCGGAATTGATCGCTTTCCATACCATGCCGCCGACCGATGAGCCGTTGGATTATGAATCAACGGAGGCAAATCGCACGATGCAAGCGGTCAAGGCAATAGTGGGAACGTTTCTGATGAAAGGTTATATCCGCATGTCGACTCAGACGGACATTGAGCAAAATCTCGAAATTGTAGGCGCTGCGTGGATGTCGCTGTACGATGTGGAAATATCCAATTTATCTGTTCCGCGCATGCCTGTTTTACGAACGCCGATGCTTCTTCTGAATCCAATGCGCGTTACATTTGCGGTGGAGTGATTGAGATAAGGATCGTTATATCCCCCGACTTCTCGTTTACATTTATGCCCGATGTTCTCCTTCCAAATCACCTCCAAAAACAACCGCGCCCGCACAGGGATTTTCTCCACGCCTCATGGCGACCTCGTTACGCCAGTCTTCGCGCCTGTCGGCACACAAGCGACGGTCAAGACTCTCACGCCTGAGCATCTCAAGGATATCCACGCCTCGCTCGTGCTGAGCAACACCTATCATCTTTATCTGCGCCCCGGCGACGAACTCGTGCGCGACATGGGCGGCTTACACAAGTTCATGCAGTGGCATCGTCCCATGCTCACCGACTCGGGCGGCTTTCAAGTTTTCTCGCTCGCGCAAACCCGCAAGATTGACGACGACGGCGTAACCTTCAAGAGTCATATCGACGGCTCGACGCATCGCTTCACGCCCGAGAAATCCGTCGCCATTCAAGAGAACCTCGGCGCCGACATCATCATGGCGTTCGACGAATGTTCCGACCCCAACGACAAAGCCTACAGCAAGATCGCAATGGATCGGACTCACCGCTGGGCGGAACGTTCACTCAAAGCGCAGACGCGACGCGACCAGGCATTATTCGGGATTGTGCAAGGCGGCGTTCAAGCGGACCTTCGGGCTGAGTCGGCTGCCTTCATTGCTTCGCTCAACCCCCCCGGCATCGCCATCGGCGGCCTCTCCGTCGGCGAGACGAAGCAAGAGATGCACGACACGCTCGACGTGGTCACTCCGCTGTTGCCCGAAACCAAACCGCGCTACCTGATGGGAGTCGGCACGCCCGAAGATCTCATCAATGGCGTGGCTCGCGGCATTGACATCTTCGACTGTGTTTTGCCGACTCGCTTAGCCCGTCACCACTCCGCTTTTGCGCCGGAGGGAAGACTCAACTTGATGAACGCGACGTTTGCTCGTGATGATCGTCCAATCGACGAAACCTGTGATTGCTATGCCTGCAAAACTTTCACACGGGCATACATCCGTCACTTGATCGTGGCGAAGGAGCTCTTGGCAGGGACGTTGATCTCCATTCACAACCTCCGCGCATTGATTCGACTCATGGAACAGATTCGAATCTATATCGCAGATGGGACATTTGAGTCGCGTGTGCCTGAGTTGCTGAGTCAATGGGCGAATAATGCGAAGCGTGTGGTTAATGGATAATGGTTAATGGAGAGCAGAAATGACCGTGATGAATTTGGATAAGTTGGAGGTGTGGGTGAGGTCAAAGGACTTTGCTCTGGCGGTATATAAAGATGTTGTTCCTCATTTGCCATCTGACGAGAAGTGGAATTTAACTCAACAATTGAAACGAGCCGCACAAAGTATCCCTGCCAACATTGCTGAAGGGCATGGGCGATTTCATTTCCTGGACAATGTCCGTTTTTGCTATATCGCTCGCGGCTCATTAACCGAAGTTCAAAGCCACATGACTCTAGCCTACGACTTGGGTTATTTGCCGGATGAAATACATAAGCAGATGACCGCTCACGCTGAATCAATTGGCAAACAACTCAATAATTATATTGCCTACCTCAAACGTTCCAAACAAGGTGAAAAAGAATTCCCGCAAGATTATTCTGTTCGGGAAGAATCTGAGCCTTATATTTTTGACGATCTAAACGAAGACGAACAAAACCATTAACCATCCTCCATTAACTATAACTTATGACCCTCCTCCACTCTCTCCTTCTCGGCGTCATTCAGGGGCTGACCGAATTCATCCCTGTTTCATCCACGGCACATTTGTTGATCGGGCAAAAACTGTTGGGCATCCCCGCCGATGGCGCGATGTTCTCATTCCTTATCATTGTCCAACTCGGAACGCTCGTATCCCTTTTTGCGTTTTACTGGGAGGATTTGTTGTCAATCGCTAAAGCGACTTTCAACTTTCGACTTTCGACTCCTGAGCGCAACTTGGGATATTACATCCTTATCGCCACCATCCCCGCGTTGCTTGCTGGCTATCTCTTGAAGGACGCAGTCGAAGCGATGTTTCAACAGCCTTTGCTTCAAGCCTCCATTCGACTGTTCTCTGCCGCGATTTTGCTTACATTGGCTGAATTGCTGACAAAGAAGAATCGAGCTATGGAATCAATGACCTGGCTGGATGCGTTGGTCGTCGGTTTATTTCAGATCATCGCCGTCTTCCCCGGCGCATCTCGAAGCGGAACGACCATTGCTGGCGGCATGTTCCGCGGATTCGACCGTCCATCTGCGGCGAGATTTGCGTTTTTGATGTCAGTCCCTGCGATGCTCGCCGCGGGCGGATATGAATTGCTGGATGTGATTCAGATGCCGAATCTCGGCGTATTCCTGCCATTGCTCGCAGTGGGATTTGTCACCGCCGCGATTGTCGGCTGGTTCGCCATCAAATGGCTGATCCATTATTTGAGTCACCGTTCGTTGTATGTGTTCGCCGTCTATTGCGCGGTTGTAGGCGCTGTTGCGCTTTCAATGTCCTAGCCTGTTTTACTGCGTATTGCATACTACGTAATACGAAGCACGCAATAAGGAAACCATGAAACTAACCCAACTCCTCAAACGCCTTGTTGAAACCGAATCTCCGTCACATGACAAATCCGCCGTTGACCGCGTCGGAGTCATCGTCGCTGAAGAAGCTCGCAAACTTGGCGGGCAGGTTGAAGTCATTCAAAACACTGAAACAGGGAATCATATATTGGCGCGGTTCTCGCCAATTCATCCTTCATCCTTCAGCGTTCATCCTTCGATCCTGATCCTCTGCCACATGGACACGGTCTTCCCCATTGGCACGATACAAAAAACTCCCTACCGCGAAGAGGGCGAGAAGATCTTCGGTCCTGGCACGCTGGATATGAAGGCTGGGATTGTGATCGCGCTCGCCGCCGTTGAATCAGCCCAAAGGTCCGGGTTGAAGCGCGCGGTCACGTTGTTATGCACATCCGATGAAGAGATCGGCAGTCATACGTCGCGCGGATTAATTGAGTCGCTGGCAAAAGAGTCCGCGTTGGTGTTGGTGATGGAAGGCGCGTTGCTCGACGGCTCGCTGAAAACATGGCGCAAAGGCACGGGCGGATTTTCGGTCACGGTTCACGGACGCGCGGCGCACGCGGGCGGCGATCATCAGGCGGGACGCAACGCGATCGAAGAGATGTCGCATCAGGTGATCGCGATTCAAAAATTGACCGATTATGAAAAACAAACAACGGTGAATGTTGGCGTAATTCACGGCGGAACGGTCTCGAATGTTGTGCCTGAGGAGGCGCGCATCGAAGTGGATGTGCGCGTGATGCAGGCGGGCGAGTGGGAGCGACTCGAATCGGAAATGCAAAAGCTCAAACCCGTTCTCGATGGAACATCTATTGAAGTCGTCGGAGAATTGAATCGTCCGCCGATGCCGTTCGATGATTTGATGAAATCTACTTTTGAAAGAGCAAAAACGATCGCCGCGCAGATCGGCATGGAACTCAACGCGGGCGGCACAGGCGGCGCATCGGATGGAAATTTTGTCGCGCCGCTCAGCATCCCTTTACTTGACGGCATGGGCGCGGTGGGCGAGGGCTATCATTCGGATCGCGAATTTATTTTTGCCGACAGCCTTGAACAGAAAACGAAGTTGATCGCGGAGTTGATCGAGAAGTGGTGAATCTCATTCATGTCGTTGCGAGCCTTCGGGAAGCAACCTCCCACACGGCGAGGAGATTGCTTCGGGCGAAAGTGCATCGCCCTCGCAACGACATTCTCTTCTTTCTTCTTTCCTCTTTCATCTTATTTTCCTGCACGACGAAAACGCCTCAAGCCTCCCTTCAAGCTGTCTCCGTCTATTCGACCTTTGCCGCCGAGCCGTGGCTGACCGACCTCTACGCCTGCGCGGACTCTGTCGCGGCGCTCGTCCGCGTGGACGACCCCAACTCTGCCGACGTTGCGTTGCAGATCGGCGAGCCTGAATTTTTATCGTCGCTTGCGTATCAGATTGACGAAGAGGAAATATTGATCGTCGTGAATCGTCAAAGTCCGATTCAAAACTTGACCCTCGACGACGCGCGCGCGTTGTTCATGGGACTCGGCGACCCGTCCACGCAAGTGTGGGTGTATGCGCCCGATGCGGATGTGCAAAAAGTGTTTGACCAGTTCGTGATGGAGGGGAGAAGCGTCACATCGTCAGCGTTGATCGCGGTGAATCCACAGCAGATGTCGGATGAATTATTGAGTCAGCCGAACACAGTTGGCATCCTGCCGCGGCGTTTGATGACTGATGACTTGCGCGAAGTTTATCCGATTGCGAAAGTTCCTGCGCTGGCGTTGACGAAGTCCGAGCCGCAGGGCGCTGTCAATCAATTGATCGGCTGTTTGCAAGAGAAATAGTCATATAATGACAGGGAGGAGATGAACATGCGAACTCCATTATGGATTCCCTCTGACAAACGAAAACAACAAGCGAACATCACGCGCTTCATGGATACGGTGAATGCGCGGCGCAAATTGAATCTCGCTTCGTATTCGGATTTATATCAGTGGTCTGTGGAAGACATCGCGGACTTTTGGGCGGATGTGTGGAACTTCGTCGAGATCAAATCATCAAAGCATTATGACTCCGTAGTGACGGATTTATCCGTCTTTCCCGGCACAAAATGGTTCCCCGGCGCAAAGTTGAACTTTGCCGAAAATCTTTTGCGTTATCGAGACGATCATGTAGCGTTCGTTTTCATCGGTGAAACGCAGACATCCAAGCGAATGACCTATGCAGAGTTGTATGATGAAGTAGCGCGGCTGGCGCGTTCGTTGAAAGAGTCGGGCGTTGGTGTGGGGGATCGGATTGTGGGATACATGCCGAATCTCATCGAGACGGTCGTCTGTATGTTGGCGGCGGCGAGCCTCGGCGCGACATGGTCTTCGTGCGCGACGGACATCGGTCCCGGTGCGGCGATTGAACGGCTGGGACAAGTCGCGCCAAAAGCGATGATCACCGCGGATGGATATTTCTACAAAGGCAAAGCGTTCGACACGCTGGCTCACGCGGCGGAAGTGACGCGGGGAATTTCATCTCTGCAAAAAGTGATCGTTGTTTCGTACACGCGCGAGAAGCCCGATATTTCTCAAATCCCCAACTCGGTTCATTATGATGATTTTCTTTCCAAAGAAAAGAATCTTGAGATTCAATTCGAGCAGTTACCGTTCGAACATCCGCAGTACATCATGTTCTCGTCTGGGACGACGGGCAAGCCGAAATGTCTTGTGCAGTCAGCGGGCGGGGTGTTGATCAACCATCTCAAAGAGCTGATTCTGCATACCGACCTCAAACGCAGTGACAAGATTTTCTACATCACCTCATGCAGTTGGATGATGTGGAATTGGCTGGTCAGTTCGCTGGCGGTCGGCGCGACAATTGTTTTGTACGACGGTAATCCAAACTTCCCCGACGCGGGCGCGATGTGGAAGTTGATTCAAGACGAGAAGATTTCCATTTTTGGATGCAGCGCCAGTTACATTCACTTCTTGAAAAAAGAAGGCGTATCTCCACGCGCAAGTTTTGATCTATCGTCCCTGCGCGAGATTTCGCAAACGGGTTCGCCTCTCTCCGCCGATGGATTTGAATACGTGTATAAAGAGATCAAAGCAGACTTGCACTTCAATTCCATCGCGGGCGGGACCGACATCAACGGCTGTTTCGCGGCGGGGAGTCCCATCGTCCCTGTGTATGCGGGGGAGTTGCAAAGCGCGGCGTTGGGGATGAAGATAAAGTCCTACGATGAAACAGGACATCCGATTCTCAATGAACAGGGCGAACTTGTGTGTGAAGCGCCTGCGCCGTCCATGCCGTTGTATTTTTGGAACGACCCCGACGGCTCGAAATATCACAAGGCATATTTCGATGTGTATCCCGGCGTGTGGCGTCACGGCGATTATGTGTTGATCCACAAAGACACCGGCGGCGTGACGTTCTACGGTCGCTCGGATGCGGCGCTGAAGCCTTCAGGCGTGCGCATCGGCACAGCGGAGATCTACGCCCAGATGGAAAATCTGCCCGAAATCGCGGATAGCCTTGCAGTGGGACAAAACTATCAAGAAGACCAGCGTGTGATCCTCTTCGTCAAACTCGTGGCGGGATTTTCGCTGACTGATGAACTGAAAGACAAGATCAAAACGACCCTGCGCGAAAACGCCTCGCCGCGACATGTCCCTGCGTTGATACTCGAAACGCCCGATATTCCCTACACATTGAACATGAAAAAGGTCGAAAGCGCGGTGACGAATATTCTCAACGGGCGGGTGGTGAGTAATCGGGATGCATTGATCAACCCGGGGTCGTTGGAGTTTTATGAGAGGGCAATGGAGCGACTCGGTGGTTGAAAGTAGTTGAGCCTTGACGAGAAGGTTATAATCTCTCTACTCATGGAAAACCAAGTCGTATCCAAAAAACGGATCGCCGATCACGGCGAAGTGTTCACCAGCGAAAGAGAAGTGAACGCCATGCTCGATCTGGTGAAACAAGAAACCGAGCGCATTGACTCGCGCTTCCTTGAGCCTGCTTGCGGAACTGGAAATTTCTTGATTGAGATTCTAAATCGCAAACTGACTGTGGTGGAAGTCAAATACCGCAAGAGCCAGTTGGAGTTTGAACGCTATCTCGTTTCCGCTATTTCTTCCATCTACGGCATTGATATTTTGGAAGATAATGTGATTGCCTGCCGAAGGCGTCTGTTTGAGATGGCAGATAAGAAATACACCGCGCTGTTCAAGAAGAAAGCCAAAGACGATGTGCGGAAAGTGTTGCGATTCATTTTAGACAAAAACATCGTCTGGGGCGACGCGCTGGATCTGAAAACGGCGGGACCCGAGCAACATCAAATCATCTTTTCGGAATGGTCTTTCCCGTTCAATAACAGCCAGATCAAACGGCGCGACTTTGTTTTTGCCGAGTTATTGCCAGATGACTCGAAAAAGCGCAATCAACTGGATTTATTTTCCGCCAATGAACATATTTCAGACACAGGCGAAAAAGTGTTTCTGCCGACCGAGACGCGCAGTTATCCGCTGGTTCATTTTTTGAAGGTTGCGGAAGCCTAGATGGAGTTCAGCATGAATTTTGAAATTCAGCCCTTGCCGCCCGTTTTTCCGCATGAATCCAACGCTATTCTAAAAAAACTCGCATCTGCCCATCGGTATCTGGCGGAATTGAAGGGTGTTACGGCAAGCATTCCCAACCAGGGCATCTTGCTCAATACACTGGCTTTGCAGGAAGCCAAAGCCAGCTCTGCCGTGGAAAACATCATTACCACACACGATGAACTGTATAAAGCCCGCTTGCTCTCAAATTCGTTTCAGACCGCCGAAACCAAAGAGGTTGAAAATTATGTCGAAGCCTTGAAACATGGTTTTGACCTGACGCGCAAGAACCGCCTGTTGACCGCCAACCATATTCTGGAGATTCAGAAAAGGCTGGAAAAGAACGACGCGGGTTTTCGTAAATTGGCAGGCACGGCGCTGGTCAATGACCTGACAGGCGAAACTGTGTACACACCCCCGCAGGATCACGAAACCATTCTGCGCCTGATGGATAATCTGACCGCCTATATCAACGACAGAGAACTTCACCGCGCGGACGCGCTGGTCAAAATGGCGGTCGTTCATTTCCAATTCGAAAGTATTCACCCGTTCTATGACGGGAACGGACGCACGGGACGCATCATCAATATCTTGTATCTTGTGTTGGAAGGATTGTTATCCAGCCCGACGTTATATTTGAGTCGTTATATTATCGCCCACAAAGCGGAGTATTACCGCCTATTGCAAGCCGTGCGGGATACGGGCGAATGGGAAGCGTGGATTTTGTACATGCTCGACGCGGTGGAAACCACCTCCCGCCAAACCATCACGCTGGTCGAAAGTATTCGAACGTTAATGCTCGATTACAAACATCGTATTCGCGCCGAACATCCCAAATTTTATAGCCAGGATTTGATCAACAATCTGTTTCGTCATCCGTACACCAAAATTGAGTTCCTCATGACAGACATTAATGTTTCGCGCCTGACGGCGGCGAAATACCTGGATGCGCTGGCGCAAAGCGGCTACTTGAAAAAGGAAAAAATCTGGCGCAGTAATTATTACATCAACCTGCCGCTCTTCAATTTGCTGACAGGCGACTCCGTATTGCCCCAATCCGCGCCGCCGATCGTGACGCGCAACCCGCCTCATCCATAATCGAGCGCTTTTTTATACATGATCGCCTGGTCATGAATACATTTTTTAGTTTTTTATACATGATAGGATTCTGCTGAATGCTCCTCCAAACCTACAACCCCGATGTGCTGACCTGCCTCGCCAACCTGAGCAATGACGAGGTCTTTACCCCGCCGAGCATCGCCAACCAGATGTTGGATTTACTGCCGCCCGAAATTTGGCGGGACAAAAACGCCACCTTTCTTGACCCCGCCACCAAGACAGGCGTTTTTCTGCGTGAAATTGCCAAGCGATTGATGATCGGGCTGGAAAAAGAAATCCCTGACCAACAAAAACGCATCAATCATATTTTTACCAAACAGTTATATGCCATCGCCATCACCGATATGACCGCCCTGCTGGCGCGGCGAAGCGTGTATTGCTCGAAGAAGGCGAACGGCGAATATTCAGTCTGTGAAGGTTTTGATACGCCCGATGGCAACATTCTTTTCAAACGCACGATTCACGAATGGCAAGGCGAACGCTGTAAATATTGCGGCGCAAATTTGCACGAGTATGACCGCGACGAAGCATTGGAAAGCCATGCCTACCAATTTATTCACACGGATAAGCCACAGGAGTTATTTAATATGAATTTCGATGTCATTATCGGCAACCCGCCGTATCAGTTGAGCGACGCAGGCTTTGGTAGAAGTGCTTCACCTATCTATCAAAGATTTGTTGAACAAGCAAAAAAACTTCAACCTAGGTATTTAACAATGATTATTCCTGCTCGTTGGTTTGCAGGTGGAAAAGGGCTAGATGAATTTCGTGAGAGTATGCTCTCTGATAAAGGAATTCGCAAACTGACTGATTTTGAAAATAGTGCCGATGTCTTTCCTGGTGTAGATATTGCGGGTGGTGTTTGTTATTTTCTTTGGGAGCGCGATTCTGAAGGACTTTGCGAAGTAACTAACTTCCATCAAGGAGAAAAAATTGTTTCAAAACGACAACTTGATGAGTTTGACACATTCATTAGGCATGGCAAAGGAGCATCAATTGTTCACAAAGTAATTGAGAAGAACAAAGGCAATAAGTTCTTAAGTGATTTAATTTCTTCAAGAAAACCATTCGGGTTGCCAACCAATTACGAGCCGAAAACCAGAGGGGTTCCGTGTTGGTTTACACAGAGAATAGGGCTGAAACATGCAAGTCAATCAGATATAAAAGATGAACAATATTTCTTAGATAAATGGAAACTCTTGATACCGCCTGCCCCAATAGCAGGTCAAACAGATTTTTCAAAACCAATCGCTTTTTATTATGATAGAAACACAAGAATCGCCAAGCCTGGCGAGTGTTGCACCGAATCATGGTTAGTCGCCTGCGCTTTTTCATCAAAGGCTGAAGTGTTATCTTTTAAGTCGTATCTTTTTACAAAGGTAGTTAGATTTCTTTTGCTCCAGACTGTTGTATCTCAACATGTTACAAAGCAGAATTTTGTATTTGTACCCGAACTAGGCAAATATGAAGGTGAGTATACTGACGAAATACTTTGCAAGCGATGGGGAATTACAAAAGATGAATGGGAGTTCATTGATTCAAAGATTCGTACAGTGGGAGAAGAATCCGATGAGTGATAGTTTCTTCCCGCCGCGCCCTGCGATTCGGCGGGCTGAAGCCCTGCCTCAGTATGTTGAAGCCCTACGGGCTGGAGGCGAGTCGGCTAAGCGCTCTTTAGAGCGTCAAGCCGACTTTCATGAACTGAGGGAGGGATTTATCCCGTACCGTCACGGCGAAAGGAAACAACCTCAATGACCGCCGACTTCTTCCCGCCGCGCCCTGCGGCAACGCCCACCATCTACGCTTATGAAGATTCCAACCCGCAGTATAAGGGTCTGCTCAAGGTTGGGTACACCGCCAAAAATGCGAAAGAACGAGTCGCGGCGCAATATCCCACGTTGAGACCTGGGGCGGCGCCGTATCGCATCGTCTTTGAAGAATCTGCCATGCACAACGATGGCACGGTCATTACCGATTATGAAATCCATCGTTATTTGCGAAGCAAAGGCGTCAAAAATCCAAATGGCGAATGGTTCGCCTGTTCCGTCAAAGAAGTGCAAGCGGCATACATCGCCGTCAAAACAGGCGAACTGAACGAAGAGAATCGCACGCTTGCGTTTCATCTCAGACCCGAACAAGAAGAAGCCATTGAAAGAACCGCCAATCATTTTGTCAACTTCAAGAAAGAGAAGGGCAACAAAAAGAAAACTTCTCATTTTTTGTGGAATGCGAAAATGCGTTTCGGCAAAACTTTCACGGCATATCAACTCGCCAAAAAAATGGACTGGAAGAAAATTTTAGTCCTGACCTTCAAGCCCGCCGTTGAAAGCGCATGGGAAGAAGATTTGAAAAGTCATGTGGATTTCACAGGCTGGCAGTTCATCTCTCCGCATGGGCTTGCGTATGAAGATGCAGATAAGAAAAAACCTTTTGTGTGCTTCGGCTCATTTCAAGATTACCTGGGCAAAAATAAAAGCACAGGCGGCATCAAAACCAAAAATGAATGGGTTCATTCCACGCATTGGGATTGCGTCATCTTGGACGAATATCACTACGGCGCCTGGCGCGAAAACGCCAAAGACTTATTTGAAGCCGAAGATAAAAAGGAAATTGAGTTTGGCGAAGGCGAGGGCATCGAAACTTTTGACGAAGACATCATGCCCATCACAACCGATCATTATCTGTATCTCTCAGGCACGCCGTTCCGCGCCATTGCTTCGGGCGAATTCATCGAAGAGCAAATCTTCAACTGGACGTATTCCGATGAACAACGCGCCAAAGAAAAATGGAAAGCGTCCAATGTCATTTCGGCTGAAGGGAGAAACAATAAAGCCTTGTCATTTCGACGAGTGAAACGAGGAGAAATCTCTGACGCTGTACAGGAAGGATTTCTCGCTGGCGCTCGAAATGACAAGACAAGGCTCGAAATGACAGGCGAGTCGCCCAATCCCTACGCCATGCTCCCGCGCATGGTTCTGCTCACCTACCAACTGCCCGATTCGATCCGTGAGATCGCGCAACAGGGCGAATATAACGAATTTGATTTGAACGTCTTCTTCTCTGCCGAAGGCGATGGCATACTGGCAAGATTCAAATATGAAGATGAAGCGCAAAAATGGCTGGATTTAATTCGCGGCTCTTTTCTTGAAACGACGCTTGATAACTTGAAACTGGGGGCGAAGAAGCCGCCCATGCCTTTTTCTGATTCACGCTTGTTAAGCGTGCTTTCGCATACCTTTTGGTTTTTGCCGAGCGTGGCGGCTTGTCATGCCATGAGCAACTTGTTAGCTCAAAAACAAAATAAGTTCTACCACGATTACAAAGTGATAGTCGCGGCAGGCAGCGCGGCGGGCATCGGCGTCAATGCTTTGTATCCCGTGCAAGAAGCAATGGACGACCCGCTCAAATCTAAGACTATCACGCTTTCCTGCGGAAAGTTAACCACAGGCGTCACGGTCAGACCCTGGACGGGCATCTTCATGCTTCGCAATTCATCCAGCCCCGAAACCTACTTCCAAGCCGCCTTTCGCGTTCAATCGCCCTGGACGATAAAAAATCCCGATGGCGATTCGCCCAATGCAGAACAGATTATCAAAGAAGAATGTTATGTCTTTGATTTCGCGCCGAACCGAGCCTTGCGTCAAATTGCCGAATATGCCTCGCGCCTCAACATAGATGAAAAGACCAGTCCCGAAGCCAAAGTCGCCGAGTTCATCAACTTTTTGCCTGTGCTGGCATACGATGGCAGTTCCATGAAACAAATTGATGCCGCTGGCATTTTAGATATTGCCATGAGCGGTACAACCGCCACGCTGTTAGCGAAAAGATGGGAAAGCGCTTTGCTGGTAAATGTGGATAATGAGACGCTGACAAAATTAATGGCAAATCAACTGGCGATGGACGCGCTGATGAGCATTGAAGGTTTCCGTAATCTAAATCAAGATATTGAAACGATTATCAACAAATCGGAAGCGGTCAAAAAAGCAAAGAAAGAAGCCAACGATAAGGAACTTTCGGATAAGAAGAGAAAAGAACTCACCGAAGCCGAAAAGGAATACAAAAGCAAGCGCAAGTTGATTCAAGAGAAGTTAATCAAGTTCGCCACGCGCGTTCCCATCTTTATGTACCTCACAGATTATCGCGAGCGAACGTTGCGAGATGTCATCACCAAACTTGAGCCTGGATTATTCAAACGCGTTACAGGCTTGGAAGTCAAAGATTTTGAATTACTGGTGAGTCTTAATGTGTTCAATAGCGGCTTGATGAATGACGCCGTCTATAAATTCAAGCGATATGAAGATGCGAGCCTTGTGTACACTGGCATTAACAAACATGAAGGCGAAGATATTGGTTTGTATGATACGGTCTTGAGCCCGAAAGATTATCAACCCGCCGTCTTTGAGAATCAAGCAGAATATAAGGTATAACCAAAGCCGTGTGTTTAATTAAAACCGTATGTCAATCAAATTTTAGTTAGCGAGTTGGAATTCTCATGCCCTGCAATTGTTGTGAAATCGAAAATAACACCTTCACCGACGCGGAAGCCAAAGCGAATCTCAGAGACTACCGCCGCCGAGGACCTGCCAAACAAACCCGATTGATCCTCGAAGCGGTGCGTTCGTTGGGATTGAAGGATGCCGCGCTGTTGGACATCGGCGGGGGGATCGGGACGATTCACCATGAGTTACTCAACGATGTGGCGCGCGTAGCCACGCATGTGGACGCGTCGTCGGCGTATCTCAAGGTTGCCACGGAAGAAGCAAAACGACTGCGGCATGAGGCGCAGGTGAAATTTATCCATGCCGATTTTACGGATGTGGCGGGCGAACTTCCGCAAGCGGATGTGGTCACGTTGGATCGGGTTGTGTGTTGTTACCCGAATTTTCGAGAATTGTTGAAGGCGGCTTCATCGAAGAGCCGCAAAGCAATCGCGCTCACCTATCCGCGTGAGACGTGGTATGTGCGGATTGGCTTGAAGGCGATCAATTTCTTTCAATGGCTGCGAAACAATCCTTTTCGCGTGTTTTTACATTCTGTGAATGAAATGGAAGCGTTGTTAAATGCCGAAGGATTGGAAGAAGTTTCGGTCAAACAATTGCTTATATGGGAGATGGCTCTGTACCGACGGCGACGCGTTGCCGATTTATGATAGCGCTTCCTAAACGCTCTTGGTATAATCTTACATTATGAAATATCATATTTGGACTGAAGGCTGCCAGATGAACGTCGCCGACTCGCAACGCGTTGGCTCGTCATTGGAGCATCTTGGCTACACTTTTACGGAAACCATCGAGGAAGCGGACGTCATCGTTCTCAATACATGCGCTGTACGGCAGTCGGCGGAAGATAAGGCAATCGGGCGGCTCTCCAGCCTGCTGCCGTTGAAGCGGCAGAATCCCAATCTGGTGATTAACTTCATGGGGTGTCTTGTGGGCGTGCGCGGTGCGGAGAGATTGCGCAAGAAATATTCATATGTAGATGTCTTCTCGCCTCCCTCCGACTCCGGACCCCTCATTTCCTTTTTGAGTCAAGGCGAGATCCGCTCGCTGGAAGATTCCGAAACGACGCGGCGCTTCCTGATGATGGACGACGAACTGATCCTGCCGCAACACGAACGCGGGCAACTTGTCAGCGCGTATGTGCCGGTCGTCTACGGTTGTTCGCATGCGTGTACGTTTTGTATCATTCCGTTCCGCCGCGGAATTGAACGCAGCCGCCATGTCGGCGATATTGTCGCTGAGGTTCGCTCGCTTGCCACGCAAGGCGTGAAAGAGATTACTTTGCTCGGTCAAATCGTTGACCGCTACGGGAAAGACGTTCCCGACGGACCGAATCTCGCGCAGTTGCTTCGCATTGTTCACGAGATCGAAGGCGTCGAGCGGATTCGCTTCCTCACATCACACCCCAATTATTTCACCGAGGAGTTGATGGGCGCGATCGCCGAACTTCCGAAAGTGATGCCGCATATCGAGGTGCCGATCCAAGCGGGCGACGACGAAGTGCTGGCGAACATGAAGCGCGGATACACTCAACAAGAGTATCGCGAGCTCATCGAAAAAATTCGCAACAAAATTCCCGACTGTTCCATCGCAACGGACATTATCGTCGGATTCCCCGGCGAGACCGAGGAACAATTTATGGAAACGCACCGCGTCTTATCGGACCTGCGGCTGGACGTGGCTCATCTGGCGCGTTATTCTTCTCGTGAAGGGACTGTCGCCACGCGTCGCATGGTAGACAATGTTCCCGAAGAGGAAAAGCTGCGCCGTCTGCATCTGCTCGATGATTTGCAGGAACAAATTGTGGCTGAGATCAACAAGAAATATCTGGGTCAAACTGTAGATGTGTTGTTCGAGGAGAAGGTAAAGAATCGCTGGAAGGGACGAACTCCCACGAACAAACTTGTCTTCGTCGAATCGGAAGAGAACTTGATGGGAAAAATTCTTCCTGTCACTGTCACGTGGACGGGACCATGGTCTATGCAGGCGAATCTTGTAGGGGTGCGTTCGCAAAAACAAATCGAGTTGATAACCGTGTAAGAATGAATAAGGCGAGATTAATCCCGCCTTATTGTTTGATAGATAAACTAAATCCGCCTGATCGTTGGGCGGATTTTTGTTTGGGAATATGCGCTTATATCGCCAGTCCTTTGAACTGACTCATATACAATTTGTAGAAGAACCCTTTGGCTTCGCGCAATTGCTGATGCGTTCCCTGCTCGACGATTTCGCCGTTGTTGATGACGATCACGTTATCCGCGTCTTTGATCGTGGAGAGACGATGCGCGATGACGAAACTTGTCCGACCTTCCATCAAGCGCAGCAGAGATTTTTGAATGCGCGCCTCGGTGCGCGTGTCCACGCTTGAGGTGGCTTCGTCGAGGATGAGGATGCTTGGGTCGGCGAGAATGGCACGGGCGATGGAGAGCAGTTGGCGCTGTCCCTGGCTGAGGTTGGAGGCGCGTTCAGAGAGTTTGGTCTGATAGCCTTGAGGAAGTTGCAGGATGAAGTGGTCGGCATCCGCGAGTTTGGCGGCTTGAATACACTCTTCGTCGGTGGCGTCGAGGCGTCCATAGCGGATATTTTCCATCACAGTGTCGGCGAAAAGGAACGTATCCTGCAAAACAATGCCGAGGTTTCTCCGCAAGTTGTCTTTGGAAATATCGCGAATATCTCTTCCGTCAATTGAGATCGAGCCTGAACTGATTTCGTAGAAACGAGTCAATAAATTGATGATGGTTGTCTTTCCTGCGCCTGTGGGACCGACCAACGCGATGGTTTGTCCTGCTTTTGCCTGAAGGGTCATATTCTTAATGATGGGCGTATCAGGCAGGTAGCCGAAAGCGACGTCGGTGAAGCGAACGTCGCCGCGGACCGGGGCAGGCAGGGGCGAGTCGGAAGCGTTGTCCACTTCCGCGTCTGTGTCAATGATCTCAAAGACGCGCTCCGCTCCAGCCAGCGCCGCTTGAATTGAGTTGTACATGTTGGCAAGCTGGCGCAGCGGATTCAGAAATCCCTGGGCGTAGCCAATGAAGGTCGCGATCATGCCGATGGTGGCGAGATCCTTGAGCGCGAGATAGCCGCCGAGGCTGACAAGTACGATGATAAAGAAATTTCCGAGCGCCCACGTCAGCGGCATGAGCATGAGAGCATATGTGTTGGCATAAACGCCCGCCTTGTACACTTTCTCGTTACTCGCGCGAAAACGCTCGACGGCGGTCTCGCTGCGGCGAAACGCCTTGACCACGCGCTGACCGCTGATCGACTCTTCCATCACCGCGTTAATTTCGCCGAGTTCCCTCTGAAGATCGCGAAACCCTTTACGGGTATATTTTGCGATGAAGTTGGCGAACCAAAACATGATCGGCACAACAATGAGCGTGGAAACGGCGAGATAGGGATTGAGCGCAAACATGGCGACGACGATGCCAACGAGCGATAATACGCTGGCGATGAGCGAAACCACGTTCTGCGACACGGCTTGATTGATGGCGTCAATATCGTTGGTGAGGCGGCTCATCAATTCGCCCGCGCCGTGCGCGTCGAAGAAGGCGATGGAAAGTTTTTGCAGGCGCTCAAAGAGATCGCGGCGAAGCGAGCGCAGGGCGTCTTGCGAAATATGCGCCATTGTCCACGCGGACGCGGCTTGAAAACTGTTGTCGAAAATATAGGCGATCAACAAAGTGATGGCGAGCGGAGCCAGCCCGTTGATTTTTCTGGTCGAGATGTATTCATCAATGGCGCGGCCGATCAGGTATGGCTCAAGCAAACCGAGGAGGATGTACGCCAGAACCATCACAAGCACGAGCGCGAGGATCCATTTATAAGGACTGAGATACAACGCCAGTCGCGTGAGCGCGCGGCGCGAGTCTTGGGCTTTTTCAATCTTGCCTGGGCGCATTCCGCCGCGCCCCATCATGCCGCGCACGTCGGCTTGGGTTTGTCGGTCTTTTGAAGTTTCGTCGCTCATACCGCCTCCAATCTCGCGTCCTCGCCGAGTTGCGACGCATAAATTTCCCGATATACCTCGCTCGTTTGCATTAATTCGTTGTGCGCGCCTTCCGCCACGATTTGTCCGTCGTCAATCACGATGATTTTGTCGGCGCGCAATACTGTGCTGATACGCTGCGCCACCACAAAACTTGTGCTATTTTGCGCCCAATCCTTCATTGCATTTTGGATCTTCGTTTCGGTTTCCACATCCACAGAGCTTGTGCTGTCATCCAGGATCAGCACGGCGGGTCGCAGAAGAAGCGCGCGTGCGATCGCGATACGCTGTTTTTGTCCGCCTGAAAGATTCACGCCGCGCTCCTCGATGCGTGTATCGTACCCGTTCGGCAAATTTGCGATGAAGTCATGCGCCTGCGCCGCCTGCGCCGCGGCGACCACTTCGTCGTCGCTGGCGTTCGGTCGTCCATAGCGGATGTTGTCCCGCACTGTTCCAGAAAATAAAATCGTCTCTTGCGGGACAACGCCAACTTGTTGCAGTAGATCGCCTTGCTTGACTCGGCGAACATCAATATCGTTCCATGTGATTCTTCCGCTTGTCGCGTCGTAAAAGCGCGGCACAAGGTTGACGATAGACGACTTGCCCGCTCCCGTCGCGCCGAGGATGGCTATCGTTTGACCCGGCTCAGCGACCAAATCCACGCTTCTTAACACGGGCGTCTGATTGGTCCCGTTGAAATGAAAGCTCACTCCCTCGAACTTGATCCGCTGCGCGCGCCCCTCGGGCAGGCTCGCTGTTTCTTCGGCATCTTGCACTTCTGGAATCGTATCCAACACTTCGTTAATACGTTCCGCCGAAGCGCTCCCTGCTGCGACGACGTTTGCCAGCATCACCATGATTCCCAGCGGTCCCATTGTGGTTTGCAGATAGTTGATGAATGCTACGATCTGTCCCACCGAGACCCTGCCCTGAATGGATTGAATTCCGCCCGCCCAGATCACGATCACCATGCCGATGTTGACGAGCAACCCCATAATGGGAAACAATGTCGCCATAAATCGCATCACGCGGATGTTTTGATCTGTGTAATCTTCGTTGACTTCGGCAAAACGTTCGTTTTCAAACGCCGCGCGAACGAAGGCTTTGACCAAACGCACGCCCGCGATGTTTTCTTGCAACACGATGTTGAGACGATCTAGTTTCCTTAAGATCAAGATAAACAACGGTCCCATTTTGACTATAAAAAATGCGATCACGGCAAAGGTGACCAGCAAGATGGGCAAAATCATCAATGCGAGGCGGCTGTCTGTAACGAACATCAAGATCAAACTTCCGATCATGAGAAGCGGCGCGCGAGTCCCGATCCGCAACGAGACTTGCGTCATGCGCTGAAACGCCGTTGTGTCGCTGGAGAGTCGGACCATCAGTTGCCCCGTGTTGAGATGGTCGAGGTTGCTAAAGGAAAACGATTGGATTTTGAGGAAGAGCGCTTCGCGAATATCCCGCGCTACGCTCTCTCCGACCTCGATGGAGTAATGGTTGTTTCCAAGCGCGAATAATACTTGCAGAATGGACAAACTCATCATGATGATTGCGGTCGTAAGAACCACTTGCGCGTTGTGTTGGTTAATGCCCTGGTCAATGACGCGCTGAATCAGGCGGGGAATGGCGAGGTCGATCAAGACCACCAGAACTAGAAAAACGAGCGAATAGGTTGAGTACTTCCAGTATGGGCGTAAGAAATGGAGGAGTTTGGAGATGTGTTTCATGTCGTTTCTTTATGGGAGTTTTTGATCTCTGGCGCGCGCATGAGAACAATTTAGGAAAGCGCCAGTGAGCAGATGCTCGAAAAGCGCAAAACCGAAGAAGGCAGCCGCGTGAAACTCTGACGCGCCTGCAAAACTTATCCTCCGCTTGCAACGCTCTGAGAATCTTATTTTCCTTGATCGTTAAAGATGAGATGTAGAAGTTGCATCGCTTGCAGGATTGACCGCAAATCTGAATCTGACAGGTTCTTCATTTTTTCAGCCAGAGTGGAACGGGCAATTGTCCGCGCTGAATTGACAATAGCGGAGCCTGTAGTCGTTACTGAAAGCGTAATTTTCCGCCTATCTTCAGGCAATATTCCGCGCAAGATCAATTTTTGATTGACCAAGCCGTCTACAAGTTTGGAAACAGAGGGAAGAGTAAGCCCGAGATGTTCCGCTAAACTCGAGAGAGATGAATCGGGATAACGCTGAATAAAACGCATCGCGCGAAACTGCGGAATGGATATATCTGATCCGCGCCCGCGGCGCATTTCTACGCGTATCGCCTGCATGATCTGGGGTGCAGTTTCCATAAGCGTCTGCGAGCAGGCATCGAGAAGTTTTGACATAATTAATTAGCCTTTCTAACTATTAGAAAACAACATTATATTCCTAATCTTGTTGAAACGCTAGGGGGGCTTTATTTACGAGGGCGGCGAGAAGAAGGGCGCGTAAACAGCGAAAGATTTCTTGGAGATGTGGAGGCAGTCATAGCGCGGAATGTGTCTTTTGGCATAGGGCGGATCGCGCCTTCGAGACTGGGGCGGCGAGGCGGGTAAGCGTATCATCATGGCAATGAAAAGGAGTTGTCATGTCTCAAGAATCGATGATCAACATAAACAACGTGGTCGCCGCATACGGCGCGTTGACCGCCCTCAACGACGTGAGTTTGAATGTGCAAAAGGGCGAAATCTTTGGCTTGCTCGGACCGAACGGCGCTGGCAAGACGACGTTGCTTGCATGTGTGGAAGGGTTGCACAAGCCCAAACAGGGAGAGACGCTTGTTGGCGGAATCAACGTGCAAGCAGACTCTGTTGCGACGAAGCGCCAATTGGGGATCCAATTACAAAAAACGGCGCTGCTCGACGACTTGACTGTTGCCGAGTTGGTGAAAGTGTACGCCGCGTTGTATGAGGTGTATCTCACCTCGAAAGAAATTGACGTGCTTCTCGCGCGCTTCGACCTCGTTGAAAAACGAAACACGTTGGCGCGCCGTCTCTCCGGCGGACAGCAGCAACGACTCGCGCTGGCGGTGGCGATTGCGAATGATCCGCAAATCGTTTTGCTTGACGAGCCAACTTCCGCGCTCGACCCTCACGCGCGTCGCGCGATGTGGGATATTGTTCGTCAGTTGCACAATGAGGGACGCACGATCGTATTGACCACGCATGCGATGGAAGAAGCAGAAGCGCTTTGCGGACGCGTTGCCATCATTGATCGCGGTCGGATCGTAGCGTGCGATGCGCCAAGCGCGTTGATTGCGAGACTCAAATTGAATCCAATGTTGAAAGCGACGGTGGAGCTGCCGCTGGAGCAAGTCCGCGCGTTGCCCGGGGTGAGCGCAGCGCGATATACGGGCGAACATTTGGAAGTGGAAACCGCCCGCCCCGAAGCGGCGTTGACTGCGCTCCATGAACTTGCAGCGCGTTTAGATCGTTCCATTCGCGATGTGGCGTTGCGTCAGCCGAATCTAGAGGATGTCTTCCTCAAATTAACGGGGCGCGAATTGGCTGAACAGAATTGATGCAGAATATCTTTAAAAGGAATATCCCATGAAACGTTTTATTATCCTTACTAAAGCAATGACCCTCATGTACCTGCGCAATGGCTATGTGTTATTTTGGAACTTTATCTTCCCTATATTGCTTATGTTCATCTACGGCGCGATCATGAGCCAATATATGGACTATATGACGCCGGGCGTGATCGTCTTGAACGCCTTGAGTTTTGGTCTGGTCAGCAGCTCGACCATGATGCTGGAAATGCGCGAAAAAGGCGTGCTTCGACGTTTACAAGCCACGCCTTTGCCCGCTATTCAATTGATCGGTTCGTACTTGTTGGTCAATATTGTGATCGGCGTCTTGCAAAGCTCTCTGATTATTGTGGCGGGCGCCCTGCTTTATAAAGTTCCTGTAAATATCTCGGGGCTATTGCTTGCTTATCCGATGATCCTTTTCGGCTTGCTGGCGTTCATGGCGCTGGGCGGAGTTATCAGCGGCGTGGCGGCGAAGGCCGGCGCTGCGACCGCGGTCGGGATGACCGTTTACTTCCTGCTGATGTTCATCAGCGACATGATCTTCCCGCTGGATATGCTGCCCGCTTGGCTGAGAAATATCGTGCCGTACTTGCCCGCTTACCCAGTCGCTCAATTGGTGCGCTCCGCCATGTTGGACGCGTCGCTTAATCCGAACTGGCTTTCTCAGATGGCGCTCCTTGCTGCGTATGGGATCGGTGCAACGCTGATCGCCGCCAAGTTGTTCCGTTGGGAACCGAAGGCGTAAGCGCCTGCAAAACCTGTGAACAGTGAAAGCAACTTGCCTTTCACTGTTCACTTTGGATTTTACGGAGTACACTTTTGTAATGACCGACTTGCGTCAATCTGAACTGGCTAACAGCGACCTGCCCATGCCCGCGCGGCATTTGAAGCTATACGGTCGCTTCTGGGATATCGTCTCGCTGACAGCATTTGGGTTTGCCGCTATATCCGTTTTGGCTGCGCGCGCCGACGCGCTCACATGGCGCGAGATCGTTGCATCGGCTTTATGTATAGCGCAAGGACTGCTCTATTTTTTTGAAATCAGACACAGTCCGTGGCCCTTCCCCCATAGCCGTATGGCGATCTATTTTGTCGGCGGGATTGCCTTGTGGGCGGCGGCGGCATTCTTAACCCCTCACGTCTGGTGGCTGGGGTTTACCTATTTCGGTCAAATGTTTGGAATTCTGCCGCCGGTGGCGACGCTGCCTGGCACGGCTATTTTGGCGATTCTGATCGTTGTGATCATTTCGGGTTGGAATCTTTCCGCTATTCCCATTGGCATGATCTTTGGCTTTTCCATGCAATGGATGTTTGCAAACGCGCTCTATCTCTATATTTATGGCATCAGCCGCACTAGCGGCGAGCGCGCCAAGTTGATCGCTCAATTGGAAGTCGCTCAAGAAGAATTGGAACTTGCGCGGCGCCGCGACGCCGAATTGGCAACCTTGCGCGAGCGCGAGCGTCTCGCGCGCGACTTGCATGACAGTCTCGGTCATTCGTTGGCGACGTTGTCTGTTCAGCTTGAAGCGGTTCAACGTCTGTATAAGGTTGATGCCGATACAGCTTCCGCGCAAGTGGATGAACTCAAGAATCTCACGCGCGCCAGCATGGACGATCTGCGTCGCTCGCTTGCGGGTCTGCGCGCGCCGGGATTAGGCGAACGAAAATTACACGAGACTCTACAATCGTTGAGCGTGGATGTCGCTCAACGCGCGCGTCTTGCCGTCGCATGTCAAATTGACGATGCTGCGGATCAACTGTCCCCCGCTCACGCTGAAACGATTTGGCGCGTTGCGCAAGAAGCGTTGGCGAATATCGAACGTCATGCCGCGGCGCGCAATGTGGATATAAATCTCGCTGTTGAATCACAGTTTGCAATTTTCGTTATTAAAGATGACGGGCGCGGACTTCCGCCTGACGCCGAAGGACGCCCCGGTCATTTTGGGCTACGCGGGATGCGTGAACGCGTGGAAGGGCTCGGCGGAACGCTGACTCTCTCGAACGACGGCGGCGGTTCTCGCGTTGACGTTAAACTGCCTATCCTCTGAGACCTTTTCTCCGTCCATGCCTAATTCGATCAACATCCTCCTTGTCGAAGACCAGACTCTGATGCGTCAGGGGCTGAAAACGATTCTAGATCTTGAACCCGGCTTCCACGTTGTGGGCGAAGCGGGGGATGGCGAACGCGGCGCGCAACTCGCGCTTGAACTGCGTCCCGATGTTGTGCTTATGGATGTGCAGATGCCCGTCCTCAACGGCGTCGAAGCGACGGCGAGATTGTGCCGCGAGTGGGCGCAGGCAAAGATCATTATCCTCACTACGTTTGATCGCGATGACTACGTCTATCAAGGCGTGCGCGCCGGTGCGATGGGCTATTTGCTCAAGGATACGCCCGCCGATAAATTGATCGAAACGATTCGACGCGTGCATGAAGGCGAAGTGTTTATCCAACCTGAGATCGCCTCGCGCGCTCTGCGTGAAATGATGCGCCCGACCATATCCACAATTGAATCGTTGTCTGAGCGTGAACGCGAAGTGTTGGTGTTGTTGGCGCAGGGCGCATCCAACAAAGATATGGCGGAGAAATTGTTCATCACCGAAGGCACGGTGAAGAATCATGTCTATAACATTCTCGCCAAACTCCAAGCCGATAACCGCACTCAAGCGGCGGATATTGCTCGAAAGCAAGGATTAGTTTAAGTAATAAAACGAGCTCAACTGCATGAAAGTTCTTGCATAAGGCAAGCCTGTAACGGACTTTTCCTTGAGAGGCTTTAACGTTTTCAACGGCAAAAGAAATGGCACGAAATCCCCTTCAGAATATTTGCCCTAAAATAGGAAAACGCCTATAATTCACCGTTGCTTTGCAGCCTCTTGCGCGGCAGGCTGTAATCGCAATAAATTTCTTGAATGGATAAAACGCTTTGAATAATAAACGAAAATCTTCTTTCCTTTTTCTCTCGCTTTATTTTATGGGATTAGCGGCGGGGTTTGTTCTGATTTTTTTCGCCACATGGGCAGATTTAGAATCCGCCTACTATGGATTCGACTACACCGGCTCAGAACCCTTTTCAACGCTGCAATGCCCGATTTTCATGACGAAAGCGGAAACGGAATCATTCTCTGTTAAGGTGACGAATAAGGCGGAGAGACGTATTATTAATGCATCGTTGATCACAAATATCAGCACGCCAGCGCTGATGGAGGTAGCCAATACGCTGTTCTCTTTGGAACCGGGCGAGACGAAGAAATTAGAATGGGAAATTGGACCTCAGCATATTGATCTTGGACGTTTTATCTTTATACGCGCATGGCTGCATCGAGCCTATCCGAATCCGGATAAGGAAGGCTCTTGCGGCGTGTATGTGCTTTCCTTGCCGGGCAAAGGCGCCTACTATGTGTGGGGGTTGGCGCTGTGCAGTTTACTAGGTATGGGCGGAAGTCTCTTTGGACTGAAGGATTTATTTAACGCTGCGCCGAATGGCGCGTTTGTGCGGCTTATGGCATTGGCGCTCATCGTTTTGGCTGGGTTAATCGCTACTTATTTAAGCTTTTGGATGGGCGGCGTTCTAGCCTTGGTTTTGGCTGTGCTGATGAGCGCGATCTCCTTTGGCGCGCAAGTAAACGCCGATCTATCGCGCTGAAGCGCAGGTTGTTAAATTAAAGAAGAGGCTGTCAAAAGACGACAGCCTCTTCTTTGTCTATCTAGGTTAGTGGATTAAGTGCCTCAATACCGTATGTAGAATTCCGCCGTTATGGTAGTAATTCACCTCAACTTCGGTGTTCAACAGCGCCGTGACTTGAAATTCGATAACTTTGCCGTCTGCTTTTATGGCTTTTACGGTAACGACGGATCTCGGTTTGATTTCGTTTAAGCCTCCTATATCGAAGACTTCGCTCCCGTCCAACCCTAATGTCTCGGCGTTTTGTCCGTCCGCGAATTGCAACGGTAAGACGCCCATGCCGACGAGGTTGGAGCGGTGAATGCGCTCAAACGATTCGGCGATCACCGCACGAACATCTTGCAACAGCGTTCCTTTTGCCGCCCAGTCGCGGCTGGAGCCGGTGCCGTATTCTTTCCCCGCGATGACAATGGCTGGAATACCGTCGTTTTGATATTTCATCGCCGCGTCAAACATAGACATTACTTCGCCGGTCGGGTGATATTTCGTCCAGTTGCCTTCTTTGGGCGCCACCAGTAAATTCTTCAAGCGGATATTGGCGAACGTTCCACGCGTCATAACCAGATCGTTGCCGCGCCGCGAACCGTAAGAGTTGAAATCTTTTGGAGCGATGCCGCGCTCTTGCAGATATTTCCCGGCAGGCGATTCGATTGCAATTGCCGCAGCGGGCGAGATGTGATCGGTTGTCACCGAATCGCCAAACAGACCCAGAACCCGCGCGTTTTTGATATCTTTGATGGGATTAACTTGAAGCGTCAAGTTCTGGAAGTAAGGCGGATGATGAATATACGTCGAAGCCTCGTTCCACTCGTACAAGTCGCCGCCGGTGACTTTAATTTCCTTCCACATATCGGTTCCGCCGAACACATCAGAGTATTTATCTTTGAACATATCCGCGTGTACGCTGGCAGAAGCTACATCGTTAATCTCTTTTAGCGTGGGCCATAAATCTTTGAGATAAACCGGTGCGCCGTCTGCGCCTGTGCCGAGCGGTTCTTTATCGAGGTCAATGTCTACTGTTCCAGCCAGTGCATAGGCGACGACTAGCGGCGGAGACATGAGGAAGTTCGCTTTTACCTGCGAATGAATGCGCCCTTCGAAGTTGCGGTTGCCTGAAAGGACCGCCGCCGCTACCAAATCGGACTCTGTGACCGCTTTCGCCACTTCCGCTGGCAACGGGCCCGAATTTCCAATACAGGTGGTGCATCCGTATGCAACGATATTAAACCCAAGCTTAGCGAGCGGATCGAGCAGATCAGCTTGTTGTAAATATTCTGTCACAACGCGCGAGCCGGGCGCTAGAGATGTTTTTACATACGGTTTGACGTTGAGTCCTTTTTCTACGGCTTTTCTTGCGAGCAACCCAGCCGCTACCATTACGGATGGATTGCTCGTGTTCGTGCAGGATGTGATCGCCGCAATGACGACCGCGCCGTGCTTCATTTTCATTGAGTCGCCGTTAGTTCCAAAGGTCGCTTCGACGGTTAATGCTTCGGGCTTGAGTGCGAAACCGCGCTCTTTGACCGGCGCGCTTAAGATCTTGCCGAAAGTCTCTTTCATCTCGGTCATTGGAATGCGATCTTGCGGGCGTTTCGGTCCAGCCAGCGATGAGACAACGGCGCCGAGGTCTAGTTCCAGCATATCGGTGAATTCAGGTTCGGGCATGGTGGGTTCGTGGAAGAGCCCTTGCGCACGCGCGTACGCTTCAGTGAGCGCGATGGTTTCTTCTGAGCGCCCTGTCAACCGCATATAGTGGAAGGTCTCATGGTCAATTGGGAAGTAGCCGATGGTAGCGCCGTATTCAGGAGCCATGTTGCCGATAGTAGCGCGATCGGGCAACGACATCGTTTCAAGCCCCGGACCGAAGAATTCGACGAATTTATTGACCACGCCCTTTTTACGGAGCATTTGCGTAATGGTCAGCACGAGGTCGGTGGCGGTGACTCCCTCTCGAAGTTTACCGTAGAGTTTGAAGCCGATCACATCCGGTAAGAGCATATCCATGGGTTGACCCAGCATCACCGCTTCGGCTTCGATGCCGCCTACGCCCCAACCGATAACGCCGAGACCGTTGATCATCGTTGTGTGCGAATCGGTTCCGACGAGCGTGTCTGGAAAGGCGACGATTTGATCGCCGTCTTGTTTTGTCATCACGACGCTGGAAAGGAATTCCAAATTGACCTGGTGCACAATACCGGTCATGGGCGGCACAACGCGAAAATTTTGAAATGCGCGTTGTCCCCATTTGAGGAATTCATAACGCTCTCGGTTCCGCATAAATTCCATTTCGGTGTTGCGTTGCAGCGCGTTTGGCGTGGCAAAGAAATCCACCTGAATGGAATGATCAATGACCAGATCTACCGGCACGAGCGGGTTGATCTTCTTCGGGTCGCCTCCGAGGCGGGCGACTGCGGCGCGCATAGCGGCGAGGTCTACAATGGCTGGCACGCCTGTGAAATCTTGCATGATCACGCGAGCGGGCAGGAAGGGGATGCCGGGTCGTTCGCCGTGCGGAGTCCAAGCGGCAATATTCTTTACATCTTGCTGTTTGATTTCTTTGTCGTTGCATTGACGCAAAGCCGATTCCAGCATGACGCGAATCGAAATCGGGAGACGGTCAAGTTGTGTAATGCCCGCTTTTTCTAATGCGTCAAGACGGTAGTAAACGTATGTCTTATCCCCCACTGTTAAAGTATCGCGTGTATTGAACAGATCGTTCATAAGGCTCTCCTTTGGTGGCTTGAATTTTTGGCGGCGCTGACTTTATTCGGCGCGACCAACTCCAACCAAACTTGCGAAGAACATAAAGGTGCGCCTTTACTATCCTTGCGAAACGTCTAAATTATAACTTTAATTCTTTTTCCAATCGTTGGATCAATATTTCTTTTTCGTCTTCGCGAGTGAACGCCGCCCGCGCCGCCGCAAGGATGCGCCCGTTGAGGGCGCTTTGCGAGAGATGCAACTCTTCACAAGCGACGCGGTATTCATCGCTTAAGACGATGCGTGAAATGCTGGGATCGTCGGTATTGATTGTAACATTTAAGCCGGTCTCGAGCATTTTTGCCAGTGGGTGCGCTTTGCGGGAAGAGACAATACCCGATTGATAGTTGCTGGTAACGCATACTTCAAACGCAGTCTGACGTTCACGCGCCAGCGCGACGACGGCTTGATCTTCCAAGATGCGCACGCCATGACCAATGCGCTCGGCGCCGATGATTTCGATGGCTTCGCGGATGTTCTCGGCGGGTCCCCATTCGCCCGCGTGGATGGTCATATGTAAGCCTGCCTGCTTTGCTTCTTTAAAGACTCCGTAAAAAGGCTGCGCCGGAAAATCCGCCTCGTTGCCTGCAAGGTCTAACCCCACAAGCCCGTCTTGAATATGATCCGCTGCCAGCCGCGCCACTTGTTCGGCGAGTTCGACGCTTTCGTGGCGATTCACAGAAGCGATCAGTCGCGTCGCGACCTTATGTTTAATAGACGCTTCCTTGGCGCTGGATATTACCCATCCCATAACGTCGCGGAGCGGAAAACTTTGCGCGCGGCTTAATGCGACCGGGGTGAAACGCAGTTCCATATATTGAACGTTATCTTTTGCCGCGTCTTCAATCGCTTCGCTTGTGATGCGATGGATCACTTCGGGCGAGCGGTAAAACAGGCGCAGGGTGGCAAATTTACTGAGGAAGTTTTGGAAAGTAGGTTGATCTTCTTCGTTGACTTGCACCAGCGCGCTTAACCGCAAGATGCTTGAAGGGATCGTCAACTCGTACTGACGCGCAATGTCAAGCATGGTGGTAAGTCGCAACGAGCCTTCCAGATGACGATGCAATTCCACTTTGGGGAGCGCCCGGTAAAGATTAAGCGCAGCGGTAACTCGGTTAGCGATGTCCATAACGATTAATGTCTGCGTCGCTTTTTCTTTCGCTCTTGATCTACGCTTACGGTTCGCGTTTCTATGGACGCGTCTGAAAGTTCTACCGGCGTAATCTCGACCGGTCGCGGTTGATGCGCAAAGATGCGGCTGATCACCAGCCCGCGGATGTCTTCTACTAGCTGAGCGAACATTTCGGAAGCGCGGGCTTTATATTGCACCAATGGGTCGCGTTGCGCGTACGCTTCCAAGCCGATGGAAACGCGTAAGGCTTCGATGCGCGTTAGATAATCCACCCATAATTCGGTTGTGGCGCTGAGCAATAATTGCCGATGGGCTTCGTTCAACGCGTAACGTCCGATCGCTTCGACTAACGCTTCGCGGTCTGTTTCGCTCAACGCGGCGGCTGATTCGCTTAGCCTTTCCTCGCCGAAAGCGTTCTTTGCCGCAACGCCGAAATCCGCCAGTTTTTGCGCGTTAGCCGAGAGACGATTGAACTCGCGCTCGCCCCAAGCGGTGCGCAACGCTTCTTCCGCTTCTTCGAGATGTTCTAATACCTCGTCTGCAATCTCTTCTTGATCGCGTCCATCGAGCAGCTGCGCCATGAGGAAGATATAACTGAACCGCGAAAAGATTTGTTTGACTTGACGGTGAGTCTTCTGATCGAAAACTGTGCGCGCGCCTTGCGAGAGCGAGAGCAGTAGTTGCAGTTTGCTGCTTTCGTTGATCTCGGACGGCATAAGAGTTTCAAGATCGCGTGAAATTTGATCGCTCAGTCGTTCGCGGCGGCGTTCTAAGGCGGCTTGTGAAGCTTCGACGATCTGGTCTGAGGCGTCGTCCCAGTTGGCGATCTGAAATTTCTCGCCAAGCGATTCGCCGATACGATTCTGCGCGGCGGCGATGACGCGCGCCATATACGCGCTGGTCAATTGCGCTTCGATCATCCCTTGGACGTCGTCTTTGACGTTCTCAGGCTCTTCGCCCAACGCGCGCAATTGTTCGCCGCTGAGACGCAACGACATTCCGATCAAGTTGTTAAGCTCCTCTAGGAGTTTTTGCGGGCGGGGGGCGTCTTCTCGTTCGCGCAGGCTTTCAAAGAATGCGTCTACGGCGTCATTACGCGAGTCAATTTGCGCATTGAGCGCCCCTTCGCTGTTGTCAATGAGCGTTTCAATTGCACGCAGATGATGCGCGTTCTCGGCTTCGACGGCGCGGACGATCAGGCTGAGGACTTCGGAAGAAAGGCGCGTAGGTTCAGAAAGTTCTCGCAGCAACAGAGATAAACCGAAACTGGGGAAAAGGCGCTCTCCTGTCATAAACGGCGGTTGCACTTGTTCGAGCCAAGCGATCAATTTCCACGGTCCCTCTTCGTCAGCCATCTCCGCTTCGACGCGTTGAGCGACTTCGGTTTCAAGAAGCGTTGTCACATCCTCGCGCAGGTCTGCTTTGACGAAGATACGATCGCGTTGGTTGTAGATCTGTTCGCGTTGTTTGTTAAGCACATCGTCGTATTCGAGCAGATGCTTGCGCACATCGAAGTTCGCGCCTTCGATGCGATGTTGGGCTTGTTCAATTACGCGGCTGACTACGCCCGCTTCGAGCGGAAGCGATTCGTCCACGCGCATGCGGTCCATAAGTCCGCTTACCTGTGAGCCGCCTTGAATGCGCATGAGGTCGTCTTCAAGCGAAAGGTAGAAACGCGAAGAGCCGGGGTCGCCCTGCCGCGCGGCGCGTCCGCGCAACTGATTGTCAATGCGGCGCGCGTCGTGCCGTTCTGAGCCGACTACATGTAAACCGCCCAGTTCTTTGACGCGCTCCATATCCTCAAAGTATTGCAAGAAAAGTTTGATTTCCGCGTCGTAAATGCTAAAGGCGGACGGGTCGGTTTGTTGCAACGCTACGCGGCGTTCCTCAAGCGACATATCGAACGGGTCTTCGTAGCCCACTTTACGCAATACGCGGTTGACCGCGCTGATGACTTCTTCGGCGATTTCGCCGCCGAGTTTAATATCCACGCCGCGCCCGGCCATGTTGGTGGCGATAGTGACCGCGCCGAATGCGCCCGCCCCTGCGATCACCTGCGACTCTTCGGTATGTTTACGCGCGTTCAATACTTGATGAGGAACGCCGCCTTGTAACACCGACTTTAGCCGGTGTTTATCCGCTTCATCCAACCGAAGAATCTCAAGCGTTACGGCGATATTGTTCGGATCTTCTGGGTTGATGCTTGTCATGCCGAACGGTTGGATAAACTTCCGCAGTGCGTCCGGCGAAATCTTCTCAAGCGTTTCGTTGAACGGCTGAAGTTCTGCGATGAGCCGTCCGTCTTCCTCGCGATGATTTGCTTGCATCCAAGTATGACGCACAAGCGCCACTTGCAGCAACCGTCGCACCGAGTCGGCTTTCAGGCGCTCTGAAAGCTTTTCCGACGCTTCGACGGAGGTTGTGCCGGCTAAGACGGGACGTCCGCGCACATGCTCGCGGACGATTTCCGTCGCAATAGCGCGTAGTTTTGATTCGATCGTTTTATAGATGACATCGGGAAAATCTTGCCTGCGATAGAAGAGCGGCGCGCGTTCATTGTCGCCGCGTTTGGCGAAGTAGGCTAATGCGTAACCGTCTTTGTCCTTGGTTTTGATCTCGATTAGCGGCGCATTGCCGCCAAACGCCTGATATTCGAGGTTCGGCGGGATCGAGTGGACTTCGAGGTTGTAAATCTTGCTGAATTCTTCGGCTTCGGTCAACGCGGTGCCGGTCATACCCGCTAATTTCTTATACATGCGAAAATAATTCTGCAAGGTGACGGTGGCATACGTCACGTTTTCGGGCTCAACTTTCACGCCTTCTTTGGCTTCGACCGCCTGATGTAAACCGTCGCTCCAGCGTCTGCCTGGCATGAGCCGCCCGGTGTGTTCATCTACGATGATAACCTTGCCTCCCTGTACAAGATAATCCTTGTTGCGATAGAAGATGAATTGAGCGCGCATGGCTTGTTCGAGATAACCGCGCAGACGCGCTTGCTCGGGCGTTACATCTTCCGGTCTGTCGGGATCCGCGAGCGGTTGCCCCAAGATCTGCTCAACGTGCATCAATCCCGTTTCAGTGAGCGAGGCGTTCTGATCTTTTTCGTTGAGTTCATAATCTTCGGGCTTAAGCTGTTTGACCACCTGCGACATTTTTCCATACCACTCCAAATTTCCCGAAGCGGGACCGGAGATGATAAGCGGCGTGCGCGCTTCGTCAATTAGCACATTGTCTACCTCGTCCACAATAGCGTAATGATGTCCGCGCTGTACGCGATCAGCCAGCCGCATGGTCATGTTGTCGCGCAAATAATCGAAGCCAAACTCGGAATTGGTTCCGTAGGTCACATCGGCTTCATAGGCGAGGCGGCGATCTACCAAGCGCAACTGATGTTGATCTTCGTGCGGCGATTCACGTTCCAGATCGACAAGAAACGCTTTCTTGCCGTTTTCAGTCGCCGCCGCCATTTGCAGCACGCCGACGGTCAAGCCCAGCATGTTGAAGATGGGAGCCATCCAGCGCGCATCGCGCCGCGCCAGATAATCGTTGACCGTGATGAGATGCACGCCTTTGCCAAGCAAAGCGTTAAGGTAGATTGGCAAGGTGGCGACGAGCGTTTTCCCTTCGCCGGTGCGCATCTCAGCGATCGAGCCTTTGTGAAGCGCTACGCCGCCGATTAACTGCACATCGTAGTGACGTAAACCGATAGTGCGTTTCGAAGCTTCGCGCACTGCCGCGAACGCTTCCGGTAAAATGTCGCTTAGCGCGTCTTGCCAGACTTTAGCCTGTTCTTTCTCCGATAAGCCTTCCGTATCCCCGATTAACTCGGCGAGCCGCGCGCGGAATTCGTCTGTTTTGGCGCTGAGCGCGTCGTCAGATAATGTCTCGAAATTTGCTTCGAGATCGTTGACTTGCGCGGCGGCGCCGCCATACTGCGCAATAGTTTTCTTACTGGGGTCGCCCCCGAACATTTTGACAAAACTTTTTAACATTGAATACCTTTTCGGCGAAGCATTATACTGCCTTTAACGAGTTGCCTGCATGTCAAGTTCGTCCTCTTGTTGCAATTTCAATTGAAATATTTCCCCTCCGACAAATCGGCGTTCCCGCCGACCTCTCATTATAAACTTAGCGGATGCGTTTCAGGCAAACTTGTTATAATCTCGCGTCGGAGGAGCGATTATGGTTGCCACAGAAGGGCAAGACCGCCGCAAAGAAGAAGAGCGCGTCCGCAAAGAAAAGCGGCTCCCGCCGGGGCAGTCGTTGACGTTTAAATTTCCCGTGTTGCATTACGGACCCGTTCCGAGTTTTAATCCCGCTGTTTGGGATTTTCGCGTATGGGGCGAAGTGGAAGAAGAGAGGCGTTGGACGTGGGCTGAATTCAACGACCTTCCGCGCGCCAAGGTTCAAATGGATATTCATTGTGTGACGCGTTGGAGCAAATTTGATATGATTTGGGAGGGCGTTTCAGTAAAAATGATGGTGGAACTGGGACTGATCAAGGTCAAACCCTCCGCTACGCATGTGATGCAACACGCCGAATACGGGTTTACCGTTAACTTGCCGCTGGAAGTTGCGTTGCAAGATAGCTTCTTGCTGGCAACTCATCTTAATGGCGAACCGATCACGCTGGAACACGGTTATCCGCTGCGTGGAGCCGTTGGGCTGATTCCCGGGCGCGATGACCTGGCAACGCCCTATTTCTGGAAAGGCGCAAAGTGGCTGAGGTCGCTTGAATTTATGTCGCGCGACCGGCTTGGGTTTTGGGAGCAAGCCGGGTACCATAATCGCGCGGATGTCTGGCGCGAGGAGCGTTTTGATTAGATCAGCCCCTAGAGATGAAAAAATCTCTAGGGGCTGATCTAATCAATGTTTATGGACGTTCGCCTAATGTGATCGTAATATCCATCGGCGCATCGCCGCGCAATACGGTTAAGACTACCGTATCGCCGGGAGATTTGGAGGTGATGAGGTAACTGATCAGATCGTCGAAAGTTTTGACCGGTTTGTGATCGAAGGCGATGATTAAGTCGCCGCCAGCCTTTAAGCCGGCGATGGATGTGGGCGAATTGCCTGCGCGGATACCCGCTCTATCCGCCGGTCCGCCTGAGGCGATCGACATAACGTATGCGCCGGTGTATTGTGTGAGCCCCAGCGCCTCGAATTCAGCAAGGCTCATGTCGCTGGCGGAGGAGATGCCCAGATAGGGGTACTTGTATTTTCCCGTTTTAATTAAGCCGGGCACGATGCGTTTAACCAAATTGATGGAAATAGAGAAGCCCACGCCTGAGTTGACGGCGTTGCCGGTTGTTTGGTTAACAGATTCCGTGCGGATGGATTGGTTGACGCCGACTACTTCGCCGTTCAAATTGAAAAGCGGACCGCCAGAATTACCCGGATTGATCGCCGCGTCGGTTTGGATGATGTCGGCGTTGCTGAAGAAACCGCCGCCGTCAGGTGCGACATGCGCCGGCTGGGTGCGCCCCAAACCGGAGATGATCCCCATTGTCATAGTGCCGCTTAAGCCGAAAGGATTGCCGATGGCGACGACAGGCTGACCCACCATCAGCGCGCTTGAATCGCCGATGGCAAGCGGGTGAATCTCTGAAGCGGGCGCATTTACTTTGACGACCGCAATATCCGCGTCTGCGTCGAAACCGACGACGGCGCCGTTGGCTTTGTAGCCGGAAGCGAAGACAACCTCGACTGTGCTGACGCCTTCTATGACATGGTGATTTGTGACGATATATCCCTGATCGTTGAATATGAATCCGGAGCCGAGTCCTGTGTCGGTGCGGACGGCGACTACGCCGGGAATGACTTGCTGATAGAGCGAGGCAAGCGAACCGTCTAATGGAATGGAAGCGTTTGAAGCGGGCGCAATCGCAACGATGGGTTGCTGAGTTGGGGGTTGTGTTTCCGATTGCATTCTATCGGGCAGGGCGCATGCGGTCGCCGCCAGCGCCAACATGATAACTGCAGTTAGAATTCTTTTCATCGTAGTAATTTCCTTATTCTTTTAAACTAGCGTACTATGCGACGATTAAGCGTCGTTAAATGCAAGTTAATCGAAATTGAAAGCGGCGTTGCGCAGAGAAATTTATGGTTTTATCTTCGACGCTTGTTCGAGAAGTTCGCGTTGTTTCGCTGAAAGGTGTTTGGGAATCTGTACTTTAAGTCGAACAAATAAATTACCCTTCTCTTTGGCGTTTTTTAGCAACGGCATTCCGCGTCCCACCAAACGGAAGATTTGTTCGGGCTGCGCGCCGGCGGGAATAGTGAGTTTAAGGCGTCCCTCAAAAGTTTCCACGTCCGCTTCGCCGCCGAGCAGGGCGGTGAACACGCTGACGGTTGCCGTTGTATGCAGGTCGTTGCCCTTGCGTTCGAAGCGCGGATCTTCCGTTACATTCACGATTAAGTACAAGTCGGCGCCGCCGGGACCCGCGCTCGCCGCGCGCACTTTGGAACCGGTGCTTACGCCCGCTGGAATACGCACTTGTTTTCTTTTATTATTTTCCGCCTGGAGCAGACGCGTCGCTCCGCGATAGGCTTCCTCAAGCGTAATAGTGAGTTCTTGTTGATAGGTTTGCGGACGCGAGCGCGCTTGCGGCGCTCCGCCTCCGAAGATCGTGCGGAAGAAATCGGAGAAGCCGCCGCTGCCGCCGAAGAGGTCGTTAAGATCGCCGTAATCTACGCGAGTTCCGCCGCCGCTGTATTGTCCCCAGTTAAAATCGCCTGGCGTTCCGCCTTGTCGTTGCCACTGCGAGTAATCGGAACCCAGCTTATCGTATGCCGAGCGTTTTTTCGAATCGCCCAACACTTCGTATGCTTCGTTGATCTCTTTGAATTTGTCCTCGGCTTGGTTGTTGTTCGGGTTATGATCGGGGTGATGCTGTTTTGCCAGTTTGCGATACGCCTTACGGATTTCGTCTTCGCTGGCTTTACGATCTACGCCGAGGATTTTGTAGTAGTCTTTATAATCCATAATTTATATTGTGACACTGCGACGAATGTACGTCAAGCGTTTAGCTGGAGGTTTAACGGAACTCTAACTCAGACGCGTCGTTCTGGTTTTGATTTGCCGAATTGAGATTCTTTGTCAGGTATAACTCGCTGCGTTTAAATCCGCGCGCGAGATAATATTTCCGCGCGCCGATCGCTGAGATGACCGCCATGCGGCGATATCCGCGTTGCACGGCGATGCGTTCGGCTTCTTCGAGCAGGCGCGTTCCCAGTCCGATATGTTGCGCTGCCCCGTCTTTTTCCGCGCCGACGGGCAACGATTGCCCGTAGACGTGCGCTTCGCGGATTAACGCCGCGTCGCGCAGGTCGTCAATTTCCGTTTGCGGAGATTCGTCGCTTGGCAGGGAGAGTCTGACGAATCCTGCGAGTTTATCTTCAGGCGTGACGTAGGAAATAAAATGTTCTTCCGCCGCGCCCGCTTGATAGATAAGATCATCCAGTTCAAGCGCTTCGACGTTTACGTTTTTGCTTCGCACCTCGCGGCATCGCACACACTGACATTTCTGCCCGCGTCGCTTCAACTCGTTTTGTGCGTCTTGACGCAGGCTAGTTCGGCGGTTTCCTTCCACGACGTTGGTGGACGGAATATCTCGAACGATGCGGTTGACGCGGCAGTAACGCGGGATGGTCGGTTTGATGTCGGCGATCAGGTCAATTAACTCGCGCGTGTCATAAGGCGTAAATTCGCCGCGCTGCCAATATTCGTAAAGTTCCGCGTTTGCCAGCAGTTGAGTCGGGTAGATTTTTATTTCATCGGGGCAGAGATCGGCCCACAGTCGCGCAAAATCTGCGCGGTCTGATTGAGGCGTTGCGCCCAACAAGTTGGGCATCCAATGCAAGACGATCTTAAATCCTGCCGCGCGAAGCAGAGCGACGGCTTGATGTGTGCGTTCCACATTGTGCCCGCGGTTATTTAATGCGAGGATACGGTCGTCTAAACTTTGCGCGCCCATTTGCACTTTGGTCACGCCGAGATACCGCAGCCAGCGGACCTCGTCGGGAGCGATCTCATTGGGGCGCGTTTCGATAACTAGCCCCACGTTGCGATGATGCGCCGTTTCGTTGACGGCTTGCGCTTGCTCGAGTCCGTTCTTCCCGACTGGCATGATCTTCAGATTTTCTTCCTGCTTTGCGGCTGACAGCGAATCGTTCATCGCGTCGAAACAGCGTTTGACGAACCACTCTTGATAGTCGCGCCGGTAGGACGACCAGGTGCCGCCTAGAATTAATAGCTCAATCTTGTCCGTTGGGTGTCCTACCGCCTGTAATTGGCGGAGACGCGAACTAGTTTGCGCGTAGGGATCGAACTCATGCTCTACAGCGCGCATCGCGCCGGGTTCGTCGGGCAAATACGATTTCGGCATACGCACGTCAGTAGGGCAGAAGATGCAGTTTGCGGGGCAGGGATACGGTTTTGTGAGAACTGTTACCGTGGTTACACCGGAGAGCGTGCGCATGGGTTTCATACGCAATCGTTCCAGCAGTCGCGCATCCGCTGGGATTTCGCCGGCGGCGACTAATTCTTTGTATAGCGTTACCAGCATGGATTTGTTGAGATAGCCGCTGCCATCCGCCAGCGGGTGACTGCGCAGCGTTTTGGTTACATCGCCTCCGCGGCGGATTTCTTCCAACGCTATACGCGCTAGTTCTTTTTTATCGGGGGTAAGCAGGCGAGTCGCCCGCCATAATGCTCTTCGTTCAGTTTGCATGATTGATCTTGAAATGGATGCGTTTACGCGTCCATCTGGTTCCGCTTTCCTCTTTCCAAAACTTCAACGCATAGTTTCTATCGCGCGCGCATCTTTCTTAACGAACATTTCGGTATGCAGTCCGCATTCGGTCTTGCCGCGTCCCCGCCAACGTCCCGCGCGCTCATCGTCGGCGACGCCAACCGCCGTTGTACAGGGCGCGCAGCCGACGCTGCGGTAGCCCTTCTCGAATAGTGGATGCGTTGGCAAGCGGTGTTCTTCCATGTATCGCTGCACATCGGCTTTTGTCCAATTTAACATGGGGTTGACTTTTAGCAAGCCGTCGTCTTGCAACTCTAGAATTTTGGCGCGGGCGCGCGCGGCTGTCTGGTCGCGGCGAATGCCGCTGATCCAGGCTCGCATATCTCTCAGCGCTTTTTGCATCGGCTGAACCTTATGAATAAAACAGCATAAGTTCGGGTCGTCAAGCGGCAGCGTGCGAACCTGCCCTCGAACAAACATATCCCAGCGCGCGTCGCGGTAGAGATCCAACACGTTCAACTTCCATTCGGAGGCGACCTTTTCACGGAAGATCAATGTCTCCCAAAAGTGGTAGCCGGTATCCAAGAAGAAGATCAACGTATCGCGCCTGATCTGCGAGATCATATGCAGTAAAGGCATGGATTGCGTCTGAAACGACGAACTAAGCGCGATCTGAGGCCAATAATTCTCGATCGCCCACGTTAGAATCTCTTGCGGCGAGCTGGTTTCAAAACTCGTAGAAAGTTCTTCTATTTCCAGCGGCGTGAACATGGCGGCATTATACCCGTTATAATCTTCCTATGGATTCTGCCGTCGCTGCTCGTTTGATTCAACTCAACCAGGATTTTTACGCGCGTTTCGGCGACTCGTTTTCCGCTACGCGACAACGGATTCAACCCGGCGTACGGCGCATCCTTGAAACCTTCGCGGAAGACGAAACTATTTTAGATTTGGGATGCGGCAACGGCGAATTGGCGCGCGAATTGGCGCGGCGCGGGCAGCGCGGCTCGTATCTCGGCGCGGACTTCAGCCTGCCTCTCTTGCGCGCAGCCGAGTTGCCCTCTGTAGAAACCTCGGAGGGCGCGTCTTTTTCGACTGCGTTTGTTCAGATGGACATTACAAAGTTGTCCGCGTCGCTATACGCCGATCATTATTCGTTGATCGTCGCTTTTGCGGCGCTGCATCATATTCCTTCGACCGAACTGCGTTTGGATATCCTACGGACGATTCGTCAATTGCTTAAGCCTGCCGGATTATTCATTCATTCGAATTGGCAATTCTTAAACAGCGAGAAATTGAGGAAACGCATCCAACCGTGGGAGCGCGTAGCTATCTCTTCGTCGGAAGTTGATGCAGGCGATTATCTGTTGGACTGGCGGAGCGGGGGAGAGGGCTTGCGGTACGTCCACTGTTTCAGCGAATCTGAATTGAGCGAACTGGCGGTTGCGGCAGATTTTCGAATCGTGCAGACTTTTCTGTCCGACGGCGAGACAGGGAATTTGGGTCTGTATCAAATTTGGTCGCCCTGTTAAAAGATGGCGTTCAAGCGGAGACGTTGTTTGGATCGGCGACATAACGCCACCAGTTGTTCGATACGCCGTTGAGGCGTCCTTTCGTCTTCGGAAAGTGCGTCAGCCACCAGACGTGGTGTTTGCGTATATCGCCGTTGCCCCATTCGTTCGTGGAGACCTCGCGCCGAATGCCTTTAAAGTCTGGGAAGTTATGGAGCCAATCGTCGCATTCGCTCATGACGGCGGCAGGATTATTCCAGTCGTAGTCGCGGACGCTGTTTGGCGCGAAGTGGACGTTGCCTAGCGCGGCTTTGCCCGGCGATGTTTTGTCGTAACGAATGAAGCGGCGCCAGAGGTTCGCTTCCGTTGGAACTTTCTCGAATGTTTTTTCCATGATCGATTCGGCACGATGCCCCATATTTTCGAGCATTTCGCCCACGCCGCGCTCATAAGAGAATCCCATGATTACAAAGCGTCGTTTGGCGGCATCGGTGCGTTGAAGCGGGGGCGCGTTGCACCAAAATGCGCCGGGTCCGCCCATGATAGATTCGTAGAATCCCGCGTGCGGAAAGTTGAAGATCCATACCTCGTCAATTTCGTTCTTTGCCACGCGCGACAAGATATTGAAATCTTTCAAAATCGCGTAATAATCCGCTTCGGCGGGCGCGAGAGGAGGCGCGTCGCCGCGTAAAACGCTCAAATACGATTCTGCGTCGTAGGCGCGCCTGTCCACTTTGACGGGGAATGCGTTCACGTCTATGCGTTCGATGATCTGATAGTGGACGAGTCCGCCGCTGGCTTGCAGAATGTCGGACATGAAGCCTCTGCCAAGGTCTTCGACTGCGTTCCAACGCATGAACTCGGACAGCCTTTTCCCTGTTGACGGTTCAATGATCGGATTGTAAACAATGACGAGCGTCTTGAGGATTATCGTTTCAAGCGGTTCGTCAGGAGAGTTTGCGGCGACCGTCGCTTGCGCGCGAGGCGCTGGTTTTCGTCGGAAGAGGGAGAAGAAGTTCATGCGTACATTATGCGGGCGCGCAAGCGCTTAACTATGGTAAATTGGTTGCGAAATAGATTTGATTTCCGATAGCAAGGTACAGCACATAATTGGGGCTGACGGCCATAGCGTCTATAGAGCCGGCTTGGAATGGATTATCTTTGCCTGCAAAGCCAGTGAGTTGATTCTGAAGTTCGAGCGAACGCGGCGCGAAGCGAAAGACAGCTCGGTTTTCCGCATCGAGCAGGAGCAGGACGGAGTTTGGCAAAGCGGTGAGAGCCATGCGCGTAAAGTGCGCCTGCACGAAGACGTTGCGGTCTTGATGCGCTGGGAATGGGTCGGCAAAATTGAGCGGATCGGCGCACTTCGTTGGAGTTTGCGAGATGCGGCTAAAAGTGCAGGTTGAGATATGACCGTCGGCGTGAAGCAGGTAGAGGTCGTCGCCGCTTACGGCGATATCAATCGCCGTGTCGAGCGTAGTCGGAATCTGATTGCTAAAATAAAAATAAGGCGTGCTTGTGAAGGCGCTTTCTTGTCCTTGATATACCCAGACTGAACGCGCGGAGGCGTCTAGCATGTAGAGAGTGTCGCTATCCAGCGCAAAACCGGTGATGCGCTCCCAATCGGTATTGGGGAGCGCCGGAAGCGGGAGGACTTGCGGGGCTTGTCCCGGCGCGCAGTACAGTAGATTCCCTTCCGCATCTACGCCCATTACGGCGGCGCTGATGAGGTTGACCTTGGGCAATATTGCCAAGTCGACTAGCGCGCCGACTTTGTAGCCGGCGTAACTGCCCGGCTGACATTTGAAAGAAGCATCCAATTCGAGACCGCGACCGGTGAATGATGCGTGAAGGATTTCGCCGCGCGTCGCTTCGAGCATATATAAATTGCTTTCGTTCGCCGCCATACGGCTGATATGTGCGTCGTTGCCGAATCCGCCGGTAAATGCAGGAATAAATTCAAGGCGCAGCACACCCATCAGCGCGTCGAGGTTGGCTTGCGCCATCTGCCGCAATTGACCGGATTGTTCGGTCGCGCCGTATGTTTCCGCCCGATCGATCAGTTCAAGAGACTTCTCCCAAGCGTCGCGTTGACGTAACGGATCTTTCTCGCTTAGCGCACGCGCGACTTCGTTCTGCGCCTGACGGTAATATTCGCTGTATTGCACGCCTTGGCCAGAACGTAGGTAAACGACTACCCCGATCGTCGCAATTAGAACTGGAATAGCGACGGCGACGAAGCTTAATAAGTGAGTGGGTGCAAAGAGCATCGGCTGTTGCGCTCCTCCCTCTGCGGATGATTCGGCTCCGGGCAATAACCGTGGAATAAACCGTTGCAACGAATCTCCCAACCTTGCGCTTAAATTTCGCGCAGTTTGGATTGCGTCTACGATCATTTTCGCTATCTGTCGCGTGACGATCTTATGCGCGTCGGAGGTCTCCGCCTTTGCGTTTGCAGGTGTTGCGCCGTTCACCGGGCGTTCGTCCTCTTCTTCCGCATCGTCTTGCGCCGTTTGATCGGCGATATCCGTTTTTAACGGCTCAGGTTCGCTTGATGCCGCTCGCGGAATGGACGACGGAAAGTTGCGCGGCGCGGAGGGGCGTATTTCATCTGGAGATACGGGCGGCGTTGCTGTTGGATGGGAGAGCGGCGCAGAGGCGGATGCTTGAATGAAATGTGCGCCGAAATCTGCTAGAGTATCGAGTTGTTCTTCCGTGATAGGAGGGGAAGAGACGCTCACATTTGATGAAGCGTCGGGTTGGATATTTGAGACCGGAGCGTTAGCCGATTCCTGCGGACTTTCTACGCTTGCCGCATCGGGAAGCATGGGTGCGACTGGATGGCGCGTTTGTTCCGGCGGAGTATCGCCGACATCCACGCGTAAGATCGTGATCAATCCTCGTCCGGGTTGCGGCTGAATGAGCGCGGCATGAAGATCGCCTTTGGCAAAAGTTAATTTGCGATACATTGCATCGAACGAGGCGGGCGGACGTTCGCCCAGTAGATCGGCTTCCCAATCTTTTGGAAACGTGGCGCATAATACGACCAAATCGTTAGGGTGAAGTTCTAGTTGTGAAAAATGAAATTGGAAGTTTTGGCTCGCGCCTATTCCTTTTCCTGAAAGCGCGGGGTCGTAGACTTGACGCGCCGGTCCTTCGCCCGTCCAGATTGCGCGCATCGGTCCGCTTAGAAGCAGGGTAAATTGCGATTCGCGCACAGCGGCGAGCGCGAGAAAACCGAGCGTGTACTGACCGTGTTCGCTGGCGGAATGATTGCGCTCAAATAGCGCCGCGTTGATATGATCGGCGGTTTTACGCATGGCAGAAGTCAGTGAGCCGGGCGTTTGATAGAAAATGTCTGCCGCATTATGGTTTACCTGCGCCAGTTCTGCGTTGGAAAGCGACGCATGATTTGACAGCGCAAGGTAGACGATCAGGCTGTCTTTTTCGCGTCCGCGCGCGACCTTGCGCGCAGGCGTGAGCGCGAGCAAGCCGGGCATGTCCGCTTGTGTTTGCCCATGCATTCGGCGAATAGGAAGGATGTTGAGATCGAAGGTAGGCACGGCGTAAGAATAATGAGAAACTATCTATCATTATACTGGTAAAATTTGAATAAAGGATAAGGGCGGGAGCGGCGGAGCAAAGCGAAAGAAAATTTTTAACGACGGTGAATGTGAATGGAATTTAAACTGCATCAGAGTTTTTTAGAGTTCGACCCGATCGCGTGGAACGCGCTGGTTGAGCAAAGCGTCGCCGATACGCCGTTTTCGCGCTACGAATATCTGAGCGCATGGTGGCAGACGCTCGGCGGCGGCGAATGGAAACAAGCTGAATTAATTCTAGTCTCGGCTACGGAAGGCGATCAGCTAGTGGGCGTTGCTCCGCTGTTTATCGCAAAACATGACGGACGCGCGGCGTTGCTGCTCGTCGGCAGCGTCGAAGTTTCCGATTATTTGGATCTGATCGTACGCGAACAAGATCTACCGCGTTTCTTAGCGGGACTGTTGGATTTTCTCGCGTCTTCTCATAGCGGCAGTTGGTCGGCTCTCGATTGGTATAACCTCCCCGATGATTCACCCACTCTTGTCGCCTTGCAAGCGGAAGCGGAAAAACGCGGCTGGGAACGTCGTCAAGAGGTCTACCGCCCTACGCCGCGCATTGCGTTGAACGGCTCGTTCGACGACTATCTGGCGAACATTGATAAGAAGCAGCGGCATGAAATCCGCCGTAAAATGCGCCGCGCCGCCGAAAGCGGACGCGTCGTCTTCCGTCTGGTAGATAAATCGGCTGAGATCGAACCCGAACTGGAATCTTTCTTCCACCTGATGACGCAAGACCCCAGCAAAGCGAACTTTCTGCACCCGGCGATGCGCGAACATATGACCGCCGCCTTGCGCGCAGCGCACCAGAGCGGTTACTTATGGCTGGCTTTCCTCGAAGTGGACGGCGTCAAATCGGCGGCGTCCCTGAACTTCGACTATAAAAATAAACTGTGGGGATATAACTCCGGCGTCAGCCGCGATCACATGGAATTGTCGCCTGGTTGGGTATTGCTCGCGCTCACTATTCAATGGTGTTGCGAGAACGGACGCTCGGAGTTTGACTTTATGCGCGGAGACGAAGAGTACAAATATCGCTTCGGCGGCAAAGACCGGCGCGTGATGCGCGTAACGGCGATACGCGCCGCTACAACATCACCGGACGGAACAGCTGCACAATAAGCACAATCAGAGCGATGAACGCTCCAACGATGACCAATGGCGCCGCGGCGGTAAGGATCGCTTTTGTCCAACGCATCTTCAACTCGCTTCTCATGACGAGCGTTTCATAGAAAATTAAAAACGCAACGATAAATGCCGACCAGAATTGAGCCGTCGGTATCGTGGAAGCGAGGCGGAGCGCCAGCGTTATCGCTAATAGCGCAGGCGCGGTAACGTAGCATTGGATGTAAAACATCCGTTGCAAGGCTGATTTTCGAAGCGGACGATTGTTGATGAGTTCGATCCACATTAGGTAGATCAAGAGCGGCTGAGCGGCGATGCCCGCGCCCAACCATATTTTATTCTCTGAAAAGACAGCGAAGACGCCGCTCTCTATAATTTCCGTTTCTGTGAGAAAGACGTAGGTCATGGGCAGGACTGCGACGAAGATCCAAAATACAACGGGGGAGAGGAATTCATCGAAGCGTTCCGCAGGTTTTTTCTCCCACTCGCCATTAACATATTCGATGGCGCGAACCGGTTTGAAAACGACTTGCGCTAGAGTCTTTGGCAACAACAAGAGCCACGCCATGATCTCGAAGAAGGCGTCTTCCAACATCTGTAGAATCTTAAATTGAGCCATGCTGTCTCCGTTTCGATGGAGGTTACGCCCCTCCCACGATTCCGCCGTCGGTCAGTTTCCTCAAATCGCTCAGCGCAGACTCGATCTCCTCAGGCTTTACAGGCCTGTCTTCGTCGCGGTGTTTTAATGCGCCAACTTTCGCTTTCTCGAGCGCCAATTCTTTGATCGAAGCATTCAACGATATCGCCTCTTTCACCAGCGCCGCGCCTTGCGAATATCCGATCACGGGGTTCAACGCGGTGACGATGATCGCGTTCTTCGCCAGCCAGCCCTCCGCTTTTTCGCGGTTGGCGGTCACACCTTTCACCGCGCGTTCCGTGAACGCATTCACTGATCCGATGACCACTTGCATCATCTCGAATAAATTGTGCGCGATGATCGGCATCATCACATTCAACTCGAGTTGCCCCGCCTGCACCGCCATCGCCACGGTCGTATCGCATCCCACCACATGGAACATCGCTTGATCGAGCATCTCAGCCAACACGGGATTCACTTTGCCCGGCATGATGGACGAGCCCGGCTGAACGGCGGGCAATCTGATCTCGTCGAATCCAGTGGACGGTCCCGATGAGAGCAATCGAAAATCATTTGCAATTCGAATCAACGTCAACGCGAGAGTCCGCAGTGAAGAGGAGAAGTCCGCCGCATCTGCCATAGACTGCATGGATTCAAACAAGTTATCGGATGTCTGCAACTCAAGCCCGGTGATCTCGGATAATTTTTTCACCATGCGAGCGTGATACTCGGGATGCGCGTTCAACCCGGAGCCGACGGCTGTCCCGCCGATCCCCAGCCGACGCAACCCCTCAGCGGACCGGCGCACACGTTCCGCATCGCGCTCGACCGCTTTGGCATACGCGGAAAATTCCTGACCCAACCTCACAGGGACGGCGTCCTGCAAATGCGTGCGCCCCGATTTGACGACGGAATCAAATTCTTTCGCCTTCGCCTCCAACGCGGACTGTAAATTTTTCAGCGCAGTCAACAACTCATCCACGCGCCACAACGCGCCGAGACGAATCGACGTGGGGATCGTGTCGTTCGTGGATTGCGCCATGTTGACGTGATCGTTCGGATGGACGTAATACTTTCCGAGTTCGCCGCCGAGGATCTGCGTGGCGCGATTGGCGATGACCTCGTTCGCATTCATGTTGTGACTCGTCCCCGCGCCCGCCTGAAACGGCTCCACGACGAATTGCGCATCCCATTTGCCGTCCATCACTTCAGTTGCGGCTTGAGCGACGGAATCAGCCAGCTGTTTTGCGGTAAATTTCTTGCCGTCAACTTCGCGGTCGTTGAATAATCCGAGTTCAAAATTTACCAGCGCCGCCGCGCGTTTCACTGCCGCGATGGACCAAATGAACGCGCGCCATGGACGAAGTCCGCTGATGGGAAAGTTCTCCACTGCGCGTTGGGTTTGCACGCCGTAGAGCGCGTTTGCTGGAACGTTCAGTTCACCGAGCGAATCTTTTTCTTTGCGAAAGTTGTTTGAAGACATTGTTAACCGCCAAATATGATTTTTATCTATTTTACACCTGATTAATTTACTAGTCCTTTTTCCTATTACAATTACTCTACTCGTGAGGAAAACTATTGGATCAATTTCTCGAACTCTTCTGGATATTTCTCAAAGTTAATCTGCTCAGTACATCGGGACCCGCCTCGATCGGTTTGCTATATCACGAAGTTGTCGGAAAGATGGTGACTGAAGGGCAGTTTGTGCAAGCGGTGGGGTTGTCGTCCGTGTTGCCGGGCAGCGATGCGTTGCAGATGGCGATGTACGTCGGCTATGCGGTAGCGGGCATCCCCGGCGGATTCATCGCATTGATTGGTTCTATTTTGCCGCCCACGATCATCATCTTGGGCGTGACGATGATTCTACACCGTCTGCGCCGCGAAGCCTGGCTGAGCAATTTCATCGAAGGGCTCACGCCGGCGATATCTGTGCTAATGCTTTTCGTTGCGGCGAAAATTTTTCAGCAAGGCGGCGCAATTGGATGGGAAAGTTGGGCGCTCGGTATTGTCAGCCTGCTTGTAATGTTTTATAACGCGCCTGCGCGAATTGTGGTCCTTGTTGCGGGAGTGATCGGCGTCTTCTTGTTTAAGTAAATGAATAAGACTTCTGTTTCCGTTTGGCTTCGCTTGTTGTGGATGTTCTTGAAGGTGAACATTCTTTCTCCGTCGGGTCCCGCCTCCATTGGCTTTTTGTACGACGAGGCGGTCGGCAAGATCATGACCGAAGAGCGCTTTGTGGAGGCGGTTGGATTCTCGAATGTATTGCCGGGCAGTGAAGCGTTGAAGCTTGCCATGTTCGTCGGCTTTGCGGCGGGCGGGATTCCCGGCGTGCTTACCGCGCTGTTGGGCGCGATCCTTCCGCCGACCGTATTGATGTTAATCGTCGCGGCATTCCTGCAACGGATTCAACATGCAGATTGGTTAGCCAATTTTGTGGCGGGCATGAGTCCCGCCGTCGCTGCGTTGATCGTAATGGTCGCATGGGAATTATTTCGCGCTGGCTCGCGTAGGAAAACGGATCGTCGTGTGATTTTCATCGCCGCTTTTAGCGCGGTCGCGTTCTGGTTCAATATCCCCTCGCCGTTTGTTCTACTGGGCGCGGGCGTTCTCGGCGTTATTTTATTTGGCAGGCGGAGCTACTAATGGCAACTGAGTTTTTAATCGTTACGAATGGGTTTAGAGGGACTTGGCCCGCAGTTGAGTTCGGTGCGGCGCTGGCGGGCGCGATGAAAATTAAATGCACGCTTCTCGGCGCGATCGAAAGCTTCGACTCGGAGACGACGGACGATCACCATCCGTTGGAAGATGTTTTTGCGCAGGCGGTTGAGTTGTTTCAGAAACTCGGCGTGGAATATGCTCTCGATGTTCGCAACGGACCCGCTGAAAAGATCGTCCCCGAATTTGCGAATCAAGACGACCTGATCACGGTCATCGGTCCGCTGGGCAGACCTGCCTTTAGGCGCTGGCTGACGGGACGCTCGATTCGCCTGTTGATGGAGCAGATTCGCAACCCGATCTTATATGTGCCTGAAGCGAACTTGCCCGTGACGAAAATTCTAGTCACTGTGGGCGGGTTAGGATATGCGAAAGATGCGGAGAGCATCGCGGTTCAGATCGCACGCGCCGTTGCCGCAGAGGTCACGATCTTGTATGTTATCCCGCCGACCGATCTGGATTATCCCAGCGCGCGCAATGTGCAAAAACATGTGGAAAACCTAGCGGAGACGGATACGCTGCCCGGGCGCAGCCTAAGGAACGCGTTGGAAATTGCGCGGGGAGCGGGCTTGAAAGCGAGCATCAAAGTGCGACAGGGGATATTATCGAAGAGATCGTAGATGAGATCGAAGAGGGCGCGTATGATCTTATTTGTATGGGGTCGGCATACAGCGCTGATACGCTGCGTCAATTCTACGCGCCGAACATTGCGGCGGAAGTGGCGGAAGCGGCGCGGCGTCCTGTGCTGACAGCGCGATTTACCGGACGTAGGTCATAGACCGGGTGTATATTTCTTTTCCCATTCCGCGATCGCCCGCGAATAGCGTCTTTGACTTCCCCTTCCGGCGTTTCATTAATACCGTTGTAGCGTTCTTGTTCGACATGAACGACCACGCCGCCTTCGAGCGATTGCGATAGGAAAATGCGCTTATAGGCTAGCGGCGTTCCGGCAATGCGTTCTTGCAGAATCGAATTGATCTGTTCGACGATGCTGCTGGTAGGCGTAGAAGGACGCTCTGCTTTTTTGGGCGTTGGTTTTTCTACAGGCAGGGGCGTTGGGAGAGGCGGCAGAGGGGTTGGTTGCGGCGGCGGAAGCGGCTGTTGGATGGGCGCTGGGGAGGGCGTAATCGGCGATGCGGCTTTAACTTCTGCTTTGATCTCTGGCGCGGTTTGAATCGGATTCGGGAGCTCGATGATTTCTCTTGCTCTTCTTCGCGCTTACGCCGTTTGTAGCCTTTGGCTTGTCCTTCATAGAAACCGATTAAATAAAAGACGAGAACAGCGAGAACCCATCCGACGATCGTCCAATTAATTGTCCAAGTGACGTACATAATTTATTTTACCCTTTGACAGTTTGGGCAGTAATGCGTGCCTCGTTGACCGACGACGATGCGCTCAATTATAGCGCCGCAGTTTTGACATGGATATCCTTCGCGGTCGTATACTCGAAAATAATTTTGAAATTCTCCGCCGCGATAGACCCAATCAATTGTCGCGCCGTTGCGACGGATGCCTTCTTGCAAGACGTTTTGGATCGCGTCGCGCAACGCTTCCGCCTGTTTTGCCGTGACCGAACTCGAATCGCGTTGCGGGTGCAGTTTGGCGATGTTCAGCGCCTCGTCGGTGTAAATATTGCCCAGTCCGGCGATAAACGTTTGGTCGAGCAGCAATGGTTTGAGTTGACGATGTCTTTTGTGTAACGCCGTATAGAGCCATTGCGACGTAAATTCCTTATCGAGAGGCTCGGGTCCGAGTTTGCCAAGAATATCCGCAGGATTGCTCGTTAGCCAAACGCGCCCGAACTTGCGTGTGTCGTTGAATGCGACCGATCTGCCGCCTGATACATTAATGATAAGCCGATCGTGTTTTGCGGCTGAGAGAGCGCTGTCTTTAATATATAAGTCGCCGCTCATGCGGAGATGGATGAGCAAACTGTATGAGGAGAGGCGAAAGATCAAATATTTAGCGCGCCGACCAATATCTACAATCCGCTGTCCTTGAATCTGCTCTTTGAATTTTCTCGGCGATGGCATGGCGAGCGTGTTCGTCCAGCGCAGGTCGGCGGATAGAATCGTCCTGTTAACAAGTTCGGGCTTAAGTTTTCGAGCGATCGTTTCGACTTCGGGGAGTTCGGGCATGTTCGATATCGGGCGTTACGGTGTAGTTTCAAGTTCCAAGCGTCGAGTCTCACGCGGCGTTTGGAACTTGAAACTATTTTTACTCGTTGAACATCTCTCCCACGCTGCGACCTTCATGCGCGCGCTGGATGACCTCGCCTAACATGGGCGCGATAGACAGCACAGTAATGCGCCCTTTGAGCGCTTGGAGTTTCCGGCGCGGAAGAGGAACGGTGTCGGTGGTAATAATGCGCTTAATCGGCAGTTTTGCCAACCGTTCTGCCGCTCCTTTTGAAAGCAGCGGATGCACAAATGCCAGATACACATCGCGCGCGCCGTTCCTTTTGACCACGCCAACCGCTTGTTCGATAGAACCGCCGGTCAATACTTCATCGTCTACGATTAACACGTCTTTGCCCCGCACGTTTCCGATCAAAGTTAACGCCTCCGCTTTTGAGCTGTTTCCCACGCGTCGCTTTTCCACAAAGGCGATTGGGGCGTCCAGATCGCGGGCGTAATTGCGTCCCTTTTTGGCAAATCCCAGATCGGTGGACACTACAACGAGATTTTTCATTTGCGCGCGCAAATGTTGACTGATATGCGCGGTAATCATGTGCGAAGCGGTCAGCACGTCGCCAGGGATTGAGAAGAATCCCTGAATTTGACCCGCATGCGGATCGAACGTCATATAACGATCGGCTCCTGCGGCTTCGATCATATCGGCGACAAGGCGCGCGCTAATAGAGACGCGCGGCTGATCTTTTTTATCCGAACGTCCATAACAGAGATACGGAACGACCGCCGTGATGCGCGCCGCCGAGTCGAGACGGATGGTCTGAATCATAATGAGCAGTTCCATCAAGTTGTAATGCACCGGCGAAGAGGTGGTTTGAATAACGTAAGCGTCTTGTCCGCGCGCGCTGTTTTTCAATTTAATAAAAATATTTTCATTGGGGAACTCAATGATCTCGCACGGGCTGAGAGGTTGGTTCAAATAAGCGGCGATCCTTTGCGCCAGGTCGGGCGAACCTGAACCCGCATATAGTTTAATGTTGCCGTACATTTTCATGCTGTGCGAATGATGCTGGGTCATGGTTGCTCCTTGGTTGCGCGAGGCGTTTGCGGACGCTCTGTTTGCGCTAAGAATTGCGCCGCTTCTATCGGCGAGAGGCTGTGCGAGAAGACTCGCTCTAAAGCAGATTCAAATGCGCCCTCTGGAAGTCCTTTCAGAAATTGCGTCATCAATGTGTCGCGCACGAGCGCTTCTGTTTCCGAGCGCAATCGGGCGCGCTCTCGAGCGTTCCATTCCCCGCTTGTGCGCAGATATTGCATATGGTTGGCGATGGATTCGATCACTTTTGCGATGCCGGAGCCGTCGGTTGCGATCGTTTTATTGATGGGAGGAATCCATGTGTTGGGCGGAGGCTTGTGCGCTTTGACCGTCATGGCTTGTCCGTGATGATATACGCGCGAGACGGGACGAGCGAGTTCGAGCGAAGAACGCAGCGCGCGTTCAGTGTGTTCCACGCCGGGACGATCCGCTTTGTTAATGACAAGTACGTCGGCGATCTCTAAAATTCCCGCTTTAATGGCTTGGATGTCGTCGCCCAGCCCGGGCGCTTCAACGACGAGCGTGGTATGCGCGAGCCGCGCAATCTCCACTTCGCTTTGGCCTGCGCCGACCGTTTCGATGATGATGATTTCATACCCAGCCGCGTCAAAAACTTGCGCCAACGCTGCGGTGGTTTGCGCGATTCCGCCGACCGAGCCGCGCGAAGCCATCGAGCGGATGAACACGCCGTCGTCGCCGGAGAGATCGCGCATACGCACGCGATCGCCTAACACCGCTCCGCCCGTGAACGGACTCGATGGATCGACCGCGATGACGGCGACTTTCTTTTGGTCCATTTTGCGATACTGTAAAACTAACTGATTTACAAGCGACGACTTGCCCGTCCCTGGCGAACCGGTGACTCCGATCAGGTGCGCCTTGCCAGTGTGCGAAAAAAGTTCCGCAAGCGCGGCGCGTCCTTCGGGCGAGTTATTTTCTACCAGCGTAAGCAGGCGCGATAATGCAAGACGGTCGCCTTTGAGAACTTGTTGGGTCAATGACATGGCTGTAAAAACGAAAGTACGCAATATATATTGCGTACTGCTATGATTTCGTCGCCTCGCGAATTTCTTTGACGATCTCCTCGGTGGATGCGCCGGGGCCATAAATGCCAGTAATGCCCATCGCTTTCAAACGGGGCATGTCTTCATCGGGGATAATGCCCCCCATGAACACTTTCACTTGATCTTGTCCGTTGGCTTTGAGCAGCTCCATAATGCGCGGAGCGAGAGCCATGTGCGCGCCTGAAAGAATGGACAACCCCACTACATCCACATCTTCTTGTAGCGCAGCTTCGGCGATCATCTCCGGAGTTTGGCGCAAGCCGGTGTAGATCACCTCCATGCCGGCGTCGCGTAATGCGCGCGCTACCACCTTTGCGCCGCGATCATGCCCGTCTAGCCCAGGCTTGGCAACTAAAACACGTATCGTATGTTCGCTCATACATCCTCCGCCAATGAATTCTAACGTAATTATACTATGAGGTTCATTCCTTAAAATATGCTATACTTCGCTTATGCAATCGGATTTGGCTTGGTCACGTTGGGCGGAAGCGCTCAAACGGCTCAAACTGGATGGGCTGGCGCTCTGGTTGCTCGAAGCGGGTGCGCCGTTCACTGCGCTTGGCGCGCAAGCTATGTATATGGTTCAACCTTTTGTTGGGGGAAAAGATTGGAATTCGATCGCGCTCTTGCTTGAAAGTAATGAGGAAACGCAAGCGTTTGCGCGCTTGCTGCAAGGCGAGACGCCCGCATGAGCGCGTCAACGATTATCGGCGCTATTGTATTAATCGCCGCTGGGGCGCTTTTGCTTATATTCATCGTGTGGCGGAAGCGCGTTCCCGCAAGCCTGCGCCGCATTCGCGCATACGATCGTCTTAATCGCGACGTGGGGCTTTCGGTAGAAAGCGGAAAACGTCTGCATATTTCGCTTGGGCGGGGGGATTTGTTGACTGCGCGCAACGCTTCGGCGTTTGCTGGGCTGGCAATGTTGCGTCAGATCGTCGAACGCGCCTCCGTCAGCGATCGCCCGCCTGTCGTCACATCCGGAGATTCCGCGCTGACGATCCTTTCGCAAGACGCTTTGCGCGCGGGCTATTCCGCCGCGGGCGCGGAAGAAGATTTTCGCGTCTCCGCCGGACGCTTAACCGGACTCTCGCCTTTTGCCTACGCTGCGGGGACGCTTTCTATCGCGCGCGATGAAGGCGTCTCAACGCATATAATCATCGGCGATCTGGGCGTCGAATCGGCGCTGATCGCTGATGCGGCGGAACGGCAGGGCGCCAGCCTTGTCGCCATGAGCGACGGTCTATCGGCGCAAGCGCTTCTATACGCTGCTGCGCCTGATCCATTGGTCGGCGAGGAATTATTTGCCGCCGGTGCTTATAGCGGCGCTGGCGCGTCTCATGAAGCTAGCTTAAATGCACAAGACGTATTGCGTTGGCTGATCATTATGATCATGCTGGCTGGCGCGGCGTTGACGATTTTAGGGGTGAACTTCTAATGCGGGTTACGGCAATTTTAACAACGGCGCTGGCGATGGCGGCCGCGTTCATTGTGCTGTTAGGGTTTTTCTTCCCAGTTCCTGCGTTGTTGGAATTGCGAGCGATCCTCACAAACTGGGCGATGACGATTGGCGGCATGGCGGTTTTTATCGGTGTTTTAAACTTGGTCGCGGTTCATATCGGTAAAATTCAGAAACGCCAAAAAGGAAGCGGGTCAGGCGTCATCTTGGTTTTTTCGTTGCTTAGCGTGTTCACATACGGCGTTCTGTTCGGCGTGGAAGATCCGTTGATGCAGATGACCATGAATGCCGTGATCGCGCCAGTGGAAGCCGCGCTGATGGCGTTATTGGTCGTTACGTTGACGTATGCCGGCATCCGGCTTCTGCGTTGGCGCGGAGACTTGGCTGCGATGCTCTTTCTAGCCGTCGTTGTCTTCTTCTTAGCGGCAATAGCGCCGAAACCGTTTGATAACGGAATTTTGGATGGATTGATCGTCAACGTCGCTGGGACGATCGCGCAAGGCGGCGCGCGCGGTTTGTTGATCGGCGTTGCGCTGGGCGCATTGTTGACGGGTCTGCGCGTGATGTTCGGTATAGACCGACCTTATGGGGGAGATTGAATATGGCGGAGATTCGATGTCCCAATTGTGGAAAAGATAATCCTGATTTCTTAGAACATTGTCAGTTTTGTCAAACGCCGCTTGAGGCGGGAGCGGTAGTGCGCCCGGGCGATGATCCCGTAAAGATAGATACCGGCGAACTTGAACCGATTCTTCCAGAGTGGCTGCGAGATATCCGTGAGAAGGGAAGAGGTACAACGACGCCCGAGATCAAGGCGGAGGCGAACAAGCCTAAAGCCCAAAAGAGCGAACCGCTAGATCTGCTGGCGGGGCTCGCTTCGCAAACAGAAGACGACGGAGAAGAAATTCCCGATTGGCTTGCGGATATTGTGCCGTCGGCGCCGAAACGCCCACAGGCGGACGAACCAGCGCCTGACGTTCAAGCGCCAGCCGAGGAGCCAGCCAAAGAAAACGCTCAGCCTGCGCCAGCCGCAGACGATGAATTTTCTCAATGGTTTGCCGAAGCGTCGAAAGACTCGGCACATCCGTTTGAATTGGAAACAAGCGCGCCGCCTGTACAACCTTTCACAGAAGCGCCCGCGCAACCGCAAGCGGCGGAAGACCTGAGTTGGCTGTATTCTCTAGAAGAATCCTCTCAAAAAGAGATGCCAACTGTTGAGGCGGGGTCGCAACCTCAATCGAATTTGGGCTGGTTTGAAGATCTCAATGCCACAGCGGATGCGTCAGCGACCGATTCGATGTCAGTTTGGCTGCCCGAACGAGACGAACTAACCGACGAATCTGCGCCTGAAGAAATTTCACCGTTGACCGAGCGAACAGATCCGTTGCGCGGCTTGGCTGGCGATGATTTTATGCCTGCTTCGGACGCGCTTGATGACTGGTTTCGCGAGACTGACCTTTCTGTTCAACCCTCTGCCGCAATCGAATTCAACGAATCGAACGATAGCGGAGATAGTCCTTTCGCAACGCCCGAAACGCAAGCGGATGTTCCGCTATCGCCAGGCGAGTTGCCGAGTTGGGTTCAGAGTATGCGCCCGACCGAAGCGACAATCCAAAGCGATGCGGTTCGCCGGGGCGATTATGCTGCGCCTGAGAGTCAAGGTCCGCTGGCAGGCTTGGAGGGCGTAATTCCGCTTGTTCCAATTGGTTCGTCGCGCAGACCGAAAGCTTTTTCTCTCAAACTTCAGCCGACAGATGAGCAGATCGCAGGCGCTTCCCTATTGGAAAATATTCTCGCCAGCGAGACGACGCCGCGTCCGGTTGGAGCGCAGACGAATGTTGCGCCGCAACGCGCGTTACGATGGGCGTTATCTGCGCTCTTCCTCATTGCGCTTGGCGGGATGGCGTTTATGCGCACAGAATCTCTGTTAGCGCCTAGAGCGTTCGCGCCGCAAGTTGATTCGACGTTAAATGCGGTCAATAATCTTCCAAAAAATTCAATCGTATTAGTGGCGATAGATTACGAGCCTGCGCTTGCGGGTGAAATGGAAGCGATAAGCGGTCCGTTGCTCGATCAACTTGCCTTGTCTGCGCAGGCGCGTTTGGCGTTTGTTTCCACGTCGCCGAACGGCGTTGGTTTGGTCTCGCGGTTGTTGACGAATACGGGCGTGAGTCGGGCTGCGCCGCAAGGACTAGGCTATCTTGAAGGCGAGAATTATGTCAACCTTGGGTATTTGCCGGGCGGATTGATCGGCGTGCGCGAATTTCTGGAAGATCCGGTGCGGGCGCTTCCACAGGCAGGGCAAACGCCGAATTTCTCTGTCTCTGCAATGACCGATTATGCCGCGATTGTTATACTGACCGACCAGGCTGAGTCGGGGCAGGCGTGGGTGGAACAATTATATGCGCGTCGTCGCGCTGACCCGGCGTTTGCTGCGCAACCGTGGCTGGTCGCTGCCAGCGCGCAAGCGGCTCCGATCTTGTTGCCGTATTATTCGGCGCAACAGATCGCTGGCTTAGTCGGCGGGTTGCCGAATGCGGCGTATTATGAATTTATCAATGATTCGCGTCCGGGCATTGCGCGGAAATATTGGGATTCGTTTGGCGCGGGCGCGGTGCTCGCTGCCGCCTTGATGGCGCTGGGCGGCTTATGGAATCTGATCGCTGGTTTGCGGGCGCGAAAAAATGGCGAGGCGGGATAATGTTTACGCTTGATTTTATCTCGGGACTGATCGGTTTTATTCTGACGTTGTTAATCTTCAGCTACTTGATCAACGACAACCCTCTGTTTCGTATGGCTGTGTATTTGTTCATTGGCGCGGCTTCAGGATATGCGGCGGCTGTGGTGTGGCAATATCTATTGGCGCCGCAGGTAAGCGTCGTAATATATAGCGAAGACTTGGGAGAGTGGCTGTTGGCGGCGATTCCATTGATCTTAGGGGTCTCGCTGCTGTCGAAACTCTCCCCAAAGATATCGAGTCTAGGCAGCGTTGCTATGGCGCTGTTCGTGGGCGTTGGCGCCGCGACGGCGCTCGGCGGCGCGGTGTTAGGCACGCTGGTCCCGCAGGTCGGTGCGGCGATCGGCGCTATAGACGTTCAGGCGGATTCTGGCGACGCATTTGCAAAACTTATTGAAGGAGGCGTAATGTTGGCGGGCACGGCGTTGACGCTGGCATATTTTCAGTTTAGTGCGGAACGCGCGCCCGATGGAACGCCCAAACGGAATATTGTTTTTGAAGGCATTGCAGGGATAGGACGTTTATTTATCGCGATTACGTTCGGCGTTTTGTTCGCGGGAGTCTATATGGCGGCGTTGACGGCTATGATTGAGCGGCTGAATGCGATGGTAGATTTTATTCGCCCATGGATCGGGTTCTAACGTATGCCCACTTCGTTGATTCAAACCGAGTCTATCCTCGCCATTGACATAGGCGCCGCCGCGACGCGCGCTATATTCTTTGACGTTGTTGAAGGACAATATCGCTTTATCGCAATAGGACAGGCTCCTACGACCGCTGAAGCGCCCTACAAACACGTTGGCATTGGAGTGCGCGAGGCGATTCGCAATCTTCAAGCCGTTCTTGGCGCAACGCTGCTTGGACCTCAAGACGATAATTTAATCGTGCCTTCGCAGCCGGACGGTTCAGGCGTAGACGCGGTCGTAGCGACCATCTCCGCAGGACCGACGATGCGAACAGTGATAGCAGGTTTGCTTCCGGACGTGTCGCTGCAAAGCGCGCGTCGGCTGGCTGAATCAACATACACTCAGATCGTTGACACGCTTAGTCTTGCTGACCGTCGCAAGCCCGATCAACAACTGGATGACATCATCCGGGCAAGGCCGGATTTGATCCTTCTTGCCGGCGGGGTGGATGGCGGCGCGTCGCGTTCGATTATGGAGATGTTTGAAACGATAGGGCTGGCGTGTTACATCACGCCCGAAGAGAAACGTCCCATGATCTTGTACGCGGGGAATCAGCAGTTGGCTTCCAACGCTCAAGAAACGCTCAGCCAGCATGCCGCTGTGTTCGCAACGAGTCCCAACGTGCGCCCTTCGCTTGAAGTGGAAGACGTCGAGCCAGCCAGCGCTGAACTTGCCGATCTGACGGTTAAGCTTCGCAAACGTCAGCTTAAGGGCGTGGATGAATTGTATCTATGGACGGGCGGAACGATCTTGCCGACCGCATACGCGCAGGGGCGCATGACGCGCTTCCTAAGCCAACTTTACGAATCACGGCGCGGGCTGCTCCATGTAAATCTCGGCGCTTCGGGCGCAACGATCGCCGCCGGCTTTAATGGCGATTTGACGCTTGGCGTATATCCGCAATTCGGTTTGGGCGAAAACTTGAACGCGTTGTTGCAGCACACCGAGATCGAACAAATTATGCGTTGGATGTCGCTTGATATTTCGGCGAATACACTGCGTGAATACCTGTTTCAAAAATCGCTTTATCCCGCCAGTGTTCCTGCTACGTTGGAGGAACACGCCATCCTACAAGCGATCGCGCGGCAGGCGTTATATCTTGCGATGCGCGCAACGCAACGGAGATTCCCTGCTCGCATGAGAATGGCGCAAGCCGGCCGCATGCCAAAACTGGATTTAATTCTGGCGGGCGGCGGCGCAGTTGCCGACAGCGCTTCGCTGGGACAAAGCTTGCTGTTGTTGCTTGACGCCGTTCAACCCGAAGGAATTGCCCCGATAATGTTCGATCAAAATAATATTATGGGGCCGTTGGGCGCGGCGGCGACGCGTAATAACTTCCTACCGCAACAAGTGGTGGAAGCGGGTGCGTTTCTCGGCGTAGGAACAGTCGTATCTGTGGTCGCTTCCGCCGCGATCGGAGATCGAGTTGTGCGCGCAAAGTTGACGTATGAAGACGGTTCTGAAACCCGCACTGAAGTGAAATTCGGCGGACTGGAAACTCTGTCTTTGCCGAACGGCAAGACGGCGCGGCTGACGCTCGCGCCGTTCGGTCGCGCTGATGCAGGGTTAGGCGCAGGCCGGAGCGGGTCGCTGACCGTTACCGGCGGCGCATTGGGCGTCATCATTGACGCTCGCGGGCGTCCGTTGAATCTTCCCGCCGACCCGGTCCGCAGGCGCGAACTCATTAAACGCTGGTCGTACGCGGTGGGAGGATAACATGCTCGCGCCTGCATATCACGTTCTACCGCTCGCCGCTATCGTACGCCAACGGACTCTGCCGATCGCAGGGCGAGTTTTGGCGCATCTGAATCAACGCGTGAACGCCGCCGATGTCGTAGCGGAAGCGAGCTTCTCTCGCGAGCATACGTTGATTAATGTGGCGCGAATGTTAAATATATCCGCCCGTGAAGCGGATCGTTTCATCAAAGTAAAACAAGGCAGCGAGGTCGCGCAGGGAGCGTTGCTTGCCGACGCAGGAGGACTGTTCGCTCGCACGGTTCGCGCGCCGCGCGCTGGGCGAGTGATAGCGGTCGGCGGCGGACAAATTTTGATGGAAGCCGGCAGCGCGCGCGTCGAATTGCGCGCTGGGTTGCCTGGCGTTGTCTCGCGTATAATTCCCGAACGGGGCGTGGAGATTCGCGCTGTAGGCGCGCTGGCGCAAGGCGTATGGGGCAACGGTCGCATTGACAGCGGTTTGATGACCAGCCTGATCGAAAAGCAAGATGACGTGCTAAACGCGGAACGGCTTGATATGAGCATGCGCAGTTTGGTAATTCTCGGCGGGCATGTGCGCGACGCGGATACCTTGCGCGCCGCAATGGACTTGACAGTGCGAGGGCTGATCCTATCCAGTTTACATTCGTCGTTGATTCAAATGGCGCGCCAAATGAAATATCCCATCCTCGTGTTGGATGGATTCGGCGCAATGCCGATGAACTCCGCCGTATTCAAATTGTTGACGACGAATGCGAAGCGCGAAATAACCGTGAACGCCGAGCGCTTCGATCGCTATGAGGGCATTCGTCCTGAAGTTTATATTCCTTTGCCGGTGTCAACCGAACCTGACGAACCGCAAGATTTCTATTATCTGGCGGCGGGGCAAACGGTGCGGATGCGCCGCCCGCCTTATGCGGGAGCGATTGGAATAATCGAATCATTGCGCCCAGGCTTGAGTCTGCTTCCTAGCGGCTTGCGCGCACCCGCCGCTGACGTGAAAATAGAGAGCGGTGAAACGGCGATTGTTCCTTTAGCAAACCTTGAAATTGTGGGATAATACGCTGAAGTGACTTAAACGCGACGATGACGAGGAGAGCACACAATGGCAGACTTTCATGACGATGTAACCTTAGACGACTCAAATCCTCCCGAAGAATCGAGTAATCGGACCTTTCTGTTTGCGGCGGGCGGTTTAGGATTGCTGATTCTGCTTGCCTTGCTCTGCTTGGGCGGGTATGTTCTCTTTTCAATGAATAATAATCAGACGGCGGAACAAACCGCTATCGCGCAAGCGACGCAACAAGCCGCGACGATTCAAGTGGGGCTGACGCAAACCGCCGTCGCACAAGCGTTGACAGCCACTTCCGCCATAACCGCCACATTGCCTCCGACAAATACGCCAGTGGTTAACCAATCGAGCGCCACGCCGGCGCAGACGGAAAACCCCGCTACTGCGACTGTGGGTGCGGCTCTCACACAGGTTGCGGTTTCACAAACACCCGCTGCCTCGCAAGCGCCCGCTTCCACACAAACGACGCTGACGGTTATTCCGACCTCGACTCAGCTGCCGAATACTGGCTTCGCCGACGAAGTGGGAATCCCCGGTATGTTTATCGCTGCGCTAGCGTTGGTTATTGTTGTCTTCCTTGCAAGAAGACTGCGCGCCGCGCCTAGCAAATAGAATTTCCTTTGAAATTATAAAGAGACCCTAAAGGCGTAAATCCTTTAGGGTCTCTTTGATTGCAGCGACTCACACTACGCTTTCTGCCACTTGCTCCCCATACCTGAGCAGAGATTTCACCATCGCCTGTGTTCGTCCTTCGGCGTAGACTCGTAAAACAGGTTCCGTGCCAGAGGGACGAATCAACAACCATGAGTCGTCAGCCATAATATATTTCACGCCGTCGCGTTGGCTGATCTCTGTGACTTTCTCGCCTCCGATCTCTGCTGGAGTCTGGCGAGTGAGAAAGTCCGTCATCTCCTTTTTGGCGATGGGACGGCTGAGGCGCAGATCGGTGCGTTCGTAGAAGGCGGGTCCTACATCCGCCAATAGTTCGTCCACCATGCCGTGCAATGTTTTCCCTGCTTTTGCGATCATCTCTACGAGCAACAATCCCATAATCGGACCATCGCCTTCGGGGATGTGTTTCTTAAATGAAATCCCGCCCGATTCCTCGCCGCCAATTAATACATCTTCTTGCATCATATAATCTGCGATGTGATTGAATCCGACTGGCGTTTCATATAGCGGCAAGTTATAACGCTGCGCAAGACGATCCAGCATGCGCGTTGTGGAGACGGTGCGCACGACCGCACCCGTCCACCCGCGTTGTTCTACAAGATATTTGAGCGAGAGCGCCATGATCTTGTGCGGATCAACGAATAAGCCGTGTTCGTCCATCGCGCCGATGCGGTCTGCGTCGCCGTCAGTCACGATGCCGAACGCGCCTATTCCTGCGCTGATGGCGGAGGTAAGCGCGCCGAGGTTTTTTGCGATCGGTTCGGGATGAATGCCCCCGAAGCCGGGGTTCATTTCTCCGCGAATCTCTGCGATTTCACAGCCCGAACCTTGCAGGAACGACTTGATCACGCCGCGCCCCGAACCGTACATCGCATCTACAACGAAACGTTGAGGATTGTCTGCGATGATGTTCGTGTCAATAAGCGTTCGCAAGTGATCGAAATAGGCGGGCAATGGATTGAACTTTTGGATTAAGCCTGTTGTGCGCGCTTTCTTGAAATCCATCAAGTTAGGTCCGCGCGCCTGTTGTTCGTTATCGGTGATGTAAATTTCCACGCGACGGCATTGTTCGGGCAGAGCGGATCCGCCGAACGCGCCCTTTAATTTGACTCCATTATAGCGCGGCGCGTTGTGCGAGGCGGTAATCATAATGCCCGCGATAGCGCCGTTCTGTTTTACCGCATACGAGATCGCCGGCGTGGGCGAATCGGATTGGGCGAGCAAGACGGTGAATCCGTTAGCCGCAAGGACGCGCGAGACTTCGCCGGCAAAACGATCTGAGAGAAAGCGGGTGTCGTATCCGACGACAACCTTTTTTGGGTCGAGGGTATGTTCGGATCTGTACGATACGTTCCAGTGTTCCGAGCCGACTGCGTCTGCGATGGCTTGCGCGACGATGCGTAGATTGTCGAATGTGAATGTGTCGGAGATCACGGCTCTCCAACCGTCGGTTCCAAAGTGGATGGGCATACGGGTTCCTTTTTTCTGTGCGACGAGTCGCGCTAGATATGAGAGATTAAGGCGTTGAGGAGGCTTTAGGCGTGGCTTGCCAGTTAGGGATGGGCGTGGCGGTGACGAGCACGCCTTGAATCATCCAACCGTCCACACGCACGTCGTTGACGTTGGCGAATACGTGCACCCAGACTGTGCCGTTAACGTCTTTAAAATCATTGGGGACGATGGTAACAGTGGCGCCATTGCTTAAAGTTGCGATTACTTTTCCGCCTGGCTTTTCACGGATAAAGGCTCCGCCGCCTTCTGCTGCACGAATTTGGGCAATGATAGGAGTCGGTTCAGCCGTGATGGTGGACGTCGCCGTTTGCGTGGAGACGGCGCTGGCGGTTTGCGTAGGACGCGGCGTGTGTGAGGCGTGGCGCGTTGGAACGCCGATGAATACGGTGGCAGTCGGCGTTTGTGGAAGCGCGGCGGTGGGAGCCAGCGCAAGGGTGGCGGTTGCTTGTGGGGTCGGGGTAGACGAAGGCGCGCTAAGACCGGTTTGAGTTCCGATCCATTGGCTAAAGCCGGTTAAGGAAATGACCGGCAACAGAATGACGACAAGCGTAATTCCTGTCAGTAAAATTCCGCTGAATGTAATCGGGTAGAAGCGCAATAGGAAAAGCGTGATAATCGTGAAGAAAGTCGCCCAGGCGAAGTGAATTATGAAGACCAGTAAGCCTTGGGGCCAAAGCCCGGAGTCAATTACGCCGCTTCCTAAGCCGAACCCCGACGCGCATAACGGCGTGAGCAATACGGATGAGATTAACGCGCTGGGCAGGTAAGGCAGGGTCTCAGATCGTACAAAGGAGATCGTGAAGAGGATCGCGCCGATGGCGAGCGTGACGAAACTGGGCCACCACAAACGACTGAACGTAAGGGCTTCGTTTGTGGTGAGCGGGCCGAAAGCTCGTGTGGCGAAACCGGCGAGTAATCCGCTTAGAAAGATAAGCGCTGCGCTTAAGACTAGAGCGGCGAGTGTTTGTATAAACAGACGGAACGAGCCCGCAATGGCGGCGAGCGAGAGGCCGATCCATGGCGTGAGCACGGGCGCCACGAGGATGCCGAAGAAGATTAACGCTAATGAATTGATGGAGTAACCTACGCCAAGGATGGCGCCGGCGACAAGCGAAAAAAGGAATAATTCATAAGAAGGGTAAGCGCGGCGGGCAAGATGAGTAAATAATGCCGCACGACCGGTTTCATCGGCGGGAAAATAAGCTCGACGTAGAGTTTGTCGTCTGCGCGCACGGGCAGAGACGAACTCTTGCTCCGAGTCATCGGGTTGCGGCGAATGGCGATCCATGCGCGTCAATTATACAGGGTGAGCGAGGCTTATGGGGAGATGCGTAAAAACCGGCGCTTTGTGGTTATTGACACGCCTCTTTCATCGTGTATAATCTTGTGCGCGCAAGCGGCTCCGTAGCTCAATTGGCAGAGCAGTTGACTCTTAATCAATTGGTTGAGGGTTCGAGTCCCCCCGGAGTCATAGTCGCTTCGTCAGCCTCCTATACAGGAGGCTGACGCGTTTCGGTAAGATGGCAGCGCAATCGGATAGATTGAGTCTGCGCGCCGATTTCCCTTATAATCTATGGAAAGCGCGGCGTTTTGCCGCGCCCGAAAGGATAGAACAATTATGGCGAAAATACTCGTGACGGGCGGGGCAGGTTTTATCGGGTCGCATGTGACGGACCTGTTTATTGAGCAGGGTTTTGAGGCGGTCGTGGTTGACAACTTTTCGAGCGGACGCGCGTCCAGTCTTAATCCGCGCGCGAAAGTATACGAGATGGACATCCGCGACGCGCGCTTGCGCGAAATCTTTGAAGCGGAACAGCCCGATTTTGTCAGCCACCATGCGGCTCAAATTGATGTTCGACGCTCGGTGGCGCAACCGCTGTTTGACGCGGATATTAATATTCTCGGCTCGCTCAATGTGATCGAATGCGCTAAGGAATTCGGCGTGAAACGCTTTATTTATATTTCTTCCGGCGGCGCGGCATACGGAGAACCGCAATACGTTCCGTGCGATGAAGCGCATCCCGTTAACCCGATCTGCCAGTATGGCGCAAGCAAACATGCCGTCGAACATTATTTGTTCATGTATTACGCCAACTATGGGATGAAATATACTGTGTTGCGATATGCGAACGTGTTCGGTCCGCGGCAAGATCCAAAAGGAGAAGCGGGCGTAGTGGCGATCTTCACGGGCAAAATGATGGCTGGCGAGCCGACGATCATTAACGGCGACGGAGAACAAACGCGCGATTTCGTCTATGTTAGCGATTGCGCTCAAGCGAACTATCTCGCGGCGACAATAGACCGCGAACCGGCAATCTATAACATTGGCTGGGGTGCGCCGACTTCGGTCAACCAGATCTTCTCGGCGCTGGCGCAAACGACGGGGTATACGTTGACGGCGAATTATGGTCCCGCCAAAGTGGGTGAAACGCGTCATATTTATCTAGATGCGTCGAAAGCGCGTAAGGAATTGGGTTGGATTCCGGCGGTCAATTTAGAAGAAGGAATGAAAAAAACAGTCGCTTATTTCAAGACGTTAGAGCGCGGCGCATAGTCGCGCGTTAATAGGTCGTATATGCTGGCGAATATTCGTCTGTATCTAAGCCGTCAAGCCTCTTCCAGCGTTCGTTATTTCTACGAACAGTTCGTTATCGCAGCGCTGGGTTGGATTCCTACGATCGTGGGAATCGCCGTTCGCAGCGTGTGCTACAAACTGATTCTGCGGATGGACGGCTTCGCAGCAATTGAAAATAATGTGCGACTGCGGTTCGCAAATTTTATCCGACTGGGGAGCGGCTCCTATCTGGACTATGGCGTATATTTGCACGCTTGCCCAAATGGGATTGAGATTGGACGCGGGACGCTAGTGATGCATAACGCGATTTTGCATGTGTATAATTTTCGAGGAATGCCGCAGTCGGGCATTCGCATTGGCTGCGATAGTTTGATCGGCGAAGGTTCGATCATTCGCGGACAAGGCGGCGTGCAGATCGGCGACCGGGTGTATACGTCTCCGCTTACGCAGATCATCGCCGTTAATCACGTTTTCGACGATCCGCAACGTCCGTTTATGGAACAGGGCATTACTGCGCAGGGGATTGTGATCGAGGACGATGTTTGGATTGGCGCGGGAGCGATTATCACAGACGGCGTTCGCGTGGGCAAAGGCGCGGTCGTGGCGGCTGGCGCGGTGGTTACACGAGACGTCTCCGCGCATACTGTGGTCGGAGGGGCGCCCGCCAAATTAATCCGCGTGATTGACGGCAGCGCGTCGAAGCCCGACCGACGCATCTATCCTATGGAATCGAAAGGCAATTCATGACAATATTATCCATCGTTATACCTGCGTACAATGAAGAGGACGGCATCGCTGAGATCGCCGAACGCGTGCTGGCGGTCAAGCCAGAGTTGAAAAAAATCGGCATTAAACGTTTAGAGTTGTTAGTAGTAGACGATGGCTCGCGCGACCAGACTGTGAAGATTGCTTCTAAAATTAAAGGCGTGACGCTGATTCAACACGAGACCAATAAGGGTTATGGCGCAGCGTTGAAAACCGGCTTCGCAAAAGCCAAAGGCGATTTGATTGGCTTTTTAGACGCGGACGGCACGTATCCGCCGGAATACTTCCCCAAACTTTGCGAAGCCGCCCTACATGGAAGCGACTTGGTGGTTGGCACGCGTATGGCGGGCGAGCGCAGCCAGATGCCGCTCGTTCGACGCGTGGGGAATTTTATCTTTGCTTCGCTGTTGACGATTCTTGGTAGGCATCGCGTCACCGATAGCGCGAGCGGAATGCGGATCTTCAAACGCGAGATATTAGAGCGGATCTATCCGCTGCCTGACGGCTTAAACCTGACTCCCGTGATGAGCACGCGCGCGGTGCATGAAGGCGTTAAGATCGAAGAAGTGCCGATCCCATACAGCGAACGAGTCGGGCGATCGAAGTTGAGCGCGATCCGCGATGGGCGCGTCTTTTTACAAAGCATGGTGTGGACGGCGATGACGTACAACCCGGTGCGCATTCTGGGGCTGTTGGGGCTGGCGGCGTGGACGATTGCCGGGCTGGTAGCGTTGGGCGTGATTGTCGCACGCGCGCGCGGCATTACAACGCTGGACCCGATCGGCGTGGCGATTCTGTTTATAGGAATGATCTCAGCGGTGGCGGGCGTCAATATGTTCGCGCTGGGCATCACGTTCAATTATCTCGTGGCATTGTTCTATAAAAAGCCGATTAAGCAAGGCTTGTTTGGCAAACCGATCTTCAAAGCCCCGCTGGATCGTCACTTTGGCTGGTTGGGGAGCGCCGCAATATTGACCGGACTTATTGTCGGCGTAGCGAGCGTTGCGCTCAGCCTGCAAGGCTGGGATATGGGGCGACTGTGGTTCTATCAACTTGGCGGCGCGATGACCTTCTTGATCGGAATTCAGCTGATCGTTTACTGGCTGATATTGCGCATTCTGGAAGAGCTCAATCAACGCGAAACGTTGATCAGGCAAGACTTGGGCGCGTAACCTTTTTTGCGAGATGGAACAGGCTGCTCGTCGGGTGGATACGGCGATTTATTGCTCTATCCGCAACTTTTGATCTTTCTGGGCGTACATAGAATGAGGAGTGTGAGTGATTGACGATCTGGCTTTGGCGCTTCAAGCTCGGCAAGGCAGCGATGAGGCGTTCACGCAACTTGTCGAACGGCATCAAGCGCACGTGTACAACCTGTGCTATCGAATGTTAGGCGAGGCGGAAGCTGCCGAAGACGCTGCGCAAGAGACGTTTCTGCGCGCTTATCAAAACCTATACCGCTACGATCGCAGCCGCCCGTTTACTACTTGGTTGCTTTCGATCGGCGCGCATTATTGTATTGACCGCTTGCGCCGCCGTAAATTGCCCGCTTTTTCGATGGATGAAGAACGAGACGATGGAACGACCTTCGAATTTGCGGACCCCGCTTCTCTCGATCCTGAGGCTGAATCGATGGAACGAGAAGAACGCGACCGCTTGTGCCGTCTCTTAAGCAAACTCGATGCAACCGACCGCGCCGCAGTCATTCTACGATATTGGTACGACTGTTCGGAAGTTGAGATTGCCCAATCTCTGAAATTAACAGTCAGCGCGGTTAAGAGTCGTCTGCATCGTTCGCGTCGCGCGCTGGCGGGGCTGTGGCAAGAAGAAGACGACGCTTCTATTCAAGTAGAAAGGAAACGCCATGCAATGCCGGTTTTTTGAGGAGCAAATGTCGAATGACGCGCCTCTATCTGTAGAGCAAAGGCAAAAATTGGAAACGCACACGCTTCACTGCTCTTCTTGCGCGGCGCTTATGACAACGGATGAAATGTTGCGTCGCGCGCGTATGCTTTCTCCGGCAGACGGTTTTGCCGAGCGCTTTGAAACGCGCTTGGCGCTCTGGAAGGCGGCTGAACGCAGACGCAAACTGTTAGGAATTATCCCATTTAGCGTACTTGGTTTCGCGCTGTTGTTTTGGTTGGCTTGGCCCTATCTTGATGGATTCTTGACTTGGCAAGCGCAGCCGATCTCCGCATGGCTTCAGTGGGGCGCTTTCCTATTCGCCACCGCATTGGCTTCGCTGCAGGCTAGCCTGGTCGTTTTGGGCGTCTTGGCGAATTTCCTGACACCGTTGATATGGATGGCGGCGATCTCCGGCGCGGCAGGGCTTAGCCTGATCTCGTCAATTTCCACTTGGCGGTTGATTCGCGCTTCGCAAGGAACTTGGTCGTGATGAAAATTGCGTTTCGACTTTTCTTCCTTATCTTAACGGCGACATTTGCGCTTTTGCCCTCGCGCGCAGCATTGGCGCAAGGCTGGAGCTCCGGCGGGAACATGGTTGTTTTTTGGAACGATTTCACCTTGAAAAGTAGCGAAACGTTCAGCGGCAACTTGGTCGTCTTGGGCGGAGATGTCGTTATCGAAGAAAACGCCGTGTTCGATGGAGATCTGATCATTATAGGCGGCTTTATAGCGAGCAATGGCGTTGTTAATGGCGACATCGTTGTTTTTGGCGGACAGGCGAACCTCGATTCGCGCGCAATTGTGCGCGGAGACGTTATGATCGTCGGCGGACAGTTGGAACGCTCAGAAAACGCCAACGTTGAAGGACAAGTGATCAATAACGATCAGCCTGAAGCGGTATTATCGAATGAAAAACCGATAAACGACTTACGCACAAATTGGGCGTTAGGCTCCGCTTGGAAGGTCTTTCGCATATTTTTCAGCGCTGTTTTTGCCGCAGGATTTGGCATGTTACTGGCGTTGTTTTGGATGCCCCAGATCGAGCGCGCTGGAGAGACTCTGGTTGTGCAACCCCTTATCACTGGCGCGGTCGGGCTGGCGACGATCCTACTTGGCGCGGCGTTGTTTGTGACGATCATCCCACTGATCGTTGTCGGATTTGCCTTTCTATTCGGCATGGTTGCGCTTGGCGTTGAAGTCGGCGGACGACTTTCCAGAGCGACGAATCAAAATTGGTCTCCCGTGATCGTCGCTGGCGTTGGCACGTTCTTGCTGACGTTGGTTGGAGGCGGATTTGGGTTGATCCCATGTATAGGCTGGATAGGACAATTTCTGATTGTTTTATTGAGCGTCGGCGCGGCAATTGCCGCTTTGCTGAAGATTCGCGTGAACCGCACCCCGCCGAACCTCCCGGTTTCGCAGTCGTAAAACTCAGCGTGTTATAATTTTTTCGCCCCGGGTAGGATTTCCCGGGGCGAATTGATTTATTTGGAGGTTGTATGGCTGTTAGAGAAATCCAGATCCCGAACACGATCGTGCATGAAACGCCGCCGCCGTTGATCGAAGTGACTGGAACGCATCGTGAGATGGGACGCCAGATTGGGGAAGCGCGACGCGAACAAGTGCGGCATAGCATCGAGAACGCGCGTTCGTTGATTGATCAATCCTATTCAGTGTTGGAACTCACTTGGGAAGGCGCGCAGACTCAATCGCGAAAATATCTGCCGTTTGCACAAGAACGCTATCCGCAATATGTGGACGAAATGCGCGGCATAGCCGAAGGCGCGCAGGTTGATTTCGACGATATCGTTACGCTCAATACGATGGAAGCGGTGACCATGGATGCGCTCCATCTGACGCGTTGCACTAGCTTCGCCGTTAATGAGCGACAAACGGCTGACGGTCATGTGCTTGCCGCGCACAATGAAGATTGGGTTCCCGCCGATGAAGCGGATGTATTTGTCGTATCTGCCAGACCGAAAGAGGAGCCGCCGTTTCTTGCCATGACGTATGGCGGCTTGCTTCCGAATGTGGGATTCAACGCGTATGGCATCGCCCAATTGATCGATTCGGTCTACCCCAACGATTCGCGCACAGGGATACCGCGCTTGGTTGTGGCGCGCGCTGTGTTGTCTTCGCGTCGTATTTCAGGCGCGATCGGTCGAATGCTTGTTCCGCATCGCGCTGCGGGATATAACCATTTGCTTGTGCACGAGAGCGGTGAGATGTATTCTATCGAAGTATCCGCCCGCTATTTTGATATTTTACACGGCACAGACGGGTACATGGTTCATACCAATCATTACCTCTCGCAAACGATGAAGAGGATCGAGAAAGACCCCGAAGAATTGATCTCATCGCGCGTTCGTTATTTTCGCGCAAACCGTTTGTTGCGCGAAGATTCAACGCACACGATCGAGTCGTTGCAAACGATTCAAAAAGATCACGTCAACTTGCCCAACTCGATCTGCAATCACAACATCGCGGGCGTAGACCCGATGGATCGCGAAAGCACAATCACCGCTTTGACGATTGACTTGACCGCGCGCGAGATGCATATCGCTTGGGGCAATCCCTGCCGGAACGCGTATCATACCTATCGTTTGAACGATTAATGGAATAAAAAGACTCGCTGCACGGCGAGTCTTTTTTGATAGTGCCCCCACGGGGATTCGAACCCCGGTCGTAGCCTTGAAAGGGCTGCGTCCTAGTCCACTAGACGATGGGGGCGGCTTCATAAAGCGGGCGGATTTTATCATTGCCCCCGGCAATGGTCAAGCGATTCGGCGGGCTATTTCTCTTCTTTGACGCGTTGGTTGAGTGACGCCATCATATCTATATGCTCCCAGTTGAAGAGGACGGCTGGGCTTTCCATCTTCAAGTTCGGAATTAAAATGGCAGTCAGCAGGCAATCGAACAACGGAACGAAGTTGCGGGTGGCGTCGGCGACTAACGCGGCGAAATCGAAGCGTCCCATAACCTCAAGTTTGCCTTCTGTTTCGTAAACGGAAGAGGTGAGGCGGACGGGCAGACTGGCAACGTTGGTATATCCTCCGCGTACAATTGCAGCCGGACCGAGGTCTTCGCGCCGCGCTACGCACAAAGCATGTATGTGAGTTTTGATCAAGCGGACCGCTTCGAATCGGTCTACAAGTTTTGTCGGCATATGAATGCGCGCCAAACGCGCATCGTGCACTTCAATATGCGATTTTGTAGGATCGTTAACCGTGGCATACAGACCGCCGGCGCTTACCGAAACTTTTCCCACAACTCGATACCCCGCAGTATATAAGTCGGCGGAGAGGAAGCGGTGGGTGCGAGAAGCGGTTTCCATAAACGATTACTCCAGCGGCGGGCGAGGGTGCGCTTTCTTTGGCGAAGCGGGGCGCTGCGTTCGAGAGAGGCGGGGGGAGTGTTTCCCAGCTTCGGGGTTGAGAAGAATATTCAACCAAGCGATGGCGCGTTCGTCGTATTCGCGTCTTCCGCAAACGTCGCAAATTCGCGCTGGGAAGTTGGGGACGGTCACCAATTCTTCGCCCAGCCAGGCGAGGTAGACGACGCGCTGCAGGCGCAGCATACCTACGCCGCATTGATCACAGGGAATACGATCCGATTCAAACGAGTGGGCGGTGGGAGTTTCGCGTTTCATAGTTAAGGTTGAGCCTCTGGCACAGCGGCGCTTGTGTGATCGAAGTGATCAAGCGTTTGCCATTCGCGGGGGGGCCAGTAAACAAGAGAGGCTTTACCGATGATGTTTTGCATGGGCAGCAAGCCCCAATCGTGCGAGTCTTTCGACTGATTACGGTTGTCGCCCAGCACGAATAATTGTCCTTCCGAGACGGTCCAAGAACCGTCGTAATACGGCGGATCGGCGATATACGGTTCGTTGAGGGCGACGTTATTGACGGACAATTCGCCATTATGCACAGTGATCGTCTCGCCGGGCAAACCGATTACGCGTTTGATTAGGTCTTGATTAGGATCAAGCGGATAACTAAAGACGATAATGTCGCCGCGCGCCGGCTCGCCGAATTTATACGCAAGTTTGTTGACGAGAATATACTCGCCGTTTTCGAGCGAGGGAATCATGCTGAAGCCGTCCACACGGACGCGCGCAGAAATGGCGTTGATGCCAAAGTATAAGATGATCGCAAGAAAAAGCGTTTCGAGGATGTCTAGCCCCATACGCTTCCAGTCGGAGGGTTGAATTGTTTCGTTGAGAGGGGAGGTCTCAGGCTGTGTTTGTTGAGAGGGTTGTAGCGTTTCCATTGAGCGGAATTATACTGCCTTTTAGAAACAAGGGTTGGCGTTACGGAAATTCAACGCAGAGGCGGCTTAGAATTTGTTCGCGCATTTCGATTAATTCTGGATATTCGTAGAAGAAGAGAATCTTCTGATTCGCGATCGAATCAGGTTCGGGCTTGGGCGTAAGGATAAAGAAAGTAAGCGTTTCCGCAATGTCTTCCATCGGGCTGGTGGGTGCGTAACTGGTCAGAAACTGCTCCTCGTATTTCGTATAGAATTTCTCGATTAGCGCATCGCGCCGCGTCTCGTCATCTTCTGCGTCAATGCTTTGCCATTCGTCGTAGAAATCGAGCCAAAAACGTTCGAAGAACTGATTAAGGTACGAATTGGAAAGACTGCATCCTTCGCCGGGGAAGTAAGTGGAACAAGCCTTGCGTTCGCGTTCGTAGATGGCGTTACTTTCAGGGTCGTTATAGATCGCTAAACTGGGCGGCACCTGCGAAGCATTCAGGGTTAGCAAATGGCCGAATTCGTGCAGAAGGGTCACCGTGAGCACGTATTTGTTTGTCGCATCAAGGATGTCCACTTCGAGAATCCAATCTTCAGCGTCGCTTGTATTTTGAGCGACCGATGCGAGGATGTTTCCGCCGCCGTCTGTGACGATGGCGTATGCGGAGACGAATGCCCTGTCTTCCGGCGGGATGAGGCGCGTGAAGTAATTCCAGATTTCCGTCTGTGTGGCGCGGTCACTCTGTTTGTCGGCGTACTTTGAGGGAACGACGCTGTCAAACGGTTTGCTGAGGACGTCTCCTGTAGCGACGTAGGAAACGAGCAGAGTCTTTTCAGACGCTTCTTCATCGTCGAATTCAAAGTTGATAGCGTCATCCAAAATGCGAGAAGCGAGTATGGAGCAATTGGCGTTGGAAGCGGGGGTAGGCGTAAGGGTCGCCGGCGACAACGGGGTGGACGTTGGCGGCGGCGTGGGCGTATCGGAGAAGATCAGCCTTGTGGCGGCACGGCAGGCTAACGTCGAGAAAAGAAGCGCGGTGGTTACGAGAGCGAGTTTGCGTCGAAGCATGAGGATTATCTCTTTGTGAGGACGATGATGCCGGCGTCCAGAAGGTATAGATACAAGTAGCCGAACAGCATCGCCAGCCATAAGACGAGTTGGAGTTGGTCGAGCAAATTTTCCCATGAAATAGCGAGGTTGTCTCTGATGGTTTGCATGATGCTTTCGAGGTTGTCGAGTTTGGCGCGCACGTTGTCTTTCCATTCGTCGAGGTAGAGTTCGGATTGGATTGCCGCGTAGAGTTTGGCAGTGTACCAATCGCCGATGAGCAGGAGGTTTTGTTCGACGCGTTCGAAATCGAGCATCACTTCGAGCTTGTGTTCGGCGATCTGGCGGATGAGTCCGCGGGTGGCGCGGGGTCGTCGTCTGTTGCGGAAGAACGAGTCGTTGATCTTGTCTAATAGGTCTTCAATGGATTGATCTAGCATACGGTAGCGCAACAGTTGGTAATTTCCGATTTTCAATAATACGATATCGGAGCGATAGTCGGCGTTGGGCGCGACGATAAGCGCGCCTTCCCAATCTACGAGCGTGAGTTCTTCGGCGGAGTAGCGCATGCGCGAACTGAGTATTTCGTCAATCTCGGCTGAGTCGAAGCGGTCGCGTTGCGAACGGATGAAGTTGGCGAGCCCCAGCGCGTTCTTCTCGATCCACTCGTCGGGCGCCGGCGGCGCATCTTGGGTTAGTAAGATAGAGTATTCTTCGTACATTCCGCTTTGTAAATGTTCTTGCGGAACGTAGCGTTTTTGCAGCGCGCTTTGTACGCTTGCCCGCGTCTGTAGGACCGGCAAGGCGAATGGGTCGCTGATCTGATAACGGCACTCGATCATTTGCGCGTAGTCGTCATAGCGATGGCGCATTATGTTGATGGAATAGCCTTCAAATAAAAACACCTCTTCGCCGAGCGGCACGAGATCAATATCCACCGGTTGAAAGTAGGGCGCGTCTTTTAAGCCTTTAATCGGCTCTTTGATCGGAGCGGGACGAGTCTCCGAATCGGGAAAGACGATCAAGTAGCAGATTTCCATGTCATAAGTTTAACATACCGGCCTTAGAGAGCGTTTCTCAAATGCAATTCGCCGCAGATAAAATGGATAAAACGTTTTCAAGTTCATTTTTATCATAAATCAGCGTTCCGGCTTAAGAAACAATCTCCTACGGTCTGGCTTTATACTTGCGATGATGAAGCGCGTTTTCCCCCTTCTGACCGCCTTATTGATATCTGCCGTAACGCTTGGCGTGTTGATGAGCCTGCCCGCCTCCGTTTGGACAAATTGGCGCCCCGCCACCTGCCTGCAACATGGTTGCTTCTGCGAAAGATCGAATCAAAACAGCCCGATCCGCCAGACGGCGAACACGATCTCCTCATTGGGATATATCTTCAGCGGAACGCTGGCAATGATGCCGTTCAACAACGCGCGGCGCTTCTCGCGCGGTCATGCCGCCGTCTTCGGCGCGTCGAGTCTCATCATCGGCGTCGGCAGCGCGTTCTATCACGCCTCGCTCACCTTCAGCGGTCAATTCTTCGACGTGTTGGGAATGTTCATGCTGGCGACGCTCATGCTCGTCTACGCCTTCGAGCGGATTCGGAATTTGCGCTTCGCCGCGACGATTGGGTTGTATCTCGCCATCGTCCTTTTTCTCAGCGCGTTACAACTCTCTCTGCCCGACACGCGACGGTTCGTGTTTGCCGTTGTCCTTGTTATTGCCCTGTTCTTTGAAACCTATTATCGAAAACAAAAAACGCCGGTCATCGCCGCGCAAAAATTACACCTCGGGATCATTCTGCTTGCCGTTGCATTTGCGATCTGGATCCTCGATCAAGCCCGCATCGTTTGCTTCGAAACCAGCCTCGTTCAAGGACACGCCATTTGGCATTTGCTCGGCGCGGCGTCGGTGTGGTTGCTGTATCAATACTACGCGAGCGAAACCGACGAAATTAAATCCGCCCCCACGCAAAATACGTAGGCACGCGCAAAACGCGCTCGCCGCGTTCCCGCGCCTGCGCGTCCAACAACTTCATTTTCTGGATTTCCCGCGCCTCGACCATCCCCGCCAGATCGGATTCGATCACCGCCCATTCCAACTCAAACTCCCCGGCATCCGCTTCTTTTTCGACGGGCTGAATGGGTCCCGTTTCTTCGAGTGTGATCCCCGCCTCGAAAAACGTCTCCGCCAGCCGCGCGCCGAAGCCGGGATCGGCTCCCTGCCGTTTCAACGATTCGACCTGCCACGCGCCGAGAGACTTCAACTCGTCCGGCGCGTCTACTCTGGAGAAATAATCCGGTTCCGCCAGCGCAAGGACATGTCCGCCGGGGCGCGTTACGCGCTTCATTTCGCGGACGGCTTGCAAAGGATCGCTCACCCACAACAAAAAATAATGGCAAAAAACAAGATCGAACGATTCGTTTGAATAGGGAAGGGCAAGCCCGTCGCCGCGCGTGAGAATTGCGCGCGCGGCATTGACCCGGCATTGGGCGAGCGCATGAGGATCAATATCTACGCCGTGAAGAGTCGCGGAAGAGTCAACCGTCGAAAGGATCGCCCCGCTGCCGCATCCCACCTCCAAGATTCGACGCGCGGACTTTGCCTCCGCCTTTGCGAACAGATAGACGCGCAGGTCGCGCGTCCAGCCCGCTTGTTGCAGATAGCGTTTGTGCCAGTCCATTTACGCGCGGCGGATCGCTCCCCACTTGTCGTTGAGGAAATTGCCGAGGATACGATCCTTCATCCCTTGTGCGGGGAGCGTGTCGCCGTCAGGCTCCACGTACATCCACACCCTGCCCGCGCCGTCGGAGATTGCCTCTTCGGCTGTTTCATATGCGACTGGATTTTCCGCAGAATAGGGGACCGGCAGATCGAAGCGCAAGGTCAGTCCCAACTCGGCGGTGCGGTTTTGGAGCGTGGCGAGGAGCGGTTGTAGAGAGCGATCTGCCGTCGTGAGAGAGATATTCCTTACGCCGATATTTGCAAGTCGTTCGAGGGTTTCTTCCGCTTGCGCGGCATTGGCGGCGTTGACCGTGAGGTGCGCCGTGACGAATATATCTTCAGGGATGAGCGCTTCCAAAGCTTCCCACGAGCGTTCGTTTGCAGATTGGAGCAGAAATAAAATATGGTCGAGTCCGGTCTGCAAGAGCGCGTTGCGATAAGCTTTATCGGCGAATTTTAAACCATCAGTGAGTAAGCCGCAGACTTGACCGTTTTGTTCAGCGCGGGCGATCAATTGCGGGAGATCGTCGCGCAAGGTCGCTTCGCCGCCGGTAAAGACGATGTGCGGAATTCCTGCCTGCCAGGCTTTGTCGAGGATGATCTGCCATTCTTCCGTCGTGAGTTCGCGTTCGACGCGCGGCGTTGGTGCGAAGGCTGGGTCCGCACCTGCGGGCAGGCGATAGGTGAGCGCGCAGTCGAGGCGCAACGGGACAGCCAGATCGGCGGAATACGGTGCGATCCGCTCAAAGTCGAGATATGAAACGGGATCGAGGTCCGGCGTTTGGATGAGGGTTTGAATCCGTGCAACGAAGTCGGTGAAATCTTTGAGAGCCGCGTCTTTGCGAACGCGATAGCGCGCTGCGATTTGCCGCGCCGCTTCGTCGGGCGATGAGCCTTGAATGAAGTGATACGCGCACTCTGCTGCGTTTGGGTTAAGATGCAAAACCGTCGCTGCATTGACGATTAAGACGCCCGACCCATCCTGGAGCAGACGCAGGTGCAGGCGGTATGGCTTTTCCTGATCTGTCGCGGCTTGCAGGTGATGCATACCTTCGGGCAACGGGCGGACTTTGATGAAGAGTTGAGAGATGCGGTCAAGAATGTTCATAACGTCTCCATGACACAGCAAGAGGTCTTACGACACTAGCGGTAGAGGAATGATCTCGTCGTTTACTTTGTATTGTTCACGGTGCGATTCGAAACGCAACGGGCACCCGCCGCCGCATTCAACGACAATGGAGCAATCGCCGCACATATCCGGCAGTCCGCGCCGCTCGCGCAAGCGGATGGATAACTCGTGATTCCAAATCGAATCCCATGAGTCGGTGAGGATGTTTCCGATCGGGTGATAATACGATTGGCATGGTAGCACATTGCCGTTCGACTCAACGCACATGCTGTAGAGCGAAGCGGTGCAACCTTTTACGCCGAGGTCTAATTGCGTCGGGTCGAAGTGGCAGTATTGCGTGGGCGTGTACCAGATTAGGCGTTGTCCGCGCGCCGATGTTTTTTCCACCGCCATTTCCAAGATAGGCTGCAATTCGCTTTCGCGCAGTCCTGTTCCAACTGTGAGTCCGTGCCCTGAGTAAATGAGCGCATTCATGCCGATGGTTGGCACGCCGAGTTCGCCGAGAAAATCGAGCGTCTCCGGCATGGTGTGGACGTTGGTGCGCAACATAGTGGTGTTGGTCATCACATAGAGATTGGTATTCAGCGCATTTTTCAGCCCTTGAATGGTTTGTTTGAAGGCGCCTTTGGCGCGCATCATCAAATCGTGGATGAGCGGATCGTGCGATTCGACCGTGATTTGAATGTGGTCGAGTCCTGCGTCTAGCAATTTTTGCAGAAAGCGTTCGTCAATTAAACGGCGAGCGTTGGTGTTCAGCCCGGTGATTTGTCCTTTCGATTCAGCGTAGGCGATCAACTCCGGCAGATCGTCGCGCAGAGTGGCTTCGCCGCCGGTGAAGACGATGTGCGGAATGCCGAGATCGAAGCATTTGTCTATGATGGCGAACCATTCTTCGGTTTTGAGTTCGGGGAAGGTGCGTTCGCGCGCGTTGTAACAGTGGGCGCAATCGTTGTTACAGCGATAGGTCAGCGCCATGTCCATGCGGTAGGGCGCGGCGGGGCGCGCGCTGAACGGCATCATTGTTTCCAAGTCCATTTCGTGGAACGCGCAGGCGCCATCGGGGCGGAGCAGTTCTTTGATCTGCCATTGAAATTCCTCGAAATCGGCGCGCGCTTGTGCCGGACGCACGTTGAACTGTTTGGTCATCATGCGGATGATCGCTTCGTCGGGAATCTGTTCCATGATGAAGTGCGCCAGCAACGCGGCAGTGGGGTTGAGGTGCATCACGCGATTGGCGTTGACGATCAAGGTGGCGTTGCCATCGCCTTCGATGCGTAGGTGCGCGCGGCTTTTCTCGTTCTCTTTTTCCAATTGATAATGATACAAGCCGGGCTGTGGGTTCTTCAAACCTGTTCCAACGAATCTCTCTTTGATCGATTCTAAAAAAGCCATATTGGTCTCCTCGTCCTGTAACTATCGTCCGCCGCCGGCGCACGCGCACGCGCAACCCGCGCAGGCGCATGCGCAACCGCCGCTTCGTCCGCCCCCACTGCTGCGGGAACTGGAAGGCGGCGGAGGCGGATTGGTGACGTTGGTCACTTTGCTCGTGAAATCTGCAACGTTTCCGATCACGTTGGATGCGAACGACTGAACGCCGGTGACGACTGATGCGGCGAGGTCGGCGCCGGGTAACGCAGGCGAACTGCTGCGGCTTCCGCTGCTAGGAGCGGGCGCGCTTGTAGAGACGCTTCTCCCGCCGCCCGAATAGAGCGGATCGTAACGATTCCACCAAGTGGGAACGATCACAGGTCCTGTAAATGTGCGGCGCGCGCGATCGTCATATTCATTGTCGAGCATTGTCCATTCTAGGTTTTGATCGTAAAGCTGCCCTTTAAGTTCGGGTGTTTGCGCCTGTTCCACTTGGCTCCAAGCCTTGTCTGTGATGCTTTTGTAAAAGGCGACGGTTTCATTGAGGCTGAAGCCTTTCATCTTTTCGGAAACAGATTTAACGAGTTTTATGGTCATGTTCCGCAGAAGTTCCTGGCGCTCCGCTTTTTTATCCTTGCGGAAAGCGTCAATAAAGCCTGTTTCATACTCATGCAAACCTTCCGGCGCCGATTCGGCGATTGTGAGGGTGAACGGCTCTCGCGACGCGACGGCGACCGCGCTCTTTTTTATCAGTCCAAAGAGGATCATCGTCATTACTTTGTCGAGCGGGGTTTGCATTAGCGTCGCCGCTTCGACGGCGGTCAGCCCGCGTTTGACGCCATGCCCTTCGATAGAAATCTTCGGCGTCATGTATTGTAATTTTCGGCGATTCTCGCGCGAGCTTGCGAACGCTACTGCGCCGATGATGAAAGCCAGAAAGAGCAAGCAGGGTAGGAAACTGGCTGCGACGCTTACTATGCCAGCGATCAAAGCAATAATTCCCGCGATCAGGCTGGTGAAGATATTCGTGCGCACGATCGCCGATTCGGGAACGTAACTGGCGGGGAACGACGCGCCGAATTTATACTGCGTGTCTGCCATTCCCGTTTCGTTTCTCCATGTGTAGGTGACGCGTCCTTCTGCATCCGTTCCAATTTGTGGTTCGGAGGGGAATCCGCTTGGCGCGGTGTGCCAGCGCGGCTCGGCGCCGCTCATGCCGGGCGGAAAGTGGAAGATCATGGTAACGTCGGTGGTTCCCGTCACATATTGCGAGCCGAACCAAGTTGTGCCGAATACGCCGCTGGCGTATTGATCGTCTTGCGTATCGGGGCGTAACGCTTGAGTAATTTCCCCTACGAATACATGCACCCGCCCGCGCGCGTTGCCGGGGATGGCTTGCGATCCCATTACCACGGCGAAGCCGGAGCCGTTGCCCTGATAGTCGCTGACAGAAACGTCTACAGGCGTCCCGTTTACATCCGCTTGCACGGTGGACATATTGAAATTGGCGCTGGGCATGCCCACGTCTACGAAGTCAATAAGATGCGCGCCGGCTTGATTGGCAAAATCCCAGACATAATCGAGGCTCATTGTGCCGTCGGCGTTCCAATAGACGTTGATTGTTTCGCGTTCCACCGCGAAGTAATAATCCGATTGGGCAGAGACGGCTGGCGCGACAGCCAGCGCCAACGCAAGGACAAGGAAAATGATGATCTGTAACTTCTTGGATTTCATCGCGCCTCCGAATGAAAAGAATCCGTTACCACTTTGGTTCTTCGGTTAATTGATAGGTCGTGCCGCAGTACGGGCATTCCACTGTCGGCGCGCCTGCGACCATTTTGACGTTGTCCGCGCTCAGGCTTCCGCCGCATGAACGGCATTTCATCTGCTCGATCTTTGTTTCCCCCGGCAGGTCCACTTTCATCGTCACTTGTTGAATGACTTCGGTCTTCGTCCCCCGCTGGGCGGCGTAGACTAGACCCGCGCCCGCTGCCAAAAAAAACGCGCCCACGCAGCCAAACCCAAGCCCGAACGACAGCCAATTCGAACTGCCTTGCGCGGACGTGGAACCGATCACGCTTAAAATTCCGTAGCCGAACAAACATACGCCAATCAAGAATAAGATGCCTGCGCCGATATAGAGAAGCGTCTTGCTTGCCATGCGAAAACTCCGTAGGTTAAGGATGATAAATGTTGTGTAAGCCGGCAAATAGTGTAGCCCAAAGAGTTCAGAAAATCAAATAATATACGTCAGGATTGTGATATTAATTCAGGTGCATATGTTTGCTGTATACTAGCGTCAGTATATATTTTATGGAGGCGCGATGACACTTCAGGAGCAGTATAAAAAATGGCAGGAAAACATCCTGAAAAAATCGTTGGATAAATTCAAAGAGCGGCGCGAACGCTTCGAAACATCCTCTGGGATCGAACTGCCTCGCCTCTCTCTTCCGGGCGAGCCTGATTCGGCTTACCTCAACCGGCTCGGCTTCCCCGGCGAATACCCCTTCACGCGCGGCGTCCAGCCGACGATGTACCGCTCCCGTTTTTGGACGATGCGCCAGTACGCGGGTTTCTCTACCGCCGAAGAATCCAACAAACGCTATCGCTATTTGCTTCAACAAGGTCAAACCGGTTTGTCCGTCGCCTTCGACCTGCCGACTCAGATCGGCTACGACGCGGACGACCCGATCGCGCAAGGCGAGGTTGGCAAAGTGGGCGTTTCAATCTCATCCATTCACGATATGGAGCAGTTGTTCGACCAAATCCCGCTCGATCAAGTTTCCACCTCCATGACGATCAACGCGCCTGCGGGAGTTTTGCTGGCAATGTATATCGCCGTCGCCAAACGACAAGGCGCCGACATAAGCAAACTGCGCGGTACGATTCAAAACGACATCTTGAAAGAATACGTCGCGCGCGGCACGTATATCTTCCCGCCCGCGCCCTCCATGCGACTCATCACCGACATATTTTCATTCTGCGAGAAAGAAGTCCCGGTGTGGAATACGATCTCGATCTCAGGCTATCACATCCGCGAGGCAGGCTCGACCGCTGTGCAAGAGGTCGCGTTCACGCTGGCGAACGGGATCGCCTACATTGAGTCTGCTCTAAAAGCGGGATTGAACGTGGACGAGTTCGCCGGTCAACTCTCGTTCTTCTTCAACGCGCATAACAACTTTTTGGAGGAAGTGGCAAAGTTCCGCGCCGCGCGAAGGTTGTGGGCAAGGATCATGCGCGAGAGATTCAAAGCGCAAAAGCCATCGTCGTGGCAGTTGCGATTCCACACGCAAACCGCAGGCTCCACGCTCACCGCGCAACAGCCTGAAAATAATGTCGCGCGCGTCACCATACAAGCGCTCTCCGCTGTTCTCGGCGGGACGCAATCTTTACATACAAACAGCATGGACGAGGCGTTGTGGCTTCCCACCGAAAAAGCCGTGCGCGTCGCTCTCCGCACCCAACAGATCATTGCGTATGAATCGGGCGCGGCGGACTCGGTTGATCCGCTGGCGGGGTCGTATCTCATTGAATATCTCACCGACGAGATCGAAAAAGGCGCGCAAGACTACATCTCCAAAATTGACGACATGGGCGGCGCGTTGCAAGCCATCGAAAAAGGATTCATGCAAAGCGAGATCCAAAACGCCGCCTACGCCGCGCAACAAGCCATCGAAAGAGGGGAGCAGGTTGTGGTGGGCGTCAATCAATTCGCTGTGGATGAAGAGGTGACTTTGGAACGCTTGAGGGTTGATCCTGCGATTGAGTTGGGTCAGCGCGAGAGGCTGAAAAAATTGAGGGAAACTAGAGACCAGAGACTGGCGGAGGAGTTGCTCGGCAAGTTGAAATCTGCCGCGAGCGGAAGCGATAATCTGATGCCGTTGTTCATCGAATGTGTAGAGAACGACATCACGCTCGGCGAGATTTGTGATGCGCTGAGGTTAGTCTGGGGAGAGTATGTGGCGGAGGGGTTTTAGGACTTGACTTAGTCCACTAGTTAGTCTACAATGTTTTTCGAGGTGCGCTATGACGATCTATAATATTCATGAGGCAAAAACCCACTTCTCCAAACTACTGGAGCAGGTTTTGAAAGGCGAGGAAGTAGTAATTGCCAAAGCAGGCAAGCCTGTGGCTCGTATTTTACCTGTGGTGAAGGAAGTACCTCGTCGAAAACCCGGTAATGACGCGGGCAAAATCATCATCGCGCCTGATTTTGACGATCCACTGGAGGAATTTGATGTATGAAATATTTACTTGATACACATGTTTTCCTCTGGTGGAATTTGGGAACCAAACAACTTTCCCAACAGATAGTGGACATCATGTCAGACGGGAGCAATGAAATATTTCTTAGCGCGGTGAGCGCTTGGGAGATTACCATCAAGGTTGCTAAAAAGCGATTGACAATCCCTGAGGAACCTGAGCGTTTTCTTCCCAGCCGTATGCAATTACATGGGTTTCAGCCTCTGCCGATTCAAATCCATCATGCAGCAAGAGTGCATGGGCTTCCTCTGCATCACAAGGATCCCTTCGACCGATTACTTATCGTGCAGAGTCAGGTTGAGTCCATGCCGTTGATTTCCGTTGATAATAATATTCGGAAATATGAAGTTGAGGTCGTGTGGTAATGAGGAGAACTTGATGCCGTTGTTCATCGGATGTGTAGAGAACGACATCACGCTCGGCGAGATTTGTAACGCCCTCCGCGCCGTGTGGGGCGAGTATGTGGCGGAGGGGTTTTAAACGCTTGAATCCCCTGCCGCCTCATTTGTTTTCCGCGTGGAATCCTGTGATACAATCTGCCGCCGGGCGACGTACCCTTCGCTCGCTGAGGTCATCACACTGTGAGACCAAGGCGCCGCGGTTCTTGCGGCGAACAATATCTTGCCAGAAAGGGCTTAGAACATGAAAGTAATGCTAGTGAAAGACGTGTACAAATTGGGGCGCGCGGGGGATGTGAAAAAAGTCGCCGATGGATATGGGCGTAACTTCCTGTTGCCGCAAGGGCTGGCTGTCCTTGCCACGGCGGGAGCGCTCAAACAAGTCGAAAAAATTCGAGCGCAGGCTGAAATCAGGCGTACCGAACTCAACAGCGAACTCAAAGACTTGGCGACGCAGATCGGCGCCGTCGTGCTGAACTTCCCCGCCAAAGCGGGCGAGACCGGCAAACTCTACGGCTCGATCACCACGCAAGATGTGGCGACCGCGATTCAAGAGCAGACGCGCTACGAAGTGAAAAAACAACAGATCGACATGCAACCCATCCGCAACCTCGGCGAATTCAAAGCGCGCGTCCGCCTGACGATGGACCTCGTCCCCGAAGTGAAGGTCATCGTCTATCGCGAAGGCGAAGCGCATGAAGAGGGCGCGGAAGAATCAACCGAGGCGGAAGCGCCCGTTGAAACGCCCGCCGAAGCCGCTGAAACAACCGCATCGTAAAGGGAACGTCTCACGCATCACATCACCAGCATCTCCCCATTCGATGGGCGCTGGTGATGTTTTTATTTCCAGTATTGCTTAATTCCAAACGGCGAAGAACGCCAAGCAAAACCCATAAAAACTTTGCGTTCTTCGCGCTCCTAACGGTAAAGATATTTCGTAATGCAAACTATCGGTCAGAGACTCAAAGAAGCCCGCAAATCGAAACGCCTCACGCTCGAAAAAGTTTTCGAAGCCACGCGCATTCGCGTCCCCTATTTGCAGGCGCTCGAATCGGACGATCTCTCCGCGATGCCCTCGCCCGTGCAAGCGCGCGGTTATTTGCGCAACTACGCCGAATACCTCGAACTGAATTTCGATCAACTGCTCGACGACATGCGCGCGCAAGCCTCTTCGGATGCGATGATCACGCCGCTGGATTCAACGCCCGCGCCGGACTTCTCGATGCCTCAAGTTGATTCCGCTCAGGAAGCGACGCCTCTTTCCACAGGTCAGCCTGCTAGCCCCGCGCAAACCGACTCGAAGCCCGCAATCTCCTTATCGCCCTCCAAACCTCGCCGCGCAAAAACCGACTCGATACCTGCGACCTCTTCGTCCCCTTCCAAACCCCGGCGCGAACGCAAGAAAATTGAACCCGAGCCAGCGACGGTCATTGAACCGCAGGTTGAAATCATCCAGCCGATTCAAGATGCAGAACCTGAACCGATCGTCGAGCAAACCGTTGAACCGGTGATTGACGAAACGCAGCCCGGCGAATTGCGTCAAGGACAAGATGCGAGCGACGGCATCTGGCAATCGTGGCTGAATAGATTAAGTTCGGTCATTCGAATCCGCGCCGGGCGAGAGGGAGATTCGTCGCCCGAAACGATCCATTCACAAATCGAAGCGGACGCATCCGAATCGTTTGACAACATTCAGAACGAGCCGTCAACTTCACAGCCGGAAAACCCGAGACCCTCCGATGAAATTTTCCGCGAGATCGGGCGCGAACTCCGCGCGCGCCGCGAAATACTCGGCTTGCATCTCGATGAAGTGGAACGCAACACGCGCGTCAAAGCGCATTACCTCGAAGCGCTCGAACTGGGCGCAATGGAGAATCTTCCGTCCACCGTGCAGACGCGCGGCATGTTGTCCAATTACGCTTCGTTCCTTGACCTCGACGTGGACGCCATCCTCCTCCGCTTTGCGGACGCTTTGCAAACGCGCCACCGCGAGAAGAATCCGCAAAAGCCCGCCCGTCAGCCTGGCGAACCGATCGTCTCCAACACTCCGCCGCTTCGCACGTTTATCGCGGGCGATCTTGTTTTTGGCGTTGGCGCCGCCGTCCTGTTTGTCGGCTTCCTCATTTGGGCGATCAACTTCGTAGTGACGATGCAAAATCGGGAGGCGATCCAGCCCACTTCGCCCTCCATCTCGGATGTGTTGCTTGCCACCGCCGACCCTTCCCTGTTCACGCCGACAGCCACGCTGGCATTGATCGAAGCGAGCGAGCCTACGGTCACCATCGTTATCCCAACCCAGAACCTGAACGTCAATGTGCAGGTGAACCTAATCGCTGTCGAACGGACGTATATGCGTGTGATTGTGGATGGAAAGGAAGCGTTCAACGGGCGCGTGATTCCCGGCACGGCGTATCCGTTCGAGGCGGAGGAGCAGGTTGAGGTGCTGGCTGGAAGCGGCGCCGCGCTCCGTATTGTGTACAATGGGCGTGACCTTGGTCTGTTGGGCGGGTTTGGTCAAGTGGTGAGCAATATCTACCGCGAGGAGGAGATTATCACTCCCACGGCTCTACCCACACAACCGCCGACGATCACATCTACGCCGACAGCCACTGTGCCGCCCTCAAGAACGCCGATCCCATCCGCCACGCCTAAAATAACAAGAACGCCATAGAGCAAGATTTATCTCGTTTTGCATAAGGAAAATTGTCTTGTCTAAAAACACCTTTCACCTTGTCTCTCTTGGTTGCGCTAAAAACACCGTCGACTCGGATTCGATGGCGCAGCTTCTCGTCCGCGACGGCTATTATGCGGTGGATACCCCGTCGCATGCCAATGTGCTGATCGTGAATACCTGCGGTTTCATCGGTCCTGCAAAACAAGAATCGTTGGATGTTTTGCGCGAACTCGCCGACGGCAAGAAAAAAAATCAGATTCTCATCGCGGCGGGATGTCTCACGCAGCGCTATGGCGCAGAAGTGGCGAAGCAAGTCCCCGGCGTGGATGGCGTGCTCGGCACGCGCCGCTGGATGGATATTGTTCAAGTGGTGCGCGAGCTGCGTAAGACGTCTCATCCCGAACCGTTATACCATTTGCCCGAGGCGAAAACGGTCGGCACAGACGAGCAGGATGCTTTACGCGCGTCAGTGGCGGGCGCGAGCGCGTACGTGAAGATCGCGGATGGATGCCGCCGCCCGTGCGCCTTCTGCGCGATTCCCCTCATCAAAGGGACGACCGTTTCGCGCCCGTTGGAGATGATTCTCGATGAAGCGCGACAACTGCGAGACGCCGGCGTGCGCGAGTTAATTTTAATCTCGCAAGACACAACCGACTATGGCCACGATTTTGGGATGAAAGACGGATTGGCGGTTTTGCTGGAGGAACTCACAACGAAAGTTCCCGACATGGATTGGCTCCGCATCATGTATGCGTATCCCGGCTATGTGACGGATCGTTTGATCGATCTGATGGCTTCGAGCAAGCAAGTCTTGCCGTATCTCGACATGCCGCTTCAACACGCGCATCCGAAGACGTTGTATCGTATGCGCCGCCCGTCAAACATTGATTGGGTGCATCGCACACTGGGAAAGATGCGCTCGAAGATTCCAAATCTCGCCATTCGCACGACGTTCATCGTCGGCTATCCCGGCGAAACGGACGAGGAATATCAAGCGTTGGTGGATTTCGTGAAAGAGATCCGCTTCGACCGCGTAGGCACGTTCCAATTCTCGTTCGAGCCTGGTACAGCCAGCGAGCCGCTCGGCGACCCGGTTCCCGCCGAGGTGAAGCAAGCGCGATATGAACAGTTGATGGAGTTGCAACAGGGAATTTCAATGCAGGTCAATCAATCGTACGTAGGCAGGACTTTGGACGTGTTGATAGAAGGGCGCGACAAAAATATCGCCATCGGGCGTTCGTACCGCGACGCGCCGGAGATTGACGGCTTGGTCTTCATCGAGGGCGAGGCGAAGATCGGCGAGATCGTGCCGGTCAAGATCACCGGCGCGATGGCGTACGATTTGACTGGAGTCCCTGCTCAAGAGTTGATCAAGTTATAAGACGGGCTGTCGCGTATATTATGACGCGCGCGCGACGGCGGTCGCCCCTAAGATCAGAATCGCGGAAATTAGATTTGCCCATAGTAGGAGCGTCTCGCGGCGTTGAAGCGCCGCGAGCGTTTCTACATTCTTTGTCTTCTTTGAAACTAAAAGAGCGCGGCGAATGGCGGGCGTAACATCCCAGGTTTGGATCGCACTGACCGCGATCGCAACCATGCCGAAGATATGTTTGGCAAGGATCGCCAGCGACCATTGCGTACTGGCGGCGAGAAAACCGTCGTAATGTGGGTTAACGCTCATTTGGAACAAGCCGGTGAGAACCAGCAAACTGAGACTGAACCAGACGACCGGCTCGAAGCGTTTTTGAATGGCGTCAAGCAACGCAAGCTGCGTATTGAGATCGAGCGCGCGCTTGATGGCGGGTATGAAGAGGAATAAGATCGCCGTGAGGCTGCCGACCCACATGACTGTGGCAAGAAAATGCAGCCAGTATGTGACCGCGATCGCCCAAACGGGAGGAGGCGTCATGGCGTAGGTATTGGCGTTTCGGTTTCTGTTGGAGTTGCGGGAGCGGGCGTAGCGGTAGGAGGGTAGCAAGCCTCAGTGGCTTGTTCAAAACCGCTCTGCGCGGCATTGTCGAGCGTGCCGTAGCCCTGCGCGCTGGCATACTGTTGATAGGCGTCGCAATAACTGCCTGCCGCGAGCAGTTGATCGCCGTAACGCATTAATGCAACCTGATACCGAACGCTGGCGGTCATAGTGCCGTCCCATAGATTGCCCCAACTGCTCGCCTGTTGGAAATAGGATACGGCTTGCGCCCAGTCCAATTCCCAAAACGAAGCGCCGATCAGATAAACGCGCGCGCCCTCGCGCAGACCGTTCGCGTCGCGATCGAGCGGACCGAAGCGTTCCGCCAGCGTGATCTGATAGATGCCGCCTTCGAGATTGCCTTCGCTAATGAGTTTTACGCCGTAATTTCTGAAAGCAAAGTAATACATACCGTCCACGAGAGAGGCGTTATAGTTTGGATCAAGTTTGCGCATCTCGTCGAGCGCGCCGAGCGCGCCGGCCCAATCTCCGGCGGCGATGAGCTGTTGTGCGCGCTCGTATGCCTCTTCTGCTCCGCTGAAATCGGGCGTGGGTGTAAGGGAAGGCGTGATCGTTGGCGTGGGCTGATTCATCAACACCAGTACGTTGGTCAGCTGATTCTGCGCGTCGGGAAAGGATGGGTCGCGCTGAATGATCCATTCCAGGCGCTGTTTGGCGTTCTCGTATCGTCCAAACTGGATGTCTACTAACGCATAGGTGAACTGCTCGCTGAGTTGTTTGCTCACCACAGAGGATTGATAGCTCTGGCGTGTGCCGATGCCGGAACGGAATCCGCTAAAAATGGCGATGGCGAGGAGTACGATCACGCCCAGCGCGTTGAACAGGAATCGTTTGCCGCGACCGGGTTTTGTCACTTTGATGTTTGGTTGTGTGCTTCCAAGATCTTCAGACATTTGAATTTTTTCTCACTTCTGGTTTGTCACGCTGAGTGGCGCGAGACGCCACGAAGGGTCTCTACGACGCAAACTGGATTCTTCGCTCCGCTCAGAATGACATGATATTAATGGAAAGATTATATCAGCCTTGATTTTAGAGTTTTAACAACAATTTAATTTCGGACCAAATGATGGGCAGGCAGACGAGTCCGCCGATGACCATGCCGATCAGCGCGGTGACGACCGCGGAGCCGGGGATGTAGACCGCGAGCAGGTAAGTCGTCACGCCGCCGACCACTGCTGCGGCGAGTCCCTTGACCGCCGCGCTCCACACGACGATGGGTTCGTGCATCCGTTTGCTGAGCCAGATGAAGAGGAAGATCGATTCGATGAGCAGGGCGATCTCCGCAAAGGCAATGACCGGCGCTCCGATATGCTTGAACATCGTGATGCCAAGATAGCCGATGCCGATGAATAACCCGAGCCTCAAAACAACCGCGTACAACGGGAACATCGGCTCTTTGCGCGCATAGAACGAACGCGCCGCGATCTCGTGGATCGAATAGCCTGTGAGCGTGATGAGGTAGGCGCGAGTCGTCCATGTGATGAGCGTGGACATTTCCGCCTCGAAGCCGAACGCGGCGCGCACGAGCGGGTTGATCCCCGCCGCCATCACCGCCGCAATGGGGATCGTGAGGGCGATCAAGACTCGAAGGGCGCGTTCGATCGCCAAGCGGAACTCATGCCACCCGTCGCGTGAAGCGAGCTCTGAAAGCGTGGGGAGCATGGCGGTGGCTATCGCCGTCCCAAGCAGAGTCTCCGGCACTTGCATGATCATCCAACCGAAGGCGAGCGAGGTAACCGCGCCCTCCTGCCCGGTCAACGAAGCGAGATAGTCGCGCGCGATCACGATGAGTTGAATGCCGCCCATCGTGAGCAAACGCGGACCGAGCAACTTGAGCGCTTCGAGCAAACCTGTATGGCGCAAGTCGAGCACGGGAGTCCATTTGAATCCGAATTTGAACAACGCAGGAATTTGAACCGCAAGATGCAGCGCCGCGCCGAGGATCACGCCGTATACGAGACCCTGAATCCCAAAGAGCGGCACAAAAATGATCGCGCCAAAAATTTGACCGACGTTATACATGGTTGGCGCGAGCGCGGGCAACAGAAAATGCTGGTTGGCTTGCAGGCTTGCCATCACCAGTCCGCTGATCGAGAAAATGATCGTGCTGACGAGGTTCAACCGCATCAGTTCAGCCACGAGCGCGCGCTGTTCCGCGGTGAAGCCCGGTACGATGGCGTGATCCACAATTTGTTGCGCGAAAATAAATATCAACACCGCGATCGAACCCGTGACCAGAAACGCGAGATTGGCAACGCGCGAGAACAAATCCCACGCGGCTTCGCGGCTTTTCGTTGTGAGATATTCGCTCATCAGTGGGATGAACGCCATCGCCAGCGCGCCGCCTGAGATGAGCGCGAACAACACATCTGGCACGTTGTTGGCGGAGTTGAACACATCCAGCAAGCCGACTTCGTCGGTGTAGATGCGCGAGACGATGCCCACGCGCACGAACGCGAGGATTTTATCCACACCGAAGAACGCCGCAATTAAAAACGACGTGCGCGCGAGGAACGAAATTTTTGATGTATCAAATTTAAAGAAAAACATGGATGAGTTTTATTGTATCAGGAGTTGTGCAAGACCAAATTCTGCCGCGAATTGCGCGAAATTCGCGGCTAAAGATTTGTTTCGTGCCTCTTCGTCGAAGATGTATCAAAAGGTCCCTTGGATGATTCCGCCGTCCACGTTCAGTAAAACGCCTGTGATGTACGAAGCGGCGGGCGAGACGAGAAACACGGCGGCGTTCGCAAACTCTTCAGGACTCGCCATCCTGCCCAGCGCGGTGGATTCGACTTGCATGCGCTTCTCTTCCGACGGGGAGGTCTGATTCTTTTCTCCTCGAGCTTTCATCAACTCTTCGACTCGTTCCGTCTCCGTCCAGCCTGGCAGAATGGAGTTTAAACGGATTCCCTCTTTGCCTAGTTCCAACGCCAGCGACTTGGTGAGTCCCGCCGTTGCCGCGCGGACGCTGTTCGAGATCAGCAAATTCGGAATCGGTTGCTTGACTGAATATGAAGTGACCGTCAACACGCTCGCCGAATCCGATTTTCGCAAATGCGGCAGGGCGGATTTGATCAGCCGCACATGACTCATCAAGCACAGGTCAATCCCTTTTTGCCACGCGGCATCGTCAAGCGAATCGATCGAACCCGATTTTGGTCCGCCCGCGTTAGTGATGAGGATATCGAGTCCGCCAAACGCATCTACAGTTTTCTGAATCAACTTCTCAGGCACATCGGGCAAAGATACATCGCCAGCGAAGCCTTCCGCTTGCGCGTCCGTTTCCTTTTTGATATTCTCCGCCGCTTGTTTAGCATTCGCCTCATCACGGCTGTTGACCGCCACGCGGCAACCCTCTTTTGCAAGTAACAACGCGGCGGCATAGCCCAGTCCGCGAGAGGAACTTGTCACAAGCGCGCGTTTGTTTTTCACACCTAGATCCATTTTGTCTCCGATTCCTATGTCGTTGCGAGGCGACGCTTTTCCGCCGAAGCAACCTCCTCGCATGAAACAGGAGACTGCTTCGCAACGAACGCTTGCAGCGACATCAAATGATTTCTATTTTTGAATCCCACACATCCCCATCCGACCAATTCGATTCCACCCATTTTGCCACATTTCCCAACGCGGATTGTAAAAACGTCGCATCGTTCCCCGCCATTGCGCAGACGATGACCGCCTCATCCCATTTGTCTTGCAAATCCATCTCCGCGACAGAGACGTTGAACTCGCGGCGCAGACGTGAGATGAGCGGCTTGATCCGTCCGCGCTTTTGTTTGAGCGAGGCGCAGGCGGGGAGGTGGAGGTGAATGGCGAGGGTGGCGATCATGCCGCAATCATGCCGAAGGCTCAGAGTTAATCGAGTCGAGAAATTGACGGGCAGTTTGGAACGAAATATTTCCGTAACTACCCAAATCCAACAGATGATGATCTCCGCTCATGATGACAGTTGCTTCGCCTTCCAAAGCGATGGCGATGAATTTTTCATCGTCAGGGTCTTGGGGAACTGTACCTTGCACGTCCGTTTGACCTGAAACCAGAAGAGCGTCTTCACGAAGAAGATTCGATAGGGATTGGATATCTTCGTTTGAGATGAAATACTTGCCTGAAGCCGCAAGCTCTACCATGACTCGTTCCGCTTCACGAATGGCTGATTCGCTGGTGATAACGATGAATTTCCTCTCCCGCCAGAAATCCATGATCTTTGCTGGCGCGCCTTTCTTTGAAAGCAACCCGCTAATGAGGATGTTTGTATCTATAACCACCCGCAGCATATGTTATCCCCTTGCGCGTTGGACTGCCGCGGCAACATCCTCTTCGATTTCGTTCAGGGGGCGGTCTGCCTGTTGGTTGCGGATCTTATCCACGATCTGGAAGCGCGCTTCGCGTTCTGCCACCAGTTTCTGGTACATCTCGATGGGGATGATCGCCGCCATAGGTTTGCCCGACTTTTCCACGACAGCCACATCGCCTCCAAAGCCGACTTTGCCGAGAATCTCAGCAAACTTCTGCCGAAGGTCTCTGGCGCCGATAAAAATTGTCATTTCAGCCTCCAAACGAATACAATGCTCATTGTGTACATAATGAGCATTATCACTGTTTTTGGCGATGTTGTCAAACAAGTTTTTGTTTGAGGGACTGCGTCAGCGAGCAGGCGGGGAGATAGAGGTGCATTGTGAGGGTGGCGAGCATCAAAGATCGCGGTATGCGCCGCCGCGTGTGGAAATTTCAAGGATGAGGACGATCAATTGTTCATCTTCGATGGCATAAATGATTCGCCAATCCCCAACACGAATGCGAAAAAGGTTTTCATACCCCGCCAGTTTTTTTACGCCCGTAGGACGCGGTTCGCTCCCCAGTTCGCGTATCGCCGCGCGGATGCGCTTCAAAACATCGCCATCCAGCCGCTTTAGTATTTTCTCTGCTTTGCGATGGACGATGATTTGCCATTGCGCGCCAGTCATGCAGATTTATCCAACTCCGCATCCACCTCTTCAAACGGGCGCCCGACGGAGGGATTTTTCTTCCATTCCTCATAGGAAGCGGCGGCTTCGCGCACGGCGCGCAATTCCTCCAGTTCCTCACGGATTTTTTCGTAATCCACGGCGGGAATCATCACTGCCACGTTCTTGCCGTTACGCTCGATGATCACATCGCCTTTGCCAGCCAGAACCTGATCCAGCAGATCACGGAATTTGATGCGCGCCTCGCCGCTTTTTATTACTGTGTTTGGCATTTCGGTCTCCTATGTACAAACCGTACATTTTGTATACATTGTACGATTGACCGCGTGTGTTGTCAATCAAGCGCCCCCGCCTCCGCACGAGTTGGCTGAGCAACACACCTGGTTACTCTTGCATCCTCCTCCAGGTCCCGCGCCCGAGCAACCGCTTGCACCGCTATACCCCGCCCCGCAACTTGATCCCTGCCTGCACTCTGGCGGACACGATCCTCCTCCTCCTCCTCCTCCGACCGAACAAGCATACTTCATTGTTACAGAGTTATATAGACACACTTGCGTCCCAGGGCAGGTGCCAAGCCCTGGCCCGCACGTCCCACCTATCGCCTCACAGTTCCCATTTATCGCAGGACATCCATCGGAGCATCTATTGTTACAGCTATTAGTCCCAGGTTGGCAATGTTCTGTCTTAACAGCCACACCTCCGCCCCCGCCACTCACACAGTTGCCTCGACCATCCGTTCCCGCACATTGTAGCGTCCCGACACAGCTCACATAGGCGCTTGCCCGCCCTGCATCTACCATGACAAGTAGCATGACCACCAGCGCAAGTCGTAGTGCGCTCTTGAGCCTCATCGCGACCACCTCCGCGTGCCAACACTCACTATGCCCTGTGTCTCGCGCGCCGCCCTCGCCCCCGTCGCCCACGCCGTCTCCCGCTCCACTCCCCGAGCGCTCGCTAGCTCCCAGACGACGAGCTGTGTCAGGAGATATGGCAGTTTCTCTGCCTTAAGCTCCCGCCAGACCATAGGGTGCGGATAAATAGTAATGCTCTGCCACCCGAGCCACTGTCCTCGCTTGGCATAAAAGAAGGACTCAGGATAGTCCGACATCCCAATACCGTCCTCTTGCTTATGGTAGCCACACGCAAGGTACACTATTGTTCTTGGCTCGCCCTCTCTAGGTGGAGAGTATCTTGCGAGCTCGCTCTCCTTGACCTCCCACACCTTGCTAGGTAGACACGATATCCAGATATAGCGCTCGCCGATCTTGACTTGCCCCGCCCCGTACCAACCGACAATAATAAGTATCAAGACAAGCGCTCCCCATATCCATCTCATACCTTATTCGTATCACATTTACACCCGCCTCTGCAACTCCACTTACCGTGGCTCTGTGCCAAAGAACTCTGTCCCCTCCGCCATCTTGTCCATGATCTCTTTATTGAGGACAACTTTGCCTCCTGCGGTAAACTCTATGTAGTCATAAAAGTCATCCGCCACCGCCGTCTTGGGGTTCCTCCCAATAACCTGCGCGACATTCCCTACCCAGTTCATCAGTTGATTCCACGATCTTGCATTGTCTACGATAGATAAGGTTAAATCTGGAATTAAAATGCCATAATCGTTTACACCATCACCATCACCATCATATTTGATATTATCCGAAGCCACCGCAAGATCCGTAAACTTTATCACAACTCTAAACACTTGTTGCCCATTTACTAATACCCCTTCCACAGGTGCTAGTCCCTGTTTAACCTTTAAGCCAGCACCGAATTGTATATACCCACCCTCTTGCTGTGCCTCATTCCAGTCCACTATCTCCATTCCCAATTGGCTCGTATCTATGAGGGCATTGTTGCCCACTCTCACGCCGTCTACCTCCCACTCACTCGCAGGTCGGAACACACCTGCTGTTGGTAGGACAGAGTCAGGATGCCATACCATACCTACATCCATGGCTAGTTGCAGTGGCTTACTCGCAAGCATCGCCTCATACGAGGCGAGCGTCGGATACTTGCCTGGCTTCTTGGCCCGCACGCTCCAGGTATTGAGCCACCCAATTGTATTATTGAGTTTTGATAGAGTCTGCTTGAGCGCTGGCACCTTCTCAGGGTTGAGCGTCAGGCACTGTACAGTCGCCCCCTCCGTCTCCTCCCAGAGACAGAGATCTTCTGGCGCAATGCTGAGTCCATTCTTCTCCAGCACGGCGATCACCTCTGGCGAGAATGGAGGCACGTTCACCTTTGTCGGTTCGGGCGTTGTTGTGCTTGTCGGCATTGATGTGGGAGTTTGGGTTGGTGTTGCGGTCAAGACTTCGGAAGTCTCGGAGACTTCCGAAGTCTGAGGAATGACCGTCGCTTGTTGCGTCGGCGCGGCGCAGGATGCCAAAAGAATCATCGCGAAGAATACAGTGGTTGTTTTATTCCGCATGTTGTTTCTTCTTTCTTTGCTCTCTTTACCCTGATTTACGAATTACCCATTACGACTTACAATCCCTCGCATGGACATTGAATCCTCTTACAACAAAGCCCTCGATTATCTCTACTCGTTCGTGGATTATAGCCTGAAACATTCTTCCGAACTTGCCAAGGCGGAGTTCAAACTTGACCGCATGTTCGCGTTGATGGAGGAACTCGGGAATCCGCAATATAAATATCCTATCATCCACGTTGCAGGGACGAAGGGGAAGGGATCGGTGTGTGCGTTGTGCGCGTCGGCGTTGAAGGCGGCGGGATATAAGGTTGGGCTGTACACATCCCCGCATTTGCTGGATTTCTGCGAACGGATTCAAGTGGATGGTGAGCCGATTCCGCATGAGTTGTTGGTTGAGTTGGTGGAGGAGATCAAAGCAACGGTTGCGAAAATTCCGAAGTTGACGACATTTGAAATCACAACCGCGCTTGGGTTTCTCGCGTTCGCCAAGCAGGGATGCGACGCGGCGGTGATCGAGGTCGGTTTGGGAGGCAGGCTCGATGCGACGAATATCGTCATGCCGAGGGTTTCGGTCATCACGTCGTTATCGTATGATCACATGGCTGTGCTTGGCGATACGCTTGCCAAGATCGCGGGGGAGAAGGCGGGCATCATCAAGCGCGGTGTGCCTGTGGTTTCCTCCTCTCAAAAAGAGGAAGCCCTCGAAGTTTTGGAGCGCGTAGCCAAACTGGAGGATTCAAGTTTATCTTTGACTGGGAAAGATGTGAAATATGAAAGTGTGAGAAGTTCACTAGATGGGCAGGTGGTCTCGGTACATCCCGCGAATAGCACGCGGGACTACTCGACCACCGAAATGATTGAATTCAAAATTCCCCTCCTCGGCTCCCACCAACTCGAAAACGCCGCCACCGCGTATGCCGCGCTCAAAGTCAGCGGACTTGATATTTCAGATGAAGCGATTCAAAAAGGATTCGCGCAAGTGAAGTGGCGAGCGAGATTTGAGATCGCACGGCGCGATCCGCCTGTGATTTTTGATTCCGCGCACAACGAAGATTCGTTTGTGAAATTACGCGAGACGCTTGACGCGTATTTTCCAGATAAGAAAGCCTATCTCATCTTCGGCGCGTCGGAGGATAAGAACATCCCTGGCATGTTCGCCGCGATGAAGCCGAAGATTCAGCGACTCATCGTTACGCGCGCCGACCATCCGCGGGCGCTGGAGGAGGGGAGAATTGTCGAGTTGGCGAGGCAGGCTGAAATTGAGTCCGAGGCGGTGAGTCCCGTCCAGTCTGCGTTGGCGCGGGCGTTGGAGTTATCCGCAAAAGATGGTAGCATTGTGTTGTCCGCTGGGAGTATGTTCGTCACGGCGGAAGTGATGAGAGCATGGAATAATTTGATGTCGTTGCGAGGGCGATAGCCCGAAGCAATCTCCTGTTATCAGGTGAACTCTTGTTACGAGGAGATTGCTTCGTCGGGCTGGGTTTCGATACGGACTTTGTCCTACTCAACCACCAGCCCTCCTCGCAACGACATGAGGTATGAATGAGTCACCCAAAAGATTGGACCGAAGAAGAAAATTTTGATCTGACCCTCTCGCAGCGCACGGAGGAGTTGTATCGCATTGCGAATCGCGAGCCTGATGCCAACGGTATGATCGAAGCCGCGGTTCTGCCGTTGCGCGATCTGGTCGTGTTCCCGCGCATGGTCTCGCCTATTTTTATTGGGCGCGAATCGTCGTTGCTTGCGGTGGAGGAAGCGCAACGCAAAGGGCAGACCGTGATCGGGTTGACGCAACGCGACGCGGACATTGACAACCCTGGCGCGGAGGATTTTCTGCCCGTCGGTGTGGAGATGGCGGTGGGGCGTTTGCTCGCCATGCCAGACGGCTCGCACTCCGCGCTTGTGCAGGGACGCCGCCGCGTGGAGATCGTGGAGTTTATCCGCAGTGTGCCGTATTTGAAGGTGCGAGCGCGCGTCGTTTCGGAACCTCAAACTGCCGACCGCCAAACGAGCGCGCTCATGCGTTCGGCGTTGGACCTCTTCGATCGCTGCGTGCAGTTGGATCGTTCGATCCCCGAAGAAGCGCATTTGTTCGCGATGAATATTTCCGAACCAGGCTGGCTTGCGGACATGCTTGCCACGTCGCTGTCGTTGAATTACGAAGCGAAGCAAAGCCTATTGATGTTGCTCGATGTGCGTGGACGATTGCAAGCACTGAATAAAATTTTGGCGCAAGAAGTGGACGTGCTTGAACTCGAAGACGAAATCCACTCGAAGGTGCAAAGCGAAGTGGATAAAAGTCAGCGCGAGTTTTATCTACGTGAACAGATGCGGCAAATTCAGAATGAGTTGGGCGAAGGCGACATCTTCACGCGCGACGCGAACGACTTGAAGAAGCGACTTGATGCCGCGAATCTTCCCGACGAAGCGAAGTTGGTCGCAATGAAGGAACTCGAACGTCTGAACCAAATGCCGCCGATGGCGCCCGAAGTGGGAATCATCCGCACGTACATTGATTGGATCCTTGAACTGCCGTGGTCGAATTTTTCGCCCGATAATCTCGACGTGAAGAACGCGGGGAAAACGTTGGAACGCGATCATTACGGACTCAAGAAAGCCAAAGAACGGATTTTGGAATACATCGCCGTCCGTTCGTTGAAGCCGAAGAAAGAACGCCAGCCGATCCTGTGTTTTGTCGGTCCGCCTGGAGTTGGCAAAACTTCGCTTGGACGTTCCATTGCCGAATCGCTCGGACGAAAATTCGCGCGCGTCTCTTTGGGCGGCGTGCGCGACGAAGCCGAGATTCGCGGTCATCGCCGCACGTACATCGGCGCGTTGCCTGGACGAATCATCCAAACCATGAAGCGCGCAGGGACGTCGAATCCGCTGTTCATGTTGGATGAAATTGACAAGTTGTATTCCGATTTTCGCGGCGACCCCGCTTCAGCGATGCTTGAAGTGCTAGACCCCGAACAGAACAACACGTTCAGCGATCATTATCTAGAACTGCCGTTTGACTTGTCGAAGGTGATGTTCGTCACCACGGCAAATTCGCTGGGGAGCATCCCGTCTCCGTTGTTGGATCGCATGGAAGTGATCGAGTTCCCTGGCTACATCGAAGAAGAGAAACTCGAAATTGCAAACCGCTATTTGATCCCGCGCCAGATCGAAGAGAACGGCGTGGAGGAACTCAGCCTCACGTTCGAGCCCGACGCGGTGCGGAAGATCATCCGCGAGTATACGTATGAAGCGGGCGTCCGCAATTTGGAGCGCGAACTCGGTAAAATTTGCCGCAAGGTCGCGCGCATGAAAGCGGAGGGGAAGAAGTTTGAGTCGGCGATCAAAGCGGACGCGATCGAGAAGTATCTCGGTCCGCAACAGGTCTTCCAGCCCGAAGCCGAACGCACGGATGAAGTTGGCGTGGTCACATCTCTCGCGTGGACGGAAAACGGCGGCGAGATCATGCCTGTGGAAGTCGCGGTTCTCGAAGGCAAAGGCGGATTGCAAATGACAGGTCAGATGGGCGACGTGATGCAAGAGTCGGGTCAAGCCGCGCTGACATACATCAAATCACGCGCGGAAGAATTGAAGATAGACTTTGAAGTCTTTGAGCGTATGGATATCCATGTCCACATGCCCGAAGGCGCAATTCCGAAAGACGGACCGTCGGCGGGAATCACGATGGCGACCGCGATCATCTCCGCGCTGACGGGTCGTCCCGTGTTCAAGCACGTCGGCATGACGGGTGAAATTACTTTGCGCGGACGCATCCTTCCCATTGGCGGCGTGCGCGAAAAAGTTTTAGCCGCGCATCGCGCTGGGTTGAAGACCGTGATCCTGCCTGAAAAGAATCTCAAAGACCTAACCGAACTTCCCAAGACCGCGAAATCCGAACTGAAGATCATCCCCGTCAAGCACATGGATGATGTGTTGCAAATTGCGCTTGGCAAAGATGCGGTCATCGAACCTCCGCGACCGAAGAAGCAGAATACGAAAGAAGAATCGCAAGAAGAGAGCGAGTAAATTTAACACAAAGGACACAACGGACACGAAGAAAATCATGGAAAGGTTATCGGCTCATCACTTTTCCAACCTTAGTGACCTTCGTGTCCTTCGTGTTTAAAAAAGCCATGTCTATCTCACTCAAAAACAAAGTCGTCCTTATCACTGGCGCGTCGTCGGGATTTGGCGAAGATGCCGCGAAATTGTTTGCCGCAGAGGGATGCAAAGTCATCCTCGCCGCGCGTCGGCTCGACCGCTTGCAAGCGCTCGCGGCTGAGATTCAAAGCAAAGGCGGCGAAGCACTCGCTGTCCCTGTGGATGTGAGCGAACGCGCCGAGATCGAAGTGATGGTTCAAACCGCGCTCGACCTCTACGGTCGCATTGACATCCTCTTCAACAACGCGGGCTATGGCGCGGTCAACTGGTTCGAGAATCTCAAACCCGAACGCGACATTGAAACGCTGATCCGCGTCAACCTCATCGGCACGATGCTCGTCACGCGCGCGGTGATCCCGCACATGCTCGAACGCGGCGAAGGTCACGTGATCAACATGGTGTCTGTCGCGGGTCTCATCGCCGCGCCGACCATCACCGCGTATTCCGCCAGCAAATTCGGCGCGCGCGCCTTCACCGACGCGCTTCGCCGCGAAGTGAGTCATCTCGGCATAAAAGTATCTGGCATTTATCCCGGTCCCGCAGTCACCGAGTTCGGTGACAAACTCGAACGCACGCAAGCGCGCAAAACGATCAGGCGCATCAAGTATCCGCACCTCACCTCCGAGTACGTCGCGCAACGCGTGGTGGATGTCGCCAAACGTCCGCGCCGCACGCTCGTCATCCCGTGGTGGTTCCGCATCATCACCACGTTCGATACCATCTTCCCCGTTGCGGTGGATTGGATCACATATATTTTCTCGAAGAAGAATCATAATTTGGATTAACTCGCTTTAGCCGCCGTCCTCGGCGGCGAATTTCATCGGACGAACGCCGAGGACGGCGGCTGAGCATAAACTAGGAGACTCACATGACTCAAACCCGCTTGGACAAACTAAACGCTTCTCTTTCGACGGGGGGACTTGATTCAGTTATCCTGAATCCTGGTCCAACCCTCAAATATCTCACCGGGCTGAACTTTCACTTGATGGAGCGACCCATCGTGTTATTTTTCGCGAAAGATCAAACTCCCGCGCTCGTCCTCCCCGAATTGGAATTGCAAAAAGTGGCAAATCTTCCATACAAACTGCAAGTGTTTTCGTATCCCGAAAACCCAGCCGAATGGGATGCGGCGTTCCGCAAGGCGGCGCAGTCTCTCAATCTTGATGGGAAGCGGATCGGAGTCGAGTCGCGGCAATTGCGCCTGCTGGAATTCCGTTATGTGAAGAACGCCGCGCCCGAAGCGGACTTCCCCGACGCGGGCGATGCGCTATCCCAACTGCGCTTGCGAAAAGATCGAACGGAAGTGGAAGCCATGCGCCGCGCGGTGCAGATCGCCCAGTCCGCGCTTGAAGCGACGATCCCCCTGATCAAAATAGGAATGACGGAAAAAGAATTGTCGGCGGAGTTGATGATGCAATTGTTCAAGCATGGTTCCGATCCTGAAATGCCATTCAGTCCGATCGTTTCGTCGGGACCGAATTCCGCAAACCCGCACGCCTCGCCGTCCGATCGAAAATTGCAAGCGGGCGATTTGCTCGTGGTAGATTGGGGCGCGGCTCACGATGGTTACATCTCCGATCTCACACGGACTTTCGCGGTGGGCGAAGTGGATGCGGAGTACGAAAAAATCCACAAGATCACGCAGGAGGCGAACGCGGCTGGTCGCGCCGCCTCGAAGCCCGGAGTCCCGTGCGCAAACGTGGACAAAGCCGCGCGCGACGTGATCGAGAAAGCGGGCTACGGAAAATATTTCACGCATCGCACCGGTCACGGCATTGGCATGGAAGGTCACGAAGACCCCTACATGCGCGGCGACAATATGCAACTGCTCGAACTCGGCATGGCGTTCACGGTCGAGCCGGGGATTTATCTGGCTGGTAAAAACGGCGTTCGTATCGAAGATAACGTGGTGATCACTGAAACTGGAGCGGATGTGTTGTCCGATATGCCGAGGGAGATGCGGGTGGTCGGGTAGTTCTTTTTTGCCGCGAATTGCGCGAATTTCACGAATTTTAAAACCATTCACCCTCGTTCGTGAGCCTTGTTGCTGAGGTCTTGGATAATTCTTTGCCGCGAATTACAAGAATTTCACGAATTTTTAAAACCTTTCGCGCGAAGTGTTCGCGGCTGAGGCTTTGGAGATTTTATGACTGAGATAATTCACAAGGCGTTGTCGTTTGCGATTATCGGGGCGGCGATGGAGGTGCATAGAATCCTTGGTGCAGGTTTTCTAGAGGCGGTTTATCAAGCCGCGCTTGAAAAGGAGTTAATGCTTCGCGGCATACCGTTCCAACATCAGGCCGAACTTCCAGTCTCGTACAAGGGAGATTTGATCGGCGTATATAAAGCAGACCTTGTGATTGATGGGAAGATCATTGTTGAGATCAAGAGTATTTCTAGGCTTAATGCTTCTCATCAAGCGCAAGCTCTTCACTATCTTGCCTCAACTGGCTTGGAACTCGCGATTCTAATCAATTTCGGCGCTGGCTCCTTGGAACACCACCGCGTCGTTAAGTCACCAAATAAAAATTCGCGCTAATTCGCGAAATTCGCGGCTGAGGTTTTAAAAGACCATGATTTTGATTCGCCAAGTTGATCCAACAGAAACAGATGGGTTAACTGAAATTGCTTTGTCCGCCAAATGTCACTGGAACTATCCCGAACGATGAATGGAAATCTGGACTCTGCAATTGACCTTTACCCCCGATTACTTTGAAGAGCATGAAAGTTGGGTCGTAGTAGACAACAAGACACCCATTGTGTTTTAGACGCTGGACAATCGGGACGGAATCGCATGGATTGAAAATCTCTGGGTTGCGCCCGAATACATTGGCGAGGGAGTTTGGAAAAGAATTATTCATCCACGCCTTGAATTTGGCGCGTCAACGCGGTTACAAATCTCTGCAATTCGAAGCCGCCCCGAACGCGTTGGGGTTTTATGAGAGAATGGGGATGATGAAAATCGGTCGGCGAAAGACATTCCAAAGCGGACGGCTCGATGCGTGTCCTTCCGATCATGGAGATTGAGTTATGACAACCACCTATTGCGATTACGTCAATTCGTACCCTGAGGACCTGTTCAATAAGGATTATCACGACATGCAATACGGATTTCCGCTCGATGACGACAACCTGCTCTTTGAGCGGCTGGTCTTTGAGATCAATCAGGCGGGTCTCTCGTGGATTCTGATTCTGAAAAAAGCGGATAACTTCCGCAAAGCCTATCGTAGATTCGACATTGCGAAGGTGGCGAGGTTCGGCGAAAAAGATCGCGCGCGCCTTCTCGCGGATGCGGGAATCATCCGCAATCGGCTCAAGATCAATGCGGCAATCGAGAACGCCAAGCGGATTCGAGTATTGCAACAAGAATTCGGTTCGTTCAAAGGCTGGCTCGACGCGCATCATCCATTGAAAAAAGATGAGTGGACGAAACTCTTCAAGAAGACATTTGTCTTCACGGGCGGCGAGATCGTCAATGAGTTCCTCATGTCTACGGGGTATTTGCAGGGAGCGCACGCGAAGAGTTGCCCAATCTATAAAAAGACAGCAAGTCTCCGTCCCGCGTGGAGGGAGTGTCCATCATAGAGGATACAGGAAATCAATGAGCGGCAAATTGTATTGCGGATATTGTTGTTTCATCAATTGTCGTTGGTTGTAGCAGTATGCGAAGAGGCGCAGATTCTTGAGTAAAGCATCCAGACGACGAGAAAAACAACGAGACCTACGTGCTAGCCGCTTGAGATAATGACGTAAATCCGCGTTGACGGCTTCGACTGAATAGGTTTCCTTTTATCCGAGCGCATTTCATAGGGAGCGCCGTAATACAAGTTGTCGTGTTTTGAAACGCATCACTATAGTATTGTCGGGCTGTGGGGCGCGTTCGAGGCAGGCTTGCAGATTGGCTGTGCTTCGTTCCGTGACCGCATCCCAACTCAGCAGGCAGTGCGTGGCTCCGATCTACCACCGTCAGGATGTAGATTTTGTTTTTACGCTTCAAAAAGGTGTACAACTCGTCCAACTCTGCCACTCTGGGCTTGCGAGGGACTGGCGCTGGCGGCAATTGTGCTACATAGACATTGATCCAGTTCGAGACACTTTGCGGACTGACCTTCAAGATGCGAGCAATTGAACGCTGACTACTCCCTTCCATATACATCCGCAATGCCAACATGCGTGTTTCCTTCGGATACCCTTTCTCCTTTGCCACAGGCGTATATGCCCGCCCGCATTCTCCACATTTGTATCGTTGGCTTCCTGAATGATTGAATCCTGCTTTCCTTTGCCGCCAGTTTGCTCCACAGTTTGGACATTTCATCTCCCTATTTTACTTCTTATCTTGGACACTCCCCGCGTGGATGAAGCGCGAATAATTTATAATCATCCTGTGAAATTATAGAAACGGCGAAGCGGGGGATTTGTTTTCCGAGCAAGTATAGAAATACGGTATATTTACAGCCATGTCAGCGCGTTTTCCTTGCGTTTTTATTTTGGCAGGCTTGTTGCTTCTGAACGGATGCGGCGGGTCGGCGACGCAAAGCGCCGCCGTTCAGGATGCGCCCACGTTGACGCAGGAACGCGCCGCGTCATCCGCTTCTTCGACTCCGACGCTTGTTGTCGCGCCGACGGAGACATCCGCGCCTAGCGAAGCGCGGGATCCTTCCGAAGCGTTAAATCCGTTGACGGGTTTGCCGCCAGCTGATCCGTTATTATTAGATCGCCGCCCGATCGCCGTTAAGGTGGCGAACTATCCGCGTTATATGCGCCCGCAATCGGGGCTGACGCTTGCCGATCAGGTTTTTGAATATTACATTGAATCTGAGTTGACGCGTTTTGTAGCGGTGTTTTACGGGAACGATTCGGAGTGGGTGGGACCAGTCCGTTCGGGGCGCTATTTCGATGAACACGTTCAGCGCATGTATCAAGCGTATCTGGTGTTTAAATTTGCCGACCCGCGCGAGTTGAACTATTTCCGCTCAAGCGATTTTGCGCGGTTTCTTGTTACGCCTACAAATGGATTATGCCCGCCGTTTCATTTTCTAGCGGAGCGCGCGCGCACAGTGGAGCAATATAATAACTCATACTTCGATACGACTCGCTGGAAAGATTGCGCGGCGCATAACGGCATGGACGACGACCATCCCGCGTTGCGCGCCGAATATTTTAGCGACTCGGCGCCGAGGGGCGATCTGCCGGGCGTGCGAGTGTATACCTATTATTCGGTAGATTCATACCATTATTGGGAATATGTTCCTGAGACTCATCTCTATTATCGCTATCAAGAGACGGCTGATAGCCGCAAAGGCGAGGAGATTTATGAAGCGCTGATGGACCGCGTGACCGGCGAGCAAGTTCACGCGGCGAATGTAGTTGTTTTATTTGCAAATCACACCTTTGCCAATTCCTATGATAGAGACGACGAAGTCTTTCAAATTGACTTGAACGGTTCGGGCGAAGCATATCTCTTTCGCGATGGCGAGGGCTTCCTTGCCCGTTGGCAGCGGACGGATTTGGATCAACCGTTGCTGCTGACGACGCTTTCGAACGACCCGATTCCGCTGCGCCCGGGCATTACTTTTTATGAAGTTATCGGGTTGCGCTCAGATGTGGATCAAGGCGATGGCGAATGGAGTTTCCATCATCATTGGCCATAAGATAGGATAAAATAGCAATAGTTCCTGTTTGCAACGATGCCTGGATGAATACGTTCGCTTTTTTATTCTTCAGCCGTGGCGTTAAATTGGACCTGAAACGGTATGACTCTCGATCCTTCCTTCCTCAGTAATTTCCTGCTTGTGTTCACGGCGTTTGCCGGGGCTTTCTTCGCGGCATTATGGATTTCGTTGGTTGTATGGACGTATCGCGATATTCGCGCGCGCGCGCGCGATCCGTTGGCGCAGACGCTGGCGACGCTGCTTGTAGCGACGTTATGGTTGCCTGGCGTATTGGTTTATCTTATCCTTCGCCCTCAAAAGACCTTAGAGGAAGAATATCAGAAGACGCTTGAGGAAGAAGCGCTGTTGCAGGCGCTCGAAGATCTTCCGCTTTGCCCGGGCTGCGAACGTCGCGTTAAAGAGGAATGGCAAATCTGCCCGAATTGCCATACGAAACTGAAGAAAAATTGCGAGAATTGCAACCACCTGATGGAATTGCCGTGGAATCTCTGCCCGTATTGCGGAACTCCTGTCGCTGGGGCGCGGCGGACAAATTCTGCCAGTTTGGACGATGCGTTAGAGCGTCTGACGACGGACGGCAGCGCGGCGCAAGCGACAGCCGACGCCGACGAATGACCGTCTGCGTGGGCTTGCGACGCATAGAATCAGGCTGAAAGAAAACCGCCGTCTACTGGAACGATTGCGCCGTGCATATAACTGGCAAGGTCGCTGCCCAGCATTAACGCTACGCGCGCTACTTCGTCGGGTTGACCGGGACGTCCGACCGGCAGCCGCTGTTTGAACTCAATCCCCGTTTTTAATAGACCAAACTGAAAGCGAAGAAGCTGCTTAGCGACTGATTTTGTGCCCGGCGTGATAATGCCGCCCGGTAGAATTGCGTTGACTCGAAATCCGTGTTTGGCGTGTTCCTTTGCCAACGCGCGCGTGAGCGCGATAACGCCTGTTTTACTGACGCTGTAATGCGCCAGATCTTCTTTGAAAGGCATGACCGCTTCGATCGAGCCGAGATTGACGATGGCGCCGCCGCGCGAACGCCGCTGACGGATCATATGTTGGCACATCCAATAGACCGAGAACAGGTTGACTTCCATCACTTGCCGAAAGAAGGATTCGTCGGCGTCTATAAATTGTTTGAACGGATAGATGCCCGCGTTGTTAACGAGGATATCTGGCGAGTTGCGCGGTAACGCGTTCCATAAAGCGTCAATGTCTTCCTTGCGCGAGAGGTCTACGACATACGTATCAATCTGACGTCCGAATTTAGATAACGCTTCCTTGGCGCGCGACAGTGTCTTAGAGTTGATGTCCACCAGCGTCAAATCTGCGCCGGCTTCGGCATAGCGATATGCGATCGCTTTTCCGATCCCGACCGCCGCCCCGGTGATGAGCGCGCGCTTTCCTTCCAGAGAGATCAGTTGATTTAGGGGGGTAATTTTGCCATGTAAGTCTGCCGTGCTTTCTAGCGGAGCGCGCTCCGCTGCAAGAAGAATATTGCCTGTATAATACTGAATAAATTATACGCTTGATTGCCCTCTCTATGGTGAAACCTTATGAAAATCTCTTCTTTAATGCTCTATCATGTCTCCATGCCGTTGGTCGCGCCGTTCGAAACTTCGTTTGGACGCGAAACTATGCGCGAATGCATCATTGTTGAACTGCGCGCCGACGGACTGAGCGGCTACGGCGAATGTGTTGCGTCGCGCGAGCCGGGTTATAGTTATGAAACATCCGGTACGGCATGGCATATCCTCAAAGAGTTTGTCGCCCCGTTGATCGTCGGGCAAAATCTGGTAAACGCGGCGGATTTCCAATCTCGCGTCGCGCCCATTCGCGGACATCATTTCGCCAAAGCCGGCGTTGAAATGGCGTTGTGGGATTTAGTTGGGAAGCGCGAAGGTAAATCATTAAAAGATCTATTTGGCGGGACGCGCGACAGCGTAGAAGTGGGCGTTTCCATCGGAATTCAGGAATCCGCCTCGGTGTTGACGAGAACTGTCGAGTCATATTTGGAGCGCGGATACCGCCGCGTGAAGATTAAGATCAAGCCGGGACGCGAAGTCGAAGAAACATTCGCCGTGCGCAAGGCGTTTCCCGATCTGCGTTTGCAGGTGGACGCGAACTCGGCGTACACGCTGGAATCGGCGCGGGCGTTGAAGCCGCTGGACGACCTGAATCTGCTTCTGATCGAGCAACCGTTGTTCGAAGACGATATTTGGGATCATCGTTTGCTGCAAGCCGAATTCAAAACGCCGATCTGCCTGGACGAAAGCATTGTAACGCCGCGCCATGCGCGTTACGCTTTGGAGATGAAAGCCTGCAAAATTATCAACATTAAACCCAGCCGCGTCGGCGGGTTAAGTCAGGCGATCGCCGTTCACGATTATTGTCTTGCGCATGATGCGCCGGTCTGGTGCGGCGGAATGCTCGAAACGGGAATCGGACGCGCCTCGAACCTTGCGCTGGCGACCTTGCCCGGCTTTGTTCTGCCCGGCGATATTTCCGCTTCCGATCGTTACTACCTCCGCGACATTACGCATGAGCGCTTTGCGCTGAACAGCGACAGCGCTATTGACGCGCCGACCGCTCCCGGTTTGGGCGTAACGATTGACGAGAAAGCGCTAAAAGAATTTACGTTGGCGGAATTAACGATTGCGGCGTAACGGCTTTAAAACGGGCGGGGAGTATAATCGCGCCGCTATGAGAAAATACTTCGCGCTTATATCTATGGCGCTTTTTGCGCTCTCCGCTTGCGTCAGCGACTCCTACGTTTCAACCTAGCCCGACGGCAACGAACGCACAAATTCCCACGCCAACGCAACCGGCTGTTGCAACGTTGGATTCTCGCGTTGGAGATTCTGTCCCAGCCTTGTTGCGCGAACGGGCGCGAGAATTAAATTTGCCGGAGTACGTTCTTGACGCGTCGGCGCTGGTCGTTCAAATTCAAATTTCAACGAGACGAAAATTCAATGGATCTATGCGCTTGTCGCGCCGTTTCCTACTGTTGCGGACGGCGCGACGTTCGATCAATTGCGCGGCGCTTGGTCGGGCGATGCGCCGCTAGATAACGCGCCGCTGTTGATGGACGGATCTACGCGCGCGGCGTTGAGCGTTGCATGGGGCGAGCCGGCTTCAAATTCCGTTCGAGTTGTTCCGATGAATGATTTGCTCGCGCAAGCGTGGAGTCAATCGGCGTGGGCGATTATCCCTTTTGAAGATCTCCAACCTCAGTGGAAAACATTGACGATTGACGGACAGTCGCCGATTCGCAAAGATTTTGAGCGCGCATCGTATCCGCTTGCCGTTGATTTCACGCTTCAATCTTCCGCCGCCCTTGAGCCACTGACCTCAAATTATGACCCGTCGAAGTTGACGACCGTAATCATGACGGGCGTTACTGCCCTTGTGCGCGCCACTGCGCTGACGATGGAATATAAAGGCGCGACGTATCCCGGTGAAAAAATTCGCGATGCGTTGCGCGAGGCGGATATCACGCACATTAGCAATGAAATCCCGTTCTTTACCGGTTGCACATTTCCCAAACCCGATCAAGTTGCGCTGGTCTTTTGCAGCGACCCGAAATATATGGCGTTGTTTTTGGACGTGGGCGCCGATGTAATTGAACTGACCGGCAACCACTTTGCCGATCGCGGCGCGCGCGGCATGTTGGAAACCATTGAAATTTACAGGCGGCATAACCTGCCCTATTTTGGCGGCGGCGCAGATTTACAAGACGCGCTCAAGCCTGCTTTGTTCGACGTGAATGGAAATAAAATTGCGTTCATCGGCTGCAACAAACCCGATGTGGATCGCTTCCCGACCGCGCGCGATTATCGTCCTGGCGCCGCGCCATGCGATTTTAAATATCTTGCGGCGGAAATCGCTGCGCTGACGGCGCAAGGATATGTTGTTATTTCAACCTTCCAATGGAATGAAAGTTACGACTCGCAGCCCAACCCTCAACAGATAAGAGATTTCCGCGCGATGGCGGACGCGGGCGCGTCCGCCATCAGCGGCAGTCAGGCGCATTACGCGCAAAAGATGGAATTCTATGGCGAGGCGTTCATTCATTACGGGTTGGGGAATCTGTTCTTCGACCAGATGGGCGATCAGAGTTGGATGCCGCGCGGAATCCGCCGCGAGTTTATAGATCGCTATGCGATCTATAACGGCAGATTGATCGGCGTGGAATTGTTGACCGCCATGTTGGAAGATTACTCGCGTCCGCGCTGGATGAACGAAGCAGAGCGGGCTGAATTCCTAAACGAATACTTTTATTATAGCGGTTGGGCGCCGCCGATCCCGACTCCCGTCCCGGCGGTCACGCCGACGCTCACGCCGATGTCCATTCCGACGCCGTGACGCTTTTTATTCTTTTCATCCGCTTTCAGCTGTGATAAATTGCGATTGAAGATCTTCTCTCCAACGGATGGGTTTTAATAAAGTTAAATCGAATTCCTTAATTCGCCCTTTGCCTAACCGCGCGACCTCATCAAGCGCCGTTTCTGCGTTTCGGCGTAATTCTTCCACATAAACCCCACGGCAGGTGGGGGACCAATCTCGCAACCATTTTAGACTGCGACCATACACTTTAATCGCGCCGTTATAATTCCCGCGCGTGATATGTAAATAGGCGACGCCCACTTGAAGGATTCCGCGATATAGATCGCGAATCTTGCCGCGCTCTTCCAACCAAGCGGTCTCTAACGCTTCGTGCGCTTCAAAATATTTTCCGTTATTGAATAGACGCAATCCCTCTATAGCGGATGGATGAAGCGGAGCGTAACGCTCGTCGAATAGGGTATTCACAATGTTGCGATTATAGCCGGGCTGGTAGAATTCGTTGTATGTCTGAATTGGAGCGCCGGTGACCCTGATTGCCTTTCTTCTAAGCGTGTTAATCGGCTGCGTCTCGCTCGCGTATGGATACTCGCAGGCGGGCATGAGTGAGTTCGCGCGCGGATTTGTCTTGCTTGGCGCGGCGTGGGTATGGACCTCATTGGCGAAAGCAGTATTGGGCGTCTTCCGCCGCGTTCTTTCTTATGCTGTGCGGCGCGGCATATGGCGTGTGGAATGATTTCGTCTCCGCCTGGATGATGCTTGGCGCGTTCGGCGGGCTGCTTGGCTGGAATTTATCCGATTTCACGCGGCGATTAAGTTACGCCCGTCCCACGGACGACGTTCGGAGCATGAAGCGCCGTCAATTGATACGCGCGGCGATCGTCGCCGCGCTAGGTGCGGCAGTCGCGCTACTGAGCGCGACTGTGCGCGTCAACCGGCTGGCGTTTGAGGTTGCGATAGGGCTGACGTTGCTCGCCGCATTCGGGTTGATCAGGTTGGCTGCGAGACGACTTAGACATTAACGAAAGCGGTTACGAGAGTATAAAAACCGTCCTGCCCTTCATGAAGGGCAGGACGGTTTAATCTCATAACAATATTTTATGCTACGGTTTTGGCGTTCCTTGTATGGCGGCTCCAACCCATGAGAAGTTGCGTTTGTCGCTGACGGCTCCCGCCGAAGTCCACACAGGTTGACCTTGCTCGTCTACGCCGGTTTGCCGCACTGTCGTTACCCGCCAGCGGATGATATGCGCCAAATTGTCAGTCGGGCGGAAGGACGTAGGCACGATGTATTTCGTGTCGCTCACATATTCGGTGAGGCGCAGATCGCCGGTGGTCACATCTTCAATCACGACTTGATATCGTTCGTTGTCGCGCAACGCCCCCACAGACGCCCATTGCAACGTAACCACGTCGTTGGCAAGGGTAAACGCGGCGCCATCGGCTGGCAAAAGTAAGTTCGGAGCGAGGTAAGGCGGCGGAAGCGTCGGCGTGGGAGTCGGTCCCGGCGTAGCGAAGCGTTCGCACAAGGGGATAACCAGCGTCGTCCCCAGCAATACGTTGTCGGAAGCCAATCCGTTATAGAACTTGATCGCATCCTGCGGCACGTTATAGTTCGCGGCGATGCTGGAGAGCGTATCGTCCGTCTGAACGGTGTACACTACTTTCTCGCATGCCTGCGCGGTTTGCGTCGCTTCGTTAGGAATATCCGTCGGCGGCGGCGCAGGCGTGGAGGTAGGATAGGGAATCTTCAACACTTGCCCTTCGGAAACAAAGCATTGCGACGATAATTGATTCTCAGTGATAATGCTTTGCACCGAAATCTTAAATGTTGCTGCGATCACGCCGCAGGTCTCGCCGCTGCGCACGGTGTACTCGAACGGCGGGAGCGGCGTTTGAGAGGGGATCGGCGTTAGAGTCGGTTGTTCGGTCGGCGTGGGTGTGATCGTGGCGGTGGCTGTCGCCGTGCCAACCGCGGTCGGCGTGACGAGCGACGTGCCGGTCGCGCCGCTGGATAGCACGAAATAAACAAGGAATGCGCCGAGCGCTAAGATGGTGACAAGCGCGGCAAGCGCGACCGGCAAACTCAGCCTGATTTCGGGCATACGGCTGGCTTGCAAAGATGCGTCCGCTTTGGTTTTAGCCGCTGCTTTAGCTTTAAGTTCGGTCCCGCATACGAGGCAGCGCGTGGCATTTTCGCTCAGGCGCGTTCCGCACGTGGGGCAGATCTGTGACTTTGGAGATATAGGCTCTTGAGACATACGGGCGGGAATTATACCATTGAACAAAATTCAACTTTTGGGCGATTTCCGTTTTTGGCGCGCGTCGCCGTTATAATAACGCGTGAATTTGATGCACAACACTGAGCTGTAGATTAGGAAATTATATGACCTCTCTTATCGAATGTATCCCTAATTTCTCCGAAGCGCGCCGCCCTGAAGTGATTGACCGGATTGCTGCCGCCATCGAATCGGTCGGCGGAATTAAACTTCTTGACCGTTCTTCCGATCTCGACCACAACCGCACTGTGCTGACGTTCGCCGGCCCGCCCGCAGACGTGGAAGAAGCTGCTTTCCGCGCGATCAAGACCGCCGCCGAACTGATTGACCTCGACGCGCACACGGGCGAACATCCGCGCATTGGCGCGACGGACGTTTGTCCGTTTGTTCCGCTTCAAGGCGCGACGATGGATGAATGCATTGCGCTCGCCAAACGACTGGGCGAGCGCGCAGCAAGCGAGCTTAATATCCCGATCTATCTCTATGAAGCGGCAGCGACGCGCCCTGAACGCGTGAATCTTGAAAACATTCGCAAGGGACAGTATGAAGGCTTGAAAACAGAAATTGAATCTGATCCGAACCGCAAGCCCGACTATGGCCCGAACAAACTTCCAAAAGCGGGAGCGACCGTCATCGGTGCGCGCAACCCGTTGATCGCGTTCAACGTCTATCTCACGACCGACGATGTAAGCGTCGCAAAAAAGATCGCCAAGGCTGTGCGTCAATCGTCCGGCGGACTTCGTTACGTCAAAGGGCTGGGCTTGCTTGTGGAAGGTCGCGCGCAGGTCTCGATGAACCTTACGGATTTTCATCAAACGCCTATCGCGCGCGTGGTTGAGTTTATTCGGCGCGAGGCGCAACGCTACGGCGTTGGAATTCACCATAGCGAACTCGTCGGGTTGATCCCGCAAGAAGCGCTGACGGATGCGGCGGTCTGGTACATGCAATTGGACCAATTCGATAAAGCCCAAGTATTGGAGAGCAGACTTTATCAATCTTCGGGCGCCGTTGCCTCGTCTTCTACGCCCGCTTCATTTGTAGATAGATTAGCCGCCGCTACGCCGACGCCCGGCGGCGGTTCGGCTGGCGCGTATGCCGGCGCGATGGGGGCGGCATTGGTTGCGATGGTCTCGGGGTTAACGATCGGCAAGAAGAAATATGAAGCGGTCGAAGCCGAAATGCAAACTGTACGCGCTACGGCAGAGAAACTTCGCGAGGAGTTAACGCAGGCAGTCGACGACGATGCCGCTTCCTTTGAAGCGCTGATGACGACGTTCAAATTGCCGAAAGACACTGACGAACAAAAAACTACGCGCTCTGCCGCGATCCATAAGGCGACTCTCGACGCAGCGATTGTCCCCTTGCATGTCGCTGAACGCGCGGTAAAAATAATGGAACTCGCTTTGAAATGCGCGAGAGACGCCAACGCGAACACGACCAGCGACGCGGCGTCTGGTTTTGCCATGGCTCGTGCGGCGCTGACCGCCGCCGCCTACAACGTGCGCATCAACATTCGATCGCTGGGCGCGGCGGCTTCCGCGGGCGATGCGATGCTGAAGGAACTTGCCGACCTGGAAATAAAAGCCGAAGAATTCGAGAAAGAAATTCGGTCTGCAATGAAAGAGCGCGATCGCGTCTAACCCGCTTCTGCGCCGCGTTGACGATTGTCTCATGTTATGAATCGAAAAATGCGCTGGTTGTGCGCGGCAATATTTCTCGCTTCCTGTTCGACGACGACTCCGCTGGCGACTGCGACCTTTTCTGCGCCCGCGCCGACCTTGACGCTGATTGCTCCCACGCAAACAGCGACTGCGCTCCCGACTTCTCTTCCAACCTCTACGCAGACGGCGACGCCGATTCCCTGCGACCCGTTGACGGCGGATTTTTGCATTAGCGCTGGGAGTTTTCTCTTCCAACGCCCGATCCTTCCGCCTAACAACGATCAAGTAGATAGGATTTATCCTTACGCTTCGACCGAGCGTGGAACGCGCGACCCGCATCATGGCGTCGAGTTTGTCAATCCGTTGGGGACGCCTGTCTATACGGCGGGAGCGGGCGTTATCATTTTCGCAGGACCCGATGATGTCGCAATATACAGCCCGTGGCGAATGTATTATGGTAATTTAGTCGTAATCGGGCATGAGAATAATTTATTTACGCTATACGCTCATCTTTCAAAGATCGTTGTGCAAGCCGGCGAGACGGTGAAAGCGGGGGAGCAGATTGGCGAAGTGGGGCAAAGCGGCGTGGCGATTGGCAGTCATCTGCATTTTGAGGTTCGTCGCGGCGATGTGGAGGATTATTCTTCGACGATGAATCCTGAACTATGGCTGACTCCCCGCCCATCGTTCGGCGTGTTGGCGTTTGCCCTGTTCGACGCCGAGATGAGATTTCAACGCGCGACGATCACGCTTGAACGGCGTTCCGACGCGGACGAAATTCTGAATGTGTATTATTTGGAGACATATCATCGTTCGCTGGCGCTTGGAGAAGAGAACGCCGCCATCGGCGACCTTCCCGCCGGACGGTATCGTTTGGCGTTCATCTATAACGGAAAAATGTACGAGCGTCAGATTGAAGTAGAATCGGGGAAACGTACAGACGTTGTTATCATAGCGCGATAAGCGCAATAGTTGCGCAACAAGGAGCAGACATGGGATTGAAACCCGATCACTGGATTCGTACAATGGCGATTGAGCGGAAAATGATCGAACCGTTCGTAGACCGGCAAGTTCGGCAAGGCGTTATTTCTTACGGCGTTTCATCGTATGGATACGATGTGCGCGTAGCGGATGAATTTATGATCTTCACGAATGTCCATTCTGCGATCGTAGATCCGAAGAATTTCGACCATAGATCCATGGTGGAATTTAAGGGCGACGTATGCATCATTCCGCCGAATTCGTTCGCGCTGGCGCGCACCGTCGAATACTTCCGTATTCCGCGCAAAGTGTTGACGGTTTGCTTGGGAAAGTCAACCTATGCGCGTTGCGGGCTGATCGTCAACGTCACGCCGTTCGAGCCGGAGTGGGAAGGTTACGTCACGCTGGAAATCTCGAACACCACGCCGCTGCCCGCAAAAATTTATGCAAACGAAGGTTTGGCGCAAGTGTTGTTCTTTGAGGCGGATGAAGAATGTGAAGTCTCGTACGCGGATAAAAAAGGGAAGTATCAGAAACAGCAATCCATCGTCCTGCCGAAGTTGTGAATCAAAGAACTGTGAGCGTTACGCTCACAGTTCTTTGATGAAGCCCGCTATTGCTCGGCAGATTTATAACTTTTTGCGTCGTCCATGGCTTTTTGCACGTTCACGAGCGGCAACACGATTAAGCCCGCGATGAAGTAGAAGATCAAAGCCAGAATACCGTAACGCAAGCTGCCGAAAAGTTGATTCGCCAAGCCGAAGATCAGTGGGCCGGTCCAAGAGGTGCCGCGTTCGCTGACCTCATAAAAAGAATAGAATTCGGCTTCTCGTCCTTTGGGGATCATTTGGGCGAATAGACTGCGGCTGATCGCTTGCGAGCCGCCCAACACGAGCGCGATGAAAATTCCCAGGATGAAAAATTCCGTAACGCGTGATTCGCCTTTTAATCCGCCGTAGGCATAGATCACTACCGCCGTCCAGATGACGAGGCTGACGAGAATGGAGCGTTTCGCGCCGATCCATCCCGCAAGCTTGCCCCAGAGCAATGCGCCTACGAAGGCTACGAACTGGATCATCAAAATGATGCCCGTCAATATTTCGAGCGGAAGTTCCAATCCGCCGCGAATAAGAGGCGCAGCGGCGAACGTCGAGGAGACCGCAATCACGGTTTGAATGCCGTCGTTGTAGAGAAAGTAGGCGACCAGGAATTTAATGGTTTCGGGAAAGCGTTTGATCTCTCGAAATGTTTTGCCGAGTTGCTTGAACCCGACGCTTATGTACGTTTCGCCTCGGGGAAGAGGTTTCGCCGTGTGGCGAGAGCGTAATCGCTGCCACGTTATAAAAGAGAACCCGAACCACCATATGCCAGCCGACGCCAGATTGATGCGCACGGCTAAACCGCTCGGCACGCCGAGTTTATCGCTGAACTGATAGAAAGCTAAATTGAGCGCGAGCAATAATCCGCCGCCTAAATAACCCAGCGCCCATCCGTATGAAGAGACGCGATCCCTTTCTTCTTCTGAGGCAATATCTGGAAGATAGGCGTTGTAGAAGACGATTGCGGCGCCGAAGGTCAGGTTGGCGATGATAAACAGTAAGCCTCCAAGCCACCAGGTTGCGTCAACGACGAAAAACAGCGCGATAGTGGCGATTGCGCCGGTGAAGGCGAAGATTTGCATCATCCGTTTGCGTTGACGCGAATAGTCCGCGATGGCGCCGAGGATGGGCAGGAAAAAAACTTGCAACCCCACCGAAAGCGAGACGCAGTAAGGCAGGAAGGAATCGGGCGCGATGGCGATCCCTAGAATACGAGCGAGTCCGTCGGGATGGGCTTTTGCCGCGGTCGCCGCGAGCGCCGCGATATACGGTCCGAGAAAGACCGTTCCGACCGTCGTGCTGAAGGCTGAGTTCGCCCAGTCGTACATTGCCCAGCCGAAGATTTCACGTTTGTCGTTTGTAGTTGAACGTTCGATTGTCACGCTTCCTCCTGTTTGCGTTGATGTTGAATGTCAAAACCCCGTTCAATGCGTTTGAGTTGCGGAATATCTGAAATGTGATAGAATTGGCGCGTTCGCATTTGGAGAAAAGGGGCTGAAGCCGCAAATGTGACCCTTGCGTAAATTTATCTCTTCATATATAATCGAGTTTTGCTATCCCGCCTAACGCGCGGGATGGCTTCGTGTGTTTACTAACTCTGCGCGCATCCTGTATTTGAATTGCATCTGTTACCCGGCAAGCACTGAATTTGGGATGAGAGTGAGTACTTCGTAACGGCGCACAGACATACTGCCAGGAGCACAATCCATGTCTTCTTCTCTGCCTCGTAGAACATACGCGCGTATTCCGATTAATATTGATCTACCGAACTTGATCGAAGTTCAACTAGATTCGTTTGAACGCCTTAAAAAAGAAGGGCTGGGCGACTTGTTTCATGAAGTGTCGCCGATCGAGTCGTACAACAAGGGGATGAAGTTATACTTTCCCGGCCGCAGCCCTGAGGCAAAACAGTGGGGCTTGAAATACTGGTTCGGCGAGCCGAAGCACAGCATCGAAGAGTGTGTTGAACGCGATCTGACTTACTCCAGCCCGTTATATGTATCCGTCCTGTTGGCGGGTCCGGATGTGCCTGAACCGATTAAGCAGGATATTTTCCTCGGCGATTTTCCCGAGATGACCGATAAAGGCACGTTCATTATTAACGGAACGGAGCGCGTCGTCGTTTCGCAGTTGATCCGCTCTCCGGGCGTGTATTTTGAAGCGCCGGTAGATCGCGCGACGGGGCGCTCGCTTGCTATGTCCAAACTGATTCCCGATCGCGGCGCGTGGATGGAATTCGAAACCCGCAAATCGGATTATATTATTTTGAAGTTCAATCGTAAGCGCACAGTGCCGATTACGGTGTTTCTGCGCGCGATGGCGGCGGTCGACGACGGAACAAAAGATTCGCCGCTGAAACTCGGAACCGACGAAGAATTGATATCGCTGTTTCGAGATGTGGACAATAATCCCGAACGTATGTATATCGCTTCTACATTGAAGCAAGAACCCGAATGGGCTTTGACCGGCTCAATGACCATCGCTCAAGCCGCGTTGATTGAGTTTTTCAAGAAGATGCGCCCAGGCGACCCCGCTACGCTGGACAACGCCCGCCAATTCCTTGAAGAGCAATTGTTCGATCAGCGCCATTATGACCTTGAGCGCGTGGGACGCTATAAATTAAATCAAAAACTCGACCTAGGCATTCCAATTCCGCATCGCACGGTGACGAAGAACGATGTGATTCGCCTATTGCGCCGCATGATTCAGATTAATAACGGCGTCGAGCCGCCCGATGATATTGATCATCTCGGCAACCGCCGCGTGAAGACAGTGGGCGAGTTGATTCAAAATAAATTGCGCATCGGTTTGCGCCGTATGGAGCGCGTGATTAAAGAGCGTATGTCCATCCGCGACCAAGAGCAGTTGTCGCCGGTGACGTTGGTGAATATCCGCCCGGTGGTGGCGGCGTTGCGCGAGTTCTTCGGTTCGTCGCAGCTTTCGCAATTTATGGATCAGACGAATCCGCTAGCTGAACTTCGCCACAAGCGAACTCTTTCAGCGCTGGGGCCGGGCGGTCTGCGTCGCGAACGGGCGGGCTTCGATGTGCGCGACGTGCATCACTCGCACTATGGGCGCATCTGCCCGATCGAAACGCCTGAGGGACCGAACATTGGCTTGATCGGGCGTTTGGCTTCGTTTGCGCGCGTTAATGAATACGGCTTTATCGAAACGCCTTATCGCAAAGTTTTCCGCGTGATGGAAGCGGATGATGAACGCTTAGTAGGGCGCACGCTGCGCGAGAAGATCGTTGATCCGAAGACAAACGAGATCATTTATGAAGCGGGCGAAACGATTGACGGCAAAATGGCAAAACGACTCGCTAAATTGGATGCGCCGGTAGCGATCGCTCCTTATGTTTCCGATCAATACGATTACCTTTCCGCCGATGCGGAGGATAAATATGTCATCGCGCAGGCGAATGCTCCGCTGACCGATAAGAGAGAATTTTTGCGCGATCGCGTTTCCAGCCGCTACCATTCCGGCTTTATCTTCTCGACGGCGGGCTCGGTAGATTACATGGACGTCGCTCCGCACCAAGTGGTGGGCATCAGCGCCGCACTTATCCCGTTCCTCGAACATGACGACGCAAATCGCGCGTTGATGGGCGCGAATATGCAGACGCAGGCGGTTCCGCTGATTAGTCCGGAAGTCCCGTTAGTTTCGACCGGCATGGAACATTACGCCGCTTTAGATTCGGGGCAGGTCGTCGTGGCAGAAGCCGATGGCGAAGTGACATCGGTGACGGGGAATCTGATCACGGTCCGCGAACGAGGCGGGACGATGCACCCGTATCCGCTGCGCAAGTATCAACGCTCCAATCAATCCACATGCATTGATCAGCGCCCGGCGGTTGTCAAAGGACAAAAGGTTAAGAAAGGCGACATCATCGCCGATTCATCGTCTACTGAAGGCGGGCAATTGGCGTTGGGTCAGAATGCCGTGGTCGCTTTTCTTTCGTGGGAAGGCGGCAACTTTGAAGACGCGATCTTGATTTCCGAACGACTCGTACAAGACGATCGCTTTACTTCCGTACATATTGAGAAACATGAAGTTGAAGCGCGCGATACAAAATTAGGACCGGAAGAGATCACGCGAGACATTCCGAACGTGGGCGAAGACGCGATTAAAGATTTGGATGAGAACGGCATCATTCGCGTCGGCGCGGAAGTGGGACCGAACGATATCCTAGTGGGTAAGATCACGCCGAAGGGCGAGAAGGAACTCACGCCCGAAGAGCGCCTCTTGCGCGCTATCTTCGGCGAAAAATCGCGCGATGTGAAAGACACGTCGTTGCGTATGCCGCACGGCGAACGCGGCAAAGTCGTTGATGTAAAAGTATTTACTCGCGAAGAAAATTCCGACCTTTCCGCAGGCGTAGAGATGATGGTGCGCGTTTCTGTGGCGCAGCGCCGTAAATTGACTGCCGGCGACAAGATGGCGGGACGGCATGGCAATAAAGGCGTAGTTTCGAAGGTGGTTCCGGTGGAAGATATGCCCTTCCTGGAAGACGGCACGCCGATTGATATGATCTTGAACCCGCTGGGTGTGCCCGGGCGTATGAACATCGGGCAAGTGCTCGAAGTTCATCTAGGATGGGCGGCGAAGCGTTTAGGCTTTCGCGCGATTACGCCGGTGTTTGACGGCGCGACGGAATTGGAAATCGAAGCCGAGTTGGCGCGCGCATGGTTAGCGGACGAAGCTTGGAGAGCCGCCGCTTTGAAGGCTTGGGAATGGATCAAAGAAGAAGAATACGACCCCGAATCGATTCAAGACGACGATGAGGTTCGGCGCTTGTACTTGGAAGAATGGCTGGGTGCGCGCAAATATGATGTGTACGATCTTGCCGACCCGAAACATGCGCGTTTGGCGACTGCCGCTGAATGGTTGCGCGATCGAGGTTACGACCCCGATACGATCTTCCACCCTGAAAGCGTGAATCCGCGCGACCGCGACGCTTACGACAGCGCGGCGATCAACGCTTGTTTGCGTTTATGGATGGAAGCGAACGGTCAAAACGGGCGCGTAGCGGAAGCGCGCTTAATGGAAGCGGCGCAAGAAGTTACTAATGCGACGGGCAGCCCTATGCCGATCTTGGGCAAACAGGTATTGCGCGACGGTCAAACTGGCAAGCCGTACGATCAACCGGTGACAGTCGGCGTGATGACAGTGTTAAAATTGCATCACCTTGTTGAAGATAAAGTTCACGCTCGTTCGACGGGCCCTTACAGTTTAGTGACTCAGCAGCCGCTGGGCGGTAAGGCACAGTTTGGCGGTCAGCGCTTTGGCGAGATGGAAGTATGGGCATTGGAGGCGTATGGCGCGGCATATACCCTGCAAGAAATGCTCACGGTCAAGTCGGACGATGTGCAAGGACGCGTGAACACTTACGAAGCGATCATTAAGGGCGAAGCGATTGAAGAGCCGAGCATCCCGGCGTCGTTCCGCGTGTTAGTCAAGGAATTGCAATCGCTCGGGTTGGCGGTCGAAGCGGTCAATGAAAGCGGTGAAGTTGTTAAGTTCGGGAAAGATGAAGAAAAGCAACATCCACCGCGCCTTGATACAGGTTTGCTCGGCATTGGAGACGGTGTTATCGGCAAGAAAAAATCTTGACGATTATATTAAGAGCGTGATAGAATTCCCCTCCGTTGCCGGTTAGAGAAGCGGCGATTACACCCGCTGAGCATGGCGCCACAAATGAGGCCATCGGTATCATTGTGATGGCCTCGTTTTACGCAAAAAATTATTTATAGAAAGAGAAAGATCGGAGACTGAACGTGCCGACAATTAATCAAATTATTCGTAAAGGACGTAAGAATCAACGGACGAAAAGCAAAGCGCCCGCCTTTCACTTCGTCTTGAACACGTATAAGCAGCGCCGCATTCGACAAGATAAAGGCTCGCCGCAGAAACGCGGAGTGTGCACGGTGGTGCGCACGATTACGCCGAAGAAACCTAACTCAGCGTTGCGTAAGATCGCGCGCGTACGCCTTACGAACGGAATCGAAGTGACTGCGTACATCCCCGGTGAAAAGCACCAATTGCAGGAACACTCCGTAGTGTTGGTTCGCGGCGGCCGCGTGAAAGATTTACCGGGCGTTCGTTACCATATTGTGCGCGGTTCTTTAGACACTACTGGGGTCGCTGACCGCAGGCAAGCGCGATCTAAATACGGCGCAAAGCGCCCTAAGTAAACGATGGAGATAATGAAAGATGCGTAGAGCGAAACCTGAAAAACGAGAAACCCTTCCCGACCCTCGCTATAACAGCGCCAACGTGCAGACGATGGTTCAGCATGTGTTGAAGAGCGGCAAGAAAAGCGTTGCGATCGGCTTGGTGTACGATGCAATGGATTTGATTAAGGAACGCACTGAGAAGAGCCCGTTGGAGGTCTTTGACGGCGCGCTGAAAAATGTGTCGCCAGTGATGGAAGTGCGCCCGCGGCGCGTAGGCGGGGCTACCTATCAGGTGCCGATGGAAGTATCCTCTGAACGCCGCACAACGCTGGCGATCCGCTGGTTGCTTAGCGCGGCGCGCGAACGCTCCGGTAAATCGTTTTCCGATAAGCTCGCCGGCGAATTGATTGACGCCTTTAATGAAACCGGGGCGGCGATCCGTAAGCGCGATGAAACGCATAAAATGGCGGAAGCGAATCGAGCGTTTTCGCATTACCGTATTTAATTATTCTATACATGAGATAAGGCAACGACTAGAGAATGGCTCGCACGCATCCGCTTGAAAAATATCGTAATATAGGAATTATCGCCCATATTGACGCCGGTAAAACGACTACGACCGAGCGTATTATGTTCTATACCGGCAAGACGTATCGTCTCGGTTCAGTGGACGAGGGCAATACCGTAACCGATTGGATGGCGCAAGAACGCGAACGCGGCATTACGATCGTATCCGCTGCCGTATCGGCGGAATGGAAGGGCTATCAACTTAACCTGATCGATACGCCGGGGCATATTGACTTTACCGCCGAAGTTCAACGTTCGTTGCGCGTACTGGACGGCGGCGTGGTCGTTTTCGACGCAGTGCAAGGCGTTGAACCTCAGAGTGAAACAGTTTGGCGTCAAGCGGATCGTTATCACGTTCCGCGCATCTGTTTTGTCAACAAGATGGATCGCGTTGGCTCGTCTTATGAGCGGACGATTGAAACGATTGTAGATCGCCTTGGCGCGAACCCGATAGCCATGCAAATTCCAATTGGATTCGAATCGGCGTTCAAAGGCGCGGTTGATCTCCTGACGATGAAAGCGGTCGTTTGGGAAGACGACCTTGGCAAAGACCCGCACGTTATTGAAATTCCCGCAGACATGCGGAAAGACGCTGAGCAAGCCCGCGCAAAAATGGTGGAGAAGATCGCGGAACTCGACGATGAATTGACGATGAAATTCCTTGAAGGGCAAGATATCAGCGTAGACGAGCTGAAGGCGGCGTTGCGCCGCGGCGTAATCGCCGTGAAAGCCGCGCCTGTATTCTGCGGCTCCTCATTGAAAAATAAGGGCGTACAGGTTTTACTAGACGCCGTAGTTGACTATTTGCCTTCTCCCGCCGATAAACCGACCGTTACCGTATCGGTTCCAGATGAACCTGAGAACACATTCGACATCGCCGCGCAAGACGACAGCCCCTTGGGTGCGTTGGTGTTCAAGATCGTTACCGATCCCTATGTGGGCCGACTTGCCTATGTGCGCGTATACTCTGGCGTTTTGAGCCAGGGGCAAACCGTGCAAAATATGACGAAACGCGGCAAGAAAGAACGAGTCGGGCGTTTGATCCGTATGCATGCCGACCGTCGCGAAGACGTCACTGAGATTCGCGCCGGCGATATTGGCGCGGTGTTGGGTTTCAAAGAAAGTTTTACCGGCGATACGTTATGCGATACGAAAGCCTTTATTCTTGAAACAATTTCCTTCCCAGAGCCGGTAATTTCAATCGCCGTTGAACCGAAGACGACGACCGATCAAGAAAAGATGGGGGAGGCGTTGCGCAAGTTATCTGAAGAAGACCCAACATTGCAAGTAAGTTCCGATGAGGATTCCGGGCAGACCATCCTGCGCGGTATGGGCGAATTGCATCTTGATATTGTAGTAGATCGTTTGTTGCGCGAGTTTAAAGTGCAGGCGAATGTCGGGGCGCCGCGCGTGGCGTTCCGCGAATCGATCACGAAAGCGGTTAAGGAAGTCAATTACAAATACGCCAAGCAGTCCGGCGGTAAAGGTCAATACGGTCATGTTGTATTTTCCCTTGAGCCGGGCGAGCGCGGAAGCGGCGTGGTGTTTGAAAGTAAGATCGTTGGCGGCGCAATTCCAAAAGAATACATTAATCCGATCGAAAAAGGCGTTCGCGAAGCGGCGGATGGCGGTGTGATCGCCGGCTATCCAGTTGTGGACGTGAAAGTCACCCTATTTGACGGCTCTTTCCATGAAGTCGACTCGAGCGAGATGGCGTTTAAGATGGCGGCGATTTTGGGCTTCAAAGAAGGCGTGCAGAAAGGAAATCCAATTTTGCTTGAGCCGATGATGAAGGTCGAAGTCGTTGTGCCGGAAGAATACCTCGGCGACGTGATGGGACAGATCAACAGCCGCCGCGGCTTAATTCAAGGCATGGAAGTCCGTTTAGGAAACGCTCAGGCTGTGCGCGCGATGGTGCCGCTGGCTGAGATGTTTGGTTATGCAACTCAGCTGCGTTCCGCTACACAAGGGCGCGGTGTATTCAATATGGAATTTGACCACTATGCGCCTGTCGCAAAATCAGTGGCGGAAGAAATTTTAAAAGTTTAATTTCGTTAATCATTAGAAGGAGATTCTTATGGCGAAGGAAAAATACGATCGCAGCAAACCGCACCTTAACGTAGGGACGATGGGGCACATTGACCACGGCAAGACGACGTTGACGGCGGCGATCACGAAAGTGGCGGGTCTGATGGGCTCGGGCGAATTCAAAGCGTACGACCAAATAGACAACGCCCCGGAAGAAAAAGCGCGCGGGATCACGATCAACATCTCGCACGTGGAATACCAAACGGAGAAGCGGCACTACGCGCACGTAGACATGCCGGGGCACCGCGACTACATCAAAAACATGATTACTGGCGCGGCGCAAGTGGACGGGGCGATTCTGGTGGTAGCGGCGCCGGATGGGCCGATGCCTCAAACGCGCGAGCACGTGCTGTTAGCGCGCCAGGTGGAAGTGCCGAGCATCGTGATCTTCCTGAACAAAGTGGACATGATGGACGACCCGGAGTTGCTGGAGTTGGTGGAATTGGAACTGCGCGAACTGTTGAACAGTTACAACTTTCCCGGCGACACGACGCCGATCGTGCGCGGCTCGGCGAAGACCGCCTTAGACAGCCCCTCGAAAGACCCGAACGCGCCGGAATACGCGAGCATCAAAGAATTGTTGCGCGTGCTGGATGAATACATTCCCGAACCGAAGCGCGAAGTGGACAAGCCGTTCATGATGGCGGTGGAAGACGTGTTCTCGATCAAAGGGCGGGGCACGGTGGTGACGGGGCGCGTGGATCGCGGCGTAGCGAAGAAGGGCGACGCGGTGGAGATCGTAGGCTTGCGTGAGACGAAGAGTTCGGTCATCACGGGCACGGAGATGTTCCACAAAGAGTTGGACGAAGTGGTAGCGGGCGACAACGCGGGCATCTTGTTGCGCGGCATCGAACGCGACGACGTAGAGCGCGGGCAAGTGCTGGCGAAGCCGGGCTCGGTGACTCCGCACAAGAAGTTTTTGGCGGAAGTGTACGTGTTGAAGAAGGAAGAGGGCGGGCGGCACAAAGCGTTCTTCAGCGGGTATCGTCCGCAGTTCTACATCCGCACGATGGATGTGACGGGCAACATTGAACTGCCGCAAGGCGTAGAGATGGTGATGCCGGGCGACAACGTGAACCTGACGGTGGAATTGATCGTGCCGGTGGCGTTGGAGCAAGGCAGCAAGTTCGCCATTCGCGAAGGCGGTCTGACCGTCGGCGCAGGCGTCGTCACCAAGATCATTGAATAGGTAAAGGCATGGCGAAACAGAAAATCCGTATACGTTTGAAAGCCTATGATCATCGCGTGCTCGACTCGACCGCGAAGCGAATTGTTGAAACCGCTGAGCGAAGCGGCGCGCATGTTGTAGGTCCCGTGCCCTTGCCAACCAAGAAAGAACGGTTTACAATTCGTCGTTCGCCTTTCATAGATAAGGACTCGCACGAACATTTTGAAATTCGCACGCACAATCGCCTGATTGACGTTCTTGATCCTGACTCGAAGACGATTGATATGTTGATGCGTTTATCCCTGCCAGCGGGCGTGGATATTGAAATAAAAATATAATTAGTCGCCTTCGAGAGCGGAATCTACAGTTACACTATCCGCTCTCGATTTTCGCCGGTGCAAGAACGATACCGTTCGGGACAACAAAAACCTGAAAGTCTCGTCGGGTCGTTTACTGCGCTGTCTGGAGATGATGCAGCCCAAGCCCGGGCTGACAGTCTCGTAAATTATTTTGAAGGAGAAAATTGAGTATGTTGAAAGGGCTTATCGGAAAGAAGATTGGCATGACCCAGATCTTCGATGAGAAAGGCGTCTCGTATCCTGTGACGATCATCGAAGCTGGGCCATGTTACGTTACGCAGGTTCGCGATCACGCTCGCGACGGATACGCTGCGATTCAATTAGGATTCGGGGAAAGTCATCCGAAAAAGTTGACTTCTGGCGAGCTGGGACACTTAAAAACTAATGAACTTCCGCCGCTCCGCTTTTTGCGCGAATTCCGCACAAAAGAAGCGGCGAACATTGGCGATAAGGTCACTGTAGATGCGTTTGCCGTTGGCGAACGCGTAGACGTAGTCGGAACGAGCAAAGGCAAGGGATTTGCCGGCGCAGTGAAACGTCACCATTTCAGCGGCGGCATTAAGACCCATGGTCAATCCGACCGTCATCGCGCTCCCGGCTCACGCGGTTCTGGCACAACGCCTGGGCGCGTGTACAAAGGCGCTCGCAGCGCAGGCCGGATGGGCAACGAGCGCGTTACCGTGCAGGCTCTAAAAATTGTGTTGGTGGACGCTGAGCGCAACCTGCTCGGCGTGAACGGCGCAGTGCCTGGCGGCAAAGGCGGCTTAGTGGTGATCAAGGAGGCGCGTAAGCAATAGGCGCGTGAGGAATGATAAGATGAAAGTAGACGTTTTAAACCTCGAAGGCAAGAAGCTTCGTGAAGTAGAACTTCCCGCCGCGATCTTCGAAGCCCCAATTAATGTTGACCTGATGCATCAGGCGTATGTTCGCCAAATGGCGAACGCGCGCCTCGGTACGCACGATACCAAAGTGCGCGGCGAAGTGGCTGGCGGCGGCGCCAAGCCATGGAAGCAAAAAGGAACAGGGCGCGCTCGTCAGGGTTCGCGCCGCGCCGTTCAATGGGTGGGCGGCGGTCGTATCCATACCCCGCATCCGCGCAGTTACGAGCAACGCATGCCCAAAAAGATGAGGCGCGCAGCGCTTCGTTCGGCGCTATCCGCTAAAGCGAAAGAATTAAGCGTGGTTGTCGTAGATGATCTCAATCTGACTGACGTAAAGACGCGCGTTATGGCGCAGGCTTTGAACGCGCTAGTTGGAGAATCTACCGCGTTGATCGTCATGCCGCAGAAGGATCAGTCGTATGAAACAACTGCGCGATCGGCGAGCAACCTTCAAGATACGAAAGTATTGTTGCTGGGCTATCTTAACATCCGCGATTTATTCCGCTACGATAAGCTAGTGCTCCCCGTGAATGCGTTGGACGCTCTGGCGGCGGCTTTAGGATAGGAGAGACAGATGACTACGATCTATGACGTGCTTCGCCGTCCTCTTGTGACTGAGAAAACGAATTTTCAGTCCGGAAAACTTAACCAGTATTCGTTTGAAGTCGCAGACTTCGCCACGCGCACAACGGTGAAGGACGCCGTTGAAACGCTCTATGACGTAAAGGTTACGCGCGTGAATATTATCAACGCTCCAGCCAAACGCGGTCGCCGGTTACGAGGGCGTCGTTTGCTCATTCGTAAGAATAGCATGAAAAAAGCGATTGTGACGCTGGCTGAAGGACAAACGCTTCAAATCTTCGAAGGGGTGCAGTAATGCCCGTAAAAAAGTATAAACCTGTTACGCCGGGTACGCGTGGGCGCGCCGGCTACACATTCGATGAGATCACGAAATCTACGCCGGAACGCTCTTTGCTTGTTCCTTTACGCAAGAGCGGAGGGCGCAATAGCTACGGACGCATCACCGTCCGCCATCGCGGCGGCGGTCACCGACGCTTTATTCGCGTTGTAGACTTCAAGCGCGATAAACGCGATATTCCCGCCAAGGTGGCGGCGATTGAATATGACCCGAACCGAACAGCGCGCTTGGCTTTGCTATTTTATGCGGACGGAGAGAAGCGGTATATCATCGCGCCGACCGGCATCAAAGTAGGCGATAGAATTCTGGCGAGCGCCAACGCTGAAATTCACTCCGGCAATGCGTTGCCCATTTCGAGCATCCCTGTCGGCTCCATGATCCATAACATCGAGATCCAGGAAGGGCGCGGCGGTCAATTGGTGCGCTCGGCGGGCGGCTCGGCGCAATTGCTTGCTAAAGAAGGCGATTTCGCTCAAGTGCGTATGCCTTCTGGCGAAGTGCGGCTTATCCGCCAAACGTGTTATGCGACGATCGGTCAGGTCGGGAACCTCGACCATGGCAACATCAAACTTGGCAAAGCTGGACGCAACCGTCATCGAGGAATTCGCCCGGGCGTTCGCGGTTCAGCGATGACTCCGCGCGACCATCCGCACGGCGGCGGCGAGGGGCGCCAGCCGATTGGTTTACCGGGACCCAAGAGCCCGTGGGGCAAGCCCACTTTGGGTTATAAAACGCGGCGCAATAAGAAGACCGACCAATATATTGTGCGCCGTCGAAGCAAGAAGAATCGTTAATTGGATTTGAGGTAGGCATGTCACGATCATTGAAAAAAGGTCCCTTTGTGGAACCGAAGTTGTTGAAGCGAGTCGAAGCCATGAACCAGAAAGGCGAGAAGAAAGTGTTGCGCACATGGAGTCGCGCCAGCGTGATCTTCCCTCAAATGGTTGGGCATACCATTGCCGTACATGACGGACGCCGCCATGTGCCGATCTATATCACTGAGAATATGGTCGGTCATCGGTTGGGCGAATTTGCGCCGACGCGCACGTTCCGCGGCCACACAATCGGCGAGAAAGCCGCGTAGTAAGGAATTTGAGCCATGCATGATATTCAGGCACATTTAAAATCTCTTCCTATGTCTGCGCAGAAGGTGCGCTTGGTAGTTGACCTTGTGCGCGGTCAGGGAGCCAATGAAGCATTGGAGACGCTGCGCTTTGCGAATAAAGCCGCCGCGACACCGGTGCGCAAATTGCTTGCTTCTGCGATTGCCAGCGCTGAAGAAAACTATGGTTTAAGCCGCGACGATCTTGTCGTTGCAAAGATTTTTGCCGATGAGGCGCAGACGCGCAAGTGGAGACGATTTGGCGCGCGTGGACGTTTCAAACGGATATTTCGGCGAAGTTCACACGTCACAGTCGTACTGCGCGAGCGCGGGTCGTAGGAGTTAAGGAGAAATTATGGGTCGTAAAGTTCATCCGATTGGAATGAGGCTCGGCATCAATCAAGGCTGGCAGGGGCGCTGGTTTGCCGAGGGTTCGGAATACCGCCAGCAACTGCATCAAGATTTTGCCATTCGCAGCCTCTTGTTAGGGGTCGATTCCAAAGGCGGCGCCGCTAAAAACGCCGAAGTGCAAAAACTCCGCAAGAATCTACCGGAAACGGTGCTGAATCGCAAGGCTGGCATCTCACGCATAGATGTGGAGCGCTATCCCGGCAAACTCAAGATTTTTATCTATACCGCCAAGCCGGGCGTTCTTATTGGACGCAAAGGCGAAGGCGTGAAGAGAATCCGCGCGGCGCTCGAAGCATTAATCGGCGGGAAAGTAGACTTGGATGTTAAAGAGATCGGCTCTCCCGATACCGATGCGACGCTGGTGGCGCTCAATATCGCCGATCAACTCGAACGGCGCATTGCTTATCGTCGCGCTATGAAACGCGCGATCCAACAGGCAATCAAGCAAGGCGCGGGCGGCATCAAGATCATGGTCAGCGGACGTTTGGGCGGCGCGGAAATGTCGCGCGAAGTATGGCTGCGCGAAGGGCGCGTGCCTTTACAGACGCTGCGCTCTAATGTTGATTTTGCCATCGCCGAAGCGAGCACTACATATGGTCAGATCGGCGTGAAAGTGTGGGTGTATAAAGGCGAAGCTGCACCCGAAACGGAAGAGAAAATCGAAACGACGGAAGGCGTGTACGTAAGCCAGTAAGCGGCGTACCGAAGAATGAGGTAGTAATTATGTTGATGCCAAAACGTGTAAAGTGGCGCAAGCAAATGCGCGGACGAATGAGAGGCAAAGCCTTGCGGGGCGCGGAAATCAGTTTCGGCGATTTCGGCTTGCAGGCATTAGAGCCCGGTTGGGTGACTGCGCGGCAGATCGAAGCGGCGCGTCGGACGATCGTCCGCGAAATGAAACGGCGCGGAAAAGTGTGGATTCGCATCTTTCCCGCCAAGCCGTTCACGCATAAGCCGCCCGAGACCCGCATGGGATCCGGCAAAGGCAATGTGGAATATTATGTTGCGGTGGTTAAACCGGGTCGCATCATGTTTGAAGTAAGCGGCTTGGATTCGGCTGTGGCTATACAAGCGTTGAAGAACGCGCAATATAAATTTTCGATCAAAACCAGAGTGGTTTCGCGCCATGAGGCGGGAGAATAAATATGAAAGCGACGAAACCAAAAGAGTTGAGAAATTTGCAGAGCGGCGAACTCGAAACGAAGATCGCCGACGCGCGCGAGGAATTGATGAAGTTGCGCTTTCAGCAGGTCACCGGTCAGTTGACGGATACCGACCGATTGCGCATTATCAAACGCGATGTGGCGCGTATGTTGACCATTTTGCGCGAGCAAAAGGCATCTGAAGTTACGGAAGGTGAAGCATGAACAATCGTCGTCGTATTATCGGCGTCGTCGCCAGCGCAAAAATGGCAAAAACAGTGGTAGTCGAAGTGACGCGCACGTTCCGTCATCCGGTGTATCGCAAAGTCGTCCACTCCAGCAAACGCTTCAAGGCGCACGATGAAATCGGCTGCCAAGTGGGCGATGAAGTGCGACTAGTCGAATCGAAACCGCTTTCGCGCGATAAGCGCTGGGTGGTTGAGTCTATTGTCAAACGCGAGACGCGCACCGCCGACGAGGGCGTCGCGGATTTGAAGACGGAGGAGTAACCCGTGATTCAAAAAGAGTCTCGATTGAAAGTCGCCGATAATTCGGGCGCCCGCGAACTGCTGGTCATTCATGTGCTTGGCGGTTCAATTCGCCGCTACGGGTCGATCGGCGACGTGGTGGTCGCTTCGGTTAAGTCGGCTTCGCCGCAAGGCGGAGTTAAGAAGAGCGAGAAAGTGCGCGCAGTCATCGTCCGTTGTTCGAAAGAGTATCGGCGAGAAGACGGCTCGTATATCCGTTTTGACGACAATGCCGCCGTTGTGTTAGACGCGGATGGCGTGAATCCTAAAGGCACGCGCATCTTCGGTCCAGTGGCGAGAGAGCTTCGCGAAAAAGGTTTCATGAAGATCGTTTCGCTGGCGCCCGAAGTGTTGTAGGCGCAGGAGTAATAAAGTATGAATGTGAAGATTCGCAAAGGCGACACCGTTGAAGTGATCAGCGGACGCCTTGAAGATAAAGGAAAACGCGGCGAAGTGATCAACGTGTTGATCAAAGATCGGCGCGTGGTGGTGCAGGGCGTAAACGTTCGCACCAAACACCAGAAACAAGTGCAGACGCAGGCTGGACGCAGCATTAACCCGGGACGCATCCAATTTGAGAATCCGATGGATATTTCGAAGGTGATGCTGGTTTGTCCGACGTGCAAAGCGGCTACTCGCGTCGGCGTGCAGCGCGATAACGACGGCGCGCGCCGCGTATGCAAAAAATGCCAGGCTTTTATAGATTAGCCGCGGAGTGATTGAGCGATGAACAGATTGCAGGAAAAATATAACGGCGAAGTCGTCCCGGCTTTGCGGAAGTCCTTTGGATACGGGAACATCATGCAAGTGCCACGCGTCTCGAAAGTCGTAATTAATATCGGCTTGGGCGAGGAGATGGATAATTCGAAAGGTCTTGAAGCTGCCGCGAACGATTTGACCATCATTGCGGGACAGAAGCCGGTCATGACGAAGGCGCGTAAGAGTATTGCGAACTTTAAGTTGCGCGAAGGACGCGTTATCGGAACTAAAGTGACCTTGCGCGGCGATCGCATGTGGGCGTTCCTTGACCGTCTGATGTCCACTGCGCTTCCGCGTGTGCGTGATTTTCACGGCATATCCGCCAATGCCTTCGACGGCAGAGGCAACTATACGCTTGGCTTGAAAGATCAATTGATCTTTCCGGAAATTGAATACGACAAGATTGATAAACTGCGCGGGATGGAAGTCACTATTGTGACCACCGCGAGCGACGATAATCAGGCGCGCGCAATGTTGCAATTGCTCGGCATGCCGTTCGACAAGAAGGATGCGTAACTTATGGCAAAGAAATGTATGCAGTATCGAGAAGCCCGACGGGCTCACCCAACGCAGGTTCGGAATCGTTGCGTCCGCTGCGGACGCCCGCGCGGCTATATCCGCCGCTTTGGGTTGTGCCGGATTTGTTTTCGCGAGCTGGCGCTGCAGGGAAAAATTCCCGGCGTGACTAAGGCGTCGTGGTAACAGGAGCGAGGTGACTTATGACCATTAATGACCCAATCGCCGATATGTTAACCCGCGTCCGCAACGCTGCTATGGCGGGGCACGCGCTTACGGCAATGCCTAACAGCAAACTTAAAGTAGAGATCGCTCGAATCCTCAAAGATGAAGGGTTTCTCGAAAGTTTTGAAGTGGTGGAAGGCGAACAGGCGGCGCAGAAGACTTTGCGCTTGAAGATTAAATACGTCGGCGAACGAAGGGAGAAGCGCCCGGTCATTTCCGGACTGGAGCGCGTGAGCAAGCCTGGCCGCCGCGTATATACGCGAAAACAAGATATCCCCTGGGTGCTGTCTGGGATCGGCGTTGCGATCCTCTCAACGCCTAAGGGCGTAATGACCGGCGCGCGCGCGAGGCAACTTGGCGTGGGCGGCGAAATTCTCTGCAAAGTTTGGTAAAGGCAGGAGGTTGTAGTGTCTCGTATTGGACGATTACCCGTGGAAATTCCGAGCGGCGTACAAGTTAACGTGCAAGGCTCGAATGTCCACGTCAAAGGACCGAAAGGCGAACTTAAGCGCGCGTTCTCCCCGCATATTTCAATTTCGATGGAGGATGGGCAGGTGATTGTGAAGCGCCAATCGAACCATCCTGTTGAACGCGCTTTGCATGGCACGACCCGCGCGCTGATCGCCAACATGGTGCATGGCGTGAGCGTCGGTTTCGTAGTGACATTGGCGGTGGAAGGCGTGGGTTACCGCGCCGAAATGGACGGCAAAGCGCTGATGTTGTACGTCGGTTATTCTCATCCCGTCAAGGTGGAGGCGCCGGAGGGCGTCTCGTTTGAAGTAGACCAGAAGACGCGTCAGATCAAAGTGATGGGGTACGACCGCGAAGTTGTCGGTCAAACCGCGTCGGAGATTCGCGGCGTGCGCCCGCCAGAACCGTATCACGGTAAAGGCATTCGCTACCTGGGCGAAAAAGTTAGGCGCAAGGCTGGTAAAGCTGCGAAAGGAGCGAAGTAAACCATGGCAAAAAATACTCGTGCTGCCGCTCGCGTGCGTCGTCATGCGCGCGTGAGAAAGAACGTGACTGGCACAACGGTGCGCCCGCGTTTGAACGTCTATAAAAGCCTCTTTGCGATTTACGCACAAGTCATTGACGACAGTGCAGGACACACGCTTGTTTCCGCCTCGACGGTGGATCGCGATCTGCGCGAAAAAGCAAAAGGCATGAAAAAATCTGAGCAGGCGAAATTAGTCGGGCAGGCGATTGCTGAACGCGCCAAGAGCAAAGGCATCTCCTCGGTTGTGTTTGATCGCGGCGGTTTCCGTTATGTAGGCCGCGTGAAAGCGCTGGCTGACGGCGCGCGTGAAAACGGCTTGCAGTTTTAGTCTTTCGTGGAGCAGTAAATGGCAGAATACAATAAAAATCAACAGAATTTTGAAGATCAAGACCAATTCGAAGAGCGCGTGATCGAGATTGCCCGCGTAGCGAAAGTAGTTAAAGGCGGGCGTCGCTTTCGTTTTCGCGTAACGGTCGTGGTCGGCGATAAACAAGGAAACATCTCGATGGGCGTGGGTAAAGCCAACGCCGTGCCGGATGCGATGCGTAAAGCGTCTAGCCGCGCTCGCAAAGCGATGAAAACAGTCAGCCTGTCTGGAACGACCATCACGCATGCGGTGGTGGGCAAAGTTGGCGGCGCGAAAGTCATGCTTAAGCCGGCGTCGCCGGGCACCGGCGTAATTGCGGCGGGCGGCGTGCGCGCGGTCCTCGAGGTAGCTGGCGTGCGCGACATTCTCACCAAGTCGCAAGGCAGCGCGAACGTCTTGAACGTCGTCTTAGCCACATTTGACGCGCTTGAACAGTTGAAACAACCGCATGTGGAAGCCGCTCGACGCGGCAAAAACGTGAATGAGTTGAAGCCGTTCTGGGAGCGGAGGAAGCAACATGCCTAAGAAAGACTCTCAAGACAAGACGATCTTTGTAACGTTGGTGCGCAGCCCTATCGGTTACACTAAAGACCAAAAAGAAACGGCGCGCGCGCTCGGACTGCGCAAATTACAACAGACTATTGAGCATCGCGATACGCCAGCCGTGCGCGGCATGATCAACAAGATCGCGCATCTGGTTCAAGTGGAAGACGCAGGATAAACGATGAAACTTCATGATTTAGCCCCAAACCCGGGCGCCAAAAAGGATCGAAAACGCGTCGGACGCGGCATTTCCGCTGGACAAGGCAAAACCGCCGGTCGCGGCACGAAAGGACAAGGCTCGCGCTCCGGTGAAGGCGGCAACCTCTACCGCCAAGGCGGAAATCTTCCGTTCTATCGCCGCTTGCCGTTCATGCGCGGACAGGGATTCACCCCGCTCAGCCGTGCGACGTATAACGAAGTGAATTTGGATCAATTATCTGCCGCGTTCAAAGCGGGCGCAGATGTGACCCCCGAAACGCTGGAACAAGCCCGCCTGTTGCGCGACTCGAGAAACCCGATCGTGATTTTAGGACGCGGCGAGGTCGGCGTGGAACTGAAAGTTCGAGCGCATCGCGTTAGCGCAAGCGCGAAAATAAAAATCGAAAAAGCCGGCGGAAGCGTCGAATTGATCGTTCCTTAAGCGAAACGAGAGATATTGCATTATGGCTGAAAAGAAACCATCCGCTTGGAGATACCTGTGGAAATCGGAAGACATCCGCCGAAAACTGTTAGTTACAGTCGGGCTGTTGTTGCTGTTTCGCGTGGCGGCGAACGTGCCTGCGCCGGGCGTAAACCGTGAGGCGTTGACGGCTTTCTTCCAATCGCAAGCCGCCCAAGGCGGCTTTATCGGATTTTTGAATATGCTCTCCGGCGGCACGATCGCTAATTTCTCGCTGTTATCCATGGGCGTGTATCCGTACATTACCGCTCAAATTATCTTACAACTGTTGATCCCGATTATTCCTTCATTGCAAAAACGCATGGAGGAAGACCCGCGCGAAGGTCGTCAATGGATGGAGAAATGGACCTATTATCTGACTGTCCCTATGGCGGCGCTTTCGGCGATTGGACAGATTAATATCTTTAACTCGCTCGCCGCGCAACCCATCCTTCCATTTGGCTTTAGCGGGAATTTATGGCTTCCGTCGGTGACCACGTTGTTGGTTATGACGGCAGGCACAATGTTTGCCATCTGGCTTGGCGAACTGATCTCGGAATATGGCGTACGCGGGCAAGGCTTATCGCTGATCATCTTTGCAGGCATTGTCGCGGAAATTCCTCGCAACGTGCAAACCCTCTTGTTGGACGAGCAGAACCGTTGGGTGTTATTAACCGCTATGCTGATTGTGATCCTCATTACTGTGGTTGCCATTGTCTACGTGCAGCAAGGACGGCGCAATGTGCCCATCATGTTCGCGCAGAAGAGCCATGTTTTTTACGCGATACAGCGCGGCCGGTCGGTGCGCACGCCCCAGCCGTTCCTGCCTCTGATGGTAAACCTCGCCGGCATGATTCCGCTGATTTTCGCAGGCGCGCTCCTACAATTTCCCGCTATTGTGGCAAGTTACTTCATCTCTTCTGAAACGAAGTGGGTGAGCGATTTTGCGACAAGCGTTACGCTTTTCTTCAATCAAACGGGAAGCGGATCGTGGGGATACTGGACATTGTATTTCTTCATGGTCGTTACGTTCACCTATTTCTACACGACGGTGCTTTTCGACCAACAAAACTACGGCGAAAACCTCAAACGTCAGCGCGCGCAAATTCCCGGCGTGCCGGAAGGCGCGGCGACGCAGCGGTACTTGAGTCGCATTCAGAGCCGCATCACGCTTCCGGGCGCGCTGTTGCTTGGAGCGGTTGCGATCATGCCATTCTTGTTGCAGTTAATTTTGCCGGCGGCGGGAAGCAACGCAGGTCTATTCCTGGTTTCCTCTTCCGGGCTCTTAATTGTGGTTGGCGTTGTTCGCGACCTGTTCATGAACATTGAAGCCGAGCTGAAATTGCACGGCTATCAGGAAAAACTGCTCATTAGTTAGGAAGGCGCATGGCGAAATACATCGTCCTTCTAGGTCCGCCGGGCGTCGGCAAAGGAACGCAAGCGAGTCGTTTGTCGCGCCGTACGGGGCTCGCCCATATCTCCTCGGGCGATTTGTTCCGTGAGAACATTAAAAAACAAACGGAGTTGGGCAAACTTGCCCAAACGTATATGAACAAGGGCGACCTTGTGCCGGATGATGTAACGATCGCAATGATCAAAGACCGGCTCAGTCGCCCAGACTGTAAAGCGGGCGCTATCCTCGACGGATTTCCCCGCACTCCGGCGCAAGCGGAAGCGCTTGAAGTAATGCTGAGCGGTTTCAACGGGCAAGTTAACGTCGTGCCGCTCATTAACGCCCAACAAGACGTGTTGGTAGATCGCTTGGGCGGACGCTGGACGTGCCGGGCGAGCGGGCATATCTTTAATGAGAAATTCAGCCCGCCTAAAGAATCAGGCGTTTGCGATTTCGACGGCTCCGAGTTGTATCAGCGCGACGACGATAAAGCGGAGACGGTCAAATATCGGATCGTGGTCTATATGGAACAAACTACGCCATTAATCGCGCATTACCGCGAACTTGGTAAACTGGTCGAAATTAACGGTATGCAGTCCATTGAGCGAGTGACGCAAGAACTGATGGACGCCTTGAAGAACGAATCATGAGTTGGGCTCGCCAAATTCACATCAAAAGCGCCGCCGAGTTAGAAATTATGCGCGAAGCGGGGCGCGTCAATGCAGAAGTGTTGGCGACTGTAAAAGATCTTTTAAAACCGGGTGTTTCTACCGCCGATCTCAACGCGGCTGCTGAGGAAGCGCTGAAGAAACACAATAGCGTGTCGCCGTTCAAAGGCTACGGATACCCTCCGTTCCCAGCCTCGATCACGACTAGCGTCAATCAACAACTCGTCCATGGGATTCCGAGTAAGAAGCGGATCCTTAAAGAGGGCGATATCGTTTCAATTGATTGCGGCGCGATTTTGGGCGGGTTCGTAGGCGATTCGGCGTTTACTGCCGGGGTGGGAGCGATCTCGCCCGAAGCGCAGAACCTGTTGAACGTCACAGAAGAGGCGTTGCGCGCTGGCATCGCACAAATGCGAGTCGGCAATCGGACTGGCGACGTCTCTGCGGCGATACAAAATTATGTGGAAAGCCGCGGTTACTACGTCACCCGTGAATATACGGGGCACGGCGTAGGACGGCAGATGCATGAAGGACCGCAACTGCCGAATTACGGCAAGACTGGAAGCGGAATGCCGCTAAAGCCCGGTATGACGATCGCCATTGAACCGATGGTATTGATCGGCACGGCGGAGACGCGTGTGCTGTCAGACCAGTGGACGGTTGTGTCGGCGGATGGATCATTGACGGCGCACTTTGAACATACGGTAGCCGTCACCGAAGGAGAACCCCTCATCCTGACTGCCCTATGATCCGGCGCGGGCAAATTGGCTAGACGAAAGAATGCAGTGCGTGTATAATTAATACTTCGGTTTTTGAAAGAAGAGGTTAGGAGTAATTGTAATGAAAGTATCACCGTCCATACGGAAACGCTGCGCCAAATGTAGAATCATTCGGCGCAAAGGCAGAATCTACGTGATCTGCGAAAATCCAAAACATAAGCAACGACAGGGATAGTGTGAACCATGGCGAGAATTGAAGGCGTTGATCTCCCGCGCAACAAGCGCGTGGAAGTAGGTCTAACTTATTTATACGGTATCGGCTCAACGCGCGCGCGCGCGATCTTGGCGCAAACGGGCGTGAATCCCGATGTGCGGGTGAAAGACTTGACCGAAGCGGATGTTTCGGCGATCCGCGAATTTATCGGCAAGAACTACAAGGTGGAAGGCGACTTGCGTCGCGACGTGCAAATGAGCATTAAGCGATTGATCGAAATCGGATCGTATCGCGGCTTGCGTCATCGTCGCAACCTGCCCGTCCGCGGACAGCGTTCAAAAACCAACGCGCGCACCCGCAAGGGCTCCAAGAAAACCGTCGCTGGTCGCGGAAAACGCCGCGGCGCAAAGAAGTAAAGAGGCAGGAGAATTATGGCTCAAAGCGTTCGTTCCGCGCGCCGTACAACTGGCGCCAAGAAAGTCAAACGCGTATTGTCGGCGGGGCAGGTGCATATCTTTGCCTCGTTCAACAATACTATTATCACCGTCACCGATATGGACGGCAATACGCTGGCATGGGGAAGTTCCGGCTCGGCGGGTTTCAAAGGCTCTCGGAAAAGCACGCCTTTTGCAGCGCGTTTGGCGGCTGAGCAGGCGATCAAAGCCGCGCAGCAATTCGGAATTCAGGAAGTTGAACTGTACGTTAAGGGACCTGGACCTGGCCGCGAAAACGCCATCCGCGCAGTGCAGGCGATGGGACTGAAAGTGCGTTTGATCTCCGATATTACCCCGATCCCGCACAATGGTTGTCGTCCGCCTAAGAAGCGGCGCGTGTAGTCCGATATAGAGGATAGTAAATTATGTCAAAAAATCTTAGTCCGGCTTGCAAACTTTGCCGGCGCGAAGGCGAGAAATTGTACTTAAAAGGGGAGCGCTGTTTTACCCCGAAATGCGCGTTTGAAAGGCGCAGCTTTGCGCCTGGGCAGCACGGGCGCACGGGCAGCCGAGGCGGCGGCAGCCGCATGGGACGCGAGTCCGATTACCTCCGTCAGTTGCGCGCGAAGCAACGCGCGCGTCGCGTGTACGGCGTTCTTGAGCGGCAGTTCCGTCGCTATTATGAGATCGCCCTTCAACGCCGCGGCTTGACCGGCCTGAACTTGTTGCAAATCCTTGAGTCGCGTTTAGACAACGTGGTCTTTCGTCTCGGATTCGCATCGAGCCGCCCTCAGGCGCGTTTGTTGGTGGCTCACGGTCACTTTGCGGTCAACGGTCGCCGCGCCGACGTTCCTTCGATGTTGTTGAATCAGGGCGATACGGTTACGGTGCGCGAAGGCTCGCGCAAACTATCTTACTTCAAAGAACTCGGCGATCTGGCTGAGGCGCGCACGTCGCCCAGCTGGTTGAGCCGCGACTCGAAAGAGTTAACGGGCGCGATTCAACGTTTGCCTGAGCGCCCTGAAATTGATGGGACTTTGAACGAGCAATTGATCGTAGAATACTACTCACGGTAGTAGTTGGAACGGCGGCGAATATTTCCCGCCGCAAAGATTAGCGAAGCATAGAGGTGAACCGTGACGGGTATCATGAATATGGTCATGCCGAAGATCGAGCGCGAGGCTGAGGCTCGAAACTATGGCAAATTTGTTATCAGCCCGCTGGAGCGCGGCTATGGCGTTACCTTAGGAAACGCTTTGCGGCGTGTGCTGCTCTCTTCTCTTGAAGGAGCCGCCGTCACCGCGATTCGAATCGCGGATGTGTTGCACGAGTTTAGCGAAATCCCCGGCGTGCGCGAAGACGTCATCCAGGTGATCTTGCAGGTTAAGCAACTGCGGCTCAAGTTGGATGGAGTGGACAGCGCTCGAATGCACTTGGAAGTGCGCGGCGAAGGAACGGTCACGGCGGCGGATATTATCACCCCCGCTGAGATCGAGGTTGTGAACCCCGAACTCTTCCTTTTCACGGTGGATAACCCTAAAACCAAGCTGGACCTTGAATTCACGGTCGAGCGCGGACGCGGCTACTCGCCCGCTAACGAACGCAGCGGCCATATGCCTATTGGCGAACTGCCGATTGACGCGATCTACAGCCCGGTGAAACGCGTGAATTGGGAAGTGACCTCGGCCCGCGTGGGGCAGAGCACGAACTACGACAAACTGAATCTTGAGATTTGGACGGACGGCTCGATCTCGCCAGAGCGCGCCTTGAGCGGCGCTGCACGATTAATCATTGATCACTTGCGCTATATCGCCGGCGTCAACGAGGAATCGTTGACTATTGCCGTCGAAAAAGAAATAGGCGGAAGCCGCGCGAACAGCGAACTGATGGACACGCCGGTCGAAGCGCTCGATCTCTCGGTGCGAGTGTTTAACTCGCTCAAACGTACGGGCATTGCCACTGTTGGCGATGTGCTCGACTTACTTGAGAAAGGCGAAAACGCGGTCATGTCCATCCGTAATTTTGGCGAGAAGAGCCTTGACGAACTGCGCCAAAAGATGAGCGAAAAAGGCTATCTCAAAGACGAAACGAATTCTGCGGAGTAATTTGTAATGCGACATCAAATTTCTGGTTACCGGTTAGGGCGAACGTCGGGAGCGCGCACAGCGTTGCGGCGCAACCTTATCAAACAATTTTTCACGCATGGGCGCATTCGCACTACCCGCGCGAAAGCCGCCGCCATTCGCGGCGACGCGGAACGATTGATCACGCTGGCGCGCAATAGCGTCGAAGCGACCCCCGAACAAAAAGTTCATGCGCGGCGTCTTGCAGTCTCTAAATTAGGCGATAATCAAGTCATCAAGCAATTGTTCGACGATATCGCTCCGCGCTTTACCAGCCGCAACGGCGGGTACACGCGTATGTTGAAACTCGGTCCGCGCATGGGCGATTCGGCTGAGATGGTAATTCTCGAATTAGTGGAAGAATAAGGATTAGAGAGTAGAGTCTATTCTCTTTTCATGGCACGTTACCAATTGACTCTTGCCTACGACGGCGCGAACTTTTTCGGAAGTCAGCGGCAGGCGCAGAAGCGCACAGCGCAAGGCGAGCTTGAACGCGCATTGCGTTCTTTAGGCTGGAGGGGACGTTCGGCGCTCCTTTCGGGGAGAACGGACGCGGGCGTTCATGCGACGGGACAAGTTGCCGCGTGCGACCTCGAATGGCGACATACAGACGAAGACCTTATTCGCGCTCTGAACGTGACGTTGCCGAAAGATATGGCGATCTGGGGCGCCAAAGTCGTTCGTGATGATTTTCACCCACGCTTCGACGCTGTATCGCGAACGTATCGGTATCGGTTGTTTTGCGGCGCATTGCGCGACCCGATGCGGGAACGTTTCGCATGGAGATTGAATTCCGCTTTGGATGATGACTTGCTCAGAGAAGCCTCGCAGATGTTTCTAGGCGAACACGACTTCTTTGCTTTCGGCTCGCCAACGTCTCCGAATGGAACGACGGCGCGAACAGTGATGAGGGCGACTTGGACTCGCATAGAAGAGGACCAGTGGCAGTTCGATGTAGAAGCAGATTCTTTTCTATACCGTATGGCGCGGCGAATGGTCTTTGTTCAGGCGGCTGTAGGGCAACGAAAGATTTCGGCGGAAACAATCGCTGAAAATTTGAAGCCAACTGCAAGGCGCGAACGAAGCGCGCTCCCTGCAGGTCTTGCTCCCGCGTGTGGGTTAACGCTTATTGCAGTACAATATCAAGAGTCAATACATTAGATATTATAGAAAGAAAGAACGAAAGAAACGGAGAGACTGAACGTGTACAAATCGTACTATCCGAAAGCAAGCGAGATCGAGCGCCAATGGTTGCTTGTAGACGCTGAAGGACAAAACCTTGGGCGCGTGGCGACGCGCATCGCTCATGCGTTGCTTGGAAAACATAAACCCACTTTCACGCCCGGCGTGCAAATGGGCGACTTTGTTGTTGTGATTAATGCCGAACGCGTAACCGTTACCGGTACGAAGACGCAATCGAAGCTGACGACGAAGATGTATCATCGTCACTCGAGCTATCCTGGCGGACTCAAATCGGTGAGCCTGCGCGACCAGTTGGAGAAACACCCTGATCGTGTATTGCGTGAAGCGGTCTGGGGCATGTTGCCAAAGAATCGTATGGGGCGCGCCTTATTAAAGCGCCTGAAGATCTACGCGGGCTCGAATCACCCGCACGGCACGAACAACCCTGCGCCATTGGCATAGAGAAAAAAAGGAAGAAAATATGGCTGTTCAATATTATGAAGCGGTAGGTCGCCGTAAAGCCAGCGCCGCGCGCGTTCGCGTGATGGATGGCTCTGGAAGTTTCACAGTGAATGAAAAGGAAGCTGGCGCGTACTTTCCTCGCCTAGGCGACTTGCAGGATATTTTGCGCGCCTTCGATGCGGTGGGACAAGACGTGAGAAAATACGATGTAACCGTCAAGGTAAATGGCGGCGGTGCGGCTGGGCAGACAGAAGCCGTACGGCTCGGACTGGCTCGCGCGCTTGCCTCGCTCAATGGCGACTGGACGCCGGCGCTTCGCAAGCATGGCTTGCTCACTCGCGACGCTCGCATTAAGGAGCGCAAGAAGCCGGGTCTTAAGAAGGCTCGTAAGGCGCCGACCTACACGAAGCGTTAATTCGTTTCAAGTCTCACGTTCCAAGCTGCAACTGTAAACGTAATGCGCGACGCCCGTTTCGCATTACGTTTTATATTTAATGTATAGATTGGATCATCTTATGGATTTATCTCTCGCCGCTCAGGCTATTGGCGCGCTGCGCGTCTCTTTGCCCTCGCAACTGACTCTGATTGACGCGTCCGCTTTCGCTTCAGCCTATGTGCCGCCGTTTCCGCCAGAGACGCCGGCGCTGATTCTCGGAATCAATTCGAAAGAGTTGGCGTTGAAGATAAAAGGCACGCTGTTGGAGGTGTACCCGAACGAACATGCAGTTTGCGTTGTAGAAGGCGGGGAATCGAAAGAAGAAAGAGTAGGCTTTTTTTCTAATTTCTCAATTTCCGATTCGGTCTGTTGGTTTGTTCCCGCGCTCGGCGAAGGGACGTCGTTCGAGTCGTTCACCGAGATCGTGGCTCATCTGCGTGCGCCAAACGGTTGTCCGTGGGATCGCGAGCAAACGCATGAGTCGCTGAGAAGACACTTGTTGGAAGAAACCTATGAGGCGATTGCCGCGATCGATTCAGGCGATTCCACTCAGATGTGCGAGGAGTTCGGCGATTTGTTGCTGCAGATTGTTCTACACGCGCAAATTGCGAATGAAGATGGACGGTTTAATATAACGCAGGTGATTCAGGGAATTCACTCGAAGATCGTGCGCCGACATCCGCATGTATTCGGCGACGTAAAGGTGGACGATGCGGATGATGTGTTAGCGAATTGGGAGAAATTAAAGGAGAAAGAAAGAGGAAAGAAGAAGGACGGCGGCGGGCTGTTGGACGGCGTTTCGTTGATCTTGCCTGCGTTGACTCAAGCGCAAGAATATCAAAGCCGTGCCGCGCGAGTCGGTTTTGACTGGGGTGAGATTGACGGCGTGTTAGATAAAATTAAGGAAGAGATCGAAGAGATTAAATGCGCTGAAACAAATGCCGAACTCGCCTCTGAGATCGGCGACTTGTTCTTTGTGTTGGTCAACTTTGCGCTTTGGAAGAAGCTGGACGCCGAATCCGCATTACGGGGAACGAACGCTAAATTCAAGAAACGTTTCTCATATGTGGAACAAGGCGCGAGGAAGCAAGGACGGGCTTTATCTGAATTAACGTTGAGCGAAATGGATGCGCTATGGCAGGAGGCGAAAGAGTTGGAGCGGCGTTGACTCGTCAGCGATTGCAGATGAAGCGAGCGAGAGCCGCGTCGAACAACGCAGGCGCGGAAGATTCGTCAGGCGTATAGACTTTCCACGCAAAGACGCGGTCGCCGCAGGTCCATGCCGCTGCGCCGCCGTAAGGCAATAGCGACGTGGCGGCAGAGGCAATCGTAATGGAGATTACGTTCATGTTGCGAATTGACGTTATGCTAGGCGCGCCGAGGCGCGTATCTATTCCCTCTTCCAGAATTAAGTCGAGTAAAAAATTGGGATCAGACGCGCCGGGCGCTAATTGCCAGATTATCTGAATGAACAAGTTGCCGCTGTAGGCGGCGAGCAGTCCCTGCGAATAACTGCTAGGTGCGGCTGGGTTTTGTTGCGCGCTGACATCGTAGAACGCCATGTCAACGGGATGCCCAATGCAAAATTGATATTCGCAGAACAAGCCGGCGAGATTGAACGGGGTCGGAGAGGGGAGCGGCGTTGAGATAGACGCGGGCGCGTTTGTCGGAAGCGCTGTCAGCGTAGAAGCGACCGCTAACGGTATTTGAACGGCGGCGTCTGACTGGGGCGCGCAAGCGGTTAGAATTATCAAAAGTAGAAGAACGGCTTTAATTTGCATGGCGAGATTATACAGGTTTTGGAACATTCTGACTGGGGCGCGCGCCCCTTTTTTTAAGGAGCAGAAATGAAACGTTTCGTATTGATCATCCTCTTTGTGGCGACTCTTTCAGCGTGCGCTCGTACGACGAATCCGCAGGAGCAGTCTTTTATCCCGGTGGACGGCATACGCGCGACGCCCACTCCGGTGCAGCTGACGGTAGCGCAACAAGCGGCTGTTTTACGGCTGGCATTTAATTTGGGCGTAAGTATGGATAGAATCCGCGTCGTCAGCGACGTTGAAACGGAATTTACCGATGCGTGTTTGGGAGTCTCGCTTGAAGATGTGATGTGCGCGCAGGCGATTACTCCCGGTAGGACCATCACGCTGGAAACAGACGGCTTGGAGTTTGAATATCGCGTTAATGCGGATGAAAGCCGCATGTTGCCCGCCACTGTCGCGCTTGTATGGGAGCGGGATGGCGGCATTGCCGGGTTCTGCGATCGCGCGACCGTTTTTCTTTCGGGCGAAGTATATGGAAGCGATTGTCGTTCCGAGAACCCGGATGCGGCGGCAAAGTCGTTCGTAGACTTGATGACCGACGCGGAACGGACGCAATTCTTAATCTGGGCGAAGCAATTTGGATCGTTAAATTTGGACGATTCTGACCCGGCGAATGTGGTTGCAGACCGAATGACAGTCACGCTGCAATTTTACGGCAAAGGGGATCAGAAACCGACCGAATCTGAACGACGCGCGCTGTTCGATATGGCGCAGAAGTTATATCAAGGTTATAAAGGCTTGCGCCAGATTCAATAACTGTGAGCGAGAGAGCGTCATCGCCTCCAGTTCTAGCGCTCGTTCTCCGCTTTAAACGGCAGATAGCGAATGGCGAGACTGAACATGAGCAACCAGTAGGAAATCACCAGCGCAGCGACCGAGAACTCCACCCAGGTAGGAGCGTAGGAGTTAACGATGATGGTCGGCGTAAAGGGCGCGTATGTAGGAGTGGCGATTAACCCTGAGAAATTGTAATTCCAACGCATAAGGATGGCGGCGAAGATCGGTATGACCGCAAACGCCATCAGATAGCGGAAGTTTTTGATTGATTTCGCCGCGAGCAGAACGGAGCCGGCGATGATGGGCAGAAGCGCCTGCCCGATCCAAAATGACAACGAGTAAGGAGCGACTGCGTTCAGCGCTTCAGTTTGTAGGCTGATGTTGCGATCGAACGAATAGTAATTGGTGACCGCCCAATCCCATAGGCGCAGATAGGTGAGCAGCAACGTCACACCGCCGGAGAGCCGCGCAACGTCGTATAAAGCGCTGTCTTCAACTGTTCCGGGGCGCATGACGCGGAAGACGATAACGCCTAAAAAGAATAATAGCGCCGTCCCGCCGCTCATTGCGGATAAAACGAATTGCACCGGCGCGCTTTGATTGAACCAAACGCCGCGTCCCGAGATGACGGAGTATGTCGCGCCGAGCGAAGCTTGATGGAGAAGCGATAACGTCAGCCCGATGATGGCGAGGGCGGGGCCGGCTTTATGCAGCCAGTGAGCAATCGTTTTGGCGGCAGAGGCGGCTTTTTTGACAATGGGAAATTTCTTATAGAGCGGATGATCCGTGAAGAAGGGGTGTTCCACAATGATCGGCGCCATTTCGGCGACCAGCACAGTCAGGTAAAGCACCACGCACATCGTCACTTCCCAGAGGAGCGAATGAGGCTGCCAGAATACGACCGGGTGCCAAAAACGGAGCGGTTGACCGAGATCGAACAGCAGCACCATGCCGGCGGTGGAATATCCGAGGAATCCGAGCAAGACCGCCAATTTTCCGATCGTTTCGAAGCGTTTCAATCGCAGGAGGTAAACGATCACGCCGAATACGAACGCCGAACCTCCCATAGCGATGGAGGAGAGATCAATAGAGATCCATAATCCCCAAGGGACGCGGTTGGAAAGCCCCGTTACTTGTAGACCGTCGCGCAATACGGTGAACGCGCCGATCAGTCCAAAGAGCAGCCCAGCGACCAGCAACCCCATCCAGTAGGGGAAGATGTCAACGCTGTGTTTTCCGATTTGAAGTTTAGGACGATGAATCGTTGTTTGCATGATCAACTTCCTTGGAATGGGTTTTCCGCCTTCGGATCGGGGGGGATGTAGTATACCCGCGGCTTCGTGCTAAGTTCCTCGCGCAGACGGAGAGTGACTTTAGCGTTTGCCAACGCTTCGGAGATTGGGCTTTCGGGATCGTTCAAGTCGCCGAAAACGCGGGCAGATGTGGGGCAGGCGACCACGCAAGCGGGCGTCGCTTGCGAATCTACGCCGGGTATAAGACCCCGCTCCAGCCCTGCGTCAATGCGATGTGAACAAAACGTGCACTTTTCCACTACGCCGCGCGGGCGATTGGGAACTTCAGGGTATCCGAAAGTAGGAGACTGGGGGCTTAACTCGATAGGTTTCTTCCAGTTAAACACGCGCGCTTCGTATGGGCACGCAATCTGGCAATAGCGGCAACCAATGCATAGATCGTAATTCATCGCCACGATTCCGTCGGGACGCTTGTACGTCGCGCCGACGGGGCAGACATGTACGCACGGGGCTTCTTCGCAGTGCATACATGGGCGCGAAAGGAAGAACTCATCGCCCGATTGAGTCGTTTCTGTGGTGACTACGCAATAACGCATATCTTCGGCGAGATTATTGACTGCGTCGCAAGCGAACGTGCAATACTGACAGCCGATACAGCGATTAATATCAATCAACATACCCCACTGATGTTTGCTTTCTTCTTCGGAGGCGGCGCGCGCGGCTATTTTTGCGGACGGGATGAATTGAGTTACGCCGGCGGCCGCGACCATTGCTCCAGCCAGTTTCAGAAAGTCGCGGCGGGTTGTTCCTGTGTTCTCTTCCGCGTTTACTTGCTTGCTTTCATGTTCCGTCATCGTTTTCTCTCCTCGTCCCTCAGTTAGGGTTTTTTCCCGTTTGCCGAGCCCGGTTCGCGACCGAATACCGCCCATGCGGCAACTCCGCCGATGATGACGCCCGCCAGCGCGTATACCCAGGCTGGCAGATGAACGCCGCCTTGCGGCGCGGTCGCGGGCGTTTGTTCCGCTGGAACTTGTGTGACCAGAGCCTTCGGATTTGCCATTGCGTTCACTTCTACCCCGGCGTCGAGCATTTCTCTGGCTTGATGGAGATCGGTGTGGCAATCGCTGCAGGTTGACGCTGATATGTTCATTGAGTGATCCTTGCCGTCGCCCATATGACAATTAACGCAACTGAGCCCCGCCGCGAAGTGAGTAGACTCGACCATGTTGCGCATCTCAGCCTTATGGCAGTTTTCACAGACAGTGCGCGCTTCGGATGCGACCTTAAGCCCCTGCGAATGCTGTTTATGGCAACTGACGCAATTTAAGCCGACCGCTGCATGTTGGCTGGCAGCCATCTCGCTGGCGACGTTCTCTTTGGAGGCGCTGCCGTGACATACCAAACAAGTAGTCTCTTCGCTCTCCACGGTATATTTTGCAGTCTCAGGATGCATTCCCGCGCTATCGGCGAGTTTGTGACAAACGGTGCAACTGATGTTGTGTTCGCGATGCGGGCTACTCTCCCAGAGCGCCGCAGGCTGCTCATGACAACGTAGACAATCTTTTAAGTCTTGTTGAGCCGCTTCCGCTGGCGCAATTGCAGAGACTGTTTGAGCGGACATGAGAATAAGCGCGGCAAAAACGGCAAATAGCGTAAGCGCTCCCGCAATAAAAAGAAGAGATTTTGTCGGTTTCATTGTTTGCATTCTCCGTAAAAAAGCGGAATTCTTCATTAACGATAGTATCGGTTAATGCCAGCGTAAGTTAGTGTAGACTGTCATAAATTTGGACAATAAAAGTCATTACAGTCGTTATTATCCGATATGAAAAAGGCAACGTTTTTGCGCTGCCTTTTTCAGTGACTATCGAATGCGCCCTACGGTCGCGTATAGGCGCTCACGTTGCCGCCGAGATCTTCGATAGAGTCGATCAGGAACTGGATGACGAACTTTGCGTTGTGAACGTACGCGCCCGGGTCTTTTTGAACATACTGATAATTGAACGCGGCTCTCATGAGGCGAGGCGTCCATGCCGCGTAGCCTTTGCCGTTTGCGTCGAAGAAGTAGGGATAGGCGTTTCCGTTATAGACGAGGAGACCGCCATGCGTTTCAGAGTACGCCTGCATTTGAGCGTAGAGGACTTCAGCCAGCGTTGAGATTTCGCCGGAGACGCCTTCCTGCACATCGCCGTCGCCGTCGTAGTCCACGTCGCTTTCGCGAATTAGAGCCGGGTTTGAAACGCTGTGGCAGGTCTCGCAGGCTTTGATCTTAGGTTCGAGCGCGTGCACGTCATGGCAATCCTGGCATTTGTTGACCCTGCCATCCGGCTTAGCGTGCATAAATTCACCAGCGTATTGCTTGCCTTCGTAGAGATATGCGCCTTGTGCGTCTGCGCCGAATAGCGTTGAACCAGCTGCAAAGTAATGAATGTTCTTGAAGCGGATCTTCGGATCGACTGTATCGAGGTCTTTGCCGCGTAAGGCGTTATTGACGCTAGTTGTAGATTCAAGCCCTTGGTGACAAGCGATACATAGATTTGAATCATCGGGCAGGTACTTTCCGTCTGCGTCTTTACCGCCGTAACTGACTGTCTTTCCGCTGGGAAAAGTGACGGAATTAATCGCGTAACGATCGGGGAAGGAGGCTTCGTTGTGACAAGTAGAACATTGGAAGCCGTTGCTGGCGGGCAGCGCTCCCAGCCCGACGATTTGCGTCGTTCCATTTGCGGCGACGACTGTTGTGCCGCCGTTTTGGATAAACTGCGGGAGCCCTTCGACAGTGTGACATTTTGCGCAGGTGTACGGCACGACGCCTCCGCCTTCCGCTTCGCCATCCCAATGACGGAACGGTTCGGTATTACCGGCGAAGTGTCCTGCATCGGTGCGCACCAGTTTGACGACGTCGCCGCCGAGGTCGGCGATCGAGTCGTATAGCAGTTGGACGATATATTTATTGCCGTGTGCGAACGCGCCCGTATCTTTGAGAGAAACCTGATAATTGTAGGCGGCTTTGAGCAGACGAGGCGTCCATGATGTGAAAGCGTTCGGGAAGACAGCTTCGCCTTCGTCTATCTCGCCGTTCGAGTTGGTATCCTTGAAGAAGTACGGATAGGAATGGTCGTCGTAGAGTAAGCCAGTTCCTACGGTTTGCGCGGCGTACGCTTGCATTTGAGCGTATAGAATCCTTTGCAAACCTTGGATTTCGTAATACATACCTTCGCGCGTATCGCCGTCGCCGTCATAATCGCTCAACGAGCTGACCATACGGATGGATTTAAGATCTTCTACTGCACTTGCGCTGGGATGACATACCGAACATTCGCGCACTTTCACTTCCAACGTGTGCGAGTCGTGGCAACCAATGCAGGTGTCGTAGCCGGGCACGTGATCGTTTTTCGAGTCGTAAGCCATGCCGTCGTATTGGTAGCCGCCGAGAGCCTTATTGCCGTACAGCGTCGCCGCCGCCGCGTAATAATGAATGCCGTTGAAGCCGAAAGTTTGATCGTTACCTTGAGCGTCTTTGATGGGAGCGACGACCGTATCAGGATGATCCGCCGCGCTAAAGAGTTCGATCTGCGCGTCTACGCTGATCTTCGATTCAAGCCCCTGGTGACAGTCCATACAACGGGCGTCGGCGCCGGCGGTGATTGTCGCGCCGGAAGGAAAGGTTACCGTTGTTCTTGAAACGGTGACCGAATTATGACAGGTTACGCATTGGATGCCTTGCGATTCAGCCGCCGGGACGGCGGCATCCACTTTATTTGCCGCGCTGCCATCTACGCCGAGGAAGTCTTGATAGCCTGCGCTGGTATGACATTTCGCACAATAGGTCGGAACTTCGGCTGGGTCTTCTTCATCCCAGTGACGGAAGGGGTAATTTGAAGCGTTCGCATGACCGCTTTTTTCCCAATCTGCCAAGAAAGGCGTTTCAAGAACGCTTGTAGGGGGAGGCGTTTCTACGGCAGTGGGTTCTTGAGGAGCGGCGGTCGGCGTGGCTCCGCAAGCGGCGAGAATCGCAGTAAAAATGAGCGTTGCGCCTATAACGATTAATATGCTTTTGAGTTTCATGCGGCAGTCTCCGTTTGCTTAGCGTAATGTCGTTGTTATTGCGCTTGAAAGCAAAATATAGATTCGTAGAGAACTTATACCTGAATTCTATGTGAGCCGCAGATTAATACACAGTTAAATTCTTTCCTGTTTCTTGTGACAAATGTCATATATGCAGGGGGAGAATTTTATGGATAGTTGGCGTAAATTTCCTGTGTCCCATCGGCATAGAACAGGATCACATTAAAGGGTTCGGCTTCTACGCCGGCAACCTCCATGCCGGGCGAGCCAATAGGCATTCCGCCGACGGCTATTCCAAGCGCGGCGGGTTGTTCTTGCAGCAGGCGTTTGATCTCCCTGACGGGAACATGTCCCTCGATCACATAGCCGTCTATGATAGCGGTATGGCAGGATTGAAGTTCAATAGGAACATGATATTTAACTTTGACGAGAGACATGTCTCGCGTATTTTCTTCCGTTGGCTTAAACCCGTTGTCTGCGACGTAGTCAGCCCAGGCGCCGCAACAGCCGCAAGTGGGCGAGCGATAAATCGTGATTGGAATCCCGTCTGCGGTTTGGCTTGCACAAGCGCTCAATAAAACGGCAAGCGCAGCCAGCAGGCTGTAAAATTTTTTCATATCAACTCCTTGATCGTTGTTTCAACTTAATAGAAACCCCACTCCGCTTCCAAGCGCGAAGAGTATAAACGTTAGTAAGGCGTTTGCTTGTGCAGGGATGATTTGAGCGGTTGTTTCTGGGTTTGCAAGCAATCGCTTAGACGCGGAAAAGGATGGAACGACGGCGATCAGCCCTAGCCAGAGCGCGGGGGAAAATTGTAGAAGCGGCAGAAGCAGCGCAATCAGAAATGCGACCGCTATGATAGCGACGAATAATTGGCTTGCAAGCTTTCTTCCTAGCAACACCACGAGCGTTCGTTTCCCGGCGGCTTGATCTGCGTGAAAATCGGGGAATTCGTTGATGATCAGAAATGCCGCGATGAAGACGCCCAGCAAAGCGGCGACCAAGATGATCGCAGACGATACGGTTCCGCGCTGGACGAGATACGTCCCCGCGCCAATCAGCGGCCCGTACGACGCAGCGACTGCTAATTCGCCCATTCCGCGATATGACAGTTTCAAAGGCGGAGCATGGTAGAAGAAAGCAAGCGCTATGCCGATAATTCCCAGCCACAAAACGGACGGCTCTCGTTCGAGAAAGATAATGAGCCCTGTAATGCCGCCGATCGCATAACCAGCCAATGCAATGCCAGCCGTCTGACGTTTCGTCAATAACTTGTCTACAAGGACGCGTTTGCCGCCCGAAAAGGGGGAGCGATCTTCAGGCATAACCGCTTGATCGTTCCCGCTGTTCCAATCGAATATTTCGCCGGAAGCGTTTTTGGCGATCTCGATGGCGAAGATTCCGATAAGCGTCGCTGCCAACCATCCGAAATAAAGCGTTCCATCTGACGCCGCCGCGCACGCGCCCAGAAATATAGACGCAAAAGACGCCAGCGAGATTTTCGGATCTGCCAACCTCCAGAACCCTTGCCAAAATGTGGATTTTATTGTTGTCTTCTCCTTATAAGAAAAAATCTCTGCATTCTACATTACTTCGCAGTAAGGTTTTTTGAAAAACGCGATGTTCATCGAAATGATAAACCTAACGATAGAGAACAATCTTCAATAACGCAGGCGTAAATATTATGGAGCGGAAAAAATTCTTCTGCTTGCGCGTAAGTTACAAATAGGATGAAGGAACATTAGGCGATGACGCGACGTTTTACATCAGAAATTTACGGATCAATGTATCCGCCAACAATCCCAATAAGAAATAGGAACCGAAAGCGCGATTATACACAAATGATAGCGGGGCGAAGTATAGGGGCCAGCCGCCCTGTCCTTCGGGGAAATCTGCTGGACGTTCGGCGGGTTTGGGCTTAAGGAAGGCTGGAACAACTTGTCGTAGGCTGGGTAACGCCAACAGCGTGACTAGAAGAACGGGCGAGAAGACTTTGTTTCCAATCAGGTGAAAGATGATCAAATAGGGAAATATCATCATCCCAATGACCATGTAACGCGATACCTTCTCGCCGATAACGACCGGCAGGGTATGAATTCGTTTTTCTCGATCAATCGCGAGTTTGTCAATGTGCTTACCGAAGATAACCGTCGTTACGCCGAAAGCGTAGATTGAGCCGATGAGCGCCGCGTTCCAACTCCAAGCGCCGGTGATAACGTAATGACCGCCGCCGACCATGAGCGGACCCCAAACGAGGAAAACAGCGATCTCGCCAAGGGCGATATATTTCAAGGGCCAGGTGTAGAAGAGGAGTAAAAATGCGCCCGCGCCCAATAGGAACCATGCTTGCGGCGCATAGCTGTTGCGCGCCATAAGGTAGAGTCCGCAGATGAATGCGAGCGCGACCGTGAAGATAAAGTAGGCGAGATGTTGTCGTTTTGTGAGAAGACGGTTTTCAAGCGGATGCGGACCGTACATAGTGCGAAAGTAATTTTTTTGGTCTACGCCGCGCGCATGGTCCACATAATCATTTAAGAGGTTGTTGCTGGCGTGCGCCAAAACCAAGCCCAGCGTTACCGCGATCCAGGCGGAGAGGTTGAACGAGGAGTCGCGCCAGGCTAATAGTCCCGCGAGAGCCGCTGAAAGAACGGTCATCACGAGCACGGCGGCGCGAGTCGAGATCAGCCAGCGTGAAATTGCGTCAAGCTGATCCCATTCTTCTTTTGAGACGTTTGGAATTACTGTAAGAGCTTTGCGCCACATAGATACGTTCATGAATCGTCCTTTTCTGCTGATTTGATTAAATGAATTGTGCAAATGTTGCGCTGCGTAATTGCGTCGTTAGGGCGTCTTGCGCTTCGCGCCAAACAAGTTGCATGGCGCAGTTTTCTTCGAGCGCGCACAGACCGACTCGGTCAACGCAGACGTTGAGTTGAACGGGCCCGTCAATTGCTTCGATGACTTCGAGCATGGTGATTTGGCTGGGATCGCGCGCGAGAGCGATGCCTCCCCGCGCGCCGCGAGAGGTGTGGAGGAGTCCTGCAATTGAGAGTTGTGAGATGATTTTCGCTAGAAACGAAGAGGGAATGCATTGCGCTTTTGCGATCTGACTGGTGGAGATGCGCTTACCTTGGCTGGCGCGCGTAAGGTGTAAGATCGCCCGCAAGGCGTAATCGGCTTGACGTGTAATTTGCATGTCTGCCTTTCTCTCATTTTGGCATGAGTCGCTCGGCCTGTGTGAAGGTTTGAGCCTTGTTTGATGATAATTCGGACAATTAACGTCCTTGATGCGTAGTGTATGGAAGAATGGAATAGCAGAGAAGTGATGGATGTCATCAATGTAGGGGAAGAATCGCGTTTGGCAGGCTTGACAAGCGACTGACAGCGCGATATAGTATCCCTACCCCCTAGGGGGGGGTAAGAGCGGGATGGAATCCGCTGTCAAGAAGAAAGAGGAAAATGTGGACACAAAGGCTACGCTCCGACGTTTGAAAACAGTTGAAGGGCATTTACGCGGCATTATTCGTATGGTCGAGGAAGATGCGTATTGCATTGACATAATTCGTCAGATTCAAGCGGTGGATGGGGCATTAAGTAAGGTTAGCGGCCAGATCCTTGAAAACCACTTAAATTCATGCGTCATTGCTGCGATTCAAGGGAATGACAAGGAGGAACGCCAGCGTGTATTGAAAGAAATTGCCGAAGTGTTTGATATGTCTACAAAAGTGTAGCGCAGTTTGTGCGTAAAAAGTAGGATTTATCTGCGAATGGATAATTCCGCAGTTAATCGTAAGAAATTTTAATAACCCTAAAGGAGAAAACTATGACTACCGTTACTTATTCCGTTCCCGCCATGCATTGTAATCATTGCACGCACACTATCGAGGTGGAAGTTGGCGAGTTGGCTGGCGTGCAATCTGTTAAGGCGAATCTCGATGCGAGAAAAGTTGAGATTATGTTCGACGCTCCCGCTGACGAGACGCAGATCAAGGCATTGTTGGCTGAACTGAATTACCCGGCGGAAGGGCTGATCACTCTGTAAAAAAGGGATGAATATCCTCTTATTGTTTTGTACGAGGCATAATGAACGACGCCCACAAAACGCATAAAGACTATCATCGTGAGGAGATGAAACACGATTCGCATGCGCAGCCAGATGTGAAGCCGTCTTATTTTGCCCACTCGGGGCACGAAATGCACGATTCGGCTTCCGCACAAAATAAACATGCGAACCATACAGATCATAGCGGACATGAAGACATGTTCCGCAAAAAATTCTGGGTCTCGTTAGTGTTGAGCATTCCAGTATTGCTCTACACGCCTATGCTTCAGATGTGGTTTGGATTCAGGATGCCTGAATTCATGGGCAGTCAATGGATTCTGCCGCTGTTTGCCGTGATCGTTTTTGTCTATGGCGGCGTGCCGTTCATTCAAATGGCAGTCCCAGAGATTCGCAACCGCCGACCCGGCATGATGCTGTTGATCTCGTTGGCGATCTTGGTCTCGTTTGTGTACAGCCTCGCTGCGTTGTTCTTCAATTTAGGCGAAGGATTTTTCTGGGAACTGGTCACACTCATTGACATCATGTTGTTGGGACATTGGATCGAAATGCGAAGTGTCCGTCAGGCTTCAGGCGCGTTGAACGCGTTGGCAAAGTTGATGCCCGACACCGCCGAACACATCATGCCCGACGGCAGTGTTCACACCATGCCAGCATCGTCGTTGAAGTTGAACGACCTCGTGCTTGTCCGCCCTGGGGCGAGTATCCCTGCTGATGGTGTGGTGGCAGACGGCGAGTCCGATGTGAACGAAGCGATGATCACGGGCGAGTCGCTTCCCGTGAAAAAAACTATCGGCGCGAAAGTGATCGCGGGCAGTATCAATCAAGATGGGAGTTTGCGCGTCCGCGTGTCAGCCATTGGTGAACAGACCGCGCTGGCTGGAATCATGCGTTTGGTTCATGACGCGCAACAAAGTAAATCGAACACGCAAATATTAGCCGATAAAGCCGCGGGCTGGCTTTTCTATCTTGCCATCGGTGTTGCCGCGCTCACTGCCATTTTGTGGACAATCGCGTTGGGCTTCGACCTTTTCACGTTGGAGCGCGTCGTCACAGTGTTGGTGATCGCGTGTCCGCACGCGCTGGGGCTGGCTGTCCCGCTTGTTGTGGCGATCAGCGCCACGTCCGCGGCGCAGAACGGGATTTTAGTCCGCAACCGTTTGGCGCTCGAAGCCGCGCGTGAGATTGACGTGGTGATCTTCGACAAAACTGGCACGCTCACGAAAGGCGAGCAGGGCGTGGTGGCTGTCAAAACCAATGGCGTGGATGAAAACCACGCTCTCGCCCTCACTGCGGCTGTTGAGGCGGACTCGGAACATATCATCGCCCGAGCGATCCGTTCTGCGGCGCAAGAGAAAAATTTGCAACTGCCAGTCGTAACTGATTTTGAAGCCATCAAAGGACGCGGCATCCGCGCCAAACACAACGGGAAGGATTTGTGGGTGGGCGGTCCGCGCTTGCTGGAACTGCTCACCATTCAGCCTGATTCGGGATTTGCGGAATTCGCTTCTTCCTCAGGGACAAAGGGTCAGACCGTCGTCTATCTGATCGTTGACGGAAAGATTTTCGCCGCGCTCGCCTTGGCTGATGTCATCCGACCTGAAAGTTATTCGGCGATACAAAAATTAAATGAGATGAACGTGCAAGTTGCTATGTTGACGGGTGACAGCAAGGATGTCGCCAAAGCCGTCGCTGATGAACTGGGAATCAGTTTGTATTTTGCGGAGGTGTTGCCCGAACACAAAGATGAAAAAGTGATCGAACTTCAAAAACAAGGTAAAAAGGTTGCGATGGTCGGCGACGGCGTCAACGATGCGCCCGCTCTCACTCGCGCTGACGTAGGCATTGCCATCGGTAGTGGTACTGATGTAGCTGTTGAGTCCGCAGGAATTATTTTGGTGAAGAGCAACCCGCTGGATGTGGTCAAGATTTTCAAACTAAGCCGCGCCAGTTACAACAAAATGATTCAAAACCTGATCTGGGCTTCGGGCTACAATATTGTCGCATTGCCTTTAGCCGCAGGCATCCTTGCCTCGGCTGGGATTCTGCTTTCACCCGCAGTCGGCGCGCTGTTAATGTCAGTGAGCACGATCGTCGTGGCAATCAACGCCCAATTACTGCGGCGGGTAAATTTAAATTAACAACAAAAATAAGGAGTAAAGTATGACAACAACTACAGTGCATGATCCTGTTTGCCACATGGATATTGACCCTGAAACTGCCGCTGGCGTCTCCGAATACAAAGGACAGACTTATTATTTTTGCTCGCTTGGCTGCAAGAAATCTTTCGAAAAAGACCCTGATAAATATTTGAATAACAGCGAACAGGCTTAACGCCACGCCGTGCCTCCGTTATGGCTGGGAGCGTGGAAGAGCCGTTTGATAAACAGCAAGCCGTGACCGCAAAAACGGCATGTGAAGAAAGGCTGACAGGTCTCGCGAGCTATCGAGTGCGATGCATCGTGGCGAGCGGATATATTTCTATATGGATATTTATTTGCGCGTTTCCGAACAAAACTCCGCCGCGTTTTTATGGCAGACGAGATTGAGCATCCCTTGGATGAAAATTGAACGAATGTAGAAAGCAAATACCATGACTGATACAAAACAACTTACCCTTCCTATCACAGGTATGACCTGCGCTAACTGCGTTGCGACAGTAGAGCGCAACCTTAAGAAATTAGACGGCGTACAGACCGCCGTTGTTAACTTATCGTCTGAGCGCGCAACGGTGGACTTTGACGCGACAAAGCTGGCGTTGCCTGATTTTATTGCGCGCGTTAATCGCGCAGGATACGGCGTAGCGACGGGCGAAGCAGACCTCGTGATTAAGCGCATCGCGGACGATAATGATGCGCGCCGGCTTGAAGCGGCATTGCTCAAGTTGGACGGCGTGCTTGAAGCGCAAGCATCGTACGCTAGTGGAAAGGCACGCGTCAAATATGTTCCGACTATTGTCAGCCAATCGGAGATTCGGGCGGCGATGACGCAGGCGGGCTTTGAGACGATAGAACTTGGCGGAGACGCTGAAGACGCTGAAGCCATTGCGCGCGAACATGAAGTTAATGAACAGTTTCGGATGTTCGTTATCGGTTTAATCTTTACCGCGCCGTTGTTCGTCTTTTCCATGTTGCGCGATTTCAATTTATTGGGGCATTGGGCGCACGCGCCTTGGGCGAATTATGCGATGATGATCGTCGCTGCGCCGGTTCAGTTCTATGTGGGCTGGCAGTATTACGTCGGCGCGTACAAATCTTTGCGCAACGGCTCCGCCAATATGGATGTTCTTGTTGCGATGGGCTCTACGGTCGCCTACGTTTATTCCATATTTATTGCCTTCGGAGTAATTCCAGGGCATGTCTATTTCGAGACCGCCGCGGTGATCATCACGTTGATCCGGCTTGGAAAATATTTGGAATCGCGCGCCAAAGGACGCACCTCTGAAGCGATCAAGAAGTTGATGGGTCTTCGCGTTAAAACGGCGCGTGTCATTCACAATGGAGAGGAAGTTTCCGTTCCGGTGGACGATGTTTGCGTTGGCGACGTCGTCCTTGTAAAGCCCGGTGAGATGATACCGGTAGACGGCGTGGTCATCGAAGGAAAATCCAACGTGGACGAATCTATGCTGACGGGCGAATCGTTGCCGGTGGAAAAGAAACCAGGCGACTCAGTCGTTGGTGCGACGTTGAACAAACTCGGCGCGTTGAAATTTGAGGCGACGAAAGTCGGTAAAGAAACCGCGCTTGCGCGAATCATCAAATTGGTGGAAGACGCGCAGGGGAGCAAAGCTCCGATTCAAAGACTCGCCGACCAAGTTTCCGCTGTGTTCGTGCCGGTGGTGATCGTCATCGCCGCGCTGACCTTTGCGGGTTGGTATTTCTTCGGCGCTCCGGGCGACCTGACTCGCGCATTGATCAATATGGTCGCCGTGCTTGTGATTGCATGTCCATGCGCGATGGGGCTTGCCACGCCTACGGCGGTAATGGTAGGGACGGGCAAAGGCGCGGAGATGGGCGTGCTGTTCAGAAATAGCGAGGCGTTGGAGCGCGCGGGCAAAGTCAACGTCGTTGTGTTGGATAAAACGGGAACGATCACGAAGGGACAGCCGACTGTAACCGATATCATTTCTGCCGATCGATCTACTGCGGCTGATAAGAATGGCGTTGCCTGCGCAGGCTGGGATGAGAGCGCGATTCTCTATCTGGCGGCTTCTGCAGAAAAAGGAAGCGAACACGGATTGGGCGAAGCCATCGTGGCTGAAGCAACCAAGCGCGATCTTCCGTTGGCTGAAGCGGCAGGTTTCAAAGCATTGGCAGGCATGGGTATTTCGGCAGATGTGGATGGTCGGAAAATATTGATCGGCAACCTGCGCTTGATGAACGCGGAAGATATTTCCGTTCAAGATATTCATACGGAGATGGAGTGGCTTCAGACAGAGGCGAAGACTCCAATGATCGTTGCCGTAGATAATGAGGTCGTAGGCGTGATCGCCGTGGCGGATACGTTGAAAGAGCATTCAAAAGATGCGATTGGCGAATTACATCGCATGGGTTTGAAGGTTGCGATGATCACAGGCGATAATCAAAAGACGGCAGAGGCAATCGCAAAACAAGTTGGTATTGATACAGTTCTTGCTGAGGTTTTACCCGAAGGGAAATCTTCAGAAGTCAAAAATCTCCAATCGTCAATCGCCAATCGTCAATCGAAAATCGTAAATGTGATTGCCATGGTTGGCGACGGAATTAACGACGCCCCCGCGCTTGCTCAGGCGGACGTTGGCATCGCGATCGGCACGGGGACGGACGTTGCTATGGCGGTGGCGCCTGTGACGTTGATGAGCGGCGACTTACGCGGCATAGCGAAAGCAATCCGCTTATCGAGAAAGACATTATCAACGATCAAACAAAACTTGTTCTGGGCGTTCTTCTATAACGTGATCCTAATCCCCGCCGCCGCACTGGGTTGGTTGAATCCGATGCTCGCTGCTGGCGCGATGGCGTTCAGCAGCGTCTTTGTGGTGACGAATAGTTTGAGGCTAAAATCGTATACAGGTTAAGTTGATGACGGGAGCGATAGCGTCATAGGCGACGCTATCGCTCCCGTTTTTTATGTCTGCGTGTATACTTCCAACATGCCGATTTATTTCACCCTTGAGGAAGCCAACCGAACGTTAGAAACGATACGCCCGCTTATTCACGAAGCGATGCTGATTCGCCGCCGAGTTCTCGCCGACCAACCCGAAGTTTGGGCGATGATGGAAAAAGCCGCCGGCAACGGCGGCAACCCGACCTTGAGCAAGATGGTCGTTGATTTTGAACGCTTCGACGATTTGTTGCATGCAATTCAAGCCGCTGGCGCGCAGATTAAAGATATCAGCGCGGGACTTATGGATTTTCCCGCGCTTAAAGAGGGACGCGAAGTATGCTTGTGCTGGCGCTATGGCGAAACGGATATTGCGTATTGGCACGAGGTTGAGACAGGCTTTGCAGGGCGGCAACCGATTGCGACGTTCTGAGAGTTGTGTGTTCCTAATTCTAGATTTTCGTAAGGATAGTTAATGAGCAAAGGTATCTTGAACGGCGTTGTCGCATACGCGCTGTGGGGCTTCTTCCCGCTTTACTGGAAACTGTTGCGCGAGGTTCCCGCTCCGCAACTATTGGGGCATCGCATTATCTGGTCGTTTGCGCTGCTGATTGCGATCATCGGCGTTAGCGGTCAATGGCGAGATTTCCACTCTGTTGTGAATTGGCGCGTATTTCGCGTTTATTTGATCGCTTCGATATTGATCGGCGTTAATTGGCTGGTATATGTTTGGGCGGTCAACTCGGATTTTGTGATTGAGGCAAGCCTGGGATATTTTATAAATCCGTTATTAAGCGTGTTGCTAGGCGTGCTCTTCTTGCGCGAGCGGTTGCGTGCAGCGCAGTGGCTTTCTGTCGGACTGGCCGTAATCGGAGTCGGTTATTTGACGTTCGTTTATGGGCGCTTGCCGTGGATCGCGCTTGTGCTTGCTTTCTCATTCGGTTTCTACGGGTTAGTCAAGAAACTTGCGCCGCTCGGCTCGCTCTATGGACTGACGTTTGAAACTGGCATTCTCCTCGTTCCGGCGCTCGTTTACTTGGGCGTTGCGGAAGCCGCGCGAACAGGCGCGTTTCTGCATTCCGGCGCAACAGCAGATTGGCTTATGGTCGGCGCGGGCGCTGTAACCACGATTCCGCTATTGTTGTTTGCATCCGCCGCTAAGCAAATCCCGCTCACTATAGTCGGCGTTCTTCAATATCTTACGCCAACGCTTCAATTTCTATTGGGCGTATTCGTCTATCATGAATTATTCGATCGCTCGCAGTTGTTTGGCTTTGGGCTGATCTGGCTGGCGCTGGGAGTGTTCGGAATCGAAGGTTATGCCGTTAGCCGTGCGAAACAAGGCGCGCCAGCTCGATTTGTTCGATAAGTTGAGGGTATAATCACGGCGTACAATTGGCGATGGACTATGTCGAAAGACGAAAACCATCAGACCTTTTATGTCAGGAGAAACATAATGAATATCAATTTCGCTATGTGGCGCAAAGCCTCGTGGCAACTCATCAAAATGGACAATAAAAAAGAATGGGATGCGCTCGACGTAGTCTCGAAGTGGCTGATTGCTACGCGTTCGGCGGTGACGTTGGTCACCGTCTATTCGTGCGTAATCGCAGGCATCCTTGCTGCGCGCGATGGATATTTTTCGTGGATTCCGTTCCTGATCGTCACGCTCGGTCTGTTTATCGCGCACGGCACAAATAACCTGCTCAACGATTACACCGATTTCTCGCGCGGCGTGGATAAAGATAACTATTTCCGCTCTCAGTATGGGGTTCACCCGCTTGTGCAGGGCTTCTTTACGAAACCGCAGCAGATCCGCTGGTTTTTAGCGAGCGGCACGTTAGCCACCTTGGCAGGCATATATGTTTTGATCAGCACAGGCTTTAACCTTGCCGTTCTGGGGTTATTCGTATTCGGCGCGATTACGCTGCTGGCATATACTTACCCCTTTAAATATTGGGGGTTGGGCGAGTTTGCCATCTTTCTCGTTTGGGGTCCCATCATCATCGGCGGGGTCTATTATGTGCTGGCGTTGTTCAGTGGAAACGAGATCGTCATGTCTAATGTGTGGAGCGCGGTTCTTGCGGGCGTTCCGTACGGACTCGGCGTCGCCAGCATCAACATCGCTAAACATATTGACAAACGCGACGACGATAAGATCAAAGGCGTCGGTACGTTCCCCGTTCGCGTCGGCGAAGCGTTTGCGCGCCGCACCGATCAGGTCGCGATCTGCCTCATTTACATTATCGTTGCTTATCTGGTATTCGTCTCGCGCTACTTCACCCCTGCGATGCTGATCGTTTTTCTTGCCGCGAAAGACGCTCTCAATGTCATCAAAGTTTTAAATCGCCCAAAGCCATCCGAAGCGCCGGAACAAGCTCGCGCATTCTGGCCCATTTGGTTTTCAGGTTTCGCCTTTCAACATAACCGAAAATTCGGCGGCTATATTTTGCTTGGCTTGATCATTGACGCGTTGCTTCGCACCTACCTGCCAACGTTTTGGGCTTTCTAATCTCTGATCTCTAGTTCCTTAATTTCCAACCATGCGGGTTCGGGGTTTGCCAATACTCCGAACCCGACTTTTCCATCGGGGGTAAACGACGCATATTGATTATCAATCCAGACGACCAATCCCAGCGGCGGCTTCGGGCTCACATCCGATTTGAACGCTTCAATATTATCCACTTCGAACGACACGCGCTTCTCTTCCCACGTCAAGCTGTATCTGTGCCATTCAGCCGCGTTCACGCTGACGGCGACTCTGTCCTCGCCGATGATTCTTCCCAGCATTTGCCTCGTTGTTTTGCGTGAAAAGGCGAGGGCAAGTCCGGCGGGAATTAACAGCGGGTGAAATTTTGGCGAGCGAAAAATCTGCGCTATGAAGCCATTCGTAGGGGCGGGCTTATGTGTCCGTTCATTTTGAAACGATAAATAGTTCTCCTTCGACGCGTCGAAGAACCAAACTGCATTCGGCAGCGTGGGCAATCGAAACGGATTTCCTCCGAAGCCGAGCGATAACCCGAATGGATCGTTCCACAAGCCGAAGCCCCATGTGCCGGGGATAGAGTCGCTTGAAGTTCGCGCGAACAGGCTGATCCGTCGAGTGAAGCGATGCGGAAATTGATGGCGCGAGAGTCCGGCGTAGTCGTCCAGTTGCGCGTTGCGATAGTTCGTCGCATCCCCCGCTGGGATGGAGAGCCGCCAGCCATGCTCGATCTCATCCACACGCGCGTTCGGTGTGACGCGCGCGGTTATTTTCGGTTGAGCCATCTGCGCCCCAGCGTGAACAAACCGATGGCGACCCATGCTGTGTTGAGACCTGTGGTGGCGTACGCGCCGAGTATGAATGTGTAAACGACGAGAAATACGCCAGCTACGATGTTCATGCCTTGATACAGAAGCGAATCACCGTCCGCTTTTTTGAGCGAGACCAATGTGTAGGCGAGGAGGAAGAGGATGGAGCCCGTCCAGCCAAGGATGTTGATAAATGTAGTTGAAGTCACAGCGCTACGTCCACTCCCCAACCTTTTCCATCACCTTGTACGGATCGAACGCGTCGCGCAGACCGTCGCCGATGTAGTTGACGGAAACGATCGTCAGGAAGATGGCAATGCCGGGGAAGATCGCCAGCCACGGGTATTTTGTGAAGTGACTTTGAGCCGCATAGATAAGGTTGCCCCATGAAGGCGTTGGCTGCTGGATGCCGAAGTTGAGAAAACTCAAGCCCGCCTCTTGGATGATGGCGTAACCGAGTTGCAGAGTTGCTTCGACGATAACGACGCCGATGCCGTTGGGAAGGATGTGACCCAGCATGATGCGCCGATCTGACGCGCCGAGCGCGCGCGATGCAGAGACGTAATCCATCTCGCGCAAGGTGAGGAAGGCAGCGCGGACGAGACGCGCGAAGGTCATCCACGAAAGAGCGCCGATGACGAGGCTGATGGTCAGCACGCTGTTGCGCTGGAAGATGGGGAGTTCCACTTCGCGCAGGATTGCCGCCAGCAGGATTAAGACGAGGAAAGACGGCAGCGACAGGAATGCGTCGGTGATGCGCATAAGAATGGAGTCGACTTTGCCGCCGTAGTAGCCAGCCAGCGCGCCGATAGGAACGCCGATGAGGAGTGAAATCGCAACGGCGATCCCGCCGACGGTGAGCGAGATTCTTCCGCCGTAGAGGATACGCGTCAGTAGGTCGCGTCCGAGCGCGTCTGTTCCGAGCAGGTGGGCGGATGAGGGCGGCAGAAGCTTCTCGGCAAGACTCGATTTTTCCGGATTGAATGGCGATAGGAACGCGAAAATGCACAATAGTATGATGAGGCTGATGATAACCATGCCGATGATCGCGCCCCGATGACGGGTGAAGCGCTTCCAGATGGCGATGGAGAATTCGGAAGGTTGCGGGATCATTATTGCGTCCATCCTACGCATATGCGATTATTCATATCTCACTTGCGGGTCAAGGTAGGCGTATAAAATATCGGCAATGAGATTGCAGAGAATGATGAATGCCGCACCGATGATTAACACGGCGAGCAGCAGCGGATAGTCGCGATCTATGGCGGCTTGATAATACAAACGCCCCATGCCGGGCCAGGCGAAAACGGTTTCGGTCAAGACGGCGCCGGTGAAGATGTACGGCAGGTCGAGCGCGATTAGCGTTACGATGGGAATCAACGCGTTGCTGAGAGCGTGTTTGAGAACTACGATGCGTTCAGTTAATCCGCGCGCGCGGGCGGAGCGAAGGTAATTTAGCGGCAAGATTTCGAGCAGACTTGAACGGATAAAACGCGAATACCAAGCGATCCAGCCCAATGTCCCGGTGACGACCGGGAGGATCAAATGAGCGAGTCGGTCGGAGAGTGAAAATCCGCTGCCGAGGGAGGAGATGCCGCCAGAGGGTAAAAGAGGTTCTCCGGTCCACGGATTTTTTAACCACGCGTAGAAAACGATAATGAGGATAAGCCCCAGCCAAAATTCTGGGATGGCTTGTCCGGCGAAGGAGAAGGTGGTGGCGAAAAAGTCGAAGGAAGAGTATTGTTTGACGGCGGAGTATACGCCCAATGGAATGGCGATGAGGAGCGCGACCAGCATGGTGACGCTCATGAGATAGACGGTGTTCGGTAGGCGCGATTGAATTTCTTCTAACACGGGTTTACGCGTGCGATACGAAAAGCCGAAATCGCCGCGGAGAACGCCTTTGCGCAAACCCGCTGAATCTTTAATGCCGTCGCCGTTCGAGTCAATGGTCGTCCAATCGTTGCCGACAAGCCAATAGAGATACTGAGTGGGGAGCGGCTGATCCAGCCCAAATTGTCGTTTGAGTTGCGCTATCTTTTCGGGACGGGGACGCCGACCCGCATATGCTGTGATGGGACCGCCGGGCGCGGCATTGACCAAGCTGAAAAGAATCACGCTGAGGAAGAAGAGCAACCCAACGGTTTGAAGAAGACGGCGGAAAATGTAAGCGGTCATCTTAAGCGTTATGGCGCGGAAGCGGCGAACGCTCTGGACTTAATCGAATAAGCCAGAAGCGTTCGCCAGCGCAATGTTCGCTGCGGCGCTTGTCGCTTACTTGAGCGTCCAATCGGCGATATTCCACGTCACCATATCGTTGACAGACGACTGAACGCCTTCAATGCGCGCGGAGTAGGCTTCGGCGTTCGGCGTAGTGAAGAGGTAGATCATGGGGATGTCTTCATCGAGACGTTCGGCGATAGCGCAGAAGGTTTCTTTGCGCGAGGCTTCATCGAGCGTATAGGCTTCGTCAATCAGCGCGTCCACTTCGGGATTGTTATATCGCATGACGTTGTTGCCGAAGCCCGGTACAAGCGCTTCTTGCGAATACATTTCCCAGATGTAATCGGTAGGATCGATGCCCGGGTATCCATCGTCCCAAATATCCATGTCGAAGTTGCCGCTTTGTTCGATGCCGCCGTTTTCGGCTTGATCCCATAAGATGCTGCCTTCGACGACGGAGATATTTGCTTTAATGCCGATATCGCTCAACATTTCAGCGATGAGTTGTTGCGTGAGGATAAGCGGTTCGCCGAATTCAGGATAGGTGATGAATTCCATTTCCATTTTATAGCCTTCGGGTGCGCCGGTCGAGCAACCGCGACATTCGCGCACGCCGTCGTCGTCAGAGTCGATCCAGCCCGATGATTCGAGCAGGGCTTTAGCGGCTTCGAGATCGTACGTTGGGCGCGGCACGTTGCACTGATAGGGCGGGCGAAAGAATTCTGACCAGACGGGAGTCGCCAGCCCAAAGTAGATTTCAGAATTGATCGTATCTATATCAATAGCGGAGCGAATCGCTTTTCGCACATTAACATCCGACAGAATCGGGTGTGGCGTTGCGGATGAGTCAACCGTTCCTTTTTGGGCAAGGTTGAAGAACATACGCATGAGCCAGCGATCAGTAGGACTCATGCTTACTTTGACAACATCCGACCCTTCCAGGTCTTTAGCGACGGTCGTATTAATCCACATATCAATATCGGCGTCGCCTTTTAGCATCATCGTCTTGCGGACGGCGTCGTCTGGCACGATGCGCACGATGACCTGATCAATGTTGGGCTTGGGAGCGAGGTAGTACTTCTCGTTCTTGTGGAATGTCATATGATCGCCTTTGAGCCAATCGTGCAAGACGAAGGGACCGTCGCTCAATGGTTCGCGCCCGCAATCCCACGCGATAAATCCTTGCTCTAAGTCGCAATAATGTGCGGGCCAAATGGCGATTTGCTCGCCGCCCAGCTGCGTAAGGTAATTGGGATACAGCGTGTTGTAATTGACGACGAATGAATATTGACTTAGCTTCTCAATCGAGTCGACGTAATCAATGCCGGGAATCCATGAACCGTTGACCGGATCGGTGATCGCCTCCCAAGTGAACAGCGCATCGTCCGCAGTGACGGGTGTGCCGTCGCTCCATTGAATGCCTTCGCGCATCGTCCATGTGACCGACATTGTCCCCGCATCGTCGTCAACAATTACGCCGCCGTTTTCGATAGTTGGCAGTTCTGCGGCAAGCTCGGGAAAAACATTGCCGTAAGGGTCAATATCCGCCATGCCGAGCAATACGAGTTCCATAACGAGCGAATCGTAGCCGGTATCCGCCACCATAGGGTTAAACGACGGCGGATCTTCAGGGATAACGATCGTAATACTGCTGGTTGAATCTGGCGTGATTGATTGTTCAGTTCCCGCTGATTGCGAGCGCGGTCCGCATGAAACGATCGCCAGCGAGAGTATGACCATAAAGGCCAGAAAGAGCAACGTACGCGTTCGTGTGAACATTGGTCCTCCTGCAATTATTTTCTCTTGTTTAGCCTTGGGCGTTCAGAAGCGAACGCAACGGCGGGGAAGCGTGCGCGCAAGGCCTTTGAGATTTCTTGAGCGCCTTCGATCCCTGTGGTTGCTATACTCTCACAAGAGTTGTTTTGCAAACGTGACGTATTATTGCATAGATTGCCCGCTGTGTTAAGGTTTTTAACCGACGAATTTTCGAGTACAATAATTTTTATGAGAACCGTATTTTGGGAAAACAACCAAGTCAAAATGATAGACCAGCGGGTTTTGCCCGCGCGCTTCGAAATCGTTTCGTTTAGCGATCACAACTCCGTCGCGCATGCGATCACGGATATGGTCGTGCGCGGCGCTCCCGCCATCGGAGCGACCGCCGCATTTGGTCTCGCGCTCGCAGGATTCGAATCCGCTTCCACTTCGACGGGCGGTCTGGTCGCCGATCTTCGAGCCGCCGCGTCCACGTTGAAGGCTTCGCGTCCCACCGCAGTGAATCTCGCGTGGGCTGTTGACCGCGTGATGAACAAAGTCTCCAGTCTCCAGTCTTCAAGCGCTGATGCGACTCGTCAATTCGTCCTCGATGAAGCGCAACGCATCGCCGACGAAGACGTAGAGATCAACAAACGCATGGCAGAATACGGTGCGACACTAATCAACGACGGCGACACGATTATCCATCATTGCAATACCGGCGCGCTCGCCGCAGTAGATTGGGGCACCGCACTTGGAGTCATCCGCACCGCGCACGAACAAGGGAAAAAGATTCACGTGCTGGTGGATGAGACTCGTCCGCGTTTGCAAGGCGCGCGATTGACGGCATGGGAGTTACAGCAATACGGCATCCCGTTTGAGATTATTAGCGATAACACGGCGGGATATTTCCTTAAAGCGGGCAAAGCGCAGAAATGTTTTGTCGGCTCAGACCGAACAGCGGCAAACGGCGATGTGGCGAACAAGATCGGAACGTACATGCTTGCGCTCGCCGCGAAAGATAACGGCGTTCCGTTTTATCCTGTCGTGCCGACTTCCACGATTGATCTCTCGCTTTCGCACGGCGATCAAATTCCCATCGAAGAACGCGATCCGGAAGAAGTCCTCGGCTTGGAGTTTAAGGGCGAGCGTGTCACTCCGAAGAATGCTAAGGCGCGCAACATCGCCTTTGACGTAACTCCGAATCGTTTGGTCACTGCAATTGTCACAGAAAACGGCATTGCCTATCCGCCCTATGAGAAGAGTTTGGAACGGCTAGTTTTGGAAGAATAATTTTCTAGACATTCCCCGTCTGACGTGATAAACTTTCGCCCGTTGAATTCGGCGTGACGCGATCCGCGTCACGCCTTTTGATGCGAAGGTAAGAAAATTATGGACATTCTTCTCACTGGCTCAGTCGCTTACGATTACTTGATGACCTTCCCCGGTTACTTCAAAGAACAGATCCTTCCCGAACGACTCGCCTCGATCAGCCTTTCATTCCTCGTTGAATCCATGTCGAAACAGCGCGGCGGAATCGCGCCGAACATCGCCTATTCGATGGCATTGCTGGGCGTCAGACCGCGCGTCATGGCGACTGTTGGCGAAGATTTTAGCGACTATCGTCAATGGCTTGAATCAAAAGGCGTGGACACATCGCTGATGAAAGTGGTTCCCGGCGAGTTTACCGCGTCGTTCTTTGCAACGACCGATCAATCTTCCGCTCAGATCGCTTCGTTCTATCCCGGAGCGATGGCGCATTCTTCCACGCAGTCGCTGAAAGAGTTGGATGAAAAGCCAGACTTGGTGATCGTCTCCCCATCTGCGCCGGATGCGATGATGAAATTCCCCGCCGAATGCCGCGAGTTAGGAATTCCGTATTTGTATGACCCGAGCCAGCAAGTGCTTCGTCTGGATGGAGGCGAGTTGGCGCGCGATATGGATGGCGCGCAGTTTCTGTTTTGCAATGATTACGAATTTGGATTAATCTCGAAGAAAACAGGCTGGAATTTAAACCAAATACTCAGGCATGTGAAGGCGTTGGCGATCACGCGCGGAAGAGACGGCGCAGACTTGTACATGAATGGCGATTCGGTGCGCATCCCAACCGTTCCTGAAAGGGAGATCGTTGACCCGACCGGAGTCGGCGATGCGTTTCGCGGCGGATTTTTGGCGGGTTATGCGCGCGGATTTGATTGGAAATTATGCGGTGAAATCGGCTCGCTGGCGGCGGTCTATTGCTTGGAGAGAAAAGGCACGCAGAGCCATTCGTATTCGCTAGGCGAGTTCGTTGAACGATTTAGAGAACATTTTGACGATCAGGGAAAATTGGACAGTTTGTTGAAATCGTAAACTGGAGAATTAGCATTGCGGTTAATGCGCCAGTATATCGAATTATTGATTTATAGAAAAAGAAGGAGCAATACATGAACGCTTACGATATTAAGGATATTGGGCAAGCTGAGGGTGGACGTCGCCGCATGGATTGGGCGGAACGCGAAATGCCCGTCTTGCGCCAAATCCGCGAGCGGTTTAAGAAAGAGAAGCCGCTTAAGGGCTTGCGCGTGTCGGCGTGTTTGCATGTTACGACCGAAACCGCCAATTTAATGTGGACGCTGCAAGAAGGCGGCGCGGACATTGTGTTGACTGCGTCGAACCCGCTCTCTACGCAAGACGATGTCGCAGCGGCGTTGGTGAATCAATTTGAGATTCCCACGTTTGCGATCAAGGGCGAAGATAAAGTCACCTATTTCAAGCACATCCGTGCGGCGCTCGAGCATAAGCCGCACATGACGATGGACGACGGCGCCGATCTGGTCTCGTCGCTGTTCTTTATTGAAATGGGGCGTTTTGAGAAACTCGAACCGTCTCTCGCTAGTTGGGCAAAGGGGCTTTCCGACGACGAGCGTAAAGAAATGCTCAAAGGCGTGATCGGCGGCACAGAGGAAACTACAACGGGCGTGATTCGCCTCAAAGCCATGGAAGCCGATAAGGTGCTGAAGTTCCCGGTCATCGCCGTGAACGATGCGCAGACCAAGCATTTCTTCGACAATCGTTATGGCACGGGTCAATCAACGATTGACGGCATTATCCGCGCGACGAACGTGTTGCTGGCGGGCAAGGTCTTTGTAGTGGCGGGCTACGGCTGGTGCGGGCGCGGGCTTGCGATGCGCGCGCGCGGCATGGGCGCGTTGGTCGTCGTCACCGAAGTGGACCCGATGAAGGCGCTCGAAGCGGTGATGGACGGTTATCAGGTGATGCCGATGAGCGAAGCCGCCAAGATCGGCGATTTCTTCTGCACGGTTACCGGCGACTTAAATGTCATTGACGGTCATCATTTTGAGGCGATGAAAGACGGCGCGATCGTCGCCAACTCCGGTCACTTTAATGTGGAGATTAATATCCCTGCGTTAGAGAAGATGAGCAAAGGCAAGCCGGAACTGGTGCGACCGTTCGTAGATCAATATACGAGGAAAGACGGACGCAAGATTAACATCCTGGGCGAAGGGCGGCTGATTAATCTCGCTTCTGCCGAAGGACACCCGGCTTCTGTGATGGATATGTCTTTTGCCAACCAAGCTTTGTCCGCCGAGTTTATGGCGAAGAACGCCGATAAGCTGGAGAAGAAAGTCTATTCCGTCCCCGCTGAAATTGATAAAGAGATCGCTCGCCTCAAACTTGAAGCGATGGGCGTGACGATTGACAAACTCACCGCTGAACAACAACACTACCTCAATTCGTGGGAAGAGGGAACTTAATTTGATTTAGATAGGATTGACGATTAGCCTCGCGGATGCTGACGCGCCCGCGAGGCTTTTTATTATTTGCTCTTATTTAGAGCTGGCATTGTAAAACGACTTCTTTTTGATTTGATTTTCCTGCGCTGTTGTACGACTCAATTGTATAGGTTGCCCGCCGCCGTCTGATGAGCCATTTTCGTTGGGTAGGTTGCAAGCGGAAAGTATGATCGTCATGAATATAGATGGGAATAAATTTCTCTATGAATAAAATTCGCATTTGCTTTTTGAGTTTGACGCGCTTGCTGAATAGCAACGCTGCCGCGAATCGCGAAGAGAGGAAATACAATCAATAGAAAACCTCGGAGTTTTTTAGGACTCCGAGGTCTTTTATCTTGGTTGAGCGTAGACAGGCGATAGATTTAATTTTTGTTGCACGAGAAATTAACTCCGTACGAATTGCTCGTATGCCCCGCCTGATCGCGGACGGTTACGACGACTGCCATGTCGTACTGCTTTGAGCCGCAACCCCACTGTCCGGTGACGGAAGCGCCGTTGCGTTGGTTAGCGGAGGGAGCGAAGGAAACGTCTTTAATGCCTCCGGTTACGGCTCGTGAAGCGCTGACGATTTGGAAGTTAGCGAGATTGGCGTCGCCTTCGCCGTCGCGGAAGAATACCTCTAAATAGACGATCATCGCGCCCGACGAAGCATCGAAACGCACGGTTACGCGATCAATGATGGGCGCCGCGGCAATCACAGGAGCGGCGGTCACGGTGGGAGGCGCTGCGAACTCTTCCAACCTAGCGGCGTCTCCGCTGATAATGATGACGTGTTCGCCCCATAGCCAGCAAGTACCGGCTTTATTTGGATTCTTGATGATCCAGTAATTGAGAGCGGAATTTCGCCCGGTGGCTTCCGCCTGTAACCCAGTTGCCAACGCGCCGACGATGTCGTACGCGCCGCTCGGTCCCGAGCGGCAATTGGTGGTCTCTCTTACTGTGACGATGACTTTAGATGGCGCGTCTGTGGGCGGCGGGGGAAGAGTGACGGCTGGCTCGGACGTAAAAGTAGAGGTTGGAGGGACGAGCGCGGTTTGCGTCAACGCTTCGAAAATCTGCGCTTGTGAGGTGACGGTCAGCGCGAGATCGGGTCCCGCCGTTGGTTCGGCTGAAGGCGCGATGGTCGCCGTTCTGCATGCCGACAGCGTCAGAGCGCCGAGAAGGATGAGTCGTCCAAAATTCTTGATGTTCATGTTTCTCCTAAGCAAACAACCTTGTTTGAAAAAGTAGAAGATTTTATATCACAGAATCATGAACGTTTCTTAATTTTTGCGCTTGCTTGCGAGGAAATTGAGACGATTGGGCTACTCTATAGCCGATGTATTTTTAGGCTGTTGCTCGCACTGACTGCGTGTAAGCAAAATGATTAGACTTACGCCAATGATCAGCGCTGGTAGGACGATTAGCCCTGCTTCGGGACCGAACCCCCCGCCGGTCCAAAGTTCGGGGCCGCTAACCTCGATGCGTGTCAATGGGTAGATGGTTAAGCCTGAGACGGGGAAGCCAAATCCGACGCCTTCAAAGAAGTTCCAGCCGATGTGCAATCCGATGGGGAGCCAGAGTTGCTTTGTACGCAAGTAGGCGAAAGCGAAGAATAATCCTGCCAGTGCGGTTCCCAACGCTGCCGCCCAGCTAGCGTCGGGGTTGAAGATATGGAGGAAGCCAAATATGACGGATGAAATGGCAACGCCCCAGAATAGATTGAGCCCGCTAGCGAGAGTTTGCAGATGGTAGCCGCGTGAGAGTAACTCTTCGCTCCAACCGACGAGTAGGAAGATGAATAAGAATAGGAGCGCGTTACCGACAACCTGGTCGGGCGG
>JABTUU010000001.1 GCA_015075275.1 Anaerolineales bacterium | reverse complement strand
CTTTAGATGGCGCGTCTGTAGGCGGCGGGGGAAGAGTGACGGCTGGCTCGGGCGTGAAAGTAGGGGTTGGAGGGACGAGCGCGGTTTGCGTCAACGCTTTGAAAATCTGCGCTTGCGAGGTGACAGTCAGCGCGAGATCGGGTCCCGCCGTCGGTTCGGCTGAAGGCGCGACGGTTGCTGTTCCGCATGCCGACAGCGTCAGAGCGCCGAGAAGGATGAGCCGTCCAAAATTCTTGATGTTCATGTTTCTCCTAAGCAAACAACCTTGTTTGAAAAAGCAGAAGACTTTATATCACAGAATCATGAACGTTTCTTAATTTTTACGCTTGCTTACGAGGGAATTGAGACGATTGGGCTACTCTATAGCCGATGTATTTTTAGGTTGTCGCTCGCGTCGACTGCGCGATCATAGAGAGCGCGGTCATCGCTGGCGTGGATGAGTTCGTAAACTCCTCAATCAAGTTGGGAGAAGTTAGGTAGAGCGCGACTCCAATGAGTATTCCAGCGCCCGCCAAAAATAGGAACGCGAGAATAGTCTGAAGCGCCAAACGCCAGCCCGCTCGCAGACGCGACTTGTCGGCTGTCAGAAAAATTCGTTTCAAGATTACTTTAAATAGATGCCTGTCGGGTCGAGCTCGTCGCGGAGGATACGGAGTTCGTCTGCGGTAACCGGATGAGTCGTCTCGATGCGCGCGGCGGTTTTTAAATCCCAGCCGGTGTTTGCCTGCGCTTCTTCCGCTGTTTTGCCGGGGTGTAGTTGCGTTAGAGTCATTTCGCCTGTTTCGTTGGGTTCCATCACACCGATGTCGGTGACGACGGCGAGCATACCGCCGCCGCGTAAGCCGGCTTTTTTACGATCGTTACGCCCGCCGATGAAGCCTGCCGAGGTCATAAATTCCACTTTTTCAGGGAAGCGGCGCTTTTGATGCGGTGTCATAATATAGCAGCGATTCGCCCACGCTGCAATCTCTTGCGAGCCGCCGGAGCCGGGCAAACGCACCTTGGGCGAATCATACCCGCCGATAACCGTGGCATTGATATTGCCGTATTTGTCAATTTGCGCGCCGCCCATGAAGCCCACGTCCACGTTGCCGCGTTGAAGATAATTTGAAAAAATATCGTACATGCTTACGACCGATAATGAGCCGCTCACCAGAGTCGGATCGCCGATCGAAAGCGGCAGGCGCGCAGGTTCCGCGCCGATCACGCCCGCTTCGTAGATCATTACAAGGTTGGGTGCGTGCGTCCGCTTGGCGAGGTTGCACGCCAGATTCGGTTGCCCGACTCCCACAAAGACCACGTCGCCGTCGCGCAATAGACGCGCGGCGTTGACGATCATTAATTCGGCGGGTGAGTAGCGCATCTCGCTCATAAAACCTCTTCGATAAATGATTGCATAATGCCGGCGACTTCTTTAGGGCGTTCCACCGGCAGCAGATGCGTGGACTTTGGCAGCGCTTCGACTCGCGCCTTCGGCTGTTTCCGTTGTATCAGCCTCGCCGCGTCCTCCAGAAAGGTGTCGGTTTCCGCGCCGCGCAGGAAGAGAATGGGAATGTCGAGTTGGGGTAAAGCGCGCCATAGGTCGAAGTCTTGTAAGCCCGTGCGATAGATTTGCGCTTCCCATTCCGGCGAGTAGACCAATTCGTAGCCATCCTTTGTTTTGCGCGTTATTCCATCAATGTAAATTCGCAGATTTTCGTCGCTGAAGTAGCGAAAGACATTTCGCTTGCGATAGCCTTTGAATACAGTTTCTAGATTGTTAAATGTGCGCCGTCGTTTTTTTGCTCCCGCAATGAGCGGATGCAGTCTATCGCCCAAGCCGAGAGCGTTGACGAGCGCCCATAAACGCATGCGAAACGGCGTAAAGAGGACAGGATCAATTAAGATCAAAGCGCTGAATTTGTCGGGTTGGCGTATTGCCGCGCGTAGGGTGATGATCGCGCCGATGGAATGCCCGACTCCGATCACGGGCGCTGTTTCGCGCTCATTGAGGAAGCGCAGTAAGTCATCGGTAAACGGTTGCCAGTCTCGAATTTCGTCTGGATGCGAGCCTTCCCATAGCGGACGGAGAAGCATTCCGAAAACGCGATATTGCGGTTTTAAGAGATCAAATAATGGCTTATAACACTCCGGCGGATAACCGTTGGCGTGCAGAAAATGCAGCGGCTGACCCGCGCCGTTGAGATCGAAGTAATTCATCCGTATTGTGTCGCGTTAATACTTTCCATAGTTGATCGGCTCGCTCATTAAATTGGGAATGGCAAGCCGTTTGTGGACGTCTGCGCCGAGTTTTTGCCAATACTGGTCGCGGTCTTCTACGCCGTACACCCACTCGTCAAGATATTGCTTTGTCGCTTCCGCCGAGGCGCTGATTTTGTCCCATGTGAGATAGAACTCGTTATCGCGATCATAGCAGCCTTGCGCATAACTGGGATGGCAGGCGAATGGAACATGACACACCGCGCTAACCACGATGCCGGGGATGATTGTGCGGTTCGGGTCGGAGCGAATAACCGATTCGGCTACGATCTCTTCGGCGGTAAGGATAACTTTTTTTGCGGCAAACGCGGCTTCCTTCTGTTCGCCGATAATGCCCCATAGGTGCGCGTTGCCATTCGCGTCCGCGCGTTGCACATGGATGATGGCGACGTCAGGGTTCAATGCCGGCACGACGACTATGTCTGCGCCTCCGTAGGGATCGCGAATCTGCTTGATGTTGGGATTGGCAGTTTGCAGGTCGGTTGCGCCCGTTTGATTCATAGGGAGGAAGGGCAGACCCGCTGCGCCGGCTTGCAAGCGCGTGATCATCCCAAAGTGCGAATATTCTTCCCACTCTAATTCTCCCCGTTCGATCGCTGAGCGCACGATGCGAAGCGAGCCTACGCCTGGGTTCCCCATATAAGAAAAAATAACTTTCTTGGCGCATCCCGCTGCGACCATCTGGTCGTAGATCAGGTCGGGCGTGGCGCGCGCGAGCGTGAGATTCTTTTTGCCCTGCCGAATAATTTCGTGCCCGGCGGCGAACGGGATTAAGTGCGTGAATCCTGCCGCGTACACTGTGTCTCCGTCGTGTACGAAATTGGCGATCGCTTCGGGAAGCGAGATGAGTTTTGTCATTCCTCTTCTTTGCCTTTCAATAATCGTTTCAGCCATTCAAACCTGCCGCTGGCAGACGAGGGCTTCCTGTATTGTGCGCGGAAAGCAAACGCAAGAATAGCGAGAATCATGCTCCAACAGAAATATTGCAAGGCAGACGCGCCGGCGGAATCGGCTAGCAGGAAGTAGACCAGCAGTCCGATGGCAAGCAGAAGAAAGAACGTCCCGATGCGATGCATCAGTTCTTGGCTTGTGTATTGTTCAGGATCGCTCATGGTGAATCAATATCCCTCTCCTTATATAATAAGGAGAGGGACGGCAGTTGATTGGCGTTACTTGCGAGACTTCGCTTTCTTTACAGGCGCCGTTTTAGCAACCTTCTTCTTAACAACCTTCTTGACGGCTTTCTTCTTTGCGGGGCTTTTGGGGGCAAGTTTGATCAGCGTTTGAATTTGTTCGTGCATATATAACTGCACATAGTAGTAGCCGCCGCCGTTCTTACCGCTTGCGCCGGAGCCTTTCCATCCGCCGAAAGGTTGGAAGCCAGGCCATGCGCCGGTGGTCGCGCCTTGCGGACGGTTCGCATAGGTCACGCCGGCTTGGATGTTGTCGAAGAACCATGCAGTCTCTTTCGGCGAACCATAGAAGCCGGCGGTCAGGCCATAATTGACGTCGTTGGCGATACTCATGGCTTCATCGAGATTCTTCACTTTGCCGATCGTAGCGATGGGCAGGAACATTTCGTGCTTCCATAAGCGATGCTCGAAGGGCAAATCTGTGACGAGAGTTGGTTCGCAATAGTAGCCTTGGTCGTACATGCCGCCGGATTTGACATGTCCGCCGGTAAGAAATTGTCCGCCGGCTTGGTTGATCTCTTCGGTATAAGTTTTGAATTCGTTGTACGCGCCTTTGTTGATGACGGGTCCGATATATGTGGAGTGTTCGGTCGGGTCGCCGATCGCAAGCGCGTCTACTTTACTTTTGAGTTTGGCGAGCAGTTCATCGTAGACCGGCTCCTCGACCAGCACGCGCGAAGCCGCTGAACATTTTTGCCCCTGTAAGCCGAAGGCGGAGCGATAGATGCCCGTCGCCGCATCTTCGAGATTCGCATTGCGCGAAACAATGGCGGGGTTCTTTCCGCCGAGTTCCAAGATGGTCGGGCGGACGTAACTGCGATTCGCAAAATCGCGATGAATCTTCATGCCCACATCGTACGAACCCGTGAAGGTCACGCCGTCTACATGAGGGCTGTCTACGAGAGCCTGCCCTACGGTAGAGCCGGGGCCGGTTACAAAGTTGATCACACCGGGCGGGAAGCCTGCGTCACGCAGGCATTCTATGAAGAGACGAACGATCCACGCCGTGTCCGACGCGGGCTTAATGACGACGGTGTTGCCCGCTACGAGCGCCGCGCCGACCGGTCCGCCGGTGAGCGCGAAGGGGAAGTTGAACGGCGAAATAACGAGCCAAACGCCGTACGGGCGAAGCGCCGAGATGTTGGTCGCGTCGTAGCCGGCGAGCGGATCTTTGCCCATTGGCTTGATGAAACCGTGGTTCTCCTCCATCATTTGCGCAGACCAATACATTAAATCGGCGGTCTCTTGCACGTCGCCAAGCGATTCCATGCGATTCTTGCCGACTTCGAGCGCCATCGCCGCTCCGAGTTCGAAGATGCGCTTTTCGATCAGCGCTGAGGCTTTGCGGACTAATTGAACGCGCCGCTTCCACGACGTATGACTCCACGCAGGGAAAGCTTTCTGCGCCGCTTCAATCGCCATGCGCGAATGATTCTCATTCCCTTTTTGCATGCGCGCCAATATCCAGTTGGTGTTGACGGGGGAGCGATCGTCGAATTTCTCGTCGGCGAACACGTCTTTGCCGTCAATGAACATCCCGTATTCTTTGCCGAAATTCTGTTTGAGCGTTGCCACCGCTTTATCGAATCCTTTGTGCAAAGCTTCGGGCGGATTGAACATCGTGCCGTAGGTAAGCTTAAAACCAGCCATTTTTCCTCCGTATGAATAATTATGTTGGATATTTTAGAGTCTGACGAGCGAGCGGGCGAGAAATCTTACGCCGGTTGCAGCGTCTTTTCTGAAACGCTTGTAGTATAGCGTAGGATAAAGCAGTCGTCAAAGACGTTGCCTTATAGTTTATGCGCTTGGCGAGCGTGTTCGCGCAAGGAGATTTAATGTCTATAAAACCGTTCCTTGTCTTATAATAGACGCAATTAAGTTAAAAGGAGAGCGCGCTGATGGCGACTGCCCTGTTGATTAATTTTGGCATGAAAGGCGGGACTATGGAATATGTAAGCGAGGCTTCGCTCTCATGACCGAAGCGTTGCCGCTGGCTGTTAAAGATCTATCTTTTCGTTATCGCGATCGTCAGGAAACTGCGATCCGAAATATTTCGTTCGATGTGCGTGCGGGCGAAATCCTTTTGATCGCCGGCGCAAGCGGCTGCGGCAAAACGACGCTGATCCGCTGTTTGAATGGGCTGGCGCCGCGCTCTTATAAAGGCGAGATCAACGGACGCGTCGCCGTATTTGGCAAAGATATTCAAAGTTGGAAACTTTCACAAATTTCACAGAAGATCGGAACGGCGCTTCAAGACCCCGAACGGCAGATCCTTGGAACGAAGGTGGTGAACGAAGTCGCTTTCGGGCTGGAAAACCTGAATATTCCGCGCGAAGAGATCTTTCAACGCGTGGATGAAGCGCTGACCTTCTTGAAGATATTTCATCTGCGCGAACGCGAGACCTTTAGCCTTTCGGGCGGCGAAAAGCAAAAACTAGCGTTGGCGGGCATATTGGCAATGCGACCGTCTATCTTGTTGCTCGACGAGCCGCTGGCAAGCCTCGACCCCGCTTCGGCTCAAGATGCATTAGATACAGCGCGTTTTCTCGCCGATCAGGGCATTGCCATCTTGATGGTCGAGCACCGCGTCGAAGACGTGCTGCGGATTAAGCCGGAACGCGTAATGCTCATGGATAGCGGAGAAATTCGTTACTTGGGAGATGCGGCGGGGTTATTTAATGTGGCGAGCTTTCGTGAGGTAAAGTTGCCGGCGAACGTCATCGTTGAGCGCGCCAAGGCGGAAACGCCTCCCGAGGAGATTAACCTCCTGCCGGGCGCAGCGTCTGCCGTCTCGAACGATGAAGCCATCGTCGAGTTTGAGAATGTTGCATTCGGATACGATTCTAACGTCGAAGTCCTTCACGGCCTTAACTTGAAGATCAAGCGCGGCGATGTGATTGCCGTCTTGGGACCCAACGGCGCGGGCAAGACAACTTTCGTTAAACATGCGATTGGTTTGCTCAAGCCGAAAGCGGGGCGCGTGCTGGTAAATGGACGCGATACCAAGGAAATCAGCGTCGCGCAAATCGCAAGCGTCTTGGGATATGTGTTCCAGAGCCCAAGCCACATGTTGTTCGCGCCGACCGTGCGGGAAGAATTGGCGTTTGGTCCTACAAATTTGCGGCATTCAGACGAGCGGATTGAAATGGAGGTGAAAGAAGCGCTAAGAATTGTGAACCTATCCGATAAAGAGAACGACCCGCCGCTAGCGTTATCGTTTGGCCAGCAAAAACGGGTGAGCATCGCCGCGATTCTGGCAATGCAGTCAAAAATCCTTGTGATGGATGAACCGACCGCCGGGCAAGATTATCAAAATTATATAAACTTCATGGATTCAATTTTGCAACTGCCTTCGTTCGAAGCGATCCTTTTCATTACACATGATGTGGATTTAGCGGTCATTTACGCCAACCGTGTATTGATCGTGAACGATGGACGACTCGTCGCCGATGGCAGACCGCAGGATGTCTTGCGCGATTTTGACCGACTAAAAGCCAACCGCCTAGCGCCCACTTCGCTGCTGAGGCTTAATTTGGAACGCCTTGGCGAAACAGGGAAATTTATGCGAGCCGAAGCGTTGGCGCATTTGTAAACAAGCGTTGCGAAAACATTCGCCGCTTGCCATAACACAATATGAGGAGAAGAAAAATGTCTAAGAATTTACGCAGTATGCTGTATTCTCTGGCTGGGATTTTGGCGATCATGTTGTTCTTGATCCTATTTCTAGGGAATGCGTTAAAGATAGAGAATTTTCAAGTAGAACAAGCTACGCTCGGCTTACGTTTGGGATTTATGTTCATCGGGCTGCTGATCGTCTATGCGGTGTACGCCGCTACAAAAGAAAATAACGCATGGGAAGTGGTACGCGTCAGGTAGTTTGGATGGCGATCGGCGCGGCGCTGTACGCTGTGTTCTCGTGGTTTTTCAATGCCACTGTATTCGTTGTGCCGTCGTTGAGCCAAGTGGCTTTGCGCCCTGCGGTCGCTATTCCGATGTTCTTCGGTTATGCGTTTGGTCCCGTCGTCGGATTTTTCACTGGTATTGTCGGCAATACCTTCGGCGATGCGATCTCCGGCTTTGGCTTGTCTCCTCAGTGGAGCGTGGGTAATGGCTTGATCGGTTTTATCGCCGGCTTGCCCGCTCTGTTCTCTGACCGCAAACGCAGCGCGAATGCCGTCCTGTGGATTGGCGGCGTCTTGACCGCTTTGGCGACCGTTCTCTATTTCATGAATAGCTCTGAGACGAACATGATGTTTTTTGACCCCGCTAGAGACGTCTACGGCGACCAGCCTATCGCGTTAACCGCCGGCATTTCCGTATTGATCGGCTTTATTCTAGTGTTGGCGGTTCGCTTTGGGTTTGGCAAAAATGTTGACGTAGCCGCTGCGGTCACATGGGGCATGCTTGGCAACTTGATTGGCATCGGTTACGCCGCGCTCTCTGATATTTGGATTAATGGCTACAGTTTCGTTACGGCTATTGTAGGCGAATTCCTGCCTGCGGCTGGACCAAACTTGATCTTTGCTGCCATTCTCGTGCCGCTGCTTGTCGTCGCATATGCAGCGGTGCAGAAACAATCCGGTAGATAATAAAATTTAAGGCTTGCCGGGGCGCGTCCCCGGCAAGCGAAATATAATATGCTCATTCCTTGGCGATACCGTAAACGCGAACGCTCTTTCATCCAAAGTTTTGATCCGCGCGCTTGGCTGATCTTTTATGTTTGCTTTCTATTCTCCACGCTTACGTTCTGGGACGTTCGCTACCTGATCCCCTTTCTGGCTTTTGCTGTCTTTACGCTGATCTCTTCGCGCATTCAATGGCGGGAGATTCGCCGTTCGTTTTTGTTTATTGTCGGATTTGTCTTTTTCTTTTCCATCATGACTTTTTTAACGGGGCGCGGCGGGGTGGAAGTGTATGCAGAAGAGCATCTTATCCGCCGTTTTGAAGCGTCTTTTTCCATCCTCGGATGGACGCCCGCGCTCGACATCACCGTCGAACGAATTTTCTTCGCCCTGAGTCAATTTACCCGCGTCGCCAGCATGGCGATTATGACCGTGTTGATCCCTTTTTCTCTCAATCCTGCCTTGTACGGCGTTACCTTCAAAGGATTGGGACTCAACGATAAATTTGCATACGCGATGGATCTGACCATGCGCTTCATCCCCACGTTTGCGCGCGATTTTCAGTTGACGGTGGATGCGCAACGCGCGCGCGGCTATGAGTTAGAGCATTTTAGCGGCGGGTTGATCGAACAAGTTCGTAAAATGGGACCTATCTTCGTGCCGGTCGTGATCCATGCGATCATCGGCAGCGAAGATATTATTGACGCGATGGATTTGCGTGCTTTTGGAATCGGACCGCGCACATGGATTGATGTGCTGGAACGCAAAACGCGCGATCGAATTTTAATCTGGGTTGGCGTCATCCTACTTGTCGGCTCGCTCGCTCTCGGCTTTACAGGATATGGGATGTTCTGGGCGCCAACCGCCTTATAACGCTAATTTTACGGTTAATGCGACATTCCGCCTTTGATAAACGGAATGTCTTTTTATTTAATGATGGCGCTTGCGTTGATAGTCGGTATAGAGCTCGCCCGCTTCGACCGCGGTTTGTAAATGATTCTCTTGCGGCGGGAATGTACAGGTGGCGTACTCGGTAAAAGAGCATGGCGGGCTATAGGCTTTATTGAAATCAATGAAAACGCTTCCATTTTCATGCGGATCAGTGTGGTGATAGCGCCCTGAAGGATAGGTGGACTGATTGTTCGTCTCATCCATAAATTGGATGAACAGGCGGCGATCGGGCAGTTCCTGCGCCATCAGTTCGCGTTGTTGACCGTTCAACTCGAACGATACATAACCATGCATTTGCTCGTCGAGGATCGAACCGAGGATATCGGGCATTTTGACGATCTGCGGCGTTTCATATTTCGTGTATGTAGCGGGAACTAGATATTCATCTTTCACCGCATACCACTCGCGGGGCGGATAGACGTTTCTGTCTTCGCGGGTGTTATCCCACAAACGGATGCCCACACCTTTAGAACGGCGCACAACGACCATGCGCATATTATCGAACGTGATGAAGGATGGGACATTCTCTTCGTCGGCGCTGAGCGCGGCAGATTTAGCCTCGACGCCGTTAATCTCGACCGGCAGGCTTGCTTCGATCTGGATGGCGACGTTGGAGCCGTCGAACTCAAACACGCCTAACTTTGCCGGCGCGCGCTTCGGAAGCAGAATGTCCGCATCGGGCGCTGAACCGACAATGTTTTTGCCTTGACGAAGCCAGAATAATCCCGCTAGCGCGAGCCAGCCGTTCTCTCGCCGTAGGTTATCATCCATTTCTTCGCGCCACATATACACGTTCTTTAGATATTTTTCACTGGTCATAATAAGACTCATTTCGGATTGACGTTGATAAATTCCTGTTTCATCAAGCGATTATACTAGACGCCGACAGGCATAGCGAGAGCGACCCTGCGCCGGTTTTTGCAATGCGGGAATCGTACAGCCCTTCGCTGTGTCTCTTAATCTTCCAACGTACTTAAATCGCCTTCGGGTAAGCCCTGCATTCTAGCTTTCAGCACGCGGCGCATGATCTTGCCGGAGCGCGTCTTGGGCAGTTTGTCGAGGAATTTCACCTCTTCCGGGCGAGCGATAGGACTGATGACTTTTGAGACATGCTGACGGAGTTCCTCGCTTAGCGCGTCGGAAGGGACGACGCCGGCGCGCAGCAAGCAGAAGACGTGAATGCCCGTCCCTTTAACCTCGTGCGGCAAACCGATAGCTGCGGCTTCGGCGACGGCGGGATGACTGACCAGCGCCGATTCGATCTCCGCCGTTCCGAGCCGGTGCCCAGAGACGTTGATCACATCGTCTACGCGCCCGATGATCCAGTAATAACCGTCCGCGTCGCGGCGAGCGGAATCCCCGGCGAGATATTTGCCCGGAAATTTAGACCAATACTGGTTGACATAACGCTCTGCGTCGCCGTAAATGGTGCGCAACATGGCGGGCCATGGTCGCGTGATAACGAGGTAGCCTTCGTCTCCGTCTTTCACGAGTTCGCCGGCGTCGTTGAGAATCTCAGCCCGAATCCCAAAGAAAGGTTTTGTGCCGCTGCCCGGTTTGAGCGGCATAACTGGTATGGGCGTGATCATAAACATGCCCGTTTCGGTTTGCCACCAGGTATCCATTACCGGGCAGCGCTCCTTGCCGATAACGCGGTGATACCACTTCCACGCTTCGGGGTTGATCGGTTCGCCGACGCTGCCGAGCAAACGCAACGATGAAAGATCGTGCTTGTTGGGCCAGGCTTCGCCGAAGCGCATCAAGCCGCGAATGGCGGTTGGGGCAGTGTAGAGAATTGTGATGCCGTAGCGTTCCACGCATTGCCACCAGCGATTGGGATACGGGTAGGCGGGTCCGCCTTCGAACATGAAGGACGTGGCGCCGACCAGTAGGGGACCATACACGATGTACGAGTGTCCCGTCACCCAGCCGGGATCGGCGGCGCACCAGTAGCGATCGCCGTCTTGCGCGTCGAAGACATATTTGAGCGTGGAGTAAATACCGACCATGTAGCCGCCATGCACATGTAAAACGGCTTTCGGTTTGCCGGTCGAGCCGCTGGTGTAAAGAATATAAAGCGGATCTTCCGCATCCATTTCTTCGGTGGCGCATTTACCGTTGGCGATGGGAAGTTTTTCCATTTCGTGATACCAATGATCGCGGAGTGGATCCATTTCGATTTCGTGCCCGGTGCGACGAATCACTAGCACGTTCTCTACTGACGGGCATTTTTTGACTGCTTCATCCACCGTGCGTTTGAGTTCAATGATCTTGCCGTTCAAGAAGTTGCCGTCTTGCGTGACGACTAATTTGGAATCGCTGTCTTCGATGCGCCCGCGCAGCGCGTCTGCTGAAAAGCCGCCGAAGACCACCGAATGCACCGCGCCGATTTTGGCGCACGCCAGCATGGCAAACGCGATCTCAGGGATGCGCCCCATGTAGATGGTCACGCGGTCGCCTTTGCGCACGCCCATGGCTTTGATGATGTTCGCCATGCGCGTCACTTCGCGGTTCATCGCAAAATAGGAGAACGAGCGGGTCTCTTTGCCGTCTTCCGATTCCCAGATGAGCGCCAGTTGGTTTTTACGATGTGTTTTTAAATGTCGGTCAATGCAATTATGGACGATATTTACTTTCCCGCCGGTGAACCATTTGTAGAAAGGTTTGTTTGAATCGTCGAGAACTTTATCCCACTTCTTGAACCATTCAAGCTCTGAAGCCTCGTCCGCCCAAAAGCCCGTAAAATCTTTATCCGCTTTCTTCGCCAGCGCGTCCCAATCTTTTACGCGCGCCTGCGCCACAACCTGCTCAGATGGATAAAAGACCTCGCCTTCTAATTCCTTCTTCGTCGCCATGCGCAACTCCTAGGTAAGTTAGAGATATTTTTCTATTCTAATACTATTTATCTGATATGTCACTCCGAGCAAAGCGAGGAGTCTCCCAGTTGTTTTCTCTTCTCTTAGTTCACCCCGTCCAATCTAAAATCTTGTGCCACGCGCCCGCAAATGGTAGAAACCATGGAAAACCGTTGTACAGTCCCAACGGTGCGGATGGAAAAGCAAATTTTGCAAACGGGTGTTCTTGGATGTTGCCTTTCAATAACGCTTCGGCGGTCGTCGCGCCTAAATACGTCGCCAACGCCACACCATGCCCGGCGTAGCCCAAGGCGTAGAAAATCCCGTCTTCTTCGCCCACGTGCGCCATATCGTCGAACGTAAAATCGAGGACGCCGCCCCACACATATTCGACTTTCGCGTCTTTCAACTGCGGGTAGACTCTCGTCATGTCGTCGCGTAGAATTCGTCCGCTCTGTTCCAGCGTCCTTTTGTTCTCGGGGAAAAATGCCGCCCGTCCGCCGAAGATCAGGCGCTTATCCCAGAGACGAAAGTAATTGAGAAAATTCTTGTAATCAAAGAGCATACGCTCATTTGGGATCAGTTCGCGTGCGACTTCATCTGGCAGCGTTTCAGTAGCGAGGATATACGAGCCGAGCGGAATGACCCTCCTTTGCAGTTTTTTGACGAGCGCTCCGGTATAACCGGACGTGCCCACTAGAACTTTCTCCGCGCTTAAATTTCCGCGCGCGGTTTGGAGGAAGAAACCGTTCTTACCGCGCTCCAGTTTGATGACGCGCGCTCGCGCGCACAGCGTTGCCCCAGCCCGTTCCGCCGCGTCCGCCAGCCCCCGCGCGTATTGCGCCGGGTTTAACCCGCCGCTGACTTCGTCCAGCAAACCGCCAAAATACAGTTCGGAACCGATTTCCGCTCTCAACTCTTGCGGAGCGATTAATTTGGTCTCGTAGTTGAATTCTTTTTGCATAAATTCAACGTCTTTTTTGAGCGCTTCAAAATGCTTAGGTTTATTGGCGAGCAAGATATGCCCGCGCCGCGCGAAACCGCAGTTAATATTTTCTTCTTTGACGATACGCTCGACCAAGCCCACTGCGTCTAACGAGCATTGAAATAATTCTCCAGCCAGTTCTCGCCCATACGTTTTGAGGATCGTTTGCATGGCGGGCTTTAAGCCGGTTAACGTCATGCCGCCGTTGCGTGAACTGGCTCCCCAGCCTATCGTCTCCGCTTCGAGTACGACAACATTTATGTTGTTTTTTGCCAGCGTCCGCGCCGCGCTCAACCCTGTAAACCCGCCTCCGATAATGGCAACGTCCGCTTTTTCAGGGATAGGCGTACGAACGCTGTTGTCCGGCATGTGAACGGTGGTGTGCCAGTAAATTTGTCGCTGCATAAGCGCCATTCCTTTTCATGTGGATGTTTCGCGCAGGAGTTCCCGCGCCTCGGTTTGGAGCCCCGCTGGCAGGTCTGGGGAGATGCGGCGCAGCGTAATTGCGGGCAGCGGGCTTTTCGTCTTCCTTAAGATGTGTTGGAGGAAATGGATCGTTTCCTCCGGCGAGGCTCCATATAGCGCGATCAATAAATCTCGCAGATCAGATTGCAATACGGCTGGCGACGCTTTAAAGATCGGCTCGACGAGTTCGAAAATAGCTGGCAGGTTGTCGAAGTCTTCCGATTCGACCAGTGGAATGAGCGCTTGCACCCCGTTCGGCCACATACGCTGACGTGTAGGATAGAGCCATTCCTTCACCAGCACAAGGAGAAGTTGCGGCGCTTCTTGGCGTAGGCGGGCAAGGCTGGTCGTCAGCAACGCGCCGCGCACGGATGGATCGCGTATGGCTTGCGTCCAAGCGGTGAGGCGGGCGAGCAAGCGCTCTTCTTGCGGCGGGATGCGTCCGAGCAAAAACGCGGCGAGCAGACGCGTTTCCAGCCAGCCTTCATCCCAAAGTGCATCGGCGAGCGCTAACGCTTGTGTTGGGTCTGCCGCTACGGCCGAGCCGAGTTCCGCTTCGATTCTACGCAGGACGACGACCGGAGTTCGGTAGGTGGGCAGGACAGACGATGGCGCGATGTCTTGACTTCGCAGTGTGCGATTGACATAGAATTCAAGCAACTCTTTCAATTCGCGCAAGAAATCGGCGGGCTGGTTGAATAGATCAGCCAGTTGCGCGGTCTGTTTTCGGAGACGAGCGAGGTCAATGGCGGGCATGAGGAGGGGAAATAAGCATCAGATATCAGGTATCAAGGTTTTGGTTTCGCCTGAGACTTGACACAGGAACACTGATACTTTAATACGCTTTCGCAAAATATACTTTGCGCTTGCTGGCTTTTCCGCAAACGACGCATTTGCCTTCTTGATTTGGTTGATCGAAGGGGATATTGCGCGTGGTGGCTTTGGTCTCTTCTTTGACTTTCTTTTCGCATTCGGTTGATTCGCACCAATAGGCGAACGCCCATCCGTCTTGAACGACTTTCTGCAATTCTGCGTAAGTCTCTACATTGTGGATATTCGCGTCGCGATATTTGACGGCGCGTTGCAAAAGCGAATCCTGCACGTCGTCGAGCAAGACGCCGACAGTTTGCGCGATTCCTTCTTGCGAGACGAAGACCTTGCCTTCTTTGCCGGGTTTATCGCGGCGCGCTAACGCCACTGTCCCTTTTTCCACGTCTTTGGGACCAATCTCCACGCGGACGGGAACGCCGCGCATTTCCCAATCGTTGAATTTGAATCCGCTGGAGACGTTGTCGCGGTCGTCAAATTTGACGCGAACGCCGGCGGTTTTCAAATCTAGGAAGAGGCGGTCGGCGACTTCCATCACTTTATTTTTTTCCTCGTCGTTCTTGAAGATCGGCACGACGACGACTTGAGTGGGGGCGAGACGCGGCGGCAGGACGAGCCCTTTATCGTCGCCATGCACCATGATCATCGCACCGATGATGCGCGATGAGATCGCCCATGAGGTTGTTTGAGCGAAAGTCAATTTGTTGTCTTTGTTCAGAAACTGAATGTCGAAGGCCTTGGAGAAATTCTCCCCAAAATAATGCGACGTTCCCGATTGCAGCGCGCGCTTATCCCACATCATCGCTTCAATGGATGTGGTAATCTGCGCGCCGGCGAAGCGCTCGGTTTCGCTCTTCGTGCCTTTCAACACAGGGATAGCCGCTTGCTCGTAACAAAAACGTTCGTAAATATCAAGGATGCGATACATCTCTTCTTTGGCTTCTTGCTCGTCCGCGTGCGCGGTATGTCCTTCGTGCCAGTAAAATTCCGCCGTGCGTAAAAAAAGTTTTGTGCGTAATTCCCAACGCATGACCGAACCCCATTGCACAATCAGCAACGGAAGATCGCGCCATGACTTGACCCATTTGGAATACATATGCCCGATGATCGTTTCAGACGTGGGGCGCACCGCGAGTTTTTCTTCCAACTCGGCGCCGCCGCCATGCGTAACGACCGCCAACTCCGGCGCAAATCCTTCGACGTGTTCCTTTTCTTTTTCAAAGAACGACATCGGAATTAACGTCGGAAAGGCCGCGTTGACGTGACCGGTTTTCTTGAACTCCGCGTCCAGCCAATCGCAAATATTTTCCCAAAGCGCCCAGCCGTAAGGCTTGACGACCATACATCCGCGCACGGGAGCGTAGTCTGCCAAATCTGCGCGTACGACCAATTGGTTGTACCATTCCGAAAAATCTTCCGCGCGGGTAGGTAATTTATCTTCTGCCATTTTTCCTCTTTGATGTTCAATCTTCCAGATTCTTTACCGCCTCGTTCGCGTCGTTTACAAAAGACAATAGCTCGCGTTGAGAGGCGGACATATAACTTCCTAGCGCGTCGAAAAAGCGGTCGAATGTGGAACGCCAACCCTGCCCGATTAAAATTAACGGTCGGCGGGGGAGAGCTTCGACGATCATGAGATTCCACATGGACGTAATTTCGGTCAGCGTGCCTGCGCCGCCGGGTAATGCCATCGCTGCATCGCAGCCCTCGATCAGCGCTTGGATGCGTTCGGGGAGCGTTTGGAAGCGCCGCTCTTCCTGCACCCAACCATTCGCTTTGGTCGGACGCCACGTTTCAATATCGCCGCACGTTACGCCGATGACGCGCCCGCCCGCTTCGCTTGCGCCGCGCGAGACCGCTTCCATAACGCCCATGTAACCGCCGGTCAATACGGCGTGTCCGCGTTGGGCGAGGAGCGCGCCCAACGCGCGGGCTTCTTCATAAGCGGGAGAATCCGGTGTAGGTCGCGATCCGCCAAATACCGATATGTTCATTGGTCAACATCCCATCTTCGCGTTTTATTTTCTTCGATCTTCTTCAATACCGCGTCTTCTAAATCAATTCCAGAAACGGACGCCAGCTGCAAAAGATATAACATCACATCCGCAAGTTCGGCGCCCAACTCGTCGCGAGCTGCGATCGCGTCGGTGAATTGGAAGTGCTCCAAAATTTCCGCCGCTTCAATCGAAAGCGATATCGCCAAATTGCGCGGAGTTTGCGGACGTTTGCTGTCCGGCGCATACCAGCCTTTCGACGTTACCAGCGCGTGCATGCGTTCTGTCAATTCTTTGATCGTTAAATCAGTCATGGTTGCTATCTAATAAAAAAGAAACGGCTCGCCGAGTCTGGGAGCCGTTTGGACGCGCTTAAGCGAACCTAACCAGACTGGCAGGAACAACTCGCTGTAGGGGACGGGTTGGAACGTAGAGACATCCGCCGATTATAAGGGTAAAATTGATTTTATGCAAAAAGACGAGATACTTCGCCGCTTACGCGACCCGCGCCTGATTCCGCTCAAAACGCAGACGCTCCTCTTACGCGTCGCTGCGCTTGCCGCGGAATTGCGCGTCCCTTGTTATCTGGTCGGCGGCGTAGTGCGCGATCTTCTTCTCGACCGTCCTGTTCACGAGAGCGATATTGATTTTGTTTTTGAAGGCGATGCGATTGAGTTTGGATATCAACTGGTTAAAGCCTGCGGCGGCAAACTGACCGTTCACCAGAAGTTTCGCACGGCTGTTTGGCATGCGCCTGAGGGCGGAGATTTAGCCCCCGACACCGTTGATTTGATCACTGCTCGCAGAGAAGTCTATAAGCGCCCCGGCGCGCTTCCGACTGTGACGCCTGCCATGCTAATAGACGATTTGCGCCGTCGCGATTTCCCCGTCAATGCGATGGCGATTCGTTTGGACGGCGGCGACTCTGGCGAATTGATTGACCCGCTGAACGGACAAGGCGACCTGGCAAGGAACTTGATTCGTGTTTTGCATCCTGCTTCCTTTCTCGATGATCCGACGCGTATTTTCCGCGCGCTTCGCTACGTTGCGAGATATGGCTTTACGCTTGAAGCGGAAACACTGCAGCTTATCAATGCTGAAGCGCGCGCAGGTCTCGCTCAGTTGAGCGGCGAACGCCTTCGCCACGAATTCGACGTAACCTTTGAAGAAACGAATCCATCTGTAACGCTTCAACAGTTTGCCGACCTTGGTTTGCTGGAGGCGATCCACCCGGCGTTGTTAACCGCTCAGTGCGGCTTCATGCCTTTAGAAACCCCGTCTACCCATTTTGGCGAATTTACTGTCCCGGAGATATTATCTGTGCGCCAAACCCTCGGTTGGATTTTTTATCTGATCGAGTTAAACGAATCGGATAGCGCGGCGCTTGCCAAGCGATTGGCTTTCCCCGTCGCGCTTGCGGAAGCGGTTCGCTCCGCTTCTATTCTGAAGCGAGATTTGCCCTCCCTTAAGGACTATTCGCCCAGTCAATGGACGTTTTATCTTGACGAGGCGCCCCCTCTTTCGATCTATGCCGTGTATCTCGCCAGCCGGGAAAACGCTCTGAGCGAATATCTTTCGAAGTGGCGGCGTGTTAAGCCGATCGCGACAGGCGCGGATCTTAAGATGCGCGGGTTGCGTCCGGGTCCGCATTTTGGAGAAATCCTCCGCCGACTTCGCGCGGCGTGGCTGGATGAAATTGTTGTCAACCAAGAGCAAGAAGACCGCTGGCTCGATTCAGCGCTGAACGCGCAAAAATAGAAAGGAAAACAACGCTATGCGAAAGGTCCTTTTCATCATGTTGGCGCTTTATGCGATACTGACAGTGGGATTGCAGGGAGCGGTACATGTCGTTCATACATTTCCGTTTTTCCTCTTCCCACTGACGACTTTGCTGGGTTTCATCATCGCCTTGCTGCATGCTTTGACGCGTTTAAATCATTCGCGCATGCTCACGCTCTTGCTGACGGCGTTCGTCGTCAGCCTTGCGTTCGAGAGCGTGGGTGTGCTGACGGGGCTTGTGTATGGTCCCTACCATTATACAGAGAAGCTCGGCTACCGTTTTTTGGGATTAGTGCCGCTCATCATCCCGATCGCATGGTTTATGATGATGTATCCGTCTTTTATAATTGCGGATTGGATCATTCCTAAGACGATGAGAATTCGTTCGGTCTGGGTGGCTGCGGCGGGCGCCGCGGCAATGACGGCGTGGGATGTAGTGATGGATCCGGTTATGGTGAAAGTCGGTCATTGGGTCTGGGAAGTAAACGGTCCATACTTCGGCATTCCTTTGCAGAATTTCTTCGGCTGGTGGCTCACAACCTTCGTAACTTTTCTGGCTTTTATCTGGTTGGGCAAGCCGATTCTGGCGGATCGTTCAGATGCGAAATTTGACCGCATGGCGGTCGTCTTGTTCAGCGTAACCGCTTTGGGCAGCATCTTGAGCGCGTTAACAGGCGGATTAGGCGGCGCGGCGTTGGCGGGCATCTTTGCTGTCGCTCCGTGGGCGTTCTTTGGTTGGCTTCGTATGTCGGAGAGGGAGCCGGCGTGATACAGAAATGCGCGAGTTGTGAAATCCGCTAGAAGTGTCGCTTCAATTCGGAAGCGTAACGCGCGCCCACCGTTGCACGGTTCTCGTACAACCAATCTTTTAAGCTGGTTTTGCAACGCGGCGGCTCATTGGAAACGAGCAGATTTGCCATCAACCCATCCACTTCTTCGGGAGTCAGCATTACATCGCCGACGAAGAGGCTGAGAAATTGCGCGGCGAATAACGCCAGGCGCGGAGGCAGGGAGAGCGTCAGTCGTTTTTTCCCGATCGTGGAACCGATCAGTCCGACCATTTCTTTGAATGTGAATTCATCGGGTCCCACGGCATCCCAGATATAATTTTCCTCCCTGTAAACTGCATCCGCCGCCAACTCTGCGAGATCGTCCACGTAGACGGGCGAAAGCCGGTAGGCGCCGTCGCCCGGCATGCCGAAGACAGGCAACCGTCGCAATAGCCAAGCGATATTGTTGATGAGAATATCTTCTTTGCCGAATAGAACCGTTGGGCGCAGAATAGCGTAACTTATGCCCGATTCGATCACCGTCGTTTCGTTCGCGGCTTTACCCCAATAATAGGGCAAATGCGAATCGGCGGACGGATTTGCAATACTGATGTGAACGATGCGTTTTACTCCCGCTTTTACCGCCGCGGCGATTAGCGTTCTGGTATTCTCGACCGCTTTAGGTTGAGTATTTTCCCCTTTGTCGAAGCGCACCCAATAGGTGTTGACGAATGCATCCGCGCCGCGTAAATTTGCAGCGAGTTCATCTGGATCGTCGAAATTCAAGGGAAAGGCTTTAACCCTCCCGCCGAATGGATCGGGACGGTCGGGGTGATTGGTTAGTGTGACGACCTCTTCGCCTTTTTCGAGAAGCCGTTTGGCGATGTATTTGCCCGAATAACTAAACGCGCCGGTCACTGCGATTTTCATTTCAAAACTCCCAAAATAGATTTGACATTAGTGAATCCTAGTTTCTCCAATTTGATGACCGCGCTGGAAAGACTGTCAATCGCGTTAAAGAATTCTTGCAGCGCTTTGACGCGCTCGTAGATGAAATTAACTTCCGCTTTGTCGCCGGATACCGAGCCGGTCTCCAGACTTACAAGCGTTTCTCGCACTCCGCGCAGCGCTCGGTCGAACTCGTTGTTTTGACGTTCTCGTAAAAGCGAACGCACGGCGGCGTAGAAATTCGTTTCCGCTTCGTAATAATCTTTGCGATCGCCGAGTTTGCTCGACCGATGAACCAGCCCCATCCGCGCTAACGCTCGCACTTCGGAACTGATCGCGCCTTTTGTCAACCCGGTCTGCTGTACGATCTCATCCAGTGAAAGCGAGGCGGGGGAGAGGTATAGCACGGCGAAGATCGCGCCCATTCCCTTGGGAAAGCCCCAAAACCGGCTAATGTGGCTCAGATTTTCTATAAAATCTTTTTTAATTTGAGGGAGAGTTAACGTTGGCATAGCGCATATTGTATATTTAGTTAGAACTAAACGTAGTATACATTAAATATGATATTTGTCAAGAGAAAAGCGGAGCCGCCAGCGGTTGTTTTTTGCCGTGTTATTTTGTTTGCGCGTTCGCGACGACGCAATTCTTGCCCGCTGCTTTGGCTTGATATAGGAATTGATCGGCTGCGGCGATGAGCTCTTCGATGGTTTTTCCGTTCACGGGAAATTCTGCGATACCGCAAGAAATGGTGATTTTGTTGGAAGCGGCCTTGTAGATCGCATTTACTTTCTGAAAGGAATGCCGCCACCGTTCGGCGATTTGCGCGGCGTGTGCGCTTGCGCAGTTGGGCATGAGCGTTAGAAATTCTTCACCGCCGTAGCGGTAGACGGTGTCTATCTCTCGCGTTTGACCAAGAAGCTGCTTGGCGAAATTTCTTAACACATTATCTCCAGCGGCATGACCATATGAGTCGTTGAGAAGTTTGAAATCGTCAATGTCAATGATCGCCAGGCTGATCAGGTAATTTTCGCGGGCGGCGTGCGCCAGTTCGCGCGTCAGAACATCGTTTAGATAACGGCGATTGTACAGCCCAGTGAGAGGATCACGGATGGCTAACTCTTGCAGCTCAATGTGCGCGGTTTTGAGCGGAGTAATATCTCTCCATACGATGAGTCGTCCTAAGAAGTTGGAACGAGAGTCGTACAATGGAGAAATTTTCAAGTCGTAGAACGTGCGGCGCGGCTGTTCGAACGAAAGTTCGGTGCGAAGATCGACGCTTTCGAAGAAGTCTGTTATGAGGCGGGGCCAGGGAGCGAACGCTTCGCTGGCAGGTTGACCTATCTGGAGCGCTCCTGTTCCTCCCAGGGTCTGAAGCGCGACGGGGTTGAAATCTACGATACGGCTTTGAGCGTCTAATACGATAACGCCGTCGCTCATGTTCTCGATTAATACGTCTCGCGCAATAGGAATGACATCCAGTAGACGGTAGCGCAGCAATGCGTATATGAAGATGATTCCTGTGAGGGTAAATAACAGCGGAGTGTGGTCTATGGTAGGCAGCGGAGTTAGTTTTAAGACGAAGAGAAAATTGCCAAGCAACGGGACGCTGACGCCGAGAAAGACGGTCGCTAATTGCTTCCGATACATTCCGCTTGTTAATTTGAAACGGCGCGCCAGAAGGATCAATCCTGAAAGGATGAGGATGTAAGCGTAGACGACGTTTACCCAGAAAACGGGACCGCCGCTGAGGATCATTTCAGCGTTTTCGATCTGGCGTCTCCCAAAAAACAAGCCGTGATACGAGTCGGTCGCTAATAACGCTAGAATGACGATGGGAGTAACGCATAAACTGATGATCGTTGAGGGCGCCGCCCATTTCTTAGCCCCCGTTATTTGAATGATAAACCATAAGACCGACGGCGGGGTAAAAACGACGCCGATATAGGCGCTGTACATCCAGAAATTAGGATAAGGTTGGGAAGCGCCTGCCAGGAATAAACCGTAAGAAACATCCCACAAACATAGATTCAACATTAAACTTATTAAAGAAAAAATACCTGGCGTGTTCTTACGAGTTTGAAAAGCGATGAATCCCCCGGCAAGACAAAGCGCCCCTGCGGTGAATAAGATGGCGCTTATACCAGTGTTAGGATGGGGCATGAGATGTCCCTTTTTTCAGGTCAAACGTCAGTTCGTTGGCGGAGCGTCGAGCAATGCAATCGTTCTTTACGATAAGAGTCTTGCCGCGGCAGACGCCATTAATGCCGCACCGTTGATCAGGGCGCGTTCGTCGAAATCGAACTTAGGATGATGATGTCCATAGTTAAGATTCCTTTCATCGTTAGCGGAACCTACCATGAAGTAGCATCCGCCGATCTTTTCTTGCATATAACCCATATCCTCCGCGCCCATGGTCAAGTATTGGGCGGTATCAATATCTGCCTGAGGGAAAAGTTTTCGCGCGGCTTGTAAGACTGTGTTAGTCGTTTGCTCTTCGTTGACTACCGTTGGCGTGACCTGTTCGAGCGCGATCTCCGCTTCGCACTGCATGGCGGTTGCCACGTTGCGTACGATCTGTTCGAAGCGTTCTAACGTCATCTTCCGCACGTCGGGGTCGAAGTTTCGAATCGTGCCGTTGATCTCGGCGGTTTGTGGGATGATATTAAAGGCGGTACCCGCGTGGAGCGATGTGACGCTTATGACCGCTGGCTTGAGCGGCGAGACATTGCGCGCAACGATGGTTTGCAGCGCGACGACAATATGCGCCGCGGCGGCGACTGGATCAATAGTTGTATGGGGCGCGGCTCCGTGCCCGCCTTTGCCGGTCAACTTAACGGAGAACATCTCGGCGCCCGCCATGACAGGTCCTTGAGCGACGCTGAACCAACCGAGCGGCTTGTCATTCCATAAGTGGAGGGCGAGCGTCTTGTCCACTTTGGGCGTATCCAGTACGCCGTCGCGCATCATCATTAACGCGCCGCCCATCTCTTCGCCGTTGTTGCCCTCTTCGGAAGGTTGGAAGCAGAATTTCACGTTGCCCGCTAAATGCTCCTTGTGAGCGTTTAATAATTTTGCTACGGTTAACCCGATGGCGGTATGACCGTCGTGCCCGCAAGCGTGCATGACGCCGGGATGAGCGGATGAGTATTCCGCGCCGGTTTCTTCGTGGATGGGAAGCGCGTCCATATCGAAGCGCAAGAGAATCGTCGGACCCGGCTTCGCGCCTTCCAGATAGGCGATCACGCCGGTTTTGCCGACTCCTTTGGTCACTTCGAGCCCAAGTTCCTCAAGTTCTTTTGCGACGATGCCGCCGGTGCGAATCTCATTGAATCCGAGTTCGGGATGTTTGTGAAAATCGCGGCGCAAGGTCTGGGTGTAAGGGAAAAGTTCTTCGGCTTGTTGGAGGAAGTTGGGCATAATATCTCTGTTTTCAATTGGGATTATAAATTGAGGCGTTTGAAGGCTAGTCTGGCATTCTGATGCTCAACGAATCTGCGCCCGGCGGCGCTTAATCATATTTGACAACCTTGAAAGTTTCTTCATAGCGCGGATGTTCGTCGGAGCTATTTTGGGCGTGGCGCGCTTTCATACGTTCGATTAGTTTGTCGGCGTCTTGCACTTGCGTTTTATGTTTGAGAATGGCTTGCAGTTTAATATCCCACGTTTCGGTGACGTCTACGATGATATTGGGCTGCGTGGTGAGCGAACACCAAACTTCTTTTGGCATATGAGGCTCGAAGCCTTCGTCAAGCAATTCGGGGAAGAAGACCTTATTGCCGGCGGCGGGAAAGACCGCATCGAGGACGACTTGTCCGCAGGCGCGGTGGTCGGGATGATTGAGACCGTATAAGGCGAATAGATTTTGCGGGTCGCAGGTGACGAGGATGTCTGGCTTGTAGCGGCGAATCTCACGGACGATATTGCGGCGGAGGTCAATGCTGGGGGTGAGGTAGCCGTCTTCCACGTCCAAAAAATGGACCGCTTTAGCGCCGATCACGTCTGCCGCATGGCGTTGTTCCGTATGACGCAGCGCGCATAATTTTTCGGTCGTCATATCCGCTTGTGTGATGGGATTGAAGCCCTTATCGCCGCAGGTCAGAAGCAGGTAGGTGATCTCATGCCCGGTGCGCGCCCAGAGGGCGAGCGTGGCGCCGCAGAAAAATTCGGGGTCGTCGGGATGCGCTAGGATGACCAGGATTTTTTGAGGGGTCTCCCACACGCCGCTGATGTCAGTCATCGGTCTTCTTCTGAGACGCGGATTTGCCGCAGGTGCAGCCGCCCGAATCGTGACGGTCGCAAGGACCTTGCGCTTTGCGCCGCAGGGCTTCGAGTTCGTCCCAAGGCTGCAGGTCGGTATGAGCGAAAGTTTCGGTAAATCTCTTGCCGTCTTCCGTCTCGATGAATACTGTCACTTTGTTGCTCATCGGCAGGATGTCTACCACTTTGCCTTCGCCTTTGGGGGTAACGACGCGTTTGTTGCGTTTGGGCAATTGTTTACGCGCCTCGACGTATTGTTCATATTCATAAATGAGACAACAGCGTAAGCGTCCGCACATACCGGTGATCTCTTCGGGCGTAAGCGAGATGCCTTGTTCCTTTGCCATCTTGATCGAAATGGGCGAAAACTCGGTCAGGAATTTGGAGCAGCAGCGCGTTTCGATTCCGCACGCGCCCATGCCGCCAATGATCTTCGCGACGTCGCGCGGGCCGATCTGTCGCATCTCGATGGTCGCGTTGGGGTAGAGGTTGTGCATGTCTTTTTTCAGCGACTTAAGATCTACTTTATCTTCTGTTTCGGAACTGAATAGCAAAGCGAGGCGCGAGCCGTCGTAACTATATTCTGCGGCAACGATTTTTACGCCGTCGAGTTTAAGCTCCGCTGCGCGAGCGCGGCAGTTGATCATCGCTTCCGTCTGTTTGGATTGCCATGACTGCTGCAATAAGAGATCGCGCGGGGTGGCGCGTCTTTCTACGGACCTCCAGCCGCCGTCTGGTTTGGGAAGTTCCTCCTTTTCCAAACGGATGACCTCGCCGAGGTGTTTGCCGCGCGAAGTATCTACGATCACATGCTCGCCAATATGCACATCGGGCACGGCGGAAGCGTCGAAATTGTAAATTTTGCCCACTTTGGTAAAGCGGACGCCGATAATTTGTGTTTGCATAGCAGGAATTATACCGTGAGACTAAGAATTATAGCCGCGAATTTTGCGGCTTTATATGATTTTCTGCGCGAGAGGGGTAAAATTATCTTCATTGGAAGACGGTATGCGAAGCAAATCAATACTCCTATTCTTTGTAATGATTCTCTTGACTTCCTGCGCCGCGCCAACGCCGCAAGCGACAGCCATCCCTCAGACTTCAGAAGTCCCCGAGACTTCCGAAGTCTTGACCGCAACGCCAACTCCTGTGCAACGCCTAGTCGTCACGCCGGGCGCTCCGCAAGCGGAATTGTCCTCGTCAGCGGAGATTGATTCGTCCAACGCGGCTCCTCCAGAATGGATTATCGGAAATTTTGAGGAGATGGGCCTACCTGAAGACTTGCAAGCCACTTCCTGGGATGGAGAGAAATACGCGAGTTTGCGCCAGTACGGACTCGTGCCAGCGCTACAAGATGGGCATGTGGCGAACTACGCTAAAAAGAACGGTATCGTATATGCCCCGCAACTGACGCAGATAGGAGACGAAGAGGCTCCTGTTCTCACGCCCCAAGGTCCGCTTGCTCCAGGAGGGACAATAATAGAGTATGCCTCGCCTGATGGTAAGGTGGTGCGATATGTGCGAGCAGGAATAGCCTGCCCTGACAATGCGGTGTGTATGCAGGTCGTAAGTTACAACCCAGAGGATCTGTCTGCCCTGTACTGGGCGCAACTGGATAGGGAGACAGGCGAACTTCTTGGCTACATGTCGGCATTTACTGACAACCCAAGCAGTAGAGGAGTGTGGCTCCCAGTGGGTGACAAGTGGACAAGTAGCCTCTCGGGACCGACGGCGCTCTTGGCAGGTGAAGGATACGGGATAGACTATCAACAGAGTGTGGACAAGAGTACGAATATCTTATTCTTTGCCTCTGGTGAGAGTCAGTATCAGGCAAAAGACAGAGACATCCACTACTCCCCACGAGATAAGAGACTATGGATTGAGAATGAGAGTGGGATATTCCTTTTTGACCAAACAACTCACGAGTGGACAAGGCTCGCGGACCAGGGTACGCAGATGTTGGCGGTGGGGGATAAACAGATGATTATTGCGGGTGAGGTATGGCTTGCAGTCTCTAGCATTGACGGTAGTAGTGGAGTGCAAGTTGTCACGACTGAGAACGGGCAGAAATGGGTATGGGGGCAAGCGGGGTGGGAGAGGTACGAGGTCAAGATAGATGTGGCGCCATTCTCGCCCGAGGTGAGTGCCGCGCTAGAGAAGAGTGGACTCGCGGTAAATCCAGAGGATCTCTGTCTCTGGGAGGGAACGGAGGGGGCAACGGTGCAGTGCCTGACGCTCAACCCTGAGAATGTACCAGAACTGGCGGATAACCTGCGCCGAATGACCAATCTGGTCTCGTGGATGAAATCGTGGGACATCAAAAATAAGAGACCAGGCAAGTACCCGACCCTCGCCTCCTACGAGGCGATGATTACCGCTCATCCCCTGCAACTTGCTAAGGATGTGGATGTTATCTGGCACCCTGAGTCTGCTGATTTGGACCTTTCAGCTGCGCTCTGGCAAAAAGCTAGCGAGCTCACTGGACCAGATGGCGCAAGAGTGGGCAACGAGGCTCTTATTGACCTAAGCCAGGTAGGACTAGAGCTAGTGGACTGGGAGAGCGTCAAGGATGAAGGAGGGTGGACTCGTATGGGAGGCGGGGTTGCAGTTAAACAGATAGTACGACCTGTTGAAGGACGAGAAGGCATCTGGCGGATAGTATGTCGGGTAGCTGATATTGCTACTAGTAAAGATGAGGCGCGGGGAGATAAAGACGGAGACGGTAAGAATGACTTTGGGTATCTATTGCCAGACAGTACTTTGACTCTCGCACAAAATACGGCGAGTTACAACCAACTGTTCAATATCCTAGCTGAACTGATTAATGAGGTAGAGGATGATGCAAAGGATAGCTTTATGAATAGTGGGAAAGGGATTCAATTTTTTAAGTCAGGTAGGCTTCCTATAGAAATAATTAAGAAGATGCAGGATGGCACTAAGTTTTTTGGGTCAGATAACTAGATATCCTAGGGAAGTAGAGTTGCTATCATAGGGTGGTTTGTGGTACGAATGATGTATGAGGAGAGTAGTGTGGGGGTTGCTCGCTGTAGTTGTGCTGGTAGGTGGCTGGTATACATGGGGGCATGTTGCGATAAGCAATAGACTCGTTTGGATCTCGTGTAGTCCTAGTTGGCAATGGAAGATAGACTCAGCCAAGCTGAGCGAGTATCGCAAAGTCGGTAGGGGTGGATGGGGCGTAGTCTATCTCTCTTGTCGCTATAAAAAGGCGACTGAGGGGGCGGGACTCGTAGGGTATCCTGATATGCTCATGTATGCGGTGCAAAAGTCAGTAGGAGGAGTAAGCGTTATCACGCTTTATCCACACAAGGCGCTTGGAGACATCAGGAGAGAAGAGCTGGCATATCTCACTACCAGGCTTGTTGTGTGGGAGCTCGCGATGGCAGGAGGTGCAAGTAGATCTGATGGTGAGCGACTGGGGGCGAAGGTGGCGCAGAGCGGGGGAGAGATAATAGAGCTTGTACCCTGGAGGATACGAGAGTGAGGAGAGTGCTTGCGATTGTGGTGGTTGGGTTGTGGCTCGGGGTACTCGGTGTGGGGGTGGCTCGTGCCAATGTGAGCTGTGAAGGACAAGTAGTCTGTCTAGATTATGATTCTGATAAGAAAACTTGTTTATCATCAACCCATATTGACGCTTGTCCGAGCGGGACGAATAGCTGTCAGATAGCCTGTAGCAGTAGATGTGCGCCACAGGAGGGGAGTGATTGTAATGCGATAGGTGGGACGTGCGGGCCAGGGCTTGGGACCTGTCCTGGGACTGGGGTGTGCGTATATCAGTCTGCAACAGGGAACTATGCGTGTACAGCAGGGAGTGGGGGAGGAGGCGGGGGCGGATCGTGTCCGCCAGAGTGCAGGCAGGGGAGCGCTTGCGGGGAGCACGAGGGAAGCGATGGTGGGAATTTACCGAAAGTCATGCTTGAAATCTGCAACGAAGGTTGTACACTAGTGTTGTATCTTTTAACCTATGTATTAACGAGGAGGCAGTTGTATGAACGTCAAACGGATCGTTCAAATTAGTTTGGTTCTGGCGTTGTTCGCGTCGTCTTTTGTGAGCGCAAGCCGCGTTCAGGCGGTTCAGCCGTGGCCCTCTTGCTCGAACATCTACTACGTTCAGCCGGGCGATTGGCTTTCAAAGATCGCCAAAAATTGCGGGGTTACACTCTCAGAGCTGGTCGCGGCGAACCCGTGGGTCAGTTACTCTTACTATATCTATCCGGGGCAGATGCTCACGATCCCAGGCGGATATAACCCCGGCGGTTATTTCTGCGGCCCGGGCTACGATTATTACGGCGGTTATTATGTCGTTTGCCAAGGCGATACGCTGGGCGGCATTGCCATGTATTACGGCGTATCAATCAATTATCTGCAATGGAGAAACGGCATTTCCAATGCCAATCGCATTTACGCCGGGCAATGGATACGTCCCTAAAGAACGGCGAAAACGCAATTTGATAATAAAAAACGCCGGCGCGTCGCCGGCGTTTTTCTATTCCGTGATGCTGACGGCGATTTCGTTCACGCCGCCCAGCGCCGCGACGCTGACCTTTGAGGCGAGGTTTTCAGCGATCTGACGCAAGGCTTGCGCCGCCGCCGAGTGGGGATGCGAGACGATGATCGGTTTGCCCGTGTCGCCTCCAATGCGGACGTTTGGATCGATTGGCACATTGCCGAGGAAGGATGTGCCGGTGACTTGCGCAAGGTGTTCGCCGCCGCCCGTTCCGAAGAGATCCATGTGCGCTCCATCGGGCAGTTCGAGATACGACATATTTTCAACGATTCCGAGAATCGGCACTTCAAGCGTCTTGAACATGTTGAGTCCGCGCCCGGCGTCTTCGAGCGACACCAGCTGCGGAAGCGTGACGATCACCGCGCCGCTAAGCGGTAAGGCTTGCGCCAGCGAAAGCGACGCATCACCGGTGCCGGGCGGAAGATCAATGATTAAGTAATCCAGCTCGCCCCATTCCACGTCGCCCAAGAATTGACGGATCGCCGAATTGAGCATTGGTCCGCGCCAAATGAGCGGCTGCCCCGGCTTGACGAGCAGCCCCATCGAAATCATCTTCAAACCGTACGCGTCGGCGGGGATGAGACGCTGCCCCTGCGGGGGCGGAAGTTTTGTCACGCCGAGCATCGTGGGCGTGTTGGGACCGTAAATATCCGCGTCTAGCAATCCGACGCGGGCGCCGCTTTGCGCTAATGCTACCGCGACGTTAACAGACACAGTGGATTTACCCACGCCGCCCTTGCCGGAACCGATCGCGATGGCGTTGCGAATTGGGGTTTTGACCAATCCGCGCATACGTCCATCGTTTGGCACGTCCGAATCCATCTTGATGTTGACGGATTTCACGCCGTCAATTTTCATGACTGCGTCGCGCGAATCCTTTTCGATCTTGACGCGGAATGGGCAGGCGGGCGTGGTAAGCATGACGGTAAATGAAACCTCTCCGCCGTTGATTTCAACGTGCCTGACCATGTTGAGGGTTACGAGATCTTGCTTTAGATCGGGTTCTTGCACAACGCTCAGCGCTTGCAGAACCGCTTCTTTTGTGATGGCTGTCATTTGGTTTCCTTTGTGTGTATAACGGACAAGAAGGCGCGCAAAAGCCGCTTTGCCCGTCTGTATTTGTTACGCTGTCGGCGCCGCCGGTGGATTTGCCGGCTTGGCGGCTTGTGCGGCGGCGCGAGCCGCTTCCTTCGCTTTCTTTGCTTCGGCTTCCGCGATACGGGCGGTTTCTTCGCGTTCATAATTTAATGGGCGGATGCTTTTGTAATACTCGCTCGATTTAAGCAGTTTTTCCATATCGTACACATTGCGCCCGTACGAAGAGACTTCAAAGTCGTGATCCATCTTGATCGCGTCGAACGGGCAGTATTCTGCGCAATAGCCGCAATTCATGCACAGATCCATGTCAATGTAGAATTCGGTTGGCTCAGGGATCGGTCTGCCGGTGACAGGATCGTTTGAGCGTACGATCCAGATGCATTGCGGCGGGCAGACTTTCGGGCAAATGCCGCATGAGGTGCAGAGAATCTCCCGCTTGCCGTCGGGCAGTTCGTTGTATACGAGGAACGGCAGGAAACGCGATTCTTCCGGCTGAATTAATTTCTCTTCCGGATACTGAACCGTGAAGATGCCTTTCTGATCTTTGCTGGAGCGATGTCGCACGCCTTCTTCTGTGTAGTAGCGTTTCTTCCCGCGCAAGACCCAGGCGATGTCTTCGGTATAGGTATCCCAGAAGCGTTTCCACGTGACGCCGAGACCTTTAAGTATTCCTTTACCATACATAGTTGCTCCTCCTTAACGGTCGCATTCGCCCATGACCATATCGAACATGGCGAGCAAGACGACGAAATCTGCGATCTTGGTTCCAACGGAAATTTTCTCCAACGCGGTGACGTTGACGAACGATGGAGCGCGCACATGATACCGCCACGGGTTGGGCTTGCCGTTCGACAGCACATAGAAGCCGAGTTCGCCCTTCGGCGATTCGATGCGCCCATACGCTTCGCCCGCCGGGACCCGGACCTGATAGGCTGGTTTCTGTGAGTTGATCGGTCCTTGCGGAATTTGGCGGATGGCTTGATCCAAAATGCGCAACGACTGACGGATTTCGTCAATGCGGATCAGGTAGTTATCCATCAGATCGCCGTTGTAACGCACCGCTACGTCAAAGTCGAAGCGATCATAAATGCCGTACGGATCGGCGCGACGAACGTCGTAAGGCACTCCAGCCGCGCGTAAAACGGGACCGGTGATCGAGTAGGCGACCGCGTCTTCCGCGTTAATCATGCGGATGCCCCGCATGCGCGCTAGCAAGACCTCGTTCTCCGATAACATGCGATCGAGTTCGTCGGTTTTGGGCGGAATGCGTTCGTACACTAAATCCTTGATCTTCTGCATGACGTCGTCGGGAATGTCGCGCACGACGCCGCCGAAGCGATAGTAGTTGCACATCATGCGCGAGCCTGAGATGGCTTCGAATATGTCGAGGACGAGTTCGCGCTCTTCATAGGCGTAGAGCGAGGGCGTGTACATCGCGCCGAGATCGTTGAGCAATGTGCCGATGAAGACGAAGTGATTCTGAATACGGCTCAGTTCGGAAACGATCACGCGGATATAGTCGGCGCGTTCGGCGACCGGAATCTTCATCAATTTTTCGACGGCGAGCGCGTAGCCAAAATTATTTGTCATCGAATTAAAGTAATCGAGTCGGTCGGTGTACGGCATGTTTTGCAGGAAAGTATTTCGCTCGCCGATCTTTTCGTGGTTGCGATGCAAATAGCCCAGCACGGGTTTCAGCCCTTTGATCGTCTCGCCTTCGAGCGTCATCACCGCGCGGAAGACGCCATGCGTAGAAGGATGGTGCGGACCCATATTTATGACGATGCGGTCGGAACTGATGCCGTCTTCGTTCTCAACTGTGTAACGCGCCAGCGCGCCGTAGAGCAGCGCCTCGCCTTCGGGAATCCATTTTTCGGGCTCGAAATTTTTTGGGAATGTAAGATTGTCGCCAAAGGGATTCAGGTCTTCCGCCATTGCGAACTTCCCTTGGGGCCAGCGGCTTTTGAACGGTTTGACGTCTTCCTCGTAAAAGCCTTCCTTCCAATCTTTACGGAGCGGATGCCCCTCAAAGCCTTCCCACATCAGAATGCGACGTAAGTCGGGATGACCGCTGAATTTAATGCCTAGTAGATCCCAGACTTCGCGTTCTTGTAAATCTACGCCGGGCCAGAGATGGATTAACGAAGGGACCTCTACCGGGTCTATGCGCGGAACTTGAACTTTGAACGCGAGTCCTGGTCCGCCGCTGGTGCGGTACGCGTGATAGACGACTTCCATTTTATCGGGCGCATAATCCACGCCGGTGACGGAAGACAGCAGGTCAAAACCGAACTCATCGCGGATCGCGGCAGCCACCTCAAGCAGCGAATCTTTTTCGACGATGAAGCCGGTGTAGTCGGGACGCGCGTCAAGTTGGACGACGCCGGGGAAGCGGGTGGCAAGGTCAACGGTCGCGGTGGAAGCGGGGGCGGGCGTTGTCATCTTATTCCTCCTGTGCGGCGGCAGCTTTAATGTCCGCCGCTCGACGCGGGTCAATCAAGTCGGGTCCGAGGATCGGAACTGGAACATAGTTTGGATCTTTGACTTTGCGTTTGTACCACGAGGCTTCTTTGATGATTTGTCTGTCTATTTTTTCTTGCAGTTTGATCAACCCAGCGATAAGGGCTTGCGGAGTCGGGGGACAACCGGGGATGTATACGTCGACCGGTAAGAATTTATCAATGCCTGCGACGACGTTGTAGCCTTCTTTGAACGGGCCGCCGCCGGAAGCGCATGCGCCCATTGCCACTACATACTTGGGTTCGGGCATTTGGTTGTAAAGGCGGACGATGGGAGGCAACATTTTCTTGGTGACGGTTCCTGAAACGATCAAAAGGTCGGCTTGGCGCGGCGTGGGGCGCATGACCTCCATGCCGAAGCGCGCCATATCGTAACGCGCAGTTTGCGCGGCGATCATTTCGATGGCGCAACAGGCGAGACCGAACATGAGGGGCCAGACTGACGAACGCCGTCCCCAGTTGTAGAGGCGGTCGAGCGTGGTCACGGCGACGGCGTGCCGCAGGTCTTCTGGAATTTCATATTGAGGCAGGTTGAAAGTTTCACTGTCCATAAAAATTCTCCTCGAACCAATCTTGATATATGGCGTACAGAATTTCGTCGTTGGCGAGCGCAGGGTCGTCGTTAAACTCCGGTAAGGCAAGCGTCCAATCGTAGATCTGTTTCAACGTCACAGCTTCGATGTTTGCATCCTTATGCTGGCGTTTGAGTTCCAGCGCGATTGCGTAAGTGGCTTCCCAATTAAGAATTGTGTCGTTCATGGTTGTTGGAGACTGGAGACTAATCTCTAGTCTCTAGTCTTCTCTATTATCAATCTGCGCGCGCTGCAATTTGCCCGAATAATCCACATAAATAGATTTCCATTCGGTGAACACTTCGAGCGCGGCTTGCCCGGCTTCGCGATGCCCGTTGCCGGTTCCGCGCACGCCGCCGAAGGGGAATTGAATCTCGGCGCCGGTAGTGCCGTGATTGATGTAGACTATACCGGTGAAGATATCGCGCATGGCGGTGAACGCCTGATTAACGTCTTGCGTAAAGATTGAAGTGGAAAGCCCGTACTTGGAGCGGTTGTTCACTTCGATGGCTTCCTTGAGCGAGCCAACTTCGATGATCGAAAGCACGGGACCGAAAATCTCTTCGGCTTCGAGCATGGAGCCGGGTTGGACGTTGTCGAACAGCGTCGGCGCGTAAAAGAAACCTTTGCCGCCTACATCTGCAATAGATGCGCCCGTCAAGACGCGCGCTTCCTTCGCGCCGGCTTGTACCATGCTGTCAATGCGCGCGAGCGCGGCTTTGTTGATGACAGGTCCGACGTCCACTTTAGGGTCGAGGCCATCGCCCAGCGTAAGTTTTTTAGCGCGTTCGGTCAGCGCTTCTTTGAGCTTGTTCGCGATTCCTTTTTGAACGATCAGACGGCTGGCGGCGGTGCAGCGTTGACCGGTAGTGCCGAATGCCGCCCACAGGCTGGCATCTACGACGAGTTCGAGGTTAGCGTCGTCCATTACGATGATAGCGTTCTTGCCGCCCATCTCAAGCGATAATTTCTTGTTGAATTTCCCCGCCGCTTCCGCGATGGAACGTCCCGTCATTGTGGAGCCGGTGAACGATAACACGCGTACATCGGGATGACTGACGAGAGCCTTCGCCACGTCTGCGCCGGGCGCGAGCAACAGGTTGAACACGCCGGCTGGAACGCCTGCTTCTTCAAAGATTTTCACGAATGCGGCGGAAATGGCGGGAATCTCCGGCGAGGGCTTCCAGATGACCGTGTTGCCCGCGACGAGCGCAGGAAAGATCTTCCATGATGGCACTGCGATGGGGAAATTCCACGGCGTAATAAGCCCGACGACGCCCGATGGATCGCGCACTGCCATGCCGAATTTGTTCATCATTTCTACGGGCGCGGTATAGCCGAGCAGGCGGCGTCCTTCGCCGCCCATGTAAAACGCCATATCAATGGCTTCTTGCACGTCGCCGCGCGCTTCTGCGATCACTTTGCCCATTTCGCGCGTGAGCAGTTGTGAAAGCTCTTCTTTCTTTTGTTTAAGAAGATCGCCGATGCGGAAGAGTATCTCTCCACGCAATGGGGCGGGGGTGAGACGCCATGCGTCAAAAGCGCTCTTTGCCGCATGGACTGCCGCGTCTACATCGCGGATTTCCGCTTGCGCGACATCTGCGATAAGTTCTTCATTGGCTGGGTTGATGGTTTGAAACGCGCTTTTGCCTGCAACCCATTTGCCGTTAATGTAATTTTGGAATTCCATCGAACACCTCCGAGATTGAAAGCGTTGCCGCTTGAACTGCTCGCAGATTATAGCGCTTGAATTGAAATTCGCTGATTATTTCGTAAATATATATTTGCATAAATTAGAAAGTGAGTATAATCACTTTATGACTGTGACAACCGCTCGGCGTAAAATACTGGCTTATGTGACCGCGCATCGGACAGCATCGGCGCGGGCTATCTCGCGCGGACTGGAAATGTCGTCGGCGACGGTGCGGCATCATTTGCGCGTTCTGCTCGCGGACGGGAGAGTCGCTTTAAGCGCGTCGCGCTGCGTTCGCGCGACGCGCGGCAGACCCGAGAAGGTTTATTCAATTCCGCGCGCGGCATTAGGCGATAATTTACCCGCGTTGAGCGAAGCGCTTTTTGCGGAATCTGGCGGAAAGATCCGTGTGGAAGCGTTGGCGAAACGCTTGGCAGGCGAAGCCAACTTTAAGAATCAGCCAGCGGCGAGACGGCTGAATCTCATCGTCGAAAAAATGAACCAAATGAAATATCATGCGCGTTGGGAGGCGGGCGCAGGCGGACCGCGCGTCATCTTTGGGCATTGCCCGTATGCGGCGATCATCGCGAAACGACCCGAATTATGCCGGATGGACGCGGCGTTATTACGCGAGTTATTTGGCGAAGAATTTCAGCAGATCGCAAAAATAGAAAATCTACAAGGCGTATGCGTCTTTGTGAAGTAAACTTTCCCTGAACGAACATCAACTCTCTTGCGCAAGCCGCGTTAGCTGCTTGTGTGCGGGTTTTATAAACGAGGATGCGTTATGTCTATTGTGAAACACGCCCCAATGTTGACGCCGGAAGAAGCCGCGAACTTAGCCGAACGCCTGTATGGCACGCGAGGAACTTTGCGACCGTTGCCTAGCGAGCGCGATCAGAATTTTTTGTTGGACGCGGGCGAGGCGAGATATGTGTTGAAGATCGCCAACGCAATGGAAGAGCGCGCTTTGCTTGTCGCACAAAATGAGGCAATGGCTCGCGCCGCTGGCTTAGGATTGTTGCCGCAAGTCATCCGATCGACGCGCGGAGAGGAAATTGAAGAGGCGTTCTCTAACGGCGAAAAGCATTTCATCCGCTTGATCGCGTATCTTGACGGAACGCCGATGGGGGACGTGAAACGGCATTCATCCGAACTGCTGTACGATTTGGGCGATAAGTTAGGTCGGTTGGGCAGAATCCTGCAACGTTTCGATGCGCCTGCTCTTCATCGTCGTTTTCATTGGGATTTGGCGCACGGATTGGAAGTTATCCGTGCGAATTGTAATCTGTTGCGCGATGCAACATTGCGCCGTATGGTTTCACAATTGACCGTGAATTTTGAGAAATATACCTCGCCGCTGTTGTCGCGCTTACGGACGAGCGTTGTGTATAACGACGCCAACGACAACAATGTTTTAGTCGGCGGCGGAGCGGATATTTATTCCAGCGATCAAACGGTGACGGGCTTCATTGACTTGGGCGACATGACGCATAGTTATACCGTAAGCGATCTGGCGGTTGCGATCGCGTATGCGATTCTGAATAAGCCGAATCCGCTGGAGACGGCGGCGAATATAACGAAGGGGTATCACGCGTCTTTTCCGTTGCGCGAAGATGAGATAGCGGCGTTATGGGGGTTGGCGACATTGCGGCTGTGTATGAGCGTATGCATTGCCGCCGAACAGCGACGCTCTCAGCCTGCTAACGCGTATCTAAACGTCAGCCAGAAAGCGATACGCGCGACGTTGCCGAAACTGCTGGCGATTCATCCGCGTTTTGCGGAGGCGGCGTTCCGCGAAGCATGCGGACTTCCTCTTTCGGCAACGGCGTCGCAAGCGGTGAAATGGCTGAAAGGGAACGCAGCATCGTTCACGTCAATTCTATCGGCTGATTTGCGGCGCGAGAAATCAACGGCTTTTGATCTGAGCGTCGGCAGCTCTATTTGGCGCGGCGATCCGCGCGACAATATAGAACCGCAATTGACGAGACGTTTGAACGTATTGTTAGAAGAGTCGGGCGCGCAGGTCGGCGTCGGTCAATATAACGAGGCGCGTTATGTGTATGCGCCGTCTATGGAGGAAGCCCGCACAATTCATCTTGGCGTGGATCTGTTCGCGAAAGCGGGCGCGTCCGTCCGCGCGCCGCTGGCAGGAAAAGTGGCGGCGCTGACGAAGACCGCCGATATTACCCCGACGGTTATTCTGGAACATGAAATTGCGGCGAGTGGGAAAAAACGGCTGAAATTTTTCACCCTTTACAGCCGTCTTGATAAAGCATCGCTCAAGAAGCTTAAACTCGAACAGCAGATTAGAAAAGGACAAAGATTTGCCGCGATCGGCTCCTCTGTGGAGAACGGAGGTCGAACGCCGCATGCGCATGTTCAGATCCTATTGGACGATCTGGATCTGGGCGTTGATTTTCCGCGCATGGCGCCGCCTAGTCAACGCGATGTGTGGCTGGGGCTATGTCCCGACCCGAATCTAATTCTAAATATTCCTAAAAAGATTTTCCCCAAGCGCGCGCCGAGCAAAGATAAAACATTCGCGAATCGTCGCCGAAGATTGGGGGGGAATCTGAGCGTTGCGTATCGTTCGCCGGTCAAGGTTGTGCGCGGATGGATGCAGTATCTATTCGACGAGCAAGGACGGAAATATCTAGACGCGTATAACAATGTCGCGCATGTTGGACATTGTCATCCGCGCGTGGTTGAAGCGCTGCAAAGGCAGAGCGGCGCGTTGAACACGAATACGCGCTATCTGCACGATAATATTAACCAATACGCCGAGCGTTTGACTGCATTATTGCCCGAAACGCTGGAGGTCTGTTACTTTACAAATTCTGCCAGCGAAGCCAACGAATTAGCATTGCGGCTCGCGCGCGCCTACACCAGACAGAAAGACATGATCGTTCTGGAAGCGGCGTATCACGGCAATACCACCTCGCTGATTGACATCAGCCCATATAAGCACGACGGTCCCGGCGGCGAAGGCGCGCCGGAGTGGACGCATGCCGTTCCGATTCCCGATGTGTTTCGCGGCGAGTTCAAAGCGGACGATCCGCAAGCGGGCGCGAAATATGCGCTCTACATACAGCGCGCGATCGAGTCGTTGCGCGCGCGCGGACGAGGACTCGCCGGCTATATCGCCGAGTCGTTGCCGAGCGTAGGCGGGCAGATCGTTTTTCCCGCAGGCTATCTAGCGGATGTATATCGGTACATCCGCGCGGCAGGCGGCGTGTGTATTGCCGACGAAGTGCAAACGGGGTTGGGGCGCGTCGGCTCGCACATGTGGGGTTTTGAAATGCAAAACGTTACACCCGATATCGTAGTGATCGGCAAGCCGGTCGGCAATGGGCATCCGTTGGCGGCAGTGATTGCGCGGCGCGACATTGCTGCCGCGTTCGATAACGGCATGGAATACTTCAACACGTTTGGCGGCAACCCAGTTTCATGCGCGGTTGGTTTGGCGGTGTTAGATGTATTGCGGGATGAACGCTTGCAACAAAACGCTTTTCGCGTCGGCGGACGGCTATTGGAAGGGCTGAAATCCTTTGTTGGAAAATACGATATGGTTGCGGACGCGCGCGGCGCGGGACTTTTCCTCGGACTTGAACTCGTCTCCGATCGTTCCGCTCTGACGCCCGCTGCGTCTGAAGCGGATTTCATCGCTAATCGAATGCGCGACTGCGGTATTTTGCTCGGCACGGATGGACCGTATCACAACGTGGTGAAAATTCGCCCGCCAATGCCGTTCAACGAATCGAATGCGGAGTTTTTGCTAGAGACGCTAGAGGCGATTTTAAAAGAAGATTTCTCGCGCCGCTGATTAACTGTCAAATCCCAAGCCCATGCGATCCATCAATTTGAGCCATAGGTTTTCTTCCCCGCCGTGATTATCGGCGCGCGCCAGCGACCAGCGCGAGAGGTTGATGCCGATGGAGCGCAGCGGCTCTGGCGGGAAAGGCAGCGGCTTTGTGCGAACCATCTCAAGTTCAGCCCGTTCGGTTTTTCTGTTGTCGAGAATGTCGAGAATCACTTGCGCGCCGAAACGCGTTGCGCCGACGCCAAGCCCCGTATAACCCATTGCGTAGGCGGTTTTACCGCGATGCGCGCTGCCCCAAAATGGGCTGAAGCGCGAGCAGGTGTCAATCGCGCCGCCCCAAGCATGAGTGAAGCGCAGCCCTTCGAGGGCGGGAAAGGCTTGGAAGAAGTGATCCGCTAACAGGGCGAAAGATGCGGGTCTATTTTCCAGATGCGATCCGAATCCGTTGTTCCAATGATAAATGGCGTCGAATCCGCCCCAGAGGATGCGACCGTCGGCTGTCGTGCGGAAGTAGTGAAATTGATTGCTGGCGTCGCTGAGTCCTTCGCGCCCATGCCAGCCGATGGAATCGCGCTGCGCGACAGTGAGCGGCTCGGTCGTGAGGACATAATCGTATACGGGGACGACGTAATGCGAAATGCGCTTGAGGAGCGGAGGAAAGGCGTTAGTGGCAAGCGCGACTTTGTTTGCGCGAACTTTCGCGTGAGGCGTGTGCGCGATAACCTTATCATTTTCCTCGATCAGTTTTGTGACGGGCGTCTGCTCGTACAAACGTACGCCGAGATCTAAACAGGCTTTACGAAGTCCCCAGGCAAGCTGCGCGGGGTTGACAATGGCAGCCTCGGCGCTTTTTATCCCGCCGAGAAAGAGCGGAGATTTGACGATGCTTTGAAGTTGATCGCGATCAAGGAATTGGAATTCGATTCCGTATTGCTGCGCCAGTGCGATGGTTCTGTGAAAATCTGCGAGCATGTGCGCTTCAGTCGCGAGGTCTATGTCGCCCGTGCGCTGGTGGTCGCATTCGATGTTATAGCGCGTGAGCGTGGTTTCGATCTCCGCGAGGTTGTTGACGCCGAGCGCGTGAAGCGTTTGAATCTCATGGGGCCAGCGCGCCTGCCCGTTGAGGAATCCGTGCGTGATGGATGCGTCCATGAAGCCGCCATTTCGTCCGCTCGCGCCGATGGCGGCTTCGCCCGCTTCGACGATGACCACGTCGCGATTTGGGTTTTCCTCTTTGGCTTGGAGGGCGGTCCACAAGCCGGTATAGCCTGCGCCGATGATGAGCAGGTCGGTGGAAATATTTTGAGTTAGCGGAGGTTCGGGGCTGGGCTTGGCTGGGTCGTCGAGCCAGAAGGGGATGTGCGAAACGTCGGCAATGGCTTGCTTTGCTTTGGAGCTGGGGGTGGAGGAGTAGATCATGCTCTCATGGTTGTTTTATACCTCAAGGGTAGTTTGGCTTGCTACTTTCGATTATACACTGCGTAGAAGTGCAAAAAGGAGTTGACTATGATGACAACACAAAAGCGAGCCTTGCGGCGTTCGCGGAGCAACCGAATGTTGGCAGGCGTGTGCGGCGGGCTGGCGGATTTCTTCGGAATCAGTTCGTTCTGGTTCCGACTGGGGATGCTGATCGCCTTCGTTCCTGGCGGTGTGCCTGGCGTGGCGCTTTACCTGCTGTTGTGGTTGATGATTCCGAGTGGGTAATCTCGCCCTCACCCCTAGCCCCTCTCCCACTGGGAGAGGGGAATTTTTATACCAAGTTGAATTCCTTCTGCACTACTTCAATATTCGCCGCTTTCAGAAAGTTTGTAGAGTTCTCATCGGTTCGATAGGACACGCTGTAAACGATGCGCGCAATCCCTGCGTTGATGAGCGCTTTGGTGCAGTTGATGCATGGAAGGTGGGTCACGTAGCACGTCGAGCCTTTGGTCGAGACTCCGTGCAGCGCGGCTTGGATGATGGCATTCGTCTCCGCGTGGATCGTGCGGACGCAATGCCCGTCCACCATGAGGTGACCGATCTCGTCGCAGTGACCCTGTCCCTTGGGCGAGCCGTTGAAGCCTGTCGTGAGGATGCGCTTATCGGTGACGAGTACACAGCCGACGAAGGCGCGATCACAGGTGCTTCGTTCTGAAACGGCAAAGGCGATCTTCATGAAGTACGAGTCCCAATCGGGGCGCATGATGTTTCTCCGTAACTAAGTGACAGTCACCTACGAGGTGGCTGTCACTTTTATTTTATTCCACAGTCACACTCTTCGCTAGATTTCTCGGCTGGTCTACATCCAGTCCGCGCAGGGCGGCGATGTGATACGCCAGCAATTGCAGGGGAATCACCGTCACGATGGGGGAGAGCATCCACGGCGATTCAGGCACCCACAGGACATGATCCGCCATTCCGTGAATCAATTCGTCGCCGTCGGTGGCGATCGCGATGACCATCCCGCCGCGCGCTTTTGCCTGCTGAATTTGCGAGATCATTTTCTCATGCCACGGGTCTTTCGGTGCGAGGCACAGAACGGGCATGTGTTCATCAATCAACGCGATGGGACCGTGTTTCATCTCGCCCGCGGGGTAGCCCTCCGCGTGGATGTAGGAAATCTCTTTCAACTTCAACGCGCCTTCGTAAGCGATGGGCATGTTGATTCCGCGACCGAGATACAAACAATTGCGGATGTCTTTTAGTGTCTGAGCAACTTTCTCTATTTCGTTTTCACGGTCAAGCGTGCGGCTGACGAGATCGGGAACGAGGCGCAGGTCCGCGACAAGTTCTTTGCGTTGCTTTTCGTTGATCGTGCCGCGCAAGTCCGCGAGCAGGATCGCCAGCATGTACTGGTCAACGAGAGGGGCGGTGAAGGCTTTCGTCGAAGCGACGCCGATCTCAGGTCCCGTTTGCATCGAGATGAATCCATCCGACACGCGCATGGCTTGCGAACCAATCGCGTTGACGATACTCCAGATCACCGCGCCTTTGCGTCGTCCCTCTTCCATCGCGGCGAGCGTGTCCGCTGTTTCGCCCGATTGCGAGATGGCAAGCACAACGGTCTTGTCGTTCAAGATCGGGTCGCTGTATCGAAACTCCGAAGCGATGACCACTTCCACAGGCACGCGCGCGATCTTTTCGATGAGATATTTTCCGACCAAGCCAGCATACGCGGCGGTTCCGCAAGCAGTGATGTAGATCTTTTCGATTTTCTTCGCGAGTTCTTCGGTTAACTTCAAATCTGGCAAACGGATTTTCCCGTTGGCAAAATCCACGCGACCCGCGAGTGTATCGGTCAGCGCGCGGACTTGTTCATGGATTTCCTTTTGCATGAAGTGACGATACTCGCCTTTCTCTGCCGCGACAGGATCCCACGAAACATTATGAACCTGCGGTTTTACTTTTGCGCCGTCGAGCGTTTCGATGGTCACCGTGTCGCGCGTCACCACTGCCATTTGCCGCGATTCCAAAAAGATGACGTTGCGTGTGTGATCCATGATCGCAGGCGTGTCGCTGGCGACAAAATTTTCGCCTTCGCCCATGCCGATCACCACGCCGCCCGCGTTGCCGATGCGCGCCGTCACGATCTTGTCGGGTTCATCGGCAGAGATCAACACCACCACGTTCGCGCCGCGGATCTGATTGAACGTTTTGCGCGCGGCTTCCACCAATCCGATCCCCGTCGCGAGATAATGCTCCACGAGATGCACGATGGTCTCGGTGTCGGTCTCCGATTGAAACTCCACGCCCTCGGCGGTCAGTTCATCTTTGAGTTCGAGAAAATTTTCGACGATGCCGTTCTGCACGACGACGACGCGCTTTGTCTGCCCGAGATGCGGATGCGCATTCCGCGCGTTCGGCGCGCCGTGAGTCGCCCAGCGCGTGTGACCGATCCCTGGCGCGCCTGCGATGGGAGATTTCTCGACGAGATCAATTAATTGGGATAACTTGCCCGCGTCTTTTCGGACTTCGAGCTGGTCGCCGCTGATGACAGCGACCCCAGCCGAATCATATCCGCGGTATTCGAGCCGTTTCAAGCCGTTGAGGATGATCGGCGTCGCATCACGCGCGCCGATGTATCCGACGATTCCACACATAGGGAGTCCTCCGCAGTTAAGAGACTAGAGAATTAGAGAGTAGAGACTTGGTCAGTCTCTGGTCTCCAGTCTCGTGATTGTGCCAATACCCGCGGCTCTGCCTGCCTGATCGCTCATGCAGTGTTCTTCACGGGCTTATTTTCGGAGGGAAAGAATAACGGGCGATGGCTCACCCGAAGGGCTTCCGCTGAACTTTCGATTTTCTCGACCTCACCCCGACCCTCTCCTAAAAGGAGAGGGAGATCAATTAGCTCCACCTCGCGATGGAGAACCCTTATCCTCGTCAACTTTAGTTTTGATAGTCTTTCAACTGCGTACTCTTACAGTCATACCACTGCCTAAGGCAACAACGATCAGACTATTCGACTAACAAACTAACAAACTAACAAACTAAAGTTCATGCGCTGTCTTTCCCGATTGAATTGGTGTGCGTGCCTCCTTTCTATAAGTGGCGGCATTATATCGCAAAACAAAACCCGCTGAGCGGTTGTACGTCAGCGGGTTTTGTTCTAGGTTGTTTTGAACGATTTGTTAGCCGTCAATTCTGCCTCTGGTCGGCGTCGGTACCGGCGTATTTGTCGCCGGCGGCTTAGGCGTATTTGTCGGCGGCCTCGGCGTGTATGTGTTCGTCGGCTTAGGTGTATTTGTCGGCGGCCTCGGCGTGTATGTGTTCGTCGGCTTGGGCGTATTTGTCGGCGGCCTCGGCGTGTATGTGTTCGTGCGCGTCGGCGTTGGGACCGTATTTGTCGGCCTCGGCGTGTTCGTGCGCGTCGGTGTTGGGACTGTATTCGTCGGCCTCGGCGTGAGCGACGGCGTAAAGGTGAGCGATGGCGTAAAGGTGAGCGACGGCGTAAAGGTGAGCGACGGCGTAAAGGTGGACGACGGCGTAGAAGAAGGCACGGTCGCAGTCGGTATTGGCGTGTTCGACGGCGTCGGCGTGGCTTGTGGGGTTACGCTAATCACGCAACCGTTATCAAGGACCACGGTGAGACCGAATGAATTGGCTGGCACAATTCCCGACCAACGCGAGTCAGAATAGCGGTAGTCGAAATCGAGGTCTTTCGATTGCCCGGCGTTTAAACGCGAGTCGTTTGTAGGACCCGAATCCCACTGTGAAGGGGAATCCGAATCATATACGTTTTCAAGGGTGTCGCCGTCAAAACGAATCCGGTAGAGCGTTTGACCGGGGTTGGACACGTCGTAGGCGTCCCAAATGAAAATTAGGCTCTGAATAGCGGTATTTGTGCCACTCTGATTTCTGATCTGAATCCTCACGCGCGGTTTCGAGCCGTTGCTGCTATACGTTCTTTGTGAGAATGAGCCTGCGGTATATTCTCGGCAATCGGGCGTGGGAGTGGGGGTAGGCGTATACGTCACTGTAGGCGTGAACGTCTCTGTAGGCGTCATTGACGGCGTAAACGTTTCTGTAGGCGGAGGCGTGTTGGTCGGCACGGTTGGGATTGCCATGCTCAGCGGCGTGTTGATGGCGCGCACAGCGCGGAAGTTTTCCACGATGCCTTCGCGATACGAAGCAAGGTGAATCATCTCCGGCTGAATGCCGAAAGCGGACAGCACGATGAACGTGAAGTTGTAATCTGCGGCGACTACTACGCGCTGACCCGGCGATCCCGGATGCTCGCTTGGGCTTCCGCTTAGCAAACAGCTAGCGTAGACCGGCTTATTGTTGACCGGCGGCGTGAAGACGCGCCCGTCTTCGGCGGAGCAGACGGTAATATTAAAATAACGTTCATCCGCTTTTGTGACGCTTTCAGTGCGCGTGTTCCGTAGGAAGAATCCGATGACGATTCTCTGCGTTTCATCTTTAATCGAGGGAATGCGGGCGGCGTCTTTTTGTGCGTCGGTCTCGCATTTCCCGCCGGAATAGCCGGCGCAGTAGGCTGGATTATACGAGCCGGCGGTAGCGTAACGAACGCCGAAGCGCGTTGAGTTCTCGATGACGATCCAAGCGAACATCAGCCGCGAAACTTCCATGATGCCGACCAGAACCAGCAACAGGATCGGCAAGACAATGGCAAACTCCACAATGGCTTGCGCTTTAGCGCGCTGTTGTGCGCGACGTGGCGGGATGAGGCGTAATATAGTCATAATAACTTACCTTCGATTGTATCAAAATCCGGGCGGAATTTCAGCGTCGGCGCCCGGCAAAAACGCTATTGTGCGATGCGAGTAAAAATGTTATCCGCAATGCTTTTGAAAATTTCGGCAAGCCCGTTAGCGTTGGGCGAGAACCTATAGAAACCGTGGTTGGCGGTGTAGCCTGAACCGTCGCCGGCATCTTCCGCAATATATTGTAATAACGCTTCGCCTGCGTTTGCATCTCCCGTCCATGCGTTGCGTACGAGTTCTCCCAGACCGATCGTGAAGATGGTGATGCCTTGCCCGGTGACGGGATTCGCTATAAAGTCGGCTTGGTCGCGGGCGTAGTCGTCGGCGTCGTATGCCGAGTTTGTGTTTTTGTGTCTTGTGGAGACAGAGCCGTCGCGGCAGGTAAGCGTACTCCAAGTGGCTGGCGGACAGAAACCATGAGGGAGGAGCGTTTTCCCCGGCTCGTTTTCTGGACGATCTGTAGCGTTAGCGGGACCGCCCGCCAATAGAATGGTAACCCAGAATGAGTCGGTGCGCGAGGGAGGGCGCGTAAACTCGCCGCCGGCGCGGAACAATGCGCCGCCGATGTTGGAGGAGTTGCAAGAAGATGGGTTGCCTGTGTTAACAAAAGCGGGACAATCTAGACCGTCGAAAACGCCGTCCGTGTAGTATAAGCAGGGACCAGATTCCGGGTTGGTGTCGCACTTAGGCGGCTGAAATACTTTTAAACTCCTAATAGCGTTTGTGACCTGCGCTTTATCATCGGAGAGAGATAATACTGTAACATGGTCGCGGGTGACTTCGGCTTTCTGGCTAGGGAAGGAAGGATTGTACACCGCAACATCAGCCTGACCCGTTAATGCAACAATTGCGACGCGGTCGTAGGGGAAGAATATCATCTCGTCAACAAATTGCTCCGCCACTTCTTTCACTTTTGCCAGCGGCTGACAGGGATCGGTCGTAGAGAAATTACAGTTTCGAGGGTCGTCCAGCGGGCTGTCTGGATCGTCAGATTCTCCGCCGGTTTCATAAGACATGGAAGATGACGTGTCAATGACCAGCACAAGGTCAATCGAAGCGGCTTCGCCGACCGAGTCGGCGCGAATGGTGGTCCCATTCCAGCCGACTAAACGCAAGAAATTGAAATTTACCCATTTCTCCGCTGTGACGCGCACCAGCTTGCGTTGTGGGTCGTTTACGTTTTGAGGACAGAGACGAACGTCGTGTTCTGTCCCATCGTCGGCGGTTGGGTTGTCTGCTTTGCAGCGATAGACAGTAATGTGATCCGCTTCGGCTTCGTTCAAACGTAGAAAATTCTGCGCGGCGGCGGCGAGGTCGGAGCCTTGAAAACCTTGACGAAATTGCTGGGCGGCGGCGATCGAGGCGGCGTCAATGCCGCGTTTCAAACGCCCATATTGGATGAATAAAATCCCGCCGTCAGTCATCATGCCGACGAAAGCGGCAAGGCCGACCATAGCGGCGGCGATGACCAGGATGGCTTGTCCTCGATCGGATGCGCGAAGTTTGGCGAAAGGTAGTTTCATGGCGTAGGTGTCATTACAGGTTCCGCCGCTGACAGCGGCATAATGGTATAGGCTCGCAACATGAGAGGGTCTGGCAGGAAAGGCGCAAGCCAAGGCAATTTCATGACTTGATGATAATTATAGTGGACTTCGACCACGAGGATGCCTGCGTTCGGCGAGTCTTCGCCAAACGCGGCTTGAATTCTTGCAGGCGTAAACAGAGAAGTCGCATGACCATACATACGGTATACGCCCCCGCTGGGATGAGCGACGGCTTCGCCGCTGCTTCTGGAATAAACGGTTACGACAACATCGTCTGTATTTGGGTCAAGCGGGATGCGCCGTCCGACATATGAGGAATCGACGACGAACGGATCGAGAGCGGCTCTTGTCATTGCGGCGGCGGCGGCGTAGAAATCCATGTCGTCGCTATTGTCATCTTTGAATGGGGAGCCATTGCTAAAGAAGCGCGCTGATTCACGCGTAGCGTCGAGCAACGAGAGGTAATAGTTTAACGCGAAGCCGAACTCAACCACTCCCGAAAGGAACAAGAGCAGAATCGGCAAAGTAATGGCAAATTCAACCAGACTTTGCGCCTTTCTCTTGTGCGGCGTTCTGGAAGCGGATGATGTGAGCAGACGCGAAAACTGTCTTTGAAGCGTTCTCATCATACGATCGTATTTTTCTTGCGCAAGACGTTCCATAGATTCGACTGCCTATGCAGAACGGCGCGCATCATTAATTAGGCGAATTATACTCTTGGGAAGATTGAAATGTAAACGTGTAGAATAATTGCAATGATTACATAATTGTTAAGGCGGAGCCGCATCTGAAGGCGTTTGGCGTTCGAAAATCCGTGTGATATCGGTGAATTTGTCCGATCATCCCAGGAAGAGCATGTAGAAAGCGCCTGCGATCAGGTACGGTCCGTAGGGAATAAAAATCATCAACAATTGATTGGAGTATTTCCGTTGAATGAGGGCGGCGACGAGTAGGACGAAACTCGCCAGCCCGCCGAGCAATATGCCGTAGAGCAACCCGGAAAGAATATATTGCCAGCCAAGCATCAAGCCGAGCACGCCGCCTAAGTATACATCGCCGCCGCCGAAGGCTTCTTCGCCGTCATCGGCTTGGCCCGCGGCTTGCATTTTGCGGGCGCGGTAATGCGCGAGCAGCGCGCCGAGTTGATAGACGAGATACATCAAGCCGAATCCGATCGCGCCGCCGAGCAGAGACGCCCCCAACGCCGCGCCGAAAGGCAACCCTTTGGCGGAATAATATATGTGCGTCCCAACGATCACGCCCAGCGCTGCGCCGAATACACTGGTGGGAAAAAGGATCAAGCGATGTTCGAGGTCAATGACAACGATCAGCGCGAAATAAGTCAGCGTAATCAGGCTGAGTGGAAGCCCCAACGCTTTGGGCGTATAGATCCAAAAATAGACGAAAGAAACGCTCATTGCGATCTGCGTGATCCACGTCCGCAGACTGCGCACGACTCCGCACGAGCGACAGGCGCGTAACAGCGCATAATCGCTCCATGCGATTTTTGCGCCGCAGTGAGGGCAGGCGGGCTGGCTGAAACGTCGCGTATGAGGCAGCACATCGGAGAGATAATTAACCAAGAGTCCGCCTGCCCAGCCAAGCGCGAGCGGAATGAGAAGCGTTAAGGTCATGCGCCGAATTATAGTCGAATCTCATTTGCTTGATGCGCGCTTAACGGGAACGCAAGGACGCCCGTGCTTATCTTGCGAAGGGGCGCAATCTACCGTACAATCTCAATCCGTATCGAGGAGACGTATATGACGAAATTTGTGATCGAAGGCGGCGTTCCGCTTAAAGGAGAAGTGACGCCCGCCGGAAATAAGAACGCCGCGCTGCCCTTATTGGCGGCGTGCCTGTTGACCGATAAAGCGGTGACGCTGCGAAACGTCCCGCAAATTCAGGACGTACGCGTGATGAGATCTCTGCTCGAAAGCGCCGGCGCGCGCGTGGAAGATTTGGATGACTCTTCATGGCGCATCACAGCGCGAGACCTCAAACCGAGCGACTTCGATGCCGACCTCTGTCGTCAGATCCGCGCTTCGATCCTTGTGGCGGGACCTCTTTCCGCGCGAGTGGGCGAGTTCAAACTGCCCACGCCCGGCGGCGATGTGATTGGACGCCGCCGTCTAGATACGCACATTTTAGCGTTGCGCGCCCTTGGTGTGGAAATTCAATACGATCGCGGTTTTGCGTTCCGCTCAAAAGGCTTGCGCGGCGCGAACATTCTCATGGACGAAGCCAGCGTCACCGCGACGGAGAACGCGATCATGGGAGCCGTGCTGGCGGAAGGTGAGACCGTCATTCACAATGCCGCGTCCGAACCGCATGTGCAAGAGTTGTGTCGCTTTTTGAATGCGCTTGGCGCGCAGATCGAAGAAGTTGGGTCGAACACGCTGCGCATTCGCGGCGTGCGAGAACTTCACGGCGGCGAACATCGCATCGGACCGGATTATCTCGAGGTGATCAGTTTCGTGGGTGCGGCGGCAGTGACACGCGGCAGCGTGCGCGTAAAAAACGCTGGCGTGGGCGATCTCAAAATGATTGCGCATGTCTTCAATCGCATGGGCGTGCGCTGGCAGGTGGAAGGCGATGATCTGATCGTGCCTGAGAATCAAGAATTAACCGTTGCGCCCGATTTAGACGGCGCAATTCCGGAGGTTAAGACCAACGTGTGGCCCGCCTTTCCGACCGACCTGATCAGCATCGCGATCACAGTGGCGACGCAAGCGAGCGGCTCGATCCTATTCCACGATTGGATGTTTTCGGGGCGTATGTATTTCACGGATAAGTTGGTTGGGATGGGCGCAAAGATCATTCTATGCGATCCGTATCGCTGCTTGATTCAGGGACCGAATCAGCTGTACGGCGAAAATCTTGAAAGCCCCGATATTCGCGCGGGAATGGCGATTTTGCTCGCCGCGCTCGCCGCGAAAGGACAATCTACGATTCGCAATGTCAGCCAGATCGAACGCGGCTATGAGAATGTGGACGGCAAGCTGCGCGCGTTAGGCGCGCATATCGAGCGGATATAGAACGGCGAGTGGAAGTTAGATTGAAATCCTGATTAACTTCCAACGATGATGCGATGAGGCGCGGGTAAAGAATGCGCGCCGTAGAGCGTCTTGATAATCAAGAAAATAAACGGGAATGTGAGAGATTATGTCGTCAAACGAAAATGCAAAAGCGGTAAGAGTGTTGATTTTGGGTTCGGGTCCCACGGGATATTCCGCTGCGTTGTACGCCGCGCGGGCGGAACTTCAGCCGGTAGTGTTGACCGGATTGCAGTTGGGCGGTCAAGCTGCGTTGACGTACACTATCGAAAACTATCCCGGCTTCCCGGAAGGCGTCGGCGGCGTGCAACTGGGTGAGTTGTTCCAGAAACATGCGGAACATTTCGGCGCGATAACCGAGTTTGCCTCAGCCAATAAAGTAGATTTATCCAGCCGCCCGTTTAAAATCGAAGCGGACAGCGGCAATTATCTTGCCGATACGTTGATCGTTGGTACGGGAGCCAGCCCGAATCATCTGGAAATCCCCGGCGAAGAAGAATTAACTGGGCGCGGCGTGTCATATTGCGCCACTTGCGACGGCTGGTTCTTCAAAGATAAAAAAGTCGTCATCGTCGGCGGCGGCGACAGCGCGCTGGAAGAAGGTTTATTCATCACGCGCTACGCTTCATCTGTGACGATTATCCACCGGCGCGAAGAATTCCGCGCCAGCGCGATCTTGCAAGATCGCGCAAGACAGCACCCTAAAGTTAATTTTATACTGGACACGATCGTGACTGAGATCGTCGGCTCGGATAAGGTAAAAACGTTGAAACTTAAGAACGTGAAAACGAACGACGAGACTGCCCTAGAAACCGACGGAGTATTCATCTTCATCGGTCACACGCCGAATACGCAGATGTTTGCGGGACAGTTGGATATGGATGATTTGGGTTATATCAAGGTGAACGACAAGATGGAAACCAACGTGCCCGGCGTGTTCGCGGCGGGCGAGGCGGCGGATCCGCACTTCAGACAGGTGGTGACGTCGGCGGGGATGGGCGCGGCGGCGGCGATTCAGGCGACGCGTTTCCTTGAGGCGGTTGAATCGAAATCAGGTTAAGGACGAAGCGCGCAGGACTTCCGAAATGGAAGTCCTGTTTCTTTTTTCCGATCAGGATTGGTTTTTGTGTTTTACATTCTTTTATTTTCGGATAGAATTGCTTCGATAAAATAATTTGGAGGATGTATGAATAAAGTCTCGATCATTGGGGCTGGCATGACAGGCTCGACCGCCGCGCATTGGCTGGCAGAACGCGAATTTGCCGATGTGGCGCTGGTTGACGTAGTGGAAGGGATGCCGCAGGGCAAGGCGTTAGATATGCTGGAAGCGATGCCGATCATCGGCAAAGATGTTTCCATCGTCGGCTCGAACGATTACGCGGCGACAAAGAATTCGGACGTGGTGATTATCACAGCGGGAATCGCCCGCAAACCCGGCATGAGCCGCGACGACCTGCTAAAGACTAACGCAGAGATCGTCGGCAACGCGGCGCTGGAGGCGCTCAAGCATTCGCCGGACGCCATTTTTATTATTCTCACCAACCCTCTCGACACCATGGCGTATCTCGCTATGAAGAAGACCGGCTTGCCGCGCGAACGCGTGATCGGGCAGGCGGGCGTATTAGATTCGGCGCGAATGCGCGCGTTCATCGCCATGGAAACTAGCGTGAGCGTGGAGAACATCAATTGTTATGTGTTAGGCGGTCATGGCGACGAGATGGTTCCGCTTACGCGCCATTCGAATATTGCGGGCGTGCCGCTTAACGAATATATAGCGGCGGATAGATTGCACGCTATCGTCGAGCGGACGCGCAAAGGCGGCGGCGAAGTGATCAACTTGCTGAAGACCGGTTCCGCGTTCTATGCGCCCTCCGCTGCATTGGCGCAGATGACAGAAGCGATCCTTAAGGATAAACATTTGATCGTCCCTGCGTCGGCGTACGTGACCGGCGAGTATGGCTTGAACGATATGTACTTCGGCGTGCCGGTTCAATTAGGGCGCGGCGGTATGGAACGCATTATCGAATATTCGCTCAACGACGATGAAAAAGCGATGCTTCAGAAATCCGCTGCAGCGGTGAGAGAAACACACGATGCGCTAAAGAACTTGGTGGGATTAGGGTAAACGCGCAGACTTATCTCCAAAACTATAAGGAGTTATACGATGATTTTACATGAGAAGATTGAGGCGCAGTTGCCAGACTGGCGCGCGCGCGTTCACGCGCTTGCGAAAGAACATGCCGACGCCGTGATAGATACGGTGAAAGTCGGCGAGATCATAGGAGGTATGCGCGATATTAAATCGTTGTGGACGGATATTTCATCCGTAGATCCCGGCGAAGGCATTCGTCTGCGCGGTTTGACGGTGAACGAAACCTTGAAAGCGTTGCCGAAAGCGCGCGGCAGCAAAACGCCGTTGGTGGGCGGCTTATACTATCTGTTGGTCATAGGCGAGACGCCTACGAAAGAACAGGCGTTGGAGGTGGAAGCCGAATGGGCGAAACGCGCCGAATTGCCCGATCATGTGATGAAAGTGTTGCGCGCCATGCCGAAGGATGCGCACCCCATGACGCTTTTTTCGCAAGCGGTTCTGGCGATGCAGAACGAATCAGTCTTTGCGAAAACATACCATGAAATGAAGAAAGACGCGTACTGGGAAGCCGCGCTGGAAGACAGCCTTAACCTTACGGCGCGCCTGCCGCTGATCGCTGCGTATATCTATCGGCTGAAATACTTCGGCGAAACGAAGAAGCTCAAATACAACCCCAAATTGGATTACGGCGCGAACTTTGCGCGCATGATGAAAGTGGACGATAAAAAAGGATACGCCGAACTGGCGCGCTTGTACTTCATCATCCATTCCGACCACGAATCGGGCAACGCTTCGGCGCACGCTATGCATCTGGCAGGTTCCACGCTTTCAGACGCATACTATTCTTTCTCCGCTTGTCTCAATGCGCTGGCGGGTCCGTTGCACGGGTTGGCGAATCAGGAGAGCCTTGGCTGGCTGTTGAATGCTCGTAAGCAATTTGACGGTCTACCGACGCGCGATGAATTGTACAAATATACATGGGACCACCTCAACTCGGGACGGGTCGTTCCCGGTTATGGGCATGGCGTTTTACGGGTGATTGATCCGCGCTTTACCGCACAGTTAGAATTCGCTAAAGCGCGCTTCCCAGACTTCGACCTGCTTCGGCTGGCTGAGATGGCGCTGGAGGTTGTGCCGACAGTGCTGAAGGAACAGGGCAAAGCCAAGAGCCCCGCGCCCAATGTGGATGCGATCAGCGGCACGCTGCAATACTTCTACGGCGTGCGTGAATTTGAAATTTACACCGTGTTGTTCGGCGTAGGGCGCGCCCTCGGCGTAACCGCTAACTATATCTGGGCGCGCGCGTTAGGACAGCCGATCGAACGACCGAAATCAGTCACGACCGCGCAAATGGAAGACATTGTAAAGCAGCAACAGGCGCAGCCCGCATAGCGTGGGAAGTTGGAATCAAAAAAACGGCGTACTATGCGCCGTTTTTTTGATTCATTGAGATTCATTGCGCTTGCAGCGTGTCAATTAAAAAGGCGTATTCAAAGGCGGTCTCTTTCATGAAGTCGTAGCGCCCCGAAGAGCCGGCGTGCCCTGCGTGGAAATTCGTTTTGAGCAAAAGTAGGTTGTCGTCTGTTTTGAGTTCGCCCAGTTTTGCCGCGAACTTGGCGGGCTCCCAATATCCTACGCGCGGATCGTTAAAGCCGCCCGTCAGTAAGAAGTGCGGATATGCCGCACGATGGAGGTTGTCGTAGGGCGAATAGGACATCATATAGTCGTAATGTTGTTTTTTGGCGGGGTTGCCCCATTCGTCATATTCAAGTGTGGTCAGCGGAATGGTCGGATCGCTGATCGAGTTGACCACGTCTACAAACGGGACTTTAGCGATGACCGTTTTGAATAGATCGGGGCGCATGCTTGCGCTGGCTGTGACCAACAATCCGCCTGCAGAGACGCCATAGATCGCCAGTTTCTCTTTCGACGTGAATCCCAGTTCGATCAGGCGTTCGGCGCTGGCGATGAAATCGGTAAATGAGTTCTTTTTATTCAAGACTTTCCCCTGCTCATACCATGTGCGTCCTAGATCTGAACCGCCGCGCACATGCGCGATAGCGAATACAAACCCACGCTCAAGCAGGCTGATGCGGCTGGGCGAGAATGCGACGTCTAAGTTTGCGCCGTACGCGCCGTAACCGTGTAATAAGGCGGGGTTAGAGTTGTCTCGTTGGAGCGTCTTTTTGTAAGCGATCGAGATGGGAATTTGCGTTCCGTCTGCGGCGGCGGCGAAGATGCGTTCGGTTGCGTAATCTTCTTTACGATAGCCGTCCGAGACGCGATCTTCTTTCAATATTTCCCAGGCGCCGCTGTCCATGTGATACGCAACGGTCGAGGGCGGCGTGATGAGCGATGAATAGCGAAAGCGCAGGATATTCGTCTCGAAGGTGAAGTTGTTTTCCAGTTCGACGTAATATGCCGCTTCTGAGAATTGCGCGTAGCGAGCGTCATTGAGATTGTCCGGCGCGCAGATGCGAATCTGTTGCAAGCCGCCTGTCCGCTCATGGATGACGATATGATTTGCAAACGAGGAGACGCCCTCGATCAGCGTATCTTCGCGATGAGGGATGAGCGTTACCCAGTTCTCTTTGCCGGGCTTTTCGACCGGCGCAAGGCTGACCTTGAAGTTTTTAGCGTTGTCGTTATTACAGATGAAGAAATTCCCTTGATGATGCGCGGCATAATATTCCAAGCCTGTGATGCGCGGCTGTAGGACGCGTAATTCGCTGGCGGGTCGGTCGGCGTCGAGAAAGCGCGCTTCGCGCGTCGTTGTGTTGGCATGCTGGGTCATCAGATATTTTTCGTCGCGCGTTTTATAAATCCACAAAAAGAAAGTCTCATCGGTTTCGTGGAAGAGCAGCGCGTCGGAGGCGGGATCGGTCCCGACCTTGTGACAGAATAGTTGATGCGGGCGCAGCGCGGCGTCGAGCGTGACGTAGAAAATATGCTGATTGTCGTTTGCCCATTCCACGCCGCCCAATTCGTAGGCGCTGCCGGAGACATTCGGAATCGTTTCGGGGTATTCCCTGCCGTTGGTCAGGTCGCGGATATGAATAGTGAACGCTTCGTTCCCCTCGAAGTCAAGCGCGTAGGCGAGTTTGCTTCCATCCGGGCTGACGCTGACCGCGCCAACGCTGCAAAATAGTTTTCCCTCGCCTAGCGCGTTTTGGTCGAGCAGAATTTCTTCCGGGTTGTCCAACGACTCTTTTTTGCGGCAGTAGATAGGGTATTGTTTGCCTGCTTCGGTGCGGACGTAATGCCAATACGCGCCTTGCTTCTCCGGGACGCTCGAATCGGTTTCCTGAATCCGTTCCTTCATCTCGGCAAAGAGCGCGTCTTGCAATGGCTGCGTGTGACGCATCGTCTTTTCAAGGTGATCCATGTGTGCGGCGAGGAATTGCAGCGTTTCGGGATCTTCGCGCTGGCGCAGCCAAAAGTAATCGTCGGTGCGAGTTTCGCCGTGTTGAGCGATGGCGTGAGGTCGTTTAGGGGCTACAGGATAGGATGGCATGAAGCTTTCTCGATGAACTTGAATCTCCTTTCCTGTGAGGAAAGGGTTGGGGGCTTTGTGAAACAATGTAAAATTCTATCATGTCCCGACGGCGTATTTTCTCGCAACGAAAAAGCGCGGCGCGCTCCCGGCTTCCGATCGGATTAATCCTTTTGGCGCTCACAGTTGTTTTGTGCCTGATCATTCCTACGAATTCTCTGGATAACTCGATTATTGACCTGCCGGGGCGTAAACTGCCCACGCCGTTGCCGACGCGCACCGCCCTGCCAGCCCCTACCAAACCGCATATCGGGCGCATTATCTTCACCTGCACGCGGGGCGACTTTAACCAATTATGTTGGATTAACGCCGACGGGTCGGGCTACCAGCAGTTGACAAACACCGAAGCGCATAACTATTATCCGGTCTTTTCGCCGCGCGGCGGCTCGATCGTATATGCGTCTAACCAGAACGGGGGAGCGTTCGATCTTTTCCTCTTTATTTTTGAAGGAACGCGGCTGTTTCGCCTGACGAATTTTATCGGCAATGTGATTTCGCCAAGTTTTTCGCCGGATGGGACGCGCATCCTGTTCGCCAATCGCGCCGGCGAAGGACCGACTTCTTTGTGGACGATAGACAACACCGGCGATCACCCGGGCCTACTTTATGCAGGATTAAATTCCATCGTCGCCGCCGATTGGTCGCCGGACGGGAAGACAATCGCCTTTGTTATGGCGGTAGACCGACCGGGCGCGTATGAAGTTTTTCTGATGGACGCGGATTCGTCCAATGTGCGGCAGTTGACGCGCGGCTTGATTGGGATTGGAGGCAGCGTGGACTGGTCGCCTGACGGCGCATACTTGTTGATTCATGCGGGACCCGAGGGCGACAAGAATATTTTCCGCATTGACGTCGCCGCGCAAACCGCAACACAATTGACTAACGGAGGCAACAACGCGTCTGCAACGTATTCCTATGACGGTCAGTGGGTCGCCTTCAATTCGTTGCGAAATAACGATCAGGCTGATATATTTATCATGCGTCCGGACGGCGCGGAAATCCGACAGGTGACCTCAGACTCTGAACCTGACTGGCAGCCGCAATGGGAGCCGTAAGAGTTGCGCCGGAGAACGCTAATGCGCATGCTGACAAAGGTGATTCATGAAACGCTTCGTTATTATTAATATCATTGCCGCTCTGCTGGCAGGGTGCGGCGCGCTTCCGGACCTATCTTCTCTGTTAGCGCCGACAACTGTGGCTAATGCGCCCGCGCCCACTTCGACGCCCTTCGCCTTGCCTGCCACGTTTACGCCCGACCTATTTGTAATTAATACGGCAGAACCGACCACAGCCGCCGGCACAGCGGCGCCCTTGATTCCCAGCGCGAAACCGCCCACTGCCACGCCGTCAGTCCGCCCGACTATCACGTTGGAGCCGGTGGACATCACGTTATTTACGCCTTCTCCGCAGTTGTTCGGTTATACGCGGCTTTCTACCAATCAATTAATCTGGGGTTATAACTGCGACGGCGACCGCTCGATTAAATTTACCGTGAACGCCGTTCCGACCACGGGATTAAAATACGTCCTTCTGTATGCTCGCTTGCAAGATAAATATAGCGCGCGTCGCTCCGATTGGGGGTTGGGCGCTATGATGAACGATAACGACCTTGGAACATATTTCTACACGCTCTATGTGGATCAGATCGCTAACTATGAAGAATACGAAGACGCCTGGCTGCAGTATCAGTTTGTCGGTTCGACGGCTGGGTTAAGAGTTTTAGGGCGCTCGGTTGTTTCACGAAATGAAATTTCGCTCACCAGTTGCCGCGCGATTAACCGCTGACGGCGCCGGCAAAGGACATTCCATGAAAAAATTTATTCAAGCTGCGCTGATCGCCGTCGTATTCTTGAGCGGATGCTCTGGGTTGACGCCGCTTCTCGATCTGGTCGCTACGTATACGCCTTCGCTCCCGCCTGAAACGTTCACGCCTCCGCCGACGGTGACGTTAATCCCCACGCGCGATCTGTTCGCTATGGCGACTCCGACTCGCACAACCTTCACGCCTGCGAGAACGCCGCTCGCGCCCGACGATCCGACTGAAACGCCCACCATGTTCTTTCCATTGGATCCGTTGACCTTAACGCCCGTCAAACTTGGCTTTCTGATGATCCTATTGTCCTCGTACACCTTATATTACAACACGGGTCCCTGTTCGCCGCGCATTGTGACGTTTAATATCGCCCTGCAAGACGCGAGGACGACCGATTACCTCTTGCTGTTTATGCGCCCACGCGAGAAATCGGATACGATGTTGCTGGGCGAATGGAGCTCGCTCCAATTGGACAAGAACGAAGACAATACCTTTTCGTATGATGTGAGCGCAGTAAACATCCGAAAATACTACTGGTTTCGAGATGCATGGATCGAATATCAACTGATCGCCTACGATAAAAAAGGCAGTGAACTTTTTCGCAGCGATATCTTTAATCAGAGCTTGTCGCTTGTAATGTGCCGATCGCTTGTGCCGTGAATATTTCCGCTGAACTGCTTTCGTTTCTCCGCGGCGCGTCTAGGGCAGTTGCGTTGACCGGCGCGGGCGCTTCGCAAGAGAGCGGGCTTCGCACCTTTCGCGATTCTCAAATAGGTTTGTGGGCGCAGTATAGACCGGAGGAATTAGCCTCGCCCGAAGCCTTCGCCCGCGATCCCAAACTTGTATGGGATTGGTACGCATGGCGACGCGAAGCCATCAAAGGGGCGAGACCCAACGCCGGGCATTACGCGCTGGCTGAGGTCGAAAAGAAGATTCCACAATTTACTTTAATCACGCAAAATGTAGATGGCTTGCATCGCATGGCGGGGAGTCTCGCGCTCCTTGAACTGCACGGCAACATTCAGCGCGTGCGATGCTCCGAATGTGGAGAGTATGCCGAAACGTGGAATGAGGATTCTGAAACCGTTCCTCGTTGCGATTACTGCGAAGGTCTGCTGAGACCGGATGTCGTCTGGTTTGGAGAGTCGCTTCCGCGCAACCAGCTCGAAAGGGCGGTCGAAGCGAGTCGCGCGTGCGACGTCTATTTTTCGATCGGCACGTCGGGCGTTGTCCAACCTGCCGCGTCGCTGGCGCACGCCGCAAAGAAAAACGGCGCGATCATCGTCGAGATCAACGCGGAGACAACGCCATTAACAGAAAAAGCGGATTTTTTCTTGCAGGGAAAATCAGGCGAAATATTGCCCGCGCTGGTGAAAGCGATGTGGGGATAATCGAATTACTTCAACACCACTCCGCTTCGAGCAGGGATGGTTAGGTTGAGCCGCCCGTCCGCTTTCTTTATCTCAGACGGATTCCCAAAAGCCGCCTTTGGAAGTTTTTGCGATTCATGCGTGACGTGAATCTGCTCCGCCTTTTCAGACGCGTTCAGCGCCACGATAAACGTTTTCCCCTCGAACGAGCGCGAGAAGGCGTACACGCCGTTCGCCGACCACAGTCGTTTCATATCGCCGCGCCTGAAAGCGGGGGTTTTCTTTCGCAATGCGATGATCTGTTTGAAATATCCGAGCAGGTCTTTGTCCCACGTGTGTTCATCCCAAGAGAATGACTTTCGGCAAAAGGGATCGTGTTCGCCGTCGAGACCGATCTCGTCGCCGTAGTAGATGCACGGCGCGCCGACGATGGTCATGATGAACAGCCACGCGAGTTTGAGCGAGGCTTTGTCGCCGCTTGCAAACGAGAGAAAGCGCGGCATGTCATGGCTGTCGAGCAGGTTCAATTGCGAGCGCGTAATTTCGGGTTTATACAAGCTCATCATGTGGTCAATGCGGTCTGCGAACTCGTGCGCGTCAATGGCGTGTTGAATGTTGCGGAAATTCGATTGTTGATGTGTTACGCGCAGGTCGAGATGCTTGGCGGGGAAGAACGCGGCGCAGGCGTTTGTGACGACGTAATTCATCACCGCGTCGAACTGATCGCCTTGCAGCCAGCGCTGTGACTCGTGCCAGATCTCGCCGACGATGTACGCCTCGGGGTTGACCGCCCTCACGCGGCGGCGGAATTCCTGCCAGAACGAGTCGTCGTCAATCTCGGCGGGGACATCGAGCCTCCAACCGTCCACGCCGAATCGAATCCAATGTTCTGCAACGTCGAAGAGGAATTCGCGCACCGCTGGCGTGTTCGTGTTGAACTTTGGCAGGGCGGGCAAGTTCCACCACGCGCGATAACCGATGGCGGTGAGACTATCCTCGTGATGCAAAAGTTTTTGTTCATGCGGACTTGGGTACGCGCCCCAATGTTTTTTACCTGTCAATCTCTCTTCATCGAAGAAGAACCAATCTTTGTATGGCGAGCCTGCTCCGTTCTCGAGCACATGATGAAATTGCCAGAAACCCCGCGAGGCGTGATTAAACACCCCGTCGAGAATGACGCGGATGTTTTTCTTGTGCGCGGAGTCCAGCAGGGTGCGCAGGGCGTCATTGCCGCCGAGCAGAGGGTCTACGTTGTAGTAGTCGTATGTGTGATAGCGGTGATTGGAAGCGGATGAAAATATCGGGTTGAGGTACAGCGCGGTGACGCCCAAATCCTTTAGATAGTCGAGTCGCTCGGCAACTCCGAACAGATCGCCGCCTTTGAATCCGTGCGGGGTGGGGGCAGAATCCCACGCCTCGAAACCGATGTCGGGCATGCGCCTGCCGCGCGCGAATCGGTCGGGAAAAATCTGATAAAAAATTGCGTCTTGCACCCATTCTGGTGTGGACATTGAATTGCCTCGGCGTTGGAATAAAGCAGGACAAGATGTTCTCTTGTCCTGTCTGTTTGATTCTACTCTAAATAAAAGTTTTCTTGGCTGGGGTTGAGCGTCAGGTCTGCTTCTTCAGCCACAGATACGCGTATGGTTCGAGCGTCAGTGGAGACTCGATTTGGAACTCGGTATCTGAAAGCAGGTTAACATACTTGGCTCGATGATCCGGGGAGAGTTCTGTCGTTTGGGAATTGCCCGTTAGGTTGTTGATGATAAGCAGCGTTTCGTCTTGATGTTTGCGCGCGTAAACCGCCAACGACGGGTTGTTCGTTTCGATCCACTCCATATCCCCACGTCCAAAGGCCTGACGTTTTTTACGGATTTTTACCATGCGGCTGATGGAATGGAATAACGAGCCCGGGTTGGCAGATTGATTCGAGGCGTTGATTTTTTTGTATCCCAGCTCGCCTTTGATCAACTCGGTAAAAGGCTTGCCGGTTGTGAACCCTCCGTTGAGCGAGTCGTCCCATTGCATCGGCGTGCGGACGCCGTTTCGGTCGAGGAGTTCGATGTTGTCTCCCATGCCGATCTCGTCGCCATAGTAGATGATGGGCGAGCCGGGCAATGTGAACAGCAGTGAGTTCGCCAGTTCGATCTTGCGCCGGTCGTTATCCAGCAAGGGCGCGAGGCGGCGGCGAATGCCGAGGTTGATCCTCATGCGCGGTTCGGGCGCGTACTGATCCCACATCCATTGGCGTTCTTGCGGCGTGACCATTTCGAGAGTCAATTCATCGTGGAAGACATAATGATTCCGATTCTTCCAAATTTTACGGAAACGCCGTCGGCGCCGGCGTACATTTGAGAAGTTCGTCAACGCGACAGGATGAAAAACGCCCGGCGTCCAGACAGACACCGGGGATGGAAGAGCGTATGACCGACAGGTTATCGAATCGCCTGTTCGGTTTCCGCATCGAAAATGTGGAAGTTATCCATGTCGAACGCTACTTGAGCTTGCTGTCCCATGCGCAGTTTCGAGCGCGGGTCAACGCGGGCGACGAAAGTATTTGCTCCACTGACCAGATACAGGAAAATCTCGTTGCCCATCAACTCGGTCACATCCACTTTGGCGGAGACCTTCTCCGAGTCGGTGTTGGCGGGGACGAAGTCTGCATCGTGAATATTCTCAGGGCGGATGCCGAAGATAACGTCTTTACCGGCGTATGCCTCGTATGCTTTTGTCTTTGAAGAAGGGATCGTCACCGAGAAGTCGCCCGTATCCACCAGCAATTTATCTCCGTCTTTACGCAACTTGCCGCGGAAGAAGTTTATGGCGGGCGAACCAATGAAGCCAGCCACGAAAAGATTGTGCGGTCGGTCGTACAAATTCTGCGGCGCATCCAGTTGCTGCAGCACGCCCTTATTGATCACCGCAATGCGCGTCGCCATGGTCATGGCTTCGGTCTGATCGTGGGTCACATAAATGAAGGTGGTCTGCAAACGCTGATGAAGCTTGCTGATCTCCGAGCGCATCTGCACGCGCAGTTTGGCGTCGAGGTTCGAGAGCGGCTCGTCGAACAAAAAGACCTTCGGCTCGCGCACGATGGCGCGCCCGACCGCCACGCGCTGGCGCTGTCCGCCCGAGAGTTGGCGCGGTTTCCGGTTGAGGTAATCAGTGATACCCAAAATTTCGGCGGCTTCGCTCACGCGGCGCTTGATCTCCTCTTTCGGCGTCTTGCGGAGTTTCAAACCGAACGCCATATTGTCGTACACCGAAAGATGCGGGTACAACGCGTACGACTGAAAGACCATGGCAATATCGCGGTCTTTCGGCGCCACATCGTTCACCACGCGCTCGCCGATGCGGATATCGCCAGCGGTGATCTCTTCCAAACCGGCGAGACATCGCAGGGCGGTGGTCTTGCCGCACCCGGAGGGTCCAACCAACACAAGGAATTCCTTGTCTTCAATTTGAAGGTTCAAATCGTTTACAGCGGTCACTTCGCCATACTTTTTGAACACATGATCGAACGTTACGCTTGCCATGAGTCTTTCCTCCGTTTCGTGGGAATATCGTGAGCACATTGTACACCGGCGTATAACGCTTGAAAACGCGAGCTATTAAGTTTGAGCGCAATGGACCTAAGCGGGTATAATACCCTTTGGAGGCTTCTCATACATGGAAATCACCTGGTACGGACATTCTTGTTTTCGTCTCACCGAGCGCAACTATGCGACGGTAGCGACGGACCCATTCGACAGCAAATCCATCGGCTATTCAGCGCTTAAACTTAAATCAGATATCGTTACGATCAGCCACGACGCGCCCGGTCACAATCATGCGGACGCAGTCAAAGGCGCTTCGCACGTTATCCGCGGACCGGGCGAATTTGAGATCGGCGGCGTGTTCATCACCGGCGTCGCCACCGAGAATGGCGACGCCGGCGGCAAGAAGAAGGGAAGCGCCGCGCCGCGCAACACGATCTATGTGTTCGATTATGACGGCATCACGGTGGCGCATCTTGGCGATTTGCGGCAAACGCCGACTCAATCGGAGCTTGAATTATTGGGCACAATTAACGTTGCGCTGACGCCGGTCGGCGGCGGCGGCGGGTTAAACGCGGCGAAAGCGGCGGAGGTTATTAGCCTGATCGAACCGAATATCGTGATCCCGATGCACTACGCCACGCCTGCTGCGAAATTATCGCTCGACTCACTCGGCAAATTCATCAAGGAGATGGGCTTGTCGAAGCCTGAACCGCAACCGTCGCTGAAAGTAACGCGCTCCAGCCTTCCCGATGAAACGCGCGTAGTCGTGTTAGACTATCAGTCGAATTAGAATAATTAAGGACTTATGGCTGCCAAAGTATTGATGACATGGGATATCCTCGGCGAACGAAATAACGAATATTTTGAATTCGTTATCGGTGAATTTATCCCCGGCGTGCAACGATTGGGCTTACAACCCGCCGAAGCCTGGGCGACCATCTATGGTTCGTATCCGCAAATTCAAGTGGGCTTGCTCGCGTCCGACGCGACGCAAGCGCGCCAGATCCTCTCGTCCAACGATTGGGGCATTTTGCAAGAACGTCTGTTTGGTTACGTTAAGAACTTCTCGTATCGAATCGTCATGGCGCGCAGCGGGTTTCAGTTCTATACCCCTTCCTAGCGCATTGTTGCGGAGAGATCGAAGCGACGGTCTGCTTGCAGGCGCAACCTTTTGATGAGAATTTCAACTCTCTTTTTTCTCTGCGGAGTCGAGGGCGCGGTCGCGTTGACTGCGCTCCTTTTGATTCCTTCTGAGAGCGCACATCTCTCGCTTGCGCGGCTGGCGTTGATCGCGATCTTCGTCGCCCTTATCGCACTTTCGGCGTGGCAGGGATTTCGCCCCTTCCGAATAGAACGCTTTGCTCAGCCTCGCCCGATCGCTTTTTTCGCGCTTCTCGCGCTGACGTTCAGCCTGACTCTCTTTCTTCTACGTTATCTCAACCCGCAAGCGTCGCTGCCCATCTATGCGCGCCTAAGTCCGTTATTGTGGTATTTGCTGATCCTCTCGATCCAGTTTGCGTTATATCTCCTTTACCTTAAAGCGGGATTTCACCTTGACGCGCTTCGACAAACCAAACCGATCCTGCTTGCCTCGCTGGCGGCGTTTGTGTTGTTGCTTGCCTTGTTTGCTTTTATTGCGTTCACTAAACTCGGCGTTGCCAAAGACAGCGCTTACTGGGGCGAGCCCGGCGTTCCCATGCTTGGCTGGCAACTTGTCCTATCAATCCTCCTCGGCGCGACCATCCTCATTTACCAATTGTTCAAATACCCAATTACTAAATTCTCTAGTTCTCAAATTCTCAATTTTCTCTTGCCTCTTTCTCTTTATCTAACCGCCTCTGCCCTCTGGCTCTCTGTCCCGATTGAAACGTTGAAAAACAGTTTCTATGCGCCTATCACGCCTCCGTATGCAACGCCATTCCCATATTCCGACGCTGGCTTTTATGATTACCTCTCTCAATCTTTGCTCATCGGCGCGGACTATTTCGGAGGCATTCCACCGCGCCCGCTGTATGTGGTCTTCCTTGCCGCGCTTCATTTCTTGTTTGATCAAGACTACGTCAGGATTATCGTCGCGCAGACCATGGTCCTCGCTTTGTTTCCAGTTGCGCTGTATTTTCTTGGAGCCAAACTTCATTCCCCCGCCGCGGGCGCGACAGTCGCCCTCTTCGCCGTCTTTCGCGAATTGACCACGCTGTGGGTCTCCGCCAACACGCGCACCGCCAGCGTAAAAATGTTTATTACCGACTTCGCCACTTCAATGGGCATCGCGTTCGTGATGCTCGTCGTCATCCGCTGGCTTGAACGTCGCGACGTAAAATCGGCGATCCTCGCCGGCGGATCGTTCGGGCTTTTGCTATTGCTCCGCACGCAATCGCTCATCATTTTGCCTTTTGTTTTCATTCTTGCTTTCTTTGTGTATCAAAAGAAGTGGAAAGATTGGCTCATCGCCTGTGTCGCATTCGGTCTGGTGATGTCCGCGACGATCACGCCGTGGCTGATTCACAACTACCGACTCGTCGGCGCATTCGCCTTCGACGATCCCTCGCAGATGGCGGTCATTTTTTCGCAGTATTCCTTCGAAGGGAATTTGGACATCAGCCAGTTTGATTTTAAGAACGAAAGCCTTGGAAGGCGTCTCCTTGCGTTTACGCTGGAAAATCCCGGCTTCGTGGCAGGCTTCGTAACTAATCATTTCCTTAACACTGAGATCGGCGGCTTGCTGACGCTGCCGTTGCTTGAGCCGTTTAATGGCTTACGCGCGCCGGTTAACTTATATTGGGTCGAGTGGGATGGAGCGCTTGAAAGGCGCAACCTTGCGTTAATCGTCTTTTATCTCGCAATCATCGCTGTCGGGCTTGGCGCGGCGTGGCGGCGCCATCGGTGGGCGGGATTAACTCCGCTGGCGTTCAACGTAGGATACGCATTGGCGAACGGCGTTTCGCGTTTTTCCTCGTGGCGTTATAACCTGCCGGTGGATTGGATCGCGTATTTCTATTTCGGCATTGGAGCGATTGAAATTCTAAGTTGGGTTGCGTCGCTTTTCGGCGCGAATGTTTCGAGGTTATTTTCAAACCAAACAACTGAATTGAAACAAGAAACACTCAAACCAAATCATGCTTTGCTCATTGTAGCATTCGTCTTGCTTGGCTCGCTTCCGTGGCTCGCGCAGGGAATCGCCCAACCGCGTTATACATCCACGTCCGAAGAGTTGAAGGCGCAAGCCGTCGCTCAGAATCCCGCGTTGGCGCGATTTTTGTCCCAGCCTGATTCGCAAATCTTTGAGGGTAGGTTGCTCTATCCGCGCTTCTTCCGCCGCAATAACGGGATCGCTTCGAAGACGCCCTGGGCGGTCTATGCCGCTCGTGATTTTTCGCGGCTCGGATTCATAGTGATCAACTCTGCCGTGCGCAATGTTATCTTCCCCGCCGACCAACCTGTTTTTCTGACGCATGGCGCAGATGTGATCGTTGCCGGCTGCCAGCGTGACGACTATCTCGAAGCGCGTTGGTTGTATTTCCCTGCAGCGGATGAAACGCATCAGAGCGAAGCGTCTTTCGCCGTTTGTTTTCCATAAATACGGTTTTCATGCGCCGTTTTCCTTCCAAATTATTAAATTGGTACGCCGAAAATAAACGAACCCTCCCTTGGCGCGGACATCGAAGCCCTTACGCGGTCTGGGTTTCGGAGATCATGCTTCAGCAAACGCGGGTGGAGACGGTGATTCCGTACTTCAAGAAATGGATGAAAACTTTCCCGACGGTTTATACGTTGGCGCGAGCCTCTGAACAAGACGTGTTAAACGCGTGGGAAGGACTTGGTTACTACAGCCGCGCGCGAAATTTTCACAAAGCCGCAAAGATTGTCGTTGAAGATCATGAGGGCAAACTTCCGCGCAATATGACCGAATTGCAAAAACTGCCGGGTATCGGACGTTACACGGCGGGCGCGTTGGCTTCGATTGTTTTTGGCATGGACGAACCGGCTCTTGACGGCAACTTGAAACGCGTCTATGCGCGCTTATTCGATGTAGAGGCGCCGATCAACTCAACGGAAGGGGAGAGGCTGCTCTGGGAAATCGCTTACGAGAATTTGCCCACGGGTAAGGCGGCTGATTTTAATCAGGCGTTGATGGACTTGGGCGCGACGATTTGCCTGCCGAAGAATCCGCGTTGCGAGGTTTGCCCGCTTGCGAAAGAATGTAAGGCAAAGGCGCGAAACGTTCAGGGGTTGCGCCCGGTAAAAACGATGAAAAGAGCGCTGCCGCGTTACACTTATACGGCGGCGGCGATCATCAAGCGAATTAATAATTCACCGTGCGCGTTGCTGGTTCAACGTCCGTCGAAGGGGTTGCTCGGCGGGATGTGGGAATTCCCCAACGCGCGCGTTGCGGACGACCCGGCTGAGGCGTTGGCGCCGGCGCTTAAAACCGCATACAGGCTGACGGTCCGAAAGAAGCGCGGGGTTCAAAATCCACTTGTGATCGTTGAGCATGCTTATTCGCATTTTAGCGTCGTCGTTCACGCTTTTTTATGCGAGTCGGCGTTGGAGAAGACAAACGCCGCTTTAAAATGGATTCGATTGAAAGATTTGGAGAAATATCCGATGGGGAAAATTGACCGGACGATCGCGCGAAAAATAATAACCGACAGCCGTTTTTAAGGACGGCTGTCGTTCGTCGTTTACGCCTTGCTCAGCGTGACCAACACCATCGGTCGGCGCCCGGTCTCTTCGTAGAGATAAGAGCGCACTGCGTTGGCGATATCTTTTTCGCTTTCGCCTCCGCTGCCGACCACGTCCATAATGTGCGCGCGGACTTCGGGCAAGAGCGCTTCGGCGTCTTCCGGCGAGACGAACCCGCGCGTGATAATTTCGGGATCATGCAACAGCCGCCCGCTGAGTTTGTCTACGCTGATGTCAATCAGGAAGATACCAGCGCGCGCAAGTTTTTCACGTTCGCGCATGATGCTGAAGTCGGTCTCGCCGATCGAGTCGCCGTCTACGAATACATAGCCGCCGGGGATGCGTTCGCCAAGCGTGAGGTTTCCGCCTGAAAGGATGACAATTTGCCCGTTCTCGACCACTACTGCGTTCTTTTCGGGCACGCCGACTTCGACCGCCAATTTTGCGTGGCGCCTGAGGTGACGTAATTCGCCGTGAATCGGGATGAAGTGTTTGGGTCGAACTAGATTCACGAGGAGTTTCTGCTCTTCTTGCGAAGCGTGACCGGAGACATGCACTGGCGCGATCGCATCGTACACGACCTCGGCGCCGCGATGCAGCAAGCGGTTAATCGTGCGGCTGATCGTTTCTTCGTTGCCGGGGATGGGATGCGACGACAACACGACCGTGTCGCCTTCTTTCAGGCTGAAGAGACGGTTTGTGCCGGCGGCGAGCCGTCCCACGATGGATGAAGGTTCGCCCTGTGAGCCGGTGCACATGATCGCTACTTTGTGATCTTGCATTTTTAACGCTTGATCCATCGGTACGATCAGATCGTCGGGGATGTCTAAGTAGCCTAATTTGCGCGCGATCTTGACGTTGTCCACCATGCTCGGACCAGCGAACGTGATTTTGCGTCCAAATTTCTTTGTAGAGTCCGCCACTTGTTGCACGCGCGAGATTAGCGACGCGAAGGTCGCTACGATGACGCGTCCTTGCGCCTCGGCGAAGACCTTGTCGAATGCGGGACCGATCACTTTTTCGGAAGGAGTCCAGCCGGGGCGTTCGGCGTTTGTCGAGTCAGACAGCAGCACGTCCACGCCGCGGCGCGAGAATTCGGCGAGTTTGGCGTAGTCGGTGGGCCAGTTGTCCACGGGCGTATGATCGAATTTAAAATCGCTCATGTGAACGACGAGCCCGGCGGGAGTTGTGATTCCCAACCCGACTGAATCGGGAATTGAGTGACAGATATGGAAGAATTCCACTTTGAAGGGTCCAATCTCTATCATGCCGCCCGCTTCGATGGTGTTTAGGTCCGCTTTGGTGGAAGCGCTGTTGCGCGCAAGTTTGCCTTCGATTAACCCGCGCGTGAGCGGCGTAGCGTAGACCGGCGCGCTGACATCGTTGAGCAGATGATGGATCGCGCCGATGTGATCTTCATGCCCATGTGTGATGACGATGCCGACCACGTTGCCGGCTCTGGCGCGCAAATATTCATAATCGGGAACGATGTAATCAATTCCGATCATATCGTTGGTGGGGAACATGATGCCGGCATCTACCACCAGAATCTTGTTCTGGAATTCATAGGCGGTCATGTTCTTGCCTACTTCCCCGAGCCCCCCCAGGGGAATAATCTTCAGTTTTCCTTGCTTACTCATGAAATAGTTTTTCCTTTAAAGTTGTTAAATTATTTATCCGCCATTAGCGGTAAAGGTCTGGTTATTGAATTAATAAAAAAGACCTCGCTGACTTGCTCGCGAGGGATTGGCAAATCTCGTGCGATTGTTTCATACAAACTGCCCACTTTGGCAGGTTAAGATCAACTTCAGCGGGCGGAAGTATAGCAGGGCGCGTGAATTTTGTAAAGCGGACGCGGCTTTTTGTTAGCGTAAAGTAGAAAGACCCTTTATGTTGGGCTAACGCGTCTCATTTTAAAATTGACATCTCTGCTCCGCTCATGTACACTCCGTTTATGGATATAGACCTCAATCTCTATCGTCATGAAGTGCGCGTTTCGACGAATCCGTTGGTGAGACTTTCGGCGATCGATATTTCGCCCGAACATCCGCGACGGACGTTTGTTTTTATTCATGGCTTTGGCGGGCGCGCCGCGCAGTGGCATAACCAATTGCAGAAGTTTGCCGTCGAAAATCGCGTCGTCGCGCTCGATATGCGCGGGCATGGGCTTTCGGACAAACCCGCCCGCGGGTACGACATGCCTCAACTGATCGCGGATATAGAGACCGCCTTAACCTTGTTGAATGTGCAAGGTAAATTTGTTCTGGTTGGGCATTCCTTCGGCGGGGCGATTGTCACCGAATACACGTTGAAGAATCCGAACCGCGTTGAAAGTCTGATCTTGATCGCTTCGGCAGGGCAGTATCAGTTACGCCCGCTATTCCGTATGGCGTTAAATTTGCCGGTTTCTGTTTTACGCTGGATCGGCCCGCTGACCAGATCATGGCTTCACGGCGCGCCATTCGCGCTCAAGTGGCTGTACCGCGACGCCATGTCTCGTTGGAACGGTTGGGAGCGTTTTCCTCAACTGAATGTTCCGACGCTGGTCATTCGCGGTCATCGCGACCGGGTGTTTGAGCGTCCCTTGTTCGAGAAGGTCACCGCCTCTATTCCGGGCGCGGAAGACGCCGATATTCGCGTATCGGGACACATGGTCATGTTGGAGCGACGCGACGCGGTAGGGCGGGCAATCGAGCGTTTTCTCGAAGGCGAGAGCCAGCGGTCGTGGCGCGCCTCAGATGTTGGACCGCAGAAGAAAGGCAAAGGCGGGCGCGACGCGTTGCGCAAGGCGCGTCCGTGGTTGGAGAGTTATGCGCAGGGCGTACCGTATACTGTGAGCGTGCCGAATATCCCGTTGCATCACTTACTGCGTTCCGCGGCGCGGAGATTTCCTAATCGCCCGGCGATCTTCTTCGAAGGCAGTCGCTTGTCGTATCGTCGTTTGAATCGCGAGACAAATCGTTTTGCGAATGCGCTGATTGCGCTTGGCGTGAGCAAGGGCGCGCGCGTAGTGTTGTTGCTGCCGAATGTTCCACAGATGGCGATCGGCTTCTACGGCGCGATGAAAGCCGGCGCGACGGCGGTCTTTGTCCCGCCGGTGCTTGAGCCCGAAGAAGTAGTGCGGCAAATCAAAGATTCGGAAGCCAGCGTACTGGTGACGTTATCCATGTGGGCGGGACTCGCCAAAAAGATCCAAGCAGAGGGCGGCGTGCCGCATGTAGCGCTGACCGACCCGGCGGAGTATGTATCGCCGTTGAAATATCTGATCTCTGCATGGCGTAATCGCGGTTACGGTTTGCCGAACTCTCTACGCTGGCGAGATTGGCTGAGCGGCGTCAGCAATAAATCGCCGACGGTGGATGTGCGCCCCGACGATCTGGCGGTGATTCAATATACCGGCGGCACGACGGCGCAATCTAGAGGCGTGATGCTCTCACATCGCAACCTGGTGGCAAATGCCCTGCAGACGCGCCATTGGATGCCCGAAGCGCGCGAGGGACGCGAACGTTTTCTATGCGTGGTTCCGATCTTCCATAGTTACGGGCTGACGACGGCGATGAACGTGCCGGTATCGGTTGGCGCGGCGATGATCATGAAGGCGCAATTCCAAACGCTGGATATGCTCAAGGCGATTAAGAAATACAAGCCAACGATTTTCCCCGGCGTGCCGAATATGTATCGCGCCATCAACGCATTCCGGCGCGTGCGTAAATTTGGCGTTCAGTCTATTAATTACTGCATCAGCGGCTCTGAACCGCTGCATGTGGAAGTGCAAGAGACATTTGAAAAAATCACGAAGAGCCGCCTTGTGGAGGGTTACGGACTTACGGAAGCCTCGCCGGTCACGCACGCCAACCCGCTGAGCGAGAAGCGTAAAGCAGGCTCGATCGGTATCCCGCTTCCTTCTACTGAAGCGAAGATCGTAGATCTATCGAACAAGGAAAAGGAAGCGAAGCGGGGACATATTGGCGAATTGGCGATTCGCGGTCCTCAGGTGATGTTGGGCTACTGGAAAGATTCTAAAGCGACGAAGGAAGCTTTTGCAGGCGGCTGGTTGCTCACCGGCGACATTGCGCAGGTAGACGAGGACGGCTATACCCGTATCATCGCTCGTAAAGCGGATATGTGGTATCCCAGCGCATTGAAGAAACAACCCGCTTTTCCGCGCGATGTGGAAGAAGTTATCTACGAGATTCCGCAGATCAAAGAAGTTGCCGTGACCGCTGTGGCGGGCAACCCGTTTGCGTTTATTATTGCAAGCGGCGAACGCCCGACGCCCGATGCGGTGATCTCGTATTGCAAGCGCCGACTGCCGTCGTATTTGGTTCCGCGTTTTGTGATCTTTATGGACGAGCTTCCCAAGTCATATGTTGGTAAAATATTGCGCCGCGAATTGGCGCGCAGATATGAAAAACGAATTAGAAATTGAACTCCCTACAACAGCAAATGATATTCGGAAAGGGAGCGGAGCGCCGGTCATTTTGATTCATGGTCTTGCCGCCTCGCTTCATGATTGGGACGATCTAATACCCGAGCTAACGAAGAACGGTTATGCCGCGTACGCGCTCGATCTGCTCGGTCATGGCGATAGTCCCAAACCGAAGACGCGCGCTTATCGAATCCAATGGCTGAGCGAACATTTCTTTGCCTGGATGGAATCGCTCCATTTAACCGAACCGGCGATTCTCGTCGGACATTCGCTCGGCGGTTATATCGCATTGGAATTTGCGCGCCGCTTTCCCGAACGAACCCGCAGATTAATTCTGGTTAATCCGTTTTATACGCGCTCCCAACTTCCCTATTTGCTCCGCGCCACCTACGCCAGTTCCAATCTGCGCGACTTTATCATTGGGCATACGCCCGAATGGATGTTTCGCATGATTGTGGATGCGACCAGCATCGCAATGGGCAATAGCAACGGATCTCGCCATGCCCTGCCCGAACGCGTCCGTTTGCAAACTGCGATAGACTACACGCGCACCGCGCCCGGCATCTACTACATCCCTAACGACATCGCTGACGCGACCGACGCTTTCCCTCAAATCGTCGCGCCGACTCTCGTCGTGTGGGGCGATCGCGATCAAACTCTGGCGCCTGCGTCTTTCCCGCCGTTGGTGGATGCGCTTCCTCACGCCGCCGGCAAGACGATCAAGGCTGGGCATGTGCCGCACCAATCGAACGCCGAAGAATTTAATCGGGTTGTGTTGGAATTTCTGAAACGGATTGAGGACCCTTCGCTACCTCATGGGGGCTAAGAAGTAGAACGAACCTTGCGACGATGCTTCCGCCGACCAGCCGACCTGCTCGTCGGTAAGTTCAATTTGCCACCATACATATGAGCCGCCGGCTTCGTGCGGTATGCATTCGGGCCCGCCGACGATCTTCACTTGCGAGCCGGCGAGATTTGTCTTAATCCAATTATTAGCAATGCCCGGTGAAGAACGGAAGTTCAAATTGCGTTGAACGACGGCTTGTTCGCCGACTGCTAATTGCGAGTACGAGAGCGCCTTGCAGATTTCCGCCTCAGCCGGAGTTGCTGCCGTTGCGGATGGAGCTTCCGCTGGTGCCGTTGCCGAAGAAGCGGCATTAGGCGCAGCAGGCGACGGCGTTTCAGACGCGCTTATCGCGCCGGCTGAGGGGATAACCGTTGGCGTTGTCGTGAGGAATGCCGTTGGCGAGAGAGCTGTTGACGTGGGTGAAACGCTCGATTCCGTGGGGCGGAGCGCCGTTGGCGCGATGGCTTGAGGCGGCATTTGAGCGCGTTTGTTCCAAGTTAGGAAGACGAGGAGAAGCGTTAGGATGAGCGCTACGATAAATTTGAATAGATCGTAGAATAGGGCGCGCGTAGAAAAGTTCATTGCGGCGCTACCCAACGTTTGACTTCTGTCGCGCAAATTCTTGCGCCTGAGCGATCATCTTATCTTCACCCGGGAAGAATCGCCGGATGAGGTCGCCGAGGATTTCAGTTAATTCGTCGGGCGCAAGTTGCGCCAACTCTTCAAAAGAGTAAATACCCGCTTGATTAAGTCGTTTTTCGATCACAGGTCCGATGCCGCGAATCGCTTGTAGGTTGTCTTTGCCGCCCTTTCGAACGAGTTTTGTTTTTGACGATCGGAGCGTTGATTTTATTTTTGATTCAACGCGATTTTTAAGTCTTTGATTCTCTTGCGAAAGATCGTTGTTTTGCTTGGTAAGCGCGGCAATGCGGCGGCGCCAGTAAAGCCAGTCAATGACCCATTCGATCAACCAGCCTATAAGCGCTCCGAGAATAAAAAATGCAGCAATTTTCATGTTGAAATATCCCTTCTTATGATTGCGTTGGCGAACGCGGCTATTGTATCATCGGCGTGCCGAGGGTAAACACGATATTTTAAGATAGAAGCTGCGCGCGTTCTCTTGAATTGATTTCGAGTATGTGCTAGAATGCGGCTTACGAATAGCCAGATGTACGGGGATGCAGCGCTGAAACGCCCACAGATGGCGGCGACAAATGTTCTAATTGGAGCGATTCTTTTTATGCGGTGTCCTTACTGTCAGCACAACGATTCGAAAGTGCTCGATACATCTCACGATAATCATGGAGGCATTCGCCGCCGCCGAGAGTGTTTTAAGTGCGGACAGCGTTTTAGCACCTACGAACGTCCGATTCTGGCGACGCCGCTTTTGGTGAAGCAAGACGGTTCACGCGAAGAATTTGACCGCGAGAAATTGGCGCGCGGCATCCGTATTTCGTGCGCGAAACGCCCGGTCTCGGCGGCGGATATCGAACGCACGATCGGGCAAGTGGAGGCGCAACTGCAGAAACTGAGCAAGTCTGAAGTCTCTTCGCGCATTGTCGGCGATCTGGCGATGAAGGGTCTGAAAGAATTGGATCAGATTGCATATGTCCGTTACGCGATCGTGTACCTTGGATTGGACGATCTTCAGTCTATTCGCAACGAAATAAATCAATTGCTCGAAGGTTAATGCGCCGATAGCCGGACGCCATAAAATGTATGGCATTGCCGGACGTCGGTTTTTTTGTCGAAATTTATAAATAGAGGAGAGTATGTCATGGCAGTCAAAGCCGCTGCGAAAACCGAGCGAATAACAAACGGGTTGCTTCCTACGCCGCCTATGCCGAAAGGATTGCCCGAGGCGAATCTGACCGATAACGCACGGCAGGTGTTAATGAAGCGTTACGTCCGCCGCGGAGACGACGGCAAGCCGGCTGAAACGGTCGAAGAGATGTTTTGGCGCGTAGCGTATCATGTTGCCAAAGTGGAAGCGGCGTGGAACGCCGACGTTCAAGAGCGGACGACTGAATACTACCATTTGCTGTCCAGTAAGAAATTTTTTCCGAACTCCCCAACATTTACGGGCGCAGGGACTCCGTTGGGTCAACTTGCGGCGTGTTTTGTATTGCCTATCTCCGATGATATGGGGCGCGACGGCGCGGGCATCTTCCAGACTTTGCGCGATGCGGCGCTGATCCAACAAACGGGCGGCGGGAACGGATTCTCGTTTTCGCGTCTTCGCCCGCAAGGAGCGATGGTGCAGACTTCGGCGGGTCAGGCGACGGGACCCGTTGGATTCTTGCGCGTATACGATCATGCCTTTGGCGAGATCGCGCAGGGCGGAACAAGGCGCGGCGCCAATATGGCTGTCTTGCGCGTGGATCATCCCGATGTGGAAGATTTCATCACCTGTAAGATCAACGAGAATCATATTACTAATTTCAATATCTCCGTCGGCATCACGGATGCGTTCATGCGCGCGGTGAAAAACGATGAAGAATGGGAGTTGCGCTTCCCCGACTTGAAAGAGATGAAGCAAAAGAGATTTAGCGGCACGCTCGAACAAGCCGAAGCCGCTGGGATCACAATCCATACATACAAAAAAGTGAAAGCGCGCGAGTTGTTCGATAAGATCGTCAAACAGGCGCACCACAACGGCGAACCTGGCGTGTTGTTCTTGGATGCGGCGAATCGTTCGAACCCTGTTCCGCATTTGTATCCGCTGGAGGCGACGAACCCGTGCGGTGAGCAATGGCTTGGTCCTTATGAAAACTGCTGTCTCGGTTCGGTGAATCTCAATGAGCATTGCGGACCCGATGGAACCGTTGATTGGGAATTGTTGCGCGAGAGCGTTGTCACCGCGACAAGATTCTTGGACGACGTCGTCGAAGCGAACGCGTATGTTCCCGCCGTTCCGCAACTGAGCGAAGCCGCTCATCGCGCGCGCCGCATCGGACTTGGCATCATGGGGCTCGCGGATTTGATGTATCACGTCGGCGTGCGATATGGATCGAAAGAGGGGCAGGAGTTTGGCGCGCAGGTGATGGAGTTCGTCCGTTATCACGCGATGGTCACGAGCGTCGAGTTGGCGAAGGAGCGCGGCGCGTTCCCTGCCATCGAAGGAAGTATCTACGACAAGAAAAATATGAAGTGGGCGCCGCCGCAGACGTTGGTCAACTATCAGAATAACTGGGGCAGGCCGAACGTCGAGTGGGAGACGGTGGTGGATGGAATCCGCCAACATGGAATCCGCAACGCTGCGCAGACCACGGTCGCGCCGACGGGGACGATTGCCACAGTCGCGGGATGCGAAGGTTACGGGTGCGAGCCTGTGTTCGCACTGGCATACATCCGCCACGTCAACGATAACGGCAAAGATTTGAAGCTTGCGTATGCCAGCCCGCGCTTTGATGAGGCGTTGAAAAAATTGGGGCTGGGCGAAGAGAAGCGACAGGAGATCGTCGAGCAGGCGATGCGCGAGGGGACGTGTCAACACATTAAAGAGTTGCCGCAGTCGGTGCGCGATACGTTCGTTGTATCGGCGGATGTGACCGCCGATGAACATGTGCGCATGCAAAGCGCGTTGCAGGCGTTTGTAGATAACTCGCTGTCGAAGACGGTGAATTTTCCTGAAGGCGCAACGGAGCAGGATGTGGCGACCGCGTACATGCTGGCGTGGGAGCTTGGATGTAAAGGCATCACGGTGTATGTGACTGGCTCGCGCGATAAAGTAGTGTTGGAGACGAATGCGACGGCGGATAAAAAGACGCCTCAATCTCAGCCAGCGGTGGATTCTATCAACCAAACGGCTCCTATGATATGGCACGATTTGAAGAAGCCGCGTCCGAAAGCGTTGGCGGGCAAAACGTATAACGTTGAAACGCCGGTCGGTAAGGCGTTCATCACCATCAATGAGAACGGCGGCGGTCAACCGTTTGAAGCATTTGTCAATACCGCTAAAGCAGGCTCTGAAATTGCGGCAGTTTCTGAAGCGATTGGACGCTTGGTCTCGTATATCTTGCGCATGGCTTCTCCGGTTGCGCCGGTTGACCGCATGCGTGAAGTCGTCGCGCAGTTGGCTGGCATTGGCGGCGGGCGTTCGTTGGGATTCGGTCCCAACCGTGTGCGCTCATTGCCTGACGGCATTGGGCAAGTGTTGGACGGTTATTTGAATGAGAAGAACGGAGCCGCTGCGGGAACGAATGGGAACGGTAAACACAGCGAGCCGTCAGCCCGGAAGGTGAAGATCGGCGACCTGTGTCCTGAGTGCGGCGAAGCGGCCGTGGTGAATGAGGAGGGATGCAGGAAGTGTTATGCGTGCGGGTTTTCGGAATGCTAGAGATTTTAAAGTTGAAGCGGATGAGGAGACTCGTCCGCTTTTTGTTGTGATTGCCGATTATACAAATCTCATTTCATCGTGCAATCGCGCAACCCTTTCCAAACGCTTTCAGGCTGGCTGAACGCTATGGAAATCGGCGTATTGAATCCGGCTAAAGTGTTGAGAAGTTCCCCGCTTTGGTCGAGCAAAAGGATGCCGCCCTCATAACCGACCCAGACGACGTCGTCATAAGGATTGACTCCTACAAGGTGCGCGTGAGATGGGGTTTCCATACTAAAGAGAATTTCGCCCGCCGGGCTGATCTTCACAACGGAGCCAGCGCCGGGCTGATCATAGTTTGCTACCCACGCGCTATGGTCTTGCGGGTAGACGGCGACTGCAATTGGATCGCTCAAGCCGCCCGTCTTTGCTTGTACCGTTCCATCCCATGACCGCCTGTAAACGTCGCCTCTCATGGTGGTGTGCCAAACGTCGCCGTTTAGCGGGTCAATCGCAATTTGATGAAGCCCATTGGAGAAGAAATCCACATCGGATGTTTCAAATAAAATAACCCATTCAGGGGTCAGATGAATCAGTTTTTTAGATGCGCCGATCCAAACTGTGCCGTTGCGCAGGTCAAGCGAGAGCGACCAAATCCCCATCGGGATAATTCCTCTTCTTGAAGACAGGAATTTACCGTTTGGGGCAAGCTGCGCGAGCAGGTGATCGTATTGACTCTGCCCCGGAGGCGCTATCAGCTTTTGCGTCCATAGCCGGCTGTCGCGCGGATCAACCGCCAGCGTTCGCGTGCGGTACCCTTGAATTCGATCTTCCACCCGACCGTCTTGATCCAGCTTGACCAATTGATCGTAATGGAGGTCGCCGATATCGCCCAACTCAGGCGCCCAAACTGCGTTTTGATTCGGATCGTAGGCGATCTGTCCGCTTTGCCCAAATTGGACCCGCCATAGCCGCTTGCCATTCGGGCACATTTTAACGAGATAGGTTTTGTTCAGTTGATCTCCCAAGTCCATGACCCAAATATAAGATGTGGGAGCGATGAAAAAATAAAGCCAAGCCGCAGATAGAAGGATGAGGCAAAATAAAAGCGCGCCTGACCGCGCCGCGATCCTAAGATTAACGGTGATGTAATTTCGCCAATCCATGCCTGCTCCTTACCTTTGCTAATTGTACCTTTTTGTGGGTGAAACCGTCTCTAGTTTTCCGCGAAAACATCTATACCAACGCGAAAGCCGTTTCCAGGTCGCGGCGACAATGTTTATTGTTGTGGATGCCAGCGTTTGGATGGCTCGGCTGATCTCCGGGGATGTTTTCTATAAGCAGTGCGGCTCGCAGCTGAGCTTGGATCGCGCGGGACTGATTCTGTCTATGTAGATGTTGCCGTGCGGCTTAATGTTCCCTTGACTACGCTTGATGTGAATCAGAGAGAAAAATCTGTTTGTCGAATTATAATGATAGATATTTCCATGTAGAAATTTTTAGTCGCAACAATCTTAATTCTTCCGTGAAAACCTCCACCACAGCAACCCGCCGATCAAAAGTATCCCGACGAATAACATAACGCCTTCGTTGGAGCTGTTGTCGGCTTCTTCTGCGACGGCAATAGCCGTCGGTGTAATTTCCGTCGTCGGCGGCGAGGTCATGGAAGCGCTCGGAAGCGGCGTGATCGTTGCCGGCGCGGGCGTAAATGTCGCCGTTGCGGGCGGTGAAATACGTAACAGCAATTTTTGATTCGGGATGATGATAGACGTTGCGTCGAGTCCGTTCCAGTTCATCAAATCGGCGAGCGGCACGTTATACAAAGCGGCGATGCCTGAAAGCGTTTGTTCGATTTGCACGATGTGATAATAGTTGCCGTCCGCTTCGGGCGTCAGTTTTTGAATCGCGCTCAACGTGGGGCTGGGCGTGACGTTGCCCGGCGAGATGATAAGTTTCTGTTCGATCTGCAGGGGCCAGTCCGCTTGAAGCCCGTTCAACTGTAAAATCCGATCTACCGAAACGCGATACGCCTCGCCGATGGTGAACAATGATTGATACGGTTGAACGACATGTACGATTCTTCCGTCTGCGTCGGGAGTTTGCGTCACGACCATGCCGCGCGGAGTCGGCGTGGCGTATCCCGCGGTATCTTTATTGGGGATGAACAGGCGTTGTCCCGTTTGCAGAGGCGCAGCGCGCGAAATATTGTTCCACGCTTCTAAATCTTGAATAGTGATCTGATATGCGATCGCGATAGACCAGAAGGATTGCCCCGCTTTGACTTCGTGATAGATTTTTCCGCTTGCGTCGGGCGTGGCGATCTGAACGGGAACGATCAGCTGCGAGACCGGGCTGATCGCCGTTCCCGAAGCGGAGCCGGCGCCCGCGGCAGACGTATAACTGCCGCACTCCTGCCTGGAAACATAAGCGGCTTGCAAGACATAATAGGTCTTACCGCCCACCGTCGCCACTCCCGCGCCGATATTGCAATATGCCGGGGTAACGGCGGGGCGCATATGATCCGGGTCAGCCCAAACCGCCATGATCTCGTCAACGCCCATGTTCCCGCCGCTTACGGCGAAATTCTCGGTCGCCCAGACTGTGGCGCCGCCGCCGTAGCCTGCCGCGGCGAGACGCCCGCGCACGTCGCCGATGTGCCACGACATGTTGTTCGCTGCCATCGTCTGCGCTGTGGCTTGAGCGACGGCGTTGATGATCGGGTCTTCGACGAGCGCGGGCAATCCGTACGATACGCGTAACGTATTCATGGCGAGGATCAATTCATAGGCGCTGGTTTGCGCCGCCGCCGTTCGAGGGGGGATGAATAGAGCAAGCCCCCACGCCGTCAGCGCGAAGAGCCGAAATAATTTTCTGAAACGCATACGGCAATTATAATTCGGACGCGCGTGTCCGATTCTTTTCCTTACGGCGAAATTGGCGAGATGTTGTCGTCTGTCGAATACGATAAAGTAGATGATCTTCACAGGATAAACGTCACTAAACACAGGTTTGAAATATGTTATCCTGTTTTTAAGGAAGAAGGCATACCCTATTCATGAGGGCGTCGAATCGCTAAAGCGCGTTTCGGACGCACGCTCAAAGGAGTAAACATCATGAAAGTACAGAATAAAACGATCGTTGTCACCGGAGGCGGAAACGGCATGGGGCGTGAGATCGTCCTCAACCTGCTCTCCAAAGGCGCGAATGTCGCCGCAGTGGATATGAACGAAGCCGCTTTGCAGGAGACGGCGAATCTGGCTGGCGATAAGAAAGATAAGCTGGCAACCTTTGTCTTGAATATCACCGACAAAAAAGCGGTGGACGCGCTTCCGCAGCAAGTGATCGCCCGCTTTGGCGCGGTGGATGGCATGATCAATAACGCCGGCATCATTCAACCTTTCGTTCGCTTGAGTCAACTGGAATTCGACGCAATCGAGCGTGTGCTTAATGTGAACCTGTATGGGACGATTTACATGCTGAAAGCGTTCCTTCCGTATTTATTAGAGCGCCCGGAAGCGCACATCGCTAATGTGTCGAGCATGGGCGGTTTTCTTCCCGTGCCGGGACAAACGATCTATGGCGCAAGCAAGGCGGCGGTCAAACTGCTTACTGAGGGTCTGTATGCCGAACTTTTAGAGACGAACGTCGGGGTGACGGTGATCTATCCGGGCGCCATCGGCACAAATATCGCCGCTAACTCCGGCGTTGTCACTCCCGGCGGAGAAACTGCCGAGTCGTCCTCGTTCAAAATGCTGGCGCCGGAGAAAGCCGCCCAAATCATTGTAGACGCCGTTGAGAATGGCCGCTACAGCGTTACCGTTGGTTCGGACGCTTCCTTTTTAGACAAGTTCTATCGCTTCAACCCGAAAGGAGCGACGCACTTTATCTACAAGCAGATGAAAGCCCTGCTGGCGTAATGAAAGGAGGCGGCTATGGTTAGGCTTATCCCCGCGACAGAGCGTCTCATTCGCGCCCGCATGTTGATTCAGCAAGCGCGCGAGCTTTCTGTTCCCTCGACCGGGCTGGGCAGATCCGATTTCTCGTACATCGCGCAAGTCAAAGATCTGTTTCGGCAAGCGAAGGATATGGTCAAGTTCATCCCACAGACGGCGGGCGTTTCGGCGGAGATGAAAGAAGAAGTGGAGCAAATCTATGAGGAAGTCGAGCAGGCGACTCGCGACCTCTTGTATTGAACGCGAACGAGGCGTACAATAGACGCGCACTTCCACATTAAACGACTGGAAAGCGAGCGATATGACCGACAAGAAACTTGCCCAACTTCTCGAAGAGTTGCACGCCGCCCTCGACGCAACGGAAGCAGTGGACGAAAAAGGACGCGAGCTTCTACGCGCACTCAACGAGGATATCGAAGAACTCCTCGAGCGCTCTGAAGACGTCGGCGCCGACGACTCATTGCTGGGACGAATGCGGGAAGCGACGAGTTACTTCGAGCGAACGCACCCTGAAATGGCTTCGGCGCTGTCCAAGTTGTTGACCGCGCTCAGCAACGCGGGAATATGATTTGAACAAAAAATCCCTCCCTGGCGGAGGGATTTTTTGTTTATTATGGAGTGGGGGTCTGGCGTTAGCGGTGTCTCTGTGGGCTCTATTGTAGCGGTAGTTGGTCCAGAGCCTGTTGTAGCGCTTCCGCCAACGACGATCTGCACATACACCTCGTCGCCAAAGAACTGTCCATCGGCGGTTTGCATGCGCCAGTTTCCGCGCAATGTTCCGCTTTTGGTTGGCGCAACCATATCTACGGAAATGTCCACGACCGCGCCGGCAGAAATTGGCGCTGGGAATGTGTATGTTGCGCCGTTCATCTGCTCGCCGCCCACGAAGGCGAACTTGAAGCCGGCATCCCACGCGCATGTGCCTGAGTTGAGAACCTTCCATGTTTTAGTGAAACTTTGACCTGGCTCCATTGCGGCGTTATCTTTGATTGTTACATCGCTGGCGTATGTCATGCGATAGCACCCGTTCGCGCCGCCGCTCATCGTCGCCGAGGCGAGCGGAAGCGCTGCGCTTGTAATCGTGGCTAACGGCGCAAAGGTAGCCGACGCTGTCAAAGTGGGGACGGGAGTCTCCGAGGGCGCGGCAAGTGCGGTCTGCGTGAGAGCCGCGGAAAACGTCTCGATGGCAAGCGCTTGGATCTCATCCACACTGAGCGTGTTCGTTGGAGTCGCTGTCGTCTCGCCGCCTCCGCATGATGCGATCAACAACCCGCATAATCCTAAAATGATAAATCGTTTTTTCATTGGTCTCCTTTCAACGAGTCGCAATTTTACATGGTTATACCCGATGGTTAACGGACGATTGCCCTGCGAAGTTCCTATTCTCATCGTGCTATAATCTGCCGCGATGATTTACTTGGATTATTCCGCAACAACGCCTGTGGATTCTCGCGTCGTGGAGGCGATGTCGCCATTCTTCAACGTTTCTTTCGGCAACCCTTCGTCTGTTCACCGCTTCGGACAGATCGCTGAAGCCGCGATCGACTCGTCGCGCGAGTCTGTTGCGCGCGTGTTGCATTGCAAGCCCGATGAAATTGTTTTTACCTCCTGCGGCTCCGAATCGGACAACCTTGCGATTCGCGGCGCGGCATACGCAATGCGCGAAAAGACCGGCGCCAAATGGATTCTCGCCTCGCGTGCCGAACATCCCGCAGTGACGAAGACCCTCGAGTATCTTGGAAAATATGATGGCTTCCTCATCGAATGGCTCGATGTGAATGAACAAGGAATGGTCACGCCGGAGACTGTCGCCAAAGCGATCTGCGGAGATACCGCGATCGTCTCTGTGATGTATGCCAACAATGAAATTGGCACAATTAATCCCATCAAAGAAATCGCCGAGATCTGCCGCGCAAATAATATTTTGTTTCACACGGATGCAGTGCAAGCCGCCGCGTATCTGCCAGTGGACGTGAACGACCTCGGCGTGGACATGATGTCGCTCGGCGCGCACAAATTTTACGGACCGAAAGGCGTCGGCGCGTTGTACGTCCGCAAAGGGACGCCGCTCGTTCCGCATCTTACTGGCGGGGGGCAGGAATTCAACCTTCGCGCAGGGACTCAGAACGTGCCATACATCGTCGGCTTTGCTGAAGCGTTGCGATTAACAAATGAAGAACGCGATCAACGTGTGGCGCATGTCCAACCGTTGCGTGACAGAATCATTGGCTCGGTTCTCGAATCAATTCCCGATTCTCGTCTCACTGGTGATATGGGATCGCGCCTGCCGCATCACGCCAGTTTCGCCTTCAAAGATGTGGATGGAAATTTATTGCTCACGCTTCTCGACGCGGCGGGCTTTGCCTGCTCCTCTGGCTCCGCGTGCAAAACGGGCAACCCAGAACCCAGCGAAGTGATGAACGCCATCGGCTTGTCGCGCGAGTGGGGGCTTGGGTCATTGCGAGTGACGGTCGGTGTTCAAACCACAACCGCAGATGTGGATAAATTCCTAAGCGCATTGCCGCCCCTGGTCGAAAAAGCGCGAAAACTGAATACAAACAAATAAATGAAGCGCTCGCTGATCTTGCATCCATTCTTGTTTGCGATTTATTCCGTTCTTGGTATTTATTCGCAAAACGCCTCGCAGGTTCCATTCGAGTGGATGTTTCGCTCACTGTTGATTGCGTTCCTCGTCGCGGTTTTTGTATATTGGTTTTTGAATGTACGATCCAAAGATTTTGAGTACGCGGCATGGGGAACAACATTGTTTATTCTCTGGTTGTTCTCAGGCCATGTCTATTTGTTTTTGTTAAGACAATCCAGTTTTTGGCGGACGCCGTTTGGTGGGATACTTGCGCTTGTTCTATTTTCCTCAGCGCTCATCCTGTTTGCAGGTCGCTGGCTGTGGGGAAAAATCAAGAGTCGCAAAACCATCACCGTTTTCCTAAATGTAGTTTCAATCGCGCTCGTCCTTTTTTCTGTATGGGCAATCGTATCCACTCTTTTTCGTTCCAATGTTCAAGTGCGGATGATCAAAGACCGAGTGACTGGATTTGAAATCCCCGCGACCGAAGAAAATGGAAATTTGCCTGATATTTATTTCATCGTTCTCGACGGCTACGGGCGCGAAGATATCTTGCGCGACTTGTACGGATTCGACAATTCGGAATTCGCCTCTTTTCTACGGGATAGCGGATTCTACGTAGCTGACCGGTCCTCGCCCAATTATCCCCAGACCGAACTCTCGATTTCATCCAGTATGAACTTGAATTATCTGGACGCTTACGTAGAAGGCTTTGGGGATACGAGTGATCGCAGTCCCTTGCGCGAATTGATGCAGCACACAGTGTTGCGGCGATTTCTGGAGGAACAAGGTTATACCTTTGTCGCGTTACCAAGCGCCGCGCTTTTTGCCCAGATCACAGATGCCGACGTTTACTACGATACAACGTCACGCGGCGTCAACGAATTTGAGGGGCTTGTTCTATCGTCCACGATTGCTGGCATCTTTGCCGAGTCGTGGGGAGTGGAACTGCCCGTGCAGGGCTACCACTTGCACAAGCGATATATTCTTTCTACTCTTGAAGCCTTGCAAACTGTTCCAGAACTTTCAGGCCCGAAATTTGTATTTGCTCACATCCTGTCGCCGCATCCGCCGTTCGTCTTTGACCGCGATGGGAACTTTATCCTCCCTGACCGTCCGTACAGCACATGGGATGCATCGCTATTCCCTGGAAGCGCCCAAGAGTACAAAAACGGCTATGTAGATCAAATGATTTTCATGAATGCTCAGATGACGAAAATTGTCACGAGTATCCTCGAAAAATCCGAACCCCGATCATCATCATTATGGGCGACCATGGACCCGGCGCATATTACGACACTCTGGAATTGAACGAATCATGTCTCGCCGAACGTTTTTCTATTTTGAACGCGTATTATTTTCCTGACAGAAATTATGAACGATTGTATCCTTCGATTACCCCAGTCAATTCGTTTCGCGTTGTTTTGGATCAATATTTTGGCGCAGATTTGGATTTATTGGAGGATAAGAGCTACTTTGCTGGCTGGCTTTCGCCGTACCAGTTTACCGATGTAAGCGATAAAATTGATGTTGCCTGCAAAATTCCGTAATAGAAAGTGATTTGCCGTGTCGAAAGCCGCCGTCGCCATGTCGGGAGGGGTAGACTCCTCCGTTGCCGCCGCCTTGCTCAAAGAGCAGGGCTATGAGGTTATCGGCATGATGCTCCGCTTGTGGAGCGAGCCTGGCAAGGAAGAGTCGAATCGCTGTTGCACGCCCGATGCGATGGCGCAAGCACGACGCGTGGCGGCGCTATTGGATATTCCGTTTTATGTAATTGATGCGAAAGATGTCTTCCGCGAAACGGTCGTGGAATATTTTCTCGAAAGGTATGCGCGCGGCGAGACGCCGAATCCGTGCCTGATCTGCAACCGCAAGATTCGCTGGACGTTCTTGCTCGATCACGCGCTCGCGTTGGGCGCGGACTTTATGGCGACGGGACATTATGCGCGAGTGAGAACCGAAGGTGGAATGGTAAAGTTGCTTCGCGCGGTTGATCGAAACAAAGATCAATCGTATGTTCTACATGTTCTCGATCAAGAAAAATTGAAACACGCGTTGTTCCCCGTCGGTGAATACACCGCCCGAGATTCGACAGATCGCTGAAAAGAATGGTTTGCCAACCGCCTCGCGGAAGGATTCGCAAGACCTGTGTTTTCTCGCAGGAGAAGATTATCGAAATTTCTTACAACGCAACGCGGCGGATATGCTCAAGTCTGGCGAGATCGTCACGCGTGATGGGACGGCAATCGGCTCGCACAACGGACTTGCGAATTACACCATCGGTCAACGCAAAGGATTGGGAGTCGCGTCGCCTGTTCCGCTGTATGTCATTACGAAGGATGCAGTACGCAACACCTTGATTGTCGGCACTCAAGATGAACTTGGATCGAACGAGTTGATCGCGCGCGATGTCAATTGGGTGTCTGGCGAAACGCCGCGTGAGCCGTTCCGCGCGGAGGTGAAGATTCGCTACACCGCGAAGGAGGCTGAGGCGTGGGTCAAGCCGAATGGGGAGGGGCAGGCAGAAGTCACGTTTGACGCGCCGCAACGTGACATCACAGCAGGTCAGGCGGCAGTCTTCTATCAAGGTGATACGGTTGTCGGCGGCGGGATCATTCTTTAAATTCTGCGCGTAGGCAATCTGGCATGTTAGGTCAAGTTTCGGAAATTTTTCAAATTAGTTTTCGTAACGCGACATTTATGTCGCTCGTGCCCTATCACCATACATCAAATGCAATCGCGTTCGTGTAACTCAAAGTAAAATAAACAAATCAAATTTCAAGAGGAGCCTTCCATGTCGTATCGTGTCGAATCGTTGATGTCTGCCCGATTGTTCGTTGTGCCGCAATATGCCGACAAAAAAGTTTTCTTTTTGAGCAATTCATCCGGGCATTTGAGTTTGTATGCGATGAAGTTCGGCGGAAGCGTGCCTGAGCCGTTACTGCCGCCGCACATCGCGTTGCAGAATCCGCATTTGATCGGCGGGTTGTCTTTCTTTGTTTTTTCCAAACTCAAAAAAATTCTTGTGATGATTGACAAGGATGGCGACGAAAATTATCAGCCGATGTTGATCTCGCTGGACGGCGGTTTCCCCGAACCGTCGTTCGATAATTTCTTCGAGAAATATCGCGTGCATTTGGGCGAGTGTGACGAGGACAAAGGGTTTGTTTACTTCGGCGCGGAACGCCGCGACATTGCGATGATGGAAACGTATCGCGGTGATTTGAAAACAGGCAAGTTGACCAAGATCGCTGAATATCCATTTGGCTTGGGCGTTGCCGCGCATAGCAAGGATCACAACAAGTTGTTGCTCGGCACGGGATATGCGGTTGGCGATGCCGTGTTGTATTTGTGGGAAAAAGGCAAACGAAAGACTCTCTACGGAAAATTAATGGAAGATCGCGCGGAAGGCGAGAACATTCCGCTCAACGGACTTGGCTCCGCTGTTTTTTCTCCAAGCGGAAAAGGCGCGGTGGTGGTTTCATCTGTTTTTGAAGACACATACAGCCTCGGTTACCTCGATCTTTCAAAACCAGGCGAACTTGAGCGCGTGCAATTGAAAGGCGTAAAACACAAAGGCGTTGGCGAACTCGTGGAAGCCGCGCATCTTGGCAAGGATCGTTATTTGCTCACGTTCAACATTGACGGCTGTTCGTGGGTCTACGAAGGCGTGTTCAACGAGAAGAAAAGACTGATGACTCTCGCGCATGTTTTAGTCGGCGCGAAACCGCTCGATGGCGGAATGCTCGAGCGCGTTCACTACGACTCCAAAGCGGACTCGTTCACCTTCTCGTTCTCAACCGCCACGTCGCCGACACAACTCTACACCGTCGGCGGCAAAAAGCGGAATGTGGTCACGCGCCACACCAGCGAAAAGATCCTTGGGATTCCCGACTCGCTTCTTTCAAAAGGGGAGGACGCTTCGTTCCTCTCCCACGACGGACTGCGCACCTCCGCGCGGCTTTATCTCCCCTCAAAGGGACTCGGCTTCAAAGGTCCGCGACCCGTTGTGTATTACATTCACGGCGGTCCGCAGGGACAGGAACGCCCCGACTTCGCATGGTTCTCGATGCCGTTGATCCAATATCTCACACTGCGTGGATTCGCGGTCTTCGTTCCGAATGTGCGCGGCTCCACAGGCTACGGACTTTCCTATACCAAACACGTTGACCGCGACTGGGGCGGGCAGGATCGTCTCGATCACGAACACGCGATGAAACATGTGTTGCCAAAAGACAAACGGCTGGATGTTTCTCGCGCGGCGGTTGTCGGTCGCTCGTACGGCGGTTACATGACGTTGATGCAGGCGGGTCTGCATCCCGACTTGTGGAAAGCCTCGTGCGACATGTTTGGTCCGTATGACTTGCTGACATTCTCGGAACGAATCCCCGCCACATGGAAACCATATTACAAGATCGCGTTGGGCGACCCCGAAAAAGCAGACGAACGCGCTTTCCTCGTTGACCGTTCGCCGAAGACGCACCTGCACAACATGTCCGCGCCGATGCTGGTCATTCAGGGACGCAACGATCCGCGCGTGGTCGCCGCCGAATCCGAAGACCTCGTGCGTGAGTTGAAATCCACAGGCAAAGATATCGAACTGCTCATCTTTGAAGACGAGGGACACGATGTGTTGAAATACGAGAACCGCGTCACGTGTTATAACGCCATCACCGATTTCTTCGCGGAGCGTTTGAAACCGTAATTTAATGTTGTTGCGACGAAGCAATCCCCTCACTGAACAAGAGATTGCTTCGCTACGCTCGCAATGACATAATGAACGATATGACCCTTCCATCCCTCCTCTTCGCCCTCCTCATCGCCTTGCTCCTCGGCTCGCTCTATCATTTGATTCGCGGCGGAGGATTTTGGCGGTTCATACTGTATCTCGGCTTGAGTATTCTTGGTTTCGCTGCTGGTCACCTTGTTGGTTTGTGGCAGGGATGGATGCTCTTCCCGCTTGGCTCAGTCAATGTGGGCATGTCTTCACTCGGAAGTCTTATTGTTCTTGTAATCGGAGATTGGCTTAGCCGCATCGAGCCGAAAGATGAAAGCGCTGTATAATCTGCGCCTGTTGAAACCAAAACTTCGGAAGTCTCATTCAGACTTCCGAAGTTCATATCTGGAAAGAAAGAATCATGGAACAAATCAAATTCTTAATTGACTTTATCCTGCATATTGACGATCACTTGAGGAATATCATCATGGATTACGGTGTCTGGACGCACGGCATCCTGTTCGCGGTGATCTTCATTGAAACAGGCTTGGTGGTTATGCCGTTCCTGCCCGGCGACTCGTTGTTGTTCGCGGCGGGCGCGTTCGCGGCAGACGGCTTGCTGAACGTCTGGGGCTTGATCGTTTTGCTCATCATCGCGGCGGTGTTGGGCGATGCTGTGAATTATTCCATCGGGCATTATCTCGGCGAGCGCGCGTACAAAATCAAATGGATTAAAAAGGAATATATCGAAAAGACCCACGCCTTTTTTGAAAAGCACGGCGGCAAGGCGATCTTCCTCGCGCGTTTCGTTCCCATCGTCCGCACGTTTGCGCCGTTTGTCGCTGGCATCGGCAAGATGACGTACGCTCATTTTGCGACGTACAACATCGTGGGCGGCGTCACTTGGGTTGCACTCTTCACTTTGTTGGGCTATTTCTTTGGCAGACTTGAATTCGTGCAAAAACATTTCGAACTGGTTATCATCGCCATTGTCCTGATCTCGGTCGTCTCGATGTTCGTCGAATGGTGGAAGGCGCGGCACGAATCGAAAATGGAAAAGGCAAACACAGAGACGCCCTAAGGCGTCTCTTTTTTCGTATGAAGTGGCTCGCGATTCTTTTCACGCTTTTCATCGCCCTCATCATTGTTCTTGCGGATGCGGGCGACCTCGGTGTTCTCGGCTTCATCAACCAGATTCCCTACGGAGACAAAGCGGGACATTTCCTCCTCTTTGGGATTCTCACCCTGCTCCTCGACCTGACCTTCATCCGCTCGCTTCCGAATCGGGACCCTAAACTGGTCGCAGTTTCAATCGGCTTGACCCTCGCCCTCCTCATCGGCGCGGAAGAATACTCGCAACAATTTTTCAACAGCCGCACATTCTCATGGCTCGATCTCGCGTTCAGTTACCTCGGCGTGATTTTCTTTTCATGGGTGGCGTTGAAAAACAATAACCCTGCGAAGGTTTCGTAACCTTCGCAGGGTTGTAATGTTCATTTCGGCATCAACACCAAATGCCCTTCGGTATCCGCGATGACGGATTGCTGTTCCCACCACATCGGATAATACTTGATGTTCGCCCATAGACTCGCCATATCGGCGTAATGTGGGTGATATGCGTGACCCGATTGACCGGTGGTATGAACGGTCAGCGATTTATTTAAATTGCCTAAATCAACGATCATACGCATGGAAGGCAGCCAGTTGGTTTCGTAACCATCGTTTACCGACCAGCCGGTGGCATTCACGAGCGCCTCGCCTCCGCTGGTCGGGAATGGTCCACGGTTGAACAAATCTTCGATTAAGAAGATGCCTGATTCTCCCAATGTCCCATTACGGAACGTGGAAGTGTGCAGATCGCCCCAACGCCATTTAGATACGTCTTTGCCGAGCATTTCTTCCAGCTCAGAAACGCCTTCTGAAAACGATTTCCTCATTATATCCGGCATGATTTCGACGACGCCTTGAGTGGCTTTATTGTCCCAGAATGGGTCGTTGGGATTCTGCGCCATGTGACGCAAGACTTCGTTCCAACGCGCGCCGCCGTCGGCGAAATAGCGCTTCTCGGGCATATCGTCGTTGAATGTGTTCTTCAGCAGAGCTCGCCAGAAGGCGTTAAAGACTGCCGCTGAAGTCGATTCGATTCGGTCTTGATAGTCCCAGCCTTGCAGCGCGTCGAAAGCTGCAGACTCGTTCTTTGTATCGAATTCCCAGCCCGCATTTTGCATGATCGGCGTGAAGAGCGCCGCCATTGCATCGTATGAATCGCCGTGCATCTGTTGCAGGTAAGCGACGTCAATCTTGCCTGGCGCATTTTGGATCATATTTAAAATACGATTGGCGCGGAAACCATAATCCCAGTCAACCGTCACTAAATAGGGATAATCGCGCGGCGGGACCTGATTGTTAGCGGTCACGATGTAGCCTTCGGTGGGGTTGAACGTGTAGGGCAATTCCTCGAATGGAATATAGCCGGTCCACTCATACTCATCCGTCCAGCCGGGCACAGGGATAGAACCGTTTCCGTTTCTACGAATTGGAACATCGCCGGGCATTTGGTAGCCGATGTTGCCCTCCACATCCGCATAGACCAGATTTTGAGCCGGTACATGGAAGTTGCTTGCAGCGTTGCGGAAATCTTCCCAGTTTTCAGCCGCATCGAAGCCCCAGATGGCTTCAAAGGGCGTAGAGGGCGTTAACGCCGTCCACCGTAATGCGATGACGTAGTTGTCGGGCAGTTCAACGCCGCTGCGATCCTTAAACGGAACAAAATCCTTGTCCTCGGGATCGCCTGTGTTCTTGAGGGGACCGAACGCGTCTGAGATGATTGGTCCATGCCGCGTGCTGCGCACTGTGAGCGTTTGCGTTTTTCCACCAGCAATCTGAATAGTTTCTTCGTATGAGAGCATATCCACCCATTCGCCGTTGACCTCGTATTGATTCGGGTTATCTGGATTCACCTTTTCAATATACAGATCCATCACGTCAGGACCAACATTCGTGAAGCCCCAAGCAATCTTGTCGTTATGACCGATTACCACGCCCGGTACGCCTGCGAATGAGAAACCCGCCACTTGGAAAGGACAATTCTCATTCTTGACCTCGCATTGCAAGTCAATTTGATACCAGATCGATGGCATTTGAATGCTGAGGTGCGGATCATTAGCGAGGTAGGGCGTTCCGGTGTCGGTGAGCGCACCGGAGATTACCCATGAGTTCGAGCCGATTTCGCGACTCCACTTTCCAAGAATTGGTTCGAGCAGACCGATATTGTAGGAAAGTTGATCGAGCGCCAGTTCAGCGTAATTGAACGCTTGGGCGGTTGCGCTTGACGACGAGACTGCGGTTCCCCCGACCCCGATCTTGTTGACGATAACAGGATGATCGTCGGGATAAGATGGAAAGAGTTGGGCGACCTGCTCGGGAGTAAGCGTCTTCAACATGACGGCGCGCTCGATTTCTTCATCCATGTTGCCGCGCAGATCCCATGCCATGGCTTTGCCCCATGTCAGCGAATTGATCGGCGTCCATTCCGCAACCTTGTAATCGGGGCTGAGGATCGGCAGCCCTAGAATCTCGTACTCCAAACTGAGTTCATTGGCGGGCTTATCTTTGATGTACGCATTTACGCCGTCTGCATAAGCTCGCAAAATGGCTTGCGAGTCGGCATCCAGCGCATTCCATTCGGCTTCGGCGGTTTTGCGCCAGCCCAATGTTCGAAGGAAGGCGTCTGTCTCCACTTGACCTGCGCCGAACATCTCAGAAAGCGAGCCGGAGCCGATATGCCGCCAGAAGTCCATTTGCCAGAACCGTTCTTGCGCATGGACGTATCCCTGCGCGAAGAATAGATCGTGCGTTGTAGACGCATAAATATGGGGGACGCCCATCGTGTCGCGATAGACGTTGACAGGCGCATCAAGACCTGTAAGTTGAATTGTTCCGTCAATTTGCGAGAAGGATTTCGGCGCGACGGTGTTCGGGAGATAACTCTTGAAGTAGAACCCGCCTCCCGCGCCGAGCAAGATGACGAGAATTAAAATACCGACCCCTATGCGTTTTAGAATAGTTTTTGTGTGAGACATGGATCCTCCAAGATAAATATTTGTAGTTGCGATTGTAGTCGCATTCTTCTATTTGACATTTCCCAACAATCGTGGAAACCAATACCAAAGCAGATCGCGCGCTGGCTTGCCGTGAATGGACGCGGATTTATCTTGCAGTTCCACCGGCTCGAAATAACCGCGGCTGACGAAACCGCTGACCCAGCTGCGCGAATTCATTGCGTTGAGAATCGCATCGTAAATATCCACTTGTTGCTGTAGGTCAAGGCTGACAGCGTCTACGTCCGCATTGGGACGGTTGAGCGCGGTCCAATCGAGGCAGGCGCCGCTGCTTGGAATACAACCGGTCGCCGAATATGTGGAAGACGGGTACGAGAGTCCGAGAATGAACGGTTTGCCGGTTTGCGATTGCCATGGCGCGATATTTTCATCGAGCAACGCGCCGGCGGCGGCGATCATATCTTCTTTGACTGGCACGGAGAGCGCGCTAAGGCTTGCGAACCAGAGTAGATAAACTGCGTCTGCGTCGCGCAGTATAGCGATCGGCGGGACGAAATCGGCGTTGTTGTACGGCAGAGCGAAGATCACATTGCTGTGTGAACGCTGGCGCGCTTCAGCGATAAGATTCTTCCAGCGATTTTCCGCGTCGGCGGGAACTCCGCTCGGGCTGCCGTCAGACAATTTCCCGCCCGGCAACGCGGGGAGAATCCAGTCGCCGCCGATGACGATGGCTTGTGCGCCGGATTGCGTCGCTTGGTCGGCGAAGTGGACAATGAAGTTTCGATACTGTTCGAACCAATTGTTCCACCAGGTATTGTCGCGCGGAGCGTTCTTCCAAAAGTCAGCATAGTTTGTTTCAAAACGCGGTTGTGGAAATAACGCAACGTTGAAATTGCGCGCGCGCGCCTCGGTCACCGCTCTAAGTGTGTCGGACCAGAACGGATCTTTGCCGGGCTGCTCGCTAAAAACCAGCGGCGAGATGCGTTGATATGTCCATGAAGGCGTGTAGATCACCCAGTTTGCGCCCAGGCTTTGAATGTTTTGCAAGGCGATATCGTTGAAGACCGGCGTGTGTGGATCGTAATAACGCTGATACTCCACTCCCGCCATGAAGCCGCTTCCGCGCGATGGGATGGCGGAGGCGACCAGCGTGGTAGGGCTGGCGTCGAGGGACCATGCCCATGAGGCGACGGCATCGCTGATGCTTTGAGGCGTAAGTGCAGGGGTGACGTTTCTGCCGTGCGCGTTTGGACCGATCGTTTGCGAATCGTCCGCCGAATCGCATTGGGCGTTGCGACAGAAGCGGTAGGTAAATGAACCGGTAATGTTCAGCGGCCCGTATAGTTTGTATACCCAGCGATTTTGCGCTTGTTGCAGCATCGGTATGGGAGGCGACCAGCCTAGCAGAAGGTTGAATTGGATATAGATCCGCTCGGTGGAAGGGGTATTGGCGGGTACGGTCAGGTCGAATAGAATGGGGGCTTTCGGTCCGGATTGCCACGATTGCACAACGTCTTCAATTACGATGTTTTGAGTCGGCACAAGGATGCGCCGTGTGACAAAGCGGCTGTCGGAGGTAAATTCAGAATTCCAAAAGCCGTCGCCCATCGTATATTTGTATTGCACGTCTGCGCCAGCGGGCAGGAGCAACGTGACAGAATAGCGTCCGTCGGCGGTGGGGCTGAGAACGGGCATACGGTCTGCAATGGCGCTGAAGCCGGCGCGTTGATCGGAAAACGTGTTGCCTAGTTGAAGCAGGTTGCCCGCCAAGCGAATCGGTACGTTCGGTCCGACTGTGCCCGGCGGAACGGAGACCGTGAACGTGACCTGAGTCAGCGGCGCGCGCTTGATCCCGATTTTTTGTACCGGGGTATCGGAGTTTTCGGCGACTGTTGCGCCTTGTTGAAATGTCCGATAGAGTCCGTCCATGGCGTAGATCACGAGGTTGTATGCGCCGCCTCGTAAACCGTCTAATTTAAATTGTCCCTGTGAATCGGTCAGCGTTTGCGCGCCGCCAGCGGCGACGAGGATATCGGGGATGGGCGAGCCGCTATCCACATCTACGATGATGCCGCTAATGCTGCCTGACAACGTGTTCGCTTGTTTGTCCGCCCAACTGCTGACCGTGTCGATGATCTGTGTGTGTCCATTGATGTAGAGCAAACGATACCGGATGGGTTCATCGCGGTTGGTGTCTTCGTTAATGATAAGTCCGCCGTTCTTGCGCACATAGCGATAGCGGATGACGGCTTGATCGGGAATATCCAGTTGGGCGGCGTACGTCACGGCGTCGAGCGGCGACATGGAGTAAGGCGTTGGGTTGTAAGCGAGCCCGGTAACTTCGTCCACTACGCTCAGATCGAGCGTTTCGCCGGGTAAGAGCGGTTCCGGTAAGCGAACGGTGAACGCAACCTGCGCGCGCGGCGCGGGTGTGTTGATCGGCTCGGAGGGGGCTGGCGTGCTGGCGCTGGAGGTTGGAAAGATGGGCCATTCAAGCAGTGAAAAAGCGCATGCCTGACTGGTCAGCGAAAGGATGATGACGTAGATGAAAAGATGACGCGATACTGCGCGTGACTTCATGGCGTTCTCCTCTGTTTCGTTCGTGCTTATACCTCGGGCTCAGACTTGCGTTCCTGGCGCTGCGGCGCGCTTCTTCTACGCATTGCGGCGGCGAGATGGCTTAAGCCGATGCTGGCGAAGTATAACAAGATCATCGGCAACATGACCAATCCCATATTCACTGGGTCTACCGTTGGCGTCACCGCCGCAGCAACGATCGCGATCACGACGATCGCCGCTCTCCATTGTTGCGTTAGCGTAGCCGGCGATACCGCCCCGAGGTAGCTTAACGCGAAAATAACAAGGGGAAATTCAAAGAAGACGCCGATCCAGGTCATGAGACTTGTAATAAATCCAAAGTATTCTTTTGCCGCCCAGAATTGCGAAATAGCGGTGAAACTTCCGAGAAAGGGCAGCGCGGCGGGAATTAAGACGAAGTAGGTGAATGCGACCCCGAGGACGAAGAGAAACGATGCGGTGGGGATGATCAGCAATGTGTAGCGTTTCTCGCGCGACGACAGACCTTTGGCGGCGAACCACCAGAATTCGAATGCAATATACGGTAGAGAGATGATGAAGCCGCTCGTCAGCGCGACGCGCATGAAGACGCCGATCTCTTCAGTCACTTCGATGGCTTGCAAATTCGGCAATCCGCCTACGGGACGTGCGAGATATTCCATTAAGGGCAGCGTGAAATAAAAGGAGACGCCTACAGTCAGCGTCAGACAGAGGACGATTCTTAATAGATGCCCGCGCAGATCTTCAACATGATCCCAGACTTCTTTTTTATAGCTTTCTTTTGAGTCAGAAGCGAGGAATGTCCAGGCGCGTTTCGTCAATGTGAACGGGGTCGCTAGAATGCGGTAGAACAGCGCGAACGGAAAGAGCGCTGCGCGAAATATATTTCGGAACACGTTAGTCATTTGATGAGGACGGTTCTTCTTCGGGCGCAGCCGCAGAAGAGATATGATCGGGAGTTTTGGACGGGGATAGCGGCTGAGCGGGTAGAGAGATCGGCTTGCGTTCGCGCGGATTTGCGATCTTGAGCAAACTTTGCTCCGCCTCCCAATCTTCTAAATTCGCTTCGCGCATTAATTTGTTCGGTAAATGGCTAAGTTCATTCGACGCGTTGCGGAGCGTTTGCCAAAGTTCGGAACGATTCATTTTATTCAACCAGCGCCCCAACGCGCGCCCTGTTTTTTGCAGGTCTTTCGGTCCCAGCGCGATGACGGCGATGACAAGAATGAAGATAAGTTCGGAAAAACCGATGCCGAAGATTTCCATTTATGCCTTTTGCAACGCTTGTCGAATTTCTTGACGATGCTCTGCCAGCGAACCAAGCACGCCGTTGACGAAACGCGGCGCCGAATCGGAGCCATAGGATTTCGCCAGTTCTATCGCTTCGTTGATCGCCACTTTCATCGGCGTATCGTTGGCGGCGACAAGTTCCCATAGCGCGATGCGCAAGATATTGCGGTCAATTGCGGCAATCTGATCGAGGGGCCATTCTGGCGCGTAGTTTGCAATAGATTGGTCGAGCGGCTGCGTGAGGGGGAGAACGCCAAAAACGATACTGCGAGCGAACTCGGAGAGATCGTCCGGCAAAGGCGCTTCGTTTAGCCGGGCTTGGAAGACTTCGCCGGGCAGATGATTCACCATATCTACTTCGTAAAGTACTTGCAGGGCGAGCGCGCGCGCCCTGGTGCGGGGTTTCATTGCGACTGCGCTTCTCCGTTATAGTCTATATCTTCCACATGCACTTCGATCGAACCGACTTCCATGCCGACGAGTTCCTGCAGCGCGCGCGCCACCTGCGCTTGCGCATTGCGGCTGGTCTCGCGGATATCTGCGCCTTCTTTCAACACAAGATGCAGATCGGCGGACGCGATATTATCCTCGATATACAGCCGCACGCCATTGTGAGCCCCGCGTCTGAAAAGGCGGTTCACTCCGCCGACGACGTTTGCCATGCGGCTAACGCCCGGCGTGCCCAACGCTGAAAGCTTCACGATCGTAAGAAGCGCGTCGGGCGAGATGGTGGTTTTATCGAGGGAGGGTGAGTCGGTCATGGTTAATCCATTTCAGAGATTGGAGACTAATCTCCAATCTCTGCCTTTCTACATCATCGCCATTCCGCCATCCACACCGAGGACTTGACCGGTGATGAACGCGGCTTGATCGGAGGCGAGGAACGCGACCGCGTAAGCGATCTCTTCGGGTTTGCCTTTGCGCGCCAAGGGAACTAGCTTCAGCGCGGCTTCGAGGGTTTCAGGCGGCATTGCATCGAGGATTTCCGTGTCCACAAAACCTGGCGCGATCGCGTTGACAGTGATGTTCCGCGCCGCCACCTCGCGCGCCAATGATTTTGTGAACGCGATCTGCCCGCCTTTGGAAGCGGAATAATTTACCTGACCGGGATTCCCCATCTGCCCCGCCACCGAAGCCATGTTGATGATCCGTCCGACGCGTTTTCGCATCATGTGTTTGACCGCGGCTTTTGAGCAATTGAACGTGGATTTGAGATTCGTCGTGATGACCGAGTCCCAATCCGACTCAGACATCATCATGATCAACGTGTCCTTTGTAATACCTGCGTTGTTGACGAGGATGCTCAGGTCGCCGAAGGTGTTAATCGCAAACTTGATCAGCGCCTCTGCCTGCTTGAAGTCCGAAACGTCCGCTTGAAACGCGGCGGCTTTGCCTCCCGCCGATTGCACGGCTTTCACCACTTCGTCCGCCGCATCGGAGGATTTGTTGTAGTTGACGATCACTGCCGCGCCGCGCGCCGCAAGTTCGAGCGCCACCGCGCGACCGATCCCGCGCGAACCGCCGGTCACCACCGCGACTTTGTTTTCAAGCGATAAAGAATCTGTCATGTGCAAGTCTCCTCGCGCGAAATTATACACCGTGTTGGTATTGCGCACTTCGTGCTGCGTAATCGCTATTCTTTTTCTAATCCCGTTCCCAGCGTCAATCCTCCGCCCAGCGCAATCACCGCCGCGAACAAAAATGTATCCTGCCAAAAGCGGATGGGAAACAGGCGGATCAATGTGTCTGAATACAGGAACAGCCACGAGTCGCCCTCGAAAAATAATTTATGGAACGCCGTAAAGAAACCCCAAAAGACATTTGGATTGACAACGATTCCCACGATGACGATCAAGCCGATGGCGACTGCCAGTCTCACCATCAGCCATCCGCCCCGTCTGAAACCCTGACGGTATGCCTGCTCCCAGTGCGCAGCCTTTGACCAACTCCCCAGCGCGAGCAGGATCGCGAGAGTCGCATACCAAACATTCAACGCGCCGCGTGTGACGCGCTTGACATCTTCCATGTGACTCAACTCGCGCTCGTTGTACAGCGGCGTTCCATCGTCGAATTTCAGACCGCCGAGATACGAAATGTCCGCGTCGTTGGCGAGATACTTCACCGCGTACGGCGCCCACTTCAAACGGTCTTCTTTTGTAAAGCCGTATTCATCTTGCGGGAAGCGCGGCATGTTGTATTCGATATGGAGGAAGGTTGTCGTTAATAGCAGACGCAGTCCCAGCCCGATGAGGGCGATGGGGACGAGGAGGGTGATGAGGACAGAAAGGGTTTGGAACATTTTGTTTTTCATATCTGTCTTATTGTAAGACAAATTAATGTATTGCGGTACGAATCTCCTATGCTAAAAAAAAACACCTTGTGGTATAAACAAATTTGCTGACGGGGGATTGTTGTACATCATTGAAGGAGGCAGTGATATGGAAAATCAACAGCGCCAATTTACCGATAAGGAACTGGAAGTGATTCACCTGTTGCTCGAAGGCAAAAGCACGCAGGAGATCGCCTTGCGACTGGCTGTTTCAACACGCGCAATTGAACATCACCTGACGCGCATTTATGAAAAATTGGGAGTAGGGTCGCGAACCGAAGCGGTAGTAAAACTCATTCACTTGTTCAAAAAGTAACAAGATTCGGGAATCCGTAGTTGACAACGAGGCTGGCCGGTTGTATTCTGCATCTATACGTTGTATGAGAAAGGAGAATACCCATGTTGAACCGACGAGACTTTATCAAAATGGTCGGGGCGTTTAGTTTTGTGTTGACGCCACTTAACACATTGATAAGAAAAACACAAGGCATAGATTCTTCAGACGGAGAATTGTACGAAGGCTTCGTACTTCTTGATCAAGACGCTCCTATTCCTTCCTTCGTTCAAGTTGCACCGTGTCCAATTCTTTGTAATGTCGACGAATCTACATTGCTTAATCCTGAGCTGGATGCGTATAAAGGGGATATCTCTTGGTTCGACAGCATTGAAAACTTAAGAAACAATATTGATTTTCGTATATTCGTACTAGGTTCGCTACCCCATAAAATGACATTTTTACACGGATATGTTCTGAGATTTGCAGGTTCTAGTGAAGTATGGGAAGCAAGACTTGACTTTGGCTTCGAAAATAATCGCGAGCCGCTGATTAGTCTTTCAGCCCGCCCAATATTTGCGCGGCCATACCCAGTGTGGCCCGTTCTTACTTATCCTAAAAAAGAACCGCCCGAGATAATTCTTGATGATGAATATATTATAAGAAAACCTGATAAAGTAGTTTTTACACCCGAGCAAGGTATCATGTTGCCAACTGATCAAGGTTACACTTTGCAATGGATAAAGAGAGATGTGCTTTACACAATTTTTATGGAATACGAAGGATGGCGCGATAATGTTGAAAGTGTTGGAAAATCCCTTGTTGAAAAATAAAATAATTGATTCTCAAAAATATTAAGGAGGATAAAATGGCTCTCGTAACAGTCTACGTTAGGGGTCCCATCTCGGGCACTATCACAGGCCGAAATAAGTATTGCACATTTCCCTATGCCTCTGATGTCTGTAATGGATCAGGGAGTAATCATGGCACATACATGAGTTCATCTAACCCAGTCGATATCGGTGGATCTGGAAACATAAATCTTCGGGTAAATTATCCCAACGTATTAAGTATTGTCACCTATGTAAGCCTTTCTTGTTGTAGCTCAAGTTATGAAGATAACTATAGACGAATGGTAACCGTAGAGTTGTACGGAAAATCGAATGGTGCTTGTTATATGGGATCCGTTAGGTTTGGTCATGTTGCAAGTCCAGCCGTTACTAATGGTACATTATATAATTTGTCAAGTGGCACAAAATTGATCGGAACGGTACCCAGTGGTAATCCTGGGAATTGTTACACTGGAGCGCATTCTCATATGGAAAGGTCGGGAGGATCAGTGGTCGCCCCATGTTGCGGCGCAACAGTCTCTTCATCAACTAATATTTATAAATTTACTTGGGATAATGGAATAGCCTGTCCAACTTAATGTCTGTTATTCTCGCTTGTAATGAGATTTCCCCGCAATTTCCGGCGGGGAAATAATTTCTTAATTTTATAAAAACTTTGTAAAAGTAAACCGATGATGTTTTTAAATATAGACGTACAATCTTTGATATTAACAATCTTTCGCCTGCTTCTCGGGTCAATTTTTTTAGTGTCATTTGTTGGAAAAGCAAGTGAGCGCTACCACTTCGTTGACGTGCTCGCAACTTTTAAATTGATTCCCAGTTCATGGCTTCAACCAGTTGCTGGTAGCCTCATTATAATAGTTGCTATCATGCTGTTGCTAGGCTGGCAAAGTCAGGCGGCAGCGGCATTATGTGGATTTCTCCTAATAATTTTTACCATTGTTGTAGGCTTGAGTTTAATCCGTAGACATCCCGATTTAGAGTGCGGGTGCTTCGGGGTCAAACATAATTAAAAAATTAGCATTAAACTCGTTAGTCGTAATTTTCTTTTGCTGACGATGGCTTTGTGTATCATGCTCTGGGGTGGTGGATTATTAGCTCTAGATAATCGCCCGCTCATTTTGGAGAGATTGTCTATTGATGGAACATTTCTTCCACTTGTGCTTACATGTCTCGGAGTATTGGTGCTCATCTTGCTTGTCAGACAATTGTTTCGTTTGGTTCTATTGATGCCTCTGGAGGAATAATGACTGGCTTTTGGCTTGTGAGCTATATCGTGTTATGGTTGCTTGTGATTGCGGGTGGTTTAATAATAATTGCTTTGGCCCGTGAAGTAGAGGCTTTACATAAATATGTGGAGTTTTTATTACCTTATTTATCCAAAACCGTTTCGGACAGTTCAGTGCGCGGTGAACAAGAAAGCGAAAGAGATGATGCTATCAAAACATCAATTTAGTATATTGTTGATAGTTGCTTTTATTGTATTATTCATAACCGATGCTTGTGCAATCCCCGATTCGTCTAGGGTAATACAAACGATAACGCATACGCCTTATCCAACAGGAACTTTAAGCCCCCATATTATTGAACCCTTGGTTAATAGTCCGCGATTACGCTTCGACAGTTGGTCACCAAATAGTCGCTGGATTGCGTATTGGTTTGCAGATGGAGACGATTTGCCCGCTCATCTTGCATTCGTGGAAGCTCAGTCCGGTAAAGTTTGCGAGCACGAAGAAGTTGATTCCAATGATATTTTTAGCGGCAATGTGCTTTGGGTGGAAGGTAATAATCCAATTGCTGTTCAGAATTCGGGAAAAGTTGCTTCTAGCGGCGTACCTTGTGAGACATTCTCTTCAGTTGATAGTTCTGCAATCTTTGAAAAAGAAGAAGGTCAACTTTCACCAAGTGGTCGCTATCGTGTGGACACAACTGTCAGTGACTGGGAAGGGGAACTTATACACAATGTTACAACAATCACCGAAATTTCGATGGACCAAATCGTTGCCTCTGTAAAATGGGATGGTAGTCCTCACGCGTGGGCTGAGAGTGGGTGGCTCAATAATGAGTTGTATCTGGTTGGTCTTGATGTTGATCGAGGAGCACTATATGTATCCGTCCCTGATGGTAAGGTGGGTAGTGTAGTACATGATCTGTTGGGGTTGAATGTTCAGAATGTAGGATATGTCACTCATGTTGCCCGTTATACTAACTTGACTACAGGTGAGTATCATCTGCTCTTTGAACTGTGGAATGGTCCTCCGGGCTCGCCGCTTTTGCTCTATCATAGTGAGTTGGATATTGTTGAGGAACTTCCTTTTTATAGATCTTGGATTGTCAACGGCTCAAGCATCTCATCTGATGGAGAGTGGCTTTTCCTGAGTTACCTCACATCAAAGCTAAGTGAAGAAAATCCCGATTTCTGGATTCGTGCTCTTGATCCTCCCGATAGAACGGCTTTGAAGTTGGCAGAAGGGAAGGGATTCGCAGGCTTTTCTGAGGAAGCTAGTAGAATGGTTTTTGTGGACAAAGGAGTAGTAGATATTTTGGATTTCCCAGGCGGCGAGACATTTGGGATATGGCAGGCGTCGGGTTACCAGATTGACCGCGCTTGGTGGTCGTCGGATGGTAAATATTTGGCGGTGCAAGGATTTGGCATAGAGTCCGACTCGCAGGCATTATTTGTTATCGAACCATAATATATTTCCTACTCTAAATACTCTGTTCCTCCCTCCAAAATAAACCGAATCACCATATCGTTGACGATCCACTCGATGGGTGCGTGATCGTCGGTGAACACAGTTGTGGTCTCGTAATCTGTTTTGAGGTTGGCGAATGTCACTTGCATGGTTGTGATAAGCAACGGATTGACTGACGGGTCATTGGATAATGCCAGCAAATTCATTGCAAAATTTTCAGGGATGGTTTCCTGCTTAGTGGCGAAGATCATTGTGTTGAGCGAACCGGGGATATCCACCGTGTAAATGGAAGGGAAGACGGTTGCCATCGTGGTGGCGAGTCCGTTGATGAGGCGTCGGTCGCCGGGGACGGAGGCAGAGTTGATGGTTAGCACCCCGTTCTCCGTCAGGTGTGAGGCGCAGATCTCGAAGAATTCCTGCGTTGTCATGTGCGGAGGGATGTACGGCGGGCGGTAGGCATCCACGGCGATGATGTCATACTTTTGCTCGCTTCGTTCGAGGTTTAGGCGCCCGTCGCCGATGATGACGTTCAGATTGGGTATGTTCATGTCGAAATATTTTTTCCCCACCTCGACGATCTTCGGGTCGAGTTCGTAGCCGTCAATGGGAATGTTTCCATACACGGCGGTCATCTGCTGCGCGGTCGTCCCCGCCGCGAGACCGACGATGGCAACGTGTTTGATATCCGATGGTTTGCGGTTCGCATAAAAATATGGGCTGACGAGGAATTGATCCCACGGTCCGTTGTATTGCAGTGTGTCGGGACTGTAGATGGAGTGAACGCCCTGTCCCTCGTTGAGACGTAGGATCGTGAAGCCGTTTTGATTGAGAACTTCGATGTAGTTGTACGCCGACTCGGTTTCATAAACTTGTGCCGCGTTCGTTTTCAACGATTGATTCGCAGTGAGTAATGCAAGCGTGACCAACACGAACGGCATCCAAATATGTTTGAGCATGTCGCGTTGGCTGGCAAAGCGCGCCAGCCCAACGAGCGCGACCAGTAAGAGAATCATACTGAATAACAGGAATGTATTTTTTGTCCCAATCGCGGGGATGGTTATGAGTGTCGGCAAAAATGTCCCGATGAATGAGCCGAGGGTTGAGATCGCGTAAATTTGACCTGAGATTTGTCCCGCGCGAGAGGTGTCGTCAACGGTTAATCGAATCGCGTATGGTGAGATCGTTCCGAGCAACGTGATGGGGATAATGAATAGAATCAACACCGCGACAAACGACGCGCCTAGGATTCCAACTTGCAATGAGTCGAACGCGGTCGCGGCGGCTCGCAAAACGGGACTCGCAATGTATGGGACGAGTCCCAGCGTGAACGCGCCCCATGCAAGGACGCGATACATCGCGGCGGGAGTCGGGTTCGCATCCGCCCATTTGCCGCCGAGGAAATATCCAAGCGTGAGGTAGATGAGGATCAGCCCGATGATGCTCGCCCAAACGATGTTGCTCGTGCCGAACACGTTTCCGATGAGACGTCCCGCCGCGAGTTCGGCGGCGAGGGTGGTCATGCCTGAGATGAAGACGGTGAAGAGGAGATATTTTTTCATTGGAGGGGATTATACCGTTTGAGGCAGGAAGAGAATTGGGAGAATTAGAGAATTTGAGGAGCAGAGATTGGAGACTGGAGACTAGAGATTGGAGATTGCCGTTGGGCGGATGTTATACTTTCTCTTAATAAAGGAGTTGTATGTATACGCCGAAGTTGTATCGTGAAGAAGATCGAGAGAAAATTATCGAGTTTATGCGCCAGAATGAATTTGCAGTTGTGGTGGCGTATGATGGCGAGAAGCCGACGGCGAGTCATTTGTTGGTGGAGGTCTTTGAGGAAGGTGAGCGGATTTTCATCAACGGGCACATGTCGAGGGTGAATCCGTTGTGGAAGATATTTGAACGAGATGTGGAAGTGTTGACCATTTTTCACGGTCCGCACACGTATATTTCGCCAACATGGTACAACCACGTCAACGTGCCGACGTGGAATTATCAGGCGGTACATGTCTATGGCAAGCCGCGAATCGTCGAAGAGTATGACGAGGCGTATCAAATCCTCAAGCGGCTGGTTGACCGCCACGAGGCGGCAAGCCATTACAAGATGGAAACCTTGCCGCAAGATTTTGTGGCGAAGGAAATCAAAGGTATCGTCGCGTTTCAGATCGAGGTAACGGGGTTTGATGCGAACTACAAATTGAGCCAGAATCGAAACGACGAGGATTATCGAAACATCGTCGTGAAACTTGAAGAGCGGGACGATGAAATGTCGCATGGGGTGGCGAAGGCGATGAAGAAACAGCGTCCGCGCTGAGCGGAGGGACTGTGCTCGTCAGTCTGGTAGTCGAAGCGTGGGATGGCAAGCAACTGTCCTTCGACTACGTTCGTTGCAATGGCGCTCCAGCGCCACTCCTCGCTCCGCTCAGGACGGAGAGGTTTTCTATGGTAAAATCTCGCCCGCTATGGTTGAGCCAGAAGAACTGCCAGAGTTCGAATCTTCGCAGGCGACGAACATCATGCACGCAGATGTTCAATCTGTTCACGCCGAGAGGGTGCAGATGCACCAAGCCGACGCGGAGACGATCACCGCCGATGAAGTGGAATTGCACCAGAGCGCGGCTGGCAACGTGAAGGCAACCTTGGTCCATGCGCGGCAAAGCGCGTTGGGAGCTGTTCGCGCAGAGAATGTCTCGGTCGAGCAGAGCGCGGCGGGCTTCGTCCAAGCGGAGAACGTTTCGACGGATAGTTGCGTCGGCGTCCTTGCGGCGGGCAATGTGGAAATCCAGCACGGCGCGGTCGGCTATATGACGGCGCACGAGGTCCGTGCGGAGAACGTCCGCACAACCCTGTTGTTGGCGCGGAACGTGCAGGGCGACGTTACGACGATACTGGATGCGCGCGGCGCGTTGATCGCCGGGCTGGTCGGCGGACTGTTCGGCGGATTAATGTTATTATTGGGTCGCTTTTTATTGCGGCGAAATTAAAACAAATGTACCAGCGACGGTCGTCGCTGTCGCAGAAATTTATTTCATAGAGCGAAGGTAACCGCGTCTGACGAGGTGAGAGGCGCTCGAGGAGAAACGATGGAGAAAGTTGTACTACAAGCGGAAAAACGCGAGACGATCGGCAAGCAGGTCAAAACGTTGCGCCGCGATGGGAAATTGCCGGCGGTCATTTACGGTCGTCATATTAAGCCGGTCAGCATTAATTTGGACGCGCATAGCGCTTCGTTAACGCTGAGCAAGATCTCATCCTCTAGTTTTGTGACGATCAGTTTGGGAGGCGAAGAGCATCTTGTATTGGTGCGCGAGAAGCAACGCGACTATATCAAAAACCGCCTTCTACACGTGGACTTTTTGGCGGTTTCGCAGAACGAGAAACTGCGCGCTTCCGTCAGCATTCAGTTAACGGGCGCTTCGTTGGCGGTAAAGGACTTTAGCGCCGTATTGGTGCAAAACCTCGAATCGCTTAATGTGGAGTGCTTGCCAGCCGACCTCCCCGAACGGGTTATCGTGGATATTGCCGTTCTCGAAAAGATCGGCGACGGTGTGCGCGTTAAAGACCTTCAACTCTCAGATAAAATTCGCGTGATCGAAGATCCTGAAACTATGATCGTCGTGGCGACTCCGCCGAAGATTGAGGAAGATGCGGCGGCAGGCGCAGAAGGCGCGGTTGCGGCGGGAACTCCTTCATCCTCCGAGCCTGAGTTGTCTGTAGAGCGCGGCAAGAAAGACGAAGAAGGTTCTGAAAGCAAGTAATCTGATCTCTATGATTAAAAAACTTCCCGACGACAGCCGGGAAGTTTTTTAATTCCTTTACTTTGAATTGCAACGTTGATTTTTGAGGCATTGCCTCATAGCCCCAGCGCGCTTAAGAAATCCACTGTCATACGCGCGGTAGCGCCCCAGAGCAGCTCGCCGTCGTAGGGGTGGTAGGCGATGATGGAACGATTCTGTCCCGGAATATCGAACTGCCAGCGGTTCGACGCGTCTGCCAGCCACTCCAGCGGAATTGTGAAGACGCGCGCTACTTCGTCTCTGCCGATGCGGAAAACGGCGGGCCAGTTCATCACGCCCACAATCGGCGTGACGCGAAAAAAAGAAATAGTAACGAGGGTCGTCATGCGTCCTATAATTTTTATGTCGCGAGCCTGAATGCCGATCTCCTCTTCCACCTCGCGCAGGGCGGTCTGTTCAGGAGTTGTTTCGCCTTCATCGCAGGCGCCGCCGGGAAAAGAGACTTGCCCCTTATGCGACTCGACATTATCGGTCCGGCGCGTGAAGAGAATGTGCCACTTGTCATCTTGTCGCACAAGCGGCAGAAGAACCGCCGCACATTTGAGTTTCGATTTGTCGGCGACGTCAATTTCCGCGTACCCGTCGGAGGAGGGATTCGCAGCGGCGAGGGCTTGCTGTAATCGTTGGGAGATAAAGTCTTCGGTGAAGTTCATTATAAGGAATAAGGTGAAGAACAGAAGAACGTGGAAGGAGGAAAAAAACTTGGAGTTCTCACCCGTGCTTGCGTCAAGCGCCAGTGTTGTGCGCTTTACGGTTAATTTTGCTCGTGAACCGGGCTTCCGCAATAACCACACTCCGCCGTGGTCTCGTCCAGCCATTCCACTTCATCGGGTCGCAACGCCGCGCCGCATTGCGGGCAATGAGTCGGCAGGACGTGTTTCTTTAAAATAGAGGACTGTGTTTCAAATTCGGAAGCGGACGGGGCGATGTCTTTGACCCACGCTTCAATATCTGCGGCTTCGTTCATCAGACCTCGCGCTTTGAGTTCGTTCGCGATGCGATCTTTCGTGTTGTACAGCCGTCGAATTTGTTGACGTTCGGCGAGCAGGGTTAGTCCGCGTTTGAGGGAAGGAATGCCCAGCGCAGTTTGACCGGCGAGAACGCGCGCGCGTCCCGCTTGCAAATGGAGCAGCGGAGCGCGCGGTCCTCCGCGTGCGTCGGCGCCTGCGGCGATCCGCTCGAAGAGTTCGGCGGCGCGTCCAAACTCTCCCTTGTCGAAGGCGAGGTTGGCTTCTTGAAGAATCGGCGGGACTTGTCTTGCGAACGCTTTTCTGGCTTGGCGACGGAATGCTCGACGCATTAGCTATCTCCTTCTGAAATTTCTTTAATCAGTTCCTTTCCGCGCGGGTCGGCATTTGGCTCGATCTTGCGCGCAAAGGCGAGAAAGCCCGTGTGCGCGACCATGCGATCTGTTGGACGCAGACGCGAAGGTTCAGGCTTGAAGTAACGCAATAAAATTTCGCATACTTCAATGAAGGCGAAGTTGTTCTGACGCAATGCTTGTAAAACTTTCTCCACTTGGTTGAACGTCGGCATGAGACAGCATAGGAATCCGCCGGGCTTGAGCGCTGCGCGGACTTGCGCGATGTAGTCGTACGGATTCGGCACGTCGAGGAAGAACGAGTCGGCGTCGGTTTCGTCGAAGCCCTCCGCGATGTCGCGCAGTTTGAAGTCTACGCGCGAGGCGAGCCCGAAGCGGTTGAGATTCTTCCGTGCGAGGTTCTGCGTGTCGGGCTTGATCTCGTACGAGACCACGCGTCCCTCGGCGCCGACCGCATACGCGAGCGCGGTGGTCATCGAACCGGAGCCTGAACCGGCTTCCATCACTTTTTGACCGGGACCCACGCCCATCGTCACAAGGATAAAGCCGATGTCTTTCGGATACATGATCTGCGTGGTGCGCGGCAGGTGGATGAGCAAATCCGCGAGCGAGGGTTGGAGCAGGAAGAACGGCGCGCCGAGGTGACTGAACACTTGCATCCCCCATTCTTTGCCGATCAGGTCGTCGTGTTGCAGAATGCCGCGATGCGTTTCGAACTTTGCACCCGACTCGAGCGTGAGGATGAAATGTTTGTGCCGCAAGCCGACGAGTTGAGCGAGGTCGCCGGCGCGCGCGATGGATGAATATGTATTGAAGGACATGAGGTTATCTTATCACGATTGATTTTATTTCTCTTCGATCTCAACGCTCAACAATTTATCTCCCGGAGGTAAGTCCATTCCGGGTTGTGGGTCGCGCGGGGTGAGCGAGGTAAGCGCGTCCATCCCGCTGACGACTTGACCAAAGATCGTGTATTGACCGTTGAATTGCGCGGTTGGCGCGTATGTGATGAAGAACTGGCTTCCGCTCGTATCTGGACCGGAGTTGACCATTGCCACAACGCCGGGGCGGCTGAATTTCAACGAGGGCAGGATTTCGGTGATCACATAATAACCGGGGTTGCCTTTGCCCGTTTCGCTTGGGTCGCCGGTCTGCGCGAAGAGGCCGGGGATGACGCGATGGAATGTGATGTCGTCATACCATCCGTTTTGCGCGAGAAAGATGAACGAGTTTACGGTGACAGGCGCTTTGTCTGCGAATAACTCGATGACTACGGCGCCTTTGTCGGTGCGCAAAGCGGCGGTGTATTGTTTATTTGCGTCTACAGTATACGGCGGGCAGGAAGCGAATTGTCGCTTACCGAGCAATACCAGTTCAACAATATCTTTAAGGCTGTTAAAGTTGCGCGGACCGCCGTAAATCTGTCCGTTGATTAAGATAAGCGGTGTGCCGGGAATGCCAATGCTGTTGGCGTCGTCCGCATATTTTTGGACTTTGGCGATGGTCTCTTCGCTTTCGAGGTCTGATTCGAATTGCCCGGCGTTCAATCCTAATTTGGCGGCTTGCGCGATAAGCCAATGTTTGAAATCCTCCGGCGAGAGCGGCGTCCAATCGGCATAATGCGCATAGAGCAGATCGTTCATTTCCCAAAATTTCTCCCGCTTGTTTGCGGCTTCGGCGGCTTGCGCGGCAAGCCCGGACTTGTCAAAAGCCCCGATGAGCGGAAACGGGCGGTAGACGATGCGCACATCGTTCGGATATTTGGCGAGCAGTTGATTCGTCACGTTAATGAAGAACGCGCTGCGGTTGTCTTGATAGTCTACGTATGTTGTGATGGTTACGGATGGAGACTCGGCGCCGCGGGCGTGATCGCTTGCGCTTTCGGGCGGGAATAAGGATGGCGTTTGCGGTCCGGGTGTGGGCTTAATATTCAGCAATGCGCATTGCGGCGCTTGCGTCGGGAAGATCAGTTGCGGCGTGGGTAGGGCGATGTTTGGCGTAGTTGTAGGCGTTGACGTTGACGCGGGGGAGCAAGCGAAGAGAAGGAAGGATAGAAAAAAGTTTGTTGTGAAACATTGCAATTTATTCATTTATGGATAGATCGCTTTCTTTAGTTGATCAAACGAAGTCATGAACGCGATCGTATTGACGAAGTCTGCGAGTGAGGCGCTTTGCGCGCGTAAGGCGCGAACGGCAGGTCCGACTGGGTCTTCGCCTGCTGCGCCGCCGGGCGCGTCGGCATACGAACCAAAGAAGGCGAAGTAGGCTTGGTTTAGTTTACGCAACGAATAACCGTTTTGCCAGAAGAACTGACGGCGCGCTTCCATATAGGCTTCAGCTTCTTCCACTTTACCTTGCGTGAGCAATTCGTCCGCATGAACGCGCGTCGTGTGCATCTCGGCGCGGAAATCGAAGGGCGGCGCGTCATCGAATCTATTGGCGGGGAGGGGAGCGAAGCGAAAGGCGATACTGCCATCGGGCGAGGTTGATGCGGTTGCAGCCGCCGGCAAGGCGGCAAGCTCGGGATAATACGTTTGAACGACGGCAGCCCCGATTTCGTTTCCGATGATGGAAGCGGCGGTTTCGTTCATGGTGCGGGTTTCGGGCGTGGAACTGTAGTTAAGCCCAAGCGGGCGGAGGTTAAGGTAATTGTGCGCCCATTCGTGTGCGATCGTATTCAGCAACCAGGGCAGGTTGGCGGTTTCAGTGACCATCGTAGGATATACGCCGATGCCCCCCGTAGAAACAATGAGCGTGGAAACATCGAGCGCCTGTGCGACGTTGTCTTCTACTCGAATTTGTTCTTCCAACGTAAGGGTCGGCAGTAGGGAGATATTGGTTGTTTGTTGAATAATATTGCGCGGCGAGACGATCAGCGCGAGCGGCGTTGAAGTGACGTGATACAGCGTCGGCGGAAGAGGTTGTCCGCCGACAGCGAGATGCGACTCGGCGAGAATGTTCGCGACTTGAGTTTGCAGCGCCGCCTCGGCAAGCGGAGCGAGCGTTTTCTGTCGGGCGAGTAATTCGGAGCGTTGCGTGCGTAAGAAAGCGCTTGTTGTTTCTTTATCTACGACAGCGGGATCGGCGAAGACTTGCTCGATTTGAAATTCGGCAGCCATAACCTTGCGAGTGACTTGTAAATAATCGAGAACGATCTGTTTGTTTGTGGCGCGATCGAAGAGGTATGGCAAGCCGACCGTGTTTTGCTCCAATTTGATCCAAGCGGCGTTCCAGACCCAGGAAGCGTAGTCGAATTCGATCCCGCGCGTAAAAACGCGCGCGCGATCCACCTGACTGTTGAGAGTGGGCGTCGAACTGGTCGCCATGACGGCGACTACGATGGCGATCGAAATTAAGTCCGTAATGCGGAGCATACGATGAAACATGCCAAAATTATAACAGCGGCGCTTTCTTGGGTATTTTGGCTTTAGTGGATTCTCATCTGGCTGTGTAGGAATTATATAAATTCTACGGCAGTTCTCATAGTTGGGGCGTTATTGTCGAGTAGAATCGCACAAGCAAGGAAATCAATGAACCGCTGAGGCTATGTTTTGACATGAAAGAATTTCTTAAGAGACGTAAATGGTGGCTTCTGATTGCGTTTGCAGCGATCGCAGGAGGCGTTTTTTGGGCGCTTCGGAGTCAGGCTGCCGCTCAATCCTCCAGTCAATTTCAAACAGAAACGATTAAACGCGGAAGCCTTGTCGCGACGATTGGCGCGACCGGATCGGTGCGCGCGAAACAGTCCGCTGTATTGGTCTGGCAGGCGGCTGGGACAGTAGACGTGATCAATGCGAAAGTGGGCGATAATGTGCCGGCGAATTTCACGCTTGCTTATTTACAGAAAACCTCGTTGCCGCAAAGTATTATTTTAGCGGAGGCTGATCTCTCGAATGCGAAGCAGGCTTTGGATACTCTATTAAATTCTGACGCCGCTCTGGCGCAAGCCGCGCAAACGGTAGCGAATGCGAAACAGGCGTTGGAAGACGCTCAGAAAAATGTGACTAAACTGGAGTACCGGCGCGCATCGGACGACTTGTTGGAGCAGACTCGCGCTGAACTTGCCCTCGCAAATAAACAAATTTCCATGGCGGAAGACGCATATAAAATGGTCAAAAACCGCCCCGACGGCGATCCGCTCAAAGCGCAAGCTTTGCTCAACTTAGTTAATGCTCGGCTTGAACGAGATCGAAAACAAGCGACGCTGGATTGGTATTTAGGCAAGCCATCAGAACTTGACGCGGAAAAATACCGCGCTGCGCTGGCTCTTGCCGAGGCTCAACTGGCTGACGCTCAACGCGAATACGAACGTCTCGCCGGCGGAAATGCGGCGGAAATCGCCGCCGCGCAAGCTCGCGTAGACGCAGCTCAAGCGACCCTCAATCTGGCGCGTCTCGTTTCGCCGTTTGCCGCCACTGTGACCGAAGCCTTGCCGTTGCCCGGCGATCAAGTCGGCGCTGGCGCGTCCGCTTTTCGCTTGGACGATCTTTCCAGTCTGCTTGTTGACGTGGAAGTGTCGGAGGTGGATATCAACAGTGTAACGGTTGGGCAAGCCGCCACATTGTCTTTTGATGCGATTCTAGATCGTGTGTACCACGGTTCGGTTGTGCAAGTGGCGCAGATTGGAGCGGACGCAGGCGGCGTAGTGAATTTCAGAGTAACCGTCGAATTAATGGACGCCGATCATTTTGTGAAGCCGGGTATGACGGCGGCGGTGAATATTGTCGTCAAAGAATTGGACGACGCGCTGCTTATCCCGAATCGCGCGGTGCGCTTGGTGGATGGAGAACGCGTAGTGTATCTATTACGAGACGGCTTGCCAGCGCGCACGAAGATCGCGCTTGGCGCATCGGGCGATACTGTCAGCGCCATTGTAGGCGGCGATGCGCAGGCGGGCGACATAGTAATTTTGAACCCTCCCGTTGAATTCTTAGGACCGGGCGGCGGGTTTGGCTTCGGGAATTAATGGGCATGGATAACGTCATTGAAGCGCGCAACCTCCGCAAAATTTACATGATGGGCGAAGTGGAAGTGGCGGCGTTGCGCGGCGTATCCTTTGATATTCGACGCGGCGAAGTGGTGTCTATTATGGGACCTTCCGGGTCGGGTAAGTCTACGCTGATGAACACGCTTGGATGTTTAGACCGCCCGACCTCTGGCGAATACACGCTGGATGGCGAATCGGTCTCTATGCTCAGCGACGATCAACTAGCCGAGATTCGCAACCGCAAAGTAGGGTTTGTTTTTCAGAATTTTAACCTGCTCTCGCGCCAGACTGCTATTACGAACGTGGAATTGCCGTTGCGATACGCCGGCAAAACCAGCGGACGACGCCAGCAGGCTGTGGAAGCGTTGCGCGCAGTGGGGCTCGAGGATCGTATGACGCATCGTCCCACCGAGCTCTCTGGAGGACAACAACAGCGTGTAGCCATTGCGCGTGCTATTGTTAACGATCCCGCCATCATTATGGCGGATGAACCTACCGGCAACCTTGATTCGAAAGTCGGGAAAGAGATCATGACTCTGTTGCTTAATCTAAATAGAGACAGCGGCACGACGCTGATTATCGTTACGCACGACCCAGCGGTCGCCGAACAAACGCAGCGCGTCATTCGCCTGCGCGACGGTTTGTTGGAGGCGGCATGAGCCTGACTCAAGCTTTGCTGGAAGCGCTCGAATCGCTGAGCGGAAATAAACTGCGTTCCGGTTTAACCGTGCTGGGAATCGTGATCGGCGTCGCCGCCGTGATCGCCATGCTGGCGGTCGGGCGCGGCGCGGAAGCCTCGATCACCGGTTCGATCAGCGGTATTGGCACGAACCTGTTGTTCGTTTTTCGCGGCGGGCAGGACCGTTCCATTCGCAACACGCGCCCGATCACGTTGGGCGACGCGGAAGCGCTTACAGATCCTTTCGCCGCGCCTTCCATTGTGGCTGTCGCTCCGATTCTACAGGCGAACCGCGAGGTCTCTTACGGCGGGAATCGCATGATGGTTGAAGTGGACGGCATAACGCCGGATTATTTCGACGTGCGTAATTATTCCTTGACCGAAGGCGAATTTATCACTCAAGAACATTTGCTTGGGCGCGCCTCGGTCGCATTGATTGGACCCGGCGTGGCAGACACGTTGTTTGACCGCCGAGACGGCATCGTCGGCGAGACGATCCGCATCGAGGGGCAGCCGTTTCGCATTTTGGGCGTGCTCGCCTCAAAAGGCGGCGGCGCGTTTGGCAGCGAAGATAACGTTATTCTCGTGCCGTTCACTACGGCGCAAGCGCGTTTGATTCGGCGCAGTACGCGCGATCAGGTGGACTTGCTGCTTGTGCAAGCCGTCAGCGGCGACGCGGTCCCGGCGGCGTCGGAAGAGATCGCCCAAGTTTTACGCCAGCGGCATCGTACGCCCGTCGGCGCGGATGATTTCACCGTATTCACGCAACAAGATTTATTGACCACATTTCAATCCATCACTGGAATACTGACGATCTTCCTTGGCGGCATCGCCGGGATTTCGCTGTTAGTGGGCGGTATCGGCATTATGAATATCATGCTCGTCTCTGTGACTGAACGGACGCGCGAGATCGGTCTGCGGAAAGCGCTGGGCGCGCGCAAACGCGATATTCTGATTCAGTTTCTGACCGAGTCGTCGCTGTTGAGTTTAATCGGCGGAATTATCGGCATTCTCTTCGGCTGGTTGATCTCGTTTACGGTCGGTCGCATCGCCGCGGCGAGCGGCACGGCGTTCACACCCATTGTCGGCGCGGATGCGATCGCCCTTGCGACGATTTTCTCGGCGGCGGTAGGATTATTCTTTGGGATTTATCCCGCGAATCGCGCGGCAAGCCTAGAGCCGGTCGAAGCCTTGCGTTACGAGTGACGCGCTTAAGTGATAAAATCGCGCTATGCCAAATTTTAAAATTCTTATCACCGACGGGTTAGACGAAAGCGGATTGTCTATTTTGCGCGCACAAGCCGACGCAGACGACCGCAAAGATATTTCAGCGGAAGACTTGCTCAAGGCGATCCCCGAGTACGACGGGTTAATCGTTCGCGGTCGAACTAAGGTTACGGCGGCGATTATAGAGGCGGCTTCGCGGTTGAAAGCGATTGGACGCGCCGGCGTTGGCGTGGACAATATTGACTTGAAAGCAGCGAGCGGGAAAAGCATTGCCGTAGTCAACGCGCCGATATCCACTTCGATCGCCGTCGCCGAATTGACGCTGGGACTCATGCTTGCTGTTGCGCGTGAAATCCCTCGTGCCGGCGCCGGTATGAAACAAGGCAAATGGCTCAAAAAGGAACTGGAAGGCGTAGAACTGAACGGCAAAACGCTTGGCTTGATCGGCTTTGGAAACATCGGCGCGGAAGTGGGTAAGCGCGCCTCTGCGTTCGGGATGAATGTGATCGCGTATCGGCGGATGGGTTCGGCGGAAGAAATGAAACGACAAGGCGCGGAGCTAGTCGCATTGGAAGAGTTGTACGCCCGTTCTGACTTTATCTCGCTGCATTTGCCGCTCTCCGCTCAATCCCGCGGGATGCTTGGAAACGACGCCTTCTCCAAGATGAAAGACGGGGTGCGCCTCGTATGCGCGGCGCGCGGCGGAATCGTGGATGAGGCGGCTCTGGTTGCCGCGCTGAATAGTGGAAAGGTCGCCGGCGCCGCGCTAGACGTTTTCGCAGCGGAACCGCCGGGAGCGACGGAACTGACTTCTCATCCACGCGTGATCGCGACGCCGCATATCGGCGCCCAGACAGCCGAAGCCCAATCTCGCGCTTCGGCAGACATAGCAAGCGAGGTATTGTCCGCTTTACAAGGTAAATCGTTGCGTTGGAAGGTTAACTAATCTGCCATGTCGTTGCGAGGCGCGGAGCGACGAGGCAATCTTCTCGTGAGTGATATTTTTCTGGCAACAGGAGATTGCTTCGTCACGAAGAACAAGAACATTTCTCGCAACGACATAATAAAACAGGAGAAACCATGTCTGAAAAAATGGATCAATTGAAAGCAATTCTCGGCGAAGTGTCTGATATTGGACGCGCCGCCGCCGTGTTAGGTTGGGATCAACAGGTGAACATGCCGCCGGGCGGGGGCGAGGCGCGCGGGCGGCAACTTGGCACATTAGGCAAGATCGCGCAAGAGAAATTCATCGCCGACGAAGTCGGTCAACTGCTCGACGACCTAAAATCGGAATTTGAACCCGGTTCCGACGAAGCCGCGATGATTCGCGTCGCCGCGAGAGGCTACGAAAAAGCGAAGCGCGTGCCGCCTTCCTTCATCGTTGAGCAGGCGGTCGTTACGGCGAAAGCCTTTGACGCATGGGTTGAAGCGAAAGCGAAATCGGATTTTTCGATCTTCCAGCCGCACCTTGAAAAGGTCGTTGAATTGGTTCGCAAATATGTATCCTTCCACCCGAAAGCCGATCATCCGTATGACACGCTGCTCGACGACTATGAACCCGGTATGAAGACTGCCGACGTACAAGCGATCTTCGATGAATTGCGCCCGCAACAAGTGGAGCTGATCAAAGCCATTGCCGCGAGCAAACAAGTGAAAGACGATTTCCTGCACAAAAAATATAACGAAAAGAAAGTGTGGGATTTTAGCGAAACGATTATTAAGCGCTTCGGCTATGATTTCAATCGCGGCAGACAAGATAAAGCGCCGCATCCCTTTGAAACGACCTTTAGCGTTAACGATGTGCGCATTACGAATCGCTTTGAAACCGACAACCCGCTCGCCACGCTGTTCAGCGCCATGCACGAATCGGGGCACGCCATGTATGAACAGGGCGTCAACCCAGCGTACGAACGTACGGCGTTGGAAAGCGGCGCTTCGCTTGCCATTCACGAATCGCAATCGCGCATGTGGGAAAATATTGTCGGGCGCTCGTTCCCTTTTTGGGAACACTTCTACCCTATGTTGAAGAAAATTTTCCCTTCGCAATTAGACGGCGTGGGAGTTCGCGCCTTCTATAAGGGCATCAATAAAGTCGAGCCTTCCTTCATTCGCGTCAACGCCGATGAAGCTACATACAATCTGCACATCATGCTGCGACTCGAACTAGAGATCGCTATGGTTGAAGGCAAGGTCAACGTAAAAGACCTGCCCGAAATTTGGAACGCGAAAATGCAAGAATATCTCGGCGTTGTTCCGCCAAATGATGCAAAGGGCGTTTTACAAGACGTTCATTGGTCGGGCGGCTCCATCGGCTACTTCTCCACTTACGCGTTGGGTAATTTAGTCTCCGCGCAATTATGGGAAAAGATCGAAGAAGACGTCAAAGGTCTGGACGAGAACTTCCGCAAGGGCGATTTCAGCGAATTGCTCGGCTGGCTTCACAAGAACATTCATCAATACGGTCGCAAGTTTGAACCGCAAACGCTGATGCTCAACGTGACCGGCTCCAAGATCACGCCCGCGCCATACGTCCGCTATCTGAAAAAGAAATACGGCGAAATTTACGGGCTGTAATCGGCGCATTGTCCCAACGCGTCCCGCAGATTGCCCTCGCCAAAAGAGAAACCTACGGGACGTTTCTTTGCCTGACTACATGAAACGACTCCTTCTGTTCGCCGCTCTTCTCGGACTGTTAGCCGGGTGCGCCGCTCCGGCTTCGAACCCTATCCCGACTGCGATTCCGCCCGAAATTCTGCCGACTATCATCGCGCAAACAGCAGAATCGGCGAACCTTGTCGCGACCGAGATCTTCATCGCGCAAGCGGCTCTGGTAACGCCGACGAAAACGCTCAAACCGACCGCGACATTCACTCTTGCCCCAACGCTGACCAGCACATCGATCCCCGGCCACAAACAATCCGCCATCCTGATAACTTCGCCGGGACAAATGTCCAAAGTGGTCTCGCCGATTACGTTGAAGATGACTATTGCAGTGGGCGCCAGCAAACTTGTACAAGTGGACTTGTACGGCGAGGACGGGCGCCTGCTCACGCGCACGCTCAAACGCAACGTGCCGACTTCGTTGCGCGGCATTCCACAGACGATCCAAGCGGCGTTTGAAATTCAATCCGCATCGGAGTTGGGGCGGCTCTCTGTCAGTACGCAAGATGAGCATGGGCGTATACAATCGCTGAATTCTGTGCGCCTGCTTTTGATGTCGTCGGGAGAAAATGACATTACCACGCCGGGCAACCCATCCGAGCCGGTAAAGATATTCAACCCGGTGCCAAAAGAAATCCCTTCGGGCGGCATGCTCAACTTGCGCATGGACCTGTGGCCCTTCAACCTTAATTCGACGATCGTGGAGTTGGTTGATCCTGCGGGAAAGATAATCGGATCGCGCATCGTTGCGGTGGAACGCCTTGACCCACAGATGGTCGAGACGACGATTCCCTATAAGATTTCCGAACCGACGACGGCGCGGCTGATCGTCCGGCAGAACGACGATCGCATCTCCGGCTTGTTTTACTTATACAGCCAGGAAATTTCGCTCGAACCATAACTTGCGAAAACGAAACGGGATGGTATAATTCGCACGCTTTTCGGGGTGTGGCTCAGACCGGTAGAGCGCACGGTTCGGGTCCGTGAGGCCCCGGGTTCAAATCCCGGCACCCCGACAGCGAAAGGACTCCATGCATGGGAGTCCTTTTTATTTGCTTGACAGGCGGACAAGCGTTTGTTGTCAGCGCGGCGTATGGTTGATACAATGGCGGTACGATGACAGATATTCAATTAGATCGGATTTTCAAACACATGGGCGAAGCGGGCAAACGCCTGTATGAGATGAACGCCGCCGAGGGCGCGGCGGGCAATATTTCCGTTTGTTTGCGCGCGCCGTTGCACGTAGACCATCTATTTCCACAAGTCGAGACGATAGAACTGCCGCATCATTCGCCCGAATTAGCCGGCATGTCGGTGATCGTTTCCGGTTCTGGTCGGCGGTTGCGCGAGATCGCCGAAGAGCCGCTGGCGAATCTGGCTTGCGTCGTTGTGGAGCCGGGCGGGCGACGCGGGAAATTACTCACCTCGCCGCGCCGTTCGTTCCAACGCGTTACCAGCGAGTTCAACTCGCATTTGGGAGTCCACGCCGACCGAATGCGCGATGGCACGCTTCTTTTGCACGCCCTTCTACATGCCCAACCGATCCATTTGACTGCGCTCAGCCATCGCGCTGAATTTCAGGATGAGAGAACGCTCAATCGCCGCCTGTTGCGTTGGCAGCCGGAGACTATTGCCAATATGCCTGAAGGTATCGGCGCGATACCTTTTCTCATGCCCGGCTCCGCTCAGTTGACGACGGAGACTAAACTTGCTTTGCGGGTACACCGCATCGTTATTTGGGCGCGGCATGGCGTAATGGCGCGCGCAGACGAGTCCATTCTCCGCGCTTTAGATTTGATCGAATACGCCGAGACGGCGGCTCATTATGAAATGCTCAGTTTACTGAGCGGCGGCGCGGAGGGATTGAATCCCGAAGAGTTGCGAGAAATTGCCGATTTTTGGAAGATTCAACAAACTATTTTTTAACTTATTGTGCGTTTCTAGATTTCGCCTATGTCGGATAGAACTTAATGATGGTCCAGTATGAGTGAAAATTTCTCTCGAGCCGAGATCCTTTTAAAGCGTTTGCAATCCTTCGATTATCTGCGCGGGCTGGATGGTGAAACCTTGAGACGCCTCGCGAACGCGTCTTCGTGGAAAGTCTATGCGCCTGAAGCGGTAATCTTTTGGGAAGGCGATGTCGAATCGAATTTGTTCTATTTGCAATACGGTTCTCTCAAAGCGTTGAAATCTTCCCCCGACGGACGCAAGCAGGTCTTGCGCTTTATCAACGCGGGCGAAATCTTCAATGAAATGGGTGCGTTAGCGCATCGTCCCAACCCAGCCACCGCAATTGCATTAGAAGAATCAGGCGTCTGGCTGATTCCGCGTCATGCGCTCGAAGAGATTGTGTCAACTCACCCGCGAACTGCTATGCAAATTATCGAAAATATGGCGGATAAGATCATCGAATTGGTTACGCTTGCCGCAGACTTATCGTTGAAAACCGTCGAAGCGCGCTTTGCTACGTTGCTTTTGGAACAAGCCGAAGGAGATGTGATTAAACGTCGCCGCTGGACGAACCAGATTGAACTTGCCGCCCGCCTCGGCACTGTCCCGGATGTGTTGAGCCGCGTCATCCGCGACCTGACGAAGGCTGGGCTGATCGAAATAGACCGGCAACAAATTCGCATTATAGACCGTGGAGGCTTGCTAGCGCGAGCGAAACGAGAAGATAAACCGTAACTGCGGAGAGAGATAACAAAGGGGACTTCCATTGCATTTCTTCCGTTAAAAAGCATGTGGTTTACCCGACAAAAGTCGGGACGAAAAATGGGGACAATGGATAGAGTTAGGCATACTAGAAAGGAGATTTATGCCTAACAACTATTTTCCTGAATTGAGATCTAAAGCCGTCTTTGCCCCTGAAGGACCCCGTCCGCAATTCTTAACCGACACGCCGCAATTTAAGGCGCTCGTGGCTGGACTTGAGGCTGGGCAACAGATTCCCGTCCACCCGGCCGAAGCGGCGCTGTATTACTTCCTTGAAGGCGAGGGTTTGATTACCGTTGACGATGAGACCTTCGACGTTAAACCCGGCGCCGCCGTCATTGCGCCCAGCGGCGCGAAACGCAGCATAATCGCCAAAACACGCGTGATCTTTTTGGGCGTCAAAGGAGCGCAATAATGCCTATTCCTTACCTTATCACTACGCTGCTTTATACCTTCGTCGCTATCCTCATGGCGGCGGACGCCTCCTTCGTTAGTTGGAACCTGTTAGCCGCGTTTCCCGCCTTGCGGTGGGTGCGCGTCCACTTCATTACGCTTGGGATTCTTTCTCAGGCAATCTTCGGACTTTTGCCTGGGTTAGTTGCGTTGTTTGTTAAAAAGGCGAAGCCTGTTATGCGTTGGGACATATGGCTGACTCTCAACGTGGGTTTTATCGCGCTCATCGCGGGATTCTCCGGCGTCAACCACGCTATGATCTTTGCGGGCGGCACGCTGATCTTTATCTCTGCCTTGCTGCTTTTCCTCCAACTTTGGGCTTTACGAGGCGGCGACGCGCCCGCCTCGCTCAAATTCTACATTGCAGGTCTGTTCTACCTGTTGGTCGGCGTCATTATCGGCACAGGCTTGTGGCTCAATTGGAGCGATGCGCTCTATATCAAAATTCCGCTTGAAGTGCATATTCACGCCAATTCATGGGGCTTTATGTCGCTGACCTTTGCAGGGTTGCTCGTGGACTTTATCCCGATGATCGCTGGACGCGCGCTTAGTTCGTCGAAGAATATTACAATCATCTTTTGGTGTATGGCGCTTGGCGCGTTCTTCCTCGTGCTCGGACCGTGGCTGGGCGGCAACCTGCCCGCCACCATCGCAGGCTTGATCCTGCATATCGGCTCAACAATTTGGCTTGTCGTTCTGATGGGACGCGCGCTTAAAGCGAGCGGTCATCTCTCGACCGCAGGCGGCTGGCATTTGCTGGCTTCGTATATCTGGATTCTGCTTCCTGTTCTCATCGCTCCGCTGATTCTAACTCGCCTCATCGCGGCTGGACCTGTGGAAGCGACAGCGCCTCAGCCCTTAATCTACGGCTGGGTCTTGCAATTTGGCATCGCCCTCATCCCGTACATTGCACGGCGCACTTTCCTCAAAGAAGAGAATCCGCAGCTGGGCGGTTGTTGGGGCAGCCTTACCGCCATCATGCTCGGAAGCGTCCTAATCTGGGTTAGCATTTTCATTCCTGCGCCCGCAAAGGGAATTTTGTACGGCGTCGGCTTTGCGCTCTATGCCGTCGCGCTCATCCATCCGATAAAAGAAATGTTCGAAATTACGCGCGCTGGGTTAGAGAAACTTGATCTAGCGCAATAAGCGAAAAAGACAATGCCGCCGCTTTTGATTTCTTCGCGGCATGCTTCAGCAGGCGGCAACCGCGCTCGCCACGACGCAAGTTAACGCTTGCGTTCGTGGGCGTTTAAGTCTATACTCGCGGAAAACCCGGCGATAAGGAGCGAGCCATGCCTACTGTCCGCGACATGATCCGCAAGAAGGGGAGCCAGATTTACTCGATTTCACCCACCGCCAGCGCGTTGGAAGCCATGAAACTGATGGCGCAACATAATTTAGGCGCGGTCCTTGTGGTGGAAGAAGGCGTCGTAAAGGGGATTTTATCGGAGCGCGACTGCGTACGCAAACTAGACTTGGAAGGTAAAACGGCGAAGAATGCCTTGGTCAAGGAGATTATGACCGCTCGAGTCGTCTCGATTGAAGCGGACGAAGAACTCGAAGCCTGCATGATGTTGATGATCGAACGCAACATCCGCCATCTTCCGGTCTACGCGGATGGAAACCTTATGGGCATCCTATCGGTGCGCGACGTCCTGCGCGAGGTGGTAGAAGCGCAGCGTTCCATGATCGCTCAACTAGAGCATTACATTACCGGCGGCAGTAGGTAAGATGATTCTGCCGGAGTGGACAATTGCCGAACTTCGACAAAAATTAGATGCGGGGGAATTGAGCGCGCGCCAACTAACCGCCTTATATTTGGAGCGTATCGAAGCGATTGACAAGAACGGTCCGCATATTAACTCGATCATCGAGATTAATCCAGATGCGCTGAACATCGCCGAGCGGTTGGATGCGGAACGCGACGCGAAAAAGCGAGGCGCGTTGCACGGTATTCCAATTCTGCTCAAAGATAATATTGACACGCGCGATCGTATGCAGACGACCTCCGGCTCGCTCGCGCTGGAGGGGAATTTTGCCGCCAAAGACGCATTTATCGTCAAGCGCCTTCGTAAAGCGGGCGCAGTAATCCTCGGTAAGACCAACTTGAGCGAGTGGGCAAATTTCCGCTCGAAGCGTTCGGTTAGTGGATGGTCGTCGCGCGGCGGTTTGACGCGCAACCCTTACGCCTTGGACCGCTCGGCGTGTGGATCGTCTTCCGGATCGGGCGCAGCGATCGCGGCAAACCTATCTGTTGCGGCGGTCGGCACCGAAACCGATGGCTCGATCGTCTGCCCTGCGCAGACAAATGGAATCGTAGGCATCAAGCCGACGCTCGGTTTGTTGAGCCGAAGCGGAATTATCCCTGTAGCGCGAAGCCAAGATACGCCCGGCCCGATGGCGCGGACGGTCGCAGATGCGGCGATCATGCTCGGAGCGATGACAGGCGCGGACGCTGGCGATCCAACTACGCGCCTAAGCCGCAAGCGAGCGATGTCGAATTATTCTAAGTGTTTTGATCGCGATGGACTTAAAGGCGCGCGCATCGGAGTCGCTCGCGCGATGGCGGGAACGAATCCGCGTATTTTGAAGATTTTCGAAACCTGCCTTGAAGCGCTGAAGCATTTGGGCGCGACCCTTGTTGACCCAGCGGTAGTGAAGAATTTCGATAAATTGGCTGGAAGCGAAATGGATGTATTGCATTACGAGTTCAAAGCGGATTTGAATTCGTATTTGAAAACAGCCGCGCCCGGCGTTCGCGTTCGTTCGATGGAAGATGTAATTCGCTTCAACGAAGAAAATGCCGACGTAACGATGCCGTATTTTGGGCAAGAACGCATGACGACGGCGCAGGCGAAAGGTCCGTTGAGCGAGAAGAAATATAAAGATGCCTTAGCGAAGAATTTACGTCTGGCGCGCGCGCAGGGCATTGATGCGGCGCTGCGGAAATATAAATTGGACGCGATCGTCGTGCCGTCGGGCGGACCAGCTTGGGTAATTGATCTGGCGAATGGCGATGTGTTAAATTGGGACGTGGAAGCGACGTCGCTCGCGGCAGTGGCGGGGTACCCGCATATCACCGTTCCAGCGGGATATGTGTTTGGTTTGCCGGTGGGAATCTCATTTTTTTCGACGGCGTGGCAAGAACCGGCGTTAATCCGCTTTGCGTACGCTTTTGAACAAGCGACGCAGTTTCGCCGACAGCCGCGCTTTTTACCGGCGGCAAATCTAACGCCCTAAACGTTCCAGAATTCAGTAAAAACGCGCTCATTTTGATAGACGCGCGCTGTATATCCGCCCAGCGGTTTGACCAAAGCGAACGGAACGGTCAGGTAAAAAAGAATTTGAAGCCAATCGTAAGTGTTTATGTTGTCCAAACCATTCTGGTTTCAATAAGGCTAGAACAAGATAGTCAAATAAAAGTAAAGTGATTGCGCCCGTGATCGCATACAATGCGTTCATTGGTTTTCCATCAGGCTCTCGCAAATGGCGAGCAAGCCAAAGGCGAGCGCAAAAGACAAAAGTGTCAATCCAATAAAGAGAATCTCATTCATGCGTGCCTCCATTGGATGCAGTGCCTTCAGTTGCAGGATAAATTGGCGACAGGAGACAAGGGCGGAAGTCAAGAAGGCATCAAGATATTCCTAATGATAGCGAAGCCTGATGCGAAATTAAAAATAGCTTTATACGGCGCGATACCCTAACGCTAATTTGGGGTTTATATAACTATATCCGTTTTGTATAAAACCCTAGGAGGTTATATGCCACAAGCAGGAATTCATGCAATGGTCGGAATGGCGACGCGTAAATGGACGGGCGCACGCGAATGGTTGTTGCTCGGAGCGATATTGGGCAGTATCACGCCAGACCTGGATAACCTGGCTGTCGCTGTCGCAACGCTGACGGGCGGCGCAACGGAAGGGCTTCACCGGACGTTTACACATAGCATATTTTTCATCGCGGTTGCGGTGGCGGTGTTCTATGTCATCGGCACGCTGAAGAAGGATGCGCGCTGGACAAATCTCGGCTATGGATTAGGGCTGGGGATTCTGCTCCACATTTTAGTTGACCTTGTGATATGGTTCAACGGCGTATATATGTTCTGGCCCCTAGGCGGCGAGATAGGTTTGTGGAAAGAGTATCCCGCAGGCTTAGAATGGTTCTACAAATTCAACGAACAAGCATCAGAGTTTTTGTTCTTTGGCATCTATCTGTGGGCACTTGGTTCGTGGGCGCTCAAGTTCGGCACAGATGGCGAGTTCCTAGGCAAACTCCGCTTTTGGATGTGGTTTGAGTTCGCGCTTTTCGCAATATTTTTTATCTTATTATTAGCGGGCAAAACATTCGCCATAATTTCAGGCGGACTGTATCTTGTCTCGATCTTGATGGCGTTCTTCGTGACTATTCGGATGCGGAAGACTCTCGAAGCGGCGTAGAGCAAGCCGTCAGTAGCGAACTGGAGATTGAGCGCCAAAAACGGGGCTGAGTATTTTGGTCCCGTTTTTTCCCCATGATATACTTGCGCGAAATGTAAGACAATTTCATATCGGCGAGGAGGAAGGGAAGATGGCAGACTCTATTCCGCAAGTTAAATCCACGAAGCGCGAGCGTATGGCGTGGTACTTGTACGATTTCGGAAATTCCGCATACGCTTCGGTCGTTCTTCTGGCAGTTTACTCGGCATACTTCAAGAATCAAGTAGTGGGCGGCGCGGAAGGTTCGCGCTTGTGGGGCTTGAGCATTTCCATTGCGATGATCCTCGTCGCCATTGCCGCGCCGATCATGGGGGCGATTGCCGATTATTCGGGCGCGAAGAAAAAATTTCTGTTCTTCTTTACGGCGCTCTCGGTCGTGTTCACCGCCCTGTTATTCTTCACCCAAAAAGGGACGATCGCTCTGGCGGTCCTCTTCTTCCTTTTATCGGAGCTTGGCTATCGCGCCGCGCAAATTTTCTATGACGCGCTCCTGCCTGAGATCGCCGCTCCCGAAGAGACGGGTCGCATCGCAGGGACGGGCTGGGCGATCGGCTCCGCGGGCGGCATCGTCATCCTGCTCCTCATCCTCCCGCCAATCTTGATGACCGACAGCGACCTGCTCGTGGTGCGCGGCACGCTGATCGTCACCGCGATCTTTTTTGCGCTGGCATCCATTCCCATTTTCCGCTGGTTGAAGGAACGCGCCCAGCCGCAAGCCTTGCCCGCAGGCGAGAATTACATCAGCATCGCGTTCAAACAATTGAGCGGAACGATCAAAGCCGCGCGCGGATTCAAAGAGTTCCTCAAGTTCATGCTCGCCTATCTGATTTACAACGAAGGCGTCATCATCGCGCTGGATTTCGCCGCGATTCTTGGAGCCGTGTTGTTCGGCTTGGAGCAGACGGGTTTGATCATCTTCTTCATCGTCGTGCAAGCCACGAATGTAGTCGGCGCGTTGCTCTTTGGCAATTTGCAAGACCGCATCGGCGGCAAAAAAGCGTTGACGCTTTCCATCTTCCTGATGGCGGCTTGTATCGGCGCGATGTACTTCGCCCAAAACCAGACTCACTTCTTCATCATCGGCGCGTTCATCGGCGCGGCAATGGCGGGCGTGCAATCCGTCAGCCGCGCGATCGTCGCCACGTTCAGCCCGCCTGGCAAGAGCGGCGAATTCTTCGGCTTCTTCGCGCTGACGGGACGCACCTCCTCGTTCATCGGTCCCGCCATCTTCGGCTGGCTCGCGGCAGAGTTGACTCTCTGGTATCAAGCGCAGGGACAGACGGCGTTGGTCGCCGAGCAATCGGGTCACAGGCTCGCGCTTCTTTCGATTGCCGTGTTCCTGTTCGTTGGTTGGGCGTTGATGTTGCGCGTCAACGAAACGAAAGCCCGCGAAATGGCGACGCTATCCACAAACTCGGCGGAGTAAAGTTCATTCAAGATAGGACGCGGACGAGCGCGGATGTACGCGGAAAGAGAGCAAGAAAAATCCGCGTATTCAGCGTTTATCCGCGTCCAAAAACCATTCTGTAAGATAGTCAAGATATGGATATAAAACGTCCCAAAGGTTTTTACGCAACAAACTTGTCTGCGAATCCTTCGGGACGGTTATGAAGTTCCAGCCTCCGAGATAAAGTCTTGGAGGCTTTTTTAGCACAGCAGGAAGTAGCTTATGTCATCTCATATTGAAAGACTGGCACTTGCAAAATGCGGATAGGTTGCTTCGCAGACTCTAGCGCCGCGTCAATCGTCTTCGCCACTTCAGGGCGGAGAAATTTTTCCCCACATTGCGTACAGACGCCCATCGGGACATTCTCAAAGACCAGCAATTCGCCCTTCCAGCGAATCTCGCGCGGCACAAGCCGTTCTTCCACAACGCCGCCGCAGAAATAGCAATCGTCATATTGATGTTTCATTTCGTTCTCCAATCTACCGATTTCTCGTGTAAGGGTCCTGCCACTTGGGCAGGGAAGGAAGATAAACCGTAATCAAAACCAGATGCCCAGCGCGGTTTCTTCCGCAGACAAAGTGAACGGGCTTTTCATCCACAAACCCAAGTGCCAGACAACTTTCGCCGCGCGGATCTTCAGGATATTGTTCAATTACCTGACAATCTCTCAGCGCGGATTCTAACTCGACGATTTGCAATCCATCCGCCAGACGTTCATCGTCCGCGTGGAGAGAAATCTGATACGTTTGTTTCTCTATTTCAGCGCGGATGAATTCGGGCGTTAGAGACATGCAAAGATTATACAATACATCGGCTATAATCCCTTCAACCTATGACCCCAAAAACGATCATCATCACAGGCGCCGCCAGCGGAATTGGCAGGCATTGGGCGGAAGTTCTCTCAAAAAAAATCGGCGAGTATCAATTGGTACTCGCCGATTCCAATATAGAGGGACTGCGCTCCGCTTTTGCGCCTAATGAAAAAATTACTCTTCACGCGCTCGACATCCGCTCAGCCGAACAATGGCAAACGCTCATCGAAGATACGCTTCAGCGCTTCGGGCGCATGGATTATCTGTTCAACATCGCGGGCGCGAATCGTCCGCTGTTTTTGCGCGACCAGCCGCTCGACGCGATTGACCGCGTGATTGACATCAACCTCAAGGGCGCGTTGATCGGGATGAAACTTGTCGGCGAAGCGATGCTCAAACAGAAAGCGGGTCACATCATCAACGTCGCGTCGCTGGCGGGAGTTTCGCCCACGCCAGGCAATGCGCTCTACTCGGCGGCGAAGGGCGGCTTGCGGAACGCTTCGATTGCGGCGGCGATTGAATGGCGCAAACTGGGAGTCGCGGTCACGGTCATTTCGCCCGATCTGGTGGATACGCCTGTGCTGACCGAACGCCTCGACTCGGCGGGGGAGGAAGCCGCGCTTGCGTTTAGCGGCGCCACGCTGACAGTTTTCGATCTGGAGCGCGCCTTCTGGAAAGCCATGCGCGATCAACCGCTCGAACTCAACCTCCCGCGCTGGCGCGGCTGGCTGACGAAGTTGAATCACGCCAACCCCTCGCTCATGCTCTGGCTGTACGAATCCATGAAGCGGCGCGGCATGAAGCGGCTGGAAAAAATTCGGAAAGAGAGAAATCCGTAACGCAAAATTTATTTTGCGGAGATTGGACGCAGACGAGCGCGGATAAACGCGGAAGATAAAAAACAAAATCCGCGTATTCAGCGTTTATCCGCGTCCGAAAGATTTATAAAAATGAAAACAACCCGTTATCAAAAAATCTTCATCACGGGCGCGCTGGGATTTGTCGGGCGCGCGCTCGCGGAGAAGTACCGCGCATTGGGCGCAGAGACCTGCGGGCTGGACGTTCGCGCCGACTCTGCTTTGAACATCGTCGCGGGCGATGTGTCCAAACCTGAAGATTGGCAGTCCGCGCTGGACGGATGCGACCTCGTCATCCACACCGCCGCGATTGTGACCAACAATGTGTCGAGAGAAGATGCGTGGCGGGTGAATGTGTTGGGAACGCGGCGCGTGCTGGATGCGGCGATTCGCGCGACGGCGAAGCGCTTCATCCACATTTCATCACTTGCCGCCATGCGCTTCAATACGGACGATCAAGCGGACGAGTCCGCGCCGATCATGCCGACGGGCAACCCCTATGTGGATACGAAGATCGCCAGCGAGCATGTCGTCCTTGCGGCGCACGCGAAAGGCGAGATGACTTGCACCGTCATCCGCCCCGCCGATATTTACGGACCAGGCTCCCGCCCGTGGACGTTGATCCCCGTGCGGATGATTCAAAAGGGATTGTTTCTCCTGCCCGCGCATGGAAAGGGAATCTTCCGCGCCATTTACATTGACGATCTCGTGAGCGGCATTATGCTTGCGGCAGAAAAAGACGAAGGCGCGGGTCAAATCCTCATCCTCGGCGGCGAAGAGACCATCACCTGCGAAACTTTCTTCGGTCATTATTATCGTATGCTGGGGAAGGGCAATCCGCGCGTGATGAGTACCTCGTCCGCGATTGCGATTGCGGAGATTGGGCGCGTCCTCTTCAAACTGCTCGGCAAACCCACCGAACTCGGGCGCGGCGCGATGGAAATGCTCTCGAAGAAAAACACCGTCTCGAATCAAAAAGCGCATGACCTGCTCGGCTGGCATCCGCAAGTGGATTTGGAGGAAGGGATGCGAAGGACGGAAGTTTGGTTGCGGGAACGGAAGATTTTGTAGGACAAGGTTTACCTTGTCAGAGCAATGTGAACATTGCCGTACAGTAAGACAAGGTTTACCTTGTTCATGCAGGGCAACGTGAACGTTGCCGTACAGAAATAAAAGGAGACAACATGACTGAAATAACCGTTGGAGAACTATTGGCAAAATGCTTGCAAGCCGAGGGCATCGAGATGATGTTCGGCATTATAGACGGGGCGCACATCCCGTTCACGGCTCACGCCGCGCGGTATGGAATCCGCCACATCAACTGCCGACACGAAGAAGGCGCGGTGCATCTCGCGGAGGGCTACACGCGCACGAACGGCAAAGCGAGCGTCGTCATCGGCTCGCCAGGACCAGGCGCGGCGAATATGCTGGCGGGCGTTTCCAGCGCGTATGCGGAGGGACATCCTATCATTGCGATTGCCTGCACGCGCAGGCGACTCACCACCGACCCCGAGCGGGGCGGCGCGTGGCAGGCGACCGATCTCGTCGAGATGGCGAAACCGATCACGAAGTACAGCGCGTTGATTCGTCAGCCTGAGCGACTGCCCGAAATGGTACGCGCCGCCTTCCGCGCCGCGCTGACGGGCAGACCTGGTCCCGCATTCCTCGCCATCCCCGATGAATTGATGAACGTGAAAATTGACGCGGAGAAAGTCCCTGTGTATCCATCTTCGCAATATCGCAAAGTGGATATGGGCGCGGGCGACCCAGATTGGATCGAGCAAGCCGCCGAACTGCTGGCAAATTCCAAGAAGCCGTATCTGCACGCGGGCAAGGGAGTGTTGTGGGCGGAAGCCTCCGCTGAATTTTTGGAGTTGGGCAATTATCTCGCCGCGGGCATGGGTTCGAGCATGGGCGCGCGCGGCGCTGTCCCTGAAGATCACCCGCATTATTTTTTCCTCTTCGATATGCAAGCCACGTCGCTGGCGCGCAACGAAGCGGATGTCGTCCTCGTGGTCGGTTCGCGGCTGGGCGAGTATGACGGGTGGGGGTCGCCTCCAGCGTGGGGAATGCCCGAGAAACAGAAAACAATTCAAATTGATTCCGACGCGCTTTCCATCGGGTTGAATCGCCCTGTGGATGTGGGCATTGTCGCAGACGCGAAAGCGGCGCTGAAGGCGATCCTCTCTAAAGTGAAAGCGAAGACCGCCGCCCGAAGCGAGATGCCCGATCTGGCGCGTTACCGCGAGTTGACGCAGGAGACAATGACGAACGGGATGCAGTTTTTACTGGCGCAACCCGCGCGCGGACTCAACCCAGGGCAGATGGTTTTCAACGCGCGCAGTTTTTTCCCGCGCAACGCCGTCACGGTGTTGGACGGCGGCAACACTACGTTGTGGGGCGTGGCGTTCAATCAAATTTATGAGCCGCGCAGTTTTTTGTATTCGGTGAAGATGGGCTATCTCGGCACGGGCATCCCGTTTGCGATTGGCGCGAAACTTGCCGCGCCCGAACGACCCGTCTATTGCATCACGGGCGACGGCGCGGCGGGCTTCAACATCATGGAGATGGAAACCGCCGTGCGCGAGAACGCGCCGATCATTGTGTTGGTGGCGGTGGACGACGGCTGGGGCATGGAGCGCTCGGCGCACAACTTCGGCGGCATTCCAACGGAACAGCAACAAGGCGTAAATCTTTCGGGCGAGACGCGCTACGATTTGATCGCGCAAGGGCTGGGATGCTACGCCGAAAAAGTCGATTCAGTGGAGGACTTGCCCGCCTCTCTCCGACGGGCGGCAGACTCGGGCAAACCAGCCTTGCTCCACGTGACGGTGGATTCCGCCATCAATGCCGACCCGCCAGGCTATAAGCAGTTTCGGTATGTGAGGACGTTGTAAACGGGCTGTGGAATGGATTGGACGCGGATGAACGCTGACTGCGAAGCGTGCGGATTCACGGAATGAAAAAGCGGATGTTGGGCAATGACCCAACATCCGCTTTATTATTAACTTGAAATCTAACGACTTGCGTTACTTGCGGGTGGGCGGGTATGGATTCTGTTTGGGAGCAAGGAAATGCTGAAGCCAGAAAAATGCTTGAAAATGCGGCAGAATCCCACACGTCAGCTGCACCTTCGCAAGATGGCGAGCCATCATGTTTCACCAAAGAAACTGGGGCGAGTCTCGACAAGCTCGACAACCACAATCGGAGCATACTGCAAATGGCAGACACGCAGGCCGTACAAAGCAATGGAGATGGGTCTTCATGCCCTCCCGAGCTGCACCGTGGTCACCGATCAAAATGATGTATCCATTGGCGGCGCAATAGGCGACCCCGTTTAGAAAGCTATACCCCTTAAGTGATCGGGTCTGCCCTCGATAAAGTGAGCCTTGAATCGGCGTCATTCTTTTTCAAACGGGCGCGACGCCTTGTTTTGGTTAACCTGACAACCTCGATTTGCTCGAAAATAGCCTTGTTCAGTTTCTTAGAACGCTTTGTTCGGCGGCTCTTGACCTTCAGACTCCTTGCCTTAAGCCAACTGCATAAAAACATCAGGCTTTTGTTCAGCGATTCGTAACAACGCAACAGCGGGACCGCTTGGCTTGCGCCTGCCTTGTTCCCAATCTTGGATGGTGCGTAAACTCACGCCCATCATGCCCGCAAACGCCGATTGCGACAACTTTAATTTAGCCCGAATGATTTTTGGGGGAGCGGGTTCTTTCAAAATGTGAACGCGCAAAGCCTTATTGCCAGCCTTGTATGCCTTCACTTCACGAATTCCATTTAGAATTTCTTGACCAATATCACGTTTAGACATCTTCAATTTCCTTTGCAATTTGACGCAGAACATGAGCGGGGATATTCTCTACTTCATTCTTACTGTAAATCGTCAAAAGCCAAATTTCATCCTCTTGTTTCTTGAAGTAGTAAATCACACGCACGCCACCACTTTTACCTTTGCCTGTCATTGCCCAACGAACTTTTCGGACACCGCCAGAGCCAGGAACGACCCTACCTGATTCTGGATATTGAAGTAAGAAACTTTGAAGCCCGATATATTCATCTTCCGAAAGATAATCGTAAAGATATTTGGTAAAAGCAGTGGCTTCGATGAATTCCATAAAATGATTATACGGCTATGCCGTATTGTTTGCAAGACCCCAATTTCAATTCACTCAAAGCCACATTATTTGCAAGGCTGCCGCCGAACGGTTTGCGTTACTGGCGGGTGGGCGGGCGTGGATAAAACTCCGAGAGCAGGATTCCGCTGAGGCGTGGAAAATACCCAAAAGTCGGGACGAATCCCACCAGTCGGCTGCACGCTGTGTTGGCACGCTCTTGACCTTAAGGCGCACTTGCCTTTTTACACGAGTGCCGAATAAGGATGAATTCTTTCCAATACTTTGTTTTCATCCTGTTGAGTAAAATACAAATCCCAGCGTAACTGTAAATTCATCCAAAAATCAGCAGACATATCAAAGAATTTCGCCAAACGTAAAGCCGTGCTGGGAGTGATGCCCCTGCGCCCATTGACGATTTCATTGACGCGCTGGTATGGGACTTCAATATTGTCAGCCAAATCCTTCTGGCTGATTCCCATTGGATTCAGAAACTCTTCCAAAAGCATTTCGCCAGGATGAGTAGGTATGCGATTTGTGGGAACACGAACCATATTTAACTCCTGCGTTTCTCGCTAGTGATAATCCACAATCTCAATTTGGTCGGGACCCAAAGTAGTCCACACAAAACAAATACGATACTGGTCGTTAATTCGGATGCTATGCTGACCTTTTCTGTCACCCGATAAAGATTCGAGTTTGTTATTTGGGGGAATTCTCAACTCGTGCAACGCGGTGACAGAATCTAATTGGTCTAATTTTCGGCTGGCAACTTTCCAGATAGAAGACGGGCAGATTTTTCTTGCCGCTTTGGTATTCTCGCCGTTGAAAACGTCTTCCGTTCCCGTATCTTTGAACGACTTTATCATGCTGCCATGATAGCATGATATTCATGCTATTTCAAGTCCCAATATTTTGCAAGGGGCGTGCCAACGGTTTGCGTTAGCGGATTTTGGGCGGGCTGGGAAGATGCCTGAGAGCAGAAAAAACTTGAAGCCAGAAAAATGCTTCTCGAAGCCGCAGACTCCCAAAAATCCGCTAGTAAGATAGAGAAGGACACAGCAGATCGATGTCCGCTTGTTCCATAGGGAACGCCGTGCAGCATGGGTCGCTGTGTCCTGTGTGCAGTTGAGCTCGAACAGTTGACAGGTCTCGAAGACCGATTACTAGCGCGAGCCGATTTCTATTATACGGACAGGAGTAGCAAATGACAACCTCTACAGAGAGCTATGTTGGGATCGATGTGGCGAAAGCCAAGTTGGATGTGGCCATATTGGGACAGAGAGCGACCAGCGAAGAGTCCAACACAACAAAAGGGATCGCCGTGTTGGTGAAGAAAATGCGTCAATTGAATCCGAAGTTGATCGTGGTAGAAGCGACAGGCGGATATGAAGAGGCGCTGGTGTTGAGACTGTTTGAAGCAGGGCTGGCGGTGGCGTTGGTCAGCCCGCAACGAGTACGCCAATACGCAAAAGCGCGCGGACTGTTGGCGAAGACTGACAAATTAGATGCGCAAAACTTGGCGGAGTATGGCAAGAACCTCCAGCCACGCTTGTTTGTGGCGAAAAGCGAGGCGGGTAGGGGGCTTTCTGCCTTGGTGGGACGGCGAAAACAGGTGGGCGAGATGCTCAAAGCGGAGAAAAGTCGCTTGCGCAGCGTAAATTCAGTTGTCCAAGCCTCGTTGGAGGCGGTCATCGGTTGTTTAGAACAGGAACTAGCGACGCTGGACGAAGCGATGCGGACATTCATGCAAGCGCATACTGATTTTGGCGAGCGAGAGAAATTACTGCGTAGCGCCAAGTCGATCGGTCCGATTACAGCGGCGACGCTGTTGGCGGATTTACCCGAATTGGGGAAACTGGATCGTAAACAGATTGCGTCATTAGTGGGGGTGGCGCCGATGAATCACGATAGCGGCAGGAAGCGCGGCTACCGCAAGACCAAAGGCGGGCGACCCGAAGTCCGCAGCGCCTTATACATGTCGGCCTTGTCTGCAATCCGCTACAACCTGACCATCCAGGCGCAATACGATCAGTTGGTGAAGAGAGGCAAAGAGAAGAAGGTCGCCCTTGTCGCATGTATGAGAAAAATGCTGACGATCCTAAATGCGATGATGCGCGATCAACTGCCGTTCAGGGAAACGATCCCTGCTTGAGACGGCCTGTTTTTTCCCTTTAAAGGAGGGTTTTGCTCTTGACTTTCAAGACAGTTGCTGCACACAATGTTAGGCGGTTTTTAACTCGAATCCGAGTAGATTTAGCGCTTTGGTAACATCTCCCAAATCTCTTTTCCTGTCTTGCCTGCAAAACTCGGCAAGTATTTCTTCCACCAGTCAATTTCTGCACTTAGACTTGGACTAGCTTGTTTTCTTACATCGTCTAAAACCAAAATTGCTTTTTTTATCCAGATTTTCTCCAAACGAGGTTTTTTGTATTCTGATTCACTACTAACGACAGATTCCAATAATGGCTGTATCTCTAAAGCTAAGTCTTTTACTTGATGCCGTAAGTTTTCATCTTTTGAGAGTAGTGTCATTATTTCTGGCGCATGCTGATATATCATCTCAATATAAGCATTGCCTTTGGGTGACGACTTCAAAATCTGGTCTCGAATCTGGCTTAAGAGTTCGGAAAACGCTTCTCTTTTTTGATCTGGTTCATCTTTCATCAGTACATTTTCGGCAGGCGCCCACCAGGAAGGAGGAGAGGTAGGCTCTACTCCAGGTGTGTTGGTCGGCACAGGTGTTTCTGTTGGCACAGGGGTGGGCGATGGAGTGGAAGTCGGTGTGGATGTCGGCGTAGCTGTTGGCGTGGGAGTTGCAGTCGGTATTGAAATGCCACCTTCGTAGGCGACAACCAATCTTGCGGGGAAAAGTTCGGCGTCACTTTCAGCCCGTTCCCAAGCAATTACTCGACGATGCGTGGTAGAACCATTGTCTTTGATGATAATCGAAAGCGAGTTGCCAGATACCCAGCCGTCTTGATTTACGATTTCTTGAAGCACAGAGGCAAGTTGCGGCGTGGTAAAGCTAAACTGACTTTCTCCGCCTGCAAGGTTTTTCGTCAAATCCCACTGTTCTGTCACATCCCATGTCACTGCGCTGGATGCGGATGTTGTAGGGCGAGCTGCCAAGGGATTCGATGTGCTGAATGATTCTGAATTTCCGCTTGCGTCACCGTATATTTTGAGTGAAATAGGAGATGTATAAGTCCCATCCACAGAGAATGTGATGTAGGCATATTTTATCGTTGCGCCATAGGGAATTTGTATATCGGTGAAACGAAAACCACTGATAATACTTTCGCCATCATCGCATTTTCCAAGATATACTTCATTCCCCAAGAAGTCTCCGTCACAGTCTCTTGTGTTTTCATCATCTCCTGCAACTGCTATAAAGGTCTTGACGGGAGGCATCCCATCGCTACGCTCGATGTGAATTAATCGGATGTTCTCATACGCAGTCCAGTTGTAGGCTAATTGTTGAGAATTGGGTGAATGACTTGCAACTTGAACAATGCCATTCTCGTCACTACCAACAACAATCACAGAATGGTCCCATCCTCCAATTCCATCCCAATCATATTGAATGATGTCTCCAGCCTGAATTTGAGACAGACGCTCTGCTAGTTGCTCATCGTTATCGTAGGTCATTTCGCACCCTTCGGGTCCTTCATTCCAAACTGCAGGAGATACAAGAAAGTCATATAACGGCACTACATGATTCCAGGCAGAAGCGCGCTGCATTCCATTGAGGAGATACCATTGAAGTTGACCGTCCGTTGTGCGAGCAGGCAATGGCTCTGGGATGGACATAGACGCGTTGCCGTCTTCGTAAACAGCCTGGGAAACAAAGTTTGTGCAGTCGCCGTATGTTTGGTCATCGTAACTTGGATAGTAAAGGTTGTAGTTTTCAGGAAGAGCATGAGTTTGAGCGTAGGTTACGGCGTCATTTCGTTCATAAGGATGGGATGAATCATCTGCGCTGAGATTACAGGAAAATTCAGTTTCGGGAGCGGCAATAGGCAAAAGCGAGTTTACATGCGCTGTCACAGAGGTTTCTTTCGCATTGATATTCTGCAATATTTCGTTTGTGGATAATCCTGGTTTTCGGAATTGACGCCACCAAGAGTCCCAGTAGGTATCAGAAATTATTTTCCATTGGTTGTTTTCATTGTGCAAGACAATTTCATGGGTGAGTTCCCCAATGGCACAGGCAGATGGATTTTGCGAGTTGTTATCCATTGTTTTTTCACAGATTATTTCAAAATACTCGTGTAGAGAGACCGTAGCCATCTGAGCAGTCGCGTCAAATGAGATGTCTGTGTACTTCAAGGAATATTCATATTTGGCATATCTGAGTTTATTCAATTCGTACCATTTTCTCTCAACTGCCAGTTTAGCCGTTTCGGTAGTGAGGAAATCCTTTGCGTCGTCCCTGCTTGACATTAACTTGCCAAAAACATCCTGCTGAATGTCCGCAGGCGGCGAAACACTGAGCAATTGATACCGAATTTCAAAATATGCTTGTATGACATTCTTTATGTCTTCTTGCTGTGCCGCTTGGGTTGCATTTGGGGTGATCGTTGATGACGGCGGTAAACCCGTTTCTAAAACGGGATGTGCCGTTGCCTTCGTTGTTGAGGTTGGCGATAGACCTAAAGTCGTAGTGGCCGTAGAAGTAGATGCAAGTGTAGGTGCAATAGCATCTATTGGAGACGGGGTTGGGATTACGGAATGCTGTAATACGGGCGCGCAAGAGGATAAGATAGTTGCAAGAATTACGATTGTCATAGTTTGTAACTTCATATTTCCTACTTTCTCTGCTCGGAAGAGACCGCCTAACGGTGTGCGTTAGCGGATTTTGGACGGGCTGGGAAAATGTTTGAGAGCAGAAAAAACTCGAAGCGAGAAAAATGCTTCTCGAAGCCGCAGACTCCCCACCATCCACTGCACGCTTTGTTGGAACGCTTTTGACCTTAAGACTCTACTTGCTGTTAAGAACTGATTGCAAAACGTCAGTAACCCAACTATTCAGACTCTTGTTTTTTAATTTTGCCTGAATATAGGCTTTGCGGTGTAGTTCTTCAGGTAAACGTAAAACAAACTTTCCTGAAAACGGTTTTTCAGGCGATTCTTTTCGTTTAGCGCAAAAGGCAAGATAATCATCAACCGATTCTCGAAATGCCGTTTGAATTTCATCAACGCTTTCGCCTTCAAAAGTAATTACATCACGGACATTAATTACTTCCCCATACAAAATGCCCACTTCATCATCAATTTCAATTTTACCGATATAACCTTTATATTCCATCATGGCTTTACTCCTGCCGCTTCAAGAAAGCGGCGAACAGACTTTACTGCACCTTTATTTGTTTCTTTGCGTGGGTGAGGGCGATGAAAAACAGCGCGAACATCTTTCAACGCAACACGCACTCTTGAGCCATTACCTTCTGAAATTTCAGCGCCCAAAGCGGTGAATAAAGACTCGACATCACGCCAAAGAATATTTGCTCGCTCTGGCTTCTCGAAAATGGCTTCAAGGGTTTTACGGTGCTTGTTGTCCACAATGAAATAATATCAGAAAACGATACTGCAGGCAAGGGCGTTTTTGCTATGATTTTCAAAACTAAATTTTGCAAGGGGCGTGCCAACGGTTTGCGTTACTTGCGCTGGGGCATTGGCGCAATCCGCTTTGGGTGTAGAAAAAACTCGACAGCGGGGAAAATACTTGGGATGTGCGCAGAATCCCCAGCGTCAGGTGCACCCACAAAGAAGCGGGCGTCATTTGATACGGAAGAAACCGTCGAGCGATAGGGACAGCATACTCCGGAATGGCAAGCAGGCAAGCCGAACAAAGCAGTGGATGGCGCCTTGTGCGACCACCGCGGTGCACCGTGGTTTTCGGTCAAATTGATTTGACTACTGGCGGCGTAGTGGGCGACCCCGATGAGAAAGCTAATTTCCTCAAGTGACCGAGCTTGCCAACACATCTCAAAAAGGAGTAAATGGAAATGAAAAGAAGAGGCAGGCGCACGAAAGGCATGGAAGAAGCGCATCCGTTTGCGGGGATGAGTCAGGTGAATGAATATGCGGCTGGAGTGGATATTGGGGCGGAAGAGATTGTGGTGTGCGTGGCGGGCGATGGCAATATGCAGATCGTAAAAGCCTTCGGCAACTATACGGTGGACTTGCAGAACATCGGGAAATGGTTGCGGGAGCATCAAGTAAAAACTGTCGCCATGGAAAGCACAGGGGTCTATTGGATTCCGTTGTTTGAAGAACTGGAACGGCAGGGTTTTAAGTGCCTGCTGATTAGTTCGCGGTCATTGCGGAGAGCGCCCGGGCGGAAGAGCGACATCCAAGATGCGCAATGGATCCAAACCCTGCACAGTTACGGACTGCTGGAAAGCTCGTTTCGACCGTCGGGAGAACTGGTCGCCTTGCGAACCCTGTTGCGCCACCGCAATCAATTGGTGGAACATCGTTCACCGCATATCCAACACATGCAGAAAGCCTTACTGCAAATGAACGTGCAGTTATCGCAAGCCTTGAGCGACATAACGGGCGAGACGGGATTGCGGATCATCCGCGCGATCGTGGCGGGCGAGCGAGAGCCGCAAACACTGGCGGCGATGCGAGATCGAAACTGCAAGAAGAGCGCCGAAGAGATTGGTCAAGCGTTGACCGGAACGTGGCGGGCAGAACATCTCTTCATCGTCCAGCAATCGCTGGAGATGTACGACTTTTACACGAAGCAAGTGGAAGAATGCGATGCGGAGATTGATCGGATGTACGCATTGACGCGGCCGAATTGGGAAGGGGGCGAAGTGAAGACCTTACCGCAAAAGAAGCGCAACTCGCACAGCAAGAATGCGCCGCAGAAACAGGCGGAGATCCGCAAGCATTTGAAGCGCATCAGCGGCGTGGACTTGAGCGTGGTAGATGGGTTTGGGGTGTCGCTGGCGCAAACGGTCATTATGGAGGTGGGGACGGACATGTCGAAGTTTCCGAGCGAGAAGCATTTCTGTTCGTGGTTGGGACTGGCGCCGAAGCACGAAATCTCGGGAGCGAAGGTGTTAAAGAATAAGACGCTGAAGACGAAGAACCGCGCCGGGCAAGCCTTTCGGATGGCGGCGCAATCGGTCAAACAAGCGGACTGTGTGTTTGGGTCGCTGTATCGGCGCTTGAAGTCGCGGCTGGATAAAGCGCAAGCGACCGTCGCCACGGCGCACGCCATTGCGCGGGTGGTCTATAGAATGCTCAAATACAAGGTGGAATACGAAGCGATCAATGTGAAAGAGTACGAGGCGAAGTACAAAGAACAGCAGATCAAGTACATGAAGAAGAAAGCGCAGAAGCTGGGCTTCCAACTCATCCCTGCCTAAGCGAGGGGGCAACCTACCAAAAAGGCGTGACCGCTTATGCCACGCCTGCTTTGCATTTAACGGCTTTCGTGATTTTGGGGTTTTTCACCGCTTCGCTCACTGACTTTGCTCTGACCAGCGCCTCGAACGACCCTCTCAACCGCTCTTGTGACATGACGGTTTCTGAGAACGCTTTGTTAGCCCGCTCTTGGAATGGAAGACTCACTTTTTCTGTTGTTGATTTAGCCAAAATGCTCCTTTAATATATTTTGCCTGGGTTATCAATCATGTTATCTGCGTTGTCTTCACCGTATAAATGCCATACAATACCACTTTCGTTAGGATAACCAGATGTTACCGAAACAATACGATATTCTTGACGCAAAGCCATGTATTCTGAATTCGGTAAACCTGCCTTGTAAGAAATCGTTAATCTTATGAAAATTGAAATTGGCGCTTTTGCTATGAAATATTTACGGGCTTTACCTTCATTATCTTGTTGCGTGACTTCTTCAATGCTGTTGGGAAGAATCAAGGATGCCAATGTTTCCCAACGATGATCAAGTATGCATATTTTTTCTTCGAGAGGGTTTAACTCGTCAGGTATAGTTGCGATTAGGGGCGAATTCAACCAAAATTTTACAGGAAGCCACCTTTTGTATTGTTTTGCATATTCAAGTTTCCACTTTATACCAGTTATCGACAAAGTGTTGCTCAAGTTCTTCATTCGTAAGGTCAAATCAGTATCATCATAGAAATAGAGTTGTCCTTGCTCGGACTTTTCAGTCGAAATTACAACATATCCTGCTTTATTGTAATTTTGTGTGAAAGATAGTTTCGATGCTAATACAGGAGTTACTGCATTTCGGAACTGTTTCTTTGTGTGCCGATAGTTTATATAGCCGAAAACAATTGAAGTTATAAGTGCAAGTAAACTTATGTAGTCGCTTAGATTCATGTTTTTCTTTCAGCGATCAAAACTTGAAACATTCAACGGGCTAACGGTTTGCGTTAGCGGATTTTGGGCGGGCTGAGATTCGGTTTGAGATGTAGAAAAAACTCGAAGTGAGGAAAATGTCTCTCGAAGCCGCAGACTCCCAAAAATCCGCTGCACGCTTTGTTGGGCAGTTTTTGACCTTAAGACTCATTTGCTATCAAAAGCCGCACCGTATAAAACTTCTAGAATTGCATAGTACGCTGGTTTTGGTTTTCCTTCAACATCAAAAATACTGGCATAGGTATCGCTGACTTCTTCAAAGTTACCATTGCCTGTGACAAAATTTAGCCAAGATGTTTTATCCCAAATTTCTCCAAGTCCCATTCCCATTGTAGGCAACTCTGTATAGACTTCCGCCACTGTTCGGTAAGCCTTTGTTTGTTCGACGATGGGAGTATCAGTTATTTGTGCCTTGTCAGGTTGAATCCACCAAACAGGATAATAGTCAGATACAAAGACAGTTGTTTCTGGAGCGGCAATGCAAAAATCTATGTCGAGAATTTTCTGATGAACTTCAAGCATAAACTCTTTTTCCGACATCGTATAAATCCACCAGTTATTTTCCAATTCGACGCAATCTATAGATGCGTTGGCTTCTTTCATTCTTTTTAGAAAAACAAAAAACTGCTCCCGATGGTCAGGCTCCGCTTCTCTGAATGATTTTTCGAGCACAAAATTCTCGGTAATTACAGTCAATGCTTTCGGGTCATGCTCTTTTACTGTTTTAGCGATTAATAAAACCGCTTCATCAAGATTTACTTCTCTATTCCAAAAACCATAATCACCGTTTCCTGCCTTATTAATTTCAGTGAGCACCATTTCATCCGCAACGTTCCAAGAATAGGTTTGACCTTTGAATTTCAATACTTTTACGCTTGTCTCAAATTCAAGGATTTTCATCAATTCGTCTTTAGTGAAGCCGCCATTTCTAATGGCTTCTGTAAAATCATTGCCATCAAGAAGGTGTTGCGCTCTCACCGCCATATTATTTTCAGCGGCAAATTCATATATTCTTTCTGCGGGCGTCCAGTTATAAGGATATTTATCGGGAATAACCCCATTATCTAATTGAGATTTAATTTCATCCCAGGCGGATAGTATTTCTTTCCAGTCTTGCGTTGAAAAATCATTAAACACAACCGTGATATTCAAATCTGCTGTAATCGTTAGTAAGTTTACCTGTTTGAGTAATTCTGTATATTTTGAATAATGAGGGTCATTTGGGTCTATCAATTCATCCCATACTGGAGATGAAATGACTTGATTGTTTGCTTCTGCCATGTCACGAAGCAAAATAGCCCGCCACTTATTATCTGAACCCATAACTGCGAGAGGGATATTATTTATTACCAACAATTTGTAAACAACCTGATTTTTTCCGATTTTGGATTGAATAAAACTGTCTGGGCTATTTTTTATTTCGTCCAATAATTGAACTTCATCCATTTGCACGTTGTTTACAGATACTTTTCCTTCAAAAGCCTGAACAAAATTGCTTACCCAAATTGGCAAATCTTTTGCGTCCGCAATATTTTCAGGTGTGGGTGTTGGCGTAATTGTGGAGGTTAGGGGGATAGGCGGAAATGTAGAAGTTGGAATAGATATTTCTGTTGGAACGACTTTAGCCGCTGGCGCACACGAAACCAAAATAATAGCAACAAGCAAGACCGTGACGATGTTTTTGATTTTCATTGATTACCTTGTTATGCAAGGAACTGCCCAACGGTTTGCGTTAGTGGTGGTGGGGCGGGCTGGGACAATGCCTGAGAGCAGAAAAAAACCGAAGCGAGGAAAATGCTTGTCGAAGCCGCAGAATCCCCACCATCCACTGCACGCTTTGTTGGGCAGTTTTATGATAACAATGCTATAAAAACTATTGGCAAATCTATGACCACATGAACAATCATCACGAATAACAGATTTCTTTGCCAAAAGTATAAACCAGTAAGGATAATACCTAATGGAATCACTACACCAACAATGTGAGCGAGATTCCATCCTGTGGCATGAGCAGTCACAAAAAACACCATGCTAATCAACCCGCTAATCCATTTATTCCCTGTAATTTCCTGTAATCGTTCTAGTGGATAACCACGAAACAAAATCTCTTCTGTTATACCCGCTGTTAATACGCTTAAGAGCAATATCCACCAAGAATAATTGGATGCGACTTGCGTTACTGTTCCTGAATTTGACGGCGGAAAAACTCTGCTTACCAATAAAGTGAGAACGGGAACCAATAGTGACAACAAAATACCTAGTCCAATTGCTGCCAGTCCCAATTTCCAAGATAAGGGCTTCCAGCCAATAGTTGCCAGTGGCTGGTTCTCGACGATTTGTGTAAAAAATACAATCACAAAAGCCAAGCCCCAAAATACACCAAACCCTATCAAAGTAGAAACTGACTCGTTGATATTAGGCTTAATGAACATTGGGCTGATGAACAATGTAAAAATTACGGGGACAGCCAGAGATAAACTCAACCCAAGAATCTTTTTTTTCATATTGATACTATTTATCCTTTGCAAGGAACTGCCCAACGGCTCGCGTTAGCTGCGGTGGGTGGGAGGGTGGACTCGCTTTCGAAACGGGACAATGCCCAAAGCCAGGAAAATGCCTGAAAAACGCGGTGCGTACCCACCGTCAGCTGCACGCAATGTTGGGCAAGTAACATTTGGCGAGTGTCGTCTTTAGGTAACACATTCAAAATTAACAGACTCGCCTTTTTATATTTGTGTAGAAAGAGACTCGAAGTCGAAATCAATATAAGGCAGGTTGTTCTCAATTCTAAATTTGCGGTTGTGCATAAAGCGTGCGCACCACTCATCATCAATGTTATTCACATCAAAATCTCGATACATGACAGCATACAATTCGATCTCACGGATTTTCAGAAAGTTTGGAATTTCTCTAAGCCATGTGAAGTCCAACGGGCAAGCCTGTATATATCCGCGAAGAAAATGTGACATAAACTCCTGTGTGAAGGCGCGCCAATCTTCTGCGTCTTGGACGATATAAAATAATACAACCGCAATATCATTGATGAACCAGTTGTAGGCGCATTCGTCGAAGTCAAACAGGGTGATCTGACCCATCTCGTCCACAAAGAGATTGTTACCATGCGCATCTTGATGAGTCAGACCGTAAGAGTCACGGTTTTTCGCAAGTGTTTTTACATGATTGCAAATGTCCTGATATTTCTGCTTCGCTATAGATTCAGACGCGGGTAAGTAGCGTTCTACAAATTCAAAGAGATCATCGTTCCAGTCTGGTCGCTTCCAATCCACCTGATTGGGTTGGTAGGATTTGGACAGCGTGTGAATCCGTCCGATCAGTTCACCGTACGATTCGTAAAGTTTAGGTGTCCATAAATCCCACGGGGCTTGTCCTTGCGCTTTCACAAAAGCCGTTACGAGAAAAATCCCGCCCCATTGATCTTCAATCCCTTCCACAAGTTTTCCAGATTCAGACAGAATTGCTTTTGCAACGGAAACACCACCTTCAGCCAGATAATTGATCCAATCTACTTCACCTAGAACGAGAGATTCGCTACGTCGAACACTGTGAGCGATACGAAGAACATAAGCCTGTGAATCGCGCTCGAATTCATAGATAAAACTTTCAAACGCGTCCAAGGAATGTATCTGTTTATTTGTGATGCCATAACGCCGCATGGCTTCCTGCAAGATGGCGTCGTTGTAGCGGTCTTTGATGAGTTGATCCATGTATGAAATCTTTTCGTGTTGCCCAACGGTTTGCGTTAGTGGCGGGTGGGTGGGCGTAGATAATGCTTGGAAGCAGAGAAAACCCGAAGCGAGAAAAATGCTTGAAAAACGCGCAGAATCCCACCCGTCCACTGCACGCTGTGTTAGACCGCTTTTTGCTTTTAACGGTTTCCTTTTGCTCGATTATGTGTCTTGCATAACATTTGACAATTCTTGATATTCGTTGCGCCGCCTTTACTCCATGCCGCTACATGGTCTGCGTCCATTTCATTCAACTTCCAAATTTTACTCTTGTTTACATCATGCCCAACGGCACAAAGCGGACAATTAGATTTACCGCTCGATTCGGCTTTTGTAGTTTGCGCCGTGTAAACGCTTTTCTTTGTCGCTTCATCAAAAACCCGCACATCTAATAATTTTGTATCAACTGAACCGCCAAGAATATACTCAAAAATACCCTTGCGATTTTTGATATACGAGTCGCCGTAAAGGCTTTTTACTTCCTTTGAAACTTTAGCGGGATTATAAGATTTTTTATGATGTTCTTCGTACAATCTTCCCCAATCCAATCCTTGCATTTCGCTTTCTACATCTACAAATACAGTTGAAACCCAATCAATCACGCTGTTGAAGTATGCTTTTAACTCTGTAATATTTTTATCGTAACGATGGCGACTCATATAATCGCCAATATTCCCTTTACTTACCCAATCAAGAGCGCATTCAAGATAAGCCTGCCGATTTACACTGCCTGAAATATATGCACTCCATTTTTGAATATTGGAATTTTGGCTATTACTAAACTCTGCTTTTCCAAGAGTTACAAAAGTTCCTGAATATACAGCGTTCAATAATTCTTGTTGATTAAGCGGTACGCCAGCAATATTGATTGTTTTGAACCACTCTTTTATTTCGCTTTCAGTGCCTTCACATTCATAAATAAGCAACGGCGTTTCCAGTATTTTAGATTGCTTATCGGATGCAATACCGCTAAAGTATTGTTCCATGCCGTTTTCATCTTTGATGGCAAATTTATCAGTTACATATCGCCCAAAACTGGTGATACGCTGTTGCCCGTCTAATACTTCCAAAACATCATCACTAACTTTGTTGAAATAAATCAAACCCAAAGGATAGCCTTTGAGGATTGATTCGATAACAGCAACATCTTTTTTACCGTCTGCATAAATATAATTGCGCTGGTATTCTGGCTGGATGGTTAATTTACCTGACAAGCCGAACAAACCTTTTCCTTCAAGTTCGTTATAGACAAAACCATCACAAATATCTCTGACTGTAATATCAGTTTTTAGCGTTGTAATCATTTTGTAGATTTCCTATGCCTAATGAAAATTCTTTGATACACAGACTGGATAACTACACCTTCTTTATTTGTAAAATAATTCTTTTTGCCGTCGTTGCCAACCAAATTTGGGTTTTCATTTGTTTTCCCACCTGAAGACCCTGTTTTTTTACCATTTGGTTGCACTTCCCAATAATCATCATATTTTTTAGTGTCAGGTACTTTATCGTGACAACCCCTTTGTGTAATTCCTAAAATCTCAAATTGCTCAGGGGAGTATTTGTTTAGAAAACTAATCGGTACACCCATTACGCCATCATAATCACTTGGGATAGAATCGGTATATGGCACTTCGATGGCGTCATAGTTGTCGTAACTGTCGTAAGATTTTTTCCCTTTGATTTCTTTGTGCTTGCTGAATTTCAGGTTATCCGCCATTGTCATTAATGGTAGCGGTTGGTGACGCCTTCCGTGGTCAAGATTAGTAAACCAACACACATTCCTAAATTTTACCAAGCCAGTTTCAGGGTTATAAACTCCTTCTCCATAATCTTTGGCAAAGGGTGTTGAAAAGTAAGCATTGCCAGCATTAAAACCATTGCCCATCCACATCTTATCATTCTCAATCAAAGGAAAAACTTCTTTGTAGGCAATGGCATTCATGTTGCCTATTATCACGAATTGCTTTTCCACTTCAATTATCCACGCCAAAAACTCACGAAACAGTGAAAAAGGCGGGTTAGTAATTATGATGTCAGATTCATCACGCAATTTTTTTATCTCATTACTTCTAAAATCGCCGTCACCTTCCAAGTAATGCCACTCTAAATCATCAACATTTACTTTATGGTCGCCTGTCTTATCATGGGTCAAGGTAAAAATCTTTCCATTGTTTACGGTTTTAACTTTATCGAAATAGGGCGCACTGGTTTCAAAAAGTGTTGGCTGATAACCGTCTTTATAGTTTTTACTATTTACAGCGTAACTGGTGCTGATAAGTTTTTTCAATCCGAACTTCTCAAAATTTTGGGCAAAATACTTTGTGAAGTTGCTCCACTCTGGGTCATCACAAGGTAAGAATACTGTTTTTCCCCGAAACACATCAGGGTCAAATTCTAAATATGCCGAAATTTCTTTTTCAATATCGGCGTACTGTGTGTAGAACTCGTCATTTTTTGCGTTCTTGGCTTTTGTTTGAATAGCATTTGGCATTGATTATCCATCCAGACGATTTTCTACTCATTATAAAACACTAAATTTGCAAGGGGCGGTCTAACGGATTGCGTTACCTGCGCTGGGGCGGGGACGGCGAAGCCGTCCAACCAGAAAAAGGATAAGGCGTAGGAAACTGCTTGGAGTGTGCGCAGAATCCCCAGCGTCAGGTGCACCCACAAAGAAGCGGGCATCATTTGATACGGAAGAAACCGTCGAGCGATAGGGACAGTATACTCCGGAATGGCAAGCAGGCAAGCCGAACAAAGCAGTGGATGGCGCCTTGTGCGACCACCGCGGTGCACCGTGGTTTTCGGTCAAATTGATTTGACTACTGGCGGCGTAGTGGGCGACCCCGATGAGAAAGCTAATTTCCTCAAGTGACCGAGCTTGCCAACACATCTCAAAAAGGAGTAAATGGAAATGAAAAGAAGAGGCAGGCGCACGAAAGGCATGGAAGAAGCGCATCCGTTTGCGGGGATGAGTCAGGTGAATGAATATGCGGCTGGAGTGGATATTGGGGCGGAAGAGATTGTGGTGTGCGTGGCGGGCGATGGCAATATGCAGATCGTAAAAGCCTTCGGCAACTATACGGTGGACTTGCAGAACATCGGGAAATGGTTGCGGGAGCATCAAGTAAAAACTGTCGCCATGGAAAGCACAGGGGTCTATTGGATTCCGTTGTTTGAAGAACTGGAACGGCAGGGTTTTAAGTGCCTGCTGATTAGTTCGCGGTCATTGCGGAGAGCGCCCGGGCGGAAGAGCGACATCCAAGATGCGCAATGGATCCAAACCCTGCACAGTTACGGACTGCTGGAAAGCTCGTTTCGACCGTCGGGAGAACTGGTCGCCTTGCGAACCCTGTTGCGCCACCGCAATCAATTGGTGGAACATCGTTCACCGCATATCCAACACATGCAGAAAGCCTTACTGCAAATGAACGTGCAGTTATCGCAAGCCTTGAGCGACATAACGGGCGAGACGGGATTGCGGATCATCCGCGCGATCGTGGCGGGCGAGCGAGAGCCGCAAACACTGGCGGCGATGCGAGATCGAAACTGCAAGAAGAGCGCCGAAGAGATTGGTCAAGCGTTGACCGGAACGTGGCGGGCAGAACATCTCTTCATCGTCCAGCAATCGCTGGAGATGTACGACTTTTACACGAAGCAAGTGGAAGAATGCGATGCGGAGATTGATCGGATGTACGCATTGACGCGGCCGAATTGGGAAGGGGGCGAAGTGAAGACCTTACCGCAAAAGAAGCGCAACTCGCACAGCAAGAATGCGCCGCAGAAACAGGCGGAGATCCGCAAGCATTTGAAGCGCATCAGCGGCGTGGACTTGAGCGTGGTAGATGGGTTTGGGGTGTCGCTGGCGCAAACGGTCATTATGGAGGTGGGGACGGACATGTCGAAGTTTCCGAGCGAGAAGCATTTCTGTTCGTGGTTGGGACTGGCGCCGAAGCACGAAATCTCGGGAGCGAAGGTGTTAAAGAATAAGACGCTGAAGACGAAGAACCGCGCCGGGCAAGCCTTTCGGATGGCGGCGCAATCGGTCAAACAAGCGGACTGTGTGTTTGGGTCGCTGTATCGGCGCTTGAAGTCGCGGCTGGATAAAGCGCAAGCGACCGTCGCCACGGCGCACGCCATTGCGCGGGTGGTCTATAGAATGCTCAAATACAAGGTGGAATACGAAGCGATCAATGTGAAAGAGTACGAGGCGAAGTACAAAGAACAGCAGATCAAGTACATGAAGAAGAAAGCGCAGAAGCTGGGCTTCCAACTCATCCCTGCCTAAGCGAGGGGGCAACCTACCAAAAAGGCGTGACCGCTTATGCCACGCCTGCTTTGCATTTAACGGCTTTCGTGATTTTGGGGTTTTTCACCGCTTCGCTCACTGACTTTGCTCTGACCAGCGCCTCGAACGACCCTCTCAACCGCTCTTGTGACATGACGGTTTCTGAGAACGCTTTGTTAGGTGACTGCGGGTTGTGCAAGACTCTTTTGCCTAAGAACAGAACCACGCCTTTTGTGACTTGATTTTACACGCACGCCAAATTTTTACAAGCCCGACTTTTTTGGAAAATGAGACTGACTTATTAAAACGCCAGAGCTGAGGACTTGCCAAAACCTTTGCTAAAAACTGAATTTGCGAAAAAATTACTTTGCTAGAAAAAATAAACTTGACTAAAAAGCCTAAACCAAAACGTACCTAAACTTTTGCTAAGAATCTTGATGTTTCGACAAGCTCAACAACCGAGCCGATTTCAGAAGCCTGACTTTGCTAAATAAAATACAAGCCATAAAAACATGACTTTGCAAAATGAAACCGCTTCCTTACCAACAACCTGACTGAAACCACAAAGCCAATTTTAGAGACCTGAGCAAATTTGAAAAGAAACTGAAGGAACAAGAAACCTGAGCCGATTTTGAGAAACCAAAATTTGGAAATTGCCGCCGCCAAAAACGCCCGATTTTATTGAACCCGATATTTTGCTAAAAACTGAAACCCTAATTTTCAAGACTCAAAACGCCAATGTGAAAGATAACGGTTTGCGTTACCTGCGCTGGGGCGGGGACGGCGAAGCCGTCCAGCCAGAAAAAGGCTAAGGCGTGAAAACTGCTTGAGATTTTCGCCAGAATCCCCAGCGTCCAGTGCACCCATGAAGATGGGGGGATCATTTTCTACAAGAGAAACCGTCGCGCCTTGGGACAGTATACTCCGAAGCGGCAAGCACGCAAGCCGAACAAAGCAGTGGAGAGTGCCTCGTGCAACTCCCGCGGTGCACCGTGGTTTCCGGTCAAATTGATTTGCATACTGGCGGCGTAGTGGGCGACCCCGATGAGAAAGCTAATTCCCTTAAGTGACCGGGCTTGCTCAAGAAAGGAGATCATGAAATGAGACAACGAGGCAGGCGCACAAAAGGCATGGAAGAGGCGCATCCGTTTGTGGGGATGAGCCAGGTCAATCAAGACGCGGCAGGCGTGGACATCGGTGCGGAGGAGATCGTGGTCTGCGTCGCGGGGGATGAAAACACGCAGATTGTAAAAGCCTTTGGCAACTACACGGTGGACTTGCAGAACATCGGCAAGTGGCTGCAAGAACATCGAGTAAAAACGGTAGCGATGGAAAGCACAGGGGTGTATTGGATTCCACTGTTTGAAGAATTGGAAAGGCAAGGCTTTGAATGTCTGCTGATCAGTTCACGCTCGTTGAGGAGAGTGGCGGGACGAAAAAGCGATATACAAGACGCGCAATGGATCCAGACCCTGCATAGTTACGGATTGCTGGAAAGCTCGTTTCGCCCTCAGGGAGAATTGGTCGCGCTGCGGACGTTACTTCGGCATCGCAGTCAACTGGTGGAACATCGTTCGCCGCATATCCAGCACATGCAGAAAGCCTTACTACAAATGAATGTGCAATTGTCGCAAGCCTTGAGCGATGTGACCGGCGAGACGGGCTTGCGCATTATCCGCGCCATCGTGGCCGGCGAACGCGACCCGCAGAGGTTGGCGGCGATGCGGGATCGGAACTGCAAGAAAAGCGAAGAGGAGATCGGCAAAGCGCTGACCGGCACATGGCGGGCAGAACATCTCTTTGTGGTCAAGCAATCGCTGGAGATGTATGATTTCTATACACAGCAGGTCGAAGATTGCGATGTGGAGATCGAGCGTCTGTATGCCTTGACCCGACCCGACTGGAAAAGTGATAACTTGAAGCCCTTACCGCAAAAGAAGCGCAACTCCCACAGCAAGAATGCGCCGCAGAAACAGGCGGAGATCCGCCAGCATTTGAAGCGCATCAGCGGCGTGGATTTGAGTGTCGTAGATGGCTTTGGAGTGTCGTTAGCGCAGACGGTCATCATGGAAGTGGGGACGGATATGTCGAAGTTTCCGAGCGAGAAGCATTTCTGTTCGTGGCTGGGACTGGCGCCCAAGCATGAAATCTCGGGGGCGAAAGTGTTGAAGAACAAAACACTGAAGACCAAGAACCGCGCGGGACAAGCCTTTCGCATGGCGGCGCAATCGGTCAAGCAGGCAGACTGTGTGTTTGGATCGCTATATCGGCGTTTGAAGTCGCGGCTGGACAAAGCGCAAGCGACCGTCGCCACTGCGCACGCCATTGCGCGCGTGGTCTACCGCATGTTGAAGTACAAGGTGGAATATGAAACGCTCAGTGTGGAAGAGTATGAGCAGAAGTACAAGGAACAGCAGATCAAATACATGAAGAAGAAAGCGCAGAAGTTCGGCTTCCAACTCGTTCCTGCCTAACGAGGGGTGACATAACCAAAAGGCGTGACGTCTTACGTCACGCCTGCTTGGCATTTAACGGTCTCCATGATTTTGAGATTTTTCCCCGCTCACTTCGTTAATTGCCCCCCGATCAACGCCTTGAACCATCATCTCTACCGCTCTTGTGACATGACGGTTTCTGAGAACGCTTTGTTAGGCGTTTTTTTGTTTAACCATAACGCTGATTATAAACCTAGAACATAATTGCAGTGCTAACTTTGGTATGTAGAACTAAAGTTAGCACTATTTTATACTGCCTACAACTTTCAGGTGAGCCATGAATAAAACCATACTAGAAAAATTTGGTCAAAAAGTACGAGATGAAAGATTGAAACAAAATCTTTCGCAAGAAGAACTTGCCGCTAAAGCAGGCGTTCATCGTACTTATATCGGCATGATTGAAAGGGCGGAAAAAAATATCACCCTTTCAAATATTTACAAAGTTGCTCAGGCTTTGGACGTATCCATTTCAGAATTAACAAAGGGACTTTAACATGACAACTAATACTGACTATGTGTATAACAAAATTAAAGGCGTGAAAGTAACTGGAAAATCAGAAAGTTTGTTTTTAGATTTGGAAATTTTCAAAACCGCATTAGCATTGACCAATCAGAATATGGATGTTTTGAAAGAAAATGCTCCTGATTTGTTTGGAATTTTGGGAATGAGAAATTTGAGCGCATTTGTAGGGGAAATGTTTGTAAGCGCAATCGTTAAATCTGCAAACGGCGCTTTGGTCAAGAATCCACATCAAGACGGATACCCCGATTTATTGATTATGACAAAAGAAGGTAAAGCACTCTGGGAAAAACTAGCCAACAACGACCAAGACAAAAGCCCCTTCAGCGGCTTTGAAACTGGTGGTATTGAAGTTAAGGCTACTGTTGGTAGTGTTCCCACGCCCGAAGTCTTTAGAAAAAAAGGTTTAAGAAAGCCAGATATAGGCGATGAAAGAATTGAATATACTGGCGCATACGATTGGAAAGCCCATCATCGAGAAACAAATAATCTGATTGGTATCTTTTGGGATTTTGTAAACGGAAAGCCTGTCATTTGCGGTCTGTTTTTCAGCGGCAATCTCACAGAAGATGACTGGGGGAAAATTGTTCAACCAAAAGAGGGCGGAGGTAGAACAACAAGCGTTTCAATCATGGCGCGAACAGGGATTTACAAAATGTATGAAAATTGGATTGCCGTAATCAACGATTCAAGGTATGCCGATTTTTTCAACCGCTATAATCGAGCAAACTTAATTGATATTCGCTAGGCAACTTAATTTCATGGCTATAAAAAACATTCAAAAGATGTTCAATGATTAAATAAATTCCTTTTGGTGGGATGCTTTCCCCGATAACTTCGGCAATTACAGTATCAGGAACTTGCCCATCATCTTTGAAACGCCACTCATAATTAAATTCGTTAAGTGTGTGAATTAAAAAGGCTTCGTAAAGAGACAAAACACGGTTTTGCTCTGGATGAACTTTGTGGTCACTACTTGGATAAGAAAGATTAGTCGTTAGAGTTGGAGCAGGCAAACTCCAACTCATTCTTTTATATGCGCTTGTATAGCCTGCCATAATTCTTTTACTGCCATCTTTTTCAACGGTATAGGGTCGAGGCAAAATTTCACCGCATTTTTCGCAATATAACGGGGTGTGTCCATTTGCTCTATTAATTCCATCATGGTCTTTTGATGAACCATGAGTTAAGTTGCCTTGATACCCGCATTTTGGATTAATACACTGATTATCAAAAGCACCTTTTTCAGGAGGAGTATTTGAAATCCAAATATATTTTTTAGGGTCAAGAACTGATACTCGATGAAATGGTATATCTGAAGTTGCCATTTTTTTGTTTTTACCATCCAATGGCGGCAAACTTCCTATAACATCTCGTACAGTTACCCAAGACTTTAATTTTTTATTTGGCTCGCTGGAATGTGTTTTTTCTGGAATAAAACTTTTACTTTGAGAAAAATATCGTTTCAGTTTTTCGTCTCTTGAATAAATTGTTATCAATCGAGAACGGCGTTGAGGAATACCATAATCTGCAAATTGCACAACTTCGGGCTTTCCTACATATTCGTTTCCTAACTCTCTTTCAATGTAGTCAATGATATTGACTGGCTCTCCATTCTCATCCAAAATCACAGTGAAAATCATTTCTGGGACATTTTCAAAAAAAACTGTTCTCGGATTAAGTTTCTTAATGATTTTAAGAGTGGGAATAATTAGTTGATTACGCTCATCAAGTTTTGGTTTCAACCCATCACGGATTCCACGCAATAATTTTCCTTGTCCGTTTTTAGACATGCCCTGACAGGGAGGTGTCGCAAACACAAAATCTAATTCATCCCGTTGCAGGCGCTCTAAAGTTTTCGCTACAATTTTTTCTTGCATTGTCCAAATATCGCCCTGAATCATTTCTGTTTCGGGGAAATTTTGTCTGTGTAAGGCAACACGCGATTCGACAATTTCATTCGCTACCAAAATTTCAATACCATGCTTTTTAATTGCAAGGTCGCCAATACCAGCAGAGGAGAAAAGAGTAATTGCCTTCATCAATAATCTGTCCTTTTTTGTTTCGCTAACTATAGTATACATTCCTTTCCAGAATCGAACAAGTAAAAAAGCCTATCGTATTCTACTGCGATTCAATGGGGAATTTTTTTTATAAAAACGGATTATGTTGTGCAAGACAAACGCCTAACGGTTGGCGTTACCTGCGTGTGGGCGGGCGTGGACTCTGCCTGGGAGCAGAGAAAACTCGAAGCCAGAAAAATGCTTGAAAATGCCGCAGAATCCCCAGCGTCAGGTGCACCCATGAAGATGGGGGGATCATTTTCTACAAGAGAAACCGTCGCGCCTTGGGACAGTATACTCCGAAGCGGCAAGCACGCAAGCCGAACAAAGCAGTGGAGAGTGCCTCGTGCAACTCCCGCGGTGCACCGTGGTTTCCGGTCAAATTGATTTGCATACTGGCGGCGTAGTGGGCGACCCCGATGAGAAAGCTAATTCCCTTAAGTGACCGGGCTTGCTCAAGAAAGGAGATCATGAAATGAGACAACGAGGCAGGCGCACAAAAGGCATGGAAGAGGCGCATCCGTTTGTGGGGATGAGCCAGGTCAATCAAGACGCGGCAGGCGTGGACATCGGTGCGGAGGAGATCGTGGTCTGCGTCGCGGGGGATGAAAACACGCAGATTGTAAAAGCCTTTGGCAACTACACGGTGGACTTGCAGAACATCGGCAAGTGGCTGCAAGAACATCGAGTAAAAACGGTAGCGATGGAAAGCACAGGGGTGTATTGGATTCCACTGTTTGAAGAATTGGAAAGGCAAGGCTTTGAATGTCTGCTGATCAGTTCACGCTCGTTGAGGAGAGTGGCGGGACGAAAAAGCGATATACAAGACGCGCAATGGATCCAGACCCTGCATAGTTACGGATTGCTGGAAAGCTCGTTTCGCCCTCAGGGAGAATTGGTCGCGCTGCGGACGTTACTTCGGCATCGCAGTCAACTGGTGGAACATCGTTCGCCGCATATCCAGCACATGCAGAAAGCCTTACTACAAATGAATGTGCAATTGTCGCAAGCCTTGAGCGATGTGACCGGCGAGACGGGCTTGCGCATTATCCGCGCCATCGTGGCCGGCGAACGCGACCCGCAGAGGTTGGCGGCGATGCGGGATCGGAACTGCAAGAAAAGCGAAGAGGAGATCGGCAAAGCGCTGACCGGCACATGGCGGGCAGAACATCTCTTTGTGGTCAAGCAATCGCTGGAGATGTATGATTTCTATACACAGCAGGTCGAAGATTGCGATGTGGAGATCGAGCGTCTGTATGCCTTGACCCGACCCGACTGGAAAAGTGATAACTTGAAGCCCTTACCGCAAAAGAAGCGCAACTCCCACAGCAAGAATGCGCCGCAGAAACAGGCGGAGATCCGCCAGCATTTGAAGCGCATCAGCGGCGTGGATTTGAGTGTCGTAGATGGCTTTGGAGTGTCGTTAGCGCAGACGGTCATCATGGAAGTGGGGACGGATATGTCGAAGTTTCCGAGCGAGAAGCATTTCTGTTCGTGGCTGGGACTGGCGCCCAAGCATGAAATCTCGGGGGCGAAAGTGTTGAAGAACAAAACACTGAAGACCAAGAACCGCGCGGGACAAGCCTTTCGCATGGCGGCGCAATCGGTCAAGCAGGCAGACTGTGTGTTTGGATCGCTATATCGGCGTTTGAAGTCGCGGCTGGACAAAGCGCAAGCGACCGTCGCCACTGCGCACGCCATTGCGCGCGTGGTCTACCGCATGTTGAAGTACAAGGTGGAATATGAAACGCTCAGTGTGGAAGAGTATGAGCAGAAGTACAAGGAACAGCAGATCAAATACATGAAGAAGAAAGCGCAGAAGTTCGGCTTCCAACTCGTTCCTGCCTAACGAGGGGTGACATAACCAAAAGGCGTGACGTCTTACGTCACGCCTGCTTGGCATTTAACGGTCTCCATGATTTTGAGATTTTTCCCCGCTCACTTCGTTAATTGCCCCCCGATCAACGCCTTGAACCATCATCTCTACCGCTCTTGTGACATGACGGTTTCTGAGAACGCTTTGTTGGCTGGCGTTTTGTTGTGCAAGACTTTTTTGTTTTACGCGTTTTCATGTGCCGCAATGTATTCAAGTGCGGCTTGGGCAATTAACCCAGAACGAGTTTCACCGTTTTCAGCAGCATACTTATCCATCAAATTCAAAACTCTTTCAGGTAATGTGATATTAACCCGTGTTGTTTTACCTGATAACTTTGCTAAATCTATCGTAACAATCGCCCAAGTTCCACCAGTATAGTCAGGGTCATTTTGGTAATGTTCGATTGAATGGGGAACAGGAATAGATTCACCATCCATTAACAAACCTTCTAAATGACATTCAATGGCTTCAGTTACTTCTTGCAACGCTTCGTCAAGAGTTTCGCCCGCGCTGAAACAACCAGATACATCTGGAACGGTTACACCATAATCACTATTTGAATCTTTATGAATAACAACTGGATATCGCATAGAGCCTCACTTTTTCTCTGACCAAGACCAACCTGCTTGACGATAAATACTGCGGAGAGTGCCGATTGGCAAATCTCTTTTTGGGTGTGGAACAGTCACTCTGCCAGATTTTTTGGGATGTTTGAAATGATGATGACTACCGCGAGTGTGAACAAGAATCCACCCATCGGCTTTTAGTTTGGCAATGATGTCACGACTGTTCATGGCTCAAATTATACACATAATACACACCGCGTCAATCTTTGGGCGAAGCCAGCCAACGGTTGGCGTTAGCCGCTTGGGGTGGGAGCGTGGACTCGCCGCCGAAACGGGAAAAACTCAAAGCCGCAGAAAATGCTTGAAAACGCGGCGCGTACCCCAAGTCGGCTGCACGCGGTGTTGGGCGCATTTATTGAATCTAAACATCTATATATCAAAAACCTACGCCACTCATCCAAGAATCATAAATACAATATCATCATATAGAAATAAACTTATGGTTGAGGTTCAAGAGAACCGTAAGTATATCCAGCCTCCAAAATGCGCCGTGAAAGCGCGGATGCGAAATCAAAGGGTATCGCGCCATCAGGAAACGGTATGGTTGGTCCCCAGCCAACACATGGCTTTGCAGTTCTAACAAAATCCAGCTTCTCGTTAAGCTGTTGCTGCATACCATCAGGCAAAGAATTGAACAGTACTCCCGGAATCTGCATCGGAATCATGACATTGCCCGCATAATCAATACCTCTTACAACTAGAATACCGTGGTTTAATGCGTCACCCCACTGTGCTTTTCCGAAATTACCCCAGTCGGATGGATTGCCTGTCGGAAAAACTGCTACCATCCTCACACGATTGCTCTCTAAGATGTTTTGCCAGCTACTAATTCCTTGCGCGTCGATTTCCTGGGGACTATTCAGAAAATCGTAAAGTCGCGGATCCAACCCGAGTTTTTCAAAAATAATCGACCCATCTGTATTTTGAATTTTATTGATAACAATATATAGATTTGTGCCATTTGATGTTTTGCTTGTGAGCACTGCGACTGGCTTGAATGGTTCTTTGCCTTTCGTAAAAGCCCCACGTTTAACATCTAAATAGTTAAATTGACCTTCGACCATGATTTCGTCTGTGTAATCAAGCCTGCTTGAATCCAAATATAAGAAGACATCTCTCGCTTCTGTTCCTGGACAGGGGATAGCCCTACTCGTTACCGTAATCCAATACCTCGCTATTGGAATATCGGGCGGAAAAGGCGAGCCAAAATCCCCCTGAGCAAGCAACATTAAGTCAAAATCCAATGAATAGACGTTTGTATCAATTTTTTCGAAATGCGAGTAGTTGGCTTTATTGAGAAGGTCTGTATCTATCGACGAGACTTTAACCCAAGTATTAGTATAGGGGTTCCAAACAACGTTAAATTTGTTCCCATCTGTTCCATTTACTTCAGCTATAACGATATTTTTAAAATACCAATGGACAGTTGGCTGTGTCTGAATTGTTTCTGTGTTAATAGTTCCTTCGAAATTTTCACCCGTAGCATAATCGAATCCGCTGATTTTCCTGCCCGTGGCTATGGATTTTGCCAATTCTTCGTATTGCTGTTCTCCAATGATTTCTTTGATGGCTAGGTCAACGGCTGGTGGCGTTGGAGTTCTCGTTGGTTCAACTGTAGACGTGAATGAGATGCGGGAGGGTGTCTCAGTAGCTGGCACAAGTGTTGAAGTAGTAACGCATCCACTCAATAAAACCACTAATAATGTAAATGCAAGAGTCACCAACCAGATTGTTCTCTTCATGATGTTTGTTCCTTTGATCTTTACACTAAGCGCCCAACGGCATGCGTTACCTGCGCTGGGGCAGGGACGGCGAAGCCGTCCAGCCAGAAAAGGATAAGGCGTAGGAAACTGCTTGGAGTGTGCGCAGAATCCCCAGCGTCAGGTGCACCCACAAAGAAGCGGGCATCATTTGATACGGAAGAAACCGTCGAGCGATAGGGACAGTATACTCCGGAATGGCAAGCAGGCAAGCCGAACAAAGCAGTGGATGGCGCCTTGTGCGACCACCGCGGTGCACCGTGGTTTTCGGTCAAATTGATTTGACTACTGGCGGCGTAGTGGGCGACCCCGATGAGAAAGCTAATTTCCTCAAGTGACCGAGCTTGCCAACACATCTCAAAAAGGAGTAAATGGAAATGAAAAGAAGAGGCAGGCGCACGAAAGGCATGGAAGAAGCGCATCCGTTTGCGGGGATGAGTCAGGTGAATGAATATGCGGCTGGAGTGGATATTGGGGCGGAAGAGATTGTGGTGTGCGTGGCGGGCGATGGCAATATGCAGATCGTAAAAGCCTTCGGCAACTATACGGTGGACTTGCAGAACATCGGGAAATGGTTGCGGGAGCATCAAGTAAAAACTGTCGCCATGGAAAGCACAGGGGTCTATTGGATTCCGTTGTTTGAAGAACTGGAACGGCAGGGTTTTAAGTGCCTGCTGATTAGTTCGCGGTCATTGCGGAGAGCGCCCGGGCGGAAGAGCGACATCCAAGATGCGCAATGGATCCAAACCCTGCACAGTTACGGACTGCTGGAAAGCTCGTTTCGACCGTCGGGAGAACTGGTCGCCTTGCGAACCCTGTTGCGCCACCGCAATCAATTGGTGGAACATCGTTCACCGCATATCCAACACATGCAGAAAGCCTTACTGCAAATGAACGTGCAGTTATCGCAAGCCTTGAGCGACATAACGGGCGAGACGGGATTGCGGATCATCCGCGCGATCGTGGCGGGCGAGCGAGAGCCGCAAACACTGGCGGCGATGCGAGATCGAAACTGCAAGAAGAGCGCCGAAGAGATTGGTCAAGCGTTGACCGGAACGTGGCGGGCAGAACATCTCTTCATCGTCCAGCAATCGCTGGAGATGTACGACTTTTACACGAAGCAAGTGGAAGAATGCGATGCGGAGATTGATCGGATGTACGCATTGACGCGGCCGAATTGGGAAGGGGGCGAAGTGAAGACCTTACCGCAAAAGAAGCGCAACTCGCACAGCAAGAATGCGCCGCAGAAACAGGCGGAGATCCGCAAGCATTTGAAGCGCATCAGCGGCGTGGACTTGAGCGTGGTAGATGGGTTTGGGGTGTCGCTGGCGCAAACGGTCATTATGGAGGTGGGGACGGACATGTCGAAGTTTCCGAGCGAGAAGCATTTCTGTTCGTGGTTGGGACTGGCGCCGAAGCACGAAATCTCGGGAGCGAAGGTGTTAAAGAATAAGACGCTGAAGACGAAGAACCGCGCCGGGCAAGCCTTTCGGATGGCGGCGCAATCGGTCAAACAAGCGGACTGTGTGTTTGGGTCGCTGTATCGGCGCTTGAAGTCGCGGCTGGATAAAGCGCAAGCGACCGTCGCCACGGCGCACGCCATTGCGCGGGTGGTCTATAGAATGCTCAAATACAAGGTGGAATACGAAGCGATCAATGTGAAAGAGTACGAGGCGAAGTACAAAGAACAGCAGATCAAGTACATGAAGAAGAAAGCGCAGAAGCTGGGCTTCCAACTCATCCCTGCCTAAGCGAGGGGGCAACCTACCAAAAAGGCGTGACCGCTTATGCCACGCCTGCTTTGCATTTAACGGCTTTCGTGATTTTGGGGTTTTTCACCGCTTCGCTCACTGACTTTGCTCTGACCAGCGCCTCGAACGACCCTCTCAACCGCTCTTGTGACATGACGGTTTCTGAGAACGCTTTGTTAGGCGTTTTTTGTTGCGCCAGACTCTTTGCCTGAAAAAAAGACCTACCGCCATTTAACTTTAGATTATCGGGCATAAACTTGACGCCTTGTTAGTTTGGACAGATAATTGCCGAAAAGGAGATTCCATGATTGACGAAAACTTCAAAGATTGGTTAGTAAAAAACGGCATGGGTAACAAGTCTGCCAATGATGTGCTTTCACGATGTAGACGTATTGAAAAGGTGCTTGAATTGTCACTTAATACGAGTGTGAAGAATACGAAAGATGCAGAAAAAATAGCGACAATGATTCGAGAAAAGCAATCTAAATTCTTTGGTACAAAAACTAAAACAGTTTACGCCGTTGCGGTTGTTGTTCGAGCAGTTAATTTGTATGGAGAGTATCGTCAATCAAAATAATGCTGGTTGTTTTATCAGCAATTCTTGACTCTCTAAAATTGTTCCATTAAGTTCGTCCCAAATATATTCTTTTATACACATGGCAACGTATTCAGCCAGTTTTACTGGAACTGCGTTGCCAATCATTTGTTCTGTGTGAGCCTTTGACATTCCCCCCCAATTAAATTCCTTTGGAAAAGTTTGAATTTGACTTCTTTCATGTGTCGTCAAAGGGCGTAAAGACGGTGTTTTGTCTAGTGTGGTTGTATCCCCTGCGTGAAATTTATATTTAGGTGGAATAGGTCTGTTTACTCCCCGAATAGTTGGGGATGGTTCGTCAATACTGAAAACGCCACGCCTTTGATAACTGCGGGGATGCCTATAATAATGTTCGATTCCTAATCCATTACCAAAATAATCTCTTACCGTCATTTGCTTTTCAGACATATTCTTAATTAGATATGGTTCAAGAGCATTAGGTTTACCGCCTAATTCACCAATTAAAAACATGCGTTTTCTGCTTTGTGGCACACCACAATAACTTGCGTCTAATATCATTCTTGTCAGACCGTATTTTTTTTCAAGAATACTATAAGCCTTTTTATAGGCTTGGCTTTTTACCGCTCTATCAACATTCTCCATCACAAACCAATTTGGCTTGACTTTTGTAACTATATTAGCAAACTCAACGGTTAAATCTGCCCTACCTAGAGTTTCATCCCTTTTCCCAGCAGATGAAAAATCTTGGCATGGAGGTCCGCCAATAATCATTTCAGGCTTGTAACTAGAAAATTCTTTTATATCTTTATCGCTAAATTCAGATAAATCTTTTTGAATAATGGGGTGGTCAAAATTCAATTGATAAACATTTATGGCTGGTTGCCAGTTGTCAAATGCGGCTAAAACTTCATAGCCTGCATTGGCAAAACCTAGCGATAAACCGCCGCAACCTGAAAATAAATCAATAACTCTCATTTTTCACCTTTAATCAAATAATCCAGGAGTTCCCAAAATTGCAGCGTCTAATCGCCGTTCAGGTCGTAATAGTTTGTAACCTTCTCCTAAAATAATTTCCTTAATTGCGGATTTTTTGATACGAGGCTTTGTTAATTCCTTACACTTCATCAATGGATTTGTTACAACGCCACCTAAAGCAAAAGACTTGTCATTTCTCGTGTTGTAAGTTAACTCATCTTGGATTTTTCTAGGTTCGATTCGTCCCTGAACAGAAAAATCATAAAGCATTTTGGTAAGCCAACAAACAGTTCTTGCGGGTCTTGTAACCTTATTTTGGGGACTGAATATGGCAGAATCAGCAAACATATTTACAAACCCAAAATCGCTCCAAACAAAAATATCAAAACAATTTTCGCTTAAGATGCTCAAATTGCCTTCGGTTTTCCAAATAGTTTGAAGCAACATAGGCTTTTGATTTTCTGTTTTATAGACAGCGATTGTTCTTAATGCTTCCACCATTTCATTGATGTGTGGTCTGATATTTTCGGGTTCGCCCCAATCAGGAATTTTCTTGTTTATCGGTTCAATAATATCCCGCAGATATTTTTTGCCAGAAGTGCTTGCGAAGTTTTGAGCAATACTTAAGGCGAGATAGGAAATTGTTTGAGGGCGCACCACAATTTCTGCGCCTTGATTTTCAATATCTGAGTCAATTGTTGTTTGGTCGGGAACTGCTGTTAACTTAATTTCCAATGCTCGTAATTGCTGGTGTGATGTTTTATTACTGGTTACTAAATCAACCCCTTCCAAGCCATCAATTACCATTGTCGAATACGGCGTAAACTGTCCTTCAAAAAAGAAGTGCAAATCGGGAGATGTTGAAGATAATCCGAATAAATCAGAGACATTAATTTTCCCATGACTTAACTTTTTATCTTTTCCCATGCAAAGATAAACTGGCTCTATTCCTTTGCTTGCCATATAACAAGCAAGTGAAGCGGGAAAAGTATTATTAAATTGATTCTTTCCCCAACTTTTTTCATCGGAAAAATCTTTGTTTGTATTTAATAAACCAAATAGGCTGGGTTCTTGTTTTGTCATCATTTTTTCCTGTTTTACAGATTTTACCCCGAAACAATAATAAGAACAAACTTTCTGAAAATGGTATTAGGTATTAGAGACAAACGCCTAACGGTTTGCGTTAGCGGCGCGGCGGAACAAAAGACGATATGAAAAAGCAAACGAATTATACCCAAAACCAGTTAGGCGGGCAGACGGCGAAGCCGCGTCCGCTGCACGCCGTGTTAGTCGCGGTCAGTCAAGAGGGATAAGTAGAGCCCATCATGTCGCTATTGTATCAAGCCCTAAACATGGGCGGAAAGTTACGAAAGAGGGTAGACGAAGAAGAGCGCGGGGAACGGGAGGGTCACGCGTTGCCGCGGGATACCCGAACCGCGCCCTTGTCTACATGCCATAACTCACCGCAGATGGAATACAGGGCGGGGGCAAGTTTGCTGACTGTGAGGCGCGAACAGGCAAAAACGGGGAATTTACAAGAGGGAAGGGGCAAGGTAGCGAAGCGGGGCGCAATAAATGGCTTCTCGAGGAAGTCTAAAAACAGACTAATGCGGACATTGGCAGGGATAAAGAAAACAGAACTGCCGTGCTTCGTAACTCTAACCTACCCTTCTGTTTATTCGGACAATCCCAAAGATTGGAAAAATGACTTAGACAAGTATCTGAAACGCCTAGCGCGGAAATTTCCGAATGTATCGGGAGTGTGGAAATTGGAACCGCAGAAACGCGGAGCGCCGCATTACCATCTGCTCATTTGGGGGGCGGACTTTACCGAATTGCTAGTTTATACCGTGACGGCATGGCATGAAATCGCGGGGAATGGGGATGAAAACCATCGAAAATGGCACGCAGGATGGCTCAATAATAAACCCTGCGTTAGTCAAGTGGAAAAGCGTCAAGGCGTATTTTGGTACGCTTCAAAGTACATGAGTAAACCCATAGAAGGATGGGAAAACGTAGGCAGATTTTGGGGCGTGTTCTTTCGAGACCGTTTACCGCAAGGGGAATTAGTCACCTTAGAAGTAACTGAAGAAAAGGCGATGGAAGCCATCCGCTATATGAAGCGTTTTGCTCGCTTGAAATCGCGCGACTATAAAAGTCTGACGATTATCTGTGACGCTGACCAGTGGATGAATAATCTTAGCCCGCCACCGCTCGAACCTTTTTTTCCGACGGCATAGGCTCTTATCACGCGGCGAAAAAACGCCATGTCAAGGGAGGCGGTTGCCCCGCTCTTGGGCAACTTGCGCAGCAATCCGCAGGACGCGCCCTTGATCATGAGCGTCGCAAGTGATACTATGCTGGCGGGCGGAAAAAAGAGAAGAGAACCGACTAAAAAATCTTGAAATCCTCTAAAAGCCTTGACAGAAGGCAAAGGCGGGATTATAAGAACAGCGCCCACCCAAGCAGCGAAGTCACTGAAAAGCCATAACTAACTAAGTATCTAAACGCATTCCCCAAAAAGCAGACTTCCCGAAAGAGGAAGGTCTTGCTATTTTTCGATTCAATTTCTGTTTGCTAATTACGATAGGAAGATAGACATGGAAAGTAATAATAGTTATGGAAGATGGCGCAATTCAAAAAGATATAAAGACGGCGATACCCGCGACAAGAACGGAAGATACGCGGGCAAGGTTGTAACTTTGCGAAAGGAACATTACGCCCTAATAGAAGAATGGCAAAAGAGAACGGGGATGAAGAAAGCCTTTTTCTGGCGTGAAGCAATCATGCGCGGGGCGGTTGACATTATGAAATCTTACGGAATAGAGGCAGTTTTTCCCGAATTGCCCGAATTTACTAAAGCAGTACCGCAAGAACCGCGACCAAAAGCCAAAGAACTGCGGAAGTCAAAGCGTGAAGTTGTACTTGATTGGTTTATTAGAAAAATAAGCGACTAACGGTTTGCGTTACTTGCGGGTGGGCGGGCGTGGATAAAACTTTGAGAGCAGGATTCTGTTCGGGTGTAGAAAAAGCCCGAAAATGGCGCAGAATCCCACCCGTCAAGTGCACCCACAAAGAAGCGGGCATCATTTGATACGGAAGAAACCGTCGAGCGATAGGGACAGTATACTCGGAATGGCAAGCAGGCAAGCCGAACAAAGCAGTGGATGGCGCCTTGTGCGACCACCGCGGTGCACCGTGGTTTTCGGTCAAATTGATTTGACTACTGGCGGCGTAGTGGGCGACCCGATGAGAAAGCTAATTTCCTCAAGTGACCGAAGCTTTGCCAACACATCTCAAAAGGAGTAAATGGAAATGAAAAGAAGAGGCAGGCGCACGAAAGGCATGGAAGAAGCGCATCCGTTTGCGGGGATGAGTCAGGTGAATGAATATGCGGCTGGAGTGGATATTGGGGCGGAAGAGATTGTGGTGTGCGTGGCGGGCGATGGCAATATGCAGATCGTAAAAGCCTTCGGCAACTATACGGTGGACTTGCAGAACATCGGGAAATGGTTGCGGGAGCATCAAGTAAAAACTGTCGCCATGGAAAGCACAGGGTCTATTGGATTCCGTTGTTTGAAGAACTGGAACGGCAGGGTTTTAAGTGCCTGCTGATTAGTTCGCGGTCATTGCGGAGCGCCCGGGCGGAAGAGCGACATCAAGATGCGCAATGGATCCAAACCCTGCACAGTTACGGACTGCTGGAAAGCTCGTTTCGACCGTCAGGAGAACTGGTCGCCTTGCGAACCCTGTTGCGCCACCGCAATCAATTGGTGGAACATCGTTCACCGCATATCCAACACATGCAGAAAGCCTTACTGCAAATGAACGTGCAGTTATCGCAAGCCTTGAGCGACATAACGGGCGAGACGGGATTGCGGATCATCCGCGCGATCGTGGCGGGCGAGCGAGAGCCGCAAACACTGGCGGCGATGCGAGATCGAGAAACTGCAAGAAGAGCGCCGAAGAGATTGGTCAAGCGTTGGCCGGAACGTGGCGGGCAGAACATCTCTTCATCGTCCAGCAATCGCTGGGAGATGTACGACTTTACACGAAGCAAGTGGAAGAATGCGATGCGGAGATTGATCGGATGTACGCATTGACGCGGCCGAGGTGGGAAGGGGCGAAGTGAAGACCTTACCGCAAAAGAAGCGCAACTCGCACAGCAAGAATGCGCCGCAGAAACAGGCGGAGATCCGCAAGCATTTGAAGCGCATCAGCGGCGTGGACTTGAGCGTGGTAGATGGGTTTGGGGTGTCGCTGGCGCAAACGGTCATTATGGAGGTGGGGACGGACATGTCGAAGTTTCCGAGCGAGAAGCATTTCTGTTCGTGGTTGGGACTGGCGCCGAAGCACGAAATCTCGGGAGCGAAAGGTGTTAAAGAATAAGACGCTGAAGACGAAGAACCGCGCCGGGCAAGCCTTTCGGATGGCGGCGCAATCGGTCAAACAAGCGGACTGTGTGTTTGGGTCGCTGTATCGGCGCTTGAAGTCGCGGCTGGATAAAGCGCAAGCGACCGTCGCCACGGCGCACGCCATTGCGCAGGTGGTCTATAGAATGCTCAAATACAAGGTGGAATACGAAGCGATCAATGTGAAAGAGTACGAGGCGAAGTACAAAGAACAGCAGATCAAGTACATGAAGAAGAAAGCGCAAGCTGGGCTTCCAACTCATCCTGCCTAAGCGAGGGGGCAACCTACCAAAAAGGCGTGACCGCTTATGCCACGCCTGCTTTGCATTTAACGGCTTTCGTGATTTTGGGGTTTTTCACCGCTTCGCTCACTGACTTTGCTCTGACCAGCGCCTCGAACGACCCTCTCAACCGCTCTTGTGACATGACGGTTTCTGAGAACCCACAAAGAAGCGGGCATCATTTGATACGGAAGAAACCGTCGAGCGATAGGGACAGTATACTCCGGAATGGCAAGCAGGCAAGCCGAACAAAGCAGTGGATGGCGCCTTGTGCGACCACCGCGGTGCACCGTGGTTTTCGGTCAAATTGATTTGACTACTGGCGGCGTAGTGGGCGACCCCGATGAGAAAGCCTAATTTCCTCAAGTGACCGAAACTGCCAACACATCTCAAAAGGAGTAAATGGAAATGAAAAGAAGAGGCAGGCGCACGAAAGGCATGGAAGAAGCGCATCCGTTTGCGGGGATGAGTCAGGTGAATGAATATGCGGCTGGAGTGGATATTGGGGCGGAAGAGATTGTGGTGTGCGTGGCGGGCGATGGCAATATGCAGATCGTAAAAGCCTTCGGCAACTATACGGTGGACTTGCAGAACATCAGGAAATGGTTGCAGGAGCATCAAGTAAAACTGTCGCCATGGAAAGCACAGGGTCTATTGGATTCCGTTGTTTGAAGAACTGGAACGGCAGGGTTTAAGTGCCTGCTGATTAGTTCGCGGTCATTGCGGAGGCGCCCGGGCGGAAGAGCGACATCCAAGATGCGCAATGGATCCAAACCCTGCACAGTTACGGACTGCTGGAAAGCTCGTTTCGACCGTCAGGAGAACTGGTCGCCTTGCGAACCCTGTTGCGCCACCGCAATCAATTGGTGGAACATCGTTCACCGCATATCCAACACATGCAGAAAGCCTTACTGCAAATGAACGTGCAGTTATCGCAAGCCTTGAGCGACATAACGGGCGAGACAGGATTGCGGATCATCCGCGCGATCGTGGCGGGCGAGCGAGCCGCAAACACTGGCGGCGATGCGAGATCGAAACTGCAAGAAGAGCGCCTGAAGAGATTGGTCAAGCGTTGGCGGAACGTGGCGGGCAGAACATCTCTTCATCGTCCAGCAATCGCTGGAGATGTACGACTTTTACGAAGCAAGTGGAAGAATGCGATGCGGAGATTGATCGGATGTACGCATTGACGCGGCTGGTGGGAAGGGGCGAAGTGAAGACCTTACCGCAAAAGAAGCGCAACTCGCACAGCAAGAATGCGCCGCAGAAACAGGCGGAGATCCGCAAGCATTTGAAGCGCATCAGCGGCGTGGACTTGAGCGTGGTAGATGGGTTTGGGGTGTCGCTGGCGCAAACGGTCATTATGGAGGTGGGGACGGACATGTCGAAGTTTCCGAGCGAGAAGCATTTCTGTTCGTGGTTGGGACTGGCGCCGAAGCACGAAATCTCGGGAGCGAAGGTGTTAAAGAATAAGACGCTGAAGACGAAGAACCGCGCGGGCAAGCCTTTCGGATGGCGGCGCAATCGGTCAAACAAGCGGACTGTGTGTTTGGGTCGCTGTATCGGCGCTTGAAGTCGCGGCTGGATAAAGCGCAAGCGACCGTCGCCACGGCGCACGCCATTGCGCGGGTGGTCTATAGAATGCTCAAATACAAGGTGGAATACGAAGCGATCAATGTGAAAGAGTACGAGGCGAAGTACAAAGAACAGCAGATCAAGTACGCATGAAGAAGAAAGCGCAGAAAGCTGGGCTTCAACTCATCCCCTGCCTAAGCGAGGGGCAACCTACCAAAAGGCGTGACCGCTTATGCCACGCCTGCTTTGCATTTAACGGCTTTCGTGATTTTGGGGTTTTTCACCGCTTCGCTCACTGACTTTGCTCTGACCAGCGCCTCGAACGACCCTCTCAACCGCTCTTGTGACATGACGGTTTCTGAGAACGCTTTGTTAGCCGCCAAACCATGCTAGCCATCATATAAAAAGTTGCTTGCGTTAAATTCAGTTGATCTTTTTCTCTAAGTGCTAGTTATATTCTCTTGATAAGATGCATTAATGAATTGCCATACATCCGACATACTTTCCACAAAATGAACTGATATTTTTTTAAGAGTGGCGATTAATGCTTGAAGCCACCCATTTATTGCAATACCCAAAATTATTAATAGGATTGGGATGTATTTCATTGCATAAAGGTCTAAATGATCGAAAACTTTAAAGGGACCTATATCTATGTAATTCATAGTGTGCAGATTCCGTAAATCCTCAATCTGACTTTCAGCAACTATTATAATGACAAATAAGATGATGAAGGCAAGTGTTTTTGCGAACTCTTTTATAGTTTTCATATCCGAAAATTGTTTGTAAATGGTTTTCCCCAAGGCATAGAGCAGAACAATAATAATTGTTACAGCCAAAAGAGGAATATTTAAAATGTTTAACCAGAACATTACACCTAAGCACCCTGTCCCTGGTAATTTTTGTTCCGCTATATGCTCCATTCGCTTTGCTTCTTTTCGGTATATGTAGTTTGTAACCAAACCAGGAAAGTAAAATAATAAGTATAAGAAAAATACCAAAATTGATGGACCAATATAACTTTTCATTCTAGCAAAAACACGTTCTGCATCAGGAATGTTGGCATTTTTATTGTTGGGTAAAGTCATTTCTTTGTGCTCCTTGTTGGTTGGTTGAAAATCCACAACAATGATTTGACTGTATTGATAACATTTTGGTGAGAGGCGGCTAACGGCTTGCGTTACTTGCGGGTGGGCGGGCGTGGATAAAACTCCGAAAGCAGGATTCCGCTTGGGTGTAGAAAAAGCCCGAAAATGCCGCAGACTCCCACCCGTCAAGTGCACCCACAAAGAAGCGGGCATCATTTGATACGGAAGAAACCGTCGAGCGATAGGGACAGTATACTCCGGAATGGCAAGCAGGCAAGCCGAACAAAGCAGTGGATGGCGCCTTGTGCGACCACCGCGGTGCACCGTGGTTTTCGGTCAAATTGATTTGACTACTGGCGGCGTAGTGGGCGACCCGATGAGAAAGCTAATTTCCTCAAGTGACCGACTGCCAACACATCTCAAAAGGAGTAAATGGAAATGAAAAGAAGAGGCAGGCGCACGAAAGGCATGGAAGAAGCGCATCCGTTTGCGGGGATGAGTCAGGTGAATGAATATGCGGCTGGAGTGGATATTGGGGCGGAAGAGATTGTGGTGTGCGTGGCGGGCGATGGCAATATGCAGATCGTAAAGCCTTTCGGCAACTATACGGTGGACTTGCAGAACATCGGGAAATGGTTGCAGGAGCATCAAGTAAAAACTGTCGCCATGGAAAGCACAGGGTCTATTGGATTCCGTTGTTTGAAGAACTGGAACGGCAGGGTTTTAAGTGCCTGCTGATTAGTTCGCGGTCATTGCAGAGCGCTGGGCGGAAGAGCGACATCCAAGATGCGCAATGGATCCAAACCCTGCATAAGCTACGGACTGCTGAAAGCTCGTTTCGACCGTCAGGAGAACTGGTCGCCTTGCGAACCCTGTTGCGCCACCGCAATCAATTGGTGGAACATCGTTCACCGCATATCCAACACATGCAGAAAGCCTTACTGCAAATGAACGTGCAGTTATCGCAAGCCTTGAGCGACATCACGGGCGAGACGGGACAGCGGATCATCCGCGCGATCGTGGCGGGCGAGCGAGAGCCGCAAACACTGGCGGCGATGCGAGATCGAAACTGCAAGAAGAGCGCCGAAGAGATCGGTCAAGCGTTGACCGGAACGTGGCGGGCAGAACATCTCTTCATCGTCAAACAATCGCTGGAGATGTACGACTTTTACACGAAGCAAGTGGAAGAATGCGATGCTGAGATTGATCGGATGTACGCATTGACGCGGCCGAATTGGGAAGGGGGCGAAGTGAAGACCTTACCGCAAAAGAAGCGCAACTCACACAGCAAGAATGCGCCGCAGAAACAGGCGGAGATCCGCAAGCATTTGAAGCGCATCAGCGGCGTGGACTTGAGCGTGGTGGATGGTTTTGGGGTCTCGCTGGCGCAAACGGTGATCATGGAAGTGGGCACGGACATGAGCAAGTTTCCGAGCGAGAAGCATTTCTGTTCGTGGTTGGGACTGGCGCCGAAGCACGAAATCTCGGGAGCGAAGGTGTTAAAGAATAAGACGCTGAAGACGAAGAACCGCGCCGGGCAAGCCTTTCGGATGGCGGCGCAATCGGTCAAACAAGCGGACTGTGTGTTTGGGTCGCTGTATCGACGCTTGAAGTCGCGGCTGGATAAAGCGCAAGCGACCGTCGCCACGGCGCACGCCATTGCGCGGGTGGTCTATAGAATGCTCAAATACAAGGTGGAATACGAAGCGATCAATGTGAAAGAGTACGAGGCGAAGTACAAAGAACAGCAGATCAAGTACATGAAGAAGAAAGCGCAGAAGCTGGGCTTCCAACTCATCCCTGCCTAAGCGAGGGGGCAACCTACCAAAAAGGCGTGACCGCTTATGCCACGCCTGCTTTGCATTTAACGGCTTTCGTGATTTTGGGGTTTTTCACCGCTTCGCTCACTGACTTTGCTCTGACCAGCGCCTCGAACGACCCTCTCAACCGCTCTTGTGACATGACGGTTTCTGAGAACGCTTTGTTAGCCGCCGTTTTTGTTAATAGACTACTTTGCAATTTGCAATATACGATATGCGCCACGCGCAACAATAAAAAATACAATTGCTCCGACAACCAAATCAGGAATTTTGGAATCTGTTACAAAAACCAATACACCAGCGAGAATAACGCCGATGTTGATTATCACATCATTGGAAGTGAAAATCATGCTGGCTTGCATGTGGGCTTCCGTGTTTTTACTTTTTTGAAGCAAAAACAAACTGGTTGCATTTCCAATCAAAGCAAGCAATGAAATAACAATCATCATTTGAAATGTAGGGACATCGCCAAACCCAAGAAAACGCCTGATTACTTCGGTAATACCAAAAATAGCCAGAACTATTTGGAAATACCCACTTGCTTTGGCGATATTCTTTTTCTTGGCAGTTGTTCCGCCAATTGCAAAAAGTGCAAGCCCATAAACAAGGCTGTCTGCCAGCATATCTAAACTATCGGCAACAAGCCCCATTGAATTGGAGATGAAACCCATTAATATTTCTAGAGCAAAAAAGAAAAAGTTAATAGACAGAACCTGCCAAAGCAATTTTCGCTCTAAACTATCCTTGCCAGTTGGTACAAACTCATCTGTTGCGCCACTTTCAATCAGAGTTGTGTCGAGTTGCAAACTGTTAAGTGCTTCAAAAATTAATTGATAATCGCCTGTGTGGAAAACATCCAACTTGCGATTGGCAAGGTCAAACTGCAAAGAAGATATATTGCTGACTTCTTGAAGTTTCAGCCGTACTAATTGTTCTTCAGATGCACAATCCATTTGCTGGACTGCAAAGGTTGTTTTTTGCATACTTTACTCCGATATATATTTTGCAGGACAGGCGGCTAACGGTTTGCGTTACTTGCGGGTGGGCGGGCGTAGATAAAACTTTGGGAGCAGGATTCTGTTCGGGTGTAGAAAAATGCCCGAAAATGGCGCAGAATCCCACCCGTCAAGTGCACCCACAAAGAAGCGGGCATCATTTGATACGGAAGAAACCGTCGAGCGATAGGGACAGTATACTCCCGGGAATGGCAAGCAGGCAAGCCGAACAAAGCAGTGGATGGCGCCTTGTGCGACCACCGCGGTGCACCGTGGTTTTCGGTCAAATTGATTTGACTACTGGCGGCGTAGTGGGCGACCCCGATGAGAAAGCTAATTTCCTCAAGTGACCGAGCTTTGCCAACACATCTCAAAAAGGAGTAAATGGAAATGAAAAGAAGAGGCAGGCGCACGAAAGCATGGAAGAAGCGCATCCGTTTGCGGGGATGAGTCAGGTGAATGAATATGCGGCTGGAGTGGATATTGGGGCGGAAGAGATTGTGGTGTGCGTGGCGGGCGATGGCAATATGCAGATCGTAAAGCCTTCGGCAACTATACGGTGGACTTGCAGAACATCGGGAAATGGTTGCAGGAGCATCAAGTAAAACTGTCGCCATGGAAAGCACAGGGTCTATTGGATTCCGTTGTTTGAAGAACTGGAACGGCAGGGTTTTAAGTGCCTGCTGATTAGTTCGCGGTCATTGCGGAGGCGCCCGGGCGGAAGAGCGACATCAAGATGCGCAATGGATCCAAACCCTGCACAGTTACGGACTGCTGGAAAAGCTCGTTTCGACCGTCAGGAGAACTGGTCGCCTTGCGAACCCTGTTGCGCCACCGCAATCAATTGGTGGAACATCGTTCACTCGCATATCCAACACATGCAGAAAGCCTTACTGCAAATGAACGTGCAGTTATCGCAAGCCAGAGCGACATCACGGGCGAGACGGGATTGCGGATCATCCGCGCGATCGTGGCGGGCGAGCGAGAGCCGCAAACACTGGCGGCGATGCGAGATCGAAACTGCAAGAAGAGCGCCGAAGAGATTGGTCAAGCGTTGACGGAACGTGGCGGGCAGAACATCTCTTCATCGTCCAGCAATCGCTGGGATGTACGACTTTACACGAAGCAAGTGGAAGAATGCGATGCGGAGATTGATCGGATGTACGCATTGACGCGGCCGAATTGGGAAGGGGCGAAGTGAAGACCTTACCGCAAAAGAAGCGCAACTCGCACAGCAAGAATGCGCCGCAGAAACAGGCGGAGATCCGCAAGCATTTGAAGCGCATCAGCGGCGTGGACTTGAGCGTGGTAGATGGGTTTGGGGTGTCGCTGGCGCAAACGGTCATTATGGAGGTGGGGACGGACATGTCGAAGTTTCCGAGCGAGAAGCATTTCTGTTCGTGGTTGGGACTGGCGCCGAAGCACGAAATCTCGGGACGAAGGTGTTAAAGAATAAGACGCTGAAGACGAAGAACCGCGCCGGGCAAGCCTTTCGGATGGCGGCGCGCAATCGGTCAAACAAGCGGACTGTGTGTTTGGGTCGCTGTATCGGCGCTTGAAGTCGCGGCTGGATAAAGCGCAAGCGACCGTCGCCACGGCGCACGCCATTGCGCGGGTGGTCTATAGAATGCTCAAATACAAGGTGGAATACGAAGCGATCAATGTGAAAGAGTACGAGGCGAAGTACAAAGAACAGCAGATCAAGTACATGAAGAAGAAAGCGCAGAGCTGGGCTTCCAACTCATCCCTGCCTGAAAGCGAGGGGGCAACCTACCAAAAAGGCGTGACCGCTTATGCCACGCCTGCTTTGCATTAACTAACTTTCGTGATTTTGGGGTTTTTCACCGCTTCGCTCACTGACTTTGCTCTGACCAGCGCCTCGAACGACCCTCTCAACCGCTCTTGTGACATGACGGTTTCTGAGAACGCTTTGTTGGGTGCGTTTGAACTTGAAGACTCTCTGGGATAAATTTTTACCATTACTGGCAACCGCTAATTTTGGCTACATCGTATGTGCCATCTCGCCAATAAAAAATGACATAATCGCTACTTTGTTTAAAGCCCCATACATCTTCGACAACTGTTTGCCCAGGTCCAACATTTGGGTTTATTCTTCGTGTGTCTATATAGGTCACTTCCCCATTTTCAACATATGCCAACGCAGGAAAAGTGATAATTTCGGCTTGGGAATAAAAATTATCCCGATTATAAGAAACAATTTCAATATAGCCAGTTCCTGACTTTACTTTGCACTTTCCCAATGTAATGAGTAGTTTATCTTTATCGTCTAATAACACCTTGCCATTGAAAGATGTAAGCGATGGGATGTTTTCAGCAGATGAGGCAATAGGCATTAGTAAATTATTTGGCACTTCGTTCAATGATATATTCCACTCTTGTTTATTTGGAAAAACAATTTTTGTAGGATGGGCAATCGTTGCAAACCTGAATTCAAGCACATAATTCCCCCCTGCTTTACCTGCACTAGCATCCATCCATTTATATATACGGAAACCAGGTGGCATACTGGGCATACTCAATGAAATATAGTTGTCGTTAGATTGTGCGTTCCCTGCCGCTTTTGCAAAACTACCATAATCTGCATATACCTTAATTGGATAAGTCTTTCCTTCCTGTGTTTCAACATAAGCGTCTTCTACACTATAGCCCCACCTTGAACTTCCAACTGGCACAAAACGACTCTTTGTGTTCTCAAAGGCAAGATAGAGAGTTCCGAGACTCATACCATCGCCAACATCTTTTACTTGGTATCCATATGCTACGAGAGACGGCTCATACTCACTGCGGTCAGCCGCAGTTTTGTTACTACCACTACAGGAAGTTAATAAGAATAACATTATAGATGTAAGAAAAAGCATTATTTTTTTCATTTGTATAATCTCTCCTTTGTATTCTTTAATGCTTCAAACGCATTTTTTGACAAGCACCCAACGGTTTGCGTTAGTGGCGGTGGGGCGGGCGTAGATAAAACTTCGAGAGCAGGATTCTGTTCGGGTGTAGAAAAAGCCCAAAAATGCCGCAGAATCCCCACCGTCCACTGCACGCTTTGTTCGGCGGCTCTGTGAACGCAAGACTCATTGACTTAAAAAGACCACAAATTCATTATTATTCGTCTCCTAATATTTGACGATGTGGAAATGGACATTTTCCCAATGTTGGGTCATAAGGTCCATGAAGAGGACAATACCCCACAACGCCATTTTCTTCAATAATATTAGGTTCTTGAATGTCATCTTCATCATCTACTAGAAATCGTCCCGAAAAAAATTCAGGGTCTTGATATTGGGGAGGCAGAATTTCCTTTAGTTCTATCTTATCAAGTTTTTGTAACGCTTCTCGCCAAGTATATGCAACCATGTCTGACGGCAACATAATATTGCTGTCGTCATTGATAATCGCTATTATTTTTTGACGAGCGGCTGATTTTATGTTCAATTCAATTATTTTTCTCGATAAGTCCGTTCCAAGCCCGAAATCACTAAAATTCAAAATGACATCTAACTGTGGTAATTTTGCAATTTCATCTCCGAGCCTTTCAGATAACGATGGATTGTAAAAACCAGATTTTACAGTAATTACAATAAGACCTTCAAAGACATCAGAGTCAAATTGTATTCTATCTGAATAGACCACAGCCTTTATTCCAGCGCCATTTTCAATGGTTGTGAGTGTATCTGATAGTTGTTTTACTAACAGCAACCCACGCCCCCTTAATAACGAAGGGTTTTTGCTCAAAGATGATTTATTTGACGCAATAATATTATCTGGGGCGAACTTTTTACCTTTGGGGTTTACTATACTTAACCCCACATAGGTCTTGGTAATTTCGATAATGATTTTTACAGCGTCTTTATCGGATTTGCAACCATGCTCAAATGCATTGCGGATTAATTCTAAGAAAATAACTTTAAATGCCGTAATTGCTTCGCTGTCAAAATGAAGATTTTCCATTTTAGTCGTTGTCAAGTCAGAAAGCAAAATCGCTTGCTCAACATATGACCTTTTAATGCTTGCTTCTAATGTGCAAATATCCTTTTGCCATTCGGGAGAACGGCGTATTAATTCAAGAATTGCGGATGCACTTTTTCTGGCGTCTTCAGATGTTATTAGTTTGGCTGTGTTCAGAAAAAGGTCAAACATAATCTCTCCATATGATGAAACTTACACTTGCCGCCGAACGGTTTGCGTTACCCGCGTGTGGGCGGGCGTGGACAATGCTTGGGAGCAGGAAAATGCTGAGGCTAGAAAAATGCTTGAAAATGCCGCAGAATCCCACACGTCGGGTGCACCCACAAAGAAGCGGGCATCATTTGATACGGAAGAAACCGTCGAGCGATAGGGACAGTATACTCCGGAATGGCAAGCAGGCAAGCCGAACAAAGCAGTGGATGGCGCCTTGTGCGACCACCGCGGTGCACCGTGGTTTTCGGTCAAATTGATTTGACTACTGGCGGCGTAGTGGGCGACCCCGATGAGAAAGCTAATTTCCTCAAGTGACCGAGCTTGCCAACACATCTCAAAAAGGAGTAAATGGAAATGAAAAGAAGAGGCAGGCGCACGAAAGGCATGGAAGAAGCGCATCCGTTTGCGGGGATGAGTCAGGTGAATGAATATGCGGCTGGAGTGGATATTGGGGCGGAAGAGATTGTGGTGTGCGTGGCGGGCGATGGCAATATGCAGATCGTAAAAGCCTTCGGCAACTATACGGTGGACTTGCAGAACATCGGGAAATGGTTGCGGGAGCATCAAGTAAAAACTGTCGCCATGGAAAGCACAGGGGTCTATTGGATTCCGTTGTTTGAAGAACTGGAACGGCAGGGTTTTAAGTGCCTGCTGATTAGTTCGCGGTCATTGCGGAGAGCGCCCGGGCGGAAGAGCGACATCCAAGATGCGCAATGGATCCAAACCCTGCACAGTTACGGACTGCTGGAAAGCTCGTTTCGACCGTCGGGAGAACTGGTCGCCTTGCGAACCCTGTTGCGCCACCGCAATCAATTGGTGGAACATCGTTCACCGCATATCCAACACATGCAGAAAGCCTTACTGCAAATGAACGTGCAGTTATCGCAAGCCTTGAGCGACATAACGGGCGAGACGGGATTGCGGATCATCCGCGCGATCGTGGCGGGCGAGCGAGAGCCGCAAACACTGGCGGCGATGCGAGATCGAAACTGCAAGAAGAGCGCCGAAGAGATTGGTCAAGCGTTGACCGGAACGTGGCGGGCAGAACATCTCTTCATCGTCCAGCAATCGCTGGAGATGTACGACTTTTACACGAAGCAAGTGGAAGAATGCGATGCGGAGATTGATCGGATGTACGCATTGACGCGGCCGAATTGGGAAGGGGGCGAAGTGAAGACCTTACCGCAAAAGAAGCGCAACTCGCACAGCAAGAATGCGCCGCAGAAACAGGCGGAGATCCGCAAGCATTTGAAGCGCATCAGCGGCGTGGACTTGAGCGTGGTAGATGGGTTTGGGGTGTCGCTGGCGCAAACGGTCATTATGGAGGTGGGGACGGACATGTCGAAGTTTCCGAGCGAGAAGCATTTCTGTTCGTGGTTGGGACTGGCGCCGAAGCACGAAATCTCGGGAGCGAAGGTGTTAAAGAATAAGACGCTGAAGACGAAGAACCGCGCCGGGCAAGCCTTTCGGATGGCGGCGCAATCGGTCAAACAAGCGGACTGTGTGTTTGGGTCGCTGTATCGGCGCTTGAAGTCGCGGCTGGATAAAGCGCAAGCGACCGTCGCCACGGCGCACGCCATTGCGCGGGTGGTCTATAGAATGCTCAAATACAAGGTGGAATACGAAGCGATCAATGTGAAAGAGTACGAGGCGAAGTACAAAGAACAGCAGATCAAGTACATGAAGAAGAAAGCGCAGAAGCTGGGCTTCCAACTCATCCCTGCCTAAGCGAGGGGGCAACCTACCAAAAAGGCGTGACCGCTTATGCCACGCCTGCTTTGCATTTAACGGCTTTCGTGATTTTGGGGTTTTTCACCGCTTCGCTCACTGACTTTGCTCTGACCAGCGCCTCGAACGACCCTCTCAACCGCTCTTGTGACATGACGGTTTCTGAGAACGCTTTGTTAGGCGGGTTTTGCAACGGCTTTAGTATTTGGTTTAAAGAGTTGCAAGTGCATAACCAACTAACCCAATAATGCATAAAAGCATAATTCCTACGGCGACATAAAAAAGAATTGTATCTGAACTCTCTTTTTTCTTTTGGGCGGCAGTCTTTTGAGGAGTTGTATCTACCTTATAAACATCTTGGTTTAGATAAGCCAGAACACCTAATGCGCCATACAAAGGTATTACACATGCTTGTAAATATGCACCTGTCGCCATTTGTATTGCTCCACCTATCGTGCCGAGAACCGCTAAAAAATATAAATTATTTAGAGCGTTCTTTGAGTGCTTAACTATATCTCGTATTATGCTTAAATTTATAAGGCTAATAAAAATATTCCAAAATCCCAGAAGTGGGGAATTAATTATCTGCAACAAACCAATTCCCATCCAAAACATCGAAAGAATAACAAGAATTACAATTATGATAATGCTGATATTATCTAAACCATTTGACTTTATTGGAGCGATATTTGTACTCTGCGTTTGATTCGGCGGCGGGATATTGGGCGTTTGGTAGGTTGAAATTGCAGGCTGTGGAATATCTAATGGAAAATCAAATCCTGTTAATTGATTAAGCAACTGAGTAGCCTTTTCGTTTTTGGGATTAATTCGCACGACCTGTTTTAGACAATGAATACGCTCTTGGTCTGTATTGCAGACACTATACATCCAACCCCATGCCCGTTCATCATTGGGATATTGCTTGACCGCTGCAATAAAGTATTTTTTTGCCGTTTCACGGTCTCCAGATTTGAAAGCATTTGCACCTTGCTCGATTAAATTTTCCATAAAACCCTCACTGTTGACAGAAAGGAGCGCATGATTGAACTTCTTTCATTAGGTCAGTAAAATTCTTTATGTGTGTTGCGGCTTCATCAAAATACGTTGAAACAGTGTAGTCGGATTCTTGTCCTAGAAAGGCAATATAGCCTTGAATGGATGTTTCCATCCCCAAGAGTAACTCACTTTTTGGCGCTTCCATGCACACAGGCACTTCTAAATTACTTAATTCAGTACGGACAGATTGCAGGTTACTGATTGGGGAAGCAAGTGATATACGGGGAGAAGAGCCAGCGATATTTTCAGCATCAATCCATTTGTTTAATAAATCATCCATTTGTATTACGGCTTGCTCGACTTTTCTTTTTCCACACGGACCATCGTTGTAATACCAAGCCCCTAGCCCTGAAAATACAACGCAAATAAAAATAGCCAAAGCAATTAGATAAACTTCTGTCGCCATTCCCTTATTTTTTGTTATTGCTTTATTTTTATCTCCATGTGAAACCGATACGTTTTGGCGAGCGATGTTTTGATTGCCTATTTCAGTTTTTGATGATACCGACGGCGAAATTGATTTCGTCATTTCGCCTAAAGTTTGACTTGCTTTCTGGTTACTTGGGTTAATACGTAGGATTTGCTTTAAGCAATGAATACGCTCTTGGTCGGTATTGCAGACACTATACATCCAACCCCAAGCACGTTCATTATCAGGATATTGTTTAACTGCGGAAATTAAGAGTTTTCTCGCAGTCTCACGGTCTCCAGATTTGAAAGCGTTTGCACCTTGTTGTATTAAATCATCCATAAGTTTTATTCTCGCTGTCTTGACATGAAATAACTTGAATTTGACATACCTTTAACCGCCTAACGGTTTGCGTTACCTGCGCTGGGGCGGGGACGGCGAAGCCGTCCAGCCAGAAAAATGCTGAGGCGTGTGAAAATGCTTGGGATGTGCGCAGAATCCCCAGCGTCAGGTGCACCCACAAAGAAGCGGGCATCATTTGATACGGAAGAAACCGTCGAGCGATAGGGACAGTATACTCCGGAATGGCAAGCAGGCAAGCCGAACAAAGCAGTGGATGGCGCCTTGTGCGACCACCGCGGTGCACCGTGGTTTTCGGTCAAATTGATTTGACTACTGGCGGCGTAGTGGGCGACCCCGATGAGAAAGCTAATTTCCTCAAGTGACCGAGCTTGCCAACACATCTCAAAAAGGAGTAAATGGAAATGAAAAGAAGAGGCAGGCGCACGAAAGGCATGGAAGAAGCGCATCCGTTTGCGGGGATGAGTCAGGTGAATGAATATGCGGCTGGAGTGGATATTGGGGCGGAAGAGATTGTGGTGTGCGTGGCGGGCGATGGCAATATGCAGATCGTAAAAGCCTTCGGCAACTATACGGTGGACTTGCAGAACATCGGGAAATGGTTGCGGGAGCATCAAGTAAAAACTGTCGCCATGGAAAGCACAGGGGTCTATTGGATTCCGTTGTTTGAAGAACTGGAACGGCAGGGTTTTAAGTGCCTGCTGATTAGTTCGCGGTCATTGCGGAGAGCGCCCGGGCGGAAGAGCGACATCCAAGATGCGCAATGGATCCAAACCCTGCACAGTTACGGACTGCTGGAAAGCTCGTTTCGACCGTCGGGAGAACTGGTCGCCTTGCGAACCCTGTTGCGCCACCGCAATCAATTGGTGGAACATCGTTCACCGCATATCCAACACATGCAGAAAGCCTTACTGCAAATGAACGTGCAGTTATCGCAAGCCTTGAGCGACATAACGGGCGAGACGGGATTGCGGATCATCCGCGCGATCGTGGCGGGCGAGCGAGAGCCGCAAACACTGGCGGCGATGCGAGATCGAAACTGCAAGAAGAGCGCCGAAGAGATTGGTCAAGCGTTGACCGGAACGTGGCGGGCAGAACATCTCTTCATCGTCCAGCAATCGCTGGAGATGTACGACTTTTACACGAAGCAAGTGGAAGAATGCGATGCGGAGATTGATCGGATGTACGCATTGACGCGGCCGAATTGGGAAGGGGGCGAAGTGAAGACCTTACCGCAAAAGAAGCGCAACTCGCACAGCAAGAATGCGCCGCAGAAACAGGCGGAGATCCGCAAGCATTTGAAGCGCATCAGCGGCGTGGACTTGAGCGTGGTAGATGGGTTTGGGGTGTCGCTGGCGCAAACGGTCATTATGGAGGTGGGGACGGACATGTCGAAGTTTCCGAGCGAGAAGCATTTCTGTTCGTGGTTGGGACTGGCGCCGAAGCACGAAATCTCGGGAGCGAAGGTGTTAAAGAATAAGACGCTGAAGACGAAGAACCGCGCCGGGCAAGCCTTTCGGATGGCGGCGCAATCGGTCAAACAAGCGGACTGTGTGTTTGGGTCGCTGTATCGGCGCTTGAAGTCGCGGCTGGATAAAGCGCAAGCGACCGTCGCCACGGCGCACGCCATTGCGCGGGTGGTCTATAGAATGCTCAAATACAAGGTGGAATACGAAGCGATCAATGTGAAAGAGTACGAGGCGAAGTACAAAGAACAGCAGATCAAGTACATGAAGAAGAAAGCGCAGAAGCTGGGCTTCCAACTCATCCCTGCCTAAGCGAGGGGGCAACCTACCAAAAAGGCGTGACCGCTTATGCCACGCCTGCTTTGCATTTAACGGCTTTCGTGATTTTGGGGTTTTTCACCGCTTCGCTCACTGACTTTGCTCTGACCAGCGCCTCGAACGACCCTCTCAACCGCTCTTGTGACATGACGGTTTCTGAGAACGCTTTGTTGGGCGGGCTTTTCGGTATAAGACAACATTGCTTTTGGCTTATTTTCTGCCATGCTTTCCAATTTTCTCAATTGCGTCAATTAGGGCGGCGAAACCTAATATTCCACTACCAACTAGACCCAAGAAACTTAATATCGTAGCAACTTCTTTTTTTCCAACCAGCACTTGGAATATCATTTGCCAATGTTCTACTATTGAAGTGAATTTATAAATGGTTGGGTAATTCCAACCTAGAAGATTGTCAAACGCTCCAATTACAAATGTTTGTAAATCTGTGGTGTCAACAAATAGTAATTGACTTGTCCAATAAGCGGCGAATATCGAAAGTGCTGGAATAGTGAAATCGTAAAATATCGCCCATATAATAAGTATAACAAATGAAAAAAAAGTATTTACGGACTTCGCCAGCAGTTTACCGATTTCATCGCCTAATTTTTCCAAGTCTTTCTCAATCTTAAGGGCGGAAATCAGAAACTCATAAATGCCGCTTATTACTTGCCAAATCCATTGAAAAACTCTTGTGAACAGAGAATAACTTACCATTGCGACTGGCAACGTAAAGAGGAGATGTGCTAAAGTAATATCAAGAGAAATCAACCATGTATCAAGATTGAGGTTGAGACTTGCTGACTGATTTAATCGCCAAGAAAAAACTCCCGTAATTGCTAATGTGAGAGCAGTAAAAAGAAGAAGTTTGTTGGCTACTGTTATGAAATACGAAGAACCACTTTTGGCAATTTTTTTAGACAAATAAAGGCACAGGATTATTCCCGCCAAAAGAGCAAGATAAAAATACAAATTGTCGGTTATGAATGTCGTCATTTTAACTTTGCTCTTGCTTCATTGTTTGCGGGTTGCCCGCCCAACGGTTTGCGTTAGTGGTGGTGGGGCGGGCTGGGATAATGCCTGAGAGCAGGAAAAACCCGAAGCCAGAAAAATGCTTGTCGAAGCCGCAGACTCCCCACCATCCACTGCACGCTTTGTTGGGCAACCTGCCTGCTTACACATGACTTGGTGTTTGAATCAATACCTTGACTTCTTTATTAATTTTTCCGCTCAATTCGCTTTCTGCAACTTCTAAATCATAGCGGACTTGCAAGCGAAGCCAAACTCCTGCGCTTGTGCCGAAATAGCGAGCAAGACGCATGGCAGTATCAACAGTGACTGAACGCTCACCATTAACAATCTGGCTGATACGAATCGGAGTAACGCCGATGTCATGCGCCAAACGATATTGGCTTAAACCAAGCGGCTTCATAAAATCTTCGCGCAAAATCTCGCCAGGGTGAATAGGTGATAAAGTTTTATCCATCATTTTTTCTCTCATCCGTGATAATCCACAATCTCAACATCTTTCGCCATGTTGCTTGACCATTTGAAGCAAATTCGCCATTGGTCATTAATGCGGATACTGTGTTGTCCTGCCCTGTTACCTTTTAATTTTTCAAGCCGATTTCCAGGCGGCGCAAGTAAATCTTGCAAGTCTTCTGCGTCATCCAGATAAATCAACTTTCGGCGGGCGGTTCGTTGAATATCTTTCGGGAATTTCTTTGAAACTTGACCACGAAAGATTTTTTCGGTTTCATCGGAGGCGAAAGATTCAATCATGTGCCGATAATATCACGAAACGATAATATTTTCAAGAACTCAATTTTGCAAGGGGTTGCCCAACGGTGTGCTTCACCTGCCGAGGGAAGTGGCGGATAACTGCCTGCCTAGATTATAAGCCTGTTGGTGTGTGTCATGCTGAAGATTGGAAAATGCCCGAAGGTCAGGTGCAAGCGTTGTTGGACGGCGTGACGTGGAGGGGTGCCTATCGGGGGTGCCCTACCAGGGGTAGCCGATGGGAAGGCTCCGCGTCATGCTGACTGTTTGCCAATTGTCTGCATACTGTTTTTTGTCCGCTTAATTAACTTAATTAATTAACATTAACGGGGGCTTGTCTTGTATATAAACAAAGTACATGACAAGACAACTTTTTCCTGCCTGTTTGAGTGCCTGTCTGAATGGCTGAATGAGTGCCTGATGTTGTTTTTTCTGCCTGCCTGATTGCCTGTGAAGATCGCTTTTTTCCCCCACGCTTTTTTATCCTCACACCCCCCGACGCAGGCGCTTTTACCACGTGACTAGGAGGCTCGTGTCAAGCGGTGCTTACCCGAGACTGGGCGCACACGGGATGAATTCGGATGGGGGGCGCGGGGTCCCCATCCAGAATTCAGTGCGCCCGTGTCGAGTGGTTCCGCTTGACATGAGTGCGTCACGTGGTAACCTGCGTGCCTTCGGGGGGTGTGGGGGCTTTCTCAAGCCTTCTGTGTGCCGAGTAAAGGCATTTTTGGATGGGTGGGGGAGTGCCTGAAAATGTCCCGCTGTGGTTAGTGCAAAATGACAGCCGTCCAACGGTTTGCGTTACCTGCGTGTGGGCGGGCGTGGAAAAGGCTTGGGAGCAGGAAAAACTCGAAGCGAGAAAAATGCTTGAAAATGCCGCAGAATCCCACACGTCAGGTGCACCCACAAAGAAGCGGGCATCATTTGATACGGAAGAAACCGTCGAGCGATAGGGACAGTATACTCCGGAATGGCAAGCAGGCAAGACCGAACAAAGCAGTGGATGGCGCCTTGTGCGACCACCGCGGTGCACCGTGGTTTTCGGTCAAATTGATTTGACTACTGGCGGCGTAGTGGGCGACCCGATGAGAAAGCTAATTTCCTCAAGTGACCGAAACTGCCAACACATCTCAAAAGGAGTAAATGGAAATGAAAAGAAGAGGCAGGCGCACGAAGGCATGGAAGAAGCGCATCCGTTTGCGGGGATGAGTCAGGTGAATGAATATGCGGCTGGAGTGGATATTGGGGCGGAAGAGATTGTGGTGTGCGTGGCGGGCGATGGCACATATGCAGATCGTAAAGCCTTCGGCAACTATACGGTGGACTTGCAGAACATCGGGAAATGGTTGCGGGAGCATCAAGTAAAAACTGTCGCCATGGAAAGCACAGGGTCTATTGGATTCCGTTGTTTGAAGAACTGGAACGGCAGGGTTTTAAGTGCCTGCTGATTAGTTCGCGGTCATTGCGGAGGCGCGGGCGGAAGAGCGACATCCAAGATGCGCAATGGATCAAACCCTGCACAGTTACGGACTGCTGGAAGCCGTTTTTCGACCGTCAGAGAACTGGTCGCCTTGCGAACCCTGTTGCGCCACCGCAATCAATTGGTGGAACATCGTTCACCGCATATCAACACATGCAGAAAGCCTGCAAATGAACGTGCAGTTATCGCAAGCCTTGAGCGACATAACGGGCGAGACAGGATTGCGGATCATCCGCGCGATCGTGGCGGGCGAGCGAGAGCCGCAAACACTGGCGGCGATGCGAGATCGAAACTGCAAGAAGAGCGCCGAAGAGATTGGTCAAGCGTTGGCGGAACGTGGCGGGCAGAACATCTCTTCATCGTCCAGCAATCGCTGGGATGTACGACTTTACACGAAGCAAGTGGAAGAATGCGATGCGGAGATTGATCGGATGTACGCATTGACGCGGCCAAGAGGTGGGAAGGGGCGAAGTGAAGACCTTACGCATAAAGAAGCGCAACTCGCACAGCAAGAATGCGCCGCAGAAACAGAGCGGAGATCCGCAAGCATTTGAAGCGCATCAGCGGCGTGGACTTGAGCGTGGTAGATGGGTTTGGGGGTGTCGCTGGCGCAAACGGTCATTATGGAGGTGGGGACGGACATGTCGAAGTTTCGAGCGAGAAGCATTTCTGTTCGTGGTTGGGACTGGGCGCCGAAGCACGAAATCTCGGAGCGAAGGTGAAGAAGAATAAGACGCTGAAGACGAAGAACCGCGCGGGCAAGCCTTTCGGATGGCGGCGCAATCGGTCAAACAAACGGACTGTGTGTTTGGGTCGCTGTATCAGGCGCAAGTCGCGGCTGGATAAAGCGCAGCGACCGACCGCCACGGCGCACGCCATTGCGCGGGTGGTCTATAGAATGCTCAAATACAAGGTGGAATACAGAGCGATCAATGTGAAGAGTACGAGGCGAAGTACAAAGAACAGCAGATCAAGTACATGAAGAAAGCGCAGAAGCTGGGCTTCCAACTCATCCCTGCTTACCTAAGCGAGGGGCAACCTACAAAAAGGCGTGACCGCTTATGCCACGCCTGCTTTGCATTTAACGGCTTTCGTGATTTTGGGTTTTCACCGCTTCGCTCACTGACTTTGCTCTGACCAGCGCCTCGAACGACCCTCTCAACCGCTCTTGTGACATGACGGTTTCTGAGAACGCTTTGTTCGGCGGCTCTTTGCCGTAAGACTTTTATTTTCCAGATTTCCTTCGATTATCTTCCTTGCACAACATTTGGCAATTTTCAGCAGTTGTTTTACCGCCTTCGTGCCACGGCGTTATATGGTCTGCTTCCATTTCTTCTATTTTGAAATGTTTGCGACACTTTTTACATATTCCCTTTTGTTTTTCATACGCTTCTCGTTTTTGATTAACGTCAAAGGCGCGAATGTTTAGATGCTTCTCTTTATGATTTAAGACGTACCAGTAAATTCCTTTTTTATTGGTAACATCTTGGTCTTGCATTAACTTTGCAATTTCTTTTTCAAGTTTTTTAGAATCGGGGTTAATATCTTTGAACTCGTTGTAAATAAAACCCCATTCAATTCCTTTCATTTCATTACGATAGTTAGGAAAAACTGCTTTCACCCAATTTATAACACTTTGAAAATAAAGCCATAATTCATTAGCGTTGGGGTTGTTTTGGTGCTCAGCCATGTATTTTTCGATTGAACTATTACTTGTCCAATCAATCACTGTTTCTAAATAATCTTGTCTGATTGGCGTTCCATTCAAGTAATCACTTCCTATGTTGTATGCTGGACAGCCATTTTTACTAAAATATCTTTTAGCGTCAGAAACCCATGAGCCAGCATAAACAGCATTTCGCAACTCTTGGTCAGTAAGTTTTTCACCTGCGATGTTTATGGTTTTGAACCACTCTAATTTTTCACTATCTGCGCCACTGCACAAATAAACCATAAGTTTGTAATTTAATATTTTATCTTGCTCATCTTTTTGTAAATTGTGAAAATATCTGTTTTGAAAGGCAAAATCACCATCTACAAATTGGCTAATTGAAATAGTTCGTTGTTGTCCGTCAATAACTTCAAAATTCCCATCTTCACGAACAGCCCAATACATTACGTTTAGCGGAAAATTTTTTGTAACAGTATCAATTACCGCGTCTCTTTGCTTATCTTTATAAATAAATTCTCTTTGATAAGGCGGGCGTATATCTAACTTACCGCCAAAGCCGACAACGCCATTTTCTTCATTATCTTGGTAGCCGTTAGTTAATTCACGAACTGTAATTTCTTTTAGTTTAATTTGCATGATTCAATCCCCTTTTATTGGATTGGTTTTCTATTTCTAACGAGAATACGCCCATACTTTAATTTTCCGTTTATATATGGTCCATCTTTTCCGCTCGATGATTTTATACCAGCCATGCCTTTGATGTTTCCTGCAATAAGTCCTACAATTTCAAATTGCTCTGGGTTATATTTTTCCATGAAAGTAATAGGAACGCCCATAACTCCATCGTAGTCCATAGGTATATCTTTAACTTTGTCAATATTTATTGCGTCATAATTATCGAACTTGGGATATTCATTCGGATTATATGGTTTATATAAAATTAACTCTTCGTGTCGTTTTGAAATATCTAAATTTGTGAACCAACACGCATTACCTAGACTGCGCCAATTAACTCCGTTTTCATCGCGCCAACTTCTGTGTTCTCTTTGTTCGTAATCATCGGGAACAATAAATTTTTCAGGGTGCATATATCCTAACCAGATTTTGTTTTCCTGCAACAAATTGAAAATTTCTTTGTAGGTAATTGCGTTGTGATTTCCAATAATTAGAAATTTTTTGTCGTGTTCAATTAATTGGGCTACATATTCTCTGAATAGTGAGAATGGTGGATTTGTTACGACAATATCAGCATTTTTCAAAAGTTCAATACTTTCCTTGCTACGAAAATCTCCATCGCCTTTTAATGCTTTTATGCCAATTTCTTTTGGGTCAGGTACGGCGTTTCCGTTTTTATCGCCGACGTACTCTAAATATATGGCTTGTTCAGAATCGTTTTTACTAAACAATTCCATGTTCTTGTTTTTATAACAAGTTGTGATTATCCTTTTTAAGCCTAGTTTCTCAAAATTATATGAAAAATAATGAAAAAAATTGCTTACTCGCGGGTCATCGCAATTGCAATAAACTACTTTACCTTTGAAATGACTTTTGTAATGCTTTAATTCTCGCTCAATGTCGGATAATTGAGTATAGAACTCGTCTTTTTTTGAATTTCTCGCTTTACCTAAACTTTTATTTTGCGCTTTTGTCGCCATAGTTTTTTTATTTTACCCTTACTCACTACTAATTGCTGGGCGAAGCCGCCGAACGGTTTGCGTTACTTGCGGGTGGGCGGGACGAGATAAAACTTCGAGAGCAGGATTCCGCTTGGGTGTAGAAAAAGCCCGAAAATGCCGCAGAATCCCACCCGTCAAGTGCACCCACAAAGAAGCGGGCATCATTTGATACGGAAGAAACCGTCGAGCGATAGGGACAGTATACTCCGGAATGGCAAGCAGGCAAGCCGAACAAAGCAGTGGATGGCGCCTTGTGCGACCACCGCGGTGCACCGTGGTTTTCGGTCAAATTGATTTGACTACTGGCGGCGTAGTGGGCGACCCCGATGAGAAAGCTAATTTCCTCAAGTGACCGAGCTTGCCAACACATCTCAAAAAGGAGTAAATGGAAATGAAAAGAAGAGGCAGGCGCACGAAAGGCATGGAAGAAGCGCATCCGTTTGCGGGGATGAGTCAGGTGAATGAATATGCGGCTGGAGTGGATATTGGGGCGGAAGAGATTGTGGTGTGCGTGGCGGGCGATGGCAATATGCAGATCGTAAAAGCCTTCGGCAACTATACGGTGGACTTGCAGAACATCGGGAAATGGTTGCGGGAGCATCAAGTAAAAACTGTCGCCATGGAAAGCACAGGGGTCTATTGGATTCCGTTGTTTGAAGAACTGGAACGGCAGGGTTTTAAGTGCCTGCTGATTAGTTCGCGGTCATTGCGGAGAGCGCCCGGGCGGAAGAGCGACATCCAAGATGCGCAATGGATCCAAACCCTGCACAGTTACGGACTGCTGGAAAGCTCGTTTCGACCGTCGGGAGAACTGGTCGCCTTGCGAACCCTGTTGCGCCACCGCAATCAATTGGTGGAACATCGTTCACCGCATATCCAACACATGCAGAAAGCCTTACTGCAAATGAACGTGCAGTTATCGCAAGCCTTGAGCGACATAACGGGCGAGACGGGATTGCGGATCATCCGCGCGATCGTGGCGGGCGAGCGAGAGCCGCAAACACTGGCGGCGATGCGAGATCGAAACTGCAAGAAGAGCGCCGAAGAGATTGGTCAAGCGTTGACCGGAACGTGGCGGGCAGAACATCTCTTCATCGTCCAGCAATCGCTGGAGATGTACGACTTTTACACGAAGCAAGTGGAAGAATGCGATGCGGAGATTGATCGGATGTACGCATTGACGCGGCCGAATTGGGAAGGGGGCGAAGTGAAGACCTTACCGCAAAAGAAGCGCAACTCGCACAGCAAGAATGCGCCGCAGAAACAGGCGGAGATCCGCAAGCATTTGAAGCGCATCAGCGGCGTGGACTTGAGCGTGGTAGATGGGTTTGGGGTGTCGCTGGCGCAAACGGTCATTATGGAGGTGGGGACGGACATGTCGAAGTTTCCGAGCGAGAAGCATTTCTGTTCGTGGTTGGGACTGGCGCCGAAGCACGAAATCTCGGGAGCGAAGGTGTTAAAGAATAAGACGCTGAAGACGAAGAACCGCGCCGGGCAAGCCTTTCGGATGGCGGCGCAATCGGTCAAACAAGCGGACTGTGTGTTTGGGTCGCTGTATCGGCGCTTGAAGTCGCGGCTGGATAAAGCGCAAGCGACCGTCGCCACGGCGCACGCCATTGCGCGGGTGGTCTATAGAATGCTCAAATACAAGGTGGAATACGAAGCGATCAATGTGAAAGAGTACGAGGCGAAGTACAAAGAACAGCAGATCAAGTACATGAAGAAGAAAGCGCAGAAGCTGGGCTTCCAACTCATCCCTGCCTAAGCGAGGGGGCAACCTACCAAAAAGGCGTGACCGCTTATGCCACGCCTGCTTTGCATTTAACGGCTTTCGTGATTTTGGGGTTTTTCACCGCTTCGCTCACTGACTTTGCTCTGACCAGCGCCTCGAACGACCCTCTCAACCGCTCTTGTGACATGACGGTTTCTGAGAACGCTTTGTTCGGCGGTTTTCGTCCTATTTTACACCTGCGGTATCAAGCAACCTTGCCCAATCTCGATAAAACAGTGCTATGCGAGAAATATCATCATCACTCAAAAGAACACTATGAGCAAGATTATTTCTAGCCATATAGACTTCATCCATTTTCGCCTTGAACCATTCAATATCAATGATTACATTCCGAAATTCAGGATAGTTAGCGACAATAATTTCCTTCAAATCGGCAAAGTTGCAATAGAGTATTGGGCGGTTTCCCCGTTTTTCACGGTAGGGAAATTTTTTCTCTTTGTCAATTGTTCGCTGAACATTTTTTTGCACGTTTGGCGGCACAAGAGCAACCCACCAATTGGGATTGATTGCTGAAAGTGTTTTCTCAATCAATGCTCGAATAGAATTTTCCATCACAACAATTTGAGGAAAAGATTCATCGCCAATTGTGACGGCTCGCTGAATAAAGGCATTGTTCACCAATGGGTAAGAAGCAATCGCTTTCCGACTTTTAGGTTTCTTGTTTGTAGTCTTTACTTGTGGTGCAATTGGCGATGGCTTAATTTCTCTTGGAATCAAAGAACGAACTCGGTCAAGAGTTTCAAGCGGTAAATATTTTGCAAGGTTTACGCCTTCGATGTGAGCAATTATATAAACTGCTTCATCGGTGGTCATCGGTCCATATTTGGCTTTTACTTGTTTAGCCCGAAGACTCAACGCTTGACGAGTTACCTTCAACTTGTTTAGAAGTTCATGCCTGACTTGACGGTGTATCAACTTTTCCGCCTTTTTGTTGTTTGTCTTTCTTTTTCTTCTTTGCTTCAGCCAAACGCACGTTCACGGCATTTGATGTGCTATCGTAGATTTCTGCTATCTCGGCTGAATTAAAACCGAGCCTACGGAGAAGTGGCGCACCTTCTGAAAGTGTCATTTTCTGAACAGTCTGATACGCCATAAGTTTGAGCAAAATATCTAACTTGCGATTTACTTCATCAAGATGGGTTTTGTCTGTCATTTCATTTTTCTCCCTGCAAATTGTTGCTTTCCTGCTTTTCGGCGTTTACGCCTTTCTTTTTCTTTCCACCCGTGCCAGTGAGTATTTGTCGAACACGACTGTCGCTGGTGTTCAAAACTTTGCTAATATCAATTGAGTTTGCGCCAGATTTTGAGGCAATCAGTATTAGCATATTTCTGATTTCCGTAAGTTCATCCATCAACATTTTGAATTGCTTTTCATCCATTTTATTTATCTCCTATCACCTGATTATTTTGGAAGAAACCGCCGAACGGTGTGCTTCACCTGCCGAGGGAAGTGGCGGATAACTGCCTGCCTAGATTATAAGCCTGTTGGTGTGTGTCATGCTGAAGATTGGAAAATGCCCGAAGGTCAGGTGCAAGCGTTGTTGGACGGCGTGACGTGGAGGGGTGCCTATCGGGGGTGCCCTACCAGGGGTAGCCGATGGGAAGGCTCCGCGTCATGCTGACTGTTTGCCAATTGTCTGCATACTGTTTTTTGTCCGCTTAATTAACTTAATTAATTAACATTAACGGGGGCTTGTATATAAACAAGTGTACATTGCTGAGGGCTTTTTCCTGCCTGTTTGAGTGCCTGTCTGAATGGCTGAATGAGTGCCTGATTTTGTTTTTTTCTGCCTGCCTGATTGCCTGTGAAGATCGCTTTTTTCCCCCACGCTTTTTAGATCCGCACACCCCCCGACGCAGGCGCTCTTACCACGTGACTAGGAGGCTCGTGTCAAGCGGTGCTTACCCGAGACTGGGCGCATAAGGTTTGAATTCGGGTGGGGGGCGCGGGGTCCCCATCCCGAATTCAGTGCGCCCGTGTCGAGTGGTTCCGCTTGACATGAGTGCGTCACGTGGTAACCTGCGTGCCTTCGGGGGGTGTGGGGGCTTTCTCAAGCCTTCTGTGTGCCGAGTAAAGGCATTTTTGGATGGGTGGGGGAGTGCCTGAAAATGTCCCGCTGTGGTTAGTGCAAAATGACAGCCGTCCAACGGTTGGCGTTAGTGGTGGTGGGGCGGGCTGGGAAAATGCCTGAGAGCAGAAAAAGCCCGAAGCCAGAAAAATGCTTGTCGAAGCCGCAGAATCCCCACCATCCACTGCACGCTTTGTTAGCCCCGTTTTGGCTATAAGACTCTAACTCTCGTTTTCTGAACATTGCCATTCTACGCCGTGTTCCCAAAGGTTGTAGAGTTCTTTTTTGAAGAAATCGTACCACTGTCCATCTTTAGCCCGCAAGATATATTTTGGACGAGAACCGCCTTCTGTTTTGAAAGGGTAATTCTGAATATAAATCATTCCTGATGCTGTTTCAGGATTCATAGCGATAACGCCATGCCCAAGCGGGTTTTGAATTGTGCGAATTTCAATTTTCCCCTTTGTGCTTTGTTGCAAGTCGCATAGGTCGCGCAAAGTATTATGAATCTCGCCTTTTGCTCTTTCTAAATTAGCTCGCCCATAAACACGAGTTTCTGCCATTTCGATAGCCGCACCTTCAGGATGTACAAGAAGTGCCTTGACCGAATACCCCGCACGCAATTTCTTTTCGATGATGGAATAATGAACTCTGACCACAGTGGTAAGTGAGACTCCAACCAACCATAAATCGGTTGCTTTCTCAAAATCGGATTCAAATGCGGTTTCGGACAATTCCCTAAAAAAGAAAGTTTCAGACGATTTCGATAACTTTTTTGACAATTCTTTTACTGCGTGGCGGTTTGCCAAAAGTGAGGTGGCAAGTAGACTGAGAATAATCAGCGTTATTGACGTAATCAATTCTGGCGATGTTTTTCCAAAAATACCTACTATGCCTATGACAAGAGCAAGAGGAACAGCGACATACAAATCAATATTTTCACCACGTCGAATATCGTCCCAGATACGTTTGATTGATTCCATGTTTTTGTTCTTTCTCTCTTCTTTGCAACGAAGGGGCTAACGGTTTGCGTTACTTGCGGGTGGGCGGGCGTGGACAAAACTCCGAGAGCAGGATTCTGCTTGGGCGTAGATAAAGCTCGAAAATGCCGCAGAATCCCACCCGTCAAGTGCACCCACAAAGAAGCGGGCATCATTTGATACGGAAGAAACCGTCGAGCGATAGGGACAGTATACCCGGAATGGCAAGCAGGCAAGCCGAACAAAGCAGTGGATGGCGCTTGTGCGACCACCGCGGTGCACCGTGGTTTTCGGTCAAATTGATTTGACTACTGGCGGCGTAGTGGGCGACCCTGATGAGAAAGCTAATTTCCTCAAGTGACCGAAGCTGCCAACACATCTCAAAAGGAGTAAATGGAAATGAAAAGAAGAGGCAGGCGCACGAAAGGCATGGAAGAAGCGCATCCGTTTGCGGGGATGAGTCAGGTGAATGAATATGCGGCTGGGTGGATATTGGGGCGGAAGAGATTGTGGTGTGCGTGGCGGGCGATGGCAATATGCAGATCGTAAAAGCCTTCGGCAACTATACGGTGGACTTGCAGAACATCAGGAAATGGTTTGGGAGCATCAAGTAAAAACTGTCGCCATGGAAAGCACAGGGTCTATTGGATTCCCGTTGTTTGAAGAACTGGAACGGCAGGGTTTAAGTGCCTGCTGATTAGTTCGCGGTCATTGCAGGAGCGTCGGGCGGAAGAGCGACATCAAGATGCGCAATGGATCCAAACCCTGCACAGCCACGGACTGCTGGAAAGCTCGTTTCGACCGTCGGGAGAACTGGTCGCCTTGCGAACCCTGTTGCGCCACCGCAATCAATTGGTGGAACATCGTTCACCGCATATCCAACACATGCAGAAAGCCTTACTGCAAATGAACGTGCAGTTATCGCAAGCCTTGAGCGACATCACGGGCGAGACGGGACAGCGGATCATCCGCGCGATCGTGGCGGGCGAGCGAGAGCCGCAAACACTGGCGGCGATGCGAGATCGAAACTGCAAGAAGAGCGCTGAAGAGATCGGTCAAGCGTTGACCGGAACGTGGCGGGCAGAACATCTCTTCATCGTCAAACAATCGCTGGAGATGCCGACTTTTACACGAAGCAAGTGGAAGAATGCGATGCTGAGATTGATCGGATGTACGCATTGACGCGGCCGAATTGGGAAGGGGCGAAGCGAAGACCTTACCGCAAAGAAGCGCAACTCACACAGCAAGAATGCGCCGCAGAAACAGGCGGAGATCCGCAAGCATTTGAAGCGCATCAGCGGCGTGGACTTGAGCGTGGTGGATGGTTTTGGGGTCTCGCTGGCGCAAACGGTGATCATGGAAGTGGGCACGGACATGAGGCAAGTTTCCGAGCGAAGCATTTCTGTTCGTGGTTGGGACTGGCGCCGAAGCACGAAATCTCAGGAGACGAAGGTGTTAAAGAATAAGACGCTGAAGACGAAGAACCGCGCGGGCAAGCCTTTCGGATGGCGGCGGCAATCGGTCAAACAAGCGGACTCCAATGTTTGGGTCGCTGTATCGACGCTTGAAGTCGCGGCTGGATAAAGCGCAAGCGACCGTCGCCACAGCGCACGCCATTGCGCGGGTGGTCTATAGAATGCTCAAATACAAGGTGGAATACGAAGCGATCAATGTGAAAGAGTACGAGGCGAAGTACAAAGAACAGCAGATCAAGTACATGAAGAAGAAAGCGCAGGCTGGCTTCCAACTCATCCCCGCTCTAAGCGAGGGGCAACCTACCAAAAAGGCGTGACCGCTTATGCCACGCCTGCTTTGCATTTAACGGCTTTCGTGATTTTGGGGTTTTTCACCGCTTCGCTCACTGACTTTGCTCTGACCAGCGCCTCGAACGACCCTCTCAACCGCTCTTGTGACATGACGGTTTCTGAGAACGCTTTGTTGGGCAGTTTTTTGTTTTAATATGCAGTTTTGGGTCTTTCACCATGCATTAAATTTTCCTTGCCATAAACACGCATTAGAATAATGGCTATCACCCAAGGCAAAACTCCATAAAGCGTTTGAGCGGTGTAACTGTTGGAAGACAATATCAAATAGGATTGTATTGTATTGCCCCAACCATGTAACAAAATCATCAACCAGACGCTTTGGGTATTGTTGTAAATCCAAGTATTCACGATAGTCCATCCAACGATACCCAAAGTTAGACCAAAAAATGAAAACAGTAACGGGATAATTCCAAGAGAGTAATTGTAATAAATGATAAATGGGAAGTGCCAAACACCCCATAAAACACCCAAAATCCAACTTGATTTTTCTGCGTTATAACGACTTTGGAGACGAGGCAATGCAAAGCCACGCCAGCCTGGTTCTTCGGTAATTCCTGTAAACACCAGCATGTAAATGAAAAACGGAATGAAATTTGATAGAGGCAATTTAGGGTTGTAATCGAATTTTCCACCAGTAGACAAAAGACCAATACCAAGACTTGCCAGACTTAATAGGATGGGCAAGCCGAGCGTTACTAAATACCATTTCGCCCCAACATTCCATTTGGTAGATTGTTGCCAAAGCATTTTCAACCCATTTTTGCCATCCAAAGACCAAGTAATGATGAGTGCAGAAAAAAGCGGACCCGCGCCAAGGGTAAAAAGGATATAGGTTAAGGCTTGCTCTGATGACAATTTTAATTGAATGAAGTCAAGAAAATAGACAAAGTTTGTTTCGTTGCTTAAAGTCATTTCATACTGTGCTGCTAAAAATATTCCCGACAGTTGTAAAGTCCACGTTATAGCATATGCCATAACGAAGAAGGATATAAGTGGGTATCGCTGAATGATTTTCATAAAATTACCCTTTTGTGGGTAGCAAGGAACTGCCCAACGGACTTGCGTTACCTGCCGCCGCTGATTGATTTTCGCCTGCCAGTACCTACGCCAGCGGCGGTCAGGTGCACGCTTTGTTGGGCGTTTTGATGTTGCGCCACCCACTCATTTTCAAGCGTGACAAAAATCTCGTGACGTTCTTTTTCTGGCTTTGTATAAAACTCGGCATATTTTTCGGAGTTCAAAACTTCGTAAAGTTTCAGTGTGCAGTCAACGCAGTATTCATCATGCGTTTTGCATTTCTCGCAACCAAAACGCAAAAGTTGGAGCGATGAGAAATTACTATCATCTAAAAGCAAAAAGCCAGCGCATTGAACATCGAGCCTTTTATTTTTCATAATTTCTCCAAGTTGTTGGGCGCAGGGTCGCGTAGTGTTTGCACGAAGCGCGATTCTCTGACGATAACTTTCACGCCTACCTTGTACACCTGTGTCTTTCGTGTCGCACACATTCCTATTTTGCAAGGAAACGCCCAACGTGTGCATTACCAGCGCGGGGTGAGCGTGGATAATGCTTGAGATGTGGATAAACTTTCAGCGTGGAATCTGCTTGTAAATCGCGCAGACTCCCCCGCGTCTGGTGCATGCTTTGTTAGGCACGCTATCATCTGCCCGCCTAGCCATTCGGTATAAGCGGGTGGAATTGCTTCAACGAGTTCAGCCCTATTCATCCAATCAATGCCCATCGCCTTTTTTGCTTTTGAGATTGGAGATACCGCGCTTGTGACAGTAATATATTTTGCTTCGGGGTGCTTTTGATCTCCATTCTTGCCGCCGTTGCTTGATCGATCATCGTGGTTGCATGACATAGGCGACATGATAATTTGAGGGTTGCACATAAACAGACGATGGCGGAAAACGTGCAAGCCGAACATCGTGCCGCAAAGCATGAGATAGTTTTCCATTGGTGCGCCTGGCACATTTTCAACGATGTACGGCTTTCCTGTTTTTTTGAGTGCATCGACCGATGGCTGTAATAAATCTGGATGGTTTTCAGGATTACCAGTTACCTTCGTAATTCTCGAATACCTTTGGCATGGCGGGCTTGCGTGGATAACATCAAACTCTTGGTAATGTTCTGCGAGGTATTCGAGTGCGTCCGCTTGGTGAAACTCAAACGGGTAGCGCGGCTGTGGTTTTATATCAACGCCAACAACTTCAAAGCCCGCACGGGAAAAACCCATACCAGCCCCGCCAGCACCACAAAATAAATCGAGCAACTTTGGTTTCATAAGTAAGTGCCTAACGGCTGGCTTTACTGGCACGGCGGATTAAGCAAGCCAACAAAGCCAACCATGATTTATTTTATGCTACGCCCCGCCGTTATCAGACGGCGTAGCCGTGTCCAGTGCAAGCATTGTTCGGCGGCTTTTATATTCCGCGTAGGTCATGTTTCGGACTTCCAACTCTGCTGACACTTCAAACGATTCAACTCTATCGTTTTTGCCATACGACACGCGCCGCATAACTTTCGATATTGCTGATGCGGGGCTTGCCGCTTCCATCGTCCACACCGCAACATCACCAGCGGCGGGGTCGTCAATGTAAACTTTATAGATGTTTGCCACGATACTCCTTCTCGGCGTGCCGCCGAACTACTTTTTATACAGCCAAATAAATTAAAATGAGACTTTATACGGCGGAGCGGCTGTATAATACCCTATATTCATCCCTCTATTATAAGCGAGCGTCGAATAAAAATGCAAGAAACCAGAGAGATAAAAATGACAGAAACGCAAAAACCCCCGCAAGGCAAAAAACTGCTCGATCAATATCGAGACGCGATACGCCTCAAACAATATTCCCCGCGCACCGAAAAAACCTACGTCGGCTGGGTGCGCGAATACATCCTCTACCACAACAAGCGCCATCCCCGCGAAATGGGCGTCGAAGAAATCAACCGCTTCATCACGCACCTCGTCGTAGAACGCCGCGCCTCCGCCTCCACGCAAAACCAAGCCCTCAGCGCCATCCTCTTTCTTTATCGCAACGTCCTCGATGTCAAATTGGACTCAACCGCGCTCGAATTCATCCGCCCCAAAAAAGGCAAGCGCGTGCCGACCGTTCTCTCAGCGGAAGAGGCGCGCGCCGTCATCGCCAACCTGACGGGCGCTTACAAACTCATGGTTCAAATTATGTACGGCAGCGGACTGCGCCTGATGGAATGCCTGCGCCTGCGCGTCAAAGATATTGACTTCGCCAACCATCGCATCATCGTCTTCGACGGCAAAGGCGGCGACGACCGCGAAACCATGCTGCCCGATAGTATTGTCGCGCCGCTTCAAGAACATCTGCAGCAAGCGCGCGTCGTTCATCAAAAAGATTTAGCGCGCGGCTACGGCTCGGTCTATATGCCATTCGGATTAGGTGAAAAATTCCCCGCCGCCCACAAACAGTGGATGTGGCAATACGTCTTTCCCGCCTCCACGCTTTACACCGACCCCGAAAGCGGCGAAGTGCGGCGACATCACATCCACGAAACTGCCTTGCAAAAAGCCATCCGCGAAGCGACGCGACTCGCAAACATCGTCAAGCGCGTTACCCCGCATACTTTTCGTCATTCCTTCGCCACGCATCTTTTACAAAACGGCTACGACATCCGCACCGTGCAAGAACTGCTCGGACACAAAGACGTGAAAACCACCATGATCTACACCCACGTTTTACAACGCGGCGCCAACGCCGTCAAATCTCCCCTCGACGCCTAACCCTCCAATCCTCTACTCCTCCAATTCACCTAATACCTCCCCAACAAAAAAGCGGACGATGCCTTCCTCATCATCCGCTTTCCACTCTCTACTTTCCACTCCCCACGTTCTATCTTCTGCCGCCGCGACGATCCCCCCCGCGTCCGCCGTTGCGATCTCCGCCGGGTCTTCCGCCGCCGCTTCGGCGCGGACCGTCTTTCTCGCGCGCTTCTTCCGCAGTCCAGCCTTCCAACACAGCCTGACGCGAAAGCCGAATCTTGCCTTGTCCGTCAATATCGGTCACCATCACGGTGATCTCATCGCCCATGTTAACCACGTCTTCCACTTTGTTCACGCGTTCCGAAGCGAGTTGCGAGATGTGGACGAGCCCATCCAGCCCGGGCAAAATTTCGACGAATGCCCCAAAGTCCGCGATGCGCACGACCTTGCCGGTATAAATATTCCCGACCACCGCTTCTTCGCCCAACCCGGCGATGCGCTCCTGCGCGATCTTCGCGCCCACCCCGTCGGAGGAGGCGATGTAGACCGTGCCGTCTTCTTCGATATCAATCTTCGCGCCGGTCTCTTCTTGCAATGCGCGGATGTTCTTTCCGCCCGGTCCGATCAACGCGCCGATCTTGTCAACAGGAATCTTCACGGTGATGATGCGCGGCGCGTACTCCTTCAACTCCGCGCGCGATTCAGGCAACACTGCCAGCATCTTTTCCAAAATGGACGCGCGCGCCACCTTCGCCTGTTCGAGCGCTTCTTTCATCATCTGTGCGCTCAAGCCGCTGATCTTGATGTCCATTTGCAAAGCCGTGATGCCCGCCGGCGTTCCCGCCACTTTGAAATCCATATCGCCGAGGTGATCTTCGGTGCCTTGAATGTCGGTGAGGATTTTGTAGCGACCGGAACCGTTCAAGTCTGTGATCAATCCCATCGCCACGCCGGAGACCGGGGCTTTGATCGGCACGCCCGCGTCCATCAATGCAAGCGTCGAACCGCAGACCGATCCCATCGAGGTCGAGCCGTTGGAGGACAATGCCTCCGACACGACTCGCAAGGTGTACGGGAACGATTCTTCCGCAGGGATAACTGGTTCAAGCGCGCGTTCCGCCAGCGCGCCATGCCCCACTTCGCGGCGGCTTTGCCCGCCCATACGTTTCACTTCGCCGGTCGAATAGGGCGGGAAATTGTAATGATGCAGGTAGCGTTTCTCTTTCGCCGGGCTGAGATTGTCGAGCTGTTGCGCTTCGCCCAACGTAGCAAGAGTCGCGACAGACAAAATTTGAGTCTCGCCGCGGGTGAACAAGCCGGAACCATGCGCGCGTGGAGAAACCGCAACCTCGCACCAAATTGGGCGGATGTCGGTCGGCGTTCGCCCATCGGGACGTTTGCCCATGCTGAGGATGCGTTCGCGCACCACGTCCATCTCTGCCTGCTCGAACGATTCGCGGAACATGTTGACCGGTAAGTAATCCGCAGGGTTGCCGCCTTCAGGAACAGAGCAAAGTTCAGTTTCGGCTTCGGTCTTGATGGCTTTCATGCCGGAATAAAATTCGTTTTTCGAGAGCGGCTTGTCGAGCAGGGCATTCATCGGCCCGCTCACGCGCTCGAACACTTTTTTCTTGATCTCTTCGGCAGGCACGAACAACGTCACCTCGCGTTTGGGCTTGCCGAGTTCTTCGCGCATTTTCAGTTGTAGTTCGATCAGCGGCTGAATGGACTTGTGCCCAAGTTCAAGCGCGGCGACCATCACATCTTCGGGGATTTCATTGGCGCCGCATTCAACCATCAGGATGGCGTCTTTCGTGCCGGCGATTCGCAGATCAAGGTCGGACTCCTCTATTTCGGCGTACGTCGGGTTGATGACGAACTCGCCGTTGAGGCGTCCCACGCGCACCGCGCCGACGGGTCCTCCCCAAGGGATGTCTGAGATCGTGATGGCGGCTGACGCGGCATTGATGGCAAGCACGTCGAGCGGGTTCACGCCATCGGACGACAGCGAGAACATGGCGACCTGCACTTCGTTCCGCATCCCATCCTGAAACAGCGGGCGGAGAGGACGATCGGTTAGACGGGCGACGAGAATCGCCTCCGTTCCGGGTCTGCCCTCCCGTCGGAAGAACGAACCGGGGATCCGTCCGCCGGCGTAGAGTCGTTCCTCATATTCCACAGAAAGCGGGAAGAAATCTATGCCTTCGCGCACGTCGCCCATGGTCGCCGCCGCGAACACAATGGACTCGGGCGTGCCGAAAGTGACCGCGCCGCCAGCCTGCCCGGCGAGTTTGCCGGTCTCAAACGTGACGGTGTTCTTCCCAATTTGAGTTGAGTATTTTTTCGATTCGGGTTTCATTAAATTGTCTCCTGTTGCGCAAATTGTCAATTTGCGCTACTAATTTCCGCCTCGAGTCAGGGACTGAAGAGCGGGAAGAACAGTATGCGTTATTCGCGCTGTTCAATTCCTGACGGCGGTTTGGCTGCTTGTGTAGCGTTATAAATAAGACCCTAAAGGTCTACCAGAGACCTTTAGGGTCTAACAGACTTACTTACGGCGCAGGCTCAAACTCTCGGTGATTCCCAAATAGCGCTGGTAATCCGCTTGGCGCAAGTAGGCGAGTAAGCGGCGGCGCTGACCGACAAGTTTAAGCAATCCGCGACGACAAGACTCATCCTTTTTGTTGGCGCGTAGATGATCGGTCAACTGTTGGATGCGGCTCGTCAGAATGGCGATCTGCACCTCAGGCGAACCGGTATCCGTATCGTGACGGTGATAATCGCCGATGAGCTTGGTCTTAATTTCTTTTGCGAGTGGCATGACGTATGCTTTTCCTTTCTCTAGTTTATGCAGGTCTCCATGCCGACAGCCCCCCTTGGAGGGAAACCGTTAGGCAGGACCAGTCACGGGCAAAGATTATACCAGAGAATCAAAGCGCCCCGCGCCGCCGTTCTGGTATTGACGCATCCTCGTATTGCGAAGATAATCAACCCTATGGATGAAAATGAAATTCGACGGATCGCGCAAAACGTGCTGGCGCAAATGACGGGCGCGCCTCAGCCCGACCCGTTGCCTGCCTCGCCTGCAACAAAGCGAGTTGTCGCCCTCGGCGCCGACCATGGCGGCTTCGACCTGAAGGAAATCCTTAAGTCTGAGATTGAAGCGCACGGCTTCACGGTGACCGACGTGGGGACGTACAGCAAAGAAGCGGTGGACTATCCCGATTTCGCTCACGCCGTCGCGCAGTTGGTGGGAACGGGCAAAGCATGGCGCGGAATTATGATTGACGGCGCAGGCATCGGCAGTTGCATCGTAGCGAATAAGGTCCCGAACGTGCGCGCGGGCATGGCGTATGATCTTTCCTCTGCGATGAACAGCCGCGAACACAATGATGCGAATACGCTGACCCTCGGCGCGGGTTTGATCGGGGTTAATCTGGCGAAGCAGATCGTCGCCGCTTGGCTGACGACCGATTTCGGCGGAGAGCGTCACGCAAAGCGCGTAGATAAGATAAAATCAATAGAGAAGCAATATTTGAAATAGAGGCGGGCTTGTTCCGCCTTATGATGCGAGTGTGTTATGACGAAACCTGATCCCAAAGTAGTAGAACAACTGGTGGAAATTATCGCCCATGAGGTGCTTGTGGCGATGGCAGAAGAAGAAGCCAACGCCAACGATCCGAACGGCTATCATTGCAGTTTTGATTGCGCCGACGGGCTTTGCGTGCGCGTGTGCTTGGACGACGTAGGTAACGTAGTGAAAGCCGGCGCGGAGCGGATCTCGTCCACCTTGGGCGCGATTCCGCCTGAGCGCTCGATCGCGGAAATGATTGACCACACCCTGCTCAAGCCGGATGCCACGCAGCAAGAGATCGCTCAATTGTGTTATGAGGCGCGAAGATACGGTTTCGCTTCCGTATGCGTCAACCCGACCTGGGTGAGCCTATGCGCCGAACTGTTGAAAGGCTCGGATGTCCGAGTTTGCACGGTGATCGGTTTTCCGTTCGGCGCCACTTCTTCCGAGTCGAAAGCGTTCGAGGCGGAAACTGCCATCAAACAGGGCGCGACTGAAATTGATATGGTTATTAACGTCGGCGCGTTGAAAGCGCGAGATTTGAATACAGTGGCGCGAGACATTCGCGGCGTGGTGCATGCGGCGCATACTCACGGCGCGATCGTTAAGGTCATCATCGAAACCTCGCTGTTGACCGACGAAGAGAAAACTATCGCCAGCCTGACCGCCAAAGAAGCCGGCGCAGATTTCGTCAAGACTTCCACCGGGTTTGCCGGCGGCGGGGCGACAGTTCACGACGTGGAATTGATGCGCCGCGCGGTCGGTCCGCAGATGGGCGTTAAAGCCTCGGGCGGAGTGCGCACGCGGGAAGACGCTGAGAATATGATTCGCGCCGGCGCTACGCGCATCGGCGCCAGTGCAGGCGTGAAGATTGTGGGCGCGGGTGAGGCGACCCTTCCGAAGAGCGAAGCGGGCTCTTCATCCAATAAATATTAGGAGCGCGAATGTTCATTGCAAAAGTGATCGGTACGACGGTCTCGACGATCAAAGACGAGAAATTGCACGGGCGGAAGTTGCTCGTTTTACGGCAGTCTGATGAAACGGGCGCGGTGAGCGGCAAGCCGTATGTTGCGATTGACACGGTGGACGCCGGCGTCGGTGATTTGGTGCTGACCGCCTCGGGTTCGTCGGCGCGGCAGACGAATATTACAAAAGATACGCCGGTGGATGCGGTTGTTATGGCGGTGATCGACTCGCTCGAAGTGAACGGCGCGGTCACATTTCGGAAATCATAAGCAGGCGACCTGTGGCTAAGATATTTTATACCGACCATGATATTGAAGATTTGTTTCATAACGGCGTGAAGACGTTGCAAGTAGGCGACGACGTTGTGTTGACCGACTTGGCGTTTGAGAAAGCGCTCAAGCTGGGGGTGGCGTTACAGGCGGGCGCGCCGGCGCCATCTCATTTGATGGATAGCGCGCCGAAAGCGAAGAATGACGCTTCCGCGCATTGCAGCGCTTGCGGCGCGGCAGCTAGCCCGCCTCCCACGGCTGAACGAGGGGCGGAACTCGAACGACGCATCCGCGAGAAAGTCGCCGCGAAATTTGGAGATCAGGTGGACGCGCGCTTGCTGGATACGATCATTCGGCGCACGCTCAAAGTTACGGGGATGAAGTAGCCATGCTGTTCGGACGGGTGAAAGGCAGTGCGGTTTGCACGATCAAATATCCCGGTATAGAAGGCGTGAAGTTGCTGGTCGTTCAACCGTTGAATAAGAAACTGGAGCCGATCGGCTTGGCGCAGATCGCAGCGGATATCGTCCACGCCGGCGCCGGCGATCTATGCGTGATGGTGCGTTCGCGCGAGGCGGCGCTTGCCATGCGCGATGAGAAATTCGTTCCGATTGACTTGGCGCTGATTGGCATCGTGGACGAATTGACCGTGAAGCCTGACGGCGAGTTCGACTATCTGCTGAAAAGCGGGGAGAATAAATTTGTCTGATGATTATCGGTAAAGTTGTAGGAACGGTCGTTGCGACGATCAGCCATGCGCATTATAAAAACCGACGACTGCTCGTCGTTCAGCCTTTGCTCGCCGACGGCGAACAAGCGGATGAGGATTTCATTGCGCTCGATAATTCGCATGCGGGCATCGGCGATACGGTTCTGGTCAACCGCGAGGGAAATGGGGCGCGGCAAGTGTTGGGCAACCCTGACGCTTGCGTGATCTCGGTCATCGTAGGGATCGTGGATAGCGTCAACCTGCAAGCCTGAGCAAAATTAATAGGATCTTTAGGACTTGCCGTGATTCGGCGCTCGGAATCATGCGGAAAGGTTTTAAGAAATCCGTGTTCTGTCTGTGTTAGACCGTAAAATCCGCGTCTAAAAAAGTTTAATCGCGGCAATTCTCAGGGAGCTAATTAATCGGAACTTACACAGATCGAAATCTTTTGCTGCGAATTACGCGAATTGTTGCTAATTCTTAAAAATAATTCGCGTCAATTAGCGAAATTCACGGTTTAATTTTAGGTTTTTGCGTAAGTCCCATTAATATAAAACTGCCGCCTATGTGAATGCAGCGGCAGTTTGGCAGAGGGGTTGAAAATACGCTTTTACTCTCCGTATACGAAGTCGATATAATCTTGCGCCGCGGCGTTAGCGTCTGCCGCGCCGAGCAATTTGAGCAATTCGCTCAGCAAGTCTGCTTTATTCTTAGCGTCTTTGCGGCTCCATGTGCGCGATTTCACTTCGAGGAAATATCCCAGCGCGGGCGTGGTCATGTGATCTAGGTTGACGTAAAACTCGGTGTCTTTGTATTTGATGAACCAGCGCAGGCGGTCTTTCTCCACTGGGACTTCGGTCTTTGGTTTGAAATATTCGCGATAGAAGCGCATCGAGTTCGTCGCTGGCGCGAGATAGCGGCTGCGCGAGAGCAAGACTTCGTGTTCGAACTTCCCTTCGCGTTTCTGCCCCAGCAAGGTCAACCGCGCGCGCGTTGTTGTGAGATTGCCTTGTTCGATAAAATCGTCTTCGCGGTAACGCAAACGTCCTTGCGTCTCATCGTCGAAGATGAAATAAACGTCATGTTGTTTGTAATGACGTTCATAGAGAATATCAATCTCATTGCGCATCAATTCGCGGATGACGCGATCTGGGTCCGCTATTTTGACCTTGACCTGCACTTCGAACGACTCTTCTTCCATTGAGCCGCCGAGCGCGATGAGCTTCGACAATACCGATTGTTCGCGTTCGATGAGGAACGAATCGATCTGTTTGGCGAGATCGGCAGCCTGCGCGAGCAATTCGTCCTCTTGCACGGTGAGCAGGCGGCGTTCGCGCATCACCCATTTTCCGTTGATCATCGTGTCGGTCACGTCGGTGGATTTACTGGCGTACACGATCTGCGCGTAGGCATTATCCGCCGAACGACGGAAGGAGGGGGAATTATGCACCGGGCTGAGATCAACGAGGATGAGGTCGGCGCGGCGGTTGGGGGTGAGCGAGCCGGTCAAATGTCCGATATGAAGCGCTTGCGCGCCGAGGCGCGTCGCCATTAAGAGGGCTTGCGGCGCGGGCAGAGAGGTCGGGTCGTTTGTCACCGCTTTGGCGATCAGCGCAGCGAGGCGTACTTCCTCGAACATATCCAGGTCGTTGTTTGAGGCGGGACCGTCTGTGCCGATGCCGACGTTGAGTCCGACTTCGAGCATTTTCGTCACGGGGGCAAATCCTGAGGCGAGTTTGAGGTTGGAGGAGGGATTGTGCGAAACGCCCGCGCCGGCGTGCTGAAGCGTGCGAATTTCGCCGGTGTCAATATGCACACAATGCGCGGCGATGACTTTCGCCTCGAACAGACCTTGTTTCTTTACATATGGAATAACGGGCATGCCTTGTTCGTTGCGCATGTTGTCCACTTCGAAAGAAGTTTCGGAGAGATGGATATGAAGCGGAACGTCGAACTCTTTGGCGAGATCGGCGGTCTCGCGTAAGATGCCTTCGGTGGTGGTGTATGGGGCGTGCGGCGCGATGGCTGGAACGATCAGCGGATGTCCCTTCCATTTTTTGATGTAATCGCGCGCCCGGTCCATGGCGTCTTCGTACGACGCCGCGTCTGGCGTGGGAAATTTGAGAATGGATTGCCCGCATACCGCGCGCATGCCCGCGTTTGCCGCTGCGGTAGCGACGTCGTCCTCGAAGTAGTACATATCGTTGAATGTGGTCACGCCGCTTTTGATCAGTTCGGCGCAGGCGATGGACGTGCCCAACCATACGGATTCGGGCGAGGCGAATTGCCGTTCGACGGGGAACATATAACCTTGCAGCCATACGTCGAGCCGCAAGTCGTCGGCGATGCCGCGCAAGAGGGTCATCGGCGCGTGCGTGTGCGCGTTGATAAGTCCCGGCATAAGGATTTTGCCTTTGCAGTCAATCGTCTCTTTGCCTGAATATTCTTTTTCGATCTCGTCCTCGGGTCCCACGGCGACGATGCTGTCGCCATGGATGGCGACGGCGCCGCGGTTGTATTGAGTCAGCGTTTCGTCCATGGTGAGGACGTGAGCGTTGCGGAGGAGGATGTCAACTTGAGTCATAAGATGATCCTTTCTATAATAAAGTCATGGCGTGAAATTCAGCAGCGCTTGCACCGCTTTCAGGTTCGCCGCGAAATCGGTGTTTTTATGATCGCGCAATTCCATATCCACTGCCGCGCCAACTCCGTTTTCAACCGCCCAATCGGCGAGTGTGCCGGTGTATACGCAGCCGGTATCTATGGGCGGATAGGAGTAGCGGGTCTCTTTGGCGAGCAAGGCTGCGAGTTTCTTGGATTCGCGAGTCCACGGCGCGCCGCCGGGGAAGACGCCCAGCGCCGCGCTGTGATAACTGATTAAGGCGGCAATGGAGCGCGCTTCGATAAATTTCATGATTGTTTGCGTTTCGGGCTCCGAACCGCCGTAGAGTCCGCCGGTGGTCGGGCGGTAGATCCAGCAGCCGTCGCGATCCCACTCGGCGACCCAGTTGTCGCTGGGAAAGTTGCGATTCAAGTCCACGCCATTGTTATTAACGCGTCCATCCACGCCGTGGATGCGCGCTTCGCCGTCGGGATTCATATTGCGAATGATGTGTAGTTTCGCACGGTCGGGAATCGCTTCGGGATGATCGTTGAAGTAGATGATCAGTTCGTCCGCCAGTTCGATGGTGTTCCATTCGTAGCCGCCGTGAATGCCTGCGACGACCAGGTATTCGCGTTTGCCGTCGCCGAACGTATAGGCTTCGATAGGACGCCCCATGAGCGAATATCCGATGATTATGGACGACGGTCCGTTTTGCAGATGGAACGGCGTGGCGCTTTCAAATACAAAAGGCGTATAGAATGGATTCGGCGTGAGCGTCGGTAGGATGTGTTGAGTCGGGGCGGCGTTAGCGTTGGCGTTAGACACAGACGATGGAGTCGCGACGGGAGCGATCGCCGATGCGGAGCGATTCGTTAAATAAAACGCCACGACTGCGAACAGGCAAACCGCCACGATGCCATTCAGCGCCCAAACGAGAAATATCCATGCGTTCTGCGACCTCTTGCGCGTCTTCATCCGCTCTCCAACGCATGGCGGCGCAACCAATCGAGCGCGAGATTTAATGCCCATTGGGGTAAACTGCGCGGCGGTCCGCCATAAGTAACGCGACGGATTTCCTCGAAGCGCGGCGCAATGAGCGCCAGATCGGCGGAACGATCTTCGAAGTTAACGATAACGCCCAATGCGACGTCGGCGTGCGCGGAATAGAGCGTCGCGCGCAACGTTTTGAGAAGCGCGGTAGGGCGGAGGTCGGCGGCGGAAATGGTCTGCGGAATCTTTTGCGCGAGCAAGCCGTTTAAATTTGATTCCAAGCCGATCAAACTCCAGCCGCGGTTGGCTGTGACGCGGAGGGCGACAGCCTCAAGCGTGTCTTCATCTGCGCCGAAGACGGCGGTTCCAAGCCGCTCGCGAAGGTCAGCTTCGATGTCCGCGATCATTCTATCGGCTTCAGATTCCCTTTTTGCTTTCGCGGCAATGCGGATGTCTACAACGCCGGTATGCGCGGCGAGACCGACGGTGGGATTGCCCAGCGCTTCGAGGTCGGCGATCTTCTCGTCAATCGTCCCTTCGCCTAAACCCGCGCAATGCAGAATCCGTATTTTAATAATTTCATCGAGGTTGAAACGCTTTTGTAAATATGGAACAATAGACTCGTGAAAAATTTGTTCCATTTCATTCGGAACGCCGGGCAACGACACGACTGCGTTTCTTTCTGTTTCGACGATAAAGCAGGGCGCGGTGCCGACGGGGTTCTTAATTCCCAGCGCTCCTTTTGGCGCGTACGCCTGTCGCTTTTGATTTTCGGACGGTTGGCGTCCGTAGCGTGAGATCGCTTCGACGACTTGCGCCCAAAGGTTCTCGCGGTATTCCAGTTCGACTCCCGCCGCACGGGCGACGGCTTCGCGCGTAGGATCGTCCACCGTAGGACCCAACCCGCCGGTCGTGATGACGATCTCGGCGCGATGCATGGAATTGCGAATGGCGTCCGCAATTCGTTCGGCGTTATCGCCGATCGTGACCGTGCGAAACAAGTCTACGCCCATGCCGCGCAACGCGCGCGCGATATAGCGCGTATTCGTATCTACGATCTCGCCGAGGAGTATTTCTGTGCCGATGGTAATGATTTCTGCGGAAGGCATAATGTTATCTGTGTGGGCGGACGCGATCTGTCTGTCTCGCTGTTCATCAAAGTAATTATAAAAACGGACGCGCAGGTCTGTTCCTACGCAACCGTCAAAATTCTACTTCAACCCCGAGGTTCATGGCATGAGCGTTCTTTAAGGCGATCTGCGCCGCGACGGCATCTTGCACCGCCACGCCTACGGATTTAAAGTAGGTGATCTCATTTTCCGAGCGTCTGCCCGCTTTGCGACCTAAGACAACCTCGCCAAGTTCCGCCGCAATATGCTCTTCTGCGATCATGCCTGTGCGCAGCGGCGCGATCAAATCGCCGGTTTCGGCTAAGGCGGCGGAGCGCGAATCCACGATGACGCGGGCGCGCTGAATGGTTTCAGCGGGGATTTCCTGCATCTCCGGCGTGTATGAGCCGATCGCGCTGATGTGCGTTCCGAGCTTCACGTCGCGATCGGCAAAAACAGGCGCAGCCGAAGTTGTCGCCGAGCAGATAATATCCGCCTCTCTCACTGCTTGCGGCGGATTCTCCGCAACGCGGATGTCGCGCGGTATAGAATTGTGTCCCGCCATGTCTTTGGCGAACTCCTCGGCATGTTCTTTGTTCAGGCTGTATACCCACACGGTTTCAATTTGGCGGACGGCGCACGCCGCTTCGATTTGAGTCCGCGCCTGCGGACCCGCTCCGAAGATCGCTAGAACGCGGCTGTCTTTACGCGCTAGTAAGTCTACTGCCGCGCCGCTTCCAGCGCCGGTGCGGATGGCGGTAAGCGAACTGCCTTCAAGAAGCGCGATGGCGCGCCCGGTCTCTGCGTCGAAGACTATTACGGCGGCTTGGATGTAGGCAAGCCCGCGCGGAGGGTTGGAGGGATATAGTGAGACGATCTTTATAGCGAGCGCTTCCGTAGAGTCTGTTTTCATGTAGGCGGGCATGAATAGGCTGAGCGCGTCGCGGCTGGGAATAGACAGACGCGCCCGCAACGGCGCGACAGCCGTCCCATCGGAAAGAGAAGCGTAGGCGTCTTTCATGGCGGCGATGGCTGCTTTCATCGGTAGGGCGCGTCGGACTTCATCGGCGTTCAGGATTCGCATATAACCTCCTAGCTGAGGGCGAGCGTTCGCTCGCTGTGTGGTAGAAAAAAGCGCAGAGGCGTTTCTCCTCTGCGCTTTTTTAAGTTCGCTTGCGTTTACTCAATGCCGAGATAGGCTTTTTGTACTTCGGGGTCGCTCTTAAGTTTTTCGGCTTTATCGCTAAGCACGATCTCGCCGGTTTGGAGGACGTATCCGCGATGCGCGATAGACAGCGCCATAAGGGCGTTCTGTTCTACGAGCAGGATCGTGACGCCTTCTTTGTTGATTTGCACGATGGTGTCGAAGATCAATTCGACCAGCACAGGCGCGAGCCCCATGGACGGTTCGTCCAACAGCAGGATGCGCGGCTCAGCCATTAATGCGCGCCCGGTGGCGAGCATTTGCTGTTCGCCGCCGGAGAGCGTGCCGGCTAATTGCGTCCGTCTTTCTTTGAGACGCGGAAAAAGCGTCATGACGTGATCGAGATTGCGGGCGATCTCCTGCTTGTTATTGCGGCTAAACGCGCCCATTTCAAGGTTTTCCAGCACAGACATGCGGGCGAATACGCCGCGTCCTTCAGGCACCATAGAGAGACCTTTGTACACGATCTCGTGCGGCTTGTAGCGGAGTAAATCGTCGCCTTCCAGTGTAATCTCGCCCTGAGCAGGCTTCAACAGCCCGGAGATTGTGCGGAGCGTCGTCGTTTTGCCGGCGCCGTTTCCGCCGATCAGTGTGACGATCTCGCCCTGCTCGATGGTGAGATTGATGCCTCGTAGAGCATGGATGCTGCCATAGTATGTGTGAACGTTATTGACGGTGAGCATGGACATGCGCGCTACCCTCCCTTCTTTTGATGGCGTTCGTGCGCGTCTTCCATGCCTTCGGTCGCGGCGCCGCGACCGAGATAGGCTTCGATCACGCGCGGGTTGCTCTGAATTTCTTTAGGCGAACCTTCGGCGATCTTTTCGCCGTAGTCGAGCACAGTGATATTTTCAGAAATGCCCATGACCACGCGCATATGATGTTCGATAAGCAAGATGGTGATTCCGACTTCGTCGCGCAGCCGGCGGATGAAGACGGTGAGGTCTTCACTCTCGCTCGGATTCATGCCCGCCGATGGTTCGTCCAGTAGAAGCAGCTTGGGTCTGGTCGCAAGCGCGCGCGCGATCTCTAGCCGGCGTTGCGCGCCGTAGGGGAGGTTGCGCGCCAGAGTGTCGCCATGTCCTTTTAGCCCGACGAAATCGAGCAGACGCTTGGCTTCGTTGAGCGCGTCTTTTTCTTCTTTACGCACGCTAGGCAAGCCCAACACGGCGCTGATCCAACTGGCATGTAAGAAGGTATGTTGACCGACGAGGATGTTTTCCAGGGCGGTCATTTCCGCGAATAAACGAATGTTTTGGTAGGTGCGTGAAACGCCCAGATGCGAGATCTGGTCGGCGCGGAGACCGTGAATGGGCGCGCCTTCGAAGATGATTTCACCTTCATCTGGTTTTCCGAAGCCGGTAATACAGTTGAAGAAAGTCGTTTTGCCGGCGCCATTCGGTCCGATGATGGAAACGATGGATTGATCGGGGATTTGGAAGTCAACCGAATTGACGGCGACAAGCCCCCCGAATCGTTTCGTGACGTTTTTGGTAGTGAGAATAGCTGTCATAGCGAGCCCCTCTACTCCGCGCTTGTTCCGGCGTCGAGATGGTGCAACTCGCGCTGGGTGGTTTTCGAGGGCCAGAGCCCTTCTGGTTTGGCGAGCATCATGATGATCAACGTCGCGCCGTAAAGTAAGTAGCGGAATTCAGATACTTCGCGCAACAGTTCCGGGAGCCCGATGAGGGCGATTGCGCCTACGATCACGCCCGGAATGCTTCCCATGCCGCCGACGATGATAAGCGACGCTACGTTAATGGAGACGATCAGCTGCATACTAGTCGCGAAAATGGAGCCGATCAATGTCGCGAAGATTGCGCCGCCCAGTCCAGCCATTGCCGCGCCGAGCATATAAGCGAGCAGTTTTGTCTGGATCAGATTAACGCCCAACGCTTCGGCTACGTCTTCGTCTTCGCGGATCGCCATCCAGGCGCGCCCCAGCCGTGATTCGCGTAAGCGCCAGGAGACGAAAGCGATTAAGATGGCGCTGGCGACGGCGATGTAGTAGATGCTCTGCGGGGTGCTAAGTTCGATGCCCGGTTTCGCGGCGTCGAATAGACTGTAGCAAACGCGCGGAACGTCAACTTTGGTAAATTCTCCCAGGACGCCGATACAAGGTTTTTGGATGCCAATGATGCCTTGCGGTCCGCCGAAGTATTTGGCGAGGAAGTCGGAGCCTGCCAAGAGGCGGACAATTTCGCCGAAGCCCAGCGTTGCGATAGCGAGATAATCTCCGCGCACGCCTAAGACGGGCAAGCCAAGCGTGAACCCAGCCGCCATTGCCACTAAGACGGCGAGAGGAATGGCAGCCCAAAAAGAGATATGTTGCAGTCCGTATTGCCCATAAGAGGTCAGCAGCCCGACCGTGTATGCGCCGATGGCGTAGAATGCCACGAAGCCGAGATCGAGTAAGCCCGCGAAGCCGAGAGTGATGTTCAGTCCTAGCCCCATGAGGATGAAGAGCGCGACAATCACGATTACTTGTGCGATGAAGGCGCCGGAAACCAGCGGCAATCCCAGCGCTATGAACGCGATTACGGCGAAGGCAATAACCCGTAAACCAATTTGCCTTCCTTTAGGCAGGTTGGCAACATTGGTTTTGATTGCCTGCCCTTTTGCCGACCAGAAAGCGGAAATGGCGACTACTAGCGCAAAGAAGATAGCTGCGCCAGGGCGCGTCATGCCGGTTTGGCTGAAGAGATATTTAGCCGTCTTTTCCCAGAAGCCGCTTTGATTAATCATCACAACGCGGAATAAGCCGGAGAACAGCGCCATAAAGAAGATGAAGAGTATGGCGTGAAAGAGCGGACGGCGGACGGCGTTTGGCAGAGATAGAGAGAGCGCGCCGAGTAAGCCCGAAACAGCGCCAGCGGCTGGCAATATCCATACGCCGCTTACGCCTTGATTGAGCGTGAGCATGCTGTATAAGCCGGGCGAAGCGTTTAAGAAGACGGTGCGGATGTTAATTTTCGCGCCGATGATAACGAAGAGAGTGAGAATCGCGGCTGAGAAAAAACCTGCGATGAGACCGGCAGCTGCTTGAGAGGCGGTGTTGGGTTTGTCCAGCAAAGCGGCGGTCCGGCGGGCGGCGAGTAAACCGCTTGCCACGCTGATCGCTAACAAGACAAACTGTCCGAGCGTCATGGTTTTTTCGACCACGTCGCGTTTACTGAAAACTTCCGCCATGCCGACTAGAGAAATGAAGAGGGCGACCGCTCCGCCTAGAAGTCCAATTTTGATGGCAGCCCAAAGGGAATTTTCTTTATTTGTGTTGTTCATCATCGTTAGGCTTTCTGCTTTGTTAATCGTTCGCCGAGGATGCCGGACGGGCGGAAGAGCAGGATCATCACCAGCATGGTGTAGGCGATCACGTCTTTAAGTTGATACGGGCGGATAATGCCAAGCCCTTCGAGGAAGAGCGATGGTCCAACCGATTCGAACACACCAAGCACCAAGCCGCCGACCATTGCGCCGGGGATGTTGCCGATGCCGCCTAATACAGCCGCCGTAAACGCTTTGATGCCGGGAGTAAAGCCCATGAACCAGTCAATTTGACGGTACACGAGCGAGAAGAGAACGCCCGCCGCTCCCGCCATTGCAGCGCCGATCGCAAAAGTGGAGACGATGGTCTTGTTGACGTCTATGCCCATGAGTGCGGCGGTGTCTTGATTTTCCGATACCGCCCGCATGGCTTTGCCGACCTTGGTGTACATGACGAGAGTGTACAGAAGCGCCATCATGATGCCGGCGGCGACCATTACGACGACATGTACTTTAAGAATGCCAATTCCTAAGACGACCCATTCGCCTTCCAGTGCGTTGATGGGAGGGTAAGCGTATTTTCCAGGTCCAAAGATGCCGCGGAAGGAATATTCCAAAAAGAAAGACGCCCCGATCGCGCTGATGAGCGGGACTAAACGCGGCGCTCCGCGCAGGGGGCGATACGCGATTCGTTCGACCAGCATGGCGATTAAAGTCGCAATGATCATAGCGACAAGAATAGGGATCATTAATCCTAGAACGGGATAGCGGTCGGTAAAGCCGATCTTTGTTAACCAAGTCGCCGTGAAGTAAGCGCCGAACGCCCCGGTCATAAAAATATCGCCGTGAGCGAAGTTGATCATGCGCAAAATTCCGTAGACCATGGTGTAACCCAAGGCGATTAGGGCGTAGATCGAGCCTTGAGCGACGCCGAAGATCACGAAGTCAATCCATTGCGCCCTTGTATATGTTCCCGCGCGGATGGCGAGAACGGTTCCTATAATAATTGCTAGAACGATCAAAATGCGGAATCCCCATAAAACTCCGCTAACGATTGCGTCCAGCGCGCGTTCACTGATGCTCGTGCGCATGAGATCTCCTCACTGAAGAAATAAAGTAAAAAGAGCGGGGCGGTGAAACTGCCCCGCTCTTTACTACATTACTGAACGCCGGGCTTAGGGCCAGACTTTCTTGGGATTCGGGTTAGCGGCATCGGCAGGATTCCAGCTGGCCGGATCATCGCTCTGAACTTGGTAGACAGCGATCACAGGAGCGCCGCAGTCGCCGGTGGGCGAGCAGGACAAATTACCAGTGATGCCAGCGAAATCTTTAGTGGCATAGACCGCGTCGCGCAGAGCTTTGCGCGGAACATAAATGGTTCCGTCCGCTTCCTGAACGGCGACTTTCTCCAACGCAGCGAAGAGAATGTTCGCAGCGTCGTACGCATGCGCGTGGAAGGTGGAGAGCGTCGAACCGCCGTACTTCGCCTTGTGCTTCTCGAGGAAGCCGGCATAGTCGCCGGTGAAGGCGCTGAAGTCAGGGCTGGAGAGGTACACGCCGACGACGTTCGGGCCCGCCGATTTCAAGAAATCGGGCGAGAAGATGCCGTCGGAGCCGGCGAGTTTCACATTTTCCATGCCGGGCACGTCGCGAACTTGCGCGGTGATGAAGCCGCCCGCGGCAACGAAGACGGGGTAGTACAGGAATTCAGGACCCTTCGCCGCGATGGTGGTCAGCACAGGTTTCATGTCCGTAGCGTCTTTGGCAACCGCTTCTTGAGCGACAATTTCGCCGCCGAGTTCTTTGAAGTTGTCTACAAAGACCTGTTGGAGCGCCTGAGCGTATACAGAGCCGTCGTGAATGGTGGCGGCTTTGCGAACGCCGAGGAAGTTGTACGCAAATTCAGCCACGGCTTTGCCTTGGAAGGCGTCGCTGTGGGCGGTGCGGAGGTAGCCGTCGTAGTCAGGACCGCGATCGGGGCTGGTCAAGGACGGGCGGGTGTTGGCTGGGGAGATGGTGGTTAAGCCGGCTTTGGTGATTGCCGCGATACCGCCAGCGGTTTCGTCCGAGCAGGTGGAGCCGACGAGACCGACGATGGAGGTGTCGGTCGCCAGTTTGGAAGCGGCGGTCGCGCCGCCTTCAGGCGTACAACCGGCGTCTTCAGAGGTCAACAAAATGTCATGACCGAAGAGTTTGCCGCCTTTGTCGTCAATGGCGATTTCGACGCCGCGCTTCGAGTCTTCACCGAGCGTGCTGTCGGCGCCAGAGAGAACGCCCCAAAATGCGATGTGAACGGGGTCGCTGGGGCCGATCTTAACGCAGCCGAGGGGGTCGGTGCACTCGTAGCCCGAGGTAGAGCCTCCGGGCGCTTGTGTCGCCGCCGGTCCGCAAGCCGCGAGGGCGAGGCTGGCGAGGATCAGCAACGAAAGCAGTACAGATAAGCGTTTCATTTTTTCTTACTCCTCCGAGATTGTGGTAGTTGGGTAAACGATAGTATCCTCAGTGGATACAACAACCGGGCGGACAACGCTCTGAATAGTCGGCACCACCTCCTTTGATAGAATATTTGAACCAGTTTACAACAAAGCCGGAGAAAGTTCTCTCAGTGAGGTTTCTCGCGGCATTTAAGCGCTAATGGTAAAACAAATGTGCGTTATGGTCAAGCGTTTTACCGAAAATATTAATCTTTGCCCGATAATCCGTTTACGGATAAGTTTGATTGAGCCAATCCAAAGGGTTGACTTGCACGCCGCCGACCCAAATCTCCCAATGCAGGTGCGCGCCTGTGACGCGACCCGTGCCGCCGACTAAACCGATCGTTTGTCCTTGCGCGACGAGGTCGCCGACGGCGACATCTATCTCAGACTGGTGCCAGAAGCCGCTATAGACACCCCAGCCATGATCAATAATGGTCGCGTTGCCGCGCACGATTAAGGGAGCGGCAAAGATAACTCTGCCTGCCGCTGGGGCGACGATGGGCAAGCCTTCGCCGCCGCAGAAATCAAGCCCCGAATGAAAGCCTTCCAGTTTGATATCCGAGTTGAGAACCTCATAGAGTCGGCGCGTGCCGTACCGCGAGGTGAGACAATTTGGATCTGTGCCCGGCGAAATGAAGTTTCCGCTCCAATGTTTGAGGGATGTGGCAGGCGACATGAGCGCGGATAGATTTTGCATTTCAGGCTCTGTCACGGCGGGATCGAGCGTGCTGGATTCGTTAAGCACGATTTCTTCACTTAAATATTCGCCGGAGGCGACGATGACCATTTGCTCAAAAGATTGAACCTCTCCCGTGGGAAGCGTCGCCTCGATGCGAAGCGGATAAATTCCGGTCTGTTGCATGGCGGGTATGCCTTGCAGCGCTACTTGTTCGTTGTTCATCGGAAAGAAATTGAGCGGCGCGTCAATCAATGCGGCGGAGATCGCAGCGCCATCTTCCGCTTGTATACGAATTGTTTCGGTCGCGCCTTGTTTTAAGGGCAATGGAGAAATATCAACGTTTAAAAATGCCGATGGCAGCCCGTTTGCGACAGTTTGAGAATTCTCGGCAGAAGAGGAATATAACGTATCGCCGGGCAGTGTATCCCATGTGCCGGCGAGTTTGTTTAATGTGGAGAGCGTCCACGGATCGCTTTGCTGCAAGATGGCGAGTTCGAGGAGCGATTCGCCGGCGGCAGGCGTAAAGTGCGCGTTGAGCGATTTTTGGCCGTCTTGGACGGGAAGGATCAAACTGACGCCCACATAGAGTTCGCCGGGGCTGGTCAGACGATTGAGTTTCCTTAAATTCTCAGCGGATACTTGCGTCCTGCGGATTAGGCTGCGCAGCGTGTCGCCGTAGGCGATAAACTCGGTGAAGAGCGTGCCGCTGATGCCCGGCAGGTTAGGAATAATAAGTTCCTGTCCGATAGGCAGGTTGTACGGGTCCACGCTGGGGTTTGCCGCGAGTAGGTCGTTGAGCGAAATGTTGAAGCGTACAGCGATTGAGGAGAGGGTATCTCCGCCTTGAACGATGTATACCGGCTCGCTGGATTGCGCTTGCGCGATTTGCGTATGCACGGGTGCGGTCAGGGCAAGGACAAATAGAATAAAGAAGATTTTACGCATCGTTGAATTCTAGAGCGTCGCCGATTTCGAAGTCGTTCCAGCGATCGGGATGGACTTCAAGTGTGAATTTGGCTGGCGCTTTCGAGAAATATGCCGGTCGCCACGCTTTGGCGAGGACTTTGTCCACTACGTTCATTTCAGAGTCAATCCAAATGACGGAGAGATCGAAAGAAACGAATAACATGTGAATGGAAGAATCGAGGCGCGAATCTCGTTTGCCGACGAGGACCAAGCCTTCGGTCGGGGAAAGTTGCGAATGAAAGGTGAATCCGCGCAGTTGAGCGAGGAATGTATCGCAGTAGCGCGCGTAAATTGGTTCGATGGTTCGGTTTACATTAACGATGTGGATCGAGCGTGTCATGGCGTAATTGTGCCGAACGTCTGCGTTTTGAGGCGTTTCCTCTTAGTCCCCCGGCTCGAGAACTTTTTCGATGCTGTGCAGCAGTTCTTGCGGGGTGAAGGGCTTGGCGATATAGTCGTTTACTTTGGCGATATGCAACCCTAATACGCGGTCAATATTTTGCGCTTTGGCTGTAACGATGATCACCGGAATGTCTTTGCTAGATTCCTCGGCTTTGATCTGTTGATAGACTTCCCAACCGTCCATATCCGGCATCATCAGATCCAGTAAGATAAGATCGGGCTTCTCGTTTCGAATCATCTGCAATCCTTCAGCGCCGCCGGGCGCGCCCCGAACATTGTAGCCTTTGCGGCTTAAGATCAACCGCATAAGATCTATCATTTCAGCTTCGTCTTCAATGCAAAGGATGGATTTTTTCATATCGTTCATTTTATTAATCGTCGGAAAGTGTACCATAAATCGGAAAGGACGAACGCGGCGGCGAAATTCGGGAGTGTCCAAGATAAGAAGTAAAATAGGGAGATGAAATGTCCAAACTGTGGAGCAAACTGGCGGCAAAGGAAAGCAGGATTCAATCATTCAGGAAGCCAACGATACAAATGTGGAGAATGCGGGCGGGCATATACGCCTGTGGCAAAGGAGAAAGGGTATCCGAAGGAAACACGCATGTTGGCATTGCGGATGTATATGGAAGGAAGTAGTCAGCGTTCAATTGCTCGCATCTTGAAGGTCAGTCCGCAAAGTGTCTCGAACTGGATCAATGTCTATGTAGCACAATTGCCGCCAGCGCCAGTCCCTCGCAAGCCCAGAGTGGCAGAGTTGGACGAGTTGTACACCTTTTTGAAGCGTAAAAAAACAAAATCTACGTCCTGACGGTGGTAGATCGAGCCACGCACTGCCTGCTGAGTTGGGATGCGGTCACGGAACGAAGCACAGCCAACCTGCAAGCCTGCCTCGAACGCGCCCCACAAGCCCGACAATACTATAGTGATGCGTTTCCAGGCTACGATAACTTGTATTACGGCGCTCCCTATGAAATGCGCTCGGATAAAAAGGAAACCTATTCAGTCGAAGCCGTCAACGCGGATTTACGTCATTATCTCAAGCGGCTAGCACGTAGGTCTCGTTGTTTTTCCCGTCGTCTGGATGCTTTACTCAAAAATCTGCGCCTCTTCGCATACTGCTACAACCAACGACAATTGATGAAACAACAATATCCGCAATACAATTTGCCGCTCATTGATTTCCTGTATCCTCTATGATGGACACTCCCCGAAATTCTTATACCGGTTCCCAATCGCGTTGAAAAGCGACCTGTTTTTTATAGAATATTAGAGTAATATATAAAAGCCGCAGGTGGGCTATCCTCAAGCGAGTCTCGTTGGTATAATCCCGCTCGGAATTATTTTGGAGGCGTAGTGAATCCTAGAAACCAATCTTTTGTCGTGACGCTCTTGCTGATCGTGGCGGTCGCCGCCATGGTGTTTATGATGGTGCAGCGAGATGCGGGCACGAGTCAAACGCTGACGATCAATCAGTTGGCGCAAGACATTAAACTCGAGAAAGTCTCGCGCGTGGTCATTAATACGGACGACAGCCTGCGAGTGATTTATGCCAGCGGATCGGAAGAGGGCATTCAATCGTATAAAGAGACGAATTCGACGCTTGTCGAACAATTGCTCGCTCTTGGCGTATCGCAAGAACAGCTTGCGCCGACGCTTGTGAAAATTGAAGTGAAGCCGCCTTCGCCCTGGGCTAGCTTTTGGGCTGGCGCCATTTATATTTTGCCGATATTGCTCATGGTAGGCGTACTGTGGTTTATTTTCCGTCAGGCGCAGGGATCGAACAACGCTGCCATGTCGTTTGGAAAATCGCGCGCGCGCATGTTCAGCGGCGAGCATCCTACCGTGACGTTTCAAGATGTTGCCGGAGCGGATGAATCCAAGCAGGAGTTGGCGGAAGTCGTCGAATTTCTGAAAGAGCCGCAGAAGTTCATCCAGTTGGGCGCGCGGATTCCGAAAGGCGTTCTGCTCGTCGGACCTCCGGGAACCGGCAAGACCTTGCTGGCAAAAGCGGTTTCCGGCGAAGCGGGCGTGCCGTTCTTCTCGATCTCCGGCTCCGAATTTGTCGAGATGTTCGTCGGCGTCGGCGCCAGCCGCGTGCGCGATCTGTTCGACCAGGCGAAGCGTCATTCGCCTTGCATTGTTTTTGTGGATGAAATTGACGCGGTCGGTCGTCAACGCGGAGCAGGATTGGGCGGCTCGCACGATGAGCGCGAGCAGACCCTCAACCAGATGCTTGTTGAAATGGACGGTTTTGACACCGATACCAACGTGATCATCATTGCCGCCACGAACCGTCCCGACATCCTTGACCCGGCGCTTCTGCGCCCCGGTCGTTTTGATCGTCGCGTCACGCTTGATCGCCCCGATATGAAAGGGCGCGAAGCTATTCTTAAAGTTCACGTTAAAGGCAAGCCGCTCGACCCGGATGTTGATCTGGCTTCGTTGGCGCGCGGCACGCCCGGTTTCGTCGGCGCGGATATCGAAAACCTTGTTAATGAAGGCGCGATCCTCGCCGCGCGGCGCAATAAGAAATCCATCGGTCAAGTGGATCTGGAAGAAGCGATCGAGCGCGTCGTAATGGGACCTGAACGCAAATCGCGCTTGATCTCGGAGGATGAGAAACGCATCATTGCGTATCATGAGGCGGGGCACGCCGTGGCGATGAATGCCACGCCTGAGGCTGATCCGGTGCAAAAGATCACTATTATCGGACGCGGATGGGCGGGCGGCATCACTTGGTCGCGCCCGGAGGACGATCGCATTTTGACCTCGCGCAAGAAAGTAAGCGCAGAGTTGGTCGGTTTATTGGGCGGGCGCGTCGCCGAGGAACTAGTGTTCGACGACATCACTTCCGGCGCCTCGAACGATATCGAACGCGTCACAAAGATGGCGCGCATGATGGTCACGCGTTGGGGCATGTCCGGCGATATGGGCCCGATGGTCTACGGTCAAAAGGAAGAGTTGATCTTTCTCGGGCGTGAAATTTCCGAACAGCGCGATTATTCCGAAGCGATTGCGGAGAAGATAGACGCGGAAGTTCGTAAGATCGTGGACGAATCGTATAAAGCGACAAAGAAAACGCTCACAAAATATCGCAAAGAACTGGACGCCGTCGCCCAGAAATTGCTTGAAGTAGAAACGCTGACGCGCGAAGAATTTGAAAAGATCTTTCCGCCGCCGTTCCCGAAGAAGAGCGGCACGCCGCAGATCGTGTAACACGGCGAAACATATTGACATAAAAAGAGTCCCGCATTAGCGGGACTCTTTTTATGGATGCACAGCGCTTGCGTCGTTAGGAAGCGCCGCTTTCTTCTTTGTGTTGTCGCACTAATTCGCGGCGTAAAATTTTTCCGACGGTGGTCTTTGGCAGCTCGTTGCGGAACTCAACATGCGTGGGCACTTTGTAGGGCGCAAGATGTTCCTTACAATAGGCGCGCAACTCGTCTACGGTCATCGTTTCGCCCGGCTTGAGCACCACCCAGGCTTTGACGGTTTCGCCGCGATTTGGATCGGGGATGCCCGCCACGCCTACTTCCAGCACTTTGGGATTTGATTGAATGGCTTCTTCCACTTCACGGGGCCATACTTGGAAACCGCCCGGTTTGATCAATTCCTTCTTGCGGTCAACGATATAGAAGTAACCGTCTTCGTCCATGCGGACGATGTCGCCGGTGTACAGCCAGATCTTGCCGGTTTTGTCGGCGCGCAACGAGTTGGCGGTCTCAGTAGGCATGTTGTGATAACCTTTCATCACTTGCGGACCGTGCAAAAGCAACTCGCCGACCTCTCCTTGCGGAAGATCGGTTTCGCCGTCGTCGAGGTTGACCACGCGACATTCCATGTTCGGCAAAGGCATGCCAATGGATCCGGTCTTATTCTCGCCGAGCAGGGGATTGCAGTGCGAGGCAGTGGGCGCCTCGGATAACCCGTACCCTTCGAACACTTTTCCGCCCGTCAGTTTCTCGAATTGATCCTTCGTTTCGCGCATCAAAGGCGCGGAACCTGAAACACACGCCTTAATGGTGGAAAGATTGTATTTGCCAGCCTTTACGTCGGGGTGATTGTTGATGCCGTTGTACAGCGCCGGGACGCCGGGGAAAATGGTCGCCTTGTATTTTTGGATGTTATCGAGAACGTCCTTGAGATCGCGCGGATTGGGGACCATCACCATCGCCGCGCCGGTAGACATGGCGAAGTTCATGCCGGCCACCATGCCGTAAACGTGGAATAGCGGAATTCCCATTAGCACGATTTCCTTGCCCTCTTCCAGAATCGTCATCCAAGAGCGGATTTGCAGCGTATTGGCGACGATGTTGTAGTGCGTGGCGACAGCTCCTTTCGACACGCCCGTTGTTCCGCCTGAATATTGGAATAACGCCGTATCGTCATGACTGATCGGAATGTTGGGGCGCGCCGCCGAATGATATTTAGCGAGCAGATCCTGCATCCAAACGTCGCCTTCGGGTAGATTCTTATCGAGATGGAAGCCGCCTTTCTTCTCGCGCAGCAGCGTGAAAAGAACGCGCATGACGGGCGGCAGAGTCTCTTTGAGATTTGTCACGATGATTTTCTTAATCTTCGTGTTGGGCTGCGCCTTCTTGATCGTATGATAGAAGTTCGTCATTACGAACATCACCTCGATGCCCGCATCTTTCGCCTGATATTCGATCTCGCCCGGCGTATACAGCGGATTCGTCGCCACGACCACGCCGCCCGCTTTGAGAATGGCGAAATAGGCGATCACAAATTGCGGTGTGTTCGGCATGAAGATGCCCACGCGATCGCCCTTCTTTACGCCCATATCCACCAACGCGGCGGCGAGATGATCGGTCTGTTCATTCATCTCTTTAAAAGAAATGACCGCGCCCTTGAATATCGTGCAGGCGCGGTCTGGATATTTGCGCGCCGATTCATCGAGAAAATTGAACAAGGGCGCTTGCGGAATGTCAATAGTGTGCGGAACCCCTTTGTCGTAATGAGCGAGCCACGGTTTGTCGGTCATGATGCTTCTCCTTACTGTAAGATTTTCCAAGTATATTCAATACAGAATCAAAAGTCAACTAAATGACGGATATTTTTCTCGATCGTAGAGATAATTCCGTCCTCGATTCGAAACCATGCAATATTCGGATCGGACTCTTTGAACCAATTCGCCTGCCTGCGGACGAAAACCCGCGTCGCGCGACGGGTGAGCTGTTTCGCCTCCTCGACCGTGATTTGCCCTTCGAGCGCTTGTACACATTCGCGATACCCGATGGCAGACATCGTCGGCAAGGAGGGGGAGTAGCCGCGCGCGATCAAACTCTGCACTTCATCCATCAACCCGTTCGCGTACATCGCCTCGATGCGTTCGTCCACGCGCCGATACAACTCCTCGCGCGGACGAGTCAACCCGATCGTAATCAAATGATACGGCGAATCGCCTTGCCCGCGTTGCTCCGAAAATTTCTTGCCCGTTGTCATGATCACTTCCAACGCGCGGATCGTGCGGCGAAAATTTCGCGGGTCAATCTTCTCTGCGGCGGCTGGGTCAAGTCCTTTGAGTTTATCGTGTAGCCAATTTAGACCTCTTTCCTCTTTCATCTTTCCCAACGCATCCCTCAAACGCTCGTCAGGCTTTACCTCTGGCGGACTCCATCCCTGCGTCACCGCGCGGATATATTGCCCCGTGCCGCCGACGAGGAACGGCAGTTTGTTCCGCGCGTGAATCTCCGCGATTGCCTCAGTCGCTTTTTGTTGGAAGACAGCCAGGCTCAAAATTTCATCCGGGTTAGCAATGTCAATCAGATGATGCGGCACCCGCGCCTGCTCTTCACGCGATGGTTTGGCTGTGCCGATGTCCATGCCGCGATAGAAGAGACGCGAATCGGCTGAGACGATCTCGCCGTTTAATCGCTTGGCAAGTTGAATCGCAATTTCTGTTTTACCGACGGCGGTCGGTCCGACGATGAGGATGAGGGGAGGTTTAGACCTCACAGGTCTTTGAAGACCTGTGAGGTCTGTTTCATTAGGAGATCGCATTTTCAAAATAAGTAATCCTCGGCGTTGACCCAGGCTTGCCCTCAATTGAAATCACATCAATCTGCCAGCGATCAATTTCATGTTCAGCTGCATAATGCTCCGCCGCAGAGATCATGTGCTGACGCTTCCGCGCCGTGATGGATTCCTCGGGCAAGCCCATCTTGTCCGATGTGCGGGTTTTGACTTCAACGAAGATGACGACCTCGCCTTGCTTTACGATGATGTCAATTTCACCATAGGGAGTCCGCGTGTTGCGGGCGACGATTTCACATCCGCGCGCGGTGAGATGTTCGGCGGCAATCTCTTCGCCCCATTTGCCGATTCGCTGATTGTGATTCACTCGAGGAATTCCTTCAACACGGAACGCAGTCTCTCCTCGATGCTCGGCTTGACGGGCTTTGTGTTGGACGCCAAGCGGTTGTAATGACCCAACATGGTCTTCGTCGTATTTTCGATGGAGAATTGTCGCGATGCCTGTTGCGCCTCCGCGCCCATTTTCTTTTGCAGATCCCGGTCGAGGCAGAGCGCCGTCAGTTTGGCGGTGAAAGAGGCGAGATCGTTGACGGAGAGCAGTCCAGTTTCCCCGTCCACGATGGAATCGCTGATGCCCGGCGAATCGATGCCGACGATGGGGAGTCCAGCCGCCATGCCTTCGATCACCGAGAACGGATGAACTTCCGTGACGGACGCGGTTGCGAAGATGTCGCACATCGCCAGATACGACGGAAGTTTTGCGTACGGAACAGCGCCGGTGAATTTCACGCGATCGCAGATTCCTAAGTCGTCGGCGAAATTCTTGACGCCTTCATCGTGTTCTTTTTGTCCGCCGCCGACGATGAGCAGTTTCGTGTTGGGAACGGCGCGCGAAACGCCCGCGAACGATTGCAGGAGGAACTCGAGATTCTTCTCGGGGGCAATGCGGCCCATGTACACGACAAGGATGTCGTTTTGGTTGAAGCCGAACTCTTCACGCGCGAGCGGCTGTGCCGACAAAAACGGATGCAGGTCTGCGCCGTTCGGCACAACTTCGACATGACAGGTGACGCCGTATTGCCGCAAGATTTTTTCCATGCCATGCGAGGGCGAGATGACGAGGTCCATGTTGTCGCAAAACGTGGGCATGTATGCCTGCAACATGCCCATGCTCACTTCGGCGGGCATGAGTGGGACGCGGGTTTGCGCGTACAAGTCGTAGCGCGTGTGGTTGGTGAACAGCACGGGGATGTTGCGTTTGCGGCTGTAGATGTGCGCGAGCCGTCCGCTCATGAACGGGTGATGCACATGGATGATGTCCATCGTTTGGATGACGCGCTGCGCCTCGGTGCTATGCCGCAGGGAGAGATAAAAGCCGGTGTCGGAGAGAGGCATGCCGGGGCTGCGGATGACGCGCGGATCGTCATCCTGATATTCAAGGTCGCCGAAGGTGAAGACGTAGACCTCGTGTCCGAGTCCTTCGAGGGCGCGTTTGTTGATGTCCACATAACTCGTCACGCCGCTGACGTATGGTTTGTAGGCGTCTGTCATCATTCCGATTCGCATGGGGCTAATCGTATCGGGAAGAGGGGGGAGAGTCAAGGCAAGGATGAATTATGAAAGATGAATTATGAAGGATGAAGGCTTGGGTTGACTGGCGAAGCCGTATTGAAGCGATGAAGGTGGAAAGTAGAAAGTGGAAGGTGAATTGGCGAGAGGTGAAATGCGAAAGAGGCGTGTTAGAATGGCGGCATGACTGCGAAATTGATCTTGCGAGAAAAAGAATATGAAGTGAAGCACGGCATGATGCTGTTGGATGCGTTGAAGAAGTGCGGCATTGTGCCTGAGTCGGTGATCGCCACGCGCGAGGGCGAGATGATCCTCGACGACGAGATTCTCAAAGACGGCGACGAGGTGAAGTTGATCGCGGTGATTTCTGGAGGCTAATGTCGTTGCGAGCGAGGAGATTGCTTCGTCGGACTTCGTCCTCCTCGCAATGACATGTCAATGCTATGAAATGTAAAAAATGCGGAGAGAAAGCCTCGGTGAACATGCGTCAGCACAAACTGGCGTTGTGCAGGGATCATTACCTCGAATGGATCCCCGAACAGACCGAGCGCTTCATCAAAAAATATGAGATGTTCACGCGGCATGAAAAAATTCTTGTCGCGGTTTCGGGCGGCAAAGATTCGCTTGGGCTGTGGGACATTCTCACGCGCCTCGGCTATCAAGCCGATGGGCTGTATCTCGGTCTCGGAATTAATGGCGGCATAAATTACTCGCACGAGTCCCAACGTCTCGCCGAAAAATTTGCGAACGAAAATAATTTGAAATTGCACGTCGTTGACATCGAAAAAGAATACGGTCAGCCCATCCCCGTGCTGTCCGAAATTTCACATCGCGGACACGGCAAGCCCTGCGCGGTGTGCGGACTGGCGAAACGCCATGAGATGAATCGCATCGCGCGCGACCTCGGCTACGATGTGCTGGCAACCGGTCACAATTTGGATGATGAAGCCGCGGTGTTATTCGGCAACACGCTTTCGTGGTCGGCGGATTTTCTGTTGCGACAAAGCCCGGTTCTCGCTTCGACGGGCGGCTTGGCTCGCAAGGTGAAGCCTCTCTGCCGCTTCTACGAGCGCGAGATGACGGCGTATTGCTTCGCGCGTGGAATCGAATATATCTATGAAGAATGTCCATTTGCCGAAGGGTCACAGTCCATTTACTACAAGGAATTGCTCAACAAACTCGAAACGGATCGCCCCGGCGCAAAGCTGACGTTCTATCTGCGTTTCCTCGAAGCGCGCAAAAGCGGGGGGTTGTTCGTGGAAAAAGATTCCAAGCAAGCGCATCTGCATCCGTGTGTGAAGTGCGGACAGCCCACGTCCGCGCCGGAGTTGTGTTCGTTTTGCAGGACGATTGAGAAGGCGAACGCGGTAGCGCCGACTTAAGTCGGCGTTACTTTTGTTAGAATAGGCGGAAACTTATGGACACCATCAACATCTCAAAACAAACGGCGCGGCGATTCGTCCTCGGCAAACAGGGATTGTGGCCCGGGCGGCGGTGGCGCGGCAAGAAAGGGACGGCGACCGCCATCCGCGAGTGCGAGGCGGTGCAACTCGACCCGCTGATCGTTATTGCGCGGAGCCAGGATATTACCTTGCACAGCCGCGTGTTGGATTACAAGCCCGATCATCTGTATCAAGTGGCGTACAAAGACCGCGAGGCGTTCGATTACGGCGGCTGGCTGGCGATGTATCCAATGCGCGACCTGCCGTACTGGCGGGTGCACATGAATGGGCGGAGTCGCGACAAACGCATCGAGGGTTTTGTGTTGAACCACAAAAAATTATTCGAGGAAGTGCGAGCCGAGTTGCGGAAGCGCGGTCCGCTGGGGAACCGAGATTTTGAAGGCAATCGAATTGGCTTGTGGAATTATCGCGGGCGCAAAGATACGGCGTTGGCTCTGTTCGATATGTGGCTTTCGGGCGAATTGATGATGCACCATCGCGATGGGTTTAACCGCGTGTATGACTTCCGTGAAAATATCGCGCCGAAAGAATTTGATTATGTTGCGACCGAAAAAGAAGCCGAAACATTCTTTGCGCAGAAAGCCATCGCGTTTTATGGATTGAAGCGTGAAAGCACAATGCGCGGCGAGTTGAATTATCATCTCCATCGCGATTATTCAAAGGCGGAGATGACGAAATTGGTCGAAGGGTGGAAAGAGTCGGGGATGTGCGGGCAGGTCCAAGTCGAGGGCGGACGCGATACGTATCTCGTTTTGGGCGAAGACGTTCAGGCGTTGGAGTCGCTTGAAAAAGGGCGAGTCCCCAGAGGTTGGAATCCAAAAGAGACAAACACGCTGGAAGAGGTAACGTTTCTCGCGCCGCTGGATATCGTCAGCGCGCGCGGACGGGCGAAGAAGTTGTTTGATTTCGAGTACACATGGGAGGTGTACACGCCCGCGCACAAACGCCGCTGGGGTTATTATGTGCTACCGATTTTGTACGGCGATGACTTGGTTGCGCGGCTCGACCCGAAATTGGATCGCAAGACGATGACGCTAGAGATCAAAGGTTTTTGGCATGAAGACGACGCGCCTGTGAAGGATGCCGATTTTGCGAACGCGCTGGCGAAGGGACTGACGCGCTTTGCGAAGTTCGTGGAGGCGAAGAAGGTGGATGTGAGCGCGATCAAGCCGGTGGGGTTGAGGAGACATGTGAGGAAGATGATTAGTGAGGAGTGATTAGTTATCAGTGAGCAGTGGGCAGTAATTGATAAATGGTAATTGGCGGGTGGGGAGATAAATATTCAATTGATGTAAGCAACTTAAGAATCGTTATCGCGCGGCGATTTGTTGACCGTATAAATTCAGTTGAAATTCGACGAACAATTTGCGGATCGAATCAACTGTTCCTAAAATTTCTTTCGCGTCTTCGATGGCTTTATATTTGAGAGTGAGCAGATGGGGGAGCTTTTCCTGATCGAGTTCCTCGACGCCCGTTTCGATGTATTTGGATAAAACGAATTCGACGAATTGCTTTTGTTCGCTGGTTAACGCGGCAAAGATTTTATTTTGAGACTTTGCCACGCGCAACTCACGGCTGATGGGCGGTTGGAGGAATGAGATGTATTCCAACACGTCGAGCAGGTCGCTGTTTTCGGCGTTGATCAGAGATTGGGCGATGGATAATTCTTCTTTACCGAAGCCGACTTTTTCCAACTCTTCCAGTAGAGTTTTGCGAGTGACGGGGTTTGACCAAATTTTGCGAAGTTCCTCTTCGGTTTTGAAGAGAGCGGGTAGAACGCCGTAAAGGTTCTCGACGAATTGTTGCGCGGAGATCGGACGCCCATCCGCGCTGTAATAGAGCGTGGACGACATGTGTTCGATCTGACGTTCTTTGCCATCGCGTAACTTGATTTTTAGTTTTACTTTCGGTTCGTATCCTTCAGGCGGTTCTTTGGTTTTTCGCGGAGGTTGGTCAATAGGCTCTGGCTTCTCGACGGGCTCTTCGGGCTCGCCGTCCCATTCGGGATCGGCGAAGTGATGATGGGCGTCCACAAAATCATAAATGGTGAAATATTCCTTGCCGTCGAAGAGACGCGTGCCGCGACCGATGATCTGTTTGAATTCGATCATCGAGTTGATGGGGCGCATGAGGACGATATTGCGGATGTTTCTCGCATCCACGCCCGTAGATAATTTTTGCGAAGTCGTGAGAATCGTCGGGATGGTTCTGTCGTTATCTTTGAATTGTTCAAGATACTGTTCGCCCAACGCGCCATCATTTGCCGTGACGCGGACGCAATACAGCGGGTCGGGATTTTTCTTGAACTGGTTAATCAGATCGCGGACAGCGGCGGCGTGTTCCTGGGTGGCGCAGAAGACGATGGCTTTTTCATTTTGATTGATCTCGGACATAAAGCGTTTGACGCGGTCGGCTTCGCGGGCTTTGATCTCGATGATGCGGTTGAAATCGGATTCTTTGTAGACTTTGCCCGCTTCCACTTCGCCTTCGATGACGGTATCGTCTGACGTGTACACATACTCATCAAGCGTGGACTTCATGCGGCGGACTTTGAACGGCGTGAGGAAGCCGTCGTTGATGCCTTCTTTGAGCGAATAAACGTACACGGGTTCGCCGAAATATTTATACGTATCTACGTTGTCATTGCGTTTGGGCGTGGCGGTGAGACCGAGTTGCACGGCGGGAGAGAAATATTCGAGAATGCCGCGCCAGTTGGATTCGTCGTTGGCTCCGCCGCGATGACATTCGTCTATGATGATGAAGTCGAAATAATCGGCGGGATATTCGCCGAAGTATGGCGTATCGTTGGGACCAGACATGAAGGTTTGGAAGATGGTGAAGAAGATACTGCCGTTGGTTGGGACACGACCATTCTTGCGAATCGAATCGGGTTTGATTCGCAAGAGCGCGTCATCGGGGAAGGCGGAGTAGCGGGTGAATTCGGAAAAGGCTTGGTCGGCGAGAATGTTTCGGTCAGCCAGAAACAGCACGCGGGGGCGGCGGGAGGCGTCTCGTTTTAAGTTCCAGCGCGTCTGGTAGAGTTTCCAAACAATGTGGAAGGCGATCGTCGTTTTGCCCGTGCCAGTGGCGAGGGTGAGGAGAATCCGATTTTCGTTTTCGGCGATGGCTTGCAGGGCGTTGTTGACGGCGATCTCTTGATAGTAGCGCGGAGGCTTCGTGCCGCTGATGTCTTCAAAGGGGACGGGGTTGAAGCGTTCTTCCCATTCGTTGGGGGCGAAGGTTTGCTCCCAGAGTTCTTCGGGCGTGGGAAAATTTTTGACGAGACCTTCCGCGCCTGTGAGCATGTTGATCTGATAAATTTCTTTGCCGTTGGCGGCGTAGGTGAAGGCGAGTTGAAGTTTTTGAGCGTAGTTTTTCGCCTGAGCGACTCCCTCGCCGACTTCGTTTTGGTCGCTCTTGGCTTCGACGACGGCGAGCTGGCGACCTTTGTAAACGAGGATGTAATCGGTGATAAGCGGTTTGCCGCGCGCGCTGCCCGTTTGAATTTTGCCCGCCGTGATGTGACGCTCGCGCAGGATGCGTGAATCATCCAGAACGCCCCAGCCTGCTTTGGCGAGTTGCGGATCAATTAATTCGGCGCGGGTCTCGGCTTCGTTCATTTCCCTATTTTACCTTTGGCGTAAAAGACCTGACAGGTCTCCGTAGAACTCTTCCTGACTCGTATCCTTGTCCCCGCAAGGTTACGATGGACGCTCGTCATGATGAGACCTGCCAGGTCTGCTCCTCATCGTAAAAATCTGTTGGATCAAATGGTTGTATCTCTCGATGAATACGAATAAAGTCTTCACGACTCCCAAATAGTTGAAGGACTTTCTCGCGTTGCAGGCGGGTGGGATTATTGGAGATCATATCGTGATAGGATGAATAATTCCAATCTCGAAAGTCTGTGACGAATTTATGCTTCTGCGGGTTTTGGTGAATGTAAACGATGAGCCGCATGAGATAGGATTCGGAATCTACAGGGATTCTTTTGAACGGACGCTCGAACAACGCTCCCGTTCGTTGTGTAGCGATGTTGACTCCGCGCGCGTAGGCGTTGAAGAAATTGGAGAAGTATTGGCTAACATCCTTTAGACCTGTCAGGTCTCCGATAGAGTCTGATGAAGATGTTTCTTTGTCCGCGCGAACGTTGCGACGGGCGGTGGTTATGGTGAGACCTGACAGGTCTTCTCGATTCTTAATATACACCGTCGCATGAAAATGATTCCGCAAGAGACCGAACGCCCACGTCTCCGCGATGGGACTGGTATGCTTCCACCACAGATCCATGAAGTAGGCGTAGTTTCGTTCTTGGATGAAAATATTTTCGCCGTTGTTACCGCGATTGTAGATGTGGAAGAAAGTTCCGTAGGTGAGCGGTGGGATATCGGTGGGCATGGTTCGATTATAAGACCTGAGATAAAGACCTGACAGGTTTCCGCGGAACCATGGTTAATCAAACTCATCCGCGTTCGTCAAAGCCCGATTAATCCTCGTCACGATAAAACCTGTCAGGTCTGGATATATGAATCTTAAGACCTGACAGGTTTCCGTAGAACCACGTCCGACTCGAATCCTCGTCCATTCATAACTTATGATCGACTCAGGTCACGATAAAACCTGTCAGGTCTGGAACGCCTCCTTCAACACGCTCTTCCTCAACTCCTCCACATCCTCCATTTTTTGACGATATGCCGCCTCCAGCCTGCGCGTTTCTTTCGACAACTCATCCAGCCGCTGGACGATGCGCCGTTGCTCGCCGAGTGGGGGAAAGGGAACAGAAATTTCTTTCAGTATTTTTACTGATGCTACATTTTGAATTGCAGCACCTTGAGAAAATGCTCTCAAACTTTCTTGAAAATTTCTGCTTTCCATCCAATATTTGATAAAGGTATTCAGCAAGTGCTTGCTTGGCTTAAGTAATAACAAAGCCTGATTGATTATTCCTTGTTTTACTCCTTTAGGAACGATTGCGACTTTACCCATTGTGCCTGAACAACTCATAATCAGATTTCCTGGATGTATTTCAAAGCGTTGCATCTCTTTGAATTTACTTTCTTTGACAAAGTATCGAATATCTTCGAATTGATTGTAGATGGCATGTTGTTGCTCATATACGGCATATCCATCTTTTACAAATATTTCTTTTTTGAGGCTACCACCGAATGGGCCACGAACAAAACCACATACTTCACCAAACTTCTTTTCATCCCAATTTTTGTTTTCAAATGCTTCATACAACTCCCCCTCAAACACCTCCCGCGCGTTGACCAGATTCCGCGCCGCATTCGCGCCGACTTGCGCCAGCGCCGCGAAGCACTCGTCCAGCAGGCTCACGATCCGCTTTTGTTCGGGCAGGGGAGGGAGGGGGATTTCGATGCTCCTCATCTTTTCCTGATTCAGTTTTGGAACAGTAAGTCCCGTTACATATTTATGCAAATCACTGACATATAAAAAGTAAACTATCCATTCGTCCAGCACGACTGATCTATTAGGACGAATAACATGAGCGTGATTGTTTACCCAATATTTTCCTTCAGCTGTAAATGCTGTGTACTCTCCTGATTCCCATTTTGCGCCATCTTCGCCAATCAACACTAATTTTTCATCGAAGATGAATTCATGCACATAATCCAAAATCCCTGTTGCGCCGTAATATGGATATTCGCCAGCAGTTCTATCTCTTTTAGTGATTGGCTTTCGTTTGCTGTCTAACACTTCGCAAACATCGCCCAACCTTTCAACTTTCCAACCCTTTTTCATAACATCCTCTCCAGCCAGCAGACCTGACAGGTTTCCACAGAAGCCTTTCCGACTCGAATCTTTGTCCGCGTATAAGTTATGATGGACTCAGACATGATGAAACCTGTCAGGTCTTGATACAACCTTTCAACTCGCCAACCCTTTTTCATAACATCACCTCCAACAAACAGACCTGACAGGTCTCCACGACACCTTGATCGTCAAGGCGTTTCGCGTTCATAGAACCTTTCCCGTCGGACTCCATAATGAGACCTGTCAGGTCTTTTCTTTTTCCCAACATCTTCATAACATCTTCTCGATGGATTTCAAAATCTTCGCGCTCTCCTCGTCCAGCGATTTCATCTCGGCGAGGATGGCGGCAGGCGCTCTCAGCGTGGACTCCGCTTTGCGGTGTGGATTCTTAACCGAAAGGTCGGCATCGGCAAGCTCAGCCACCTTTCGCGCATCCACATTCCAACTGTTTGGCGTTTCGGGACCCTCCGCTAAAACTCCGTTTGCTGAGGTTGCGGTTGCTGAGGTTGCGGTTGCTGAGGTTCTCGAAGCAGAAAGTTTCACAAACTCCGCCAGATCATTTTCATTCAACGGATTGGTCTTGCCGAGATTGCGCTCCAAATTCAATTGGTAATACCAAATCTTCTTAGTCGCGTACCCTGAGCCTGTCGAAGGGACTTTATCAAAAAACAAAACGACCGTCTTCACGCCCGCGCCCGTAAACACGCCGCCTGGCAGATCCAACACGGTATGCAGGTTGCAGGTTTCGAGCAACTGCTTGCGTAAACTCACCGAAGCGTTATCGGTATTCGAAAGGAACGTATTCTTGATCACCACGCCCGCGCGTCCGCCCGCCTTCAAAATCTTGATGAAGTGTTGTAAAAACAAAAACGCCGTCTCGCCCGTTTTGATGGGGAAGTTGTTCTGCACCTCGGCGCGTTCCTTGCCGCCGAAGGGCGGGTTCGCCAACACCACGTGATAACGATCCTTCTCCTGAATATCGCGGATGTCCTCCGCCAGCGTGTTCGTGTGCAAAATGTTCGGCGCTTCAATGCCATGCAGGATCACATTATTGTGCGATGATGGCCGCCACAGCGATTTTTTCCTTGCCGAAGAACGTTTTCTCCCGAAGGATCTGCGCCAATAGTTTTTCGATTCCGGTCAAAGGGACTCTCGCTGTTGTGCTTTTGGCAAAGCAAAAGAATCTGATTCCATCTGCCGCTGACGTTCTGCATTCTTTGCGGACGGCGGGGTTTCACCTTGATGATAGGATCATCGAAAAGGCATTGAAGGATGTTACAGGAGAGTCGTGGGGTAAGTAACGCCGACTTAAGTCGGCGTTACTTTTATAGAATATATGTGCTAGAATGGGCGGAAATTTATGGAACCGATAATCATCTCACAACAAACAGCGCGGCGATTCGTCCTCGGCAGGCAGGGATTGTGGCCCGGGCGGCGATGGCGCGGCAAGAAAGGGACCGCCGATGCGATCAACGCGTGCGAGGCAGTGCAACTCGACCCGCTGAATGTCATCGCGCGAAGCCAGGATATTACGTTGCACAGCCGCGTGTTGGATTACGAACCTGACTATCTTTATGACGTTGCGTACAAACAACGTAAGTTTTTTGATTACGGCGGCTGGCTGGCAATGTATCCGATGTCGGATTTGCCGTATTGGCGCGCGCACATGAACAGGCGGAGTCACGACAAGCGCATCGAAGGCTTTGTGCTGAACCATAAGAAATTGTTCGATGATGTGCGCTCTGAATTGCGGAAGCGCGGTCCGCTGGGGAATCGAGATTTCGAGGGGAACAGAATCGGCTTGTGGAATTATCGCGGGCGCAAAGACACGGCGTTGGCAATGTTCGATATGTGGTTGTCGGGCGAGTTGATGATGCACCATCGCGATGGGTTCAGCCGCGTGTATGACTTCCGCGAGAATATTGCGCCGAAAGAATTCGATTATGTCGCGACGGAAAAAGAAGCGGAAACATTCTTTGCGCGGAAAGCGGTCGCGTTTTATGGATTGAAGCGTGAAAGCACAATGCGTGGCGAGTTGAATTATCACATCCATCGCGACTATTCCAAAACGGAGATGACGAAATTGCTCGAAGGGTGGAAAGAGTCGGGGATGGTGAGGCAGGTCCAAGTCGAGGGCGGACGCGATACGTATCTCGCGCTGGGCGAGGATGTCGCGGCGTTGGAGTCGCTTGAAAAGGGGCGAGTCCCCAGAGGATGGAATCCCAAAGAAGCGACCACGCTGGAGGAGGTCACGTTTCTCGCGCCGCTGGATATCGTCAGCGCGCGCGGACGGGCGAAGAAGTTGTTCGATTTTGAGTACACGTGGGAGGTGTACACGCCCGCGCACAAACGCCGCTGGGGATATTATGTCCTGCCGATTTTATACGGCGATGATTTGGTGGCGCGGCTCGACCCGAAATTGGACCGCGCGACGATGACGCTGGAGATCAAAGGTTTTTGGCACGAAGATGACGCGCCTGTGAAGGATGCCGATTTTGCGAACGCGCTGGCAAAGGGACTGATGCGCTTTGCAAAGTTCGTGGAGGCGAAGAAGGTGGATGTGAACGCGATCAAGCCTGTGGGGTTGAGGGGGTGGATGAAGAGGGTTGTCAAGGAGCAGTTATTAGTGAATGGTGAATAGTTAGCAGTGAGCAGTAATTGGTGATTGCGGTTGGTGCATGACCTTGTACTTGAAAAAAGTTTAGCCGAAATTTCAAGAGGGGGTTTCGATTCAACTTTGGCAGTTGCGACCGGTCTGTTAATGGAGGCGCAATTGTAGCGCGCTGGCAATCGTTGTAATCGGCGTTATAATCGCCCTGTTCGGAACGTATGCGTATGAATAACAAAATTTGCGAGGTGCGATGTTAAATCCGCTTGGACGATCCAATCAGGGGGCGAGTCTGTTTTCTCCGCCGCCGATTAATTCGATTGACGATACGGGGCTGCCCGCGTTATGGATTCAGAACTTAACGCTTAAGGCGCTGTACATGCAAGGATATATGAGCGGTTTTAAGATCGCAGAAGCGATCGCGCTCCCCTTTGCCGGCGTAACCGACAGCATTCTGGAAACGCTGAAGCGCGATAAACTGATCGAAGTGAAATCGTCGCAGGGCGGTTTGGGCGAAAGCGCGTACACTTTTGGCATCACCGAAGCGGGCGTAGTGCGCGCGCGCGAAGCGATGGAACGCAGTCAATATGTCGGACCCGCACCTGTGCCTTTTGAGGTCTATAACGAAGCGATCCGCCGGCAGCGCGGCGGACGCGTCACCGTTACGACGCGCACAATGCGCCAGATCCTTTCGCAGTTGGTGCTTTCCGAAAAAACGTTCCAGAAGTTGGGTCCCGCGCTCAATTCAGGGACTTCGATCTTTATGTACGGTCCGCCCGGAAACGGCAAGACGAGCGTGGCGCGCGCGTTTGGAAATTTGGCGTTGAGCCAGGTCATGTATATTCCGTACGCGTTATATTTGGATGGACAGGTTATTAAGGTGTACGATCAGGTCAGCCATCGCCTTGCGCCGGAAAACGAAAGCGGCTCCTCGACGCCCGGCACGACCACGGGCAGTTTGCGCGCCAGTCAGCGCCGCGATCCACGTTGGGTAAAAATTCGGCGTCCCTTCGTGGTGGTGGGCGGCGAGCTTACGCTGGAAGGGTTGGACCTTGTCTACGACGATATTAATAAATTTTATGAGGCTCCGTTCCAAGTTAAGGCGAACGGCGGCATTTTATTGATTGACGACTTTGGGCGGCAGCAAGTGCGTCCGCGCGATTTGCTCAACCGCTGGATCGTTCCGCTTGAGAACCGCGTGGATTTTCTCACGCTGCATACCGGGCTGAAGATTGAGGTGCCGTTCGATGTATTGATCGTATTTTCGACGAACCTGCCTCCGCGCGACCTTGTAGACGAAGCCTTTTTGCGCCGCTTGCGGCACAAGATCGAGATTGGCGACCCGACCTATGAGGAATATCGCGAGATCTTCCGGCGCGTCGCCGCCGACAAGAAAGTTGAGTATAGCGATCGCGGGCTGGCGTACTTGCTTCAAAATTGGTACATCAAACGCAACCGCAAACTGCGCGCTTCGCATCCGCGCGACCTGTGCGACCAGATTCTTGACATCTCAAGTTATCTCGGAACGCCGCCCGCCATGTCGGAAGATATGCTCGATCGCGCCGCCAGCGCATATTTTGTAGATCTGTAATGAAAGATTATCTTGCGCGCCAACGCGATCGCAACGTATGACTCTCTTGCAATCGCTTCCCCAGCCGGTGATCTTCGCGCATCGCGGCGCTTCGGCGTATGCGCCTGAAAACACGCTTGCGGCGTTTGAACTCGCCGTTCGGCAGGGCGCGGATGCGATCGAACTCGACGCGAAATTGTCCGCCGATGGGCGCGTGATCGTTATCCACGATCGAACTGTTGACCGGACAACCGGCGCGTCGGGCAGCGTACAAGACCTAACGCTGGCGCAATTGCGCGCGTTGGATGCGGGCAGCTTCTTCGCGCCTGAATTTCGCGGCGAAAAAATCCCTACGCTCGAAGAAGTTTTTGAATCGTTCGCCAAGCGCGCGCTGATCAACGTGGAACTTTCGAATCATTACACGCCCCGCGATAATCTCGTCGAAGAGGTGTGTAAAACGATCAAGAGATTTAATATACAAGATCAAATCTTGTTTTCATCGTTCCACCCAACCAGTCTGGCAAAAGCGCAAGCGCTGTTGCCAGATATCCCGCGCGGACTGCTCGCCAATACGGATTTCCGCGCGGCGATCGTGCGTTCGTTCGTTTTCAACTTTGGGAATTATCAAGCGCTTCATCCGCATTTGAAGACGGCTTCGCCTCAGCAAGTGAGACGCGTGCATCGCATTCGCAGGCGCGTTCATGTGTACACTGTTAATGAAGAGCGTCACCTGCGCAAACTCTTCCATTGGGGCGTAGACGGCGTTTTTACCGATGATCCTCCGTTGGCGTTGCGCGTGCGCGGAGAGAAAGGGTGAGGCGGCTGGCGTTACGACGGTGCGCTCATTGGGCGCTCCTGTTCTCGTTTGTGATTTCAGGACTCAGACCCGTCTCTAGCGCGCGCGCTCAAACCGCAACGCCGCTTTCTGAGGCGCAAACGCTTCTGAATACAATGACGGTCGAAGAGCGCGTGGGGCAGCTGTTCTTTGTCACGCTTCATGGCGCGAACGCCGCTCCCGAATCGCCCATCTACGACCTGATCGTCAATCGCCATGTTGGGGGGGTGATTTTACTGGCAGAGAATGATAATTTTCTCGACGCGCCTGAAACCGCTTCCGCCGCGCGGCAGTTGATTACAGACCTGCAAACGCTTGCGATGAGTCCTGTTAATGGAGATGAAGCGCCGTCGAAGGCGCGCATTCCGTTGTTTGTCGGCATTTCGCAGAATGGCGACAGCGCGCCCTACGATCAAATCCTCAACGGTTTGACTCCTTACCCCTCTGAAATGGCGATTGGCGCCGCATGGAGCGCCGGTCTTGCCGAACAGGTTGGCGTCGTCGTAGGCGAAGAACTTTCAGCGTTGGGGTTCAACCTGTTCTTTGGTCCATCGTTGGACGTGGTCGAATCGCCCGACCCGGCTGAGAATTCAGATTTGGGGACGCGTGTTTTTGGCGGCGATCCGTTTTGGGTGAGCAAGTTGGGGCTCTCGTTTATCGCAGGGCTGCACAGTGGAAGCGCGCAACGCTTGTTGGTCGTCGCCAAACATTTCCCCGGGCGCGGTGATTCAGATCGCTTGCCTGAGAAGGAAGTGGCGACGGTCCGCAAATCGTTGGAACAACTCAAACAAGTTGAACTCGCGCCTTTCTTTGCAGCGACCAACCCGCTTGCCGCCGGCATAGTGGACGGGCTGCTGGTTTCGCACATTCGCTATCAGGGGTTTCAAGGCAACATTCGCGCGACGACCCGCCCCGTGAGTTTCGACGCCAGCGCGCTTTCGACGATCCTTGCCTTGCCTGAGTTTGCGCCTTGGCGGGCGAACGGAGGACTGATCGTCAGCGACGCCTTGGGGAGCGAGGCTGTCCGCGAATTTTACTTGCAAGGCGGCGAGAACTTCTCTGCTCGTTCGGTGGCGCGCGATGCTTTTCAAGCCGGCAACGATTTGCTTTATCTTGGCGATATGGCTTCGGGCGAAAATGATAGCGCGTATGCCGCGACGACGCGCGTCCTCGATTTCTTCGCGGAGGAATATCGCGGCGATCGCGCTTTCGCTCAGCGCGTAGACGAGGCGGCGACGAGGATTCTGGCGCAGAAACTTCGCATGTACAAGGAATTATCGCTTGCCAACGTCTTGCCTCCCGCTAATTCGTTGTCTGCGCTGAACTCGGCGGGATTAGTGATGTTTGAGGTGGCAAGCAAGGCGGCGACGCTGATCAGCCCGGACGCGCAAGAGTTAAACGCTTTGCTGCCCTCGCCGCCTAACTTGAGCGACCGCATCGTCTTTTTGACCGACGTCGCCGCCTACCAGCAATGCAGCGCGTGTCCGCCGCGCGAAATTCTGCCCGTCGATTCGTTCCAGAAAACAGTAGAACGTTTATACGGTCAGCAAGGCAGCGGGCAGGTCTTTTCGACGCGTATGGCATCCTTCCCATTGCGCGAGATCGAGTTGATGCTGAAGGGCGAAAGCGAGTCGAATGTTGAAGGCGCGCTTGAGCGCGCGACCTGGGTCGTAATTTCATTGACAGATGTGAGCGACGGACAACTTCCTTTGTTGCGTCAGCTTTTTTCCGAACGTCCTAACTTGACGCGAAATAAAAATGTGATTCTGTTTTCCTTTACCGCACCCTATTATCTCGACGCGACAGACATCTCTAAACTCACCGCCTATTACGCGTTGTATAGCCGCCAACAGCCGTTTGTCGAGGTTGCCGCACGGCTGCTGTTTCAGCAGATAACGCCGCAAGGATCGTCGCCCGTCTCCGTGCCGTCGGTGGGATACGATCTGATCGTGGCTACGTCGCCGAATGAAATGCAGACGATACCGTTGACGCTCGAAGGATTAGAAACGCCGAACGCTTTGCCGCCTGAAAGCGCGACTGCTGAGCCGACGGCGATACCTTCTTACAAGATCGGCGATCTTATCAATGTTCGCGCGGGTCCTATTCTGGATCATAACAATCGCATCGTCCCAGATGGGACGGTCGCGCGCTTCACCTTAACGAATCGCGACGAGGGCGGGGGCGTTCTTCAGCAATTCGAAGCGCCGACGGTAGACGGCATGGCGCGAGCTTCGTTTATAATTGATAAGCTGGGCAACGTCGAAATCCGTGCGATGAGCGAACCGGCGATCGTTTCGCAGGTTATCCAATTTGACGCGTCCAGCGCTGGCGTAGCCGTAACGGTCGTTGCGCCCGAAGTCAGCGCGACCCCCGAGCCGCCGCTGCCGACCGCCACGTTGGCGCCGATGAATGACCTGATCACGCCGGAAGGCTTTCCGCGTATCGGCGCGTGGATGCTTGCTTTGCTCACGTTGGCGGGCGGCGCGGCATTGACCTTTTGGGCGGTCAGCCATCTGATCTCGATTCGCTGGGCTTTGCGCTTTGCGCTTTGCGCGTTAATCGGCGGGCTGATCGCGTACAACTATCTTGCGTTGGGATTCCCCGGCGCAGCGAACTGGGTCGCTGAAGGCGCGGGCGCGTTCGGCGTGCTGATACTAACGTTTGGCGGGGAGGCGTTGGGAGTTGTTATCGCGTGGGCATGGTTGCGATGGTTTAGCGGGCGAGGGTGGCGAGCAGGCTGACGAGCAGCATGCCTGTCGCGCCCCATGCCAACGCGGTTTCTGTTGGGTGCGCGAGATAGTCCCAGGCGGATTGAGGGCGCGTTCTTCGTATGGGGATCGGCAATGTGGGAGAGTTCTGGTAGCCGAGCAACGCTTTATGAAATTCATCAATCGTATGCGGGCGTTCATCGGGATGTAAAGACATCGCCCAAAATACGGCTTTTTCTACGCGCGGCGAAATGGCGGAATTAATGCTGCGAATGGGCATCAGGCTTTCGGGCGAGAGGAAACGCGCGCGCGCGTCCGCTGGAGGTTCGTTTGTGAACAGATGGTAGAGCGTTGCGCCAAATGCGTAAATATCGGAGCGAATATCCGTATGTATATCGCTGCCGCCGTATTGCTCAAGAGGCGTATAGAGCGCGGTGCCTTGCCCTTGAATGATGGTGATCGTCACTTCTTCGGGCGCGAGGATCTTTACCAGACCGAAGTCTACTAATTTAATTAAGCCGTGAGGCATTAACTTCAAATTGCTGGGCTTAACGTCGCGATGGACGATGGGCGGCTCCTGACTGTGCAGGTATGTAAGCGCGCTGGCGATCTGCTCCGCCCAACCAAGGACCTCGCGTTCGGGGAGGAATGTGCGTTTCTGTCGCGCTTCGAAAATAACGTGCCGTAGGTCGTCGCCCGGTATGTAATCCATCACTAGATAATCGCGCGGACCGTTTGAGAAGAAATCGGAGACTTTTGGCAGGTTGGGGTGGTCAAGACGCGCAAGCACAGTCGCCTCGCGTAAAAACTGTCCGCGGGCTTCTGCGCGGATATTTTCTGGAAGCGCGCGATCGTATTCAACTTCTTTTAGCGCGCATTCGCGTCCCTTTAGGCGCGTGTCGTCGGCGAGATAAATCGAGCCCATGCCGCCTTGTCCGATCTGTTCACGGATGCGATAGCGACTGCGCAAGACCTCCCCGCTTTTTAGGGGCGGCAACATGATTCTCCTAGGTTGTTTAACAAGGCGCGCGTTCGTACAAAATCATTTCGGCGTGGGTTCTGCACAGAAGCGCGTATTTATGCTATAGTAACGTCGTTCTTAAAATTGCCGACGCTGTTTCGTTAACTGCTTCGATATTATAAACTCGTTTCCTTAAGTTTCCTATGGCTATACTCGATCAAGATTTTCCCTTATTAATCGCCGAAGAGGGACCGTTAAAAGGTCAGCGTTGGCAATTAGATGGACCGATCGTGCTGGGACGCGAGTCGACGTGTAACGTGGTGGTGAATGACCGTCAGATCTCGCGCTTTCACGCTCGCCTGACTCCGACGTTTGAAGGCGTTATGCTTGAAGACTTGGGCAGTAAGAACGGCACATATCACAACGGGACGCCCTTGACTGCTCCTGTTGTATTGCAAGACGGCGACCATATTGCAGTGGGCATTGCGCAACAATTCCAATATCTCACATCGGATGCGACCATGCCTTTGCTGGACGGCGGCAAACCCGGCAGGTTGATGATGGATCGTAAATCTCGCCGCGTTTGGATTCGTCAGCAAGAACTGGTTCCCTCGCTTTCCGCTCAACAATTCAAGTTGTTATGGTTGTTGTATGATCGTCAAGGACAGGTTGTCAGTCGTCCCGATCTTGTGACGGTCGTGTGGGGCGACGATCAATCTTCAGGCGTTTCAGATCAAGCGCTGGATGCGTTGGTGCGCCGCCTGCGCGAACGTCTCGCCGCGCTCGACCCGAGTCATCAATATATTGATACCGTGCGCGGTCACGGCGTGCGATTGGATAATCCCTCGCTGTAAACGATAATTTGTTGGATAGTTACTCCCGCTTCAAGCGGGAGTTTTTTTGTTGCCCGTAACTTTTTTTTATTTTTTGCGACTATTTGGGTGAAATCCAGATTCTGAAGAAATAGAAGAGGCAGTTGAATGATTCGTCAATTACACATCGGCATTCTTGTTGAACAGCGTTATTTAACTCAGGCGCAACCGGCTGGGTTGGTTGCTGCGCTGTCTGCAAAGGGACATCGGGCGACTATTATCGTCCCGGAAATTCACTTGTATAGCGTGAAGGATGACAATTGGCTTGACGGATTAGACGCGATCGTTGCGCGAGGGCGTAGTTGGGGACTCCTTTCAATGCTTGCTTGGGCTGAAACTTGTGGAATTTCAACGATCAATAGTCGGTCGGCGATTGCAAGCGTTCACAATAAAGCTGAAATGGCGATTGCTCTGGCGTCGGCGAGTATTCCAATTCCTCATACATTCCTGAACGTAACTGAGAGTTTAGCGAGTCAAATCACAAATGAGAGTTATCCGCTCATTCTTAAGCCGATCTTTGGCGACAATTGTAGGGGTTTACAAGTTGTGAATGCTCCTCGAGAACTTTCTCAATTGGACTGGCGCGAATCAGCCGCGCTGGCACAACAGTATCTACCCAACGATGGCTGCGACTTGAAAATTTATGGAATTGGCGCTGAGGTATGGATTGTTCGAAAACCGTCTCCTTTAGGCATATATAAAACGAGACAAACTGATGGATCTAACGTAAAAGCCTTGCGTGTTGAACAAGTTCCGACAACCCCTGTGTTTAGGGAGTTGGGGCGTCGTTGCCGCGCCATCTTTGGACTGGATTTTTTCGGCGTTGATTGCGTTCAAACCGTTGATGGGCCGGTTGTCATCGAAGTAAATGATTTTCCTAATTACAACGGTGTGCCCGACGCGGACGAAAAGCTAGCAGATTTCGTAATTCGGAAAGCTCGAGGAGAAAAGCCATGAAAATTGGGATGTTTATGACGCGTTACCCCCCTTCCCGTAAAAGCCCCATTATACCGGAGGTGGTTCGTCTGCTCGCTGAATGGGGCGTGACAGTAGACCCAATTTATCCGGATGAGCAATTAACAGACTTGGCTCATATTCATGTGGAACACGATCTCTATGTTCTCAAATCTGGCGCCGATTTGGCGCTCAGCCTGGCTGGGGCGTTGCATGCGGCTGGAGCGCAGATTGTCAATCCTTATCCGGTTGCAGCAATTATGCGCGACAAGATCATTGCGACTCGCGTTTTGCAAGCCGCCGGCCTGCCTGTGCCAAGCACATATGTGACTAACCATCTTGAAGAACTTGCCCCTCTCCTCGATGAAGGACCGCTCGTAATCAAGCCTTATCGAGGCTCTCAAGGCAGAGGCGTTCATGTCGTTTGGGATTCGGATGAGCTAAATAATGTGCGGGCTAATCAAGATCTGATTTTTGCTCAACGTTATTACAAGCCGGAGGGTCGCGACCTCAAGATCTATTGTATCGGCGGTCAAGTCTACGGAGTAAAGCGGGTTTGGCCCGCTCAGACATATGAGGAAAAACTCGGCGAACCATTTGTTGTTGCGCCGGAACTGCACCAGATCGCTTTGCGTTGCGGACAAGCTTTTGGGATCGAGGTCTATGGGTTGGATGTGATCGTGAACGATGGAAAATTCTATGTTGTAGACATTTCAAGTTTTCCCGGCTTCAAAGGAGTTCCCGATGCCGCCTTACGACTTGCAGACTACATATACTCCGTCGGTCAGCGCGTGATCTCCGGTCAACCGCTTCTGCCTGCCTTTGAGAAAGAGAGATTTGTATGAAAGCGATCATCCTTGGCGCTGGACACATCGGTTGTGGTTTGGCGGGTCAATTACTGCGCGCTTCAGGATATCAAGTCGTTTTCATCACCCATACGCCGGTATTGGCAGACCACTTCAACCGGGTTGGCTGCTATCAGGTGCATTTAGTTAATGGATCGGAAGCGCGGAAAATCGTCGTGGATGGAATCTGCGCCGTATCCGCTGACGATCCCGATCGAGTTGCCGCTGAGATCGCCGCCGCCGACTTGATCGTCACATCGGTAGGGGCGGGCAACTTATCCGCAGCTGCGGAACTTATCGCCTCCGGTTTGAGTCTGCGAAGCCGACCGGCAAATATTCTTGCGTTTGAGAATTTGCCCCTGGCTGGCGCCCGTTTGCGCGAGCATGTTGCTCGGCATGTGTCGCAGGATTTTCCCCTGGCAGATTATGGTTTTTCCACCGCGTTGGTTAGTCGAGCCGTTACACAGCGGTTGGGCGATCCCGCTTTGGATGAACCGCTCACTTTCATCGGCGATCCGCCTGACGCCTTCGTTGTAGATAGGCTAAGCCTGCGCCAGCCGCTGCCAAGTATTGAGGGCATGATTCTCTCCGACGATTTCGATGCTTGGGTGTGCCGCAAGTTATACATCTTTAGCGCCGGCCATGCGACTTGCGCGTATCTTGGCTATCTCAAAGGATACCATTACATCCATGCGGCTATCCTCGACCCTGAAATTAGAGCCGCCGTACTTGCCGCCATGACTGAAGGTCAGCGTGGTTTGTCTGCTTGTTATGGAGCGGAAATTGCAGGCGATGAGAGTGATTTGGAAGAGCTTGTTGCCCGTTTCGAAAATTCGGCGCTTAATGATCCGATTGCGCGCGTTGGACGAGATCCTTGGCGTAAGTTGAGCGCAGATGATCGTCTGATAGGCGCGGCGCATCTGGCAGAAGAAGCTGGGGTACATCCTGAACATCTGGCTCTGGCGGCTGCTGCGGCTTTTTATTTTGACGATCCGGCTGATCCCTCTTCCGCCGATTTGCAGTATGAGGTTAAGTTCTTTGGCGTCGCCTCTGCATTAAACCGAATCTGCAAACTGGATTCCAGTCAGGGTTTGGGCTGCCGCGTAGCCAATGCCTGGAGGCAATTTGCAAACGGTTGGCATCGAGGCAACGTGTTGTTGAAATTAGATCGAATGATATGGGCTTGTTGTTCTCAGCCTGAAAATAGCGCTCGCAAGACTGAAATCTCCCCACAATCCAACGATTATCAATCCTTATTTTTAGCAAAGACTGTTTACTGAACCGCATAAATTTCATAAAGCTCAAAGGGAAACCGTAATGGATGCAATTATAAAGAATATAACAGGCTTGACGAACATAAGCGAAGACGATCTGAACCGTGTCATTGAACAGACCTGGCATGATTTGGATGGCAAAGTGTCTCTGGCTCATATTCGTGAAACTGCCTATGAAGTTGCGGCCGGGTTTCACGGCGCTACAGTGACCATGTATATCTCGTTGTTTGTCCGCCGCCAAACCCGCGAATTATTGCGAGAAAAAATCAAAATAGAAAGTTCATGAATTATGAAACTATATTTCATGCTTGTTCGTCGTGTTCCGCCGGTATCCAGCCCGGTCCTTTCAGAAGCGTTCGATATTCTAACCCAACGCGGCTTTCAGGTAGAGACGGGTATCGCAGAAGAAATGCTTCTCCGCTCCGATGACTTGAGCGTGGAGCACGACTTATACCTCCTTAAGTCGCATACAGAGTTATCGCTGAGCCTGGCGGGCGTTTTGCACGATCAGGGAGCGCGCTTTCTTAATCCGTATCCCTCTTCGGTCGCTGCGCAAGACAAGATTATAGCCTCAAGGCGTTTGCGTGAGGCAGGTATCCCGGCGCCGAACTCATGGGTAACCGGTGATTTGACCCTGTTACGTTCCGAAGTTGAGGCGCATCCGCTGATTATTAAGCCCTATCGCGGACATCGCGGCGCAGGAATCCACATCGTGCATAACCCAGATGAACTAGCAACTGTGCCTGCGCCGGAAAGCCCGATGCTAGTCCATGAATATATCCGGGGCAGTGGAGAAGATTTAAAAGTATATGTTGTAGGCGAGGAAGTCTTTGCTGTCCGCAAGCCCTTTTCGGCGATTAGTTTTACCCAACCGGGTCAACCATGTTCGGTTAGCGCTGAGGTTCGAGAAATCGCCCTGCGATGTGGTCAGGCATTTGGTTTGGGCTTATATGGTCTGGATGTAATCGAGGGCCCCAACGGTCCTCTGGTAGTGGATTTGAATTTCTTCCCCGGATATAAAGGCGTGCCAAATGCCGCGTATTTCATAGCAAATTATATTGAGGATTACGCTCGCGGGCGGTGTTCTCTTGATCTGCCTTTGCGGTCTGCCATCCCTCAGCGCGAATTGGAGCGGATTGCTGGCTTAATGATGAGGAGTCAACCGCTAATCTGGCATGGCGGCTAATTCGGAACAATATATCTGCCAAGGAAACGATGAAACAATTAGAGAAAGAATCAATGCAGTTTGCAGACGAAGGTAAACAACCTGCTGTCAACTTTGCTGTCGCCGCAATTGTAGCCGAGGGTTTTTTTAGCCGCCTTAGCTTTGGTCTGATCAGTTTTGCTCTTCCGCTTTACGCCTATCATTTAGGGATGAGTCTGACGCAGATAGGATTACTTATCTCTTTGGAATCGGCGATCTCTCTGATTCTAAAACCAGTCACCGGATGGCTCGTTGACCGCATCGGTTTAAAACATGGGCTTACTATCGCTATTTGTATGCGCACGGGCGTAGCGTTGTGTTTGGCGCTGGCGGGCGGACCTTTGCAGCTCTTCGCTATTCGAATATTACATGGCGCTGCTAATGCGTTGCGCGATCCATCGTCTAGCGCCCTCATTGCGGTTCATGGCGGTAAAAAGGCGATAGGCTCGTCTTTTGCATGGTATGTGACCGCAAAGAGCGTGGCGGCTTCCTTCGGTCAAACGCTGGCTGGAATCCTGTTGACGATTGCTGTAGCTAACTATGATGTTGTTTTTGTCGTTGCCTGTTTGCTCTCATTTTTGCCTTTGTACATCGTTTATCGGTGGGTGCGAACAGAGCCGGTCATGTTGGATAGGTCTGTAAAAAACGCGTCTTCGAGCTATGATAATTGCGCTGACCAGTCTGCATTAACCGTTTCTAATCCCTCGCGGCTCAAAGCGGAGAGAGCGCCTGCGCCTCTGTTGTCCTTTGCCTTTCTCGGTTTTCTCATCTCCGGAACGGCAAATATGCTAAAAGGTATCTTTCCTATTCTAGCTACCGAATATGCAGGACTTAACACCGCTCAAACTGGGATGATTTACACTGCCTCGACCGTGATCATTCTAATCGCTGGTCCTCTATTTGGCTGGCTCGCAGACCATGTAAGCGGTAAACTCGTTCTCGCGATTCGAGGAGTCGCTAATACCGTTTCATCCTTCTTTTATCTCGTTTCGCCAGGGCTGGCAGGCATAGTAGCGGGCAAACTGATTGACGATGCCGGAAAGGCAGCTTTTCGTCCTGCGTGGGGTTTGATGATGTCTCGAACGGCAAACGCTGATCCGTCTCGTCGAGCGCAGATGATGGGTATTATGGGAATGGGCGAGGATGCCGGCGCTGTTGCCGGCCCTATTTTGGCTGGCGTACTCATGACAGCCTGGGGCATCCCGCTGCTCTTTGTTATCCGAATTTTTCTGGCTGTAGCAACTGAAATCTATGCGGTTCTATTATTCCGTAGAAGCGAGAAAGCAGATTTGCGCGATCGCTGTTCACAACAAGCGCAGATTGAGGAATTAATGATGGCGGCGCGGCTGGCTGTCACTGAAGGTAAGTATGAAGAAGTTGAAAAATGCTTGGAAATGGTCGTTGCCCTAGATCGCGATAATCATCAAGCTCGGCAATGGCTGGCAACATACAGCCTAACTCAACCTTTAGAGAAACGCTATCTTGGGAAAGTAGGTTTGAGGATTGAAGAGAGTTGAAGCGCGAGACGGAGTCTGGGAGATAACGCTCTCTCTATCTCGCGGTTGGGCGAAGGCGGCGCGGGAACCGTTAGGCTTCAAGCGTTGCGGGTAATTTCGCGCTTTGCATAATTTTTCATACCCGTAACTTTTCCTCTCCTCCGGCGACTATAAGGTTGAAACCATAAATTTTCTCGGAGGCAAAATGTTCAAAATCAATCGGTTTATCCTTATTTCGTTTTGGCTTATCGGCGCATACTTGCTCAGCGCTTGCGGCGGGACGCTCTCTCGGTCATCCGCTTTAGAAGTCGCTCCCAAGGCGTTGGCGAAGGAGGTTGTCTTCACGGGAATCGTGGAAGCCATAAATGGAAACCAGTGGGTTGTCAGCGGGCAGACGGTTACGGTTGACCCCGAAATAGCGATGGCTTCGAACGTCACGATCGGCGCGTTCGTTAAAGCGGAAGGAATAGTATCTTCGGATAGCACAGTGGTCGCGCTGAAGATCGAATCTTTCGTTGCGCCGGCCGATCACGCCAACGATGATGACGATGCGGATAAAGTATTTGGCGTGGTTGAATCTCTCGCAGCCGACTCGGTCATGATCGGCGGCGTTGCGTATCAAATCACAAGCTTCACTAAGTTCGAGGACGTCGTTGCGGTTGGAGACCAGGTCGAAATTGAGATCGCGGTAAATGTCGATGGAACCTTTTCTGCCCTTGAGATCGAGAAGGTAGATGATGTTGGCGATGACGACGATGCTGACGACGACATTGATAGCGGTACTGATGACGATGACGCTGATGGCGATGACGCTGATGACGATGACGCTGATGACGATGACGCTGATGGCGATGACGATGACGATGATGACGATGAGGAAGATGATAACGATTAATTGTTATAATATTTGAGAGACGTGCGACGGCTCGTCTGGATGGTAAACTCCGGACGAGCTGCCATTTATCCGATTGTTCCTACTTATGAGACTTTTCTCCCCTAGGTTATTGTTTTTTGCGCTTTCGAGTAATCATGGCTGAATTTGACGACTCGCAAGCGCTGACTAATTTGCAAAATTTAGATTCGCAAATTGTAGGCGCGATTTACGACCGATATTTTCCTGAAGTCTATCGCTACGTTCGTTATCGCGTAGACGACGATCAACTTGCTGAGGACCTCGCAAGCGATGTGTTCATGGAGTTGCTTGAAGCGGCGAATAAACGTCGAGGTCCGCAAACTAGTTTGAAAGGTTGGTTAATCGCCGCCGCCTCTAATGCAGTCAATGATCACTTGCGCAAGCAATATCGGCGTCCGGTATCGGAATTGTCCGAATCGATGGCGGACCAAAATTCGGATGTTTCCACATGCGTGGATTCGCGCGAAGACGCTCGCGTTATGCGGGCTGCGCTGACTTTATTGACAGAAGAACAACAGCAAGTGCTTGCGTTGCGGTTCGGACAAGGTTATTCTCTCGAAGAGACCGCGACGCACATGGAAAAAAATGTAAATGCCGTAAAGGCTCTCCAGTTCCGCGCGCTGGCATCGCTCCAGCGGCAGATCGGCGAGGTGATTCATGGATAATTTATACGATGTGTTAGAAACCTGTTTGCGTGAAATTGAAAACGGCGCGGAGATCGAAGCTGTTCTGTTGCGCTATCCAGAATATGCCGACGAGCTATACCCGCTTCTCGAAACCTCGTTCCTCGCAAAGAAAATGTCTGCGCCTGATCCCTCGGTTGATGTAATGAGAAGGAATCGCGCGAAAGTGTTGCAGCGCGCCGCTGAGATACGAGAGACTAACAACAAATCGGCTGTTCGTTTCGGTTGGTTTGCTTCCTTGCGAAGGCTTGCATTCACATTGGCGACTCTTGTCTTTGCGTTTGTTAGCAGTGCAAGTTTGGCAGGCGCGGCGTCTACTTTGTTGCCTGGCGACAATTTATATCCTGCTAAGCGCTCGTGGGAGAATTTGCAGGAGGCATTCGCGCTGAATCCCGAATTACGCAATGCGCTGAAGGTAAAACATCAAAATGAACGAATCGGAGAATTGCGCGAATTATTCGCAAACGGACGTTCTGCCGACGTGTCGTTCAACGGATTGGTCGCGCGTCAGAGCGAGACGGGATGGCTGGTCGCCGGAGTGCGAGTCGTCACGACGTCTCAAACAGGCTTGCCGCCTCAACCTGTGCCGGTTAACTCTGCCGTGCGTGTGCAAGGAGTGACACAACCCGATGGTTCTGTATTAGCATCGGATATTGAATTTCTCCCAGCGGGAGCAAGCCTGCCCGACGTCGAAGACGATCCCTTTGAAGTGGATGATCAACCAGACGAGGACGATACGCCGAATATCGCCGCGACCAAGACCCCTGATGAACCTTTCGATGGAAACTTGGATGTTCTAGCCGGCGATTTTTGGACGATCAATGGAGTTCCTGCAAATATGAGCGGGAGCCAAATGGTCGGAACTCCCGTTATGGGAGCGGCGGTTACTCTCGAGGGATTTTTCGATGAGAACGGCGTATTTATTGTAACGAAGATAGTCTTCAAGGAAGACGAATCGAGCGATGACGATGGTTTGAATTCAAATGACAACGACAACAATAATGACGACAATGATGATAATGATAGCGACGATAACGACGATAATGATAACGATGACGATAATTGAAAATTCTGCGGAGGCGACCCCTCCGCAGAATTCTTTAATGGGATAGTTACTTGTAATCTATTATGAAATCGGGTACATTAACCGCCAGCGCATTCGTTCTAAAGTCGCTTAGGAGAGATTCATGACAGATTTAGGTTTCTATATAGGACGTACATACAATCCCGAGACTCGGCAAATAATTGAAAAAAATACCTATTACGACCCTGCCGACCTCACGACGCATGCGATTGTGACCGGGATGACCGGTTCTGGTAAGACCGGTTTGTGCGTAGCGTTGCTCGAAGAAGCCGCGCTACAAGGCATTCCTGCTATTATTATTGACCCTAAGGGCGACCTTACGAATTTAATTCTGCACTTCCCGGAACTTCGTCCGCAAGATTTTCAACCATGGATAGACGCGGACTTGGCGCGCCGCGAGAATAAAACGCAGGAGCAAGTCGCGGAAGAGACGTCTATAGCGTGGCGCAACGGCTTGGCAGAGTGGGGCGTTTCGCCCGAGCAAATTACGAAACTTAAGAACTCGGTGCAATATGCGGCATTCACTCCGGGTTCTGACGCGGGCATTCCCGTCAGCGTATTGTCGTCGCTTGCCGCGCCCGAAATCCCGTGGAACGAAAACCGCGAAGTTTTGCGCGAGCGCATTTCCAGCACAGTCACCGCCTTGCTGGGGCTGGTCGGCTTCAATAATATTGACCCGCTCCGTTCGCGCGAACATATTCTGCTCTCTAACATTTTCGAAAACGAGTGGAGTCAGGGAAAAGACATCGAATTGGCGGAATTGATCCGGCAGACGCAAGCCCCGCCGTTCGATAAACTTGGCGCGTTCTCGGTGGATGACTTTTTCCCGACGAAAGACCGCGTTGGGTTAGCATTGACGTTGAACAGCATTCTTGCAGCGCCGTCTTTTGAGACATGGCGCGAAGGCCAGCCGCTTGACGTCAATGCGTTATTGTATACCGCCGAAGGCAAGCCGCGCCATAGCATTTTCTACCTCGCGCACCTATCTGAAGCCGAGCGTATGTTTTTTGTCACGTTGTTGTTCTCTGCCGTAGAAACGTGGATGCGCGCGCAAGGCGGCGCGACGTCTTTACGCGCGCTCCTCTATATGGATGAGATTCTGGGCTATCTGCCGCCGCAAAGCAACCCGCCTTCCAAACAACCCTTGTTGCGATTGTTAAAACAAGCACGCGCATTTGGCTTGGGCTTGTTGCTTGCCACGCAAAACCCGGTAGATGTGGACTACAAAGGTTTGTCTAACGCTGGCACATGGTTTATTGGAAAATTGCAAACGGAGCAAGATAAGAGCCGCTTGCTCGACGGTCTTGAGAGCGCGACGGGCGGCGTTTCACGCAACGCCTTCGACAAATTGATTTCCTCGTTGGGCAAGCGAACTTTTATTTTACATAACGTGCACTCCAAAGCGCCGGAACTGTTCCAGACGCGCTGGGTGATGAATTTTCTCGCTGGTCCTCTTATGCGAACCCAGATCCCCGCGCTCAATCGGCTTGCTAATGCGGACGCTTCGTTTCAGGCTCCGAGTCAACCTGTCTCTGTCTCGTCGAGCGCCGCTTCTCAGGCGACCTTTGCGGCGTCTGTTCCGCAAGCGCAGCCGGCGGAATCTGTTTCCCAATCCTCGTTTACGAAGCCCGTCATTCCTCAAACCATTCGCGAATATTACGTCCCGCAGAGTCTTAGCCTGCCGGACGCTTTTAAAGCGGCGAATCGACCTGTCCCTGCGCAAGCCGCGATCGAAGATGTGATTTACAAACCCGCTCTGCTGGCTTCCGCTCAGATTCGAATCCTCGATCGTAAGTTCGGTATAGACAGCGAAATTGCGCGTTCGGCGCTGATCGTTTCGCCTGACAAGCGCGGCATGGTGCGCTGGGAAGATCACGCGACGAGCGGTAAACTAAAGAGCGACGTTGAAATGTCGCCGGCGCCCTCTGCAAAGTTCAATATGATTGATGCGCCATTGAACGATGCGAAACTGATGAGCGCCTTGCAGAAAGATTTTTCCGAATGGGCGTTCCGCAATTCGTCTGTCACAGTCCGCGCGAATCAGGCGTTAAAAGTCTTCGCGGGTCCGGATATGACGCAAGCGGAATTTATGACCGCTTGCGCCGATGCGGCGCGCGGCGCGCGCGACGCGGAGATCGAAAAGGCGGCGGCTGCGATTGACAAGAAACTTAAGACTGTTCAAGATAAGCTTTTCCGCGAAGAACGCGAGTTGCGCCAAGATCAGGAAAATCTCCGAAATCGGAATCTCGAAACGGGTATTCACGGCGCTGAAGTTGTGGCAAGTTTGTTCGGGTTGGGTCGCAAAAAAAGTCTTTCCACGCCGGTTTCTAAATATCGCATGGCTCAAAAGGCGAAAGAGGATGTGCGCGAGTCGGAAGAGGCGATCATCCAATATAAAAATGAAATTTCCGATCTCGAAAAGCAGCGCGAGGCGGTTGCGACAGAAATTAGCGAACGCTGGAGCGGCATAGTAAGCCAGACGCAGGAAGTCGTCGTCGCTCCGAAGAAAACCGATGTGTATGTAGACGCATTCGGCGTGGGATGGGCGCCGTATTATCTCGTCGCAACGGATGACGGCGCGATAGAACTTCCTGCTTTTGAAATGAGATGATGCGAGAATGCGGCGTTGACGGAACAAAACCCGCTGACGACGCGTCTTATACGCGCTGGATACTAATACTGCCCAAATGACCTCTATTTCCCATCCGTATCAGAAATTGCCTGTGTTTCCACAAATTATCGCCGCGATAGTGAGCGGCGTAATTGTGTTTCTTGGCGCTCTGTTTATCTGGACGTTGGGATACCAGCTTGTATACGCAGGGCGGATTTTTCCGGGCGTGTCGGTCGCAGGCGTTGATCTTTCTGGGCTGACGCGCGATGAAGCCGCGGTGAAGTTGAGCCAAACGCTGTCCTATCCATTTACCGGCAAAATTCTTTTCCGCGACGGCGAGAAGGCGTGGGTGGCGAGCCCAGTGGAGTTAGGCATGACGTTTGATCCTTCGTCCAGCGCGGCAACCGCGTATCAGTTGGGCAGAAGCGGCGGTTGGATGAACTCGCTTTCCAGTCAGACGCGCGCGCTAGGCGGCGGATTTAACGTTCCGCCGGTGATCATGTTTGATCAACGCGTCGCTTACCAATATCTAAGTCAAATCGCTGTGCAAATTAACCAGCCGATGGTCGAAGCAGCGTTACACTTGGAGGGCGCGAATGTAGTCGCTAGTTCGGGTCAAATCGGGCGTGAGTTGAAAATTAACGCGACGTTGATCTACTTGGGCGCGCAATTGCAGACGTTCTCCGACGGCGAAGTGGCATTCGTTATTCAAGAGATTGCCCCACAGATTCTTAATGTGGACGCGCAAGCCGAAACTGCCCGTCAGATTCTGAGTCAGCCGCTTACGCTGACCGCTCCTAATTCGACGGACGTGGGACCGTATGTATACGATGTGCCCGTATTAGCGAATTTGATCGGCGTTCAACGCGCGCAAGACCAAGGGAAAGCGGAAGTGCGCGTGGCGCTAAACTCTGAAGGGTTGCGTAATTTGTTAATGCCTGTAAAAGCGCAAATGGATCGCCCTGCCGCAAACGCGAGATTTATTTTTAATGATGAAACGCGGCAGTTGGAATTAGTGGAAGATTCGAAGGTGGGACGGGTAGTGGATCTGGATGCGAGCATCGCCATGATCAATGAAGCCCTGTTGCGCGGCGAACATGCGGTTCCGCTAACGATCGTTGAAGATCAACCGAAAGTTTCTGGTTACGCTACCGGGCAGGAACTTGGCATTACAGAATTGCTTGTTTCAGAAACATCGTATTTTTACGGCTCGGATATTGAACGGATCCAAAATATTCAAGCCGCAGCGGAGCGCTTTCACGGCGTGATGGTCGCCCCGGGTGAGATTTTCTCGATGGGTGAGACCATGGGCGACGTGAGCCTTGAGAATGGATATGCTGAGGCGCTCATTATTTACGGCGGGCGCACGATCAAAGGCGTGGGCGGCGGCGTTTGCCAGGTCAGCACTACGCTTTTTAGAACCGTGTTCGATGCCGGCTTTCCAGTGGTTGAGCGTTATTCTCACGCTTACCGCGTTTCCTATTATGAGCAAACTGCCAGCGGCGCGTCAGATCCTCGCTTGGCTGGATTAGACGCGACGGTTTATTTCCCCTTGGTAGATTTCAAATTTAAAAATGATTCGCCCTATTGGATTCTGATGGAAACGTATGTAAACGTATCCGCTCGCACGTTGACGTGGAAATTCTATTCAACTTCCACCGGTCGAAGCATAAGTTGGGACACGACGGGTCCCGCCAATATCGTCTCTGCGCCTGCCCCGTTATTTGAAGAGAACCCAGATTTGAGAAAGAACGAAATGAAGCAGGTAGACTACGCCGCGAACGGCGCCGATGTGACCGTTACGCGCACGGTATACCAAAATGGAACTGTCTTGTTTCAAGATCAATTCAATACGCACTACCAGCCTTGGCAAGCGATCTGCCAATACGGACCCGATTCGAAGAAGCCGGAGAAACTTGCGGCGGAAAATCATCTGTGTCTCTCCCCGTCTTCATGAGGATGGTACAATTTGCCGCCGTTGAGAAAATGAGGTTATATGATTGACGCTGCTTTAAAAGAAATTCTACGCTGTCCGAATTGCGTCCGGTCTACGGGCGGCGCGCTCGCGCTGTATCGCGACGCGTGGTTTATTTGCCAAGATTGTCAGCGCAAATACCCGATTGTGGACGATATCCCCGTCATGCTGATCGAAGAAGGCGATAAGTGGATCGAAACCCCCGAATCCACTCTGCCGATTCCGCCGCCCGCAAAATAGCGTGAACGAACTTGAAAGTTTTCTGGCTGACCTCGTAAGCGGCGACGAATCTCGCGCCGAACGCTCTGTTTCCGCGTTGCTCGAATTAGGCGAAGAGGCGTTTCCCGCCCTGCTTGATCTGACGAAATCGCCGAATGCGGATTCCCGCTGGTGGGCGTTGCGCGCTTTAGCGATTGCGCCTCGCGCTCAAACCGAGTGGCTGATTCCCTTCCTTGAAGATCCCGCCCCGGAAGTGCGCCAGTGCGCCGCGTTAGGGCTGTCGGAGAAAGCGGACGAAGCGGCAATCCAGCCCCTTGTCCGCGCATTGAGCGATAACGATGCAATGGTCGGCGACCTCGCGGCGAAAGCGTTGATTAGAATCGGCAAGCCCGCTGTCTCGACTTTAATTGAAGCGGCGCAGAGTGCATCACAACCTGTTAGAATTTACGCTGTGCGCGCGTTAGCGGAAATTCGAGATTATCGCGCCATCCCCGCGCTGATGCGAGCGAGCGAGGAAGATTCGGCGTTGCTGTCCCATTGGGCGCAGATCGGCTTGGAACGGCTTGGCTTGGATATGATATACCTGAAACCGGTGTAAATGGAATGAACTTACTAAAAAATATACAACTTAAACGTCCCTCTATAAGGAAAATTATCTTTTGGATTGCGGCGATTGCCCTCTCGATCGGCGGGTATATCTTTGCGCGGAATCTTGTCACATGTTGGGCGATTACGCCTTTGCCTGGCCAGCCGCCGGCGTATTGCGGCACAATCGCCTCAGGACCCAGCGGTCCCGATGTGACTGTTGGACAAGGAACCCCTTCGTCGGGTCCGCAAGACTTGCCTCCGCCGGTTGTCATTCCGGAAAGCAACCTGCCTCCCGCTTGGGATGGCGCCAGCCGTATCACTGTGTTGATTATTGGCTTGGACGCGCGCGATACGGATACTAGCGCGCCGCGTTCCGATACAATGATCCTACTGACGATTGACCCATTGACGAAGACGGCGGGTATGTTGTCGATTCCGCGCGATATGTGGGTGAATATCCCCGGTTTCGGCTATAGCCGTATTAACACCGCGTATTCTTCCGGCGAAGGCAACAAATTGCCCGGCGGCGGACCTGAATTAGCGCGTAAGACAGTGGAACAGTTTATCGGCGTGCCGATTCAGTATTACGCGCAAATTGATTTTAATACGTTCGTTCAATTCATTAATCGTATTGGGAAGATCGAAGTCTATAACGACGAAGAATTGCGTCTCGACCCGATTGGTCCAGGCTTGGACAAAATTAGGCTGACCTGTTGCGGTCTGCGCACATTGAACGGCGAAACCGCGCTCGCATACGCTCGTTATCGCAAGGGCGATGAAGGCGACTTTGGACGCGCGCGGCGCCAACAAAAAGTAATTATTGGAATTCGCAATAAAGTGCTTGACCCGGCGAATTTTCCCACATTAATTTCACAAGCCGACGAGTTTTACAATGAATTCTCTTCGGGCATCCGCACGAATATGCCGCTGGATACCGCGATCCGGTTGGCGGTCTTGGCGAAGGATATTCCCATTGCGAGTATTAAAGAGGGGCATATTGATACGACCATGATCGTCTTTGACAAGGTGATTCTGGGCGGGCAGGATGCCAGCGTTCTCAAACCACTGACGGATAAGATCCGCGTATTGCGCGATGAAATTTTTACCACAGGCGGCGCGACCAGCCCTTATGCGGCAGGCGGCGATGCAACTGCGCTTATGCAGGCAGACGGCGCGCGCGTCCGCATGTTGAATGGAACGTATTCAGCCAACCTCGATGTGAACACAGGGAATTTCTTTATCCAACAAGGTATGGCTGTGACAGAAGCCGGCGCGGCGGATCGAGTATATGATCGCACGGTAGTCGTTTTATACTCGCCGAAATTGTATACTTTGAGATATTTGCAAGCGGTCTTTGGGCTTTCGTCTAGTTCGCAAATATTGATAAAACCCGATCCTGCCGCCACGGTGGATGTGGAAGTCCGGCTGGGAAACGATTGGGCGAATAGCAATCCAATGCCCTAATATGGAATATTCCTCTTCAAACCGAAGAGGAATATTTTTATGGCTGCTGGAAGGTTAGTTTGAACCCGCCAGTGAATAGCGCGCCGTTTGACGCTTTGCAAGACGGCGCAAGCAGGGCGGCGGCGACGTCGCTCCCTAATGCGAGTTGAACGGTGTAGCTGACATCCGGCGTCATGATAAAGTCGGCGTAACCGTTGCCAAGCTCGGGCTTTAGTCCGGTGAAGAAGCTCTCTTTGCCGCCAGCCCAAGCGATATGGACTTCAGCGCCGGGCAACTGTTTTCGGTTCGCATTCAATACAAGAATTTGCAATAAACCGTCCGGTAAATTTGCGTCACAGAGCGATTCCTGACCGATCAACGCGAACGGCGCGCTCTGTGTGGGCATTCGCGTTTGAGTGGGACGCGCTGTAGCCTCCACGACGATTTGAGTGAGAGATGTTTCGGACGTGAGAGAAGCAAAATCATCGAATACGGTAGGCGCGGAAAGAGCGTCATCTTCGGCGGCTGTAGGTTGCGTAGTAGGATATGAGTAGGGCGTAGAGGTTGTAAGTACGGGGGCGACGTAGGCGTTTCCCTGTGCGAGGGCTGAGGCGAGGGCGGCAGCGTCGGATGCTTGTTCAGTCTTGTTGTCAGCAAGCATGCGTTGCGCTTGCGCGTTCAGCGCGACGATTGCATCTGTGTCGCCGAGCAGTTCGAGCCGCGCGCGGGCGCGTTCAAGGTTGCCGTTGCTGGCGAATGCCGCTGCAATGGCTGAACGATACTGATCTTTGAAGTCTGCGCGCAATGCACCCGGAGACGAATTAACCGCGCCAAGCGGAAAGACGACCCATGCAAGCGCCAGCCCGATACCCAATCCAATAAGAAGCGCGGGCAGGACGATCCATGCGACGTGTCTCACGGAATCCCGCTCCAAGCCTGCAGCGCGGTAATGAGTTCTTGAATTAGCGAGATATCCTCGGAAGCGAAGTCGTTTGCGCGGGCGTATTCTAAGCCTTGCGAGGCGAAGGAAGTGGGAGATTGCGAGCCGAAGACGGCGAGTTGCCGCGCGGCGAAGCCCGGGTCGCTTCTGGCGCGATATGTTTCGGCGACCATGAGGACATAATCGGCTTTGTAGTCGGCGCGCAATGTATCTGGCGTGAGGTCGAAGAAGTCAACCGGTTCGACAATCCAGCCATAAGCGAGACCTAGCGCAACGCCTGCAAGCAATGCGATGAAGGCAAACAGCCAGCGATTTGATTTCATAGAAATATCCGAGCAGGTGGCCGGCAACACCCAGAGACGCCGCCTTACCGTTGCTGCCTCTCGACCCTGGCGGGGTTTGGCAGGTTCTGCCGCGCCGGTCCTGCCCGGACGCGTAAAGCATACTCGAAGTGAGTTAGGGTGTCAATTCGAGATGCTTCGCGGCGCTTTTAAGTTCGTCGTTTGTTTAGTCTTTAATTTGAGGGTGCGTGTTCCAACCGAGCCAATAAAAACCCAAGTCGTCCATTAACTTCTTAAACTCTTCGAATCCGACTGGTTTAACCAGATAGCTATTAGCGTGACGCATGTAGGCTCGGATGACGTCTTTTTCGGCTTCGGATGTGGTCAGGATAACCACTGGAATTGATTTGAGCTCGTCGTCGTTCTTGATGGCTTGCAACACCTCTACGCCGTCTATGTGCGGCAGGCGCAGGTCGAGCAGAATTAAGTGAGGGCGACGCGATGTTTCCGGATCGGAAAATTCTCCGCGACGGAAGAGGTAATCGAGCGCAGTTTGTCCGTCTGCAAAGTGTCGCACGCGATTCGCAATGCGATGTTCTTCGAGAGTGCGAATGACCAGTTCGGCATGGTCTATGTTGTCTTCGATGAGCATAACGAGAACGGGTTCGCCTATCATGTAGATTCTCCTCTTAAGGTTGAGACAGATTTTAACCTCAAATATGTATTTTGTTCAATGGAATAAGGACGGAATATTCTGACTTTGCAAGAAGCGCTAATCTATTGCCTGATCGTTATTTGTTTGCGTAAGCTTCTCTTGCGGCTGGACCGTTGGGCTTATTCCTTGGTCTGCATCTCTGCGTTATTTGAGATGGCGACGGGAAGCGAGAAGAAGAATACGCTTCCGCGACCAAGACTTGAATCTAACCAGACTTGGCCGCCATGCACCTCGACAATGCGCCGCACGAGCGGCAAACCTACGCCGGTGCCTTCGATTTCTGGGGCGAGACGATTGAACAAGCCGAAAATCTTTTCGTGATATTGCGGATCGATCCCTACGCCGTTATCGCGAATGAAGAAAGTCGCTAGTCCATCTTCGATGCGTTCGTCGCAGCCGATTTCGATACGGGGAGCGGGCTGATCGCCCATGAACTTTATAGCGTTGCTGAGGAGATTTTGCGTCACCTCAAGCAGGCGGATTCGATCGCCATGAATGATGGGCAGGTTATCTTGAACGACTACGTTAATGTTTGTTTGATCGAACGAGCCGGCGAGCAGTTCCAACGTATCATGGATAATTTGGTTAAATGGAATATCTTCAAATGGATGCGTCACGCGCCCAATACGCGAGAGTTCGAGCAGGTCGTTTAGCAAGTTTTGCATTGTATCTGCGGCGCTGGCGATTCTAGATAGATCTTTTGTGAAGCGCGGCATGTCGTTTTTGTTCACGTCCTCTTGCAGAAAGCCGGTATAGCCGCGAATCGTTACAAGAGGCGATTTGAGGTCGTGCGAGACTGTATAAGCGAAGCGTTCCAATTCGGCGTTTCTACGTTCCAACTCGTCGATTAAATCAGAACGTTCGGAAAGCAATTGTGCGGCATTGATAGCATTGGCGATCTGATCCGCCATTGTTTGTAAGGCTATGACGTCGGCGTCTGAAAAAGCGGAAGGAAACTCGGACTGGATGGTCATGGCGCCGAGCGTTTCGCCTCGCGAGATGAGCGGTAGGGCGATCTCAGAGCGAGTTAGCGGAAGGAGCGGATTTTTGAAATGGACGGCGTCCGCTCCCACATTCAGGGCGATGCGCGCTTTTTGATGGACCACGCTCCAACCGATCATTGAAGAACTTACGGCTTCCAGTTGGTATTTCTCCTTTATCATTTGTTCGCCGGCTTGCCCGGTGCCGGCTTTGAGGATTATGTGAGAATTCTCGTTGTCCAATAAGAAAATGCCGACGTAGTAGTAATTGAAGTGTTCGCGGATAAGCGTGACTGCCGTGGTAAGAAGTTCTTCTGGGTCGAGCATGGAGGAGGATATACGCGCAACTTCTGCGGCGGTTTGCAATTGGACGGCGCGGCTCGTTGCCGCGATGATTGAGTTTTCTTGTTCGAGCGCCGCTTGTTTACGTCCGGTGATATCGGTCCACACGCCTAACCAATACAGCGGAACTCCGTCTTCTGATTTAATTAGAGCCGCTTGATCGTTCACCCAGACGATTTGGTTGTTTTTTGCGATCAGCTTGTACTCACGTTCGCGTGCGTCTTGCGTTGCGTCGCTGACGTTGTTTTGATCGAGTATTCTTTTGCGGTCGTCGGGATGAAGAATCTTCTTCCATAGATGCGAGTCGTTGAGGAACTCGTCTCGCGTATAGCCAAAAAGGTCGGCAACTTGAGGGCTAACGTATGTGAGCGCGCCGCTATTTTCTATTTCGCTGATGTAAGCGATTACCGGTAAATTCTCCAACAGGGAACGGTATTGATCGCGGCTGGCTTGAGTGCGGTCGAGCGCGCGTCGCGCGGTTTTTGACGAGAGCAATTGCAGTCCAAAAATCGTCAGGAAGAAGATGGAAGCGATGATCCAATCGTGAAAATTAAAGTTGCCGTTTGTGGAAATCAGTAAACTGCCCGCGAAGATGCTAAGTAGGGCGATAACCAGCGATCCTTTTCCTCCCAGCAGGATGCCGGCGAGAATGATGATAGTTGCGTTTCCAAGAGCGAAGATAACATCGTACTGTCCGAGATCGAGATATGCCGCTAACGCTGTATATAGCCATAAGACGCCTACTAAAAAAATAGAAACGACTCGAATATAGCCTTTTCGCGCGAGTAGAAAAAGACCGATATTGATTATTTCGCTGGAAACGGCGAGCGTCAGTGCGGCGTTGAGGTTTGGCAGTTTCTGAAAACGGGTAAAGACGATGTGGAGCGGGGGCGCGAGAAATAAAAACAGCAAAATATAGTGAAGGATGTGCGCCCTGAGCGCGCCTTCATTATTGTTGAGCGGAGATGGAAGCAGCCAGCGCTGAACGATGCGCATCATCATTAATGGATAAATTCGCCGTCAGATTCCCAAGTATAGCGCCGATGGATGCGCCGCCGGGCGCTATTCTCTGTTATAATTTTTCTACAAGTTTGTAAACTCATTTCGGAGGATACATCATGGAAATTACGCATCAGGAATTCAAGCGCTGTGATTTATTTAAGCTCATCGGGCGGATAGACAGCGCTACCGCCCCCCAATTTGCAAAAGCCCTTGAAAAGGCGGTGGGGAGCGGCAAGTATAAGCTAGTGTTGGATATGAGCGAATTGGAGTACATGTCTAGCGCAGGTTTTCGCGCTCTGTTAGCCGCTCAGCGCGCCGCGAAGAAATATAACCGCGGCGAGGTGACGCTCGCCTCCATGCCCGATCGTATCCACGAGGCGTTCGATCTGGCTGGTTTTACTGAACTGTTTAAAATCTTTGACGATCCTCTTCAAGCGGTGGGGCATTTCTAAGACGGTCTCGCAGGGGCTCGCATTGATCGAAGATATAAAAATGGAAGCCGCTTCCGGCGCCGCTGAAAGCGGCTTTTAATCTAGCGTGGTTCATGCAAACATTACGCTTCCCCGCAAGATTCGATTATCTTGATGAAATCCGTGAATTTGTAGGCAATAGTGCGCGTCAAAACGGCTTTGATGGTAAAGATGTATACAATATTCAGCTTGCCGCCGATGAAGCCGCCTCAAATATTATCGAACACGCCTACAAAGGCAAAGCCGACGGCGAAATACAAATCTCCTGCGGTCTGGAAGCGGAGCGGTTTGCCGTCGTTCTTGTAGATTACGGCAAATCTTTCAACCCATCTCACGCGCCGTTGCCGAATTTAAGCGCCGATCTTGCCAAGCGGAGGATCGGCGGTTTGGGAATTTTCCTGATCTATAAATTGATGGATGAGGTATATTACCAGTCAAATCCAGATAAAAGCAACACGCTTACGCTGGTGAAGCGGAGAGCATAGAGCGTATGGCGGCGGAACTATCTGTGTGGCGCGAACTTGCCGCGTTGAGCGAACAACTGATTGACGGCGCGCCGTTGTCTGCGCAACACGATCGCATTATAGCGACGGCTTCGCGCCTGCTTCAGAGCGACGTAGAACTCTGGCTTGATGAAAGTTTATTCCGCTTGCCCGACGCGCGACAGGAAACGATATTCCCTCCCGCGCCCGAATCTCCGTTGCTGGCGCGCGCGCTGCAGTCGAAGGGTTTACGCCGCAGCCGTCAAACCGGTCAGGGGGCGACAAGCCTGCGCCGGACATGGGCGTCTATTCCGTTGAGAACGCAAGAGATTACGCTGGGGGCAATTCTACTTGTGCGTCCGCAAGGACCTGCGTTTACGACAAATGAACTTGATCTTCTGGTTGGCTTGGCGGGCGTTATTGGAGTTAGCCTGCTGGCGTCGCGACGCGTCGCAGTAGAGGGATTTAGGCTCACTCAGTTGAACCTTGTCAGCGACGTCAGCGCGCAGATCGCTAACGTGTTAGATTTGAACGAATTAACCGAGCGCGTTACGCAGTTGATTCAGCGGACATTTCAATATTATTATGTCGCAATATTTACGCTTCAAGACAGGTCTGCAACTTTGCGCTTCCGGGCGAGCGCCGCAGCGCTGAAACGGGGGAGGCGCCACGCTCACGTTGCGCTGGATGTGGAAATTGGGCAGGGGCTGATCGGGCAGGTGGCTGCGACCGGTGAGCGCGTTATCGTCCCCGATGTGCGGAAGGATTCGCGCTACCGTTTCATTGACGCGCTTCCGAAAACGCGTTCCGAAGCGGTCATTCCGCTGAAGATCGAAGATCGCGTGCTAGGCATTCTCGATGTGCAAAGCGATCAGGCGGAAGCGTTCCATCCGAACGACTTGCTGGTTCTGAACGCCTTAGCGGATACCATTGCGCGCGCGGTGGAAGGGGCGCATTTATATCACGAACTGCAGCGACGCTCGGATCATCTTGCGCTGATTGCGGATGTGGGAAAGAGCGTGAGTTCTTCGCTCGAATTAAATACGCTGATGCAAAACGTTTCTGATCTCATTCAGCGTCGCATTAAGCAACCGCATGTTTATTTATTTACAGTGCATAAGAATCGCCGCATGATCGAATATCGCGCGGGAAGCGGGAAACGCGGTGCGAGTTTGATCGGATATGCGGTTTCCATGGACGATAAAGGCATCATTCCATGGGCGGCGCGCGAAGAGAAAAGCGTCGTCGCTAACGACGTGCGTAAAGATAAGCGTTATGTTCCTTCGCCGCGTCCGCCGGAGGATACAAAATCTGAGATTTGCGTGCCGTTGCTATACGACGGCGAAGCGGTCGGATTGCTCGATGTTCAGTCGGATCGCTATAACGCATTTACCTCTGAGGATCGTTTTATGCTCGAAGCGATCGCGGATCACATTGCGGTCGCCGTTCATAATGCCGCCTTATTCCGGTCCGAACAATGGCGGCGACAGGTCGCTGATAGTTTGCGCGAAGTGGCAGGGTTGATCTCGGCGGACGAAGATGTAGACGACGTCCTCGAGGTGATTCTGCTCGAGTTGGAGAAAAACCTGCCAGTGGACATTGCCGCCATTTGGCTGCTTGAAGACGATGAGTTGTATTTAGCGGCGAGTCGCAATTTCGATGAAGCGTTGTTGGAAAAAACGCTGTACGACTCCCCGATAGCCTATGCGGCGCTGATGCGCGTCATTGAGACTGAAGAAGCCGAAGTGCGCAAACCGACAGATGAGATGGGCGTTACCGGTTTAGCGGCAGAGTTTGACTCAAACTACTCTGCCCTTGCCGTTCCATTGCGCGTAGGAAAACATCCTTTCGGAGTGATTACTCTGGCGCATCGTTCGCCTGGCCGATACGGCAACGAAGCGCGCGCGTTAGCGATCACCTTTGCCAGTTATGCCGCCGTCGCCATTGAAAACACGCGACTCTACGATATCGCGCAAGAGCAGGCATATGCGTCTGCGGCGTTGTTGCAAGTGGCAAAAGCGATTGTCAGTTTGAACGATCTCGATGAGATTCTTGACGCGGTTATTCGCATTATGCCCATCCTCGTAGGGATTCGACGCGTTGTGTTGTATCAATTCAATCCTGCCGATGAGAAATTCTTGCCTTCTCAGCAATATGGATTGAGCAAGGAAGATGAGGAAGAGTTTTGGGCGCGCTCGTTCGCAGCAAACGAGTTTGCTCTGCTGGATGCATGCCGCGATAGGGGCGAGTTGCTTGCCGTGCCGCTGGAGGCTGAAAGCAGATTCGATCAGTGGCTGACGGCTCATCCGCCGCAAGAATCGAACCTCAACGTCCCGAATGCGTTGCTGTTTGTTGTGCCTGTCGCGGTTAAGGACGCGCTATATGGCGCAATGCTGATCGAAGAGTCTTCTGGCGGATTACGCTTCCGTTCGCGGCGGTTGGAGATCGTTAATGGGATCGCGCAGCAAGCCGCGCTAGCGATTCAGAACGACCTGTTGCAGCGCGAGGTGGTGGAACGCGAACGCCTTGAGATCGAAGTGCAGTTGGCTCGCCAAATTCAGCAGACATTCATCCCTGACGCGTTGCCGCAAGTAGAGGGTTGGGAATTTGCAGCGCGTTGGAAGACAGCGCGGCAAGTAGGCGGAGATTTTTACGATGTGTTCGATCTGCCGAACAAGCGCGTCGGTTTGTTTATCGCCGATGTCGCCGATAAGGGCATGCCCGCCGCGCTTTTCATGGCTCTCACGCGCACCCTCGTCCGCGCCGCCGTGATGGAGATCGAGACGCCCGCCGAAGCGTTGCGCCGCGTGAACGATCTACTCATCCCTGATACCAAGCAGGGAATGTTCGTCACGGCAGTGTACGCTGTGCTGGATTTTGAGAAGAACGAATTGACGTATGTTAATGCGGGACACAACCCGCCGCTGTGGATAAAAAGCAATGGGAACGCTTTTGAACGTTTGACGCGAACAGGCGTTGCGTTGGGCGCTTCTGGCGAGGCGCGTTATGAGCAGCGCGTTATTCGCCTCTCTCCTGATGACAGCGTGTTGTTCTATACCGACGGCTTGACCGAATCATTCAACAACGATGGCGATCTTTACGGCGAAGCGCGCCTCACTGCGGCGATCCTTGCGAGTCGTTGCTCCTCCGCGTCTCATTTGATGGATGTAGTGGAAAAATCCTTGCTTGATTTTGCGCAGGACGTCCCTCCCGCCGACGACTTAACCATGCTGGCGGTGAGGAGGGCGTAATTTTACAGAGATTTTACACCTCCGCCACACTTGCGTAACTTGCCCAATCTACAATCATCGTCGTAACCTTGAAAGGAGGCTTACGACGATGAAAATTTTATTCAAGAAAATAGTTTTACTTATGACGATCGCGGCTTTCGCTTCGCTCGGAGCGGCGAGTCAGCCGCTTGTCAGCGCATTCGCCGCGGGGTTGAATGATCCGTCTGCGCCGCCGCAGGGCAAGTTGACGGACGAACGTCTGGAAAAAATCTGGGCGCATCAACTCCAATCGTACGAAAAACTTGGCAAGACCGAAGACTTCATCGGCAAAATCCAGAAATTGATCGATCGCGCCTCAGAACATAGCAAGGATATGTCCGCTGTCCAGTCCGCGCTGGACGCGTTTGCCGACGCGGTGGATGATGCGAAGCCGATTTACGAAAGCGGACAAGCGATTATTGATTCGCACGCGGGCTTCAACGCGGATGGGAAAGTCGCCGATCCCGAACAAGCCAAAGAGACTGTCCGCGCGATGAGCGAGAAAATGAAAGAGATCAAAGAAGCGATGGGTGGCACAGGCAAAGCCCTGCGCGACGCGATCTACGCCTTCCGCGAATCTAATCTGCGCCCCGAGAAAACCTTCACGCCATAGCTTCTTTGCGACGTATCAGTCTAGGCGAAGCGAAGTCCTATTGCTGCGTTGAAGGCTCTTCGCTTTCGCTTATCAAACTTATTTCGTATCAGGCGCAGAATATTTTCTAAAGGAGACCAGCTATGAAGTGCAACACACTATCGTTCTTCTTGTTCCTCGTCATTGCCTCTCTCGCCTGTGGATTGCCCGCAACGGCGACGCAACCATCCGCGGAGAGTCAGCCCACAGAATCAGCCACCCCGCTCGAAGTCCAGGAAGAAGCGGGCGAAGCCGTCCTGCTCTTCGATATCGGAATGCACATCGAGCCGATGGGCGAAACCGCGCAAGGATTTCAAAGCGGCAAGAACGATTATCACAACCCGCAGTTTTTCGAGAGACATGTGGAGGATATGCTGACCCTAGCCCAGATCGTCGAAGCGCACGGCGGGCGCATGACCATTCAAGCGCAGAGTCCGTTCACGACGGTGGCGATTGAATCGGGCAATACGATTCTCGCCGATCTCGCCGCGCGCGGACATGAACTCGCCCTGCATTTTCACGAAGACGCGCACCTTGGAAAAAACCCCGAACCGCTTTCCGTTCAGCAATGGTGCGACGTGATGAAGGAAGAACTCGGTTACATCACGCAAGCCAGCGGCGTGAACGATGTCCGCTATTGGAGCGGCGGTAATTTATACGTCAATCTGTACGAAGCCGCCGAATGCGCGGGCTTGGATGTGAACAGCGATTGGAAGAGTCCCGCTACGCAGTCCACCGACATGTCGCTGATCGGCGTGAACCCTTGGCGACCCGCAGGCGGAACTGACGGCACAGACTTTACGCTCTTTACGCAACACGATCCCAACGGCGCAATCGTCTTCCTGCCCGAAGGTCAATACGATAAAGAAAATTTCGCGTCCATGCGCCGAAGCGAAGACTCGGGCGGGGATGAAGCCTATTTTGAATATCTCAAAGAGAGTCTCTACGCCTCGCTTTCAGCCGCGCAGGCGGGCAAGGTCAACGTCTTTCACTTCACCGTTCACCCTGGCGAATTTCGCGGCGACCCGCAAGACCCCTTCGGCGTGATCGAAAAATTTTTGACCGAAGTCGTTGATCCCCTCGTCGCCAGCGGGCAACTGCAATGGGCGACTTATTCCGAGATGGCGGATGCGTATGCCGCCCAACCGTAGCGCAAAATTCATTTTGCGTTTTGCAAGGACAAAATAAATTTTGTCTTACGAAGGAATTCCACATGAAGAAGATTTTCCTCGCCTTGACCTTTCTCTCCCTTCTGACTTCTGCCTGCGCCCCAGCAACGCCTCTTTCTCCGCCTCAGCCTGATTCAGTTTCCCCAACCGATTCTTCCCCTTCTCCCACTGGGAGAGGGGATAGGGGTGAGGGCTACATCTCCTTCATCATCAACGTTCACGACTGGACGCACCCCGACGAAAGCGCGGATATTCTTTTGCAACTCGTTGACCTCTTCGAGAAATACAACGTGCGCGGAGATTTCTACTTCACCGCTGAGATCACGCGCGAACTGGCGGAGAATCATCCCGAAGTCATTGAACGACTCAAAAACTCGAACATGACCATCAGCTACCACGTCCGCCCGCCGCACCCGCTGTACACAGGATTCGACTCGCGTTTGGATGGATTGAGCGGTGAAGAGTTGTATCAAACCCTGCTCGATTACGAAACCTACGCGTTGAATCCCGAAACTGGCGAGTTGGATAGATCCCAGCCTGGCGGCTATACCTACGTGGCGCAAGTCTTCGGGCGCAATCCCGTCGTCGCCCCCGCGCCCAACAGCGAAAGGGTCAAAGACGCGGCGCAGAAAGTTTATGCCTCGCTCGGCGCACAGATGACTTTGCTCTATCACGAAGAAGGCACAAAACTCGAACAGCCGTTTGAATTCGTCAACGGATTGCTCGCCCGTCCCAGCGATTTCAGCGTGACGCGCGTAACAAGCGTGGATGGCTCCGATCGTTTCTGGTGGAACTTTGTGTCTGATCCTGATGCGGCGAAATACAACCCGACGAAGATGTTGAAAGATCAACTCGTCGAGTGGCAGGGTCAAACTGGAAGTTTGCCGTACGGTCGCGCGCCGTTCATCACCGCGCTGATTCATGAAAACAGCTTCTACCGTCGCGGCGCGGAAGGCTGGACTTCGATCTATTTTGAAATGAATGGCGCGAAGAAGGGCGATCCGCTTTCGCCGCCGTATGATCTATCCGCGCCTGACCCGTCCACGCCGCGCACAGAGGATGACAAAGCCGCCATCTTCGCCGCGTATGAAGAGATGGTTGCGTATGCGGCGGCGAATCTGACGGTGGTCACCTCGGAAGATATTGTGGAGATGGCGAAGTAGCGTACCGCAAAATTTACTTTGCAATTTATCAGCGGCTGGATATTTTTCAGATACACATAAAGGCAAAGTGAGCTTTGCCGTACAGGAGTGTTCGATGAAACGATTAACTTTTTTTCTCACGATATTGATAATTACCTCGCTAGCTTGTAATGCGAGTCGGCCCACAGTGGAGATTCCGCCGACGGAAACGGCGACCAGTTCTCCCGTCGAGAATGAAGCGGCTCTGCCATCCAATGAATTTGATTCATCCAAACTTGGCACAGTCGAAAGAGATGTCACGTATTGCGCGATGGATGGTGTCGCGTTGAAGATGGATGTTTACTATCCGTCTGAGAATGACGGGCGGTTTGCCGTGACGATGTTTGTGCACGGCGGCGGGTGGAGTTCGGGCGATAAGTCGAAGGGTGCGGGCGCGACGGAACTTCCCGCATTGCAGAAGGCTGGCTTTTTGGCGGTGGCGATTAATTATCGGCTTGCGCCTGAATATGTGTTTCCCGCCATGATCGAAGACGCGAAGTGCGCGGTGCGATTTTTGCGCGCTCATGCGGACGAGTACAACCTCGATCCGAATCGGATCGGCGTGTTTGGCGGAAGCGCGGGCGGGCATTTGGTTTCGATGCTCGGCGTGACGGATGAAAGCGCGGGCTTCGATGTGGGCGAGTACCTCGATCAATCGAGCCGCGTGCAGGCGGTGGTGGATATGTTCGGTCCTGCCGATTTAACGGCTAGCGTTGCTAATGATTCAGAGACAGTTCGGAATGCGTTCGGTAATTTTGATCTTGCTCTTGCCAGCCCTGTGACGTATGTGAGCGCGGACGATCCTCCGTTTTTGATTCTGCATGGAGAGAAAGATCCGCTTGTGCCGATGGCGCAATCCGAGGAGCTGCTCGCTAAATTACAGGCGGCGGGCGTGCCTGCCGAACTTGTGCAGGTGGCGAATGCGGCTCACGGCTTCAAGCCTGTCGGCGGCGAGATCAGCCCTTCGCGCGAGGAGATCGTTCAATTAACGGTGGTGTTTTTTGAAGAGATGCTGAAATGAACCGCTCTGCGAAAGATAAAGATTTACATATTTTTGAAATCGGATGTACAATCGCTTTATAAAATTCAAATAACTGTGAGGCAGATATGTATACATCTAAAGGCAAAAAAACAGTCGTCACCGATGAAGCGCCGAAAGCGATCGGTCCGTATTCGCAAGCTATCCGTACCGAAAATCTGGTGTTCACCGCGGGGCAGATCGGACTCGATCCCGTCGCAATGGAGATCGTCAAGGGCGGAGTGGAAGCCGAAACGCGACAAGTGTTGACCAACCTCAGGCATGTCCTCGAATCGGCTGACTCGGGTTTGAACTTCGTGGTAAAGACCACCGTCTTTTTGCAAGACATGAACGACTTCGCGAAGATGAACGCGATCTATGCCGAGTTCTTCCCGGAGAACGCTCCCGCGCGAAGCACGGTGCAGGTCGCGGGACTTCCCAAAGGCGCGTTGGTCGAGATCGAATGTGTGGCGTTGCTCTCTCCAACTCACGGCGACTGAATTTTTTTACCGCAAAGACCGCGAAGACCGCGAAGGTTTAAAGATTTTCTTCGTGTGCGTAGCGGTCTTTGCGGTAACTATTCTTTAATCTCCAGGCTCTAATCTCTATCCGTGAACGAACTCATCCTTCTCGTAGACGATGAACCGTCCATCATCAAACTCGCGCGGATGTATCTCGAGCGCGAAAGTTTTCGCATCGTTACCGTGAAAGACGGCGAGTCCGCGCTTGAGTTGGCGAACCGCGAACGTCCCGCGTTGATCGTGTTGGATGTGATGCTCCCCAAGCTTGATGGCTTCGATGTCTGTCGTCGTCTCCGCGCCGCGAATCATCCCGCTGCGATTCTCATGCTTACCGCGCGCGACGAAGACATTGATAAGATACTCGGTCTCGAACTCGGCGCTGACGATTACCTCACCAAGCCTTTCAACCCGCGCGAACTCGTCGCCCGCGTCAAAGCGATTCTGCGGCGAGGAGATCGCGCCAGTGACAACAAGGATTCCGCTCCGATCCACCTCGGCGACTTGACGATTGATCCCGCTCGACGGGAGGTCCGCATCGGTTCTCTGGCTTTGAGCCTGCGTACCCAGGAATTTGACCTGCTCCTTACCTTTGTCGAACACCGTGGGCTTGTCCTCAGCCGTGAGCAAATTTTACAGAAGGCGTGGGGCTTCGACTTCTACGGTCAGACCCGCACAGTGGATGTCCACGTGGCGCATTTGCGGAAGAACCTGGAAGGAAGCGCCGTGAAGATCGAAACGGTGACGGGCGTTGGATACAAGTTGACGACGCCTATTTAGCGTGTTTCATCGCTATTTGTAAATTTTATGTTTACCTCCCTTCGTTCTCGCCTTTGGCTGAGTTATGCCTTCGTGATCGTAATTGCCCTCAGCGTTGTGATTGTTGTTTTGCTGCTTTTTCTCGTCCGCAACCCTGTGTTGTATCGCGAAACGACCCGGCGACTCCGCGTTACGCAAAGCCAACTGGCGGAATCGGAAAGCATACTTAATAGCCCGGAAGCAATTCAGCGAATCGCGGAAGCAAACGATACGCGCGTGTTGATATTTGACTTAATGCGTAATTTGATCTTTGATTCTAGCTCGGATATACCGGGGCTTTCATTTCCCCGCAAGAATGCGCTTGGAAGAACATCCCAGTTCACGGCCGACGCGGATGGCGGATTATGGCTGCAATCTACTTCGCGCCTGCCAAATGGAAATGTGTTGGTCGTCGCCGCGCCGCGTCCATCGGTGCGATTCTTGAATATCTTTGCCGATGAACTTTTGCTTCCCATTTTTCAGGGAGGTTTGATCGCCTTTCTGCTTTCGCTCATCCTTGCGTTCCTTCTCTCGCGCTGGGTGGCTGATCCGTTGCAGAAAGTCGTGCTTGCCGCGCGGAATTACCCCGCAGATGCGAATCCCGTCCCATCGCACGGACCGCGTGAAGTGCAGGATTTGGCGAACGCGTTCAATTCGATGATCCGGCGCGTGGATAGCAGCCAGAGGTCACAGCGCGATTTCGTAGCGAATGTTTCGCACGAGTTGAAAACTCCTCTCACGTCCATTCAAGGATTTGCGCAAGCGCTTCTCGACAATACCGTCGACTCACCCGAAGCGCGCAAACAAGCCGCGCAAATTATTTACGATGAAGCGGGACGCATGCATCGCACGGCGCTTGATCTGCTTGACCTCGCTCGACTAGAGACCGGCGTCGCCGACTTGGACATATCTACTGTTGATGTGAGCGCATTGCTGCGCGGCGTCGCTGAAAGATTTTCGTTGCAGGCGCAAAAGGCGAACGTTAATTTGCAAGTGAATGTTCCAAACGATCTACCCGCGCTTCTTGGCGATGGCGACAGGTTGGCGCAAGTGTTTATTAATCTTGTGGACAATGCATTGAAGTTCTCGCCTGCAAATGGATATGTTGCGCTGTCTGCAAAAGAGGCTGGGGCATGGATCGAATTTGAAGTGACCGATTCGGGCGTCGGCGTCGAAAGCGAAGCGCTGCCGCGTTTATTTGATCGGTTCTATCAGGCTGATCCATCCCGCGCGCGAGAGGAAGGTCGCGGAGCAGGACTCGGCCTGGCGATTGCACGAGAGATCGTGCATGCGCATGGTGGTAAAATTGGCGTCCGAAGTTCGGTCGGGCGCGGAACGACGTTCACGATCTGCCTGCCGCTCACGAAGAAGTGAAATGCCAAAGGTTTCCGTCGTTATCCCCTGTTACAACGAGCAATCTACGATTCGGCTTCTATTGGAAGCGTTGCGTGGACAGACCTTTCCGCTTTCTGACATGGAAGTCATTATCTCGGATGGCATGTCTACCGATAATACGCGGGCGGAAATTGCCGCGTTTCAGGAAAAATATAAGGACCTTAGAGTGCGCGTAGTGGATAACGAACGCCGTTTGATTCCAGTGGCATTGAATCGCGCGATTGAATCTGCGGGCGGCGAGATCATTGTGCGGCTTGACGCGCACTCAAAGCCCTATCCCGATTATGTGGAAAATTGCGTAAAGGCTCTTGAGGCGGAGCGCGGCGACAACGTGGGCGGCGTGTGGGAGATTCAGGCGGGCGCGAAGACCTGGGTTGCGGAATCTATCGCGGTTGCGGCGGCGCATCCGCTGGCTGTGGGCGATGCGCTCTACCGGCATACGAAGCAAGCCGCAGAAGTGGATACGGTTCCGTTCGGAGCGTTTCGGCGTTCGCTCGTTGACCGAATTGGGAAGTTTGACGAGTCGTTGCTGGCAAATGAAGATTATGAATTTAATGCGCGCATACGGAAAGCGGGTGGTAGAATCTGGCTTGATCCGTCCATTCGCTCGGTCTATTTTGCGCGCGCCACGCTTACGGAGTTGGCGCGTCAATACTGGCGTTATGGATTTTGGAAGCAGCGCATGTTGCGTAGATATCCGAACACCCTTCGCTGGAGGCAGGCTCTGCCTCCGTTGTTTGTCATGAGCCTGTTGGGGCTGGCGCTAGCGTCTATATTTATTCCGTTTATAAAATATATTCTATTCGGCGAACTAGTTGTGTATATTTTGATCTGTTTACTTGCAGGGATTCATGCGCGCCTGCGATTAAAGAAGCCCTTTGCGAGTCTCGGCTTGCCCTTGGCGATACCTGTTATGCATCTTGCATGGGGCAGTGGGCTGTTGTGGAGTCTAATTGTCTTTCCTTTCGACAAAAATGTCTGAGAATACTCGTACTGCGACTTTGCGATTGCGACCGGGCGAACAGCGCACGTTGCTGTTTCTGGGCGATCTGATTATAGCGATCGTATCAGTTTTTGCCGCTTTATATGTATGGCGTGAGTATAACTTTACCGTCCAGTTTAAGGCGCTGATAGGCGCAGGATTCTCGGAAGCGCGCGCGCTGGTTCTCATTCAGCAGCAGGTGGGCGTTGAAGTCCCAATTTGGTTCTATCTCTTGCCAGCCGTTTGGCTGCTTTTGCTGGTAGATTTGTATGAAGCGTACATTGCCGGCAGCGGGCGCAAAACAACGCGCGGCATTGCCGTTGCGGCGTTTATCGGTCTGGCGCTATATTCGTTTGTCTTCGTATTCACCCGAGATCCGAACAGCTTGCCGCGCGTAGGAGTGGGGGCGTTTCTGGTATTCGCCGCGCTTCTGACGTTGGCGTGGCGTATGGTCTTTATCCGCATCTATAAACGGACGGGAGAATTGCGCCGTATGCTGGTGATCGGGGCGGGAAAGGCGGGACAAACTCTGGCTGAACTGTACAAACCGCTCGGAACGCGTTCATTCAATTTAATAGGTTTTGTAGACGACGACCGACGGAAATTGAAGAAAACTTTTTATGGATTTAAAGTTGTCGGCGGCAGCGATCAGCTGCTCGCTTTAATTGATGAATATCATATAACGGATCTGGTTATCGCCATTAATGGCGAAATTCAAGGCGCAACTTTCCAGATGATTCTGGATGCACAAGAAAATGGCGTTGAAGTGACGCGCATGCCGACTCTCTACGAAGAGATGACCGGGCGACTGCCGATCCATCATCTCGAATCGGATTGGCTCATTCGTTCATTTGTAGACGCGGTGCGCGTAAGCGGATTATATGAGCTGGCAAAGCGCGTTCTCGATATCGCTGGCGGATTGATCGGCATACTTACGCTTGCAATTCTTTCTCCATTTATTTCGCTGGCGATCGTCCTCGACAGCGGATTCCCGATTTTGTACACGCAGGAACGGCTGGGCAAAGGCGGCAAGAGATTTAGGATCTATAAGTTTCGCACCATGCGACAGGACGCCGAGCGGGAGGGCGAAGCCAAACTCGCCGAAGAGAATGACCCGCGGATTACGCGCGTGGGCGATTTTCTGCGCAAAACGCGGCTTGATGAATTCCCGCAATTTTGGAACGTTTTGCGCGGCGATATGAGCATTGTGGGCCCGCGCGCCGAACGCCCCGAGTTGGTCGCTGCGTTCCAGAGACAAGTTCCATTCTATCGCGCGCGCTTGCTTGTTAAGCCGGGTATTTCAGGCTGGGCGCAGATCAATTATGGGTATTACGCCAGCGTCACAGAGATGGCGGTCAAACTGGAATATGATTTGTACTATATCAAACATCGTTCGCTCGCTATGGACTTCCAGATTATTTTACGGACGATTGGCACAGTCCTGAGGCGCACTGGGCGATAGACTTCCGTTGTCCCTCGCTGATTGCTTATGCCCTCGATTCGCTCCCGCCCTCATATTCGCAACCGTTTCGTCTTGATCGGCGACATCGCTCTTGTCGTAGTCTCGGTGTTGGGAAGCTTTGCTTTACGGTTGGACGTGAGCGAACTTCCATATTATTTTCCCGCCGTTGTTTTAATGAGCGTCGTCGCTCTACTCATCAAGATACCGGTCTATTTCTTCTTCGGTTTATATCGCCGCTTGTGGATTTATGCCAGCACGGGCGAGTTGCGAGTGATCACTGTCGCCGTGACCTCCGCTTCTGCGTTGGTTTCGGGTGTTATGCTTCTGTTGATCGCTGCTGGGCGCGTACTGCCGGGTATGCCGCGCTCGGCATTGGGCATTGACTGGCTGCTTTCACTCGTTCTGATTGGCGGCTCGCGCTTCGCATTGCGCATCCTTGCGGAGCAGTCTATGGCGTCGCGCCCGAACAGGAAAGGCAGGCGCGTTCTTATCGTCGGCGCGGGCGATGCGGGGGCGTTGGTTGCGCGCGAATTGCAGAAATCGCCGCAATTGAACCTTGTTCCCGCCGGCTTCCTCGACGACGATCCCGCCAAACAGAAACACTCAATTTACGGCGTGACCGTCGTCGGCGCAATCAACGATCTGTCGTCGGCGATTGACCTGTATCGCGTGAACGAGGTCGTCATCGCTATTCCTTCCGCGCCCGGTAAACTAGTGCGCGCCATCAACGATATATGCCGCATTAAGGGCGTTGCTTCGCGCACGATTCCGGGTATTTATGAACTGATCGGCGGCAAGGTCAGCGTCAACCGCCTGCGCGAGGTAGATATTACCGATCTGCTGCGCCGCGAACCTGTGCGCGTCAACGACGAAGCCGTCGGCGCGGCGCTCGCCGGCAAACGCGTTCTGGTCACCGGCGCGGGCGGTTCCATCGGGCGCGAACTCTGCAGACAGATCGCGCGCCGCGAACCTTCCGAACTCGTCTTGCTGGGTCATGGCGAAAATAGCGTCTTTGAAACCTTGCTTGAACTAAAACAGGACTACCCGACTCTTTCTCTTTCGCCGGTGATCGCGGATATTCGCAATATTGAGCGCCTTATGCAAGTATTCGCACGATGGCAGCCGCAGATCGTCTTTCATGCCGCCGCGCATAAACATGTCTCATTGATGGAAGCAAATATCGCCGAGGCTGTTTCAAATAACGTTGTCGGCACGCGCAACGTCGTCCAAGCTGCGCTCCGTCAGAATGTCGAACGATTCGTCCTAATTTCCACTGATAAAGCCGTCCGTCCGTCGTCCATCTACGGCGCGACGAAACGCCTCGCTGAAATGATCGTTCTTGACGCGGCGCAGTCTGCCGCGCAGGCGTTCTCGGTCGTGCGCTTCGGCAATGTGCTCGGCTCGCGCGGCAGTATCATTCCGATCTTTAAAAGCCAAATTGCCAGCGGCGGTCCTGTCACTATTACGCACCCTGATATGTATCGTTTTTTTATGACCATTCCCGAAGCCGTCTATCTTGTGTTGCAAGCGGCTTCGATGGAAGCGGGCGGCGAAACGTTCGTCCTCAATATGGGCGAACCTGTCCGCATCCTCGACCTTGCCGAAGACTTAATTCGACTCTCTGGGCTTGAGCCTTATCGCGATATTGAGATCTCGTACACGGGCATTCGCGCCGGAGAGAAATTGACGGAGGAACTGTGGGATGAAGGCACGCCGCTGACGCAAACTTTGCACCCCGATATCTTCCGCCTCGGCATAGACGCTTCGCCGTCCGGCTTGGATTTGTCTCAAGCCATCGAACGTCTTGAAACCCTTAGCCACGCTAACGATGTTAACGCCATTATTGCGTTGATACACGAGTTGATTCCCAATTCATCCATCCACGAGGCTTCGCAGCCTGACGTCGCCTCTATAATCTAAAATGCCAGAAATTATCCTTGCTGAATGGAGTTATTTTCTTTCCGCCTATCCGAACGCTCACATCTTGCAGACGGGAGAATGGGGCGAGTTGAAATCTGCGTTTGGGTGGGAACCTGTTCGAATCGTGAACCGAAACGCTGGGGCGCAAATTTTATTTCGCAAACTTCCTTTGGGCTTTACAATTGGGTATATTCCGAAAGCGGTGAGTAGCAATCAGTTATCAGTGAACGGTGATCAGTTTTGGAAAGAAGTCGATTCCGTTTGCCGAAATCATCGCGCAATTTTCTTGAAAATTGAACCCGACCTCTGGGAGGATCAAAAACCCGACACCTGGAACCTGAAACTTGAGACCTCTCCCCACAACATCCAACCTCCCCGCACCATCCTAATTAATATAAAAGATGACGAAGATACGATTCTGGCGCGGATGAAACAAAAAACGCGCTACAACATCCGCCTCGCAGAGAAGAAGGGCGTGACCGTCCGCGCGTGGGACGATACCGAATCCTTTCACAAGATGATGCTTGTCACTGGCGGGCGCGATGGATTCGGAATCCACTCGCTGGAATATTACAAACGCGCGTACGAGCTCCTCCATCCAAGCGGACTCGGCGAAATCCTCCTCGCTGAATACGAAGGCAAACCGCTTGCCGCGTTGTTCGTTGCCCGAAATGGAAACCGCGCATATTACCTCTATGGCGCATCTACGGACGAAGAGCGCAACCGAATGCCAACGTACCTCCTGCAATGGGAAGCGATGAAATGGGCAAAAGCGCGCGGCTGTGAAGAATACGATTTATGGGGCGTCCCCGACGAAGACGAGGCGACTCTCGAAGCGAATTTCGAATCGCGCCACGATGGCTTGTGGGGAGTCTATCGCTTCAAACGCGGCTTTGGCGGCGAACTGAAACGCGCGGCGCAGGCAATGGATCGAGTGTACAATCCACTTTTGTATTGGGCGTATTTGAAGTTTGTTGGGAATAGAGAATAGAGAATAGAAAGTGGAAAGTAGAAACTGGAATTCCATGATCTCGAAGTTGCCCAACCCGCACTTCCTCCAAACCTACGAATGGGGACAGGTGAAGGCGAAGTATGGGTGGGAGCCGATTTATCTTGTTTGGGACAACGAAGGAAAGATGAAAGAGGAAAGAGACCCCAATCATCTTTCATCTTTCATCTTTCCTGCTTCTGCTGCCGCGCTTATCCTCAGGCGTCGAATCCTCCAAAACAGTTTCGCCGCGCGGTTATCCATTCTTTATTCGCCGAAGGGACCGTTGCTCGATTGGACGAATGAGTCCCTGCGAATGCGAGCGCTGGATGATCTACAGTCCTTTGCAAAGAAACAAGGCGCGATCTTTTTGAAATGCGATCCCGATGTCGTGCTGGGAACTGGAGTCCCTCAAAGCGCGGAGGATGCCGAAGAGAAAAGCGGATCAGCCGTCACGTCCGAGTTGAAGCGGAGGGGGTGGGGATACTCGTCGGATCAGATACAGTTCAAGAACACGGTCATGATTGATCTGAATCCAACCGAAGATGAATTGCTTGCGAAGATGAAACAGAAGACACGCTACAACATCCGTCTCGCGGAAAGGAAAGGCGTGACGCTGCGTGTAGGCAAGCTAGAAGATTTGCCCATGTTGTACAAGATGTATGCTGAAACAAGTGTGCGCGATGGATTTGTGATTCGTGATAAGGGTTATTATCAAACTGTTTGGAATTTATTTATGAAGGGCAACCAATCTAATTCTCCAAATTCTCATTCGAACTCAGAACAAGTCTCCAATCTCCAGTCGCCAATTACTAATTACGAATTACCTTTTACCGAACCCTTGATCGCCGAAGTCAACTCCGAACCTGTCGCCGCGATCTTTGTTTTTTATTTTGCAGGACGCGCGTATTACGTCTATGGCATGTCGCGCGATATGCATCGTGAAAAAATGCCGACATATCTTTTGCAATGGGAAGCGATGAAGCGCGCAAAGGCGCGTGGATGCACAGCCTACGACCTGTGGGGCGCGCCCGATGTCTTCGATGAAAGCGACTCGATGTGGGGCGTCTATCGCTTCAAAGAGGGACTTGGCGGCAAGGTCGTCCGCACGCTCGGCGCGTGGGATTATGCGCCCAGCGTGCTTTGGTATAAGCTGTATTCCGATATCATGCCGCGCGTGTTGGATGTGATGAGGTCGCGCGGAAGGTCGAAGACGAAACAGAATCTCGGCGCATAGCTACTGCGTGCTGCGTATTTTGATCACGCGGTACGCAATACGAAATACGAAGTAAAGGATTTCCATGAACAAAATCCCCCGCCTCCACTTCGCCCACCTCCCAACCCCCATTGAAGAACTCCCGCGTCTATCGGACCTGTTGGCTGGTCCGCGCATCCTCGTCAAGCGCGACGACCAGACGGGACTCGCTTTCGGCGGCAACAAGACTCGCAAGCTGGAGTTTCTCGTCGCGGAAGCGATTGAACAAGGCGCGAAGACTTTAATTTCTGGCGGCGCGTTGCAGTCGAATCACTGCCGTCAGACGGCGGCGGCGGCGGCGCGGTTCGGCTTGGATTGTATCCTCGTGTTGAACGGAGAGATGCCCGACAAGCCGTCAGCGAATTTATTGCTCGATCAATTATTCGGCGCAGAAGTTATCGCTATTCCAGATCGTAAAGAGCGGGATCGTGTTTTGCAAGAGACATTCGACAAAACCGTTGTGGATGGTCGCAAGCCGTATCTCGTCCCGTACGGCGGATCGAGTCCGACGGGCGCATTGGGGTATGCGTTTGCGATGGAGGAGTTGATAGGGCAGATGCGAGACCTCCGAGTTTTTGAAAAACCCGGAGGTCCGGATTGGATCATCTTTGGCACGTCCTCAGGCGGAACGCACGCGGGGCTGGTGTTGGGTCAGCGCGTGTTTGGGTTCAAAGGCAAAGTGTTGGGAATTAGCATTGACGAGTCGGAAGAGTGGCTGAAAAGTCACGTGTCCAAGCTGGCGACAGAGGCGAGTGAAAGGCTGGGGGAGCGGATTGAGTTCGAGTCGGCTGACGTGTCTGCAAACGCTGATTATTGCAAGGCTGGCTACGGCATCCTGACCGAGGCGGAGCGCGAAGCGGTCGATCTGTTTGCAAAGTACGAAGGTCTTCTGCTCGATCCCGTTTACACGGGGCGCGCGGCGGCAGGGATGATAGACCTCATCCGCAAGGGATTTTTCAAGAAGGATGAGACTGTGCTATTCTGGCACACAGGCGGACAGCCCGCGCTGTTCGCGGAGAAGTATGCGAATAAGATTTAACAGAAGAGAAACTGTTGCCTGTTTCTTTTGTTGATTTCGATCTACTATTAATATTCTTGGTTGTCTTTATTTACAGGACCTTCAAAATGGATTCGACGTTCATCTTTGCTGTCGAACTCAATAACGCTTATTAATTGATTTCGCAACGTTTCGTCCAATGCGACTTTTACAAAGCCCATCAGAAAGCTTTGATCAAATATTGTGTAATATTTTCAATCTCTCTCTGTGGAATATACTTCGGCGTCTTCTTGGTCGTACTGATAAACCTTTTTCAAGTTTGTAAATCTAACCTTCTATGGATAGTCGAAAGAACAATCTTTAGTTTTCATAATGATATTTCACTTAGACCCTCAACGCATCCCAGCCCGCGTACTTCGCGGTGTCGCCCAACTCCGCTTCGATGCGCAACAGTTGATTGTATTTCGCCACGCGGTCGGAGCGGGCGGGCGCGCCTGTTTTGATCTGTCCCGTGTTCAACGCAACCGCGAGATCGGCGATGGTCGCGTCTTCGGTCTCGCCCGAGCGGTGACTCGTCACTGCCCGCCAGCCTGCGCGATGACAAGTTTCCACGGCTTCGATGGTTTCGGTCAACGAGCCGATCTGATTCACTTTCACGAGCAACGCGTTGGCGGCGTTCTCTTTGATGGCTTTGCGCACGCGTTCAGGATTCGTCACCAGCAAGTCGTCGCCCACGATCTGGACTTTATCGCCCATTGTTTTGACCATCAACTTCCACGAGTCCCAATCGTCTTGCGCGAGTCCGTCTTCGATGGACACGATGGGATAGTCCTTCACCCACTTCGCCCAAAATTCGACCATTTGCTCGCCCGTCAGTTTCTTCCCTTCTTTGCGAAGGTTATATGTTTTCGTATCTTCTTCGTAGAGTTCCGATGCGGCGGGGTCGAGCGCGATGGCGACGTCCTGTCCGCGACCCGCTTTGAAGCCTGCTTTCTCGATTGCCGCGAGGATCAACTCGATCGCTTCGTTGTTGGCTTTCAGCGCGGGCGCGTATCCGCCTTCATCGCCGACGAGAGTCGGGTAGCCTTTGTCCTTCAACACCGATTTCAACGCGTGATAAATTTCCGCGCCCCAGCGCACGCCTTCTGTGAAGGTTGGCGCGCCGAACGGCATCACCATGAACTCCTGCATGTCCGTAGATTGCCACGAGGTATGCGCGCCGCCGTTCATGATGTTCATCATCGGCACAGGCAACACGTGCGCGTACACGCCGCCGAGATAACGATACAACGGCAGGCCGTACGAATTCGCCGCCGCTTTTGCCACCGCCAGGCTGACTCCCAACATGGCGTTCGCTCCCAATTTCGATTTGTTCGCCGTGCCGTCGAGATTCAACAACTCTGTATCGATCGCCTTTTGTTCCGACGCGTCCCAGCCGAAGAGCGCGTCCGCGATCACGCCGTTGACGTTTGCCACGGCTTTCGATACGCCTTTGCCGCCATAACGCTTCTTATCGCCGTCGCGCATCTCCAGCGCCTCATGCTCGCCCGTAGACGCGCCCGATGGAACCGCTGCGCGTCCCCACGAACCGTCTGCGAGCGTCACTTCCACTTCAACCGTTGGGTTGCCGCGTGAATCCAAAATTTCCAATGCCGAAATGCTTTCGATGATCGTGTTCATGTGTCTCTCCAAAATATTTTTATTGCGATAATGTCTAAACGCGTTGCAAGTATAATCTACTATTAACATGAAAACCGCCGATCCGCGCTTGAATAAGCGTAGATCGGCGGTTATTTACATGAGCGCGCGCGTTGCAGGTTACTTCTTGCGGCTCTTTGTCGCAGCTTTCTTTTTGACGGCTTTCTTTGCAATCATCTTTTTTGCAACGGCTTTCTTGACCGTCGCCGGCTTCTTTTTCTTGACGGTTTTCTTAATCGTCGTTCGTTTCTGCGGGCGATGCTTCAACGCTGCGTGAGCCGCCGCGAGGCGCGCCACCGGCACGCGGAACGGCGAGCAAGAAACGTAGTTATTGCCGATGATGTGGCACCACTCGATCGAGTCGGGGTCGCCGCCGTGTTCGCCGCAGATGCCCACTTCAAGGTTGGGTCGCGTCAAGCGTCCTTCGGCGATTGCCCAATCCATGAGTTTGCCCACGCCGCTCCAATCCAGCGATTGGAACGGGTTGACCTGAAGAATGCCTTGTTCTTGATACGTGATCAAGAAGTTGCGCTCGGCGTCGTCGCGTGAGTAACCGTAGGTCATTTGCGTCAGATCGTTTGTGCCAAAAGAGAAGAACTCGGCATGTGTGGCGATTTCCGCCGCCGTGACCGCCGCGCGCGGGATTTCGATCATCGTGCCGAATTTATAATCGAACTTGATATTTTTCTCTGCCATCACCGCTTTAGCGATGCGTTCGAGGCGCGGCTGAACCCATTCGAGTTCGCTCACCGTTCCTGTCAGTGGGATCATCACTTCCGGCTTGACCTTGATGCCGCGCTTGGCGCAGTCTGCCGCGGCTTCGAAGATGGCGCGCACTTGCATTTCAACGATCTCCGGAATGGAGATGCTTAAGCGCACGCCGCGCAAGCCCATCATCGGATTCGATTCGTGCAACTGCCGAATGGCGGCGAGCAGGTCTTCTTTTTCCTGCAATCTTTCCGTTTTGCCCTGAACGCGCATGGTGACGATTTCTTCAAACAATTTTTCCTGATCTGGCATGAATTCATGCAACGGCGGGTCGATCAAGCGGATAATGACCGGCAACCCGTCCATCGCTTCAAAGAGGCCGTCGAAGTCTTTGCGCTGATAAGGCAAAATCTTGTCAAGCGCGGCTGTGCGTTCCGCGCTGGTCTTCGAGAGGATCATCTCTTGTACGATGGGCAAACGCTCCGGCTCGAAGAACATGTGCTCTGTGCGGCACAGACCGATGCCCTGCGCGCCATAAGCGCGCGCGCGCCGCGCATCTTGTGGGTAATCGGCGTTCGCCCAAACCTGCAGACCGCGCGTGGGGTAGCCCGCCGCTTGCGCTGTACGGATACCTTTCGTGGCAGAAATGTCGTCCGCCCATTTGAGCAAAGTGAGAAGTTCCGTCTGTTCTTCGAGCGACGGCGATGTGGTCGAAATTTTCCCGATGAACACCTTGCCGCTCGCGCCGTCCACTGAAATCCAATCGCCTTCTTTGACAATGCTTTCGCCGACGGTCATCTGTCTTTTTTCAAGGTTGATCTTGATCATAGAGGCGCCGACCACGCATGGGATTCCAAACTGGCGCGCCACAACCGCCGCATGCGACGTCGCGCCGCCTTCGCTGGTCAATACGCCTTTTGAGGCGATCATGCCATGCACATCGTCTGGCTTGGTGAATGGGCGCACCATGATCGTATCTTGGTTTTCCTCTTGCGCCATTCTCTCGGCGGCGTCGGCGTCGAAGTAGACTTGTCCAACGGCGGCGCCAGGGGAGGCGTTTACGCCTTTGGCGAAGAACTTGCCGGCCTTTTCAGCGTCTTCTATTGCGGCGGGGTTAAATTGAGGATGCAGAAGCGAGTCTACGTTATCTGGCGTAACGCGCTGCACCGCTTCTTCTTTTGTGATCAAGCCTTCCTTCGCCATATCCACGGCGATCTTCACTGCAGATTTCGCCGTGCGTTTGCCGTTGCGCGTTTGGAGCATCCACAATTTGCCGCGTTCGATCGTGAACTCGACGTCCTGCATGTCCTTGTAGTGTTTTTCGAGTCTCGCGGTGATCGCCATGAATTCTTTGTAGGCTTTCGGCAGTTGGTCGTGCAAATGTTCAATAGGGTCCGCGTTGCGGATGCCCGCTACCACATCCTCGCCTTGCGCGTTGATGAGGTATTCGCCCATCATGCTCTTCTCGCCGGTAGACGGGTTGCGGGTGAACGCCACGCCCGTAGCGGAATCGTCGCCCATGTTGCCGAAGACCATCGTTACAATGTTGACAGCCGTGCCGAGATCGTCGGAGATGTTGGTGGCGCGACGGTAGTCAATGGCGCGTTTGCCCATCCACGATTCGAACACGGCTTTTGTGGCGTATTCCAATTGCTTGTAAACGTCTTGCGGAAAATCAAACCCAACTTGTTGTTTGAAGACATTCTTGAAAACTGAAACCAACTCCTGCCAGTCTTCGGCGGTCATTTCCGTGTCGGATTTGTAACCCTTTCTGGTCTTGTGTTCCGCCATCGGATGTTCGAAGTGTTCATCGTCAAGATTGAACGCGGTTGCGCCGAACATTTCAATCAGGCGGCGGTACGAATCCCACACGAAGCGCGGATTGCCCGTTAGCCGGATCATGCCTTCCACAACTTGATCGTTCAAACCGATATTAAGAATCGTGTTCATCATGCCTGGCATCGAGAATTTGGCGCCGGAGCGGCATGAAACCAACAGCGGATTGTTCGGATCGCCGAACTTTTTCCCCGCTTTCTTTTCGGTCATTTTCATCGCGTCAAGGGTCTGTTTCCACATGCCGGGCGGGAACGTTCCTTTTTTGCGGAACCAGTTGCAGGCTTCCGTGGTGATTGTGAAGCCCGGCGGAACCGGTACGCCGGCGCGCGTCATGTCGAGCAATCCTGCGCCTTTTCCGCCTAACAGGGCGCGGACGTCTTCCCATGTTCCAGCGTATTTTTCGGCTTTCGCCGCTTCGTCGAATAAGTAAACCCAAGTTGCCATTCTAACCTCCATCTAAAATTCATAAATCGCCCGAAGTGTACCACGAAGAAGAGCGCCGGAAGAGCTTTTTTGCGCTTCAACTGATAAGCCATTGCAAAGTCGGGCGCGTCTATCCTTCGATATAATGAATGCCCGTGAGAACTCTATGACGATTAAAATCCTTGTCCTTGACGACGATCCCTCTGTGACCGATTTATTTGCCCTATTGCTTCAAGCGCAAGGCTTCGACGTGATCGCTATGAACAACGGTCGCGAGGGGTTGAAATATATCCGTGAAAATCAACCTCATCTAGTGACGCTTGACCTGATGATGCCCGATATGGACGGTTGGGAGATCTGCCGGGCAGTGCGCGAGTTCAGTCGAGTGCCGATCATCGCCCTTTCCGCGCTGAACGATCCCGCCGTTATTGCCAGCGCTCTAGACGCCGGCGCAGACGACTACCTCACCAAGCCCACGTCCGCTCATGTGCTTGTGGCGCATATTAATCGTTTGATCAAACGGAATGAATTAAATAGCGTGTATGGGGGCGATTCGGCAGGGCGGGCGGCGCTGTCTTAGAGACTTTATAACGCCGCTTCTGCCGCTGAAGGAGAGTAGTTATCGAGCCATCTTCGGCAAAATTCCAGCGCTTGTTCCCGTGTTTGTATGTTCCCAATCGCTTGTTCTTCGCGAATCACTTCGAGCAACTGCCCGATAACGCGCCCGGCTTGTAAATTGAGTTCTTTCATCAGCTCGTGCCCGTCCAGCAAGCGCGGCGGAGCGACGGTCTCTTCGCGTTTCTCCCAGTAGTTTTCGAGGAAAATGTTCGCGATGTTCAGCGCGGCGTTCCAGTTTCCCATTGATTGCGTGTGGTCGCGTGTGCCGCGCAGGTCGGCGAGACCGAGCAGGACCAGGTCCACGCCTGCTTCGCCCGCGTCGCGGAAGAATCGGTAAATGGATTTGCGCGATGGTTCGCGCTTCTTTTCCTCTAGTTGCGTCGTGAAAAAATGAAAACGCATGTGATTGAAGATGATCTTCTTCACGCGTTGGATTTCGTCGTTGCTGAGGTTGAACTTGTGTCCGCGCATGGACGCGACCTTCGCGCCTTGCGCGTCATGATCGAAAAAGCGGATGCGCCCCGCCTCATCCACCGACTTCGTGGCTGGCTTCTCAACATCATGAAACAGCGCGGCGAAGAACAACGCGGCGCGGACGGAACGATCCATGTTGAGCGATTCGATGAAATGCGACTCGAACCGCTCGCGGTATTTTCCAATCTCTGAGACTAGTGCATTCAGAAAGGGGTCGTCGCCGCCTGAGCCTGTTTCAAGCGCAGCGAGAATCGCTTCGAGATGACCAAGGACTTTTAGCGTATGTTCCCACACATCGTACATATGCGGCGGCGATTGTTCGCATCCCTTCATGGCGGAGAGCTCAGGCAGAAGATGTGGAAACACGCCCAACATCTCCAGCGCGCGCATGGACGAATCGGGTTTGGGTCCTTCGAGTATTTTGAATAACTCGTCGCGTTGACGTTCAGGCGAGACGTTCGGCAACATGCTCGCGGCGTCTTTCATCATGCCGCGCGTGGCGAGGTCAATTTTGAAATCGAACGCCGCCGCGAGTCGCACTCCGCGCAAAATGCGGATCGGGTCGTCGGTCAACGAAGCAGGCGAGCAGGCGCGGATAATTTTCGCGCGGATGTCGTCCGCGCCGTTAAGCGGGTCAATTAATGCGTCGTTTCTAAGATCGTAAGCAATGGCGTTAATTGTGAAATCGCGGGCGCGTAAGTCGTCTTCAAGAGCTTGTCCTGAGCCTGTCGAAGGATCCCCACTGCGATACGTTGCGAAGTCGAGATAGATGCGCGAGTCGTCTTCGCCGACCACAATGACGCGTCCGGTATCGCGTTCTTCGTCGAGGATCATGAAGTTCGCGTCGAGGGCGCGGGCAACGCGGCGGGCTAGAGAAATGCCGCCCGAAGGTACGGCAAAATCAAGGTCGTGCGAAGGGCGCTCGAGAAGCATATCTCGCACGGCGCCGCCGACGAGGTGAATCTTATCATCGGGCAGCGCGTCGCGGACTTTACCCAGCAGAGGCGAACGCGTAAATGAAATCGGCATGTAGAGGATCTCGAGTTTTTCTTTGTGGCGGCTGAATTGCGCGGCGCGAAGCGCCTGTTCGGGGCTTCCGCCTTGCGCGACGATTTTACCGCGAATGCGGGCGACCCAACGACCGGCGTAACTTGAATCTTCTTGCATGGCATTCCCAATCGTGAATGGCGAATTGTTAATCGGGCAGTTTGTATTTCTCCAAATCCACTACGCCCACGAACGGCAGATTGCGGTAATACTCGTCGAGATCGAGACCATAACCGAAAACGAATTTATTAGGGATCTTAAAGCCGCAATAATGAATTGGGACGACCGATTCGCGTCGCTCGTCCTTATCGAGCAAGGCGCAGACTTTGAGCGAGCGCGGCTGGCGAACATGCAGAAGCTCCAGCACCGACGCGATGGTGTTGCCGCTGTCCACAATATCTTCGACGAGCAGCACGTCTTTGTCGCGGATATCCATCTGCAAGTCCATAGCGACGCGCACCGCGCCGCTCGATTCGCGTTTGCCCGAGCCGTAGGATGAAACAGCCATGAAGTCCATCATGTGTGGGGAGGTGATGTTGCGGCTGAGGTCAACAAGGAAAGGCACGCCGCCGCGCAAGATGCACACGAGGAGCAGGTTGCCATCGGGGTAATCCGCGCTTATCTGTGCGCCGAGTTCGGCGATGCGGCTTTGGAGGGATTCGGCGTCAATCAAAATTTCTGAGAGAATATCTTTGTAATTCTGCATTCATCCTCCAGGCATGTCATTCTGAGCGAAGCGAAGAATCCCCAGCAATATCATAGAGACTCTTCGTTCTGCTCAGAGTGGTATGAATCATTGCGGTACTTCGTGGTGTTCTCTACACCGCGCCTCGTACATCTCCGACGCGCCGACGATGACAACGGGATCGTCAAACTTTGCAGGCTTGCCGTTAACCAGTCTCTGCGTGCGCGAGGCTTCTCCGCCGCAGACCATGCAGATCGCGTGGAGCTTATCCACATCCTCGGCGATGGACATGAGGATCGGCATGGGTCCGAACGGCTCACCGCGGAAGTCGGTATCGAGTCCCGCCGCGATGACGCGGATTCCGCGTGAAGCCAACTCGCGCGAAACGGGGATAACCTCAGGATCGAAGAACTGCGCCTCGTCAATGCCAACGACGGTTGTGTCTGAATCTATTTTGTTGAGGATTTCAGTCGCTTTTTCGATGGGGATCGCGTCGAAGTCTGAGCCGGCGTGTGAGGTGACCTTTTCCACCGCGTAGCGAATATCAATGGCGGGTTTGAACACTTGCACTTTTTGCTTGGCGATCGTCGCGCGGACGAGACGGCGGATCAACTCATCCGTCTTGCCGCTGAACATCGAACCGCAGACTACTTCGATCGAACCGTGCGTGTGCCTCATAAGCTCCCTTTGACCAATGGAGAAAATCTTAGCCGCGAATTTCGCAAATTAGCGCGAATAGATTGAATTCGTGAAATTCGCGTAATTCGCGGCAAAAGCCTTAAAGAAACAGGCAGACGTTTTCACATCTGCCTGCAAGTTTACCTGAGAATATTCATTCTGCAAGTGATTTGCTTGTGCTGTTCAGCAGATCATCTGCTGAATAGCGATGTTATGCCGCCGCTTCGGGGAGTTCATACCCCAGCGCGCGGAGTTTCTTCTTCGCCGCAGTGAGCGACGCCTGACCGAAGCCAGCGATAGCCAGCGCCGCGTCGTTGCCGCCGTCCAACTTCTCAAGGAATTGACCGACGTTTGTAATTCCCGCCGCCTTCAGCGATGCGTTCGCGCGAGCCGCGAGACCCAAATCTTCGATAGGGCGCTCGGGCGAACCTTTCAATTCTTCCTTCACTTTTTGCGCCTCGACATAATTCTGGCGCACAGACAACTTCTTATAGAAGCGATCCACCTGACCTTCGATGTCGAGAAGGCGCGAAGCTTCGCCTGTGAAGAACGGATGACATTCGGCGCAGATATCCACGCGGAATTCCTTTTTCGTCGAACCCGTTGTCCAAGTGCGGCCGCATGAAGCGCACGTCACTTTCGCTTCGGGGTAGAAAGTGGGGTGAATCCCTGGCTTCATGTTACGCCTCCGCCTGCGCGACGATGTTGACGCGCTTCTGTCCGCGAATCACATCGTACATCACCACGCCGTCGGCGGTCGCAAACAGCGTGTCGTCTTTGCCAACTTTTACATTCAAGCCCGGCTTGATCTTTGTGCCGCGCTGGCGCACCAAAATATTTCCCGAAAGCACGAACTGACCGGCGTAACGCTTCACGCCGAGCCGTTGTGAATTTGAATCTCGTCCGTTGCGGGTAGACCCGCCGCCTGTTTTATGTGCCATGGTTGCCTCTTACTTCTTCTTCGAATCCGTTTTTTTGGATGACGGCTTTTTGGTCGCGAGCTCTTTCTTTGCGGGCGCCTTTTTTGCGGATGGCTTCGCCGCTTCTTTCGACGGTTTAGCCTTCTTCTCCGTTTTTGGCTTTTTCTCAGCCTCAACCACTTCGACTTTCGCCTCAGCCTGTTTCTCGACTTTCGGCTCTTCAACCTTGCGATTCTCACCGGGCTTGCCGATGAAATCCACCATCAACAGCGTGTACTGTTGGCGATGCCCGCCGCGCACGCGGATGCGTTTCTTCGGGCGATATTTGAAGCGATCAACTTTCGGACCGCGGATATGATCCACGACCGTAACTTTGACGTTAATGTCGCTCAGGGTGGGGGCTCCAACGGCGACTTCATCGCCGTCTGCCATAAGGAGAACGCGGTCAAGGTCAAACTTGTTGCCCGTTTCTACGGGCAGGCGATCTACTTCGATAGTTCGCCCTTCGACGGCGCGGTATTGCTTGCCGCCGCTTTCAACGATTGCAAATCTCATTTTTTCTCCAGTCATTCACTTCGCCGCGCGCCTGCGGAGTTTGCGCGCTCATCGCCTGCGGACGGGGAAGCTGGGTGATTTCGATGTCTTTCGACATGCAACCGCCCCAGCGATTCCAATTGCTGAGGCAGAGGCGAGAAGCATTATACATTCCTACTGCGGATGTGTCAATAAATCCTTAGCGATTTTTCCAGCTGTAAACGCTGCGGTTTTCCTAAAGCGCCCTAAATACCTTTCGGAAGAAATTGCCGTTTTTCACGCTGTGGCGCGTAAAGTGCAATATATATTGACAAACCTTCGCGACTGCTGTACCCTCGCTGTATGCCGACTCTCAGCCCGCTTCAACAGCAAATTGTGGATCTCGATTTCAATTCGAAGCTCTTCGTGTCAGGTCCCGCAGGGACGGGGAAAACAAGCGCAGGCGTCGAGCGGATGTGTCACTTGCTCGCGCAAGGCGTGCCCGGCGAATCCATTCTTCTACTCACTCCTCAGCGGAGTTTGCAAGAACCGTATTTTGATCTGCTTTACAGCCCGGAACGACGCGCCGGCGGTGAGGCGACTCCTGCTACGTTTGGCGGTTTGGCGCGGCGCATGTGCGACCTGTTTTGGCCCCTTGCAGGTGAAGCGGCGGGATTTGCTCGCCCTGATCAGCCTCCAGTTTTCCTTACGCTTGAAACAGCGCAATATTACATGGCGCATCTCGTCCGCCCTTTGTTGGATGATGGTTATTTTGAATCGGTGACGATTGACCGCAACCGTTTGTATTCTCAAATTATTGACAACCTCAACAAAGCTGCAGTGATCGGCTTTCCACATACTGACATCGGCGCAAAACTCGACTTGTCGTATTTCGGCGATCCCGCCCAACGTCGCGTCTATCAAGATGCGCAAGAGTGCGTAAATCGCTTCCGCCAATATTGCCTCGAGCACAACTTGCTCGATTTTTCCTTGCAACTCGAAGTCTTCGCAGACGCTTTGTGGAAGCAGGACATTGTGAAAGATTACCTCGTCAGAAATTATCGCCACCTGATCTACGACAATGTGGAGGAGGACGGTCCGCGCGCGCATGACATCCTCCGCGAATGGTTGCCCAGTTTTGACTCCGCCTTGCTGATCTACGACGAAGGCGCAGGCTTCCGTTACTTCCTCGGCGCGGACACGCAAACAGGCTGGGGATTGCGTGAACTATGCAATGAACATATCCAATTGCAAGAAAGTTTTGTGATGTCGGAAGGCGTGGCGGAGTTGAGTGATGGACTGGTTGAGGCGATTGCGCCTAATAGCGAATCAAAGGTCGAAGGTCGAAGGTCGAATGATAACTCGCTGTCTATTATTCAATCTCGTTATTACCCAGAATTATTAGATGCTGTTGTTAACGAAATCCAATCTCTACTCTCTAATTCTCTAATCTCTGCTTCTCAAATCGTCATCCTCGCTCCCTACCTCTCCGATGCCTTACGTTTCTCCATCACTCATCGACTTGAAGCACAAAATATCCCTTGGCGTTCGCACAGACCGTCGCGATCGTTAAAGGAGGAACCTGCCTCTCATGCGTTGATCACACTTGCCGCGCTGGCGCATCCGCATTGGAATATCCATCCGCCGAAATTTGACGCGGCGTACGCGCTGATGCAATCCATTGACGGACTCGACCTCGTCCGCGCACAGCTGCTGACGGATATTGTCTATCGTCAACGCGACTTGCGGCTTTCGCCGTTTGAAGAGATCAAACCTGACGTTCAAGAACGAATTACCTTCTCGATCGGCAACCGCTACTCAACCCTTCGGAATTGGATCGAAGAATACCGCGCGTCGAATGTGTTGCCGCTCGATCATTTCTTCCGCAAGATGTTTGGCGAAGTGTTGTCGCAGGCGGGATTTGGTTATCACCGCAACTTTGACTCGGTCCGCGTGGCGGCGAGTTTGGTCGAGTCGGTGAAGAAGTTTCGATTGGCATTAGACCTGACAGGTCTTGAAGACCTGTCAGGTCTCGGAAGAGAATATATTCAAATGCTGCAAGACGGCGTCATCGCATCATCGTACCTTGAGGGCTGGCAGAACGAAGATAAGGATGCGGTTCTCATTGCGCCCGCGCACACGTTCTTGATGATGAACCGTCCCGTCACGATTCAATTCTGGCTCGATGCTGGCTCCAGCGGATGGTACGAGCGTCTCGCGCAACCGCTCACGCATCCGTACGTGTTGAGCCGTGGATGGCAGGAGGGACGTCAATGGACGGATGCGGACGATGTCCATTACAGCAAAGAGGCGATGGCGCGGTTGGTATCGGGATTACTTCACCGATGCCGCGAACGCGTCTATTTGGGAATCTCCGAATTGGGCGAAAGCGGATTTGAAGGACGCGGCGAATTGTTGCGAGCGTTTCAAAAGGCTTTGTGAAAGGCAGGTGACAGTCATCTTCAAGATGACTGTCACCTTTGAGGAAAATACATGAACAAAAAAATATTGCTCGTAACAATTTCGATTCTCTTGCTGGCTTGTTCTGTGACTGGAACTCCGACAACTATCCCGCCTGTGGAGCCGAGCGCCACGCCAATCATCCCTCCATTGGATTCAACATCCACTCCTCCTCCCTCGACGGGCGGACCGACTTTCGCCAACTGCCCGATGTTCCCTGCGGACAATTTCTGGAACGCGCGCGTCGACTCGCTTCCTGTCCACCCGCAATCTGATGCGTGGATCGACAGCATCGGGCGCAGCGAAGGCTTCCACATGGACTTCGGCTCAGGCGAGTGGGATGGAGGTCCGATCGGGATTCCATTTAACGTCGTGGCTGGATCAGCCGTCCCTGCGTATGACGCGGAGTTTTATTATCCCGATGAATCCGATGCGGGACCGTATCCCATCCCAGAGAATCCAAATATCGAGTGGGGGAGCGATCATCACATTTTGGTCGTGGACACGGAGACTTGCACGCTGTATGAAACGTACGATATGAGTTTTGATAATGGAAATTGGAGCGGCGGCTCGGGCGCGATCTGGGATCTGAACTCGAACGCCCTGCGCCCCGAAACGTGGACCTCCGCCGACGCGGCTGGTTTGCCGATTTTGCCTGGGTTGGTTCGTTATGATGAAATCGCAGCGGGCGAGATTCGACACGCATTGCGATTCACTGTTGAAGATACAGCGGGATACATTTGGCCCGCGCGGCATCAAACCTCTGATCCTCAAGATGGAATCCCGCCGATGGGCGCGCGTTTTCGTTTGAAAGCGGATTACGATATTTCAGGTTTCCCGCCTGAGATGCAAATTTTGTTGCAAGCGTTCAAAACATACGGCATTGTGCTGGCAGACAACGGCTCGAATTGGTACGTCAGCGGCGCGCCCGATGAACGCTGGGACAATGACATGCTTCATTTGCTCGATGTGCTGACGGGCGATGATTTCGAAGCGGTGGATACATTCGTGTTGATGGTGGATTCTAACTCAGGAGAAACGCGCCCGTGATTTTGCCCGCATGAGAAATTGACCTCTGCGAAATATGCATAGTTTGATTGCAATGCCCGCACGGGGATGAGGTGATTGTGAAATGGAAATATTTGATTGCCACGCCCGCACGGGGATGAACCCCCGTGCTATACCTACAAAGACGGCTGAAGCCGCCTATGAGGAAAATTAAATGCCATATTGGAAACTTTACTATCATTTTGTCTGGGGAACGAAAAATCGTTTGCCATTAATTGACGCGGCTCTTGAACCCGAGTTGTATCGGGTTATTGTGGCGAAGGCACAGGATATGGGCGGATTCGTCCATGCGATTGGTGGTATCGTGGATCATGCTCATCTTGCTGTTTCTGTTCCGCCCAAAATTGCGCCTGCGAAATTTATCGGCGATGTGAAAGGGAATAGTTCGCATTATGTCAATCACGTTATCAAACCCGATTTTGAATTTTACTGGCAGGATGAATATGGTGTGTTGTCTTTTGGCGAGAAAAACCTTGCTTCGGTGGTAGGATATATTCATAATCAGAAACAGCATCACGCGGACGGAACATATATCGCGGCGATGGAGAGGATGGATGAGAGGTGATTGGCTGCGGCGTGGTGTGTTGCCCAACATTGTCCGCCCGACGATGGACGTGTTGCACCAACCAAGGCGCGCCTAATTCATTGCCCGCACGGTGATAAACCACCGTGCTATCCCTGCGAAGGCGGCTGAAGCCGCCTAGCCCGCTTCAGCGGGCTTTGTATGAATAGCAGGTTCGCAATGCGAGTTCGCGGAGTAGAATCAACCGAAGAAATCAGAACACTCAATCAAGAAACTTTGCCACTTTGCTTTGCCACCTGACACCTAAACACATGACCCTCCCTTTCACTCCTCGCCCCTCCCAACAAAACATCCTCCGCTACGATGGCGGGCGGCTTGGCATTGCCGCTGTCCCTGGCGCGGGGAAGACGCACATCCTCTCGGCGCTCGCGGCGCAGATCATTCACGAAGGGCGGTTGCGAGACGATCAGGAAGTGCTCATCGTCACGCTCGTCAACTCGGCGGTGGACAATTTCGAAGCGCGCATAGAAAAATTTTTCGATAAACCATTGCAGGCTTTATACAAATATCGCGTTCGCACACTGCACGGGTTGGCGCATGACATCGTCCGCGAGAAGCCTGCGAGCGTGGGGCTGGATGAGAGATTTAGTATTGTGGATGATCGTGAAGCGGACGCCATACGACATGATGCTGTAAATGCTTGTTTAGCTAGTGACCCACAGTTGCTTGAACAATATTTTAGACCCGATCTGGATGATTATGAAATAAGCAAGGTTAAACGTAATGAAAAAGGAGGATTGCCTAAATTAGCAAATGACATAGCCAATGCGTTCATTCGTTCCGCAAAAAACAAACAACTTACGCCTGAAGATATACGTTTACGACTTGATGGTCAGCCTGCGCCGTTACCTTTAGCTGAGTATGGCTGGAATGTTTATTTTCATTATCAGCGAGCTTTAAATTATCGTGGGGCAGTGGATTTTGATGATTTGATTAGATTATCGAGAAAGATCCTTGAGGCGGATGATGAATACTTGGAGCGGATTAGATATCGTTATCCATATATTCTGGAAGATGAGGCGCAGGATTCCAATCAGACACAAGAATTTATCCTAAATGCTATATCAGGTGAAAATGGCAATTGGGTTAGAGTAGGCGATCCGAACCAAGCGATATATGAAACATTTACAACGGCAGATCCGAAGCTGCTGAGAGACTTTGTAAACCTTAATCGACACGAAGATATGCCAGAGTCTGGACGGTGCCAGCAATCGATCATAGACATTGCGAACCATTTGATTGACTGGACTATGAATAGTCATCCAATTCCAGAAGTTCGCGATGCTTTGTGGACACCTCATATTGAACCTACGCCAGATGGCGATATGCAGCCAAATCCGCCGAATACCCCAGAAACGATAAAGTTTATAAGCAGAAAATATACATCTGAAGAAGAATTGACATCCGTTGTTAACTCAATAGTGAAATGGTTGCCAGACCACCCAGAATCAACCGTGGCTGTTTTGACAACGATGAATAACAAAGGTGTAGATGTGGTTAAAGCGTTGCAAGCAAAAGGCATAGAATGCATTGAGTTATTGAATACTACTTCGACGACGCGCGCGGCGGCGGGGTCGTTGAGTTATCTGTTGGGGTATCTGGCGGATCCGCAGTCGGCGAGGAAGTTGTCGAAGGCGTATGAGGTGTTTAGAAGAGACTGGCGTGATGGCATGTCGTTGCGAGCGCAAATTGCGAAGCAATCTCCTGAAGATGAAGAGAGAATTGGAGAATTGGAGAATTCGAATGGCGAGGAGATTGCTTCGTCGCAACGAACGCTCCTCGCAACGACATCAGTCTTGTTACGCAAGATGGCGGACGTGGAAAATCTTGTAGCGCCGCAAAATGCCGACGATTGGCGATCAGCTGTCGGTGGGGATGAAGCGGGGCAAGTCATCCAGGAGTTGAGCGCGTTCCGAGTCGTCATCCAGAGATGGTTGAGCGCGGTAACGCTTCCGATTGATCAGTTGGTGTTGACGTTGGCGCAGGATGTGTTCACCGAGGCGTCGGATTTGGCGCTGGCGCATAAACTCGCGTTGGTGCTGCGCAGCGCGGCGGACGATCACGCGGATTGGCGTCTGCCTGAGTTGACGGCGGAACTGGCGGTGATCGCGAAGAATGAACGGCGCTTCATCGGGTTCTCGTCGGACGATTCGGGCTTCGACCCCGAACGCCATCGCGGACGGGTGGTGGTGACGACGATGCACAAGGCGAAGGGATTGGAGTGGGACCGCGTCTATTTGATGTCGGTCAATAATTATGACTTCCCATCGAACATGCCGAACGACCGTTTTATTTCGGAGAAGTGGTTCGTGCGGAGCGGACTGGACTTGTCGGCGGAAGCGTTGGCGCAGTTGAGCGCTCTTGAGTCGCGGAGCGAGTACGACTGGTACGAAGAAGGCGCGGCGACGTTGCGCTCGCGGCTGGATTATGTGAAGGAACGTCTGCGTCTGTTTTACGTGGGCATCACGCGCGCGAAACGCGAGTTGATCGTCACGTGGAATTCAGGCAGGCAGGGTGATGCGACGCCATCCTTGCCGCTGAGTGAGTTGATGGGGTGGTGGGAAGGGAAAGAGTCTGGGAATAATACCATTTCGACGGAGGTATAAAATGACGGAGTACTATCTCAGTAAAACGCTGGCGTTGCCTTATGAAGAGGCGATTGCGCGCGTGACGGATGAATTGCAGAAGGAGGGTTTCGGCGTGTTAACGGAGATCGACGTTGCCGCTACGTTAAAGAAAAAGTTGAACGTGGATTTTCGTCGCTATCGCATTCTTGGCGCGTGTAATCCGCAGTTTGCACATAAGGCGTTGACGGCTGAAGCGCATATCGGCGTGTACTTGCCGTGCAACGTCATTGTGCAAGATGTGGGAAACGGCAAAATAGATGTGGCGGCGGTAGACCCGCTGATAGCAATGTCGCGAGTCGGAAACCCCAATTTAAGCGCGATTGCCGAAGAGGTACAAGCAAAATTACGACGAGTTATAGCCGCATTGTAGCGTGGAAATAAAAGGCGGCTTCGACATATTCGAAGCCGCCTTTTGTTTAAAGCGTTTTATTTCACGGGAGTCAAGATCACTACGGGGATTGAGCGTTCTGTCTTACTGCGATATTCCGCAAAACTAGGCATAGCGGATGCGATTCTGTCATAGAGCTGCGTCCGCTCGGGCTCGTCGGCGACAGTTGCTTGCGCTTGTCGAGTCTCCGTCCCGATTTCCACCGTCACCAGCGGATTTGCCTTGATGTTGTAGAACCAATCGGGGTGAGTGGGCGCGCCGCCCTTTGAAGCGACGATTAGCCAGCGGTCGTTGTCTTGCATGTAGACGACGGGATTAATGCGTTCCTGCCCGCTTTTAGCGCCCTTCGTGTGCAAAAGCAAGAGCGAGCCGAACCAACTGACCTTCCCGCCGTTTGCGCGAAACTCATCAATCACTTTTTGATTTCTAACGTTCCATTCGTTCATATAATTTCTCCTATGGATTTGAGGAGAAGACGCGATTAAGGCTGTGCATCTTACATAGATGCGGCGCTGCGTATATAATGGGCGCATACCTATACCTAGGAGACAGCCATGAATTCAACCTTTGCCATGTGGCGTAAATCGCTTTCGCAATTGATCAAGATGGAAGATAAGAAGGAGTGGGACGCGCTTGACGTCCTCTCGAAATGGTTTATCGCCACCCGCTCCGCTGTTGGCGCCATCACGCTTTATTCAGGACTCATCGGCGGCTTGCTAGCTTGGCAATATACGCGGATGCATAACCTTCCGTTCAACTTTGCGACCTGGCTTATTCTTACGCTTGGACTGTTCATCGCGCATGGGACGAACAATCTCATTAACGACTATACCGATTTCAGCCGCGGCATTGATAAAGATAATTACTTTCGCACGCAATATGGGGTTCATCCGCTTGCGCAGGGATTTTGGGGCGAGTCTACGCATCTGGTCTGGTTTGCCGTCAGCGGTTTATTGGCGGCGCTCTCTGGCGTGTACGCGTTATATGTCACGAATTTCTCGCCTATTGTGGCGTGGTTATTTGGCGTGGGGGCGTTCATCTTATTGTTCTATACCTATCCGCTGAAATATATCGGCATCGGCGAGTTATCCATTTTCATTATTTGGGGACCCTTGATGATCGGCGGCGTATTTTTCGTATTGACGGGCGCGTGGAATTGGCTGGTCGTTCTTGCCAGCGTTCCCATTGGTTTGAATGTTATGACGATTAACCTCGGTAAACATACCGACAAAGGCAACGAAGATAAGATTAAAGGCGTTCGAACCCTGCCCGTTCTGCTCGGCGAAACGAGAGCGCGTTACGTTACTATTGGAGCGGTTATCGCCTCCTATCTTGTTGTTGTATATCTCGTGTTTGTCGCGCGCTTCTTCACGCCGGTTATGCTGTTGGTTTTTATTGCGTATAAGCCTGCGATGGTCGCTATTCAACGGCTTGCCAAGCCGCGCCCCAGCGAGCCGCCTGTGGGTTATCCTATCTGGCCCCGCTGGTTCTCCACTGTGTGCTTTATGCATAATCGCGTCTTTAGCAACTGCTTCACGTTGGCGCTGATCGCGGATACGTTGCTGAGGACCTTTGTCCCTGGCTTTTGGCAACAATGAGCGTCCGCCGCGGGAAAAATCCCCTGCTCGAATTTCAAACATTCTGATACAATAGCGCCCGCGCGACCTGAATCCGAAAGGCTCTTGAAAGCCCTCGCTTCTTAACAGGCTGGGGCTTTTTTTTCGCCAACTTTTAATCTCTATTCTTGTCGCTTGTTCTGTGCCGCTTATTTTCTATCCTTACTCGAAAGTAGATTTTTTATGTTAACCGAACGAACCGACCTCCGTAATATCGCCATTATTGCCCATGTTGACCACGGCAAAACCACCCTTGTAGACGGCTTACTTCGTCAATCGCACACATTTCGCGAACATCAGCAGATCGCTGAGCGCGTTATGGATTCCAACGATCTTGAACGCGAGCGCGGCATCACCATCCTTGCCAAGAACACAGCCATCACGCTGAACGATCCCAAGACCGGCAACCCCATCAAGATTAACATCGTAGACACGCCCGGTCACGCCGATTTCGGCGGCGAAGTTGAGCGCGTGATGAACATGGTGGACGGCGTCCTACTCCTTGTGGACGCGGCGGAAGGTCCCATGCCGCAAACGCGTTTCGTTCTTAAGAAGGCGCTCCAAATGGGGCATAAAGCGATCGTCGTTATCAATAAAGTAGATCGTAAAGACGCGGAACCCGATCGCGTCCTCAACGAAACGTTCGATCTTTTTATCGAACTCGGCGCGACCGAGGAGCAAGCCGATTTTCCTATCGTTTATGTACAAGCGACAGCGGGAAGAGCGGGTATTTCTCCGGAGCTTGGACCTGATTTCCAACCCCTGTTTGAGGCGATCCTTCGCTATGTGCCCGCGCCGAAAGTAGATATAGACGCGCCGCTTCAATTGCTCGTCACGTCGTTGGGGTATGATGATTATCGCGGCGTAACGGCTATCGGGCGCATTTTCGCCGGTAAAATCCGTGCCGGTCAACGCCTAGCGCGCTTAACAGCCGAAGGGCAGAATTTGCCCGAATCGGCGAAATATCTCTACACCTTCCAAGGATTGAATAAAGTTGAAATTGAAGAAGCGGGCGCGGGCGATATTGTTTCGTTGGCTGGGCTGGAGGGGATCGCTATTGGCGAGACGCTGGCGGATCCATTGAACCCAATCGCGTTGCCGACGATCAAGGTCGAAGAACCGACCGTTCGCATGACGTTTGGCGTGAATACGTCTCCGTTCGCGGGCCTCGAGGGAAAATATGGGGCTTCTCGCAATTTGCGCGAACGCCTTTTTGAAGAGCTGCGCACGAACGTAGCATTGCGCGTGGAAGAAACTTCTTCGGCAGAGAACTTCCTCGTTTCGGGGCGCGGCGAGCTACACCTAGGCATCTTGATCGAAACGATGCGGCGCGAAGGATATGAATTTCAGATTTCCCGTCCGGAAGTGATCTTTCACAAGGCGGAAGATGGAACGGTACTTGAACCGTTTGAGGAAGTTCATATCGAAACAAGCAACGAGACCGTTGGCGTGGTGGTTGAGATGCTCGGCTCGCGCCGCGGCAAGATGACGGAAATGCAGCCGTCTGGCGACGGTACGACGCACCTAACCTATATCGCCCCGACGCGCGGTTTGCTCGGCTTCCGCTATCAATTCCTTACGTCTACGCGCGGCGCTGGCGTGATGAATACGATCTTTCATGGGTATGACGAAATGGCGGGCTACATAGCAACGCGACAATCAGGCTCGCTTGTCGCCTGGGAGCCGGGTGCGACCACCGCGTACGCGTTGAAATCGGCGGAAGAACGCGGCATCCTGTTCTACGGTCCCGGCGTGGATGTTTATGAAGGCATGGTCGTTGGAGAGAATGCGCGCTCCGGCGACATCTCGGTGAACGTGTGCAAGAAGAAGCATCTTACAAACGTGCGCGCTTCGCGCGGCGATATGGAGATCCGCCTCACGCCGCCGCGCCAAATGTCGCTGGATGAAGCGATCGAATATCTGGCTGACGATGAACTGTTGGAAGTGACGCCCGAAAGCTACCGTATTCGTAAGCGCGTGCTTGACACTGAAGAGCGCGGTAAACAGACAAAAAAGACAAGAGAGTTAGTTGGCGAATAGAAGGAGAGCGACTTGTTAGGTCGCTCTCCTTTTTACTGTTTACGGACAGGAAGAAATTTCTTTATCTTTGAGCGCCGACGATCCGTCGCTGTTAAATGACTGAACGCTGTAAGTATAGGTAACCGGAGTGAGGATCAGCGAGGTTGTAAACACATCGGTATACGACTCGACATTTGGACCGACTGTCGCAAGTAGAACGCCGTCTTTATACACATAGAAACCGTTTTCGTTCGTGGATTGATCGCTCCATGTGAAGTTTACAGTCCACTCCCAAGCGAACATCCAAATCTGACCGAGCTTTTTCGATTTATTTACGCTCGTACAGGATAATCCTAACTGCTTGGGCGCTTGGGGCGCAGAGGGAGCAGGGGTGACAGTCGGGGGCAGGGGTGGCGGGACGCCTTCGGGCAATCCGGCGGTTTCGCCTAACACAGTTGCGTAGGCTCCCCATAGCCAGCATGTGGCGCCGAAGCCGCCGGGGTATTCGATGATCCAATAATTGTTCGGAGTATATTTGCCGACCACGTTCGCCGATTGTCCAACTTTGAACAATGTAACGAATGGGTAATTAGCATTTGGACCTGTGCGACAGTTTGTATCTGATGATACCGAAACTGTCGGAGCGGTAGAAGGCGGCGCAGGCGAGGGTCCTGGCGTGACGGTTTGCGTCGGCACGACGGCAGTCAACGTTGCGGCTTGCAACGTTTGGACGGCGAGCGTGAGCGCTTCATCGAGATTAATTGAGACGGGCTCGTTGGTATTCGCCGGTTCGCTTGCCGGTGGTTGTGTCGAGGCGGGCGATGCGCCTGGCAGGTTGCAGGCGAGCGCGGCGAGTAAAAGAACGCTTAATACGGCAAAGAGTTTGTTGGTGTTTCTCATAGTTCTCCTCATGTTTAAATTATTGCATAATTTAAGGCGGTGTATATCCCCAATCCGGGCTATAGGACGATGGTTCCGGACGCAGTTGAATTGTGCTGAGGACCCGCAAGCTTGTTCCGTGATTTTATTACGAGCATGAGATTGGGGCGGTATTGGCGCCAGCCGTTCCGGCTGAATTGTACGCTTCAATGCGGTAGACGAATGTTTGTCCAGCGTATATCGTCGCTGAATCGGTATAGGCGGTAGAGTTGGCTGGAAGGTCCGCGACCAAGCCGCCGTTGCGAAGGACGCGGAAACCGGTCTCGTTATTGGATTTATCAGACCAAGCCAGCGCGACGATAATATTATAGCCGCTTCCATTATAGGCACAGGTGTAATTCCATGATTGAAACGAAGGCGCGTGCAGCGGTTGTTGGGCAGCCGGCGGAGGCGGCGGCGTGACGTTCGGCGTTTCCTCCAAATTGCCGCTGGCTTGACCGTATGCGCCTGATATCCAGCATTGTCTTCTCGAGCTTTCAGGCGATTTAACCAGCCAGTAATTTTCAGCGTCGTAGCGCCCTAGAATTTCTAAAGAGACGTTCGCTGGATAAATGAAGAGAGATTCGTAATTCTGGCCAGGACCTGCGCGGCAGTCCACTTGCTGCACAAGAGTCAGTAGTGGCGTAGAAGGAGTGGGCGAAGTTGTGACGCTTGTGGCGGATGGACGTGGGATGGGCGAAAATGTAGCGGTGATGGGAACGTCCGCGCCGTTGCGCAGACCTTCCGCCAACGTGGCTTTAATTTCAGGAGGGACTTGGTTGTCGTCCGTAGGCGGTTGCGCGTCGGGCAAATTGCAGGCGAGTATAGCCGCGATCAACGCGATAGGGGCGATCGTTAATCTGGTTTTACGTCTCATCATATCTTCCGTGTGCGTTTGTTCATGGCGGTTGCCGGCAATTTTGATTGTTCTTACAGACAGGTTCAGGGATTGGACACTTCAGCGGCGCAGTGGGATTGCGCATAAGAATCTCAGGGTCGTCTCCAACAATTATAACCATTAACGCGTCAATGACGTTTTTATATTTATTCTTATATTGTTTTTCGCGTGAAGATCGCGAACATCCGAGGACGATTACGTCGGAAGCGTTCGGGAATTTTATGCCATGTAGTTCCACGGAACTTTGGGTTACCCACGGCAACACAACATCTTTCGTATTAAATTGACCTATGAATGTAAAAGCCAGTCGTGGATATTCTTCGATTTCGTAGGCGTCTATTCCGCTGGAGCTTTCTCCTTTTCCGATGTGATAATAACGCGGATAGAGTCCTCTGCCAAGATATGCTAATGCGCCTTTTGATTCAATGAATGCATTTAATGCTTCTACTGAGATATCTATTTTTTGAAGCGCTTGATTTTCTTCGATCATTGCGATTACCTCGCGCTTCTTCAATTCAGAGTAGCGTTCGGGGAGCGCTCGATCTGTTATGGTCATTGCGCTAGTAAAGAGTAGAAATGGCATGAGCAGCAGCCAGCCGTGTTTGTACGACAGCGCAGTGGGCGCGATCGGTTTGCGCGGTTGATGGGCGTTGACGCCCAAGAGGGTCATTCCCCAAAGCGCCGCTTGCGTTATTCCAACGCCCCAATAGAATAGTGGAATCCAGTCTATGGGAACGATATAACGTCCGCCGGAAGTGCGCGCTATGGCGAGCGATGCAATATAAATGAGATAGACGCCTAATGAGACGAATCCTGCAAGCCGCCATCTGTGCCATGAGGCGCCTAACCCGATGGAGATCAGCAGCAGGTTGACAATGAGAAGAAGCGCTTCTTGCAGGGTGAGGGCGCCTTGCCAGACGCCGTCGCTTTTCCCCCAATATGGGTGCGCCTCATAGATAGTTCGTTGAGTATCGTGAAAGAGAAGGTTGGTCGGTAGGACGAGTGCGCTGGCGACTACATTATGAGAGAAGTGGCTTAATATAATGTTGTATGAGGGGCTAGGGTTACTTTCAGTTTTAGACGCCGCCGAAGGATAAGAGGGCGTTGCGTTTGCAGAGCCTTTAGAGCGTATGAGCGGCGCGTTGAAGGCGAGTTGATGCGACTGGTGAGATTCTTGCGACGAAGGGGCTGGAGTTGGAGTAGGAGTTGTGAAAGGCTGGAAGCGGTAGGTGTCGCTAAATATCCGCATTGTTTTTTCAGCGAAGAAGAAAGGATTTCCGGATAGAATCCAACTGCGCCACATCCAAGGAGAAAGAACGAGGATTAATGAGGCGACGATCGTTAGGGATACGCGGAGACCTTGTTTCCAGCGAGTCCCATAGATAAGCAGAATGCCGGCAATTGCCGCTATTGGAAACATTAATGAGTTAAACCGGAGTAAGATCATTAATGCGAGCAACCCGCCGATTGGAAGGGCGTAGGATTCTCCCTTTTGAGGGGCGCGCAGCCAGCGAAAGAGGAGCAGGGCTACTATCGCCAACCCTACTCGCGTTGGATATTCTGTGAGCAGAAAACGCGCATGCGATAGATCGATCATATTGCTGGCGGCGAAGGCGTTCAACTCATGAAGAATAGTTAAGCCAGCGACGAAGAGTCCGGCAGGGCGGCTGTGGAGCGACTTGCCGAGCCAGTACATGAGGGCGGGAAAGATTGCCAGCAACCCGGCTTGGAGGGCGGATATACGAACGTAATTATCGCCGATTAGCAGGTGAAAGAACGCGAGTATGCCCATGTACCCCGAGTGATCTTGAAATGCATTGCTATTGCTGAAGCCCTGACCGATAAGCGCGAATTGCGCTCCCGTGTCCCAAACAGCCGAATCGGCGTAAGGATAGATTATGTTGTCGGGGGCATATGGACCGGGGAAGAAAAAACTACGAGGCAAGGGGACGGAAGACCATAATATAGCGGTTAGAAGCCAGAGCGCTAGCCCGATGAGTAGGTCTGCGCGCCATAGACGATGACTGACGTTTGTACGAACTGGCAGACGCCGCCTTGTAAACGCCCAACAAGCGGATAATATAATAGTCAACCAACCTGTGAGCCAGACTTGCCCCGGTAACAGCGGGATTCCGATAGAGTACCATGAGACACGTCCGCGTGGGATAACGCCGATTTTTGTCCAACCTATCCAGATGAAAATGGATAGCAATAGTAGAAAAAATAGTCCGCTAGCAAATAAGGCGCTTTTTTGAATCGAGAGCTGGGGTCCATGATTATTTCGCGCACGATTTAATAGCAAGAAAAAGATGGCTTGAACGCCGATCAATGCGCATAGCCCAAGCAGGGGCGTTGCTCTTTCCAGTGATTCGCGCCAAGCGCCGAAGCGGTAACCAGGATTTAAGAGCGCTGTAGCAGAGAGCATGAAAACCGCGCCAAATACCCAGAGAAGCAATGAAACACGTTGCGGCGATGAAAGTAAAACCTCCCAAACTTGTTTGGCGAAGTTAAGACTCTTCCAAGCGCGCCACGCCGAAATCCCTGCTGCGGCAAATATGAGAGAGAACGCTAAGATCGTGAAAACGCTTGTTGAAAGATACCCAGCGGAGAATCGTTTTGTGAAAAGAAGCAATTCGGACAACAATCCGCTGCCCGCCTCTATAGCGATAAGCAGGAAAAGAAGCGCAACGCTTCGTCGAAAGAAAACTGTCATTTTTATTTCCTACGGCGCGTTAGTTAATATGCGCCTTTGCCTCGCAACACGATCCAGAATGTTGCGATCAGGATTTTAATATCCAACCAGATGGAGTAATTTTGAATGTAATATAAATCTTCGTCGGTGTGTAAATGCATAGGCTTATCGCTCCGACCGTGAATCTGCCACCAGCCGGTGATGCCTTGCGGCACGGCGAAGCGTTTGCGCTGCCAAGGTTTATATTTCTCGACAAGATGAGGAAGCTCCGGGCGGGGGCCGACCAGACTCATGGAGCCGCGAAAGACATTGAAGAATTGTGGAAATTCATCCAAACTCCATCTGCGTAGAAAATAACCGACGCGGGTAATGCGCGGATCGTTGCGATGTTTGTGAATGAGGCGACCTTGTTCGTCAGCCTGCTCTACTAAATGGCGCATTTGCTCCGCATTCTTAACCATAGTGCGAAATTTATAAACCATGAATATCCGTCCGTTTTCTCCAATGCGTTTCTGGTTGAAGAGAACGGGGGAGCCGTCGTCTAGCCAGATCGCCAAGGCGATCAGACTCATGATTGGTAAAGCGGGAATCAGAATGAGGGATGTCGTGAAAATATCGAAGACGCGTTTTATTAGACGCTGATTCTCCGTCAACGCAGGGGCGCGCACATCCATAAGCGGGATGCCGGCAAAATCTTCCACAGCCGCATGGTGCAACGTCCATTGAAAATAATCGGGAATGATTTGAACCCGTACAGGCAGGTCGAATAATTCTTCCATTAATTGACTTGCGCGAGCGTGAGCGCGCAATGGCAGCGAAATGATGACATCGTCAACATGACGTTCATGGACGATAGCGCGAGCGGAGTCGAGCGACCCTAGGATATCCGTATGATTTTGCCGTTTCTTTTCGTCGTCGTCTAAAAAGCCGACCAGTTCGATCTGACGCGGATATTTTTTTATCCGCGCTTCCATCTCCCTGCCGACGATTCCGGCGCCTACAATGAGCGTCCGACGGATGCGTCCTAGCTTTTGATTCCGTCGTTGATACCATTGACGCGCTGGGATACGCCAGAGGAACAAGGCTAGATAGGAGAGAAGCATAAATACAAGAAATAAAAAACGCGAAACATCGCGGTAGGAGAAATAGAGTATGCCTGCGAAAGAGATTCCCGCAAGAAAGCCCGACACTGTAAGACTGGTGAATTCTTCCACAATGCGCAAATTCTTTCGTCCATCGTAAACCGAGAAGAAATGCATGATGAGGATCCAAACGATAGGAAAAACCGCATAGAGAATAGGCGGCAAAGCGACCCGCTTATGGACGTCTTTGATAAATGGAATGCTTACGAAATTATCTATATTCGGACGAACATAGGCGACCAGCCATAAGATGAATGCGATAACAATCGCGTCCATAATTATGGAAATGATCGCGTAGTTGATCGAGAAGCGGCGGATCATGGCGAAGCGTCTAAAGCCGAATCTAGCATTTCGCGCCAGCCTGGAATACGGAGATTAAAAGTCTGAGCAAAGCGCGTTGAAGATAAGGCGGAAAATGCCGGACGGCTGACGGGGGATGGGAATTCTTGCGTCAAGGCGGGTTTTACGGCAACGGGTAGGTCCAAGTGTTGGACGATGTAACGCGTTAATTCATAGCGGTTGACGAAATCAGCGGATGCTACATGGTACACGCCGCAATGCTCCGACGCCCACCTGCCGCCCATTTGCATTATACGAAACAGCGCCAACGATGTTAATTCTGCGAGCGCGCGCGCCCACGTTGGGCATGCTGTTTGATCGGTTACTGCGCGCAATTCATTTTGGCGGCTCGCCCATTGTATCACTTTAGCGACGAAATTATCTTTGTGCGTCATACTATAGACCCAGCTTGTGCGAAAAGTGAAATTTAAACCGCCAATGTTTTGGATGGCGCGTTCGCCTTCCAGTTTTGTGCGCGCATAAATTCCGCTTGGGTTAGGCGTGTCCGTCTCGCAATAAGGCTCCGATTTTAAGCCGTCGAAAACGTAATCGGTCGAGAAGTGGAGGAAGAACGCGTTGCGCTTTTTTGCTTCTTCCGCCATGATGCGGGGCGCGTCGCTATTCACTTGGCGCGCCATGTCCGCTTCGGTTTCTGCACGATCCACTGCGGTATATGCCGCAGCGTTCACTAATGCGTCCCAAGCCAATCCGTTTAAAACATCTCGAAGCGAATCGGTCTGAGCGAGATCCGCTTCAGCGCGGCTTAATGCGACGACTTCTCCCAGGTAAGGCAGCGTTCGCTGTAACTCCCAACCAAGTTGACCGCGTTTTCCCAGAAGAAGGATGCGCATTCTAGGTTTCTTCTACGATCCGTGAAAGATAAGAAGCGTAGCTGCTGGCTTTGACCAGATCAACCAGCCGGTGGAGTTGACTGGCGGTGATAAAGCCGCTTCGATAGGCGGCTTCTTCCGGCGAACCGACTAGAAGCCCTTGGCGTTGCTCGATGGTTTGGACGAAGTTTGAAGCCTGCAGTAGGGTGTCGTGCGTGCCGGCGTCGAGCCAGGCGAAGCCGCGCCCCAAGGTCTCGACTTGTAGAGTTCCTGCGGCAAGGTAGACGCGATTGAGATCGGTGATCTCGATCTCGCCGCGCGGCGAAGGCTCTAGCGCCGCTGCATAGTCGCAAACTTTTTCATCGTAGAAATAGAGTCCGGGAACAGCGTAGTTCGAGCGCGGCGCTTTCGGCTTTTCTTCGATGCTGATGGCGCGGCCGTTCGAGTCGAATTCAATTACGCCGTAGCGTTCAGGGTCGTGAACCGGGTAAGCGAAGACCAGCGCGCCATCGCGGACCGCTGCGCCGGCGCGCAATTTATTCGGCAGGTTGTCGCCGAAGAAGATGTTGTCGCCCAAGATCAAACAGGCGGGCTGCCCGGCGACGAAGTCGCGTCCCAGAATGAACGCATCGGCAAGACCGCGCGGTTGGTCTTGTTCGGCATATTCGAAATGAATTCCCCATTGCGATCCATCGCCTAAAAGACGCTTGAAGTTCGGCAAATCTTCCGGCGTGCTGATCACCAGAATCTCTCGAATGCCCGCCAGCATCAGTAGGCTGAGCGGGTAATACACCATAGGTTTGTTGTATACCGGTAGAAGCTGCTTGGAGATGACGTTTGTTAATGGAGATAGACGCGTGCCGCGTCCACCGGCTAGAATGAGACCTTTCACGAGCGCTCCTCTGTGCGTTGAGCGTAATTGCGTTTGATCCAATCTTGATAGCCCCCTTGATCGCGAATCGCTTCGATCCATTGCGGATGGTCGAGGTACCATTGGACGGTTTGACGCAATCCGTCGCGTAGATTGTGGCGCGGCGCCCAGCCCAGTTCCGCGTGAATCTTAGAAGCGTCAATAGCGTAGCGCCGGTCATGGCCGGGGCGGTCGGGGACAAAACGAATGAGGTCTGTGTGCGGTGCGCCGGGGCGGACTTCGTCCATGATAGCGCATAATGTCTGTACGAGGTCGAGATTGCGCGTTTGGTTATCGCCGCCTACCAGATAGGTCTCGCCGAGCCTGCCGTTTTGCAAGACGCGGTATATCGCTTCGCAGTGATCTTCCACATGCAGCCAGTCGCGGATTTGTTGCCCGTCTCCGTAGACGGGCAGGGGTTTGCGTTCGAGCGCGTTGGCGATCATCAACGGGATAAGTTTTTCAGGGAATTGATACGGTCCGTAATTATTGGAACAATTTGTAATTGTGACGGGTAAGCCGTAGGTATGATGATAAGCAAGCGCCAGATGATCTGACGAGGCTTTTGAAGCGGCGTAGGGCGAACGCGGCGCATAGGGCGTGGTCTCTGAAAACGGCGGATCCTCGGGTTGCAACGAGCCGAAGACTTCGTCTGTCGAAATATGATGGAAACGCGCTTGTTCGACGGGGACGACTTTATCTTCCAACCATGCTTTTCGAGCGGCATCCAACAGAGTGAACGCGCCGATCACGTTCGTTTGGACAAATGCCGAGGGTCCGAAGATGGAGCGGTCTACGTGCGTCTCGGCGGCGAAGTGGACGATGATATTAATTGCGTGGTCGTTGATCAAGCGTCCGATCAGTTCGCGATCGCAGATATCTCCATGTACGAAGGTGTAACGCGATTCGTCCGGGAGGTCGCGCAGGTTTTCGAGGCTGCCCGCGTATGTGAGCAGGTCGAGATTGACGATCCGCGCTTGAGGGTCGTTTTGTAGAATATAGCGCGTGAAGTTGGCGCCGATGAAGCCGGCGCCGCCGGTGATCAGCATATTTTTCATAGAAGCTCCTCGTATACTTCGGCTTGAGATAAGGGCAACCCGGCTTGATCTTTTGAAGACAGCAGAGGCTGGACGTCGTATGGTAGGCGCCAGGCTATCCCGATCAATGGGTCATTCCAGAGCAGTGTGCGCTCCCATTGGGGGGCGTAATAATCCGTTGTTTTATACGTTATTTCAGCCCAATCGCTTATTACATAATAGCCGTGCGCAAAGCCCGGCGGAACCCATACTTGGCGTTTATTTTCGGCGGAAAGATGAACGCCCGCCCACTGCCCAAAGGTGGGCGAAGCGCGGCGCAGATCCACTGCGACATCGAAGACTTCGCCTAGAACAGCCTGCACAAGTTTGCCTTGCGGCTGGCGGATTTGATAGTGCAGCCCGCGCAAGACGCCCTTGCTCGAACGGGAATAGTTGTCTTGAACGAACGTCGTTTTGATTCCGATCTGGGCGAATTTGTCCGCTTGATAGGTTTCCATAAAAAAACCGCGCGCATCTTCGTAGATGCGTGGAGTCAAAATTAGAACATCGGGAATCGAGGCAGTTTCAACATTCATGGCGCATCAACCGGCGTTTGAGAGAGACGCCCTGGAAGGGGCTTTCGTAAGGTGTGGTAGAAGAGACGTTCGTATTCATCTGTTACTGCGTCCCATGAATAGTGGCGGCGGGCAAATTGTTGCGCTTTCGCGCCGTATTCCTGAATCAGGCGGGAATCGTGCAACAATTTTATCAGGATTTGGCGCAGACTGTCCGCGCCTGCTTGTCCGTCGTAGGAAAACCCCGCTTCGCCTTTGCCGATAGTCTCGAGGTTTTCCGGCGTATCGTGTACGATCACGCAGTTCCCGAACGCCATCGCTTCGACCAGCGCCGGATGTGTGCCGCCCACCCCCGAAGATTCGACAAATACACGGGCATTGGAGCCGAGTTCTTGATACCCTTCGCCGAAAACGTAACCGGTGAAGATAATGCGCGGATCGTTGTCAGCCAATTTTTTGAGGCTGGCTTTGTATTCCTCCGCGTAGGGCGCGTCGCCGACGATAACGCACTTCAGGTCGGTTTCCATTTTGCGAAAGGCTTCCACAAGGTGGTGCGCGCAATTCTCTGGAACCAACCTGCCTACGAACAAGACATATTTTCCGGCTTCTAATCCGAACTTTGCCAGCGTCTCGCCCGGCGGGAGAATGTCCACGTCCGAACCGTAAGGGATGTAAGCGGGTTCGCTCTTGAATTGTTCTTTATAATACTGCTGCACATGGCGCGAATCGGTCAGATAAGCGGTGGGTAAGATCGTAGCGAGGTATTCCGCGAATTGGATATATTTCTTTGCCAACGCGGGCCATTTCTCGCGCCGCCAATCCAGCCCGTCCACGTTGAGGATCGTGCGCGTGCCAACCAGACGCGGAATCCACGTCACCGGGCTGTTCCCCGCAATGAAATACAGCCCAATATCGAATCCTTGAAAGAGGGCGTGCAACGAGGATAGGAAAGAATGGATGATCGTATCCAGATATTTGTTAGGAAGCGTCGGGAGTTTCACCAACCGCATCCCCTTGTATTCCGGTTCGGAGTATGTAATGTGGTGACTGCGGCAATAAACCGTTACCTCGTGACCGCGCGCCGCAAGGCGCTGACCGAGTTGTTCTACGCAAGTTTCAAACCCGCTGTAACTGGCGGGGATGCCGCGCGTGCCGAGCAGGGCGATTTTCATATACAGATATTTTCCTTGAGAATAGAATTGGCGATCGTTAGAAATTGCATACTGCGGCTGCTATTGGTCGGTTTTCCATCATGCTAATTAAATTCTCAGCCAGCAGATTCCCTACGATCTTGTGCCCATTGATATTCCAATGACCTGAAAAGGGATCGGTATTCCCAAAACCGATGGGAGAATATCCGTTTTGGAACGACGAATTGAATGGATCCGCAATACACATCGTATGCCAATTAGGGTGTTGACTGAGCAGAGATATGATGCGCTTCGCATCCTTATCGTAATAAAATTGATTATCTTTCTTTGAAAATGACGGGCGGAAGATGAAGACGATCGGCGTCTCGCCATAGGCGTCTTCTATAAGAGCAAAAATCTGACTGAGAATCTTATCCTGAGCGGCTTTACTCTTTTTCGGGTTCGGATTTTGCGTCGTGTTCAAATTAATTTCGTCTGTTGATCTCTGCTCCGTTTCCACATCCGGCTTGCCAGTCTTTTGACCGCGAACTGTTTTCAAATAGGATTCTATTGAAAGCCTGCTGTAGAATGAAAATGCAGGCTTATTTTCGAGCCGCGCCGGAAGTTTCAAATAATTATCCACCTGTTCGGGGAGCGACTTTAATATGAGATTTCCTGCAGCATCGATCTGGAAATAGAAGGGAGCAGTCTTGTCAAAGGCTCTGTCGCTGATAAAATCATTCAACGCAAGTTCGATAACCACTACCCTGGGATGATATGTCTCCATCAGGCTTTTGCCGATGCCGATCTGATACGGGATGGCGGTTGCCATATATCCGAAATTCCTGATGTCTTTGATATAACCTTGGGAGCGCAAGGCTTTTTCCGCCACGGAGGAGTAATTTTTCCAATACAACAGGTGCCGCGCCTGAGTATACGAGTCGCCGAGCGTGACGATATTTTCGCTGCCCGAAAACGGGGTGGCAATTTCTAGGTTGGGAAGATAATAAATAAACCCGTACCCTTCAAAGCCATAGATCTCCATTCCGCCTCCGTTCACTTTCGACGAGAGCGTCGGACTTGAAACGAACGCAAAGCGCACAAAGGTCTCGGTCAGCAGAAAAAAGAGAAGCGTCCAGCCTGCAAATTGAAGCGCATATTTGATAAAACGTTGACGATTAAATGGCATCGAAGAATTCCTTAAAATTGGAAGTAGATGAAGGGGTTGATGTTTGCCGGAAAGAACAAATAAATCCAAAAATATTCCACCGCTAGAAGCGGGATAGCATAGGGTTTATCGAGAGTCAATACGGGGATTTCAAATTTCTTCCGCCTCATCCACCATCCGCCAACGACCACAATGAAAACAAATATCAGGGCGGAGTTCGGCGCCCACAGAAGCCCGCCTCTCGAAAGGAAGAACAATTTCGACAGAACGATTCCGGTCGTTTCAAGCGAGGTGGAGCGGAAGAACACCCAGGTAATGCTTACAAGGATAAAGAGAAGAAGGGCTTTGATCCAGTTGAAAGGCCGTTCGTCGTCAACCTTGACGCCAAATAAGCGCTCGATTGCCAGATAGATTCCGTGAAGCCCGCCCCAAATTACAAAGTTCCAACTGGCGCCGTGCCACAGTCCTCCCAACAACATGGTGAGCAGCAGGTTAATATACGTGCGAACTTTCCCCTTGCGGTTGCCTCCAAGCGGAATATAGAGGTAGTCCCTGAGCCAGGTGGAAAGCGAGATGTGCCAGCGCCGCCAAAATTCCGTGATGGACTGGCTGACGTAGGGCATATGGAAGTTTTGAGCCAGATCAAATCCCATCATCCTGGCGATGCCTATCGCCATATCGCTGTAGCCGGAGAAGTCAAAATAGATCTGAATCGAGTAGGCGAAGATCGCCATCCAAACGGAGGCGGGCGCGTATAAAGCAGGGTTGGCGTAGATCATGTCAACGCCGAGGGATAGCCGATCTGCAATCAACGTCTTCTTGAAGAGTCCCTGAACGAACAATTGCGCCCCGGCGACGAAATTAGGCGGATTGATCTCGACGCCCCGATCCAGTTGGGGCAGGAACTGGCGTGCGCGCATAATAGGTCCTGCCACCAGGCGCGGAAAAAACGTCAGGAATACGGCGTAATCCAGAAGAGAGCGCGCTGGTTCCGTATCTCCGCGGTAAACGTCTATAACATAACTCAGGGTTTCAAATATATAAAAAGAAATGCCGATCGGCAGAAGGATGTTCACATGGGAAATATTTACCCCGAAGTTTGAGAACAGATAATCGAAATTGTCAATGAAGAAATTCAGATATTTGAAAACGCCCAACACCGCTAAGTTGAGAATTACGCTCGCGAGCAGAAGGAATTTCCTGCGTCGTTGATCTGTCGCTTGCACTAGAAGCCTGGAAATATAGTAGTCTACAACGGTGACAAAGATAAGCAGTCCCAAGAAGCGCCAATCCCAATAAGCGTAAAAAATACAGCTGGCGGAAAGGATGATGACTTTCTTGAGCAAAGGCGCACGGAGAATTAATAGCAAAATGAAGATTACAGAAAAAAGATAGGCGAACTCAATGGAAACGAAATTCATTTTGAAACTCCATGAGTAGAATCTACAAGAAGATCGAAGACAGCGAGTTTAAAAAACATGTGTATTTTACCAAATAAACTTACTATGACTTTCAGAAGTCGAGGAATTGCGTCTTACGATAAATTAGCGTTTTTTATGAATTGCCACATAAATTTGCTGGAAAGGTTTAACAACTATCCACCAAGAAGTTCCGATATCTGGGAAAATTCAAGTTGTTGAAGCAAAAGAAAGTTGCAGTTATTGTTTTACCGTAACCGCCGTTTAATGAAGGCAAATATGTTTTTCGGTTTTTCGATATTAATCAAGATCATCATAAAAGTCTTGATTGGTCACGACGATAAAGCCCATGAATAATAAATGAATTAATTGAAATTTTGCCAACAGATAGCCAAATTCCAAAATGCGTTTTGAAGTGATTTTTTGGAAAATGGCTAAATCGACAAAATCAGAATCGCTCAAGCGCCGCCAACATCCAACAATTTCCTATTCAGTAGTTAAGTAACTTCTTTGAATGGAATCGGTGCGGGAGTTATTCCTTCGCAACGCGATTATTCAACAGATTTCGTCCACTCCCAAGTCCGGGTGATTCCATCTTCCAAGGAGGCTTGGGGCTTCCATTTCAATTCCGCTTGTGCGCGGGAAATATCCAGAACGACAGACGGAACATCGAACGGTCTGGCGGGTAAGTGCATTTTGGCAACAGGCTTATCAACAACAGAGCGGATTATATCAATCAGGGTATTGATGGAAGTACCCTGCCCGCTGCCGATATTGAACACCTGGCTTTTTGCAGTTGTTTCGGCTGACAGGATCGCGGCACGTACGAGATCGTGGATTTCAATGTAATCGCGAACGATTTCGCCATCGCCCCAAACGACGATTGGCAGACCCTGGGCAACGCGCCCCAAGAACACCGCCACCGCTCCCTGCTGACCCGAAGGATTCTGCCGCACCCCAAACGGATTCGAAGGCCGTAGGATGGTATACGGAAGACTATAAAGTCGGTTATACAGATGAAGGTATTTTTCGATCGCGAGTTTTACGATGCCGTAAGAGGAAATGGGTTCTGTAGGATGATCTTCGCTGACCGGTACAGCGCGAGGAATACCATAAACGGTACCGCCCGAGGAAAAGAAGATAACCTTCTTAACCCCGCACGCCACGCACGCGTCCAACAGGCCGATGGTATCAATCAGGTTGCTTTGAATGTCAAAAACTGGCGACTCATTGGAAGATTGAGGGACCGTCGTGCTGACTAGGTGAAAAACAACATCTACGCCGCGCAGGATCGTACCAAGCAATCCCTTGTTACCAAGTTCGCCCAGGATATATTCCACACCCGGCAGAGGCGCGCGATAACGCTCCATGACGCGGTCAAAGACTATCACCTGCCAGCCGTCAACGAGCAGACCATCCACAAGGTGAGATCCGATAAAGCCACAGCCTCCAATAACGCAAGCCTTCATTTACTCTTTGCCTTTTCCAATAGAATAGTGCGATAAAAATCCTGAATTTGGCTGGCATAAGCCGCGATGGAAAAAACTGATTCCTGACGTACCCTGCCTGCATCGCCATACTGCTTACGTTTTTGTGGGTCTTGTAACAACTCTACAATCGCATTTGCCATGTAATCAGGCTGTCCGGGCGAAACAAGTATCCCTGTCTCCCGATCAATGACCGTTTCAAGCGTCCCACCAGTGGCAGTAGCAACGACCGGCTTGCCCATCCCCATGGCTGCCAAGAGTACAGTAGCGTTCGGCTCGGGCAGTGTGGAGGGAAGCACAAACACATCAAAGGCAGCCATCACTTGTGGAAGATCAGAGCGAAAACCAGGTGTAATCACACTATCACGTATGCCTAGCTCGTCAATCAATGCCATCATTTCATCGCGATGTTTTTCGTTTCCAGGAAAAACATCACCAACAACAAAAAAACGTGCTTTGGGAAATTGCTGCAAAACCTGCGCAGCGGCACGAAGAAAACAATCTTGCCCTTTCCAAGGGCTGATGCGCGCTGCCATTCCAATCACCGGGACTCCATCAGCCAACCCAAATTCTTTTTTTATGGGAGCAGGATCAATCAAAGGATGGTAAACGGCAGAATCGACCCCATGATAGACTGTCTTCACCTTTGCTGCAACACCAGCGTACCCAAGCACAAGATGATCACGGGCGGCGTTAGAAATGGCAGCGATACGATCAGAAAAGGCGCCCACTATCCAAGAACTGACCTTCCAGAGCGCCTTAGGAGAAACAATAATTTCCATAACTTGCCATACGTGCGGTTTTCCGGCCAACTTGGCCGCAAACGCCCCCCCGAAAACCGCGATCGTATTTGTATGGATGACGGCAACCTTCTCCTTGCGGACAAGTTGAAGTATTTTCCAAGTAGAAACAAAAAGCCGGTACGCAAACTCTATAATTCCTTTAAGGGTGAAATATTGCCGCCGCAGGACCGCAAAATCAAGAATTCTGACATCCACGCCCAATCCCAGCATTTTTTCATAAAGTGGACCGCGGAAGGGCAACAATACAATGGGTTCATATTTGGATTTGTTCAATCTTGCGACCAATTCCAAAAGAACATAATCCGCCCCATATAGTTCAGCGCTTGCATGGAGATAAAGTATTTTTTCTCTCATAACATTCCTATAGAGCCATTAGTTGAATCAGAAATTATCCGGCAGTAGACCCGTTGTCCAAAGGCCTGCGCTGTTTGATTACCTTTGCCGGCACACCTGCAACAACCGAATAAGGGGGCACATCTTTTGTAACAACCGCTCCCGCCGCAACAATCGAGCCTCGTCCCAAATGAACGCCAGATAAAATAACACAGCCACTTGCCAGCCAGCAATCATCCTCAATCACGATCCCGTTTCGGACTACGCCCTGATCTTTCATAGGCGTGCCAAGCTGGTCGAAATTATGATTTTCAGAATGGAGCCCCACGCGTGGCGACATCATAACGTGGTTTCCAATCTGCACTCCACCTCCACATCCAATGTAACAATATGCTCCGATATTTGAATAATCGCCAATTTTGAGGCCAACACCAATTTCACGACCATAATAACCAGATGGTCGAATCATCGAAAAGCGTCCAAGTGTAACCTGCTTCCCGAAAATAATGCCCTCTTTGGAAAGGCCTTGAATCTCACAATAATCCTCTGCTACAAAATTAGCGCCCACAGAAATGTATTGCGGATTGCGAATCGTTACCTGCTTGCCAATGAGGGTGAGACCGACGGTCTTTTTCAGCCAAAGCCGCCACCATAACCCTCTTAAGAACATCGGGCCTACCTTACTAAAAACTTGCAGCACAGCCAATGGTGAACGCCCGGCGAATCGTTTTCCATTTTGGTCATGCCCGGAAGTATTCATTTCCATTTGGTCAACTCCTGTCCTAACATTTTTTCCAAGGCTTCCACATCGGTCTTATACTTTTCTACAAAAGCACGTCGGATGTCTTCACTAAGTTTATCCTTGAAATTCCCAAAAACGAAAGAAAGGAAATATCGGTCAACACCGTTCATCAGGTAATAACACAGTCTGGAAAGTTTATTTTCAACGAGATGCAAGGCCATCATATTGTTTTCATCGACTCGGTAGGTATAGAAAAAATGGTTCGCAATCGCAAGCCACTTTAGCCGAGGCAGGGAATAAACAGACTGCTTGGGCTGCCTTGTCAGGGCCTTTGGTAGATATCCGTCATCAATTTCTAAGAAGCGGTAAATTTGCGAGACAATTTGCCGGGGGAAATTTTTAAGGTCGGTTTGTAATAATATTAATATCCGCTCCCTATCAAAATACTTTAAATACCGCATCAAGTGCTCATAATAGAAACCGTAATCTATGATTTCGCGAGAACGAGGAAATTGATGGTCATAGCGGCCATCGATCAAATCTTTCATGCCAAGTTCCAGCGGACGAACAGGGATAATGCCAACCTGCATAAACCAATAATATGCTGAAATCGCCCTCTCAACGGGGTCACGCAATACTACAATAAGTTTTGCATCGGGAATATGCTTGTAAATCCGTTCTGGACATTCAGGACGCCCCAAATAGTCCGGGCATTTGATGCCGATGGCTTTTTCGCTTTTCACTGAGGCAAAAAGGGCTTCAAACCTAGCCAGACTGCCCTCCAGATAATCTGGGTCCTGAAAAAAAGCAACCTCATCTCGTGGCATGAACACATCAGGATGCTCCCTAATACATTCGTGTACAAAGGTCGAAGCGGATTTTTGGGCTCCAATGATCAAAAAATTTGGAAACATATTTTTCTATATGCTGGAACGTGCGGTTGGGTCACTTCAGCATCCTCATTTCACCAAGCGTTTTCTGATGGCAGAAAATAGATTTTTTACCCTATGTCTGTTGAAAATCAAAACCAAGATGGATTTGCCGGCCCACGCAATACCGCTCACCAAGATCGCCAAAGGATTGGGCGAGACGGGCTCTTTGATATAGTTATGACGCGCCATTCCATTCTGGGTCATCACCTGACTGATGTGGATTTCAGCGGCGGTCAGCCCTCCTTGCTTCCAACGACCAGGGACAGACGCATCAATCCCCATTTGGTCAGGCTTATCAGTTCTATTGGAGGAACCTACCTGGGATACCATGAGCATTTCTGGCTGATAATCTAAATTACAAAAAGTACAAATCTTTTGAACCATTTCCTGTGGTGCATTAACCAGATCTTCGAAACGCACCTGAAATACTCGCGGAGAATCTGTAAATTGGTCGCCCGCACGGATGCCACTCCGCCAGAGCATACTTATGGTAATCGGGTGGTAATCGGCCCAAGTACGAACAATATGAAAAAAAGGGATTTTCCGAGAACCAGAAAAACGCCCCAGCCATCTTCTCTTTTGTGAAAGCAAAACACCACGCGGGTCACGAATCATATTGACAAAATATGCCCCAGGGTGCAATGCCAAAATCTCTCGAATGTAATAAACATTGCGAGGCGTCTGCAGGCACACAATATTTTTTCCATATCGCCCGGCTTCATATTTCAAAAACGCCTCGAATACCCTTGGAGGCGTGGCCGAGGAGCTATCCAAGCCATCAAACACCCGCTCAGCCTCATCCATATACTTCTGAATATCTCCCTGATAAAAATAACCATCCCGTTGTGTGGAAAATAAACGCGCCACCAGCTTGACCGCATCCAACCGACCCATTGGCTGGGGATTTTCCTCAGGGTACCACAACTCCTCAAAAAAGTGGTCTTCGTTAAAAGTAAAAACGGATTTGTGTTTTCCAAGAATGCGCCCCATCATAGTGGTGCCGCTGCGGCTATTGCCAACAACGAGAATGATTTGCACATCTGGATCATTTTGAGCCGTAGTTTTTGTTAGTTCTGTCATTTGATGCTCATCCTTTATTGTATTTCCTACTCACTAGCAAATTACATTTCCCGTTTTCAGTCTAATTCGCAATGTACTTGAGCGCGTTTGACTCTTTTCTCGTCCCGGCGGCCAAAAGGGTATTACATTCATTGCCAGGAAGTTGCAATTGGAAATCCATATAGAAGTTTACCGCTTTAAGGTAACTTCTCTTCAGACGCAGACATGTCGCCAATTTTTTTCAGTTGAAAACATACTGAGAGTGATAATGCCACATAAATGGTCCACGGCATTGTAAGTTGGCCCAGATAGATGCTATAGGTAAGGTTAAATAACAACAAGATGATTAAGTAAGCAATAACCCATAGGGCTTCGTTGGCTTTTGTCAACCTCGCCAAAATAAATCCGCGGCGAAACCCAAAAATAATGTGTAATGCCATAGCTGCCAACCCAACCAAACCCAATTGCATGAAAATTTCAAGAAAACCGTTATGAGATTGCTCGGGTGTCCATACACTCCTGGCAAGAGCCACCGAGTCTAACGTTGAGTAAACTGAGGTATTGCCATATCCATAGCCAAAAAGTGGACGCTGTTGGGCCTTTTCCGCAACAACATTCCAAAGCGCCATACGTACCTGCAAAGTATTGTAGCTTGGGTTCCTCCCCAACGCAACAAAAAACCAATCTAATCCTGCGTATTTCTGGTCGGCCAAAAAAACCACAAGGATGCTTGCCGAGAGAATCCCCAGTATTAGAAGGCCTGGCAATGCCCGAGCATTACGCCAACGCCAAACTCGAAAAACCGGCAACAAACAGATTGTCGCCAACATCACGATCAACGAAGTTGCTGAACTTGACATAATAACTAAGAAGACTGACAGAAGGAAATTGGTCCACAATAACCATTTCTTTTTGGAATCTTTTAACATGATCCAGGATAGAATGGCGTTGATGGCCATATACCGTCCAAGTCCATTTTTATGGTCGTATATTCCAACCCAGACTGGCTTCCCGCCAGCGGCCTGTACACCCAAGGATGGCGCAGCCATGATTACGATCAAACTAAGGATTTCGATAACGATTAATGTCCATAAAAATACCTGCATTTGTTCACGCAGGCTATATCGCATGGCCAGATAAATTCCCAAAAAAGTGCCCCCCAGAAGAATAATTGCACTCTTGATGGTTGCAGATGGGTCGGTAGACCAGATAACTGATATCAATACCAAGAATATCAGGAACAACAACAGCTTATCGCGCGAAGCAATCCAAGTAAAGCGTCCTAATTTATTAAATGCAAACCATAAAGGCACAAGATACAATATCATTACCAAAAAAAATTGAATGTCAAAGCCGCCGACTATCATCTGCCGCCAGAGTGGCCTGGTAAGAATAAATAATGTCAGAACAGCATATAACTTTTCCAGTTTAGAGACTGGATTTTTTTTGACAAGTGCAAATTCCATTTTTGAGTGTCTCGAATAAAGAGATTTTATTTTGCCGCTTGGTGTGTATTTTCTGGGAAATCTTACCTGGGAATTACCGTTAAAAGGTTTTATCCCAATGGCTTAGATCCCTGCCAAGCAATTTACCAAGTTTTTCATTATAAGGCTCAAAATACGCGGTTAAACGCATAGCGGTTTCTGGCGCAATGGTGGGAATTTCGATCTCTCTCTCATTGAAGCGATTTAGGAAATCTTTAATTTTATCGGCCGGCTTATCAGACATAATCTTTCGGAAAGTCCGCTTAAGGAAGGATTTTCTCCCTAGCAGGCGCGCCAACAATTCAGAACGGGCCGCGGAGGCGCGATTGTGTTGCTGCTTTGTATCCAGGCTTACATTCTGCTCAAGATCTAGGGATGCAAAAATCTGGTTGCATACACCATCGATATCTTGTTTCATATCATCAGTAAGAAAAATATGCACTTGGCTCCGAGGAAAAATTGTGAAAATCATTTCAAGGTGTTTGACATATAAGCTCCGATCCAGATAGGAACAATTTCCCATTCGAAAGATTCCCTTGTCTTTATAACGGTCAGGGCTGGCTTCGATTGCTTCCTCAAAGGTTTTCAGATCCTCCTGCCCTCGACGACGCGCAAACCAATAAGCCGAATATGCTCGATTGACAGGGTTGCGCAAAACGATCACTAATTGCATTTTAGGGTTGTGGTCATATAGGCGCTCCATCACAGGACGGTAATACATAACACCAACATTTTTTGCAAGCAGTTTATTTTGGCTTTCGTGATCGGGGAAATAACGGTGAAAGGACTTTTCGTAACCCAAAGAGTAGGTCTTGTCGTCCAAAAAATAGATCATCTCGGTTTGCTTGTGCGTATCAATCTTTGGATGTTGGGATAAATAGAATTTCAAAGAAGTCGTGCCAGCCTTTTGAGCGCCAACGATCATCACATCAATCGGATTCATAGGTTTCTATCCTGTGCCTTTTTGCTCTACAAACTCACCAATTTAGGTTGCTTTCATAACCCAACTCGACCAACAGCGGCCCAATCAATCCTTTGAGCTGCTGTTTATGCGTTTCAGATAAAGTGGTGCGCCAATCACCAATCACACCCTTTCGGAATGTCTTTGCTTTACGATCGAATATCAGCCCGGCAATTGTTTTCAACTCATCGCTGGAAAGGTGTATGTTGACAAACTTGGAGAGTTTTTCAATCTCTGCAAGTTGCACGTCTCTACTCCCGCCCCCACTCTCGCCCACCAGGTCTTCAAAACGGACCATGTGGCTACCATGTTTTGCCCACTCGAGGTATTGGGCGAATCTCGTCCCGATATCGGGAAAACCCATACCGTAGGGTGATTCGCTGTCGGGCGCTCCCTGAATAGCAGCGGTCAGTCTAGCATCATCATCGGGCAATTTAGAAAAATAGGGATGTAGGCGTGCAACGGATCGTTCCTTAATGAAATGATATTGTGAGACAATCAGGTCGCGCGGGTCGCGAATCATCACAATTTGTTTGTATCCCATCTCATCCAATTTCTTCCGCTGTTCATCAGAATATGGAAGATGAGCGGTTACAATACATCCGCCGCCTAAATTCCTTAGGGCTGTTTCTTTTTTGTACACATTTCTTTTTGCATTGAGGTGTTGACCTGCCATGAACATCCCTGGCATTAGGATTAAGCAGCGATTCAAGAGATGGGTTCCTGATTTTGGAAGAGAGTTGGAAAAGATCCGATCTTTGTGATTATTAAACAAGCGACGCCATGTTAATGCCAGCATCAAGTTTTTCTTGTTGGTTAAGGCGCTTTCAATGCCAAAAGGCATAATACGCAAGTTGAGAAACGGTACACGCATGTTTCATTCCTTCTAACGAAAATGGATAAATCCAAATGAGACAAGCAAATTCCTGCTCCCTTTTATTTAACGGAACCAAATGCAAGACTATTGATATTCAGTCTCTTTCGAACCATCAACACCAGTAATATATTCCATGCCGAAAGGGCGATAGTCTCGGCCAGCGCCGCGCCCACCATTCCCCAAACAGGGATCAAGATAAAACATAGAATGATATTGCCAATTGCTCCGACCATCATTGCCGTGGCCGTATCTTTTTCATATCCGGTCATGTTCATGAGGATGCCCACTGAGCCGGCCGCCGAACTAATCAACAAGCCGGCGGCCATGGTGATCAAAGGATAGTAAGCGGGTACAAATTCCATTCCGAAAATGATATGAAGAATACCTCTGCCAAACAACAAAAAAATTAATCCCAATAGCGCAGTCATCAAAAAACTTATGCGGGCGCTGACGGTTACCAATTTTTGCAAGCGTTTTATATCGCCCATGGCATGGAGACGCGCAAACTGCGGAGCAACCACCAGATTTATCGTCTGGAGTCCAATGGTGATCAGCAGGGCCATCTGATCGGCCACGCGAAAGATACCCACTTGTGCAGAATCTGTAAACATACCCAAAATCAAAATGCTGGTGCGGTTATTAATAAGTTGCATTCCGCCGATAAACGCCAGAGGCAGGGCGCTCATCAACCACTGCCTAGACTCGTAAGTCGGAGCGGCATGATGGACCTCGGTGGGCGTTGCCCGCCAAAGAAGCCATGCGCCAGTAATGAACGCCAGGGCCGCCGCCGCGACCTGCAGGGCCATCGCTGAAACCGGCGTAATCCCGACGGGAAAGAGGTAAACTCCGCCCGCTATGAACAAAAAAAATAAAATCGGGAAAAGCGCTTGTTCTGGAATTTGTCCTTCAATGACGCGGTGCAGCCCGCGCAACGCGGCGCCGCGCAACTCTCCCAGGGCTAACAGCGGAACCAGCGCCAATCCCCAAAGCATAATATGCAATTTCTCTTGACTAAAATTCTTTCCGAAAAATAATACCGCGATGCCTGTCCCCAGAACAAGGACGACTGTCAAGATGCCTGTGAACTTGCCCGCCCAACGCCAGACGCCTTGCATACGCCCCCACTCCTGCCTGGCAAGAGCCTTTGCGGTTTCACGCACCAACAAGCTGGGAAGTCCAAATTGGGCGGGAATAGCCAGCAGCATTATGATGGCAAATACATAAGAATAAGATCCGTATCCGCTTGGGCCTAATGTCCGGGCCAGCGTAACTGTAACCAGGAAGGAAAAGGCGGCGTCGGAAACCTTGATAATTAAACTTCCCACCCCGTGTCTCGCCAGTTGCGACGTTAACCCCTTCCCGTTGACCGCCCGATTCAAAACGGGAAATGCCCCCAGAAGCGATTTTATTTTGCGCGCTGGCGCGTTTTGGCTCTCAGGCTGGTTTTCCAATTTTTTTCCACCAATCTACGGCTAAAACCCACATTGCCCCAAGCGCCAGGCCAAGAAACCCGGCGATAGCGGCGTTCATCAGCGGACGCGGCGATGAGGCATTCTTCGGCGCGATTGCCTCTGCGCTGACATTAGCCACTTTTCCGTTTTGCTCTATCGCGCCCTTCAACATAATCTGCTGCTCGGCTAACTGTTGATAGAGCGCTCCAACCCGATCACGTTGATTGGTGAACTGAGCGCGCTGATAATTTAACTCTTCGATCCTTACCTGTAATTTTAGAATATTTTCTTGCAGGGTGTTTTGATCTTTCAAGTCACTGTCGATACGTTGTTTCAGATTTTGGCGAAAATCTTCAATGACCGCTACTCCCTGAGAAGATGTAATACCGCTGAACCATGCAGTAGGAGAAGACGATTGCAGAATGGTTTCCGCGCTTCCGCAGGCATTTAAAGCGTCCATGTCTCGCTGGATTGCGTCCATAAGCAACGCGTCGGACAGTGAAATGGGAGCGTCAGATGACGACAGACGGGCTTTCAAGTTTTCTAAACGCTGTAAAAGCGCCCTGGCTGCAACGCCGCGCTTTTCCAGACAAGCATATATCTCAGATTGCGCGTTTAGTTGGCTTGTCAGCGTAGGCGTTTGGTCCTGCGCCAGGAAGGATTCCAAGTCAGACTGCGCGGCGGCGTAATTCTTCTGCGCTTGCGCGATTTGGTCGTCCAGTGAAACCGCTATCAGGCTAAGTCCATAATTCATTTCGATCCACTCGACCGTTTTTTCGGCCCAAACGGTGGCAATTGTCGCTGCACGCTGCGGATTGGTATTAGTAACTTGAAAACGGAGTTGTGAAGTTCCAACAAGGGACGCTTGCATTTTGACATCCGGTAAAGCTTCCCCTGAAGCAAACAGTGAAGCGACGCGCGAATCGCCTTCCACCGCCTTGAGGATGGGCGCCGCCTGCGCAAGTTCCGGCAATGCTTTGCTGTCGGGGCTGGTGGTTGTTGTCACAAGCCCTCCTGCGCCGCCGGGCTGATAGTAAATGTTTGGCGGGCTGACGCTTACATAAGCGGTCGCCTCGTATTGCTTGGGAAGCGCCCAGGCGCTGACCGCATAAGCGACGAATGCCGCGACCAGAGTAAGAGTTAGAATTAATGTACGCCCTTTCCAAAGCGTTTGGAAAACAGCGCGTAGGTCTATCTCGTCGTCGTATAAAGCGAGTGGAGCGGGGTTTTGCATATGGATTAATCCGGTAGTATATATTTTCCTTGCAGAATGGGCGCTGTGCTGCTAAGTTTAGTTATTAGCGATTTTGATCGTTTAGTGCAACTTTGTATCCTACCGTAAAAGCATGAAACGCGCAAGCAAGGCGCGGCGAAGAAACGCGGCTGGTTGCGGCTTCAGCGCGCAGTTGAATTTCGCCGAATCTTCAAATGTGCGCGTCCGCCCACGTGGAAATATTTCACGCGTCCTTTTTCGTCTCGGAGGACGTCGGCGAGCGCGCCGTTGAAAGGCTCATCCAAGCCAACGAGATGATCTTCGTCGTAAAAGGCGAAGCGCATCGGCGCCAGCGCAGGACCCGGAGGTGTATCGGGCGTGGGGAATCCACCGAGCGGGATGTGATGATAAACGAGATATTTGCCTTTCGTTGTAATATCGAAACATTCAGCGCCGATTTTGTAGCGTCCGATGAATTCACTTCCATCTTGTGGATTCTTCATTGGCTTGGGCGCTTCGAGCTTGACTCCAAAATAAAGGGCGAGCGCTGCGTTGAACATTTGTGCGCCGATGATTCCGCCGTCATCGCTGTTGGTGAGGATGGCGAGCGCGAAATCTTTCTCAGGAATGAAGAAGAAATATGCCTGCTGACCGTGAGTTGCGCCGCCGTGCGCGTATGCGGTAAGATCGCCTGCATAGCGGATGAACCACGCGATGCCCATGTCGCCGCGTCCGCCTGCGGAGACCTGTTTGATGCGCATCGCTTTGAGACTCTTGCGCTGGATGATTTTGTTTCCATTCCCCATGTGGAAGCGCGCGTACTTCAGCAGATCTTTGACCGTGCTGACGATTCCTCCCACGCCGTTGCCTGCCCTGCCAATCGCCCACGGACGCGCCACCTCGACCTTGCCTTTTATTTTTTGGTGTCCCACTACGAAGCGGTGCGTGAAGAGAATGTCGCTGGGATACATAAACGACATGTTCAAGCCTAGCGGGTCGAGCAGCATCTCTTGCAGCGCTTGCTCGTACGGCTTTTTCGTCACGACTTCGATGATCCGCGAGGCGATGTTGAAACCTGTGTTGTTGTATGACCAGATTTTTCCCAACGGTTGAATTTGCGGAAGTTTGGCGATGTCTTTCACCATTCTAGCCAGCGCGTCGTCGCCATCGCCGAAGCTGTTGAAGTAGTCGCCGACCCATCCGCCGGTGTGGGTGAGTAGATGTCTCGTCGTTACTTTCTTTGCTGTGTTTTCATCTTTGAGTTTGAAGTCTTTAATGTATTTCCGCACGGGCGCGTCGAGATTTAACTTTCCCTGTTCGGCAAGCATCATTAACGCGGCGGCGGTAAATGTTTTGCTGATCGAACCGATCTGAAACAACGTATCGGGAGTGACCGGCAACGGATTTTCAACGCTGGTCACTCCGAAGCCGGCTGTGCGTTCTTTGCCGTTGTGGTAGATGCCGAGCGAAACGCCCGGTACGCGCAGGCGTTTCATCTCTCGTTCGATGCGAGTGGCGATAATTTCAAAGTTGTTTTTTGGTTTCATTTGTTGTTGAGAAGCGGCTGTTTCCAATGCGGCAGGCTGAGTGGACTTTACGGCTTGACGCGCGCGACTTTTCCGTCGGTCATTTTTTGCAAGTCTTCTGTTTTCAGCTCGAAGATTGCATTAGGCGTTCCCGCCGCCGCCCAGACGGTTTGATATTGTAAAAAATCTTCATCGAGATACGTTTCGATTTTCTCAACATGGCCGATGGGCGGCACGCCGCCTATGGCGAAACCGGTGACGGCGCGCGCGAAATCCGCGTCGGCTTTGCCGATAGTTTCGCCGGCGTATTCGCTGATGCGTTTTTCGTCCACGCGGTTCGCGCCGCTGGTGAGGACAAGGATCGGCTTATGCGACTCTTTGCCCTTGAAGATGAGCGACTTCACGATCTGACCGAGTTCGCATCCCGCGCGGTCTGCGGCTTCTTGCGCCGTGCGCGTAGACTCGGCGTGTTCGATCACGATATAGTCGTATCCGAGCGAGGTCAGCAAGTCTTGAATTTTCTGAGCAGATGAGGAGAGAGTAGCCATGCCTCAATTATAATTCGGAAATCGAAACGCTTTTTTCGCGTCGCCGATTGTGCAGCCTGAGCGCAGCGCCGACTTAAGCCGGCGTTACGTTTGCGCTTTGAAACCGTTCTTGAGCGCCGCCGCTAAACCGATCAGCAGCAATGATCCGCTGGCGAAGACGAACAGCCATTTAAGCGACGTGGCGGCGGCAGCCGCCCATGCCAGCCAAGCGGGCGTAAGCGGATGGATGGACAGCATCGCCGCAATGCCCAAATTTTCAAATAGATCGAATAACCAAGCGCCGAGCGGAATAATGTTGTATGTTTGCATTGCGCTATCCGACGAGAATCCGCGTTGAAAGAGCCATGTGGCAGCGAGGCTGAAGAATAATGTGTAGACGATCGGATAGATAAGATCAATCGTTAATTCAAAACGGCGATACTCCGCGCGGCCCGCTTCGCCATACGATGCGATCAGCGCGTACGCCGTTTGGGGCGTGTACGCGTAGAGCAGATCGAGCGGGCGAGCGCCTCCCGAATCTGCCGCTAAATTTGATTGTTGATTTGAGAAGGCGACCGTATTAAAGAAGATAACGCCGACGAGAAGAATCAGCGCGAGCCAACCATTTGCGTATTTTCTCAAGAGCGCGCTTAATGCAGTTAACAACGTTATCTCTGTATTTATAGGATTTACGCAAAACCCTAAAATCAAGCCGCGAATTTTGCTAGTTCCCGCGAATTATTTAAAAAATTCATGATTATTTGCATAATTTACGGCAAAAGATTTTGACTTGTGTAAGTCATGGTTTATTTGATGAACGCTTGCGGGCGTTGCAACAGCGCGTCTTCGATGCGCGTTTTGTGGTTGCCGAGCATGGACAGCGATTCCATTTCTTTCAATGTGAAGAAGCCGATTTCGGTCGTTTCATCGCTCAAGCCCAATTCGCCGCCGACGACCTCCGCTTCAAACGTCAACGCGACGATAAATATTTTGTTGTCGTCGGGATATACGATCAGTTGATTTGGATCGCTGTACACGCCGACCAAACGCTTCACGCGGACCCGCAACCCGGTCTCTTCCCATGCTTCGCGGACGCACGCTTCTGCCACACTCTCGCCAGCCTCTAACGCGCCGCCGGGCAGGCACCATTGACCGTTGTCCGCCCGCCGCGTGAGTAAAACGCGTTGATCCTCATCGCAGATGATCGCCGCGCAACCGACGCGGATGCGCCCTTGTTTGCCGATGCGCTCGCCGAATAAAACCTGGGTCATCGTTAATGAAAGACCTTGTAGATTTGTATAATCTGCAAGGTCGGCTCCTTTTTATTGCGCAAAAGTTCCGCTGCGCAGTTCACGCAGAGTGTCTTGAATTTCTTCGATCGTGTTCATCACGAAAGGACCGTAAGGTACGATCGGTTCGTTGAACGGCGCGCCCGCGATCAAGATGAAGCGAGCAGCGTTATTCTCGGTCTTGACGTGGAGATGATCGCCTTTGTTTGAGAATTGAAGCATGCGCACAGCGCTCACGGTTTCATCGGCGAAAACGCCTTCGCCGTGAAAGAGGTATGCGAGCGCGTTGTGTCCGTTGGGGATGGGGAAACGCCATTCGGAGGCTGGCGCCAATTCCACGTCCATATAGAGCGGCGAAGCGGCGATATCCTCGACGGGTCCGCTGACTCTGTCTACCGTCCCAGCGACGACGCGAATCTTGACTCCATCTTTTTCGAATGTGGGAATCGTAGATGCGTTCACTTCTTGATAGCGCGGCTCAGACATTTTGAGATGCGAAGGCAGGTTTACCCAGAGTTGGAAGCCGTAGATGTTTCCGCTTTCGCTGCGGCGCGGCATTTCCTCATGCAAGATGCCGCGACCGGCGCTCATCCACTGTACGTCGCCGGGACCGATGAGACCTTGGTTGCCGAGACTGTCGCGGTGCGCGGTAGAGCCTTCGAGCATGTATGTAACGGTTTCAATGCCGCGATGCGGATGCATGGGAAAGCCGCGCAAGGGTCCTTCAAGCGGATTGTTGAAGGCGAAATGATCGAAGAGCAGAAATGGATCGAATAGGTTGCTGACTTTGGGCGCGATGGAGCGCAGTAAGCGCACGCCCGCGCCTTCGATAGTCGTTTGAGGTTCGATGGTTTGGTAAATTTTTCTAGGATTATTCATGTCGTGTAGACGATTCGAGAAGGGAGGGTATTACGATGTCGTCTTTGAAGAGGGAATAGAGATGAGGTTCTCTTGTTCGTTGTTCTCGCCGCCGTCTAGTTCAAGGAAGCGCACTTGATGCGCGAGTTGATAGCGAATCAGCCTTGGCAGCAACGCCTCGTTCAGCCGGGTTTCGATCCGTTTTTCGGCGTCGGCGAGCATGTCTAGTTTGCTCGCTTTGTCTAACGCCAACGCGTCGAGTTCTTTCATGGCATTGTCCATATCTTTGCTGGTGACCCAATTGAGCAGTCCCGAAGCAGAGGATTTTTGCACGTCCAGCGGTTCGACCGAAAGGATTTCGGCGTGGGGCAGTTGCAAAGTGACCTGCCCGGGCTTAAGGAACCTGCCGCGTTGCACTTCGATGTTGAAACTCTTTTGCAAATCGAACCCGATCTTGGCGCGATACATGCCGCGCAGTTGGATGCGTTTCTCGCTTCCCAACCGTTTGTCGCTGGCTTCGTATTCGACGTCGTAATCTTGTTCGATCATTGCCAGTTGCAAGATCTCGTTCGTCCGCTTTGAAATGATCTTCTGGTTGATAGTCACTTGCGGAGTCAGCCCAAAAGTGTTTTTGACCGTGTTTGCCAAGTCGTTGGCGACCGCTGTGGTTCTTTTCGGAAAATAGACGAAGATCAACCACGCCGTTCCGCCGAACAAGATGAGTAGAAACAACAGAATGCTGATTACGATAATGGTAGTGTCGTTCATACGCGATAAGGATACAGGAAAACTGAACTATCTGCAAGCGGGAGTTAACGGTCGGCGGGGTGAGAACGAAGCGCAGCGACCCAGGCAAGCAGGCGTTGTATCGCTTTCGGATAATGTTTGCTTTCGTTAGATGTGTCAATGCGGAGGATTTTCGCCGGCGGAACGGAATCTAGCCATTGATGAATAAATTGATTCAGCAGTTCCGCATCTTGCGCGGACGCGATGTTGATTCGGCTGCGAGAGGCGAGTCGTGTCTCAATGATCTTCTGCGAAGCGCTGAGCGCCACGATCAGGTCCGGCGGCGGAAGCGTTTGGCGGAAGAATGAGTGCAGCCGCGCGCAGAGATCGTATTCAGCGTCGGAGATTAAACCGCGACGGTGAAAAAGGCGCGTGAATCCGTGAAGGTCGAGGTCGAGTCCGCCGTCCACGAGTCCCGGCTTGTTGGCGGCGCGCAGGCGTTTTTCCTGTTCGGCGCGTAGAAGCAGGTAATCTATTTGGTTGGCGAGCGCGAATTTTTTATCGTGTTTGAATAATAGTTGAAACGGGCGCTCGGCGTGTTGTTCGAGCGCCGTAGTGAATTGTCCGGTTGCGGCGAGCGCGTTGACGAAGGCGGTCTTTCCTACTCCGCTCGCGCCGACGACTGAGATTAATGGATTCATGGAGTTATTTCACGAAACGGTCAAAGAACTCGATCGTTCTTTGCATCGCCAAACTGAAATATCTCGAGATATTGTGATTGTCGCTTTGATATTTATAAAACTCCACATATTGACCAGCCTCGAACATTTGAAAGAAGAGATTCTCCGAGAAGGCAAGCGGCACGTCCTCGTCGTTTGTGCCGTGATGCAGTTGAAGCGGACCTGAAATGTCAGCGAGATAGGAATTTGCCGAGATAGAATCCCAGAAGGCGGGGTTTTCTTCCGGCGAGTCGTAGCCTTGTGTGGGCGTGAGGCGCCAGGAGCCCGACAGCGATTTTGAATCAGGCGAAGAACCGGGTCCGCGATGCCAGTTATACATTAGGTCGGTATATGAGCCGACAACGCCCGCCCAGATGACGCCGGCTTTGACGTCTGGCGAGGCGACCATGACGCGCAGGGTAATGTGCCCGCCCATCGAATGTCCCCACATGCCGATGCGATTCGAGTCGGCGTCGGGATAGCGTTTTATTGCGGCGACAGCGTTCAAGACGTCTATAGTGTAATCTGGGCGGCTGTACGCGCCCAGCGCTTCTCCTTCGGAGTTGCCATACCCGCGGTAGTCAGAGCGGAAAACGATGTAGCCGCTGCGCGCAATCAAGTCTACATAGGCGATGTAACGTTCGGTTGTGACGTATTGATCCGGCGGAATATAACCATGATTGAAAATAATAACGGGCCAGCCGGCAGCGGGTTTTTCGCCGTTCGGTATTGTCATCAACGCGTAGATCTTTAATCCTTCGGAAAGGTAGGAAACGATGTAGCGGTTATAATTCGCGCCCGGCTTCAAGGTAGTTTCAATGACAATATTGCTGCCGGGGTAGTTTCCTAAGCGCAACGCTTCAACCGACAGTGGATGCGGGGTTATGGTGGGGAGCGGCGCTAAGGTAGGCGTTTTGCTGGGAGCGGCCGTCGGCGCAGACGAAGCCGTCGGAACGGGCGAGGCAGATTGCGTTGGGTTGGATGCGGCGCTTGTATACGTTCTGCAAGCGTTGAGAATCAATAACGGGATGATCCAAGACAGTGCGGCGATTCGTATCTTGTACATCCCGTCATTGTATCGTGAAGAGGATAATTTTGTTACGGACCCTTGAACTTCCAGAGTTCTGCGCCGGCGCCGTCGTTGCCGTTCGCTTGGAAGTATAGTTCGCTGTTGAAGACCGTTAGATAAGAGGGGCTGGAGTTGCCAGCCAGATTGAGTTCGGCGATGCGCGTGGGCGCGTCGGCGCCGTTGTAGCGCCATAATCCGAACCCGGCGTTATCGCTGCCGACTGCGCTGAAGTAGAGCATGTTATTGAAAACCGCGAGGAAGGCTGGAGCGGCGTCGCCTGGGCCGGGGTTGATGTCGGTGACGCGCGTCGGCGGGTTGACGTCGTCGTACTTCCATAATTCGATCCCGAAGCCGTCGTTCGCGTTGGCGGCGAAATAGAGCGCGTTGTTAAACACCGCTAAATAGGATGGATTTGAATTTCCGATGTTGGGGTTAATATCGGTGACGCGCGTCGGCGGGTTGATTCCGTCGTACTTCCAAATTTCTACGCCGGAGCCGTCGTTGCTAACCGCGCTGAAGTAGAGCGCATCGTTGAAGACGGCAAGGTAGGAGGGATTGGAATCGCCCGCGCCGGGGTTAATATCCGTTACGCGTTCTACGCCTATGCCGTCCGTGCGCCACAGTTCAACGCCAGTGTTATCGCTCCCTTTAGCGCTGAAATATAATTTGTCCTTGAACGGCGTGAGGTACGCCGGATTCGAGTCGTCGGGTCCGCTGTTAATTTCGGGCATTCGACCAGCGGTCGAACCGTTGAAGCGCCAAAGTTCTACGCCGGCGCCGTCGTTGCCGTTTGCGCCGAAATACAATTCGCCGTCATACGCGGCGAGATAACTCGGATTGCCGCCGTCGGGTCCGGCGAAGACATCCGCCGCACGGCTTACCGATTCAGTCGCCGGGTTATATACCCATAATTCTGCGCCGGCGTTATCGTTCCCTGAGGCGCGGAAGTACAGTCGTCCATTGAAGACTTCGAGGTAGGCGGGATCTGAGCCATTAGGACCGGGGTTAATATCCGCTACGCGTTCAAAAACGGACGATGACGGCGTATTCAGCGCGATCTCAAGCGTGAAGGTCTTTGCCGATGCGCCCGAGATCGCGGCGATGTTTATGAGCACATCGCCGTCGGCTGGAACGGTTCCCGTGAACGTCAGATTCGCGTCCAGAGCTTTCATCTCGCCGCCCGCGGGCGATGTAATTCCCAATGCGAGTTCGTTCGCGGGAGCGTTTGTAATCGCTACGCTTAATGCCTGTCCTTTCGCGGCGGTGAATTTGTACTGAATTTTTCCCGAAGCCGGAACGCTTCCGTTGAGCGTGACCGGCGGCTGTACAGGAATCGTATTGACGACCGGCGGCTGAGTGGGCGCCGCGCCTCCTGCGGACGGACAGGCGGACAAGGCTGGCTGGGCGGGAATCGCGCCGCCGGCGGAATTTAGCGGAATCTTGAGGCAAACGCCGTTAGTGGGCGAAGCGATGGTTTTGTTCGTTGCTTTGAGAACTGTCGCGTCGGCGTTGAATTTTCCGCTGATAATTTCCCAGGTATCGCCGGACTGAGCGACGTAAAATCCGACGCAGGGCGGACCGTAGATCGTTCCGTTTGAGCCGATATTAGGCACGTTGACCGTCATAGCGGGCAGAATCCAATGCGGGTCGGGGATTTGCGGGTTCGCGTTCAGCGTGGCTTTAATGTCCGCGCCATAGCAGCGTGCGATCTGATACAGCCATTCGCCGCTGACGACTTGGTGCGTGATTGTGGAGCCTTTGGCGTAATTTCCGCTGGAAGATGACGCGCCTTTTGGCACGACGCTTGTGGTAGGTTTGGCGGTAGTTGCGCCGCCGCCTTGCGCAGTGACCGAGTTGGTGATGTTCTGCGCGTTCATATCGTTTTGAGCGACCGTATATGCGGCGGAGCATGTTAATGTTTCATCTGGCGCAAGAGATTTGACTTCTTCGCAGTTGATTGGGTTTGGAATAAGGGAGTCTATAACGATAAATTGCGCCGGTCCGAGCGTGTTTGTCCCTCTGTTTCTAATTCTATAGGTATAAGTAATTGTCTGCCCTGCGGCGGTATAGAATTCCACGTTCGGCGTGACTCGGACGGTTAACGTCTGGTTGGCGCCTAACGATGTGGTTGTCATGACGGCGTTCGAGAGAGCGCCTCCGATCTGGGCGATGGATTGATTGACGACCGAGCCTGTGTCCAGATCGGCTTGCGTAATCGCATACGAGGAGGCGCATTCGATTGATTCGTTGGGATCGAAGCGGTCGTCCAGATTGCCGATAGTATTAATGGGCGGGCATACGGGCAAGCTTGTCTTATCGTCTGTAATGGAAAGAGTTCCTGTGAGCGATTGTGCGCCGATGTTGGCTGCAAGATAGCGATAATGAATTGTGTCTCCCACCGAGTCGAAAGCGTCTGTTTTGTTAATAGCCGCGACGCTTAGGCTGAGCGCGCCGTTCGTTGGCGCGGATGTAACGAAAAGCGCTGGGTCCGTGGTCGGCGTGGATTTCGAGCCGAGATTGCAACCGAATAGCGCGACTACGGCAATGAGCGCCAGAGCGATAAAATGTGTGAAGGCTTGTTTCATAATCCGAGCCCTTTCTCTCAATATCCGGCGGAATCGCCTTAATACAATAACAACTTTAACTTAAGTATAGCGCCTTGACGGCATTTCTCGATCAAAAGTTCCCTCGGAAGAATATAAGCGGCGTTTTCTTGGGCGTATTTTCAGGTTGCCTCGACTCCGTTAGTCTGCGGGGGCGCGTATGTTAAGCGCTTATTGGTATAATCCTCCCGTTATATTCTTTTTTGGAGCAATAGCGAATGACGCGTAAACTTACCGGCAACGAAATCCGCCAGACTTTCATAGACTTCTTCGTCGAACACGGACATACCGCCGTGCCTTCGATGTCGCTCGTCCCGGGCGGGGATAGCACGCTTCTTTTCACTAATTCGGGCATGGTTCAGTTTAAGGACGTCTTCATCGGCACCGATAAAAAACCCTACACCCGCGCCGTCGATTCGCAAAAGTGTATGCGCGTGGCGGGCAAGCACAACGACCTCGAAGACGTGGGGCGCGACGATACTCATCACACCTTTTTTGAAATGCTCGGCAACTGGTCGTTCGGCGATTACTACAAAAAGGAAGCGATCGCGTGGTCGTGGCAACTGCTCACCGAAGTGTGGGGCTTGCCCAAAGATAAAATTTACGCCACTTGTTTTGAAGACGACAAGGGCAACGTTCCGCGCGACGACGAAGCGGCAGACGCTTGGAGAGCGCAGCCCGGCTTCGACCCCGATCACGTTTTATTTTTCGGGCGCAAAGATAACTTCTGGCAAATGGCGGAGACGGGTCCCTGCGGACCATGCTCCGAAATTCATTTGGATCGCGGTGAGGAGTTCGACAATCTGCGAGGCAAACCGCATAAATGCGGCGTGAACGGCGAATGCACGCGTTACCTCGAACTCTGGAACAACGTCTTCATCCAATATAACCTCTTCGACGACGGCCGCCTCGAGCCGCTTCCGCAAAAACATGTGGACACCGGCATGGGCTTCGAGCGCATCGTCTCTGTGCTGCAAGGCGTGGACTCGAATTACAAGACCGATCTCTTCGCCGACTCGCTGGACGTGTTGCGAAGCCTCACCGGTCACAGCGAAAAAGAAATGCTCGATAACTTTACTCCGTATCGCGTCGTCTGCGATCACGTCCGTTCTGCCGCGTTCCTCATTGCGGATGGTGTCGTGCCCGGCAACGCGGGTCGCAACTATGTGGCGCGTATGATTATCCGCCGCGCCGCGCGCTTTGGCTCGAAGATCGGGTTGAACGATCCTTTCCTCGCCAAAGTCGCCCAGGCGGTGATCAATTACTACGGAGATTTTTATCCCGAACTCAAAAAGGCTCAACCTGCCATTCTGGATAATCTGACTCGGGAAGAGATCCGCTTCGCGCGCACGGTGGAGGCTGGCACGGCTCACCTTGAGAATCTGCTCGCCGAATTGAAATCCTCCAATTCTTCAATTCTCAATGGCGGCAAGGCATTTGACCTTTACGCTACCTACGGACTTCCCTTCGAAATCTCCCGCGACATCGCCCACGAGCAGGGACTCGATGTGGACGAAGCAGGCTTCAACGAAGCGAAAGAAAAACACGCGCTTGCTTCCGGCGGCGGAAAAGCCATGGGTAAACTTGGCGGCGAAGATGCGGAATTCTTTGCCGAGATTTTGAAAGACCTGCAATCGAAAAAGAAACTCGGCGCGAATGGCGTTGAGTATGATCCGTACAACAGCTCGCGTGTGGAAGGGGAAGTTCTCGCGCTGATCGTCAATAGCGAAAGTGTTGACTCTGCTTCGCTCGATGACCAAGTCCAAGTGATTCTGCCGAAGACCGGCTTCTACATTGAGGCGGGCGGGCAGGTGGATGATACGGGATACATCCGTGCATTTCCCTCTCTCAGTGGGAGAGGGCAGGGTGAGGGTGATGCCTGGGAAATAGAAATCACCTCCATGCGTCGCGCTTCGGCGGGCGTGATCGTTCATGTTGGCACGGTGATTGCGGGTCAACCCAAAGTGGGAGACAAAGCCATCGCCGAAGTGGATTTGACCCGCCGTCACGACATCATGCGGAATCATACCGCGACTCACCTGTTGCACAAAGCGTTGCATAGCGTGTTGAGCGACCAAGCCACGCAGGCAGGTTCATTGGTCGCGCCCGACCGTTTACGCTTTGATTTCAATCACCCCGAAGCGTTGACCCCCGAACAGCTCGAACGGATCGAACGTATGGTCAATGCGGCTGTCGCGGCGGATATGCCTGTGCAAAAAGAAACCAAGTCGCTGGACGAGGCGAAGAAAGAAGGCGCAATGGCGTTGTTCGGCGAGAAATACGGCGAGACTGTACGCACGATTTCGATTTTGGAAGACGACAGCAAATATTCTTACGAATTATGCGGCGGCACGCACCTCGAACGAACATCCGACGTTGGCGCGTTTCTGATCGTGAGCGAAGGTTCGGTTGCGGCGAATGTGCGGCGCATCGAAGCAGTGACGGGGCGCGGCGCGTATGAGTTGATTCAGAAACGATTTAAAGCGCTCAAGCAAATTGCTGCGACTCTAAAATCCAGCGTGGATGAAGCGCCTCAGAAGGTTGTGAGCAAGCAGAGTGAAATTGCCGAGATGAGGAAAGAGGTTGCGGCGCTTCGTACGCAACAGGCTCTATCCGCTTTCGATGCGCAACTTCCCAATGTTCATATCGTAAAAGAGGTTAATATGCTCGCCGTTGAAATTCCAAACGTTGATGTGGATGCCCTGCGTATGTTGGCGGGCAAATTCCGCGAACGATATCCGCAGAGCAGCGCGCTTCTTCTTACAACAGGCTTGACCGTTATTGCCGCGGTGACTGAAGATATTGTCGAACGCGGACTCAAAGCGGGCGACCTGATCGTGGGCATTGGCGGCAAAGGCGGCGGACGCCCCACTCTAGCGCAAGGCAGCCTGATGGGCGAGGTCAGCGAAGCGTTGAGCAAGGTCGCTAAAGTTGTTGAAGAAAAAATAAAATAATTGATAAAAACGCGCGGATAAAACACTATCTACTGAAAGGAAATCTAATGTCTCGACTGTTTAAAACCTCCCTGATCGTGATGATTGTAATATTTCTGCTCGCCTGCTCGTTGGTCACGAATCCGATTAACGACGTGAAGAATACGGCGAGCACCGCGCAAGCCTTTGCGTCTGATGTGAGCTCGTTTGCGAGCGCCATGCCGATAGAAACGCTGCAATCTTTGGCGACTACTGTTCCGATCGGAACGATTGAAGCCTTGCCGAGCGAGATTGCGCAATTTGGAGATTATTTCAATCCGCAAGGGACGCCCGTCTCCGAATGGAACGGCATCCCGATCATGCCGCAGGCGACCGCTGGACAGGAATTTGACGCGAGCAATTACAGCTTCAGGCATACTGGGGCGGTTAAAGACGCAGTAGATTTCTATAACAATGCCCTAATGACGGCTGGCTGGTCTCCCGTAGCAACAACCTCAGACGAACAAGGCGCTTTACTTATCTATTCGATGGACGGCAAGTATTTGACGGTTACGGTCGCCGGTATGGACGGCGATTTTGTAGTGTGGTTTATGATCGTGTAATAAGTCTGAGCGAAAGATGCGAAAAGGAGACAGACGACTTGCGCCTGTCTCCTTGTTTTTAAAGCGAACGCTCGCGGTTTGACGCTCGCGGTTTGACGCTCGCGAGCAAGTTATAATCAGCCTTGATGAAGACGCAAATTATCACCGTCGAGTCGCACGACAATTTTATTTCCGTGCGCGACAGAATGTCGTGGGCGAAAACGCCGCGCATTTTGCTCGTCATCCCCAAATTTGAGAAAGTCGCGCTGAAGCAAGCCGAACTCAAGATCTTACAACGGCACGCCTCCGCGTTGGGCGCGCAGCTAGGGGTTGTGACGCGCGTGCGACGCGTCCGCGCGGCGGCGGAAGAACTCGGCATTACAGTATTTAAATCCACGGTGGAGGCGCAGAAGAAAACTTGGAATGCGGTTCCGCCGAGATTAGCGGCGTGGCGCCCCCCAAAGCCAAATTTACGCGAAGAACGCGAGCGGGTTCAAGTTCGTGAAGGAGCATGGCGCGCGCATTTGGCTGTGCGATTGAGCGCGTTTATAGTCGGCGTGCTGTCTGTGTTTGCGATCGTTGCGTTGTTCGTCCCGCGCGCGCAAATCCGGTTGCACCCAGTCGTTGAGACGCAAAACGCCGTGTTGCCTGTTACCGCAAGCGAATTTACGAAATCGGTATATGTGACGGGCAATATTCCCATGCGTGAAATGCGCGTCATCCTCGACGGCGATCAAACTGTGACCGTGACCGGCGAAGGCACAACGCCGCAATCAAAAGCGCGCGGCGTGGTATTGTTCCGCAACCTGACGGCGAATGCCGTGACGATTCCTGAAGGCGCGATCGTTGAGACGGCGGGCGACCCGCTTGTGCAGTTTGTGACGCTGGAGGCTGGCGCAGTGAACGCGGGCGTGGGCAAGACGCTCGAAGTCCCGGTGGAGGCGCTGATAGGCGGCGCAATTGGAAATATGCCGATCGACTCATTGCTGACAATTCGCGGCGGGCTTGGGCTTTCTTTAGCGGTTACGAATCCCGAGCCAACGGGCGGCGGACGCGACAAATCATCCGCGCAGGCGAGCGATGCGGACCGTACGCGCGTGAAGGAAGCGTTGATGCAAACGCTTGACGAACGAGCGCGAAACGAATTCCTTGAAAAACTCGAAGCGGGCGATATTCTTTTTGACGAGACGATCGCGGCAGCGCAGATTTTTTTAGAAGAGTACGATCCTCCCGCCGGCGCGGCTGGAACTATGTTGACGTTGACCATGCAAGTGGAATATTCCGCGCGTTACGCCTCCGCTTCAGACCTGACTTCGCTTGCCTCGCTTGCCCTCAACGCTTCTCTCCCTTCGGGCTTTTCTCCCGTATCCTCCAACATGAAAATGAAATCGGTTGGCTTGCCCGTGCTGGGCGAGGACAATTCCGCGCGTTGGCAGTTGAAGGCTGAAAGACAGATCATTCAATCGGTTGACCCCGCGCAGATCACAACTTTGATCCGCGGACTCAATGTTGGCGAGGCGCGTTCGCGCTTGGAGAATTCGTTTGCGTGGGAAAGCAAGCCCGAGATTTCAATGTTCCCCTCGTGGTGGAAGTGGATTCCACTGTTGCCGTTTCGGATTGAAGTGGTGTTTGAATAAAGGATGAAGGATGAATTGTGAATGCTTGCGTTGAGTGGCATCGAAACGATGAAAGAGGAAAGAAGGAAGAATCTTCGCGTTTACTTCGACAAGCTCAGCGCAAGCTTAGCGCGCTTAGCGGTGAAAAGAATTTATGCGTATCCTAGCAGTTGACCACGGCGAAAAGCGGATCGGGCTCGCGCTCAGCGACCCAACCGCGACGATCGCCAGCCCGTTCAAAGCGATCGAGCATGTTTCGCGTCTGCTCGACGCGGCGCAGGTGGCGAACCTTGCCGCTGAAAACGAGGTCGGCTTGATCGTCGTCGGTCAATCGTTCGACGAAGAGGGCAAGCCGAATCTCGCAGGCAGACGCGCCGCGAAATTTGCTGAAGCGTTGCGCGAGCAAACTGAAATTCCCGTTGAGCTGTTCGACGAATCGTTCAGCACGCAAGACGCGCGCGCGACCGTGATTGAGTTGGGCGTCTCGCGCAAGAAACGCGCGGGTCATCACGATTCGCTCGCGGCGGTGGCGATATTGCGCTCATTTTTGGAGGCTCGAAAGTGAGAGATACTTCGTATTGCGCACTGCGTAAGGCGAGTTGCAAGATACGAGTTTCGACAAGTCATCTCAAAAATGTCATCCTGAGCGATAGCGAAGGGTCTCAGTTGCCTAAGCAAGAGACTCTTTGGTCGCAAACCCCGCTCCCTCGGAGTGACATGCCGTTTTTGAGATAGGTTCGAGTTACAACGTGTTTACCTTACCCCCATGCGAAAAATCCTCCCAATTCTCCTAATTCTCTTTTTTCTCGTTTGCCTCTTCCTCACGCTTTTCGCCACCCCCTCCGAAGCCGCGCGGATTTACGGTCCGCCTGCGTCGTGGCTTACGCTTTCACAACGTGTGCAATATTCCGCGCGGTTGCTGTGGTACGACGGCTTGCTCACGCGTCCGCTGAATTCCGAAGCGAGCGAACGAAATTTCAAAATTGAATCGGGGCAGTCGGTGAATTCGATCGCGGTGAGTCTGCAAGATGCGGCGTTGATCCGCGACGCCGAATCGTTCCGCGCCTATTTGATCTATGCGGGGTTGGATACGTCCATTCAAGCGGGCGAGCACAAACTCAGCGCGGCGATGTCGGCGATTGATATTGCGCGCAAGATTCAGAACGCAAACTCTGCGGAAACCACGTTTGTGATCCTTGCAGGCTGGCGGATGGAAGAGATCGCCGCTTCTCTTCCGACCTCGGGCTTGGCGATCACGCCCGACGAATTTCTCGCCGCCGCGCGGACTCGTCGCGACGATTATGATTTTCTCGCGGGCGCAGACTCTGCCGAGGGATTTCTCTTTCCTGATTCGTATATCCTTTCCCGCACAACCTCCGCTGGAAAGATCGTAGAGGAGTTTGTACGAAACTTCGCTTTGCATCTTTCGCTGGACCTAGTCGGCGGTTTCAGAACGCAGGGATTGACGGTCTATCAAGCCGTGACGCTTGCGTCCATTGTAGAGCGTGAAGCGGTGAAGGATGAAGAGAAGCCGTTGATCGCTTCGGTCTATCTCAACCGCTTGAATGCTGGTATGAAACTCGACGCCGACCCGACGATCCAGTACGCGCTTGGGTTTGATTTCGCAAACGGAACGTGGTGGAAGAATCCGCTCAGCTGGAACGACCTGCAATTCGACTCGCCGTTCAACACATATATTTACACAGGCTTGCCGCCTGCGCCAATTGCCAATCCCGATTTGGATTCACTACAAGCGGTGGCGTTCCCCGCTGAAACACCGTACTACTTCTTTCGCGCCAAATGCGACGGTTCAGGTTTCCATTTCTTTGCCGAAACTTTTGAAGAGCACATGGCGAATGGATGCGAGTAAAATTTCTCGATGCAACATTTCCTCACAAAACTCTGTAATGATTTTTATGAAAACAATTAAGAACATTCTGCTCGTTCTATCCACGGGCTACATTTTCTTCCTCTTTTCGGAACTCTTATTTTGGGCGCGCCCGCGTCCCGAAGATTCGTTTGGCGAATGGACGATCACCTGGCTGGCGTACTCGCTCATGGCATTTGTCTTTCTCCTGATTGTCTCGTATTTCAAAGTCAATAACATCTGGGCGTTGTTTCTCGCGGGCGCAGTTTTCGGCTGGCTGGCGGAGGGAGTCGTTGTGCAGACGACGTACGAGTCCCTGCCGCTCTCGATTTCGTTTACCGCCCTCGCGTGGCACGCTCTCATCACGATCTGGATCGGATGGTACGGGATTCGACGATCTTTCCACGCCTCGAATCCTTTTTCGACGTTGAAGCTGTCTCTAACCATCGGGCTTTGTTACGGCTTGTGGGCGATCATGTGGTGGCTCGAACCTGACGGGGGAGTTTCGTCAATCGCTGAGTTTGCGGCATTCTCTTTTGCCGCAGCCATTCTCGCCATCCCTGCATATTGGCTGGCTGACTGGAGTTCTTCCGAATCGTTTCATCCCAACCGATGGGTAAGCGCTGTCATCGTGGGCATGTTCGCGTTGATGTTCGTTTTCATCGTCGTGCCAAGCGTGCCGCTGGCGATCATTATCCTGCCGATCTTGTTGGGGCTGGCATACCTCGGACTGCGTTGGAATCGATCAAGCGAAGCGGACGGCTCGATGCTCACGAGTTTCAACGTCCCCGCGCCTGCATGGAAGTATTTCTCGCTGTTGGGAATCCCTGCGGCGGGCGTTTCTTTTTATGCGCTTGCCGCGTCCCTGAATTTGCAGTGGCAAACGAATTGGATTCTGTACCTGATTACGACCCCGCTTGGATTCATTCTGTTTGGCATCAGCCTGTATAACACACGGCGAGGGAAGTCCATTGCGGTTTAATTGGCGTTTGAGAACCAGGGAGCGGATGCTCCACTGACGGGATTGTAGCCCTGGCAAGTGATCAGCGTCAGATAAGAACGATCTTGCATGGATTGAAATGCAAAGCCTGTCGCAGAGGGGAAACTCATGCGCGAGTCGGTTGTTTCGTAAATATATTCCTGCCCATATAAATGGACGATAATCCGTTCGCCATATTTCAAATCTTTGATGGCGGCAAAGGGACCGGGCAGACCGTTTGCGTCGGTGACATGCGCGGTGAGGACCGAGTTGCCGTTCTAGGTGGGGAAGGCGCTGCCGTTCAGCCAGCCTGCGATGCTGTCGAGCCAGCCGAAACACAGGGCTTCCTCCACCGCGTCGTTGTACTCGATACGCGGCTTGCCTGTCGCTTTTTTGTGGTAGACCGGCCAAATATCTTTTTCGGTCTTGTAATTTTTCTTCAGCCAGTTCCGCCAATCTTTGCGGTCCGTGACGTGGAGCGTTTGGGATATTTCCATGTTTTTTGTTTCTGAAATCATTAGACCTCTTGCAAAAGTCATGATTTGAGTTCCAGGTTGTAAATGGCTGCAATCAAATTGAAACGCAAACCAAAGCGTTTTCGCCGATTGCGGTAGCGTTCACTCAAGATCCGGAAGATTTTCAATTTGCGGATGATGTTCTCGATCACAATGCGTTTCTTGGATAACTTGCGATTGGCGGTCTTTTGTGCCGCGCTCAAAGGATGAAGTTTACTTTTCTTGGCCGGTGTCTGGCTATTCGAGTGCAGACTGGACAATCCTTGGTAGCCAGCATCGGCTAAAATCCAAATGTGTTCTGCGACCCTGGAGCGACTTTGTTTGAACAACTGAAAATCATGGCAACTTCCGTGACAGAAGTCTGTGGCTAGGATTTGCTCGGTATTCAAGTCGGCCATCAACTGCGCTTTTTGGGTATGGCGCTTCTTTTTGCCGCTGTAATGCCGTTTTTGTCTTTTTTTGGTCGCTCAACTGGCTGTTCAGTCACATCTACTAGCACAATTTCAAAGATCGTATCGCTGGGTTGCAACGCTTTTTTGCCCGGCAGGTGAAACTGCTTGGATTGGATCAGCACATTTTCAACCTTTTGGATGGTGCGACAGACCGTTGACTCGCTGACGCCATAGGTCAAGCCAATGTGAAATTCAGTGCGATATTCACGCCAGTACATCAAGGTCATCAGTAACTGGTCCGCTCGCTTGAGCGTAGTTGGCCTGCCAAAGTTACGCAAGCCTGCTTCCATGATTGCCAGCATTTGTTCAAAGGTGTTGCGCTGGACGCCTGTGCATCGTTTGAAGTCTTCATCCTTGAGGTTTTGTACGGTTTCGTATCGCATGCACCTATTATGGCACACTTATGCAAGAGGTCTATTATATAATATTTGCAAGAAGCCATATCAAAATGTCACCCTGAGCGACAGCGAAGGGTCTCTTGCACCGTGAAGGAGATTCTTCGCTTCGCTCAGAATGACATCGCTAAGGAGTTGCCCAATGAAAGAATTTCGTAATCCACAGAATGTCCATCAGCCGCTTGCCGCGTATTCTCATCATGTTGAGATCTCAGGGAATGAGCGCATCCTGATCCTTTCTGGTCAAGTGGGGATGAGGGAGGATGGCGCTGTGCCAGGCGATCCGCTCGAACAAATGGATGTGGCTCTCGAGAACATTTTCCGCAACCTTCAAGCCGCGAACATGGGCGTGCAGGATATTATCAAACTCACCTACTATCTCGTCGGTGAAATTGATACCGCAAAGAGACGCGAGTTGGTCGCGTCCAAACTAGGCGGACACAAACCCTGCAGCACCGTGTTGTATGTTGCCGCTTTGGCGAGTCCAGTTTACAAAGTCGAGATAGAAGCGTTGGCAAGCGCGGGTTAATGTGGCGACCGAGCGAAGATTAACATTGAAGAAGATCGTTTTAGTTTTGACCTTAGCGCTCGCGCTTGCCCCATTTCGTTTTGTTCGCGCGCAAGAGTCGACGCCGACGCCCGCCGAACTCATCAACGAAGTCAATGCTTTGCGCCTCGCCAACGGACTGAACGCGCTGGCGGCGCTTCCGTCTTGATGCAGATCGCGCAAGAGGAGGCGAGCGGAATCGCATCGGGCATGCCAGGCCACTGGCGGCCGAACAACCTAACGCTCGGTCAATGGCTGATGTCGTTGGGGTATCCTCTTTCGGGCGACCTCTATCAAGACGGCTACCGCTCCGAAAATTGGATGACCGCGCAAACTTCAAAAGACGCGGTGCAGGCATGGCTCGGTGATGAACCGCACACGAACACGATGCTCTCGCCCTATCGCAGCGACATCGGCGCGGGCATCGCCGCCACCGAAGACGGTTATATTTTGGTCATCGAGACCGCGCTCCAAACAACCAGCGGCCAAATGCAATCGAACGCGAACGCTATCCTCACGGGCATTCCGCTCACGCAACAGGCGTACAACGCGAGCGCGACCCTTGCCGCCGAAAACGGATCGCTCCCGCAATATTCGCTCCCCATTGCGATCGCAACCGCAAACCTAGGCGGCGACGTGATCCACGAAGTGCAATACGGTCAAACATTGTGGAGCATCGCCATCACATACGGCACAACGATCAAAGAGATTCAGCGACTCAACAATTGGAATACGGAAGATGTGTACGTCGGGCAACAACTTCTTGTGATGAAGGGAGCCACGCCTCCTCCGCAGGTGACGCCTGTTTCAGTCGCCTCGGCATTTCCCACACTTCAACCGACCTCTACTGCGTTTATCGCGTCTCCTTCACCGACGACTCAACCCAACATTGTGATCACCACGAAGAGTCCGCAAGAGATGACTCTCAGCGTCGCCGCAATCGCCCTCGCCGCCCTCGTTCTGGGAATCATCATCGCCTTTCCGCGTAGGAAGGAAGATGGCTAGCTATATTCACGCCACTTGCCTAATAGATTTCACGGATTCTCGAAGCGCACCCTTTGCTTCATCAAACGAGAGCAACTCCAACGCCTTCTTTTGCGTCTCCCATCGAAGCGTGCGGTTTTCGTCGGGCGTGACGGTCTTTGTTAAGCGCACAATATAGTATTGCACGGTGACATCTTCATTTTTCATTGCATACGATTGAGTTGGTCCAGTTTGGACAATTTTTCCAACGACTCCCGCCTCTTCTCGTAATTCTCTCAACGCCGCTTGTCGAGGGGATTCGCCTCGTTCAATGTGTCCCTTCGGCAGTATCCAATGTTTACCTGTTGAGGATGAAACCACCAAATAAGTCTTGCGCTTGCCTTTTTCTTGGAAAACGACGCAACCAGCGTGGGTGAGTTTTTTCTGTTTCATATTGATTCAAGTATAGCATGAGGAAATATTGAATCTACGCCTTCCGCCGCACTTTCAATACCGCGATCTTCGTCGAATGGTTGAACGGCGCAGGGTCGGTGATCGGCTTGCCGATTTGGTGATACCCGACGAAATGCTCAGGCACGGGAATCAATTCTTCGATCTTCAAATATCCATCCTTACATAAATTTTCAAGCGTCTGCATATACTCCCGTCCGCTGACGTACAATGCGTTATTGATCGCGATCAAATATCCGCCGTCGTTGACGAGCGGACGCACTTTGTTGATGAGCCGCGCGCTTTCGTTTTTCTGATCCACTTTGCCTTTGGATGTGGACGAAAAGAATGGCGGATCGAGGATCACGCAATCGAAAAACTGCTTCGAATGTTTGAAGCGGCTCACGGCGGGAAAGAAATCTTGCGCGATGAAATCTTTGGCGCGCGCTTCAAACTCGTTCAGCGCGTACGATTGTTTTGCTAATTCAAGAAATCTGCGATTGCGGTCAATTTGTATCACGCGGCTCGCGCCCCCAGCCAGCGCGGCGACGCCGAAACTTCCCGTGTAAGCAAATGTGTTCAACACAGATTTGCCTTGCATGTTTTCGATGAGCCATTTTCGCAACAGGCTGGTGTCGAGATAAAAACTTGCGTCGCGGTTCATCGTCAAGTCGAGCGCGTACCAGACTCCATGTTCGCTGATCTTTGTATCAGGCGCGTCGCCGAAGAGCAATGTGCCGCGCCTGTCTTCTTGTGTGATTCCGTTTCGTTGTTTTAATATCCCAGCGCGTAGCCAATTTAGTGAAGCTTGTACACGGCTGGCTGTATCTTCGATGAAAGATTGATTACCGATGGGGTCATCCGCGTAGTTGTGAATCACCAGCGTCCGCGCGTAGATATCTAAAGATAGATTCGGGGCGCCCTCGGCGAATCCGTTGAAGAGGCGGAAGGCGGAGTTGTGCGAATCGTCGAACAGCGGCTGACGCGCGGCGATGGCGAGGTCGAAGGAGGAGTCCATGCGGGTATTATACGCGCCGCCTGTTTTGCGGTACAATATAGAACGTACGTTCATAGAAAGAACGTCCCGCAGGTTTCTATCCCAGCATTGGGTAATCCCATCAACCTGCGGGACGATACGCACTCACATGGATTTCAAACTTCAAGCGCCATTTCAACCCATGGGCGATCAGCCCGAAGCCATCCGCGGACTCGTGGACGGCGTTCACGACGGCAAGAAGCATCAAGTGCTGCTCGGCGCCACAGGCACAGGCAAGACGTTCACGATCGCGTCTGTGATTCAAGAGTTACAAAAGCCAGCGCTCATCATGGCGCACAACAAGACGCTCGCCGCGCAGTTGTATGCCGAGTTCAAGGAATTCTTCCCGCAGAACGCGGTGTCGTATTTTGTTTCGTACTACGATTATTACCAGCCTGAGGCATACGTCCCGCGGCATGACTTGTACATTGAAAAAGAAACGCAGATCAACGAAGAGATCGAACGCTTGCGGCTTGCCGCCACTACCGCGTTGATTTCTCGCCGCGATGTGATCATCGTCGCTTCTGTTTCCTGCATTTATGGTTTGGGCAGCCCCGAAGAATTCGGCAAAGGAACAGTGACTCTCAAAGTGGGTGAGATGTATCGGCGCAACGCGCTGCTGCGTCAGTTGATCGAATCGCAATATCAACGTAACGACATGGATCTGAAGACTGGCGCGTTCCGCGTACGCGGCGACACGCTGGAGATCATCCCCGCGTATGAAGACAAAAAAGGATTCCGCATCACATTCTTCGGCGATGAAGTGGAACGCATCATGCAGTTTAACCCCGTCACGGGCGAAGTGTACGACGAGCCGAATGAGATTTCGATCTACCCCGCCAAGCAATATCTCACCGCCGCCGATAAGATGAAGGACGCGATAGCCGATATCGAAACCGAGTTGGAAGACAGGCTGAAGTTCTTCAAAGAGACGGGCAAGCATCTCGAAGCGCAGAGACTTGAACAGCGAACGCGTTACGACCTCGAAATGCTCAAAGAGGTCGGCTATTGTTCGGGCGTTGAAAATTACTCGCGGCATCTAGACCGCCGCGCCGCTGGCACGCATCCGTGGACGATGATTGACTTTCTGCCGACAGATTATTTGCTGGTGATTGACGAGAGTCACATGACCGTCCCACAGATTCGCGGCATGTACAACGGCGACCGAGCGAGAAAAGAAACGCTCGTCGAATATGGATTCCGCTTGCCGAGCGCGGTGGATAACCGCCCGCTCAAGTTCGAGGAGTTCGAAGAGGTGATGGGAAGCGCGATCTACGCCTCCGCCACGCCGGGACCGTACGAGATGGGGCACGCGGAGCAGGTGGTCGAGCAGATCATCCGCCCGACGGGACTCGTTGACCCCGAAGTGGAGGTGCGTCCGACGAAGGGGCAGGTGGACGACCTGATCGGCGAGATCAGGCAGAGGGTCGAAAGAGGCGAGCGGGTACTCGTCACCACGCTGACGAAGCGGATGTCGGAAGATCTATCCGAATACCTGAAGGAACTAGGCATTAAAATTCAGTATCTTCATTCGGAGGTGGAGACATTGGAGCGCGTCGGTATCTTGCGCGACCTGCGGCTGGGTGCGTACGATGTTGTAGTGGGCATTAATCTGTTGCGCGAAGGACTCGACTTGCCCGAAGTGTCGCTGGTTGGAATCTTAGACGCCGACAAAGAAGGCTTCCTGCGCTCGGATACCGCGCTGATCCAGACGATCGGTCGCGCGGCGCGTCACGTCAACGGGCGGGTGATCATGTATGCCGACAGGGTGACCGACTCGATGAAGCGCGCTATTGATGAGACGAATCGCCGCCGCGCCAAGCAGATAAAGTATAACGAAGAGAATGGAATCGTTCCGATCAGCATTCACAAAGCGATTCATGATCTTACCGAGGAGTTTTCGCAGAAGGCTGTGTCGGAAATGCGCGGCGAGTACAAAACGAGATCTATGAGCGATCTGCCGCGCAATGAATTAAAGCAGATCATCCATGAGATGGAAAAACAAATGAAGGAAGCCGCGAAGAACCTTGAATTTGAAAGAGCGGCGGCGCTGCGCGATGAGTTGTTTGGTTTGAAGAGTCTTCTGGCGGAGGATGAAGATTTGAAGCCATGGGAACGAATCAAGTTAATGGCGGGCGAAGAATAACCTTGCGAAGGTCCTTAAACCTTCGCAAGGTTCGCTCATTTATACCTCAACAACCTCAACGCATTCGCCACGACGACCAGCGTGCTTCCTTCATGGAAGACGACGGCGATGCCGATGCTGATGATACCAGTCAATGACGTGAAAATGAGCAAGCCGATCACGCCCAACGCGATAGACAGGTTTTGAATGATGATCGCGCGCGTGGCGCGTCCCAAGCCGACGGCGAAGGGGAGTTTGCTCAAGTCATCGCCCATCAATGCGACATCGGCGGTTTCGAGCGCGACATCTGTCCCTGCGCCGCCCATGGCGATTCCGACGGTTGCGTTTGCGAGCGCGGGCGCGTCGTTGACTCCGTCGCCGATCATCGCGACTTGACCATATTCTTTCACAAGTTCGCGGATGATGGTCAATTTATTTTCGGGCATGAGGTCAGCGCGAAATTCCGTCAGACCGATTTCATTTGCAATTGCCGATGCGGAGCGCGCGTTATCGCCCGTCAACATGATCGTGTGCGTCACGCCTGATCTTTTGAGCGCGGTCATCGTCGGCGCGGCTTCTTTTCGCAATGTGTCTGCAAGCGCGATCAAGCCAGCCGCAGTTTTATTTTCCGCGACCCACATCAAACTTTTGCCCTGTCCTTGCAACGACTCGGCTTGTTGGATCATCTCTGCCGAAAGCGCGACGCCCGCTTCGTTCATCAACTTTTGATTGCCGATCCAAATCGTTTTGCCGTTCATCAAAGCCTTCAAGCCGCGCCCCGTCAGCGACTCCACGTCGTCAACTGGCGAGACAGGCAGACCCTGAGTCTGAGCCGCGCGGACGACTGCTTGCGCCAATGGATGCGCGGAACGCGATTCCGCACCTGCCGCAGTGGATAATAAATCCGCTTCACTCCACCCCGAGGCTGGGAACACAACCGAATCCGTCACCTCGGGCTGACCGTGAGTCACGGTTCCAGTTTTGTCGAAGGCGATGGCTTTGAGCAGACCGAGATTTTCAAGATGCGCGCCGCCTTTGACCAGCACGCCGTTGCGCGCGGCTTGCGCAACGCCCGCGAGAATCGCGGCGGGCGTGCCGAGCGCGAGGGCGCAAGGCGACGCGGCGACGAGCAGAGTCATCGCGCGTAAAAATGATTCGCGGAACGGAAAACCAAATAATGGAGGAATGACAATTACGAGCGCGGTGAGAATTAACACGGCTGGGACGAAGACACGTTCAAATTTTTCGACGGTTTGTTGAGTCGGCGATTTTTGAGCTTGCGCCTCTTCGACCATTTTCATCACGCGCGCGAGCGTTGAATCTTTTGCGAGGCGCATCACTTTGACTTCGAGCGCGCCCTCGCCGTTGACTGTGCTGGCGAAAACTTGATCGCCAACCGTTTTGTCAACGGGAAGCGATTCGCCTGTGACGGAGGATTGGTCAATGCCAGAATTTCCATCGAGGATGATTCCGTCCACAGGAATGCGTACGCCAGGGCGGACGATGACCACGTCGTCGAGTTGCAACGACTCAACGGGAAGTTCCTGCTCTTTGCCGTCGCGTTTCACCAATGCGGTTTTCGGCGCGAGATCAGCCAACGCGCGGACAGCGGAGCGCGCGCGATCTAACGCGCGTTCTTCCAATGCGTGACCGAGGCTGAATAAAAAGAGAAGCAACGCGCCTTCGGCAAACTCGCCGAGGAACGCCGCGCCAATTGCGGCGACGACCATGAGACCATCTGTGTCGAGGCGGCGTTCGCGGAGCGCGTGCCATGCGTGACGTGAGACATCCCATCCGCCCAAAACATAGGCTGTGGCGAAGAATCCGATGCTGAGGAATGTGGGGAAGCCGAAGAATGAGTCACCGAGCCAGCCGATCAACAGGAACAAGCCTGATAAGAGGCTGAATAATAATTCTCTATTCTCTTGCAAGCGGGCTTGAAATTCATTGAGCGGGATTTGATACCCCAACGAACGGACTCGCTTTTCGATGGCGGCGCGGGTGATCTTGTGATTGTCGTACTCGATCCACATCTTCTCGGTGGGGTAGTTGACGTTGACCGAGAGCACGCCTTCCATGCGCCCGACGCTGTGTTCGATGACGAGACTGCAATCGGAACAATCCATGTTTTCGATGGGAATCGATTCGTGATGATAGCGGTTGACGATCTGCGCTCCCGCAAGTTCGGCGAGCCGCTTTACATCGGAGAGAGTCAAGAGGTTGGGGTCGTAGTGCAGGCACAGGTCAACGGGCGATTTATCGCGTTCCACGTGGGCGCGGATGATTCCCTTTTTGCCTTGGAGCGCCGCTTCGAGCCGCACGAGACATTCGTCTTTTTCGTTTTGAATGCCTGGGAGTAGTAGCGGGATGTCAATGGCTATGGTTTGTTCCATGAAAGGGTTCCTGTTTCTCTATGTCGTAGTAGCAACTTCAGCCGCTTTTTTAACCGTTATGCAGACGACTGAAGTCGTCACTACGCGTCAGATTCTTGTTAACCGTGCTCCACATGCTCAAGACCCATGCGATAGAGTTTTTCAACGTGATCATCATCCAAGCGATAGAACACCTGCCTGCCTGATTTCCGCGCGCGCACGAAGCGCATCTGACGCAGTCCGCGCAGTTGATGTGACACGGCGGACTCGGTCATGTTTAGTTTTTCAGCGAGCGCGCCGACGCCCATCTCGCCATCAAGGAGCAGGGCGATGATCCGTACGCGGCTGGCGTCGCTGAGGGCGCTGAACAGTTCGGAAAGTTGAATGGCTTTGAGCTCGGTGAGTTTCATATTATTGAATATATGAGCAAGTGTTCATATATTACTTCGGGAAATAAACCGTGTCAAGAGGCAGGGTTCTTGACCACATGGCTTTCTCAAAGTCCAAAATTTTTTAACGCGAATTGCGCGAATGGGCGCAATTCGCGTTCCATGGGTTGGTTTTGTCAAGCGACTTTGAGAAAACCCTGTTCTTGACCATTCCGAAGGTTTTTTCAGAAAACCTTCGGGACGATACGCGCATCAATTTCTAATCGCCGATCGGCACGACCATCATGCTGGCGCGGATACGATGGCGCAAATCGCTGATTACCGTTCCGTGAATTAAATCTGATACGCCGGAATGACCGTGTCCGCCGACAATGACTAGTTCGATGCCGGTGGCGTTGATCAATTTCGCGAGTTCTTGTCCCGGTTCGCCGCTGCCTAACAGCCAGTCTGCCTGCGCGCCGTTTTCTATCATCATGCGCGTCAATTTCTCGAGCCGTTCTTGGTCCGCCAGAGTTTCCGAGTCCTCTCCTTCTGCGCCGAGCCTACGGGCTACCGGACTTTCGACGACGTGTAATAACGTAAGTCGCGTTTGCGAATTATTGATGAAGCGCAAACTTTCAGCGAGGAGTTTTTCATCTTTGCCTGAGAAATCTAATGCGACGCCGATGTGCGCGTAGGGTCTAGGCGCTTGAAGCGCGTTCGGGGTTTGCTCGGCGCGCCTGTGTATGCCGCCGATGCGAAATCCGTTTTGGCGCAGCCAGGGATGAATAACGATGTAGAGCAATAGCAAGCCTAACGAAGTCGCGAGCAGAATGACGCCGGCACGGATCGCCCAAGCGCCGTTTTGCGCTGCCGCGACCCAATTTCCAACCTCGTCTATGATCAATTTAATGTTTAGCGCCAAAATAATTCCCGCGATGATCCAGGCTATAGCCTGCAATTTACGGCTAATGCTGAATTCATTCATGCGCCGTTTGTCTGCCACGGCATGGATGAGCGGAATAATAGCAAACGGCAATTGCAATGACAGCACAACCTGACTTAAGACCAGCATGGCTCCTGTTGAGTTTTCGCCAAAGCGAGCGATAACGATAATAGCGGGGACGACCGCCAGCAAGCGGGTGATCAGTCGCCGCAACCATGGGCGAATCCGCAGGTTAAGGTAGCCTTCCATTACGATCTGACCGGCGAGCGTGCCGGTGATAGTTGAGCTTTGCCCGGAAGCCAAGAGCGCGATTGCGAAAATGACCGGAGCGATGGACGCTCCTAATAGAGGTTCTAATAGATGATGCGCGTCTTGAATCTCTGCTATAGCGAAGTAGCCGTTTCTATGGAACACCGAAGCCGCCATAATGAGGATCGCGGCGTTGATGAGAAAGGCGAAATTGAGCGACAGCGTTGTATCAATCACGTTCCAGCGCAGCGTGGCTTTGATCTCCTCTTTATCGCGCCCGATCTTTCGCGTTTGCACAAGAGAGGAATGTAAATATAAATTATGCGGCATAACGGTCGCGCCCAGGATGCCGATCGAAATGTATAATGCGCCCGCATCTGGCAGGGAGGGAACAAAGCCGCGCGCGATTCCGCCCCAGTCTGGTTGTCCGAGCAATATCTCGATGAAGAACGCGGCTCCGATCGTGCCAACTAAGGCGATGACCACACCTTCCAATTTTCGTATGCCCGCGTGAGAAAGAAGCAGAAGTAGAATCGTGTCTAATGCGGTAAGAATTACGCCGTAGATAAGCGGAAACCCAAAGAGCAGTTGCAGGGCTATCGCCGAGCCGATCACTTCGGCTAGATCGCAAGCAGTGATGGCGATCTCCGCCAGAATGTAAAGCGGAACGTTTACGATAGGCGGATATTCTTCATGGCAGATTTGCGCTAGATCGCGGCGGCTGACAATGCCGAGGCGCGCCGCCAAACTTTGCAAAACGATCGCCATGAGATTCGACATGAGCAGGACCCAAATCAAGGCGTAGTTGTAACGGCTTCCGCCAGCGATATCGGTCGCCCAGTTGCCGGGGTCCATATAACCGACCGCCACCATCACGGCGGGACCGGTGATCGCCAGCCAACGCCTCCACGAGGACGCTTTGGCAGGCACAATAACGGATTCGTGGGCTTCTGACAGGGAGTTTTGCGAATGTTTCTTCATGAGAGTCCGATGCGAGTAAATGAAAATGTATGACCTGCAGGGTCATTCAGTCTTCTTTGATGAGAATCTTATTTGTGACGCTCGGTCCTAGAACGCGCGTCTGCTCGCCGACTTTAATCGTCAAGTTGTGATCGAAAGGCGAATAGTCTATCGCTTCGATATGCGTGTTGGGGATTAAGCCTAGTTTCTCTAAGTAACGAAGCAGATCCGCGTTCGCGTCTCTGACGGATACGATCGTTCCGCGCTGGCTCTTTCGCAACGTCGAGAGCGGAGTTGCGTCTTCCAGCGGCATTTCAAGATCGGCAGTAGGGATCAGCTCGCCATGCGGGTCGCGCAGCGGATGCCCCAACGCTTCGGCGACACGCTGTTCAAAATCTTCTGAAATGACGTGCTCAAGTCGTTCGGCTTCTTCGTGAACCTCGTCCCATGAATAACCGAGCGTTTGCACCAGCCAGGTCTCCAATAAACGGTGATGACGGATCACTTCCAATGCAGCTCTTCTGCCTGCTTTAGTAAGCGTGACGCCCTGATGCTTTTGATACTTAACAAGCGCAGGCTTTTCGTTAGCGAGTTTTTGAATCATGCCGGTCACAGAAGCGGGTCTGACCTTGAGCCGCGCGGCAAGCGTGTTTGTGCTGGCGGAGGCGTTGTGTTCCGTCAATTCGTAAATATGTTTCAAGTAGTCTTGAGTTGATATGGTGAGCGGTCGTTTCATTTTACTTTCTGATTGAGACTTTATTTAGTCTAACCTAAATTTATTTTATGCCTAAAGTCTGATTTTTGCAAGAAATTAATGGCTGATGAAAAATTCATACAATCAGCTTTGCGATAGGCGAAATTTTCCAACGCATCGAAATAAAAGTCAAACCGCCGTTGGCTTTCGCAATTGGTAAAATGTAACTTGTTGATTTTAGCGCGATGAATGTATATACGGAATGAGAGCGGGTGAATTTGATCGAATAGTACAGCTATCCCATGCGCGCGGCTGCCTGCGTCAATTCTGAAGATGACGGAGATAAGATTTAAAGATGACTTTACGCTCTGAGATTTTTGAACAACCGGAACGCATCGAAAATTTGCTCGCCTCGCAACGGCGAAATGTTGAACAGGTTGCCGCTGCGATTCGTCGCCGAGGCGTGGAGTATGTTCTGCTTGCGGCGCGCGGCACATCGGATAACGCTGGACGATATGCAAACTATTTACTAGGCGCCATGAATGGACTGCCGCTCGCGTTGGCTGCTCCGTCGCTGTTTACCTATTACAAACGCCCTCTGTATTTAAAGAATGCGCTAGTGATCGGCGTTTCACAATCGGGCGCGTCGCCCGATATTGCGGCGACTCTGGAAGAGGGCAGGCGGCGCGGATGTCTAACGCTGGCGCTTACAAATGACGTTCGCTCGCCGCTCGCGAATGCCTCCGAATTGGTCTTGGATATTCATGCGGGTAGGGAAAAGGCGGTCGCCGCCACAAAAACGTATACCGCCGAACTGATGACGATTGCGATGTTGTCCGTTGCGTTGAGCGGGGTCGAAAAACGCTGGAGAGAGTTGGGACGCGTTGCGAACTGGATGGGTTCCGCGTTGAAGCAGGATGATTTTATTTCTCAGGCGGTAGAGCGTTATCGTTATGCGGACCGGGCTATTGTGTTGGGGCGCGGCTTCAATTATGCGACCGCCTTTGAGTGGGCGTTGAAATTAAAGGAGCTAGCCTATGTAATGGCTGAGCCGTATTCGCCCGCCGACTTTGCTCACGGTCCAATCGCGATGCTGGAAAGCGGATTTCCTGTTTTTGCTGTCGCGCCAAAGGGGAAAGTCTTTCCATCCATGCAACAAATGCTTCTGCGTTTGAAGAAAGAGCAGGCGGCGGATCTGGTTGTAATCTCGAATGATAAACGCGCGCTGGCGCTCGCTCAGATTCCGCTGATGATTACCGACGATATACCCGAATGGCTTTCGCCGTTAGCGAGCGTGTTGCCCGCTCAACTTTTCGCGTATCATTTAACGTTAGCAAAAGGTCATAACGCTGAGAAGCCGCGTGCGATTCATAAAATAACCAGAACCAACTAGACGAAGATTTTTACCGCCTTGGTCTCATCCATCGCCCGCCTACGATAAGCGACAGCGTGACGGCGATTACTGCAAACCATGAAAAAAAGACGTTGTTTGTATACATTCCAAGCATAAGGGCGACAAGGCCCGTTAACAGAAGCGCGGCGGATGCGTTTTTACGTTTCATGCGCGTATTGTACCTTTGCCATCCTTCTTTAAGCCTTAATAAATTCCCATTTCGATAAATGTATGTGCGATAATGCGTCAAATAAAGCCTGAGGCGACCCATGCGTATTTGCATTCTTTCTGACGAAGAGATTAAAGATTTCGACCCCGCCCCATTTATGGAGGGTTATGATTGGGAATTGATCACGATGGAAAACCCCATTGTTGATAAATTGAGCGCGCTTCAGACCCGCAATAAGTTCGATGTGTACGTTAATTTGTGCGAAGGATATGAGCGGGAAGACCTGGGCGGATACGCGTATGAAGGGATCGAAGTTGTTAGGGCGCTGGAGGAGTTGAACCTTCCGTTCACCGGCGCAGATACAAAATTCTTCGACCCGACCCGTGAACAGATGCAAGCCGCCGCCGAGGCGCACGGGGTGCGATTCGCTAAAGGATACCGAGTCGGTTCGTCTGCCGAAGCGGAACGGCTCGTCGGTTCGTTGCATTACCCGGTTATCGTCAAACATCCGCAGAGTTACGGAAGCACAGGGATGATCAAAGAGTCGCGTTGCGATTCGCTCGAAGAAGTTCTAGCTCAAGTGGAGCGTGTGTGCAAGGAGTATGGCGCGGCGCGAATGGAGGAGTTCATCGTTGGCAGAGAGTTCAATGTACTGATCGTGGACGACCCCGACGATTTTAGCCAGCCGATCGCGTACCCGCCGACGGAATTGATCTTTCCGCCGGGCGAAGAGTTCTGGCATACGGTTGTGAAGTGGGATGCATCGTTGCCGTTTAACTTTTCACGCGTGACAGATCCCGAATTAATTGCGCGTTTGCAGGATATTGGCGTGCAAATGTACAAGGCAATTGGCGCGGTCAGTTACGGACGCTGCGATGTGCGTATGAATGAACGCGGCGAGATGTTTATCCTTGAAATCAATCCTAACCCGGCGATCATGCTTCGCCCTGAAGAGTTCGGTCCCGCCGATTTTATGATCTTGTACGACGCGGGCGGATACAAGACTTTTTTTGAACGAATCTTTCGCGTGGCGAAATTGCGCCAACAAATGCGCGCCGAGAAACATTAAGCCAACATGCGCGTCTGCTTGCTGACGGATGAAATCATCGAAGAATTTAATCCTTCGATTTATTTGAAAGATTGCGTTTGGGATTATGTTACAGTGTTGTCGCCAAGCGCGCTTAAGGAATTGGCTCGCGCAAACCGATACGATATGTATATTAATTTGTATGAAGGCTATGACGACAGCGAGAATTCCGGCTTGCAGTTTGTGCGAACGCTCGAAGAATTGAATCTGCCTTTTACCGGCGCGGAGGCGAAATTCTATGGTTGTACGCGCGAGGAAATGCAGGCGGCGGCGGATGCGCGCCAGATCCGCTTTGCGTGTGGCTTTCATGCCGAAACGTTTGCGGATCTGGAACAAGCCGACGGTCTTCCGTATCCTTTGATCGTGAAGCATCCGAACAGTTTTGCCAGCGCTGGGTTGACGAAAGAGTCGCGCGTAACGAATTCCGACGAATTGAAAATTCAGTTTGAACGAATGTCTCAAGCATACGGCTCAGCCCGCGTGGAAGAATTCATAGAAGGGCGAGAGTTGTCCTGTCTGATAGTGGAAGACGCAGGCGACTCCTGCGTTCCATTTGCTTATCCGCCGGCGGAAATGCAATTTCCTGAAGGGGAGACTTTTTTGCACGAATTTGCGAAATGGTACAACTGGGATATCTTCGTTGTTCCGTTGAACGACGATGCGCTCGCCGCTCGTATTCAGGATGTTTCGCGGAAATTCTTCATCGCCATGGATGGAAACGGATATGCGCGGCTTGATCTGCGCGTGAGACCGGACGGCGAAATTGTGATCATCGAAATTAATCCAAACTGCGGGGTTTTATACAGTAAGGTTGACGATCGCAGTCCTTCCGATCTGGCGATCTCGTGGGACGCGGCGGGTCACGACGGATTTTTGGAGCGCATCTTTCGCGCAGCGATCAAACGACAAGCGCTGAGGGCGAAGGTCAATTCCTGATCCCAAACCTTAGCGAATGTTTCCTGTACGCCATTTAGCGTCTGCGAGCGCAATCACGACTTTTTATTTATCTTTAAGCTGCTGTACGCGCTTGGCTATCTTGACCATCGCGGCGACGCAGAGGAATATCAAAATAATGCCGATCGTTTTCCCTACGAGAAAGAATCCCATAACCTCGTTCGATCTGCCGATCGGTTGAATAATTAGGAAGATGGAGATCGGTAGGAAAAGAATTAAAGCGGCGCTCACGCGTTGATATTTCCGCGCCTTGGAATTTTTGTCGGTAAAAATCTCGGGGATAACCGCTTCCTTTGCGCTTGTGCGGAAGTATTGCCAGCCTCCCATCTCGCCGATGTGTTCCCAGCCAGAATCTTTGAAAAGTTGCAAGTAGTTTTGGTAATCTTTTCGATCGGTGATGAAATCCATTCGATAATAATCGTTGCGCGGTTCGCCGACTTTGAATGTGTATTTTCCGGGGAAATCCAAAGACTGGAGGTGTAAGCCTTCCTTTGCCTTCTCGCGCAGCCAATCTTCTTCTTTTTCATCCTGCCAAGCCCAAAACCATTTGAATTTCGATAGTGTTGTCATTGCGCCCTCCCAGGAGCGTTTCTTTATATGGATCGTCCGTTTATTACCATGATCTCTGTTCTACGAATGTGTTCTTTTAGAGTCGACCTTCCCTTGGCGGTTAAGACATAGGATTTGCGCCGGTCCGCCTCCTTGACCATTTCGATCAGCCCCTCCTTTTCGAGTTGCCCGAACGCTCCGTACAAAGTCCCCGGTCCGATTTTGACTGTGCCTTGACTCATTTCTGCCACCTTTTGCATAAGCGCATAACCGTGCAGCGGTTTGATAAGCGCAATCAAAATGTACGCAGTGGACTCTGTGAGAGGAAGATATTTTGCAAATTGCTCATCCATGCCTATTCCCTGTCTCGAGATTTGTATATCACGATACGATATATTATCACGCGATATATCGTTTGTCAATATATTGCAACATTGAAATATTCAAATTAAAGATATCCCTGCTGAGGGGTGCGGCGTTGTACAATCGGCGCATGTTCATCGCTTTTACCGTCAGCATTTTTCTTTCGGCGTTTCTGCTTTTTCAGATCCAACCGATGATCGGTAAATTTATTTTGCCGTGGTTTGGCGGCGCGCCTGCCGTGTGGTCAACGGCGATGTTGTTCTTTCAAGCCCTGCTCACAGGCGGATACGCATACGCCTATTGGCTCATCGGTCGTGCGAAAACCAGTTTGCAAATTTTGATTCACGTCGCGCTGATTTTATTTTCCATCGCAGTTTTGATTCGACTTTCGTTTGCGTGGTCGTCGCCCATCACGCCCGACGCGAGTTGGAAACCCGATGAAGTCGCGTCTCCAATTCTCGACATTTTCAAACTGCTAGCTGTTTCTGTGGGCTTGCCGTATTTTATCCTCGCGGCGAACGGTCCGCTCATGCAGGCGTGGTTCAGCCGCATCTTCCCGCACAAATCCTATGCGCGTTTATATTCACTTTCAAATTTAGGATCGCTCCTCGGTCTGTTCGCTTACCCTGCGTTGATCGAACCGCAGTTGACTTTGCGCGCGCAAGGATGGATGTGGTCAATCGGATTCGCGCTCTTTGGCCTCTTCGCCATTGGGATCGCGTGGCGCTCCCGCCTCGTCTCGCCTCTCTCGACGGTGAAAGTCGATTCAGTTCCCTCAAGCGGACGGCCATCTTCAGCCTTGTTCGCCCTGTGGATCGCCCTCAGCGCGACCGCGTCGCTGTTCTTGCTCTCCGTCACGAATCAAATTTCGCAAGAGGTGGCGGTTATCCCGTTCTTGTGGATTCTTCCGTTGACGATCTATCTGCTCTCGTTCATCCTCACGTTTTCAGGCGAGCGCGTTTACAACCGCAAAGCATACGCGTTATTATTCGTCCTCTCGACTGCATTGACTTTGTTCGTCATGCTCCGCGCCACCTCCATCCATATTTACTGGCAGGTCGGCGCGTATTGTTTGTTGCTATTCGCCGCGTGTATGCTGTGTCACGGCGAGTTGTATTTGATTCGCCCCGATGCCGAATACCTCACCTCGTTCTATCTCATGGTTTCCATCGGCGGCGCATTCGGCGGACTCTTCGTGAGCTTGATCGCTCCCGTCATTTTCAACGGCTATTGGGAGTTTTTTGTTGGGCTGGCGATGACGATCGCCATTGCGTTGACTGTGATACGAAGGAACAGCGAGATAGTCGCTCGCGCGCGATTTGTGTTCACGGTCTTCGCACTTGTCGCTATTTTGCTGGTTGTTTTGAGCGGCGCGTATTCTGGCGCGTTATTTTCCAAGCGGAATTTCTACGGCGTGATCCGTGTGCGCGGAATTACGTTAGCCGGCTCAAACGAACCCGCGCTTGTCATGTCGCACGGCATCACGATTCATGGGCTTCAATTCACAAATCCCGCCTTGCGCGATACGCCCACTACGTATTACGTCCGCGAGGGAGGGGCGGGTTTGGCGATATTGAATCACCCGAAATATGGGAAGAAGATGCGTGTGGGCTTGCTTGGTCTTGGCGTGGGGACGTTGGCAGCGTACGGTCAACCCGGTGACGAGTATCGTTTGTACGAAATCAATCCCCTTGTAGTTGATTTGGCAGAGGGGCAGGGAGGGTATTTCTCGTTTCTACGCGATAGCAAAGCGGAGATCACGCCTGTTGTCGGCGACGCGAGAATCTCTCTTGAGTGCGAGCTCGCGGAAGGGAATGCCCAAAATTTCGATGTGTTGGTCTTGGATACGTTTAGCAGCGACTCGATCCCCGTTCATCTTGTTACCAAAGAAGCCTTTGCATTGTATCTCGAACATCTTGCCCCCGGCGGCATCATCGCCGCGCACATCACGAATTTACACCTCGATTTACAGCCTGTCTTCTGGCGCTTGGCAAAATATTATGGCTTGACTATAGTGCGCGTCAACTATTCAGGCGATAACGCTGGCGGCTATGCTTCTCACTGGATCCTGCTCGCTCGCGACGCCGCTCTGCTTGATAACCCTGCAATTCAAAATCACGCCGTTGACTTGAGCGGCTATTCGACTAATGTCCAATTGTGGACGGATGATTACAGCAATCCGTTTCAGATTTTAAAGTGAAAACAAGCGACAGCCATCTTTAAGACGGCTGTCGCTTGTTTTATACTGCTACTCCCATCACCGCGACGTAATGCGCTGCGGCAGCGAGCAAGACGAAGATGTGCCACACTTCGTGGAAGCCGAATACGCCCGGTTTGAAGTTGAAGATTTTCGTGATGTACACGATTGCGCCCAATGTGTAGAGCACGCCGCCGACAATGAGCCACGTCAGCGCCCAGGCTGGCAGAGCCGCAAGCATTTGACCCGCCGCGGCGAGCGCGAACCAGCCCATCACGAGATAAATGCCCGCGTTCAACCATCTCGGTGCGCGGATGTAAAACACCTTCACAATAATCCCGATGGCCGCCAGCGACCAGATGATGGTCAACATGCCCCACTTCCAAAAGCCCTCGAAAGCGTTCACGCAAAACGGCGTGTACGTCCCTGCGATGAGCAGATAAATGGCGGCATGATCCACTTTGCGGAAAGCCTCCAGAGCCTTATCTTTCACCCGTACCATGTGATATGTGGCGCTCGCGGAAAACATGACGATCAGGCTTACGCCATAAATTGCCAGCGAGACGATCTTTGCAGGCGTGTCCCAGCCTACGATCAACAGCGCGATCAAGCCCGCCAGCGCGAGCGCCGCGCCCGCCCAATGAGTGAGACTGTTTACCGGTTCGCGTAATTTTTTCAACATTATTTTTTCCTTGCCGTCACAATAAGCAATCGGCTCGACTGCGTATCGCGGATCAGAATTTCGGTTTCAAAGTTTGCTTTCACAAACGGTTCTTGTAATTTCTTCTTGACGATTTCCTCCGCTTCGGAGGGGGACTCGCCTGTGATCTTGTACAACCATTTGAGCGCTCGGCTCTTCGGCATCGCCGCAAGCAGGACGATCAGCCTGCCTTTACCCATTAAGCACCTTCGCGCCTCTGCCAACGTGCGAGGGTCGAAGATGTATTCCGATGGAAAAGTGGAGATGATTGTATCGAACGCTTCGCTTTGGAAGGGGAGACATTGCGCCAGCCCGCGTGTGAGATTCGCATTGCCGTCTGTGTTGCGCCGCGCGAGGCGAGTCATCTGAGACGACTCGTCAATTCCTACGGCGAACCAGCCATCCTGTCGTAAGAGGCGTTGCAGGTGTCCCGGTCCAAAGCCGAGTTCGAGAATCCGCGTCCCTTCTATGAGCGGAAGAATCTCACGCGTCCAGTCCTTCCAGCGGTTGAACGAGACCGCTGCGGCGACAAAATCATATAGAAAGGCAAATTGATGATAGAGCGCGTAGAAGAAATGCTTCAGGAATGCTTTCACGAAACTGGATGAAAAAATAAGGGCTTGACGCGCGGTCAAGCCCTTTCCGCTAGTTTTGCTTATGCGGCGGCTTCTTCGCCTTCCGCGCCTTTCTTGCCTTTGCGAACGGAAGCAACGGCGCTTTTACCGCGTTCGCGCACGTCTTCATATACTGCTTTACCGCGTTCGCGCAGTTCTTGGGCAAGTTCATCGGCGCGTTCGCGCGCTTCGACGGCGGCGCTTTCGGCGCGGGCATACGCTTCTTCCACGCTTTGTTGAGCGCGATCGCGGATTTCGATGGAGCGATCCTTAATGAACGCGCGCGTTTCTTCGCCCGATTGCGGCGCGAAGAGCAGGGATACGACTGCGCCGGTGAGTCCACCGACGATGAAGCCTACGAGAAAGGCTCCGAATTCATCACGATCAGACATAGTAACCTCCTTAGGGTTATCAGTTTTGGTTATTTTCACATAGAGGTGTCGTTCTGAGCGAAGCGAAGAATCTCTCCATCGGAAGTTGGAGACTCTTCAGTCGCAGTGAACGCGCCCTCAGGGTGACGCATCAAGTTCTATTTCTTCTTAAGTCCCATCAATTCTAACATGCGATACAAGCCGGCTAGATAACCGTTTAACTGAACGACGGGCTCAACGACGTTTTCGCCGAGAAACTCCGCTGTGCCGCGCAAATTGTTGACCGTATCGCTGGTCGCTTTAAGGATAGGGCGCACTTCGTTTTGAAGCAGGTTGATTAAGCTGGCAAGCTGCAGAATTAAGACAATTAACGCAACGCCGATGATCAGCGACTCAAGCGCGACCACGATAATGAATACGTCGCGGATGCGGTCGGTGGGCGCGGACGGTTGCAATAGGAAATAGATGGCGGCGCCCAGCAACGCGAATAAAATGACTGCGCCGACAATGACGATCGTCATTAAGCGCTTTGCCTGCTTCTCTTGATTGACTTGCCCAGAGTCGCGCGCGGAAGGTTCGAAGTGGGTTGGCGTAGTTGTCATAAGCAAATTATAGCATTGTTATTATTCGCAAGCGGTTGCGGCGATAAGCGACTTGACAGCGCCCGCTTCGTCAAGTATTATAACACAACCGAACGTTCGGTAGGGAGTTGCTTTCCATGACACGAGATGAACTTATCGAATCTGCCGCGCAAGTCTTTCGCCAGAAAGGCTATCATGGCGCGTCTATGGAGGATATAGCCGAGGTTGTAAATTTACGGAAGGCAAGTCTTTATCACCATTTTTCCTCGAAACAGGAAATTTTGCTTGAGATTTTAGACCGCGCCTTGCAATTGCTCCTCGAGGAAACTTCCGCGATCGCCGAACAAGATATCTCCGCCGATGAAAAACTGCGATTGATGACCCGAAAATACCTGCAGATTCTTGCGGAGAACATGGACCTCGCCGCAGTTTTACTTTTCGAGTACCGTTCGCTTGAACGGCGGCGGCGCGCGCGCCATATCCCCAGTCGCGATAAATTCGAATCGTTATGGAGAGACGCGATCGCCGAGGGCGTGAAAAAGGGAGTGTTCAAATGCGGCGATCCGGCGATGGCGGCGCGCGCATTGCTTGGGCAGATGAACTGGACGATCACATGGTATTCGCCCGCTGGCGCGAAATCTATTTCGGCGATCGCCGATGACTACTCCGACCTTCTGTTGCATGGGTTGCTAAAGTGAGCGCTTCTTTTTCTGAATTTGATTCTGCCGGCGGCGCGAAAATCTTTCGTTTGCCGCTGCAGGTTTTTCCTGACTTTTGGGCGTACGCTTACATTGTGCGGCGCGAGCGAAGCGTCATTTTGATTGACGCCGGCTCGAGTTTAGAGACTTCGCGTCAAGATTTGTTGCGAGGTTTTGAGCGCGCAGGCGTTGCGCCATCTGATTTAACACACATCCTATTGACGCACGGACATATTGATCACTACGGCGGACTTGCCGCGCTCAAGCCGCTGACCGGTGCAAAGGTCGGGTGTCACGAATTAGACCTTCAAATGGTGACGCGCCACGAAGCCTGGCTGGCGCTCGCCTCCCGCCGCTTCACTTCTTTCCTAGCCGAGACCGGGCTTGCCGCCGACGCGACGGATGCTCTTCTTAATATGTATCGCTTTACGAAGAAGATGCACCAACCTACTTTTATAGATTTTACATACGACGACATTCACGCTTATTTGCCGAACGTGGAACTTATCCATACGCCCGGGCATTGCCCAGGACATGTTGCGCTTCGCTTCGATGATGTGGTTTTTTGCGGCGACATGATCTTAGAAAACGCTACGCCGCACCTGCATCCTAGCACGACAGGCGTCTATGGCGGACTTAGCCAATATCTAGCTTCGCTTGAAGCATTCCGCGCATGGGCTGATGACGCGCGACTGATCTTGAATGGTCATGACGAGGCGATTGCAAATCTGCCCGACCGAATTGATGCGACTCATAGAAATATCTTGCGGCGTATGAGCAAAGCGCTGCGGGCGTTGACGCAGCCGCTGACGATCTCTGAGATTTGCTCTGCGATCTACGGCGCGCTGGAAGGTTATAACGCATTGCTCGTTATCGAGAAAACAGGCGCGTATGTTGAATATCTATATGAGCGCGGCATGATTGAAATTGTCAACGCTGACGAGGTGGAGCAAGGCGGACCCGCGCGGTATTGGCGCGCGCGCGATGAAAGCGAAACGCTGGAAGAATTGCAAAGAGTAGTAAGCGCGAAGACGCACATACAGGAAGCTGCGTGAGCGCTTGTTTATCTATGCGCTGAAAGGAAAATTATGTACTCATTTGATCCAACTGAAGAACAGCAGATGCTTATCGAGGCGGTAAATAAATATGCGACCAACGACCTGCGCCCCGCCGCTCGCAACGCGGAGGAAAGCGGCGAACTGCCGCGGAAGATTATCGCTAAAGGTTGGGACCTGGGCTTATTGCAGGCATCTATTCCTGAGATGTATGGCGGCTTTGGCGAACGGAGCGCGGTTACAGGCGCGTTAGCCGTCGAAGAGATGGCATTTGGCGATCTGGCTGGCGCGCTGGCAGTGACGACGCCAAGTCTGTTTGCGACGCCGATTTTATTGATGGGCAGCGAAGAGCAGAAGCGGGAATATCTGCCGAGGATCGTTGAAGGCGAATGGAGTCCGTATACGGCTGCGTTGATCGAGTACGCATTCGATTTTGACCCGAATGACCTGAAGACAACGGCGGCTCTGGAAGACGGACGGTATAGTCTTAATGGCGAGAAAGCGTTTGTTCCGTTTGCCAAAGAAGCGCAGGCGCTTCTTGTATATGCGAATCTTGATGGACAGACTCAAGCCTTTATTGTCGCGAAGGAAGCGGAGGGACTATCTATTAGCGAGGAACGCGAAAAGTTGATGGGGGTGAACGCGCTGCCGTTGTATCGCGTTAAATTGACGAATGTCAAAATCCCTGCTGCGAATCGGCTGGGCGGCGAATCGGGCTGCGCCTTTGAACAACTGCTCGCCTCGATGCAAATCGCGAACGCCGCCGCCGCCGTTGGAGTTGCAAACGCCGCATTTGAATATTCGCGCGATTACGCCAAAGAGCGCGAAGCATTTGGCGTGAAGATCGCACAAAAGCAAGCCATAGCGTTTATGCTGGCTGAGATGCGAACGGAGATCGAAGCGATGCGCTTATTGATGTGGGAAGCCGCGTGGGAGTTGGACACTGGGCGCGAAGACGCAGTTAAGGATGCGTATCTAGCTTCTACTGGCGCGGCGGATATGGCGATGATGGTCACGGACCGCGCTGTGCAAATTTTGGGCGGGCATGGATACATCCGCGATCATCCAGTTGAGATGTGGATGAGGAACGGACGTGGATTTGCGACGTTTACAGGGTTAGCAATTGTATAGAACTGCTTTCTACTCGTTGACGATGGAAAACGAAATACAGAAAGTAGAAAGCGGAGAATCGAGGAAATATGGCAATTGAATTTGATGCGCCGAAGCCAGTCGTTAACGCGCAGTTTGTGTTGAAGACTGTCGCTGAAGAAATGATGCGCCCCAATTCGCGTTACTTTGACGAGCACGAACACGAGATTCCTTGGGATTACATCGAGTTCATGCATTCCGCCATGAAAGCGATGGGCGGCAATTCGCTTGCGCCGCGCGAACCATCGCCTTCATCTCCTCCGCCTAAAGACGAGAGGCATAGAGACGATGGCGGAAAGCGCCCGCCTATCGGTTATCAATTGATTGTAGCGCAAATGGAAGCGCTGTCGTGGGGCGACGTAGGACTTTATCACTGCTTGCCCGGCGGAGGGCTGGGCGCGGCGGCTGTTCATGCCGCAGGCTCGCCTGAACAGCGTGAGAAATTCCTGGCGCGCTTCCATGGCGACAAGCCTACGTTTGCGGCGATGTGCATCACCGAGGCGGGCGCCGGCTCGGACAACTCCGCCATCCGCACGCGCGCGGTGTTGGACGAAAAGGCGAACGAGTGGGTGATCAACGGCGAAAAGATTTTCGTCACAGGCGGCGACAAGTCTTTCACCGAATATGAAAAACTTGGACGCGGTTTCATCGTCGTCTGGGCTTCGATTGATCCCGCGGCAGGGCGGGCGGGGATGCGCGCGTTTGTCGTTGAGGGCGGGACGCCGGGGGTGAGGGCTGTGAAGTTAGAGCATAAGATGGGAATCCGCGTCAGCGACACGGCGGCGATCTCGCTCGTGGATGCGCGCGTGCCGTTCGAAAATATCCTGGGCAGCCCAATAGTAGACCAGAATCCTACCGGTTTTAAAAAGGCGATGGCGACGTTCGATGCGACTCGTCCGCTCGTCGCTGCGACGGGCGTCGGCGTGGCGAGAGCCGCATTTGAATTCCTGAAGGAAAGACTCGCCGAACGCGAAATTCATATCCGCTACGGATTGCCGCGCCAAAAATTGACGTCTATCGAACGAGATGTGATTGACATGGAGATCATGCTCAAGTCGGCGTGGCTGATGGTGATCAAGGCGGTATGGATGGCGGATAATAAGAAGCCGAACGCGCTGGAGGCTTCGATGAGCAAGGTCAGATCCGGCGATATATGTACGAAAATCACGCAGAGGGTCGTCGAGATGTTAGGCCCGCTTGGATATAGCCGTGAATTCCTCGCCGAGAAGTGGATGCGCGATGCGAAGATCACGGATATCTACGAGGGAACGGGACAGATCAATCGGCTTGTGGTGGCGCGGCAGATTCTTGGGTATTCGGGAGCGGAGTTGCGGTAGACGCGGACGTCTACAGAGTTACTCCAAAAGGAATGAAATTATGGCATACAAAATATATAAAGCGACAGTCATTGGCGCCGGCACAATGGGCGCGGCAATTGCAGCGCACTTGGCGAACGCAGGAACGCCTGTGACGTTGTTGGATGTTGCGGCGCAAGAGGGTGATAAAAATAAGATCGTGAAAGATGGCTGGGATAGATGCTTGAAAACCAAGCCCGCAAATCTAATGTCGGACGAATTGAAGACGTTGGTGACGTTGGGCAATCTCGACGACGATTTCGATGCGGTGAGCAAGGCTGACTGGATCATTGAGGTTATTGTTGAAAACTTGGCGGTCAAACGGGAATTGATGGCGCGGATTGACGAAGCCCGCAAGCCGACGGCGATCGTTTCAACGAACACTTCGGGCATTCCAATTCACGATATTGCCGATGGACGTTCGCAAGCATTTAAGAAGCATTTTCTTGGGACGCACTTCTTCAATCCCCCGCGTTATTTGAAGTTGCTGGAGGTCATCCCTACGAAAGATACTGATAAGCAGGTTGTCGAATTCATTTCGTGGTTTGGCGAACGCCGTTTGGGCAAAGGGGTCGTGATTTGTAAAGACACGCCGAATTTTATTGGAAATCGTATTGCGTTTGGGACCGGCGCGTTTGCGTTAGATTACATCTTGAAGAACGGATATGCCGTGGAAGAGGTGGACGCACTTACAGGTCCGCTAATGGGACGACCGAAGACGGCAACATTCCGCTTGATAGACTTGGTCGGCATTGACGTCTGGGATCACGTCGGACGAAACCTCGCGCCGTTGATACCGCACGACAAATTAGGGCAGGAATACCTCAAATCGGAAGCGCCGAACAAGTTGATCGCGACTCTGATCGAGCGGAAGTGGCTGGGCAATAAAACCAAAATCGGGTTTTATAAAGAAGCGCGCGGCGAGGACGGCAAAAAAGAATTCTGGTCGCTGGACTTGAAGACTCTCGAACATGTTGCGCCAACCAAGCCGCGATTCGACTCGGTCAAAGCGGCGAAAGATGTCGAGGGTTTGGGAGATAGGCTCAAAGTCATGTTGGAGGCGGACGATAAGGCGGCGCAGTTGGTCAAGGCGCTGACGTATCAGAGTTTCCAATATGCCTCGTCTATCATCCCTGAAGTGGCGGATACGGCGAAGCCGATTGACGACGCTATTCGCTGGGGTTTTCAGCATGAGGCGGGTCCCTTCGAGATTTGGGATATGCTCGGCGTGAGAGAAACGGTTAAGAAGATGAAGGAGGCGGGCTATCCTGCCGCAAAGTGGGTGAATGCCATGCTGAAAAATGGCGTGACGTCGTTCTATCAATATAAGAACGGCGAGAAAATTGCGGCATACGATGCGGTAAAAAGCAAGTATGTTAAATTGAAGAAGCCTGAAGGCATTGTGCTGTTGAAGGATACGAAAATCGTTTCGCAGAACTCGGGCGCGACGTTGCGCGATATGGGCGATGGCGTGGCGTGTTTGGAATTTCATACAAAGATGAACGCGTTAGACGACGACGTGATGAATATGGCGGTCGAGGCGTTGCAGCGACTCGAAACTGACTTCGACGGACTCGTCGTAGGCAACGAAGGCGAAAACTTCAGTGCGGGCGCGAATCTGTTCATGATGGTTGTGGGCGCGCAACAGGGTATGTGGGATATGCTCGATGGCGCGGTGCGGAAATTGCAGAATATAAATATGCAGATGCGTTATTCGCCGAAGCCGATCGTCGTTGCGCCTGCGGGTCTCACGCTGGGCGGCGGATGCGAAATCACCATGCACGCCTCGCGCGTTGTTGCCGCGGCGGAAACCTACATCGGACTCGTCGAACTCGGCGTGGGAGTCATCCCTGCGGGCGCGGGCACGAAAGAAATGTTGCGGCGCATCGTCAATCCCGTTATGCGAATCGAAAATGCCGAGCCGCTCGCTGCATTGCAAAAAGCGTTTCTGCAAATGGGACAGGCGAAGGTCGCTACGAGCGCGGAGGAAGCGCGCGGCATGAATATCCTTTTGCCCGCCGATCGCATCGTGATGAATCGCAGTCATCTGCTTGCCGAAGCGAAGAACGAAGTCCTGCACATGATCGCCGCTGGATACAAACCGCCCGCGCCCGAACTCATCTATGCCGCTGGGCGCGACGCGCTTGCCGCGCTCCGCATCGGCGCGTGGATGTTCAAGGAAGGTCACTACATCACGCAATACGATCATCACGTCGCGGGCAAACTCGCCTACATGATGTGCGGCGGCGAACTCACGCGCGGTCAATGGGTGAGCGAGCAATACATCCTCGATCTCGAACGCGAAGCGATTCTGTCGCTGTTTGGCGAAGAGAAAACGCAAGCGCGGATGTGGAGTATTTTGCAAACTGGAAAACCACTTAGAAATTAGAAAGTGGAAAGTGGTAGGCAGTTTCTACTTTCCACTTTCTACGAAGGAGATTTTATGAAAGACGCAGTTATAGTTTCCGCCGTTCGAACTCCCGTCGGCAAAGCAAAACGTGGAGGACTTGCCACGGTTCGCCCCGACGAGATGTCTGCCGCGACCATCCAAGCCTTGCTCAAGCGGACGCCGAATCTTGACCCCGCCCAGATCGAAGACGTGGTCATCGGCTGTGCCTTCCCCGAAGGTGAGCAGGGGCTCAACATGGCACGGATGATCGCATTGCGCGCGGGCTTACCCGACTCTGTTCCTGGCGAGACGATCAATCGCTATTGCTCATCGGGCGTGCAGTCCATTGCGCATGTAGCGTACGCGATTCAATCGGGACAGATCGAAATCGGCATCGCTGGCGGCGCAGAATCCATGACGATGATTCCGATGACGGGATTCAAGTTCTCGCCGAATCCGCACTTCGCGCAAGATCTGCCGCTTTACTACACTAATATGGGGCTTACTGCTGAGAATGTTTCTATCAAATATAACGTCAACCGCGAAGACCAAGATGCGTTCTCACTGAGAAGTCATCAGAAGGCTTCTAAGGCGGTGAACGCGGGGTTGTTTGATCCCGAACTTGTGCCTATTGATGTTGAAATCACAGAACTTGATAAGCATGAACAGGCTGTTAAGAGGAATTTCACTGTGAAGCGCGACGAAGGTCCGCGGGCGGATACGAATATGGAAGCGCTGTCCAAACTCAAGCCTGCTTTCAAAGAAGGTGGAGTTGTCACGGCGGGCAACTCTTCTCAAATGTCCGATGGCGCGGCGGCGGTGATGGTCATGTCGGCTGAAAAGGCGAACGAACTTGGACTTAAGCCGTTAGCGCGATTCGTGTCGTTCGCGGTTGGAGGAGTCCCGCCTGAGCTAATGGGCATTGGTCCCATCGTGGCGATACCGAAAGCGTTGAAACTTGCGGGGCTGACGCTGAACGATATTGACCTGATAGAATTGAACGAAGCTTTCGCCGCGCAATCGCTGGCGGTGATCCGCACGCTGGAATTGGACGAGAGCAAAGTCAACGTCAACGGCGGCGCGATCGCATTGGGTCATCCACTGGGATGCACAGGCTCGAAACTCACCACACAACTCATCTACGAAATGGGTCGCCGCAAATCGAAGTATGGCATGGTCACAATGTGCATCGGCGGCGGCATGGGCGCCGCGGCGGTGTTTGAGAACCTTCAAAACTGAGTCGAAAGTCAAAAGTCGGCGACCTTCGACCTTTGACTAAGAAACTAACCAACTATCAAACTAGGAGACTAAAGAAAATGCCCCTCACAATATCGCAACTCATGGAAAAAATGCCCGGTGCGTTCCTGCCTGAAAAGGCACAGGGCGTGAACGCAGTCATCCACTTCAAATTCACAGGCGAAGAAGCGGGCGAATGGAACGCCAAAATCGCGGACGGCAAATGCGACGTGGCGCAAGGCGCTCCCGCCGACAAAGCGACGATGACCCTCACCGCCGACTCGGGCGATTACGTCAAACTCTTCACGGGCGAGTTAGACGGGATGCAAGCCTTCATGCAGGGTAAACTCAAACTGGGCGGCGATTTGAATCTGGCGATGAAGTTGATGCAGATGTTCAAAATCAAGTGAAAATAAGCGCTCCGCGAAAGCGGAGCGCTTATTTTATTCTTTGAGGGCGGTTTCCAGATTTCTGGTTAATGTTTGGCGCGGGCTTTTTGATTCTACGCAAGCAACGAAAGCGCTGACCACAGAGCGGAGGCGGTCAGGCACATAGTGATGACTGCAAAGATAGATGTTACGATGCCAGCGGTTTTGGAGCGGATCCAGCCTGATAGCCCGATGCCGCCAAGAAAAACGAAGATCGCGCAGACAAGCACGAGAAACCCGCTCATACTTAATCCGTCTAATTCAGCGCGGACTTCGTTCAGTTCGGCTGTAGCGGCAAAAACCAATATGAACGCGATTAACGCATAGGTAAATAACGTGGTCGAAATCGAGAATACGATAATGTTAGCGGCAACAAATTTGCTTTTATTTTCGGTGGCAAGGAATTGAATCACGGCGGTTAAGCCAAACCCTGCCAGCAATCTTGCAAGCGTTGCAAACGCTCCCGCTTCCGCTAAATAATTTTCGACGGTCATAGGTTCGCCTCAACATTCGAATTGTTGAATGTTTCGAATCTTAATATCCGCGATATTATAACGAATAAACTTCGCTTCGGCGAGATCCGTGCAGAACTGCTCGCGGCAAAATACTCGGATGATCATGGGGAGGGAAAGGGAAGAGAATAGCCGCTGACTTTCATCCTTTGACCTTTGGCTGGTGAGCCAGCAAACTAATCGCGTTATATCCCTAGCCAATTACCCGCTTCTCTTGGCAAATTCGACGCGGGTCCCTGCCTTGCGGTGCAAGGCGGAAGTGATTCCAAAAATAATCTTCCATATTGCTTCGTCAACACGCGGCGATCCAGAATAGCGACCACGCCGCGATCGGATGCGGTGCGGATGAGACGACCAAAACCCTGCCTAAATTTCAATATCGCTTCGGGGAGGTAATATTGATTGAACGAGTCTTCATACATTTCGGAACGCGCCGCCATGAGCGGGTCGGTGGGAACGTCGAAGGGCAGTTTCGTGATAACGACGACCGATAAGGATTCGCCCGGTATGTCCACGCCTTCCCAGAAAGATTTGGTTCCCAGCAGCGCTGCGCGTTCAGTCGCTTTGAAGGATTCGAGCAGCGCGTTCGGCGACGCGCCGTCGCCCTGTTCGTAGACGAAGATGTCTTCGCGCGCCAGCGGAGCGGTGATCTCGCGCGCCGCCTTTTTTAGCGCAGAGTAGGATGTGAACAGCACGAGCATCCGTCCACCCGTGGATTTGGCGGTGGCGATGAGCGTTTTGTTGAGCGCCTGCTCGTATCCGTTTTGATTCGGTTCGGGGATGTCGTTGGCGATATAGAGCAGGGCGGCGCTTTCGTAATCGTACGGCGAACCGAGTTGCATTTCATCCGCTTCGTCTGCGCCGAGGGTGCTTCGTAAGTATTGAAATTCGCCGTGTGTGGTCAGCGTGGCAGAGGTGAGAATCACGGAACGTTTTTCATGCCATAAATATTTCTCTACCATCGGCGCCACACTTAACGGGGCGGCGTTGAGCGATAGGCGATTCTGATTCGGTTGTACTTCGATCCAATAAACTGTGCCATTATTGGGTTTGCTGATCATGCCTGTGATGTTCGCTTCGGCTTCGGTAAGCCTGCGCGTTACATTGCTAATGTCGCCCATTGCGTCTTCGAGGTTGTCGTGACCTTCCGCGTATAAATCTGCGGCGGCTTTGTAAATGACGGATAATTCTTTGAGTAGATTCCGCAGCGTCTCGCCGGTTGCGTCCCAAGCCGTTTCCACTTCATCCCAAAACGGGAGCGTGCGAGTCGCAGGCAACACGCGCGCCTGCCAGGCGTAATTTGACGGCGACTGTCCCTCGCGTTGCAAACGCGCGAACTCGTTCAGCACGCTGAAGAACTCGCGATTCATCTGTTCGATGCGAAATGCCATATCGGTGGCGTGACTGACCTGTTTTTGGAGCAAGCCAAAGTCAGAAGGGCGAAGTGCGGCGCTCGTTTCGCCGAGAAGCTTTCCAAGCGCGCCCGCGTTCGATCCGCCGATCTCTTTCATCATACGATCCAAGTCGAATTGAGTCAGGCGGAACGACATGGCGTTGGTCGTCGCCGATTCCAAGTGATGACCTTCGTCAATGACGAGATGCGAATATTCGGGTAAGACTTTGCTCCCTGTGGCGATATCGGATAACAATAACGCGTGGTTAACGACTAAAATATGCGCGGATTGCGCCGCGATCTTCGCGCGGTAGAACGGGCATGTCCCGCCTGTGCGCTTGATGCATAATTCGGAGGTGCAGGCATCGTCGTCCGCAGACATACGATTCCAGATCTCGCGTTCGACGGGACCTGTGAGGTTGATCTGGCTTCGATCGCCGCTTTGATTGGTTAATTGCCATACCAACACTTTCGCCAGTACGCGCATTTCGTCTGTGTTGCGCGGGTAGGCATGGCGCATGTTTTCCACTTTGCGTGGGCAGAGATAGTTGGAACGTCCCTTCAATACCGAGAAGCGCAGGTCGAGGTTGAGCGCTTGACTCAAATTTGGCAGGTCGCGCTGGATGAGTTGATCTTGCAGGTTGATAGTGTTGGTTGAAACAACGACGCGTGTGTTGTTTTGAACGGCAAATAGCGCGGCAGGAATGAGATAAGCGAAACTTTTACCAACGCCTGTTCCGGCTTCTACCATCAAGTGACTTCCGTACGATAGCGCGTCGGACACGGCGCGCGTCATTTCCACTTGTTCGGCTCTTTGCTCGAATGAATCGAAATATTGAGAGAAAGGTCCGCCGTATTCCAGAATGGATGCAGCCTCTTCTGCGTTGAGCGGCGTTGGCTCTTGAGGGTTGTCTAACGGCGGGAATTTGGCAGCGTCGAATCGCGTTGCGCGCTCGCTTTGTTTAGGCGGCTTCTTTAATTCGTCGTTTTCATCAGGCTGCGATTCAACGATTTGTTGGAAGACCCAACGCGCATCCCATTCGACGGCTTCGCTAAGGCGCGCGATCTCTTCTATCAACTCGCGCGGCAGTTCGCGCGCCATCTCGAACAGCTTATTGAATGCCGCCATAGTGACTTTAGCGTCGTCAAGCGCGCGATGGGTGGCGGGCAGTAGAATGCCCAATTGTTTGCCCAATGAGCCAAGGTTGTAGCGGCTGGCGGCAGGCATGACCACCGCCGCAATCTCGTAGGTGTCAATGACTTCGTTGTAGTGAAGTATCCCTGCTTGCTTTTGAATGAATCCTAAGTCGAAGCGGATGTTGTGTCCCACGACCGGCGCGTCGCCGACGAATGCTTCGAGTTCGTGGATAACCTCGCGTAATTTTGGGGCGTTGCGCGTCTCTGTGTCGCTGATACCGGTCAGTCCGGTGATGAATTCGGGGATGTGCCTGCCGGGGTTGATGACCGACGCCCACTCCGCTTCGATGCGGCGTCCTTTGAACTTTACGGCGGCGATTTCGATGATCGCGTCGCGCTCGTCGTTTAATCCCGTTGTTTCGATGTCAATGGCTACGATGGAGTTCATAATAGAACAAGTGTATCATAATTAGATGCGTAGTCTCCAATCCCCAGTTCCAATTGCGAGGGAATAGAGATTAGAGACTGAATAGCGCCAGTGGTAGAACGCTCACTCGGGCAGCGCGGCTTTTATCGCTGTAAGTATCGCTGGGGCGATCGGCTTTTCCTTGGCTTTTTGACGGAAGTAATTTTTGACAGCATCTATTTTAATGGCGAGCAAGGGCGCATTCTCGGCTTGAATTTCGATCTCGTCGTTCATGAAGACTAAGGCGGCGTTTACTTCGGGGATTTCGGTTGCTTGAAGACGATCTGCCAAAAATTTCTTGATCGCTTGAATATCGTGCGCGGCGCTAAGATCGGGACGGCCGAGTCCTTCTTGACCGAAAATGCTCATGTAGGCTTGAATCAACCCTCCGTTATTGAGGCGCCAGCGATCTTTGGTATAAGCGATCACGCCGCGTTGACGATAAGGAAGCAGCGCCCAAATCCCAGCGGGTCCGACCAGCAGATGCGATACAGGCGTTGTAAAATGATACATGTGAAAATCGCCCGACAAGCCTTTGAGCGCCGCGTCTATTTTCTCGTCAATGCGTGGACGCCCGCCATAGCGGTTAGTAAGATACAGCCCGACTTGCACGAGAATTAAGCCGACGATAAACGAGCCCAACGTGAGGTAGAAAAATTGGGTGTCGTCGCCCGACAAGTTGTTAACGTTGATGAAGAAGCCCGCGCCTAGGATGATAATTGCCGCTAGAATCGCCCAGCCGCCAATTTTTCCGTTGCGCTTGATTAATTTTTCATTTCTGATGATTTTCATAATGATTCCAATAGCGCCGACTTAAGTCGGCGTTATGCTATTTTTTCAAACTTTCCTCAATCGCCGATTTGATCGCGCTTAACAAGTTCGATTCGATTGCATTTTTCGCCACACGAATCGCGTTTTTCACTGCGAGCGCGTCGGAGCGACCGTGACCGATGAACGTCAATCCGTTTACGCCTAGAAGCGGAGCCGCACCTTCTTCCGAAGGATCGAGCAATTTTTTGATTTTACCGAGCGCCGGCTTGACCAACGCTCCGCCGAGCAGCGTTAGCGGACCTCCGCTCTTGACTGCTTCGCGAATCTTTTCGGTAAGCAATTTGGCGACCGCTTCCGATGACTTGAGCATGACGTTGCCGGTGAAGCCGTCGGTGACAGCAACATCAACGTGACCGTTGAAGATTTCCTTCCCCTCGACGTTGCCGACGAAGTTAAGGTTCGCATTTTGAAGCAGCGGATAGGTCGCCTTGACGAGTTCGCTGCCTTTGCCGGCTTCTTCGCCGATAGAGACCAGCCCTATTCGGGGGGTTTTCACGCCGCGCGCGCGTTCCGCAAACACGCTCCCCATGATCCCGAATTGCAGCAGATTTTTCGGATCGCAGTCGGGATTTGCGCCGATGTCTAAAATTGTGCAGATGCCGTTCGCCGTGGGGAAGGGAACCGCTACGGCTGGACGGTCTACGCCTTTGATTCTTCCTAATCGGAATAAAGCAGTGACCATCGCCGCGCCGGTGTTGCCCATCGTGACGAACGCGTCGGCTTCGCCATTTTTAACGAGATCGTATCCGACTGCCATCGAATTTTTAGCGTCTTTATGGCGCGCTTTTATCACGAGATCGTCGCCTTTGTCGTTCATGGTTAACATCTCGGGCGCATGAACGACGCTAATAGGCAGAGAACTTGCGCGGTGAGATTCCAGCAGAGGTTGAATTTTTTCGGCGTCGCCGGTTAAGACGATCCCCACTCCGTATTCGCGCGCCGCCAATACCGCACCTTCCACGTCTGGGGTTGGATAGCGATCGCTCCCCATGGCGTCTACTGCAATTCGAGTCATGTTATTCTCCAAAATAGATTTCGCTTGACAAGCGAAGTAAGCCGATTATAATACGCCCTGCTTATGCGCTGGTGCTGGAATTGGCAGACAGGCATGGTTGAGGGCCATGTGCCGCAAGGCGTGGAGGTTCAAGTCCTCTCCAGCGCACTCTTAAAAAATCTCCGCAATTGCGGGGATTTTTGTTTCGACGGTCTGCATCTAGCGGCTGTCTTACGCCCTGATGTTGTTGTATATAATTAAACTGCAGCAGGTTACCGCGCCCTCGGCTTTTGCCAGTTCGTCTACGACCACAGGCTTGATTTTAAATCCTAGCGATTCGAGTCTCGCGGTCGTTTGCGGAAATGCCGTTGGAAAGACGATCGAACCGTTGATCGGCAAACAATTTGCGGCGAACGGTTCGGAAGGATGGACGTCAATCAATTTGTATCCTTTAAAGTTCTCGGAATCCACCCAGTTGCGGTTGATGAGCAAAGTTTCATCGTCTATACGCGTGATGGCGCTTTTGAGATGTAGGCAATTGCGCAGTTCTATGCCGTGCGTTTTGTATCCGTATTTTCCGAGCAGTTGATTCATCTGGGCAATGACGCTTGCGGCGCTTCGCGTGGACATACCCACAAATATTTCTTTCCCTATCACAAGCGCATCGCCGCCGTCTATGGTGGCGGGAGGTTGAATACGGATGATCTCGCGGTAGGGGGCGAGGGCGCAGGCGATGAATTCGACTTCGGGTTTGCGCGAGTCGGCTCCGGGCCGGGTGAGAAGCGCGACTTCAGGCAGAATGACGGCGGTATCTTCGACAAAGACGGAATCGGGCAAATCCGCTTCGGCGGGTAATTCCAGAACAGCGCATCCAAGTTCTTTTAAGGTTTGCGTATATTGATGATGTTGTCGTCGAGCGACGTCTATGTCAATGGAGGCGCGTTCAATGTGCGTGATCTCGCATTCGTTGAAGCGCGGACTGACCTCGCGCGTGACCGCGATAAGCAAAATTACCTTCCCCCGGTGCGGTAGCGTTCGATCAGCGCTTGCGTGCGAGGGTCTTTGGGGGCGCTGAATAGCGCGGTTGGGTTAGCGTCTTCGATGATTTCGCCCTCTGCCATTACCAGCACACGATCAGCCACTTCGCGCGCAAAGCCCATTTCGTGCGTGACGACGATCATGGTCATGCCGTCTTTGGCGACTTTTTTCATTACGTTTAATACTTCGCCGATCAGTTCGGGATCGAGCGCGGAGGTGGGCTCGTCAAACAGCATGACGCGTGGCTGCATAGTGAGCGCGCGCGCGATCGCTACGCGTTGTTTTTGTCCACCGGAGAGGCGCAACGGATATTCGTCTCTCTTAAAAAGCATGCCGACGCTATCGAGATTTTTTTCGCCGAGTGCGATGGCTTCGGAGCGTTCCATGCCTTTGACGGTGACCGGCCCCTCGATGACGTTTTGCAAGACGCTCATATGCGGGAAGAGATTGAATTCCTGGAAGACCATGCCGGTCTTGAGGCGCACTTCATGAATTCGCTGGCGATGTTCATTGCCGCGTTCGTGGCTGTGGACGGTTAAACCGTCCACTTCAATACTTCCTCCGGAAGGCTCTTCGAGAAAGTTTATGCAGCGCAATAGCGTGCTTTTTCCCGAGCCGCTGCGTCCGATCAGGCAGATCACTTCGCGCGGTTGGACTTCGAGCGAAATATTTTTGAGCACATGCAAGCGACCAAAATATTTATTTAGGTTTGAAATGCGAACGATGGGCGCCATCTTAGCGATCCCCTTTGGCGAGATAGGCTTCGAGGCGTGATTGCAGGAAGGTTAAGAGCAGCGTCATCACCCAGTAAAACATAGCCGCCATGAGCAGGGCTTCGAGATTGTTGAATTGGGCGCGTCCTACTTTTTGGGCGCGCCACATAAGTTCGTGAACGAAGCCTGTCGCGGAAACGAGCGCGGAGTCTTTCGTCATGGAAATGAAGTCGTTGCCCATCGGGGGGATGGCGAAGCGCAACGCCTGTGGGAGGATTACTCGTCGCATGGTTTGAAGCGGGGTCATGCCGAGCGCGGTAGCGGCTTCGCGCTGTCCCTTGCCGACGGAAGAGAGCGCGGCGCGGAACGTTTCGCTCATATACGCGCCATAGTTCAGCCCGAGGGCAAGCACGCCTGCGAGAACTCCGCTGAGGATGATCCCAAGTTGGGGAAGCGCTAAAAAGAAGAAAAATATCTGGAGATAAAGCGGCGTGCCGCGAATCAATGAGACATAAAATGTGCTGAGCGCGAAGATCGGCGGAAACGTGGAGAGTCTGCCTAGCGCGGTTAATAAAGCCAGCAACATTGCCAGCAGAATTGAGAGGATTGAAACGAAGAGCGTTTGCCCTAAACCGCCGCCGATAAAGGCGAGGTTATTCCGCATGAATTCGGTGTTAAGCTGGATAGTTTGATAACTTCCGATTGATTTCCCGCTAAACAGAAAAATTAATATTAAGAGCAGAATCCCCCATGTCGCTCCAACGCCCATGCGAAAATTCGCTTGTTTGCGTTTTTGGACGGCAACGAGTAGATCGGCTTGCGATTGTCCTGATGAGTTTGCGGTATCCATTAGGCGTTGGTAAGGCGGAAGTATTGTATCAGTTTATATCGGATGGTGAAAGATGCTAATTTCAAATAGAGGGAAGGGGAGCGGCGGGCAGCCGCTCCCCAAATGCAATAACGAACTAGTGTTGCGGCGCTTGTGTAATATCCGAGCCGAACCACTTAACGGAGAGGTTTGTGAGCGTGCCATCTTCGTGCATCTTAGTGAAGATGCGATTGACTTCTTCGCGCAGTGTGGCGGTCGGCAGGCTGGCGGATTTGTCGAACGAGGCAGCGAGGTCTTCAGAGAAGACCGGCGAGCCAAGTTTAACGACCGGGAAGCCTGCAGCAATGTTAGCGTCCACGACGGTCTCAGAAGTCATGTAGCCGATGAAGTCTTCGCGACCCGCGGCGATGGACTGAGCGCATTCCTGATCGGTCTCAAGCGGGACGATGGTGACGCTCGGCGCTTGTGCGTAAATGGATGAAGCGGGCAAGCCCAATCCAGCCATATCGCCTTCGAGCCAAGATTCGTAAGTGGTAGAAGCGCCGACGCACAGCGCTTTCCCATTTAGATCGTCGAGAGACGTGAGACCCGAATCGGCGCGGACGGCGATGATCGCCGGCGTATAGTAATACGGTACGCTGAAGTCGAGGACTTTCTGGCGATCGGTGGTGATGGTCATCGAGCCGACGCTAACGTCCCATTTGTTCGCCCACGAGCCGGCGGTGATCGTATCCCAAGAAGGGGTGGCGAAGCAGGTCTCGACGCCTAATCCGTCGCCGATTGCGATAGCGGCGTCCACGTCAAAGCCTTGCATTTCAGCGGTCGTCAAGGCGTCGGATGGGCATTTCGTGCCGGCGGGGCGTTTGCCTTCTGTGTTCAAAAACGACTGCGGTTCATAGTTCGGATCGGTCGAAACTAGAATGTAACCGCGTTGCTTAATCTGCTCGAGCAGATCGTTCGCTTGCGCTTGCGGAGCGCTTTTGCCGCCGCATGCCGCTAATGCGAACGCGGCAAGTATGCCGACAACCAACAGTTTGTGCAAGTTCTTCATGTACTCCTCCAAGAGAATAAAGAATAGATTCGAGATAAACCGCGTTCATCTCGTTCGCGTAAGGATAGACTATTTTGCGCGATTCGACAAGTGTTCGCGCGCGTTATTTTTATAAATCGTTGACGCGCTGATGGCAGTGTGAAGAGTATGATCTTTATAAGAATGAGGAATTGCAGCGCAGGTTTCATGGAGCCGTACAGTACAATATATTCATTCTTGGAGAGGATTATGAAACTTGTCACTGTCTCACAAATGCAAGAAATTGAAAAAGAAGCGGATGCGAACGGCTTATCTTACGATCAGATGATGCAAAATGCCGGCTTTGGTTTGGCGGATGTTATAGCCGATCTGTTCGCTGACGACGACTCGCTTGCGATCGTCGGTTTGGCTGGCTCTGGAAATAACGGCGGCGACGCGCTTGTCGCATTGACGGCGCTGGTGGAAGCGGATTGGAAGGCGAGCGCGTATCTCGTCAAACAGAGGAAAGATGCTCTCGTAAAACGCTTCGCTGAAGCGGGAGGAGAGGTCTTTGCGGGCGAGGGCGCTTTTGAACAATTGACTGAAGCGCTTGGAAGCGCTCACATCTTCCTCGATGGCGCGTTTGGGACGGGAATTAAGCCGCCGTTGAAGAAAGACGTCGCTGAAACGCTTGCGGAGATCAATGACTATTTAGATAGCCTGAAAGACCCCCCGTTCGTGATTGCAGTAGATTGTCCTTCGGGTGTGAATTGCGATTCGGGCGAAACGGCGGAAGAAACGATCCGTGCGGACCTGACCGTTACGATGGCGGCAGTTAAACAAGGATTGCTGAAATTGCCGGCGTTTGAATATGTGGGCGGACTCAAAGTAGTTGATATTGGATTTCCGCCGGATCTTTCAAAATGGAAGGATGTATGCGTTGAAGTCGCAGACGAAGACGCAATTTCGGCGCTGTTGCCCGAACGCCCGTTAGACGCGCACAAAGGGACGTTTGGCGCGGCGTTGATCGCGGCTGGCTCGGTTAACTATGCCGGAGCGGTCGTCCTAGCGGGCGAGGCAGCGTATCGTGCTGGGGCGGGGCTTGTCCAGTTGGCGATTCCTGCGTCTATTCATACGGCGATCGCGGGTCAAATTCCTGAAGCGACCTGGATTCTTCTTCCGCATTCAACTGGCGTGATCGCTTCCGGCGCGGCAGATGTGCTGTTGAAAAACCTCGGACGCGCAACGGCGATGCTGATCGGTCCGGGCGTTGGAAGCGAAAGCGCAACGAAAGAATTTATTGAAACTTTACTGACGCAGAGAGCGACTCCGAAGAAATCGGCGCTTGGCTTTGTGCATGAAGAAGCCGAGTCAAAGGAGGCGATTGAGAGCGCTTTACCGCCGTTGGTTGTGGACGCGGACGGGCTGCGTTTGCTTGCGCAGATCAAAGACTGGCAGGTAAAACTCCCTGCGCCGGCGATTCTCACGCCACACCCCGGCGAAATGTCTGCGTTGACTGGAATATCACGCGAAGAAGTTCAACAAGATCGGCAATCCATCGCCCTTAAGTTTGCGCGAGAGTGGGGGCATGTCGTTGTGTTGAAAGGCGCGTTTACGGTGATTGCGGCGCCCGATGGGCGGATGACGATCATTCCGGTCGCGTCGCCGGCTTTGGCGCGCGCTGGAAGCGGCGACGCGCTGGCTGGCGTTATCGTTGGACTGCGCGCGCAGGGATTAGACGCTTACGATGCGGCGACGGCAGGCGCGTGGATTCATGCGCAGGCTGGGCTGTATGCCGCCGACGATCTCGGCTCGACTGCGGCGGTGGTGGCGAGCGATATTGTGAACTCCATTCCCGATGTATTGTGCGATTTGGAGTAGCGCTCGCGTTTATGCCGTTTTCGTAAATGTGACAGAAAGCCTTTCTGCGGTAAATAAAAAGACTCTCCGTCCGGAGAGTCTTTTTACTTTAAAGCGGAACCAGTCTCCTTGCGTTATCCGTTCATGAACGCTTCGAGACTTTCCTTGCTGATACGAAACGCCGAACCGATCTTCTTGGCTTTTAGACTGCCGTCGTTGATCGCGCCTAAAACGTCCGCTTCGGTCACTTTCATGAATTGCGCCGCTTCGGCGGGCGTCATGATGTCCGGCATTTTTATACTGCCTGCGGCGGCGCCTGCAGCGGTATTTTGTATGCCGCCTTGAAGCGCTTGCCCCATCAGATTGCCAATGCCCATGCCTGCGCCGATGCCGGCGGTGAGACCCGCTCCGCCGCCTTCGTTTTGAGCCGCATCGCGCATTGCGTCTGCGGCTTGTAGTTGTGTGTATGTCGCCATATCAAGCATGCCCATGTCGCGTAATTCTTGCGCAGATTTGCTGGATGGTTTGAGATTCCCAATGTAGAAGGATTTCAAGACCATGCCCAACGCTTCGAAATCATCCTGCGCTTTTGCACGGACGCTGGCGCCGAGTTCTTCCGTCAAGCCAATTAAGTCCACTACGCTTTTCGCGGAGGTGGTTTCGCCGAGCACGTCTTGCAACTTGGATAGTAAAACAGATCGCAAACGTTCTTCAATGTCGGATGTGCGATAACTGCCCCGCGCGCCTACGATCTGTGTGACGAATTGTTGCGGGTCTTTCACTTGGAACGAATATGTTCCGAATCCCTGCAATAACGCCACGCCCAACCCCATGCCCGGGTTGCGAACGATGATTGGTTGCGGCGTGCCCCACTTCTCGTTGGCAAATTCTTTGAGCGACACGAAGTACACTTCCGCTGGGAACGGCGTGCGTTCGTTGAACGCTTTTCCGATGAGGTCAATTAACTTCGGGATGTTCGCAGTGGCGATCGTGTGCCTGCCTGCGTTGAATACATCCAGCGCGTTGCCGTCGCGAAAGAAGACCGCCGCTTGCGCCTCGCGTACAATCACTTGCGAGCCGAGGCGATAGTCGCCGATGCCCTCCTCAGGGAAGCGATGGACGATCTCATCTTTCATCTCATTTGCATATTCGATTACATCAAAAATTCTAGCCATGTGTCTCTCCTTTTCGAGGAACGTTATTCCGAATTATAGCCTAAGTTATGTACGAAAAAAATGCAGAAAGGTCTCAATCTTTCATGGATTTGCCCGTGCCTTTATCGCGGATCATCAGGATCTCTGCCATGACGCTGACGGCGATCTCTTCGGGCGTTTCAGCGTTCAGCTCGATTCCCATGGGCGAGTGAACGCGCGCGATCAGTTCTTCAGGCACGCCTTTTGCCTTCAGCGCTTTGACGGTTGTCAGCCAGCGGCGTTTAGACCCGATCACGCCGATATACGCCGCTTGTGATGTGAGCAGCGACGGCAAGCCTAACGCGTCCAGCGCGGACCCGCGACTGGTGATCGCTAGAAACGTTCGCCGCGTGATCTTTAGTTGGCTTACCAGCTCTTCCATCGGGAGCGGATAGTACGCATCGGCGCCCGGTGTGGATTCGGGGCTGCAAAATTCCACACGGTCGTCGCTGACGACGACTCGGAATCCCAGCCATTTTGCCAAGTGAACGATCGCCTTGCCGACGTGCCCCGCGCCGATGACGACAACCGTTGGAGTTGAGAGGATCGGTTCCACAAAGACCTCTACGGTTCCGCCGCATACGCCGGGATCGCCGCGCTTCGGGTTGACGAGATGATAGGTGAGCGTGCGCGGCTTGCCCTCGCTGAAGGCGATCCACGCTTCATCAAGTACGCGATGTTCTAAGTCTCCGCCGCCGATCGAACCGACTGATTGCCCGTTTGGATAGACCAGCATTTTGCTGCCCACGCGTCGCGGCGTAGAACCTTGACTTTTGACGATGGTACACAATACAACGGATTCGTCGTTTTTGTCCAGTTCGGAGATGATTTGATAGATGGAGGTCATAATGCTAATGCATCACTCCAGTAATCCCAATACGACGGGCAGCAATTGTTTCTTACGCGAGACCACGCCCGGCGCATGGCGGGTGTCGTCTGGAAGAGGCGGGTAGGGCAGATCGTCGAGTATGAGCGGCGCGTGAGACGACAGGATCAGCCGGCTTGAACCGCGCACAATATCGGTGACGAGCAGCATGGCGAAGTCGAGTCCTTGCTTATCTTTGAGATCATCGAGCGCTTTGGAAAGCGGGATAAGATGATCCGCTAATTGTAAAAGGTCGGTCACTTCGGCTTGTGCGATGGCGAATTTGAATCCGCCGGCTTCGTATTGTTTGATGTCGGTATTGACGATCTCATGCGGATCGCGATTTGAGAGTCCCGCGCCGGCGGCGAGTAAGGCTGTGCCGAACGATTCAATTGTCTCGCCTTTAAGCGGGCTTCCGCCCACAAACGCCCATCGCGCGAGTCGTTCGGCGGCGCTTTTATCGCGCAATGTGACGGTCGGTGAGGCGAGGATAAGCGTGTCAGACAGCAACCCAGCGAGAAGCGCACCCGCGAGACTGGGCGGCATGGAAAGCCCCGCCTCGGCGCTCATCTCCGAAACGAGCGTTGAGGTCGAGCCGACAACGTCTACTGTGAAGCGAATGGGCGTGTGGGTATGCGAGTTGCCGAGACGATGATGATCTAACACTTCGAGCAACTCAGCTTCTTCGAGCGCGCCGATGGATTGACGCGGTTCGTTATGGTCTACAAGGATGATCTTTAAGCGCGGCGGGTTGAGCAGGTCACGCTGGCGAGCGATGCCGAGATATAGACCATTTTCATCAATAACCCAATAGTCGCTGGTTTCGTCGCGCAGGATACGATTCAAAAAGTCGCGAATGCGTGCGTTAGCGGGGAATTTAGCTGCGCTCGTGTCTGCCGCATCTTTGCACGGCGCCGACATCATTTCGCGCACAGTTGTTTCGGCGGGGCGCGGACCAAGCGTTTCGATGAAATATTTGAATAGGCTCAAGCCGTTGATTAGCCCGAACGGTTTACCGTCCGCGTCTACGATGGGAGCGACGCCGCCGGTTTTGCTGGCGAGCGCCCATGCCGCGCCTAATTGCGCTTGCGGGCGGATAGTGTCATATCGCAGCATCACAGAATCAAAGCGCGGCGACGCATCGGTCAGCAAGATAGGCGGGTCGAGTTCCAGACGTTTGAGCGTCCACGCTGTTTGCGGGTTGAGCGCGCCTGCCCGCGCCGCTATAGCCTCTACTCCGTCGCGTTCGCGCAATAACCACGCATAGCCCATCGCCGACGCGATAGAGTCGGTGTCGGGGTTGACGTGTCCGATAACATAGATTTTATCTGGCATGCGTCCTCGGCGCTTTACCCTTCTCGCATCGCTCTCCAGACGCGTTCAGGCGTGGCGGGAATTTCATCCACGTCCACGCCAATGGCGTCGCGAATGGCGTTGCCGACGGCTGGCGCTACGCCGTTCATAGGGATTTCGGCAACGGCTTTCACGCCGAAAGGATGACTCGGTTCGAACGTCTCAACGAAGATGGTTTCAAGTTCGGGCATTTCATCTGCGCGGAAGATGTGATAGCGATCGAGATCGCGTTCAATGGCGCGTCCGTTTTTATCATAGCGCATTTCTTCGCAGACGGCGTATCCAAGCGCTTGCGTCATGCCGCCTTCCACTTGCCCCGATGCGGTCAGCGGGTTGATGATAACGCCCGCGTCTACTGCCATGATTAATTTGTCCACTTTAACGGCGCCTGTCTCGGTATCTACAGTCACTTCGGCGAATTGCGCCGCGAAGGGCGGGGGCGAAACCGGCGAGACGTGACTTGCCACGCCCATAATCTGCTCTTGATTGCTTCGATGCAGGCTATCGAGGGCGATTTCGCTGAATGGAATAGTTTGCCCGCTCGGTTCAATAACCATGCGATTGGAAAGTTGCAAATCGGAAGGTTCAACGTCCAGACCTTGAGCCTTGAACATATCAACCGCTCTGATTTTTATTCTTTCCGCGACGATCTGCGCGGCTTTGACGGCGGCTGTGCCGGAGATGTAAGTGGTGGATGAGGCGTACGCGCCTTTGTCGAATGGGGTGAAGTCGGTGTCCGAGGAGTATGCGATGATATCTTCGAGCGGCGCTCCCAATACTTCTGCCGCCATCTGCGCGATGACGGTATCCGAGCCGGTGCCTAGGTCTGTTGCGCCGACCAGCAGATTGAAAGAACCGTCGTCGTTCATCTTAATGGACGCGCCGCCCATATCGAGATAGGGAATGGCTGTGCCTTGCATAACCATTGCCATACCCACGCCTTTGCGTAAATGAGACGCGCCGCTGTTCCGTCGCCATTCTTCATTGCCGGATTTTGTATCCCAGCCGATGGCGGCTTTGCCTTGCGCGACGCACATCTCCAAGCCGACGGTTTGCACGATCTCTGGGCGCGGTTCGCGGCCTTCGTTCCAAGCGGTTGAGAAGGGGTGATATTCGCCTGGATGGATGGCGTTCTTCAAGCGGAATGCGATCGGATCAAGGTCGAGCGCGCGCGCCACTTTTTCCATGTGCCGATCGAGGGGCCAGTAGCCTTGCGGCACGCCGTAGCCGCGAAAAGCGCCAGCCGGCGGCGTGTTGGTATACACTACGTCCGCATGGAATTGGATATTCGGCGATTCGCGGTATTCGCCGTCCCCGACATATAACGCCATTGATTTGTGCCCGGTGTTGCCGGTCACGGTCAACGCGTGACAACCGTACGCGCCCGTGTCTGACAACGCGTACATGGCGTTCGCTGTGATGGTCCCGTCGTTTTTAACGCCGGTCTTCATCTTGACGCGCATCGGATGGCGCGAACGCGCCGCGCTGAATTCCTCTTCGCGCGTATATTCATACAGCACCGGGCGTTTGGTGGCGATGGTCAAATGCGCGGGAATATCTTCGATAAGCATCTCTTGTTTGCCGCCGAAGCCGCCGCCGATGCGCGGCTTGACGACGCGAATACGTTTGACGGGCAAGTCGAGAATCGGCGCCAGCATACGGCGCGTGTGAAACGGCACTTGTGTTGATGTGCGCACGACTAAACGATCGTCTTCATCCCAATACGTCAGACAAACGTGCGGTTCAATGGAAACCTGCTGCACTTTTGGCACAACATACTCGGCTTCAAAAATTTGATCGGCTTCGGCGAAACCCTTTTCAACGTCGCCGATGTCAATGCGAATCTCGGCGGCGAGGTTGCGTTCTTTGTTCGAATCGGCGAAATCTACAAACTCAGACTCATCGTGGATAATAGTCGGATTGTCGAGCGCCTTGCGCAAATCTAAAATGGCCGGCAGAATTTCATATTCAACTTCGATAAGCGCCAGCGCCTGCTCCGCGATGGCGGGAGTTTCAGCCGCGACGAAAGCCACGCGGTCGCCGACGAAGCGAACCTTGTGGTCAAGCGAAAATGAGTCGAGCGGACCGGGGATAGGGTCCGATTGCCCAGCGGTCGAATAGACCACGCGCGGTAAATCATGATAGGTCAATACTGCCGCTACGCCGTGCAGCGCTTTAGCCTTGCTGACGTCTATTTTCTTAATGAGGGCATGCGCGTGCGGCGAATGCAACACTTTGGCGTATAACATCCCGCGCGCGTCCATGTCGGCGGTGAAGGCTGGTTTGCCTTGCACCAATTTGACCGCGTCCACTTTCTTTTCAGGTTTGCCTACCGTTTGATACGTCTGCGCTTCAGGCGCGACGATGACTTTCGGTCTGGCGATCACGTTGAGCATTGGCAGGTTATTCTCAGGCGCCGTGAAAGGCGGTTCGTCGGGCGCATTTCGTTCCCAGTTGACCGTTTCCCAGGCGAGCGGCTCTTCTCCGCGCATGACCGCCGCCGCTTTAAGGATGGCTTGCACCGGTTTGATGTAGCCAGTGCAGCGGCACAACACGCCTGAGATCGCCTCGCGGACTTGCGCTTCGGTGGGATTAAGATTTGTATCCAACAGCGCTTGCGCGGCGAGGATTTGGGCGGGCGTGCAGTATCCGCATTGGATGGCGCCCGATTCGACGAAAGCCTGCTGTAGAGGACTCAGCCCCTCGGTTTTCTTCCAGCCCTGATCGGGATGTTCGCCTAACGCTTCGATGGTGACGATGAGATGTTCTTGTGCCTGCGCCGCCAGCATCGAGCCGGCGTTGACGGGTTTGCCGTCTAGCAGCACAGTGTCTGCGCCGCTGAGACCGCCTTCGTCGCCGAATTTAACGCCGAAGTAGCCCAGTTGCCGCACGACGGACAGCAGCGTTTCGGAAGGCGCGCATTCTACTTCATGGACGTTGGAATTAATGGTCAGTGTAATGTTCATAGTTATTCCTTATAATAGCGTGTAGCATATCTATCCGTTTCTAGGTCGGGCGAAGCGTGCGATCACAGCGCTAATGCCGCTCAGGACGATTCCCAGCATGGCAATTACCAGGGCTTGTAGAATGCAAATAAACGCGATAAACATGCCGAGCATGTTCGGTAACGCCCAGCCAATTGTGGCTCCGGAAGAGATAAAGCTCCAAGCGATAGGCAACGCTAACAGCAATAGAATTGCGAAAGTTAGTTCGAAAACGGATTCAGCAGCGCGATGCGGTTCTTGCTTGAAGAGTCCAAGCCCGATGAATAACGCCAGCCATAGGATAACCAGTGCGACGGCTGTGGCGGCGGCTGTGAAGTTGACGATGTCGCTGGCGCTGGCGACGGAACTTAACGAATACGTTCGTCCGGCGATTAATGCGTAGCGGATGTGAAACAACGCCGCATATACCAATGCTCCCGCTCCCATCCATAGAAAAGCGCGATTCCAATACTTCCATAGCGCATAGCCAATTGCCGCGAACAACAGGATGCTTATGAACAAACGAGGAATTCGTTCAGAGGTCAGGCGTGAGGTTTTCGCGGAATCCATCAGCGCTTGCGCAGCGCCGACTGTTAACGGTTGTGTGCTGGCGGCGATGGGGCGTCCGATCGCTTCAGCGTATGCAGCGAGAAGAGTCGCCTGTTGGGCGGCAAGCGCCCGCTCAATCGCCGTTTTAGATTCGGGCGTGAGCGTCAGCATGTCTGTGAGGACGTTGCCCTGATTAGCGGCGGGAATATTGACGCCTAACAGGGCTGCTATCGTTGGAGCGATATCAACCATGTGAATATCACCGTAGTCGCCGGGTGTGATCCCCGCGCCGACTGCGACGAACGGCTCAATCAGTACGATCGGATCGGTTCCGCCGTGCCCGCCCGCATCAATTTGCCCGTGATCGGAGAAGAGCACGAAGGTATCTTGCGAGAAGTCAAGTTGCGAGGCTATTTCTTTAATGAGCGCGTCGACGCGCGTAGCGGCTTGATTCCAATGCGGGTCGCGCGGACCGCCCTGATGATGTCCCGCATAGTCTACCTGATCGATATGAATGAGTATTAATTGATAATCGCCGCTGAGCCATGGAAGCGCCGCATCTACGACATCGCGGTCGGCGTTTGCGTCTTCGCCTGACGTGAAGTAGGAAGCGTCGCGATATTGGGCGGGGATTAACCCTTCAAACCAGTTGTAGCCGGAGATTGCTGTTTTAAGTCCATTGCGATGCGCGGCGTAAAAGAGGTTGTCTTGCGTCCAAGCGCGCGGCGTCTCCCCGTCTTCCGGGTTCATAGTCGGACCGTCGGACAGATCAGGCCAAGCGCCGCTCATCAGAACGGAGTAGCCCGGCACAGAGTAAGAAGGCGTACGACTGTGCGTAACGGCTGTCGCGCCTTGTTGCCGAAGTTGATTGAGATAAGGCATAACCTGAGCGTTAGTCGCGGTGTCCTCGCGTAGAGCGTCAACTAATACCATAACGACACGGCGGGTGATCGGCTTGCCCAGCGCTTCGCCGGCTTGCGGAGGGTTATTCTGTAATGGCGAACGATATGCATAGAGCGAGTCCATTAAGGCATTCGCCCAAAAGTACGCTGCGCCGGCGATCAGAAGCGAAAGGAAGATGGAGATGGGGAGAAAATAACGCGGTTGTTTCATGAGATTACTCCCTTGTTGTGGTTATTTGCGTTTTGCAACGCAGCGCCAAGGTAGCCGCAACATCCATGCGGTATTCGGCGCTTGCCCATTCGTCGGTCGCTTCATGGAAGGCGTTGCGCGCCGCAGCGGCGAGATCGTCGGAAGCGTTTCCGTCTACGGCGAGAGTTGGGCATTTGCCGAACCCGCCGACTGCCATACGCGTCCGTCCGACACTTCGACCTGCCAGCGCTACGCAAACGATGGGCGAATCGGATGGCGTACGCGCGAGGTAATCAAATGCGAGATTGGCGTTAAGCGGCGCGCTGACTTTCGTGATTAATTTTCCACGCAGTTGTTCTCGTAATGGCAATACGTCGCCGAGGGTCAGCGTCTCGGTCTTATTGGCTGATGTGCCGACGACTTCTAGTTTCGCATCCATGGCGAGCAACGCGGTGACGAATGGCGAGCGTCCGTCGCAGGCGACGATCGTCCCAGCGATAGTGGCGGCGTTGCGGATGTTGAGCGGCGCTTCAAGGCGGAGCGCGCGCTTCAACGCGTCAGAGCAGTGTTCCGATTCGAGCAGCGTTTGCAGCGTTAACGTCGCGCCGATGTGTAGAATATTCCCGCTTTTCACGAGCGTATTTAAGCCGAGGCGTTGCAGGTCTACCGCTTGAATAGCGTCAGCCGTCGGTTTGGAAAGAAGCGTGCCGCCGCCGAGCGGAACTGTGCCGGGTACGCTTAATAATTTGAGGGCTTCCTCTAAGGCGTTTGGACGATGATAAGCAGTGATCATGAGAATCTCCTGCTGGTATTATAAACCGTCCTGAGAGGATATTTTCGCAGAACGACGTTTCGTATATAAAGCGTTTACGCTTCGGGGTAAACTTGCCATCCTAGTTTGTTCAGGCGCGATAGGTCGAACTGATCCGGCGGCACGTTGATCAGCAGAGCGTTTGCTTCCGCCAGCAGGTCGCCTGTTTCTGCGTCGTAAACGCCGCCCCACGCTTCAGCCGATCGCGATTTTGCTTTTCCCGCTTTGCCAATGAGTTTCAGCCATCTGCCAATGGGCGTGTTCTTTCGATATTTTACGTCGAGTTTCACCGTGAACATGAAACGCGGTTTTTGCGGATCGCTTCCCATGTGGGCGCGGCTGGAAATTTCGTCGAGCAATGAGGCGACGATGCCGCCGTGCAATACGCCCGGAAAGCCTTGGAAATGCTCGGGCGCGACGTAGGTCGCTTCTACAATGCCAGGTTCCGTTTCGTAAATATGTAGATGTAGACCGATCGGATTTTCGAGTCCGCAGACAAAGCACATACGCGAGTTGGGTTGTTTGATAGGCATGGCGAGATTATACATCGTCTAATATTCAACGCCCCCGGCTGATATTGATAAAACGGATTTATGCGACGGCATTATAATCTTGACTATGATTCCCCCCAGTAAAGAAGCCCTTGAAATACAAAAACGAAATTTTCGCTATGTGCAAATTGACGGCGCGGGCGTAAGCATTTCGAACATTGCTGCGCCGTTCTTGCCGGTGTTTCTCACCCGTCTCGGCGCGTCAAATTTTCAAGTCGGCTTGCTGACCTCGATGCCCGGCGTGACGGGGTTGTTGTTGGCGATCTTTGTGGGCCGGTTTTTGCAGTCGAGAAAGAATATCGTTCCATGGTATAGCGTCTCGCGTTTTCTTGTGATTCTGTGCTTCGCGCTGACCGGCGTTCTGACGCTGCTGATCCCTTCGAACTATGCCATTTTTGCCACTTTAGCGATCTGGGCGTTCGCGACGCTTCCTCAGACGGCGTTAGCGGTTGCGTTTTCGGTTGTGATGAACGCGGTCGCCGGTCCCGAGGGACGCTACGCGCTGCTCAGCCGTCGTTGGATCATTTTCGGCTTCACCGGCGCGGTCGGCACGTTTATCGTCATCCGCGTCATTGATCTGATCGCCTTTCCGACTAATTATGCGGCGATGTTCTTAGTCCTATCGCTGGGCGGATTCATCAGTTTCTATTTTTCGAGACGCATTCAAGTTCCCGATCAAATGCCGACGCCCGCTCTTTCAAAACGTGGCTCGATTCGCGAGAGTCTCAGCGCATTCGCCGCTTTACTAAAGAAGAATCCTGCCTTCGTCTCGTTTGCATCGAAACGCTTCGTATATTATTCCGCGTTGGTATTGGGTTTGCCGATCATGCCTTTATATTTGGTGCGCGATGTGGGCGCGACAGACGGCGACATTGGCGCGGTTTCGATGGCGATGTCTTTGGTGATGCTGGCGGGTTACTTCGCCTGGCCCCGCGTTTCAAATCGTCGCGGCGGACGTTTCGTCTTGCTTGCCACGACGTTTGGCATGATCCTCTATCCAGCCTTCAGCGCGCTGACCGTGCGGATCGAGTTGATCATTCTATTTGCGGGCATCGCTGGGTTCTTTCAAGGCGGACTCGATTTGGTTTTCTTCGACGAATTGATGAAAACCGTCCCCGACGACCACGCCGCGACGTTTGTCGCTATCGCGCAATCAATGCAATATCTGTCTACGATCTTTGCTCCGCTGCTCGGAACGTGGATTGCGGCATATGTGGGGCTTGCGGGCGCACTGTGGTTCAGCGCGGGACTCCGGCTAATCGGGTTCTTGCTGTTTTTGAAGAAAGACGCTTAAAGTTGAAACAGAACGCGTTTATTGACCTAACTTGGCGCGTTCCTCTTCTGCTACGCTCGCTTCCAGTTTCTTGAACAGCGGACTCGGCTGATTTAATTTCTGCCCCGGTTTTAATTCGCTGGGTTTCCACTGAACGCCGAGGACGGGTTTGTAGCGCAACGTTTGATGCGAGCCGAGTGAGTCGTTCGCTTCTTGCGTGAACTGTTCGCCGAAGAGCGCCGATTCGCAGCCAAAGAAGCCGTTGAGTCTCTCTGACGTAAACGGCAGAAACGGCGCGAATAAGATCTTCAGCGAGTCGATCGCTTTGAGGGCGGTGAAAACGGTTAGCGCGGCGGAGTCCTTATCGGTTTTGATGGCGCTCCACGGCGCGTTGACGTCGAGATATTGATTCACGGCGGTGGCGAGTTTCATTGTTTCGCTCAGCGCCGCGCGCAGTCGCACGGCATCCAACTCGGCGCCGACGATGTTGAATCCGTTCTCGATGACAGCGAGCAAGTCGAGGTCTGCAGGACGAAGCGTCTTTTCGTCTACAGCCGGAACGCATCCATCCCAATGTTTATAGCAGAACGCCAGCACGCGGTTGGCGAGGTTGCCCCATGTCGCCACAAGTTCGTTATTGTTGCGCGCTATGAATTCGCTCCAACTCCAATCGCTGTCTTTGGCTTCGGGCATATTGGCGGTCAGATAATAACGGATCGCGTCGGGGTCGTAGTGAGCGAGCGCTTCCAGCCCCCAAACCGCCCATTGGCGCGAACCGCTGATCTTGAATCCTTCGAGATTCATGAATTGATTCGCCGGCACGTCGTAAGGCAGCGTGAGCGACGCTTTTTCACCGGCAAAAATTTCCATGAAGCCGTCTCCTGCGCCCATGATTAACGCGGGCCACAACGACGTATGGAAGAAGATATTGTCTTTGCCTATAAAATGAAAATGCTTCGCTTGAGGATTTAGCCACCACTCGCGCCATGCTTCCGCTTGACCTGTCGCCTGCGCCCACTCGATCGGCGCGGAAAGATAGCCGATGACCGCTTCAAACCAGACGTAGAGAACTTTACTCTTCCATTGCGGTTCGTCCACTGGCACCGGAATGCCCCAGTCGAGGTCGCGCGTAATGGCGCGTGGTTTGAGCCCTTCATTTTCGATCTTGCGAAGCGATTCGCCCAGCACGGTTTCGCGCATGTGGTCGGCGCGTTCGCGCAAAAACTTTTTTACGTCGGGTTCAAGTTTGGAAAGATCGAGATAAAAATGCTCGGTGTCGCGCAGTTCAAGCGCGCCGTCGCCGGTGGTGGCGCGCGGGTTAATTAATTTTTCTGGCTCCAGTACGTTGCCGCAGTTGTCGCATTGATCGGAGCGCGCGCCTTCGTAGCCGCAGATGTAGCAGGTCCCTTCCACGTAGCGATCGGGTAGGAACTTCTCCGCGCTGGGCGAGTACCATTGCTTGCTGAACGCGCGATAGAGATAGCCGTTCTTTTGCAAGGCGAGGAAAACGCTTTGCGAAACCTTGAAGTGATTCTGGCTGTGGGTAGTGGTGTAAAGATCGTACGAAATGCCGATCTGCTGAAACAGCCGGATGAAGTCTTCGTGGAAAGATTTATACACTTCCTCGACCGGCTTGCCGAGCTTATCGGCGGTCATGGTTACGGGCGTGCCATGCGAATCGGTGCCGGTGATCATAAGCACGTTATCGCCTTTGAGGCGGTGGTAGCGCGCGAAAATATCGCCGGGCAGGTGCGAACCGGTGATGTTGCCCATGTGGATTTGGGCGTTGGCATAGGGCCAGGCGACGGCGACTAAGATAGTTTCATTCATGGCTGCTCCAGTCTGTCTCCAAACAAAAAGGCTGTCCTGATTATGGACAGCCCGTTCATTGTTAGATGCAACAATCTACCATGCTCTCCATGTGAGTTGGATTTGCATTTCCATAGGCATCGAGATTTGCATTGCGGATCGCGCGTTCATATGCCTATTTTACAACAATTTCTGCAAAATGGAAAACGGTGAATCGTCGGGATATTGGTTATGACCGCAATCCTTCTCGTTGAGATCTTGTCCGCACTCGATGCACAGACCTTTGCAGGCTGGGTCGTGCAACGGATTGATCGGCGCTTCGAGCAATGCGTATTCGCGCAGGATAGGCGCGAAATCAATTTGCATATCTTCGGGAAGCAGCAACCCGTTTTCATCGGTCGAGTCTTTGTTGATCGCAAACAATTCGGTGAACTTCCAGTTCAGTCGTTGCGGAAAACTCCGTAGGCAGCGCGCGCATTCAAGCGCGATGTCTGCGGAGAATTTTCCCTGTACGATCAAGCCTTGTGGGGTGCGCCCAATGTGAATCGAGCCGACTAGGTGCGAGACTTCAAGGTCTTCAAGTTTTGCCGACTCGAACTCGAACGGAATTTCATGGCTATAGCCGACCTCTTGGTGAACAATGAAGCCGACGTTGGTGCGAAAAGGTTTGCGTGAGTTGGGCATGTCAATACGATGCTTGTGCGGCGCGCGCTACAGATTTCTGTCTACGATAAATTTTGCCAGATTTTCCAACGCGTCTTTCTCCGAGCTGGCTGGCATTGTTTCCAGCGCCGATAACGCCCGACCGACAGCCTGTTGCGCTTCATCTAGCGCTTGTTCGGTCGCGTTGCTCAGGCGGATGGCGTCTACAAGACGCTGTACGCGCTGAGTATCTTTCCAGCCGCCTTCAGGCAAAGAGCGGATATCGTCGTCGCAACGATGGGCTTCAGCGTAGTAGATCGCCGGTAGAGTGACGAGTCCGTTCAGGAGGTCCGAACCAATCGGTTTGCCGACGGTAGATTGATCGCCGGTGAAGTCGAGAATATCATCCACAATTTGGAACGCCATGCCCACTTCGTAACCGAATGCTTTCATGGCAGCGCGTGTATCTTCGTCCTCGGTCGCTACCATCGAAGCCGCCAGCGACGACATCTCGAACAGCGACGCGGTCTTAGCGTAAATGCGGTTGTAGTAATTGTCGCGGTCAATCACGCCGCGCGCCGAAAACATCTGCGTCAACTCGCCGTTGACGATCGTGGCGAGCGTTTCGGCGAAAAGCTTCATCAACGGCAGGTAATCGGTTTCGGCGGCAAGTTTGGCGGCGCGCGCAAAGAGGAAATCGCCGGTGAGAACTGTCGCGGCGGGCGACCAGCGCGCATTCAAAGTTGGGATTCCCCGGCGCAACAGCGCGCCGTCTATCAGGTCGTCGTGGACGAGCGTGGCGGTATGCAGCAGCTCGACAGACGCGCCGAGAGTGATAAGTTTCTCTTCGGGCGCGCCAAGCATGTTCCCCACGAGCAAGCCGAGGGTTGGTCTGATGCGTTTGCCTCCGGCGGAGAGTAAATGCTCCAACGCAGATTTTAAGTCGGGATGCTGCTCACCGTCAGCCTGTTCGCGCATGCGCTGTTCGATGTATTGAAGTTGCTCGTGTACTGAAGTAAAGAAAGTCGTTGCGCTCACGCGTATGCCTCCCATCCGAACAGGCGATTTGCGTTTGCAGTCGTGATCTGCGCAACCGCTTCACGCGTCATTCGGTGGACTTCCGCTATTTTATCAGCAATCAGCCCGACGTTTGCAGGCTCGTTGCGTTTGCCCCGAAACGGCGCGGGGGCGAGGAAAGGCGCATCAGTTTCGATCAGCAACTTTTCAAGCGGCAATTGCGCGACGATCTCTCGTTTTCTATCCGCTTTTTTATAGGTGATCGGTCCCGTTATGCCGATGTAAAAATTTAACGCCAGCGCTTTTTGTGCGGTCTCCAGCGTTCCGTTGAACGAGTGAAGAACGCCGGGCTTGTCCGCCAATGCGCCGCTTAAATCTTTTTGCCAATCCGCTAAAATATTTAGCAGATCAACGCTGGCTGCGCCGAACCAAGCATCGTTCTCTTCGCGCAGGTGGAGGATGACGGGCTTGTTCACTTGCTTCGCAAGCTCAAGATGGGGGAGGAGATTTTGCCGTTGCTCTATTCGCTTCTCAGGCTCTTTGACCCAGTAATAATCCAGCCCGATCTCGCCGATGGCGATAACCTTTGGGTGTTCGACAAGTCTGCAAATTTCATCGAAATTCTCTTGACTGAATTTTTGCATGTCGGTGGGATGATATCCAGCGGCGGCAAAAATGTTTGTGTGTGTTTCCGCCAATCTTATGGCTTCTCGGCTTGTTTCCAAATCCATGCCCGGTACAAGCATCTTCACCACGCCCGCCTCTGTTGCGCGCCAAATCACATCGTCAATATCCCCGGCGAATTGTTCAAGATACATGTGGCAGTGGGTGTCCGTAAGCATAATTCAGACTTCGTTTGTGAAAATTATAACATATAAAGACTTTCACCACAGCGACACAAGATGAACGCGTATGGTATAGTAGACCTCTTGCATAAGTGTGCCATAATAGGTGCATGCGATACGAAACCGTACAAAACCTCAAGGATGAAGACTTCAAACGATGCACAGGCGTCCAGCGCAACACCTTTGAACAAATGCTGGCAATCATGGAAGCAGGCTTGCGTAACTTTGGCAGGCCAACTACGCTCAAGCGAGCGGACCAGTTACTGATGACCTTGATGTACTGGCGTGAATATCGCACTGAATTTCACATTGGCTTGACCTATGGCGTCAGCGAGTCAACGGTCTGTCGCACCATCCAAAAGGTTGAAAATGTGCTGATCCAATCCAAGCAGTTTCACCTGCCGGGCAAAAAAGCGTTGCAACCCAGCGATACGATCTTTGAAATTGTGCTAGTAGATGTGACTGAACAGCCAGTTGAGCGACCAAAAAAAGACAAAAACGGCATTACAGCGGCAAAAAGAAGCGCCATACCCAAAAAGCGCAGTTGATGGCCGACTTGAATACCGAGCAAATCCTAGCCACAGACTTCTGTCACGGAAGTTGCCATGATTTTCAGTTGTTCAAACAAAGTCGCTCCAGGGTCGCAGAACACATTTGGATTTTAGCCGATGCTGGCTACCAAGGATTGTCCAGTCTGCACTCGAATAGCCAGACACCGGCCAAGAAAAGTAAACTTCATCCTTTGAGCGCGGCACAAAAGACCGCCAATCGCAAGTTATCCAAGAAACGCATTGTGATCGAGAACATCATCCGCAAATTGAAAATCTTCCGGATCTTGAGTGAACGCTACCGCAATCGGCGAAAACGCTTTGGTTTGCGTTTCAATTTGATTGCAGCCATTTACAACCTGGAACTCAAATCATGACTTTTGCAAGAGGTCTAGTGTAGGGAAGTCAAGGAGAACCGAAATGAAAAGATTTCGATTTCTATTTTCACTCTTGATTCTGTTCGCTCTGTTCCTTCCCACTCGCGTTGTTCGCGCCGATGTTGCGCCGCCTGAAGCCCCTCCCGGCACAACGCTTTTACCGGGCGAAGAGACCACTCAAGTTCGCATGGTGGCGGAAACAGTTACGCTGACAATCTCGGAAGACTCGGCGGACGCGAAAAACGCGATTGCAAAAACTGAGGCAGTCTTCACCATGCGCAATCTCGGCGCGGCGGAAGAGAAGATGGCTGTTCGTTTCCCGCTCTCGTTCTTTAACGGTAATTCAGATGGGTTTGGCAACTTCCCGGAGATTAAGCAGATTGTTGTAAAAATAAATGGACAATCTATTTCAACCCGCCGTGAAATTCAACCCTTCTTTAATAGCGAAATGTCGTACCGCGAACGCGACGAGCTTCCCTGGGCTGTTTTTGACGTAACCTTTCCGCCGAATCAAGATGTGACTATCGAAGTCGCCTACGATGTGTATGGTTATGGGTACTACCCTTATGAAGCATTCAACTACATTCTCGAAACAGGCGCGGGGTGGAACGGCACGATCGGCAGCGCGGAGATCATTGTCCGCTTGCCGTATGAAGTCAGCGGACAGAATCTCGACCTGACGAGTCAGGCTGGATATGGCGGAACAAGCCCAAATGGGGTCTTGAACGGAAATGAAATCCGCTGGTCGTTCAAAGATTTCGAGCCGACCTATGAAGATAATGTTAAAGTTATTGTGGTTGCGCCGTCCTTGTGGAAAAAAATCCTGGCTGAAAAATCTAATGTTGAGAAAAATCCAAACGATGGCGAGGCGTGGGGCAGGTTGGCGAAGGCATATAAGAAAGTCGCCCTTATGCCGAAGGGCTGGTTACGCAATGATGTCGCGGGAGTGGAATTGTATCGGCTCAGTAAAGAGGCTTATGAATGGTGCCTTGCCCTTTTGCCGGACGATCCGCTTTGGCATTACGGTTACGCCGAACTGTTATGGGCGCATTATTATTTCGACGTATATTCTTCCAGCCAGGTGGATACAGAAAGACTCCTACCTGCCACGCTGAACTCGTTACAAACCGCGCTCGCGCTCGACCCGAATTTGCAAGAAGCGAAAGATTTGTTGAATTTTATTAGTTATCAGGTTCCCGGTGCGGTTCAAAAAAATGACGATGAAAGTTTTACTATGCTTGGATTGACCGCCACGCCTCTTGCGCCCACACCTTGGGGCGGCTTACCGACGGAAACGCCTCTTTCAACGCCGGTGGTTGTTTCTACGTCTCAGACCCTATCTATGCCGACAGTTGGTCCCGCTCCCAGTCAGCCATCTTCATCCAGCAACGCGAACCCGCTTTGTGGAAGCGCGGCGATTTTACCGTTGTTGTTCGGTTTGATATGGATGACGAAGCGTAAAATCTAAAAGCGCAGTGTCAAGAACAAGTCGGTGGGATGATGCGTATTGCCGCTCGTCCCACCGACTTGCAACTTGTAACCTATAACTCGTAACTTACTTGATCCCCGCCACCTTCAACCCGTCTTGCAAAATCGCTTGGACTTTATCGGCGTGGGTCGTCTCGCAATAGACGCGCAGAATCGGCTCGGTGCCGCTGAAGCGAATTAACATCCAACCGCCGTCTTCGAGATTGTATTGGAAGCCGTCAATCGTAACCAGACTGGTCACTTTTAATCCACCCAACGTTTGCGGATTATTGTCCATGATGATTTTCTTGCGCGATTCGTGGTCGCCCACGAAGGGACTGTCAATGCGATCATAGAAATATTCCGAGCCGACTTTATCGAACAAATCTTTGAGTAGTTCGGTCGGCTTCTTGCCGGTCTTGACCATGAAGTCGAGCATGTATAAGCCCGCCAGAATTCCGTCGCGTTCAGGGACGTTGCCGCGGAAGGCGTAGCCGCCGCTTTCTTCGCCGCCGATGAGCGCATTGGTCTCGGTCATCTTTGGCGCGACGTATTTGAATCCCACGCCCGTTTCGTGAACGGGGACTCCGTAAATCTCGCCGAGTTTGTTTAACATGCGCGTCGTCGAAAGCGTCTTGACGATGTCGCCGCGTTCGCCGCGCACTTCGAGCAGGTAATACGCCAGCAAAGCGTACACGCGCAGTTGGTTGATGAATGCGCCGTTTTCGTCGCCGATGCCGCAACGGTCGGCGTCGCCGTCGGTGATGAGCAACACATCCGCTTTGTTGTCCACAGTGGCTTTCAAACCAACGTCAATATTCGGTTGAATTGGTTCGGGGCGTTTCATTTCAGGGAAAGAAGGATTGCGCTGATTGTGAATCTCGATGACTTTTGTTTTGCCGCCCGCCAGCAAACGCGGAAACCAGCCCGCGCCGTTGCCCCACATTAAATCCGCTACGATGGTCAAGCCCGCGTCTTTGATGGGTTGTAGGTCTATCAGCCCGTCGCGCGTTAAATGTTCGATGTAAGGAGTCGCCGCGTCAAACTTAATGATCTCGCCCGCGGCTTCGGCGGCGTTGTATTCTTTGCGCTTCACGTCTTTAACATCGTCGGGGATGGATGCTTCGATTTGTTGCAAACCTTCGGGGTCAATCGCGCCGCCCGTCTCGTTGCGGACTTTGAATCCGTTATCGGTGGGCGGGTTGTGGCTGGCGGTGATGTTGACCGCGCCCGCCGCTTTTTTATCCAACACGGCGTAGGCGATGACGGGCGTGGGCGTAGCTTCTTGCGTGAGGTAAACCTTGAAGCCGTTGCCTGCCAATACTTCGGCGACGGCGACGGCGAAATATTCGCTGGCGAAGCGCTTGTCGTGACCGACGACGATCCATTGTCCCTGCTTGCCTTGCGTCAGCATGTATGAGGCGAAGCCTTGCGCGGCGCGGCGCACGTTGTCAAAGGTGTAGTCTTCCGCGATTTTTCCGCGCCAGCCGTCGGTGCCGAAAGAAATTTTATATGTCATGAACTCTCCAAAGAGATATGAGTTGAATAGCGGACGCTATGGCGTCGCTGTAACTTCCAAAGTGGGCTCCGCCGTTAGTGTGGCGGTTGGGCTAGGCTGAGACGTGGCTGTCGGCGGCGCTTTGCCGGTCGTCAGAATCCGCCAGGCGATTTCCGCGTCGCCTGAAGCGATAACTGGAAACTCCGGCAGATTGCTCAGCGCTAAATCAAGGCGCGAGACGGCTTGCGCCTGAGCAGCGTCGCCTGATTGCGATTGCAATTCAACCAGCAGGTCGCGCGCAGATTGAACGTCCTCTTTTGCCAAGCCGAAATTACTTTGCGAAAGATAGAGTCGCGCGCGCGCAAGCATGTCTAATACGCGAGTCATTTTAATTTCTTGATTCAACTTGACGAGCGTCGCGTCGTTGCTTTCTTTCAGCTGCTTGTCTAACGAACTCTGCATATCTTCTAGTTTTGCAATAGAGGCGGTGTGCGCCTCGATAGATGTCTCCACCGAAGCGAGGCGGTTGTTGATTTCAGCAAGTTGATTTTGTAGGTCAGCCGTCTGGCTTTCTAGTTGGGCGACGCGCGCGCTGTTTTGCTCGATCGGCGCCAGATATTTCTCGCGCAATAGGGGCCAGCCGAAGTATGCTGCCGCTCCGATCGCGCCGAGAACCAAAACGATTATGACTAATTTGATCAACGCGCGAATGAAGGAGCGTAAGGCGTTTCCAAAGCGCGCGCCGGCGGAAGGCTTGCTGTTAGCGGAACTTTCCTTTGCGGGGCGCTCCGGCGTGGATAATTTCTCTTCCGCCGCGGAAGGAACGCGTTCCTCTACCGAGTCTGTCTCCGTCGCCGCTTTAACGTTCGCGAGGAGTTCTTCGTTCATCCCTGCGACGTTCAAACTAGCTTCGACGGAATTGAACGGACGCGCCGCGATGAGCCTTTCTGCCAATTCGCGGCTCACGCTTGAGGCTGCGATCAACGCGTCGAGATCTGCCGAGTTGAGAAAATTTAATACTTTGTCCATATGTTTGCCTGCTGACGAGAAAATGGAATTGATTTGAAATTATATCACCCGTGAAAGAAAAACTCCGAAGCGTTCTTGCTTCGGAGTTCAAGTCAGTCTTCGGTCAGCCAGTTTTTAGCGGTCTCTTCGTCTTCGAAGTATTTGAGCGGTTGTCCCGTGATCGCCGTGAGCAAGTCCGCTAGTTTCAACTTGATGCCTGTTACACCGAGGACGGCGGTCTTTTTCACGAATTCTTTCGTTTCAGCGGACGCCTTGTTCATTGTAGGGAGTAAGTCGGCGCCGACGTTGGTGTCGCGCATATCAGTCAGCACTAGCGTTGAGTTTTTGGGCTGGGCTTTGACGATCTCTTGCACTTCAGCCAACTCCGCTTTGACCGCCGCGGAATTATAGAACTGTTTTGAAAAATCTTGATAGAAGATTTGTTTGCCGTTGTATTCGATCCACTTTGAACGCATGTTTCTCTCCTATTTCTTTCTGGCTTCCGCGCGGAGCGCCAGCCCGGTGGCGATGGCTCCAATTAATTCCCAGGCGCCCACGCCGAAGAAGCGCGCCGGGGCGAGTTGCGCGACGACGGCGAGCGTGAAAACTGTGAACGTCACGCAACGAAAAGGGACGGTCCATTTGTAGAATTGTTTAACGTCGTTGAGCGCGGCGAGGATGTAATACGCGCCCATATTGAACGAAGCCATCGCCGAGGCGGTCATGAAAACGATGGTGTAATCTCCGGCGACGCGCGCAGCGCGATCGAGCGTGACGAAGCCGAGGAGCGATAAAAGTAATTCGGGACGGATTAAGCCTAGCAGTCCGAGGAGCAACGCGAGAACTCCGAAGATGAAAATGGTCCAGCCTGAAGCGTCTCGTATTTTGAATGTTGTGGGCATGAGGTCTCCTTGCGTAAGATTATACTGGCATTTTTTCTTTAAGCCTCGACAAATTTGTTTGGCTCGCCTATACTGAAATATCTTTTGCGGAGGCGCGATGGCGAACTACATGACGGTGGTAGCGGGAAATATTGGCGTGGGAAAAACGTCGTTAACAGAACGGATCGGCTCCCGGCTCGGTTGGCGCACGGGATACGAGTCGGTGGCGGATAACCCTTATCTGGCGGATTTTTACGACGATATGCGCGTGTGGTCGTTTCATTTACAAGTCTTTTTCCTCGGTCATCGCGCCGACCAATACCTTGAAGCCGCGCACAATGGACGCTCGGCGATCCTCGACCGCAGCATTTATGAAGATTTCTATATTTTTGCGCGCGCGCTGCATCATATGGGGAATCTAACTGAGCGCGATTATCTTGCGTATCGAAGATTGTACGAACTGGTCGTGAAGAGTATGCCGCGCCCGAACCTGCTTGTTTACCTTAAAGCGCCCGCCGACGTGTTGATGGAGCGCATCCGCCGCCGCGCGCGGGGGATGGAATCGGGCATTACGCTGGACTATTTGTCGTTGCTCGATTCATTCTATGATGAATGGTTGAGCGCGTTTGATATGTGCCCGGTGTTGACCATTCAAACCGACGACCTGGACTATGTGCATCAGCCCAATCATCTTGATATCGTCGTCGAGCGGATTCAAAACAAGCTTTCGGGTAAGGAAGTGGTCGAGTTTTGAAGCCAGAAAAAAATGAGCTTCAAAACTTACGATTTCCTCAAAGTAAGAGACCCTTCGCTAGAGTTCGCATCGTCCTGACGTTTTTCGAAAGGACGATGCAAACTCTAACTCGCGTTCAGAAGACTCTAGGCTTTCTCCAGCGCTTGCTGCATATCTTCGATCAGATCGTCTTTATTTTCTATCCCCACCGACAAACGAATTAATGCGGGGTCAACTTCGAGCGGCGAACCGACTACGGAGAGATGCGTCATTGCCGCCGGAACCTCGATCAGCGACTCTACGCCGCCGAGCGATTCGGCGAGCGCGAAGATTTTTGTCGCCTCCACGACTCGGACGGCGGCGTCTCTTCCGCCTTTGACGATGAATGAGATCATGCCGCCGCCGTTTCGCATTTGATGCTTTGCCGTCTTTTGTTGCGGATGGCTTGTGTGGTAAGGATAGAAAATTTTCTCTACTTTGGGGTGGCTCGCGAGAAATTCAACGATCGCTGTTGCGTTCTCATAATGACGTTCCATGCGGAGAGGCAGGGTCTTGATCCCGCGCAAGACAAGAAAGCAGTCCATCGGTCCTGGAACCGCGCCGACCGCATTTTGTAAGAAGTAGAGTCTGTCTGCCAATTCTTTGTCTTTGACGATCGCTGCGCCGCCGACTACATCCGAATGGCCGCCGAGGTATTTTGTCATTGAGTGGACGACAATATCCGCGCCGAGTTCAAGTGGACGCTGAAGATAGGGCGTGGCAAACGTGTTGTCTACGGCGAGCAACGGTTTATTTGGATGCGCATGGACGATCTCGGCGACGGCTTGAATGTTGGTGATGCGCAAATAGGGATTTGTCGGCGTCTCCAGCCAGACGAGGCGCGTGGAAGGCGTTAATGCTTCGGCGACCGATTCAGGGTCGGTCGTATCGGCAAATGTAAAGTCGAGGTTGAAGCGGCGCAAGATTTTATCGAAGAGGCGGAAGGCGCCGCCGTACACGTCATTGCCCGCCAGCACATGATCGCCGGCATTGAGCAATTGCAAGACTGTGTTCGTGGCGGCGAGTCCCGAGGCAAACGCCAGCCCGAACGATCCGCTTTCGAGCGCGGCGAGGCAATCTTGCAGCGCTTTGCGAGTGGGGTTCAACGTGCGCGAATATTCGTATCCTTGCCGCGGCTTGCCTACGCCGTCCTGCTTGTATGTAGAAGTGAGATAGACCGGCGTCATTACCGCCCCGTTGTTTGGGTCGGGCTCTTGCCCGGCGTGGATGGCTAATGTTTCGAATTTCATGTTGTCTCCTTGTAAATTTTTATGCAATTACGTTGTCTGAATTTTGATTTCAAATTCGATTATACGAGGAAAAATGACAAAGACGATTTTAACGGTGTTGGCTCACCCAGACGATGAGACCTTTGGTTTGGGCGGAACGCTTGCCTTATACGCTCGACGCGGATACGACGCGTATTATCTTTGCGCTACGCGCGGCGAGGCTGGCGCGGTGGACGAGGAATTCATGCAAGGTTTTAAGGATATCGCCGCATTGCGCACAGATGAATTGATGCGCGCTGCAAAGATTCTAGGCTTAAAGGACGTTTTCTTTTTAGGGTATCGCGATTCGGGCATGAACGGCTCGGACGACAACAAAAATCCTAATGCGCAGGTCAATCATTCCATTGAAGAGACGGCGGGACGCGTTGTGAAGTACATCCGCGAACTCAAGCCAGATATCGTCATCACATTCGACCCGATCGGCGGATACAAACATCCCGACCATATCCATATTCAACGCGCAACGACGCTCGCGTTTGAAAAAGCGAATGACGCGTCCTTTCACCCGGAGGCTGGCACGCCGTTTCAACCGAGTGCGCTTTACTACCACGTCTTCCCGCGCGGATTTATCAAGTGGTCGGTGCGGCTTCTGCCGCTCTTCGGCAAAGACCCGCGCAAGTGGGGGCGCAACAAAGACATTGACCTGACCGACCTGATCGCGGACTTTCCGGTTCATGCGCGGCTGAACGTCCGCTCCGTGGCGAGCGTGAAACGCGCGGCGAGCGAACAGCACGCTTCGCAGGGCGGCGGTCAGATGCGCCGCGGATTGATGGGACTCGTGTTTAAGTTGATCGGCGAACGCGATGAATTTATGCGCGCTTATCCGCCGGTAAATGGGGCGTTTCGCGTTAAACGCGATCTCTTCGATTTAAGCTGAATTGTCGTAGGGAACTTACGGCGCGGTTCTTCCGTCTATGAAAAGCGCGGCGACATGTTAGAATCTACGCGCCCAAAGATGTATGCGTCAATTGCAGAAACTTTGGAGTCTCTTCGGTAGAGCGGATGTATGACGGAAACAGTAAAAGAAACAACGACGATGCGGCGGTTTGACGTTGCGCGACTGTTGACTATTTTGATTCGTCCACGCGAAGCGTTCGCGCCGATGAGCGCCGATAAACGCGGGACGTGGTTGACGCCCATGTTGGCGTTAACGCTCTCATCCATTCTTGCGATTGTCGCGAGCGGCTATCTCAAAACGCAAGCCGCGTTGGGCGGAGTGACGGAATTGCCTCCCGATTGGCAATATTGGACGCCCGACATGCAGCAGAGTTTTATGGATGCCCAGCAAACCGCGCAAGGTCCGCTTGTAAATTATGCGCTTCCCATGATCGGGGCGCTTGTCGTTCTATGGCTGGGTTGGATTGTATTTTCAGGAGTTATGCGGTTGGTCTCGACCCTGCTCGGCGGGCGCGGCTCGATGCAGAGCGCCTTGAACGTGGTTGGCTGGGCGGGAACGCCATTTATCATCCGCGACATACTACGGGCGTTGTTCATGTTGATAACGAACCGGCAAGTTTCTAGCCCGGGTCTTTCGGGGTTTGCTGAGACGGGTTTTTTCTCTCAACTTCTCGCTCGAACCGACTTATTCTTTTTTTGGAACATCGCTTTGCTCGCGATCGGATTCTCGATCGTAGACGGCTTGCCTAAACGTAAAACGTTGGTCGGAACGCTGGTCGTTGTAATCCTCTGGCTCATGATTCAAGCCGGCGCAGGCGCGGCGATCGCTAATTTGGGGTGATGTGAGCGAACCGTTTATCCGCATCGTTGGGCTGACGAAACATTTTGAAATGGGCGGACAGGTGGTGCGCGCATTGGACAATGTTGACGTCGAGATCGAAGAGGGAACTTTCACGGTCGTGATGGGACCTTCCGGCTCGGGGAAAAGCACGTTGCTTTACCTCCTAGGCGGATTGGATCGCGCTACTTCCGGCGAGATTTCCATCGAGGGCGAACGGCTCGATCAGATGGACGAAAACGCGTTGGCGCTCTTCCGCCGCCGCACAATGGGATTCGTCTTCCAATCTTTTAACTTAATTCCCAGCATGAATGCGCTGGAGAACGTTGGGTTTCCCATGCAATTTGCAGGGACAAACGCCAAACAACGAAAAACCCGCGCGCAAGAGTTGTTGGCGCAGGTCGGTTTGGAGAATCGCGCCGATCATCGTCCTTCTGAGCTCTCCGGCGGACAACAACAGCGTGTCGCCATCGCGCGGGCTTTGGTGAACGCCCCCAAACTGATTCTCGCGGATGAGCCGACCGGTAATCTCGACACATCCAGCGGCAGCGCGGTTATGCGCGTGCTGTCTGATTTGCACAAAGCCGGGCGCACCGTGCTGGTGGTGACTCACGATCCGCGCATGACGCATTTTGCTACGCATAGAATTTACCTGCTTGATGGACGCGTCGTCGGTGAAGCGGAGTACGAATCCGCCGCGCTGGAAGCGTTGCAGATCGAATAAATTGATAGACAGGAAAAATAAAATGAAACGCTTTCGCATGATATCCATTTCGACGCTGTTGGCGTTGGTCTTTTCCGCAATGCCCCTTTCGGCGCGCGCCGCGACGATTCTCTTTATCACGCCGAATCTGATTGCGAACGATGTCGCGACGACAATTACGATTACTGGAAGCGGCTTTCTAGTCGGTTCGGCGGTTGTATTGTTAGACGGTTCCGCGTTGCCTACGACCGTTATAAATGATACGGTTATTACAGCCGAAGTCCACGCCGGTAAACCGTCGCGCAAATACGATGTGACTATAGCAAATGGCGTTGACCCGGATGTGACCTGCGTAAAATGCCTCAAAATTAGCGAGCCCACTCCGCCGCTGGCTACGGTTTTTGCGCGCCCACAGGTTGTAGTGAATATGACCGCTGTGAAGGGCGCCGCTGAAACGAAAGGCGAGTTTAATGTGCGCGTCTATCTCGAGAATGCCGGCGGCGCGGCGGCGTACGGCGTGCAAGCGGTTTTTACGTCGCCGGAACTTGCGCCTCTTGAGAACGGCGGAATTGAAGCGTTGGGCGAAATAGGCGTGGGAAACCATGCCAGCCTTGCGCAGGGTTTCCGCCTTACGGAACAAGTCTATGGGCAGAAAGTGGTCGTGGTAGATCTAACGGTCACTTATTATGACAGCGCTGGCACAGCCTATTCCGATAAATTTACGCTTCCGGTTGTGGTCAGCGGGGGCGCCTACAGTGGCGTTGCCGCTGCAACCTCCACTCCTACCGGAGTGAAAAGCTCGCAATTGGTGATCAGCGGATATTCAACCGATGTTGATCCGCTTCAACCGGGCGAAAAATTCGCGCTCAAATTAACGATTCAAAATGTAGGCAATGCTAAAGCCCAACGCATCACCATGATCGTAGGTGGCGGCTCAAGCGGCTCTTCGGGCGAAACGCCCCAACCGGGCGGGGTTTCGGGCGGCGGAGGCGACTTCGCTAACTTTGCCCCGGTCGGCGCATCGAACGTGCAATCGTTGGGCGAACTGGATTCTGGAGATCGAATCGAAGCGTCTCAAAATTTAGTGGTTAACGTATCTACGAACCCCGGTGCGTACCCCATGCGGATCACGTTCTCGTATTTGAACGATAAGAACGAGGTGATTAACGACGAACAAGTGATCACGCTGCTTATCTACAGTCTTCCGAATGTAGATGTTAGCTTTTACCAGCCGGCGGGCGAATTCTTTATTGCCCAGCCCGGCGTTTTGCCGATCCAGATCGCCAACGTGGGCAAGCGACTTGTTGTGTTAGGCAATGTAAAGGTTGAGTCGAATAACGGGTTGGTTGAGAGCGGAGCGGGACTGGTTGGCTCGCTCGATGTTGGCGGATTCTTTACCATTGATCCTCTATTCACGCCAGATCAGCCGGGCGCCGCTGAAATCAATGTAGTCTTAGATTATTTGGACGATTTCAATCAGCCGCGAACGTTCACGAAAACGCTCAATGTAAACGTGACTGACCAGATTATTGAGGAAACGCCAGAAGCGCCCGGCGGGTTTGAAGAGCCGGTAACGGAAACGTTCTGGCAAAAGGTGAAACGCTTCATTTTTGGCATACTTGGCTTGGATAGCGCTCCGCCTTCCGATGTGGAACCCGCTCCGATGGAAGGAAGCGGCGGTTTTGAGGAAGTCGCGCCTGTGGCGCCCGGCGGCAAAGGCGGACCATGAAGTTTTTTGATTTACTCCGCCTCGTTGCGGGAAACCTTACGCGCCGAAAGGCGCGCGTCGCGCTGACCGCTGTCGGCGTTGTGATTGGCACGGCGGCGGTTGTCGTTCTAGTCTCGTTGGCAAGCGGCTTGCGACAGAGCGCCAGCGAACAATTGTATGGCATCGGCGATCTGACATTGATTCAGGTAAGCCCTTCTTATGGAGGCGAGGGTATGTACATGGGCGGCGGTGGAGGAGAAATTTCGTCGCCCAGCGACGTAAAGTTGCTGACCAATTCTGCGCTGGAAGATTTTCGCGCCATTCCCGGCGTCGAGTCGGTTATTCCGCGCGAATATTTGATGTCAAGCGCGTTGATTAAATTTCAAAAGCTTGAAATGTACCCGAACATCATCGGGATTGGGACGAACGACGTGGCAGATCTCGGCGACGCGACGGATCGCGGGTCAACGGAACTGGGACGGGGAAGCATTGTGATCGGCGTTACCGTGCCGCAAAATTTCTACGATCCAAATTTGCGGCCCGGCAAAGAACCGCCCCCGCCGCCCGATTTGTTCAATCAACAAGTGCAGATGGTCGTGTTCAAATATGATTCGGAAGGGCATGAAACGCGCAAAAACATCGCTTTGCGCGTTACGGGCGTTTTGAAAGAAACGCGCGGCGAATCGGACTGGGCTATTTACATGCCGTTGGAACAGGTGAAACTGCTCAATGAGTGGTCGCAGAATCGGCGCTTCAATTACAACAAAGACGGTTATAGCATGGCGATCGTCAAAGTGACAGATGCGAACCAAGCCATGGAAGTCGCCGATCAGATCACTGCGATGGGATTTCAGGCGTACACACCGCAATCGTTTTTGGAAGGCATCAATAATTTCTTCATCATCCTTCAGGTTATTTTTGGCGGCGTGGGCGCGATCGCGCTGCTGGTGGCGGCAATAGGCATCGCTAATACGATGGCGATGTCTATCCTTGAACGCACGCGCGAGATCGGGCTGATGAAAGCCGTCGGAGCCACGAACCGCAACGTGCTCGCTATTTTTCTTGGCGAAGCGGCGGGCATCGGCTTTTTAGGCGGGTTGGGCGGCATCGCGGTTGGATGGTTGGCTTCGCAAGCCATCAATATCTTGGCGTCTATCTACATGGCGAATCAAGCCGGGCAACAAGGAAGCGGACTGCCCAGCGTCGCGGCAGTCATACCGATCTGGTTGCCGGTCTTTGCGCTCGTATTTTCAACGTTGGTAGGAATGCTTTCTGGGTTGTATCCCGCGTTGCGCGCTGCGACGATGGTCCCCGTGCTGGCGCTCAAATATGAATAACGCGTAGAAATTATTTAAGAGGGAAATCGAGCGGCGGGCGTTGATTCATTTTAACGAGATAAGCTTGTGCCTCGCCCACATGTAAAATTGTCGCTGAACCGGTATCGCACCCTAAACGCTGAAAACGATCGAGCGGCATTCCTAAAAAGTGGGCGACAACAAGTTTAATAGGATCGGCATGAAAAACAACCGCGATCGTATCTTTCGGCTTCTTATATTTCTGAACGATGCGCTCGATGGCGTTCACGCAGCGCGCCTGCGCTTCCGTGAACGACTCGCCGCCGGGAAACCTAAAGCGCGACGGCGCATTTTGTACGATTTTCCAATCCTTAGTCAGCGCCAGCCGCCGCCATGATTTGCCCTGCCATTGACCGATATTTACGTCAATCAAATCGGGCTCTTGTAGAATCTCTAATTTGCGCGCCTGGGCGATTGGATGCGCCGTCTCCAGCGCTCGCTCCAGCGGACTGGAAACAACGGCTCTAAGCGGAATGTTCTTTAGCGCTTCTGCTAACGCCTCAGCTTGTTTCTGCCCATTCTGATTTAAATGCACCCCTGCCAGCCTTCCTGCCATTTTGTGAGTTTTAACAAAGTCGTTTTCGCCGTGACGGATGAGCAATAGCGTTGGCATAAGATTTACGGTAAGTCAAAGTTAATTTAACTTACCGAATTTTCCTCTTCATCTCAGTAATTTGTTCTTCGCTCAGCGCGGGGATGTTCTCGGCTTTTGTGATTCCCAGCGCTTTTCTTTGCGCGTCGCGCCACGCTTCGAGACGAGTCGCTATTTGCGTTTCATACCCTTCTTGTGACGGGGAATAGAAATACGTTCCCAGCAATCGTTTTGGCAGATATTGTTGCGGCGTGAAATGACCTTCATGCTCGTGTGGATACACATACTCTTTCCCGTGTCCCAGCGCTTCCGTATCGCGGCTGTTATCCATGAGATGACGCGGAATTGAAACTTGCCCCTCGTCTTCGATCTTTTTCATCGCCGAAAAATACGCGCCTACGCTGTTGGACTTTGGCGCGGTCGCGAGATATAACGTCGCTTCCACGATGGGGTAAATCCCTTCGGGTAAGCCGATGAAGTCAAACGCTTGCGCGGCAGACGAGGCGATGACAAGTCCCATGGGGTCGGCGAGTCCGATATCCTCGCCCGCGAGGATGATCAAGCGGCGGATGATGAAGCGCGGATCTTCGCCCGCGTAGATCATTTTTGCTAGCCAGTATAGCGCGGCGTCGGGGTCGCTTCCGCGCACTGATTTGATGAACGCGGAGATCGTGTCGTAGTGCGCATCGCCGTCTTTATCGTACAGTATCGCGCGGCGTTGAATCGACTCTTGCGCCACGTCCAGCGTGATGTGAATAACCCCGCCTTTATCGGCTTCGGTAGATTCAACAGCGAGTTCGATGGCGTTAAGTGCGTTGCGCGCGTCGCCGCTGGCAGTTTCGATCAAGTGAGCGCGGGCGTTGTCGTCGAGTTTGACGGCTTGATTTCCGTAACCGCGTTCTTTGTCCGCGAGAGCGCGGTCAATAAGGATGCCGGTCTCTTCTTGATTCAAATTTCGCAGCTGGAAAACGCGCGAACGCGAGATCAACGCTTGATTGACCTCAAAGTACGGATTTTCAGTCGTCGCGCCGATGAGGGTGACGACTCCCGCCTCGACGTGGGGCAGGAGCGCGTCTTGTTGCGCCTTATTCCAGCGATGGACTTCATCCGCGAAAAGGATCGTCCGTTCATTGTGCAGTTTTCGGCGCTCGATGGCTTCGTCAATGATGACACGCAAATCCGCTTTGCCGGCGAGAATCGCTGAAATGGTGACGAAGCGGCTCTTCGTCGTATTGGCGATGATTTGCGCTAAAGTTGTTTTGCCTGTGCCCGGCGGCCCCCATAAAATAATGGATGAAAATAACCTATCGGTTTTGATGGCGCGCCGGAGCAACTTCCCTTCGCCGACGATATGATCCTGCCCAATGTACTCTTCCAGCGTGCGCGGACGCATCCGTGCGGCGAGCGGCGCTTCGGATTTCATGCGTTCTTGCATGGCGTGGTCGAAGAGATCGGGCATGCGGAGATTATACAAGGAAAGAGATAAACATTAAGCGCATAATGTTTGCGGGAGTGTCCAAGATAAGAAGTAAAATAGGGAGATGAAATGTCCAAACTGTGGAGCAAACTGGCGGCAAAGGAAAGCAGGATTCAATCATTCAGGAAGCCAACGATACAAATGTGGAGAATGCGGGCGGGCATATACGCCTGTGGCAAAGGAGAAAGGGTATCCGAAGGAAACACGCATGTTGGCGTTGCGGATGTATGTGGAAGGGTAGTCAGCGTTCAATTGCTCGCATCTTGAAGGTCAGTCCGCAAAGCGTCTCGAACTGGATCAATGCCTATGTGGCGCACTGGCGCCAGTCCCTCCGCAAGCCAAAGTGCAGAATGGATTGGATGGCGTTGTACACCTTTTGAAGCGTAAAAACAAAATCTACATCCTGACGGTGGTAGATCGAGCCACGCACTGCCTGCTGAGTTGGGATGCGGTCACGGAACGAAGCACAGCCAACCTGCAAGCCTGCCTCGAACGCGCCCCACAAGCCCGACAATACTATAGTGATGCGTTTCCAGGCTACGACATGCTTGTATTGACGGCGCTCCTATGAAATGCGCTCGGATAAAGGAACCTATTCAGTCGAAGCCGTCAACGCGGATTTACGTCATTATCTCAAGCGGCTAGCACGTAGGTCTCGTTGTTTTTCCGTCGTCTGGATGCTTTACTCAAAAATCTGCGCCTCTTCGCATCTCTGCTGCAACCAACGACAATTGATGAAACAACAATATCCGCAATACAATTTGCCGCTCATTGATTTCCTGTATCCTCTATGATGACACTCCCAAAAAAGACTGCCCTACAGCTTACGAAACAATTGAAAGGCGCTCATTTCGCGGCAAAGAATTTACATAATCAGGCGTTCTACCTTGCGTTATTTTGGTCAGGTCGATCTTTAGAGAAGTCGTTATAGCGCCGCTATTCTCTACAAACACCGCCACATATAGGCTTATCAAAGCCATCCACCGCCGTCTATTTGCGCCTGATTCAAATCGAGTATAATCGCCGCTACGCCCCAGTAGCTCAATGGATAGAGCGCCTGACTTCGGATCAGTAGGTTGTGGGTTCGACTCCTGCCTGGGGCGCCTTTTTATTCTATATTTACATAAAAAGAATAACGCCAAACTTATTACCCACCCTACCAAACAAATAGATTTATAATTTGCGCGTCATTTAATGGATGCTTGAATTTTCTTCTTCAGAAGGAGATGTAAATGACGAAAACGCTGCCAATCTTTTTCGTTATGATAATGATCGTCATCGTTGGCTGTAACCCCGCCGCAGTTCCGCCGCTTCCGCAAATTGAAAGCGTGGCTTCGCCCGATAGCGCAGCTCTCGCTCGATTCGGCAACGTTATGACCTCGCCCAAAGATGGTGCGACGCTGATCTACATCCCCGCCGGAGAATTTGTGATGGGTTCCGTGCGCGGGTTGACGGACGAGCAGCCCGCTCACAAGACGTACCTCGACGCGTTTTGGCTGGACAAGACCGAAGTCACAAATAAAGCGTATCGCTTATGCGTAGAGGCAGAAGTTTGCAGCCTGCCGTTATATACGGAATATTACGACGATCCCGCCTACGCGCTTCATCCCGTGGCGTATGTTTCATGGGATCAAGGCAGATTATATTGCGGCTGGGCAGACCGCCGACTTCCTACCGAGGCGGAATGGGAAAAAGCCGCTACATGGAATCCGCGCACGCAAGAAAAGTATATCTATCCCTGGGGAAATGAATACGATTGCACAAAAGGAAATTACGACGACGAAACGGATTTGGACGCCTCGCTCATGCAAGATGGGCTGATCGCCTGCGATGGGTTCAAGAAAAGCGCGCCTGTGGGCAGTTTTCCACAAGCCGCCAGTCCGTATGGCGCATTGGATATGGGCGGAAATGTCTGGGAGTGGGTGCACGACGCTTTCCAGGAAACCGACCCGTTCCTCTTTCCAGAAGTTAAGAATTATTACGCCATTTCACCGTATAAGAATCCGCAAGGAGTTGACCCCGCAACGACGATCTATCGCGTCTTGCGCGGCGGCTCATGGAACTTCACATACGGGTTTGGACGCGCGGCATATCGCTTATGGTTTCCGTTATACGATAAATACGACGGTATGGGATTCCGTTGCGCAATGGATGCCGCGCAATGAATGCACAAGTCAATATTCTTTTTTTTATGTATAATTGCGTCGGCTGGGCGCTCTCCATTGCGTAACTATTCCTCTGAAGCGAAATTGATCGTCATGCTTCTTGACCGCCTCGAGCGGATCTCCGCCGACTCGACTTGGGCGCATCGCGCCAGCGGATTGCGCGGCAGTCTGCTTCACGCAGTCGAACAATACGCGGCACAGCGCCCGCCGACGGCCGCTTTGCTTAAGTCGTCCATTCGCTCCGCGTTTTATATCCTGAACAAAGCCGCGAAAGAATTATAGTAAGATTATTCATATCAAAATCATCTACAATGCTCACATAGGAAATCAAGATATGTCAGACCTTTACACACTCAACCCTTCTCAAATTGTCATGTACGCTACTGAAACTTGCCCAGACTGTTTCCGTGCAAAGAAGTTTTTTGAATCGCGAAGCATTCCCTATCTTCGCGTAGGACTCGAAGATAATGAAGAAGCCGCCGAATTCGTCATGCAGGTCAACAAAGGTCTTCAAAGTGTACCGACCATTATCTTCCCCGACGGCGCCGTTCTCGTCGAGCCGAGCTGGGCGGAACTCAGCGCAAAAATGAGTTAACTCGCGGTCGTCTCGAGGTCCTCTATCGCTGGCGGACAATAGATCTTTCAAAACATCTTTAACCGTTCAGAAGGTACAATGTAGGCGCGGAGGAATAATGAAAAGAACGACGCCTTTCATCTTCATTCTGTTCTTGCTGTCTTCGTGCAACGGCTGGATTATTCAGCCATTGCCAGGCAACGTGCCCACGCCATTCACATTTCCCACCCAAGCGCCGTATATATTCACCCCCACACCGGTCGTAATCGGAGCATACACCGCCACTTCTTCTCCTATTCCAAATAGCGCCACGCCAACCGCTCTCCCCTTCGATACGCCAAGCGTAACGCCATTCACGCCCCCCACAGACACAGCGGAAGCCCCCACCCTCACACCAATTTTCATCCCTTCCGCCTCTCCGCCTCCCTCCGCTTCCATCACGCTTGTCATATTAGGGTGTAAAACCAGCGTAGATATTTTACATGGCATGGGCGAAGTGACCGACGCCTACATAGTCGTTAAAAATACCGGCGGAATGCCGCTCACCAACGTCAACGTGACACTTTTTGCGCTTGACCCCGGCGCACAACAACATCCCGACCAAACGGCGCGCATTGATATTCTGCCGATCAACTTTCAAACGCCGCTCAAACTTACAGTTGACACAACCTACAAACAAGCGACGCCCATCCAAGTGGAAGTTTATAGCGACCAAGGACTATTCCCGCGCGAAGGCGCCGCTTCTTGCGCCGACATCGGGCTGTTTACGCCTATCCCTAGCGGACTCAAAACTCCAGTTCCAGTTCCACCCTAACTGCTGCGTTTCCTTAATAACCGGAGAATCTCAATGGCGCAATCAGATGAAAGTCTACTATAATTAACTCTATGGCAAATGAACCTTTAAGCTCGCTTCGCAACAAGATCGCTATCCTCATAGACGGCGACAACGCGCAATCGTCTCTTCTGCCGCAAATGCTGGTGGAAACCGGCAGACATGGGCAAGTCACCGTCCGCCGCATCTACGGCGATTGGACCACGAACAGCATGAACTCGTGGAAAGAGACGCTCAATTTTCACGCATTTCAACCTATTCAACAATTCCGCTACACCATCGGCAAGAACGCCACAGACAGCGCCATGATCATTGACGCAATGGATATCTTGCACTCTGCCGTCGTGGATGGCTTCTGCCTCGTTTCCTCTGACTCGGATTACACGCGACTGGCAACGCGCATTCGCGAATCGGGTGTGTTCGTAATGGGCATTGGCGAGAAGAAGACTCCCAAAGCGTTCGTCAATGCGTGCGACCTGTTCGTCTACACTGAAAATCTAGCCGTCGAGAAGAAAGCCGCGCAACAGCAGCAAGCGCATGCCAAGAAAACTGCAAAAGCCAAGGGCGATAAGGAAGACGCCGATCCGACGCTCATCCTTAGCCAAGCGCTTGAAATGGCGACAGGGCAAGACGGTTGGGCTCCGCTGGCAGGAATGGGTAACGCGCTCTACCAACTTGATCCCGGCTTTGATCCACGCACATATGGTCATAAGCAGCTCTCGAAGATGATCGCCAGCCTGAAAGATCGCTTTGAAATGCGCACGAAGGATTTGGAAGGTCAACAGATCTTTTATGTGAAGGTGAAGGAATAGGAATTTCAACCTTCGGCAGCGCAACGCTTGGCTTTAATTAATGCATCTAACGCCATACGCGCCAGATCAATCTGCGGAAATAAAGAATTTGTTCGTAAAAGCATTTTCAGACTCAGGCGGCGAATCCGAAGGTATTCTCGTCGGAAATTTGGCGCACACGCTCATGGCTGAAACAGACGAGCAGGATATTTACGGGTTCGCCGCTATAGAGCGCCAGAAAATCATCGGTTGCATATTTTTCAGTCGTTTAATTTTTGAAAGCGATGTCTGCGCCTTCATTTTATCTCCAGTCGCCGTTCACACCGATCGTCATGGCAAAGGCATTGGTCGGAAATTGATCCAGTACGGCATTCAAATCTTGAAGAGTAAGCGCGTCGAATTAATAATGACCTATGGAGATATTAATTTTTATTCGAAGGTCGGCTTCAAACCGGTAAGCGAAGATATTGTAAAAGCGCCTTTCCAACTTTCGCACCCCGAAGGCTGGCTCGGGCAATCGTTAATTAGCGATCCCATCCCACTGCTTACAGGTCGTCCATTCTGTGTGAAGCGTTGAACAACCTCAAATACTGGTAGAGGTTGAAAAAAAACGCGAAATCTTAGTTAGCATAGCCATTTTACGAAGTCAAACTTCAAACGCCAAGGAAGGAAATCAATACGCATGCCAAATTTAGAAACGACTTCAGGAGAACCGCCGTTCGGCTATGCGGAAGCGTTGTATTGGAAAATTGCCGAAAAGACAAGCCGTATTCTTATCATAAATTTATTGTCAATTCCGCTCGCCTTCGTCTTCGGAATTATTTTCTTTACAATCGCGCGCGTCTTCGGTAAATCAACCGGATTCTTTTTTGGGAGCGATGCGATAGCCCTTCTCTTCGCTCTGCTGCTGACGATCATAATACACGAGTTAATACACGGCGTGGCAATGCAAATCTTTGGCGCACGTCCGAAATATGGAATCAATTGGAAAGGATTGATGGTCTACGCGACCGCTCCGGAGTATGCCTTCCAACGCAACCAATACCTTGTTGTCGCTCTGGCGCCCCTCGTAACTATAAGCCTCGCAGCATGTCTTGGTATTCTAATACAAGCCGGCTCGTCCAACGTCTGGTTATGGGCAATTTGCGCGACGATCAACGGCGGCGCAGCAATTGGCGATTTATGGATAAGCGCCATAGCGCTTCGCTATCCTAAACATGCTTATATTGTTGACGAGCAAGACGGCATGCGAATTTTCCTTCCACGAGACGAGAATAAAACATAAATAGAAATGCGCGCCGAATAAATGATCCGAGCGAGAAGGGGATAATATGAACGCATCATTTCTTCAATTCCTCGTACACATCCACGATTCTCTTCGCGATTTTCTCCCACGCATAATCTTGCGCGTATGCGGCGGCTTGAGCGCTCATTTTTCGGCGCAGCGTTTCATCGTTCAGCAACCACGACAATTTCTCGCATAGCGTTTCAGGTTCTTCAGCGGGAATCGTGAATCCCGTTTCGCCGTCGCGCACGAGATAGGCGAGTCCGCCCACTTCGGAGGCAATGACTGGCGTGCCGCACGCCATCGCTTCGAGAGCCACCATGCCAAACGACTCGTAATGCGATGGCATCACTGCCACCTCCGCCGCCGAATAATAATACGAAAGTTTGTCCTGATCGCGCGCGCCTAGAAACACGACCGATTGATCTAAGCCAAGCGTTTCGCACAATTTCTTCAGCCGCGCCATTTCTACGTTCATTTTCTCGGGGCTTGCCGACGGGTCGCCGCCGATGATCGCCAGATGCACCGAGCGCGCCTCCTTCTTATGCAAACAAGACATCGCTTCGATCAGCGTATCCACGCCTTTGAGCGGCTCAATGCGTCCTACAAATAGAATCATCCGATCGTCAGGCTTTAAACCGATGTAGGCTTTCGCCTCGTCGGGGGGAATTGGATAAAAACGACCAACATTCACGCCCGGTGGGATAACAACCATTTTAGACGAATCCGCTTTGTACAAGAAGCGCAGTTGCGTCATCTCCGCCAGCGTAGCGACAACGATGCGGTCAACGCGCCGCAAGACTTGCTTTTCACCTTCGATCCGATATGCGCCTTCGCGTTCGGCTTCGGTGCGCGCAATACGATTCTTCATTTCGCCGAGGGTGTGAAACATATGGACGATAGGCGCGCGCGCCCACGCGTCGGAAAGCGAAGCGGCGGCAATGCCCGACATCCAATAGTGACTGTGAATAATGTCGTATTGAATCCCTTTTTCAATGGCGAAGTCTTTAATGCCTTCCGCAAATTGCGGGATATACTCCGCCAGTTCTTGCTTAGACATAGGGTATTCAGGTCCCGCAGGGATATGAACAACGCGGTTGCCGTAACCAAGTTCATGCAGAACGTGCGGCACATGGTCGTCTTGCGAACGCGTGAACACGTCCACATGAATGCCCATTTTCCCTAGTTGGCGCGTCAGTTCGCGAACATAGACGTTCATCCCGCCCGTGTCTTTGCCGCCCAGCGTGGCAAGCGGGCAGGTGTGATAGGAGAGCATTGCGATGCGAAGCATAGGACTATTTTCTCACGACACAGACGCCGCGTAAGTTCAAAAACTTGCTAGATTAGTTTTTATCCTTTATAATCCCCGCCGCTGAATTTGCCACCGTAGCTCAGCTGGTAGAGCAGACGATTCGTAATCGTCAGGTCACGAGTTCGAATCTCGTCGGTGGCTCAGAGCGAAAACTCCGAGATTTTGAAAATCTCGGAGTTTTTTCTACAGTAACTCGGAAGTCTTGTTTTAGATCCATTTTTCCAATTCAAAGTCTTTCGCAAAGGGGTTTACGAAACGAATACCTTCCAATACTTGCCCGTCTTGAAAGTCTTCGCTGAAGACAATAGGCAATTGATTGAATTTTGCGCACGCCCAGATTTGCGCGTCATAAAATGGCATCTAATAATCTCGAACCGCGCACGCCGCATCCGCGACAATGTTCGGCGTGATGTAGCACACTGGGTAAACGCTTGCAAATGCGCGGATGATTTCAATTACATCTGAAATCGGGATTGCGGGAGACAGTTTCTTCGGCGCAACATTGGCAAACTCGGAAAGGCTTTGAACACTCAACCGACCTGCGCCGATACCTTGTAACCTATCAAGCACAAAACGCGCCTGCTTTTGTTTCGCAGGCTCGTTTTGGTCGTACAAATAGATCAAGAGATTCGTGTCAATTAATATCAAAGCCATGTTTAGCCGCTATCTTTCAGCCAACGATTTTCACGCTCCTCGTAAGCATCCTCGCGGCGGAATTTGTAAGGCTTCCCCACAGATCCAATATCCACGCGGCTTTCCATCAACGCCAAAAGTCTCTTCCAAGCTTCCTCGTCATAATGATAAGGCGCGGTCTGGCTATTGACCTCGCGATCTAAAGCATTGCGAATCACCTCCGCTTCGCTGATCCCGCGAGCCTCGGAGATGCGCTTGAGCTGGGCTTCCTGCCGCTTGTAAATATAGATTTGCTTGCGAACCATCTGTTTCATGGATGCTCCTGTGACTATACATCACATTATACATCACACAAACAGGCTTTGCACCGCTTCCCTGAACACCTTCGTGTGGTAATCCACATCTTTCTGTGTAATATCGGGAGAGATCAATGCCATGTTGTGAAATGGAGTCATCAGAATGCCGCGGTTGAGGGCGAAGAGGTGCATGTAGCGATCCAGTTCGGTGTCAATGGCGGCGTGCGCTTCCCCTCCGTTGCGCGGCGGAGTTGGGCGAAACCAGTATTCGGAACGGTTGCCGAGTCGTTTGACGATCCACGGTAATTCAAATTCTTCGATGACCGATTCAACGCCTGCTGTGAATTTTTCTTGCAGGGCAATTGCTTTTGCGTAGAACTCATCAGTCAACACATGTTGCAGAGTCGCTTTCATGGCGGCGATGGAGAGGGCGTTGCCAGCGAGAGTCCCGCCGATGCCGCCGACATCCGCGTCATCGAGGTTGAGGCGCGCGGAAAATTGTTTACTCACTTCTTCGGTGAAGCCGTAGACCGCGGCGGGGACGCCGCCCGCAAGGGGTTTGCCGATGGTGAGGAAATCAGGCTGAAGTCCGAATGAAGCGGTATATCCGCCTGGACTAGCGCAGATGGTGTGAGTCTCGTCAATGATGAGATACGTCCCATATTTTCTTGTGATCTCGCGCAGGGCGTCGTGATAGCCCGCGTCGGGATGGATGATGCCGATGTTGGTCATCACAGGCTCGGCGAGGACGGCGGCAACGTCGCGAGCGGAGAGGGCGGTTTCGAGCGCGGCGATGTCGTTGAACTCGATGACCTTCGTCGTTTCGCGCGGATCAACTTGCGGACCCATATTGTTCGGACGCGAGATCGGCGTGCCTTCTTCGTCGAGTGTGATGAAGGTTTCGTCCACCGAGCCGTGATAACAATAATTGAAGACGAGAATCTTCGGGCGGTCGGTGATGAGACGCGCCATGCGGAGGGCGAAACGATTCGCGTCGGTGGCGGTGAGGGTGAATTGCCAAAATGGAAGTTTGAAGCGGCGCTGCAGTTCTTCGCCGACCCAGATCGCGTCTTCATACGGGAGCATGAGTGTGATGCCTTTTTGGATTTGCTCGTTGACGGCATTCACTGTTGCGTCTGGCGAGTGACCCGTCATCGCGCCCGTGTCGCCGAGACAGAAGTCAATGTATTCGGTGTCGTCCACGTCGGTGAAGCGGGCGCCCTTTGCCGATTTCACGAAAACGGGAAACGATCCCGCCCAGCGGATCATCCACAACATCGGCACGCCGCCATGCAGCGACTTGCGCGCGCGCTGATAAAGCTCGTAGGATTTGGGATGCGTTTTGTGGAAGAGGGATTCCTCTTTTTTGAGGAGGGATTCGAGTTTGGCTCGATCAAGAGTGTGCGGCATAAGTTTTCCCGAAGTCATATATGGATTTCTAAAAGACTTCCAAGATTTGTCTCGAAAGTCTTCGGCGGTAATTATTTGAACGAACTTGAACGACGAGATTGATTCACACAAGCGGTAATTCAGCGCGCTTTCCAGTCGCTTCGTTAACCACAATCAACTCACCCGCGTCTTCACGCCCCATCTGTTCGTTGGCGTTGAGCAGTTCTATACCGTAAATCGTGCCATCGGGAGCAATGTCAACTACCAATTCATCGCTCAGGCGAATCGCTTCCACTTCCGCGCCTTTTTCTTGAAAGCGAATGTAGGCGATGTTGTAACGAGGATCGTAAGTAAATTTCATGGCTGCGCTCCTAGAAATAACGAGTAATCACAGTAATGACCAACCAGTCTTGCGGAGATTCTTCAACGGCAAAAACTTCGACCTGCTTGGTTGAAAACAAACGTCCGCGCCACGCGCTGTCAAATGGGAAATTTCGGCGAAAGCCAAGGCGTCCAAACTTCGCGGGGAATTTCTCGCCCTGTTCAATCGTGACCCGAACTTCCTCTTTAGTTGCGCCGCGCTCCGCAATTCTTTCGAGGGCATGAGAATGAAAGCGGACGTTCATTGATGAAGACATTATACATCACCCAAAGCTGACCTTCGTTTCCACAACAGATTCACCTGTTTACCTGTGTACATGTTTCCGTGTTTACCTAATCACTTCCTTTAACGCCTCTCCAAAAATCTTCAACCCATCATTGACCTGTTCGCTCGTAACATTCAACGGCGGAATCCAGCGCAGGGTGTTGTCGTACGTTCCGCAGGAGAGGAGCAACATGCCTTTTTCTTCCGCGGCGTGGATTACATCCTTCACCATTTGTTTTTCTTTCGCGCGGTTGCCATTCGCAGTAAATTCTGTGCCGATCATCAGTCCTTTGCCGCGCACATCGCCGATCTGCGGATATTCCTCCTGCAACTTTCGCAAGCCTGTCATCAATTGGATTCCTTTTTCGGTTGCATTCTCCAGCATATTTTCATCCCGCATCGCGCGGATGGTGGCGACTCCCGCCGCACAGGCAATCGCGTTCCCGCCGTAGGTGCCGCCGATGGAGCCTGTGTCCACTTTCTTCATAATGTCTGTCCGCGTGAAAACGCCTGAGAGCGGCAGACCTGAGGCGATTCCTTTGGCGGCGGCGATGATGTCTGGCACAACATCGAAATGTTCGAGCGCGAACCACTTCCCCGTTCTGCCAAACCCCGATTGGACTTCGTCGAAGATGAGCATGATGCCGTGCTTGTCGCAAATCTCGCGCAGTCCTTTCATAAACGACGCGGGCGGGACAACGTATCCGCCCTCACCCAAAACGGACTCGATCAGAATCGCGGCAGTCTCTTTCGGCGCGGATTGCGAAGCGAGCAAATATTCAAGTTGTCCCAAACAATGTTGGCTGGCTTGTTCTTCGGTCATGCCGAGCGCGTACGCATACGGAAACGGTGCGACATATACTCCTGCCATGAGCGGAGCAAAGCCCGCGCGGTAAATCGTCTTGGAGGTGGTCAACGCCATCGCCGCATGAGTCCGCCCGTGGAAGGAGCCGTTGAAGACGATCACGTTTTGTCTACCTGTTGCCGCTTTCGCAATCTTGACGGTATTTTCTACCGCCTCAGCGCCCGAGTTGGCGAAGAAGAACGAATCAATCGAAGGCGGAGAAATTTTCCGCAGTTCCTCGATCAGTTGCAACATCGGCTTATGGATGACGATGTTCGCCTGCGCATGGATAAAGTTCGCGGCTTGGGCTTGAATCGCTTCGACTACTTTCGGATGGCAATGACCCGTGTTCGCCACGCCGATTCCACAAGTGAAGTCGAGCAGTTTACGCCCGTCGTCGGTGTAGATGTACGATCCTTCGGCGCGGTCGGCGACAAAGTTGAAGATGCGACTCCATGCGGGGGTCAAGTGGGGGAAGTTATCTTGATAGAGTTGGTTGATCACGACGACCTTCCTGAGGTGAGATGTTGCAATTGTACCAAGAGGAAAGATTATATGATAGAGGGCTGCGCGACGACGCTATTCCTATTTTGCGGAAGCGCTCAAAATCGCGATGTGGTAACATAAAATCATGACGGAGAATATCAAAGTCGTCGCGACAAACCGTAAGGCAGGATTCGAATATTTCCTGCTCGAACGCTTCGAAGCGGGACTGGTCCTGCAAGGCAGCGAGATTAAATCTATTCGCGCAGGACAGGTCAGCATCCAAGAATCTTATGTGGAGATCGAAGCCGGCGATCAAGCCTGGCTGGTCGAAGCGCATATCGCTCCATACGAGCAAGCCAACCGCTTCAACCACGACCCTAAACGCAAACGCAAACTCCTGCTCCACAAAAAGCAGATTCGCGAGCTGTGGAACAACACCCGCATCAAAGGCATGACGGTTGTGCCAACGCGCGTTTACCTCAAGAATGGTCGCGCAAAGCTTGAGGTCGCGCTCGCCAAAGGCAAAAAAGCGTACGATAAACGAGCGACTATCGCAAAACGCGACGAGGCAAGAAGCGCCGAACGCCAATCTCGAGTTCGATAGCGCGAACTGTCAGGTCATTATGCATCCACATACCATCGGCGGCATCAACAAACTCCCTGAAGCAGAAAAACGGAATATCTACGCCCGCTACATTCCGCCTGGATTAATCGAGAAGTTCCAGCTTGAGAATTTAGCAGAAAACCGCGATCTCTTACGATTCTCATTTGTCGAAGGATCGAGCGATATGGAATTGAAGCTTTATCATAAAGTCGGTTTCCCCGATCCGATCCTTTACACGCATCTAGCCGATTCGATGAACGGTCAAATTTTCGTCTTGTTGTATATCTTAAACGATCCCGATTCGCCGCGCTTCGACGTGGACAAAATGCCCGACGGCAGCCCAACGCGATTCGGCATTCATAAGCGTAACTTGGGCGCGGAACGATCCGCAATGGAAGCGGGGCTGACGCCGGGTCAGATTCGTCGCGGCTTGCGCTCTTTGCGTCAAGCAATTGGAGCTTTTGAAGATTTTATCGCTTATCTTGGACACGATATGTATTATATCGAGCCGCTGTATTATCACAACGCGATCATCTTTGAGCGTTATGGATTCAATTACCAGATCGGGAAGAAATTGATGGGGCAGATTCACGCCGAATTCGCAGAAAGAGGCGTTCTTCATCAGCGTTTGAACAATTCCAGTCCATTCCGCTCGCCCGATGCCGCCAACAGCCTGCGCTTGCGCTCTTGGGCAATCCACGACGGCATTCTAGGAGAACCGTTCACTAAAGTCACCATGTACAAACGCGTGGGAGTTTCCGCTGGAATAGACACGGCTCCTGGTTGCGAATGGTAAGCAAGGCTCTGCGCGCCGCTCGAACGCATTAAATAACATGAAGACCATGACTGTATCATGGTCTTCATCAGTAGCGGGGGCAGGACTTGAACCTGCGACCTTCGGGTTATGAGCCCGACGAGCTGCCACTGCTCCACCCCGCATCGAGTATTAAAGCCCGCCGATAATACCACAGGCGCACAGCAGAGTCAAGTCGCCCACTCAAAATAACGCGCGCACTTAAGCCCCGCAAGCGCAGGCTGTATCTTGATAAGTTCGGCGACTTATAGTTTAATCGGCGTAATCTTAACAAACATCCTCTCTGTGCGGCGTCAACTTTTGTTAAGATTCAGGGTATAATGTTTTTATCTTTTAAGGAAATTATTTAGGGTTAAACGCCTTACAATCGGGCAGCGCTTATGAAAAAAGCTACACTTTTACTCGTCGAAGGACGAAATGCAGACATCCCTTCTTTTGCCATAGATCTACAGAAGAAGGGATTTGATATTCATTCCTATCAGAACGGCAGTTCTGCCGCCGCGAAACTACGACAGATCAGCCCAGCGGTGGTTGTCGTGAACGCCGCATCGCTGCGCAGCACCGGCGTGCGCATTTGCATGTCGCTTCGTAAAAAAGATCAGAAAGTTCCCATTATTCTCATTCTGAAAAAAGAGAAGCCGGTCGATAAAGAACTCGCCGACGTCGTTCTCGGTCTTCCCTTTACGGTCCAGAAACTCGCTAACCGCATCAAAGCGCTGTTGCCTGACGATGGAAATAATATCATCAGCGCCGGCCCAATTCGCCTAGACGTCGAACATCGTCGCGTGCGCAGTCTCGGCAAGAGCGTCAAACTCACGCCGCGCTTGATCACTCTCCTGCATATCTTAATGGATAAACATGGCGAAGTTGTCGAGCGCGAATCGCTTTTCAAAAAAGTATGGGAAACTAACTACACCGGCGATACACGCACGCTTGACGTGCATATTTCCTGGCTGCGTCGCGCCATCGAAGTAGATCCTGACAACCCCAAATTTCTCAAAACAATTCGCGGCGTCGGCTACCGGCTAGACGTATAGCTGGTAGCGTTCTCCCGATGCGGTCACTACTCGGACACAACCCTGGCGACCGAGTTTTATTGTCAACTCTCGCGCAATTTCTCCGCCTCGATTTGGACGATAGGCTTGCGCCGCGCTCCTGAAAACCTTTCCGTCCCAATTAGGATCAATTTCCCAATAGTCCAAATCCAATTTCGTTTCCAGCCTGATCGCGCCGCTCAAACGTTTCGCCTGAACCGCCGCCGACGCCTGTTCGCGTGAAAACGAGACGTTCACATCGCGCTCCAGCGAAAAAAGATGATTCCCTCCAAGCAACCTTTTACCGGCAGCGTGAAGCGCGCGCGAAGATTCGTCGCCGGCAATAAACGTCCTGCCATGCTTCGTCGCCACAAAAGGCAGCGTGCCCGAGCCGCAAAAAAAGTCAGCGACCAAATCGCCCGGATTCGATGAAGCGAGAATAATGCGCTCAAGCAGCGCTTCGGGCTTCTGCGTAGGATAGCCCGTACGCTCATTATGCAAGCGCGCAACAACAGGGAAATACCACCAGTCTTCGGGCACTTTACCGCGTTCGAGGTTAGGGATTTTTCCGAAGCCCGCCTTAGGCGACGCCTTAAAGGTATTAATCGTATTCTGATGGTACGGCTCGCGAACAGCATCGGCATTGAAGGTGTAATCGCTTCCCTTTGTATACGAAAGGATTGTATCGTGCTTGCGGTTGAACGCCCGGCGAATCGGCGAAGGACCATGATAGGTCCAGATAATCTCATTAAGCAAGCGATCCGCGCCGAAGATTTCATCCAGTAAAAGGCGGGCGTACGAATCGGCGTGCCAGTCAAGATGCAGGTAGAGAGTCCCATTGGGAGCACGCAAGCGAAACATCAGGAAAAGACGTTGGTAGAGAAAGTCGAGATAAGCGTCAAGGTCAGTCCAATCGTCGCGGTACCCTTCGGCGAGTTTCCACTGTTTCGGCTTACGCGAATCTTCGCCGCGCCCAATTCGCGCCGCAAATTTTTTATTCGTAAAAAACGGCGGGTCGGCATATATAAGGTTTATGCGATTCTCGTGTGTCGGCAACAGAGCCGCCATCACGGCAAGGTTGTCTCCCCATATCAGCCTATTCTTCGGTTCTGATTGCGGATATCCGCAGCCGCCCGGAAAGACGATAGAATCCAATGTCAACGCAGTTGGCGCAATGACTTTCAGTTGTTTATCCCGCCAAATTAATTCAGGCATAACTTAGTAGTAAATTCGCACTAACGTGCCGAAGCCGCGATTAGACGTTCGCCCGATCCGATGATCTGGCTTCGCCCAACGAAACAGCCACATGGCTTCATCGGTGCGCATATTAATACAACCGCGACTCATCGGCACGCCGAAGTTCTGATGCCAGTACGTTCCATGAAAAGCATGCCCTTGCGTGGTGAAAAAACACGTCCACGGCACACCGGGCAACTCATAGTCGGTAAAATCGGCGAACAAGTTGCCGTTGCCCATATGCTTATTCGGCATTTTCTCTAAAATGTGAAACTCGCCATCGGGCGTTTTTGTGGGAATTCCGGTCGCGTCGCGCGGGCCGTTCGGGATGCCCGAGCTGATTGTAGTTTTAAAAATCTGCTGATCATACTCAAACGCCATCAAAGTTTGAGTCGAAAGGTTTACTTCGATGCGCTTCTTCTCCAAAGGCGTTTCAGGCGTAATCGCGGTCAAGTTTTCCAGCGGAATCGGGTGCGCATGCGTTGGGTTAATGCAATATGGGAAACCAGTTAAGTCGTCATAAATCTGATACCACGGCTCTCCGCTCGGACCGTCTACAATCGCCTCCGCCCAGTGGACCGATCCGTAGTACAGGCGAAAATCCAGTTCCTGCCATCCATAAAGTTTCGTCGTACGCCAAGGCTGCGCGTACGGCACAGTCACTTCCACTAAGCGCGGAGAGCCTTCTTCAATAGAAGCGAGCGGTTGATTAAAGAGAATCTTCACTTCTTGCAGACGCGCGCGATGAACATATCCGCCCCACACACGATACCAAACGGGGTTATGCGCTGGTTCTTGCGCAGTCACCGCTCCATATACATGCAGAAGTTCATCGCGATACCAAGTGGAAACGATCCTGCTCTCGTCATTCGGTTCAGAATATACGCTGACCGAGTCGGTAGCGACGCGCACAACGCTGCTATCGTCAAAGTTTACAGCGGGCGAGAACGGCGACGAGAACGCCAAACCAGCGAGGCTCAGCCCGCTTAGTTTAAGAAAATCGCGTCGAGAGATGTTTTTCATAACGTGAAAATTGTAATCGAATTCTTCAAATTTAAAAATACTCTCATTAAATTTTCATTCCCCGCGCCTGTTCTCAGTTCATCAGACTCAAATAAAAAACTGCCTTTCGACCTGAAAGGCAGTTCACAGAATTCAACTCGCCAAGGAGATCAGGATTCGTTGGCTTCAGGAACCATCCCTTTGAATTTTATCTCAATCGCCATCGTGTGAGCGCAACGCCCATTATTGGCAAAAAACTCGCAGTCGCACGAGTAGGTCCCGCTGTCGAAGGCAACATGATGGTCGTTATTATCTCCCTGAAAAGTGACGTCAAACTTGTTGAAGAGGAAACGGCTGGGTTCCTCCGCGTACCGCTTGGCTTTCTCGAGTTTACCGATCATTCCGTAGTTCACTGTTTAATCTCCTTTCGACAATAGAAATAAAAAAACGCGCAAAAATACGCGCGTTTTTGGTCTAGCTAGGCTGTTTCTGTATGTATCTATTCGCATAAGATCTACGCCTCTATACTTGCAGTATAGCCCTATTTAAGGCGTTCGTCAACGCCGAGACGGGGAGTGTAGAGAAAATGTACGGCAATCGTAAGGAAAACATCAGTCGGCTGGAACCGCTATCAGCATTGGCTCATCTCCGCTATACGCAATCAATTGGGGCCACCTGCGAAGGACGATCAACAGCCCAACGATGCAGCCGATGCCGCCGCTGACGATGGCGAACGGAACTCCAAACAGCGCTGCAACTATGCCCGATTCGACCTCGCCAAGCTGAGGACCGCCCTGAAAGAAGAGTTGATTCACGCTGGTCATCCTGCCGCGAATATGGTCGGGGGTTTGCAATTGACGTATCGTATTGCGAATAATCGTGCTAACCGCGTCCGCCGCGCCCATGATCGTCAGGGCGAGCAACGCGGGTAAAAATGCGCGGCTGAATCCGAACCAAACCGTCATCGCGCCGAATAGAATTACCGCGCCGATAAAGATTGGTCCCTGTCGACGCAACTCGCGCGCCTGCGAAACCGCCACTCCCGCCGCGACGGAACCAATCGCCTGCGCGGAGACCAGCCATGAATATCCGCTCTTGCCGACATTTAGAATATCGCGCGCTACGATCGGCAACATCGTATTTGCCGAGGCGAAGAACGTAGCGATAAAATCCATTACCATCGTGGACATAATGAGCGGATGCGAACCAATGAAGCGCATACCGTTCCACACTGAACGAACGTTCACGCCCTCGGCGCGCTTGAGGTCTTGCGGCGTATGTCCCATCAATATTAGCGCGATAAGCACCGCCATAAACGAAATCGCATCGAGCAGATAGGCATAGCCTTGTCCGCCCGCGGGGATAAATCCGAAGAAAAGCGGACCCAGAATCGCGCCTGTGTTAAATGCGATCGAATTCATGCTAAATGCGGATGTTAGATGCTCGCGTGAGACCAGATTCGGAACCATCGCCTGCCGCGCGGGCAAGTCGAACGCCGACGCCGACGCTTGCAGCGCTGTCAACGCGTAAATATGCCAAATCTCGACTCGCCCGCTAAACGTCAACGCCGCTAACGCTAACGCTTCAACCGCCAGAACCGTTTGGGTGATGAATAAAATTTTACGCCGGTCATAACTATCCGCAACCGCGCCGCCGACAAAAGAAAAGACGATCACCGGTACAATTCTTGCCAAACCAATGCCGCCCAATGCCAGCGGATTAGGCTTGTCAGTCAGTTCGCGGATATGCCAATGAATCGCGGCAACCTGCATTTGCGAGCCGGCAATGGAAATCAACAAGCCGAACCAGAGATAGAAATATTTTCGATGCGTTAGCGCGGGCGGAATGGATAATTTCATTACGTCCCCCAATCACGCTCTCCTAGAAAATCATAACCGTCAGGTCGGTCGTCTAGCTTGGCAACAGGCGGCAACTGACGCTTAAATTGACTCCATTTTATACGCTTGACAACCGCATCCACAAAATCGGAAGCCGCCCGCTTCCACGCACTCCGCGCGGCTACAGCGGCGATCTACAAGCAAGTAAAGCAATCTGTCAACTTCTTCATAAGTGTGAAGCCAAGTTCGCCTTCGTCAGTTTGACCGTTCCATAGATCGGCGGACGGGGGCTTGTGGAGAATCGGCGCGGGGATATTCAACGCGCGCGACAATTGCCTAACTTGAGTCTTATATAAATCGCCGATAGGGTTCAGCGCCGACGCCGAATCGCCGAACTGCGTGCTATAACCGAGTAGGATTTCAGTTTTATTCCCTGTGCCAACAACCAATCCATTAAAAACCTCCGATTGGTCGTACAAAACGATCATCCGTTCGCGCGCCATGATGTTGCCTTTACGAAGTTTCGTAATCTGCGGATCCAGCGCAAACAGGGTTCGACCATGGCGGTAATTTCGATAACTTTGTTCGGCGTACGCAATTGTTCGATGAGCAACCCAGCATGCGCGAGCGAATCAGGGTTGGACGTTCGATAAGGCATCCGCACCGCCAGCACGTTTTCGCGCCCTAGCGCTTCAACAGCGAGCGCGCACGACAACGCTGAATCGAGTCCGCCCGAAAGTCCGACCACGGCGCGCGAGAATCCCGCCTGCGCCATTTTTTCTTTAATGAAATTGGTTAAACGCCGGCGAACGACATCTGTGTCAATCGAAAGGTCAATTTGCATAGGTTCTGAAGTGTAAAAAATCAGCGAGAGCGTGAAGCGGATACGCTACAACAGCGAGTCATTTACTCGCCGAGTTGAGTTATAGCGGGAAGGGAGGGATTCGAACCCTCGGTGGACCGGAGCCCACAACAGTTTTCGAGACTGTCCCATTCAACCACTCTGGCACCTTCCCATCAATCTAACGGCGGAAATTATAACTTATAATTCGGCGCTGTCGTGCAAGTCGGGGTAATACACGCTTTTCATCCCGTGAGTTGCAAAGAGGCTCGTCAGCGTTTCAGCGGCTTTTTCTTCGCCATGCACCAGAAAGATTTTCTTTGCCGTTTCTTTCACTGTAGTTCCATACTTCACCAACAAATCCTGCCCGGCATGACCCGATAATCCGCCAATGGTTGCCACTTCGGCTTTGACCGTGTACGGTTCGCCAAAAATCTTAATGTGTTTCTCGCGGTTGGCAATTCGGCGCCCCAGCGTGTAGGGAGCCTGCCATGAGACGATGCACACTGTATTCCTAGGATTTTCGATGTTATTTCGCAAATGATGCAAGATGCGTCCGGTCTCCGCCATGCCTGAAGCCGAGATAATTATCATCGGGTCGGTGCGCTTGTTTAAGGCTTTCGATTCTTCTACAGAATGAATGTAAGTTAGCATTTTGAAGTTAAGCGCCGGATGACGCGCCTCTTCGATGAATCGGCGTGTTTCCGCGTCGAAGACTTCGCGATGACGCATAAATATCTCCGAAGCATTGACCGCTAACGGACTGTCTACAAAGACCGGCGCTTGCGGCAGGTCGCCGTTATACATCATCGTATTCAAGTGATAAACAAGCTCCTGCGTCCGCCCTACGGCAAATGCCGGAATGATCACCTTGCCGCTTCGCTCAAGCGTCCGTTTGACCACATTTCGAAATTCCTCGAACGCGGCGGCGGGGTTGTTGTGTCTTCGATCGCCATAAGTGCATTCCATCAACAAGTAATCCGCCGGCTCCGGCATAACCGGGTCGCGCAACAAGGGCAGTCCAAAGCGTCCGATATCGCCGGAGAACCAGAAGCGTATCTTGCGTCCTTTCTCCTCAACTTCTAACGAGATCGCGGCGGAACCGAGAATGTGACCCGCTTCGACAAATTTTGCGATCACGCCGGGAATCGGCTCAAACGGTTGGTTGTAGCCCACGCCGTGAAATAAATTTGACGCGCGCTGAGCGTCTGCCTCAGTGTAGAGCGGATCAACCGGCGGCTCGCCATGCGCCGCCCTTCTACGGTTCACGTATTCAACGTCCGACTCGTGGATCCGTCCCGAATCCGCCAGCATGATCGTTCCAAGGTCAACGGTCGGATATGTCGCATAGATCGGTCCCTCATAGCCTTTTTTGACGAAGTTCGGCAAATTGCCGCTATGATCAATATGCGCATGAGACAGAATCACCGCATCTACCGAGCGCGGATCGTATACGAAATTTAAATTTCGAGCGTACGATTCTTCCCGCCGTCCCTGATACAAGCCGCATTCAAGCAACAGACGACGTCCGTTGATCTCTAGCAAGTGCTGACTACCCGTAACTGTATGCGCCGCGCCGTGAAAATGAATTTCCATGTTAGTCTCCAAGCAATTCGAAAATTTGGGAGCCGTATGTTCTGAACCGCCAAGGCGAATCGTTCATCGTCGCCTCAAGCTCGCGCAACGATGTGGGCGGATTCTCCGTGAACGAACTCAAATACGCCTTAGGTAAAACAATGTCCGACTCGACTTTTAGTTCTTGCGTGATCTTCTTTCGCCACGCCTTCAACTTCTCCAAGCGCCGCAGCGTCGCAGCGCTCGGATGTTTCGGCTGCTCCAGTTTCACCAGCGGAGCTGTCATCCCGCGTTTCGTCGCCGCGAGTATCTCTCTGCCCCACAAGTGAATCTGCTTTGAACTGAGCCCGATCTCCGCCAGGTCAACATTCTTCTCAGACGACTGTTTTGCGATCTCGAATAATAACTTATCGCCCACTACTTTGAACGGCGGACGATCGAGTTTTTCGGCGATCATATCGCGACTGCGGCACAACTCTGAAAGGATCGTCAATTCGCGCTGACTTAATTCTTTGCGCGCGCTGAAACGTCTCCACGAAGAGCCGTTCGTTTTCTCCTTCGGGTCCTCTACATTGCAAGCGCGCGCAAAATCTTCAAACGCTAATTCCAAGCGATTTTTCTCGCGCAATTCCATTTCAAGCGTATCGCGCAGGTCAAAAAGGTAATGCGTATCCTGGCGCGCATAGTTAATTTGCGCCGGCGTAAGAGGTCTCGCGCCCCAGTCTGCTTTTTGATATCGCTTATTAATCGTCAGTTGGAACTTCTCCGCCAGCAACGTGTCTAATCCCACTGCGGGGTATCCGAGGACGCGCGCGGCATGCATGGTGTCAAATAAATTGACGAATTTAAATCCATAGTCGCGCTTCAAACAGATCAAGTCATATTCCGCGGCGTGGAAGATCTTCTCGATTCGCGGATCTTCGAAAATTTGAGCAAGAGGCGTCACATCAATCGGCGCTAAAGGATCGACAACGTAATCGTATTTCGACGTTGAAAACTGAAGCAGGCAGACGCGCTCGCGATAGGCGTGCAGGCTGTTCGACTCTGTGTCTACCGCTACGCGCGATTGCCCGGCCAGGTCGGCAAACATGCGTTGAAACGATGCGTCGGCGTTAACCCAAACAGGAGGAGTCAGCAATTCATTCATAAAGCAACGAAAGTATTGTATCCCTAAATCTGCAATTGCGGCGATCGGAGACGCGTCGTCGCGCAGTTGCTATAGAGACTTCTCCATCACCAGCCCATCTTCGCCGCCCCGGTAATATCCATGCCAAACATCAGAGACGCGGTAACCTTCGCGTTCATATAAGGCGATGGCGTTTGAATTGGATACTCGAACGGTCAGCTTAGATTTCGAGGTCTGAAAGCGCGCTTCGCATGCGCGCAATAACGCTCGCCCAACGCCGCGGCGCTGAAAACGCGGATCAACCGCAAGGGTGGCAATCCACGCCTCTCCTCGAGAAAGACGCGTATCGCCCGCTACAAATCCGATCATGGCGCCGTCTTCCACCGCCTTAAGTCGGATAACGTCGCCCCACGAAAGTACGGCGATCAAATCAAATAGCGACCAGGCGTCTTGATCGAAACAAGCGCGTTCGAGTTTGCACAGCGAATTGAGGTCAAGAATAGTTGCGGGGAGAATTTCCACAAGAGAAGTCTTCCAAAAAAAGAAAAAGTAGAAAGTGGAAAATCTAAAGTCGCTCTCCACTTTCTACTTGTTTACATACCTATCGGCACGCCAAATTATACGTTTATTTCTTTCCTAAGAAGCTATCCAACATGCTCGTAAATTCCATCGGGAAGATATATTTCGTGGACGGGCTTGCGCCAACGGACTTGAGCGTTTCAAAATATTGCAACGTCATCGTCTTCTGATCGATCTCTTTAGCGGAATTGAAGATAGCTTCCAACGCTTTTGCAAAGCCCTCTGCGCGCAACAATTGAGACTGTCGCTCGCCTTCCGCGGCGAGGATGGTAGACTGCTTCTGACCTTCAGCGCGCAAGATCGCGGATTGCTTCTCGCCTTCCGCCACGTTAACCGCCGCTTCGCGCGTACCGGTGGACTCGGTCACAACGGCGCGGCGAATGCGTTCCGCCGACATCTGGCGGTTCATCGCATCTTGCACGTCGCGCGGCGGGATGATCTCGCGAATTTCAACGTTAGTGACCTTCACGCCCCAGCGTTCGGTTACTTCGTCGAGGCGCGTACGCAACATGTTGTTAATATGTTCGCGCTCTGAGAGCACGTCGTCCAGCGGAATTCCGCCGATCACCGCGCGAAGCGTCGTCGCCGCGATACCCGCCGCTGCCGATTCGAAATTGCCGACTTGCAAAATCGATTCGGCAGGATCCAATACTTTGTAATACCACAAGAAGTCAATCGAGATAGGCGCGTTGTCTTTGGTGATCGAAGTTTGATGCGGCACTTCGCGCACCTGCTCGCGCAGATCCACCTTTGCCGCGCGATCAATCACCGGAACTAAAAGAACAATGCCCGGTCCTTTCGCGCCGACACAACGCCCCAAACGAAAGACGACCAATCGTTGATACTCAGGCACAATTCGAATCGCATTGGCAATAAAAACCAAGCCAATAATCAAAATTGCGCCAACCAAACACAAAGCGCTGCCAGTAAGTGCTTCCATAACAGTTTCTCCTTAAATCTGTAATTTTATTCTTGCTTTTCGACGACTGCAATAAAGCCGTCTCGACGAACCACACGAACCTTACTTCCGGCTTTAATTTTCATCTCGCTGCGAGCCGACCACAATTCCTTGCCGACCTGTACGCTGCCTTCACTGTGAATATCCGTTCGCGCTTCGCCCTCCAGACCAATTAAGGCGTCGGGATCGTGCGCGGGCGCGGCGAACGAGGCTTCTATAGATTTCCGCGTCGCGATCCAGATAAATCCCGCCGTCAGAATTGAGGCGCTCGCCGCCACCCACAGATTCACAGCCGGCGAGCCGTTTCGCATGAACATAAATATCGAACCGACGATCAAGAGTAAAATTGAAAGCGCGAGCGCCCATTTCCGTTTTGGATCTCGAATCGCATAGACGAACGGGACAAGACTTAACCCAATAATAATAACCGCCCAGAAATTAAAAGACAACATGTAGATTCCATAGCCCGCCAGCGCGAAGCAAAATAAGGCGCCGACTTCAAAAAAACCTGTGCCCGGCGTGACAATTGCCATAAACGCTAAAAGCGCTCCGCCCAGCAAAAAGAGATACGCAATATCGGGATCCAGAAGAAAATTCATAATGCCTCCGCTTCATTATACAACAAGATTAGTCCAGTTTCTGCCGCAAGCGCCGAACGTTAAAATCCAAGCGTCGGGCGCTTCAATTAACCTTACGAATTCTGCCCGAGAAAGTTTCCTGTATAATCCATCCATCTACAACACAATAAGGAACTGAATGAAAATCAACTCACTTTGCGTCATCGGTCTCGGCTACATTGGTCTCCCCTACGCCGTTACATTTGCCGCGCATGGGCTAAACGTGCATGGCGTAGACGTTAACCCGCGCGTAGTGCAATCCTTACAGGCTGGCAAAATCCACATCCACGAGACTGGACTGCAAGACGTTCTTGATGAAGCCCTGCGAGTAGGCAGATTAACCGTATCCAGCCAGCCCGTCGAAGCCGATGCGTTTATCATCGCGGTGCCGACTCCGTTTCAGCGCGAGAAATTCGGCGAGTACAACGGAATCCGATTCAAACTCGCGGACATGCGCGCAGTAGCTTCAGCCGCCGAAGCGATTCTCCCTTTTTTGCGGAAGGGCAACCTCGTGATCCTCGAATCGACATCGCCGCCTCGCACGACCATCGAGTTGGTCGCGCCTATATTAGAACGCTCCAACCTGCGAGCGGGGATTGACTTCCATCTGTGCTATTCGCCAGAGCGCATGTTACCGGGCAATCTTCTTTATGAACTTGTGAACAATGCGCGCATTATCGGGGGCATAACGCCCGAATCGGCGCGAGCCGCGCGCGATCTGTATAAAACATTCGTCCAAGGCGAGATCCATGAAACGGACGCGACCACCGCCGAGATGGTCAAGATCATGGAAAACGCAACGCGCGATGTAAACATCGCCCTCGCCAACGAATTTGCGCGGCTCGCCGAAAAATTCGGCGTGGATGTCTGGGAAGCCATTCGTCTCGCTAATCTGCACCCACGCATCAATATCCTCAACCCCGGACCGGGCGTTGGCGGGCACTGTATCAGCGTAGACCCATGGTTCTTTGTCGAAGCCGCTCCCGAAGTTTCATCGTTGATCTATCAGGCGCGAAAGGTCAACGATGAACAGCCTCGTTTTGTCGTTGAAAAGGCGCAGCAAGCGTTTGGCGAATTAAGAAATAAACGCATCGCCGTGCTGGGTCTCGCGTACAAGCCCGATGTAGACGACTTACGCGAAAGCCCCGCTGTCGAGGTCGTTCGCCTATTGCAAAAGGATGGAGCCATCGTCCGCGCATGGGAACCCTTTGCGCCAAGCGCCAAGCTCGAAGGAATTGACATGGCAGCCGATTTTGATTCCGCAATTAAAGACGTGGACGCGATTTTGTTGCTCGTTAGCCATTCTCAATTCCGCAGCCTAGACCCTGCAAGCATTGCGTCCAAGACCAATGCGCGGATCGCGATTGACGCGGTCAACGCGTGGAATCTAAAAGATTGGCAAGCGGCAGGCTTCTCGCTTCACCGCCTTGGCGACGCCAAATCGAAATGAAAATCCTCTCTGTCTTCGGCACCCGCCCCGAAGCCATCAAAATGGCGCCTATCGTTCGCTTGCTCAAACAAACGCCGGGGATCGAAGCGCGGGTATGCGTCACCGCTCAACATCGTCAAATGCTCGATCAAGCGCTGAGACTATTCGAGATACAACCCGACTACGATCTCGATCTCATGCGCGAGGGGCAGTCGCTGGCGCAACTTAGCGCGGGAATTCTCACTCATCTCGAATCTGTGTTGGAGGAATTTAAGCCTGACTGGATGCTCGCCGTCGGCGATACCACCACCGTTCTAACCGCCTCGCTATCGGCGTTCTATCGCAGAATCCGTTTCGGTCATGTGGAAGCCGGTTTACGGACACACAACAAGTGGCATCCGTTCCCGGAAGAGATCAACCGCCGTCTGGCGACCGTCGCAGCCGATCTACACTTCGCGCCCACGGAATGGTCGAAACAAAACTTGCTCAACGAAGGCGTTGAGCCTGAAAAGGTCTTTGTGACCGGCAACCCGGTCATTGACGCATTAAAATTTGTGGTCAATCAAGACGAACCGCAGGAAATCACAGAACTGGCAGAAAGAGCGGGTATTCAAGGCGCAAAGGCGAGGAAACTGATTCTCGTCACTGCGCATCGACGGGAGAACTTCGGCGAACCGATCGAAAATATCTGTCGCGCGCTACGCGAACTCGCCGCGCGCGAAGACGTCGAAATTATATATCCCGTCCACTTAAACCCGAACGTGCAGGAACCGGTCAACCGAATTCTGAACGGCGTGAAACACATCATGCTTCTGCCGCCGCTGGAATATCTTCCGCTCGCGCATTTGATGAAACGCGCTTCGCTGATTCTGACCGACTCGGGCGGAATTCAAGAAGAAGCGCCGACATTTGGCGTCCCCGTGTTGGTGATGCGCGAGACGACCGAACGTCCGGAAGGCGTCGCGGCGGGAACGCTCAAACTTGTCGGAACAGAAACGACTCGAATTGTAGAGGAAGCGCATCGTCTGCTCGACGACGCGTCTGCGTACGCGCAAATGTCGAAAGCGGTAAATCCGTATGGCGACGGGCGCGCGGCAAAGCGGATCGTGGAGGCGCTGCTCGCGCAAAAATAACGAGAAACGTCGCGCAACATGAGTATAATCAAGTCAATGAAAGCGCCAAGAATAATTGCGTTTCTACTTCTTGCCTTAGCCGCCTTGTGGACGCCGCGAGAAAACGCGCGGGCGCAAGATACAGGCGTGAAATTTTTTGCCGAAACGGGGCATAACATTCAAGGAGAATTTCTCCAGTTTTACAACCAAGCCCGTGAGCCAAATCTCGTATACGGCTATCCGATCACCGAGCAATTCGTTTCGCGCGACGGGAAGACCGTGCAATATTTTCAGCGCGCGCGTTTCGAATTAACCGCCGCCAACGGCATAGTCTTAACGCCATTAGGGCGCGCATTGTATCAACCTGCCGTTCCGCTGGAAGCAAAGAATCCGTTTGCGTGCGAGATGTTTAGCGGCGCGCCTGTTTGTTACGCTTTTCTAGATTTCTACAAAGCGAACGGAGGCGCAACGCAATTCGGGGTTCCAGTCGCGCCCGCCGAGCAACAAGGCGACGCGTTCATACAATACTTCGAATATGCGCGTTTTGAATGGCGCGCCGAACAGTTTCAAAATCGCATCGCGCTCACGGATCTCGGCAGAATCTATTTCGACGCGTTGAAAGAAGATGCTGCGCAACTCAGCCCGCTCGCGCCGCAAGACGCAACCATCAACCCGGTGCTGTCGCTTCGCGCGCGCGCATTCGTGGCGACGCCCATTGCGCGATCCAGCGGTTCGCAAACTGTTTTCATCCTCGTCCAAAGTCAGACCTTGCAAGCCGTCGCAAACGCCAGCGGCGTCGCCGTTATCCGTTTGCCCGACGGCAGGACGCAGACCATCGTATTCGCGACGGATCAATTCGGCGTAGCCAAATTTTCATTCGATTTCGCGAATCTCAAACCGGGCGAGCTTGTATCCATCGAGATCGTCGCCAATTACCGAGGGCTGGCAACTGCGACAAAAACATCGTTCCGAATTTGGCATTAGCCCGCTCGCAGAAACACCTCTTGTCAATCATCCTCTAGTCGGACTTAGCAATAACAGTCTTAATTCGCCTGTCCGGTAAAGCCAACTCAATCGCTTATCTTCCGCATTTACTATCGCATCATAGCGGTATAATTGCTTCAAATTAAATCGGAGAAACTATGAATATCGTTGATGTAATCAAAACTGCGGCGGCTTTCACATGGCTGGCTGCCATCGGGCTGGGCGTCTTAGCAACTGTTCGCGCCAGCCGTCACCAGACCGCCAAAGGGTCCAGCTCGAGCGCGTTGATTCTGGTCATCGTTGCCGCAATCCTCACCGTGTTGGGTTCGGGGCTTGTGTATGTTGAATCAAATGAACGCGGCGTGGTCAAGACAGTGCGCGCGGGAGGCGTCCGCCCGGCGGCGCTGGAGCCCGGTCTGCATTGGATCCTTCCCATTGTTGAACAAGTGGTAAATTACTCCATCTCGAATCAAACGTATACAATGTCTTTCTTGCCGGAACAGGGACCAACTTCCGCTGAAGATTCGATCCGCGCGCGCACCAAAGACGGACAGGAAGTGATCATTGACGGAACGGTGATCTATCGCATTGACCCAGCCAAAGTCGTACAACTGCACATTGCCTGGCAGAATAACTACGAAAGCGGGATCGTGCGCCCCGAAACGCGCGGCGCCATCCGCGATGCGGTGGCGCAATATGGCGTGGAAGAAGTCGTCTCCACCAAACGCGAAGAGATGGTTCAGATCATCACCGATGAATTAGTGAACAGTTTATCGAAAAACAACCTTGAACTGCTCGATTTCATTTTACGCGATATTCACTTTAGCGAAGAGTACGCCGCCGCCGTAGAGCAAAAGCAGATCGCTGAACAGCAAGCCTTACAAGCCGCGTTAGTCGTAGAACAGAAAAAACAGGAAGCCGAGCAAGCCCGTCAAGAGGCGCAAGGTCTCGCCGACGCAGCCGTGATCACAGCCAAAGGCAGAGCGGAAGCAGTCGTCATTCAGGCGCAGGCAGATGCGCAAGCCAATCAATTGCTTGCCGCATCCCTCACGCCTGAGTTGCTTCAATACCAATATATTCTGAGACTGGCGCCCGGAGTACAGACTATCTTCATTCCGTCGGGCAACCAATTCATTTTACCGTTGCCGGGCATGCCATCCACACCGCAATAAATCGCGTAGGGGCAGGGTTGTCCTGTCCCTACAAATTTACAACAATGCCCATTCCTCAAACAGGACGTGAAATCCGCCTCACGACTCTTTCAACGTGCGCGGGTTGAGCGTCCAAACTAAGCGCCGACGCGCTGACGCAGGTTCTGCGTCCCCTTCAAAATACCTTTAACTCCGCCTCTTATCCGGACCTTTTGGTTGGTCTGCGTGAACCGGATGACGCGGCTGTTTGGCGTTTAGACGACGACCGCGCACTCGTCGTCACCACCGATTTCTTCACCCCAGTTGTGGATGATGCCTACGATTACGGCGCCATCGCCGCGGCAAACAGCATGTCGGATGTGTACGCGATGGGAGGCAGACCATTCCTAGCATTAAACGTCGCCGCCCTGCCAGATAATTTGCCGAATGAAATTTCCAGCGAGATCATTCACGGCGGCGCGGAAAAAGCACGCGAAGCGGGAGTCGTCATCGCCGGCGGGCACACGGTGAAAGACAAAGAGCCAAAATTCGGGCTTGTCGTCATCGGATTTGTTGACCCGCGCAAGATGTTGAGCAAAGGCGGACTCAAAGTCGGTGATGCGCTGGTGTTGACCAAGCCACTCGGCTTCGGAGTCACAACGACTGCGTTGAAGCGCGAGCAAGTAGACGCTAACGATCTGCGTGAAGCAGTCAATTGGATGAAACGCTTGAACAAAGAGGCGAGTCAACTGGCTGTGGAATTCGGTCTGCGCGGCGGGACGGACATTACCGGCTACAGTTTATTGGGTCACGGGCTTGAGATGGCGAACGCGTCGGGCGTTGCGTTGAAATTGGAGTTTGAAAAAATTCCGTTCATTTCAGGCGCGAGGAAATATGCTGAAAAGGGATGTTTCGCCGGCGGCGCGTTCGATAACAAATCCCACTTCGAGGCGCGGGTGAAGCTTGCCGACGCGATTGACGAAGAGAATCGAATGTTGTTGTTCGATCCGCAAACCAGCGGCGGATTACTGCTCGGCGTTCCGCAAGAAAAATTGGCGGCGTTCACCGCCCGCGCTGCCGAGATAAATCAACCTGTCTGGATGATCGGGCGCGTCGAAACAGGGTCGGGTATCCACGTTGCTTGAAGCGGGTTATAGTACAATACAAGAAACGTTGGAAACGCTCTCAGACTCATGTCCGAAATTCCCATAGAAATCAATCTTACATCTGGGCTGATCACCATCACAATCTTGCTCGTCTTGAACGGCATACTCGCCATGGCAGAAACCGCCCTGCTTTCCGTGCGCAAGGCGCGGCTTCAAAATGAACAGAACAAAGGCGACGCGCGTGCGGGCATTGTGCTGAAACTTACCGAGGATCCGAATCGTTTCCTGTCGGTCATTCAGATCGGAATTACATCTATTGATCTATTGATCGGCGCGCTCACCGGGGCGACGATCGGCGTCTGGATCAATCAACGGCTCAGCGCCCTGCCCGCGCTTGCGCCATATAGCGAAGCGATCGGTTTGTTAATTGGCGTGCTGCCTGTAACCTACCTCTCGCTTGTATTGGGCGAATTGGTGCCTAAGCGGCTGGCGCTGCGCGATCCAGAGGGAGTCTCATCCACAATTGCGGGACCGATGGTGTTCTTTTCAAAAATACTCTCGCCGATCATTAAGCTCTTAAGCGTTTCAACCGAATTCGTATTAAAAATTCTCGGCGTGAAGATCAGCGAAGAGCCGCCGGTCACCGAAGAAGAAATTCAATTGTTGATAGACCAAGGCACTGAAGCGGGCGTTTTTGAAGAAGCCGAACACGACATGGTGGAAGGCGTGTTCAGTCTTAACGATCAACGCGTGTATTCATTGATGACGCCGCGCCCCGATATTGTTTATTTAGATATTGACGACACACTGGCAGACGTTCACAAGAAGATCGGCGAAAGCGAATACTCGCGCTTCCCCGTACGACAGGGAACGCTCGACACGATTCTAGGCATCGTTAAAGCCCGCGACTTGTTGATGAAAAGTTTAAGCGGCGAAGACATCCGCTTGAAAGACGTTCTCAAGCCAGCCTTCTTCATTCCGGAGACCATGTTTGCTTCGCGCGCGCTTGAAGTCTTCAAGGAAAAAGGAACGCAGATACTTCTTGTCGTTGATGAATTTGGCGGCTTGCAAGGGCTGATTACTATCAACGACATTCTGGAAGAGATCGTAGGACAGATGGAGCACGAAGAGCCGCAAGCGACACAGCGGCAAGACGGATCGTGGTTATTAGACGGCATGTTGGAAACGGACGAATTCAAGGAAATCTTCAAACTCAACGCGCTTCCGCACGAAGGCGAGTACGAAACTCTCAGCGGATTCATAATGATGTCGTTGGGGCGCGTGCCAATATCGGCGGATCACTTCGAGTGGCGCAATTTGCGCTTCGAAGTGGTTGACATGGACGGCCGCCGCGTGGATAAAGTGCTGGTCACCACCTTGCCGCAACGATCTGCCGGGCAAGAGCCGGTAACAGTCAATTAGAATCTCCCCATTATGATGAAATCAACCAAGTCGGAAAACAATTCGCGAGTATTGATCATCGCGGTGTTGTTTTTGTTGTCCGGCGCGGCCGGTTTGATCTACCAGATCGTCTGGCACCGCTTGCTCGAAATCTATTTCGGGGTCACCATGACGGCGATCACGCTGATCGTTGCCGCGTATATGGCGGGGCTTGGGCTTGGGTCGCTTTTGGGCGGAAGAATTGCGCACCGGCTTAAACGCGTCGTTCTGGCTTATGGCATTGTCGAGATAGGAATAGCCATTTTTGGGTACTTCAGCCCCGCCCTCATCCACTGGATCGGTCAACGCACGGCGGGAAGCCCATATCCGGTTGTCTTTCTTCTTAGCTTTCTTCTCCTTTTGATTCCCACGCTATTCATGGGAATGACGCTGCCGCTACTGACGCAATCGTTTGTGAATCGCGTGGACACATCCGGGCGTGTGATCGGTTTGCTGTACGGCATCAACACAGTAGGCGCAGGGATGGGAGCGCTGATCACCGGGTTTGTTCTGATCGGCTGGGCGGGTCTCAACGGAACAACGCTCATCGCGGTCCTGCTTAATTTCAGCGTAGGCATTGGCGCGATGGCTCTTCTTGGCAGGGAAGAATCCGCGCCGCAAAACGAATCGAAAGAGGCGCATCCTCGGGAATCGGAAGACGTTTCATATCGCGCTATTTTGCTGGCGGCGTTTCTGACAGGGTTTATCAACCTCGGCTTTGAAATGCTTTGGTTTCGCGCGCTTGGCATCTGGAACAAAGGGACTGCCTACGGCTTCCCAAGCGTGTTGTTCGTCTTTCTAACGGGGCTGGCGATCGGCGGATTCATCTGGGGGCGAAAAGCGGATCAAAGTCATGACCGAGTCGCGTTGTTTTGGAAATTACAACTGTCAAGCGGCATCATCGCTTTATTGTCTTTCCTGTTTGTCGCGAGCGCGCTGCATACGCCATCGCTTCAGCCATGGATCAAGGAGGCGTTCGCAAATCCGCAACAACCCATTCCTCCTTTTGTAGAAACGGCAAGCGGTCTCGTTTTTTCGCGGAGGCTGATGGTTTCGAGCCTGTTCCAATATTTTCTTCCCGCCTTCGCGCTTGTCCTGCCAGCCAGCCTGGTCATGGGAGGCGGACTCCCTGTGCTGGATCGAATCGCAATTACAAGCGCAAATATCGCCGGGAAGCGCGTGGGAGATATTCACCTTGCAAACATACTCGGCTCAGTCGTTGGATCCTTGACGATCAGTTTCGCGTTCCTTGCGTGGCTGGGAACGGAACTAACGCTGAAGGTGTTGGCGTTGCTCAGCCTGCTCTTTACAAGTTTGGTGTGGAAGAAACGTCTGACTCTGCAAAACAAAGTATATGTTCTCCCCGCGTGCCTTGTTCTTCTGGCGCTGGCTACCCCATGGCGCGGCGCCTTGTATGGAAAATTCTACGAGATCGTAGCGAGCGGACCCGTGGTTACGCGCGAATCGAGCGACAGCGCGCTCGCGTTGGGATTTTATTCAAAACCAGACTCTCCAGCCAAATTGTGGATCGGCGGGATTCAAAACAGCTACTTCCCCTCCTACGGAGATTATGAACGCTCCGCGTTTACCTGCGCAGGCGCAAGCCGCCCCAAAAAGATATTGATCATCGGGCTGGGCGGGTCGAATACGGCATATTTTCTGACGCAAATGCCCGGTGCGGAAAAAATCGTCATTGTGGAATTGATAGACGACTTGGGAACGCTCCTGGATCAATACGTTCCCGCCGCGCAGAAAACGCTCGCCGATCCCCGCGTTCAGTATATTACCGACGATGGGCGGCGCTATTTATACGCCTACCCGAACGAAACCTATGACCTGATCTTCATTGATCCTTTGAACAGCTTCACGGCGGGGCATAACAACCTGTATTCGCGCGAAGCAATGCAGTTATATCAGTCGCATCTCGACAAAGGCGGTATATTTTGCGCGTGGATGAACGAGAGACACAGTATTCCCAAAACAGCCGCCTCCGTTTTCCCATACTTAGAATTATTCCGCGACTGGGTCGTCGCCAGCAACCAGGAGATCGAATTTGATCGAGAGTACATGAACGTCGGGCTTGCAACATACCTCGAAAACAGCGAGGGAATTTTCGCAGACGGCGCGGATATCTCGCTGACGCCCGACGTGATCTTCGAAAAATATATCGGCAACCGCTCGTGCGTTCTGGAAGAAGAAAAAGATACGGCGATTCTCACCGACGCCAGGCCGCACTTGGAGTATTATTATTTTTTCACCCCCCGCGGGCGTTCGATCCGCTGTGGTTGAACAACACCTTCCACAACCTCATGCCTCCCTCCATTCTTCGCGCAATCATCTTCGATCTCGGCGGGACGCTCATGTATGAGCGCGATGCCGCTTATTCAGTCAATACGCGCGGCGACGAGGCTCTGACTCGTTACCTGCAAGAACAAGGGCTGGAACTGAACCTCTCTACATTCCCGGTGGAATTCCGACGGAGACTGGAAGAGTATTTTAAACAGCGCGAAAAGGACTTGCTCGAAACGACGTATTCGTTTGTCCTGCGCGACGTGCTAACCGGTAAAGGATACGGCGAAATTTCCGACCGGATACTCCGCGAGGCGCTGGACCGTCTCTTCGCCGCCACGCAACAGAATTGGATGTTGGAAGACGACGCGTTACAGACGCTGAAAAGGATCGGGGAAGACGGCTACCGCATGGGGTTGATCTCAAACGCCGGCGACGATCAAGACGTGCAACAACTCCTGCGTAAATTTGGCATCAGACGCTTTTTCGATTTCGCGTTGACTTCCGCCGCGTGCGGTTACCGCAAGCCGCACGCGCATATCTTCGAGTTAGCGCTGTCTAATTGGCGCTTCCTTCCTTCCGAGACAGCCATGATCGGCGATAACCTCAACGCGGATATTCACGGCGCAAAAAATGCCGGGCTGAGGGCGATCTGGATCAAGCGGCGCGCCGACTCGCGCGAGGCGACCCAACCTCAAAGTTTGCCGGATGCGGTCGTCTCTACGCTGGCAGAAATCCCAGCCGCGCTCGACCGCTTGCAGATTCGATAATCCATGACGCAGAATAAATCCTTGCTTGCTTATACCGCGCTCGGCGCAGGCGTATTGGCATTAAGTTTATCCGCCATGTTCATCCGCTGGGCGGACGCGCCAGGTCCCGTTACTGCATTTTATCGTGTTTTCTTTTCTCTCTTCTTACTGCTGCCGTTCTTCTTGCCGCGCGCCAAACAAAACCCGCTGACGCTAACGCGAGCAATGTGGTTTCCCTTATTCGCAGGCTTCTTTTCCGCCGGCGATCTCGCGCTATGGACAACCTCGCTCGCATATACAACCGCATCGAACGCGACATTGCTGGGCAACACCGCTCCGCTCTGGGTCGCGCTGGGAACATGGTTGATCTTCAAGAGAAAACTCAATAGCGTATTTTGGCGCGGGCTTGGGTTCACGCTGGCAGGCGCGCTGTTAATCATGGGAACCGATTTTCTGCTGCACCCGCGTTTCGGCATCGGCGACCTAATGGCAACCTTTACGGGGATTTTCTTTGGCGGTTACTATCTCTTCACCGAAAAGAGCCGCGCACGCTTCGATACGATCAGTCATATTTGGTTCGTAGGCGTTGGCGCCAGCGCAGGGCTGCTCGTTGCCAACCTCGCAATGAAGCATCCGCTTAGCGGGTTCGATGCGCGCACATGGTTTATATTCCTCGCTTCCGCCATCGTCTCGCAGTTGATCGGTTACATGGCGCTGGCATACGCGCTCGGACATTTGCCGGCTTCTGTCGTTGCGCCAACGATGGTTTTGCAACCGGTCGCTACGACGATTTTCGCCGTTCCTTTGCTCGGCGAAATCCCCACAATCTGGCAGGGCGTCGGCGGCGTAATTGCGTTGACCGGCGTTTACATCATCAATCGTTCGTATCAAAGGACGCCGCCCAAAACGTCCGACGTATAAATTCTCTCTTCTACAGAATCCCAAACGACGCAAACATGGGAGTGTCCATCATAGAGGATACAGGAAATCAATGAGCGGCAAATTGTATTGCGGATATTGTTGTTTCATCAATTGTCGTTGGTTGTAGCAGTATGCGAAGAGGCGCAGATTCTTGAGTAAAGCATCCAGACGACGGGAAAAACAACGAGACCTACGTGCTAGCCGCTTGAGATAATGACGTAAATCCGCGTTGACGGCTTCGACTGAATAGGTTTCCTTTTTATCCGAGCGCATTTCATAGGGAGCGCCGTAATACAAGTTGTCGTAGCCTGGAAACGCATCACTATAGTATTGTCGGGCTTGTGGGGCGCGTTCGAGGCAGGCTTGCAGATTGGCTGTGCTTCGTTCCGTGACCGCATCCCAACTCAGCAGGCAGTGCGTGGCTAGATCTACCACCGTCAGGACGTAGATTTTGTTTTTTTACGCTTCAAAAAGGTGTACAACTCGTCCAACTCTGCCACTCTGGGCTTGCGAGGGACTGGCGCTGGCGGCAATTGCGCTACATAGGCATTGATCCAGTTCGAGACACTTTGCGGACTGACCTTCAAGATGCGAGCAATTGAACGCTGACTACTCCCTTCCACATACATCCGCAACGCCAACATGCGTGTTTCCTTCGGATACCCTTTCTCCTTTGCCACAGGCGTATATGCCCGCCCGCATTCTCCACATTTGTATCGTTGGCTTCCTGAATGATTGAATCCTGCTTTCCTTTGCCGCCAGTTTGCTCCACAGTTTGGACATTTCATCTCCCTATTTTACTTCTTATCTTGGACACTCCCCTTTTTTGTGCAGATTGCTTGTTTCGGCAAACGAGCGTAGAATTGCCTACGTTAAGGATTGATTCATGTCAAACATTCAAAATTTTGGCGAAAAACTGCTTGGCAACCTTGAAAAAGTGATTATGGGCAAACGTCAGGCATTAGAGTTAGCGACGATTGGTTTGCTTAGTCAGGGGCATTTGCTTATCGAAGATGTGCCCGGCGTCGGCAAGACCATGCTTGCGCGCAGTTTTGCAAAATCGCTGGATTGTACGTTCAATCGCATTCAATTCACGCCCGATATGTTGCCTAGCGACGTGACAGGCGTGTCTATTTTTAATCAACAGAAGCGCGAGTTCGAGTTTCGCGCAGGACCGATCATGGGACAGATCGTCCTTGCCGATGAAATTAACCGCGCTACGCCAAAAACGCAAGCCGCGCTGCTTGAGGCGATGGAGGAGCGGCAGATTACAGTTGACGGAATTACGCATCCGTTGCCGAAGCCGTTTATGGCGCTCGCTACGCAAAACCCAATCGAGTATGAGGGCACTTTCCCATTGCCCGAAGCGCAGTTAGACCGCTTCTTGCTTCGTCTCCGCATGGGCTATCCCAGCCCGCCGGAAGAAGTGAATATTCTTAGCAGGCAACAGCTTAAGCACCCGATTGAAACATTAACGCCGGTGATCACAGTTAAGGAATTATTGAAGGCGATTACGGAGGTTCGCGCCGTGTTTGTCTCGCTGATCGCGCAAAAATATATCGTTGACCTTGTCGGGCGCACGCGTCGAAGCGCCGACGTGTACCTTGGGGCGAGTCCGCGCGGCAGTTTGGCGCTGTTCCGCGCTAGTCAGGCGCGCGCCGCGCTACAAGGGCGCGACTACGTCTTGCCGGACGATATTAAAGCCTTAGCAGTGGCGGTTCTTGGGCATCGTATTATCGTTTCGCCTGCGGCGCGACTGCGCGAATTGAGCGCCGATCGAATTGTGCAGGAAATCGTTCACAGCGTTGCGACGCCCGGAGGCGAGTATCGGATCGTCGAGAAACGCAAAGGCGAAACAACGTGAACGCCGGGCGCGTGTTCGCGCTTACATTGTTGCTCGTTGGAGGCGTAGGATCGGCGACAGACGGCGCGATCTTTTATGCTAATTTATTCTATGCCGGCTTAACGCTGTTGATTTTTGCAGGCTGGCTGGCGTTCACCTCGTTGCGCGGCATACGCGTTGAACGTCGCGCGCGCTCGTTACGCGCCGCAGTGGGCGATATATTTGAGGAGCATTACGAGATTACAAACGCCAGCCGTGCGCCCAAACTTTGGCTGGAAGTGTCGAATGAGACGACGATACCCTTTGCGCGCGGATCACGCGTGTTAACTTTTCTGTCTCCGCGCCAAAAACGATCGTACACCGCCCGAACCTGGCTCGTCGCCCGCGGTGGATTTGCGCTTGGTCCGACTCGCATCCGCTCTGGCGATCCGTTCGGTATTTTCTGTGTTTCGAAAGTATTTCCTGCAAACGAACAATTGGTTGTGCTTCCGATGTTGGCTGAAGTGTCTGCTTTCCTTTCGCCGCCGGGCTTACTGCCCGGCGGACAAGCGATACGGCAGAAATCGCAGGATGTCACTCCGCATGCGGCAGGCGTGCGCGAATACGTGCCAGGCGACCCGCTCAAGCGCATTCATTGGCGGACGAGCGTGCGCCGCGACCGCTTGATGGTCAAAGAGTTTGAGCGAGATCCGCAATCGGAAGTATGGCTGTTTCTTGACGCGCATCGCGGCGCGCATGCGTCGAAGCCTGGCGCGGAGTTTGAACGCCCGCCCGCCGACGACCTTTTTCTGCTTCGGCGACGGAAGATCCAATTGCCTGCTTCTACGTTAGAGTATTCGATCAGCGCCGCCGCGTCGTTGGCGCGCTACTTTCTGAGAGAGCGTCGATCCGTTGGTTTAATTACCGCCTCAGGAAAATCGTATAAAATCATCCCTGCCGAACGAAGCCAACGACAGGAAGCGAAAATCCTCGAGGCGTTGGCATTTATCCAAGATGAGAGTCCCCTCTCGCTTTCCGCGCTCGTTGCCGCGCAAATTGGGCAGTTGCCGCAGGGTAGCAGCGCAATCCTTATCACGCCGACGACGCAACCCGAATTGTTGGTTGCAATAGACAGCCTGCAGCGTAAAAACCTTCGTCCGGTGATCCTATTGCTGATGATCCGCTCGTTCGGGTCGCACGCAGATAATGAGAAGTTGGCGCGCTTGCTGGAAGAACGTAAAACGCCGGTCTGTCGCATATCTTGCGGAGAAGACCTCGGCGCAACACTTTCCTCGTTCTATAATAAAACTGATTTTCAGGAGATCCCATGGCGCAGACCCGTATTGACACACTTGACCTGAACTTCCAAGGACGTTCGCATGCCATCGCTTCTTATTTAATTCGGAGCGGAGATGCGGTTATTTTGATCGAAAGCGGACCGGGCTCGACTCTTCCCGGACTGCAGGCTGGACTTGCGGCGCAGGGCTTATCTACCCGCGATGTAACTCACATTCTACTGACGCACATCCATCTCGATCACGCGGGTGCGGCGGGCTGGCTTGCCACTCAGGGCGCTGAGATCTATGTCCATCCTATCGGCGCGCCGCACATGCTCAACCCTGAGAAATTGATCGCTAGCGCAACGCGCATCTATGGAGATCGAATGCAAACGCTGTGGGGCGATTTCCTGCCCGTGCCTGAAAATAAATTGCATGTAGCGAACGATGGCGAAGGGATTCATATTGGGAGCGCGGAATTTATTCCGCATAACACACCCGGACACGCGGAGCATCACTTTGCGTACCAACTTGAAGATACTTTCTTCTGCGGCGATGTAGGCGGCGTGCGAATCCCGGGCTATCAATACTTGCGCGTCCCCATGCCGCCGCCCGAATTGAACCTTGAAAAATGGAAGCAAAGCATTGCTCGTTTACGAAAAGAAAAATTTTCGCGTATCGCGCCGACTCACTTTGGAATCTACGATGATGTGGATTGGCAGCTCGACGAAATGGAAAAAGGACTCGACTCCGCCGCGCGTTGGATGGAACAAGTCATGCCTTCTGAGCCGCCTATCGAAGAACTGCGCGCGAGTTTTACGAATTGGGTAATGGACGAAGGCAGAGCCGTCGGCTTGAGCGAGGACGTGGTCAAAGCCTACGAACTTGCCAACCCACTTGGCATGAGCGCGGATGGGTTGTTGCGATACTGGAAGAAGGCGGTGAGTCAGAAGTAATCGTGGAGATAGAATCTTAACGAAGCGCCGCTATGAATTTTGTTACTGCTATATTTCTATTCCTGTTCCTACCGTTCTTCCTCATCCTCTATTTCTTTGCCCAGCCGCGCTGGCGACCCGTCGTTGGGATTCTCGCCAGTCTGTTGTTTTATGCGTGGGGTGACGCGGTCAATCTCATTTGGATTCTCATCCTAATCCTCTTCAACTATTGGTTCGGTCAGCGACTTGATTCCAAGCCCGCAAAGTGGATTCTTCCATTCGGCTTACTGGTTAACATCGGCGTTCTGGTTGCCTTCAAAGTGTTCGTCATATATGGGGATAATTTTCTCCTGCGATACGGCGACCTGCTTCCAATGCGCGCGAGCAATTGGCTGGATACCCTGACGTTTCCGCTCGGCTTATCCTATATCAGTTTCCAGTTGATCTCATACTTGCTTGATGTACGAAAGGGCGCGGTCAAGGCGGAAGGATCGCTTGGCGTTTTTGCGTTTTACATATTGCTTTTCCCGAAATTGCTTGTAGGTCCAATCGTACGATATCGCACGCTAGCAGAAAGCTTGCCCGCTCCCATGCTCGACACTCGACAGATTTCGGGCGGCATGCGCCGCTTTATGGCTGGTTTCGCTAAGAAGATTTTGATCGCGGATACGTTGTCAAAAGTCGTTGACGCGACGTTCGGACTGCCGGTTGGTTCTACAACCCCGCTTTTCGGCTGGCTCGCATTAACAGGTTACGCTTTGCAGATCTATTATGATTTTTCTGGCTATACTGATATGGCGATAGGACTTGCTTCTATGATGGGCTTGCGCTTTGCCGAAAACTTCAACAATCCATATATGGCGGAGAGCGTCGGAGATTTTTGGCGGCGCTGGCACATTTCGCTTTCGTCATGGTTCCGCGATTATGTTTTCTATCCGCTGGAACGGCGGCGAATTCCGATCATTGGACAATCGTTCAACATTTTAGTCGTCTTCCTTTTGACGGGTCTATGGCACGGCATCGCGATTGAATTCGCTCTTTGGGGATTAATACACGGTTTTTTCATCGCGATCGAAAACCTGTTCTTGAACCGTTGGTTGCAAAATACATTTCGTCCGCTTCGCCGCCTCTATGCGCTAACGGTTGTTTTGTTCACATGGCTAATTTTCCGCGCGCCAAATTTAGAATACGCCGGATCGTTCCTTAAATTTCTGTTCAGTGGAATCGCTGAAACGATCCCTTTATCTTTTTTGGCAACTAGTCCGTTGCCGTTCATTGAACCGTCTTTTCTTATTGCGTTCGCCGTTGGGATTTTATTTTGCCTGCCGCTTGGCGACTACCTTCATCTGCGCGCCGAACGATCGTCGTTTCTGCGCTTGGCGACGGACCTTTTGCTTTTCGTTTTATTCGTCATCTCTGTCGGCGCGATGGTCAACGGCCAGTTTTTGCCGGGCATATACGAGAGATTTTGATGAAGGCGAGAATCTATTCCATCGGCTTCATTATCGTTTTTATGGGACTTCTTCTCGCTCCTCTGCGGACTCTGGCGCTTGATCCCTATGAAATCGGGGATTCCTTCTACGGACGTTCCCGCCTGATCGCTTTGTTCTCTAACTTGCGGCTGCTTATCGGAGACCGCGTCTTCCCTAAGACGCTTGTCGGTGACAACGGTTGGTTGATCTATACCGCCGAGGGCGATATAGAAGATTATCAGAGAATCGACCTGTTTACTGAAAAGGAGTTGTCGGCTTTCCGGACGAACTTGGACGCATTGTCAGAAGATTACGCCGGGCGCGGTATTACGCTGCTGCTCGTGATACCGCCGAATAAAAACACGATCTATCCGGAACGCGTCCCCGAACAGATCCCTGTATATGGAACGATTTCCAAATTAGATCAGGTCGTTGGCGCGTTGCGCGCCAGCGGCAAAACGCGGATGATTGACCTACGCTCTCCGCTTCTCGCCGCCAAGGAGGAGCGTCAGATTTACTATGCTACCGACACTCACTGGAATGATTATGGCGCATATATTGCCTATTCAGCGATCATGAACGAGTTGCATAAAACGCATCCGAATCTCGCGGCGCGTCCCGCCTCTGACTTTGAACCGGTCGTTCGCGAACCGGATACGCTCGATCTAGCTGCCATAATGGGGACGACGTTGTTGCCTGAATCGAGAATTCAATTTGCGCCGATGTTTGACTTGAACAGCGCTTATAAAACGATCAACTTAGGCGGACGAAAATTAATGTTTTCGTATAACCGCAGCGCCGATCTGCCCGACCTTGTTATGTACCACGATTCGTTTTTCTTTAACGTAATCCCTATGCTTGGGGAGCATTTCCATAACAGCGTGTACGTCCAAAATTTCAGCGGCGGCGGTTTGTGGAATTTCTCCTGGGTAGATGAGCGCAAGCCGGACGTGGTGATCATTGAATTTGCAGAAAGATACTTGGACAGTCTGTTAACCTTTATCGTCCGGAATCAATAAGACGGCGGCTCGGTTGAAATTTGATAAATGTTAGCTCTTTAGGGGATATTTATAACTTGGGTAAAAATGAAAATTCGGTACAATGTGAAATATGAGTCAAGAATCATCCCGCTGGTTTAATGACGTTCGTCAATTGACGGAGGCGTTGGTGGCTATTCCCAGCGTCAGCCCAGATGTGAAAGCAGAGAATTGTTGCGCGGAGGAGATTGGCGCGCTGCTAAGACGCGATTCGCTCGATCCAGTTTTTTGGGAGGTTGGCGACGGGCGTAGAAGCGTCGCCTGCTTGTTGAAGAGCCGCCATCCGCAAAACGACGGCAGGACAGTTGTGCTGGCGAGTCATTTTGACACGGTCGGCGTAGAAGATTTTGCGCGTTTAGGCGATGCAAGTCTTGCGTTTCGTCCCGGAGAATTGGCGCACGCGCTAAAAGAAATGCTTGAGCGCGAGGGACGCATCGAAGCATTGAGCCGGTCGGAGAGGGCGGCATGGCAGGCGTTGGGATCGGGGGAGTGGATGTTTGGGCGCGGCTCTGTGGATATGAAGTCGGGCGTGGCGATTCAGATTGCGATCATGCGCGAATTTGCGCGAGTGCAGGAAAATGGCCGAAGATTGATTGACGGCTTGCGCGGCAATCTTCTGTTTTTATCATGTCCTGACGAGGAAACCGAATCGGCGGGCATCCTATCGGCGCTTCCTGAAGCGCTGAAACTCCGCGATCATGAGGGTCTGTCATATCTCGGCGCGATTAATGCGGATTATGTTGCGCCGCGCGATGTAGATGAGGATACGCGTTTTATCTATTCGGGCGTAATAGGAAAGCTGCTTCCGGCGTTTTATATCCTTGGTAGGCGAACGCATGTAGGCGAGGTCTTTCGCGGCGTGGATGCGGCGCACATTGCGGCAGAATTGGTCAGCCGCATTAACCTCAATCCGGATTGGAGCGACGTATGGCGTGGAACGTTGGGCGGCGAGGAAGCTGTCGAGGTCGCTCCGCCGCCGATTGCGCTGCAAATGCGCGATCGCAAACTTTTCTATAATGTGGAGACGGCTGGCGAAGCGTTCGTTTATGTGAATTGGCTGACGCTTGCGTTAACGCCCGAGCAAGCGCTGGGCAAAATGAAGGAAGTCTCTCGCGCTTCGCTGGATGCTGTGCGCGCCAGGCAAACGTCATCGTTTGAGAGATTTCTGTCGCAGGGCGGGCAGGCGCAGCCTCCGTCAGATTGGAATTCGATTGTGTTGGATTATGCCGTTTTGTTAGACAAGGCGCGAATGCGTTGGGAAGCGAAAAACAACGGCGAAGATTTTTCCGCTTGGATAAAGGCGACTGCTCAGAAGCATAGCGCGTTGACAAAAGACGGGCGCGAGTTGAGTTGCATGCTCGTTGCAGAGTTGGCGAAGCTAGCGCAGATCGGCGGGCCTGCTGTTATCGTATTTTTCGCGCCGCCGTACTACCCGCCTGTGCAACCGCAAGAAGACGATCTGACGAAAGCGGTGCGATCCGTTTTATGGAAAACTGATGAGGAAATTCGATTCCGAGGTTTCTATCCATATATATCCGATTTGAGTTACGCGCATTGGGACGAAGACATAGAGATCGCCCCCTTCAAGGAGAACTTGCCGCTGTTCGAGTTGCGAGACGCGCAAGACGCGTTGTTCTACGCGCTTGATGAGGCCAAAATAGACGAGATTCGCGCGCTGCATTGCCCGGTTGTTAATATCGGTCCCTTTGGGAGCGATGCGCATGGGTTGTACGAACGAGTCTGTATGCCGTATTCTTTTGAGCGCGTTCCGCAAATGATTTTTGATGTTATCACGACGCTTTTGAGAGAGGAGAGGCTATGATCGTAGGTATACCGAAGGAAACGCGCCCGTTTGAATATCGGGTTGGGTTGAGTCCCGCTGGAGTGGAGATTTTCACGAGACGCGGACGTCAGGTGTACGTTGAGAAAGATGCGGGCGTGGGCGCCGGATTCAAAGACCATGAGTACGAAGCCGCTGGAGCGCGCATCGCTTATTCAGGCGAAGAGATTTTTGCGCGCGCCGACTTGGTCTTGAAAGTTGCACGACCGCTGCGCAGCGAACTGGATTGGCTGAAACCGGGCGCGGCGCTTGCAGGCTTGCTGCACCTCGCTTCAACTCGTCGTGACAAAGTAGACACGTTGCTCGAAAAGAAGATCACTGCGTTGGCGTACGAGCAGATTCGCCTGCCGGATGGTTCGCTGCCGTTGCTGCGTCCGTTCAGCCAGATCGCAGGGAGCATGTCGGCGCAACTGGGAGCGCGTCTCTTGCAGAATAACTGGGGCGGCAACGGGATTTTACTGGGCGGCGTGCCGGGCGTCCCGCCTGCCGAAGCGGTGATTTTGGGCTCAGGCGTGGTGGCTGCGCATGCAACGCAGGCGTTTTTAGGGCTGGGGGCGCACGTCACTGTGATCGGCGAGAGTTTGGAAGGATTGCAAAAAATTGCCGAACGTTTTGCCGGGGTTGTAACGATGACTTCGACGAAACGCAATATTGAACGCGCGACAATGTACGCCGATGTGGTTGTGGGCGCGGTGCTCGTTAGCGGTGCGCGGACGCCCATTCTGGTGACGCGTGAGATGACGCGCACAATGAAACCGCGTTCGGTCATTATTGACATTAGCATTGACCAAGGCGGGTGTTTTGAAACATCGCGCCCGACGACGCACGATCAGCCGACGTTCGTTGACGAAGGCGTGACGCACTACTGCGTGCCGAATATGCCCGGCGTGGTGGCGCGTACCGCCACTCATGCTTTTGTTAATGCGGCTCTACCGTACTTTATCCGCATTGCGGACGAAGGCGTTGAAGCGGCGTTGGAGAACGACCCTGCGCTTGCGTTGGGCGTAAATATGCATCAGGGTAAATTAGTCCATCTCACTCTGCTTAAGGAGCGTTAAGATGAATTGGACGAGCATTTATGAATCTCGCATCACAACTGCGCAAGAGGCTGTACAAGCGATTAAATCGGGTGACCGCGTTTTCTTGACCGGTAACGTATCGGTGCCGCAGAAAGTCCTTGGCGCGCTGGTAGATTACGCGCCAAATCTACAAGATGTGGAAATTTGTCAGGCGTTAACGATCGGTCCGGTTGAATATGCCAAGCCTGAGCTCGCCGGGCATTTGCGTGTGAACACGATGTTTATCAGCGCCAACGTGCGAAAAGCGGTGCAAGGCGGGCAGGCAGATTTCACCCCAGTGCTTCTTTCGGAATTCCCGTTGCTTTTCAAACGCGGTATTCTTCCGCTCGACGCGGCGATCATCCACGTTTCAAGACCCGACGAGCATGGATTTTGCAGTTTGGGCGTTGAGGTTGGCTTGACGAAATCGCCGGCGGAATCGGCAAAGATCATTATCGCCGAAGTAAATCAGCGGATGCCGCGCACATTGGGCGATTCGTTTATTCACATCAGCCGCCTGAACTATATCGTGCCGGTAGATTACCCGATCGTTGAGATGCCGATGGGCGACGAGGGCGATCCTGCGATCGTGCAACGGATCGCAGAACACATCGTAGAGCTTATTCCCGATGGCGCGACGATGCAAATGGGCATTGGCGCAATCCCCGATGCGGTGTTGAAATATCTGCGTGATAAAAAAGATCTTGGCGTACATAGCGAATTGTTCTCGGACGGCGTGATCGAATTGGTGAACGCAGGCGTGCTGACAGGCGCGCGTAAATCACTGCACTCCGGCAAGATCATCGCCGGGTTCATTCTTGGCACGCAAAGATTGTACGAATGGGTGGACGATAATCCTCTGATCGAACTACATCGCACGGAATACATCAATGACCCGTTCGTCATCGCGCAGAATGAACGTATGGTAGCGATCAACTCCGCGATCGAGATTGACCTCACCGGGCAAATTTGCGCCGACAGCATCGGTCCGAAACTCTATAGCGGCGTGGGCGGGCAGCTGGATTTTATCTATGGCGCGTCAAGGTCGAAGGATGGCAAACCGATCATTGCGCTTCCGAGCACGGCGACCCTGCGAGATGGAACGCTAGTGAGCCGCATTGCCGCGATGTTGAAGCAAGGCGCGGGCGTAGTGACCAGCCGCAATCACGTCCGATTTGTAGTAACTGAATACGGCGTTGCCGACCTATACGGTAAATCTATCCGTCAGCGGGCGCAGCAGTTGATCGGCATCGCGCATCCTGATTTTCGAGCGGACTTGGAGAAGCAAGCCAAAGAATTGCATTATCTGTAAAGATGTGAGTTCGACGAAGGAGGCGGTATGAACGAGATCCGCATTGACGCGCTTTTGCCCGCTGAAATGGCGGCGCGCGCAGAGCAGATTGGCGTGCATAAAGCGAAGATGCGCGCTTTGCCCATGTTCGCACTGGCGGGGCTGGCAGGGGCGTTCATTTCTCTCGGCGCGATCTTTGCCACTACTGTATTGGCTGGCAGCGCGGCTCTGCCGTACGGAGTTGCGCGCTTGTTGGCGGGCTTGGCTTTTTGCCTCGGGCTGATCCTCGTTGTGGTTGGCGGGGCAGAATTGTTTACGGGCAACAATCTGATCGTTATGGCGTGGGCGAGCGGCAAGACGACCAGCCGCGCGCTTCTTCGCAATTGGGCGTTGGTCTATGCAGGGAATTTCGCGGGCGCGTTTGCCACCGCGATCTTGATGTTCTTTACCCGTCAATATACGTTCGGCGAGAGCGCAGTCGGCGCGACGGCGCTTAAAATTGCCGCAGGGAAGATGGAGTATACTTTTCTGCAGGCGTTGGCGCTGGGCGTTCTATGCAATGCGCTGGTGTGTATGGCGATCTGGCTGACGTTCAGCGCGCGCAGCGTTTTGGATAAAATTGCCGCGATCATTTTTCCGATTACCGCATTCGTCGCCATGGGATTTGAACACAGCGTTGCCAATATGTATTTCATCCCCTACGTGCTGCTGATCAAGAATTTCGACTCTGACTTCATTGCGCAAACAGGCGATTTGATTCCTCGTTTGAGCGCGCTCACTTGGAAATCTTTCCTGGTCGCGAATTTAATCCCCGTAACTATTGGGAATATTATCGGCGGATCGGTGTTGGTGGCGGCGGTCTATTGGTTTATTTATTTACGAATTGAACGACAATGATTAAGGAGCGCGATGTCGAGAAATGTAAAAATTGTAGCGACGGTGGGTCCCGCTAGTCAGAGCGAAGAAACGCTGGAGAAGTTAATTCTGGCAGGCATGAACGTGGCGCGGATCAACTTCTCGCACGGAACGCACGAACAGCATCTGGCGCATATTGAATTAATTCGCGCCACGGCGGAGAAACTGAACGCGTCGGTTGGGATCTTACAAGATCTGCAAGGACCGAAAATCCGCGTTGGCGATCTGCCGTCTACAATACAACTTGCAGAAGGGGAGAAAATTTACCTTTACACGACGGATACGACTCCGCCGGAAGGCGCGGAACAGAAAATTCCCGTAGATTTTCGCCAACTCTTTGATTCGGTTCGGCCGTTGGATCATTTACTGTTGGACGACGGGCGGCTGATGCTGGAAGTCGTTTCTGTGGTGAGCCGCAACGCTTTGGTGGCGAAGGTGGTCGCTGGCGGCTTGTTGACCTCGCATAAAGGAATTAACTTGCCGGGCGTGCATTTACGAATCGCAGGCTTCACCGAAAAAGACGAAACCGATCTTGCTTTTGGAATTTTACATGGCGTAGATGCGGTGGCGATTTCGTTCGTGCGCTCTGTAGAAGACGTGAAGAAAGTCCGTTTGGCGATGGAGCGACTTTCCAACGGCAAACGTTTGCCGATGCTGATCGCTAAGTTAGAGAAACCTGAAGCGCTCGAGAATCTTGATGCGATTCTAAACATCGTAGACGGCGTGATGGTGGCGCGCGGCGACCTAGGCGTTGAGTTGCCGCCCGAGCGCGTACCGGCGTTGCAAAAGCAAATTATTCGTTCGGCGAATGCGCGCGCTAAACTTGTCATTACCGCGACGCAGATGTTGGAATCGATGATCTCGAATCCGTTGCCGACGCGGGCGGAAGCGTCGGATGTGGCGAATGCGGTCTTCGATGGAACCGATGCGGTCATGCTTTCAGCGGAATCGGCTTCGGGAAGATATCCGGTTGAATCGGTGCAGATGATGGATCGCATCGTCCGCGAAGCCGAATCTCATTTTATAGAATGGGGACTGGCGCCGAACGTGAGCGGCTTTGAGCATAGCGATACCGCTTCGATGGCGCGCGCTGCGCAAGCGCTGGCAGACGATAAAAATGTGGCGGCGGTGGCTTGTTTTACAACGCAAGGACGAACGGCATGGTTGATGTCGAAGATTCGCCCGCGTGTTCCAGTGATGGCGTTCACGCCCGATGCGCAAACGTACCGCCGGATGGCGTTCCTGTGGGGTGTGCGCCCGCGTTTGGTGCCGTTTGTGAACTCGTTGGAGGAAATGCTCGATCACCTCGACGCAGCGCTGGTTCGCTCGGATGCGGTACGGTCGGGCGATCAGGTGGCGCTTGTGTGCGGTTATCCGGTTGGCGCGGTGCGCCCGCCGAATATGGCGTTGTTGCACACAGTGGGAGAGAAGTGAAGTTTACCGCTCTCTGGTCGCAATGAAAATCCCAAACCCGATTAACGCGCCGCCCACTAGAAATAGCGGCGCGATCTTTTCACCGAGGAAGAACCAGCCGAGCAAAGAGCCGACGACGGGCTGCGCGAAGAAGGTTAGCGAGGCGGTCGAAGCGGGCAAGCGGGCGAACGCATAATTCCACATGAACATGGCGATTGCCGTTGAGATCACGCCGAGAAACAGAATCCCGCCGACGATGCTTGCAGTGATCGTTCCAATGCCTTGCATGTGAATTTCATAAAATCCGAAGAGCGCCGACGAGGGAATCCCTCCCAGCAGCATGACGGCGCTGGACGCAAGCAGATCCATGCGTTGAGCGACTTTGCGCACGAGCGTCGAGTAAAGCGCCCACGTTAGCCCTGCGAAGAACAGCAAGATATTTCCTATAAACAGCGTTGGCGACAATTCCGCTGTGCGCGGATCAATTACCGCCAACACACCGATAGTGGCGATGGTCAACGCGAATGTTTGCCGCATGGTTATTCTCTCGCGCAGCAGAAAGAAGGCGAACAACAAGACGAATACCGGCGTAGCAGAGGTGATTAGCGATCCGTTTGAGGCTGTGGAGAGTTTCGTCCCGGTAAATTGGAATCCGAGCGAAACCCCGTAGCCTACGATGCCGACGAGGAAACTTCGCTGAAATTCGGCGCGCGTGAACGAGGTCTGTGTTTTGCGGAATACGATCGCTGCGCCTAGCGTGAGCGCGCCGAGCGCGAGGCGAATTGTCAACAACGCGAACGGCGGAATAACTTCCAGGACGACTTTGCTGACGACGTACATTCCGCCCCAAATGGACGCGGCGACGAGGCCGCAGGTTAACGCGAGCGTTTTTTGATTCATAGCGAAGATGCGTCTATTTGCCCTCAAACGACCCGCTCTGCCTGCCTTGCTTGAGCGCCCCTCTATGTTTCTTAGCGGTTAATCGCTTCTCTTTCGCCGCCTTGGTCGGCTTGGTCTGTTTGCGCGGTTTGGGTATGATCAGCGCTTTTTTTATCAGCGTAATCAGCCGCCGAATTGCATCTTCGCGATTTTGTTCTTGCGTGCGGAATTGTTTGGCTTCTATGAATAGAACGCCGTCGTCTGTCGCTCGTTTGCCAGCCAGCCGTATCAGGCGCGACTTGACGTCTTCGGGCAACGACGAAGCGCGCACGTCGAATCGCAACTGGGCTGCGGTGGCCACCTTATTAACGTTTTGTCCGCCGGGTCCTGATGCGCGAACATACTCGAAGCGCAATTCGCTTTCGCGAATCTGGATGGATGGGGTAATATGAAGCATGGAGCCCCCCTCCTAATAGAGAGAGGTCGGCGGTTAGCGAAATTAGAACATCAAGGCGTTGACCTTGTTGATCATCTCCGGCGCGGGGCGTAGATCGGATTCTGCAAGACGGTTGAGAGGCGTATCCACCAGATCGTAGGAGTCGACCAGAGCAGGTTTTTCGGGGGCTTTATAGATCAATCCTGTGATCAACCAGTTGTTGCGTTGCGCTTCTTCCAGCGCGCGAACCGCCTCGAAGCGATTCGTGGGATCGTAGCCCTTATCCAGATTTTTAAGGAGAATAATCGAGCCGTCGTGCATGGTTACTTCGCGCACTTCTCCTTCTTCCAATTCTTTATCGAGCATGATCTCTTCGCGCGGCGCGATATAAGTGAGGTCGTGAAGCGGTTCTTCGTGGTCGCGTCCCCAAGCATATGAGTGATGCGCGCTGTCGGCGTTATTGAACGTCACGCATGGGCTGATAATGTCCAGCACGGCGATGCCGCGATGCGAGAAAGCGGCTTTGACCAATTCTTTAACCTGTTTGGCGTTGCCTGCGAACGAGCGCGCAATGAACGTTGCGTTTGAAATGATCGCTTCCATGCAAATATCTATCGGCATATAGGGGTTGACTCCCTGTCGCTTTAACTCTAAGCCGACTTCGGCGGTGGCGGAGAATTGCCCTTTGGTCAGCCCGTATACGCCGTTATTTTCGACGATGTAAGCCATGTTCAAATTGCGGCGCATAACGTGCTTGAATTGTCCCATGCCGATGCTGACAGAATCGCCGTCGCCTGAGACGCCGATGCCTTTGAGCGTATGATCGCCGAAGAGCGCGCCGGTTGCAATGGAAGGCATGCGCCCGTGCAGGCTGTTGAAACCAAACGAACGATTCATGAAATAGGTGGGACTTTTGCTTGAGCAGCCGATGCCGCTGAATTTGACGACATTTTCAGGCAATACGTTTAACTCGTACATCGCGGCGACGATCTGGTTGGAGATCGAGTTGTGACCGCAGCCCGCGCAGAGAGTCGTCGGCGCGCCGCGATAATCGTGTTTGGTCAAACCAATGGTGTTCGTGGCGGCGGGGGCGCCAGCCATAGGAAGAGCGGACATTATTTAACTCCTTTTCTGCTGTTCTTTGAAACGGTCTTCGTTTGTTTGACGGACGTTTTCTTCTTCGCCGGCGTTGCTTTCGCGGCGGGTTTTGAAACTGGAACGTTTGTGTGTTTTGCCAGAATGCCTTCGCGCACCCAGCGCGCGGAGGCGGGTAAGCCGTCTCCGTAAGCGACCGAGATCAACTTCATGGCCGATTCGGGATGCGCCAGCGTCAACCGTTGATGCATTTGTCCATCGCGATTCATTTCGACGACGTAGATCCGATCGTGCTTGGCGATGAACTCGTCCACTTCTTGCGTGAGGGGCAGGGCGCGCACGCGGAGGAAATCTGTTTTCATGTCGTGGTCGCGCTCCAGCCGAACGCGCGCTTCGTTGATGGCGGCTTCAGTTGAACCATAAGCGAGGATGCCAACTTCCGCGCCTTTTGTTGCGTGCAAGATCGGCTTCGGAAGATACTGCTTTATCGTTTCGTATTTTCTTTTGAGGCGATCCATGTTGCGCACAAACATTGTAGAATCTTCCGTATATTTGGCGTGTTCATCGTGACCGGTTCCGCGTGTAAAGTAGGAACTGAGCGGGTATTTGTTGCCGGGCAACGTACGATATGCGATGGCGTCGCCGTCTTTATCAAGGTAGCGTCCCCAGTTTCCTTTAAGTTCTTCGAGGTCTTTCTCCCAAAGCACTTTACCGCGATCCATAGGGGTCTTTGGATATTCAAACGGTCGGCTCATCCATTGATTCATGCCTATATCCAAATCAGAGAGGACGAAGACCGGCGCTTGCGCGCGTTCGGCGATATCGAACGATTGCCATCCAAAATCAAAGCATTCGTTGACGTCGCCGGGCAACAAGATAATGCTGTCGCTGTCGCCGTGCCCGATTTCAGCGACGAAAGAGAGGTCGGCTTGCGAGGTGCGGGTGGGTAAGCCGGTGCTCGGCCCGATACGCTGTACGTCCCAGATTACGACCGGCACTTCCGCATAGTACGCCAGCCCGACGAATTCAGTCATCAGGCTTAAGCCGGGACCGGAGGTGGAGGTCATGGCGCGGAGCCCGCTCCAGCCTGCGCCGATCGCCATGCCGATTGCAGCGAGTTCGTCTTCCGCCTGCACGACGGCGTAGGTGTGTTTACCGTCTTCGCGCTTGCGAAGCATGGGAAGGTATTCGTTCATCCCTTCGGCGATGGAGGTGGCGGGCGTGATGGGATACCACGCTACGAATTGCGCGCCGCCAAAGACTGATCCGATCGCCGCAGCAGTGTTGCCATCCGCCATGATCAAGCCTTCGGTTTTGTTCATCGGCTCGACGTAGAACGAGTCCTTCTTTTCGAGATTGGCTTTCGCCCATTCCGCGCCGGCTTTAACGGCGCCGAAGTTCATGTCTATTGGTTTCTGTTTGCCTTTAAAATGGAACTCAAGCGCGGCGCGAACGGCGTCGAGGTCAATGCCGATCATCTGAGCGAGAACGCCGACATAAATCATGTTGCCAACCAACTCGCGGAAGTTACCGGGAATGTTCGCGTCGTCTTTGATTAATTTTTTGATAGGCATTGGGTAGATGGCGATGTCGGCGCGCGAAATGGGGAGTTTAATGTCGTCGGCATAGAAGAAGGCTCCGCCCGGCGGCACAGACGCAAGGTCGCGCATGAACGAATCGGGGTTAAGGGTGATGACGATGTCTTGTTCCTCGCGTCTGCCGAGATAGCCGTCTTTGCTGACGCGAATGGTATACCAAGTGGGCAGCCCTTGAATGTTCGAGGGAAAGAGATTCTTGCCTGAAACAGGGATGCCCATCTTAAAGATCGAGCGCAAGATCGTGTTGTTGGCGGTCGAACTGCCTGAGCCGTTCTTCGTGCCAATAATGATGGAAAAATCGTTGATCGCTTTGGTCATGAATTCCTCTGGTTATGATTCTTTGATGTAGAAGGCGAATACGCGTTGCGGATGCGCTCGCGCCAGTTTTGTAGTTTCATTGCAGGTTGGCTTGACGATAATCTGGCGCGCTCCGAACTTCCGTAAGCGCTTATAATCCCCGCGAACATATTTGAGCCGACGATTTTGCAAGCGCCTCAGCAGGCTTCTAGAATTCTCTCTATCTATGGACTTTTGAGGCGGCTGTAAATCAGCGCGCGTAATGCGTAACGTTCTTTGTGCGGAACGGGTAATCATTTAATGAATACGATCGGTTGGAGTATATGAGCGATTTGATATTTCGTCAAGAAAGATATTTTGCGGAGTCCGAATACAGGGTTTTCCGAATGTTAGGTTGAGAAAGGAGCGCTTCAAGCGCTCCTCCGCCGACGGATAGCGCTTTATCTGAAACGAGATGACATGCGCTGACGTCGCCGCGCGTGTCTATGTCGCCGATCTTCAAGCCTTTTGTTACCTGCAAGCCATCGCGAATTAATCCTCGCAATAATCCGTGAAACGGGCTGAGGACGGTTCTGTCGCCGACGGCGGCGATCTGTTCGCCTTCTTTGCACTGGTCGCCGATCTTTTTTGTGCTGTGTAGAACGCCGTCGGTTGGCGCGCGCAATACCCGGCGCGGATCGCCCTCCGGCTTGCCAGTATCCGTCTGCGGCGCAGCATCCCAATAAACGCGCCCCAGCGTGTGACTTCGCCGCGTCTCGATGGCGGCGTGACAATTTTGCCCGGCGTGGAAACCAGGTCCCAGTCCGATATGAAGGGCGACGGGCGCAGGCAATGGCGGAGGCGGAGTCTTGACGAGCCGCGCGTCTATCACAACAGGAACGCGAAACGCGAGAAGAAGCGAGGCTTGTGGGTCAATGATGACCGGAATGCCGTCTGCTTCGTTCCAAGCCGCAAGTTGATGCGCTTCAATAAGCCTGGCGGTTACGCCTTCGACGGTTTGCGAGCCTTCGTAGACCGCCTCGCAAAATGAAACAGTTCGGCGTACGGCGAGAGGTTGGGGCAATTCGGCGATCAGAATGCGTAGTCCGGCGCGATGTAGGCGGAGCGCGACGCCGGTGGCAAGATCGCCGCCGCCGCGAATAAGGATGGCGTTATCGGCGCGCATGATTGGGTTGAGTCGTTGCAGGCTGTTCAGGAGCCGCGTGAGATTCGAGGCTATGTTCGACGAGCATGTGGCTGAAGGAGTAGAGTAGAAGGTAGACGAAGAGGTAGAAGATCGTGTATAGCAAAATGAACGCGGCAAGGCGGCGACTGGGATCAATGACTAAGCCGAGAATGGACATAGCTGTCTCCGCCGGATTCTGGAGGATATCCCATGAGTTTAAGCGGACGAAGCGCCCGACGTACATGCCGAAACTGCTGAGCGGGATGATGGCGAATACGAATAGCCACGCTGCGATTTTGCCAAACGCTCGCCGGACAATGTCTTGCATGAGATGAAGAGAGATGATGCCGAGCAGCATGCCCGTCCATGAACACCAGACGACGATGATCACGTCGTACCAGAGCGGCGCGTCCGAGGAGAAACGAGCGAGGTCTTGCAAGTCTGTGAGCATGTAGGGCGCATTGGGGAAGAAGAACAGCCATAAAACAGCGATGACCGGAATGATAATGTATAGCGTTATGCGCCGCCACGAAATTGCGTGGGCGAGGTAAGCGAGGATGAACGGAATCCATGCGAGGAAGAGATTCCAGATCAAGCCGGTATGCCTGTCCGATTCGCTGTACGCTACGCGGGCTATCACAAGCCCGATACACATGGCGCAGGCGATATTGAGAAGCCCGAAGACTGCGAGGTTATATCGGTTGCTAAAAAGAAAATTGTTCATTTTATTTCTACCTTTTCTTGCGCTTGTGAGATGGCATAGCGTGCCATTACAGACGGATTGTTGAAAACATCCCACGAGTTCCAGCGTAGAAATTTGCCGACATAGACGCCCATACTGCTCAGCGCAGTGACTACGGCGACGAATATCCAGCCGACCCATGCGAGGAATAAATTCCAAATCATGAAAATGTAGTATCCCGAAGTGTTGTACTCTGCGCGGACGCGCAAGGTCAAGACTGAAAACACGCTCGCACCAGCCAGCAAGACGAACATGGTTAGCCTGTATTTGTTATGAGAGAAGTAGTCAAGAACATTGCAAATCATGAACGCCTCAGAAAATTTAGAAGGATAGGATTAACCTCGTTAGGTTTTTCATAATGAGGGATGTGTCCACAATCTTCGATGATGTGGAATTCGATGTTTGGTATGGCTTGGCGCAATAGGTCGCTTTGCTCAAAGGGGATGGTGCGATCATTGCGTCCCCAGAATAGCAGGGTTGGCAAATCCAGTTTGCCCAGCGCGCGGTATATATCGAGATGAGCGTCGAGCATGCCGTTACGGATGGTGGATAAGATGGAACGCGTGAAACCTCTATAACGCATCTGCAACCTGAATTGTTCCTGCAGGCGCGCAACCAGAACGGGACCATAGAGGTCTTTCGCGGCGCCGTTGACTAGAATTCGCTCGCCGAGTTGACCGAAGACGATTTCGGAGAGAACGGGAATACGCGCAAATCCTAATGCCCAAGAGTCGTCCAGCGCTTTTGCTCCGCTGGGGTCTATCAAGACGAGACTTGCGATTCGTTCCGAGCGGCGGACGGCGAAGGCTGAGGCGATCAGTCCGCCCATGGATAAGCCGACCAGATGGACCTTTCGTGTGAAGCGCAGCGCCTCCATTAATTCAGTCAATTGGCGCAGGAAGAAGTCCAAATTATTGCGAACCGGCGGGCGGTCTGATAAACCACGCCCGAAGAGATCGTAACGCAGAATTTGCAAGCCCGCTTGTGAGAGAAATTTGAAGGTGGGGTCGTAAATAAAGGACGGGACAGAGAACCCGTGTATGAGGATAACGGGCGCGTTGGCTTCGCTTCCGCCTATCTCGTAATGCGTTATCCCGTCAGATAGTTGGATGAACGTTCCACCTGTAGATGCGCGAATGGCGGCATCTAAGATTTCGATTTCGTCTCGAGAGGAAAACGACATGATCTATCGGCGGCGGAGTTTACTTGCCGTGTAATTAAATTTTTCCGAGCGCGCGCAATACGCGTTCTGGCGTAAATGGGAATTGGTCAATCCATACGCCGGTCGCATCGTGAATAGCGGCGCCGATTACCGGAGCGACGATTAAGTAGGGCAATTCGCCCACGCCGCGCGCCCCCCACGGTCCGCTAGGGTCGGGGATTTCGAGGATGACCGATTCGATCTTTTCGGGAATATCTCGGATTGTGGGGATGAGATAAGTGCTGAATTGATCGGTCAGTACGCGTCCATCTCTGGTCTTATAATCTTCTAGCAAAGCATAGCCTTGCGCCTGTACGATCGCGCCTTCAATTTGACCTTCGACCAGCGTCGGGTTGATAGGCTTTCCGAGGTCGTCGGCTGAGACGATGCGCGTCACGCGCACTTGCCCGGTCTCTGTATCCACTTCTACCTCGGCGGCTTGCGCTACCCAAGCGTAGGCGAAGTTGGGAGTTGAATAGCCGGTCTGCGGATCAAAGGGCGTCGTCTTTGGCGCGAAATAGGTGAACTCTGCGATCGCTGGACGCTCTTCCGATTCCCATTTTTTGAGCGCGAGTTCCGCTGCGCCGCGAATGGAGTTGCCCGACATGAAGGTCATGCGCGAAGCGGAGACCGAACCTGCACTGCCCATCGTAGCAGTGTCTGACGCGAGCAATTGCACTTTATCGAATGAGACGCCGACCGCTTCCGCCGCCATTTGCATCATTACCGTGTGCGTGCCTTGTCCAACTTCCGCGCTGGCGTGGTGTAAGATAACTTTTTCGACGTCGCCTTTGCCGTGCAATTCGATCTTCGCCCAGCAAGTTTCTTGATAGCCGAATGAGAAGCCGATATTTTTAAAGCCAGCGGCGAAGCCTCGTCCGCGCTTTAAGTATGGCGCTTCGACATTTGTTTTTTGGCGTTCGTTCTTCCAACCAAAACGATCTCTCGCCGCTACAATACACTCTTCCACGCTGACCGGGCTGGGTGAAGGCGTACCGACGTTAAGCGTGTCGCTGTCATGCAGAGCGTTCTTTAGGCGAATCTCAACAGGATCCATGTTGAGTTTTTCCGCGAGTTTGTTCATCTGCATTTCGGTCATGAATAAAGCTTGCGGTGCGCCGAATCCGCGAAAAGCCGCGCCCGGTACGTTATTGGTGTATACGCCGTATACGTCTGCTTTGACGTTTTCGACGGCGTAAGGTCCTGTGCAGGTGACGGTGGTGTTGCCCAAGACTTTATTGGTGGTGTACATGTAGGCGCCGCCGTCGCCGATGATCTCGTTTTCCACAGCGACGAGTTTTCCATCTTTGGTTGCGCCCCATTTTGCGCGCAGCGTAACCGCATGACGCTTCCCATGTCCGATGATCGATTCTTGCCGAGTCCAGATAAGACGCACCGGCTGCTTTAATTTCCAGGTTGCAAGAGCGAGGACGATCTGCACTGACATATCTTCCCGGCCCCCGAACGCGCCGCCGATGGCTGGATAGATCACGCGGATGTTGTCAACGGGCAGGTTTAGCGCATGCGCCACTTGATGTTGATCTTCGTGCGTCCACTGACCGCCGCATACAATGGCAATGCGTCCTTCATCGTCTATGTAACTAAGCCCGGCTTCGGGCTGAAGATAAGCGTGTTCCTGTACGGGCGTGTGGTATTCGCCTTCGACGATCACATCTGCTTTCTTAAAGGCAGCGTCCACGTCGCCTTTACGGATTTTGTAATGTACGCAGATGTTTGAATCTCCGATGTGTTCGTGGATGAGCGGCGCGTTCGGCTTCATTGCTTCTATCGGATCGGTCAAAATAGGAAGGTCTTCGTACTCTACCTCGATCAATTTGACCGCCGCAGCGGCTTCCGCTTCGGTATGCGCTACGACGGCGGCGATTTGGTCGCCTACGAAGCGGACGACGTCGGCGCCTGGTTTTGTGGAGCCGGGTCCGCACAACACAGGTTGATCTTGCCATTGCAAGCCGTACTCATTGACGGGCACATCTTTTGCCGTGTATATGGCAACTACGCCCGGCGCAGCTTGCGCTTGCTCTAGATGGATTTGGACGACGCGCGCATGAGGACGACCGGCGAAGAGCATTTTCATGTGCAGCATGCCCTCCACGCTAAAATCGCCGGAGTACGGAGCCGCGCCGGTGACTTTGCCGGGCGCGTCAATACGCGGGAACGATTTCCCGATGATTTGATGAACGGTCATTTTCTGTTATCTCTTATATCGTTTTGTCTTTATGCGAATCGGCGGCACGTCGGTCGGTCCATACGTTGAGGGTCCGACGAGTTTATTCAGATAGCCGAAGAAAATAGACATCAATCCGCTGATGGCAACCATGATGCCAAAAGCGAAGACCAGGTTAGCGGTTAAATTAACTTGCCTTTCGAGAAAGGCGAAAATCGGAGCGAGACCTTCCAACTGCCACAGCAACGGATGGATTTTGACGTAGCCCAGCCACTCAGGCGGCAGAGGCCAGCGTTGTTGCGCGCCAATTTGGACCAGCAACGCGGCTATAGCGTATGAAAGGGGCGGAATAAGGATCATAAAGAAACAGCCGAAGCCTTTCATAATAGGATTGACGCCCTTGACGCGCGGCGGCGGCTCTTTATGGAACGTTTTTGAGTATTTACCCATGTGAAGCCTCCTTCAGCGACGCGGCCGCGTCTTCGACGGCTTGAACGATTTTATAATAACCTGTGCATCGGCACAAGTTGCCAGTGATCGCCTGTTCAATTTCGTTCCGAGTGGGGTTTTCCTTTTCGTCTAACAGCATCGCCGCAGACATGAGGAATCCCGGAATGCAATAGCCGCATTGCACTGCGCCATGTTTAACGAATGCTTCTTGGAGCGGATGTAATTTTTCTTGCGTTTGCGCGGCGCTCGCCGTCGCCGGAGAGCGCTGTAAGCCCTCGATCGTCGTGATCTCTGCGCCATGCGCGCGCGCCGCGGGGACAAGACATGCCATCGCTGCTTTGCCGTCGAGATGAACGGTGCAGGCTCCACATTCGCCTTCGGCGCAGCCTTCCTTTGTGCCGGTTAAGCCAACGTCTTCACGCAAGAAGCGCAAGAGCGTCTTTTCGCGCCCGCTTTTGAGCGAATACTTCTTGCCGTTAATTGTGGTCTCAATGGAATTGGACGCAGCGGTTTGCACGCTGAGCGGTTTTTCGTTGGCTGGATGTTTGCCCCATAATAAGACCGCATCGGACGGCATGCCATCTTGCTCTTGCCCGTCGCGGATGAGACGTAGTCCACGCATGGCGCAAACGCGCGCCATCTCGCGCCGGTAGGCGGCGCTGCCGCGCACGTCGTCAATTGGTTTCGCGGCTTGCATCGTCAATTCGGCGGCTGCGGCGATGACTTCTTCGGTTAACTCCTTGCCGACGAGATAATGCTCCGCTTCGGGTGCGTGGACGATGATCGGGGCGACGGCTCCAAGCGTGATGGAGGCTGAGGTTATGCGATTTGCGTCAAGATCAAGCAGGAGCGTGGCGCTGACCAATGAGATCGCTTGTGCGCGACGCAGGGCAATTTTGAGATACGTGCCGCGTTGCGTTGTTTTCATGGCGGGGAAGGAAATGTCCACAAGCATTTCGTTCGCTTGCATAACGGTCTTGCGAACGCCGGTATAAAAATCTTTGAGCGCGACCGTACGCGAACCGCTTGCCGACCGAAACGTGACGACAGCGCCGAGCGCCATCAGCGGGCTGATGGCGTCGTTAGCGGGCGAAGCAGTAATGAGATTGCCAGCAATGGTGCCGCGATTGCGAATTTGCGGCGCGCCTACTTCCCATGCGGCGCGAGCGAGCGGGTAGGCGCGCTCGCGAATCAGTTGTGATTCGACGCAGTGATTGTGAGTGACGAGTGGACCTAGATGGATGACATCGTCTTCGTCAATGGCGATTGCGTCGAGGTGTGGGATGCGCGTAACGTCAATGATGGTTTCGACCCCTTTTCTGACGCCGCGCTCAAGTTCGAGGATCAAGTCGGTGCCGCCGGCGATGATGCGGGCGCGTTCCCCCTCGACTTGCTTGATGGTTAAAACTTCTTCGATTGATGTCGCATTAATGTAAGTGTTCCACATGATATCCATAGATATGATCGCGAGACGCAGTTTTCGCCTCGCGATCATATAAATTGTTATTGCGTTTTAGCGGCGACTTCGACCCGCTTCTGGTAGGTTTCTACAGCCAGCCGCGCTAGCGTTGTGAGGTTGCGGATTGCGGCAGGGAGCGCTTCGATGTCGTTGAGCGATTGCTCTACGTTATCGAGCGCGCGCCCGACCTGCTCATCAAGATCGAAGAACGCCGCGTCGAATTGATACAATGCTTCGAGCTCTTTTTCGTTAATCTTGACCGCGTCAAAGAAGCCGGAGTATCCGCGCGGCGCGCGGCTGATCTTGTCGCTGAAAGTTTGCAGCTTAATGGCTGCTTTTTCCATATCGTCCACGAATTCGATCTTGCCTGCTGCAACGAGATCGGTTTGCAATTGCGAGGCGCGCTTATACTGCTCGTCGAAGCGTCGTGCGACTGCGTCGCGCAGAAGTTTGTCCGCATCGCGGCGGCTTTGCCGCTCGATGTACCCGCTGAAGCCGGGGATGTTTGACGCTAGTTTCTTGATGGGGTCTTGCATGCTGCTTACTTTTTGAAAGAAATCGTCCATGTGAGCCTCCGTAAGGTATATACGCGGTTGGGCGCGAAATGTCGCATAAACCCATTATAATCAAGAATAGTCGATTCAAGCGCGTTGGGTTTAATCTTCGTGCGCGGTCGTTCAAAAAATACATTAATGGAGAATTGTCATGTCAACCGATGTTCAGGCGCTGTTGGGCGATAAAACGGAATTGCTTTTAGGCTTCAATTCCCCGAAGATTTCAAAGGACAGGCTGTATGTTCCGGAGTCCGATTCGGTGGATCGTCATTTCGGTCAATCGGATCGCAACAGCCGCGTCCTCCGTAATTTGCAGTGGATTCATAATTCGGGTCGCTTGGGCGGGACAGGGTATGTCTCTATCTTGCCGGTAGATCAGGGCGTCGAGCATTCGGGAGGAGCCAGTTTTACGAAGAACTCCGACTATTTTGATCCCGAAAATATTGTCAAATTGGCGATGGAAGGCGGCTGTAACGCCGTCGCTTCGACCTTTGGCGTTCTTGGAATGATCTCTCGCAAGTATGCGCATAAAATTCCGTTCATCGTCAAGATCAATCACAACGAATTATTGACGTACCCGAACAGTTTTGAGCAGATTATGTTTGGCACAGTGGAGCAGGCGTACGATATGGGCGCGGCGGCGATCGGGGCGACGATCTACTTTGGCTCGGACGATTCACATCGTGAATTAATCGAGATTGCGCAAGCCTTCGCTCTCGCGCACGAACTCGGCATGGCGACAGTGCTGTGGTGCTACCTGCGCAATAAAGCCTTTAAAGCCGATAAAGATTATCATGCGTCGGCAGATTTGACCGGGCAGGCGAATCACATTGGCGTTACGATCGAAGCGGATATTATCAAGCAGAAGCTTCCCGAAAACGACGGCGGCTATCTGGCGCTTAACAAAGACGGCGTCTCGTTTGGGAAATTCGATAAACGCATGTATGCCGAATTGCTCAGCGATCATCCTATTGATCTGTGCCGCTACCAAGTGGCGAATTGCTATATGGGACGCGTTGGGCTGATCAATAGCGGCGGCGCTTCGGGGCAGAACGATTTTGCCGACGCCGCAACGACGGCTGTGATCAACAAGCGCGCCGGCGGCATGGGGCTAATCTCCGGGCGGAAAGCCTTCCAGCGTCCGATGGCAGAGGGCGTAAAGTTGTTGAATACGATTCAAGACGTTTATTTAGACGAGACGATTACAGTAGCGTAGTTAAGCGAACGGGAGCGGCGCGATGCCGCTCCCGTAAATTTTTCGAGATTGCGCTCGAGGTTAATGTTCGTAGTCGCCGGAGGCTTCCGGTTGGTAGAGTATTTTCTTGATCAGTAAATTTCGTTTGCCCGCTGGGACTTCCCACTCGAAAGTGTCGCCGACCTCGTATCCAAGCATGGCAGTTCCAATGGGCGCCAAAATAGAGACCTTCCCTTCGCGGACGTTGGCGTCCTCTGGAAAGACGAGCGTATAGATTTCCTGTTCTTGCGTGTCGAGGTCTTCAATACAAACGGTAGAATTCATGGTGACGACGTCGTTTGGAATATCTTTAGGCGCGACCACATCGGCGCGGTTGAGTTCTGTCTTAAGTTTTTCAAGATATTCGCTTTTGCGATAATCGGTAGCCTGCGCGTCTAAGAGCAGTTTCTGTAGACGCTCAAGGTCGAGTTGTGTGATTTGAATAAGTTTGTCGCTCATGCCCTTTTGTCTCCTGTGTATAGTGTGTAGAAATACAGGTATGCCTTAATGGTAGCACATAATCCGATTTAGTGCAGTTGCCTTGCCGTCCGGCCCGCCGATGAAGCGCCGACGGGCGGCTGCCGCCGTAAAGTATAATCTTACAGGCGGATTATAATGCCGACCCTGAAAGCCTCTTATGCCTCAATCCGATCAAGGTGTTGCTGGTAATCGTTACGCCGTCGTTCCGCGTACGGCGATCTTTTTACGTCGAGGCGACGCGTATCTTCTGCTTAAAGGCGCGCCGACAAAGCGTCTGTGGGCGAACAAGTACAACGGACTTGGCGGTCATGTGGAACGGGGAGAAGACGCGTGCTCTTCGGCAAAACGTGAATTGCTTGAGGAAACCGGGCTCGTCGCCGATCTCTGGTTGTGTGGAACCGTCATTGTAGATGCGGGCGAAACGGGAGTTTGCTTGTTCATCTTTAGCGGAGAGGCGCTTGGCGGCGAATTGAACGCTTCGAAAGAAGGTGCGGCGGAATGGGTTGAATTTCAAAGCGTTCGAGAATTAGATGCGGTGGAAGATTTGCCGATTTTGTTGGAGAAAATTCACGGCATGAAACGAGGCGATGCGCCCTTTAGCGCGCGTTCGCGCTACAATGAATACGGCAGGCTGGTTGTAACGTTTTCCGATTGAAACACCCTTCTCGAAAAACATCAGCGCTTTTTCTCGTAGAATACTAAAAGCGTGTTCCCATATTTGCGCCGATCGAACTCTTCAAGATTCGCGAGCGCAAATTCTCTTTTAAATTTGTACTCACGCGGCGCGATTTGAACAATGACCCAGCCTCCGTCGGCGACCCATTCGATATGATCGTCAACAAGTTCCAACGCGTGACTCCACATGTCTTTGTGTTGCGGCGGAGCGATGTAAATATAGTCAAATTCCCGCTCGGGTGCGGCGGCAAGATATTGAAATGCATCTGCGCGACGGATTTCGGCTTGCGACTCGAATCTGCAATGTGCGACGTTGAATTTAATCGCTTCGATGGGCGCGCGGTTCGAATCGGTAAAACGAACAGATGCCGCTCCGCGACTCAGCGCTTCGATCCCGACTGCGCCGGTGCCTGCGAATAAATCCCACCAATTAGAATCGGCGACATCGCCTGCCAAGATATTGAATAGGGCTTCTTTAACGCGATCGGTGATGGGGCGGGTCGTGTCGCCCGCTACCGATTTCAGTTTTCGGCCTTTGGCTTTTCCGGCAATGACTCGTAGACTCATGGGACTTGTTTTACCTCGCAAAAGACCGCGTTTCCGCGGCGGATCTGAATAATTGCCGGCGCATCTCTAAACGCGGAGCGATCGCCGTTAGCGCGTGTGCTGACCAGGACGTAATCGCCGGACAACGCTCGTTGCGTTGAGTTGCGCGCATCATGAACGATCGTGTTTTTTCCAGCGTAATAGGCGGCGATATAAGCTTCTCGCGGCACGAAGACGTTTGCCGGCTGATCTAAATTGGTATCTAATATTTCTAGCGCTTCTTTATAGCAAGTGAGCCAGTATTCCGTTTCGTAAATGCGAAAAACTCCACTTACGCCGCCGACGAACGAATTGTAATAGGCATATTCGTAAGGATGCAATCGAATCATACCGCTTAGCCCGGGCAAAATAGCGAGAACGACGATAATTGCGCGTAGCCAGAAAACTAAAGGTGTCGCGCTTGAAAATTTATCAAACAACGCTTCAAAAGCAAAGCCGATGCAAATAAATACCGGCGGCAGTATAAATAAGAAGTGTCTTGCGCCGTCGTATACAGCAGGGCGGCGGATGAGGACATAGGCTATTAAGACAACGAACCATCCGAGCGTCAATGTCAGCGCGGCAAATTCTTTTGGCTTCCGTCTAAGTTTCCAAAAGCCGAGCGCGGCTCCGCCGGCGAATAAAAGCCAGGTCGGTTCTGTGAGCGTTGACCATAACATGAAGGGCAGATAGCGGCGCGGCATGTTGTTGGCGCGGAAGATCTCGCCGTTGAACAATACAGCCAGTTGCGTTGGGTTATTGGACATGAAGCGAAAGGTTTGGAGTATCCTCGCGAATGGACTTTCCCAGAGATAGGGCCATGTGACGAACATCACTGCGATTGCGATTAGAGCGTAAGTCGCAAGCGGTCGAAGCAAACTCTTCAGGTTTTTACGGTTGCCGATCAATGCGTATGCGACGACTAACATTCCCGCCAATGGACCTAAAACGCGAATTGAAGTTGCGATTCCTAAGCAGACTGCGGCTGCGGTAATTTTCCATGGATTGCTTTTGCTCGCTTCAATATCGTCTGCTAGTTCGAAGCCCAAGCAAACTGAAGCAAGGAAGAAAACTAAAAAAGGCGGATCTTTCGGATTGATGAAGGCGTGCCCCCATAATAAAGGCTGGTAAGAGAAAAAGGCAGTCGCGGCGAGCGCAGCGGAGGGTCTCATCCAGCGCGTCATAAGGCGGTAGATGAAATAAACTCCAAGTTGGAAGAAAAGAAAATTAACGAGATGCCAAGCTGAGGCGGGGTCAGAACCGAGCGCTTCCAAACCGTAGACAAAATTCCGCGCAAGAAAAAGATAAGCGGCTCCACGCGTCTTGTGGTCTTCTGCGCTGGGTCCGTAGGAGTTTTCAAGGTCGAAATTCCCGCTGAACCACTCGCGCGGCGAGTAAGCGTAGCCGAGCGCGTCGGCGTAATCGTAGAAGAGCGGTTCGTCCCATGAGAGTCCGTAATGACGAAATGTGAGCAAGCCGATCAAAATATTTACGGCAAGCAATAGACAGATCGGTTTTTGAAGCGCTTTGGCAAGAACGGATTTCATGTCAAGGCGGCGCCGGCGGCATCGAAGGCTTTTATCTTCGCTTTTGCAGATGGGCTGTTCAAGTATTCGCTATCGAGCAAACCCCAGATCATCGAGTCGCTCCAGCCGTCAAGAAATGGAGTCTTTGCACGGAGCGTGCCTTCGTGCGTAAAACCGAGTTTACGCGGCACTGCGGCGGAGGCGTGATTGCGCGGATCGCAATGAATTTCGATGCGATGAACGCGAATGATCTCGAACGCCGCTTTGACCAACGCGGCGGCTGATTCGGCGGCAAACCCTTGTTTAATAAAATCTCGATGAATCCAATATCCGATCTCAAGCTGTTTCTCGTTGAGCCTCGTGTGCAATCCCGTTCCGCCCAGCAAGCGCGTTTCTTCACGGTTGAAGATCCCGTAGATATAGTCTTGCTGCATATCGAAACTGCCGCGGAAGCGTAAGACTCGTTTTACTTTCTCTTCGAATGGTTCGGGTTCGTTGTGCGCCCACGGCATCCACGGCTTGAGGTGTTCGACGCTGTCGCGCACCGAGTCGGCGAGCAGTTGCGCATCTGACGGTCGATAGCAACGTATGACCAACCTTTCCGTTTCGATGCGATAGGCTGGGTTGACGATCTTTGAACCGTTCATGGCTGATTGCTTGCCTTCTTCGTTTCGGTCATTGAGATTCGCGTAAATTCTTTTCTTTTAAGCGGCGTTCCTGCCGTTCTTTTGCCTGAGCCAATTTGAGTCGCTCCGCTTCGGTTTCCGCTTCTAATTGTGGAATGTCTGTTGGCTTGCCGCCGTCGTCCAACGCCACATAGACGAGATAGGCTGTGTTCGTGTGCGAGCGTTCGCGAGTGACGGGGTTTTCGGCGAGCACATCCACTTTGGCTTCCATCGAGGTGCGTCCGGTGTAGGTCACTTCGGCGTTTAGGGTGACGAGATCGCCGATCTTGATAGGTTCGCGGAAGGTCATCGAATCGATCGCGACGGTTACGACTTTGCGTTGTGCGTGGCGCATGCAGGCGAGCGCGCCGGCTTCGTCTACGAGTTTCATGATCCAACCGCCATGTACATTGCCGAGCAAATTGGCGTGCTCGAGGTGCATCAATTGCGAAAGCGTTACGCGCGAGGCGCTGATGGGTTTAGTGGGAGGCGTCATAGTCGCCAATTATATCCCCCAATTGCAACTTGAAGCGCTGGGTGAAATCGCCGAACAATTAATCCATGTCGGGACGAAGATCGCCGCTGTCGAGCGTGTGCAACCTTTCGGGTTCGTCCGAGAGCACGTCAATCAGACTGTGCGATAAATCTTGCATCATCGGCGCAAGCGGAACGAGCGTCGGAGTCGCGATGCGCGCTGGCGGCGGCGGTGGATTCTGGCGCGGTTTCGATGCGTCATCCACGCGTTTGCGGACGATACGCGGATCGCTGGTGAGCGCGCCGACGAAGTAACCCATTACAGAATAGACTTCGCGCTGGGGCGTCGCCCATCCGATCCATTCGCCGAGGCGGTTGTAAAGATAGGGGTACGCCAGAAAGGCTTCAGCATCTCCCCGCGAGGTATAAATTGGAATAATGCGGTTTGTAGTAGATTGCGCCATACGATTAATCTACGTCATTATACGTCCAATAGCGGTTTACGAAGAAGTTCCAAAGCATTACAATTCCGATAGCCAGCGCCAGGGTGGCATTCTTCGCTAGCGCATCGGGAGGCAGCGATGCGAATGCGCGCGCGCCCATAAATAAATTTTCCAACGGCGGCTCGATGAAGTGAAGGATTGGCACGCGGATGGCGATGCCGATCGCGTTCACAACGAAGAACATCCCCAATTGCTGAAGGATGTGTCTCGATCTTGATTCGGGATATGTCCAGTAGCGATTGCCGATGAAGTTATTGATCACTGCGCAGATAAATGAAATTGTCCCCGCGTAGACCAGCGACATGGAAAAGAAACGCGTGAGTAGATTCATAACGCCGAAATCTACTGCGGAGCCGGCGGCGCCTACTGCGGCAAATTTGAGGAATCGCGTCCGTTCTCGATTATCTACGATGATCATTCGACCCCGAGTTTTTCTTTGAAATAAGGAACGGTCTTCTTAATGCCTTCGTCTAACGAGATGCGCGGCTCCCATTTTAAGATATTCTTGGCGCGTGTAATATCCGGTTGACGCTGTTGCGGGTCGCGCGCGCTGCGCGCATTTTCGACGAAGACGATTCCGCTTTTGTTGCCGGTGATGCGATTGATCGCTTCGGCAAATTGCAGCAGGCTGATCTCGTGTTGACTGCCAATATTGACGGGAAGATGCTCGTCTGAATAGAGCAGTTTTACGATGCCGTCTATTAAATCGTCCACGTAGCAGAATGAACGCGTCTGGCTGCCGTCACCGTAGACGGTCAACGGTTGACCGAGCAGCGCTTGTTTGAGTAGATTCGGCAGCGCGCGCCCATCCTCCAAGTCCATGCGCGGACCGTAGGTATTGAAGATGCGCACGATGCGCGTATCTACGCGATGATAGCGGTAATACGCCATCGTAATTGACTCGGCAAAACGCTTCGCTTCGTCGTAGACGGCGCGCGGACCGACCGGATCCACATTGCCGCTGTAATCTTCAGTTTGCGGATGCACGAGCGGGTCGCCGTAAATTTCGCTGGTGGAGGCGAGCAAGAAGCGGGCTTCGTTGGCTTTTGCCACGCCAAGGCAATTATGTGTGCCGAGCGCGCCGGCTTTCATCGTTTGAATGGGCAGGTTGAAATATCCTGCTGGCGATTGCGGGTTTGGGCTGGCGGGTGATGCAAAATGCAAGACCGCGTCCACTTTGCCCGGTACGAAAATGTAGTGTGAAACGTCATGCCTGTAGAACGAAAAGCGCTCGTTCCCCATCAAATGAGCGATGTTCTGCGGATTGCCGGTGATGAAATTATCCAGTCCGACGATCTCATGTCCGTCAACGAGCAGGCGATCGCTTAGATGCGAGCCGAGAAAGCCCGCGGCTCCGGTGATTAAAATACGCATGTTTTATCTCCAATCAATTTTAGTGATCAATCCATCGCCCGTTACTTGAAACGCTTGCCGGTTGCCGGCGTCTATCAGCCAGAGGTTGCCTTGATATACGACGGCGATGAAATAGCCGCTTTGCCCATTGATTTGCCCCGGCGCCCAGACGAGATTCTGCGGCTCAAGCCCGGGCGCGTCGTTCGGCGGAAAGATCGTCTGCCGATTGGAGCCGTCGCGATCCATCACGACGACGCGATAGCGGCTGCTTTCGCTTTGTTCCGGGAAGATGGCTTGTAAATAAGCGACTTGATATTGCCGTTCGCGCGAATTGGGGCGCGAAGGCGACGCGCTGGGGTAGGCGAACATCCCGCTGTGTTGCGCGATCGTCATCTTCGCCTTGTTTTCGAACGAGAACGCGTTCAAGTCGAAGAAGGGCGAATCCTCGGCGCTTACCAACGTAGATGGAGACGCGTGGGTGGTAAAGTAGAGCGTTTTGCTGTCCGCGCCCCAAGTCAGCGATGGCAGCCACGCCCAATCGCTATGAGTGTTAAGGGGAACGATGTCAATCAAAGGCTTAAAGGCTTTGCCGTCGAAGTCTACAGTCCCGATTCCGTCGGGGCGGGCGTAGGCAAGCCGCCCATCGGGAGCGAACGCGAAAATCGTTCCCCACCAGCCGTAGACGCCTCCTGCGCTGGCGTCTACTATCTTTTTCTTTTCGCCGCTGGATATGCTGTAGCGGTATAGATCGTTATTCGCCTGCCAGCCCGGCGCAGTGACGCGCGGCTCGACGGTGGAATAGGCGATGGAACTTGTTCCGGGAATCCAATCGGCAAAGTGGACGACGTTCGTAATGCCGGTGGAAAAGGGTTTGCTGCCGGGGTTTGTGCGCACAGCCCAGAGCGTATTAATCTCTTTATCCGCCGGCTTGGTAGACTTGCGCGTGTAGATGAGATAATCGCCGCGCGGCGAGAACCTAAAAATGCGTCCGTCGAGATCGCCGGTAGCGACCAGCAAGATGCGGTTTGCGGTAGAGGCGTCTATCACCCAAGCGTTGCCGCCGGCGATATAAGCAAGTTTGCCCGGAATCGACAAAGGCACGAAAGATGATTGCGCGCCGATCATGGCGATCTCAGGAAGCGCTTCCTGCAAGTCAATTGTTTTGACGATGGATTTGCTGAGTTCCACGCCGTCTTCAAGCACACGCCGATAGGTAATTTCCTTCAAACCATTGACGCCCGCCTGCACGAGCCGCGTTTCGCCTTCTGGCAGCGATTCGTTGCGCACGATCTGCTTCTCAAATGGAACGACCTGTTCCTCCGTTTCGAATAACTCCTGCACGCGCGTAATCTTGATCGCATCGTCGGCGTTCAGCACGGTATAAAGCGGAGGTTCTACGCGATCGAGCGCGCCCAGCGTGATTTTCGCGAACTGCAACGCTTGTTGCACGGTGCTTCCCGCTGCAATCGTAATAGTTCGCGTCGCTGCATCCGCCGTAACGCTGATCGTAATATTCGCGTCGGCAAGTTGCGGCGAACGGCAAGCCGTTAGCGCGAAGAGCGCCGCTAACAACCATGGCAGTTGAAAAGATGGGAAGAAGCGCGATCGTGCGGCAGGAATTGTTTGAATCATTGGCGCAATGCGGGTGGTGTATAATCCCGTCGTTATCGGATTCGCCCGCTGATGGTCATGACTCCGTCTGCGATTGAAATCGATTCGACTCGTAAGCCGGTCAATACCGGACCGAATGCGCCGGTATAGGCTTCTTCAATCGCCGCCGTGAGCGCTTCGCTGACGCCTTGTGGCGCGGAGAACGGACCGAAGTCGGCTGACGCGATCTCGATTTTCGGCTTACCGTTATCGTCTACGCTGACGTTGACGATAACGCCGATATTGGCGGAGAAGATGCCTTGTTGCGTCTTTCCGTAGATCTGTATTTGCCCGTCGCGCAGATACGCTTGCGGATCTGCGATCAGCGGTTTATTGTCTTGCTGCAGGTTGGGGTCGTTTTGTAGCCGCGCCGTAAGATACGAAGTCAGTTGTTGTTCGGTGATGGCAATGGTCACTACGCCGCTCTGCAAGCCGTCTTCAAACGCTTTTTTAACGCTGTCTTTCAAGCTTTGAACGTCTTCCGTAGATGCAGGGATAGTCGGGAGGTCCGAATAGTCGGGACCGCCGACGAAAAGCGTGCAAGCGAGACTGACGACGAGAATGACGGCTAGTGGAAAGAAAAGAAATTTTATCTTCATAGATTTTTTGTTGGAGCAATTATAGCATGGGCGATTTAGAGACGATCGAAAGCGAAAACCCCCAACCCGAATTGCCGCTTGCCGCGCAACTGGAAGCGCTGTTATTTGTTTCGGGCGAGCCGGTGGCGTTGACGCAACTTGCCGCTGCGTTAGACGTCGCCCCTTCTGTCGTCGAGCGCGGACTCAATGAACTAGACGCTTCGCTTGCACAACGCGGTTTGAATCTCCAGCGTCACGCGGGGCGCGTTCAACTAACGACCGCGTCGCAACTGGCGGGCTTGGTTGAACGCTTTCTCGGCTTGGAGGCGACGACCAACCTCAGCCGCGCCGCGTTAGAAACGCTGGCGATCGTCGCGTACCAGCAACCAGTCACGCGCCCGCAAATCGACTCGATCCGCGGCGTGAACAGCGACAGTATGATGAAGAGTCTCTTGCACAAGAATCTTATTTTCGAATCGGGCCGCGCCGACGGACCCGGCCGTCCGATTCTCTACTCGACCACGCCCGAATTTTTGCAGCACTTCGGCTTAGGCTCGATCCTCGAAATGCCCCCGCTGGCAAGACCTGAGGAGGAAGAGACGAAGCAGGACGAGTTGTTGAAAGGATAAAGGCAAGGGAATTTTGATTGAAGGCGGAGGAATCCTCCGCCTTTTTATAGGCGCGGGGATTTTCTGATCGTGTTTGACTTTGTTCTTTAACGCTGCCGTTCATTGGCGGTACGTTTCGATTTTCACCTCGATTCGGAGCGTTAATTTGCGTCCCTTGTTAGAAAGTAGGTTTTCAATAAAAAACACTTGAAAACCCACTTTCTAAATTCACGGCTTAGATATTATCCATTGTTGATTTGTGCCATAGAATGCATCGTATTGTTGAATCTGCAAAGCGTCGCCGTTGCCGGCAAATGGATCTCCGCTCCAATTTACCGGGATGTCAAGAACTTTACCGCTATGTTTTGCTTTGATCGCTATTTTCCCTAACGCGTTGGCGATGGTTACATATTGGAACTGTTGCGAAGACGCGCCAGTGCAATCTTGCAAAATTGCTTTGGCATTATTGGCTGCACTTGAGTTCTCAATTGACAGGCATTTGTTATACTGCATGTTTTTAAAATAGTAATAACCATCCCCAATGGAAATTAAATTCCAAGTCTGTTTAAGATTGCCTGGAACAAAAAACATAGTGCGAACAACCCCTGTGTCTCGTCCCTCAATAATCTTATATCCATTTGCATTTCTAAATGGATGAGGAGATGAGATTTTCACAATGTCTTCTATGAATCTGCCTGTTTGAACGTCATTCCGTGGTCCGTCCAGGTAAGTGTTTTTTACTATCCATTGGGAAATGTAATTGTTTACTATAGATTGCTCTGAATAATTGATGATATTTCCGGGGCCCTTTGTCCATTTCATTAAAGTTAAGTGAATATGGGGAGAAGTGCCATATCCACATCCTAAGGATGTGGATGCAGAAGTCGGGATAGGCCACGCTGTTTTTCCGATTATTTGACCTTTTGTAACGATTGAACCTGACTTAATTTCATTTTTTAATGCTATATGCGTCAGTCCAATTGCAGTTCCGTCAGCGTTTTGTATAAAAACAATTTGATGAGCAGGATATTTAGAACTGGCACAACTAGCCGGAATTCGAATTGTGCCTGAGATTGGAGCAACAACACTTCCATTAAAAACTATGTCAATACTGCTCGTTTTTGTGTTGTTGTTTGTTATGACTTGGTTCGTATCATTTTTAAATCTTCTTGCAAAACCTGATAAATGAGCCCCGCTAATCCCATATTTCGGCTTGGTTGATACGTGCGCTGGAAGAATCATTCCTGCGGGATTTGGTAGAGCCGCTGCCTTTGAATATGAGCTCGCGTTTACAATCTTGGTGTTTGATCCGAAAAAGATTGACGTAAACACCAAGATCGAAATACTTAGGTAAGAGAATCGGATTTTCAGCATATTATCTCCTTTTTATTTATCTAAAGCGCAAGAACCAATAGTTTGCGTTAATGGCAGGCGGATAAGTTGAGGCTGCCGTGAGCGGTATGATTGTGAACGATATAAATTCGAAGCAGCGCTGTGTGAAGCGTCTGCAAGCCGCCTAACGAGACTGTCGAAAAAGTATTGTACCTAGATGGCGTAGGCATGAGGCGGTTCTCTACGTCGATGTGTCGAGCAGAAATCATTGCGCGGACCGCAAGGCGGGGAGCGGCTTTTCGGTGCGTTGCGTGAAGAAGTCGTCGGGCAGCGGTATCGGCTCTAACTTTCGTTTAAAAGTGAGCGTGTCTGACGGCAAGTAATACAAGTTGATCGGGCTGTTTGTTCCGAGACGAATATCTTGGAAAGCGAAAATTACATAGGAGCCGTCTGGGCTGAAGGACGCGTCTCGATAGCAGCAGTTGCCCTCGTATGGAGCCTGAAATTCAAATTTATGAGTGTCGCCGTTGTAAAAGAGCAGGTCGCCAAAACCTTCGTTGCGCTTGGAGCTGTTGAGATAAAAGAGCAAGTCGCCGTTCCAACTGAAATGTTCGATCCATCTGCCGAATTCGAAACGCCCAATCGGAAATTCGTCCAATTTGGCGAAAGTGGCGTCTTTGCATTTTGTGATGTCAATGAGCCGGATGGCGTCTACTTGCGTTCCGCTCTTGTTCGCTAGAAACTTTATTGCGAGTCGTTTCCCATCCTGCGACCATAGCGCACCCGTTACGGCGAATTTGTCATAGAAAATACAACCATTCAATGCCAGTAAATGGTTTCGATTCGAGACCTCAATTAGTTTCTCGGGGGCGAATGGCACGACGAACAATTCGCGGTTAACGCTTAAAGCGGCTTGCGTTCCGTCCGGTGAAACTTGAAAAGACTCGAAGTAGTCCGCCGCCTGATACCTCATGATCGTTTCTTCGCGCAGCGTTTCAATGTCCACAGTTTTGACCGACTTTCCGCTCATGTAGAGCAGCGTTTTGCCGCCCGCCAACCACTGCAAATTGAACTTTGGGACGCCGTCTGTGGTCAGTTGCGTAAAGTCCGAGCCGTCTATATTCATCATCCAAATATCGGCGTTTCGGACGAAGGCGATCTTGTCCGCGCCGCCGACGACTGGCAGAGCGGAGATGGGCGCGGCAGTTGATTCGATGGTAGGAGCGGCTGTCGCTGTGAGTGAAACAGCGGTCGGCGCCGTCAGCGTGCTTACGAGAGTGGGGGTGGGCGATGCGACTGTCGGCGAGTAAGACGAAATTTCTGTCGTTTTGGCAGCGGCGCGAAATTCGCGGCGCAGTAAGAGCGCTCTGGCTCCGAGTCCGAGCGCGAGAAGCGCGAGCGCGAAAATGCCAAACGCCAACGGCAGGAAACTGCGCCGTTTCGGCGCGCGCGCGCTTGATGGCGCGTGAGCGACTAGCGTTGGCGATGCGGTGCGCGCGAAGGCTTTGATCGCCTCGGTCATCTTGACCGCAGTCGCATAGCGGTCTTCTTTCTTCTTTGCCATCGCCGTCGCAATGACCGTGTCCATCCAGGCGGGTAGGTTGGGGTTTGCGTCCAGTATTCTGGGAACGGGTTCGGTAATGTGTTTGACGACCAAGGCTAAGGGCGTGTCTGCCTGATAGGGCTGCTGGCCGGTCAGCATTTCGTAGAGAATAACGCCTAACGCGTAAATGTCTGTGCGTCCGTCTATCTCTTCGCCGGAGGCTTGCTCCGGCGAGATATAGGCTGGCGTTCCGATTACCGCGCTGCCGGTAACGTTTTGACCGTCGCCCTGAGAAAACTTGGCGATCCCGAAATCTGCGATCAGCGGCAATCCGTTATTCGTGAATAAGATGTTGCCGGGCTTTAAGTCTCGGTGGATGATTCCTTTTGCATGCGCTTCGTCCAAGCCAGGCGCGATTTGCTCAAGGACTTTCAGGGCTTCTTCAACGCTATAGGCTTTCGTCTTGATCCTGTCTGAGAGCGAGCCGCCGTTCATATAGCGCATGACGAAATAAGGCTGATTGTTTTCCTGACCGACATCGTAGACAGGCACGATGGCGGGATGCTCTAACTGAGCGATGATTTTCGATTCGCGTTCGAACCGAGTGCGAAATTGCTGGTCGGAATGAATTAATTCAGGCGGCAAACATTTGATTGCTACTTCGCGTTCGAAGAGCGGATCGTACGCCAGATACACGGTGGCAAAGCCTCCGCGCCCAAGCTCTGATTTAATTTCGTAGCGTCCGATCTTTTCAGGCGGCATAAGTGGCGTAAGTATACTAACTTGACGATTGAGGCGCAAGTGCGGCGAGAAATTTAGTTCGCTTTTTTAGCTGCTTCCGCGTATTGTCACTTTTCGAGAAATAGTTGTTTCTTCGATATAATAGCGGGGTTATCGCGGATGGCAGACGACAATTTATTTCAATAAGATTTGGCAGGACAGCATACGATGCAGGAACGATTACAGAAGATACTCGCGCAAGCGGGATACGGCTCGCGCCGCGCTTGCGAGGAGTTTATTTCCGCGGGGCGCGTGCGCGTGAACGGGCAGATCGTCTCATTGGGCGCGAAGGCGGATGCGCAAACAGATAGAATCACCGTAGACGGTAAACCTATTGTCGCGCTGGAGAAATTGGCGTACATCGCTTTGTATAAACCGCGCAATGTGTTATCCACTGTTGAGAAGGAAAGAGGAGATGAGCGTCGCACGGTACGCGATCTGATTGACGCGCCCGGACATTTATACCCCGTCGGCAGATTGGATTTTGAGAGCGAAGGGCTGGTGTTGATGACGAACGACGGCGACCTTGCGAATCGTCTGACGCATCCGCGGTACGGGCACGAGAAGGAATATCGCGTTTTATTGGCGCGGCGTCCCGATACGGAACAATTGGATACATGGAGGCGCGGCGTCGTATTGGAAGATGGATACAAGACGCAACCGGTCGAGCTGCGCTTTGAATCGCCGCAAGGGAAGGGCGCCTGGGTGCGTGTGACGATGCGCGAGGGACGCAAGCGTCAGATCCGCGAGACATGTAAGCAACTCGGGCTGCCGATCGTGCGCATTCTGCGTATTCGCATCGGCGAGCTGCGCATGGGGAATCTCACGCCGGGGCAATGGCGCGCGTTAACCCCTCGCGAAGTAGACGACTTAAAAGGCAAACCGCCCAGAAAGATCACGAATCGGCGCTAGGCTAACTTGTCCGAACGTCCCAGAATTTTTTCACCACGCTTGAAAGCGCTTTTTTAGCGTCTTTCTCTTTAATGCCTAGCGCTTTGAAAGTGACTACTTTTGTGCCGGCTTCGGAGCCGGCGAAAGTGCCGAGCGAGATGAAGTTGCCACCCGCGTCGGCGACGGCTTTTGTCAGTTTGGCGAGCTCGCCGCGTTCATCGTTGATGAGAGCGGTAACGCGCGTTGCCTTTTGCCGAGCGCCCATCATTTCGAGGAACACTTTGAACAGGTCGGTTTCGGTGATCATGCCGACTACGCGTCCGGAGTCGTTAACGACTGGCAACCCGCCGATCTTGTAATCCGCCATGATGCGCGCGGCTTCCTCGATGGGGGTATCTGCGGCGACTGTGTGAACTTTCTTCTTCATGACGCGGCTAATAGTCACTTTGCTCAGGAGGTAATTTAATTCCCAAACGCTGAGCGATGTAACCGTTGAAGGAGATGCGTTCAGTAAATCTGACTGCGAGATAATGCCGACCAGCTTGCCGTGTTCAACTACCGGCGCGCGGCGGATGTGTTCGCGCCGAAACAGTTCGGCGGTATCGTGCAATGAGTCTTCCGGCGCGACGGTAATTACTGGACGAGACATTCTTTCACTAACAAGCATAAAAACCTCCATAACGACGATGATAGATACAGTATAGTCCCTCTTGACGGAAGAGACGTAACGGGAGCAGAGTGATCTTGGTCATGTTCTGATAGATAGGCTGGTTATGAGCGCGCGAACTCTTTCATCAATCGTGCCATGTGCCGCGCGTGTTTGAGATATAAATCGAGGCGAATGTTCTCGTTGGGTGCGTGCGCGCGCGAATCCGGATGACCAAGCCCGGCGGTCGCGACCGGCAGCCCAAGATCGTGCACGAACGGATAATTGGGTCCCGAACCGCCGACCATGGGAACGATCTCCATAGGGAATTCGTATACCTCTTCGGCAGTCTGTATGACAGTTTGTACGAACGGATCGTCTGGATCGGTGCGCGCCGCAGGTTCGCCGCCGAGGAAATTAATTTGCACATCGTTAAATCCTTGCGCGTCAAGATGCGCGCGAAGTTTGCGAAGGATGTCTTCAGGCTTCTGATCTGGCACGAGGCGAAAATCTACTTTGGCGGAGGCTTTGGCGGGTAAGACTGTCTTCGCGCCTGGTCCTTGGTAGCCGCTGGTAAGCCCGCAGATGGTGCAAGTGGGGACGAAGACCTCTTCCATTTTGAGGTCGGTTCCGCCGGTGAGACCTTTGATGAATTTTTGCACGCCGAAGCGTTTCTTGTACTCTTCGGCAACGTCGGGCAGCGCCGCCATTAGTTCGCGATCGCGTGCAGAGGGCGGCTTAACGTCGTCGTAGAAGCCGGGGATGAGAATCTTTTCGTCGGGTCCTTTGAGCGTAGAGAGCGCCCAGACCAGCCGCCATGCCGCGTTTTCCATGATTGAACCGCCCACGCCGGAATGCACATCGGTATTGAGTCGTTCCACCGAGAGTTCCACATAACAAATTCCGCGCAAGCCAAGAGATTGCATTGGAACTTCGCGGTGATCTACGCCGCCGAACTCCCAAATACACGCATCGGCTTTTAATTTGTCTTTGTGTGCAAGGATGAACTCGTGTAAGTGAACGCTGGTAGTTTCTTCTTCGCCTTCGATGATGAATTTAACGTTGCACGGAAGCTCGCCGTCGGCGTCAAGCAACGCGTCAATGGCAAATAGGCGCGAAGTGATGTGCGACTTATCGTCGCTCACGCCGCGACCGTATAGTTTGCCCGCGCGCAGCGACGGCTCGAACGGAGGCGTTTCCCATAATTCCAATGGCTCGGGCGGTTGGACGTCGTAATGGTTGTAGAACAGCAGCGTTTTGTCCGATTTGCCTTTTCGCTCGCCGAAGACGACAGGCGCGCCCTCGGTGTCCATGACTTCGGCTGCGAAGCCGCGCGCCTGCAACATATCCGCAACCAACGCCGCGCATTCTTTCAACCCCACTCCTTGCGCGCTGATGCTCGGTTGCGCAACAAGCGCGGAGAGTTCGGCGATGCTTTTATCCATATTCTTTTCAAGATATGCATCAATCGTGCTGTAAGCGTTCATGGCAAACTCCTCTAGATATTAATGTATAAATTGCGCGATCCACTCTACTGAATAGTTGCCCGCGTAGGCAAACACGGTCATCTTAATCAATTGACCGATCCATACAAAAAACAAGAATGTTTTTAGCGGAATTTTCACAACGCCCGCCGCGATGCCCGCCGCGTCAAAGAAAGGATTGGGAATCGCTGATAAGAAGAGTATCGCCCAGCCGCCGTATTTCTTCACAAACGGCTTTATCCGTTCATAAAGTTGCGTGTTTTCAATGACAGCCTGTCCGCTGAAGCCGGCGAGGTAACCGGAGAGTTCGCCGAGCGCGCCGCCGGTCCCGGCTGCGATTCCCACGCCGAGAGGATGAAAGACCGCGCCCATCGCGTAAACGATCGCCACGCCCGGCGCAGGGAGTAGAATCGTCGCGTTAGCGATCAGGGCGATGAGAAAAACGCCCGGATAACCGAACTCAGCGAATTCTTGCACGCGTTCGCGGATGCTGAACACATAGAGTGTGATGGCGACGACCGCGACAAACGCCGCCGCCCGTAGAATGGTTCGCATAATTGCGCGTGAAGACGACGCAGAAGGCTGCGCTTGCGTCGTCTTCGCCGAATCGTTCCTATTCGTTTTCTTCAATGACGACGCTAAGAATCTTGACGGCTGGAGCGTTTCTATTGTTAGGATCGCGCGCCGGAATGGACATCAATACATCTAAGCCTTCTACGACTTGTCCAAAAACGCTATGGCGGTTATCCAAATGCGGGGTGGGAGTATGGGTAATAAAGAACTGTGAACCGTTTGTGCCGGGTCCGGCGTTTGCCATAGAAAGCACGCCTTGTTTATCGTGTTTTAAACTGGGGTGGAACTCGTCTTCGAATTTATAGCCGGGTCCGCCCATGCCGGTGCCGGTAGGGTCGCCTCCCTGTGCCATGAAATTATTGATAACGCGGTGAAAGATCACGCCGTTATAGAATCCCTCGCGAGAGAGGAAAACGAAATTGTTGACGGTCTTTGGCGTTTTATCGGCGAACAACTCAATGACCATGACGCCGTTGTCGGTCTCCATACGCGCCTTATATTTCTTCTTTGGGTCAATTTGCATCTGCGGGGCAGATTTCCATTGTTTTGACATTTCTTCTCCTGTTTGAGTGTGATTTGATAAGCCCTCCTCCACTTTTCTTTGACGAGAAAAGGGAGAGAGAGGCTGCTTTACTTTAATAACGCTTCAATGCGAGCGACGACCATGTCAAGCGCGGCGGCGTTGTGTCCGCCTTCGGGGATGATCACGTCGGCATAGCGCTTTGAGGGCTCGACGAATTCGAGGTGCATAGGGCGCACGGTGGCTTGATATTGTTGAATGACTGATTCGGTCGTGCGGCCTCGTTCGGCGATGTCGCGTTTGAGACGACGGATGAAGCGTAGGTCTGCGTCGGTGTCTACGAAGATCTTGACGTCGAACATGCTCCGTAATTTTGGTTCGGTGAAGATCAAGATTCCTTCCACGAGAATAACGCTGCGCGGCTCCACGATGAAGACGTCGCCGGTGCGCCGGTTGGCGGAGAAGTCGTAGATGGGAACCCAGACCGAAGTCCCACTACGAAGCGAAGCGATATGCTGGGCTAATAAGTCCGATTCGAGCGAGTCGGGATGATCGAAGTTGATTTCCGACTGCTGTGCGGGGGGCAACCCGCTCAGGTCTTTATAGTACGAATCGTGTTGGAGGAAGGCGATGCGGTTGCGACCTACTCGCGATAGGATCGTCTGAGCGACGGTTGTCTTTCCGGAGCCCGAGCCGCCGGCGATGCCGATCACGAGAGGATCTGGGCGCTTCATCAGGTTGATTATACGCGATTTCACGAGGCAACCGATTGTTAGGTATAATATTACGCTAGTTAGATAAGGAAATCTTGAGGAGCCTGCTTTGGCATTTAATCCAATTAATTGGTTATTGGGCTTTCTATCTTTAGATATTGCGATCGATCTTGGCACTGCAAATACGCTGGTAAACGTGCGCGGCAAAGGCATTGTAATTAACGAGCCATCGTGGGTGACGATTGATAAGCGTTTGCGCCAGCCTCTTGCAATCGGCTTGGAGGCTAAGGAGATGATCGGACGAACGCCGGGCAATGTTGCAGTTGTGCGCCCTTTGCGCGATGGCGTGATCTCGGAGTTTGATATTACGCAGGTGATGCTGCAATATTTTATTGATCGAGTCCATGAACATAGCGTTGTTCCGCTTCCGCGCCCGCGCGTCATCGTAGGAATCCCGACCGGCGTTACTGAGGTGGAAAAGCGCGCCGTGCACGACGCCGTTATGGCGGCTGGCGCGCGCGCCGCGTATATGATCGAAGAGCCGATCGCTGCGGCTCTGGGGGCAGGGCTGCCCATTGGCGATATTCGCGGCAGTATGATGATTGATATCGGCGGCGGCACGACAGAAATGGCGGTCTTGTCTATGAGCGGCGTAGTGGTCTCGCGCTCGTTGCGCGTTGCGGGCGATGAAATGGATCAGGATATCGTGCAATATTTACGAAACAAATACAATCTGCTCATTGGCGAAGGCATTTCAGAGCAGATTAAGTGGACGATTGGGTCGGCATATCCGCTTCAACCGGAAAAAACAATGGAAGTGCGCGGGCGCAATCTTGTGACGGGTTTGCCGGAGAGCGTGGAAGTGTCGTCTGTTGAGATCCGCGAAGCGTTGGCGAGTTCAGTGCAGGTTATTGTAGATACTGTGCGCGATACGTTGGATGAGATCCCGCCGGAGATCATTGCCGACTTGATGGAAACAGGCATCTGCCTTGCTGGCGGAGGGGGCTTGCTGCAAGGACTGGCAGAGCGGCTTTCGGACGAAGTGAAGTTGCGTGTGTGGGTGGCGGAAGACCCGCTGACGTGCGTGGCGCGCGGCGCGGGCATGGTGTTCGACGACTTCGATAATTTGAGCCGTTATTTTATTGGGCTTGAACGTGGAAGCACACGGCATAACGTGTAGTTGTTGGCGCGCCGCAGCGCGTGTTCAGTCAGCCCAAGCGACATGAAAAATTTATTCTCGCGCACGCTTCAGATCACGATCGTATTCCTAGTCGTAGCGGGTATTTTGGCGCTTGCTTTGGGAGGATTCTTCGGACCCGTGTCGAACGCAGTGACGCGGTCGCTGGTTGGCGCGCAGACGTGGTTTTCCTCTCGCTTCGTTGCATTACAATATTTGCTGACCTCGTCGCGCGACGTCGCCGCGATGCGCGAGCAGAATATCCGCTTGCAAGCTGAGGTTGCAGAATTGCAAGCGCAAGTCATTCAACTGCAACAACAAGCGGCTGAGCGAGAGATCCTTGCGGCGTTGGTAGATTTCTCTCGTACGCATTCGGAAGATACATTTTTGGCGGCGGAGGTTATCGGTAAAGATCCCAGCCCATTCTTGCATTATGTGATCATCAATCGCGGCTCCAATGACGGCGTACGCAAAGGCATGCCAGTCGTGACAAATCAAGGTTTGGTGGGGCGCGTTACCGCGGTTATCGCCGATGCAGCGCGCGTGCAACTGATTACCGATCCTGCTTCAAATGTGAACGTTCGCCTACAGAATGCGAAAACGGAATCGTCTCTCGTCGGGTCGTTGACCGGCGACTTAACGCTTGAGCTGGTTCAGCAGAATGTGGCGATCGAGCGCGGCGATCTTGTGTTGACCTCTGGGCTGGGAGGCGGTTACCCTCCCGACTTAATTGTGGGGCAGGTGGTTAACGTCCGCGCGCGCGAATCGGATTTATTTCAGCAAGCGTCCATCCAACCGGTGGTAGATTTTAATCGCCTTCAGATCGTTCTGGTCGTTGTGGATTTCACGCCGGTGGATATTAGCCCTTTGATTCCTGCTCCTTGATTCAAAATGCGTAATCTTGTCGCGATCCCGATCATTATTTTGACTGTGATATTGCAGTCTGCTATCGTGAGCCGGTTGCCGTTGCTGGCTGGCTCGGCTGATTTGTCGTTGGTCGTTCTGGCGGCATGGGCTTTGCAGGACGGTGTGGAGACGGCGTGGCACTGGGCGCTGGCGTTCGGGTTGCTGGTCGGGTTTGTCTCGGCGCTTCCCTTTTTCGTCCCCGTGGCCGGTTATCTCTTCATTGCGCTGCTTGCGCGCGGACTCCAGGCGCGCGTCTGGCAGATTCCATTGCTGGCGATGTTGTCGGTATGTTTAATCGGAACGGCGTTCTTTCATATGATTTCATTAGGTGCATTAAAAATCCTCGGCGCCCCTCTGGAGATTTCTAACGCCTTAGGATGGATTACGTTGCCGAGTATGTTGTTGAACTCTCTTCTCGCCATTCCAGTTTTTACCATGGTGCGCGATCTGGCGCGCTGGGTGTATCTGCCGTTGGAGTCTGAATGAGCGTTCCAAATCAGAAACATCAAACAGGACGATGGCGTACATGGCTGGTCTATGCTGTAGTTGTCGCTGTGGCTGGCAGTATGCTGTTCCGTCTGGGCTCTCTGCAACTTGTTGAAAGCCCGAGTTGGGTCGCGCAGGCGGTAGAGAATTACCGGTCTGAGATCAGCGAGCCCGCGCCGCGCGGAATTATCTATGATCGCAATGGATACATTTTGGCGCGTAATATTGCATCGTACAACATCGTGATCACGCCCGCATATCTGCCGGATGACGACGCTGATATTCAGCATATCTACCGCGAGATCTCGCAATTGACCGGGGCGCCCGTCGGCGGACCGGTGACCGAAGAGTCGCTTGAAAATGCAAAACTATTTGCGGCTTGCGCGCCCGGTCCGAGCATTGCAGATATGGTTGCGCTTGGCGATTCGCTGGCTCCATTCACTCCGGTAAAGATCGTTTGTAACATTGACGCGGAACTGGCGCGCGCGATTCGCGAACGATCGGCGGATTGGCCAGGCGTGGCGGTGGAGATCGAGCCGGTACGCGACTATCCCACTGGCTCACTGACGGCGAACGTTGTCGGTTTTCTGGGTCCGATCCCCGCTTCGCTGAAAGATATGTATGAAGAGAAGGGATATATAGCCAATCGCGATAAGATCGGCTATGCCGGCATTGAAACTTCGATGGACGATGTTTTGATGGGGCGCAATGGGTTGCGCGTCGTTCAGGTGGATGTGGCGGGCGAAGAATTGCGCAACCTTGAGCCGCCGCTCGAACCTCGTTCAGGACTCAACATCGTGACCACGATAGATACGCGACTGCAACAAGTGGCTGAAGCCGTGCTTAAGGACGAAATTGATATTTGGAACGATTGGTTTAATGAACTTCGTATTTCGAGCGGGGTTGTGATCGCTATGAATCCTAAGACGGGCGAAGTGCTTGCGATGGTCTCTTACCCGTCGTATGAAAATAACCGTTTCGCCCGCCTTATCCCTAGTTATTACTATGATCAGTTGGCGCAAGACCCGCGCCATCCGCTTGTGAACAACGCGATCTCGGCGGAGTTGGCGCCCGGTTCGACATTTAAACTTTCGACGGCAACCGGCGCGATCAACGAAGGCGTGATCAAGCTGGGTCAAATTGTGCAGACCCCCGGACGTCTGTTGCTATGCGAGCAGTTCTCGCCAAACGATCCGTGCATCGAAGGTCGAAATATGCGCCCATTTGTAGATTGGGTGTACGAACGCGATGGCGTTGTCAATGAAGCCGGCTTTGGCTCGCTGGATTTTTTACACTGTATCGCCTATTCGAGCAACGTATGCTTTTACAAATTGGGCGGCGGCTATAAAGATGAAGTCGCCGAAGGACTGGGCATCTTCCGCTTGGGCGAATATGCGCGCGCGCTTGGGTACGGAGCGCGTTCCGGTATTCAACTTCCGGGCGAGGAAGACGGCTTGGTGCCTTCTCCGCAGTGGAAACGCATTAGCACAGGAGAGAATTGGTCTACCGGCGACACATATATTGCCAGCGTGGGGCAGGGCTATGTGCTCAGCACTCCCTTGCAAGTGTTGATGTCTGGAGCAACGGTCGCTAATTATGGGAAGTTAATGCAACCGACCGTAATTCGCGAAATACAAGATGACGAAGGACGCGTTATTCCCGTCTGGTTCGATCCGAATACGTTCAGCCTGTATAGAGCTTACGATCTAGCCGGCGAAGACGGAAGAATGGGGCGCGTTTGGGTCAATCTGGCTGATGAGACTGAGACCTATTCTTTGCCGCCGCCAGACAGTTATCAGATATCGCCGTTCACGCCCACGATGAAATGGGACGCGACCATCGAACCGTTGATTCGAGAATGGAGTTGCGATGCAGGCTATTGCGACCCGACCGGCAACGTCAAGACGATTCAGCCGTCTTCGATTGAGGCGGTGCGGAATGGCACGCGGCTGGCTGTGACCTCGAATCCGCTGGGCACATTGTATAGGGTTTTTAACGAGCTCTTCCCGCTGCCGGTGGCGGCGGCTGGCAAGACTGGCACAGCCGAATACTGCGACGATGTGGCGCGCGCCTTGCTGAAGTGCGATTTTGGCAAATGGCCTACGCACGCATGGACGCTGGCGTACGCGCCCTTTGAAGACCCGGAGATCGCCGTGCTGGCTTTTGCTTATAACGGCGGCGAAGGCGGTTCTGTTGCCGCTCCGATCGTGGCGCGCGTGATGCAGGCGTACTTTGAACTGAAAGCCATTGATTTAGCGCAGGGCGGCGAATAGAGAACCGCTGAGAACTTCATGCTATAATCGCGCCAGTTGTATACATGGAAGAGACAAGAGCGTTAGTTCAGATTAAAGGTTTGCGCGACGGCTTGTTAGCTTCGCTCGACGACGCTTCGTGGGAAGAACAGCGCGCCGCCTTGCTTGCTCAGGTGGACGACAACCCAGCCTTCTTCCACGGCGCGCGCCTTGCGCTCGAAGTCGCTTCGCAAATCCTACACGTTAATGAGTTAGTGGAACTGCGCGATCAACTGTCTGAGCGCAATATCTTCCTCTGGGCGGTAGTCGGCGAATCGCCTACCACCGAGCAGACAGCGCAACTACTGGGGCTTGCCACGCGGATCTCGAAGCCGCGACCCGAAGAAATACGACAAGTACGCGTGGAGGATCTAGGCGAGGAAACTGCGCTATTCTTAAATCGGACGTTGCGCTCAGGCACGCGAGTCGAATTCTCGGGGCATGTGATCGTTTTGGGCGACGTCAACCCGGGCGCAGAGATCGTTGCGGAGGGAAATGTCCTTGTCTGGGGCAAATTGCGCGGAGCGGTTCACGCCGGTTCGAACGGCGATAGAACTGCCGTCGTTTGCGCGCTTGATCTATCGCCCACGCGGCTGCAAATTGCCGACGAGACGACGACGCTCTCGCTTGACCCGCAGCGAACGTCCAACCCCGAGACGGCGCGCATTAACGAGCACGGAAAATTACAGCTTGAGATCTGGTCTCCTGACCGCTAATCTATATCAGGACTATTGAATGACCGCTAAAGTTATCACAATTACATCGGGGAAAGGCGGAGTTGGAAAGACGACCGCCGTCGCTAATCTTGCCGTTGCGCTTGCATTGGAAGGCTCAAAAGTCGTTTGCATTGACGGCGATATCGGTTTGCGGAATCTTGATGTTATCTTAGGGCTCGAGAATCGAATCGTGTACGACGTCGTTGACGTGATCGAGGGACGCTGTCGCTTAAAGCAAGCAATGATTCGCGATAAGAAACTCCCTGAGTTGTATTTAATCCCCGCCGCGCAAACGCGCGATAAAAATGCGATCTCTGCCAGCGAAATGATCCGCTTGGTAAAAGATTTGCGCTCGGAGTGCGATTTCGTGTTGATCGATTCGCCGGCTGGCATTGAGCGCGGATTCCGCAATGCGATCGCGGGGGCGGATCGCGTGCTTGTGGTGACCAACCCGGAAATCAGCGCAGTGCGCGACGCAGATCGCGTCATCGGCATTCTTGAATCGGAAGAAAAGGGACCTGCGGCGTTGATCCTCAACCGATTAAACCCGGCGTTAGTCAAAAGCAAAGATATGCTTTCGCCCGAAGATGTGCTTGATTTGCTCGCGATTGAATTGATTGGCATTGTGCCTGAAGACGAGAATGTGATCATCGCTTCGAATCGCGGCGCGCCGGTGGCATATGAACCGAAGAGCAGGGCGGGGCAGGCGTTCCGCAATATCGCTAAACGCCTGCGAGGCGAGACTGTTCCCTTCCTTGATCTTGACGCGCAAAGCGGCTTGTGGAATCGTTTGCAGCGTTTGACGGGGAGGAAGTGATATGAACTTCTTTGATCGCTTGTTTGGAAATAAAGCCAGCGCCAACAGCGCCAAAGAACGCTTGCAGCTTGTGCTGGTGCACGATCGCACCGACTTGACCCCGGCGGAGTTCGATTCGCTCCGAGATGATCTTATCGCTGTCATTAGTCGTCATGTTGAGGTAGATGAACAAGCCATACAGATCGGTGTCGAACATGATGGACGCTCGCAACGACTGGTGGCGGACATTCCGTTAAAGTCTACGCGACGGAAGAAGACGCGCAAGACAAGGTAGTGTATTGTTTTTGAGCGTGTAGAGCGGGCGCGCTTCGTAAGATTCCCACGTATGTTACGCAATATTTCATGGCGATACTTCGACTTCTGGCTGCTGGGCGCGGTTGTGTTTGCCGTGGCTTTCGGTACGACGATGATTCGTTCCGCGGTGGCGGGCAACGAGGTTTTACTCCCGCTGGTCAATCGGCAAATCTACTTTGCGTTGGCGGGCATTGTATTGATCTTTATCGTCGGAGCGATTGACTATCGCTACTGGATGGCTCTCCACCGTCCGATGTATATTGCGATCCTTATTGCCTTGTTGACGCTGACGGGCTTCGGTCAGACGGCGTTCGGCGCGCAACGTTGGTTTCAGGTCGGTGTGCTGTTTCTTCAACCGACGGAATTCGCAAAGATCGTCGCCATCCTCGTTTTAGCGCGTTATTTTCAAGTCACGCAAGACAGACCGCGCGATCTACGCTGGTTAATTGGCGCGGGGGCGTGGGCGTCTGGCATTATCTTGTTGATCCTGCTTCAGCCGAACTTGAGCAACGTAGTGGTGCTGAGCGTAATCTTAGGCGCATTGTTATGGTTCAATGGGCTGCAGGTTAAGCATGTGCTTGTTTTTGGCGCAATTGGCTCCCTTGTGTTCGCAAGCGTCGTGGTATTAACTTATTACAACATTCGCATTCCATTCATGCAAGAGTACCAGCAAGATCGTATTGCGAACTTTATTTTGCCCGATCCTAACGCGACTTTTGGCGCGACGTATAATGTTCAACAGGCATTGATCGCGATCGGCTCCGGCGGAGCCCTTGGACAAGGATACGGTCACGGTACGCAGACGCAATTGCGTTTTCTCAAAGTCCGTCATACCGACTTTATTTTTTCGGCGATTTCGGAGGAATTTGGCTTTGCCGGCGCCGCGCTGGCGCTTATAATCATCGTAGTCATCGCTTGGCGTTGTATGCGCGCGGCGCAAAAAGCGCGCGATGTCGCTGGGATGACGATTGCATATGGCGTTGCAACGCTGATTTTCTTTCAAGGCATGGTCAACATTGGAGTGAACTTGAATATTGTACCGGTCTCTGGGCTGCCGTTGCCTTTCTTTAGTTACGGCGGGAGTGGGTTGACTTCGTTAATGTTAAGCGTCGGACTCGTAGAGAGCGTCGCTATGCGGGTCCGACAGTTGGAATTTTAAGAATACCGGGAGATTTTATTTGAAACCAGCACGCACGCGAATGGCGCCATCGCCAACAGGACGATTCCACTTGGGGAGCGCCCGCACTGCGCTCTTTGATTATTTACTTGCGCGGCAAACTGGCGGGCAGTTTATCTTGCGTCTTGAAGATACGGATCGAAAACGATTCGTGCCCGGCTCGGAAGAGGAGATTGTACGCAGCCTCGACTGGCTGGGAATTGCGCCCGATGAAAGCCCGATGCGCGGCGGAAAATTCGGACCTTATCGTCAGACAGAAAGGCGCGAACTGTATCATCAGCGCGCGAACGAGCTGGTTCAAAAAGGATGCGCTTATCCGTGTTTCTGCTCGCCTGAAAGACTCGAACGATCGCGTAAAGAGCAGGAAGCGCGAAAGGCAGATCGCGTCCGCTATGACGGTTTATGCCGCGCGCTCGATCCCGATGAAGCGGCGAGGCGGGTTGCGAGCGGGGAGAAATATGTGATTCGATTTAAGATGCCGCAAGAAGGCGCGACCATCGCTCACGATCATTTGCGGGGAGATATCGTCACCGAGAATAAGTATCTTGACGATTGGATCATTATGAAGTCGGACGGACTTCCTACCTACCATCTTGCCGCAATGGTGGATGACCATGAAATGGAGATTACGCATGTGTTGCGCGGCTCGGAATGGCTGGCGACCTTTCCATTGCATGTGAATATCGTTCGCGCCTTCGGGTGGGGCGAGCCTGTGTGGGCGCATCTTTCGGTGTTCCTCAAGCCGAGCGGGAAGGGCAAGATGAGCAAACGCGAGTCGGCACAGGCATTGAAAGATGGACATTCTATTTTTGTGGACGATCTAAAAGATTTGGGGTACACGCCTGAAGGCGCGTTGAATTGGATCGCGTTGATGGGTTGGGGCGTCGCTGAAGACGATGTGATGTCTCTCGATCAAATGATTGGGCGTTTTAATGTTGACACTTTGACTCCTTCGCCGGCGGCGATCAACTTTCAGCGTCTGGATTATTTCAATGGAGCGCATATCCGTTTGTTGTCGAACGCCGATCTTATGACGCGCATTAAGCCGTTTTTTGTCGCAGCGGGCTTGCCTGTTGAAGATGACATGCTGCTTAAAATTGCGCCGCTGATTCGCGAACGTCTTGTCACATTAGACGATTGTCTGGCGTTTGCCGGCTTTTTCTTCAAAGAAGACGTGTTGCCGAATCCGACGGATTTGATCGCAAAAGGACTTGATGCGAAACAGTCGGCTGAGATTGCCAGAAAATGCATAGGAATTCTATCCGCATTGCCCGATCTATCGCACCAAAGCGTTGAAGCGCCGATGCGCGCCTATGTAGAATCGTCCGGGCTAGGCGCGAATCAGATCTTCGGCGTGTTGCGCGTGGCGGTGACCGGGCAGAAGGTCAGCCCGCCGCTCTTTGAGAGCATGGAGATCATAGGACGCGAGAAATCCTTGAGGCGATTGCGAAACGCAATTGAAATTTTGGAACATTTATAATTGGGCATTTCCTGATATACTGTCAGCGCATACTCTATAATTTTGAAAGGAATTTTTCACATGGCTTCAAAAACAGGAATGGACTTAACGACATTGTTTGGCGCAGCGGCGCAAGCGCTTGCGGCGCAACAACAGACATTAAACAAGGCGGATACGAACAACGGCGATCATGGCGATAATATGGTGCAGTTGTTCAATTTGATTACGCAGGCGGTGTCGGAGAAGAAAAACTCGACGCCTTCGCAACAATTAGATCATGCCAGTCAACTGCTCTCGCAACGCGCTACCAGCGGTTCGTCGCGCGTATATGCGCAGGGACTTTCGTTAGCCGCCCAAGAACTTCAAGGGCAGAAATCTCTCAATGCGGACAATGCGATGACGCTTGTACAGGCGTTGCTTGGCGGAAGCCAGCCGCCGCAAAAACAGCCTGGGGGCGCGGACTTGCTTGGCTCGCTTCTCGGCGCGGTGACGCAAGCGCAACAGCCTCAGCAGCAAACGCAGCAAAATGCCGGCTTCGACGTAGGCGACTTGCTCAACGCTGGTATGGCATTTATGAATGCGAAAAATCAAGGGCAGGATAATTTGCAGGCGGGTTTGAGCGCGTTGATGGCGGCTGGACCGTTTGGGCAGAGCTCGTACCGACAGCAATCGGGCCAAGTGGTGGGCGGCGCTCTCCTGCAAGTAATTTCTGCGATGGCGGCAAAAAAGTAATATTAAGTTAGAACGAGCCTCCATTTGTCTATCGGGCAAATGGAGGCTTTTTTGTTGCGAACTACGGCGCGACTAGCGTCGGTTTGACGATGCTCCAGCGCGCTCCGCCGTCATTTGTGACGACTAACGCGATATCCGCATCGGTGCGCGCTACCGCCCAACCGGTCATTAGATTAACGAAATTAAATTGACCGTCCCAATTGACTTTGTTGACAAACGCCCAGGTTTTGCCGCCATCGGAGGTTCGATAAATGTTGCGCCCGAACGCAAAGCCGTTGTTCGCGTCGAAGTAATAGAGGCTGTCTCCATCGTTCATCGAATAATCGCTTGGCAAAGGCAGGCTTGTCCACGTTTGACCGTTGTCTGTAGAAGCGTACTGGAAGTTCGATTGCGTCTGATAATCCGCTTTACTTAAGCACTTCAATGCTACGACAACGCTGCCTGGCGCGAACAGTGAAAGCGCGTACGTTCCGCAGCTATACTCATTGAACAAATTGGAAGCGCTCGACGGCGCGGGTAGATTAATTTGCCGCCAATTAATGCCGCCGTCTTGTGTGCGGAATAAATGCGGCGTATCTGATACGCCTTGCGCGTCGCGCGTTAGCCAACCGATTTGCGCGTCGGCGAACGCCATGGCGGTTTTCGGAAAGGACTGAATCGGCGCTTCTGACGACGGATCCAAGATCATGTTCCAATTTGCGCCGCTGTCGTTTGTGGAATAGAGGGCGACGTATTGGTGCATCATGCCGCCGCCAATGACGACCATCAGCCAGCCGTGTTGCGCATCGGTGAAGGCGAATAGCGCAGGAGAGAAAGCTTCGGATGGCGATGGTTGCGGCGCTGTGCTGTATTGCCAAGTCGTGCCCGCGTCTGATGTGCGCCAAAAGACAGCCTCGTCGGTTGGCAACGCGGTTCCATAAGATCCGCCGTAGACGACCCATGCTGTGGACGCGTCCATGAAGAACCCCAGAGCGTTAAGAGCGCCGTCTGTGCCGAGCATTGGTTGAGGCGGAGTGACATCGCGCCAGGTTGCGCCGCCGTCTTGCGTGCGAAAAATATGATCGCTAGCCGCGGTTTGACCGCCGATCGCCCAACCGTCTGAAGCGGAAACCATGTGGATATTTGTAATATCTATCGAAGTCCCAGCGGCAAGATGGGGGATCGGCGAACCTGTCAGCGCCTGTGTGGGCTTGCTATTGGGCAGGAGCAAAGGATTGTCGGAAGTGGGCGCTGGCGTGCCGGTCGGCGCGATGAGCGCAGTTGCGGTTAAGAGAGGAGGTGCGCTTGTTTGCGAAGCAGCAGCATCTCGCGCTGGCAGGCGGCAAGCAATTGAGGCGGCTAATAAACATAGAATCGCCGAAATGGAACGGGAATGATTTTTCATGTTTTCTCAATGAAGATTAGTTGTACGCTTACGTTTTACTTCTGTTCTTATACACTTGAAAAACGCTGATTATTTCCTTGTGCGTTCTACCGCAAACGCGGAGATTTCAATCCCTGAAATTGAAACTTTTAATTCAGACCCTTTGACGTTTGCATCGGCGGGCAATAAATCGAACGCTTCTTTGGTGATCAACGTCTCTTCCGGGCCGGCGATATCTTCTCCTAATTTGAAGGCGCGATTAACGGGGTCGCCGAAGCAATCGTTGTTTCCAACGATGAGAATTTCTCCATAGTCGATTCCGCAAGAGATATGAATATCAAGATCGTCGGGCGTTAATATGTTTGACGCTGCGAACGCGCGATGAATGGCTTCCGCTGCGTTGACCGCCGCCAGCGAGTCTGGGAAGACCGCAATGCAATTATCCGCTTCGTATTTAATAATTATCCCGCCGAGCGACTTGATGATGGGATGCGTTATCAACTGCATTCGCTGCACCAGCGAAAGATAATGCACGATCCCGTATTTGCGTGTGAGCAATGAGAAACCAGACATATCCAGCACAAACACCGCAAATTTCCTGCCGTATTCGCCCCACAGTTTTTGCTCGAGCATTTTGCGCTTAGCGATATTTTCGGTTTGCGAAAACTCGAGAAGCAAGTCTTGAAATCTCGTAGAGGGCGTTGCGCTCATTTTTATCTCATTATGGCGGAGGCGTTAAGATCTTGTATTTTGACAGATCTATTTGATGCCCGATTTCCATGTTTTCGATGCGTATCCAGCAAGGATTATGAAAATACGGATTTTCAATAACGATCCAACCAGGTTCGCTGCCTACGCCGAGTATATTTACGAGTTGTTTGCCCGATTTACGGATACTCGGATCAATGTTGCTGATCAACCCGTAATTTTCGCCGGGACCTTTATAGCAACCGGCAAACTTGACGACAACGGGCGGTTGCGGCTTTGGCGTTTCGGTCGGCGGCTCGGACGGGGTATTGGTGAACGCTGGCGTGAAGGTCTCTGTAGGCGGCGGAGGCGTTGCCGTTGGCGCTTCTGCTGTCTGTGTTTGCATGATCTGAGCGATCTCAACCGCCATTGTACCGGCAATATCTACGGTCGGCGCGGCTTGTTCTTGCGGCGCGCAAGCCGCAAGAACGGTTATACAAATGATCGCGTTTAAGAGTCGGGACTTCATCTATTTCAGCCTTTTTTCGGCTTTTGTCCACGCATCTTTGAGGTTGACCGTTAAATTAAACACGGGTTTTTCGGCGGTTGAGTCCTTATCTACGCAGAAATAACCGAGTCGCTCGAATTGATAGCGCGCGCCGGTCTTCGATGTTGTGAGCGACGGCTCGACGCGCCCCGTGAGAATTTCCAGCGAACCTGCGTTTAGACAGTTGAGGAAACCCTCCTCGCCTTCTTCGGGGTTCTCTTTTGAGAATAGGCGGTCGTACATACGAATTTCCGCTTCTACCGCGTGGGCGGCTGATACCCAGTGGATAGTGGATTTCACCTTGCGCCCATTGGGCGCGTCGCCGCCGCGCGTGGACGGGTCGTATTCTACGTGGACTTCAACTATGTTGCCCGCATCGTCCTTTACGATATGCGTGCATTTGACGAAATAAGCGTAGCGCAACCGCACTTCGTTACCTGGATATAAACGGTGATATTTTGGCGGCGGAGTCTCGCGGAAGTCGTCTTGCTCAATATAAATAACTTTTGAAAATGGAACTTTACGCGCGCCCGCGTCCGCATCTTCGGGATTATTAATTGCATCCATCTCCTCGACCAAATCGTCGGGATAGTTATCAATTACCACTTTCAGCGGGCGAATTACCGCCATCCGCCGCAACGATGTTTTGTTGAGGTCTTCGCGCACGCACGCTTCGAGTAAGGCAACGTCGGTGACGCTATAATTCTTCGCTATGCCTACGCGGCGAATGAAATCGAGGATTGCTTCGGCGGTGTACCCGCGCCGCCGCATAGCGCGCAACGTGGGCATGCGCGGGTCGTCCCAACCGTTGACGTGGTTTTCTTCCACCAGTCGGCGGAGTTTGCGTTTGCTCATCACAGTGTAGTTCATGTTGAGTCGTGCAAATTCGATCTGACGCGGCTTGAATACATCGAGCTGTTCCAGAAACCATTCATATAGCGGACGATGATCTTCGTATTCGAGCGAGCACAACGAATGAGTTATGCCTTCCATCGAGTCATTCTGCCCATGCGACCAATCGTAAAGAGGGTAGATCTTCCACGCGTCGCCGGTGCGATGATGCGGCGTATGCAAGATACGATACATAGCGGGATCGCGCATATTGATATTCGAGTGCGCCATATCGATCTTGGCGCGTAGGATGCGCGAGCCGTCTGGGAATTCGCCGTTTTTCATGCGTTCAAGCAACTCTAGATTTTCTTCTACGCTGCGTTCGCGAAACGGAGAGTTTCTCCCCGGCTCGGTTAGCGTGCCGCGATTCTTGCTCACCTCTTCCGGAGTCTGGTCGTCTACATAGGCTTTGCCCATCGAGACGAGCCGCTTTGCCCAGTCGTACAGTAGACCGAAATAATCTGATGCGTACGTTTCTTTAACCCAAACGATGCCGAGCCAGCGGGCGTCGTCTTTGATAGCTTCTACAAATTCGACTTCTTCTTTGGTTGGGTTGGTGTCGTCGAAGCGTAAAAACAACTCACCGTTGTTTTCTTTCGCTACGAGGTAATCTATCATGAACGCTTTGACATGCCCGATATGTAAATAACCGTTTGGCTCGGGCGGCAGGCGGGTGCGAACATAGTCGAAGCGTCCGTTTTTCAAATCTTCGGCGACGGCTTCGCGGATGAAATCATTGGGTTTATTTTCTGTAAGCATGCGATCCTCAGGCGTGAACTTTAGATGCCGCCATTATAACAAATGAGCGAGTGCGATTTCGCTAAACGCGCAAAAGGCTTGCCCGAACGCTTCTGCCATGCTACAATACCGCCCGTTGGAAATTTAGTGGGGGCTCGTCTAATGGCAGGACAGCTGACTCTGGATCAGCTAGTAGAGGTTCGAATCCTTTGCCCCCAGCACAAAGACCCTTTCGAGCGAGGGTCTTTTCGTTTGCTTCGGAAACTTCCGCGCATGGCGAGGGTTTATACCCTAAATATAAGGAGAATAATTATGTCGAACAATAAAATTAACCAGACAACCGCCACGTCTTTTTTTGAGCGCGTAGGCGTTAAAAAAGAAACTATTCAAGTAGGAGCGGGAATTCCATTTGGTTTTGAGAGAATTAGCAATCCAAATTTGGGGATCGGCGGCGTATATGGGGCGTGGGGAAGAAGCTTCAATAATGACGAATTGAGCTCGTTCGTCGAAGCCCGGCTTGAGCGACCGCTTTCAGCGGATCAGAAATTAAATCTTGCCGATCTAGGATTCCTCAGCCGCCATCATATTCCCGTGGACTTGACCCCTGAAGAACACGCTCGTCTTGAGACCGAAGTGGGCGCTCGGCTTTTAGTGGAAGCCGCGCAATCTTGCGGTTGGCATCCATCTGAAGTCGAGGGCGTGTTGATTGGTATGAGCGCGCCCCTTTCAGATCGTTACCTTGACCAAATCTCGAAAGCGGCGGGGATTCCTGATAGCGCGCTTAAGGTAGCCACTCATAAAGCCTGCGACGGCTCGACCAGCAGCCTGCATTTGGCGTTAAATCCTGCAATGCCTGAGAATCGTCAACTAGATATCAATATCGCCGAAACACTGTATGGAAAGAAAGTCCTCGTGGGTGGAATTGAAGGTTTAAGCCGCTTTGTAGGCTCTTCGCACGATGCAAGCGCGCTCCAGTTATTCGGCAATGCGGCTGGAGTTATCGGAGTTATTCCGGGTAAAACGGTGAAATTCTTGGCGGGAAAATCGCGCGAAGAATTCGATGTTGACGGTGTTTTGCAAATTCAAATGTATTATCCTCATTCGCACTATAATAAAGAGACGAATGTCGAGGTAACGCAGCCGCGCGCCAATAATATTCGCATAGCGGGTTTAATGCACGAGCCGCAGGATGGGTCATCTATAGCGATGGCAGGGCCGATGGGGATGGTCAAGCTGTTTGTGCGAACGGGCGTGCAGGTAGTGCGCGATGTGTATGAGGCTTATCAGATAAAATTGAAGGAATTAGGTACGACGGGGAAGTCGTTCACTGTGGCGATCGTCCATCATGCGAATTATAAGATCAATAGGCTTAAGGCGAAGCATTTGCAAAATGACGGCATTGTCATACCGATGCCGTGGCTGTTGACAGAATTTGGCAATGTGAGCGCGGCTTCAAATATGATCGCGTTTTTGCGCGAATTGCCGAATCTTAAGCCGCTCGACCACGTTCTAATTGACGGTTTCGGCGCTGGAACTTACTTCGACGCGCTGGCGATCGAAGTAGGCGGATAGACCGGTTGTCAGCGTGGTAACGGCAATAAAAAAGGACGCTTGCAAGCGTCCTTTTTTTATTGCCGAGTTAGGCGGCAGCCTTTTTGCGTTTGAACCAATTTTCCCATTCGCGGTTTTCCCAAACGACGAGGAAAGGCGCGGCGTTGAAAATGGAGGAGTATGTGCCGCTGAAGATACCGATGAGCAGGATGATTACAAAGTGGCGGATCGTATCGCCGCCGAAGAGAACGAGCGCTACCAACGTAAAGATGACCGTCAGCTGCGTGACGAGCGAGCGGTCGAGCGTTTGAACAATAGAGTGATTGACCAGCGTTTCATAGTCCAGCCGGCGGTATACGCGCGAATTTTCTCGGACGCGGTCGAACACTACGATGGTGTCGTGCACCGAAAAGCCGATAATGGTCAACATAGCGGTCAGAAAGAGAGCGTCCGCCTCCCAACCGAGGAAGTAGCCGAACATGGCTTCCACGCCGAGCACCACAAGCACATCGTGAAGCATGGCAAGAACAGCCGCCGCGCCGTAACGCATGGGATGCTCTACGCCGCGGAACGCCCACCAAATGTATAGCAAAATAGCGGCAGCCGCCATGAAGATGGCGACGCCGGCGGCGCGAGTCACTTCGGCGCCGACAGAGGCGCTGACCGACGTGAAGTTTAACACTGTCACAGGACCCGCGAACGCTTCAACTTTAGAAATGATAACGCTTTTAGTCTCGTCATTCATGGCGCGCGAACGGATTGCATAAGCGTTGTCTCCAAGCGGCTGGATGATCGGATCTTTAACCGACTCTGCTTCGGTAGAGACTTCGTTGTAGATCGCCGTAATTTCGCTTGCGTTGGGGCGCGCGCCGTTGAATTCGATTTCCAATAGAGAGCCGCCGCGGAAGTCAATGCCGAGACGAATCGGACCTTCGACTGGGTCTTGCTTCCAGTTGAGACCTAGGAAAACGAGCCCCGGGATGATCACGATCAAAGAGATGAGGAAGAAAATGTAGCGGTTTTTGATGATGTTCATGTCAGATTCCTATAGCCCAAACCAACTGGGGTGTTCGCTGAATTTCAAATTATCGAGCGCGGTGTGCAAGAAGGTTCGGGTGACGAGGATTGCCGTAAATAATGAGACGAGCACGCCGAGCGCAAGGGTGACGGAGAAACCTTTCACCATGCTGGCTCCGAATGTGTTTCCGAAAATGAAGAGGATCAAACAAGTGATCAGCGTGGAACTGTTTGAGTCGCGAATGGAGGGCCAAGCGCGACTCCAGGCGATATCAATAGATTGACGCAGGTTCTTGCCGGCGCGCAGTTCTTCTTTGAGCCGTTCAAAGATCAACACGTTTGCGTCAACCGCCATGCCGATGCTTAAGATAAAACCTGCGATACCGGGCAGCGTTAACACAACAGGAATTAGCTTGAACAACATCAGCGAGAGCAACGAATAGACGATCAGCGCTAATGCCGCGAGCGCGCCCGGCATGCGGTAGTATAGCGTCATGAACAAGATGACGACGATTAATCCGAGGACGCCCGCTTGCACGCTTTTGCGAACCGATTCTTCGCCGAGTGTTGGTCCTACTGTGCGGCTTTCGACGATCTTGATCGGAATAGGCAACGCGCCTGAGCGCAATTGAACCGCCAGCGCGTTTGCCGACTCAAGCGTAAAACTGCCGGAGATGCTGCCTTGTCCGCCGAGAATGGGTTGGTTGATCACAGGCGCTGAGATAACTTGCTTATCGAGCGTGATGGCGAGATACTTACCGACGTTCTTCGAAGTATAGTCGCCGAAAATGGTCGAACCTTTTTGGGTCAGCGTGAAGTTGATGGCATATTGCCCAGAGTTGTCTTGTCCTACCGTAGCCGAGTCTAAATCGGCGCCGGTCATGACGGTATGATAAATGATAGCGTTGGCGTCGGGAGGCGTCTCTGAGTCGGGAGATACGCTGGTTGACTCGCTTGCTCCGAAGTCGGTCTGGATGATCGTGCCCTCAGGGACCGGCGTATTTCCCATGTCTACGAATTCGAGCGAGGCGGTTTTCTTGAGCGAGGCGACGACCTCGTCGGAGTTGGTCGCGCCGGGGAATTCCGCCACAATGCGGCGATCGCCAGCTACTTGCATAACCACTTCGCTGACTCCTAGTCCGTTTGCACGGTTTTCCAAAATATTCTTAGCGTTGGTCATGTCTTCCGCCTTAACTACGCGGTCGGCGGGAACGTCAGCCTCAAGCAGGGTTTGCAGCCCGCCGCGCAGGTCAAGCCCGAGCTTGACTTCCACATTGCGATTTACAAGCGGCTTGTCGCTGAAGGGACTGGGAACGTATAAGGTTTTACTTAAGTCCACCCAAAGGGCGAATATAACAAGCGCGGCGATAATCGAGAGCCAAAGAGTTTTGTTTCGATACATATCCATCTCCATCCAAAAAAATGTGGCGCTGTGGCGCCACGCGGCGATGATTATACTCTGATTTTAAACTTTTTTACGGTCGAGTGTAGAGATGAAGTTGAGCGCAATTTGGAGAATTTCGTTGGGAGTCAATGAGTCTGTTTCGATGATCAAGTCCGCCTGTTCGCGCGCGTGCGCCAGACGGCGCAACTGTTCTTCGTAATCCGCCGTCTGCCAGTTGAATTTCTTGCGGGCGACGATGCTGTGGAAAGATGCGTTGAGATAGATGAGCGCATCAGGGTTGGCGATGACGCGCCACATCGTTGGCGCGAATGAATGTTCTTGCGCGATATGCCGGCAGCGATAGCCAAGCGCTTCCAGCTTTTCCATTAAGGTTGACTTTCCCGATCCGCATGGGCCGACGATACCGATCCATTTCTTTGTATACGGATGTTCCATTATCTTGTCGCCTGTTAAGGGACGGGCAGACTGACGGTCATACGACGGACGGCGTCGCCTTCGTTAGGCGCGACCTTTAAGACGACCACGCTGACGTCGTCCGCCGGGCGATTGTCGTCGAGTCTGACGGCTTGCGCGAGAAGCGTATCTGCCAGCGTTTGCGGACTCGGCGCTTGATCTTCGAGCGTGGCGCGGAGGATTTCGCCGACGTTCACCGGCGTCCCGCGTCGTTCGCCGGCGTGCACCAATCCGTCAGTATAGATGACGACGATCAACTCGGGCTGAATTGGAAGTTCGGTGATGAGCGGACGCACATCGCGCGAGACGCCCAGCGGCACGCTTTCTATATCCAACTTGTCAATTTGTTCGCCCTGACAAATATATAGCGGAGATGGATTATTGCGCGTGAGAACGATCGTACGGCTTTGCAGATCGAGGGAGACGATGTTTAGCGTGCAAATGACTTTGCCGTGTTTGTCGGTGTAGAGCGCGTCAGAAGCGGCGCGCGCCGCGGCTCCATCGCGGACGCCTTCGGCGAGCAACCCGATCACTTTGCGGACGACCATCTGCGAAACGGCTTTCGCGCCGCGCCCCGAAGTTTGCCCGTCGGCGAGGACGACCGAGAGTCCGCCGTTTGGGCGTTCGACGACTTCGAGCGTGTCGCCGCTTTCAGACACGGCATACTTATTAACCTTTGCTACCGCAATTTGTAGTTCCATGCCCTGATTTTACACTATGAGAGACGCGCTAACATCCTCAACCTCCTCCTTGACGTTCTAGTGTCCTGCCGCTATAATCCACCCGCTTCAAGCAAAAATTTGCGGGGCGATAACCCCTGCCAGCGCTATTTATAAGGAGAAAGATAATGCCCCCACATCCAAAACGCAAGCACTCGAGAAGCCGGCGAGACAGCCGCCGCGCCCACGATGCCTTGCAACCTCGCAATCTGATCGCCTGTTCGAACTGCGGTTCTATGCGCCTTCCGCATACGGTCTGCCCGAACTGCGGCTTCTACGAAGGTCGCGAAGTTATTGCGATCAAAAAAGATAAGAAGAAATCGAAATAAGGGCGGGGTTTTTCTCGCCTGAAACGGGTCGTGACGAACACGACCCGTTTGTGTTTTAAACGATTATGAAACTTACTTCACAACCTACAGCGTTTCTCTTTCCCGGCCAAGGATCGCAAAAAGTTGGCATGGGGAGGGACCTTGCCGCGAATGATGCCCATGCGAAAGCGCTTTTTGACGAGGCGGATGCGGTCCTTGGTTTTCCTTTCTCGCATATGATGTGGGAGGGACCTGATTCTCAACTCAACGAAACCGTTAATACGCAGCCGGCGTTGTATATCCATTCTATGGCGGCATGGAAGACGTTTAAGCGCCTGTACCCAAACTTTGAGTCAGCCGCATTTGCGGGACATTCGCTCGGTGAATTATCCGCGTTGACGGCGGCGGGCGCGCTGTCGTTTTCCGATGGACTCATGCTTGTCCGCATGCGCGGCGAGCTGATGAAGCGCGCCGGCGAATTAAATCCTGGCGGCATGGCGGCGATCCTCGGTGTGGATATTCCGACGTTGGAGAGGGTCTGCGCGGAAGCGAGCGCGGAGGGCGAACTCGTGCAAGTGGCGAACGATAATTGCCCAGGGCAGGTAGTGATCTCGGGGCATAGGTCTGCGCTTGAGCGTGCGCTGGCGGGCGCTCAAGCCGCTGGCGCGAGACGGGCGATGGCGCTTGCAGTCAGTATTGCGGCGCATTCGCCGCTGATGGATTCGATTCAAGCGGAATGGAATGCGGCGGTGGACGCCTGTGCGATAGGCGCGCCGAAAATTCCCCTGATTGGCAATGTTCATGCGAATGCGCTGACGACGGCGGAGGAATTGCGCGCCGACCTCAAAGCGCAGATGCAATCGCGCGTGCGCTGGACCGAATCTATAGAAACGATGCGCGCAATGGGCGTCAAAGCGTACGTTGAGGCGGGGAGCGGCGAGGTGTTGCTGGGGCTGGTCAAGCGAATTGACGCGTCCGCTGCCCGGTTTCCGCTGGGTACGCTGGATGATTTCGCGGCGTTGGAAACGTAGACGCTGACTTTTTGCGGCGCTTTGAATATCTACCTTAAATCATTATGACAAACATAGAAAATCGAATCGAGAATGCAAAAAAAGTAATTCTGGGCAACGAGTCTTTGCTTGAAGCGCTCGACGCCGACGCTGCGACTCTTGTGCTGCATTGGGGTTTGAAATTGGCGGGCGAGGTTGCGCAAGCGACCGACGATATGGATGATGCGTCTGCCGAGCGGGATCTGGAGCCGCGACTCAAAGCATTACGACAATTTATGCGATCCGTCGGAAATTGGGCGGCTGGTCTGTATGTCGATTCCGAAAGCCAGTTGCAGTTGCAAGATAAATTACTTCAACAGTTGAAGATTATGCGCGGCGCGGGCGCGAGCCTGCCGGCTGCGGATGAATTAGGCGCTTGTTTGTTGAGCGCGCGCGGCACGACGCAGGAACAATCTGTTCTGAAGTTGAAAGAATTGTTGGAAAAATCGGGCTAAAATGTCAAGGCGGCGAAGAATTTCGCGCGCGGGCGCATTGAATACGATCGTCGGGTTGATCTTCGTCTGCGCGCTGAGCGCGATCGCGCTGTTTACAAAAAGCGAGCCTGGCGCTAAGAATTCTACCGATACGACAGCGACCTGGACGATTGCAACCCTTTCGGCTACGGAAGGTGTCCCGCCGACTCTTGCGCCAGCGGACGATGAGTGGATCGAGGTCTATTTTACCGATCGTATAAACGTTAACGATCCTACGCAGTGGCAAAACTCCGTCGAAGGGAAGTTGATCGAAAGGATTAATGCTGCGCAAAACAGCATTCATGTCGCGGCGTTTGAATTTGACCTCACGCCCGTTGCCGAGGCGTTGATTGCGGCACGACAACGAGGCGTTGACGTGCGCTGGGTAACGGATAACGAGTATGGGCTGGAGGCGGACGAAGACCCGGGGCGCGGTCAATTTGCGATGTTGCAAGAAGCGGGTATCGAGGTTCGCGCGGATGATCGTTCCGCGTTGATGCATAACAAATTTATTGTCTTCGATAATCAGATCGTGTGGAGCGGTTCGACGAATCTCACGAAGAGCGCTATCTTTAAACAAGAGAACAACGCGCTCGTAATTCGCTCAATAGCCGTTGCGGCGATTTATGAAGCGGAGTTTCAAGAGATGTGGAACGGGCAGTTTGGTCCGAAATCGCCTTCGCAACTGTCGGAACAAGCGGCATCGGTGAACGGTTCTAAAGTTTGGATAGTCTTTACTCCTGAAGACGGCGCGCTTGAGCAGGCGATTATCCCATTGGTCAATGCGGCGCAGTTTGAGGTCCGTTTCCTCGCGTTTAGTTTCACCGATTATCCGCTGGCAAAGGCGATGATTGACCGGTTTCATGCAGGCGTCAGCGTTGCTGGCGTATATGAGCGCGTCGGCAGCGATACAGACGCGGCGGAGTTTTCCACGCTGTATTGTGCTGGCGTTCCGGTGCGGCGGGATGGGAATCCGAATTTTATGCATAATAAGACGATCGTTGTGGATCGGCGCTATGTGGTCACCGGCTCGTTGAATTACTCGACGAGCGCAGAGCGAAGCAATGACGAAAATGTGATCGTGCTAGACAACGCCGAGATCGCGCAACTGTACTTGCAGGAGTTCGAGAAGATCTGGTCGCAAGCGGCGGATCCGGAAGCCGGTTCCGTCGTTTGTCAGTAAGCGGACGGGATGAATGGCAGTCCGAGCGCAACTGAAATGTGTTAATATAATTGGAAAGTTAGCCCCAAGAAAATCCTACTCAAACTATTTCGAGGTGATAAATGAATGTAGATAAAAATAGAAATACGCCGGCGGAGAGCGCCGCGCAGACGCTTCGCGCAGAATATGACCTTTCGAATCACGGAATCGCCGGTGCGCGCGTCGTATATTGGAATTTGCCTACGGAAGCCCTCTACGAAGAAGCGGCGTATCGCGGAGAGGGCGCAGTCACAAAAGGCGGACCTTTTGTCGCGCATACCGGCAAGCACACCGGCCGGTCGGCGAACGATAAGTTCTTCGTCAAGAACGCTGAATCGGAACAGGCGCTTTGGTGGGGCGGAAACCGTTCGTTTGACGCTGCAAAGTTCGATGCGTTATATGATCGTATGAAGACGAGCATCCAAGGGAATGATGTGTTCGTCCAGGATGTGTACGCCGGCGCCGATCCGAACTATCGTCTGAAAGTTCGCTTTGTAACGGAAGAGGCTTGGCATAGCATGTTTGTCCGCAATATGTTCATCGCGCCGGAAACGCTCGAGGAGATTAAGAGCTTTACGCCTGACTTCACTATTGTTGACCTGCCCAGTTTTAAGGCGGATCCAGCCAGCGACGAGACGCGTTCTGAAACGTTCGTAATTTTAAATTTGGAGCGTAAACTTGGCATTATCGGAAATACGCGCTATGCGGGCGAAATGAAAAAATCAATCTTCACGCTGTTGAACTACCTGTTACCGTTGCGCGGCGTGATGTCTATGCACTGTTCGGCGAACGTCAACCCGGCGGATCGAGACGATGTGGCGCTGTTCTTTGGGTTGAGCGGCACTGGCAAGACGACTCTCTCTGCCGACCCGACCCGCAGCCTTATCGGCGATGATGAGCATGGCTGGAGCGATGACGGCGTCTTCAATTATGAAGGCGGGTGTTATGCCAAAGTGATCGGTCTTTCGCAAGAAGCGGAACCTGAAATTTACGCTACAACGCATACCTTTGGAACGGTTCTTGAAAATGTGGTCTTTGACCCCGCCACGCGCGCTATTGACCTCGAAGACGCTGCGCTCACTGAAAATACACGCTCTTCCTATCCCTTGTCTTTTATTGACAATTCGGTGTCGGAGAAGAAAGCCGGCCACCCCAAAAACATCATTTTCTTGACGGCGGATGCAACCGGCGTTATGCCGCCCATCGCGCGTTTGTCTGTGGATCAGGCGTTGTACCAATTTGTCTCAGGCTACACCGCTAAATTGGCAGGGACCGAAGCGGGGCTGGGGAAAGAGCCGGTGGCGACGTTCTCCGCCTGTTTTGCCGCGCCATTTTTACCGCTTCATCCATCGAAATATGCGGAGTTGTTGCGGCAGAAGATCGAACAACATAATGTGAGATGCTGGCTGGTCAACACCGGCTGGGTGGGCGGACCTTATGGCGTTGGCAGGCGTATTTCGATCAAGCATACCCGCGCATTATTGAACGCCGCGTTGACCGGCAAGCTGGATAAGGTGAAGTATCGCCGCGACCCGGTCTTCGGCTACGAAGTTCCTTTGTCTTGCCCCGATGTTCCGGCTGAAGTTCTTGATCCTGCCTCTTCGTGGAAAGATAGATCGGAACACGAGCAGAAATATAAACAATTAGCGCAGAAATTTATTGATAACTTTGCCAAGTATGCGGATCAAACGTCGAAGGAAGTGGCTGAGGCGGGACCCACAGTGTGAACCATTGCATGTGAGGGTAAGATAAAAAGGAGTCGAATTCGCTCGACTCCTTTTTATACGCGTTTCGTTAAGCGTCCAGCGTTTCTATAAGTTTCTCATTTTTTTACGCGCAAGCCGGTTGAGCAATTCCAGCAATTCTTGTATCTTTGCGTCTTTAGGAACGCCGTCGGCGATAATGGTGTGTTGCCATTTCTCCGTTTCGACGGTGATCGTATAAATAAATTCGTCCGGAACGGTCTCGCCGCTTGTCAGTTTTGTGGGCAATTTGGGGAAATCTAATTCGTCTAATAATTCTTTCAGCGCGATCGCTTGCTCGTCGGATAGATCGCGTAGATTGAGCTCTGCCGTGATGCGGATGTTGGCGAATCCGCCGCTGCGTTCGAATTTGATTTGTGTGAATTCCATAATGATCTCTGTTATGCCGCGCCGATGAAACGCAAGGTTGCCTCAAGGCAACCGCTCGGTTTGGGTTTTCCGCCGCTCTCGCTGACGGTTAAACCGACCGCCGCCCAGCCGTGTTGAACCGCCTGCTGTTCGAGACTGCCGACGCCGAACAGTTCTCCCGCCGTCTGATGCGTGAGGTCGGCGCACTGTTGGAAGTTTGAGCTTTCGCTCAGTTTGTCGCGTAGAGCGGTATACCAGATTTGCCCGGCTTTTTTCCACGCATAGCCGCCGATTTCCAACGCTGTTAGATAAAACGCATGATTCGGGATGCCTGAGTTAATGTGTACGCCGCCGTTATCGCTGACAGTGTTGACGTAAGCGCGCATGTGCGCAGGTTGCGGATCTTTGCCCAGCACAGGATCGTCGTATGCGGCGCCGGGTGTTTTCATGCTGCGGACGCCGACGCCGTTCACGTTGCCGGTGAGCAAGCCGCCGCCGATGATCCAATCTGCTTCGGAGGCGGACTGTTGGAGTTGATATTGCTTCACTAGCGAGCCGAACACGTCGGACATATGCTCGTTTAGCGCGCCTGATTGTTGCGAGTAAACGAGTTTGGCTTCAAATTGCGTGACGCCGTGCGTGAGTTCGTGACCGATAATGTCAACGGCGATGGTGAAGCGGTTGAAGAGACGTTCGTCGGTTGGAAGATCTTCGTCGCCGTCACCGTAGACCATTTGTGTTCCGTCCCAAAATGCGTTGTCGTAGCCGGTTCGGTAGTGAACGCTGGCATCAAGGCGCATGGCGCGGTTGTCAATCGAATTTCGCCCAAACTCTTTCATAAACAGGTCGTATGTCGTTCCGCCGCCGTCATAGGCTTCGTTAACCGCCGGGTCGGAGGAGGGCGCATCGCCTTCGCGACGGGCAACCGTCCCCGGCAGGGTGTCGCGGCGCATTGCGTCGTAAATGACGCGCTCCTTTTCATTATTGATCGCGCGTGGGATCGCCGAGTCGAACAGCCCTTTGAAACTGGCGCGCATTGCCTGTTCTGCCCGCAGTTGATAGACGACCCTGATGTTGTTCAGCGCCGCCTGTCTTTGCGCAGACGTGCCGTGAGTGGCAATGCTTTCCAGCATATGTTCGGGGATGACACATTCGACCGGGTGGAAACAAGGACACATAAGAATCTCCTTTTGCGCAAGAGCGAGTCGTTAATCGGTGTAGGAACGCTTTTAAGTTATGCTTAATAGCGCTTGTTTCTGTTCTACGCTATCACCCGGTTTCACTTTGATGCGGGCAACCTTGCCGGCACGCGGGGATTTTAATTCGTTTTGCATCTTCATCGATTCGAGGATGGCGAGAACCTGCCCTTTTTCCACGGCTTGCCCATCTTCCACTGATATGGCGACAACGAGTCCCGGCATCGGCGCTTTAAGCGTAAATTCGCCGCTTTCCGCCGCGCTTCCGCCTGCTGCGACGCGCAGACGCTTCTCGCGCTCGTCCTCTACAGCAACTGAATACGACCGTCCGCGCAGGAGAACCTGCCAGCCCTCGTCGGCTTGCGCGATATAGGCTTCGTGCGATTTGCCTTCGGCGATCAACGAATAGACGGGCTGTCCGCTGACCGACTCGAAGTCAATGTGATAGGGTTTGCCGTTGACGACCACTTGTTTTTCGTCAATAACGTCCACTGAAAATTCCTTGCCTTCTATGGTCGCGATGTATTTCATCGTCGCATCCTTTCCCAACGGCTGACCCACTTCCAGTTGCTTGTATCTCTCTCGTTGCGCTGCACGAATTGAGCGGCTTTTTCAGTTTCTCGATGAGCAACCAGCGTGGCGAGGATCGCTGCCGCTTCGGAATAATCCTCAACATATTCTTCCGCGTCTTCCATAGAGAAGCGTTCTTCGATGAAGCGCGTATCGTATTGACCGCCCATGAAACGATGCGAATCCATCATCACTTGGTGGAAGGGAATGTTCGTCCGCACGCCGATGACGCGGTACTCTTCCAGCGCGCGTCGCATGCGTAAGATGGCTTGGGCGCGCGTCTCGCCCCACACGATCAGTTTTGCGATCATCGAGTCGTAGAACGGCGTGATCTCGAAGCCGGGATATACGCCGGTGTCCACGCGCACGCCTGGCCCGGTGGGAATCAGACTGTGCGTAATTCGCCCGGTAGATGGCAGGAAGTTGTTGTACGGATCTTCGGCGTTGATGCGGCATTCGATAGCGTGCCCGTTGACTTTGATTTCGTCTTGCGCGTAGCTCAACGGTCTGCCGCGCGCGATGCGAATCTGTTCTTTGACAATATCTACGCCGGTGACCAATTCAGTGATCGGATGTTCCACTTGCAGGCGCGTATTCATTTCGAGGAAATAGAAATTCTCGTCTTTATCCAACAGAAATTCGATCGTGCCGGCGTTAACGTAGTCAACGGCTTGCGCGGCTCGTATGGCAACTCCGCCCATTTTGGCGCGTAATTCCTCGCTGACTGCGGATGACGGCGCTTCCTCGAGTAATTTTTGATGGCGTCGTTGCAGCGAACATTCCCGTTCGCCGAGATAGATCGTGTTTCCGTGCGCGTCTGCGAGAATTTGGAATTCGATATGCCTGGCAGCGGTGATCAGTTTTTCGAGATACACATCGCCGTCGCCGAAAGCTGATTCGGCTTCGCGCCGCGCAGATTGGAGAAGGGCGGGCATTTCTTCAAGGCTGGTCGCTTCTCGCATGCCTTTTCCGCCTCCGCCGGCGGAGGCTTTGATCAGCAGCGGGAAGCCGATGCCGGGTGCCATTGCGAGCAGCTCGTCGTCGGTCCGATTGCCGACGCCCTCAATGCCCGGTACAACTGGCACGCCTGCTTTAAGAACGGTCGCGCGCGCGACGGCTTTATCTCCCATTGCGGCGATGGAGGCGGGTTTGGGTCCGATGAATGTAATGCCCGCGTCGGCGCAGGCGGCGGCGAAGTCTTCGCGTTCGGCGAGGAAGCCATAACCCGGATGGATCGCGCTAGCGCCGGTCTTTCGTGCAATGTCAATGATCTTGTCGGCGCGCAAATACGATTCGCGCGAAGGAGAAGGTCCCAGCAGGTATGCCTCATCTGCAAAGCGGACATGTAAGGCGCTGCGATCCGCCTCGGAGTAAACGGCGACGGTCTCGATTCCCAGCTCTCGGCATGCGCGGATAACTCGGACGGCGATCTCGCCTCGGTTTGCCACTAAGACTTTATTGAACATATATGCTCCGTATATGTCGTGTTTCAGGTTTCATGTCCCACGTCCTCGACCTTGAAACGTGATGCATGATACTTGGAACTTGACACTTCTTAAAGAGGAATATTCCCGTGCTTTTTGGGCGGATTCGAGTCGCGCTTATTTTCCAGCATTTCAAGCGCGTTGATCAAGCGCGGACGAGTCTCTTTTGGCTCGATCACGTCGTCAATATAGCCGCGTTCCGCCGCGACGTATGGACTGGCGAACTTTTCGCGATATTCGGCGACCAATTCCGCCTTTCGTTTGAGCGGGTCTTCCGCTTTTTCTAATTCCTTGCGAAAAATGATGTTGACCGCGCCATCGGGTCCCATTACGGCGATCTCGGCGCTGGGCCAGGCGAGATTTACGTCGCCGCGGATGTGTTTGGATGACATAACGCAGTAAGCGCCGCCATAGGCTTTGCGAGTGACGACAGTAAGTTTTGGAACAGTCGCCTCACAATATGCGTATAGCAATTTTGCGCCGGAGCGGATGATGCCGTGATGCTCTTGGTTGGTGCCCGGTAGGAAGCCCGGCACATCTTCAAATGTGATGATGGGGACGTTAAACGAGTCGCAGATGCGGACGAAACGCGCGGCTTTTTCGCTCGCGTCAATATCCAACACGCCTGCCAACACGGCCGGTTGGTTTGCTACAATCCCAACCGAATGCCCGCCAAGGCGCGCAAAACCGACTACGATGTTAGCGGCGTAGTTCTCATGAATTTCGAAGAACTGACCGTTATCCATAATTAGGCGAATCACGTCTTTGATATCGTAGGGTTTATTGGCATCATCGGGAATAATGCTGTCGAGCGCTTCGTCCATACGCAATGGGTTGTCGCCGGTCTCTACAAACGGCGGATCTTCCATGTTGTTTTGCGGCAGATAGCTGAGCAATTTGCGAATTAGGAAAAGCGTGTCCGCTTCGTTTTCCGCGGCGACGTGGCACACGCCGGACTTCTCGGAATGAACGCTTGCGCCGCCTAATTCTTCCTGCGTCACATCTTCATGCGTGACCGCTTTGACGACGTCGGGACCGGTGACAAACATATATGAGGTGTTGCGCGTCATAAAAATGAAATCAGTCAGCGCTGGCGAATAGACTGCGCCGCCGGCGCACGGACCCATAATGGCTGAAATTTGCGGGATGACGCCGGATGCCAGTGTATTTCGCAAGAAGATATCGGCATAGCCCGCCAGCGAAACGACGCCTTCTTGAATACGCGCGCCGCCCGAGTCATTTAGACCGATGATAGGAGCGCCGTTTCTCATCGCCAGATCCATGATCTTGCAGATTTTTTCGGCGTGCACTTCGCCAAGGCTTCCGCCAAACACCGTGAAATCTTGTGAGAAAACATATACGAGTTTGCCCTCGATAGTCCCCCAGCCGGTGACGACTGAATCTCCGATAAATCTTTGCTTATCGAGCGCGAAATCGTTCGTGCGATGTTGAACGAACGCGTCCACTTCACGAAAGGAGCCTTTATCGAGCAACAGGTCAATGCGTTCGCGCGCAGTCAGCCGTCCCTTGGCGTGCTGCGCTTTGATGCGCTCTTCTCCGCCGCCCACCCGTGATTTTGTTTTGAGGTCGTGCAATTTTTGAATATTGATTGACTTATCCATGCCTTAACTCTTCTGAAAAGTAGTTCTTTGCGCTGGGTAGAAATGTGGTTGTCATGACGATTGCCAGAGCCGCCGTTGTGACTGTCAGCGCAAAGTTGACGTTGTTTCGCTCGACTTCAAACTGTAATTGTTCGATCCAATACTGAACATACCACAAGACGGCTGAAGCGAGCAGGGCGAATCTTGCCCAGCGCCGCCGCTGGATAATACCCCAGAGCAGTGCGCCGCTTAAAGCGATCCAGGCGCCGCCGCTAATCGCTAAATATAGCGGGCTAAGAACGGACGCGAACTCTGTTAAGACACTCTGCCATTGTAATGCGCCGACAAGCCGAGTTGCACCGTATGCTGACAGTAATAACGCCATCCATAAGAACAGAGTTACGCTAATGGGTCTGGGCGAGGACATAAGAAAAAATCACTTTATGGGCTAGAAACAAGCAGCGCCTTACTTATCGCTTTTGTAGATCAGCAAGCGCTTGCCGCCGTAGAATATGTCGGTAGGGATCATGTATTTGTCGAATTGACCGTCGTAAGGATGGTGATCAAGAATATAGGGATTGGCTAAAACATAATCCAAGCCGATGCTTGCGAGATAATCGCCGGCCGTTCCGTTCTGTAAATGCTCGAAATATGAAACGCTGTTGATCAATCCATCCATGTTGAGGACAGCGCGATCACGGATGAAGTAACCGACATTGCCGCCGCCGGTCAAACCGATAAGACTGCCCGGTTCGGTGTTGGTTTCAAGGAACGTTGCAATTTCCATCATGGGCGTATCCGCTTCCCAGCGGTCGTAGCGCATGATGTTGTGAATGCCCGTCCAGTAGGCTTGCCCCATTATATATCCAACGATCGCGGCGACGACCCAAGCGGTTCGATCCATATGTTTAATGTTTTTGACAAGCGTAAAGAGCGCGCCCAACGCGAGGCTTAAGAGCAAGATCGCGCCGACGCGTTGCGTAATCCAATACCATTCTTTGAAGGCGGAGTAACCGCTGGAGTGATAATAGAGAGTTTGCAAGATGGACCCGCATACAAGCGGAATAAGACTCCAGTGTTTTAGCGCCGTTCTACTTTTGTCTTTATTAAGAAGTAAAAGCAGGAAAAAGAATACGGATGCGCCGATTAATACGAACCAATAATATGACGTCAGTTCGACGGTGCGATTTGAAAATTGGCTGACGTAATTTCCGAGCCTGTCTGTGATGGGAACCCATGCGACGCCTTCGCCTTGAAAGTTGACGCCGAAGAAGTCGAGTGGGCTGCGCGTCGCCCCGCCGTAGACGCGGGAAGGGAACGAGCCCCACCAGCGTTTAATCTGCCCGCTGACAGGCGAGAATGAGTCGAAAGTGAATTTGCTCCAGAGCATGTACACGCCCAGCAAACCGAATGCAACGCCAAAGTAGGAAAAGCCGTCTCGCAGCCATATTTTCCAATTTTGTTTAAAGTCGAGCAACGGGCTGGCTTCATCGTTGTTGAGTGCGATGTTTTTAGCGCGGAGAAACGTATAGGCGAGTCGTAGAAAACCGAGAGTCAGGAGTGTGAATGCGAAATCGAGCAAAACGACGGAACGAGGGAAACGGAGAGCGTTGTCGCCGCTGGCGGAAGCCGCGAGCATAAGAACGCCCGCGAGCGCGGAACCGCCCGCTGTTGCGCAAAGGAGACGCAGCGCCCACTTGCGAAAATCCATTAATGTAAGACGTTGATATAAGCCCAGAAGAAACAGCAGGGGAATTTTTGCAATCAACCCGAGAGCTGCCATAAGAAGCGCCGCGTTTGAATAGCTGTAATATTCCGGTAAGCCGAGTCGTAGAATGAACGAAAGGAAGACGGAGCCAACGATTGCAGCGCTGTCGAGTGGAAGAAAATCGCGGAGCGGGCGCCCGCGAAAGACGACTCCAACGCCGACCAACGCAACGAAGAAGACTAGATCGAGCCGGCTGAAAATGGTTAACGCGCCGATTAACCCGAGTGTAGCGAGGCGCTTCATCCTCTTTTGCGCGTCAGGCGGATCGGCTTCATATAACTGGAATTTATAGAGAAGAAGCACAATAAAAAATGCAGCAACACCGGATTCAAGCCCCATCATGTACAGATTGCCAAGGATGTCGAAGCTAAACGCCCAATATAACGCCGCTATGGCGCCGATGGCTGGAATAAAAACCTTTCCGATCAATCGATAGAGCAGAATCGCCGTCGAGACTTGAAGCGCGCTCATGACGAGCAACAGAATGCGCAACGGGAGGACGAGATCGAATCGAGCCAGCGCGAAGATGGGCGCACAGAGCAAAACCCAGAGCGGATGATAACCGTTGGTTAAGTTGATGCCGTCGAATGTGAAGCCGTGCCCCTCGCTGATGTTTTGCGCGACTTTAAAGTAGTAATAAGCATCGTCGCGAGTAAACCAGCGCAACGAAAGATTTTGCGCGTCGGAGAGCGCGGCATAGGCGCTGATAGACATGACGACGATAACGAAGATGATCTCGAACCAGTGGCGCTTTATCATTATCGGAGTTCGCTGAAAGATTTTTTAAACGCGAAGGCTTGCATTGAGCGAAGCGGAAATGACACGAAGGGATTCTGTAAAGGTGGAGTCATGGGATGTCTAATGTAATTTTGCCGAAGTTTTCGTGTTTCCATAGTCGCTCTTGCGCGAGGGCGGCGTCTTTAAGTGGAAAGGTTTTGTCCATTACGGGCTTGAGTTTTCCCGCGACGATCAGATCCATCACTTCGTTGAACTCGGCAATCGTGCTCATTGTCGAGCCGAGGATGCTCAAGTGCTTGGCGAACATGTAGCGGTTGTCAATTTCAAATTTGGGTGAGCCGCTGTTGCCGACAGTGAGAAGCCTGCCGCCTTTGCGCAACGCGCGTAGACTCAGCATGAGTGTTGTGCCGACGTTATCTACAACGGCATCCACGCCGCGTTTGTTCGTGGCAAGGTAAACCGCCTTCGACCAATCTTCTTCTTTGGAGCGGTCAATCAACACGTCCGCGCCGATGGATTCTGCCATCTCCAATTTCTTCGAGTTCGATCCGACGACAATGACTCGCGCTCCGAGATATTTTGCGATCTGGATACTCGCAGTGTTTACTCCGCCTCCTGCGCCAACGACGAGAACCGTTTCGCCGCCTTGAATTTTTCCGCGCGCGACTAGCGAATGCCATGCGGTTTGATAGACTAACGCGGACGCGGCGGCGTGATGAAAATCAAAATCCTTCGGGAGTTTGTGAAGTTGCTTTATGGGGACACACACAAATTCCGCATATGTGCCGCGAACCGTCTCGCCGAGCAGATGCCAATTCAAACACAGGTTGTCTTTGCCGGCTAAACAGAACTCGCATTGTCCGCATCCTAGATTAGCGTTGATGACGACTGAATCCCCAGTCTCTAATTCTCTATTCTCTACTCCTCTAATCTCTTGTACTACCCCCGCGCCATCCGCGCCGTTGATGTGAGGAAGTTCGAGCTTGAGTCCAGCCCAGCCGTTGCGCACCATTACATCCATGCGGTTGAGCGCCGCGGCGCGCAGGCGGATCAGCGCTTCGCCGGGTTTCGGCTCGGGCGTAAGAAAATCGGCATATTCTAAAACTTCAGGTCCCCCGTGCTGATGAAACAGGACAGCCTTCATCGCGTTTACTTGAATCCCAGCTCGCTGCGCGAGATCACATGTCGTTGAATCTCGCTCGTGCCTTCGTAGATTTCGGTGATCTTCGCGTCGCGAAAATATCGTTCGACGGGTAACTCTTTACTGTAGCCCATGCCGCCGTGAATTTGCACGGCTTGATGCGTCACATACATCGCGGTTTCGGATGCGAATAATTTTGCCATCGAGGCTTCGAGCGAATAGCGCCCGCCGTCCTTTTTAGATTTTTCTTTCGCCAGCGCCGCATTGTAGATCAACAAGCGCGACGCTTCGATGCGCGTTTTCATGTCGGCGATCTTGAATCCAGTCCCTTGGAATTGACCGATAGGCTGACCGAACGCTTCTCTCTCGACCGCATACCTGCGCGCCGCTTCGTAAGCCGCTTCTGCAATCCCCAACGCTTGTGTCGCGATCCCGATGCGGCCGGCGTCCAGCACGGTCATGGCGATCTTGAATCCCTCGCCTTCTTTGCCCAACAAGTTCTCAGTAGGGACGCGGCAATCTTCAAAAATTAATTCGCTCGTCGCCGAGGCGCGGATGCCGAGTTTCGGTTCCTTCTTTCCGCGTATCAGTCCGGGCGTGTTGCCTTCCACTAAAAACGCGCTCACGCCTTTTTGTTTCTTCGCGGGGTCGGTCATCATGAACACGACGAAATACTCCGCCACCGGCCCGCTCGTGACCCACGACTTGCGCCCGTTCAAGATGAAATGGTCGCCGTCGAGAACCGCGCGCGATTTCATCGTCCCCGCATCCGATCCGCTTTGGGGTTCGGTGAGCGAATACGCGCCGATGGCTTTGCCCGATGCGATGGGAGTCACAAATTTTTTCTTCTGTTCCTCCGTGCCGAACTTCATGATGCCGTGACAGTATAACGAATTGTTGACCGACATAATGACGCCGTGCGACGCATCCGCTTTGCAGATCTCTTCGAGGGCAAGAACGTAAGCAAGCGTGTCCATGCCCGCGCCGCCGTATTGTTCGGGAATTTCCAGCCCCATGAATCCAAGTTCTCCCATTTTTTTGATCGTATCGTAGGGGAACTCCTCGCTTTCGTCGAACTCCGCGGCGATGGAGAGAATTTCTTTTTGAGCAAAATCGCGGGCTGCGTTTTGAATCATCTTATGCTCATCGCTGAGCGAATACAGGGCAAGGTCGGTCATGAAGCCTCCAAGAAATGAATTGCTTCGATTATACCCTTTACGATGCGGCAGATAACGACGACGTTCTGATAGAATGCCGTTATACCGGCTTCTACAAGACGCGTCCGGTCTAAGAAGAATAGACAAACTGAACGCCGCTTAAGACGGCATGAGGAATAGACTATGACTCGTTCTTATCTGAAAGACTCGCTCGTAGTTGGGCTTGCGCAAATCGCTCCCGTTTGGCTGAATCGGACGGGGACTCTGTCAAAGATATTGGATCAAGTTCGGGCGGCGGGCGAGGCGGGATGCCATCTCGTCGCGTTTGGCGAAGGCTTGCTTCCAGGTTATCCCTTTTGGATTGAAAGAACGAACGGCGCGACGTTCAACTCGCCCATACAAAAAGAAATTCACGCGCATTACATGGATCAAGCCGTGCAAATCGAAGCGGGGCATCTCGACCCGCTTTGCTCGGCGGCAAAAGAATTTGGCGTCGCCGTTATTTTAGGTTGCATTGAGCGTCCGCTGGATCGCGGCGGTCATAGTCTGTATGCGAGTCTGGTATATATTGATTCAAACGGCGCGATCCAATCGGTGCACCGCAAGTTGATGCCCACTTACGAAGAACGGCTGACGTGGTCGCCGGGCGACGGGCATGGATTGAGGGTGTATTCATTGGGGGCTTTTACGGTTGGCGCGCTCAACTGTTGGGAAAATTGGATGCCGTTGGCGCGAGCAGCGCTGTACGGCATGGGAGAAGATTTACACGTGTCGCTCTGGCCCGGCGGCGCGCATAACACGCGAGATAATACTCGTTTTGTGGCGCTGGAATCGCGCTCGTATGTGCTATCCGTTTCTGGTCTGATGCGCCCTAGCGATTTCCCAAAAGACACGCCGCACCTTTCAGCCATCCTCGAAAATAGCGAAGGTTTTCTTGCCAACGGCGGCTCTTGCATTGCGGGACCCAACGGACAATGGATCGTTGAACCGTTGATAGGAGAAGAAAAATTAATTGTGGCGGAAATCAATCATCGCCGCGTGCGCGAAGAACGCCAGAACTTCGATCCTTCGGGACATTACAGTCGCCCGGATGTATTACAATTACGCGTCAACCGTCAACGTCAAAGTCCGATTTTATTTGATGAATAAAAGCCTCGCTTTTGGAGCGCACCCATGACGACTCATTCAATAGCCGAAAAGCAAATTCAAAGCACAGATCCGCTTGCGAAGATCTTCATTTAGCGTTAAGTATTACGGCATCGCTTTATTTTCTATCATTACGGGTTAGCGTGCCGTTAGATCAGTTTTGGCGCATTGGGAGTAATCAGCGAGATTAACCGCTAGATATTGTTATGAATCAAACTCGAACCTCTGAAGAACGCATCTGGGCTGTGTTGACGCATCTTTCTGCGCTGGGCATGGGCATGGGATTAATCTTGCCCGTGATCGGCTGGGCGGAACAAAGAGGCAAATCGAAATACGCCGTATTTCAATCGCTGCAAGCATTAGGCTATCAATCGCTGGGATACACGGTCTGGATTTTGGTCGGCTTGCTCGTGGGGAGCGCCAGTATATTTTTCTTGCTGTTCAACATTGAAAGCGTTCAGAATTCGGAAGCTGTGTTGAACGGCTGGATGATCGGCCATTTCAGCCTTGTCTTCATGATTGCGGGTCTGTATTTCATCCCTCCTGTCATTGCCGCGATCGCTTGCGCGCTTGGCAAAGATTTTTACTATCCGTTTATGGGGAAGCGTCTTGCCAAATACCTTAATTATGACCCTGTGAGCGAGGACAGTTTGAACGAAGACCGTGAAGATCGCTGGGTCGCGGCGGCTGGACACTTTAGCGTAATTATCGCTTTTTGGGGGCTGTTCGCTCCGGTTGCCGCATGGATTTTACAAGGCAGGCGCAGCGCATGGCTAAAATTTCAATCCGCGCAAGCGATAGCGCTTCATGCTTTCACGCTTTTATTTGGATTCGCTGCAGGCGCGCTCTACCTTGTTGGGTTTGTCGCTTTTATCGGCCTTACAGGCTTTAGCGGCGAATCGACGAACTCTTCAGCGGGGCTGATTGGAGTTATCGTCGCGTTTGGGGCGATGGCTGCCGCGCTATTGATGTTTCTCGTTATTCCGCTCTTTCATATTATGGGGCAATGGGCGGGTTATCGCACGCTCAAAGGCGACGATTATCGCTATCCAATTATTGGAAAGTTGGTCGCGCGCGTCATTCTGAAACAGGAGACTCTATGAAAATTCTCGTTGCAACAGACATGGAAGGAATCACCGGCGTTACTACATGGGATCACGTTACGCCGGGGCACGCCGAATACGCGCGCTTTCGACGACTGATGACGCAAGATGTTAATGCCGCCATTTGCGGCGCGTTTAACGCGGGAGCGGACGAAGCCATCGTTGCCGACGGACATTGGAACGGATCGAATATTCTCATCGAAGAACTTGATCCGCGTGCGAGATTGAACAGCGGCTCGCCCTCTCCATTTTCGATGATGCAAGGCATTGACGAAAGCGTGAACGGCGTTTTCTTCATCGGCTATCACGCACGCAACGGCTCGCAAAGTGCGATACTCGATCATACATGGTCGTCAAAGACGGTTGCGAACGTTTGGTTGAACGGCGCTCTTACTGGCGAATACGGCTTGAACGCCGCGCTTGCCGGTCATTTTAACGCACCGGTCGTTATGGCCAGCGGCGACCAGACGGCGTGCGCGGAAGTGACGGACTTGCTCGGCGCCATGGAGTGCGCGATCGTCAAGCAGGCGACAGGGCGTTATGCCGCGGAGTGTCTATCCCCGGAAACGACTCGCGAGTTAATCTCTGCCGCCGCGATGCGAGCGACGACGCGGCTAAAGAACGGCGATGCGCCGAAGCCGTTCGCGTTGAAGAAGCCAATTTGCGTCGCGGTCGAATTCTTCACTTCTGATATGGCGGATCGCGCTGCGTTGATGCCTGGCTCGCAACGCGAAGAGACTCGCGTCTCATGGATTGGGCAAACGATGGACGCCGCCTATCGCGCTTTCCGCTCGGTAGTTACGCTGGCTTCGTCGGGCTAAGTCTGCGTGGGCAAATTGATTTCTCGGTAAGCGTGAAGTGATTTTGAATCCAGCGAAATTCCCTTCTTAAAAATATTGACAATACGCCAATCTCTATTAAAATTGCGCCGATATTCTAAAAGGAGCGTTGACATTCTAACGACTCGCACGAGTGTGAATGAAGAGATACTTGTGCCAATTCTATAACTTACGCCACGAATAAAATCTGGCTTCCGCCGCCCTCCGATTTCCATTGGTGAGGCGGCGGGACTGCTTAAGGCAATCGCAGTCAACACAGTGGTTTGGAGCTGTTGTGCTTTGGCTGTTTTTGTTTCTTTGGCGCGCGGCGTCAAAGCATTATCTTGGGCAAAACGCCCTCTAGTTACGAAAGGAAAGAATGACCGGACAATTTTATTCTTATCTCAACCCCAAATGCGACTCAGGTGCGTTCGAAGAGAAAGGCGGACGCGGCGTGTTTGCTCGCGAGCCGATCAAGAAAGGCGAATTAGTCTGCTTGTGGGGCGGGCGCATTGTCGCGGAAGCCGAACTCGACCCGACGATGGAATCGTTCACGCAACGTATTCTTCAAATCGAAGAGGGTTTCTATCTTGAAGCGCCGCTTCCGCTCGAACCGACCGATTGCTTCAATCATTCGTGCGAGCCGAATGTAGGTTTCACCGGGCAGATCGGCTTGGTCGCTATGCGCGACATCCGCGCGGGCGAAGAACTCAATTTTGATTACGCCATGTGCGACGGCTCAGACTATGATGAATTTATGTGTCGCTGCGGCGACGCAAACTGTCGCGGGGTTGTGAAAGGAACGGATTGGTCCATCCCTGAACTATGGGAAAAATATCGCGGCTATTATATGCCGTATCTCGCGCGGCGCATCGAAGCGCTCAAATTAAAAGCGGTCGCCGCTTAGTATAGAATGGGTTGCGCGGTACAATTGCGCAACCCGTTTATGTTTAAATCCTTCGCATTCAAAATCTATCTTATCGCCCTCATCTTGCGAATTTTTCCTGTCTTCGCCGCGCACGGGTTGGGCATTGGGCTCGACGACATGTTTCAGTATGACATGCTTGCGCGCAGCCTCGCACAAGGGCATGGATTTCGCTGGTACGCCGAAGCGGATCTGGCTCAACTCGCGCCTTTCGTGAACTTCGACCTGTCCACCGCTCGAGAATATGATCCCATCCTCGGCATTCGCACCTCGTTTCGTGCGCCGTTGTATCCCGCCTTTCTTGCAATTGTTTACTTTATCAATGGAATTGACGCTTCGCGTTTCTTCGCTGCTCGTTTGGCGCAGGCGATTCTTTTAGGCGCGCCGCTTGCTCCGCTGACGTATTGGACGGCGAAGAAACTCTTCCTCCTCTCCTCTTTCTATTTTGAAGCAAAAGACGAAAGAGAAAAGGCGGCGGAGAAAACAGCGAGGATTTCCGCTTGGCTTATCGCCGCTTATCCTCTTCTACTCGTCTATCCGCTTGGGTTAGGAACCGAGAATCTATTCTTTATCCTTCTACTCGCCTCCTTCCTCCTGCTGCTTTCTTCTTTAGAAGATCCTTCTGTTCTTCATTTTCTGCTCTCTGGAATCTTCCTTGCCCTTGTTGTCCTTACGCGCTCGGTTGTTCTCGTATTTGCTCTTGCCGTTTTTTGCCTGCTAATTTATGCGCATGGCAGACGAGCCATCTTAGCAGCCTTGGCTTTTTTCTTCCTCGTCGCTCCATGGATCGTTCGTAATTCGCTTTTGCACGGCAAATTGACGGGAATTGAGACTTCGATGGGATACAACTTGTATCTCGGCTATCATCCGCAAGGCAACGGTTCGTTTGTGTTCGGGCCCTCGCTGGATTTGCTTCCCATCCTTGATGACGCCGAACGCAATAAAGTCGGAACAGAGAAAGCGATTGAATTTATAAAAGCGCAACCTGAAAGGTTTATTCCGTTGGCAGTCAGTCGGCTTGGTTTCTTCTTTGGATTAGAAAAGCGAGCGTTGGCATATTTTTACGGTAACGATCTTCTTGGTTTTATCCCTCTTCCGCTCTTATTGACGATCGTTGCGATTTTGCTTTTGCCGTTTGTGATCATTTCCATCTCTGCCGCGCTGGGGCTGTCGCTCCTCCGTTGGAATTTGCGAACTTGCCTGTTGGCTCTATTGTTTGTTCTTTACATCTTCCCTCATATATTCATTCTCGCGGAAGATCGTTTCCATCTTGCGCTTGTCCCATACTTCGCTATTTTATCGGCTCTATTCTGGACGAACGGTTTCAAGGCGTTGTCTGATCGTTGGAACGAAGCGAGATCGGGAAAAATTCTTATAATCCTTTCAATTCTTTGCGCTGTTTTTCTAGCAGCCAACTGGGGGAGCGAACTCATCCGCGATTGGGATAAAATTATACAATTGCTAGGTCCGAATGGAAATCAATCTTATTTCCCCTACTGATCGTCCACTATGAATTATCTCTTCGGCGAACGCCTCAAATTTAACTGGAAGATCGTAACAATAACGGTTGTCTCGACGCTCCTGTTCATGGCGGATTTCTATCACCGTCAGTTTTTGTTTAATCAACTTGGGCATTGGTTTCGCGTCGTTCTCTATTTAATCACACCGCTGATTTTCATCGTGCTCGTTTTTCGCGAGAATCCGAAAGAATACGGATTTGGAATAGGCGACTGGAAGGCGGGATTAATCATCGTTGTCATCGGCGTTTTCATAATGACCCCCGTAATTTATTTTCTTGGAAGCGGCGACGAGACGATGCGTAAGTATTATCAACCCTATGTAAGCGGCTTGCCGTGGACGACTTTCCTCGACCTGCTCGGCTGGGAGTTTATCTTCCGCGGCTGGATTCTGTTCGGCTACGCCCGGCAATTCGGAGCGGAAGCGTTGTGGTTGCAGGCGGTCCCCTTTGCGCTGATGCACAATGGCAAACCCGAAGTGGAAACGCTGTCTACGATCTTCGGCGGTTTTGCTTTCGGCTGGGTGGCTTGGAGGACGAAATCCTTCCTCTATCCGTTTCTGATCCATTGGTTCATTGCGACGTTTATTATTGTCGTTGCGGCAGGTGTGATCTAACTTTCGTCTGTAGGCGAAGTAGTTACAATAAAATAACTGGCGGCGCATATGCTTAAATCCATTTTGTATATCGTTTCGGGAATACTGTTTGGGCTATTCGTCGCCGCGTTGATTTGGGTGTCGGCGCGCGCGCCGAGCGGTCAGGCTGTGACGTTGCGCCCTGTTCCCACCGAGGCGCCGATCGTTGTGCAGATCGCCGGCGCAGTGCCGCGCCCTGGAGTGTACGCGCTCCCGCGCGGCGCGCGCGTGCAAGACGCCGTCTCTGCCGCTGGCGGTTTCCTTGCTGAAGCGAATAAAGAGAAAGTTAATCTGGCGCGCCGCGTAGAAGACGGCGAGCGGATCGAAATACCATTCGGCGAGGACGCGTCGTTGGTGATCCCTACCGACGAAGTTGATGCAGCGAATACGTCGAACGCGGATCTGGTTAATATCAATACAGCATCCTTGTTTGAACTGGATGCGTTGCCCGGCATTGGACCCGCGTTAGCGCAAAGAATTATTGATTACAGGGAAGAGAACGGGGATTTCCTAGATATTACGGAAATTATGGACGTTTCAGGAATTGGTCCCGCACTGTTCGAACGCTTGGAAGATCTGATCACGGTAGATGAATAGACGCAGTCTATAGACTGCGCCTATTCGGAGTTTCCATCGTTTAATATTGGGCGCGAATTTATTCTCCCGCCAGTAAGCGCCTTGCGATGACCATGCGCTGAATCTCGCTCGTGCCTTCTCCGATTGTCATCAGCCGAACGTCGCGATAGATGCGCTCGACGGGATATTCGCTTGAGTAGCCGTAACCGCCGTGAATTTGCATTGCGTCGCGGCAAACACGCTCAGCCATTTCGGTGGCAAATAACTTAGCCATGGCGGCTTCTTTGCCGTACGATCGCCCTTGCTCTTTAAGCCATGCGGATTTATACAGCATGGTGCGCGCGAGTTCGATTTCGGTTGCTGCGTCCGCCAACATCCACTGAATAGCTTGTTGTTCGGCGATAGGCTTTCCGAAAGCTTTACGTTCGTGGGCATACTCGAGCGCGTATTCAAAGGCGGCTTGCGCCATGCCGATCGAGATCGCTGCGATTCCAACGCGTCCGCCGTCGAGCGTAGCGAGCGTTTGTTGCAATCCTTTGCCCTCTTCGCCGATTAAGTTGTCAAGCGGCACGCGCACGTCTTCATAAGCGACAGCATGGGTAGGAGAGCCGTGTAGCCCCATTTTCTTTTCAGCGGGACCGATCTTGAGTCCTTTGGAGTTTGTCGGTGCGAGAATCTGACTCAACGAATGCGAGCCGCCTTGTGGGTCCGTGCGGACGAGCGTGATGATGTACTCCGCAATGGAAGCGTTCGTGCACCACATCTTCGCGCCGTTGATGACCCACTCATTCCCGTCTTTGACCGCTCTCGTGGTTACGCCGCCTTGTAGGTCGGACCCCGCGCCGGGTTCGGTGAGCGCCAATGCGGCAAGCTTATTCTTCCCGCTTGATACAAGCGGAAGCCATGTTTGCTTTAAAGATTCGTTCCCGTAGAGGACGATCGGAGTTGAGCCTAACCCGTTATGTGCGGCAATTGCCAACGCGGTTGAGCCGCAGCCCCAGCCAAGTTCTTCCAGCGCGATCGCCGCGCTGATCGAGTCCACTCCTGCGCCGCCGTAAGTTTCAGGGATATTGAGTCCCAGTAATCCAAGCGGACCCATCTTGCGCGTCGCGTCCCAGTTGAACTCGCTGGCGGCGTCTACCTCGCGCGCTTTAGGACGCACTTCTTTGGCGACGAATTCATGGACGGTCTTCTGCCACGCTTTTTGTTCTTGAGTTAGATCGAAATCCATTTAACGCTCCAAGTTATGGTTATACTCTTCCATTAATTTACGCGCGGCTTCCGCGTCTGTTTTCGCCACGAAAATTTGCACGCGTCCCAGCATATCTAACGATGTAGGGTAAAGTGAGCCGACCGATTCTTGAAATAGTTCCGATTCAATGCCGTTACTGTCGAGCATGGCTTTGACGATGTCGGCTTTCCAACGCCCTTGGATTTCGGTAAGCAATTCCCATTTCAATTCTTCGCTCATCGTTTGCCTCCAGTTTGACGTGAATATGTTTCTTCTATCTCGCGCTTACATTGTAGCAGGGAAAAGCCGAAGGTCAAACCCAATTATATTCCTTGACGAATGTGCTAGAATCGTCGTATTGGTCGCGTCTTTGAGCGGTGCGATCATTTCACCTATGGAGAAAAGAACTATGGCAAATAAGAAGAAGATCGAGGAACGGTTGCAAGAGTTGCAAACGCAAAGGACGCAGCGGCGAATTAGACTGCTTGGCGGAGGAGTTATTGCGATCGCGTTGGCGTTGCTTGGGTATATGTTCCTTAATAGCGAACGCTCGCCGAATCTTGAGCCTGTAACTTCCGCGCTTCCTGCCGCGACGGAAGCGTCGTTAGAGGAGGGGAATACTGTGAAGCGTTACTCAGTCTATCCGCCTATGACGATTGATCTGGCAAAGAAATATTCTGCAACAGTCAAGATGGAGAAGGGCGGGGAGTTTACCATTCAGCTTTTCCCGGATAAAGCGCCCCTCGCGGTGAATAGTTTTGTTTTTCTCGCGCGCGACGGATATTTTGACGGCGTAACATTTCACCGTGTGCTTGATGGTTTCATGGCGCAAGGCGGCGACCCGACTGGCACCGGTATGGGCGATCCTGGATACGCGTTTGACAACGAAGACAGCGATCTGAAGTTTGACAAGGCGGGTGTGGTTGCTATGGCGAACGCTGGTCGAAATACAAACGGCAGTCAATTCTTTATCACCTTCGCGCCGGCAGAATTTCTGAATGGCGGTTATACCATTTTCGGTCAGGTCGTCGAAGGGATGGATGTAGTCAACGGTATCACGCGTCGCGATCCGGAATTATCCCCATCTTTTGTCGGTGATGTGATCGAAACGATAACGATCGTGGAAGAATAAAAGACAACATTATGGAATGAAAAAAGCGGCTCACAGCGAGCCGCTTTTTTCATTCCACGCGTCTAGTACATGCCCCAGTCCAGCGCGGATGGGTCTTCCATCATCGAGAAGTCCCACATTTCCATGCCCATTTCTATTGTGACGGGCATATCCAGACCTTCCAACGCCTTGGCTTTAGTCATTTCGACCATGGCGGGACCGTACGGACAAAACGGGGTAGTGAGGATCATTCTGACGGTAGCGACGCCGTTATTAATAGAGACATCGCGCACCAGCCCAAGTTGAATGATATCTAGCCCGATCTCAGGATCGATTACTTCAGAGAGTCTGGCTCGCGCCTGTTGAACGATCTCGGGATGAGTTTGGTGAATAGTCCATTGAATTTCATTAACTGACTCTGCTGTCATTGTTCCTCGTTATGTTAGACTTGTATGAAGTCTGGGGTGTTAGTTTCTGCTTCCCGCACTGACGACGTATGTGCAATGTGCGTTGCCGTCGAGAACGCATTGCGTTCTTTTTGCCGGTAATGCGAGCATTTTCGAGATGAGCGTTTGGTCTACCATGCAAACTTCTGGGTGAGCGGCGCTGATCTGGTAATAGGGGCATGTAATTTCATGAATCTGATACTCGGCGCCCTTTTTCTCCCATTCTACCGTAAACCCTTCCTGAGCCAGAAGCTTTTGGATAAGGACTAAGCGTTCTTCGATGCCGAGGTCTTTGATCTGCTCAGAATACTCGTCTGCGATCTCTTCGGCGATCAGGCTGAACAGTTTGGAGACTTCGGGCGCCGGTAAAGTCTCTTTCATCTGAGCAAGCAGGCGAGTGGTGAGGCGTAAATACTTGGTCGGGAAACGCTCCAGCCCGTCTTGCGTGAGCGAGTAAATTAGGCGCGGACGACCGACGCCATGACGCTCTTCTTCTGCTGTGATTAGCCCTTCCGCTGTCAGGTTAGTGAGATGGTGGCGAACGGAAATTGCATTAATGCCTACGGCTTCAGCGAGTTCGTTGATGCTGATCTTAGGCTGCCGATGGAGGGCGTCAAGGATGCGATCCTTCGTGCTTCTAACGCTTTTCATGCGAACAGTATACTCGTCCGGCTTTATATTGTCAATATACTAGAAAAATATCATAAATATTGACTTTTCTACTCGTCTCTGCTATAATGCCCCCCGTTCTAAAAACCTATGTCGTTCCGCAGGTTTCCGCGGTGTGTAGTTAACCTGTGGGACGATTTATCACGCTAGGAGCAGATTACGCATGTCGCATCTTGAAATCAAAAACTTGCACGTTGCCATTGATGGGAAAGAGATTCTCAAAGGGCTTTCACTCGCTGTCAATCAGGGCGAAATTCACGCTATTATGGGACCGAACGGAACCGGGAAGTCCACGTTGGCATATACGTTGATGGGGCATCCTCACTATACGGTCACGCAGGGTGAAATCCTATTCAAAGGACAGAATGTTTTAGAGCTTGAACCCGACGAACGCTCGCGATTGGGCATGTTCCTTGCGTTTCAATATCCGGTCGCGATTCCCGGTGTGACGGTTGCAAATTTCTTGCGGACGGCGATTAATGCGCGCCGGCGCGTAGCCGACCCGAACGACAAGGGGATTTCCATCGCGGCTTTCCGAAAAATGCTGACGGAGAAGATGACGATGCTGAGAATGGACCCTAGCTTCGCTGGACGTTACCTTAACGACGGTTTCTCTGGCGGCGAAAAGAAGCGCGCCGAAATCCTTCAGATGGCGACTCTCACGCCGGAGATCGCTATTTTGGACGAAACCGATTCGGGCCTAGATATTGACGCATTGCGCATCGTTGCCGAAGGCGTGAACGCCTTGAGCGGTCCTGAATTAGGCGTGCTGGTCATCACGCACTATCAACGGTTGTTGAATTACATTAAGCCCGACTTCGTTCACATTATGCTGGACGGGCGCATTGTTGAATCGGGCGGGGCGGACCTGGCTTTGCATCTCGAAGAGCAAGGCTATGATTGGGTGCGCGAAAAATACGAGGAAGTTACGGCATAACGACGCGACCAGCATACGCTGATATATTAAATTGGAGATGACACATGTCTGAAGATGCGCAACTTCTTGAAGAGTTAAGCGAATACAAGTACGGTTTTCACGAGCCGGATGATAACTATGTTTTTAAGTCGCAAAAGGGATTGAGCCGCGAAGTCGTGGAGCAAATCTCACGCATGAAACAGGAGCCGCAATGGATGCTCGACTTCCGCCTGAAGGCTTTTGAGCATTTCATGTCGCGGCCGATACCGAAATGGGGACCCGACCTGAGCGTGCTTGATCTCGACGATATTTACTATTACGTCAAGCCGACCGATAAAATGGAGAAGTCTTGGGACGATATTCCAGACGACATCAAGCGTTCGTTCGATAAATTAGGCGTGCCGGAAGCCGAACAGAAATTTCTGGCGGGCTTAGGCGCGCAGTATGAAAGCGAGATGGTTTATCACTCCATTCAAGAACACCTTGAGAAACAAGGCGTGATTTTCCTCTCAATTGAAGAGGGAATGCGACAACACCCCGACTTGTTCCGACAATACTTTAGCACGGTCGTTCCAATTGAAGACAATAAATTTGCCGCACTGAATTCTGCGGTGTGGTCGGGCGGATCGTTCGTCTATGTTCCCAAGAATACGAAAGTGGATTTGCCTTTGCAGGCTTACTTCCGCTTGAACTCTTCGAACGTTGGTCAGTTTGAGCGCACGTTAATTATCGTGGACGAAGGCGCGTCGGTGCATTATGTGGAAGGCTGCACGGCGCCTCAGTATACGTCGGATTCGTTCCACTCCGGCGTGATCGAAATTGTCGTTAAGAAAGGCGCGCGTTCGCGTTATTCGACAGTGCAAAACTGGTCTACGAACGTCTACAACCTTGTGACGCAGCGCGCTATGGTATATGAGAACGGCACGCATGAATGGGTGGACGCTAATATCGGCAGTAAGATTACGATGAAATACCCCTCTTGTTACCTGATGGAACCGGGCGCGCGCGGAGAGATGCTCTCGATGGCGTTTGCGGGGCCGGGTCAAATTCAAGACGCAGGCGCGAAGATGGTGCATTTTGCGCCGAACACGTCCAGCAAAATTACATCGAAGTCCATCTCCAAGGCGGGCGGGCGCGCTTCGTATCGCGGCTTGCTCAAGGTTCATAAAGGCGCGAAGAACGTTAAATCCAATGTGGTTTGCGATGCGTTGCTGCTTGATCCGCATTCGCGCTCGGATACCTATCCGTACATCGAAGTGGATGAAGACGACGTGACGATCGGGCACGAAGCCTCGGTCTCGAAAGTCGGCGAAGAGCAATTGTTCTATTTGATGTCGCGTGGGTTGGGCGAAGAGGAAGCGACGACGATGGTCGTTTCAGGCTTCATCGAGCCGCTCGTTAAAGAACTGCCGATGGAATATGCGGTCGAGATGAACCGCTTGATCGCGTTGCAGATGGAAGGTTCAGTTGGCTAAGCGTTTGGCATTTGACGCGTAGTCGTTCAATCGAATGGATATAACATGCAGGAAAAACCAAAAATAGTCATTTCAAAAACTCGCCGCGCAACCCCCGCCGCTGCAGATTTCACTTTTGCAGAATCAGACGTGCGGATTGGACAAGGCGCTGCCGCTTCTTACCGAGCTGCGGCTTGGTCGGCGTATAAGAAGACTGCGATGCCCGACACTTCTCTCGAAGCCTGGCGCCGCACAGACATTCACGCTATTCCCGCAGACGCGTTCAGATTCCCCGCGGAGGGCGCGTTCAACGATCTGCCCCCGGTGCGCGAAGATTTGCTCCGTCCGCTGGTCGCAAACCAACTCGGCGGACAGATCGTCCTTTTACCGGGCGGCGCGACGATCGAACTCGATGAGGCGCTTGCGAAGAAGGGCGTGATCTTCACCGATTTAAAGACCGCCGAAGAGAAATACCCCGAATTGCTGGCGAAGACGCTGGGAAAAACCGTTAATGTGGAAGAAGGCAAATTCTCTGCATTGGCTGGCGCGTTCGCGCAAAATGGCGTAGTGTTGTACGTCCCTAAAGGTGTGACGGTGGACGAACCGCTGCACTCCGTACTGTGGGGACCTGGTGCAAATTTGGCGCACATCTCCCACATCCTCGTCTTAGTGGACGAAGGCGCTTCGGCGACGTATGTTCATGAGGCGGCGTCTCCCGACGAAACCGGGACAAACTCGCTGCACGCGGGCATCGTCGAATTGCAAGTGATGGAAGGCGCGACGTTGAAATTTGTCGAGTTGCAATCGTGGGGGCGGCACGTCTGGAATTTTAGCCACGAGCGCGCCCGCGTTGAAAAGAGCGGCAACCTTGACTGGATTTTCGGCGCGATCGGTTCGCGTTTGACAAAGAATTTCTCTGAGTTGGATCTGGCTGGCGATGGCGCGTGGGGACGTATGTCCGGCTTTTACTTCACCGATGGCGCTCAACATTTTGACCACGATACGCAGCAAAATCATCTCGCGCCGCATACCACCAGCGACTTACTGTTCAAAGGCGCGCTCAAAGGCAGCAGTCGTTCGGTGTGGCAGGGGATGATCTACGTCGCGCCGGGCGCCCAAAAGACCGATGGGTATCAGGCGAATCGCAACCTTGTGTTGAGCGATAAAGCGCGCGCCGATTCGATCCCCGGGCTAGAGATTCTTGCCGACGATGTGCGCTGTACACATGGCGCAACCGTTGGTAAACTGGAGCAAGAGCCGCTCTTCTATCTGAAATCGCGCGGCATCCCACAGGCGGAGGCGGAGAAGATCGTTGTAGAAGGCTTCTTCGATCCTATTTTCCAGCGGATTCCTTTCGAAGGCGTGCGCGAACGTTTCCAAGAGTATATTGCCGATAAGATGTCCTAATAAAGAACGAGAAGGTTTTGATGGCGAAGACAGAAGCGAAAAAGAAATCAACCGCGAAGGTAAAGGCGAAAGCGGCGCCGAAAAAGAACGAGAAAATCATTGCGCGCGCAAAGAAGACGAAAGCGCTAACCGTGAAAACAAAGGCGGCGCCTCGCTCAAAAGCAAAGGCTGAGTCTGCCCCGGTAGCGCCTCAGAAGCCGACCTTGAAGAAGGCGCGCCTCGCGGAATCTCTCGTCAAATCTCATGCGGCGGATAAAGCGCGTCCCTCGCGCCCTGTGTCGCCGGGCGTGCGCAGGTCGTTGAGAAGTTCGCGCAGCGTACAATACGCTTACATGAGACCGCCGGGCTTGTCGCACGATTTCCAAGTCGGCGATGCTGTCGAAGTGTATTGCGACCATGAGAAGAATCGAGATCGCGTGCGGGGTTGGATTCGCGGCATTATTGTACAAGTGGACGACAAACTCGCCGCCGTTCAATTTCGCTCAAACGTGTATCTCACCGACGGCTGGATGGTGCCAGACCGCATCCTCTGGTATCCGTTGAACTCGGAACACATGCGTGCGGCACCGGGCAAGAGACCGGCGCAACGCGAAGAAAGAATAATCCCTGATTATTAAGCGGGCAGGAAGGCGGGGCAAACGAGCGCGATTGGTTTGCCGATGATACATAAGCCGCCTTCTCGCGCGTTTGACTCTGTTGCCATGTCTCTCGACTTGAATAACACCCGAAAAGATTTTCCAGCCCTGCAACGCGAAACATCCGCCGGCGTCCCGCTGGTCTATCTGGACTCTACCGCCACATCGCAGAAGCCATTGGCGGTTATCGAAGCGATGAACGATTTTTATCGCCATTCGAACGCTAATATTCATCGCGGCGTGCACACCCTCGCAGAGGAAGCGACAGCCCTCTACGAAGGGGCGCGCGAGAAAATTGCCGCATTCATCAACGCTCCCTCGGCGCGTCAAATTATTTACACGCGCAATACAACCGAATCTATTAATCTCGTGGCGCATACTTGGGCGCGCGCTAACCTCAAAGCCGGCGAGCGAATTCTCCTCACCGAAATGGAGCATCACTCCAACCTTGTGCCTTGGCAAATATTGCAGGCGGAGCGCGGCGTTGAGCTGGATTTCATCCCCGTCACAGAAGACGGCTTGCTGGATTTAGACGCCTACAAAACGCTTCTTGGGCGAACTCCGAAGTTGGTTGCTTTTACGCAGATGTCTAACGTGCTGGGAACGATTAACCCCGCCGCCGAAATGATCCGACTGGCGCATCAGGCTGGAGCGATCGCACTCGTAGATGGGGCGCAATCGGTTCCGCATTTCCGCGCAGACGTCCAGGCTCTTGACGCGGATTTCCTTGCCTTCTCGGCGCATAAGATGTGCGGACCGACAGGCGTGGGCGTGTTATATGGCAAGGAAGATTTGCTTGAATCCATGCCGCCGTTCTTAGGCGGCGGCGATATGATCAAAGAAGTTAAACTGCGCTCGTTCAAGCCTAATTCGTTGCCGTATAAATTTGAAGCGGGAACGCCCGCTATCGCGGAAGCGGTCGGTTTCGGCGTGGCGGTAGATTATTTGACGGAAGTCGGCATGGATCGCATTGCTGCGCATGAACACGAGATCACTGAATACGCTCTCGAGCGCTTGGAAGAAATTCCCGGCGTGAAGTTATTTGGTCCTTCAGCCGACAAGAAGGGCGGTGTCGCCGCCTTTACGCTGGAGGGAGTTCATCCGCACGATGTGGCGCAAATTCTTGACCGTGACGGAATTGCCGTTCGGGCGGGACATCACTGCGCTCAGCCTCTGCATGAGAAATTTGGCATCCCCGCCACGAGCCGAGCTTCGTTCTATTTGTATAATACGAAAGCGGAAGTAGATTTGCTCGTGAACGGAATTTACAAGGTGAAGGAATTGTTCGGTTAGTCGCATTGTTCGTTAGTCGAATAGTCGGATTGTTTTGACTTTCCGCTGACCGACTACGAAACTACTTGACTATTGGACTATAAAACTACTTATGGACGATCTCTATCGCGAAATTATCATCGAGCGTTATAAAAAACCGTCCCATCGCGGGCGGCTCGATCCGCATGATATTCAATTTGCGGATAACAATCCGTTATGCGGCGATCATATTGAGATTACATTAAGAACCGCTGCCGACGGCACGATCGAAGACGCGCGCTTTGAGGGACACGGTTGCGCTATCTCGCAAGCCTCCGCCGACCTGTTGCTTGATTCTGTAATTGGTAAACCGCTGGAAGACGTGAAGCGCTTGAATAAGCAAGACGTTCTCGATCTGCTCGGTATTGAATTGGGACCGGTGCGCCTGAAGTGTGCGTTGCTTTCACTGAAAGTATTGAAAGCCGGAGCCTATGGGCTTGGCGAAGCGAGCGATGAGTTAGTAGAATAGTTGCATCAAGGAGTCTTGAAGAGCATGTTTAATTACACAATGGTTAACGAATCGAAACTTGAATATCTTGAATTAATGCCCGCCGATGACCTGTCGAATGGCGAACGCTTCTTCGTAGATATTGGCGATAAATCCGTGGTGGTGTTTAATATTGCAGGGAAATTTTTTGCAATTGACGACGTTTGCACGCATGACGGCGGCCCGTTGGGCGAAGGGAAGCTAGAAGGATTTAACGTCACCTGTCCGCGCCATGGCGCCGAGTTTGACGTGCGCACCGGCAAAGCGGTGAAGTTGCCCGCTGTGGAAGATGTTGCCGCCTATCCAGTTCAGGTGCGTGATGGGACGATCTTCATCGGCATGCCGAAGGAATAAGGTAAAAGCGGAAAGTGAAAGCGGAAGGCTTGGTTGTCCTTCCGCTTTTTGTTTGCTAATCTCCAGTCTCTGGTCTCGGTATGCCCCTCAAAAAACTTTCAGGGCTACTCGACTATCGCCAATTCTCTAATTCTCCCAATTCTCTCCATCACTTCACCCTTCAAAAGTTCCCACGATCCTCAAAATATCGAACCCCTCTGCGAACGGACGCTCCGCCAGCGCGCCGTGACGCACCATGATGGAGCGGGTCAACTCGCTGTTGAAATAATATCTATCGCGATACGTTTCATATTTGGATAGCGCTTCGATCTTTTTGTTCACATCCTCTTCTGTCACTTCGACGAGGAAGTGTGGGAAGAATCCGTACGAAGAACGGACGACATCGAATCCCAGCACGGTGATTCCGCGGAACGCGCGCAAGGCTTCGTCGGTCATCGTGTTGTGGTCCTGATGCACATCCTGTTTGGAGTGGGTGAAGATCAGGTCGGGCTTGAAGTCCTTGCGCAGTTTGAGAAAGTATTCGAGTATCTCTTGCCGTGAGTTCGGAAAGACGCGCGTGGTGAAAGGACCCAATACGATTTTCTCTTTCGGGACGCCTAACACTGTCATTGCTTCATAATGTTCGTTCTTCACGTTCTGCAGATCGGGGTTCTTTTGATTATCCGATAGTGTGACGCACAGCACATCGGTTTTGCGTGAAATGCTGTGGAGTAACGCGCCGCATCCCAACTCGATATCGTCGGGGTGCGCGCCGAGGAAGAGGACTCGTTTGCCAGAGAAGTTCATATTATTTCCATGTCGTTGCGAGCGATAGCGAAGCAACCTTCTGGTTGACGAGGAGATTGCTTCTCGAAGACTCGCAACGACATTTCTATTTCGTCGCGAGTATCCCGCCCACAACTTTCGTCATTACCAACTTGCCATCGCGTTCAAACCAGCGGCTCGCCACGTCAGCGATCTTGCCGATCAGGGCTTCGTATTCGTCATGACCGTTGAACATGGAAGTCCACAGTTTGCGGTCTTCGCTCAACGAGGCGCGGACGTATTCGATGAACGGCGCAACGGCGGGGAAGGTGAGGTGATTCTCAAATTTGTGCAATTCGGTCTTGGCGAAGATGCGGTCAATGGTGTTGAAGATGTCGCCTTTGAAGCGACTCGACCCAGGCATCGGCGGGATGGTCGCGCTCGTGGCTTCTTTGATGATCTCGTAGAACATCTGCTTGTTCTCGGGCAATGGACCCGAGACGAAAAGCCGTCCGCCTGTTTTAAGTACCCGATGAGCCTCACCAAATGTAAAGTCGAGGTCTGAAGCGTAGTAGATGGCGAAGGCGCTCGTGCAGAGGTCGAAGGAGTTATCCGCAAAGTTGAACGGCTTGTTGAAATCCAAAAAGACGAAGTCAATGTTCGAGCCGCGTTCTTTGTTCTTTGCGCGCGCTTTGTCGAGCAGTTCTTCCGAGAAATCTCCGCCCGTGATTTTCGCGCCGCGTTGAGTATAATCATCGAACAGAAAAGACAGTTTGCCCGCGCCGCAGCCGACATCGAGAATGTTCATGCCCGCTTGGGGCTGGAGCAGTTCGTTCGTCCACACGTCAATGTTGGCGGAGCCGTATTTTTCGTGAATGTCGATGCGGGTGAGCAGGTCTTTTGAAGTTTCTTGGTAGTTGATTTCCATTGGATTCTCCTGAGTTGGTCCTCGTGCCGCAAAGTTCACTTTGCGTTTGCGCAGTGTAAAAGCAAGTGAATCGCAAGATAAATCTTGCGGTACGAATACTTGCGAAAAATTATACCAAAAATAAACTAAAATTCAACCGTTGAATTTTGAATTGACAGCGAACCATCCACGAATAGACCGCGAACCTTCGGCGAATGGCGCGCCAATTCGTTCACACTGGCGCCGCACGCCAGTGCAGGTGTTCGTGCATATTCGTGGACGGTCTTCATTCCCATACAACGCGAGTAAAATCGTTATTGATGGAGAACAATATGCGAAGCAAATCAACATTCCTATTCTTTGTAACGATTCTTTTAGTCTCCTGCGTCGCGCCGACGCCGCAAGCGACGGTCATCCCTCAGACTTCGGAAGTCCCCGAGACTCCCGAAGTCTTGACCGCAACGCCAACCCAAACTCCCGCGTCAACGCCGACAAGCGCTGCAACGCCCGAACCGACAAAGGTGAAGGCGCCTCCATTCTCGCCAGAAGTGATCGCCGTGCTGGAGAAGAATGGACTCAGCATTGCGCCAGAGGATCTCTGTCTCTGGGAGGGGACGGAGGGGGCGACGGTGCAGTGCCTGACGCTCAACCCTGAGAATGTGCCAGCGCTCAAGCAGACTCTATCAGAACTCAATAATACAATCGGGTGGCTCAATACCTGGAGCGTGCGGGACAAGAAGCCAGGCAAGTACCCGACGCTCGGCTCGTACGAGGCAATGCTCAAGAATAAGCCACTGCAACTAGCCATGGATGTAGGTATGGTATGGCATCCTGACTCAGTCCTACCAACAGCAGGTGTGTTCCGACCTGCGAGTGAGTGGGAGGTAGACGGCGTGAGTGGGCAACAATGCCCTCATAGATACGAGCCAATTGGGAATGGAGATAGTGGACTGGAATGAGGCACAGCAAGAGGGTGGGTATATACAATTCGGTGCTGGCCAAAGGTTAAACAGGGACTAGCACCTGTGGAAGGGTATTAGTAAATGGGCAACAAGTGTTTAGAGTTGTGATAAAGTTTACGGATCTTGCGGTGGCTTCGGATAATATCAAATATGATGGTGATGGTGATGGTGTAAACGATTATGGCATTTTAATTCCAGATTTAACCTTATCTATCGTAGACAATGCAAGATCGTGGGAATCAACTGATGAACTGGGTAGGGAATGTCGCGCAGGTTATTGGGAGGAACCCAAGACGGCGGTGGCGGATGACTTTATGACTACATAGAGAGTTTACCGCAGGAGGCAAAGTTGTCCTCAATAAAGAGATCATGGACAAGATGGCGGAGGGGACAGAGTTCTTTGGCACAGAGCCACGGTAAGTGGAGTTGCAGAGGCGGGTGTAAATGTGATACGAATAAGGTATGAGATGGATATGGGGAGCGCTTGTCTTGATACTTATTATTGTAGGCTGGTACGGGGCGGGGCAAGTCAAGATCGGCGAGCGCTATATCTGGATATCGTGTCTACCTGGCAAGGTGTGGGAGGTAAGGGAAAGTGAGCTGGCAAGATACGCTCCACCTAGAGAGGGCGAGCCAAGAACTATTTTGACTCGACAGCGAACCATCCACGAATGCTCACGAATACCCTAACGGGCACATGTAAACGAATTAGCGAGCCGACATTCGAGAATTCGTGCCTATTCGTGGACGGTCTTCATTCCCGCGCAACGCGAGTAAAATCGTATTAAATGGAGAACAATATGCGAAGCAAATCAATACTCCTATTCTTTGTAATGATTCTCTTGACTTCCTGCGCCGCGCCGACGCCGCAAGCGACGGTCATCCCTCAGACTTCGGAAGTCTTCGAGACTCCCGAAGTCTTGACCGCAACGTCAACTCCTGTACAACGCCTAGTCGTCACGCCTAGCGCGCCGCAAGCGGAATTGTCCTCGTCAGCGGAGATTGATTCGTCCAACGCGGCTCCTCCAGAATGGATCATCGGAAATTTTGAGGAGATGGGCCTACCTGAAGACTTGCAAGCCACTTCCTGGGATGGAGAGAAATACGCGAGTTTGCGCCAGCACGGACTCGTGCCAGCGCTACAAGATGGGCATGTGGTGAACTACGCTAAAAAGAACGGTATCGTATATGCCCCGCAACTGACGCAGATAGGAGACGAAGAGGCTCCTGTTCTCACGCCCCAAGGTCCGCTTGCTCCAGGAGGGACAATAATAGAGTATGCCTCGCCTGATGGTAAGGTGGTGCGCAATATGCGCGTAGGTATAGCCTGTCCTGACAATGCGGTGTGTATGCAGGTCGTAAAGGTACAACCCAGAGGGATCTGTCTGCCCTGTACTGGGCGCAACTGGATAGGGAGACAGGCGAACTTCTTGGCTACATGTCGGCATTTACTGACAACCCAAGCAGTAGAGGAGTGTGGCTCCCAGTGGGTGACAAGTGGACAAGTAGCCTCTCGGGACCGACGGCGCTCCTGGCAGGTGAAGGATACGGGATAGACTATCAACAGAGTGTGGACAAGAGTACGAATATATTATTCTTTGCCTCGGGTGAGGGCGAGTATCAGGCAAAAGATAGAGAGATCCACTACTCGCCACGGGACAAGAGACTATGGATTGATAATGAGAATGGGATATTCCTTTTGACCAAACAACTCACGAGTGGACAAGGCTCGCGGACCAGGGTACGCAGATGTTGGCGGTGGGGGATAAACAGATGATTATTGCGGGTGAGGTATGGCTTGCAGTCTCTAGCATTGACGGCAGTAGTGGAGTGCAAGTTGTCACGACTGAGAACGGGCAGAAATGGGTATGGGGGCAAGCGGGGTGGGAGAGGTACGAGGTCAAGATAGATGTGGCGCCATTCTCGCCAGAGGTGATCGCCGTGCTGGAGAAGAATGGACTCAGCATTGCGCCAGAGGATCTCTGTCTCTGGGAAGGGACGGAGGGGGCGACGGTGCAGTGCCTGACGCTCAACCCAGAGAATGTGCCTGCGCTCAAGCAGACTCTATCAAAACTCAATAATACAATCGGGTGGCTCGATACCTGGAGCGTGCGGGATAAGAAGCCAGGCAAGTACCCGACGCTCGGCTCGTACGAGGCGATGCTCAAGAATAAGCCACTGCAACTAGCCATGGATGTAGGTATGGTATGGCATCCTGACTCTGTCCTATCAACGGCAGGTGTGTTCCGACCTGCGAGTGAGTGGGAGATAGATGGCGTGAGAGTGGGCAACAATGCCCTCATAGATACGAGCCAATTGGGAATGGAGATAGTGGACTGGACTGAGGCACAGCAAGAGGGCGGGTATATCAGGATGCTTGGCGGGGCGCAGATGAAACAAGTACTTGAGCCGATTGAGGGGATGATAGTCAACGGGCAACAGGTATTTCGGGTGGTATTTAAGATGTCTAATGAGTTTGATAAATCTAGTGAAACGCTGGGAGATAAGGATGGAGATGGGAAGAATGATTATGGAGTTTTGATGCCTGACGCCACTTATGAAATTCCCGAGAATGCAAGGTCGTGGAACCAATTGATGAACTGGGTAGGGAATGTCGCACAGGTTATTGGGAGGAACCCCAAGACGGCGGTGGTGGATAGCTTTTATAACTACATAGAGTTTACCGCAGGCGGGGAAATGGTCTTCAATAAAGAGATCATGGACAGGATGGCGGAGGGGACAGAGTTCTTTGACGCAGAGCCACAGTAAGCGGAGTTGCAGAGGCGGGTGTAAATGTGATACGAATAAGGTATGAGATGGATATGGGTAGCAAGTTGAATTATCAAGAAGCATTTAGAAGCCATGATAAAATTTCCGTATTGGAGTCATCATGGCGAGCAAAATAAATTCCGTCAAAGGCACACGCGAGTTTTACCCCGAGCAGATGTTCGCGCGCAACTTCATCTATGAAAAAGTGCGCGCGGCGTCTGAGATGTTCGGCTATCAGGAGTGGGACGGGCCGTTCATCGAGCCGATTGACTTGTACGCGGCGAAATCGGGCGAGGAACTTGTGAAGAAGCAATCGTTCACGTTCGAAGATCGCGGCGGCGATTTGGTAACACTGCGCCCCGAACTCACGCCGTCGCTGGCGCGCATGATCGCGGCGAAACAAGGCGAGTTGAATTTCCCCGTACGCTGGTGGTCGTTCGGTCCGTTTTGGAGATACGAAACTCCGCAACGCGGACGCGCGCGCGAATTCTTCCAATGGAATATTGACATGCTCGGCGCAGACTCGCCCGAAGCGGATGCGGAGCTCATCGCGGTGGGGGCGACGTTCCTGCGCTCGGTCGGACTCAGCCCCAGTCTGACTCAAATTAGTGTGAATAATCGGCGCCTGATGGAATCGCGGTTCGACTCGCTCGACATCCCAGCCGATAAGCGCGTGGACGTGTCGAATCTCGTTGACCGCCGCGCCAAAATGGAATCCGCGAAATGGGATGCGTACGCGCTCGAGATCGGGTTGAATCAAAGTCAACTCGATGGCTTGAAAGATTTGCTCGGCAACTTTGACTTATGGAAGCAAAGCGATGAATTGACTCGCACATTCGCCGCGCTCGAAGCGTTGGGCGTGAAAGAATATGTGAAGTTCGATCCGAACATTATGCGCGGACTGTTGTATTACACAGGCACGGTCTTCGAAGCGTTCGACACCAGCGGGTCGGTGCGACGCGCCATCTTCGGCGGAGGTCGCTACGACAATTTGCTCGCGGATGTCGGCGGGCAACCGTTGTCTGGTGTTGGCTTTGCGATGGGCGATGTGGTGGTGGGGATCATCCTGCAAGAGGCGGGACTCATCCCTGAGTTTCAGCCCAGCCCCGCGCAGGTGTTGGTCACTGTATTCGATGAAAAATTGTTGACGCAATCGTACGCGCTCGCGGCAGAGTTGCGGAGCGCGGGACTCAATGTGATGGTTTATCCTGAGCCGACGAAACTGCCGAAGCAATTTAAATTCGCCGACAAGATGAAGATGAAAGCCGCGCTGGTGCTGGGTCCCGACGAGGCAGAGAAAGGCTTGGTCGTGGTTAAAAACCTGACGACGGGCGAGCAGGCTCAAGTCGGGAGAGAAGCGGTTTTTAAATCTGTAGAAGAAATTTTACAAGCATGAATCTGCTCTGCGCCGGCTTCTGGCGGCGTTGAAATATCCAAGAAAAAAGCCGCGCATTCGCGCGGCTTTTAGTTTTATCGTCCGTCGTCTACGTCTTTCACGCCGTAGCCCGGTCCGTCTTTGAAGAAGTCATAGTGGGGTTGGATGTCGGGCGTGAAGTCGAGGACTTCGCCGGCTTCGAGTTGGCGGGCGGTGTCAATCGAAATCGGATTGCCGTGATGGTTCGTGCCTTCGAAGTGGCCGGTCAGCCCGACTTGGCTGATATATTCGCCGCCTTTGGCGGTGTAGGCGCTGGGCACTTCGTCTTCGGGGAAGATCGCCATATAGGGGCATTCGGGCACGCAGGCGCCGCAGTCAATGCAGGTGTCGGGGTCAATATAGATCCAGGGCCATTCTTCGAGCGGGAAGCCCGGCAACATACATTCTACCGGACAAACTTCAATGCAGCCTCGATCTCGAACGCACAAACTTGTGATGATATGAGTCATGAAACTCTCCTTTTGAGAAGTTGTTTTATTAAGGTTGCCAGATTATATCTATCTTCACGCTCTTGACAAGATGAAAATCGCTCTATTTTGCAGCGAACTTCTCAGCGACCGTGTCCCAATTGACTACGTTCCACCACGCTGTCACATAGTCGGCGCGGCGGTTTTGATAGTTCAAGTAGTAGGCGTGTTCCCATACATCAATGCCGAGGATCGGGATTGCGCCGTCTGAAAGCGGATTGTCTTGATTTGCCGTCGAAACGACCGCGAGTCCGCCGCTTTTCTTGACGAGCCACGCCCAGCCGGAGCCGAAGCGCGCGCCTGCAGATTTAGCGAACTCCTCTTTGAACGCTTCGAACGACCCGAAGGCTGAGTTGATCGCTTCAGCCAATTCGCCTTTCGGCGTTCCGCCGGCGTTTGGACCCATAATCTCCCAAAATAGATTATGGTTGTACGTCCCGCCGCCATGATTGCGCACAACGCCGCGCACAGACTCGGGAACAGCGTTTAAATCACTTAACATCGCGACGAGCGATTTGCCCGCAAGTTCGGGAGTTTTATCTACCGCGTTATTTAAATTCGTAATATAAGCCTGATGGTGCTTTGCATAGTGGATCTCCATCGTGCGCGTGTCAATATGAGGCTCAAGCGCGTCGAAAGCGTATGCCAGTTTTGGAAGTTCAAATGCCATGATCGTCTCCTTATAAAAATGATTACGGAAATTGTAGCCTTGTGAGTAGAGAGTGTCAAGAAAGATATTCATCGTTGTTGGCGACGAAACTCATGCGCTTGCCCGACGACCTTCTTAAAGTGGGGTACACTCGGCGGCGATGGATTCCCGCAGCCGGTCTTTTCTCCCCGCCGCGTTAAGCGCCGCAATCCTTGCCGTCTCGACCGCAAGTATTTTTATTCGATTTGCGCAGAACGGCGGCGCTTCGTCGTTAACGATCGCAGCGTTGCGGCTGACGTTTGCCGCGCTGCTGATTGCTCCGCTCGCGCTTACCCGTCACTGGGTTGAACTCAAGCGTCTCTCGCAGACTGAGATTCTACTCGCTGTTTTCTCAGGCGCTTTTCTCGCCGTTCATTTTGCCGCTTGGATCACGTCGCTGGAATATACGAGCGTAGCCAGCTCGGTCGTATTTGTCAGCACGGGCCCGCTTTGGGTGGCGTTGTTGTCGCCGGCGTTATTAAAAGAACGCCTATCTCGCAGCGCCCTGACTGGGCTGGCGCTGGCGCTGGCTGGTGGAATTGCCATCGCGCTTTTCGACGCGCGCGGCAGCCTCGGCGCTGGGTTAAGCGGACGCGCCATGTGGGGGAATTTCCTCGCGCTTGTGGGAGCGTGGGCGGTGAGCGGTTACTTGATCTTAGGGCGGAAGCTTCGCGCAAGCATGTCATTAATCCCATACGTTTTCCTTGTGTATGGAGCCGCCGCCGTTATGTTGTTATTAACGATGACTGCCGCCGGCGATTCGCCGTTTGGTCTCGCGCCGCGAACCTATCTGTGGATCTTCCTACTGGCGGCATTGCCGCAAGTTATTGGTCATTCTATTTACAATTGGGCGCTGAAGCGCCTGTCGGCGGCGCTTGTGGCGGCGACCACGCTGGGCGAACCGGTTGGTTCGGCGTTTTTAGCCTATTTCATATTGCAGGAAACGCCTTCGTCAACAACCTTGTTTGGCGGCGCGTTAATTCTCGCGGGCATCTATCTTGCCGTGAAGAGTAGATAAGAGAATGCAAATGATAAAACTTCCCCCGCATCTATATCTCGACAAACGCGGCATCGCTTATGAAACGCGCAGTTTTTCTCCTAAAACTGAAAAGGGCGCGGCGCATGTGGCGCATGTATTGGGATTCTCTGAACGGCAAGCGGTGAAGACACTGATCTTTCAAACGGAGACCGGCGAACGCATCCTTGTTATGCTTGGCGGCGATCAGAACGCGATCTCTGGAAATTTAAAGCGAGCGATCGGTTCGCGCAATATTCAGATGGCTTCGCCCGATGCGGTGAAGGATACAACGGGCTACGCGATCGGTTCGATCCCTGCGTTCGGCTGGCAGCCCAGCGGATTCCGCTCCTTCCTTGAAGCGACCTTGCTCAACGAGCCCATCCTCGGCACGGGCGCGGGTCAATGGGGCGAGGAGATTATGATCGCGCCGCAGGATTTAATCCTTGCGAGTCGCGCTATCGTAGTGAATCTGACGATTAGGGAAGAAAGATAGCGCGCGAGTCGTCAAAAAGAATGCCGAGCGTGATACGCTCGGCATTTGAAGAACAAGGAGTTTCTTTATGACTGTATTTACCAAGCCTGCCGATGCCGAGTTGCGCAGGCGACTATCGCCGTTGCAATATCAGGTTACGCAACAGCGAGGCACTGAGCGCGCTTTTGCGAATCAATATTGGGACAACAAAGCAGACGGCGTTTACGTGGACATCGTTTCGGGCGAACCGTTATTTAGTTCGTTGGACAAATTCGATTCGGGCTGCGGCTGGCCCTCGTTCACGCAGCCGCTGGAAGCGGATAATATCGTCGAGTGCGAGGACGATGAGCTGTCTGTACAGCGCATTGAAATTCGTTCGAAACAAGGCGATTCGCATTTGGGTCACGTTTTTGAAGACGGTCCTGCGCCGACGGGTTTGCGCTATTGCATGAATTCGGCTTCGATGCGATTTATCCCAGTGGAGAAATTGGAAGAGGAAGGGTACGGAGAATATAAGTTGCTGTTTGAAAAGTAGACTGACCATGCTTAGAAAGAGGAGACTTGTTGTCTCCTCTTTTACATTTGGCGGCTAGGCAGTTGCGAAGGACCGTTGAAGCGACGTCTACCGATGTAAGAACTCTAGAAGACTGCTTTCTTCGCGTCCATATGCAGCCGGTTATATACTCTCCTTGATCTACGTTAACAAAACTGTCGGTACGATCTATTCCAATTCCGATAAAATTAGCTTCAAATCGAGAGATGTAGTTGCCTTGCGCCCTTAAATTTCACCTTCTTTTGAAGGAATTCTTATGCCGACCCTGACACGCTTGATGAAAGCAACTTTTTCTATTGGAATTCTTGTTCTTTCTGTCTTTACTTCCCGCACAGATTCTGCGCAGGCTGCGCCAGCCCAAGCCGGAGAATCCATCGAGGCTCGCGCGCCTGCTTATGAGTTATATGCGACTGGAAGCCCCTCTTTGCGCGATATCTGGGTGGACCCCGTTAATGGAAACGACGCCAATGACGGCGCTTCGCCCGCTGCCGCCTTTCGCACCATCAGCGCCGCATGGAACGACGTTCCGATGAACGTTGTGTTGAACGAAGGCGTGCGCATTAATCTCCAGCCGGGCAGCTATCCCGAATCTTCCATTCCAGTTTACTTAGAGTCGCGCTATGGCGCATATGATGCTCCTGTTTGGATACGCGGCAATGGGGCGCGCGGGCAGATCGTTTTGCTCGGCGATTTGAATATTTACGATACGCGCTATCTCTATATCGAATCATTGACCATTAATGTCAACGGCGACGTATTGCATTGCGAGCTGTGCGATCATTTGTTGTTGCGCAACGTAGATTTCAGAGGGAATGGCGATGCGCATGAAACCGTTAAAGTTAATCAGTCGCAATATCTCTATATAGAAAACAGCGACCTTTCGGGCTCGTACGAAAATGTAATTGACTTCGTATCTGTGCAATATGGTCATATTGTAAAAAATAAAATCCACGACGGCGATGACTGGTGCGCCTATGTGAAGGGCGGCTCAGCCTATATCCGCGTGGAAGGGAATGTTATTTACAACTGCGGCACAGGCGGATTCACCGCTGGGCAAGGCACAGGGTTTGAATACATGTCCTCGCCTTGGCTGCATTACGAAACGTATGACGTCAAATTTGTCAATAACGTTATCCACGACGTCGAAGGAGCGTGTTTTGGCGTCAACGGCGGCTATAACACCTTGATGGCTTACAACACTTGCTATCGCGTGGGCAGCCGCAGCCATGCGATCGAGGTTGTTTTTGGCGGGCGCTCTTGCGATGGCGACGCTGCGCAATGCAATGCGAATCGGCTTGCGGGAGGATGGGGCAGAAATATTATTGGAGACGAAGAGCCTATCCCTGACCGCAATGTGTATATCTACAATAATATTGTTTATAACCCGGCCGGCTTCCAGAGCGCGTGGCAGCATTTTGCTATTTATGGACCGCGCACGCCTGCGGGCGGTTCGAATATTCCCAATCCCGCAAAAACGGATGTGAATTTAAGAATTCGCGGCAACATCATCTGGAACGGGCCGGCAGGTCATCCTCTGGGAATTGAAGATTCGAGTGAAGGATGTCGTCCTGCGAACCCAACTTGCAATGAAACGCAATTACGCGCTGACAACGCCATTAACGTCATCCAGCCGCAGCTAGTCAACCCTGCCGGCGGAGACTTCCATCCTGTGGCAGGCGGAAATGTGTTTACTGCGACGACATATCCCATTCCTGATTTTATATGGAGCGATGCGCCTGCCTTGCCTTCCGTTCCGCCGGGAATTCTTTCAAATGCGGTGGACGCGGATGCCGCCGGCGCGACTCGCGCTACGATCAGCCCGCCGGGCGCGTATTTTGGCGCCTCTTCGGCTGTCCCGGGTAGAAGCGTTTTCCGTTCGATTGGAGCGGAAGACGGTTGGACGTTGGAGGCGACGGAGAATAGCTCTACGGGCGGAATGCTCAATCGTTCGACGGGGGCGTTCAGTGTGGGAGATGATGCGGATGATCGCCAGTATCGCGGCTTTTTGTCTTTTGATACTTCGTCTCTTCCTGATAACGCAGTGATTACGAAGGTCACGCTCAAGATTCGATTCTTCCGCACGATTGGAACGAATGCGTTTACTTCGCTCGGCAGGTTGATTGTGGATGTGCGAAACGGCGCGTTTAGCAACGATCCCGGTCTTGAGTTAATTGATTTTCAAGCCGCGGCAACGAAGCATGCGGTCGGCGTGCTTCCGTCTACGCGAGTGAATGGCTGGCATGTACGCGTGTGGACGAGCGATATTCTCGCTTACATCAATAAAACAGGGCGAACGCAATTTCGCTTGAGATTTGCCCTTGGCGATAACGATAATGGCAGCGCGGATTTTATCCGTTTTTATAGCGGCAATACCCCAACTGCAGGAAATCGACCGGCGTTGATTGTCGAATACTACACGCCGTAATGATTTTAAGATAAAACAACGCTCCAAGAAGTTTGGACGCGGCGCTTTGTTGAGCAAGGAGGAGCGCGCCGCGTTAATGAGCAGAGTCCCATCTTAAAGATGGGACTCTGCCATGTTAAGCGGTAAGAGACGATAGTCTATTTAATAGTCACTTGCACTGCTTGCACCAACACGCGATAACGATAGGCGTCGGACGCTTCATCGTAAGAGCGGCAGGTGATGAGCGTCAGCCAAGGGACATCCTTATGCTGGAAGGCGGAGGTTGTCGCATTAGGCTCTACTTGCGATACGGAACGGACTTCGTAGACGTATTCCTGTCCCCAAGCGTGAACGCTGATGCGGTCGCCATACCAGAGCGTATTAATGGACAAGAACGGGCCGGCTTTATTGTCCGCGCCCCAAACGTGACCGGTGATCGCTGAATTGCCGCTCCAAGTGGGGAATGCGGTCCCTTGCAGCCAGCCGGCGTTGTTGCCCAGCCACGAGACATCCCAGTTTCCGTTGACGGCTTGCGGAACGCCGACGATGGGCATTTTTACGCCCAAGCGTGGGATTTCAAGCCATAGGTCGCCGAGCGTATTATAGGCGACGCTTGGCGATGAAAGCGTAGTTGTTCGCCCTACGGCGAAACCGGTAGCAGGTAATGCGAAAGCATTGAGGCTGGGAGAACCGGGCGTGAGAGAGCCAGAAGGCGTCGGGGATGCAGTGGGCGTGAGAGAGCCAGTGGGCGTCGGGGATGCGGTGGGCGTCGGCGTCGCCAGTACCGTGAAGTTAACCGCGCTGTCAATCGCGCCCCAATTCAATTCGTTATTATCGTTGTCTTCAATGGAAGTCGTTCCGCAGACCAACAGGCGATATCTTCCAGCAGGCAGGGGGACGCCGCTGTTCACATTAATTGTGGCGGTAAATGTTATGGGATCGTAGGTTGCGCTATTGACGGCGATATTGACGTCGTCTCCGCCGATGCCGCTCATGCAGTTGATTGTATCGGATGAGGCGTTGACGCCATATTCATACAGCATGTAGTTGACGACGTTGTTGGCGGCTTGCGCGGAACCGTCGTCTAAGGCGCCTTTATTGAAAGTAACCGTTAGTTGCGAAATGCCTGCGTTGAGTATGTCACCGTCCGCTGGGACGCTGCCGGTCGTGGTAATTAATAAAGGCGTAGTCCACGGGCAGCTATAGTAGTCGCAAGGCGATGAGAGGTAGAGGATGTTTTCTGCGGCTAAGCCAAGGATATCGGGTTGAGGCGATGGCGGAACTGCCGATCCGCCATAGGCGACCGGCATAAGTAAGCTATAGAGAGGTTCGCCGCTATTTTGAATCGCTACCACCGGAGTAGGAACGCCCCACCAATTGCCCTGAAAGTCTTTTGTGTTTGTCGTGTTGGGCAGCGGCAAAGCGCCGCCAGTTTGACGATCTACGGCTTGACCGTACCAATTGCCGCTAATATTGTTGCCGCGAAACATCGAGCCAATAGCGGATTGCACCGGAATGTTTGAGCCGCCGCTGGCGTCCAAGAAAAGAACGCCTACTGTCCGATTGTTCATGATTTTGTTGTACATGACGGTCAAGTTATCAGTCTGGTTACGGAAAATCATACCGGTATGATTATCGCTAATGTCGTTTCCTGTAATTGTGTGTCCCGAGCTTAGGTTGATATCAATGCCTGTGCGGTTGCCGGTAATTATGTTATTTAGAATTAGCGCGTTGGTATATGCCACGCCTTGAATGGCAATTCCCGCCGAGTTGAGAGATACGTTATTCCAATCCACCGGATTATTTCCAGCGCGAGTGATCGTAAATTCCTGAACCGTGACGTTGCTCGCCTGAATCCGCACGGTTGCAGCAGAGGGTCCGCCAATTTGACCGACGATGATCGTCGTGGCGGAATCAGCGCCGCTGAGCGTTAACGATTTGCCGATCGTAATATCTTCGTTATAAGTCCCCGGATTGACGTTAATCGTATCGCCAGCGGAAGCGGCGTTAATAGCGTCTTGGATGGTTGCGTGACAGCCGCCGCCTCCTACGCATAACGTGGCGGCGCGCGCTTGGCTGGTTGGCAATGCGCCAAAGACCAGCATAGCAATCATTAAAGCTGTAAACGCCTTGAAAACAACTGATAGTTTCATCCGATTCTCCTGGTAAATAAATTTTAAGATATTCTTTGAGGGGAATAGTGGTGTTGAGGCGGCGAGTCCCTGAGAGCATCCTTACCTGCGATTATAATAATTAAGACAAAGATTAGTCAAGGATTAAAAAGGCGAATTTGCAAGCTGATTGTAATGATCTTGTGGGGAAATTATCGCGGTTAATTGCTTCAAATAGGGCTAATAGGACTTACGCAAGACCCCGAGATCAAGCCACGAATTTTGTTATCTCAAATACAACCAATTCAATTCTTTCAGCCGTTCAGCCAGCGACTCGGTCAAATCGCCTTCGTTCATCCGCCACTCCCAATTGCCGCCTAGCGTGGAAGGGAAGTTCATGCGCGCTTCGCCGCCGCAGTTCAACACGTCTTGCATAGGCGTCATGGCGATCGTGGCTACCGACGACCAGACCGCGCGGATCAAATCCCACGCGAAGTTGCTTCCATCCGATTCTAAATATTTCAGCGCGAATTCACGCTCATTTTCGTCAGCGGCTTCAAGCCAGCCTCGCGCGGTGTTGTTGTCGTGCGTGCCGGTATATGCCGCGCAATTTTCGGGATAGTTATGCGGCAGAAAGGGGTTATCGGGACCGGAAAAGCCGAATTGCAATACTTTCATGCCCGGCAGTTTGAATTCTTCGAGCAGGGCGGTTACGTCGGGCGTGATCAAACCAAGGTCTTCGGCGATGATGGGGAGGTTGAGGTCGGCGGCTGCCGCGCCGCCGCTAAGTTTTTCGTTGAGCGTGCGGAAGAAATCGGAACCGGGACCCGGAACCCAATGTCCATGTTCGGCGGTTTTGTCCCCAGCGGAGATTTCGTAATAACCCGCAAAGCCGCGAAAGTGATCGAGCCGCAAAATATCTAACGATTTCAGCGCGGACTTGACCCGCTCCAGCCACCATGCGTAGCCAGACTCTTTGTGTGCATCCCAGCGGTAGAGCGGGTTGCCCCATAATTGACCGGTGGGCGAGAAAAGATCGGGCGGCACGCCGGCAACGACGGTCGGAGCGCCTGCTTCATCGAGAAAAAATAATTCAGGGCGCGACCACACGTCGGCGCTGTCGTAGGCGACGAAGATCGGCATGTCGCCGATAATTTTCAATCCCTTTTCGTTAGCGTATTTTCGCAAACTTTCCCATTGGCGGAAGAATAGAAATTGGTAGAACGAATGGCGATGGATATCGTTTGATAATTTTTTACGCGCCTCGTCTAAGGCAGATTGCTTGCGCGCGCGGAGCGGTTCTTCCCATGTATTCCACGCTTTCCCGCCGTGCGAATCTTTCAACGCCATGAAGAGAGAAAAGTCGTTCAACCATGCCGCGTTTTGTGCGCAAAAATAATCGAAGCCGTTGCGGAGGTCTTGGGTCGAGGCGGAGAGGCGAGCGAAAGATTTGGAGAGTAGATTTAGCTTCCACGGGATGAGCGCGCCGAAATTTACGCGAGAGGCAGGAAATTTCGGCGTGTCGCGCAAGTCGTCTTGAGTCAGCAGTCCATCTTGAATCAAAACGTCTGGGCTAATTAGATAAGGATTGCCTGCGAAGGCGGAAAAACATTGATATGGCGAATCGCCATAGCCCGTCGGTCCGAGCGGAAGAATTTGCCAAAGTTTGCAGTTTGCCGATGCGAGCCAGTCAGCAAAACGATAGGCTTGCGGACCGAGGTCGCCGATGCCGTACGGGCTTGGAAGGCTTGTGGGGTGTAAAAGGATTCCGCCGGCGCGATCAAACTTCATTTGCCAGCCTTTTTGTCTCCACAGTCTGCCCGGCGCGGACAACTGTTTCAGTTTCGCTGTAATCGCCTATGGCAACATCGGTGCCGATCTCGGCTTCCGGCTCGACGACGTATCCGGGCGGCACTTCGCTGTTTTTGCCGACAAGTGCGATGCGAATATCTTGATCGGCTACGCCCCAGCCGATGCGGGCGTTCTGCCCGATGTGGGCGCGTTTATCCAGTATGGCGCGCTCGACGACCGCTCCGCTTTCGATGACGGCGTTGGTGGCGATGATCGATTCGCGCACTACTGCGCCGGCGCGAATTATGACGCCCGGCGAGAGGACGCTGCTTTCAACGCGCGCGCCCGCTTCGATAAAGCAGCCGTGACAGATCATGCTGGCATAGATATCGGCTCTGGCGGGCAGGCGCGCGGGAGGGTATTCTTCGGTGCGCGTATGGATGATCCAATCGCGGTTATAGAGCTTAAGCGCGGGCGACGGCGCGAGTAAATCCATGTGCGCTTGCCAGTAAGATTGGACCGTGCCAACGTCCATCCAATAACCGGTGTAAGGGAAGGCGAATACTTGCGCTTTAGCCTTGACAAGCCGCGGCAAGATATCTTTGCCGAAATCGTGCGAAGAGCCTTTGCGCTGACTGTCTTCCCATAGGCATTTGTCCAACACGGAGCGGTTAAAGAGATAGACGCCCATGTTGGCGAGTCGGCCTGGCGGATTGGGGGGCTTTTCGACGAACGATTTGACGCGATAATTATTGTCTGTGGCGAGGATGCCGAAGCGCGGCGCTTCTTCGAGCGGGACGCTGATGGTCCCGATGGTTACGTCGGCTTGATGATCCAGATGGAAGGAAATCATCGGTTCATAGTCCATCGTGTAGATGTGATCGCCTGAGAGGATGAGGATAAGATCGGGGTTGCCTTGTTTAATGAAACTGAAATTCTGTTGCACGGCGTCCGCAGTGCCGGCGAACCAGCCCGCGTTGTTGCGGGCTTTGTATGGCGTAAGGATTTTAACGCCGCCGGTGAAGTCGCGGTTGAGGTCCCAAGGCGCGCCTGAGCCGATATGTTCGACGAGCGATTGCGGGCGATATTGAGCGAGCACCATTAAATCGAAGATTCCCGAGTTGACGCAGTTCGAGAGGGCGAAGTCAATAATGCGATATTTGCCGGCGAATGGAACAGCAGGCTTAGTGCGTTTCTTGGTTAATACGCCGAGCCGCGAGCCTTCGCCGCCAGCGAGGATGATAGCGCGCGTTTTCATTCGCCTCCTCCATAAATCGGTTGAAGTTTGGTCTTATCTTCGCGAACATTCCATTTGGAATTTTCGGCGGCGCGATATGATTCGCGCAATTCCTCGGCGAGTCGTTTGTAGAGGTCGGCGTATTGTTGCGCCGAAGCGCGCCAGCCGAAATCGGTCGCCATGCCGTTCCTTTGGAGGGTTTGCCACGCTGCACGATCTGGAAACAGGGTCAATGCGCGGCGCAGCGCTTCATTAAATGCTTTGACATTCGCGCTTACGAAGACGAAGCCGGTTTCCGCTTCGGTGACGGTATCGTGCAATCCGCCGACAGCGCGCACAAGCGGAACGCAACCGTAACGCATAGCGATCATCTGTGAGATGCCGCAGGGTTCGTAGCGCGAGGGCATAAGCAGCAGGTCGGCGCCGGCGTAGATGCGCCGCGCTAGTTTCGTATCGAAGCGCGTTTCAATGCGGATACGATCGGGAAAATCTTCTTGTAGTTTTTTTGCTGCAGCTTCCAGTTTAGGGTCGCCGGCGCCAAGCAGCGCCAGTTGCCAATTCTGCTTTTTCAACATACGCAAGCCCTTGAGGGCGATGTCTATGCCTTTTTGCGGGTCCATCCGCGAGACTATGCCGAGCAGGGGAACGTCTGGATTGACGGGCAAGCCGAGCGATTCTTGCAATGCGAGTTTGTTTTTTGCGCGGGCGGGGAGGTCGTCGGCGTTATAGTTGACCTGTAAGGCTGAATCAGTTTGTGGGTCGAATGAGACTGTATCAATCCCATTGAGAATTCCATGCAGCGTGTCGGTTCGATTTCGGAAGAATTCTTGCAGTCCGCATCCGAATTCTTCGTGCAGGATCTCAGCGGCATAGGTGGGCGAGACGGCGACAATGGCGTCTGATGCCCATAAGCCGAGCGGCATCGGCAAGACGCGCGCCCAATGGGGCAGGTCGGTGCTGGCGAGCGGCAAATTATACGACTCAAGTTTCTCGCCGATGTCGGGACCGAGAAATGGAAGATTGTGTATCGTAACAATAGAAGCGATGCGGCGCTTTCTATCTCCCCAACGCTCGACTAGGTTGCTGTACGCGGCGAGCGCGGTGTGCCAGTCGTTGCAGTGAATGACGTCCGGCGTCCAGTTAATCTGTCGCGGCAATTCGAGCGCCGCAAGCGAAAAGAAGACGTATTTTTCCGCGTCAAGTTTGTTGTTAGACGAATAGACCGAACCGCTGGCGCGGATCGCATCGCCATTGATGAAGTAGACCGGCAATCCGTCGAGCGATCCTTCGTAGGCTTCCGCTTGAACTTCAACGTCGCCGCGCTGCAACGAGAACATGCTGACCGGTTTCAGCGAGCCGGCTTTGATTGCCGCATGCAGCGGCAGGACGACGCGGATGTCGAATTTAACTTCGTTGTTGGAAAGTTCCTTGAGGGCGCGCGGCAACGAACCCGCCACATCTCCGAGACCGCCCACTTTTATGAATGGCTCGGCTTCCGCTGCGAGGAAGAGTACGTTGATAGTTTGAGTCATAGGAATTCGCTCACTAGTAGTAGACCCTAAAGGCGTCTGTTCCTTTAGGGTCTTTTGTTGGGAGCCTGATGGGTTTCGAACCCACAACATCCACATCCACAGTGTGGCGCTCTGCCATTGAGCTACAGGCTCCATGTGTGAAGCCCCGAGATTATATCATTGGTAATTACAGGCAACAAGACTACGGATTCATTGCGCCTGCGATCAATTGTGAGCCGATGCGTTCCGCCGCTTGCGGGTTATCTTCTTCGATTAAAACGACGACGACGATGGGGACGCCGCCCCAATTGGGGGGGGCGCCGGCGATGAACCATGTGACAGCAGAATTGCCTTCTACTGCGCGTCCGCGATGCGACCAGTAACGGTCGCCGCTGCGGATGAGACTCTGCGCTGTTTCATCCGCGATGGATGCGTTCAGCGCTTCAAATGACGCCCCTAGCGCAGGGAGCGCCACCCAACCGTCGGCAGGCGTGTTGACCGCCGACGCAATGTTCGGCGCTGGGGCAATCCCATGCGCGCTGAGCGCGGCGGCGGCAAGCGCGGCTTGCAGAGGCGTTATGTGGAAATGTTCCAGCCCGACCGCTGAAAACGATTGAGCGGCGGGCAGTTGAATTTGCGGCGTTCGTTGAAAGCCGATCGCTTCGTAGACCGATTCGCGCTCTGCGTCTGTTAAGCTTTGTTTTCCCGTTACAGCCCGCGCAAACGGATCTAAGAGGCTGCCGGTAGGATACAGACCTTGCGTAGCGCGGTTGATGAGCGGATGCCTAGGGTCGCTTTGCAATGTGTCGCCGGTTTCAGCTAACTGGTTGGGATCGAATGTTGGGTGAGACGCCATCGTTAAGATCTCGCCGGTCGTTGCGTTTAAGACGAGCGCTGCGCCGGAATATCCGCGCAGAAGTTCGTCGGCGCGAGATTGCAATGCGAGGTCAATTGTGAGACGAACGTCTAAGCCGGGCGGCGCCATGCCGTATAGCAGATGATCCCACCAGATCGTTGCGGCAGATGTTCCCTGTAGACCTCGCAAGTAAGCGTCTAATGTCGCTTCCAGCCCCGCCTGCCCATACTTGGCGTGGTTGTAACCGCTGACGGGAGCAAGATCGGGATATGCATACAGTCGTTCGAGCGCTCCGATCTTGCCGGAGTTTGCATCAATGATCGAGTTGTTTCGGTCAACCAGTTTGCCGCGCGGCACGAAGCGATCTTCGACGATGCGGCGCGGATTGTCCAAACGGGTGAGTAGGCTGGGTCCGCGCACGACCGCCCACCATCCATTGGCAAGCGCGACGGAGAAAACTCCGAGTAAGAGCGCGGCTCCGAGCGTGTAATAGGGGCGCGGGTTGGCGAGCGGCGCGGGTTCTTCGTCGAGGAGATTGCTGATGCGCAGTAATAACAAGAGCGCTGCAAACGAGGTCAGCAGCGATGATCCGCCGTATGAGACGAACGGAAGCGTAACGCCGGTTAACGGGACGAGACGCAAGTTCCCGCCGGCGATCAGCAACGTTTGGATTCCCAAATAAGACGCCAGCCCTGCCGCACATAGACGGCGAAAAAGATGCGGCGCAAGCAACGCGGCGCGTAAACTGCGAATTAGAAGTAAGCCGACGAGGGCGAGCAACCCGAGCGTTCCTAAAAGCCCGCTCTCTTCTGCGATCGCAGTATAGATGAAATCGGAGACAGCCACCGGTACGACGTTTGGACTGCCGAGACCGAGCCCTCTGCCTTCGATGCCTCCGTTGGCGACCGCGAGCAACCCTTGAATGATCTGATACGACCTGCCGGCGGAATCTTCCCAGGGATTAATCCATGAGTTGAAGCGTGTATGAACGATCTCGATGAAATAGTAACCGCCGACGGCGAGACAGACGATCATTGCGGCGTTGAACAGCAACGTCCGATGGCGACCGCTGGCGAGATAGATCATGATCATGAATAGCGCGATGAATATAGAGGCGGTTCCCAAGTCGCGCTGAAAGAGGAGCAAGAGAATCCCAAATCCGCTGACGACGGCGGTGGGTAAGATAAGCGAAGCGATGCCGGCGCGAATTGCCAGTTGGTCGGCTAGATACGCCGCGAGAAAAACGATCAAGAGGAGCTTTAGCGGCTCGGACGGTTGGAAGTACACCCCGCAACACTTCAGCCATAGCCGCGGACCGAAGCCCATGGGATTCGCACCGAATAACAAAGTGAGTATAACGAGTAGGAAGCCGCCGCTCAGAATCGTGTATTTGTATCGGCGAAGAGAATTGAGCGGGTCGGGCGCTCGTAGACCGAAGAACAATCCAATGAGGCTAACGCCTAACCAGAGCGCCTGGCGAGCGCCGAGGTGCGCATCAAGCCGCCAGATAGTTAAAAGCCCCCAACCGCTCAGAAGAACTGCCGTCGGGAAGAGGAACGGATCGGCGTCGGGGAGACGTTCTGCAATTTCGCGATTGACGAGGATAATGAGAAACCCTAGAATTAACGCGGCGATCCAGTGCGTCCATCTTAAGGGCGCGTCGAAAGAACGCGCTAACGCCGCTGGAGCCAGAGTGAGAATCGCCGACTGAAGGAGTATAAATGCCCCAGCAACTTTAAGTAGGTTGCTTTGAACGATCCGATTCATTCGTTAACGGTATTTCTAAAGGTATTTTTTTACAAGCAGGTCAAGTTTTTCGCGGGCGGCGGCGGAGATGGCGTCTTTGTGCGTGATGAGCGCCGCTGCCAACGCGTTTTTACAATCGCATTTGCGTTCAAAAGCAAGGTTGCGCGCTATGATGCGGATCGTTTCTTGCGCCAATGCGGTATTTTTATTCAAAGTTTGAATCACCATATCGACGGTCACTGATTCTTCGCTGACATGCCAAACGTCGTAATCCGTGACGTGCGCCATCGTGGCGTAACATATTTCCGCTTCGCGCGCGAGGAAAGCCTCCGGCGAGGCGGTCATGCCGATGATGGACATGCCCCAAGCGCGGAATGTATTGGATTCGGCTTTCGTCGAGAAACGCGGACCTTCGATCGTAATGAACGTTCCGCCGCGATGAACGATGCCTCCCGCCGCTTTTGCGGCTGCCTCCACCTGCGAAGAAAGATCCGCGCAGAAAGGCTCTGCGACGCTGATATGAGCCACCAGCCCTTCATTGAAGAAGGTACGCGGACGTAGGCGCGTGTTATCGTAAATATTATCGGGGATGACGATATGTCCCGGCGCGAGTTCTTCGCGCAACGATCCGCACGCGCTGACACTGATGATGCGCTCAACGCCCAGCGCTTTTAATGCGTAAATGTTGGCGCGATAGGGGACTTCGGTCGGCGCGATGCGATGTCCAATTCCGTGCCGGGCGAGGAACGCGATTGGATGTCCTTCCAGCGCGCCGGTGACAATTGGCGCGCTAATCTTGCCGAAAGGCGTATCAGGATTCTGCTCGGCTGCGTTTTCCAATCCGGGCATGGAATATAAGCCGGAACCGCCGATAATTGCCAGCGGGTAGCGTTCGGTCATGCGATCTCCTCTGTTAATTCTTGTGGACGAAGTTTTCGTCGTTGTCAATTTGCAAGCGGAAGAACGTGTTGCCGCATTTGATTGTATCATTTGCGATGACTACGGCGGGTGTTGTTAAGGGCGAATTATTGAGGAAAGTTCCGTTCGTAGACCCCAGATCTTCCAACCACCATAAATTGCGGCGATAAACCAGCCGCGCATGTTGAGCGGAAAGCGTTTCGTCTGCGACCGAGAGATCGCATTGCGAGTGGCGCCCTATGATAATTTCCGCTTGATAGAATCGAAAACTTTGTTCCTCGTCAGAACCTTCTTGCTTCTGAATAATGACGATGCCCGTCGGTTTCTTTGCGGAGAGTTTCTGCCCCTCTTGTTTCAACTCGCGCCATAGAGTTAGGAACGCCCAAGCAAGAAAAAGATACAATGCGCTCGCAAGAGCCAATCGTAGAACTAGAACGATCGCAGCGATCATTGATCTTTTTTGTTTTTCTTGAACTGATCGGTCCGAATCTCAACTTGTCTGTTCCCAATAGAAGCGGTGGGGCGTTCGCTGGCTTGCAGACGTTGCTGTTCCAGCGGCGAGGTCTCTTCCGTAGCGGAGCGCCCAGCAGAAGTATCCTGTCCGAAGATAAGCGATACTCCTGCGAGCGAGATTACGTCGCCGGGGTACAACACAGTTTGAACGGTGCGTTGTCCGTTCACGAACGTTCCGCCGGTTGAGTTAAGATCGAATAGGATGAATTGTCCGCGTATAGATCGAATTTGTGCGTGGGCGCGTGAAATGCGCGGATCGTCAATGACGAGTTGGTTTTCAAGCCGTCTGCCAATATTGATGACGGGCTTATCGAGAGAATAGACTTTAATCCCCTCGATGATCAAAAAGGCGTTTTCTGGCGCAGAGTCGGTTATCTCTACAGTCGGGGCGTTTGCGTGATCAGACATGCCCTTGGTGTCTTCAATAGGTTCTAACTTGTGCGAGGCAAGGATACTAATGTCCTCGTTGGAACAATGCTCGTCAATTGCGATGGCGATCGTCGGCTTCCCTGTAAATTTGATTCCGATATCGTCGCCGGCAGCAATAACGATTCCTGTCAATGCGTTCAGTACGCTTTCTTCTTTCCAAAACGACGAAGAGTCGGGCGAGACGATTAGCGTGTATACGTTGGGGGCGATTACGTCCTCGTCGCTATTTTTGATGATATTTTGCTGAAGCGCGGCGGAAAGGCGCTGAACGACCCGCCCTTGGAGATGCAAACCGGGTAAAATTCCAGCCAGTTGTTCTTCTACTAGCGATTGCAGTCTTGTTTCCAATTGATCGAGTGAAATTCTCATTAATGTAGATTAAGAAAGATTATGACTTACGCAGATCGAAATCTTTTGTCGCGAATTATGTAAATTATCGCTAATTTTTAAAAACAATTTGTGTGAAGCGGCGAAATTCGCGGCTTGGTCTTAGGGCTTTGTGTAAGTCCTAAAAATAAGATCTTCCGACGGTATTATTATAGAAGCCTTAATGGAAAACCGCAAGATTGCGAACCTTACGGTTTCAGAACATTAATCCTCTAGCGAGGTGGAATATTGCGTTTCTGACCGCAATTAGGGCAAACGCTTTCAGTAGACTGTACGATAAAACCGCAATTCAAGCAGGTTTCGGGTTGAGCCGACCCCATCGGCGCTCCGCAGGCTAAACAGGCTCCTTCGCCGAGCGGATTTGCCGTTCCGCAGTAACCGCAGACGACCCGCGCAAATCGTTCGGATAGTTCTTGAGAGGCGCCAAAGGTTCTGGCGGCTTTGTGAATTGTTTTCCAGACTTTCTCATTAAGTTGTATGTTCTCGATATCTTGTGCGAGGTCATCCAGCCGAGAGAATAGGCTGAGCGGGTTGCGAAACGCCGACCAAGCTGTCTGACCGAGGCTTGCGGCTAGCCCCAACCAAGCCTGTTGCCCAAGCTCTACCATCAAGCCATCGTTTGTTTTTTGAATTTGCACCGTGAGCGCGGTCTGTCCGCCAGAGACGCCCGCTTGAGTAGCGATCTGAACCGCGAGCTTGTCCGCTTGACCGATGGTTTGCGCGCGCAAGTTGCCGCGATTGAACTCTGCGACCAAAGCATAAGCGATGTCGTGCGGTGCGATATCGCCGTGGAAAATTTGTCTGTCCATAAGTTCGATTATAATCCTTCCTGAAAGCGGCGACGTAAGAACGCCGTGTTTTATAGATTATGTCCTTCTATGCATTTCAGCGAATTTCGTTTAAGCGCTTCTTGAATTCCTTTGCGATCCTCGCTTTGGGATTAGCGGCGTTCTTTCCGCTTCAACGAGTTGCGGCGCAAGATGCGCCTACGCCGGGCGGCGTAACTATTACCGTAATCTACACTGACCCGATGAACGTTCGCGCTGGGCCGGGGCTTTATTATGACATCATCGGTCAGCTGAACCCCGGCGAAGTTAGAAGCGCGCTGGGGATTTCGCCCGGGCGAGAATGGATTCAGATCTCGTTTGACGGCGGTCTCGGCTGGGTCTATGCTTCATACGTCAGCATTGCAGGCGGCGAGTTGCAAATTATTGAACCGCCGCCGACGCCGACGCCGCTTACGACAGCCACGATAGACCCAACGTTCGCTGCGGCGTTTTATTTTGAACCTACCAATACGCGCCTGCCGACCTTCACGCCTCCGCCGCCGATGACGGTTCCACGGTTTGCGCCGGAGAACACGCCTGAGTCTCGCGGCGTCCCTTCCGGGTACTTCGTCGTTATTTTGGGGCTGCTGGGCGGTCTGGGCTTGGCGCTCTCGTTTGCGTCTCGAAAATGAACGCGCCAGCACGGACTTTCAGAACGTTGCGCAAGACGAAAACCCTGTTTTTTCTGTGCGCGCTGGCGGGGTGTGTTCTGCTTGCGCTGGAAAATAAAATCGGCGCTGCGACGGTAGTCCACGCTCAGCAACCGACAGGCTCCGTTCCGACCGTCACCGGAACAGCGATCGGTCCGACGATCCGAATTGACACCAGCCTTAAGCAAGTGCGCGTCTATGCGGGTCCGAGTTCGTTCGATTATCCAGCCGTGGGCGTGATGACGGGGGGAGAGGTTGCGCCAGCGCTTGGGCGTGCGCGCGATAGAGACGACTGGATCAAGATCTACTACGCCGGCGTGCCTAAATCTGAGGCGTGGATATACGGTCCGTATACGTCTTTATCTCCCGGCGCGTTTCTGCCTATCATTGAGATTCCTCCCACACAAACGCCCGCTTCCACTCCGACTCTTGAACTGACTGTCGAAGCGGCTTTCATTGGACAACCGACTACGACCCGCTTGCCCACATTTACTCCGCCGCCTCAACTTGAACTGCCTTCATTTGAAGCTGCGCCTGAAACTCGTCCAACTGGAGGCGTCCCGGCAGGCATGATCATCCTTATCTTGGGGTTGTTTGGCTTTTTTGGCGCAGTCGCATCCTATTTGCGCGGAAGATAGTTTAGCGTAACTAGAATAAAAAAGACCGGAAGAAATCCGGTCTTTTTTATTCTATGTGAAACTGGTCTAGTTTTGGCAGCCGCAAGAGCCGCCCCCGCCGCCGCTGCAACCGCAAGAGCCGCCTCCGCCGCCGCTGCAACCGCAAGAGCCGCCTTCGCCATGACCGTGCGATTTTGCAGCCGGACTATCAACAGCAAAACCTGCGCCGCGATCGGGATCGTTGACAAAGTCAATCTTTGCGCCTTGCAAGTAGCCTATGGACATTTCATCTACGACGACTTTGACGCCGTCAAGTTCGAACGTGGTGTCCACGTCTCGGATGGTATCGTCGAGCGCCATGCCGAAGTTGACATTGCAACAACCGCCGCCAGCGACATACACGCGCAAAGCGTATCCTTCAAGGTTGCGTTCGCGGAGGATATTCTTAACCGCCTCAGATGCGGCGGATGTGAGTGTAAGCGTTGGGGTTTCTGTTTTTACTTCTTGAAGCATTGCTCCTCCTTTGGAGTAATGGGCTGATGATGAAGGTCATCTTATCTGATTTGAGAGCGGTTGTCAACTAAAAATTACCGTTCGATTTCTTGACACAATAACTTTGCGCCTGTAAAATCCCTCTGCTTTGCCGGGCAAACGCCCGGAAAAAATTCGCTCGGGAGGAATTACCCCTTATGTATGTTATGGAAGGTCTTACTCACCTGGAGGAGATCGCGATTTGGGCGGTGTTTGGCGTAGCCATTCTCGGCTTATTGTACGCGGTCTTTCTCCGGGCTCAAATCTTGCGTGAAGATAAAGGCACGGAGAAGATGCAGGAAGTGTGGGGCGCGATTAAAGACGGCGCGGACGCGTATCTGAAAAGACAACTGCGCTCGATTTTGCCTTTAATCGGCGTGCTGACCGTCGCGCTTTTCTTTTCTGTGTACATCGTCCCGCCTTCGCCTGAGGCGTTGGATCGCTTCAAAGGCGCAGACCCGAACTCGGTGCGCTTGTGGATCGGTCTAGCGCGAGCCTTTGCCTTTGTGATGGGCGCAGGATTCTCGCTTGCGGTCGGTCAGATCGGTATGCGTATGGCGGTAGAGGGCAATGTGCGCGTGGCGGCGGCTTCGAAGCGCTCTTTTGGCGATGCGCTCCGTATTGCCTATCGCGCCGGCACGATTACCGGCATGTTGACAGATGGTCTTGGTTTGCTCGGCGGCACGGTCATCTTTATCGTCCTCGGCATTGCCGCGCCAGACGCTTTGCTCGGTTTTGGTTTCGGCGGAACTCTGCTGGCGTTATTCATGCGTGTGGGCGGCGGCATCTTTACGAAGGCGGCTGACGTTGGCGCGGATCTGGTTGGAAAGGTCGAGGCGGGCATTCCCGAAGACGATCCGAGAAATCCTGCGGTGGTGGCGGATCTCGTCGGCGATAATGTCGGCGATTGCGCCGGCATGGCGGCGGATATTTTCGAGTCGTATGAAGTGACGATCGTTGCCGGCTTAATTTTGGGCTTGGCGTTACATACGATCACCGGACGGCTGGAGTGGATCATCTTCCCGCTTATCGTACGCGGCGTGGGCGTGCTGGCTTCTATCATTGGCACCTATCTAGTCAAAGGCGGTCCCGGCAAACGCGGCAACGCGATGGCATCCATCTTCCGCGGCTTTCTCTCTTCCGCAGCGATCTCCTCGGTGATGTTCTTTGTTGCGGGTCTTTTCTACTTGAATACAGCCGCGATGAACGAATGGGGCGGCTGGTGGCGCATGCCGTTGGCGGTTTTCGTCGGCGTATTACTGGCGATCTCGATTGATCGCTTGACGGAATACTTCACGGGCACGGACGCCAAACCCGTGAACGACATTAAGAAATCTGCCGATACAGGTCCGGCGACGTTAATCCTGAACGGTGTATCGGTCGGCTTTGAATCGTCTGTGTGGTCGGTGCTGGTGATCGCGTTAACGATCGTCGCTTCGATCTTTATCTTCGGCACGATCCCCGGCGTGGAAGGCAGCGAGCGCGCGACGTTCATTTTATATGGCGTGGCGATGACCGGCATCGGTATGCTGACGCTGACCGGAAACAACGTAGCGATGGACTCGTTCGGTCCGATCGCCGACAACGCGAACGGTATTGGCGAGATGTCGTGGCACGGACAGGAAGATCAAGAAACTAAAGATGCGCAACAGATTATGGCGGATCTTGACGCGGTTGGAAATACGACTAAGGCGATCACCAAAGGCGTTGCCATCGGATCGGCTGTGATCGCGGCGGTCTCGCTCTTTGGCTCGTTCCTTGTGGACGTCTCTCGTTCACAAGCGGCGCTGGGCGTTCCGACAGCGCAACAGATCCAATCTATCGGCATTCGCGTAGACATTCCGCAAGTCTTTGTGGGAGTGTTGATCGGCGGCGCATTGCCGTGGCTGTTCTCTTCATTTGCGATTCAAGCGGTCGCACGCGCGGCTTCGCTGATCGTATTGGAAGTCCGCCGCCAGTTCAAGTTGGGTGTATTGGAAGGCAAGATCGAGCCTGACTATAAACAAGCGGTGGAGATCTCTACGACCGCGGCGCAGAAGGAACTGGTATCGCTGGCGCTGCTCGGCATCGTCACCCCGATCGTTGTCGGTTTGGCTTTGCAAGTAGAGGCGCTGGGCGGCATGTTAGCGGGGATTATCGTCTCGGGCCAATTGCTGGCGGTGTTCCTCAATAACTCGGGCGGCGCATGGGATAACGCCAAGAAACTTATCGAAGATGAACCGAAGGACCCCAAGAATAATCTCGGCAAAGGCTCTGAGCGCCATAAGGCTGGCGTGGTCGGCGATACCGTCGGCGATCCGTTCAAGGATACCGCCGGTCCTGCGCTCAACCCGATGATCAAGGTGGTTAATCTTGTGGCGGTGATCATCGCTCCGATCGTGGTCAAATACGCGGACGGCGGATCGGTTGGCGTTTGGGCGGTGGTAGCCCTGCTAGTCGCCGTGCTCGCTTGGGCGGTGATGCGTTCGAAAGCGCCAGCGCAAGAGATGACGCAGTAAGAGTCGCCTTGGTATAGATAGACTAGAAATCAAAAAGCCCGTTGAAAGCAACGGGCTTTTTGATAAACTTATAAGGATAAAATAAGCGCTTCGTAAATATAATTGTTACGCGTACAACGAGGTTAACTATTATGAAGGTAGTAATTCTTGCCGGTGGAGTAGGCAGCCGTCTTTCTGAGGAAACGATTTTAAAGCCGAAGCCGATGGTCGAGATTGGCGGACGCCCGATCTTGTGGCATATTATGAACATCTACGCCGCGCACGGATTCAAGGAGTTCGTCGTCGCGTTGGGATATAAAGGGGAGGTCGTCAAAGATTATTTCCTTAATTATCATTTGCATTCGCGCAGTTTCACCGTGCGACTCAAAGACGGCGAAGTGAGCGCGCACCCGATGGACGGCGAAGATTGGACTGTTCATCTTTTGGACAGCGGCGCGGACACGAACACAGGCGGACGAGTCAAGCGCGTGGCGGAGTTCATCGGCGACGAACCTTTCATGCTCACCTACGGCGACGGAGTCGGCAATGTTGACATTCCGGCGTTAGTTGAATTCCATCAGCGTAACAAAAAACTAGTTACACTCACCGCCGTTCGTCCGCCGGCGCGTTTCGGTCAAATGGTCATCGAGGGCGAGCGCGTTATCCAATTCAAAGAGAAACCGCAAATTGGCGAGGGATGGATCAACGGCGGATTTTTTGTTTTGCAACCCGAAATCGTAAACTACATCAAAGACGACAACACGGCTTGGGAATTTGAATCGTTGGAGCGTATCGCCGCGGACGGGCAGCTTTCCGCGTTTCAACATAACGGCTTTTGGCAATCTATGGATACCTTGCGCGACGTGCAACTGCTCAACAAATTATGGCAAGAAGGAGACGCCCCGTGGAAGATATGGGAATGAATCGCGCTTTCTGGCAGGATCGTCCCGTGTTTGTTACGGGCGCGACGGGCTTGGTCGGCAGTTGGCTGACTCGCCGATTAATACAAGCCGGCGCAGACGTAGTTTGTTTCGTCCGCGATTGGGTGCCGCAAAGCGAACTGACGCGTTCCAACGATATCGAGCGCGTAAAAGTTGTGCGCGGCGACGTGCGCGACCGCGATTTGTTAGAACGCGCTCTCGGCGAATTTGAAATTGATACGGTCATTCATCTCGCCGCGCAAACAATCGTAACCATTGCAAATCGTAATCCCATTTCTACGTTCGAGACCAACATCGGCGGCACATGGAATCTGCTGGAAGCCTGTCGCCGCAGCCCGAAGGTTAAGCAGATCGTGGTCGCTTCGTCGGATAAAGCCTATGGCGATCAAGCGACTTTGCCGTATGATGAAAATACGCCGCTGCAAGGACAGCATCCCTACGACGTGTCAAAATCTGCGGCGGATTTAATTGCGAAGACTTACGCGGTTTCTTACGATCTGCCTGTGGCGATCACCCGTTGCGGAAATTTCTACGGCGGCGGGGACTTGAACTGGAATCGCATCGTACCCGGAACAATTCGTTCCATCCTGCGCGGACGGCGCCCTGTCATTCGCTCGGACGGGCAATATGTTCGCGATTATTTTTACGTCGAAGACGGCGCGGCGGCATATATGCTCTTGGCGGAGAAATTAGCCGAACATCCCGAATTGCGCGGCGAAGGATTCAACTTCTCCTACGGCACGCAAGCGACCGTTTTAGAGTTGACGCGCCGCATCCTTGATTTAATGAAATCCGATTTAGAGCCGCAGATTCTCAACGAAGCGAGCAACGAGATTCGCGAGCAATTTCTCAGCGCTGAAAAAGCGCGTCTCGTTTTAAATTGGTCGCCCTTGTTCACGTTAGAGCAAGGTTTGGATAAAACGATTGATTGGTATAAAAACTTTTTTAAGGCGGAGCGAATATGATGACACAAGATACGCAACTGCGCGCTGAAATTTTGAAATTGGTCGAAGCCTATTACGAAGCGCGTTTCACTAAACGGGTTTTCAATCCCGCAACGGATGTAGTGCATTACGCCGGACGAGTTTTCGACGCGAAGGAGTTGGTCAATTTGATCGACTCCAGCCTCGATTTCTTTCTCACCGCCAGTCAATATTCGGAGCGCTTTGAAAACGATTTCGCCGAATATTTTGGATTGTCGGACGCTTATATCGTCAATTCGGGTTCTTCCGCAAATTTGGCGGCGGTGACGGCGTTGACTTCTCCCAAATTGGGCGAACGCCGCTTGAAGCCGGGCGACGAGGTAATCACCGTTGCGGCGGGATTCCCAACGACGGTTTCCCCGCTGGTGCAAAATCAACTCGTGCCTGTTTTTGTGGATGTCAGCCTCGGCGATTACACCGCCATTCCCGCGCAAATCGAAGAAGCCGTCGGTCCTGAAACGCGCGCGATTGTCATGGCGCATACGATGGGCGTTCCTTTCGACCTCGATCTTGTAATGCGCCTCGCCAAACAACATAACTTGTGGGTGATCGAAGATAACTGCGACGCGCTCGGTTCGCGCTATCGCGGGCAGTTGACCGGCTCCTTTGGCGATCTCGCTACCGTTTCGTTTTATCCCGCGCATCACATCACGATGGGCGAAGGCGGCGCGGTATTGGCTGCCGATATGATGTTGGGGCGCATCGTCCGCTCCATCCGCGATTGGGGGCGCGATTGCTATTGCGCGGGCGGCGAGAACAATACTTGCGGCAAGCGCTTTAGCCAGCAATTCGGGGCGCTTCCTTTTGGGTATGATCACAAATACGTTTACAGTCACATCGGCTATAACTTGAAAGCGACCGATATGCAAGCCGCGATCGGCTTGGCGCAATTGGATAAGTTGGAAGATTTCATCGCGCGGCGAAAATCGAATTTCAAGAGCATTTATGCCATGCTCGAACCTTACGAAGACCGTTTGATTTTGCCGCGCGCTACGCCTAATTCCGACCCCGCTTGGTTTGGCTTTGTGCTGACGGTACGCGAAGACGCCGGCTTTACCCGCGCCGAGTTGACCGCTTTCCTCGAAGCGAATCGCATCGAGACGCGCAGTTTATTCAGCGGTAACCTATTGCGTCAACCGGCGTTCATGCACATCGAACATCGCATCGTCGGCGACTTGACCAATACCGATGCGATCATGAATCGCTCGTTCTTTATCGGCGTGTATCCCGGCATTGACGAAAGTCAGTTGGAATACATCGGCTCGGTGTTCGACCGTTTTATGCGCGGGGAACGCGTCGGTTAATGCCGCAGAAAATCCCTTGCGAAGTGGTCGCGTTGGACGATCACGACGAGCGCGTTTATTCCCTAACGCTTCGTTTGGATTCGCGCGCGCCGCGCTTTGCGGCGGGACAATTTTTACACCTCGCTTTGGACGATTACAAACCCGGTGATTTCTGGCCCGAGTCGCGCGTTTTCTCCATCGCCAGCGCGCCGACGCAACGCGATCTTTTGCGAATCACTTACGCCGTCAAAGGGAAATTCACCGAGCGTATGGAATCCGAGTTGCGACTGGGCGCGCGCGTTTGGGTGAAACTGCCTTATGGCGAATTCATCGTCAACCCCGAAAGCGACGCTTGTTTGCTAGCGGGCGGCACCGGCGTTACTGCGTTCACCGCGTTTATTGACGGATTGTCGCCCCAATCTGAAAATCAAACTTTTCTTTTCTACGGCGCGCGTCGCCACGATCTGTTAATCTATCGTCCGCTGGCGGATGAGGCGTTGCGACGTTGCCCGAATTTTCACGCGACCTATTTTGCGGAAGAATCCGCCGCGGGAACGGATTGCGTATTGGGGCGCGTGGATCTTAATCGCGTTTGGAGTTCTATCCCCAACCCGCTGGCAACCGACTATTACCTTGCAGGACCTCCACAGATGATTCGCGCCTTGTCGGACGGTTTGCGTCAACGCGGCGCGCCCGCCGAACGCATTTTAATTGACGCTTGGGAGTAGCATGAATCGCAATCGCTTAGCCGCCGACCTCGATCATATTCTTCACCACACCCGCGATTTATGGGACGAATTGCGCGGCGAACGAATTTTCATCAGCGGCGGAACGGGCTTCTTCGGTTGTTGGCTCTTGGAGAGTTTTCTTTGGGCGAACGAGCGCTTGAATCTTAACGCGCGCGCGACGGTCTTGACCCGTTCGCCGCGTTCTTTTGAGGAGAAAGCGCCGCACCTCGCGCAGAATCAAGCCGTCGTTCTCGTCGAAGGCGACGTTCGTAATTTCGATTTTCCCGCCGGTACGTTCAGTCATGTAATTCATGCCGCGACGGAATCCAGCGCGAAACTCAACGACGAAAATCCGCTTTTGATGTTGGATACGATTGTCGCAGGGACGCGGCACATGCTGGACTTTGCGGCGCAATGCAATGCGCGGAAATTCCTGCTGACGAGTTCGGGCGCGGTCTATGGGAAACAACCTTCCGGACTGACGCACATTCCCGAAGATTATATTGGCGCGCCCGACCCGCTCGATGCGAAATCCGCTTATGGACAGGGCAAGCGCGTTGCTGAACATTTATGCGCCCTTTACGCAAAGCAATCACATATCGAGATGAAGATTGCGCGCTGTTTCGCATTTGTGGGACCTTATTTGCCATTAGATATTCACTTTGCAATTGGCAATTTTATCCGCGATGCGCTGAAGGGCGGACCAATCGTCATAAAAGGAGATGGCACACCCTATCGCTCTTATCTCTATGCGGCAGACCTTGCTATTTGGCTATGGACAATTCTCCTGCGCGGGGAGTCGGGGCGTGCGTATAATGTTGGGAGTGAAGAAGAGGTCTCGATAGCGGAAACAGCTAGAAGCGTAGCCAGAGGTATAAGTCCAAATACTTCTGTAGAGATTCATGGAAAGCCAAATCCATTAGCGGCGCCAGAAAGATATGTCCCATCTACAAAAAGAGCGCAGGATGAATTGAGGCTAAAGCAATATGTTTCGCTTGAAGATTCAATCAAGCGTGTAATTTTGTTTTATCGAGGAGTCGCAACGTGAAATCAAAACGGCTTTGTCCAATTTGCACTGCGGAAGAAGCGGAGTTTTTGCATTCGCAAAAATTTACATTGCCTGTTGGGCATCCGCTTTCGAGCGGGTATGATGTGGTTGCTTGCGCGCAATGCGGTTTTGTTTTTGCCGATACGACGGCAGCGCAAGCCGATTACGATAAGTTTTACGCGCATTATTCAAAATATGAAGACGCGAAAACCGGAACAGGCGGCGTTGAGAACCCATACGATTGGCAACGACAACAAGGGACCGCGCGTCAGATTGCAGATTTTCTGAACAATCCCAATGCCAGCGTTTTGGACGTAGGCTGCGCCAACGGCGGAGTGCTTAAGGGATTAAAAGAATTGGGGTATCAGAACTTGTGCGGCGTAGACCCTTCTATAACATGCGTGGAAAATACGCGCAGACTGGGCATTGAGGCGCGCCAAGGTTCGTTGTTTCAACCTTTTAGAGAGCGGGCGTTCGATTGTATTATCTTGTCTCATACGTTGGAGCATGTGCAAGATGTGCAAGGCGCAATTCGCTGGATTGAGGATAATTTGAAACCCGATGGCGTAATTTATTTAGAAACACCCGACGCTTCCCGATATAAAGATTTTCTTTACGCGCCGTTTCAGGATTTCAACACGGAACATATTAATCATTTCTCCCTAATGTGCCTTGAAAATTTGATGAACGAATGCGGCTTTTCGCTAGAGATAAGTGGAACAAAAAATTTACCCATTAATGCGGATATGTTTTATCCCGCCGTATTCGGCTTTTGGAAAAAGGGCGCATGCGCCCATTCTCGCAATTCTAAAAAAGACGAATCTTTGCGTTTGAAAATCGAGGAATATATTGTTTGTTCGCAGGAAATAATGAACGGTATTAACGCGCGCGTTGACGAACTGTTGGCGAGAAAATTACCTATTATTTTGTGGGGAACGGGTCAGCTTGCCATGAAACTGCTTTCCGAAACTTCTTTAGCCAATGCGGATATTCTGGCGTTTGTGGATAATAACCCAATTAATCATGGTAAAGTATTGCATAATACTCCAATTATTGCGCCAGACGAGTTAGGCGGCCTTGGCGCGCCTATTTTAATTACGACGCTCCTTCATCATCAAGCGATTGCTAAGCAGATTAAGCGCATGAATCTAAAAAATGAAATTGTTTTTCTAAAATGATTGAACTAAGACTGCGCCTCTGCCTACTAGTTAAGTGCGAAGGCTGAGAATTCTAATGAGAGTTTCCGATTATATTGCCAGCAAACTTGCCGAATTTGGCGTCCGCCATGTGTTTATGCTCACGGGCGGCGGCTCGATGTTTCTCAATTACGCCATTGGCAAACATCCGCAGATAAAAACAATTTTCAATCACCACGAACAAGCCAGCGCGATGGCGGCAGAAGGCTATGCGCGTGTTTCTGGTCAGCCAGGCGTTGTGAACGTAACCACGGGTCCGGGCGGCATCAACGCGTTAAACGGAGTCTATGGCGCGTGGACGGATTCGATTCCCATGCTTGTCCTCTCTGGGCAAGTCAAGCGCGAGACGTACATCCGAACTTACGATCTGCCCGACTTGCGTCAACTCGGCGATCAAGAAGTGGATATTGTTTCGATGGTAAAAGGGATTACAAAATACGCGGTCACAGTCACCGACCCGCAAACCATTCGCTACCATCTTGAAAAAGCATGGCATCTTTGTCAAATGGGCAGGCCTGGTCCCTGCTGGTTGGATATTCCCATTAACGTGCAAGCGAGTCAAATCAATGAAAATGAAATGGAAGGCTTCGCTTCTTTTCTGGACCCTGAGCCTGTTTCTGTTCAATTAAAAGATTCTGTCACCCAAGCCTTAACTCTATTACAAAATGCCAAGCGCCCCGTCATTTTGGCAGGAAGCGGAGTCCGTATCTCAAATCAAACGGACGAATTTCTACACATTGTTCATAAACTTGGAATTCCCGTCACAACTGGTTGGACTCATGACATTATTGATTCTGACGACCCTGTTTTTTGTGGCCGCCCGGGCACGATTGGCACACGCGGCGGAAATTTTACAGTCCAAAATTCAGATGTGTTATTGATACTGGGAAGCCGCTTGAACATTCGTCAAACGGGATATGCTTGGAATTCATTTGCCCGCGCCGCTTATAAAATTTGGGTAGATGTGGACGGCGCAGAGTTGAGGCGTCCAACGATTAAACCGGATTTGCCAATTCAAGCCGACTTGCGCGATTTCTTCAAAGAGATGAATCGCCAGTTAACGGATTGGGACGCTTCGCAGTTTTCCGAATGGTTGGCGTGGTGCAAAGAGCGCAATCAAAAGTATCCCGCCGTGTCGCCGAAGCAGCGCGAGTTCAACGGGAAAATTAATCCGTATTATTTTATTGAAGCGTTATTTGAGAATTTAGATAAAGACGATATTGTCGTTACGGGCAACGCCAGCGCTTGTATTATCTCGTTTCAAACGGCGAAGATTAAGTTAGGTCAGCGCTTATTTTCAAATTCGGGATCCGCTTCGATGGGTTACGATCTGCCGGCGGCGATTGGCGCGGCGATTGCGGGCGGCGGACGGCGCGTAATCTGTTTAGCCGGCGACGGCAGTTTGCAATTGAACATACAAGAGTTGCAAACCGTCGCGCATTATCAACTTCCGCTTAAATTGTTTGTGCTGAACAACAGCGGCTACCTTTCCATTCGCACGTCGCAAAAGGGATTTTTTGGCGATGTCGTCGGCGAAAGCCCCGCATCGGACGTTTCGTTTCCCGATACGATGAAACTGGCGCAGGCGTACGGCATTCCCGCTTGGCGATTGGATGGCGAAGATTTTTCCGAACGATTGGATGAAATCCTTACGACGCCCGGTCCTGTGATTTGCGAAGTCGTGATTGACCCCGCGCAAGGCTTTGAGCCGCGTCAAGCATCGCGGCAACTGCCCGACGGACGCATCGTTTCCGCGCCGCTGGAAGATATGTTCCCGTTTTTGACGCGCGAGGAACTGCGCGAAAATCTGCTCATCCCCGAATGGGAAGAATAAATATTATCTGAAATTATTTTTGATTATTGGGTTTGTCATTTCGACAAGCGAAGCGAAGAGAAATCTGATAAGGTCTGATGAAGCGCTGGAGGATTTATGATCAATCGCGATATTTTTGAAGATTTATTTGTCTTGGAATTGGCTAATAATCATTGGGGCGACGTGAACCGCGGCTTGCGAATTGTCAAGGAGTTTGGGACGGTGGCGCGCTACAACAACGTCCGCGCCGCGATCAAACTGCAATTCCGCGATGTGGATAGTTTCATCCACAAAGATTTTCTACATCGAGAAGATATTCGTTATATCAAAAAAACGTTGGATACCAAACTCTCGCGCGACGAGCTCGCGCAACTGACCGAAGCGGTGCGACGCGCAGGATGCGTCCGCATGGCGACTCCGTTCGACGAGCGTTCCGTAGGCTTATGCGTGGCGCTGAATGTGGATATTATCAAAATCGCCAGTTCGGATATTGCCGACTGGCCCCTGATGGAAGCGATCGCCAAAACGCGCAAGGCGGTCATGGTCTCCACTGGCGGATCGTCCCTGAAGGATATTGACGATATGGTCGCGTTTTTCGAGCATCGCAATATTCCGCTGGCAATCAATCATTGCGTTTCGATTTATCCTTCCGAAGATTCTGAATTGCAACTCAATCAAATTGATTTCTTGCGGCAGCGCTACCCTGGACATATCATCGGCTTGTCCACGCACGAGTACCATGATTGGCATTCGTCCATGTTGATCGCTTACGCAAAAGGCGCGCGAACATTTGAGCGTCATATTGATATAAAAACTGAAGACAAGCCTTTCTCGCCTTATTGCTCGACGCCCGAACAGATCGCGCAATGGTTTCAAGCCTTTCACAAAGCGCGGGAAATGTGCGGCGCGCCCGCTACGCAAAAAGCGCCCTCCCCACAAAAAGAAATTGACTATCTGACTACGCTGGTGCGCGGCGTGTACGCCAAACGCGATTTATCCGCCGGCGACGTTCTAACGGACGAAGATTTTTATCTCGCCATCCCGTTGCAAAAAGGACAACTTTCTTGCCGCGAATTATTGAACGATCAAGTGTTGGCGAAAGACATCAAAGCGGACGAGCCGTTGATGGTCGACTCAATGGACAGTCTCTATAACCGCGATGAAAATTTGAAGAAGAAACTATTTAGTCGCGGCTTGTAAGGTTGCTAAGGATTGACGATGACGCAAAAATTGATTAGCGTGGTTACGCCTTGTTATAACGAAGCCGAAAACGTGGACGAACTCTACGAGCGCATCCGCGCCGCGCTGGATGGGCGCGAGTACGAACACATCTTCATTGACAACGCTTCAACCGACGAAACACAGGCGAAGATTCGCGCGCTTGCGGAAAAAGATTTGCGCGTAAAAGCGGTCTTCAACACGCGCAATTTTGGACATATCCGCTCGCCGTATTACGCGCTCTTGCAAGCCGCCGGCGACGCGGTCATTACGCTCGCTTCTGATTTGCAAGACCCGCCCGAACGCATCCCCGAATTCATCGCGCAATGGGAGCGCGGTTATAAAGTAGTTATCGGCGTAAAGACGAAAAGCCAAGAGCGAGGATTGTTTTATCTTTTGCGAACTTTATATTATCGCGGCTTGCACAGCCTTTCCGACGTGGATTTGATCGAACACTTCACCGGCTTTGGGTTGTACGATCGTCAAGTCGTGGACATTTTGCGAAAACTGGACGACCCCTATCCGTACTTTCGCGGCATGATTGCCGATCTCGGCTTTCCCATCGCCCGCATCGAATTTGAGCAGCCGCGCCGCGAACACGGAATCGGCAAGAATAATTTTTACACGCTTTATGATATGGCGATGTTGGGCATGACGGGTTATACCAAAGTCCCTCTGCGCCTCGCCGCGATGTTCGGATTTTTCTCCGCCCTTGTCAGCTTTTTAATCGGCTCGATCTATTTGCTGTATAAGATAATTTTCTGGTTTGAATTTTCGCTCGGCTCGGCGCCGATTATTATTGGCTTGTTCTTTTTAGGCTCGGTGCAGTTGTTTTTCTTAGGTATTGTCGGCGAATACATCGGCGCGATTTATACGCAAGTGATGCGTCGCCCGCTGGTGATTGAAAAAGAACGGATCAACTTTTGACGCGTATGTTTTCGGCATTCGGCGAATCAAAAACAGAAACGCCGAAGCGTTGGCTGGCGGTTTTGTCCCTTTTGTTGGCGGCGCTTTTCCTTTGGCTTGCCCTGCGAAATTTGGACTGGCGTGTTTTTTTTGAAAAATTACAGAACGCGCATTATGCTTATTTGCCGCTCCTCTTCCTTTGGAGCAGCGTGACGTTTTTTATCCGCGCTTGGCGTTTGCGGATTTTACTCAGCGCCGAGCGGACTCTGCCTCCGCTCAACGTTTTTTGGGCGAATATGGCGGGTTATTTGGGAAACAATCTTTTGCCCGCCCGCGCCGGCGAATTGATCCGCGCCGCGTACTTGGGAAAGCGCAATCCTATTTCCGCATCGTACGCGTTGGCGGCGGGTTTGGTCGAGCGGCTGATGGATATGATCGCGTTGATTATTTTAGGCGCGGCGGCGCTGTCTTTGAACGGCGTTCTCTCTCCCGCATTTCAAAATGCATTGAAAAGCGTTTTGATTTTAGGAATAATCGGTTTGCTGATTTTATTTTCCCTTCCGCGTTTTGGAGAACCGCTTGCGCGATTTCTTGTCAACGTGCCGCTGTTGAAAGAATCGCATAAAGAAAAAGCGAGCGCTTTTCTTCGTCAATTCAACGGCGGATTGCGCGCCTTAAATCATGCGCCGCGCGTTTTGCGATTCATCTTGCTCACCGCGCTCGTCTGGCTCTTGGATGCCGTCGGCAATATTTTTCTAGCGTATATTCTCAACTTGCGCCTGACGCTTTCGCAATCCTTCGTTCTGCTCGCCGCGTTGGGACTGTCCAGCGCGATTCCGTCAACGCCGGGCTACGTCGGCGTTTATCAATTTGTGGCGATCGCGGCGCTGACCCCCTTCGGCGTTTCGCAAGCGGATGCGCTTGCCTTTATTATCGTCAGTCAAATCTTCGGCTATCTCGTCGTCGGTCTTTGGGGACTATCGGCTTTATGGCGCTTTAGCAAGGACGCGCGGATATGAACTTCACCCTTCAAGATATTGCGGGCGTGACTCTCGCCTTTGCCCTTTTTCCCTTTGTCCTTGTCTTTCCAGGCTATGTCTGCGGCTGGACGTTTGATCTTTTTGACTTTCGCTCGCGCCGCCTATTAACTCGTTTCGCTATCGCGCCTTTGCTCTCCATTGCTGTTTGTCCGATTCTTTATTACCTCGTCGCTAGTCTGCTTTCGATGAATGCGGCGTTGATTATGACCTTTCTCTTCACGGGCGCGTTTCTAATGTTGCTCTTGCGCGAGAAGCCGGCCTTCTCTATTCGCACCGTGCCGCGCGCTTTGGTCGGAGCGGCTCTGACTTGGATTCTTATCGCTCTCATTTCGTTAATTGATCTGCAACTCGGCGCGAAAGAACTTTATTTCAGCGTAGCCTCTTACGACCATACGACGCGCGTCTCGATCATTGACGCGATGACGCGCACGGGCGTTCCGCCAATCAACCCAAGTTATTACCCGCATCATCCTGTCAAATTAACTTTTCTCTACTTCTTCTGGTACATTCTCGGCAGCGTGATAGACATAATGGGCGGCTCGTTTGTGGACGCGCGCGTCGCTTTATTTGCCAGCGTCATTTGGTGCGGGTTGGCGCTTATGGCGTTAATCGCTTTCTATCTTCGTTTGCGCGATGCCAAAAAAAATAATGGATCTCGAAAAAAAATATGGATCGCTGTCGCTTTGCTTGCCGTAACGGGCTTGGATCTTCTTCCCGTATTGTCGTTTATACAGGCTCGCGCGAGCGCCGTCGGCGACGTAGAACATTGGAACGAACAGATTACCGCTTGGGTCGGTTCGCTTTTATGGGTTCCGCATCATGTAGCGGCGTTGGTTGCGGCGCTTAGCGGAACGCTGTTGGCATACGTTGCGCGAGATAAACCGCTCAAAACGCGTTTGATTGCGTTCGCTTTTTCGGGCGTCGCTTTTGCTTCCGCGTTAGGACTTTCCGTTTGGGTTACGTTGATCTTCGTCTTGTTTTGGGCATTGTGGGCGGCGGCGCTTTACGCGCAAAAAGAAAACCGCTTTTTGATTTTTCCGATGATATTTGCGGGCCTAGTTGCGCTGATTTTATCAGGCTCATTTATGCTTGGCTTGTTTTCCGCCAGCGCGGATGGAGCGAACGCTTTTCCGATTGCGCCGACGATTCGCGCATTCAGCATAACGGACGTTGCCTTCGACGCTCCCTCAATTTGGAAATACTTTTTTCGGTTAATTTCCTTGCCGCTCAATTATTTTCTCGAACTTGGTTTTTTTATGTTCGCAGGGTTCCTCTGGCTTAAACTCAATAGAACGCAAATTTGCAAGAATCCGTATTACCTTGCCGAAACGCTGATATTATGCGTCTCGTTTTTACTCGGCACGTTCGCGCGTTCGACGCTGATTGAAAATAACGATCTGGGCTGGCGGGCTTGGCTGCCCGGTCAATTTATCTTGTTGATTTGGGGCGCGGATGCTCTCGATCAATTATTCCTATCGCCGCGAAAATCTTTTAGATTTTCTCCCGCTTCAAAATATTGGCTGCTCGTTTTGATTGCGTTAGGCGTTTGCTCCACCGCGTTAGATTTATTTTCTTTGCGCTTTTTTTACCAACTTACTTACGGCTCGGAAGCGGGACGCGTTATTTATTCCGCGCGCGAAGCATATTCCGTTATTAATCAAACCTTGCCGCAGAATTCTATCGTTCAATACAACCCGGCAGACATCATTAATCGCCCCAGCGGATTGTACGGAATGCGTCAATCCGTTATCTCGGATCGCACGTCTTACGGAGTGCCTTTAGACGAATACAACGCCAAGGTTGCCGAAGTGGCTAATCTATTTAATTTGACCGATGTCAGAAATTGGGACGAACCAGATGCGCTTTGTAAAGTGAACGACATTAACGCGATTGTTCTAACTGAGAGAGACCGCTTGTGGGATTCGGTCGAGGTTTTGAAAAATAATCGAACGCCAATTTACTTAGACGAACATTACGCCGTCTTTACTTGCGGCGGTTGACTTTACTTCTGCGAGTGATTTTGCTGAAAGCGCTTCTGCCATTCAAACAACTTATTCAACGCCTCGATAGGGGAGAGCGAATTAATGTCCATGCCCTTCAACTCATCCAGCAGCGGATTGGTCTCTGGAAACAGCGCGACTTGTTGCGCGGCGTGCGGGTCAATTTTTACGGCGCGCCCCGAAGTCTTCTCCAGTTGCGCCATGATTTCGTTGGCGCGTTGGACGACGGGCGCGGGCAAGCCTGCCAGTTGCGCGACGTGAATCCCGTACGAACGATCCGCGCCGCCGGCGATAATTTTACGCAAGAAGACGACTTTGTTGTCTGCCTCGCTGACCGCCACATTGTAATTCCGCACGCCCGGCAATAAATCCGCCAATTGAGTTAGTTCGTGATAGTGCGTTGCGAATAAAGTTTTTGAGCGCAGTTGCGGATGATTATGGATGTACTCGATGATGCCCCAGGCGATGGATAAGCCGTCGTAAGTGGATGTGCCGCGCCCGATTTCGTCGAGGATGAGCAAACTGCGCGGCGTGGCGTGATGCAAAATATTCGCCGCCTCGACCATCTCCACCATAAAAGTAGACTGCCCCGCGTGAATTTCATCCTGCGCGCCGATGCGCGTGAAGATGCGGTCCACCAGCCCGATGCGCGCCGACGCGGCGGGGACGAACGAACCCATCTGCGCCATCAAAACGATCAACGCGGTTTGCCGAAGGTAAGTGGATTTTCCGCTCATGTTCGGGCCCGTGATGACGCGCACTATTTCGCCTTGCTCGAAGAGAACGTCGTTAGGGACGTAGCGCTCGCCTTTCAAAAGATGCTCGACGACGGGATGCCTGCCCTCGTGGATCTCTAATCCGCCGTCCGCCGCAATCTCAGGTTTGACGTAACCGTCCAGCGCGGCAACCTCGCCCAGCGCGGAGAGAACGTCCAACTCGGCGAGCGCCCGCGCGGCGGACAAAATTTGATTTGCGGCTTTGCCGAGTTCCGCGCAAATTTCTTTGAATAAGCGCGATTCGATTTCCTTGATGCGTTCTTCGGCGTTCAGCACTAGCGTTTCGTATTCTTTCATCTCAGGCGTGATGAAGCGCTCGGCGTTGACCAGCGTCTGCTTGCGGATGTAATGTTCGGGCGCTTTCTCCGCCGCGCCGCGCGAGATTTCGATGTAATAGCCGAAGACTTTGTTATAGCCAACCTTGAGCGTTTTAATGGCGGTCTTCGCCCGCTCGACGGATTCAAGATTGGCGATCCACTCTCGCGCATGTCGAGACGCTTCGACGACTGAATCCAGTTCCTGCGAATATCCCGCGCGAATTACGCCGGTATTTTGCAGCGTTGCGGGCGGGTCGTCGCTGACGGCGTTTTGCAGCAGCGCGAGTTGCTCTTCGCATATCGTCCAGTCTTTATGATTCGTCGATTCCCAATCCTGCACAATGGACTTAATCTTCGGCAATTCCGCAAAAGTATTTCTCATGCCGACTAAATCTCGCGGCTGGGCTTGCCCTGCGATAATACGATTGATAAGTCTTTCTAAATCCAATACGGGTTTAAGCGCGGCGCGCAGTTCGGCGCGATTCATGCCGTTTGAGAAAAAATAGTCCACGCCGTTTTGGCGTTGTTGAATCTTTGCGATATTTAACAGCGGCTGACTGACCCATTGATGTATGAGTCGTTTGCCCATTGGCGTAACGGTTTGATCTAACACGCCGAGCAGCGAACCTTTGCTCTCTCCGCGCAGCGTTTCGTTCAACTCAAGGTTTCGGCGCGTAGAAGAATCCAGCGTCATAAAATCGTTCAAGCTGTAAGAACGCAGCGAAGTTAGCAGATTGAGCGCGTCGGGTTGCGTCTCTTTCAGATATTGGATGATCGCGCCCGCCGCGCGCGCGGAGAGCGAATTGGATTTGATTCCCAACCCGTCCAGCGTGGACGATTTGAATTGCGCCATCAGCGCTTCGGCGCATTTTCCAGGCTCGAATTTCCATGCGGGGATTTTCGTAATATGACCGAGAATTCCTTCGGGCAAAACTTGATTATCGGAGCATAAAATTTCGGCGGGGCGCAAGCGCGTCAACTCGGCGCGCAAGGCTTCGAGCGGAAACTCTGCGACGGCGAATTCCCCGGTGGTAACGTCGGCATAGGAGACGGAAGCGAGCGTTGCGTTGACGGATGCGGATGAATCTAAAATCACGGCGGCGAGATAGTTATTGGAATCGCCCGGCAACAGCGCAGGTTCGGTTACGGTCCCCGGCGTGACGACGCGCACAACTTTGCGCGGGAAAATCCCTTTGTTGGGTTGTTCGCCGACTTGTTCGCAAATGGCGACGTGATAGCCTTTCTCGATCAGCCGCGCAATGTAGTTGTCCGCCGCGTGATAGGGGATGCCCGCCAGCGGAACGCGCACGCCGCCGCCGACGGGGCGCGAGGTTAACACGATGTCGAGTTCGCGCGCCGTTATTTCCGCGTCTTCGTCGAAAGTTTCGTAAAAATCGCCGAGCCGAAAAAATAGAATCGAGTCGGGGAAATCTTTTTTAATTTCCAAATATTGTTTGCGAACGGGCGTGAGGTCTTCGTTGGACATGGCTTGATTTTACTATGAGGCTGTATAATTTCCGATTAGACGAGCGGCGGATTTCCGCTGAAACGATCTGTGTCGTTTTGTGAATGTTTCGCAGCTTAGGTTACGCCAATATGGAGATGAAATGCATACGCTTGTTTTGGTTCGTCATGGGCAAAGCGCCTGGAATTTAGAAAACCGCTTCACGGGCTGGACGGATGTGGATTTGACTGAGTTGGGCAAATCCGAAGCCGCCGAAGCAGGCGGGCTGTTGAAGACGGGCGGCTACGATTTTGATATCGCTTATACGTCGGTTTTGAAGCGCGCGATAAAAACGCTGAACATCATTCAAGATGAAATGAATTTGGATTGGATTCCCGTCGTCCGCGCATGGCAGTTAAACGAACGTCATTACGGCGCGTTGCAAGGATTGAACAAAGCCGAAACGGCGCGAGAATTTGGCGAAGAACAAGTCAAGATTTGGCGACGTTCTTACGACGTTCCGCCGCCGCCGCTGAATTTGGACGATGAGCGACATCCGCGTTTTGATCGGCGTTATGCTGACTTAACGCCCGAGCAGTTGCCCGCCGCCGAATCGCTGAAGATTACGCTCGAGCGCGTCTTGCCGTATTGGAACGCGACGCTCGCGCCTGAAATCAAATCGGGCAGGCGCGTTCTCGTCGTGGCGCATGGCAATTCGATTCGCGCGTTGGTCAAATATTTGGATAACGTCTCCGAGAGCGATATTTTGGAGTTGAACATCCCAACCGGGTTGCCGTTGATTTACGAATTGGACGATGATTTGAAGCCGATCAAACATTACTATCTCGGCGACGCGGAAGAGGCGGCGAAGAAAGCGGCGGCGGTAGCGAATCAAGGAAAGGGTAAGTAGGGCGAGTTTGCGAGATAAACATCCGAGTTGCTTCAGAACTCGGATGTTTATGTTTAATAAGAGTAGAATCGTGGGATGAACCTCTCTCGTGAATTTATCGCTGAGTTGGGCAAGCGCTTTGCGGGCGATCTGCGTCTTGATAATGCTTTCAAAATTCTATATTCTACCGACGCTTCGATGTATCAAATTGAGCCGCTGGGAGTCGCCATTCCGAAAACTCAAGACGATTTGCAGGCGGCGGTCGAGTTGGCGGCGAAATACAAAATTCCAATTCTGCCGCGCGGCTCTGGCTCGTCGTTGGGCGGACAGGCGATTGGCGAAGCGCTGATTTTAGATTGCTCGCGTTATTTGAAATCCATCCTTGAAATTAACCCCGAAGAAAAATATGCGCTGGTCGAGCCTGGCGTGATTTTGACCGACTTGAATCGCGCGGCGGGAAAATACGGCTTGACCTTCGGTCCCGATCCCGCTTCGGCGGAGCGCGCCACAATGGGCGGCGTGATCGGCAATAATGCTACTGGCGCGCATTCGATTTTGTACGGCATGAGCGCCGACCATTTGCTCGCAGCGGACGTGATTTTGAGCGACGGAAGTCTGAGCGAGTGGGGCGTAGGAAAGCGCCGATCAAGCATTGGCTCTCGAGAAGCGGCGATTATTTCGGCGGCGCAAGGGATTCGGGAGAATCTCACTCAAAGCATCAAAGAACATTATCCGAAGTCGTGGCGTAATTCGGCGGGCTATCGGCTGAATTATCTTTTGCCGTGGAGTCCGTCCGCGCCGCCGCAGTGGAATGGAGATTATCCCAATCCGCAACCTGCAACCTTAAACCTCGCTCCCTTGCTGGCTGGCTCGGAAGGGACGCTCGCCGTCATCCGCCAAATGAAAGTGAATTTGGTTGCGAAACCGAAGCGTGCCATTTTGGGCGTTTTACAATATGAAAACATCGAAGCCGCTTGCGACGACGTGCCGCGTTTGTTGGATTTCAAACCCAGCGCCATCGAGTTGATTCCGCAAATGCTTTTGCATCTGGCGCGCAGCGTCCCCGCCGCGGCGAGTCAGATGGGCTGGATCGTCGGCGACCCTGCGGCGGTATTAGTCGTCGAATTCAGCGGCGATGAATCTGACGCGCTCAAGCGCAGGCTGCGAACCGTCGGCGGTTTGTTGACGATCGCCGAATCGGATGAAGAGCAGAATCAAATTTGGAATATCCGCAAATTAGGTTTGGGCATTTTGGACTCGCGCCCGCAGACGGCGCGCCCAATCGCCTTTATCGAAGATTGTGCGATTCCCATCGAAAGGCTGAGCGAATTTGCGCGCGAAATTCAACGCATTTTACAAGCGCATAACACCTACGCTGGAATTTACGCGCACGCTTCGGGCGGCTGTTTGCACATTCGTCCCGTGTTGGATATGACTCGTGGCGAAGGCGTGCGCGCTATGCGCGCTATCGTCGAACAAGTCTTTGCGCTGGTTTTTGAATTAGGCGGCTCAATGAGCAGCGAACACGGCGACGGAATCGTTTCGGGCGAATTCGTCGAGCGCACTTACGGGAAAGAGATCACGGACGCGATGCGGAAGTTGAAACGCGCCGCCGATCCCGATGATTTGCTCAATCCGCGCAAGATGTTTGATGCGCCGCCGATGGACTCAAATTTACGATACGGTGAAAAGTATCGCGTGAATGTTTGGAGCTCGGCTTTGCATTTTGAACACGAGCGCGGGCTGGCAGGCGCAATCGAACAATGCAATGGGCAAGGCGTGTGTCGGAAATCGGCGGGGGTGATGTGTCCGTCATTTCAAGCCAGCGGAGACGAGCGCTTAAGCACGCGCGGACGGGCGAATCTATTGCGGGCGCTGATCAAAGCGCGAGGCGCGGATGACGGAATCGAAAGCGAGTTGGAAGCGGCGGCGTTTGAGACGCTCGATCAATGCCTCGCTTGCAAAGGCTGCACGAGCGAATGTCCCAGCGGCGTGGATATGCCCAAACTGAAATACGAATTCATGCATCATTATTACGAGACGCGCCGCCGACCTTTGCGCGATTATCTCTTCGCTTATTTTCACGTCGTCGCCAAAGCGCTGACGCCCGTCGCGCCGCTGGCAAACGCGCTTATGCGAGCGAATCTGTCGAAGAAAATTATCTCGAAAGTTTTCGGCATTTCCGAAGCGCGCCCGTTGCCGACTTTCAAGAAGAGCAAACGCGCGCGCGATTCGCAAAACGAAAAAATAGTCCTCTTTTTGACGGATGTGTTTTCGGAATACGTCGAGCCGTCGGTTAAGGAAGCCGCGTTAGACATATTGCATTTGCTCGGTTATCGCGCTCGGCAAATTTCCGTCGTCGGAGCGGGCGCGGCGTTTTTGTCGAAGGGATTCATTGAGCAGGCGCAACGTCACGCCGCGAGGGTTTTGGATGAAGTCAAAAGTTTTGGCGCGGATGTCGTCCTTGTGGGTTGCGAGCCGCCCGAAGTGTATTGCGTCAAGCAGGAGTACGCTGCGCTTTTGCCGCATCGAAAAGCGGAGATCGAAGCGCTCTCGAAACGCGTCTTCATGTTGGATGAATTTATCTTGCGCGTAGCCAATTGGGAGCAACGGGAAAACAATCAAAGAGAATCAGAGGAAAAAGGGGGAAAAAGCAACGACGACGAGCCAACGCGCGAGAAGATATTCTTTCATCCGCACTGCCATCACCGCGCCGCAGTCTTTGGGACGGATGGTCAGCCGACGGGAGTCTCTGCCACGCTGGAAGTTTTGCGCCGTCTCGGCTTCGACGTGGAGTTGAGCGAGGCGGGCTGTTGCGGCATGGCTGGCACGTTCGGCTTTGACGCGGAACATTACGCCCTTTCCATGCAAATCGGCGAGTTGACGTTATTGCCCAAAGCGCGGACTCTGCAAGGGATGCGAATCGTCTCGTCAGGCTCGGCGTGCCGCATTCAGATCCGCGATGGGGCGGGGCGTGCGGCAATGCATCCGCTGGAACTCATGCGAGACGGAATCGCAAATCGTTTGATATGATTAGACTTATCGGTAATCAGCCCAAGCGATTTGATTGGACGCAGATGAGCGCGGATCAGGAAGAAAAAATCCGCGTTCGGAAATCATTTCCGATCATGTCTATTAAGTATCTCAAACGAGGTGGAAATGCGAAAGATATCTGAAGATCAAACCCGCAAGCAAATGATTGACCCCCAGTTGGAAAAGGCGGGCTGGTATCTGCGCGATCATTCCAAAGTGGGGATCGAGATTCCCGTTGACGGCTACGATAAAGAACCCTGGAATGGCGTGACGGATTATTGCCTGTTCCGCGAGAATGGGGATGTGTTGGCAGTCGTCGAAGCCAAAAAAGTACAAGTGGATGTTCGCCTGGCAGAAGCGCAACTGACTCGTTATGTGACCGAAATTGAAAAACATCAGAGTTTTCGCCCGTTCGGGTTTTTAGCCAACGGACTCGAAATCCATTTTGTGGATGTGGGGTACGCGCCAAAACGTGAAGTGTTCGGCTTCTTTACGCGAGAAGATTTAGAGAATTTGCTTTACCTGCGTCAGAACGCGAAACCGCTCAATTCGGTGGAAATTGACAACAGTATCGTTGACCGCTCTTATCAACACGAAGCGATTCGGCGAGTCGGTGAAGCCTTCACCAACGGCAAGCGCAAAGCATTGATCGTCATGGCAACAGGGACAGGCAAGACGCGCACGACGATGGGATTGATTGATGTGTTCATGCGCTCTAATCAGGCGCGGCGCGTGTTGTTCGTGGCGGACCGAGACGAATTAGTGAAGCAGACTATCGAGGATGGTTTTCAAGTTTTTCTGCCGAATGAGCCATGCGCCCGAATCCGCAGTTGGGATGACGACAACACGCGCACGCAACGCTTGTTTGCCGTGACTCTGCAAACCTTGAGCAACGTTTTTGAGAAATTTTCACCCGCGTATTTTGATTTGCTTGTCTTCGATGAAGTCCATCGCTCCATCTTCAACCGCTGGAGCGAAGTGCTGAAATACTTTGACGGGCGCATGGTCGGTTTGACCGCCACGCCTGCCAGTTACATTGACCGCGACACCTTCGACGCCTTTCATTGTTACGACGACAAACCAACCTATCTCTACACCTTTGAACAGGCGGTCGAGGATCGTTATCTCGTGGATTACTCCCTGTATGCCGCGCGGACTCGCTTCCAGCAGGAGGGCATCAAGGGCGCATTCCTGAGCGAGGAGGAACGCAATCTGCTCATCCAGCACGGACAAGACCCAGACGAGATAAATTTTGAAGGCACAGACCTGGAGGAAAAGGTCACGGTCAAAGACATGCTCCGTCGTCAGTGGCAGGAGATCATGGATGTGTGCGTCAAAGACCCGTCGGGGATGCCGTGCAAGACGATTGTCTTTGCGATGACCAAGAAACACGCCCTGCGCTTAAAGGATGCTTTTTACGATGTCTTCCAGCAATACGTGGATATGACCAAGGTGATCGTCAGCGACGCGAATTACCGCGACATCCCCGTGAACGATTTCAAGAAAAAGAATCAGCCGCGCATTGCCATCTCGGTGGATATGCTCGATACGGGCGTGGATATTCCCGAAGTAATGAATTTGGTTTTTATGAAACCCGTTCAATCGCCCATCAAGTTACAACAGATGCTCGGGCGCGGAACGCGGGTTCAAGCCGCGTGCAAGTTCCCCGAACGTTTGCCCGAAAACGGCAAGAAGGAATTTCTGGTCATTGATTTTTGGGACAACAATTTCAGCAAGGACGCGAAAGAAGCGGCGGATACGTCCCTGCCCGTGCTGGTGCGGATTTTTCTGACGCGCGTCAATTTGCTTGAAACTTTTCTCGATGATCCGAAATCTGACGAATATCAACAGTTGGTCGCCGATCTGCGCGGCATGATCCAGCGCATTCCCAAAGAGTCGCTGTTGGTGCGCAAAGACCTGCCGAATATCGAAGACGTGTGGGAGGACGGCTTTTGGAGTTATCTGCTTCCCTCGAGCCTTGAAAAATTGCGCCAGCGCGTCGCGCCGCATCTGCGTTACGCGCCCGATGTGGATATTGCCGCCGAGACCTTCATCAGCAAAATGGAGCGCTTGAAGTTGATGAAGCGCAAGGGACAGGATGTCGCTGACCTGGCAGTTTCCATCGCTGAGGACGCTCACAAATTAAAGGAAAACCTGCTCGGCTCGCGCCAGATCGAATTGCGCCGACAATGCACCGCGCGCGAGTTGGAAACGGCAGACTCTGCGCGGCTGGATGAGTTCCGCGACGCATTTGCCAAAGAGATGAAAAACAAAGAGAAGGGACTCGAACCCCTTCCGCTGGATTATCTGCGCGATTTTATCGCGGTGCGCGGCTATATTTTGTTGACCAGAAGCGGCACGCAGATGTATGTGGAGCAGTATCGAAAGTTGGTGGAGCAACGCATCTTGGAGTTGGTTGCCAATCATCCAACCATCAAAGCCATCGTAAGGGCAGAGCGCCGCTCAGCCCCCACAGAGATTGACGACTTCCAACTGCTCGAACTGGAACGCACGCTGACCAAAGAACTCGGCGCAGGCGATTTGGAAGTGACGCCCGAAAACTTGAAGAAGGTCTTCGCACACAGCGCGGATAGTTTTCTCGGCTTGGTGCGGAAGGTTTTGGACATGCAATATTTGCCCGATTACAAGGATGTGGTGGCGCGGCAGTTCGAGAATTTCATCATCGAAAACAAATACAACGCCGACCAGATCCGCTTCTTGCGTGCCGTGCAAAGCGTGTTCTTGCAGAAACGCCATCTCGAAACGGCGGATTTATATGACGCGCCCGCGCTGGTTGGGTTTGGTCAGGATGCTGTGGAGAGGTGGTTTACGGAGAAGGAAGTGAATGATGTAGTTGAATTTGCGAATCGAATGGCGGTTTGATCATGCCGTACAACCCAGACATCCATCATCGCCGATCAATTCGGCTGAAGGAATACGATTACGCCCAATCGGGGGCGTATTTTGTGACCATCGTAACGTATCAACGCGAGCATTTGTTTGGCAAGGTTGTAAACGGCGTGATGAGATTAAACGATTGGGGCGAAATTGCGCGGCGCGAATGGTTTAGGACCGCCGAATTGCGCCCGTATGTCGAATTGTTTGAAGATGAATTGATGATTATGCCGAATCATGCGCATGGGATTATTTGGAATGACGGAAACGTAGGGGCGGAGCGGCGCTCCGCCCCTACTGCCACCGCCCCTACCCAACCAAACGTAACCGCGGGTTCATTGGGCGCGATCGTCCGCGCATATAAATCGGCGGTGACGTATGCCATCAATGCGGCGCGGCAGACGCGCGGGATGGTCGTATGGCAACGGAATTATTACGAACATATCATTCGCAATGATGCGGATTTGAATCGAATCCGAAATTACATCATCAACAATCCGTTAAAATGGGCGGATGATGATTTATATGGATAATGGAATCCGTACGGGCGTAGCGCCGCTACGCCCCGACGAACGCATAGGAGAATTTTTAATTGCTCACCGACCCCAAACTCCGCAGTCAAGTTGACGCCCTCTGGGATAAGTTCTGGACGGGGGGACTCTCGAATCCGCTCGATGCGATTGAGCAGTTTTCGTATTTGTTGTTCTTGAAGCGGCTCGATGACCGCGAGAACGCCGCCGAAAAGCAGGCAAAACGTCGGGGCGGTGTAGGGGGCGGAGCGCCGCTCCGCCCCAACATCCCGAAAGAGGTGCGTTGGGGGTATTGGACTCAAATGAAAGCCGAAGAGTCGCTCCATCATCTGAAGACCGTCGTCTTCCCGAAACTGGTTGAACTCGCGGATGAAAAATCTTCGTTTGGCGAGTACATGAAGGGGGCGCAGTGCAAGATCAACAAGGCGGGACTGTTGATCGAAGCCTGCAATTTGATTGACCAGATGAAGATCGCCGAGCAGAATCAGGATGTGCAGGGCGACCTGTACGAGTACATGCTCGGGCACATGCAGTTTGCGGGGCGCGGCGGACAGTTCCGCACGCCGCGGCATATCATCCGCATGATGGTGAAGATGATTGACCCCAAGCCGCGCGAACGCATCGGCGATCTGGCGGGCGGGACGGCGGGCTTTCTCGTCAACGCGCACCAGCATATTTTGGAGCGGGCGACTTCGGCGGGGATTTTGGAATATGACGAGGAGGGCAATCCGCATCACTTGATCGGCGACCAGTTAGCGGGTCCAGAAAGAGCGTTCATGTCGTCGCCGAAATATCTGCGCGGCTTCGACAACGATTCGGGCATGACCATCCTGCGCATCGGTTCGATGAATCTGACTCTGCACGGCATCGAGTCGCCGCAGTTTTTTTATCGGGATACGCTTTCGAAGTCGTTCGACGACGAGCGCGAGTATGACGTGATTTTGATGAACCCGCCGTTCAAGGGCGCGGTGGATAAAAGCACGATTCATCCCACCCTGCCAGCGGATACGACCAAAAGTGAACTGCTCTTCCTGCATCTGATTTTGCGCGCGCTCGATATGGGCGGACGCGCGGCGGTCATCGTGCCTGACGGCGTGCTGTTCGGTTCGTCCCGCGCTCACGTGGAGATTCGCAAACGCATCATCGAGGAGAATCGACTCGACGGGGTGGTCTCGATGCCGTCGGGCGTGTTCAAGCCGTATGCGGGAGTCAGCACGGCGGTTTTGTTTTTCACGCGCGGCGCACAGACCAAAGAGATTTGGTTCTACGATATGGAGCATGACGGTTTTTCGCTGGACGATAAGCGGACGGTCGTTTCGGAGAACGACATCCCCGATGTGTTGGAATGTTGGGCGAAGCGGGGGGATAAGAAATTCATGGAAAGTAGAAAGTTGCGCGTGGAGGAATTGCGGAAGATGCTGACTCCGATGAAAGAGGAAAGACGAAAGATACAGGCGGAGATCAATCGGTTGATGTTTGAAAGCGTGATCTCTCCACAAGACCTGACAGGTTTCCACGAGAGTCCGTCCGACTTGGACGCCGTTTCCGCGCAAGCGTCAGGATCGACTCGCGCCACGCTGAAACCTGTCAGGTCTGAATTGGAAGATGCCCAGGCGCGACTCGCCAATCTCCAATCTCAAATCTCCAATCCCCAATCTGAACTCGACCGCCTGACGCGCCAATTCTGGGTGACGAAGGAGCAGGTGAAAGCGAATAAATACGATCTCTCCGCCAGCCGCTACCGCGCCGTGGACGCGGACGTTGCCTATCACGAAAAGCCATCGGTGACGCTGGAACGCTTGGCGCGGTTGGAGAGTGTGATGTTGGAGGAGATTGAGGAACTTGGGAAATTGGTGAATGGTGAATAGTGCAACGTCCCGAAGGTTGAACTTGCAGAACTTTGACGATTCCCCGAAACCTTCGGGACGGTTTTGGGTGAATTGGTAAATTGGGAAACAGGTAAACACGGATGAAGAAATACCCGATAGTTCCACTTGGCGAAGTTTGTGATTTTGTTTATGGCGACAGTTTGAAAGAAACTGATCGCAAAGGTGGCGACATTCCTGTTTATGGTTCAAATGGAATTGTTGGCTGGCACGATGAAGCAATAACAAAAGGCGAAACGATAATTGTTGGACGAAAAGGCTCAATTGGTGAAATTCATTTGAGTAAAATTCCATGTTGGGCGATTGATACAACTTATTACATTGATAAAACTAAAGTGCCTTGCGACTTCACTTGGCTTTATTACACATTGAAGGCGCTTGATTTAACTCGGCTCAATAAATCTGCGGCTGTGCCTGGATTGAATCGGGATGATGCTTATGAACAGAAAATCTCCCTTCCCCCGCTGACCGAGCAAAAGCGGATTGCGTCCCTGCTGGCGCGGGCGGACCGTCTGCGCTCCCTGCGACGGACGGCGCGCGAACTCGGCGAGTCCCTGCTCCAGTCTGTGTTTTTGGAGATGTTTGGGGATCCGAAGATAAATTCTAAAAAATGGGATATTGAAGCGATTGGAGAATTGGTAAAGCCGACAAAACAAATAAATCCTAAATCTTTAGGGCTTTCTGAATTTTGGTATGTTGATATAACATCAATTGATAGACAAAATAAAACGATTGTTGAACCGAAGTTATTGGATATAGAAGATGCGCCAAGCCGAGCGAGAAAACAGATCTCTGCAAATGATATTCTGGTATCTACTGTACGCCCCAACTTAAATGCTGTGGCAAAAGTACCACAACATCTTGATAATCAAATTGCTTCAACAGGCTTTTGTGTCCTACGACCAGATATAGAATATCTATCTTCAGAATATCTGTTTGCTATAGTTCAATCAAAATATTTTGTTGATTATTTGGTTAAGAACGAGACTGGCGCAAATTACCCCGCTGTAAGTGATGGAATAATCCTTGACACTCCTATCCCCGTCCCCCCGCTCGCCCTGCAAGAGGAGTTTGCGGCGATTGCGTCGGGGCGGAGCGGCGCTCCGCCCGTATCGAATGTCGAGGGTCTGCGGGGGAGGATGTCTGAGGCGGAGAGGCAGGCGCAGGGGTTGTTTGAGAGTCTGCTGGCGGAGAGTTTTGCGTGAAAAGACCTGACAGGTTTTCGAGAAGGTCTTGCGGTCAGAGTCTCATGTCCGCGCGTGGGTTACGATGGACTCGCGCCACGATGAAACCTGTCAGGTCTGGACTTGCGGGCGTGGCGGCGCGGGCGGTTGTCGAGCCTGGTCGAGACATCGAGTCCCTGCGGGGGAGGATGTCCGAGAGCGAGAGGCAGGTGGAGGGGTTGTTTGAGGCGTTGCTCGCCCTGAGCTTTGTCGAAGGGTTGAGCGAGGCATTCAGTTAGCCCCCTCTGTCCGTTGGACATCTCCCCCAAATACGACGATAGCGCTGTCGGATTTGGGGGAGAACAAGGCATTGATATTTTTTATGAAAACTGAGAATGTTTCTATAATTTTAATTTCAGACGCAACCGTCCCTCCCCAATTTCGACGTGCTCTCCGTTGCAATTGGGGAGGCTAGGAGGGGACAAAATGCCGCGCCCACCGAGAAGCAATCCAAAAACCAGAACTCGCGCCATCGAACTGCGCAAAGAACTCACTCCCGCCGAGCGCAAACTTTGGGCAGTCATTCGTAATGGCCAGTTAGGCGTCAATTTCAGAAGGCAACACGCCATTGGGATTTATATCCCAGATTTTGTCTGTGTTGAGAAGAAGCTCATTATTGAACTGGACGGAAGTCAGCATTTGGAACAGAAAGAATACGACGAAAAAAGAACCAAATTCCTGAACTCGCTGGGTTACAAAGTTATCCGTTTTTGGAATCATGATGTGATGAATAATATGGATGGGGTTATACTCACGATGCTTCAGGCGTTGGATGAAAAACTATAAAACGGAGGAGCGAATATGTTGCAACAATTCAAAAACATGAACGAACTGACAGGATACCTAGAAGCTTTGGAAGAGCGCGTGAAAAAGCTGGAAGAAGAGAACGGAAGGTTGCGCGAGGCGCCGTCAAACAGAGCAAATGTTGATGGAAATGTGATTGCCAAATATGTCGCTCGTTATATTCCGCAAACAAATCTGATAAACCGCAATTTTTTGAAACGGGCGTTCACGGTCTGGGGGCATTTCTTCGTCGCCAATTTAATTATCGGAATAACCGTTGGCATTGCTTATGCTTGTTTGATGATGATGTTCTTTGGATCGCTGTTCGGCAATCTAGTTCAAAATTTCAAATAGCATGCAAACGAAGCCATCCACGAATACTCGAATGAACGGCGCGATATTCGCGCATTCGCGGCTTTATTCGTGGAGGGTTGTTCGAAAGTCTGCTGGCACAATCGTTTGCGTAAGAACCTGACAGGTTTCCACAGAACCGCGCCCGGCATGAATCTCTATCCGTTCTCGGGTGATGTCCGACTCGGGTCGCGCTAACGCGTACCCGCAAGGGTGAACCTGTCAGGTCCGCGCTACTTTATCTTGAGATGCGCGACTCCGCCGAACGCCAGCGCCACCCACTTTCCTTTTTCAAATTCAACCCACACGCTCTGCGATTGTAAACGCCGGCCGCTGAGCACGCTGCCTTTGGTCACCTGTGTGAGAATGGGATACTCCACGCCTGGTCCGCTGCGAACGTTTAACTGTTCGGCGGTCACCTCGAACGATATGGCAGACGGAAATTGCACCGCGTCGGGGAAGGGCGCGTCCGCGTCGCTCGACGAATCTGAGTCGCTTGAAGCGATATACGGCAACGGGTCAACATAGCCTTTATACGCGGGATTCTCGCCGTCAATCCGCAGCCCGAAATGCAAATGCGGACCCGTGCTGGCACCGGTGTTGTTGCTGCGGGCGATGACTTCGCCGGCTTTCACTTTCTGCCCCGCCATGACTGCCGCGCTGGCGAGATGCGCATAATAAGTGTAATAGGTCTTGCCGCCGTCCGTGTGGCTAAGCTTGACGTAATTGCCATAACCGCCGTTCTCGTAGCCCACGAGCGCCACGGCTCCTGCTGCTGCCGCCGCGACCGCAGTCCCGTTCGGCACGCCGTAATCAACGCCGTTGTGCCCGGGAAAGCCGAACTGCTTATAGAAATCTGGATTTTCGCCGAATAATTGAGTGATAGGTCCGATAACTGGGAGCGTTAATTTGATCGCCATAATCCTCTCCTTGCGCGGTATAGGTATTGCAACAATCATAACACACGAGAGCCGCCTTCCGATACGCGGGAACGTTGATTGCGCAATAGCCTTGATCTTGCTACAATAGCGGGCATAATGAATATGGATCTTTTATACGAAGCGATCGGCTACGTCGGCTCCATTCTGGTAGCCATTTCTTTGACGATGCGCTCGGTGTTCCGCTTGCGTGTGATCAACTTGGCGGGCGCGTTATTTTTCACTGTGTACGGAATTTTAATCGGCGCCGCGCCGGTCGCGGCGCTCAACGGGCTGGTTGCGCTGGTCAACGTGTATTACTTGCGGCAAATGTGGAATCATAAAGAATATTTTCAATTGCTGGAGGTTAATTACGACAGCCGCTACTTGCGAAGTTTTCTGGCGTTCTACAAAAAAGAGATCGTCGAGTATGTCCCTACCTACCGCTTTGAAGCCAGCCCCGATCAATTGGTCGTCTTCGTTTTGCGAAACATGCTTCCCGTCGGAGCGCTGGTTGTCCGAGCCGACGGGAAGCAGGCTGAAATCTTGCTGGATTTTGTCATTCCGGGCTACCGCGATTTTCGCGCAGGTAAATTTCTATTTGAACGAAGCTCTAATTACTTTCGAGAAAAAGGCATCGAGCGCCTCGTCTCCGCGCCGGGCAACGCCAGCCATGAAGCCTACCTCCGCCGCATGGGATTTCAATTAGAAGACGGCGTATATTACCGCGCAGCGACTGACGAAATCTTGCGCGATAACAGGCTGTGATCGCTTACCGCGCCTGAAGCGCGTACGCCGCCGCGCTGAACGCCATGGCAACATTGAACGACCTCTTCTTGCCGCGCATGGGGATGTAGAAAATGCGCTCGCACATAGCGAGCAAGCCGGGATCTACGCCGCAGATCTCATTGCCCACGATCAACGCCATCGGCGCACGCAAATATCCCATTTCGTAGAGCGGCGCGGCGCTGTCCGTTTCTTCCAGTCCGTAAAGCATCCATCCGTTTTGCTTCAACTCTTGCGCTAATATCACCGCGTCTTTATGACAAGTCCATGCGATGGAGTCTTCCGCGCCGAGCGCGGTTTTGCGCACTGCGTCATGCTCTGGCGTGGGTGTGATGCCGCATAGATGAGCGCGGCTGAATCCGAATCCTTCGGCTGAACGCAAGATCGAGCCGACGTTCCACGCCGAGCGGATGTTGTCGAGGATGACGGCGCGTTCGGCAGAGATGGACAGACGGGGCGTTTCGCGCTCGCGATGCTCGCGAGTCAGCGCTCCGCTCTCAACGACGAGCGTTTCGCCTAAACAGTGCGGGCAGCGCGCCGCTTGCGGTTGACGTCCAGAGACGGGGTAACGCAACCCGCATGTCCGGCAGACTCGAATCTCAAACGATGAATCGCTCACAACGTCGTTGCGTTTGTCATTTAGGCGGAGCGAAGCGCATGATGCGATTGTTGGTCGCATCGGTCACCCAGACGAAGCCGGAGGGGTCGGCGGCAATGCCCGCAGGCAGCCCGAACTGATCGGGTTCTGAACCGAACTCGCCCCATACGCGAACAAACTCGCCGGCAGACGTGAACTCGATGACGCGGAAACCTTCTGGATCGGTGATAAAGACGCGGTTGTTTGCGTCTACGGCAATGAAGGGTTTGTTGTTGAGCGATTGTCCGAACCAACCGTTCACGTCCCATTGCGCGAGCGGCGCGAACATAACGCTTGCGCCCTCGCCTTGAATCGGAGCAAACGACTGCACGCGCTGATTCCATGTGTCGGCGACGTACACAGTTCCGTCGGGTCCGACCGCCACGCCGACCGGTTCGTCGAATTGGCCGGCGTCGAATCCGCTGGAGCCGAATTCGGTCAGGTAGATTCCATTTGAGTCGTAGACCATGATGCGCTTGTTGCCGGTGTCGGCGACGAGGACGCGTCCTTGCGAGTCAACGGCGATACCGCGCGGTCCCCACAAATACTTGTATGAATTTGGATCGTCCTCCAAAGGTTGGCCGAACTGCCCCCACGCGAGAAGCGGGCTTCCGTTACGCGAGAATTTTTGAACGCGATGATTCCATGTGTCGGTCACATACACCGAGCCATCGGGTCCGACCGCCACGCCCCAAGGTTCAAAGAACGAGCCAGCCGGTGCGGCGCCGGTGTTCAGGTCGCCGAACGCGCCCCATTGGTTGATCAACCTGCCGTCCGAAGCGATGTGCAGGATGCGGTTGTTATTAGAGTCGGCGATGTATAGATCGTCGTTTAGCCCGGCGGCGATGGAGCGCGGCGCATTTAATCCAAGCGGGGGATATTGCCCGCTGCTGAAAACACGGTCGGCTGTGAGTGTGATCGCGCCCGCTTCGTACGGATCAATCACAGGGACGGTCTCCACGGGACCTACGCCGTAATTCCAGATCAGTGAAGCGATGTCCTTGCGGACGTATAGTCGCATGGCATCTGAAGGCTGCCATGTGGTCAGCGTCATTGTGGAGCTGCCGGTCGCTTGCGCGTAGCGCGTGTAATCGCGGTTGAGCCAAATGTCGAAAATGCCGCTGCGAATCCCCCGGTCGGTAATGGCGTTTAAAACGCGCGCGCGCGTCAGCCCGAAGTAATCTTGGTTGGGCCACCACATGCGAATGTAGTCGAAGCGGTAATATTCATTGCCAAGCGCGGATTCGATTGTGCCGAAGTTCTTCGCGTCCACGATCACCGCCGCCGCTTCGCGCAACGCGCGGGTGGGTTGATCGAACGAGCGTTGCGCGGTGTAGTCGCGCAAGTACCAGACGACGGGCCACGAAACGCCGGTATCTGGCGCGCTGGCATCGTAAGCGATGATGGCGTTTAATCCGCCGGCGGTTCGGCGCGAGATTTCTTCCACTTGCGCCATGACCTCTTTTACGCCGCCTGCGCCATGCGCGTATACGAGATATTCTGTCGCGTCGTTGTAATTAATGTAATTTGCGCGAAACGAGGCGCGAACTGTCTGCACTGCGAGCAGCCCGAAAACGACGAGCGTCGCATAGGCGACGAGCGGACTCGGGCGAGGAATCCGCGCGAGATAGATCGTCCCTCCGAGGCTGAGCAGGAACGCGATGAACGTTCCTGCAAATTTAAGCGCGTACGCGTTGACTTGCGTAGATTCGAATCCGACTGTGGATTGAGAGGTGAGCAGCCATGCGCCGTTTACAATGCAAGCGCCGGCGGCGATAATGGCAACAGCGGCGAGAGCGAGGACGCCCACGCTGGCGCGGTCTTTCTGCGTCAGGCGATACAGTATTGCGCCCGCGCCTATCGCTATTAACAGGGGCAGAATGAAGGCGGACGTGTTCTGTAATTGATCGAGCGATGTGCCTTGAAACGGGGGCGTATCTCCGAATATGGAGCGCAACAGGCTGAAGACGGAGAAAGCGAAGATCGCCGCTGTTGTCAGCGTGAGGAACGTCTGACCGGGCGCCCCCGTGGAAGTTTTGCGTCCTGCCGCTTCGATAATGCGCCCCAGCGCCCAGCCGGTCAACAGGATCATGGGCCATGCAATGTGATAGGTCAGCCAAGGCATGCGTTCGCCGGCGATGGAGAACGCAGCGATGCTCGAAAACGTCCACCAGACCATTAGGACGAAGAAAAGTCCGAATGCCGATTCGCGCGGTTCTTGCTCTGCGTCTTCCGCATCGTCTGCCGTGAGGAGTTGTTTCGGCTTAGCCAGTTTGGCTGCGCCCATGAAGATCGCGGTTAACGCGCCGAGCGCCGGCAGGAATTCATAGATGGGAATCTGAATGAGGAGATAGAAATAGATCGGCTGACTCCCGCGCTCGACGCCTTGCTGCACAAGCCAATAGCCCAGCGAGCCGACGATGCCGGTGAAAAAACCCGCCGGGTTAGTGAAGAATGTTGTGAACAGGAGCGTGTATCCGATCCAATAGAATGCGCCGAATTTCCACCATTCTCGATTCCAGAGTTGACCAATGACAATGGACGCAACGAGAAATAGGAGTACAAGCGCGCCGATGATCAACATCGTGCGCAGATCCATCGAAGCGACTTGCGACGCTTCGGTAGGCAGAATGATGTTTAATTTGTCTTTCAGCCATTCGATCGGAAAGGGCGTGAGCAGGGGCAGCGTAAATGTGCCAAGTAAGATCAGCAGGTCAAACGAACGTTCTTGCAGAAGATTCTTCCAACCATAGCCTAAATACAAAATAATAACTGCGCCGACGAGCGCCAAGACTGCGAACAGCAGGGCGATTGACGATGGAGAAATGCCCGAAGGCGCCGCAGGAACGAGGCTGCTATCGGCTGGGTTGGCTGGCGCGACGGTCTCTGTGGCGGTCAGGGCGCCGGGGTTATCGCTTATCAACGAAAACGCCGCGCCTGCGCTGGCGAGAAGCGCTGCGAATGCAAGCAGGAGAATAAAAATGCGGAGCAGATCGCGCCTTGCCCACGGTTTGCGCGTGACGCGCGAGATAAAGAAGAATCCTAGAAACAGCAATGCCTGCGCGGTATAAATGAAAGCAGTCTCTTTTGAGGTGAAGTGGAGCAGAGTGGCGGCGGCGACGCAGTACAGGAATTTCTTTTCCCCGCTTTCAAGATACCGCAGGAGCGCATAAAGCAAGACAATACCCGAAAGCCCAACGAATGCCTCGTTGCGCACATAACGACCGTAATACAGCATATAAGGCGAGACCGTCATCAAGAACGCGGCAACGATCATGCCCCAGCTGCCCAGATAGCGGCGCCAATGCCAAACCATTCCGACAGTGGCAATGCTGAATAAGACGGCGGGGATACGGGCGGTGAAGTCTGACGCGCCAAATAGAAAATATGTCAGTGCGATGGCGTGGAATTGAAAGGGTCCGTGCATCATGGGCGAATGCTGGTAGCCTTGCCCGCGATACAACAGCCACGAAAAATAAGTGTGCAGGCTTTCGTCGTGGCTCATTACGCGCGCGCCTAGATCGTAGAAACGCGTCAGGATGGCGAGAGTCACGATGCCTGCAAAAAACGCCGTCTCGTATGTGAGCGCCGGCAGAGCAGGATGAATGGGGCGTTCAAGAAAATTTACTTTTTGATTGTCCATTAAGCATGTACCTATAAAGATGGGCTGACTTATACTTCAATCCGAAAGTTCTGACAAGTTTGCGCATTCCGGCGCTTGCGCCTTAAATTAATTGCGCGTAGTCAATTAAGTACAAAATCTACACTTAAAAACAATGTATATCAAACGGAACCTGCCAGCTGGCCGCAGCCGGCATGAATATCAATTCCGCGTCGCATGCGGATCGTACATGGAACACCCGCTTCTTCCAACGTCGCTTTGAACGCGGCGGCGCGTTCGCGCGAAGTCGCTTTGCCGGCATAACCAGTGGTGGGGTTGAGGGGGATAGCGTTAACATGGCACAATAAACCTTTGAGGCGCGCCGCCAGTTTCTGCGCCGTTTCGGGCGAATCGTTAACATGGTCAATCAGCGCCCATTCGAATGTGATGCGGCGGTGTGTTTGCTCGATGTAGTATTTGCAGGCTTCGATAACGTCGTCAATTTTATAGCGCTTGTTGATCGGTAACATTGCAACACGCGACTCATCATCTGCGGCATGGAGCGAGATGGCGAGATTGACCTGCCGCTTCTCGTCGGCGAAACGCCGAATTTGCGGGACCAGCCCGACCGTTGAGATGGTGAAGCGGCGCGCGCCGAAGTTGAATCCGCCCGCGTCGTTGAGTCGGTCTATCGCTTCCATCGTGTTATCGTAATTATGGAACGGTTCGCCCATGCCCATGAGCACGATGTTGGTGACGACTTCATTCCGCTCTTTCAACATGCGCGCGTAAAACAAAACCTGCGCGACGATCTCGCCGCTCGAAAGATGGCGCTTGAAACCCATTTGCCCCGTCGCGCAGAACACACACCCCATTGCGCAGCCTGCTTGCGTGGAGATGCAAAGCGTGCGCCGATTCTTCGCGCTGCGCAAATTCTCACTGTTCGGCGCGGATGCTTTGATCTGCGGGTTATCCGCCGGGTCGCCGTATTTCATCAAGACGGCTTCGATCAAATTCTTGTCGGGTAATTCAAATAGCGTTTTGCGCGTGAAGCCATCGGACGAATCAAGATAGGTTTTTACTTTGAACGGAGCGAAGACCGCATACTCGGCAAGTTTCTCGCGCAGCGACTTGGATAGATTGGTGAATTGTTCAGGAGAATCGTAGAGATGCTGGTACAGTCCCTGCCAAATCTGCGTCGCGCGATAGGCGGGCTCGTTCCATTCCTGTAGAAGTTTTGTGAGCGAATCAAGGTCGAGATCGTAAATCAACATGGCAAATTATCCGATCAAACTTGCAAGATCGTCTGCAATAACATCAATCTTCGGCATCCAAGCCTCTGCCTGTTCTTTCGTGGACACGCCGCTCAACACCAACGCGCACGGGCATCCCACCGCCTGTCCTGCGGCGATGTCTGTTTCGAGTCTATCGCCAACGACGAGAGTTTCTTCCCTTTTTGTGTCGAGTCTTTCTAGCGAGAGTTCCATCATAAACGGAAATGGCTTGCCCGCGTAAATCGGTTCGATGCCTGTCGCTGTCATGATAACCGAAATCCACGCGCCTGCGCCGGGGATTTCTCCGCGCGGGGTGGGGAAGGTCTTGTCGGGATTGGTCGCGTAAAATGGAACACCGCGCCGAACGAGCAAAGTCGCCTCGCGCATTTTGACGAAGTTGACCTCGCGGTCAATGCCCGCCACGACGATCTCCGCCTCTTGCGCATGGTCAACAGACAAAATCTCGAATCCTTTTTCTTCTAGCGCAGTGCGAGTCCCATCTTCGCCAACCATGAAAACTTTTGTCTCGCAAGGAAACTTCCGCGCGAGTATGTGCGCCGTCCCCAGCGCGGAGGTGACAACCTGCTCAGGCGAAACGCGTACGCCTAATTTTTCTAAAGTTGCAACATATTGCGCTGGCGTTTTTGTCCCGTTGTTCGTAGCGAAGACGTATTTCAATCCGCGCTCTTCGACACGTTTGAAAATTGCAGGTAGATCGCCAATGGGCGAGTCTGCCCGCCAGATCACGCCGTCCATGTCAAGGATGAGGGCGCTGATGTTTAAAGGAACCATAGACCGCGATTATAACTGAATCAAAAGCCCGCCGAGAAGTCGGCGGGCTTCAACTATCAAAACTTCCAAATTAGCTAACTATCAAACTACTTAACTTTCTCCGGCGCTTCCAACACCTGATCCACCAAACCATACTCAACGGCTTGCTTTGCTTCGAGATAGTAATCGCGGTCGCTATCGCGCTCGATCACTTCCAGCGGCTGCCCGGTGTGCTTCGCCATAATGCCGAGCAAGAGACTCTTCAGGCGCAAAATCTGTTTGGCTTGAATTTCGATATCCGTCGCCTGTCCTTGCGCGCCGCCGAGCGGTTGGTGCATGTGGATGGTCGCGTTCGGCAGGGCGTAACGTCTGCCCTTTGTTCCTGCAGTCAGCAAGACCGTCCCGAAAGACGCGGTCACTCCGACCGCTACCGTGCTGATCGGGTTCGAGATCATCTGCATAGTGTCGTAGATCGCCAGCCCAGCGTAGATCACGCCGCCCGGCGAGTTGATGTACATCTGAATTTCTTTTTCAGGATCCTCGTGATTCAAAAACAACAACTGCGCCACGATCACGTTCGCGACCTGATCGTCAATCGGTGTGCCGAGGAAAATAATACGCTCTTTGAGCAACAGTGAATAAATATCGTAGGCGCGTTCGCCGCGTCCCGTGTTCTCTACAACCATCGGGACGATGTTCTTATACTCTGGCATCATATCTTGTCTCCTGTATGTAAGTAGGACGCATCATACCGTTCGGCTGTTAGATTTATGTTAATTCTTTGTTTCGGATTCGGAATCCGCATCCGCTTCGCTCGTTGGAATGGCTGGCTCGACTTCAACAGTCGCCGCTTCTTCCGCTGCCGACTCTGCGACTTTCTCGGCGAGGGCGGCTTTCCGCTCTTCGGGAGATTTATATTCGCCGGCGGCAATGGACTTCAACATTTCCAGCGCGCGGCGCGTAAGGACGCGGTTCGCCGATTCCATCGCGACCGCTTGTGCGAGTTGCTGCTGTCCTTTTTTGCCGCCGCGCACTTTGCTGAAATCCAATCCTTGCATCGAGAGCGCGCTCAAGGTTTGATTGAATTCGTTGTCCAGCGAGGCTTCGTCCACTTCCAATTCTTCCTTACGGACGATCTCGTCGAGGATCAACGAGCGCTCGAAGCGCTTCTTTGCGACCGGCAATGCTTCTTCTTCCATAAATTGTTCGCGTGTGGTATTTCGCAGTTTGAAGTAAGTCTCCAAATCCATGCCTTGTTGGGCAAGTCGGTTCGTCAGGTCTTCAAGAACATGTTCGGCTTCGTGATCGAGCGAATGTTGGTGATATTTAAACGTCGCGCCCGCTTTGATCTTCTCGATCAGATCAACGAAGTAGATATCGTCGTATTGGGCTTGCGAGCGCGCTTCAACGTCTTTCGTTACGGCGGCGCGCAGATCGTCGAGCGTTTCGCCAGCGCCAGCTGTCTTGGCAAATTCATCGTCGAGTTCCGGCAGCATCACTGCGCGAACGGTTTTCATTGCGACCGTCATTTCAGCGCTTTTACCTTGCAGCTCTTCGAGTTCGTATTCGGCGGGGAAGTCGTGCACGATCGTTTTTGTATCGCCGGGCTTCATCCCGATCAGCTGCCTGGCGAAGCCAGTGAAGGGCCACTCATCCTCGCGTTCATCTTTGCGAATAACAGTTGCAAAGCCGGGACGCTGCAGTTCGACAGCGTCGGATTGCACGTCCACGAGGACGTAATCGCCTTCCTGCGCTTCGCGCTCGACCGTTTCTGTCGTCGCATACATCTGACGCAAATCTTCCAGCGCGGCGTCCACTTCTTTCGAGTCGGGAGCGTTCCACTCGTAGGGCATGCGAATGTCGTGATAGGCGCCTAAATCCACTTCGGGCGCGAGCGGCACTTTGAAGATTAATTTCGGCGGGTCAAGCGATTCGATGTTTTCTAATCTGCCTGAAGCGCCCGGGTTGACTTCCGCCTGTTCGAGAATTTTTGAATATTCGGCGTCTATCAAAAAATCCACTGCTTGCTCGATAACGGCTTGCTCGCCATAGTTCAACACTACCATGTGATACGGCGCTTTTCCGGGTCGAAAGCCCGCGATCTTGCCGCGTTCCGAGATCTTACGCGCGGCGCGGCGCTTGTATGTATCCATTAATTCGGGTTCTACTTCAACCACAAGTTTGGCTTCGTGGTTCTCTTCGATGGTCTTTTCGATTTTCAATGTGTGCTCCGTAAATTTGCCCTATCTGTGTAAAAACAGAAAGGACGGATGTGATTTCGTAAAAGGTGGGGACGGAGAGAGTCGAACTCTCAAGCCTTGCGGCACAGCGTCCTAAGCGCTGCGTGTCTGCCAATTCCACCACGTCCCCAATCTCCGCCGTGCTGCGGCGGTTTGATTATTCGGCGGCGAAATTATACCTGCTAATTGACATTTTTAGATTGACGATTTGCAATTGGCGGATATAATCCAGCGCTTGACACTTGATGATTGGAGCGTGCAGTGAGCCGCGTTATTAATCCCGATTCGACAGGCAAGGACCGCGCAAGATTATCGAAAGCTATCGCGCTGGCGGTGCGCGAATTGGCGCAACAGACCGAGGTCGCGCAAGAAGCGAAAGATTTGGCGGCGTTTATCGCCCTGGCATTGAAGACCATAGCAGACGGCATTGACGATTCGGTGGCGGCGTGGGAGAAGCGCGGCTATTGGGTCAAAGCGGATCGCTTTCGCATGGAATGGCAGTGGTCGGGGCAATACGCCGAGAAGATGAAAGCCGCCGTTCTGACGGACGATTGGGGAGCGGTGGCGCTGTTGTCGGCGCAGATCGCGCAGAAATTCGGCAAGGTGGTCGTCGCGCAAAATCACCGTCTGGGCAAACCTTGGGCGGGAGCGTATCAACGGTTATAGATGCAGAGCAGGCAAACAGTTTCTCGGTCGTTCGAAACGACAATATCGGGGTAGAATTTACGCATGTCCGATTTCGACAACGATCTTCAATCTATTCAAGAAGCCAGAACGCTTGCCGCGCAGGCGCGCGACGCTCAACGGAAATTTCTTCATGCGCCGCAAGCCGAAGTGGATCGAATTTGCGCGGCGATGGCGCAAGCCGCGGCGGAAGCCTCCGTTCGACTCGGCGCGCTGGCGAATGAAGAGACCGGTTACGGCGTGCCGGAACACAAGACGCTCAAGAATTTGCTGTCGTCGCAGCTTCTATGGGAAGCGATTAAAGACATCCCAACCGTCGGTGTGATTCGCACAGATCCGCTCAAGCGGACGTATGAGATCGCCTGGCCCATGGGCGTTGTCGCGGCGCTGACGCCTTCGACCAATCCGACCTCCACCGCCATGTTCAAAACGCTGATCGCGGTCAAGGCGAAGAATGCGATCGTGATCGCGCCGCACCCATACGCCGCCAAATGCAGTTTGGAGACGGTTCGCATTATGGCGGAAGCGGGAGAGCGGGCGGGCATGCCGAAAGGACTCGTCTCTTGCATGACGAAGATTACTCTGCCCGGCACGCAAGAACTGATGAAGCATAAATACGTGGCGTTGATCCTTGCAACCGGCGGCTCGGATATGGTTCGTGCAGCGCATTCGGTCGGCAAGCCGGCTTACGGCGTAGGACCCGGCAACACGCCCGCTTATGTAGACCGTTCGGCAGACGTGGCACGCGCGGCGAAATTAATCGTCGCCTCCAAGGCATTCGACCATTCGGTCATTTGCGCTACCGAGCAAGCCGTCGTCGCCGACAGTCCGATCGCCGCGTCGTTGGAAGCCGCGATGAAAGCCGAAGGCGCGCACTTCGTAAACGACGAGATCAAACAGATATTGGCGAAGAATTTATTTGCCGGGCATCTGCCCAATCCCAAATCGGTGGGCAAGAGTCCGCAGCAGTTGGCGCAACAGTACGGCTTCAGCGTGCCAGATTGGGCGCGGATTATCGTTGTGCGACTCAACAGAGTCGGGCGCGATGAGCCGCTCTCCGGCGAGAAGTTGACTACGGTTTTGGGCTGGTACGAAGAAGAAGGTTGGGAGGCGGGCTGCGAGCGCTGTATCGAACTGATTAACTATGGCGGACGCGGCCATTCGCTGGTAATTCACGCGCAAGACGAGAGCGTGATCATGCGCTTTGGCTTGGAGAAGCCGGTCTTCCGCATCGTGGTTAATACGATGGGAACGCTCGGCACGACTGGCTATACCACCGGCTTGATGCCTTCGATGACGCTCGGCTCAGGCGGCGTGGGAGGCGCGATCACCGGCGACAACATCTCAGTCCATCACATGTATAATATCAAGAGATTAGCGTATGAGATCCGCGCCGCGCCGGATGCCGCGCTCGCGCCCGGCTCAACCGACGCGCAAGTACAGCGCGCCGCGCCCGCTCAAGACGAGCGCCAGATCGAAGAGATCGTTGCGCGGGTTTTGTCGGAATTAGAAAGACACAAACAATCGTAAATTTATTTTACAAGGAGAAGTAAATTATGCCTGTAGATGTTTCAATGATCGCCTTAGGAATGGTGGAAACCAAAGGACTGGTCGGCGCGATCGAAGCCGCCGACGCGATGGTGAAAGCCGCCAATGTCACGCTGATCGGCAGCGAGTATGTCGGCGGCGGATATGTAACCGTGATGGTGCGCGGCGACGTGGGCGCGGTCAAGGCTGCGACCGACGCCGGAGCCGCAGCCGCTAAACGCGTCGGCGAGCTAACTTCGGTGCACGTCATCCCGCGCCCGCACAGCGACGTGGAAATGATCCTGCCGCAGAACAGCAAAGGCTCGGTCGGCGGACGAGGAAAAGAGAAGTAAGCCGCGCGACAGAAGATCGCCGAGAGCGTAAAACTCCCTTTTGATTCTTTTACGCGCTTTGCGATGAAAAGCGTTTCCTCATGCCGCGCCAATTCTTCACTGCGGACGATATCCGCCGCCTTGCGCAACAATGCGCCGATTCGCTGACGATCGCGCCGGGCGATGTCGTCACGCAGGAAGCGCAAGACGTTGCATCCGCTTTGGGCGTACGATTCGTTCAGGGAACTGAATCGACTGTCTCGTCGAGGAGCGAGCGCGCGGCGGTGTGCATTGCCAGGCTGGCAGACGCGGCTATGGAGCCGTTCACCGACGACGAAACTACGCCCGGTACGAACGTTTGGCGTAAGGAAGCGTTCGCGGCGCGACCCAATTCGGCGTTGAGTGTGAGTTACATGTCGTTGGATAAAGGCGCGGCGCAACGGATAGTGCAGCGCGATGAAGCCGCGATCGTGCTGGAAGGCGAATTAATCGTGACTTGCGGCAACGAATGGGCGCACGGAAAGAGCGGCGACGTAATTTATATCTCCGCCGGCGCAACTGCCGCGTTCGAAACGCCAAACTGGACGCGCTTCGTGCGTGTAACGCTCAACCGATGAATCCGAATTTGACGGATCTGCTTGAGCGGACCGAACGTGCGATGAACGGCGGCGCGAGTGATCTGCAGTATCGCGGCGCTGTACATGTGGGCGTGGACTTGGGAACGGCGTATACGACGCTGTTGGTCCTCGACGAAAACTATCAACCGCTCGTGGGCGAATATCAATTCGCGCAAGTCACCCGCGACGGGCTCGTGGTGGATTACATCGGCGCGGTGGATTTGTTGCGCGGGATGAAGGAACGCATCGAACGAACCTTGGGGTTTGCGCTGACTTCCGCTTCGACGGCGTACCCGCCGGGCGTACCGCAAGCCGAACGCCGCGCGACGGCGAACGTATTGCGCGGCGCGGAGTTAGATTGCATAAGTTTGATTGACGAGCCAAGCGCGGCGAATAACGCCTTGCAGATTCGCGACGGCGCGATCGTGGACGTGGGCGGCGGCACGACCGGAGTCGCTGTCTTCCGCGCTGGAGAAGCGATCTACACCGCCGACGAGGCGACCGGCGGGACGCATTTCTCGCTGGTGATCGCCGGCGCAAGCGGATTGACGTTTGAGGAAGCCGAAGCGCTGAAAACAAATCCGGACGAGCAGGCGCGCTTGTTCCCGGTGGTGCGCCCGGTGATGGAGAAAGTCGCGACAATCGTTGAGCGCCATATCGCAGGCTGGAATGTGGAAAGAATTTACCTTGTCGGCGGCGCGTGCGCCTTCCCCGGCATGGGTGAAGTCATTCAGGAAATGACAGGCATCGAAACGATTCTGCCGAGTAGACCATTATTCGTGACGCCGCTTGGAATCGCGATGAATCATCGAAGCGTTATGCCGGTCGAGTAAGCTGAACGCTCCGATAGTGGAAAGTAGAAAAGCAAGGAGAATTATGACAACCGATCAATTTTCATTACGCGTATATTCCTATCTCGACCGTATGCAGCCGCAGTACGCGGCGTTTGTCGGAACGATTACGCAGGGCGACCTGCCGACCGAAGGCATGGCGTCGCTGTATGTGGAAGTGGCGCCGGGCAACGAGGTCTTTCGGCTGGTGGATATCGCCGTTAAATCTACGGAAGCGAAGCCGGGCGCGCAACTGGTCGAGCGCGAATTCGGCATGTTCGAGGTCCATTCGCGCGCGCAAGCGGAGGTGTTAGAGGCGGGGCGCATTGTCTTGGATCGGTTAAATCTCAAGCCCGAAGAGCGCATCAAGCCGTATATCGCTTCCGCGCAGATCATTACGAACGTGGACCCGTATCAGGCGCAATTGCTGAATCGCTTCCGGCGCGGCTCGATGCTGGTGCCCGGCGAGACTATGCTGGTGCTGGAATGTGCGCCCGCCGCTTATATCAACTATGCTTGCAACGAAGCGGAAAAAGGCGCGAATATTAAATTGCTGCACGTTTCCTCTGTGGGGCGCTTTGGGCGCATGTGGCTTTCCGGCTCCGAAGCGGAGATCGTCGCGGCGCGCAATTCGGCGGTAAAGGCGTTGGAAGGATTAGAAGGTAGGGCGGAAAAGAGATAGGGGATGAGTGGCGAAATAATAGATGAGTAGATAAACGCCCGCTTTTCGGCGGGCGTTTTCGCTTAATGTTGGCTATTGCGCGGCGGGTAGATTTTTCCTGGTGTCGTTCAGCAGTTCGATCATCAAGTCGCGGATATGCGGGTTGAGGTAGTGACGCTCCAGCGTGGAGAGCGGCAGGAAGCGCGCGCCGGCGACGACGTGGATGCAGTTCGCCGAGCCGCACAGGCAGATGAAAGGCGCGTCCATTTCCCATTCAGTGGAAGGGTAGAAGAACGAGAGTTCTTCGCCTTTGGCGATGTCGCGGCGCGCGATCATCCGCATATCGTCGGTATCGAGGATGACGTTTGGGTCGCACGAGTGGTTGAGCGCGGCGAGCTTGCCAACGTGCGTGTGCAGGTTGCGCGCGATCTGCACCGTGAAGCGATTCGGTTTGCCGGTCACGTTCTCGCTGGGGATCGCGCAGAGCGTTTCGCCGGCGAGATAGGCGCGACGCGATACCAGCGTCCTGAATTTATTTTCGGTCTTGATCGTTAAGGCGGTCGCAGTGGTTACGGTCATGTTGTATAGCTCCTTGTGCGGCATATAAAAATGCCGCCGACTTGTTGGATGAAATATTGTCGTAGTATAGTCTTAATGGAATTAATTGCAAGAGCCGCCGTCGTAATCGTATATATTTTAAGGTAACGAATACGGCGCGAGTCTCGCCAGCCGTTTGGCGTTCGGCGCTTCGAGGTTGACGGATATTCTAATTTGGCAAGACGAATTAAACGGTGGTCGAGACCACGCCTTTTGGGAGAATTAGAGAATTGGAGAATTGGATGGTTGTATAATTGATACACTCTCACCACAACAGGGAAGCGAGGTATCCATGGCAGGCAAGGCAATTCCGACCATACCAGTAAGCGAAAACCAGAATCTCTTGCGCAAGAAGTTTTACGAAAATATCGCCGCGCAGAGCGACTTGATGGATAAATTAAGCGAACGTCTGCTCACGCTCGAACTCGCGATCCCAGGTTTGTTCGCCACCGTGTTGAAATTGACGCGCGGCGAGGATGCCACCCTGCCGATCAATGCCGCGCTCAATTGGGCGTTTGTGTTCTGGCTGGCGGCGCTGATTCTGACGCTGATGGCGTTGACCCCCAAAAAATGGACAGTTGACGATACGGTCATGAAACAAGACCCGAAAAAGTTTTCCGAAGGTTTGGGGATAGAAGATTACTTTGAGCAAAGCGCCCTCTACAAACGGCGGCTGGCGGTCGCTTCGAGCATTCTATTTTTTGCGGGCATCTTTTGCGCCACGCTGACACTGGGATAATGCCATGAAAAAAAGACTGACCTTTCTGTGCGGTAACAAAGATTGCCAAAGGAAATTCTCCTTCCAACAGGAAATCACCGAAGAACAGGAATTGCTTTTCACCTGCCCGTTCTGCGGCACGGAATTGGTTCTGAAACTTGAACCTTTGAAGAAGAGGAAAAAGCCAATTGTGCGCGGCGAAGGAAACGACGCCGAATCGTCCGAGTGGGAATATATCTTTCCCGATGTGATTCAAGCCGAACTGCGCAACCCCTAGCGGAGACTTCCATGCCCAAATTCGTTCACGCCGTTCCTTTCATCATTCATCCCGCGGACGATAGTATCGAGCGCCAACCCGCTTTGCGGCATGCAAGCGCGCGGCTGGCAAATTATTATGTGGATAAGCGCCCCATCGCCGAAGCGGAATTGCAAGCCATGGGAGCGGCATTATGGCAGTCTTTGCCTGCCGATACGGGGGAACGATTCGAGGCGGCGATCAAAGCCGCGGGAGCAAGCATCCTGCCTGTCGTGATCGAGAGCCGTGTTCCCACAGTCCAAAACCTGCCGTGGGAAACGCTATATCATCCCGCGCGCGGATTCCTTGCCCGAAACCCATCCTTCGCCTTCTCGCGGCGGATCGAGCCGCCAACAGCAAAGTTACCCGAGGCGCGCACAGCCCCGCTGAAAGTGTTGCTGTTTACCTCCCTGCCCGATGACCTGAACCCCGAGACCGAGCGCTTGAACGTGGAGAAGGAACAGGAACGAGTGCAGGAAGCCTTACTGCCTTTCGTTGCCGAGGGAAGAGCGCAGTTGGAGATTCCCGACGACGGGCGGTTGGAAACGCTGATTGACCTGTTGAAACGCTTCGAGCCGCACGTGCTGTATCTGAGCGGTCATGGAAAGTTTGTGCAACCACTTGGCGGCGAGCATGAGCCGTTCGGAATCTTCCTCTTCGAAAGCGCAGTTGGTAAAAGCGAGCCTGTGACCGAAGAAAGACTCGCGCAGGTTTTAGTGGGGAGCGGCGTGCAGGTTGTTGTCATCTCCGCCTGCGAAAGCGGAAAAGCCGCCTCGGACGATCTCAATCATGGATTGGTCCGCCGTCTTTCAGCGATGGGCATTCCGCACGTAATGGGGATGCGCGAATCGGTGTTGGATGAGGCGGGCATTCAATTTGCCGATGCGCTGTGCAAGGCGCTCGCGGAAGGGGAGCGCGCCGACGTTGCGATTCAAACGGCGCGCGCTGCCATGACCGCCAGCGCGGATGGAGTATCGCGCCGCGAGACGAGTTCGGCGATGACGACTGATCGGCTTCACGGACAGTGGAGCCTGCCGATGTTGATCTCTGTGGAGCCGTCGCATCTCTCCGCAGACTGGTCATCCTTTACGCCCAAGCCGCGCGGAGCGATGAAGGCGGGCGCTTCGATGCGTTTTATTGGAAGGCGCAAAGAGTTGCGCCAATACAAACACCGCCTGTTGACGGGCGGATTGACCCGCCTGTTCATCAGCGGCGCGGGCGGACATGGCAAAACGACCCTGGCGAGAAAACTGGCGCGCGATCTGGAAGGGCGGGAATATAAATTCTTTGAGTGGCGGGCGGATACCCCCTGGCGCGATTTTCAGTCGCTTTTGGCGGAGCAGTTGAAAGGCGATATTTTTAAGTCGTATGACGTGGACGCGATCCGCTTTCAGAATCAACCAGAAAAATTAGCCGTTCGTCTCTTCGAATCGCTCGCCACGCAATACGCTGGGAAAGTTGTCCTGCTGTTCGATAACCTGGAAGCGATTCAGGATGATCAGACCTTCAAGTTGACCGACCCATTGGCGGAGGTCTGGCTGAGGGCGGCTTGCGGCGACAAAATGAATTTTGTCGTACTGGCGACTTCGCGTTGGGTCTTGCCCGATTGGAGCGGCGAGCATTTGCCGCTGGGGAGTATGAATAAGGGCGACTTCTTACGCCTCGCCCAAACCCTGACCGAACGCGGAAGCATGAACCCGCTCCTGCTCATTGATCGCGAACGCCTGAACAAAGCCTACGAAACGCTCGGACACAACCCGCGCGGGCTGGAATGGTTCGCCGCTGCCACGCTGACCATGAACCCGCGCGAAGAACAAGCCTTTGCCGAAAAACTGGCGCAGACCCGCGCCGACCTGCGCCAGAACATGGCGCTGGAGGAAACGCTTAATCGCCTCACCCCCGATGCCTTTGCTCTTTTACGCCGTCTGCACGTGTACGAATCGCCCGTGCCAGAAGAGGGAATCGTTAAATTAATTGCCTTACCTGCCCTCATCCCCAACCCTTCCCCCGCAGGGGAAGGGAGTCCCCTCTCCCAAAGGGAGAGGGATAGGGTGAGGGAAAACGAAGCAAGGGCGCTCGAAAACCTGCTCGCCTTCTCGCTTTTGGAAATAACCGATAACAAAGATTACGAGACGCTCGAATATCAGATCGAGCCTTCGTTATTCGAATACCTGCGCGATAACGACCTGCTCGATGACGACCTGCCCGCGCGCAATGCTGCCGCCGATTACATGCTCTGGCTCATGAAACACGAGCGCAAGACGTACTCGCACCTGGCGTTGACAATTGAATCCTTGCGCCGCGCCAAACGCCATGCTGAAGCCGACCGCTTGACGCTAGGCACGCTGATCGGCAGATACACGCTCGACGGGCGTTACGCCGAACTGCTCACGCGCTGGCTGCCTGAAATACGCGACTCGCCCGATAAAAAAACGCAAGCCGAAGCGCTTGGGCAGACAGGGAAACTGCATGTACATGTTGGCATGTTTAAAGAAGCGATGCCCTATTTTGAACAATCGCTGGACATCTGTCGGCAAATCGGCGATAAAGCGGGGGAGGGCGCGACGCTCAACAACATTTCGCAAATCTATGATGCGCAGGGCGATTACGCGACCGCGCTGACCTACCTCCAACAATCGCTGGCAATTCAACAGCAAATCGGCGATAAAGCGGGGCTGTGCGCCACGTTATTCAACATGGGTCACATCCATGCGCAGAACGATCAAATACAGGAGGCGGTCAGCGCGTGGGTGACGACTTACATCCTTGCGAAGCAGATGAATCTGGCGCAGGCGTTGAAAGCGCTGGCAGACCTGGCTCCGCAACTGGGTCTGCCCGAGGGGCTGGAAGGGTGGGAAATGCTCGTGCAAAGGATGAAGGGAGAAGAGTGAGGCGATCCCAGACTTCCGAGATTTGTGAAATCTCGGAAGTCTGGGACGGAGGATGCGCGATGGGGTAGGGGAGAAAAAAGCGTCAGGCGCGAAGCGTCACATTGCAGGTGAATCAACCGTCGGCTGGGAGTGAAGCGTTTCCCGTCAGGGCATGTCATTGCCCATTGTCTGTGGTCCAACGTTCAGCAGTGGGGAGCGGCGCTCAAACCTTGTTAAGAACAAACTTGACTTCCCGTCAATCATTCAATATAATTAGTATTATACGCCATCAAAAATCGCATAGGAAAACAGGATGAAAGAGCAGATAAATCGTTTTCTCGACACGCTCGATCTGTCAAAAAATACAATAGACGCATATCGCTACGCACTCAGGCGCTTTGTGGAGATCGTCGGCGAGGATGCGCCGCTCAACACAGAGACCTTCGAGAAGTTTCTCGTGGAGATCAAAGGCTACGCCCCCTCCACAAAGCAAATTTGGCGCTCCGCCCTTTTGGGCTTATACACGTTTTGCCGTTCGAACGACCTGGCGGAAATTCAGGGACTTATCCGCCATTACACCCGCAAACAGGGCAAACGGATCGTCAATTTTGACAGAGAAGCCGTGGAGAAAGTCATCGAGTATTGCAGTCGGCTGGGCGGCGATCTTCCCGCTCTGCGCGACCGCGCCTTTGTGTTGACGCTGGCAGACACGGGTCTGCGTATCTCTGAGGCTTGCGCGCTCAAACGCGGCGACATTGACTGGCTGGAAGCCCGCGCGGTCATCGTCGGCAAGGGCGACAAACAAGCCGTCATCCGATTCTCTGAACGTTCCATTCAGACATTGCGCGAATACCACACTGCTTGCGCTTCGATTGAACCTAACACCCGCATCCCTCTTCGATCTCAGCCTGTTTTCCTGCGCCACGATATTCGCGCCAGCAAACGCATCAAGCCCATCAGCGCCAGCGGCATGTGGACAGCCATCAAAGGCGACCCCCAACAGGGAATTAAGGGACGGATCGAAGAAGCAGGCGTTGAGCGAAGCCTCGTGCGCATCCATGATTTTCGACACTACTTTGTCACTATGACATATCTGGCAAAGCGCGATATTAAATTATCGCAGGAGTTGGCGCGCCATAGCAGTATTGATACGACGAACCGCTACACGCACTTCGGCGGCGAGGCGGACGCCGCTTATGATGAGATTTTTAACAAGAGGAAATGATGAGAAAGATTTGGACGGTGGAGCAACTCATCCGTGGACAAAATCAAAGAGCGAAACAAGCAAGCGCTCGGCATGAGGGGAAAAAGGTCAAACCGATGACGGCGACTGACTTATGCAAGAGGTCAATTCTCAAAATCTCTGTGAACTCTGCGGCTGGATTTTTTCGCTGCAATCTTACGGACTCACCCGCGTCCACATTTCGGTGACGTTGCTACTGAGCATAGTGTAGTTCAAGCTCAACGTCGCTTCACTGCATTCGTACGTTGCCGCACCTGGAAATCCCGTCACGGGCGGCGCAATGGGCGGCGCGTCTTCATCGGTAAATAATCCCTCTTGAAGTTCGCCGTCAATGTACGCGCGCATCGTGCCGTATTTGATATCGTTGACTGTGCCGATGAACGTAATCGTCCTGCCATCCGCCTGATAGCCGCCCGAAGCGGAATGTGTCCCGTCCAGTTCAAAATAATCGCCGCTTGGCAGTTCCATGCGCATCGCCACCAATCCGAACAACCCGAAGGTGTTATCGTCGCGGAACTCGATGGTCAACTCGCTGGGCGCAATTACTGTCATCGAAGGCGCGATGTTCAAATCCTGGAATTTACTTTCGATGGCATACACATCCATCTTCCAAATACCGCTCACGCACGCATCGAGATCGTCGAGCGCATAGGTTGCCTGAATGGTGGCGGAGTCTTCGAGACGCTCCTCCTGTTCTTCCTCCACTCGAGGGCGGAAACATGATTGCAAAAGCAAAGTGATCGTCAAGGCAAAGAGCGCGAATCGGGCGAGTCTTTTCATGGCGTCTCCTAATATTTGATTTTATCACGCGCGGCGATCGTTTCCACGCGCTTCAACGCATATTCCTCATATGCCGACATCAACATCCTTGTCGCTTTTCCTGGACTCCCCTGCCCCACCCGCGCATCGTCAATTTGGACGACCGGCACAACTCCGCGCGAACTGGAGGTGATGAACGCCTCTTTCGCAAGGGATAGCTGGTCCAGCCTCAGCGGGCTGAATCTCACCTCCAGCCCCCTCTCCCGCGCCGCACGGATTACCATCGTCCGCGTTACGCCGAGCAAAATACCGCGTTGAGCGGTCGCGAGATAGGGCAAATTGCCAATTTGCCCTATCCAAAAGAAGTTGCTCGTCAGTCCTTCTAAAATCTTCCCGTTCTTCACCAACAGCGCCTCAAAGATATTTTCACGCGCAAGGCGTTCTCTTTCGTCGCCGCTCGCGCCGATAAACGCCGTTGCTTTCGCGCGCGGATCGCGCCGCTGAAGCGTCGTTGTCTTGACGCGCACGCCCTGTTCGTAAATTTCACGCGGCAGAAGTTTCAACGGTTCGATGGAGATATAAAATCTGCCGCGCCTCGTCTCTGTCATGCGGACGCGGGCTTCGGCGGCGCGAAAAGGCTGAAGCGCCTGCGTCAGACTCGCTCGCAAAAGCGAAGCGTCCGCATTCGGCAGTCGGCGCAGGTGAGCGGAGAGTCCAATCGCGCGCGAACATTTATCAAAAGTACGGAAGGTCGAATACCAGCCGTTGGGCAGTTGTCGCGTCACTGCGTCGAGCGAGGAGTTATCGTCGAAACGGACTTCATTCAGTTTCGTTCTTGCGATCTTCCATGTGCGAATCATGTTGCGTCCATGTTGTTGCGAGCGCTTGTTGCGAGCGCAGCGAATCAATCTCTTTACAGCGACATGCTGATTATAAGCGAAGCAATTCCGCGGATAAACCTTGACATTTTCGGCGCGGACAGTGTAAACTTTCGCCCGCGATGTAAGGCGGCATCTTGCATCGCAAATTTTAGGAAAGGAGCGCGCGAATGTCCATGTTGATCAGCACGACCTCGTTTGTTCCAGTTAACGCTGGATTTGTACCTTCTCGCAGCGCGCCTTCTGACCGTTAGGTCAACTTTTCCTGTCGTTTCAGGCTGTGGCGCGCTCGCCGCAGCCTTTTTATTTAATTCCATGTAGGGGCAGGGTCGCCCTGCCCAATTGGGCGAGAGGACCTCGCCCCTACGGAGACCAATTATGACCGCTATCGAACCCGCAATTACATTCGACTTCCGCAAAACAGCTCGCACGAACCGCCTCAAAGGTCTTTGGCGTATGTTGGCTGGCTACCGACCGGCGTATCTCGGCGCCGCCGTCGCCCTCGCCATCTCGGCATTGTCGAAGACCGCCACCTACCTGTTGCTCGAATATTTCGTTGACGATACGTTGACGAAGCGGATCTACATCGGCGGAAGCCTCGCCAGCGCTTCGCTGTGGATCGCCGCAGGATTCCTCCTACTCGCGTTAATCGAAGGCGGCGGTTCGTTCCTTTCGGGACGTTTAGCCGCTTATACGGCGGAAGGCATTGCGCGTCGCATGAGAGATTTTCTCTTCGATCATATTCAGCGCTTGAGTTTTTCGTATCACGCCGCCACCCCCAAAGGCGACCTAATCGAGCGCGTCACCTCCGACGTGGATTCGCTGCGCCGTTTCTTCAGCGAGCAAGGCGTCGGCATAGGGCGCATCGCGCTGTTGTTTATGATCAACTTTATCGCGATCCTCAACATCAACGTGAAATTAGGGCTTGTCTCTGTGGCGGTTATCCCGTTCACTCTGGTTATTTCCGTCTGGTTCTTCAAGAAGCTGACGAAAGCCTACGAGGAGTATCAAGCGCAAGAAGCGAAACTCTCCACCACCTTGCAAGAAAACTTGACCGGTGTGCGCGTGGTCAAAGCCTTTGCGCGGCAAGGATACGAAGTCGGCAAGTTTGAACGCGACAACTGGGGCAAATTTCTCAAAGGCAAAGCGTTGATGTTAATGCACTCGCTGTTCTGGCCCCTCTCGGATATTGTGTTGGGCTTTCAAACGCTGTTCGGATACATCTACGCCGCCAACCTGGCGATTCGCGGGGAGATCACGGTCGGCATGTATATCGCCTACGCCGGCTTGCTGGCATGGCTGATCTGGCCCATTCGCAACTTGGGGCGTTTGATCGTTTCCGCCTCCACTGGATTGGTCTCATACGGACGCTTGATGACGGTGATCGAGCAGGCGCGCGAACCGCTTCATGACGGCGCATACCGGCCGGAGGGTTCGGCGCGCGGCGAGATCGTTTTCGAGAAAGTTTCGTTCATGTACGCAGACGGGACAATCGACGCACTGAATGATATTTCTTTTCACGTCAAGCCGGGGCAAGCGGTGGCGCTGCTCGGCTCGACTGGCTCGGGCAAAACCTCGCTTGTGAATTTATTGCCGCGTTTTCATGATTACACGGGTGGGCGCATCCTGCTCGATGGCGTGGAGTTGAAGGAGTACTCGCGTGCCTACCTGCGGCGCCAGATCAGCATCGTCGAACAGGAGCCGTTCTTGTTCAGCCGCTCACTGCGCGAGAACATCGCGTACGGCGTAGGGCGCGACGTTTCGCAGGCAGAGATCGAGAGCGCCGCACAAGCCGCCTCGATCCACGATGTGATTCAAGGCTTCCCTGACGGTTATCGAACTATCGTTGGCGAAAAAGGCGTCACGCTCTCCGGCGGACAGAAACAACGCATCACGATCGCGCGCGCGCTGCTAAAAAATCCGCGCATCTTGATTCTGGACGATTCGACCTCCAGCGTGGATGTCGAGACCGAAGCGGAGATCCGCCGCGCGCTGGCGGGTCTGATGGAGAATCGCACGACCTTCATCATCGCGCATCGCATTCAATCCGTCATGTCTGCCGACTTGATCCTCGTGCTGAACGAAGGCGAGCTGATTCAGATGGGCACGCACAGTGAATTGCTCGCGCAAGCGAGCGGAATGTATCGCCGCATTTACGACATCCAGACGAAGATTGACGAAGAACTCGAAAGAGAAATTCAGAAATCAGAATTATGAATTATGAAAGGAGATGGCGATGAGCGACAACAAGAAGAACGATCTACGCGAGAGATCATCGCCATCCTTGTAACCATCGTAACGAAGGTAAAGAAACGTATTGGCAAAATGTGAAGGATAAATTTTGAATTCAGAAGTTTCATAATTCATATTTCATAATTTTGAATTTTCCTCCTCGCAGCCAATCTATGGAGAATCACCAATGTCAGAAGAGCTACTCGAACTTGAAGAAGAAGAATATACCAGCCAATTTACCCTGCCCGTATTCAAACGAATCGCAGGTCATCTCATACCGCATTGGAGATGGGTTCTGGCGTTTTTTATCGCCATCGCCGCGACCTCCATCACCGACGCCTACTTCACTTATCTGAACAAAGAGATCGTAGACGTAGGCATCCGCTTGGAAGATACCGCCGCGCTGCAACGCATCGCCTGGCTGTATGGCGGCGTGATCCTGTTTCAGGTCGTCTCGGTGTTTGTTTTTATCTATCTCGCAAGCCTGCTCGGCGAACGCGTGCAATACGATTTGCGCCGCATGTTATTTGAGCGCCTGCAACAGCTGTCGCTCTCGTACTACTCGCAGAACTCGGTCGGACGACTGATCGCGCGCGTCACTTCGGATACCGGGCGCGTTTCGGATCTCGTCAGTTGGGGCGTGGTGGATACTACCTGGGCGACGATGAACATCATCACTTCGCTGGTCTTTATGGCAATCATAAACTGGAAGCTGGCGTTGATCGTCTGCGCTATCTTGCCGATAATGATCTTCGCCGCCGTCAAGTTTCGCCAGCTCATTCTGGTGGAATATCGCGTTTCACGGCGCACGAATTCGAAGATCACCGGCGCCTATAACGAAAACTTTCAGGGTGTGCGCGTGGTGAAGGCGCTGTTGCGCGAAGACGAGAACACGAAAGAATTTCAGGAGCTGACGACCGCCATGTACCGCGCATCGTATCGTGCCGCATGGCTTTCGGCGCTCTTCCTCCCCGTCGTGCAGATCATCGCCGCGCTGGCGCTTGGCGTTATTGTGGGCTATGGCGGACAGCAGATCGCGATCGGCGCAATGACCATCGGCGGGATTCAAGCCTTCGTGTCGTATCTCACGTTCATGATGTGGCCCGTGCAGGACTTGGCGCGCGTCTATGCAGAGATGCAGCATTCCATCGCTTCGGCGGAACGCATCTTCAAGTTGGCGGACACCGAGCCCGAAGTCCGCGACCGAGACGAGGCTGTCGCCGCCGAGACGTTGTTGGGCGAGATCGAGTTCGACCATGTGGATTTCTACTATGAAGCCCGCAAGCCCGTGCTGCAAGATTTCACGCTGAAAGTAAAGCCCGGCGAAACGATCGCGCTTGTCGGTCAGACCGGCGGCGGGAAGTCTACCATCGTCAACCTGTTGTGCCGCTTCTACGAGCCGCGCAAAGGGACGATCCGCATCAACGGGCGTGACTACATGGATTACACGCTCGCTTCGATCCATAGCCGCATCGGGGTTGTGCTGCAAACGCCGCATCTCTTCTCCGGCAGCGTGCGCGACAATATCCGCTATGGACGGCTGGACGCCAGCGACGAGGAAGTGATCGAGGCTGCGAAAACGGCTGGCGCGCATACTTTCATCGTCGCGCTCGAGAAAGGCTACGATCACAACGTTGGCGAAGGCGGCGACTTACTCTCCGTTGGGCAGAAACAGTTGATCAGTCTGGCGCGAGCCGTGCTTGCCAAGCCCGAGCTCTTCATCATGGATGAAGCCACCTCCAGCGTGGACACGCTGACCGAGGCGCTGATCCAGCGCGGCATGGAAGCCTTGATGCGCGGACGCACGTCGTTCGTCATCGCGCACCGCCTCTCCACCATCCGCAGGGCGGATCGAATCGTCGTCATCGAAAATGGACGCATCGCCGAGCAAGGCTCACATGCAGAATTGCTCAAACAGCGCGGACATTACTACCGCCTGTACACGCAACAGTTCAGGCATGAGTTGGAGGAGCAATATGGTCTTGATGAGGCTGCGGGCGCGAAGACCTCCGAGGTCTCAGGGGAGCCCATGGCGGCGGATTAGAAAATCAGATTCACCACGAAGGACACAACGGTCACGAAGGAAAACCGCACATAACCACCATGAGTCATAATCGCGATAAAGCCAACAAGGAACAAAAGAAGAAAGCCAAGCGCAATATCAAGGAGAAACGCAAGTTGAAGAAGGAGAAGAAGCAAAAGAGTCCGTTTGGTGTTGGTTAATGAAAAAGACCTCCGAGTTTTCAAAAACTCGGAGGTCTTTTCTATCTGTTGCAGTACTTGCAACATGTCTCCTCTACAGTTGGGGAAATTCACATTACGGAGGCGCAAGATGGCACGACCAGCAAACCGCGATCGCGCGGAAAAAATCTATCGTAAAATAGAAGAGCATCCAGGTAAAAAAGCGGGGTTTATCGCCCGCCTGTTGGGATTGAACCGTAGTGAGGTGACACGCTCGTTGCCTGTTCTCGAAGAGAAAGGATTGTATCTTTCCGAGGACAAAAAAGGTGGTTTATGGCCCTTCCACAAAGTGAAATGAAAATGTTGCAGAATTCTGGAGGGTGTTGTGCTATGCTGTTGCGAATAATTCATTGCATAACAAAACACTGTTGCGGAGAACCAACATGAGCGGCATGACGAAAGCACAAAGGCTCGAAGAAATGAAGCGGCTGTACATCCAGCGCGCCTATACTGATATTGAGTTAGCCGACAAACTCAGCGTTTCGCGCGAAACCGTCTTTCGAGATCGCAAAGACATGACAGGAGATTATCCTGTTGAACAGGATGAGCAGGGGCGCTGGCACATCCCAAAAACAAAACTGATCTCAGAGATCAAACTCAATTTACACGAGGCGCTGACCTTGTATCTGGCGGGGCGGAAAACTTCGCGGCAAACGAAATTTCATCAGCCACATACCGTCAATGCAGTGGAGAAACTCGCCGCCACCCTGCGCCAGCCGATGACGGAACGCCTGCTCAAATCGGCGGAACGCTTGATGACGCAAGAGAAAAACCCTGAGAAGATCAAAATCATCGAAACGATTACGCAGGCATGGGTGGAGCAAAGAAAAGCGCGGATTGAGTATCAGGCTTTAGGCAGTGATGGACTCACCCGCCATACGATCAAACCGTACATTATCGAACCATCCATTTGGAGCGATAGCGTTTATGTTATTGCAGAAAGCGATTTCAACGACCGCATCTTCGCCTTCAAAATGGATCGCATCCTTTCGGCGTTTCTCTCTGGCGAGACCTTTGAGATTCCTGAATCGTTCAACGACGAGCAGTTGCTCAAAAACGCCTGGGGGATTTGGGTCGGCGGTAAGGATCCCGTCACCGTGAAGTTGCGCTTCTCCCCCGTCGTGACACGGCGCGTGAAGGAAAGCATTTGGCATCCGCTGGAAAAGGTGGAAGATACCGAGGATGGCGGTTGTATCTGGAGCGTGGAGATCGCCGAATGGCGCGAGATGCTTCCGTGGGTGCGCGGTTGGGGCGTCGATTGCGAGGCGCTGGAGCCTGAGGGCTTGCGTGCGGCGTTGACGAGGGAAGCACAGGACTTGGCGGAGTTGTATCAGGTGGTGGAGATGAAAGATAAATTTATTGCACATTTACGGAAAAAAGATAAAAAGCCTCAATATCTTTCAGATCACTTAAATGAGGTATCTGAACTTGCTGGGGAGTTTGCAAGCAAAATTGGATTAAAGGAATGCGGCGAATTACTTGGTTTATTGCATGATTTGGGTAAAGCCAGCAAGGAGTTTCAAGATTACATTAAATCTGCGACTGGTTTGATTAAGCCAGACTCCGACGATTACGTGGATGCAAAATCAAAAAAGGGGAAAGTAGATCATTCCAGCGCGGGGGCACAAGTGATATACAAAGAACTCTGGAACAAAGGCGCTGAGGCGCGGCTTGCGTCACAAGTTTTATCTCTGGCAATCGCTTCTCATCACTCAGGTTTAATTGATTGTCTTTTGCCAAATGGAGAGGATGGCTTCACTAGAAGGATGGAAAAGGCAGAAGAAAATTCTCATGTTCAAGAGGCTTTCGCCAACCTTGGGCAACAGGAGAAAGAAAAGGTCAACACTCTTCTTGCTAACAAATTGCTCATAGATAACCTAATCGGGAAGTTCAAATCTTTGAAAGAGGGAAAAGAACCATCTGATACGCACGTTTTCAAATGCGGGCTTCTGATACGTTATTTACTGAGTTGCCTTCTTGATGCTGACAGGCTCAACACAGCCAGTTTTGAGTTTCCTAACGGCGAACTACTACGAAACAATAATAAATATACTCCATGGGAAACCTTGATTGAGCGCCTAAACATCAAAATTAAGGAATTAGAAGCAAAGCCTGAAAGAAATGAAGTTGATGAATTACGAAGCCGTGTCTCTCAATCATGTTTAGATTTTTCTACAAATCCAAAAGGTATATATCAATTGACTGTGCCTACTGGCGGTGGAAAGACCTTTGCAAGCCTACGGTTTGCCCTTCATCACGCAAAAGAACACTCAATGGATCGCGTTTTCTATGTCATTCCCTACACTTCCATCATTGACCAGAACGCCGAAGAGGTCAGAAAGATTATGGAAGAAAAAGATGGCAAGGGAAATTATTTGAACAAGGTAGTCCTTGAGCATCATTCCAACCTTACGCCAGATGAAGAAACTCACAGGCAAAATCTTTTATCGGAAAATTGGGATGCACCTATTGTGTTTACAACTCAGGTTCAATTCCTTGAATCATTATTCGGCTCAGGTACTCGAAGTGCAAGAAGAATGCATCAACTCGCAAATTCAGTCATCATATTTGACGAGATACAAACCATTCCAATTCGCTGTGTTCACATGTTCAACGTTGCGGTTCGCTTTCTTGTCCACACTTGCGGGGCGACAGTGGTTCTATGCACCGCCACGCAACCGCTCCTGGACAAGGTTGACCCCGTTCATCGAGCTTTGAAGATTCAACCAGACCAAAAGATTATTCTATATGAAAAAGAACTCTTCCAAAAATTGAGGCGCGTTGAAGTTTTTGACCAAACGAAGATTGGCGGCTGGGGCGAACAAGAAGTCGCAGATTTAGCAGATCAAGAGCTACGGGAGAAAGGAAGCGTGTTGATCATTGTTAATACAAAGGCTTCTGCTCGTTCGATTTATCAAGCCGTTCTCCAGAAAAGCGATGCGGCAATATATCACCTCAGTACAAATATGTGCCCAGCGCATCGCCTTGAAATATTGGATGAAGTCAAAGATAAACTTGAAAAAGAAGAGCCTGTTATTTGCGTCAGCACACAACTAATCGAGGCGGGCGTAGATATTGACTTTGGTTCAGTGATCCGCTACCTTGCGGGCATGGATTCAATTGCCCAAGCCGCAGGGCGATGCAACCGAAACGGAAAGCGAAAATCTCTTGGCAATGTCTGGGTTGTAAACCCTAAGCAGGAAAATACCGACAAACTGAAAGACATAAAGATCGGTATAGAAAAAGCGGAAAGGATTTTGAGGGAATTCGATTCAGACTCTGAACGCTTTGAAAACGATAGAATTGGATTGGAGGCAATGGAAGGCTATTACAAATATTATTTCTACGAGCGAAAAAATGAGATGGCTTACAATGTTGGGAAAGACTCGCCAGCAGAACGCGATGATAACCTTTTCAATCTTCTCTCAACCAATACACTGTCTAAAGAGGAATATATAAGAATCAAAGGCATCGCACCCGAAATTCCATTCACACAATCTTTTCAATCTGCTTCAAAAGCCTTTCGTGTGATTGATAATATGACTCAAGGCGTGGTCGTGCCCTTTGGAGAAGGCGAAGAAATCATAAAAGACCTATGCGGCGCTGATGATCTTGAAAAGCGATTTGATTTGATAAAAAAGGCACAGAGATATTCTGTAAATTTATTTCCATACGAGTTCAAGAAAATGGCAGACGCTAACGCCATTCGAGAAGTCCAGAAAGGAGCAGGAATCTATTATCTTGACGATCAATACTATAGCAAAAAGTTTGGCTGGAGTGACGATCCTGTCAACGGCATGAAGCCGCAAATTGTTTAAGGAGGTTTTTGATGGAAAATATTGTACAGTTTAAAGTGACGGGCAAATATGCCCTATTCACCGACCCGCTCACAAAGATTGGGGGTGAAAAATTCTCATACCAAATCCCAACATACGAGGGGTTGAAGGGAATTTTGAGTTCGGTCTATTGGAAGCCAACTATTGTTTGGATAATTGACAAGGTTAGGGTAATGAAGCCAATAACAACTCAGACTCGAAGCGCAAAGCCGCTTAATTATGGTGGGATATATCCAAGCGCGAAGAATCCTGACGTGAAGAAAGAAGAGCCGTTCAACTCACTGGCAATCTATACCTACCTCTCTGATGTTGAATATCAAGTCCAAGCCCGTTTCGATTGGAATTACAAGCGGGAAGATTTGACAAAAGACAGAAATGAAAACAAGCATTATTTCATTGCTAAACGCATGATCGAACGTGGCGGAAGACGAGATATTTTTCTCGGTTCAAGAGAATGTCAGGGATATGTGGAGGAATGCAAATTTGGCGAAGGCGAAGGGTTTTATGATAACTACCCTGGCGAAATTTCATTTGGGTTGATGTTTCATGGGTTTGATTATCCTGACGAACTTGGCAAGGATGAATTTCACGCCCGCTTCTGGCAACCCAAAATGAATAAGGGCGTTGTTGAATTTATCCGCCCTGAACAATGTACGACTAGAAAATTCGTGAGGGACATGAAGCCAAACCCACCCGCCACAGTTGGATTTGAGGAAGAAGGCTTGCTCGAAGGCTACGAAGAAAGGAGTGTTTGAGATGAGTTGGATTCAGAAACTGTACGAGACCTACAATAACTGCCAATCAAGTATCGGTTACTCGACAAATGAAAATGTAAGGCCTTTACTTCCAATTTGCCACACAACTACTCAAGTTCAGATAGAAGTAGTTATTAGTGCCGACGGAAATTTCCGAACCGCACGAGTTATAACCGAAAAGTCAGATATGACGACAATTATCCCAAGTACCGAAGGTTCTGCAAGCAGGGCTGGCAGTAAACCTGAATGCCATCCTCTTTGCGACAAACTTCAATATGTAGCGGGCGACTTTTTGGAATTTGGCGGGTCTGTTACATCTGGATTTTCTAAAAAGCCAAAAGAGCCTTATGTCAACTACATTGATGCTTTGGACAATTGGTGTAATTCAGAATTCTCTCATCCAAAAGCAAGAGCAGTATTGAAGTATGTAAAAAAGGGAACTCTAATCGCCGACTTATCGGCTAGTAAAGTGCTTTACATTGAAAATGGTCGTTTCTTGAATAAAGATAACGTAAAAAGAGAAAAGAATGCTAAAGATATCTTTTCAGCAACTAACTCTAACTCTCAAGACGGCGCTTTTGTTCGCTGGATAGTCGAAATGCCCGATGTTCTTGAAACAAAAGTCTGGAAAGATAAGACCCTTTGGGACAGTTGGGCTAACTACTACTTAAGTTCTAAAGAAAAAGATTCTGTGTGTTATGTTACTGGAGAAGAGGCCATTCTCACATCAAACCATCCTAAATATATTCGCAGAGAAGGCGACGGTGCAAAAATAATCTCCGCCAACGATATGACAGGTTTCACATTTAGAGGGCGGTTTACTGATGACAAACAAGCATCCAGTGTGAGTCTGGAAGTCTCTCAAAAATCTCATTATGCTCTTGCTTGGCTAATCAGCCGACAAGGTTATCAAAAGGGCGATTTGGTATTCGTTGCATGGGCAACCTCCGGCGCAAAGGTTCCTAATGCCTTGGAAACGCCTTTGTCGGTCATTGACGCTGAAGAGATACCATCTGATGTTCCACAAACAGTAAGCACCGCGCAACAAGTTGCCTTAAAGTTTAAACAGAAAATCGCAGGTTATGGAAAAGAACTTGGCGATACAACCGATATGGTTGTAATAGGACTTGACTCTGCGACTACAGGGCGATTGGCAATCACCTATTACCGCGAGTTAAAAAGTTCAGATTTTCTAAAAAGAATTGAAAATTGGCACGACTCTTGTACTTGGCTACATCAGTATGGAATGGTTGACGTTAAAAGCCAAAAGAATGACAAGATGACAAAGAAATATATTTCATTTGTCGGCGCACCTTCTCCCAACGATATTGCAGAAGCGGCTTATGGAAATCGTATTGACGACAAACTCCGCAAAGCAACTATTACGCGCCTTGTTCCCTGCATCGTTGATGGGCAACTCATTCCCCGTGATCTTGTCGAGTCTACAGTAAGACGAGCGTCCAATCGTGTTGGAATAAGAGACCCTAAAGATAAACTTGAAAGAGAGTGGAACAAAACGCTCTCTATCGCCTGTTCGTTATACAAAAAATTCAAAGAAAAGGAGAAATTCGATATGTCACTCGATGAAACCAGACAAACGCGCGATTACCTTTACGGAAGATTACTTGCTATTGCCGATGTTCTTGAAGAAAGAGTATTGTATAAAGCGAAAGAAAAGCGGGCAACCAATGCGGCGCGGTATATGCAACAGTTTGCTCAGCATCCATTCCGCACTTGGAATCAACTTCACTCGGCGCTTACGCCTTACATGGTTCGGCTCGGCGGCGCTGGATACTACAAAAGTCTAATGGCAGACGTAAAAGGCTTGTTTGTCAGTCCCGAAGACTTTATGAACGACAAGCCTTTGTCAGGCGAATATTTGCTTGGGTACTACTGTCAACGCCAAAAACTCTGGGAGAAAGCCAGTAAAGATGAGCCTGCTCAAGAAGCCGATAACGGCGATGAAAATTCAGACGAATAACAACCAACCCATTATTTGATAAGGAGAAAATACCATGTCCACCCTCAAGAACAAAATTGATTTTGCTGTGATCGTTTCTGTCAACCACGCCAACCCCAACGGCGACCCGCTGAATGGCAATCGCCCACGCGTCAACTTTGACGGTTTCGGGGAACTCTCTGATGTATCCATTAAGCGGAAAATTAGAAACCGAATAATGACTATGGATGGATACACTGACTCCATCTTTGTTCAATCGGACGATAACCGCAATGATGATTATCGAAGCCTGCGCCAACGCGCCGAAGGCGTTTTGAAGAATGTTGACATGAAGAACGATAAGAAATATCGAGAAGCGGCTTGCAAGCAATGGTTCGATGTTCGCGCTTTTGGACAGGTCTTTGCTTATAAAGCGGGCAAGAAAGGCAAAAAGGATGATGATGCTGAGGGTGGAGATGATAAAGGCGTGTCCATCGGCATTCGGGGACCTGTTTCCATTCACCCCGCTTTTTCTGTTGCCACAGTTCAAGATCGTATTTCCAGCACGCAAATTACTAAAAGCGTCAGCGGCGAAGGCGATGGCACAAAGCGTGGCTCAGACACTATGGGTATGAAACATCGCGTAGAACACGGTGTCTATGTTTTCTATGGAAGCATGAATACCCAACTTGCCGACAAGACGGGCTTTTCTGACAAAGATGCTGAAGCTATCAAAGAAGCAATTCGTACCCTCTTCCGCAATGATGCTTCATCCGCCCGCCCCGAAGGTAGTATGTCGGTTTTCAGAGTCTATTGGTGGGGACATAATAATCCCACTGGACAACATTCATCTGCTAAAGTTCATAATGCAGTAAGAAGTAAGGTTGGTCTGGGAGAAGGAGTTACAGAACCCAAAGACATGGGCGATTATGTCTACCCAAGCAAGGAAGATGTAGAAAAAGAACTTCCTGGCTTGAAGTGCGAAGTGTTTGAAGGTGAATGATTCGGCGGATTGAAATCCTGCCTCAGTGCGTGGAAGTCCGCTGAAGCGGACTCGACCATGAGCCCGCAGGGCTTCCATGAACTGAGCAGGGGATTTACGAAGTGCCCGTTAGGGTATCCCCGCGAATCCCCCGTCACGCGATGTATCCGCGCAACAAGAGATTGCTTCGACCTGCTCCGCAGGTCTCGCAATGACATAAAGAATTATGGAATACACTCAAGACGACCTCCTACCCCTCTCAGGCATACAGCACTTCCTGTTTTGCCGCAGGCAGTGGGCGCTGATCCACATTGAGCAACAGTGGAAGGAAAACGCGCTCACTGCCGAGGGACGGATCATGCACAAAAAGGTAGACGACCCATTTTTTACAGAAACAAGAAATGGCGTTATCACTGCGCGGTCTGTACCTGTGGCTTCGTATCGGCTGGGGTTTTCGGGCGTGTGTGATGTGGTCGAATTCTTCCCCTCACCCCCAGCCCCTCTCCCAGCAGGAGAGGGGTGCAGATTGCCCAGCCGCGAAGGTCTATATCTGCCCGCGCCTATCGAATACAAACGCGGCAAAGAGAAACGCGATCACAGCGACGAGACTCAACTGTGCGCGCAAGCCATGTGTTTGGAGGAAATGCTCTCGACTCACATCCCGCGCGGATATTTGTTCTACGGCGAAACCCGCCACCGCGTGGAGATTGAATTCACGCCCGAACTGCGGACTCTCGTGCAAGATATGTCGGCTGAGATGCACAACTATTTCAGCCGAGGGTATACGCCAAAAGTGAAAACGCATAAAGGGTGCCGCTCCTGTTCGCTGGCGGATATTTGCCTGCCTGTTTTGCAAGAAAAAGTCATTGCCGCGTCGAAGTACATCAAACAGAATATAGAAGGTTAATGTCGTTGCGAGCGAAGCGAAGCAATCTCCTGACGATGGAACTCTTCTCATAAAACAGGAGACTGCTTCGGCTAAGACCAAGAGCGCCTCGCAGCGACATGTCATAAACAGGAGATTGCTTCGTCGGGAAGAACGCCCTCCTCGCAACGACATGAAACGGAGTGTTATATGGCATCTGAAAAGCAGTATTGCGTTTACATTATGACTAATGCCCACAACACTGTTCTATATACTGGCGTGACCAATAACCTGGCGCGTAGAGTGTATGAGCATAAAAACGGACTTGGCGGCGTGTTTACTAAAAAATACAATGTCCACAAGTTGGTCTATTATGAAATTGGTAACGATGTCAACACGACAATTGCCCGAGAAAAGCAGATCAAAGGCGGCTCGCGGAAGAAGAAGATTGACTTAATCAATAGCTTGAATCTGAAGTGGAACGATTTGTATGACGAAATAATATGAAAGTATGTCGTTATGAGGCCTGCAAAGCAGGTCGAAGCAATCTCCCGACGATGGGCGCTTCTCACAAAACAGGAGATTGCTTCGCCGCCAAAGCACAAGAGCGGCGGCTCGCAACGACATGCCATAAACAGGAGATTGCTTCGACGGACGAACGCCGTCTCGCAATGACATAAAATGAAACATCTTGGAAACGTCCTTTACGTCACCACACCCGAAGCCTTCCTCACGTTGGATGGCGAAAACGTCGTCATCAAAAAAGAAGATGAGCAAGGTAAGAGCGCATCCACGCGCCTGCCTTTGCATAACCTTGAAAATATCGTCTGCTTCACATGGTTGGGCGCCAGCCCCGCGCTGATGGGCGCGTGCGCCGAGCGAAATGTCGGGCTGACCTTTCTCACGCCGAATGGACGCTTTCAAGGGCGGATCACGGGTCGGGTGAGGGGAAATGTCCTGCTGAGGAAGAAGCAGTTTGAATGGTCGGAGGAAGAAGCGCGAAGCGTTCCCATCGCCCAATCTTTTTTGTTGGGGAAAATCTCCAACTGCCGCAAAGTCCTCGAGCGCGCCATCCGCGACCATGCCATGCTGATTGACGTGGAAGCGTTGACAGGCGCATCCAATTTTATGAAGGAGACGCTCAAGGCGATCCCGCTTTGCAAATCAACGGGCGACCTGATGGGCTTTGAAGGAAGCGCGGCGAAGATTTATTTCGGCGTGTTTGATCATTTGATTTTGCATCAGCGCGACGATTTTTTCTTCAAGGAGCGGAATCGCCGCCCGCCTTTGGATAACATGAACGCGCTACTCTCTTTCCTTTACACGCTCTTGACGAATGAAACCGCCTCAGCCCTGGAGACGGTGGGTCTTGACCCCTATGTCGGATTCCTGCACCGCGACCGACCTGGGCGCCCGTCGCTCGCGCTGGACCTGATGGAGGAACTGCGCCCTGTGCTGGCAGATCGGTTGGCGCTCTCGCTGGTGAATCGCAAGCAGATCAGCGGCAAAGGCTTCACGCAAAAAGAAAGCGGCGGCGTGTTGATGGATGACGACACGCGCAAAGCGGTGTTGGTGGCATGGCAGGAACGTAAGAAAGAGGAAATCATTCATCCCTATCTGAAAGAAAAGATTCCATTCGGGCTTCTTCCGCATGTGCAAGCCATGCTGTTAGCCCGTTATCTGCGCGGCGATTTGGACGCCTACCCGCCATTCTTTTGGAGTTAAGTATGTCATTGCGAGGGCGAAGCCCGAAGCAATCCCCGAATCGAGGAGGAGATTGCTTCGTCGCAAAAACGCTCCTCGCAACGACATAGGAGCTGAATTATGATGGTCTTAATCACCTACGATGTTAAAACCGAAACGAAAGCGGGTCAATCGCGCTTGCGTAAAGTCTCGAAGAAGTGTCAGGATTACGGTCAACGCGTGCAAAATTCTGTTTTTGAATGTCTGATTGATTCTGCTCAATTGAAAGAATTGCAAAGCAAACTATTCAAGATCATTGATCCCGAAGTGGATTCGCTTCGCTTCTACTATCTCGGTGATAACTGGAAGAGTCGCGTTGAGCATGTTGGCGCCAAACCCAGCATAGATTTGGAGGGGACGATTATCGCGTAATGTCGTTGCGAACGCCAAGTTCACAGCGTTTGACGTTTAGGTTCGCAGGAAATTTCGCACTTTAACAAGTGAATATTGCTATAAAAATGATTTTTTAGAAGATTTGCAGGTAGAATAGAAGAAGTAAGACCAATATCTGGCGGTAAGGATATTTTTTTACCCAGATATTGCGGTCGCTCCCTTCATTGGGAGCGTGGATTGAAACGATTGCCTCGGCTGGCAAGGGCGTAGATGTGCCGTCGCTCCCTTCATTGGGAGCGTGGATTGAAACGCCGTCCTCATCGAAGCAGACGATAGCGGCGTGATTTGTCGCTCCCTTCATTGGGAGCGTGGATTGAAACGCCTGTAACATGCACATTGACGATCTCTTTGAGTCGCTCCCTTCATTGGGAGCGTGGATTGAAACACCGATAACGGCGCGACTCCAGAGCCGCCCACTGGTCGCTCCCTTCATTGGGAGCGTGGATTGAAACGACAAGGCGGGCATCGAATATGTCGGCAGTTTCCGGTCGCTCCCTTCATTGGGAGCGTGGATTGAAACTCTATCGTGATGATCGTTTTCAACCCATTCGCAAGTCGCTCCCTTCATTGGGAGCGTGGATTGAAACGGGCATGACATTTAAGGCAAAGGCTCTGCAAGTCGCTCCCTTCATTGGGAGCGTGGATTGAAACTTTTTTGGCATGTTACTCCTTTGCAAGATGCCGGTCGCTCCCTTCATTGGGAGCGTGGATTGAAACGGATGTGGTCAACGTGTGGGACATGCTCGGAATATGTCGCTCCCTTCATTGGGAGCGTGGATTGAAACGACATCCATTGCTCGATACTACATGCTCAGACTCGTCGCTCCCTTCATTGGGAGCGTGGATTGAAACGCCTGTGCGGTAGGGGAAGTATTTGAGGATGGGTCGCTCCCTTCATTGGGAGCGTGGATTGAAACAGTTATGTTGGCTTTTTCTCGCCGTCGTCTCTCGTCGCTCCCTTCATTGGGAGCGTGGATTGAAACGTTTTTATGGCGGCGGTGGTGCGTTGAACTTCCCAAGTCGCTCCCTTCATTGGGAGCGTGGATTGAAACTTGGCGCAAGCGCGTAACGTACGCGGTTTCCACGGTCGCTCCCTTCATTGGGAGCGTGGATTGAAACATGCGGAGACGGATCGCTCCGCCTCCGCACTCAAGTCGCTCCCTTCATTGGGAGCGTGGATTGAAACCCCTGGCTCGATAGTCGGCTATCCCCAAACAAGGTCGCTCCCTTCATTGGGAGCGTGGATTGAAACCGTCCTGATATGGCTTAAACGTTGCGTACAGGTGTCGCTCCCTTCATTGGGAGCGTGGATTGAAACGTCACGGTGATAGCCAAGAGTCACGCGGATAAGAGCGTCGCTCCCTTCATTGGGAGCGTGGATTGAAACGCCTTTGGGGAGCCGGTTTTTATCGCCTCCGCAAAGTCGCTCCCTTCATTGGGAGCGTGGATTGAAACAAAGTGGATTATGGACGCGATCCATGAGTCTGCTGTCGCTCCCTTCATTGGGAGCGTGGATTGAAACGGTAAATCAGGTTTTTGCAATCCGCGTTGATGAAGTCGCTCCCTTCATTGGGAGCGTGGATTGAAACCTCTCTCGAATATTTTATCTAACTCCGAGCGATGTCGCTCCCTTCATTGGGAGCGTGGATTGAAACGTCATCCACATTGCTTTGACCATAATCCCGCATGTCGCTCCCTTCATTGGGAGCGTTGATTGAAACGCCTATCTCACTCAGTATCGAGTCGCTCCCTTCATTGGGAGCGTGGATTGAAACAACTCGGCGCGCGCGGGACCGTCCACATGCGTATGTCGCTCCCTTCATTGGGAGCGTGGATTGAAACTAGATCATGCCGCCGCTTACTCGTTGGTTTCTCGTCGCTCCCTTCATTGGGAGCGTGGATTGAAACGTCACGGTGATAGCCAAGAGTCACGCGGATAAGAGGTCGCTCCCTTCATTGGGAGCGTGGATTGAAACAAGATGCGCAAAGATACCAATTGTTTTCATAGTCGCCCCTTCATTGGGAGCGTGGATTGAAACATCAAGGCGCAATCTGGCGAATGCCTGTACTGCGTCGCTCCCTTCATTGGGAGCGTGGATTGAAACAGCCGTTAGGCGGCTGTCTTGCCTGAAATTGCCCGTCGCTCCCTTCATTGGGAGCGTGGATTGAAACGGGTCGAACGGGCGAGTCTAGTCGGCGGCTTGACAAGTCGCTCCCTTCATTGGGAGCGTGGATTGAAACGCCACCGTACCCCCACGTCGGGTGGACGCTGTGGTCGCTCCCTTCATTGGGAGCGTGGATTGAAACCCGAATTGCGCTGGTATGCTCTCTCGCCTACCGTCGCTCCCTTCATTGGGAGCGTGGATTGAAACATGTGTTATCTCATCGGAGCCGAGTTGCAAGTCGCTCCCTTCATTGGGAGCGTGGATTGAAACAAGCACCGAATTACACGCAAGTACCAAATGATTGTCGCTCCCTTCATTGGGAGCGTGGATTGAAACGTAACTTTGTTTGAAAACGCGACCGTTGCAGGTAGTCGCTCCCTTCATTGGGAGCGTGGATTGAAACGGATGTGTTTGGCGACTTCTTGCCTAACCCATTGTCGCTCCCTTCATTGGGAGCGTGGATTGAAACAGCAAATGCGTCTGGTAATCCATCGGCTTTATAGCGTCGCTCCCTTCATTGGGAGCGTGGATTGAAACTTTAAGGTTAGTGCGGTAGGGTAACGCATGGATGTCGCTCCCTTCATTGGGAGCGTGGATTGAAACAGGCAAGACAGCCGCCTAACTAGTGTTTGACCTGCGTCGCTCCCTTCATTGGGAGCGTGGATTGAAACGCAAGAATTGAGAAGATATGAAAATAAAAATCGGGTCGCTCCTTCATTGGGAGCGTGGATTGAAAGCGCTAACCATTACGACATATTTTGCAGACATATCACGTCGCTCCCTTCATTGGGAGCGTGGATTGAAACTCGAAGCAGAAACGAAAGCAAATAACTGGCTTGCGTCGCTCCCTTCATTGGGAGCGTGGATTGAAACAACCACCTCGGCAAACACGGTATGCAGGTTACGCGTCGCTCCCTTCATTGGGAGCGTGGATTGAAACATTGAGCGACAGCCGCCTAACGGCTGGCGTTAGCGTCGCTCCCTTCATTGGGAGCGTGGATTGAAACCGAAGTATCCGCGTCAATAATGACATCATTGTCGCTCCCTTCATTGGGAGCGTGGATTGAAACCAACTATGCTTATTTTGGACAGCAGACTCTTTGAGTCGCTCCCTTCATTGGGAGCGTGGATTGAAACAAAGCCTCCGCAATCACGGCGGCGATCTACATCGTCGCTCCCTTCATTGGGAGCGTGGATTGAAACCCCGCCTCGCTCGGCACATTTGACAGCGGCGATTTTGGTCGCTCCCTTCATTGGGAGCGTGGATTGAAACGAGCGAGTTGCAAATGACTTTTACCCCACAATTGATGTCGCTCCCTTCATTGGGAGCGTGGATTGAAACAATGTATAGAACTCGGCATCCGCATCCCATGGGGTCGCTCCCTTCATTGGGAGCGTGGATTGAAACAAGGTGGAGTTGACAGATTGACCGACGCGGAATTGTCGCTCCCTTCATTGGGAGCGTGGATTGAAACTGCTTTGAATTTGAGGCGATAATGCGGACTGCGTCGCTCCCTTCATTGGGAGCGTGGATTGAAACGACCTAGTGGCAGTAACCTAGTGGCGGTGATTATGTCGCTCCCTTCATTGGGAGCGTGGATTGAAACAAAGACAATCTGAGCCTGGAGAAGACAAATAGCAAGTCGCTCCCTTCATTGGGAGCGTGGATTGAAACGGACTATATGGCTGGAAGTGGCCCGCAAGAACGGTCGCTCCCTTCATTGGGAGCGTGGATTGAAACTGGCTGTCAACTGATTAAATGACAAAGGTTTTGCGTCGCTCCCTTCATTGGGAGCGTGGATTGAAACTCCCTCGAACCGTGGGAGCAATTTATTATATGGGGTCGCTCCCTTCATTGGGAGCGTGGATTGAAACGGGAATCCAGAAACGACAAGTCACACGCAGGGTCTCGTCGCTCCCTTCATTGGGAGCGTGGATTGAAACTTTCTGGTCTTTGCCATTTCACTGTTTGTTAACGTCGCTCCCTTCATTGGGAGCGTGGATTGAAACTGTTCGCCGCCTTCGCAATCTATGTCTGCGATTTTAGTCGCTCCCTTCATTGGGAGCGTGGATTGAAACTTTGCGCGTTACACGAATCATATAGATCACCTTGGTCGCTCCCTTCATTGGGAGCGTGGATTGAAACGCGCTGTGTATTCATTCGGCGCGAGGAAGAGCGGTCGCTCCCTTCATTGGGAGCGTGGATTGAAACAGGGCGTCGAATCCCTTTGCCGCCAATTCGTACGTCGCTCCCTTCATTGGGAGCGTGGATTGAAACTTATATCACCCTTGTCAACTGTTGTCAAGGGTCAGTCGCTCCCTTCATTGGGAGCGTGGATTGAAACCTGCCGCAGCGCATCTACGCTCGCCTGTGTTGCGTCGCTCCCTTCATTGGGAGCGTGGATTGAAACTGTGCCAGTAGTACACTCCCCATTCGCCGATAATGTCGCTCCCTTCATTGGGAGCGTGGATTGAAACCGGTCAGCGGCGAATCGGGCGGCGTCTCTCCCTGGTCGCTCCCTTCATTGGGAGCGTGGATTGAAACCATTTGCGTTTGCTGGAGTCCACGCTCCATTTCGTCGCTCCCTTCATTGGGAGCGTGGATTGAAACCTGCCTAGTGGCAGTGGAATCAATATTCTCAGCGTCGCTCCCTTCATTGGGAGCGTGGATTGAAACGACAGAAGATTGACGAGAGAAAGTCCAACGAGGCGTCGCTCCCTTCATTGGGAGCGTGGATTGAAACAATCTCAAAGGCTCTCTCAAATGCGTCCGTAGCGTCGCTCCCTTCATTGGGAGCGTGGATTGAAACAAGCGGATGCTGGGTGCGGCAACTCAACGCGCGGTCGCTCCCTTCATTGGGAGCGTGGATTGAAACGTGATGGTCACAGGCGAGTCGTATTTGGCGCAAGCGTCGCTCCCTTCATTGGGAGCGTGGATTGAAACCGTACACACATATCTATCAACGGCAATTCTCACGTCGCTCCCTTCATTGGGAGCGTGGATTGAAACTGCGGCGCTGGCGAGGACGGTGTAACGCGATAAGTCGCTCCCTTCATTGGGAGCGTGGATTGAAACGATGGTATGGACTGGAAGAAAAAACAAAAGCGTGTCGCTCCCTTCATTGGGAGCGTGGATTGAAACATTCGTCATAATGCGCCTTAGTTGCGCCCAATGGTCGCTCCCTTCATTGGGAGCGTGGATTGAAACAGACAGAAACAATCGAGAAGGAAAAACAGGCTACGGTCGCTCCCTTCATTGGGAGCGTGGATTGAAACGAGCGCGTGACCTGCGAGGCGATGAACGTGGCGCGTCGCTCCCTTCATTGGGAGCGTGGATTGAAACCAGCGAGGCGGTGGTCAATCGTCCATTCCAGCGGGTCGCTCCCTTCATTGGGAGCGTGGATTGAAACTCCTGTGACGGCAAGCCGATACACTGCCAATCGCGTCGCTCCCTTCATTGGGAGCGTGGATTGAAACATACACAACAGCGCCTTTTTTTGACATGGACAAAATGTCGCTCCCTTCATTGGGAGCGTGGATTGAAACGATCTCTTAGCGTCCGAACGGGTCCGGGGACGGAGTCGCTCCCTTCATTGGGAGCGTGGATTGAAACATCATGAACCGAAGTGCAAGTGCCTCTGGCTTAGTCGCTCCCTTCATTGGGAGCGTGGATTGAAACAGACATGCGCGATGTGATCGCGGGCATGTTGAAGTCGCTCCCTTCATTGGGAGCGTGGATTGAAACCATGCGAACACCGTGCCGAACTTATCCGCGTCACGAGTCGCTCCCTTCATTGGGAGCGTGGATTGAAACTCGCGCAAGGCGACGTGGCACGAGTACGGAAGTCGCCCTTCATTGGGGCGTGGATTAAACGGTATTGCGCCAGTAACAGCCCATTCGAGCCATGGTCGCTCCCTTCATTGGGAGCGTGGATTGAAACGCTCCCTGCGTCATAGATACTATCCAGATTCGTAGTCGCTCCCTTCATTGGGAGCGTGGATTGAAACCCCCAAGACTCTGACCGTCAGATCCGCCTAGAAGGGTCGCCCTTCATTGGGAGCGTGATTGAACAGTGGCTAGGGGATGGGCGTATCCGATTAATCGGTCGCTCCCTTCATTGGGAGCGTGGATTGAAACCGATCTGAAAGCCGATATAAAGCGCAGTCCGATGGTCGCTCCCTTCATTGGGAGCGTGGATTGAAACCTTGCCTGTGATGTAGGCAAGCACACAGCGCCGCGTCGCTCCCTTCATTGGGAGCGTGGATTGAAACGGGCTACATGCAATCCTGAGCCGGGTTGGTTGGTCGCTCCCTTCATTGGGAGCGTGGATTGAAACTCCGTCACGTAAAAACTACCGCGTCTCTCTGCGGGTCGCTCCCTTCATTGGGAGCGTGGATTGAAACGTTTCCCCATACGTCGCCTCGCTCACTGAAAATGTCGCTCCCTTCATTGGGAGCGTGGATTGAAACAGCGCGATCCCCGAATGGGCGCAAAAATGGACCGTCGCTCCCTTCATTGGGAGCGTGGATTGAAACAATCGTGTCCTCCCATGTGACAAAGACTCCGATCGTCGCTCCCTTCATTGGGAGCGTGGATTGAAACATCCAGTCAGGGCGTATCGGCCACAACTCCACTGGTCGCTCCCTTCATTGGGAGCGTGGATTGAAACATCTGATTCGCAGAAGAACCGTGGATGCGATCCTGTCGCTCCCTTCATTGGGAGCGTGGATTGAAACGGGATGGGTCGTCAAGTACATCCTGAACGAAAAAGTCGCTCCCTTCATTGGGAGCGTGGATTGAAACCTCTGGAGGGGTAGAAAATGCTCCAGGTGCGGGTCGCTCCCTTCATTGGGAGCGTGGATTGAAACTCGCCAACTCAATGAGGACATACGCTCTTATCTCGTCGCTCCCTTCATTGGGAGCGTGGATTGAAACACTACATAAGGAGTCCTCATGAAAAAAATAATCCGTCGCTCCCTTCATTGGGAGCGTGGATTGAAACGTGATGTCTTAGACTGTGTGGATACTGTGTCTAGTCGCTCCCTTCATTGGGAGCGTGGATTGAAACAATGCAGACAAAATCCCCTCATAATGCTCCAATGTCGCTCCCTTCATTGGGAGCGTGGATTGAAACCTGCGCGATTAACCAGTTTGAACTCCGCACCTTCCTAAAATTTCGCCGAGCAATTGCCGAGGCTCCTTTTTGCCCACGTCTACCCAGAGGACTTCAAAATCCAATTTCAATTTTTCGGCGGCTTGCTTTGCGAGTTCGGTTTTTCCAAGCCCGCCTGGGGCGTGAACGCCAATGATCGCGCCGCGTTCGCCTTTGCGAATGTGTTCGATCACATCCTCCTCGGTCTTCCCGCGATGCACATACGTCTCCGCTTTGGCGGGAGGGCGAAACCGATCGTGTCGTGCGTTTCGCGTTCGGGTTTTGGGGCTTCGCGAATCGTGACATTGCCGTCTTGAACTACGACATTTGTCTCGCCGCCTGATTGAGTCACATTGCCCATTTGATTTCTCGGCGCAGGGTCAGGTTTCGGATCATCGGATTTAGTTAACTCTTTGAAGGTCTTCAAAAAATCCAGCCCGCCTTTGAGGAAAGTAAGCACGCCAACAGCGGATAACCCGAGCAATGTCCATATCCCATTGGGGCTTTCACGCCAACCCTCGAAGCTAAACCAACTGACGGCGACAACTGCCAGCCACATAATACCGAAGATCATCAATGGAGTGAATGTTCGTTTCATCTATCGCCTCTCCCCTGTTGTGATGGGGTGATCTAATTGTGCTGCGAGATTCTCACTTAAACCAAAAGGTGACAGTCACTTTCAAGGTGACTGTCACCTGCCTGTCTTGCGCCTCCTCTAATATTACAGCGCAAAGTCAGGAACGACGCTATATCTTACATCCCAACCGTCCACAAATCCTTCGACAGGCTCAGGACAAGTTTTTCACGAATAAATGAATTTGCGTCGTCCATTCGAGAATTCGTGGCTTTTATTCGTGGACGGTTTGTCAGCGTAACGATCAACCTTGCGTTGTAATACTATGGCTCCCACTGAAAATGGATCAGCGCGAACAACATTGGCTTGCCTTGCACATATTCCACGCCTGCGATCCATGCCCGCCAGTCGAGTCCGCCGTATTGTTCGGAGCCGGGCTTGAAGATCGTGTAGAAATTGACGTTGGCATATTCCGAGAGCCACGGCTCGGTTGAGAAGGTCGCAAGGTCGAGCGTGTTGTTGCAGTTCAGCGTGTAATTCGCGCTGAACACCTCTTGCAACTTCGGCAGGATCTGTTGCGAGAACGTCCCGTTCGTGTCCATGCCGCTGCCGGGCGCGGGTCCCCACTTCACCACGTAATCCGAATTGAAAACCCACGCGGCTTCTTCGGGCGTGTAATTTGCCACCGTGCCCCAACGCCACAAGCGCAGGTCCAATCCGTGTTCGGGGCTGACGAGCGAACCCAACAACTCGCCGTTCGAGTTCAGCATCGCGGTTCGGACGTTGTTCAACAGATCGGCCACGCGCGAGTCGGAACAAAACGCGGAGGGCGCGGTGTACTCCGTGAGGAACTTCGCGTTCACCCAGCCGACTCCGCCCGATGGATTCTGGATCTCCACCCAGCGGTCGCCGCCCGCGCTGGTTGCGGGTCCCGTGCGGTTCACGTTGATCGCATTGGGCGCGAGCGAGCCAACGACGGACTGTCCAATCCCTGCGGCAGAGCGGATGTTCAGCACATCTCCCTTGTTCACAAGGATGACGGCGTACGGGTTGAAAACCCCCGTTACCGGCGGGAGCGATGTCGAAGTGGCAACTTGCGGCAAATCGGTACTTGTTGGCACGAATTGCGTCGCTTGCGTCGGTTGTGTTGTCGCTGTCTCATTGGTGATAATCGGCGTGTTAGTTGGCACAACGAACGGGGTCGGCGTATCGAACGGCGGCAAAGGCGTATTCGTCGGCACAGGCGGTTGAGACGCGCACGCGGCGACGGTCAGACAGATACTGATAAGCAAAAGTAGTTTTTTCATAAATTCTCCTTATCGATAATTTAACTCGCCCCCTCGCCAAAATGTTCCCGCTTGATTCAGCCTCGCTGCCTCACCGCTTCATACAGAATCAACGCCGTCGAAACCGACACGTTCAACGAATTCACTTTCCCCAGCATCGGGATTTTCACCTTCACGTCCGCGTTCGCCATCCAAAAATCGGACAAGCCCTCCGCTTCAGCGCCGACTGCGATAGCGGAAGGCGCGCGTAAATCCACTTCTGTGTACAGCGTCTCGGCGGCGGGAGTCGCAGCGACGACGCATATCGCATTACGTCGCAACCATTCCAGCGCAGAAGCATTGTCGCATTCGACGAGCGGCACGCTGAAAATCGTCCCGCGGCTGGCGCGGATAACGTTGGGATTCCACGCATCCACGCGCGCATCGCAGACGAGGAGCGCGTCCACGCCTGCTGCATCGGCGCTGCGCAAAATCGCTCCGAGATTGCCCGGCTTTTCCACCGCTTCGGCGACGATAATCAGCGGCGAAACGCTCAAATTTAGGTCGTCGAGTCTTCGCCGCGGGATCGGGAAAACGCCCAACCATCCGTCTGGGTTCTGGCGATACGAGATTTTCTCAAAGACCGCGCGCGAAACGCTCAGATGCTCGCCAGCGGGAAATTCCATAGAGCGCGAAGTCAACTCAGGCGCAAATAGAATCGTCTGGGGCGTATGCCCAGCGGCGAGGGCGAGTCGCATTTCATCGAATCCTTCGACGAGCGTCAAACCGTCTTCTGCGCGGGTTTTTTTATCCTCGCGCAGTTTGACCAGCCGCTTGACGCGCGGGTTTTGAACGCTGCTAATGTCCATTATTTCTCAAGCAATAAGCACGCCGCCTGATGCGTTTTGCTTAAAACAGTCGGTTGCGGATCTTTGATCTTACACTGATCGAACGCCACCGGGCAGCGCGGATGAAAACGACAGCCGTTCGGCAGGTTGATCGGATTCGGCGTCTCGCCTTGAAGGATCACGCGCTTGCGCCGCAAACGCGGATTGGGCGCGGGCGCTACCGAAAGCAGCGCCTTTGTGTACGGATGCTGCGGATCGCGCAATACTTCGCGCGTCAAGCCGATCTCCACGATGCGTCCCAAATACATGACTGCGATGCGGTCCGCAAAATAGGCGACCGTGCTGAGATCGTGCGTGATAAAAATAACGCTGATGCCGCGCTTTTGGCGCAGGTCGCGCAACAGATTCAGAATCTCAGCGCGAATGGAAACGTCGAGCATCGAGACCGGTTCATCCGCGATCAGCAGTTCGGGCTGTAAGACCAATGCACTGGCGATCACCACGCGCTGACGCTGTCCGCCGGAGAGTTCATAAGGGTAGCGCATAAAATAATGTTCTGCCGGGCGCAAGCCCGCGTCCTCCAACGCGGTTGCAACCGCCGCCGTCCGTTCGCGTTCGCTTTTCGCCAACCCATGCACAACCAACGGCTCAGCGACGATGTCAAAGATCGTCGCGCGCGGATTCAACGATTCGTACGGGTCCTGGAAGATCATCTGCGCACGTTGGCGCAAATGTTGTAAACCGATTGCCGTCTGCCCGTCGCGCAAGGCGACTTCTTTGCCGTCGAAGAGAATCTCGCCTTTCGTCTTCGCTTCCAGACCAATCAGCGTTCGCGCAATAGTCGTCTTGCCGCATCCCGATTCGCCCACGATCGCCAGTGTTTCGCCGCGCATCAATGCGAATGAGACTCCGTCCACCGCTTTCACCGATAAATGTGGACGGCGCATCAATGCTTCGAATAGCGACTGGGGAACGGGAAAATAAGTGTGTAGCTCGCGCGCTTCAAGAATAGGATTCGGCGTCATTGGAAATTCGCCTCCTTCCCTTCGCGTAAAATACATGCGACGTAATGCCCCGGCTCGACTTCCAACAACGGCGGTGAAACTTCAGCGCAGCGGTTGATCTTGACGTGACAACGCGGCTCGAAGCGGCAGCCGGGCGGCAACTGCGTCAGACGCGGCGGCGTTCCGGGGATGGATGCTAACGTTTCGCTGGGGTTGTTAATATCGGGGAAGGATTCAAGCAAGCGTTGCGTGTATGGGTGCTGCGCGTGATTGTAAATGCGATCAACGCTGCCGTATTCAGCCACTTTGCCGCCATACAACACTACTACTTCGTCGCACACTTCCGCTACTACGCCGAGATCATGCGTTACGATTACGACCGCCAACCCCAGCGCTTTTTGGATCTCCTTTAATAATTGCAGGATCTGCGCCTGAATCATCACATCGAGCGCAGTGGTCGGCTCGTCTGCGAACAAGATATCGGGCGCGCATGCCAGCGCCATTGCGATCATGGCGCGCTGACGCATTCCGCCTGAATACTGGTGCGGGTATTGATCGCGTCGAGCTGGCGCGATTCCCACCATTTCCAGTAGATCTCTCACGCGTTTTTCTGCGGCGCTGCGGTCCATTAGATCATGCAGCAGAATCGCCTCGCGAATCTGATCGCCGACTTTCATCACCGGGTTAAGCGCGTTCATCGCCCCCTGAAAAACGATCGCCATGCTCTTCCAGCGATAATCGCGCATTTCATGCTCAGACAACGCTAAAAGATTTGTGTCGTTAAACCAGACTTTTCCTTTTGTAATACGTCCGCTGGCTGGCAGCAGGCGCATCAGCGCCATGAGCGTGGTCGTTTTTCCAGATCCCGATTCGCCCACCAGTCCGACAGTCTTGCCCGGTAGAACGTCGAACGATACGTCTTCCAGGGCGCGCGCAACTGCGCCTTCCGATGTGGCAAACTCAGTCGTCAGCCCGCGCACGCGCAATAACGGTTTCTCGTTCATAAGCCTGTCTCCTTATCCGTTATAGCGATCATACCTTTATCGCCTTCCAAATAATGCGCCGCCAGACGCGGATTCATCATTTCTTCCAGCACGTTCCCCAGCAAAATACAGCCCAAACTGACCCACAAGATCGCGATCCCGGGCGGGAGGTAAAACCACCACGCACCGTTAGAGATCGCACTGCGGCTGAACGCAAAATTCAACATTGTGCCCCACGACGGCTGAGTCGGGTCGCCTAACCCTAGAAACGCCAATCCCGATTCGATCAAAATGGCAGTGGACAAAATCAAGACTGTGTTCGTCACGATCAATGGCATGAGTTGCGGCAAGATGTGTTTGCGGACGATATGCCAATGACCAGCCCCGATCGCGCGTGCGCGCGCGACGAATTGCCGTTCTTTAATCGTCAATGTTTGCGAGCGGATCAAGCGCGCCGCGCTCGTCCAGTAGAGCAAGCCAATCACGAGAATCAGAACCGAAAGCGGAGAGACCTTTAAATCCATTTGGCGGATAGTCGCTACCAACACGAGCATCAGCGGCAGGTCGGGAATGACCATAAGAATATCGGTGACGCGCATGACAAGCGTGTCCACTGCGCCGCCAAAATATCCGGCGATAATGCCCAGCGAACTGCCGACGAACATCGAGATAAAGCCCGCCAAAAACCCAACCATGAGCGAAATGCGCGCGCCGTAGATTAACAGCGCCCAAACATCGTGTCCCGCGTCGTCTGTGCCGAGCGGGCTATGCATTGCCGGCGAAGCAAACGTTAGCGCGCGACCGTTTGAATCACGCATGATGTCAACCGCGCTATGCGGAGTTAACGCGGGAGCAAAAATCGCCGCCAGCAGCGCCGTTAAGATCAGGAAACCGCCGACGAGTCCTAGTTTGTTGCGGCGAAACGCCTTCCAAAACTCGTTGAGGTTGCGAAGAAAAAGTTTCCAGTGATCGCTCATGTCAATTCGCTTTCACGCGCGGATCTAAATAAGTGTAGAGGAAGTCGGCGAGCATATTTGCGACGATTACGCTGACTGCCAACAGGAGAAAGGCGCCTTGCAACAATGGATAATCTTGTTTAACCAGCGCGGTCTGAACGAGATTGCCCAGCCCGTCGTACGAAAAGACCGTTTCGATGTAGATCGCGCCGGATACAGTAAACCCAAGATTCAGCGCGATGATCGTCACCATTGGGAGCATGGCGTTTCGCAAGCCATGACGCATTAAGACTTGAAAATTACTCATCCCTTTTGCGCGCGCAGTCAGGATGTAGTCTTCGCTAAGCGTCTCAAGAATTGATGAGCGCATAATCAGCATGTATTCTCCCAGATAGAGAATTGTGAACGTCAGCGTGGGCAAAATGAGGTGACGGATCAGGTCCGGAAGCACAGTGTGAAGCGGCTTTCCAATATTCGCCGGGCTGACGATGCCGCCAGTCGGCAGGCCGAACCACGCGCTTCCCGCCACTAATAAGATGATCCCCAGCCAAAATGTCGGCGTTGCCCAAGCGATCAGTGAAAACGTTAGCGCGCCTATATCGAAGGGCGTTTTGCGCTTCCAGCCTGCGAGCAGCCCCAGCATCACGCCGAAAATGATCGAGAATAATTGCCCCAACCCGATCAGAAGCAATGTGTTCCACAGTTTGGAAATTAAGATTTCGCTGACAGGTCTGCGCTGCGACCACGAAACTCCCAAGTTTCCACGCGCCCACTGACCGAGCGTATCCACGAATTGGTCGGGAAAGATGGGCTTATCCAGTCCAAATTGTGCGCGCAACGAGTTTTGCACATCCGCCGAAATGCGAACATTGCGCCCGATCACCGCTCGAACGGGATCGCCCGGCAGTACGCGAAACAGCATAAAATCCAGCAGAAGAACGAAGAGCAGGGTCAGCAACGATATACCCATTTTGCCGATCAAATAGTCTCGACGCGCCATATCCGATCCTCTCTTTAAAATTGAGCGAAGCGAGAAGTTTTGCCGCTTATCGCAATTGCGTCTTTCCTTCTCGCTTCATTATCTCGTTGTAATGGCAAGCCCGCTTTTATTTGTCTACCGGCTTCACTTGCGCCAGCGAAGCGCTGATCTCAATCCCTAAAGGCGATTCGATGAAGTTGGTGAAGCGGTCCGAGCGATACGCTTGCAGCGCTACGTCGTAATAGAGGACAATATACGGACGGTCGTTGTACACCATTTCTTGCATTTCGTAGACGAATTCTTGACGTTCGTTTTTGTCTATGGCAGATTGCTGTTTTTTGTAAAGCGCATCATAGGCGGGGTTATGGTAGCCGGAATCATTCCAGCCTCCCGGCGTGTACTGATCGGACAGCATGACGCCCAGAATAAAGTCCGGGTCAGGATCTGCCACCCAGCCCCAAATTACTAAGTCGTAATCGCCGACCGCCGTCATTGCGGCGATAAGCGTATCCGCGTCCATGCCTTGCGGCGTGGCTTTCACGCCAATCTGCTTATACCAATCGGACAACAAGTCGGCGATACGCGGATAGTTGGAAGATTCCGCGTCGAATTGCAGACGGAATTCGAGACGTACGCCATCTTTTACGCGTACGCCGTCGGCGCCCATGATATAACCAGCCTCATCGAGGATTTGATTGGCTTTAGCGATATCGAACTCGACCGGTTTAATCTCAGGGTTATGCCAGAAGCCTCCACCCAGCGTCGGCGGAACGATCGTAGAGCCGGGCTTTCCCAAGCTTTGCAGCACAATATCAATCAGATCTTGGCGGTTGGTCGCCGTTTCTAAAGCGAGGCGCACTGCTGGGTCCTTCAGCGCCGGGTTGCCGGTTGAAGGCGGGTCGTTATCTTCGGATGTGTCATTGATAATAAGCTCGTCGAATCCGCGCCCTTCAAACGCGACCGCCTTAACGCCCTGAAAGTTCTTGACAGTTTCATACGCGCTAGCGGGTATGCCGAGAACCAGATCAATATCTCCCGCTTTTAGCGCTTGAATCATCGCATCAGCCGCGTCAAATTTCTGGAAGATCACTTGGTCAAGAAAAGGCGCGCCGTCAACGTATTCTTTATTAGCGTCCAAGATCAGCACGCCTCTATCTTTATCGAACGCATTCATTTTGAACGCGCCTGTGCCGATGGGATGATCGTTGACGAAATTTTGCAATTCTTCGGGGCTGGCGAACGATTCAAAGTCTGGCGGATATACAGCGTATAAAAATGACAGCCGGTATTCCATGTTGGCGATCGGATATTCTGTGACAATTTGAACGGTCTTCGCGTCCGGCGCGGTCGCCTCGCTGAAGCCGTCAACGTAGCCGGAGAGCGCCGCCCAACCATCAGGGTCCGCTATGACTGCATTAATTGCCCAAGCCATTTGGTCGGCGGTAAAGTCCTCGCCGTTATGCCATTTCAAACCGTCCTTCAACGCGAACGTCCAAGTCAAGTGATCGTCGGATGCGCTCCATTCTTTTGCAAGCGCGCCTACATACTCGCCCGACGGAGATTCGGTCACAAGCGGCGAATAGACAAGGTCGAAGATGCTATAGGCTTCAGTAAGGAATGCGTAGGCAGGATTCAGCGTGTCTGGCACGCCCAACCAACCGATGTGTAACACGGCGGCGTCTGTTGCGTCAGGAGCGGAAGTTACAGGCCCGCCCGTGTTTGCAGTAGACGCTCCCCCGCCGCATGCCGAGATGATCAATCCCAGTATGGTTATAATAACAAAAACTCGCAGATTGTTTCTCATTGTTACTCCTTTAAGTTATCTATAGCGTCAAGATGGCGCGCTGTTATTTGAGCGCATCTTAAATATTCTACTGTAGTTTTTCGGTTAGGAAAAGGCAATTGCCGTTTGAATTACAAGATGACTTGTAGTGTAGTTTTGTAGAAGTTTATATAATGGTGTGTTGTGTTATAACTGGCTACACGCAATTCATAAGGAACAAAAAAATGACCGTCTTCTTCAGTTACGAAACTTTGTATTGGGATCAAGTTGCGGATTTGCCGCGCGATACGCCCTTAATTTTACCGCTTGGTTCAGGCTACAATTTCCATTGTCTCGCAGATCAGCTGGGCGATCCCGCACGCGTGGGATTATTGCCGCAGTTTCCGTTTGGTTGGCGTGGAAGCGGACTGGAGTTGCCGGGGCGCGCCTTCTTTCCGTATGTTCTCAATTTGCTCGACAGTCTGCGCGATGACGGCTTCTCTCAAGTCTATTGTCTTGCTCCATCGGGAATTGATCCGCAATCCGCATCTATACTTAATCAGTCGGCATCCATTCTGCGCCTCCCCTCCCCTGCTCAAAAAACGCCGCGAGATTTTCTACCGCCCGATTCGGAGCGCGGCAAAGTCATCCTACTGCCTATCGGCCATACAGAGCAACACGGATTCCATCTCCCGCTTTGCGTGGATACCGTTATTATAAATACAATTGCTGTCAAGACGGCGGAGGCGTCTCCTGCGCGTTGCTGGACGTTGCCGGTCATGCCGTACGGAGTCAGCACACACCGCGCCGCATTTGCCGGCGCGCTGAACGCCGGCGGACGCGCCTTTGAAGATTTCTGGCTCGCAGTCATTGATGCGTTTGCCGCGCGAGGTTTCGAGCGCTTCTACCTGATGAGTGGGCACGGCGGCAATATGTCATTCTTGGTCAATGTTGTGAAGTACGCCGGCGAACGTCATCGTCGCATCTTCTGTGCGACGGCATGGCTGCATACGTCTGGGCGGCTGGGCGCAGAAGCGTTGACAAAACACCGTTCGTCGCCAATCGGCGGAATGGGACACGCCGGCGAACTGGAGACTTCCTACATGCTTCATCTGCGTCCCGATCTGTGCCGTATGGAACGCGTTGTAGATGAAACCGATTTTATTGCCACTCCAGATTATTACATGGATTGGATCGAGGGCGGCGCATTAATCGCTAATCCGCCTTGGGACGACGACACAAAGACCGGCGCATACGGCGCAGGGAGTTGCGCCACTGCGGAAAAAGGCAAATTGTGGCTCGAAGTCGCCGTCGAAGAGAAGGTTGATCATGTAGAGCAAATCCATGAGCAACATGAGCGGCGCGAAAAACGTCGGAACGAAGGCTATGGGCAATGGAAGTAAGAGGCAAAATATGGAGATGCGCTAGATAATTTTCTTCTTGCTCTCCAGTATAGGCTTATTCTCCGCGATTCGGCTTGCTGAAAAGACAGAGAGGTCTAAGGCTGGAGGTTTGCCCAGCATTAACTCTGCGGTGTATCTGCCGACCGCGTGCGCCTGCTGAAAACCATGCCCCGAAAATCCGTTAGCAAAAAAGAAACCTTGCATCTGCAGAGCTTCGCCGAGGATCGCGTTGCCGTCCAACGTGTTGACTTCATACAGTCCCGCCCAGCCGCGTAAGATCTTAAGACGGTCGAACAAGGGAATATGATCCGCCAATTCAAGCCAGATGCGCTCCTCAAATATACTCTTCTCCCAACGAAAATCATCATAACCGACGTAATCATCGGGGAACGATTTGCCGATCATGAACAAGCCCGCGCCCTCATGAACGATATATAAACCTGAAGGTAAAAACAACATCGGCAGAATGCTCTCGCTGCGATAATTCGTTTCAACGATCGTGATCTGGCGCTTCGTGGGCGCGATCGGCAAATTTACGCCGGCAGTTTGAGCGATGAGCGGCGCCCACGCGCCTGCCGCATTCAGCGCGATTCCTCCGCGCAGAACTTCGCCCGTCGCTGTCCTAACTCCCGTAACGCGCCCCGCTTGATGCAGAACTTCAATCGCTTCCGCTTGGATGTATTTCGCCCCGAGCGAAATCGCCTTATGTTTATATGCGTTCAACACCGCCATAGGCGACATCGTCCCGTCAAGCGGACCGAATGCGCCAGCGCTGCAATTCTTCAAGTTATAGAGCGGAAAACGCTGTTGAACCTCTTCTGGCGTCAACCAATAGACTTCACAGCCGAGGCTTCTTTGTAAAAGCATACCTTCATAAGCCTCGTCGCGGCTGGCGTCATCCAACACAAATAGATTTCCTTGCTGCCGGAACGCGATATCAGGTTTTTCATTTCCAACCGCCATATCTTCGGCAAATGTCTTGAGGACTTCAAGTCCATATTGCGACATTTGGATATTTTCTTTCACGTTGAATTGAATGCGCGTATTTCCATCCGAAAGCGGCGTGGAGGCTTTTGCATACGTTGGATCCATCTCGAGAACGACGACTTTCAAACGCGGATCGAATTTCATCAAGTAATATGCGGTCGCGCAACCCATTACTCCGCCGCCGATCACGATCGCGTCATACATATCGTTTGCCATTCACGCACCGCCTTTTTTGATGGTTGCGTCATTCGCTTCAACTATCTTTTCTGCGCGAATCCCGCTTAACGATTCTACCATCACGGTCTTGTCCACGTCCGCACTTTCAGAAAAACAGCCGCCTTACAGCGTCAGCGCTTTAAAGCGAGATGGTATAATGCCCGTGCTTTTATCTTGAAGAATTACGAAGGGACCTATGAAACTTCACGAGTATCAATCGAAAACAATTTTTGCCAAGTATGGAGTGCCCATTCCTAAAGGACGAGTCGCCGCCACCGCGCTGGAAGCCAGGCACATCGCCGAAGAACTCGGCGGACGCGTCGTCATCAAATCGCAAGTTCTGGTCGGCGGGCGCGGCAAGGCTGGCGGCATCAAAGTCGCGAAGAACGCGGCGGAAGCGGAACAACTCGCGCAGCAAATCCTTTCCATGGAGATCAAAGGTTTGCCGGTGCGCAAAATCCTTGTAGACGAAGCCGCCGCCATTGAGAAGGAAATTTATTTCTCCATCACCAACGACCGCGCCGCCAAGAAACCCGTTATGATCGCCTCTGCCGCAGGCGGCGTAGATATCGAAGAAGTTGCGGCGACCAATCCCGAAAAAATCATCAAAGTTCATATTGACCCGCTGCTCGGTCTGCGCGACTATCAAGCCCGCGACATTGCCGCTTCGATCAACCTGCCGCGCGAATATTGGCGCGACTTCAGCAAGATCGCCGAAGGCTTATGGCAAGCGTACCGTAAAACCGACGCGACGCTCGCCGAGATTAATCCGCTGGTCATCACAGAAGATAAACGGCTGATCGCCCTTGACGGCAAAATGCTGATTGACGATAACGCCATGTTCCGTCAATCGGATCTGAACGAGATGCGCGACACCGACGAAGAAGCGCCCGCCGAAATCGAAGCGCGCAAATACGGTCTCTCTTACATCAAACTCGATGGCAACATCGGCTGCATGGTCAACGGCGCCGGGTTGGCGATGACCAGCATGGACATCGTCAAGTTATTCAACGGCGAACCCGCCAACTTCCTCGATATCGGCGGCGGCGCAGGCGCGGACAAAGTCGCCGCGGCAATGCGCATCATCCTCTCCGACTCAAACGTGAAAGCGGTGCTTTTCAACATCTTCGGCGGCATCACTCGCTGCGACGAAGTCGCTCGCGGAATCTTAGTCGCAATGGACGAAGTCAAACCGAAGGTCCCAATGGTCGTGCGGTTGGTGGGAACGAACGCGGAAGAAGGGCGCAAACTCCTTGAAAACGCAAAGATGATCACCGCCGAAACCCTTGCCGACGCAGCGCAGAAAGCCGTTCAGGCTGCGCAACAGAACTAAGATTCGAAAATCAACAAGGAAATTCGATGAGCATTCTTATCAATAAAAATACACGTCTGCTGGTGCAAGGCATTACCGGCAACGAAGGGCTCTTTCACACCACGCAGATGGTCGCTTACGGGACGAACGTCGTCGCCGGCGTAACGCCCGGTAAAGGCGGTGAATGGGCGCTGGACGGAAAAATCCCAGTCTTCGACTCAGTCAAGCTCGCGAAAGAAGCAACCGACGCCAACTGTTCCGTGATCTTCGTCCCTGCGCGGTTCGCGCCAGACGCCATGTTCGAAGCCGCAGACGCCGGCATTCCTCTGATTGTCTGCATTACCGAAGGCGTCGCCGTGCAAGACATGATGCGCGTCCGCAGTTATCTCGATCATAAAGGCGTCCGCCTTATCGGACCGAACTGCCCCGGTATGTTAACGCCCGGCGAATCCAAAGTAGGCATTATCCCCGGCAACATCGCCATCCCCGGCAACATCGGCGTAGTGTCGCGCTCCGGCACGCTGACTTACGAAGTGTTGTACGCATTGAAACTCGTCGGGATGGGCGCGTCCACTTGCGTAGGCATCGGTGGAGATCCGATCAACGGCACGAACTTTATTGACGTGCTGGAAATGTTCGAATACGACGCAGACACCGAAAAGGTCGTCTTAATCGGCGAGATCGGCGGCACAGACGAAGACAAGGCGGCAGAATACATTGCTTCAAAGATGACCAAGCCGGTCGTCTCGTTTATCGCCGGTCAAACCGCCCCTCCCGGTAAACGCATGGGGCACGCGGGTGCAATTATCGAAGGCGGCGCAGGAACCGCGGAAGGCAAGATTAAAGCCCTCAAAGCCGCGGGTGTGAAAGTAGCCAAACACCCAGAAGAGATCCCGTCCCTACTCAAGTAATGTCGTTGCAAAGGCGGCATTCCTTGCCCCAAGCAATCTCCTCGCAGCGACATAATGGAAATTAAACGCGTAGAGCCGTCCAAAGCGGACGGCTCTACGACTACAATATTCGTAAAGTTTACTTATGTTCGTCAATATATGTAACCGCATCGCCTACAGTAGCGATCTTCTGCGCGGCTTCATCCGAAATTTCGGCGCCGAATTTATCTTCAAACGCCATGATCAATTCCACCAAGTCGAGCGAGTCCGCCTCGAGGTCTTCGCGGAAACGCGCTTCGGGCGTAATTTTTGCGTCATCCGAACCTAGTAGGTCTTTGATGATCGCCTTTACTTCATTGAATGTGTCAGACATGACAGCCTCCTCAGAAAATTTCCTTAATTCTACTCGATAGTACGAACACAGGAACACTGTCTTATGCCAAAAGTTTCGCCCATTGATCAAAGAAAAGCCGATCACCTTAAGATTAACTTAGAACAAGATGTTCGTTCCGCGTTAACTACCGGCTTGGAGGAGTATCGCTTCATTCATGAAGCGCTGCCTCAAATAGACCTAAAGCGCGTCTCTTCACGCCTGAACCTATTTCATAAAGAATTAGCGGCGCCGATTCTCGTCTCTTCGATGACAGGCGGCACAGCCGAAGCCGAGACCATCAATCTCCGTCTCGCAGAAGCGGCGCAAGAGATGCGCATCGCCATGGGCGTTGGAAGTCAACGCGCCGCTATCGAACGCCCAGAGCAGGCTAAAACATTCCAAGTGCGGAAAGTTGCGCCCGACATATTATTGTTTGCCAACATCGGCGCGGTACAGCTTAACTACGGCTACGCCATTGACCACTGCCGCCGCGCCGTAGATATGATCCAAGCCGACGCGCTGATCCTCCACTTGAATCCATTGCAGGAAGCCGTGCAAGATGCGGGCGACACAAATTTTGAAGGTCTAGCGCAAAAAATCGCGGACATTTGCGCCAGAATCGAAGTTCCGGTGATCGTCAAAGAAGTCGGCTGGGGAATTTCCAAACGAACGGCGAAGCGTCTGGCTGATTGCGGCGTCAGCGCGATAGACGTTGCAGGCGCGGGCGGCACAAGTTGGTCGCAGGTTGAAATGCACCGCGCGCCAGATGAATTTACGCGTCAACTAGCGGCAACGTTCGTCAGTTGGGGCATTCCAACTGCCGATTCGATCATACAGACGAAAGAAGCCGCCCCCAACGCGATCATTTTCGCCAGCGGCGGCATCAAAGACGGATTAGATATCGCTAAATGCGTGGCGCTCGGCGCGACGTTAGGCGGCATGGCAGGGCAATTTCTCAAAGCTGCCGCGCTTTCTACCGAAAAGGCGATTGAGACAATGGAATTAACAAAACGACAAATCGAGGTTACGATGTTCGCATGCGGCGCTCAAGCGTTAAACGAATTAACCGCGTGTTTAGTGAAAGCCTAGACAGCGAAGCCCGGCTAGTGTCGTAAAATCTGAGATAGGAATAATTTCGTGCGGTCTTCCTTAGGGGCGTTGAAGATCTGCTCCGGCGTTCCCTGCTCCACGATCTCACCTTTATCGAAGAAAAGCATACGATCCGCTACGGCGCGGGCAAAGCCCATTTCATGCGTAACCGCCAAAATCGTCATGCCTGATTTCGCCAGCTCGACCATTACGTCCAGCACCTCTTTAATCATTTCGGGGTCAAGCGCGGAAGTCGGCTCGTCAAACAACATGATCTTCGGCTGCATCGCCAGCGAACGCGCGATCGCCACGCGCTGTTGCTGTCCGCCTGAAAGTTGTCCGGGGTATTTATACGCTTGTTCTGGAATTCCAACGCGTTCCAACAATTGCATAGCAGTTTCTTCGGCTTTTTGTTTCGTCCACTTACGCACTTGAATCGGCGCAAGCACAATATTTTGCATGACCGTCAAATGCGGAAATAGGTTGAACTGCTGAAAAACCATGCCGGTCTCGCTGCGAATCTGTTCGATATTGCGCACATCGTGGCTTAGCTCGATGCCGTCTACAAAAATCCGCCCGCGTTGATGTTCTTCAAGACGATTAAGCGTGCGGATAAACGTAGATTTCCCCGACCCGGAAGGACCAAAAATAACGATCACTTCGCGGCGTTTCACTTCGACATTAATGCCCTTTAAAGCGTGGAAATTCCCATACCACTTGTGGACGTCCTCCACCTTAATAATCGGTCCATCTGACATTTTATTATTTCCTCTCGTAGTTAGCGAATTCCAACGCCCAACCGCTCTTCCAGTCGCTGGCTGACATAAGACATGCCATAACTTAGCGTCCAAAAGATCAGCGAGATAAAGACATATACTTCGCGCTGTAAGCCTAGAAACTCCGGTTGAGCCAAAACGGTCCGTGCGATGCCTACCAAGTCGAGCAGCCCAACAATAGCCACCAGCGACGTATCTTTGTATAATGCAATGAACTGTCCCACCAAGATCGGGATGACCAAGCGCAACGCCTGTGGGAGGATAATAAAAATCATCGTTTGCGCGCCGCTCAAGCCCAGCGCTGCCGCCGCCTCAAATTGCCCCTTAGGGATGGCTTGCAATCCGCCGCGCACGTTTTCAGCCAAGTATGCCGCGCTAAATAACGTGATGCCCACCATCGCGCGAACGACGCGATCCACCGTCCAGCCTTCAGGCAGGAAGAGCGGCAACATCAACTGCGCCATAAACAGAATCGTAATGAGCGGGACACCGCGCACCAGCTCGATATACCCTACGCTGAACCAGCGTACGGCGGGAAGTTCTGAGCGGCGACCCAGCGCCAACAACACGCCGATTGGAAACGAGAATAGAATGCCGACAACTGTGAGCAGGAACGTGAGCAATAGCCCGCCCCACAGGTTCGTCCGCACAATAGGGACGATACTCGCTTCAGACTTGGATAATCCATACGTCAACAAGATGATGATCGGAAGCGAGATTACCCAGCCGGCGATTACGCTTCTTTTCAACGCTTCGGGCTTGACGCGCCCCAGCCCCCAGCCGATCAATCCGATAACCGTCATCGCGATCAGCCACTTTCGAGGGTCGGCTCCGAACGGGAATATGAACGCCATCGCCGCCGGAAGCGCCAGCAACGCGGGCGCAATACGCGAACCGCGCCCCCAAATCGCCAACGAATTTCCCAGTAGAAAGATCAAGAAGCCAAGCCATATCCATAACCTGCCCACTTGTTCGATAGGATACTGCCCGATCATCAGTAAACGCGCGTTGACGACGATCACTTTCCACTCGGCGGTGTAGAGAGCCCAGCGAAGGAGTCCGCTCGCCGCCCAATAGACGATCCATACGCCAATCAACGTCAACAACGCGTCGGTCCACGACCCAAACAAATTTCTGCGCATCCAGCCGAGGAGGTTGGAGCGCTCCAACACCGGAGGCAGGATGTGTTCCGCTGTTTTCGTCATCTCAACGCTCCGCCAATTTAATTCTTTGGTTGTACCAATTCATCAACGCAGAAGTTGCAAGGCTTAAAACGAGATAAGTGAACATTACCAAGGAGATCATCTCTACTGCGCGCCCTGTCTGATTTTGAATCGTGTTTGACACATAGAACACGTCCGGGTAACCGACCGCAATAGCGAGCGAGGAGTTTTTGACAAGGTTCAAATATTGACTCGTCAACGGCGGGATAATTACGCGCAACGCCTGCGGAAAGACGACTAGCCGCAAAGTCTGAAAGCTATTCAGCCCCAGCGCACGCGACGCTTCAATTTGTCCCTTAGAGACAGATTGAATCCCAGCTCGTACAACTTCGCCAATGAATGCGGCGGTGTATAACACAAGTCCCGAGGTTAACGCCATAAACTCAGGAGAGAGAATTTTTCCCCCCGAGAGATTCAAGCCTTTCACGAACGCCAAATCAGCCACGATCGGTCTTTCGGGAAGGACGAACCAACCAATCAGCGCGACTAGAAGAAACGCTAAAAATGACCAAACCAGCGTCAACGGCGCACGCCCCGTCCGTTTGCCATATTCGCGTAAGACGAAGAAAACGACCAAGGCAAAGAGCAAGCCGAGAAACAGAATTAGACGAAAGGTCGGAAAAGAAGCGGTAGGAATCCCCCACGGGATGCCGACGCCGCGATTCGTGAGGATAATATCTCCGAGCCACGGAGTCGCTTCTTTCACGCGAGGAAGTTTAAGAAAGACTCCCAAGTACCAAAAAATCAGGAACACCAACAGCGAGAGGTTGCGGATAATTTCAAGATAGAACGAGGCGAGGCGGTTGATAATAAAGTTTGTAGAAAGGCGGGCGACGCCTAAGATCACGCCAAGAATCGTCGAAAAGATAATTCCTACAACGCTCACTAATAATGTGTTGAGCAATCCTATTAAAAAAGCCTGCCAATACGCCGAGTTGCGACTATAGGGAAAGGCAGTTTCAGCAATGTCAAATCCCGATAAATTCTTGAGAAAAGCGTAACTGAGCGAAATGCCCTGCCGCGCCAGCCCCGCTTTCATATTCTGATAGATTAACGTTGCGACAAACACAACCAGCGCGACAAATACGACCTGCCCAAGCACGCGCAAAATACGCTCATCGCGCCAAAATGGAATTGCGGTCTCTCGTTTCTGTTCGTACTGCATAGGCTAACCGTCCAATGGAAGTTGAGGGCGGGGAGACGACGCTCCCCGCCCTCGCTAGAAACACGCTACATCAAGGTTAACGAAACGGCGGAGCGAAGAGTAAGCCGCCATCGGTGTACTGCTTGTTAAATCCGCGCGGAATATACGTCGGTGTATTCGGGCCGAGATTGCGATCATATATTTCTGCGTAGTTGCCGACTTGCTTAATGATGTTGTAGGCAAAGTCATTCGACAAGCCGAGCTTCAAGCCAAGATCACCCTCAAGACCAAGCATGCGGCGAATCTCAGGCGCGGTAGCGCTATCGCGCTTGCTATCTACGTTGGCAGAGGTAAGACCGAACTCTTCGCCAGCGAACAGGGTAAAGACCGTCCACTGCGCAATATCAAACCACTGGTCGTCGCCGTGGCGAACCATGGGACCTAGCGGCTCTTTCGACATCGTCACATCCATGATGATGTGAGCGGCAGGATCGGCCAGCACAGACCGGCGCGAGATCAAACCAGATTTATCAGTAGTGACGGCGTCGCAACGACCTTCCGAATAAGCGGCGAAGGTCGCGTCGGCGTCTTCAAAGACGGCTGGGGTGTAGGAAACGCCCTCCGCCGCCATCACATCAGCCAAGTTGAGCTCGGTAGTTGTCCCGGTCTGTACGCAGACAGTTCCGCCTTCGAGGTCTTTAAGCGTGGTCATGCCGCTTGCGACAGGCACCATCATGCCTTGTCCGTCATAGAAAGTAGTGGCGGTGAAGTTGCCGCCCAATTCGGTATCGCGCACAAGCGACCAGGTCGTATTGCGGCTAAGCACATCAATCTCGCCCGACTGTAATGCGGTGAAACGCTCGGCGGCGGTCACCGGTCGGAATTCAACTTTTGTAGCGTCGCCAAAAACTGCGGCGGCAAGAGCGCGGCAGTAGTCTACGTCAATACCGGCATAATTACCGTTAGAATCGACATAGCCGAAACCAGGCACTTGCGCGTTCGCGCCGCAGACGAGATGCCCGCGAGCTTGTACCGCCTTGAGCGTCTCGCCATAGCCGGAAGGCGCAACAACAGCGGGCGCGGCAGGGACTTCTACTGTAACAACAACTGTTTCTTTAACCGTAACTGTATTTCCCCCGGCTGGCGCCGCGCCGCCGCAAGCCGCAAGCGCGAGCGCTAACAACACGAATACCGATAGACTCATGTATAGTTTACGCATTCTCTTCTCCAATTTCATGATATGGTTATCTGACTTCAAACGACAAACCGTACAAAGAATTAGGGTGGGGCTCCTCCTTTCGCGTTAGAGATAGTTTTTAATCCATTTTTTAGAAAAAAGCAAGGAAAAACAAAGGGTTTCTCTCGCGCGGTTCCATCGAAGGTCGAAGATTTCGTCTTTACAGGCGGAAAACTCGGCGCAAAGCTAATAAACCAAATGCAAGGTTCGCCGCAAGAGCGGTACAATACGCGCATGCCTCATGACATCAAAGCCATCATCTTCGATTTCGGCAATGTCTTGCTCGAATGGAATCTCTGGCGCGTATATCGCCGCTACCTCGCCTCGGAAGAAGCGATGCACGCCTTCTTTCGCGAGATCAACTTTACAGACTGGAACGCTCAATTCGATCAAGGACGTTCCTTCCAGGAAGGCGTCGCCATCCTGACAAAACAATTCCCGCACCACGCGCGCTTAATTCATGCGTATCACGATCGCTGGGACGATTCGATCGGCGGCGCCATCGCAGGCTCCGTTGATATTTTAAAACAACTGAAACGACGCGGCTATCCATTGTATGGGCTAAGCAACTGGTCGGCGGAGACGTTTCCGCGTACGCGCGCTAAATACGATTTCTTCGATTTATTTGACGACATGGTAGTCTCAGGCTTTGTCGGCGTGATTAAGCCCGACCCGGCGATCTACGAGCTGGCGTTGAAAAAAGTCGGCCGCCCCGCAAGTGAATGCTTATTTATTGACGATTCGCCAGCGAACGTCAATCAGGCAAAGCGGCTGGGATTTGCCGCGATCCGCTTCACAACGTCTGAACGGCTGGAAGACGAATTGACGCAAATGGGAATCCTCTGATCATGAATACAAATGAAATGTTTTCCGCCGTCGAAATCGAGCTAAAAAAACAAACAGCGCGGCTGGATACGCCGCATACGAAGTCCTTCTACGACATGCTCACTTATCACATGGGCTGGACGGGCGCAGGCGCGGGCTCAACAGCGACCGGCAAGCGAGTGCGCCCCATTCTAGTTTTGCTCTCCGCCTCAGGTTGCGGCGCCGACTGGCGTCTCGCGCTTCCCGCCGCGGCGGCAGTCGAGCTAGTTCATAACTTCTCGCTGGCGCACGATGATATCCAAGATAATTCTCCGAAACGCAGAGGCAGAGACGCTGCCTGGGTCAAATGGGGCGCGCCTATGGCGATCAACGCCGGCGATGCGTTATTCGTATTATCCAATCAGGCAATCATGGATTTAAAGAAAGATTTCTCCGCTGAAGTCGTGATCGCCGCCGCAGAAATTCTACACAACACATGCCTCGACCTCACGCGCGGACAATACCTCGACATGTCATATGAGGGTAGGAGCGATCTTGGGGCTGACGATTATTGGCGCATGATCGGCGGAAAAACTTCCGCGCTCATCGCCGCCTGTTGCCATATCGGCGCAACGCTCGGAGGCGCCGACGAAGAGAAACGACAAGCCTATCGTTCATTTGGGCATTATTTGGGGCTGGCATTCCAAGTTCAAGATGATATTTTGGGAATTTGGGGCGACGAAAAGGCAACGGGGAAATCAGCAGCGAGCGATCTAATTGAGAAAAAGAACTCTCTACCAGTTTTGATCGGTCTAGAGAGAAAAGGAAAATTCGCAACGCGTTGGGCGCAAGGCGCGATCGAGCCCGACGAGGTAGGGGAGATCGCGCGGTTGCTGGCAAACGAAGGCGGCTTGCTCGGCGCGCAAGACGCGGCGAAACAGATGACCGATCTAGCGTTGAGCGCCTTGCGGTCGGCAAACCCGCAAGGCGAGGCTGGCGAGACGTTGCTTCGGTTAACGAAACGACTGCTGGAGCGCCAGCAGTAACGCACAATAAATACCGTCCAATTTACGAATTCCGCGCACACAAAAGCTCGAAACACAGACTTTAAGCGCCCACCCACCGTCCATATTGACACAAGAAATTCGCATGCTATAATCCCATAATAGCAAGCGGGTGTAGTTCAGTGGTAGAACGCTTGCTTCCCAAGCAAGATATCGTGGGTTCGAATCCCATCACCCGCTCAATAAGTTTCTCGGTTTTTTCTTTATTTTTAGGGCTTACGCAAAACTCTAAGATCAAGCCGCGAATTCCGCTATTTAACACGCATTGTTTTTAATCTTAGCGATAATTCGCGCAACTCGCAATAAAAGGCTTCGATTTGCGTAAGTCGTGTTTTTATCTCTTTCATTTCAAATTAGAACGTATCAAGCGTTCTTTTAGACGATTAATTCGTTCGCGCCTGCGCAACCTAATTGACGAAGAGTCGCCTCGACAGATTTGTTTAGAAATTTGTAAGGTTGCTGTTATGTCAATAACTTAAAGTGCTATGTAAAATTGAGCCTGAGGTATTTTCAAAGTATGATGCAGAATGGAAAAGGTACGATACTTTATGTGGAAGACAATCTTGAAAACCGGATGCTCATCCGCCGCGTTTTACTCGCCGAAGGATACACGCTAATGGAGGCGGATACCGCCGGACAAGCGCTGGATCTATTGCAGACCAATCATCCCAACTTAATTCTTATGGATATCAACATGCCCGACATGGACGGGTACGCGCTAACTGCGCAGATTAAATCCATACCCGACTTCGAGCAAATCCCGATCATTGCCCTAACTGCCAATGTCATGCGGGGTGACCGCGAAAGAACGTTGCAGGCTGGCTGCGATGGATACATCCAGAAACCCATTGATATAGACTTGCTTTCGCTTGAAATTGAGAAGTTCCTTGCGAGGAGACCTAATGCCTGAAAACGTTTTAGACACTCAGCCCATTCGCAAACCATCCATACCTAAAGATGCGACCGTGCTGGTTGTGGAAGACAACGTCGCCAACTTCGTGTTGATTGCAAGAATGCTCGGCTACCTCGGCGTTCACTGCGAATGGAAAACGTCCGGTTACGAAGTTGTAGAATATGCGGACACACTCTCGCGCCTCGACTTAATTCTCATGGATATTCGCCTGCCATACGAAGACGGCTATGGCGCGCTAAAAAAGATTCGCGCTTCCGAGAAATTAAAGTCCACGCCGATCATCGCAGTCACCGCCGAAGCCAGCGCGGATCAAGTAAACAAAGCGCGCGAATCAGGCTTCGACGGTTTCCTCGGAAAACCACTCGACCCCGACAAATTTCCCGACCAAATCCGCAGAATCTTAAACGGCGAATCCGTTTGGGAGTTCAATTAATAGATGAGGCGCGTCGCGTTGCGCAATCCAGCCGAGACGAATTCATCGAAGATCAAACGCCAATGAGCAAAACTACACCGGAAGGAACTACGCGCCTCGTTACCGCCTTTTTCATCGTCAACGCTGACCGCCTGCGGCTTGTCCACTTCCTTGATCCGCAAGAGTCGGAACCGCAAGCGCTCCCTTTCAGCGACGATCTAAGCATTCGCGAGATGGAAGCGATCTGGGGAAGCGGTGCGGCGCGCGTGGAAAAAACAACGCCGCTCAAGCCGCTGAACGCGTATTTGCAGCGTTTTGAATGCGAATCGGCTGTATTCATTCCAGCATTCGAGAACGGAATCTTAAAAGGGGCGCTTATGCTCGGAACGCGAGATCAGCAACCGATCAGCAACGAAGCGATCGCCGCCAGCCAGCAGGCGCTGCAGTTTGAAACGATCGTTGCCGCCGCTTCCGCTCCAGCGCCTCTTCAATCCGAAGAGAGCGCGCGTCGCGCGCGCGAAGCCAAAGCGCTCGACATACTCTCTTCCAACGCCGCCGCCGTCAGCGACTTACGCGCCTTCTACTCTCTCATCCACAACCAGATTCGAAACGTCATCGGCAATTACAGTTTCGTCATCGCGCTTTATGATGAAAACACAAACTCGATTAATGTGCCTTATTTATACGAAGAAGGACGTCTCTCGACGCTGGAAGCCTTCCCCCTCGGCGAAGGTCTAACTTCTTTACTCATCCACACTCGCGAACCGCTCATGATCGTTTCAGACACCGCAAGGCAAGTCGTCGCTATGGGCGCGAAAATATCCGGCAAGCCCCCGCGCTCATGGCTGGGCGTTCCGTTGCTCGCGCGTGGAAGAGCCATCGGCGCGCTTATCATTCAAGATATGGACAAAGAGAACAGCTTCAACGAGGCTGATCTACATTTTGCCGCCGAAACCGCCAACCAAGTCGCCAACGCTATTTATACAGTTACCCTGTTGGAGGAAAGCAAACGAATGACGCTGCAATTTGAAACCGCCGCCGAAATCGCCCGCGACGTCAGCAGTTCACTCGACATCAACGAACTGCTTCGCAAAGCGGTCGAGTTAATTCGCGCGCGTTTCAATTTCTATCACGCTTCGATCTTCTTAAAGGATTCGCTCGGTCAATTCGCGATCGTGCGCGAAGCCACAGGCGAAGCGGGAGCGTCGCTCAAGCGTTCGGAATACCAAGTCCAAGTCGACTCAAAATCTATTGTCGGTTCGGTCGTCGAGAAAGGCGAAGCGCTCATCGTAAACGACACCTCGCGCGATCCGCTGTTCGTTTCGCATCCAACTCTACCGGAAACAAAAGCCGAAGCCGCGCTCGCCTTGAAAGTGGGCGATCGCATCTTGGGCGCGCTCGACGTCCACAGCGATCAACTGTACGCGTTCTCTCAAAACAATTTACGCATTCTGCAAATTCTGGCAGATCAGCTATCTGTAGCGGTCGCCAACTCCGAACTATTCGCCGAAACGCAAGAGCGCCTCGCACAACACAGGTTATTGCATCACGTCACAGCCACTGTCGCATCTGGCGCAACGCTGGACGAAGCCTTGCAAGCGGCAGTCAACGGATTACAGGTTACACTCAGCGGCGATCGCATCATCATCTTGCTGCTTAACTCTAATACTCAGGCGCTGGAAGTAAAAGCCGCCGCAGGATATGGAGAAGATATCTACCAACAAGTATTCCCTCTCGGCAGCGGGATTGCAGGCTGGAGCGCCTTGCATGGTCGCACCTTGCGAATTGACGACGTTCAACAGGATTCGCGCTACATCGAAGGCAATACCGAGGTTCGATCAGAGCTGGCGATCCCGTTGCTCTATCGAGGCGAGATACTGGGAGTGTTAAACGTAGAAAGCGAGAAAATCGCGGCATACACAGACAACGATGAGGAATTGCTTGGGACGTTAGGCGGCAGTCTTGCCGCCGTCATCGCTAACGCGCGTCTACTTGAACAAGTGCGTTCGCAGGTCGAACGCGAGCGCGTCATCTTCGAGATCACCGACAAGATTCGCCGCACAACCGACATTCAAACTATCCTGGCGACCACCGCCAGCGAACTCATGCGCGCACTGGGCGCAAGCGGGACGCGCATCACACTCGGGACGGATGCAAATACTGCGACGCATTCCATCGGAGGCGGGCATGAATAGAGCGCCCATTTCGTCTGTAATAAAGCGTCAAAACGGTCGCGGGTTTATATTGGCGTTCATCTTAACGGAGCTCGTTGCGGTAATCGGAGCGCTACCGGGCGCATTATCCATCCTATTCAACATCGGATTAGACGATGTAATAAAACAAAGCACAGCCTATATCACGCTGGCGTTATCCGTCCTCGGTTTCGCCTTAACAACGCTGCTCGGTTGGCGCATTTCAAAACGTTTGCGGAAGCGCCTCGATCAAATCGCAAGCGGATCCGCCGTCCAAGATTCTAATGTAGAGTTGGGCGCATGGCGCGAAATCACCAGCTTTACCGTCCGTTTCGGAATTTCTTCCGCGGCAATTTTCTTCGCAACCGTTCTTCTGCCGGTCTGGATCATCCTGAATAGACAAAGCCAGGAGCTTTCTTCCGTTTTCCTCAACCCGATCGCCTCGCCTAATCCATATTACTTTCTCTTCGGAGGCGCTGCGGCAATTTTAGGTCAGACAGTCTTTTCCATTCTACTAATGGAGCGCGCCACGCTTCCATTCAGACTGGCGTTAGTTCCCGCCGATTTCAAATCGCAACGCGAAGGACGCGCAGGCGCATTGGTCGAGAGCAAGTTCCTTCTGTTAATTCTCGCGACAATCCTCATCGGCGTGTTGCTCATCGCGCCGATCGGCTATAAACAAGCCGTTCGCATTCTCTTCGCTGAAGTCAGTTCAATTGATGTTTTTCAAGATTTGCGCAACCAAACCATTTTATTCAGCGCGCTTACGCTTATCCTCGGAGTCGGTTATTCGTATTACGTCTCAAGGTCTATTTCAAATCCGATCCGCGGATTGATCGAAACCTTTAGCAAAGTGGAACAGGGCGACTTGTCGGCGCGTGCCGCCATCAGCGCCACAGACGAGCTGGGACTCGTCGCCATGCACTTTAATCACATGGTAGAACGCCTTGAGGCTCTTCAAAATACATTGGAGCAAAAAGTGGCGGAGCGGACCGAGTTGCTCGAAGCCTCTAATGAAGTCGGGCAAGTCGCTTCTTCCAGCCTCGACCCGAACGGACTTCTAAATCGCGTGATCAACCTGTTTACCGATCGATTCGGTTATTACTTCGCCGCAATTTACCTTCTCGATCCTAGCGAAAAATGGGCTGAAATTCGCGCAGCGACGGGCGAGCCGGGAAAGCTGCTTATTCAAAACCGCCAACGGCACGAGGTCGCCGGCAAAAGTATGGTCGGCGGCGCGATCCGAGATCGATCGCCTAAAATCGCGCAAATTGCGTTTCAAGAGCAGGAGCGTTTCGACAACCCGTTCTTACCGCGCACTCAATCCGAGATCGCTTTACCGCTGTTGGTTGGCGAACGGGTTCTAGGCGCGCTTGATGTTCAATCTACCAAGGAATCGGATTTCGGTCCCGATACGATCCGCACAATGCAAGCCATGGCAAACCATGTAGCGATCGCACTCGAAAACGCGCGACTCTTCCAGGAAGCGCAAGAAAATCTGCAAGAGATGCGCGCGACTCAACGCCAGTATCTTCTCTCCAGTTGGAGCGAGTTTGTTCAATCTACAGAAAATTTAGAATACGGCATAGGCGATGAAAGCGGTCTCGGCGAGAAGCAAGTCGAAATTCCGATCAGTTTGCGAGAGCAAATTTTAGGCTATATTCGTCTCGCAAACCCCGAAGAATGGACGCCAGAGCAGGAGAATCTAGTTAATGCCGTTGCAGATCAAGCCGCCGTGGCGCTTGAAAACGCCAGGCTCGTCAACGAATCGCGTCAAACGGCATTGCGCGAACGCACGATTGCAAGCATCAACGCAAAGATCTGGTCGTCCGCAACCATTGACGCCATCTTACAAACCGCCGCGAAAGAACTCGGCAGATTGCTAGACGCTTCGCACGCCACGATCGAGCTTAAGATTGACGAGGGCGGATAATTCATGGAGAATCGCCGCTACCCAACTATTCGAGCCCGCCTCACTTTCGCATTAACCGCGCTGACCATATTATTTGCCGCCGGCATATCCTTCGCGCTTTATAGAAACTTTCGCACAGAAGCGCAAAACGCATTACGACATCGTCTTACCAACATTGCCGCGCTGGCTGGGTTGCAACAGAATGGCGACTTATTCCAAAACGTCCACGCAGAGAACGACGAGAACTTTCAAATTATTCAAGCGCAAAACTTAAAAATTCGCGGCTCAGACTCGGAGCTAAAGTGGGTTTACACCATGCGTAAAGACGAGCAAGGCGTGTACTTCGTCGTTGACGGCGCATTGCCAAACGAAGACGGCTACTCGCCTTACGGACTGCGCTACGAGGAACCTGGTCCCACCCTGCTCGAAAACTTCGACACGATGAACGGCGTAATTCTTGAGCCCGATTACTATACGGACGAGTACGGCTCGTTCCTCTCCGCCTACACGCCTATTTTCAACTCGGACGGACAACGCGTCGGCGTACTGGGGGTAGACATTACCGTTGACACGATACGCGCCCAAGAGCGCGCTTATCTTATTCGAATACTACTTGTGGACTTCGTCGCCGGTCTATTGATTATTCTGGCAAGCTACCTCCTCGCAGGCTATCTAACGAAACCTATCGTAAAGCTTACATCGGCAATCAACCGCATCAGCGGCGGGGAACTTACTCATCGCATTGTGGAAATTCCCGGAACGCGCGAGCTGGCGGAATTTGCTGTAAATCTAAACACTATGGCGACGAATCTGCACGGGCTGATCGCCAATTTAGAGAATCGCGTTGCCGAACGAACCGAAGACCTCACGCGCCGAACCGAACAACTTCGCGCCGCATCGTTCATCGCGCGCCAGACCGCGGAAGAGCAAGAACTTTCTGCTCTGCTCAACGCCGCCGTCAACCTCATCACCAGCCAGTTCGGCTTTTACCACGCCGGCGTTTTCCTCATCAATGAAACCGGCGATCAGGTGGTGTTGCTAGCCGCTTCCTCCGAAGGCGGTCTGCGGATGGCGCAGCGCGGATATGCTATGAAAGTCGGGACGCAAGGCATTGTTGGGTATGTCGCTGCGCAGAAAAAGAGCCGCATCGCTCTCGACGTAGGCGCCGACGCTGTTTTCTTCAACAACCCCGATCTACCCCTCACCCGTTCCGAAGTGGCCTTACCCTTAACTGTCCACGGTCAATTGCTAGGCGTTCTGGACATTCAATCGGAGGCGCCCAGCGCATTCACCATGCAAGACGTTGGCGTTCTAGAAACGTTGGCGAATCAAATAGCGGTCGCCATTGAAAAAGCACAGCTATTCGCAGAAGCGCGCGCCACTCTCAGCCAGGTCGAGGCGCTGATGTCCATCCGCACGCACGAAGCTTGGTCGCAGAAATTAAAAACGGGGCGATCAACGGTCACATACACGCCCTTCGGCTTACGCCCTGAGAAAGCCCAGACTATCGAGCCGAACGCCCTCTCTATTCCAATTCTGTTGCGCGGACAAGCCATTGGGAGCATATCTATCGCGCGCAAAGGCGATGCGCCTTGGGGCAAGCACGATGAAGGAATCGTAAGCGAGATCGCGACACAGATCGGGTTAGCGGCGGACAGCGTACGCCTTCTGGAAGAAGCGACGCAACGCGCAGAACAAGAAAAGACCATCAGCGAACTTGCCTATCGCTTCAGCCAAGCGTTCGATCTGGACTCTCTGCTGCAAATCGCCGCGCGCGAATTAGCCCAATTGCCCGGCATGAAAGAAGCCAGCGTCTACGTTGGCAATCTCACCGATCCTGAAGCGCCAAAGAGTCAAAACTTAACAAGAAGGAACGGCTCATGACGCTCGTTCGCAGACTTGTCATCACAATCGCGTTTCTACTCAGCATTCTCATTGCAGGGTTGCTTGTCTTTTTCTACAACAATCTTCAGAACGCTTTCGTCGCCGCCGAAGAACGCAGTATTACCGCCATTGAAAATTCATTTCAGGCTGAGCTCGCACTCAGGCAACAAACAGCGCTCGCCCTAGCCACGACCGCCGCCGATAACCCTGCCATCCAACAAGCCTTTGCAAAACGCGACCGCGCCGCACTAAGCGAACTTGTAACGCCGGGGTACCTCGCTCTACAAGAAACAAACGCGCACGTCATCGCGAATCGTTTCTTCGCAGCAGACGGCTTATTGCTTTTCGACGCGGACTCTTCTTCTTCAAACGATCAAGTCTCCGAGTTCCCGGCTATGCTCGCCGACAATCAACGTGTCGCCGCCGCAGGACTGGACGTCGAAGGCGGCAAATTGATCGTTCGCGGAGTCGCGCCTTCGTTCTATCAGGGCGCTTATCTCGGAATCATCGAATATCAGATCGGAATAGACGCATCTACGCTTACGGGCTTGCAAAAAACGTATGACACGGACTGGAGCATCTTGCTCTCAAAAGATCTAGCGCCGAACGCGACAGCCGAATCTGTTTTAGACGGCGCGTTGCTGATCGTGGCGCGCACAAGCGGAGCCTCCATTACCAACACGCCCGAGAATTATGCCAACGCCTTACGCGGCTCTTTCGCCATCACGCATCCTCATCAAGGCAATCTAAGTTACGCGCTGCTTTCCGCACCGCTCTACGATTTCTCAGGGAAGATCATCGGCGTTGTAGACATTCTTCACAACCACACTCATCTATCCGCCATACTGTTTCAGCGGATCGTCTTTGTGGCGACGGTCAGTATCGTTCTTTTGCTCCTCACTCTGGCTTGGCTTTACTTAACAATTCATCGCATGTTGCAGCCAATTCACACTCTGACGGTCGCCGCCTCCGAACTATCCGAAGGCGCCGCAATATCTTATATTCCCGTCACAGCGCGAAGCGGCGAGATCGGCGTCTTGGTGGATGCGTTCAACCGCATGGCTGCGCAGATCAAAAACGCAATCGCCACGCTGGAACAACGCGTCGCTGAACGCACCCGCCATGTGGAAGATCAATCGCACCGCTTGCGAATCGCCGCAGAAATTTCGCAAACGGTCACCGCCGAAAAACATCTCGATAGAATGTTGCGAAAGTCCGCTCAGCTCATCTTCGAACGCTTTGATTACTACCATGTGGGCGTCTACATCTTAAGTGTGGACAACAGAGAGGCGATTCTGGCGGCTGAAGCCGGCGAAATATCGTCGTCGCCGCAAAAACATCGCATCCAAGTAGGCGATATCAACATCGTCGGGCGCGTCGCGTCAACGGGCGAATTGCAAGTCGTTTCAGAGGCTTGGACCGCCGCATCCTGGATGGCAAATTCATTCCTGCCTAAAACGCGCTCGGAGTTCGTCCTACCGCTCAAAGCGGAAGATCGCGTAGTTGGAATTCTCGACATTCACAGCGCGGAAGAAAGAGCCTTCAGCCAAGAGGATATTTCAATGATGTCGGTGCTGGCTGGTCAATTAGGCAGCGCGGTCGAACGAACGCGCCTGCTGGAAGAATCAACAAATACGCTCAACGAACTCGAACGAGTCTACGGACAATTTACCGGCACGGGTTGGCAGAAATTCCTCGCAAGCGGAAGCCTCCGCAACGTCGGATACACCTTCGACAACGTGCGCATCGAGCCAATCTCCAACCTGCCGGCGGCGGGCAAGCAAGCGCTGGCAAGCGAAGATCAAGTTCTCGTTGACGAAGCCGGGGAACGCAACGAAGTCGCCATTCCCATTAAGTTCCGCGGACAAACCATCGGCGTCGTTCATGCAAAACTTCAGCCGGGTTACGGAGAAAAGGCAATTGCCTTATTGAACTTAGCGATAGAGCGTCTGGCGTCGTCATTGGAAAGCGCGCGGCTATACGAGGAAGCTAGGGTGCGCGCCAGTCGCGAACAGATGATTTCTCAAGTCACGACGGCTATCGGCATGTCGAGCGACTTTGAAACCATCCTGCGCGCCGCAGTTCGCGAGATCGGACAAGCGTTGCCGGATACCGAAGTGAGCATCCAAGTGCTAGGCGATGCCGACGCGACCTCCGAAAACGAGGAGACCAACTAACCATGCGGGCATTTTTTACAAAGTGGCTCACCCCTCCCACGTTCGAAGGCGACGAAGAAAAAACACGTCTTGCCAGATTGCTGAATTCCATTTTGGCGTTTCTGATCGTCGCAGACATCGTTGGGTTGCCGCTGACTCTGTTAGCGTTCAAATTTACCAGCGCGTCAATTCTTATGGCGTTTTTTCTGCCCGCCCTTCTTGTCAACATCGCGACATTAGCGTTTCTGCATAGTAAGCGTATTAATATAGCGTGGTATATTTTTCTGGGCAACTTCAGCCTTGCGATTCTCGGCATTTATACTGTTAGTCCGCTGGAGAACTACCCCGCGTTATTTGCGCTGCTTATTATCATTGCATTTGCGAATATTTTCCTAAGCCCGCCTACCATCATTCGCCTGACCGTATTTATCGTGCTTTACACTTTGGCGATCACATTCGCGCATACTCGCGGTTGGATTCCGCCGCTCGTCGCGCCGGTCACCGATCCTCTCCAAAGCTGGGGCTTAAGCGCCATCGTGTTTACCTTTATAGGCTTCGGCGTTTATCTCTCCTCGCTTAACTTGCGCTCGCGACTGGAATCTTCTATTGTTGATCGCCAACATTTGCAAGCGTCTAACAAAGAATTGGCTGACCTGCGGCAAGCCCTTGAAACTCGCGTACAAGAGCGTACCGCCGACCTCGAAAAACGAGCAATACAGTTGCACGCCGTATCGAACGTCGCTAGCGCGATCGCGACGGCGCAAGCCTTGGACGACCTGCTCCCCATGATCGTTAATCTGGTCAGCGATCGCTTCGGCTTCTATCATACTGGCATTTTCCTGTTAGATGAAGCGAACGAATACGCCGTCTTACGCGCCGCTAACAGCGCTGGGGGGCAAAAAATGCTCAAGCGCGGCCACCAATTGGCTCTCGATACAAACAGCATGGTTGGCTATGCGATACTTCTAGAACGCCCCCGAATTGCATCGGATGTAGGAGAAGCGCCAATTTATTTCGATAACCCCGATCTCCCGAACACCCGTTCCGAGATCGTCGTCCCCCTTCGAACGAGCAATCGCACGATCGGCGCGCTCGACGTTCAAAGCGTGGATATGAATGCCTTCTCGCAAGACGATATTGAAACGTTCGCGATTCTCGCCGACCAAATCGCCATCGCGATCGAGAACGCCCGCCTGCTCAGCGAAACCGATCGCGCCTTGGCAGAATCGCACGAGATCATAGGCAAATACGTTAAACAAGAATGGGCGCGCTACAGCAACCAGATCAAACAGAACGGCTTTATTTTCGATGGCAAGCAAGTCTCGCCTCTGGTCGGAGGCAAACAACCGAGGCGCGTCAAACGCACCGCACATACCGGGCAGTTATCGCTTGAAACCGAGTCTGCCGGCATGTCCATTCCGATCAAACTTCGCGGACAAGTCATCGGCGTTCTCGACGTCAGATCAAAACAAGAAGCGCATCAATGGACCGACAACGAGATCACCCTGCTCGAAGCCGCCGCCGATCGCGCCGCTTTTGCTCTCGAAAACGCACGCTTGGTCGAGAGCGCGCAACGCCGCGTCGCGCGCGAACAGGCGATCGGCGAAATTGCCGGGCGAGTCGGCGCGATCAACGAGCGCAACTCTATTTTGCAAGCGGCGGTCGAAGAATTGGGTCGTAAACTCGGAAATTCCGAAATTCTTATCGAACTTGAAACCGAGGAAGAGTAGGCAGTTTATGTGGAATTCCTTAAGGCGTTTTCTCGCTCCGCCAACGTTTGAAGGCGACGAAGATAAAACGCGCTCCGCGTTATACATTCATTGGTTTACGCTCGCCATTATGGTCGTTATCCCCTTTCTCGTCATTTTAACGAGGCTGAGACTCATCACCGCGACTATAGGCAATTCCTTTAATACAACGCTTCTCATTCTATTCCTATTGAACGCTTTCGTGTGGGGCGTATCAAAGAGCGGACGCGTAGCCGCGGCTGGATATTTACTCATCGCCGCTACTTGGCTAGCGGCAAATGTCACTGCTTATTCAGGCTCAGGCGTAAGCGACAGCGCATTTACAGCCAACTTCGTGATCATAACAGCGGTCACGTTGCTCCTCGGCTGGCGGCAAGCGATCGGCGTATCCGCGTTGACAATCCTGGCGGGCTTCGGCATAACGTATGCGAAAGCGGCTTCCATCGCAGGCGCGTCTTTCTCTGAAGCCGCAAGCCTATCAGTTCTGCTCGGTCTTTTCGCCGCCTTGCTTTTCGTCTTTACCAACGGTCTGAGCAGCGCCCTCAGCGAATCGCGCGCAAGCGCAAAAAAACTTGAGGAATCAAACCGCAGCGTAAGCGCCGTTCGTTTGAGGCTGGAAGAAAATCAAGACGCGCTACAAGCAGCGAACGAACAATTGCAGCGCCGCGCAGAGAGAATTGACGCAGTCGCCAATATTTCAAGGACAATTACATTAACGCAGGAGACCGAACGCATACTTCCGCTCATCGCAACCGCCATTGGCAGTCGGTTGGGGTATTCGCATGTCGGCGTATATCTGCTTGATGAAAATGGGCAAAACGTTCTATTGAGCGCGGCTAGCAGCGAGGAGGGCTTGCAGTTGATGCACAATAAAAGCCGCGTTTCAGTCGCTCCTGATAACATCATCGGTTTTGTCGTCAGCCGTGGAGCCGCACGCGCGATTCAAACTGAAGCGGAGAGAATCAGCCTGGATTCGCCTGACAGCCTGCCAAACTCCCGCTCTCGACTCGTTCTACCGCTTAAGGTTCAAGAACGCGCGATCGGAGCGCTCGATATCCAATCCGAACGAGCGGAAGATTTCGCCCGTGAAGACTTCTCCACGTTGCAAGTTCTCGCCGATCAAGCGGCGATCGCCATTCAAAACGCGCGCGCCGTCGAACAACTGCAAGACGCGCTGCAAAAAGCCGAGATCGTCTCGAGCCAACTCACCAATCAAGTTTGGCGCGAATCGGAAGAGTCGCGAAAAAGGAAGGGTTATCGCTACGACGGCGTTAAGCCCGAGCCGATTTACAAAAAAACGCAATTTCCCGCCGCCGAACGACCGCTCTCCATTCCTGTCGTTTTACGCGGACAAACGATCGGGAATCTCAAACTTAATCCAACCGATGCGTCGCGCCGCTGGACTGAAGACGAGATCGTCATTGCAAAAGCGACTGCCGAACGCGTCGCCATCGCACTGGAAGGCGCGCGCCTGCTTGACGACGCGCAAAAACGCGCGCAACATGAGACCTTTCTTTCGGAAGTATCCGCCAAACTCGGCGCTTCCTTTCAAATGGATTCGATCTTACGCGATACCGTTGAGGAACTTGGACGGTTCTTTCACGACACAACCGTCGCATTTCGCCTCATTAACCCAAGCGCTAACGCCGCAAGCGATCATGCGCATCGAGAGGACGGCTCGTAGCCGGAATTGAAAATGAATACGCCTGTGGAATCAAAACCCGCCAACCTCGCCCGAATCTGGGCGCGCCTCACGCAGCCGCATCCCTCGGTCCGCGAGATCGGCGAACAAAGGCGCGCGCAATTGCTCGCCGCGCTGACGCTTGCCATGACAGTTATATTGATTCTGGCGGTTCTTGTCTCGCCGGTGCCATTATCAATCGGCGTGAGTTTCCTCGCTGTCAGTTTGCTCACATACGCATTAAGCCGTTCGCCTTACTACGTCGTCGGCATTTATTTCTTCACGTTCGCCGAAACAGCGGTCGCCTACGTCATGATCTATTTCGGCGTTGCAAACAACGTAGACGCCGCCATTTCAAGCACCGTGCCGATCTCGCTGATTTTCGCCAGCGCTTTCCTACCGCAACGCGGATTTATCCTCCTTTCTCTTTTAGCCACATTCGCCGCGGCAAGCCTAGGTTTCTACGCCGACCCGCGATACCTGACCGATTCGCAATTGAGCATCCCCCGCACCGCCGGGATGGTCTTCTCCCTCTCCGTACTTCTATTCGGCGTGACGGTATTCCGCGACCGCATCGAACGGATGCGCATGCAACAGACCGAGAACGCAAATCGCGAGCTTGAGACGCTGACCGCCCAACTCGAACAACGCGTAGACGAACGCACAAAAGAATTAAGCCGCGTCACTGAAGCGACCGCTCGCCGCGCGGCGCAATTTGAAACGATCGCCGATGTATCGCAAGCGCTCTCGCGCGTCAAAGACTCGCACGAGATTCTTTCCGTCGCATCACAGCTCATTAGCGAGCGATTAGGTTTTTATCATGTGGGCGTCTTTTTAGTTGATCAAAGTGAAGCATACGCGATCTTACAAGCGGCAAACAGCGCCGGCGGGCAGAAAATGCTCGAACGCGGGCATCGTCTCGCATTCGGCACGGGCGTCGTCGGTTTCGTTGCGCAAACTAAAAGACCGCGCATCGCCCTCGACGTCGGCGCCGATGCGGTTTTCTTCAACAACCCCGATCTTCCCAAAACGCGCTCCGAGATCGCCCTGCCCCTGCTCTCAGAAGACAAACTTATCGGCGTTTTAGACGCGCAAAGCCTCGAACCGAATGCATTCTCTGAAGACGATTTTCACACATTCGGCGTGCTTGCTAATCAATTGACCGTCGCGCTTGAAAATATGCGCTTACTCTCCGAAGCGCGCGCCGCGACTTTTCAAGCGGAAACAGTCTATAACGAATTTATCCGCACGCAATGGCAACGAATAAGCGAGCAAATGGACTATCCCGGCTTTCGTTATAACGACGGTCGCATCGAATTGTTGGAGCCGGACAAGGGAACGTCAGTCGCCGCGCCAGTCAGCGGCGCGACCGATCAACGGCAAGGACAGATCACAGTGCCGGTAAAATTGCGCGGAGAAACCATCGGCTTGCTGCAAGTGGAAGCGCGCGATCTCGCTAAAACCTGGCAAGCGGACGAGATCGGCTTGATCGAATCGGTAGCCGAACGCGCCGCCTTCGCGCTGGAAAATGCGCGCTTGTTCCAAGACGCGCGACGGCGCGCCGCAAAAGAGCGTATGATCGCCGAAGCGACGACCCGCGTAAGCGGCTCGACCAATATCGAAAACATCCTGCAGGCGACCGCCGCCGAATTAGAGCGCGTACTTGGCGGCTCTGAAGTGCTGATTCGATTCAACGACAAGGATGCGACATGAGTCGGTTTCAAATTGAAGCGATCGTCGCCGTTCTCGTTCTCGTCGCGCTTATAATCGCCGCCTTACGCATCTCGCGACGTTTAAATGCCAGGAGCCTGCGCGCGCGAGTCGCTATCGGCATTCTATTCACCGGCGGCATCGCTGTCGGATTTTTGGCTTTCTATGCGTTCAACAGCGCCACTCAGATCATCAACTCGCTCTCAGATCGGTTCGAAGCCAACACGCTCCATCTCACAGAAGAACAGCTGATCGCTTCAATCAACTTAGAAGCGGATAAAGCCGATCATGTCTTCGAAAAAGTTGAAGATAACGTTGTAGAGCTTGCCGCGCAATGGAGCATGTTAATCGCCGAGCAGGAAAAACTCGGAGTCGGCAGTTACTGGAACGCAGAGAACGCTCTCACTCAGTTGAAAGATGGGCAATACGGCAACTCGACACAAGATGCTTCGTCGGCGTATGTTCCGCCGAACATAGAGATTGACGCTAAAACGATTGATGGCTTAAACGCCTCGGCTTATCTAGATTTCTCCGCGCCATTCACGCTCAAAGCCAACCCGCAGCTCCTCGCCGTATACGCCATTGATACGCGCGGGATCACGCGTTATTACCCCAACATTAATCTCGCCGCCGTTGTGCCGCCCGGCTTCAACCCTTCGGAACGCCCGTATTTCAGAATTACGTCGCCGTCTTATAACCCGTCAAGAATGCCGCGCTGGGCAATTCCTTATATAGACGCTACCGGCGCAGGCTTGGTCGTAACTATTGCCGCGCCTGTATACAATAGCGACCTGTTTCAAGGCATCGTCGCAGCAGACGTAAAACTCACAACCATCACCGATCAAATCGAGCAGATTAAGGTCGGACAAAGCGGATACGCTTTCATGCTCGACGACGCTGGGGGCATCATCTCCATGCCTCAGGCTGGCTTCGATCTTTTCGGAATCGATCCGCAAGCCATCAATCCCGATGAATATTATAAACTCACCGTTTTTGGCAAAGGATCGCCGGACGTAAGACGCGTCGTCAACCGCATGGCGGCTGGAGGACGCGGCTTAATCATAATTCCAGTTGACGGAGTCGAAACTTATTTCGCGTTTGCCCCGATTAAAACAACGGGGTACAGCATCGGCGTGGTCGTTCCCGTCGCTGAGATGCAAAGCGCGCTTATCGCTTCGAAAGCCGAGACAACCGCTCAAATTCAATCGGCGACGCTTCTCGCAGCGATCATTTTGACGGCATTGCTATTAGCCGCGATCGCGATCAGCCTCCGCATCAGCGAACGCATCGCCACGCCGATCGTTCGCCTGACCGAAACCGCCAACCAAATCGTCGCCGGGGACTTAGCCGCGCAAGCGACGGCGACTTCAAAAGACGAAATCGGCGCGCTTGCCAACGCCTTCAACACAATGACAAATCGCTTGCGCGAAACACTCGGCAGCCTTGAACAGCGCGTCGCGGAACGCACTTCCGAGTTGACGTTCGCTAACGAACAAAGCCAACAGCGCGCCGCTCAGTTGGAAACGATCGCCAGAGTGGCGCACGCGGTCGGCTCCACGCGCGACCTGAGCGCGTTACTTCCGCAAGTAGCCGACGCCATCAGCAAGCAGTTCAATTTCTATCACGTTGGAATTTTCTTACTCGATCCTCGCAAAGAATACGCGGTGTTAAGCGCGTCAAATAGCGAAGGCGGGAAGAAAATGCTGGCAAACCGCCACAGGCTCAAGGTCGGGGAGACCGGTATCGTTGGTTACGCAACCGGGACGGGGAAAGCCCGCGTCGCTCTCGACGTCGGCGGGGATGCCGTCTTCTTTGACAACCCCTTCCTGCCCGAAACACGTTCCGAGATCGCCTTACCCTTACGCGACAGCAACGGCGTGATCGGCGCGCTCGACGTGCAAAGCAAAGCGCCGAACGCTTTCGGCGAACAAGACATTAACACGCTTGAAATCCTCGCCGATCAAATGAGCCTTGCCATTCAGAATGCAAGTCAATACGAAGAGACTAGAAAAGCGCTCGCCGAATCGGAGACCCTCTCACGCCAACTCACTCGAGCAGGATGGAGCGAGTTCGCGAAAAGAAAACTCCTCGGCATTCGCCATTCAGGCGCGCGCTCAACAATCTTGTACGCAAAGGGAAAAGCGGACGATACAGAAGCGAGCCGCAACGAAACGGCTCTCGGGCCGCGCGAGTCTTCCATCTCAATTCCGCTCAAGTTGCGCGATGAAGTTATCGGTTCAGTAGATGTTCGCGCAGCAGGCAATCGTCGCTGGGACCAAGACGAAATGGACATCGTCAACGCGATCGTCGAGCGCGCCGCATTCGCGCTTGAGAACGCGCGCTTCCTCGAAGAAAGTCAGAAGCGCGCGGCAAAAGAACGAGTGATTGGCGAGATCGCATCCAAGATCAGCGCCAAGAACACCGCCGAAGAGCTGATCAAAACTGCGGCGCTCGAACTAAGCCGTTCTCTACCCGGCGCCAAAGTAACGATTCAATTCAAGGAAGGTCAGGAATCGGAATGATCCGTAAATTCTTCAGCCCGCCCATCTTTGAGACCGAAGAGGACAACTCTCGCGCAAAGTTTCTCAACAACTTTATCTGGGCGTCTATTACGCTCCTTACGCTAGCGACGATTCTGTACATTGTCAATCCTGGAGATCCATACACCGTTCCAATTCTGTCGGCGCTGATCGTTGTCTTGTTTATCGCTTTCTTTATGCTGAAACGCGGCAGAATTGCCGCCAGCGCCTGGACTAGCGTTATTCTGCTGTGGATCGTTGTCGGTCTCGAATCGTTCGTCAGCGACGGCGTAAGAGATTCGCTGATCCCAGCTTACATCGTCGTGGGCTTGCTGGCGAGCATTGTGATCGGGCGCGGCATTGGCAGTCTCTTCATATTACTAAGCGTTCCGATGTTCTTTCTGCTTGCCTGGAGCGAAACCGCTGCCATTATCAACCCGGTCCTCTCCAAACCGATCAACTACGCCAGAGATACCGGCTTCGTATACATCGCTATTACTTTTCTGGTCTATTTCAGCACGACCATTCTCAGAGACGCGCTTGCTCGAGCGAAGAAAAGCGAAGAAAGCTTAAGCGCGTCCAACGAATCGTTGCACAGCCTCAATCAGACGTTGGAAAAGCGCGTCATCGCCCGAACCGAGGAATTGGAGCAAGCGAACCTCCGCTTTCAGCGCCGCGCGCGACAATTCGAAGCGATCGCTCAAGTGGCTAAAGCCGCCGCCGCCAATCAAAATTTGGAAGACCTCATCTCTCAGCTTGTAAACGTTATCAGCGAGAAGTTCGGGTTCTATCATGCGGGCATTTTCTTGATAGACGACAATCGCGAATACGCGGAACTCCGCGCCGCCAACAGCGACGGCGGTAAGCAAATGCTGGCGCGCAACCACAAATTGCGCATCGGACAAACCAGCATCGTCGGCTACGTCGCCGCTGCCGCCGAAGCCCGCATTGCGCTCGATGTGGGAAAAGACGCAGTCTTCTTCAACAACCCCGACCTTCCCGACACGCATTCAGAAATCGCCCTGCCGCTCATATCCGCTGGGCTAGTCATCGGCGCGCTCGACATACAAAGCCTGGACGCCAACGCGTTCAACGAAGAAGATGTGGAAGTCCTGCTCACGCTGGCAGATCAGGTCGCCACGGCGGTGCAAAACGCCCGCTACTACGAATCGACTCAAGAATTGATCTCGGAAGCGCAAAGGACGGCTGGAACGTATCTGCGCGATGCATGGCAAATACTAAAACCGCGAGAGCGCGCTTGGAATTACATCGCCGAGGGAGACGCAATCAAACAATCCAACCAACCTGTAGATGTTGCGCTTTTCTCCGCGCTAACGGACAGCGCGCAATCGGCTGAACCGCTCGACAGCGGATCGAATCTTGTAATCCCGATCCGTATCGGAGGGAACGTCGTCGGAGCTGTGCGCCTTAACCTAAACGCCGACCACGCCTGGACTTCGGACGAAGCGGACATTGCAAAGGCTGCCGCCGAACGCCTTTCACTCGCGTTGGAAGCGGCAACCTTGCTCGAAACAACGCAAAGACGCGCCGCAGTTGAGCGTTTAACTTCGGAGATCACCGGTAAAATCGGCTCGTCCACGCAATTCGATTCGATCTTGCGCGTCGCCGCCGAAGAACTAAGCCAAGCGCTGGGCGGCTCGGAAGTGTTAATTCAACTTCAAACGGCGGATGAAAACTCCGATTCCGCTCGCAGAGAAAGGAAGTAGCGATGCGATCATTTTTCGTCAAATTATTTGCCGCGCCGGTATTTGAAGACGATCAGGAGAAAACGCGCGCGGCTAGATTGCTTAACGCTATTTTGCTAATCGTCATTATCTTTACAATAATAGCGACAGCGCCTCTCTTTTTCTTTGCCAGCCCGTCTGAAACACCGTTATTCTTTGCGTTCTTTCTGCCAACAACAGCGCTCAACATCATCGCATTGTTAACATTGCGCCGCAGACGCGTTGCCGCCGCATCCTATTTGTTCCTCTTCAGCGTCAGTCTGTCAATCTTTTCCGCTTACGCAACAAGCGGCTCAGGAAGCGCTGTATCGCTTCTGGCGATCGGTCTTATCCTGGTTTTCGCCAATATGTTCGTCAGCACACGCGCATTCCTTAGCGTAACTACGCTCGTCGCGATTATCACCTTCGCGCTCTCTGTAGCGCGTTCCCGTGGATGGATACCTAGTATCTTTCAACCGTCCGCCGGCGATCCAGTTGGCGACTGGATCGCATATTCGCTTGTGCTCTCTCTGGCAGGCATCGGGATGTATCTTACATCTCGCAATATGCAACAAACGCTGGAAACATCCATAGCCGATCGCAAAAAACTGCAGGCGAAAAATAAAGAACTGGCAGACTTGCAAGCGATTCTCGAGTCTCGCGTTCAGGAGCGCACCGCAGATTTCTCTATCGCACACAGCGAAAGCGAGCGCCGCGCCAAAGACTTGCAGACTATCAGCGAAATCTCGCATATCGTTTCCAGCGAGCAGCGGCTCGACATTCTTCTACCGCTTATTGCTCACATCGTAAGCGAGAAATTTAATTTCTATCATATCGGCATCTTTCTGTTCGATGCCGCCCGTCAAAATGTTGTCTTGCAAGCCGCCAACAGCGAAGGCGGCCAACGCATGCTAGCGCGCGGGCATCGTCTCAAACTCGGCGAAGGCATCGTAGGAAACGTCGCGCAAACGGGAATCGCCCGCATCGCTCTCGACGTAGGCACGGACGCTGTTTTCTTCGACAATCCCGATCTGCCTGCCACCCGCTCCGAAATGGCTCTTCCGCTCAACATTAAAGGCGAAACCATCGGCGCGTTAGACGTTCAAAGCGTACAAGCGGACGAATTCAATGAAAACAACCTCAATACGCTCAGCGTCCTCAGCGCCCAGATCGCTATCGCCATCGAAAATGCGCGGCTGTTGACGAACGCTCAGCAAGCGCTCGCCGAAGCGCAGGCTCTTCACAGCCAATATTTACAGCAGGAATGGAGAACTTTCCGAAGCAAAGCGGCGAGCATTGGCTATTATCAATCCACACAAGGCGGAGAAGCGCTAGAAGCGCCGTTCAACACAGATGCGATCAACGAAGCCATAAAACGCGGCGAACTTATTCTCGACGACGATAACCCGCGGGTCGAGCCTGCCGTAAGCGCACCGCTCAAACTGCGCGGCGAAACCATTGGCGTGCTAAACGTCAAAGCGCCCAACAAGGGCTACCAATGGAGCGCAGATGAGATCAATATGATTCAGGCTGTCTCCGAAAGGCTGGCGGTCGCACTCGAAAGCGCGCGATTGATCGAAGAGACCAACCGCCGCGCCGAGCGTGAACGAGTTGTGGCGGAGATCACCGGAAAGATACGAAGCGTAAACGATCCTCAGGCAATGATTCAAACTGCGCTGGCAGAGTTAAAATCCGCACTCGGCGCCAGCCGCGTTCAAGTCGTCTCACCTCCCGCCAACGGCGGCAAAAAGGATACATAACAGTCGAGGGATTATGCCTTACACAATTGCCATTTCTAACGAAAAGGGCGGCGTCGCCAAAACAACCACCACGCTTTCGCTCGGAGCCGCGCTGGCGGAATTTAAGCATCGCGTTTTGTTGATCGACCTCGACCCGCAAGCGAATCTAAGTCTTGCCCTTGGGCTGGAAGCTGGCGAATCAAAGGTCACTTCGGCGAACATCCTTATAGACAACGCACCGATCCAATCCGCGATTCGCAAAACAGATGTCGCCAATCTCGATCTCATCTCGTCCAGCTCACGCATCGAAAGCGCCGAGCAGTACCTCCCCATGCGAAGCCGTTACTTACAGACATTGCGGCAAGCGCTTCAGGCCGGTAAGCTGGAATACGATTACATCCTGCTCGATTGCCCTCCCGCGTTAGGCGCGATCACCCTGAACGCACTCTCCACCTCCGATTTGCTCGTCATCCCCACGCAAGCGGAATATTTCTCAGCGTACGCGCTGCGCAACATGATGGGTTCGATCCGCCGCGTTCGGCAAGAAAGCAACCCGAATCTCGCCTATCGCATACTAGTGACTTTGCTAGACCGTAGAAATCGCACGCATCGCAACATCTTCGAACAATTACAAACCACGTTCGGACAAGGCGTGTTTACCAGCGTCATTGAAATAGACACAAAACTTAGAGAAAGTCCCATCGCGGGGATGCCGATCACACAATATCGCCCCACAAGCCGCGGCTCGCAGCAATATCGCGTCCTCGCCCAGGAGTTAATTGAGTATGCCAAAGAAGAAGTCAGCCGACAAACGGCTTGATCAATTATTCAAAGACGTTACGCCGGAAGAATCTTCCTCCAAGGCAAAGCGGGCGTCGCGTTCCAAGCCGGTGGAAGAGACCGAAGTCGCGTCTCCGCCGCCAGCCCCAACACGATCGGCAAGCGCCCCTGCGCCGACAATTCCGATCGCGCTGTTTCAACGCGCTCCTAAAACCGAGAACTCAATTTCCGTTGATTTCCAAGTAAGCCCTAACAACTGGGCGACTCTGCAAGCGTTAGACGAAACGCCAAACGTCGCTTGGATACCGGACGACGAATTGCTCGTTCGTCAGGTAGCCGATCAACTCTCGCTCGCCTTAGAGAACGCGCGACTCTTTCAAGAAACCGAAGCGCGCGCCAAAGAGGTAACGGTTCTCAACGAGGTCGGGCAGGCGCTAGCCGCCACATTAAACCTTCAGCAAATCGCAGAAGTCACCTACGAAGGCATCTCGCGTTTATTCGATACGCGAAATTTCTACATCGCTTTTTACGATCAGCCAAAAGATGAAATCGTATTCCTGCTCAACGTCTCCGAATCGGAGACAGACCGCACGCTCGGTCGCTTGCCAATGGGTGTGGGCATCACGTCGTACATTATACGTTCTCGCGAAAGCGTCTTAATTGGCGAGGGAAGCGAGGCATGGGCGCACAGCCACGGCGAAACTACCGCCGGCGAGCATGCGCGTTCGTACATGGGCGTGCCATTGATCACCGGCGATAAAGTCGTCGGCGTGATCGCCATTCAAGACTTCGAGACTTATCAGAAATACAACGAGCACGACCTCAGGCTAATCACTTCTTTCGCCAGCCAAACCGCTATCGCCGTTGAGAACGCGCGACTGTTCCAGGAAGTCACCGATAGTCAGGAAACTCTCTCCGGAGCGTTGCGTATCGCCAGGATCGGCTATTTCGAGGTAGACGTCGCCACGCAAACATTCACGATTACGGAAGAATTATTCGGCGTTCTAGGCACATCTATCGAGCAAGAAGGTCGGTCTCAATACTCAGCGCGCGAAGTGCTCAAAGATTTCATCGACTCCGCAGACATTAGGCTCGCCGCAAAAGCGTACGAAAAAGCGCTCAAGATGACTCGAGCAGGCGATGAAGTCGCTTCAGAAATCCGCTTCCGCTCTCGCGGCGAGGAAAAGACTTGGATCAACGCGATCTATAAAGCCGAAATGGACGATGAGGGTCGCCTATATAAACTTGTAGGCTCCGCGCAGGACGTTACGGAGCGAAAAACAAACGAGTTGATACAAGCCGCCAGCACAGAAATTTCAGACGCGGCATTCACCGCCTCCAGCATTAGAGAACTTTCGGAATCCATCCATAAAGCAATCGGCGCGCTCGTTCCCGCTCAGAATTTCTATATCGCTTTATACGACCCTCAAAACGATCAGCTGTCATTCCCTTATTATGTGAACGAACGCAATCAGCCTGCGCCTTCGCAAAAATTAGGCAGGGGCTTGGCGGGCTATGTAATCCGCACAGGCAAAGCCCTGCGAACCACGCCTGAGATCTACTCGGAACTGCTCGCTTCTGGCGAAGTGACCGACCGAGAGACCGACCGGACAAACTGGCTTGGGGTTCCCTTACGCAGCGAAGCGACAACGCGCGGCGTGATGGCGATACAGTCGTACGATTCGGAGACGCGCATCACTCCGCAACACCAAAACACGCTGACCATTCTCGCGGGACATGCATCAGCCGCCATCGAACGTCTGCTCGCCAGAGAAGCATTGGCAAAATCGGAATCTGATCTGCGAGCGCTATTCGCCGCTATGCACGACGTGGTCATAGTCACAGATCGGGAGACGCGCTATGTCAGCATTGCGCCGACCAATCCCTCGCGTCTCTTTCTGCCGGCGCAGGAGATGCTCGGCAAGAAAATGACCGACATCCTGCCGCCCGAGGCGGCTAAGCCGTTCCGCGCAGCCGTTTTACAAGCCCTCGAATCGAACGACATGGTGCAAATCGAGTATCAACTGCCGGTGGATGGGCAAAACTACTGGTTTCTCGCCAGTCTTTCGCGGTTGAATGAAAACGAAGTCTTCTGGATAGCGCGCGATATCACCGATCGTAAAAACGCCGAGGAAGCCCTTCAACGCCGCAATCAATATCTCGCCATATCCGCTGAAATCGGAAGGTTGATCACTTCCACGCTCGATCTCAATCAGATCTTTACGCAAACTGTACAGCGTGTAAAAGAAGGCTTTGGTTTATATTTCGTCGCGCTTTATAGCGTCGAAGAAACCGGCTTTAAAGCCGTCCTGCGCGGCGCCACCGGCGCCGCGGGCGAACAAATGATCGCCTCCAAACGCACAATAGATATCAACGCAAACAGCGTCGTGGGGCTGGCGCTGGAAAGCGGAGAGGCGCAACGAATTGCAGAAGCGGCGGACGCGCCTTTATACAAATCGCACCCGCTGCTCCCTGATACGCGCTCTGAGCTTGTCATTCCTTTACGCATCGGCTCGCGCATTATCGCCGCGCTCGATCTGCATTCCGATCAGCCTAACGCCTTCGCCGAAGAAGATATTTCGACCCTACAACTGTTGAGCGATCAGGTCGCAGTGGCAATTGACAACGCCCGCTCGTACGAACTCTCGCAGCAACTCATCAAAGACCTGCGTGAAGTGGATAAACTTAAAAGTCAATTCTTAGCCAACATGAGTCATGAACTGCGCACGCCGCTCAACTCGATCATCGGATTCTCGCGCGTCATCCTAAAAGGCATTGATGGTCCCACAACCGAGATGCAACAGCAAGACCTGACCGCCATTTACAACTCGGGACAGCATCTGCTTGGGCTGATCAATGATGTGCTTGACCTCGCCCGCATCGAAGCCGGCAAGATGGAATTGAACTTTGAAGAAGTCAATCTTGCCGACATGATTCAAAGCGTGCTCTCCACGGCGAAAGGGCTGGTCAAAGAGAAACCGATTCAACTGGTCTCAAACATACAAGACGGCGTCTCTACGGTTCGCGGCGATACAATGCGCGTCCGCCAAATTCTCATCAACCTGCTTTCGAATGCCGCGAAATTTACCGACGAGGGAGCGATCAAGGTCGAAGCCGCAAATCGGAAAAAGTCAGACGGAAAGATCGAGGTTTTGGTCCGCGTAACAGACACGGGTCCCGGCATCGCTCCTGAAGATCAGGAAAAACTCTTTAAAGCATTCTCGCAAGTAGACGGTTCGGCGACGCGAAAGAGCGGCGGTTCGGGATTAGGGCTTTCCATTTGCGCCAATCTCGTTCAGCTGCACGGCGGGCAAATTGGCGTAACCAGCGAACCGGGCGAAGGCTCCACATTTTGGTTCACCTTGCCGCCCTACCAACAACCGTTAGATGATATCCCGCAAGATCGCAAAGTCATCCTCTCAATAGACGACGATCTTAAAGTCGTCAGTCTGTACGAACGTTATTTGTCTCCGCAGGGTTACTACATCGTCTCGATCACAGACGCAAAAGACGCGAAGGAACGCATCGCCGCCATCCAACCGTACGCAATCACCCTCGACTTGATGATGCCCAACGTTGACGGTTGGACGTTATTATCGCAACTTAAATCAGACCCAGCCACGCGCGACATTCCAGTCATCATCTGCTCGATCCTTGAGCAAGCCGACAAAGGCTTCAATCTCGGCGCGGCGGATTATCTCACCAAACCCATTCTGGAAGAAGACCTCGTTCAGGCTGTTAAACGCCTAAACAAAAAGGGAACCATTCGAAATATTCTCGTCATTGACGACAGCCCAGAAGACCGCCGCCTAATCGAAAAAATCCTCAGCGCAGATGGAGCGTACGAGGTCGAAACCGCCGAAGACGGACGACAAGGCTGGGACGCGCTCCAAACGCGGCGCCCCCACGCCGTTATCCTCGATCTTTTTATGCCTGAATGGGATGGGTTCACGCTGCTTGAGAAAATGCGCGAAGATCCCGAACTGCGCAACCTGCCCGCACTAGTGATCAGCGGCGCAGATCTGACGCCGGAACAATCGAAACAGATACAAGAGTTCGGCAAACGTCTCCTATTAAAAGGCTCGCTCAAAGAAGACGAGTTGCTCTCCAGCATTGAGCAGGCGCTCGACGCGCTAGGCTAACCGCCGCAGTCAAAGCCAAAAGGTTTTTTACAGGATGTTATTCACAATACGTTGTCTCGATTGCGGACGCGCCGCGCCGTTCATGCCGCGTTCGATGCAATGCCCAAACTGCGGCAGCCAGTGGCGCGAAGCGGAGTACGACCTTCAAGCCGTAGCGCAAAGTTTCCCCGCTGAATTACAGAATCGTCCTTTCAATTTATGGCGTTATCGCGAGTTGCTCCCCATTTACGAGCCGAATCCGACGCTCTACTTGGGCGAGGGCGGCACGCCGCTCATCAAAGCCGCCAACCTCGGAAATATGCTTGGTCTCCCTAATCTCTATATTAAGGATGAAAGGCAGGGACCAACCTCTTCCTTTAAAGACCGACAAGCCGCGGTTACTATTGCCGCGCTCAAAGAAGGCGGCGTCACCGAGATGGTCGCCGCTTCTACAGGCAATGTCGCTATCGCCCTCTCTGCCTACGCCGCGCGAGCGGGGATTAAATTATGGGCATTTGTCACCAGCCTAGTCCCCGGCGTAAAAATGCGCGAGATCGCACTCTACGGCAGCCAAGTTGTAAAGATCACCGGTTCGTACGATCAAGCAAAACAGGTCGCCGCAGAATTCGCTCGTCAACGCGGACTATATCAGGATATGGGTGCGCGCACCGTTACCGCCGTCGAAGCGATGAAAACTATCGCCTTTGAGATCGCTGAGCAACTCACTATGATGGAAGGCGCTCCTTCGCGATCCGCCGCAAACGCGCCCAAGTGGCGAACGCCAGATTGGTACATTCAAGCCGTCAGCGGAGGGATGGGACCCGTCGGCGTGTATAAAGGATTCCGCGAACTTAAACAACTGGGCATGACCGAACGCATCCCCGCTCTTGCGCCTATTCAAGCCGAAGGCTGCGCGCCTATGGTGGACGGCTGGAAGAAAGGCATGGAAAAAGCCGAACCCGTGCTTTCTCCGAACACGCGCATCGAAACGCTCGCCACCGGCGACCCGGGCAGAACTTATACATTGTTACGAAAGCAGGTAATCGAGACCAACGGCGTCTTCGAAAGCGTATCAGATGACGATGCATTTCGCGCCATGCATGTACTTGCAAAACTGGAAGGCATCTCAGCCGAACCTGCCGCCGCCGCCGCTTTCGCGGGGCTATTTAAACTCGTCCGCACTGGCGCGATCAAACCGGCAGACACAGTCGTTGTTAATTGTACCGGGCACACGCTCCCAGCGGAACAGTTCCTCTTCGATGAAAATTGGACGCGCGACGTAGACTACCCCAGCGTTATGGCGCAATCAAACACGCCGGAAGAAGGCTTGCTTGCCGCGCTTAACAACGTCACACCGAACCGCTTTTCGCGCGTCGCTATCGTAGACGACAGCCCCGACGCGCGCCGCTTAATTCGGCGCATTCTCCAGTCGCAGGGCGATTTTGAGATCACCGAAGCGTCGAACGGAAACGAAGCCATCGAACTGGTCAGCCGCGAACGCCCCGATATTGTCATTCTCGACTTAATGATGCCCGAAGTGGATGGTTTCGCCGTGCTGGACGCGCTGCGAAGCAAGCCAGAAACCACAAATATCCCCATTATCGTCGCTACTGCAAAAGAACTAACCGTCAGCGAAAAAAGTCGTCTGCAAGGGCAGATTCAGGCGCTAATGCAAAAAGGCGATTTCTTGAACGACGATTTTCTCGACGAAGTCCGCTCGCTCATTCAGTGATTCGGATCGTGGAAATGTTCCCCCGCAAGAGCGATTGCGGCATTCCCGCTATCGTGTAACAATAAGACACCATGCGCAAAGCCAGACAGAAAGGCATCAATGCAGCGTTGCTCTCCGCGCTATTCCTCGGGTTGGCGCCGGTATTCGGCAAAGCCGCCATGGGCGCAGACAAATTCTCGCCGTTCGCCGTCGTCGCTTTCCGCACCAGCTTAGCGGCGCTCTTGCTCGCGGCGATTCTCGCTCTATTCAATCGTCGCGCGCTTTATATTTACCCCGCCGCGTTATATGTCACGATGCTGGCGGGCGCGATTAACGGCATCGGGTCTATTTTTTATTACATCGGCTTAAGTAAATTAAATGCCAGCATGGCTCAGCTGCTCTATTCGCTCTATCCGTTCTTCGTCGCATTTTGGCTGCAATTAGATCGCCAGCCTCCCTCGCGCCTAACCCTCCTACGGATCGCTGTCGCAATCGTTTCAGTCTACCTTCTAACTCGCAACGCCGATATCGCTCTCGACCCATCCGGCGTGGCATTTATGCTGATTGCCGCCGCTTTATACGCGCTTCATCTACCTATTAATCAACGCGCGCTCTACGACGTACCAGCTCCCACAGTGACCGTCTACACACTCCTCGCCATGAGCCTGATCGTCGTACCCGCCTACTTTATTTTCGACGGAAGCCTGCCCGGTAAATCTGCGCCGTGGGCGCCAGCGCTGGCGCTTACAGCGGTAACATTCTTCTCGCGTCTAACGCTCTTCTTCGGCGTAAAACATATTGGCGGAATGCAGACCGCGATCCTCGGGCTGGCGGAGTTAATCGTCGCCATCATCTTTAGTCATCTCTTACTCGGAGAAGAACTCGCCGGTTGGCAATGGGCTGGAATGATCGGCTTAAGTTTCAGTTTGCTGTTCGTTTGGTTCGAAAAGCCTCCGCCTAGCCGACCTTCCAAGCACGGACTGTTAGGATGGCTGCAACCGCCCGACTTCCCCACCGATTTCTACAAACGCTAGAACGCTTCAAGCATTATCCGTTATACTCTTCAGCATGACTCCAACAGCAGGCTCTCCCATTGGCGTCTTCGACTCCGGCGCAGGCGGACTCTCCGTTTTACGCGCAATCCGCGCACGCTTGCCAAATGAGTCGACGCTCTATTTCGGCGATCAACAGCATGTTCCCTACGGCTTGCGCGCCATGGAGCAAATCCAGCGGCTCTCCGAGACGATCGCGCGCTTCTTACTCGCACGCGATGTAAAGATCGTCGTCATTGCATGCAATACCGCTTCCGCCGCCGCGCTGAAGTTTCTGCGAGATAAGTTTCCGCACGTTCGGTTTGTCGGCATGGAACCCGCTGTCAAACCAGCTGCAGAACGCACGCGCACCGGCAAAGTGGGCGTGCTCGCCACCCCAGCGACCTTTCAAGGCGAACTGTACGCGTCAGTTATCGGGCGTTTCGCCAACGGCGTGGAGTTGTACCAAAGCGCTTGCGAAGGGCTCGTCCAACAGATCGAAAGAGGCGACCTGACAGGAAACGAGACGCGCCGTATTTTACACGACGCGTTAAAGCCGATGGCAGCGAAACAAGTTGATGTCGTTGTCCTAGGGTGCACGCATTATCCGTTCGTTATCCCGCTTATCCAGGAAATCGCCGGCGCAGACGTTCAGGTAATAGACCCAGCTCCAGCCGTAGCGCGGCAGGTCGAACGTCTGCTTGAAGCGGACAGGCTAAAGAACGCATCGGCAGCGTTGGGAACTGCCGAATTCTTCACATCGGGCGATCCCTCCGCCTTTAGCGATCTTCTATCGCTATTGCTGGGAGAAACATCCGCCGTCAAGCAAGCCCGTTGGAGCGCCGATTTACAAACGCTGTCAGCGCGCAATGCGTATTGACATCATAACGCCCACGCGAGCATAAATCCAAAAATAGCGACAATCGCGCCTAGATGCAGGAACAAGTTGCTGCTGGTAATAAAGGTTGCACCGAAGAAAAACGGCAGGGCGAAGTTAATCGCGATCAACGCCATGCCGAGCATAGGCAACAAGCCTTTTCGATGTGCGAAGAAATTCGACATCCGATCCACTAATTTTGAGAGCCGCTTCATAGTTCTTCCTCTTGCATAGATTCATGACCGTTGTAAATTTCCCAATCGGCAAACTGCGCCGCCAAACGCCCCGGAATACGTCCTTGTATAGTCACTCCGCCGCGCCCATGTTCGATACGCTCCACCTGCCCCGCTTCATGGAACAATGAAATCAACGCGCCTTGCTGGTAAGGCACGCGCACATGAATAGGCACATACGTCTCGTACAGTTCCTCTTGAATTAAACGCAACAATTCAGGAACGCCATCGCCCGTTGCGGCTGAGATCGTTATAGCCTTCGCATATTGACTTACCGTTTTTTGCGCCGCTTGCGGATCGCGCAGGCGGTCGCTCTTGTTCAGCGCGGCAATCGTCGGAATGCGCTGAGCGCCTAACTCATCAAGCGTTTGTCGCACAGAATTATATTGACTCAACGCGTTGGGATGAGAAATATCTACCACATGTAAAAGTAGGTTGGCTTCGAGGATTTCCTCTAGCGTCGCGTGGAAAGCGTCAATCAGTGCAGTGGGCAGCTTTTGGATAAAACCCACCGTGTCGGTCATCAGCGCTTGATAACCGCCCGGCAATTCGATGCGCCTTGTCGTAGGGTCGAGCGTAGCGAACAGTCGGTCTGCCGCGTAAACGTCCGATTTCGTCAGCCTATTCAACAGCGTGGATTTTCCTGCATTAGTGTAGCCCACCAGCGCAACGGTCGGAACGCGGGCGCGCTTTCGCTGCGCGCGATATCGTTGACGATGCGCGCTGACTTTGAGGAGTTCCTTCTTGAGGCGCGCAATCTCGCGGCGGATCACGCGTTTATCCACTTCCAACTGAGTTTCACCGGGACCACGCAACCCAACTCCGCCCGTCGAGCCGGCGCGCCCGCCTCCGCCGCCCGCCTGCCGCTCAAGATGCGTCCACTGGCCCGTCAGGCGCGGCAAGTAATATTCATATTGCGCAAGTTCAACCTGTAACATGCCTTCCTTCGTGCGAGCGTGTTGCGCGAAGATATCGAGAATTAACGCCGTACGATCCAATACGCGCACATGCCTTCCCAGCGCTTCTTGCAACTCGCGCTGATGACGCGGCGAAAGCTCGTCGTCAAAGATGACGACTTGCGAAAGCGTTTCCTCGACGAGCGCTTTCATCTCATCCACTTTCCCGGGACCGATATATGTCTTAACGTGAGGACGATCCAGTTTCTGCATCAACTCGCCGACGACTTCCAGCCCGGCTGTGTCGGCAAGCAACGTCAACTCTGCCAGCGAATCGCTCAACGAGAGCAGCGCCTTGTGCTGATAGAGTTCGACGCCTACGAGAAATGTTCGCTCGCGCGGAGCCGAAGTAGACTGCGGAATTCGTTTTGCCATTTTCCTCCATACATTTATGATTGTTCAGCAGCGCGGGTTTCATTGTCTTTCTCAAGCGCGCCGAATAACTCCGACATTTTCGGATTAGACGCTCGCACATGCACAGGAATCAGAATATGAAATGTAGCGCCGGGGCGCGTTTCTTCATCATATCCGGGCGATTCAACCCAGATCGAGCCTCCATGCGCTTCGAGAATGCCGCGCGCAATTGGCAATCCCAGCCCCGGTCCGCGGCCTTTAAATTTTGTCCTACCGCTGGAGTGCAGTTCCACGTTGCCGGGTTGCTCGAAGTTCTCAAAGATCGAACGCTGATTCTTCAGCGAAATTCCGATGCCGTTATCCTTAACAAAGATTTCAATAAAACCCGCCCGCAATTCGCCGCCGATCAAGATCGTTCCGCCGTCGGGCGTGAATTTAACGGCGTTGCCGATCACATTTCGCAACGCCTGCGTTATGCGAATCGCGTCAAGGTAGATCCACTGCCGGTCGCCTTCAAAGGGCAGGAACGTCATGGTCAGATTTCGATTCTGAGCAACCGGCTCCAATTCCTTACGCAATGTTCCAAACAGATTCCTAATTTGCGACGGCTGCGAATTCACGCGCAATAGATCGTTGTCAATCAACGAAACATCTATCATATCGTCCACGATAATGCGCAAGCGATTCACGCCTGCGATCATTCCCGTCAATAAACCGCTCAACTTCTCGTCGCGCCGTTCTTTGTTCAAATCTTCCATCATAGACGCGTATCCCTCGATCAGCGTCAGAGGCGTTTTCAATTCATGCGCCGCAATCGAGATAAACGCAGATTTACTCCTATCCACGCGCTCGGCTTGTTTGCGCGCCCGCTCCATTTCAGCGGAAATATATGATACGCGCATTTCCATTTCATATCGCGCCGCCACTCCCAAGCCATACGTATAGATCGGTAAAATTGCAGCAAGCAAGTCAAACGCCTGATGTTTTGTCAGCGCGCGGTTCGCCGTCTGAATGGTTAGCGCGATCATGCGATTCATTAAGAATGAGACACGATACAGCCCCTCCTCTAGGTTTGTGCTCGTGGAGGACTTTGCCCAATCAAGCAAAATCGAATCCATCCATGCTGAATCGCCCGTGGCGACCGACTGTTCCAACAGATCAAAGAAACGCTCCAGTTGTTCCTCAAATTCCGTGCGCGCTTCCAGCCCGCCTGCAAGGTTATCGCCTACATATTCGATCCACGCTGGGCGGATCTGTTGTAGAATCTGACCGATCGATTGCGATGTTTTCTTCTTTGGCATGGCGTTTGTCTACAAGTATCCGTCGTTGATTGTATCAGTTTTGCGCTTTCTGCCGCGTCGTCCAAACCCACAACGTCTTGCCCACCGCCTCAAGGCTCAATGGCGAGACTTTGTCCGGCGTATCAGCCAGCATATGCCAGTAGGGATAATCAAAATCAATTATCTCCACCGCCGGAATCCCCGCCTCGATGAACGGCAGATGGTCGTCTACCATCGTATATTTATATTCAGGTAGAAATTGCGCGCCATAGCCCATGCTTTCCGCAACCAGCCAAATTTCATCGGTCAAGGCAGGATCCGAGTTCTTTTCCTTGTAGATATTTAAATCTACGTCGCCGATCATATCCACAATGACGACTGCCCGTGGTTGGACAGAGTTGCTTTCAACAAACGCCGTCGAGCCAAGAATCCAATCCCAACTCTCGATACGTCCATTATCCTCCGCGTCAAAAAACGTCAGCCACACGCCGACTGTATCCTTCGGCAGGGAACGCGCCAACTCCAGCAAGACAGCCACGCCCGAAGCGCCGTCGTTCGCACCGGGTGGCGGCTGGTTGCGATTCGCAAGAACAGGATCATTGTCGGCGAACAGGCGCGTATCGTAATGCGCGCCAAAGATAATTTGCGGCGGATCGTCGGAGCGTTTCGCGATCAGATTAAAGATCGGATGCCCCATCGCTTCCGCTTCCTGAACTTCCACTTGCCAGCCCGCGGCTTCAAGTTCGTCGCGCATCCATTCACGAACTTGAACATGAGCGTTCGACCCTGGAACGCGCGGACCAAACGCTACTTGCGTTTTCACGTCTTCGTAGGCGCGTAAACCGTCGAAAGACGTCTCATCCGATTGCGGCGGGGAAAGAAACGAATAAGCATACCATCCGAGAGCAATAACCAGCAAAAGTCCAATCGCTGAGAGGTAGATCGTAACGGAGTTCTTCGTCATACCGCAATCGTCTCGCTCAACGTCATTCGCAAATCTTTAAGCGCTCGCGCAGCGTATGCCGCGCCTCGTTCGCGCTTTCCGATTCTTGAAGCGCTTACAAGCGCTGGCAGAATTCCGAAATTGGCTTTCATCGGCTGAAAATCCGCCAAATTGGCATGAGTGATGTAATGGCAAAGCGCGCCGAGCATCGTCGTCTGCGGCAGCGTCAGCGGCGCTTCCCCGCGATGAACACGCGCCGCATTGATGCCCGCCAACGCGCCGGTAGCGATATTGCCCATATAACCTTCCACGCCCGTAATCTGACCAGCCCAGAAAAGGCGGTCGCGCGAGATATGCTGGAGCGTGGGGCGCAAAAGTTTTGGCGATGCAATGAATGTGTTTCGGTGCATTTGCCCATAACGCAAAAATTCCGCCGATTCAAGTCCGGGGATCATGCGCAGCGTTCGCCTCTGCTCCGAAAACTTCAAGTTGGTTTGAAAGCCGACGAGGCTGTATAGGCTGCCGGCAAGGTTGTCTTGACGCAGTTGAACAACCGCATACGGACGCTTTTCGGTGCGCGGATCGCGCAATCCTACCGGACGCATCGGGCCAAACGCCAGCGAATCAATCCCTCGTTCGGCGATAATTTCCACCGGCAGACAGCCCTCGAAGAAGCGTCCCGCTTTCACGCCAGATTTAATCGCATCTTCAAATGCGCGCAATTCAATTCGCTCCGCTCGCAATAAGGCTTCGACAAACGCGTAATATTCTTCCTTCGTAAAAGGACAGTTAATGTAGTCTCCATCGTTCGCATCGTCCTTGCTATAGCGCGAAGCGCGGAACGCGACGCCCATATCAATGCTGTCAGCATGCACGACAGGCGCGATTGCGTCAAAGAAAAACAGACAATCTTCGCCGCTCAAGTCAACGATCGCCTCTGAAAGCGCGGGCGAGGTCAGCGGACCGCTAGCGACAATAGTCAGCGCGCCTGAAATTGTCGTCGCTTCTTCGCGCACGATCTCTATATTCGGATGGGCTTCAATTCGTTGGGTAACTTTCTGCGCGAACAGATCACGATCCACCGCAAGCGCTCCGCCCGCCGGCAAAGCCGCTTCCTCGGCGCATTCTAACAACATTGAGCCAAGCGCGCGCGCTTCATCTTTCAGTAAACCAGAAGCGCGGTCGGGCAAATTCGAGCCGAGCGAATTCGAGCAGACGAGTTCCGCCAGCGCGTCGGTCTGGTGCGCGCCCGTTTGCAAACTGGGACGCATCTCGTATAGGCGCGTTTTCAATCCGCGTTGGGCGGCTTGCCAAGCGGCTTCACTGCCGGCTAACCCGCCGCCGATTACAATTAAATCTGTCATAAAGAGATTCTACCATTGCAAACGCTCTCTAAACAACTCGCTCAATATCGTATAATAAAGACAATGACAATGCCCGCGCGCATAAACTATCAGCTCAAAGAAGCCAGTCGCCTAACTGAAGCGACATGGTCGGCGCTCATCGAACGCGAAGCGGGCGCATGGCGCATCCTCTCACACTATCGTCTCGCAAAAAAGAAACACCTAGAACTTATCCAGCTAATCGGCCAGGCAGATACGCGTGCAAAATTACATAATAGCCACGACATCTCCATAGCGACGCCGCAACCGTCTACATTCGAAGCCGCGCGTCTGTTCATTTTCCCTCTGTCAGATTTGCGACGCGCGCTCATCGTCGGCTCGGATCGCCTGGATGCTAACGCGCGGCGCCTATGGCGACTCGTCGCCGCAGGAATGCAACAGATCGAATCATCAGCGGACGCTTCTGCATCCGTCGCCGCATCGTTGCTCGTCCCCGATCTCGACTCGGAAAGCCCCTACGACCTGCCCCGCGCGCTAGATCGCGCTCTAGCGTCTTTCTTGCGCCTTGTCTCCGTACAAGGCGCCTGGCTCGCTCTCCGTCGCGGCGACTCACTTGAAGTCCGCGCCCAGTGGAGCGCACCCTCTTGCGCCAACCTAGATCTTCCGATCGAATCAAATACGTTATTGCGGCGAATGAATCGTAACCTTGCGCCGATGGTCGTTAATCGCAACGATCCGCTCTGGGAGTTAATTCCGCATAAGGGAATAAAAGCCAGCGCGAAAGTATGGACGTGCATTCCTATTGTCATTGGGCAACGCATGATCGGAACGCTGGCGCTTTGGCGGACTTCCGCCTTCAAGCATGACGAATGGAATCGTCTTTCAGAACTCACCGCACAGATCGCGCCAGCAATTGAAACAATCATCACATTTGCCGAAATGACAAATCACTTACGGCGTATGGCGATGCTAAACGACTTTTCGCTCACAATCTCTACCGGACGAAATCTCGACCAGATCGCGCGACGCGTATTCGCGCTGTTAGCCCGCGCGCTTGGCACCGAGCTTATCGCGCTCGATCTACTTTCCGCCAACGATCAATTGATCGCCGAATTTCGAAGCGAAAACGGGCGCGTCGTTTCGTCGACTCGCAGCCTGCGCAAGTCGTGGATTGCATCGCTTATTCAAGATTCGCAGAAAGTTCGGCTCGGCAGTCCGGCGCTTAAAGGCGCTGCCCCGTTATATAAGGGAGCGCTCTCAGGCTTATACGTCCCATTGCGATTTCATGATCAAGTTATCGGGGCGCTTTGCGTTGAAAGCGCAAAAGCGGATGCGTTCAATTCTTACGACGAAAGTTTAATTGTCGTCATTGCCAGCCATCTCGCTAGCTTAGCCGATTACACGCGCGTGCGCGAAGAAGCAGAAGGCCGCGCGCGGAACTTGGGGTTAATTCACGAAGTGGTCGGGCAGGTCGTCGGGTTAACCGAACCGCATAGCGTCGCGCAGATCACTGCCGAGCTGCTAGCGCGCTATTTTGCGTACGATCTTGCTGCAGTCTTCATTGCCGACGATCAAGGCGTCCTCACGATCAGAGGCTTCGGCGGCGCCAGCCGAGACCTCGTCGAGCGCGCCGTGCGATCGTTCGAATATCCCGTCCGCAATGGAATCAGCGGCCATGTTTTTGAAAGCGGCGAGAGCCTCATGATCAACGACGCCTCGCAAGACGAACGTTATCGTTCCATTAAAGGCTGGCAAGCGGGTTCGCAAATGTGCGTAGCGATTCGCGACGGCGCAAAAATTCTCGGCGTTATTGACGTAGAAAGCCGCCTGCGCTATGCTTTCACGCACAACGACTTTATCGCACTCGAATCGTTGGCAGGCATTCTTGCCGGCGTGATCGCAAGCGCCGATCAATACCAACGCCTCGAAACAACCGTCGGTCAGTTGCGCGCCGCACAGATCGAATTGGATAAGCGCATGGATGCTCAACGCAAAGCGGAGAATCGTTTGCTGCAAGCCGCCAAACTTGCCGCTGTCGGCGAGATGGCGGCGGGCATTGCGCATGAATTGAACAATCCGCTTACATCCGTCACCGGCTTCGCCGAGCTCGCCCTTGAGGAATTCTCCGAGGAAAATCAGACGCGTAAAGACCTCGAGCTAGTCTTACGAGAGGCGAAACGCGCCCGCGACGTAGTGCGACGATTGCTGGATTTTGCGCGACAAGGCGAAAGCGCTCGCGCGAGCGCTTCCTTAAACGAAGTAGTGGAAGACGTTATCGCATTGAGCAAGCATCTCCTCCACACAAACGGCGTCAATCTTCAAACGCGCTTAGACGAATCGCTCTCTTGGGTCGTTATGGATGCAAATCAAATGAAGCAAGTCGCGCTCAATCTGGTTCACAACGCATTACAAGCCATGCCAAACGGAGGCATTCTGGAGATCGCTACATCGCAAGCAGACAGAGACAACCGTCAATGGGCACTCCTATCCGTTCGAGACAACGGCGCAGGCATCTCACCGAAAGACCTCAGTAGGATTTTTGAACCGTTCTTTACGACGCGCAGCGCGCACGGCGGCACCGGGCTTGGACTTTCAGTCACGTACGGCATCGTTACCGATCATGGCGGCGCGATAGACGTAGACAGCGCGCCCAACACGGGGACAAAATTCACAGTATGGCTGCCGCTATGAACGTTGTCTCTCCCCCATCCGCATCCATACTCGTCGTAGACGACGAAGCCGGCATCGCAGCGTTGTGCGAACGCGTACTGAGTCGTGCGGGTTATCAAGTAACCGCCCTGACCGATCCGCGCGTAGCAATCGAGTGTATTCAACAAACGCGCATTAACTTACTGCTCGTAGATATCCGTATGCCTGAAGTGGATGGATTCGACGTGATCGCGCGCGCAAAAATTCTGCAACCAGATATCGCAGTGCTGGTAATGACCGGCTTCGGAACCGTCGAAACCGCCGTCCGCGCCCTCCGCCAAGGCGTAGATGGGTTGTTGCTCAAACCCTTTGAAACAGGCGACGAATTGGTGCAGGCGGCGCAACAAGCGCTCAACGATAATTATCGCAAACGCGATGCGGCGCGCGTACAGGCGTTGCGTCCGCTGTTTGACGTCACCGAAACGTTATTCGCAGAGACCGACCAAGAAAAACTGCTCAGCCTCATCCTTTCGGCGATCCAAGATCACTTGCGCTGCTCCAACGCCGCCTATTATCGAGTCGAGCGCGACGCAATAACCGCGCTCACTCAAATCGGAAAAGCGCTCCCGATTCAGGCAAATCCCGCCGCCGGCGAGTTGATTCGCCGTGTCGTAGAAGATAAAGACCCCATGATCATTCACGCTACAGGACCGGGCGAAGCGCGGGCGCAAGCGCTCCTTTCAGAAAGCGGTCTAGGTTCAGCTATCTTTATCCCAGTTTCGCGCGCCAATATGGACAGCGTATTGTTCGCGGCGCGCAGCGCCTCGGAGGCGCAATTTCGCGGCGCAGATCTGGAGCTATTCTTTGTCCTAGCGAGGCAAGCAGTGATCGCCATGGAAAATGCGCATTTATACGCCGATTTACGCGAAACTTTGCAGCAGGTGGAAGAATCGCAACAGGCTTTACTGCGCGCTGAGAAAATGGTCGCGGCTGGCCGGTTGACCGCCTCTATCGCTCATGAAGTGAACAATCCGCTTCAGTCGGTGCAAAATTGCCTACATCTTGCCGGACGCGAAGACCTTTCCATAGAGAAACGAAAAGAGTATTTTGATCTCGCGCGCGCCGAACTAGATCGCCTGATGAAGACCATGCACCGCATGTTAGAGTTCTATCGCCCGGGCGCGGCGCAGATGGAATTCGTAGACGCGCTCGAATTGCTTCAGCACGTGCTTAATCTCACCTCGCAGCAGCTGCATCAGCAAAATATTCATGTTAAAACGAATTTCCCTGCATCGTTGCCATCGATCTACGCAGTCAACGGTCAAATTCAGCAAGTTTTTATTAATCTGATTTTAAACGCGCACGACGCGCTGTCTACAGGCGGCGAATTGGAGATAAGCGCGCGCAGCATTGACAACGGAATTGAATTTATCTTTAGCGACAACGGACCCGGCATCCCTGAAGATCGGCGCAACAATATCTTCGAACCATTCTTCAGCACGAAAGAAGGAGGCACCGGTTTAGGGCTGACTGTCAGTTACAATATCATTACCGCGCATGGCGGCGCCTTAGACCTTGTAGACCATCGCAAGCCGGGAGCGCATTTTCGCCTGTTCTTACCGCTCAAAAAGAACGCCGATTCCGCTCATCGCGCGTGAACGATATTATTTATATAGGGAGACGTTAAATAATGAAATCAAATATTCTGATCGTAGACGATGAACCGGTAGCGCGTCAATCGCTAAGCGATATCTTACAGCTGGAAGGGTTTGCCGTTAACTCCGCGCCTAACGGGCAAGTCGCCGTCGAATACGCGCGCACGCATCCTATCGAATTAATGATCGTAGACCTGCGTATGCCCGGCATGGACGGCTTGGAGGTGGTGCAAGTGATCAATCAAGTTTCACCGCAGACCGAGGTTATTTTACTCACCGCGTTTGCATCCACCGAATCGGCTATTCGAGCGTTGCGCCTACGCATCCACGATTATCTGCTCAAACCCGTCTCTCCGGCGCAAGTAATCGCCAGCGTTCAAAAGGGACTCCTTCGTCGCGAGGCGCGTCTGAAGGCGCGCACCGGGAAAGCCGCTTCTGAAATTGATGAAGGCGTTGCACAGATTATTTTAACGGATGGAACGCACATTGATCTCTCACGACGACTGATTCGCAAAGCGAACACGCTCACTCATCTTACCCCTGCCGAAGGACGCCTACTGCGTATCCTGATTGAGAACCCGGGGCGCGTCTATACGCATCGCGAACTCGTTCTGCTGGTCCAAGGTTATCATACCTCTCAACGCGAAGCGCCGGAAATCCTGCGTCCGTTAATCAGCCGGCTGCGCTACAAGCTTGAAGCATTTCCTGCGCTCGCCGATCAAATCTCTAGTGTGCGCGGCACCGGATATGTATATGAAGGGGAGTTTCTGAAATAATAAAAGAGGGCGTTATCTTCTCTTGACAGCGCCCCTCTTCACTGGTTATTCCTGCGCCGCTTCCACGAACCGTTTAAATAAACTTCGCGTCGGTTGCTGATCTGTCAACCATTCGGGGTGCCATTGCACAGCGAGTCCAAAGGGATGGTCAGGCAACTCCACCGCTTCCACAAGTCCATCCGGCGCGCGACCTGCGACTTGGAGCGTAGGTGCAATATCTTTAAGCCCTTGGTGGTGATGGCTATTCACCCATACGATCGGCTCGCCAAATACGGCGGCAGAGCGCGTTCCTTCTTCGATCTTCACTTGATGCGCCAGCGTGCGCCTTAAATTGCCCGGGTACGAATGATCCAGAGCGCCGGGAAGTTGATCCGGCAGATGCGTATATAACGTCCCACCAAGCGCGACATTCACCATCTGACATCCGCGACAAATACCGAGGAACGGCTTACCGTCTTCCACCGCGGCGCGAACGAGTTTTAATTCAATGGCGTCGCGTTCAGGCTCGACGTCTCCAATACGCGGGTGCGCCTCGCCGAGAAAATGGTCGAGAGCGATATCGCCTCCGCCGGAAAAGAGAATGCCATCCAATCGCGCATACAGAACGTCCCATCCATCTTCTGCTAACCGAGAGGGAATTAATACCGGCGCGCCGCCCGCCTGCATAACCGCATCAACATACGCTTGATGCAAAACAATGCGAGTTTGATTAAATTCGTTATTCGAGACGTGCGTGGTAATTCCAACCAAGGGCTTCATGTCTATAATTACAATGTCCCGCCGATTTTGAATCGGCGGGACATTATCGTGCTTTAATTATCAAATTTCTGCTTAAGGCGAGCCGACTTGCCAGTGCGCCCGCGCATGAAATACAACTGCGCTCGACGAACTTGATTATGACGCTCGACGACGATCTTGCTTACACGGGGCGAGCGCAACGGGAATGTGCGCTCTACGCCCACACCGCTGGAAGCGATGCGACGAACCGTAACCGCTTCTTGAGAGCCGCCCTTACGCAACCGAATCACGGTGCCTTTAAATTCCTGAATGCGCTCGCGGTCGCCTTCTTTGATCTTCACATGAACGCTGACCGAATCGCCCGGGCGAATTGCGGGGATCGCTTCATTGCGAACGGCATCGATAGCTTGTAATACGTTTGACATTTTACTTTCTTCCTTAACTTAAGTAATGTTTGATTTCTATTAAGCGACGACGGATTATAGCACGACTTTTCCAAGCGGACAAGTCGGTTTCCAAAAGAATTTCGCGATCTTCGCAGGGAAGGTCGGGCTTTTACAAGTATTTTCGTATTGCCAACACCGCGTTATGGCCGCCAAACCCAAAAGCGTTGCTGATCGCCAGTGCAATCTTTTTCTCGCGCGCTTCATTCGGAATATAATCCAAATCGCATTCGGGGTCGGGAGTCTCATAATGAATCGTGGGCGGCAGAATGCCTTCGCGCACCGCCTGCACGCAAAGAATCGCCTCCAGCGCCCCAGTCGCTCCCATAATATGCCCAGTCATGGATTTGGTAGAAGAGACCGGGATTTTATACGCCTGCCCGCCAAAAGCGGCTTTAATCGCACGCGTCTCCGACATATCGTTTAATGCGGTGCCTGTGCCGTGCGCATTGATGTAGCCCACCTCATCCATGGCGGCGCCAGCCGTTTCCAACGCTAAACGAATCGCCGCCGCCCCGCCCGCCCCGCTCTCATGCGGCGCAGTAATATGGAAAGCGTCTGCAGTGGAGCCATAACCGGCAACCTCAGCCAATATTCGCGCGCCGCGCGCCTTCGCAAAAGACTCGCGCTCCAACATCAACGTTGCCGCGCCTTCACCCATCACAAGCCCATCGCGATTCTTGTCGAACGGCTGCGGCGTCATCGAATAATCCTCGTTTCGTCTCGACATAGCTCCGACGCGATCAAACGCCGCGATCGCCACAGAGCAGACTGTCGCCTCCGCCGCGCCAGCGATCGCCGCGTCAATCATTCCCGCCCGCAACATCATCCACGCCATACCAATCCCATCCGCGCCCGAAGCGCACGCCGAAGCGACCGAAAGCGATGGGCCCTTAATGCCGTGATCAATCGCGCATAATCCTGCTGCGCCGTTCGCCATCATCATCGGGATCAAAAACGGGCTGACACGTCGAGGTCCTTCCTTCTCATTAATAAGTATCGCATCTACAAGTGAAGTTAAGCCGCCGATCGCAGAAGAAACCACTACGCCAATGCGCGCAGCGTTCGCTTCCGTGATTTCTAACCCCGAATCATCAAGCGTCTGCTTGATCGCCGCCGCACCTAACTGTTCAAAACGGTCGCGCCGCCGCGCTTCGCGCGCGTCCATATAGTCCTCAGGCTTGAAGTTCTTCACTTCCGCTGCAATACGAACGTTATGCAGACTCGAGTCGAACAAAGTTATCGGACCCACGCCCGAAACGCCGTTGACGATATTGCTCCAAGACTCGCTTACATTCAACCCTAGCGGGTTTACGGTCCCCATACCGGTGATGACAATTTTCTCCATATTCGCTCTCCATTGATCGAATCTAAAAGAACACTATCATTAACACTTATTTAGGCGGCTCGTCACGAAACCCGCCCTGCCCCCAACAAAGTGGAGTAAAGCCTACTCGCCCGCCTTAGGCGCATATTCCCCCTCTATCCAGAGTTCTCCGTCAGGACTCACTTCCTTCTTCCAAATCGGGACAATTTCTTTGAGGCGGTCAATTCCATATCGCGCAGCTTCAAAAACGCCCGTGTCGCGATGCGCGGCAGTGCAAGCGATCAACACCGTCGGGGTTCTCGGATAGAGCTTGCCGATCCGCTGCACGATGGCGATTCCCTCCACCGCGCTCCACTGCGCGCGGATCTCATCTGCAACCTGCTTCATCTTTTCTTCCGCCATTGGAATGTACGCTTCATATTCGAGGTATTCGGTTTGACGCTCTTCGCCGCGCTTGGTCTCGCCGCGCACCATGCCGGTAAAGATCGCCGCCGCGCCGGTAGATACGAGCGTAATCCGCGCGAGCAGAGCATTTAAGTCAATTTCGTCTTCGGTGATGGCAAAAACAGTTGGCAGACCGGAAGGTTGCATGTCGAAAGTCATCCGCCAGACACCGGAGGAAACAAACCGATCTCCGCATTCAATGGGATGAGCGTTTCATCAGACGCATATTCGCGATTTACCGCGATCAATACGCTTTTCATAGACTCGCTCATTTCTGGATATTCGTCCAGAAATTTGGCTTTTAGCTCGCGTACAGTCAAGCCCGCTGGCAAATCCAAATCCAGCGTTCTGGTTCCCATCCGTTCGCGGAGGGCGGCAAAAAAAAGTAATTTTACGCGATTCATTCTCTACCTGCCTACACACATTGTATTTATCTACTCGTTCATCACATTGCCGCTCTGCCCGCCCTGCTTTTCAAGCAAGCGGATATTTTGAATCCGCATCGTCTTCTCAGCGGCTTTCGCCATATCGTAGATCGTGAGCGCGGCAATAGAGACGGCGGTCAGAGCCTCCATCTCGACGCCCGTTTTGCCGACAGTTTTCACAGCGGCGGTGACGATTACGCCGGGCAGCGATTCGTCCAGCGTGAAATCTATATCCACGTTCGAGAGCGAGAGAGGATGGCAAAGCGGAATCAGGTCAGAGGTTCGTTTTGAGGCGGCGATTCCAGCGATCTGCGCGACGGTTAAGACATCCCCTTTCTTAATTTGTCCAGCGCGAATTAAATCCAGCGTCGTCCTCTTCATCCAAATTTCACCGCGCGCAATCGCAACTCGTTCAGAGTCTGGTTTACGACTCACATCCACCATTTTTGCATTGCCGCGCTCATCAAGGTGAGTTAACTTCGACATAGGGAGATTATATCTGAGACTTGACAGGTTTTCAAAACCCGCCCAGTCTACTATAATCTCGCTTCATGGAAAACCTGCTTGGTCGCCAATTGAATTATACCGTCCAAACGCCCATATACGAGGGCCCGCTCGATCTATTGCTCGATCTCATTGAACGCGCCGAGTTGGATATTACCGCTGTTTCGCTTGCGCTCGTGACCGATCAGTACCTCGCGTACATCAACGCTTCAGACGATCTCAGCGCAGACGAAATTTCCGCGTTCCTCGTGATCGCCGCAAAACTATTGCAGATTAAATCAGAGGCGTTATTGCCGCGCCCGCCTGCGCGCGAAGCCGGCGAAGAAGACGTTGGACAGGCGTTGGTTGATCAGTTGAAGTTATATAAACGCTTTAAAGAAGTCGGCGGTTGGCTGTTGGCGCGGCAAGGCGCGAACTTACGAACGCATCTCCGCCTCGCGCCGCCGCCGAAGGTAGAGCCAAAATTAGATTTGACCAATCTCACGCTCGAGAAATTGGTCGTCGCCGCAGAAACAGCTTTCGCTCGCGAAAAAGAGAAGAGACCCCTTGCGGTTGTGATCGCTCCGCCGCGTGTGACAATCCGCGAAAAGATCGATCTGATCGCGACTATCTTGCGCGAAGCACAACGCGTCACTTTCCGCACGCTGGTGGGCGGAGGCGCGTCGCGGCTGGAGATCGTCGTCACCTTTTTGGCAATGCTCGAACTGATTAAGCGTTATCGCATCGACGCTCAACAAGACGAGCTCTTCGCCGACATCGAAATTAATCGCACGGACGAGTGGACAGACAGCGAAGAGCTGGATTTGGAGTTTGAGTAGAAAAGCAAGAGAGCGAGAATCAGCCAACATTAGCGATCGCGCGAAACGCTTTCGCCGCATCTATCTGAGAAGCGTTGCGTGATCCATATGCTGATAAGCGCCCCTAGGTTGTCAAAGACAGCCACATCCCATACGGAGGGAAATCTGCCCGGCGTAAAGGATTGGTGAAATTCGTCCGTCGCGGCGTATGCAACCGCGATCAACCATGCCAGCCAGCGATATTTTCTCTGAAACCTCAGCGCGCGCCAAATGAAAAACGTCAGCGCCGCATATTCCAGGATATGAGCCAGTTTCTTAATTGGCGCATCAGCCCAGCTAAAACTTGGCAGTTCATTCGAGGGCTGAGAGGAAAACCAAAAAATAACCCCCATCAAGAAAAGCGCGGGGAGCCACCGCAATGCATTGGTTTGTTTAGGCATAATTCTTACGAAGCGATCCTTCGAGGGTTGATATTGCCGTTCATCGGCGGGCGGGTTTTCGCTACACTATAGCGTCGGCGCTCATGGCAATAAATAGACCTTCGGGGCAGTTTAGTCATGGAAGCAGAGAAGGCTGTCCAATTACAACGGGGTTATTCCCTACTAACTCCTGAAAGACAAAAGAAAGTTCAGGATTGTCCTGTAAGCGCATAGTGGTATCGTTGGCAGGGCTGTCGTCGTTTTGCCACCATTCGTTCCACCACGAGAAAGCGATGATACGCGCCCAGCGAAACGATGTAATGTCGGTCAAGGCGGAGCGCGCCCACTCCGCCTGATCGCAGAGCGGATTGTTCTTCGTCACGCCGAATTCGGCAATGAAAATAGGCTTATCAGGGATCAAAGAGTCCACACGCAGATAGACGGCGTCCATAGCCAGACGAAATTCATCGCAATAATCGTCTTGCGGGGTCTGCGCGCCATAGTTACTGATGCCAATCCAATCAATGTAGTCGTCGCCGGGGTAATAGTTTTCAAAGGCGTTCCAGCTCTTTTGTGGCCAGTCTTCGGCGTTGAGGTGAAAAACCCAAGTGATATTCTCTGCGCCTTCATCGCGGCAGATTTTGACAATGTGGCGATAGGCATCACGGAAACGTTCAGGTCCATCTGGTTCATTGGGATCGCCATATCCAGACGTTGCATCCCCGCCATTCCAAACGCCATTCCACGAAAACCACTCGCCATTGACTTCTGTTCCGTATTCGACAAGCAGGGACGTTTCAAAGTTGCGCGCCGCCGCGCACCAGCCGCGCAGGTCAGCGTTAAATTGTCCATCAATGATGGCTTGCAGGGTGAAGATAGGTTCTTTTACATTCTGCTCGGCGCTTGAACGCAGCATGAGGCGAATAAAAGGAATGCTGCCCGCTTCCCGAATCCAAGTCGCGGTTTGAAGAGGAAAGGCGCGCCCTTCGTACCAATTATGCGAGAAGTATACCCAGACGGCTTTTTTGCCCGCCGCTTCTTCGTAAGAGTGCAAATCATCCAGCGTAAGGTCGTTTTCTTCGCCTGTATAGCCGCCGGGGTAAACGCCATGATAGAGGTAATTTGCGGGCGGAAGGTGAATGGAGCGAGATGTATCTGGAGGTAAGTCAGTTGGTTTCAATACAGGCGCGACAGTGGCAGGCTGGGCATCTGCCGGAGCGACAATACTCACGCTGGGCGTAGCCGAAGCAGTTAGAAAAACAGTCACAGGTGCAGATGTACAAGCAACCAGCGCATTCAGCATAAAAATACTGATAATTTGCATTCTCATAGTAACTCCCGAAGCCAGCCACCCAACGAGACTGTCGAAAAATGGATTTAGGGGAGAGCCATCCCCGTCCAAGGCGCTTCTTTTTTGCTCTGTCATGGATCAGGTCAGTGTCTCAAAGGCGTGGATCTTACCAATATTGTGAACCAGAGCGAATAATCTCCATTGTACATCCACTTTCAATTTCGAGTGTAACGTGAAACGGCGCATGCGCTTCTGTACGCAGATGTTGGAAAAGACCGGCTCCACAATCCCCAGCCGCCCAACCTGATCGACAGCGAAGAGGGCAAGCGCATTTACGGGTATACTGACTGCTATGTCAAAAAACCACATCAGAGAGATTCCATGCCTAACCGCCTTATTTCCGAAAGCTCACCCTACCTCCTGCAACATGCAAACAACCCCGTAGATTGGCGCCCTTGGGGCGAAGAAGCGCTCGCCAAAGCGCGCGCCGAGAACAAACCGATCTTCCTCTCCATTGGCTACGCTGCCTGCCATTGGTGCCACGTTATGGCGCGCGAATCATTCGAAGATGAAGAGACCGCCGCGTTGATGAACGAAAACTTCATCAACATCAAAGTGGATCGCGAAGAACGCCCCGACCTCGACGCCATCTACATGCAAGCCACCGTCGCCATGACCGGCTCCGGAGGCTGGCCCATGTCGGTTTTCCTCGCCCCCGACCTCAAACCCTTCTTCGCCGGGACCTACTTCCCGCCCGCGGCACGCGACAACATGCCAGCCTTTAAAGACATCTTAGCAGTCTCTGCGCGCGCTTGGCGCGAACAACAAAAAGACGCGGCGCGCATCGGCGATAAAGTGACCGACCGCATCCGCCAGGCGCTGAACGTCACCCCTCAAACCCGCGCCTCATTCTCACAAGATCATTTGAACGCAGCCGCCTCGCAACTGCTCGACGACTACGACTGGAGCAACGGCGGCTGGGGCTCTGCGCCCAAATTTCCTCAGGCAATGGCGATCGAATTCCTCCTGCGGCGCGCCGCCAAAAACAAAGAAACCCAAAACCCCGCCGATTCATTAACACTGCGAGCCTGCTTTCACGCGCTCCGCGCTATGGCGCGCGGCGGCATGTACGACATCGTCGGCGGCGGCTTCTCGCGCTACAGTACAGACGTCGCCTGGCGCACGCCACACTTCGAGAAAATGCTCTACGATAACGCCCTGCTCGCGCGCGCCTACCTTCACGCCTGGCAAATCTCCAACGATTCGTTCTTCAAGCGCATCGCCGCCGAAACACTCGACTTCATCGCCCGCGAAATGACGCATCCCGCCGGCGGTTTCTACTCATCGCTCAACGCCGAATCTGAGGGTCAGGAAGGAAAGTTCTACGTCTGGACTCTCGAGCAAATCCGCGCAACCTTGCAAAGCGATTCCGAACTCTTTGAAGCGGCATACGGGATCACGGCGCACGGAAATTGGGAAGGCAAAACGATCCTGCAACGCGTTCTGGACGACGGCGCTCTCGCCGCCCGCTTCAAACTTGATCCACAAACGCTCGCCGCCACGCTGGCCGATTGCCATTCTCGACTGTTATCCGCACGTTCACAGCGAGTCCGCCCTTCCACCGACGATAAAATCCTCACCTCGTGGAACGGGCTCACGCTTGCAATCTTAGCCGAAGCGGCGCGCGTCTTCTCCGCCGAAGCGGAAACCAACGCTTCCATCATCCCCGACAACACCTACTACATTATGGCTACGCGCAACGCAGAATTCCTCCTGTCTAACTTGCGCCCAAACGGCAGCCTCAAACACAGTTGGCGCGACGGCAAAACAGCCGCCGCCAGCTTCCTTGAAGATTACGCCGCGCTCATCCTCGGACTGCTCGAACTCTATCAAACCGATTTCAACGTCAAATGGTACGGCGCCGCGCAAGAGTTGGTTGAGGAAATGATCGCGCGCTTCGCCGACCCCGATGGCGGATTCTTCGACACGCCCGCAGACGGCGAAACATTATTATTAAGACCGAAAGACGTGCAAGACAACGCCTCGCCTTCCGGCAACGCGCTGGCGTGCGAAGCGCTATTGCTATTTTCCGAGTTTAGCGGCGAAGGAAAATATCGAGAACGGGCTGAAGCAGCGTTCTCGCTCGTCGTCGGCATGGCGGCAGAATACCCCACTTCGTTTGCGGGCTGGCTATCGGCGGCTAACCTTTCGCTGGAGAAAGTGAAGCAACTGGCGATCGTAAGCGCGCCGAGCGCGCCAGAAGCGCTTGAATTCATTCGCTTTGCACGCTCCGCCTACCGCCCCGCCGCTGTCCTCGCCGCATCTACATTCCCACCGCCGCCCGCCGCGCCCGCGCTCTTACAAGATCGTCCACTTAAAGACAGCAAGACCACCGCGTACGTTTGCGAGGGGTTCGTTTGTAAAAATCCCGTCACATCGCTCGCGGAATTGCGCGGCTTGCTGCAGCCCGCTTAACATATATATGACGTACGCAAATCGAAATCTTGCGCCGCAAATTGCCGCCGCTGGTTTAAAAACAATTCGTATATATTAACGAAATTCGCAGCTTGGTCTTAGAGTTTTGCGCAAGTCTCGATATAGAAAAAGGCTCTCGTATGAGAGCCTTTTTCTATTTAGGTTCTTTATCCTCAGAAGAGTCGGTTGAGTCTTCGTCTTGTTTTCCTTCAGAAAGTCCTTCGCGAAAAGACCGAATGCCTTTGCCCAGTTCGCCGGCAACTTTACCGATGCGCCCTGGCCCAAAGAGAAGGATAACGATCGCTAAGATAACGATCCACTCAGCGCCGCGCGGCAATCCTAGCATATATCACTCCTTTGCTCAATGTAGCGTTATTTTATCACATCCACGATTAATTTGGCATTATAGTTCTCTGCGGTAGATCAACCCTTCGATAAAGCGGATAAGCCGCCGCACCCAAGAGCGGATGCGTCCAAGCTGGCGATAGCGTTCGGGTCGCGCCGCTCCCTTGCTTGGCAACGGACCCGTCCATTCCGCCGCCAATGCGCCCCACGTTAAACCAGCGCCAAAACCGACCATCACCACTTTATCGCCCCGTTGAATCTTTCCCGCTTCAGCCGCCTCGACCATCGCGATCGGAATAGACGCGGTGGAAGTGTTCCCGTAACGATCCAAATTAACGATGAAGCGATCCATCGGCAGTTTCAACCCGCGCGCCGCCGCTTCGATGATCCGAACGTTCGCTTGATGAGGCACGATCCAGCGAACGTCTTGAACCGTCAAGCCCGCCGCCGTCAGCGCTTCTTGAGTCGCGGAAGCCATGACGCGGGTCGCAAAACGGAATACTTCTCGTCCGTCCATTTGAATGTAATGCTCGCCGTTTTGATAAGTGGTCTCTGAAATGGGGCGCCGGCTTCCGCCGGATGGCAATTTCAACAAATCGCCGCCCGAGCCATCCGAGTGCATCACGGCAGAAAGCACGCCGCCCGGTCGTTCGTCTGCCTGCAAGATAAACGCGCCGGCGCCGTCGCCGAACAGGATGCATGTATTCCGATCCTTCCAGTTAACGAATCGCGAAAGCGTTTCCGAACCGATCACCAGAACCGTCTTGACCGAACCGCTGCGTATGGCTTGCGCGCCCATATTCAGCGCATAGATGAAGCCCGAACATGCAGCCAACAGATCGAACGCGCCGGCTTTCGTCGCGCCGAGCTGATCTTGTATCAAACAAGCGGTGGCAGGGAAGAGGTATTCCGGCGTAGAGGTGGAGCAGATAATCAAATCCAAATCGGTCGGACGGATGTTCGCCTTTTTGAGCGCGCGCATCGAAGCATCTACAGCGAGCGTGGAAGTGAAATCTGTTTCGCGCGCCACGCGGCGTTCGCGAATGCCCGTCCGCTCGCGAATCCAAGCGTCGTTCGTTTCGATAAATTCCGAAAGGTCGTCGTTGGTCATAACTCTTTCAGGCACAGCCATCCCCCAGCCTGTGATATGCGCATTTAACATGTGGTCTCTCCTAACGGGAACCGAGGCGCGCGCCGCGCTCGTTACTCCGAATAACGCCCGAAGATCAGCGTCGCGTTATGTCCGCCGAATCCAAACGAGTTCGACATCACATGATCCAACGCCGCTGCGCGCGGTTGGTTGGGGACATAATCGAGATCACACTCAGGATCGGGAGTCTCATAATTGATCGTCGGCGGGATCGTCTCAGCGCGAATTGCCAGCGCCGAGAAAACGGCTTCTACGGCGCCCGAAGCGCCGAGCAGATGTCCTGTCATCGATTTTGTAGACGATACCGGGATCGAATAGGCGCGCTCTCCAAAGACCGTTTTGATTGCGGCGGTCTCGCTTTTATCGTTCAGCGTCGTCGAAGTGCCATGCGCGTTAATATATTGAATGCCGTCAACGCTCAGCCCGGCGTCTTGCAGCGCCAGGCGCATGGAAATCGCCGCGCCCGCGCCGTTCTCCGCTGGAGCCGATATATGAAATGCGTCATCCGAAGCGCCGTAGCCGCTCAGTTCGGCGAGGATCTCCGCGCCGCGCGCTTTCGCCGACTCGAACGATTCAAGGATAACTATGCCGGCGCCTTCACCCATTAGGAAGCCGTCGCGATTCTTATCGAACGGACGCGATGCGCGCTGCGGATCGTCGTTTCGAGTGGACAGCGCGCCCATGACGTTCATGCCCGCGACCGCGAGAGGCGTCAGCGCGCCCTCGGCGCCGCCCGCGATCATCGCATCCGCCGCGCCGCGCCGGATCATCTCAGCGGCTTCTCCGATCGCATTATTGCCTGAAGCGCACGCTGTCGCAAGCGCCATATTCGGACCCCGCGCGTCAAAGCGAATGGCGATCATGCCGGGCGCGCTATCCGCGATCATCATCGGAATAAGGAACGGGCTGACGCGATCTACGCCGCGCTCATTCATCATCGCCGCCTGCTCTAGGATCGTCCCAATGCCGCCGATGCCGGTGCCAATCACAACTCCTACGCGATCGCGATTCGACGCGTCAATTTTCAGCCCGGCGTTCTGCACAGCCTCCGCCGTCGCCGCCATTGCAAATTGAGTAAAACGATCCATCCTGCGGGCTTCGCGCGCGCCAAAGCGTCCAACAGGGTCAAAGCCTTTCGCTTCCGCGGCAAAGCGCGTCTTATGCTCGCTCCCGTCGAAAAGAGTGATCGGTCCCGCGCCTGATTTCCCCGCCAGCAAAGATTCCCAAGCTTCTTGCGCAGTATTCCCCACAGGAGTGATGCAGCCCACGCCTGTAATCGCAACTCGTTTTCTCATTTCACAAACTCCTTCACAGGACGCAATGCGTCCATTGATATCGAATATTGGGGTTTACAACACCATTCACGTCGATTGGACGCGCTTACCCAAGCACGTCTGCGCAGTCTGCCAGGCTTGCTGCAAATGCAAGCGGTCATGATCGGCGATAAAGCCCATAACCTCTGTAAAATTCGACGGACCGAAAATCGCATGACGGACATTGCGCCGCCAGATTTCATCCGAAGCGTCTTTCACTTTCTCCAGCAGCGTTAATCGCGCCGCGGTAAATTCATCAATCGCTTCTGCGGCGTCCTCGTTGAGGTAATTTCTCTCGCTCGCCCATACCGTCGTATCCGGGCGAGGGATGAACGCGTCATCTTTCTTCAACATCAAATCCGCTTGTAAGATATGCACTTCGCGTTCCGTATCGCGCAAGTGACTGGCAATTTCGTTCATCGCCCAATCGTTATGTTTTGGCGCGCAACGACATTCGCCGTCCGTCAGCGGATGCAGAAACCTAGGAAAGACCGCCGGCGTAGAAAGCAGGATCGCCCAGATCGCATCGCGAGACGCGTACAATGGCTCCAGCGCAGAGGGCTCGGTTGTCTCCAGCCAACGCCGCAGGTCCGCGAGCGAACCGGCGCTCGCCGCCTCCCCCGACGGCGAGGACGGTTGATCTTCAACCAGAAAGGTTTTCAGCCCCAAGCGTTGCGCGGGAAGGATATCGCGATAGAGATCGTTTCCCGCCATCACCACGCCGCCCTCCTGCCAACCGAGCGCGCCCAAAACTTCGGCATAGTAAGCAGGATGGTTTTTCGTAAAATGGAATTCCTCAAAGGCCGATACCAGTTTGAAGCGTTCAGGATCGAAGCCCGCCCAGCGCAGACGATGCCGCGTGGCGATGAGCGGAAATAGCGGGTCGGTGGCTATGGCGATCTGAAAGCCTGCCTCTTCAGCCCAGTTCACAAATTCAACGGCGCCGGCTATGGGCGCGGTATGAAAAGCCAGCTGTGGAAAGGCGCGTTCGTAGAAATCGTCAAAGATTTCCTGTAGATCGTCTTTCGACGCGCCCAACCGAGGATAAAAATGCGACTCGAAAACCTCGCGCAACGTCAAGCGCGGGTCCTCGTTGTCATTCATGCGATTCACTCCGCCGACCAATGCCCGCATAAATTCATCAGGCGGAATATGGCCGCTAACATGCGCAGTCAACGCCTGAAAGTAGGCAGGCATAAATATGTGCATGTTCGTATTGAGGAGGGTGTCGTCGAGGTCGAGCAATAGAGTAAGCGGCATGAGTATCTCAGTTAATCCGTTCTTTCGTCAGGGTCTTATCTCAAGCTTAAATGGGAGCGTGTGACACTCACCGCACCCTACTCGAGGCTCCGCCACCGGCTTCTTTACCTTTTCGCAGTATGCAGAAATTTGCATACGCCGCATAAACGCAGCCGACAACGGTCGCGCCACTTTACCGTGCAAACGCATATGTACGCATGCATTTGCGCGAGAGATTTCAGGAACGGGGCAAGTTTTACAGAGATCGCGCGTCCACCGCTCGCCGGAGGTTTTCAGCAGACGACATTCCTCAACGTTTTTTCCGCGAAAATAATCGCCGTAGAAATAAGGGCACTCAACGCCGTAGGGGTTTTTCATGCTTGAATTATAGATCAACTATCTAAGCGAACGCTAAGCAGTCGCATCAGTTCCCCACTGGCGCGTTCGCTTAGAATCCTCACTCCGTCTTACACGCGCGTAGTGTATTCGCCCGTTTCGGTGTTAACTCGAATCACGTCGCCCACTTTCACGAACTGTGGGCATTGCACTTCCAGGCCGGTCTCCGTTACTACTTTTTTCGTCACGCCGGTCGCTGTATCTCCGCGAATAGCAGTTTCCGCTTCGACAACCTCGAGATCTACGGTGGACGGAAATTCCACGTCTAAAGGAGCGCCTTTGTAGAATGTAAGCTTCACTTCCATGCCCGCTTTAAGATATAACGCAGAATCGCCGAGCATTTTAGCGCCAACCGCCGGCTGCTCAAAAGTCTCATTGTCCATAAAGTGGTAGAGCTCGCCGTCGCTGTATAAATACGACACATTGTGGAAGTCGAGTCGTACGTCTTGCACCGATAACCCGGAGTTAAATGTACGCTCGATATTGGCGCCGGTCTGCAAATTACGGGCTTTAATGCGGATGTTGGCATTGCCGCGCCCAGTCTTGTTATGGCTGTAATCCAACACTTTATAAAGATGCCCGTCGAGCTCAAACGTCACCCCTTTTCGCAATTCATTTACGTCAATCATGCGCGCGCTTTCCTTTGATAAGATAAGATTCGATACAAACTGCGGGATTATACTACAAGCGAATAACTGGCTTAATGGTTCTTTTCGGCTTGCGGGTCTTCTTGCAACAACTGAACTGCGTGCGGCAACGCTGCGATTACGGCATCCAAGTTTTCCACGGCGCCTTTCGGGCTGCCCGGCATATTCACAATGAGCGTTCGCCGGCGAATGCCGGCGACTCCGCGCGAAAGCATGGCATGCGGAGTCATTTTCAACGACGCGGCGCGCATCGCTTCAGCAAGGCCGGGAGCTTCGCGTTGAATAATCGCGCGCGTGGCTTCGGGGGTTATATCGCGCGGAGCGAATCCGCTTCCGCCGGTGGTCAAAATAAGGTCGCACTCATCCGCATCCGCCCAAGCAGACAACGCCTCGCGGATGATCGTTTCATCGTCAGGAACAATGCGCTTCACAACAACGCGCCAGCCCTCCCGCTCGACGCGATCCGCAAGCGCAGGACCCGAAAGGTCTTCGCGTTCGCCGCGCGCCGCGCGATCGGAAACGGTCAAAATCCCAACTCGTAGAGTCACGCGCCGCCGTCTCGTAAAAGGGCGATCAGATCGTCGGGCATGAACGGCTTGAGAAGGAAGGCGTTGGCTCCGCTTCGCAAGCATTCTTCGCGCATGTCCAACCCGGAAGTCATCACAATGCGCAAATCGTTGAAGCGCGAATCGGCGCGCAACGCTCGAACAACATCTAACCCGTTGAGCCCGTTAAGGTGAACGTCCATCAGAAGCGCATCAGGGCTTTCTCGTGAAACGAGCGCGAGGAAGTCCGCGTCGGCTTCAGCGGCGACAACTTCGAACTTCTCCATCTTGAGCAGCGTACAAAGCAAGGCGACCATATTCTGGTCGTCTTCAACGAGCAGAACTTTTGGCATTTCGTTTCGCCTTTCCATTTTTAGTCGTTCGCGTCATTCGTTTCGGCTCTAACGCTGCGTCTAACGCTTCATCCACTGTTTCCACAAAAATTAGTTTCATTACACGCTTAACTTCATCGGGCGTTTCCTCTGCGTCTTGCTGGTTGCTTTTGGGCAAGATTACGGTTGTCAAACCGTTTCGATGTGCGGCAAGCACTTTCTCCTTAACGCCGCCGATAGGAAGCATTTGCCCGCGCAGGGTGATCTCGCCGGTCATGCCGAGGCTCGGCTTCACTTTACGCCCCGAAGCAAGCGAAACGAGGGCGGTCGCCATGGTTACTCCGGCGGATGGACCGTCTTTCGGCTGCGCGCCGGAAGGGATATGCATGTGAATATCGTGTTGTTCGAAGAAGCGTTCGTCAATTTTAAGCTGTTTCGCGTGCGAACGCACAAACGACAACGCCGCGCGCGCCGATTCATTCATCACGTTTCCGATCGAGCCGGTAATCTGAAAGCCTTTTCCTCCGGGCATACTCGTCGCCTCGACGAATAACACTTCGCCTCCGTACGGAGTCCACGCCAAGCCCGGCACAACGCCGGGGATCGAGATGCGGCGATTAAGTTCCTCAGTTCCATGGAAGGCCGGACGGTCAAGATATTCTTCCACCAAGTCGGGCAAAAGATTCACGCTCGTTATTTTACCTTCCGCAATGCGCGCGCCAACCTTTCGGCAAACTGCGCCAATCCTACGCTCGAGGTTGCGCACGCCCGATTCGCGCGTATATTCACGGATAATCTTCTGCAAGGCGTCGTCGGTAAAAGAGATTTCCGTTTCGCGTAAACTATTCTCGCGAATCTGTCTCGGGATTAAATATCCCTTAGCGATGGCGATCTTCTCTTTTTCAGTATAGCCGGCAAGCGAAATAACTTCCATGCGGTCGAGTAACGGACCGGGAATTGTCTCAAGCGTGTTGGCGGTGGTCACAAAGAACACCTGCGACAGGTCGAAAGCGACTTCGAGATAGTTGTCGCGGAATTCGCTGTTCTGTTCGGGGTCGAGCGCTTCAAGCAACGCCGAAGCGGGGTCGCCGTGAAAGTCGTATGTTAATTTATCAATTTCATCCAGCATAAAGACAGGGTTGCGCGACTCAATTCTGCGCAACGATTGCAGAATCCGTCCCGGCATCGCGCCGATATAGGTGCGGCGATGTCCGCGGATTTCCGCCTCATCGCGCACGCCGCCCAGCGAAGCCCGCACGAACTTGCGTCCCATTGCGCGCGCAATGGATTGTCCAAGCGAAGTTTTTCCTACGCCCGGTGGACCCACGAAGCAAAGAATTACGCCTTCGCGTTCGCGTCGAATCGCGTCGTCGGAAGCGGTCGCAGGCTCCTCTTTACGGTCAATTCTCAATTTCCGAATCGCGAGGAATTCGAGGATGCGTTCCTTCACACCCTTCAGCCCATAATGATCGGCGTCTAAAATTTCGCGCGCGCGCGAAATTTCAAGATTGTCTTCCGTGGATTTCGACCACGGCATGGTCACCAGCCAGTCCAGATAGGTGCGAATCACGCCGTATTCCGCTGCCGCAACCGGCAACCGCGATAATCGCTCCAACTCGCGATTTGCCTGCTTTTCCGCCTCTTCAGGCATTTCTGCATCGGCGATCTTCTTGCGAAACTCTTCTGTCTCGGCAGCCTGCTCGTCTTTTTCGCCTAATTCTTTTTGAATGGCTTTCATTTGTTCGCGCAAGAAATACTCGCGCTGTACTTTCTCGATCTCGCCGCGCGCCTCGTTTTGAATTTTCTGCCCCAGCGAAAGCACTTCCGCTTCGCGCACAAGCAAGCCGGTCAGTTTCTTCAGCTTTTCAGCGGTCGAATCTAACGCAAGCAATTCCTGCGCGTCCTTCAGATCCATCCGTTGGAAGTTCGCGATCGCGTAGACCGTCTGCAAAGGGTCTTCGACGGACGTAATAGAGCCAGCCAGTTCCTCAGGGAACGAAGGAATCATTTGAGTGATCTGTTGAAATTGATCGCGGGCATTGCGGGCAAGCGCGTCAACTTCTAAACCCTCTTCGACTGTCTCTGGCGCAAGCGTGATCTGCGCTTTCAGATACGGCTCTTGCTCGGTAAACTGACCTAGTCGAAACCGATCCATGCCTTGCACGAGCAGGCGCACAGTCCCATCGGGCGCGCGGAAGAGGCGATGAACGGTCGCTACAACGCCGATAGGATATAAGTCCGCTGGACCCGGCGTCTCCAGTTCAGGATTCATCGCCGCGACCAGCCCAACGAGCTTATCCCCCGCAACCACATCATCCACTAATTTGATCGAACGCGGCTGTCCAACAGTCAGCGGGACAGCGGTTTGTGGGTAGACAACCACGCCTCGCAACGGCAGGATGGGAAGTGTCGCCGGATATTTGCGCTCCGGCGTCGGTTGCGACGCGTCTGCTTCAGAATCGTCCGAGTTGCCAGCAGGGACGCGCGGAGGGATGGACGACAACAGCGCTGAAACAAAGCCATCGTCCAGTTCCCCATTCCATTGAAAGAAATCATCGTACCCAGAACGCCAGCGGTTAGCGGGCATAGTTATTCTCTAATTTCATCCGTTTTTTACTTTCGGTAATTTAATCGTTAAGAATCCATCCGCATAGTCGGCTTCGCACGCGCTTTCGTTCACAGGCGCGCCAATAGACGCTTCAACTTCAAAACGTCCTGAAAGGATTTCCATTTGATGATATGCGCGCCGTCCTACAAAACCGGGACGGCTGCCCGAGACATATAGGACATTATTATTCAGAGTAATTTCAAAATCCTCGTCGTGCATACCGGCGATTTCCACGCGGATAAAGAAATCTTCTCCAGTTTCGTATACGTCGGTCGGCGGACTCCAGACGCTGGAGCGAGTCTGCCAACGGGCAGACTGCAGGATCACGATACGAGATTCAAATACAGCCGGCAGGCTTCTACGTATGATCATAGTCATCGCTTAACTCCTTGACTAATAGAACTCGACGCGCAAAATAAGACTGGCGCCCCCGGCGGGACTCGAACCCACAACCTGCAGCTTAGAAGGCTGTCGCTCTATCCATTGAGCTACGGGGGCAGTTCAAGGCTATTGTAGTACGGCGCCGAAATACCGGCAACCGCTTGCGCGTTTATGCGGCGCTATATGGGCGAATCCCTTTATAAATACGAGGTCCAGCCAATGTCCGCAAGATCGTCTGCGGCGAACGATTAAGTCGTTCGCCCAACTCCAGCGATGACATTGGAATATTCCCATTAGTGAGAAACAGTCGAAAAACCGCCTCTACTAGCGCGGTCTGCTCGGTGAGGAAGTCCGGCTGGCGGACGCAATGCGTCATAAGAATATTCTGAACGCCATCCACCTGTTTCACTTCGGCGGTTGCCGGGTCCACCCAATCCACCATCTCGCCTTCTCCGCTATCAGCGAATAGTTCGCGGTGTTCAGCGCACAGCAGCGATCGCAAGTACACGCTCCAATCGCGCTCATTCTTCTTCCACCAGTCGAAGTCAATAAAGAACGGCGTATCTACGCCCGGCTTAATAAGGCTTCTGCGTTTAATTTCTGCCATTTATTCCGCCTCCCGCAATCGAAAATGCAAGTCGCCTACATGCGCAAAAAGGTCGGAGCGGCTCGCCAGAAGCGCGAAGAGCGGCGCCGGCGGAGTACGATGAATGATGTTGACCGCCGCGTACAGTTCTTGCGCGTGAACATGCCCCTGCGGCGTCAATTTCGACAACTCGCGAGTCAAGTCTATTACAAGTTTCTCGAACGGGCGCTTGCGGTTGTTTGTCCACAAAGCGTCTACAACGTCAAACGAAGGGATGGCAAACGCCATACGATCGTTAAATTCCGCAGACACCGCCTGTTTCAACATGGCGAACACTACGCCGCCGTCCGCGCCCACAATAGCGGTTCGCATCCAATCTTTCGTCGCTCGATATGTCTGCGCTTCAATCACAACCTCGCCAGGCGCATCGCCTCGACGAATCGTCACTAAACTACCGGGCATCAAGCCGTTGGCTCTGTACCAATCTTGCAAGCCAGAGACATAGCGATATTCGCGCACAATCCATGCGGGGATGCGCTGTCGAGTCTTCCCGTCTACCAGCGTGAAGCGAATGCGGGGCGTCTCGTAGGCTGTCGGAAACAACGATTGAACGCGCGTCGAAACTGGCAAAGTTCCCGCCCGAAGGTGCGGATAAATCAGCGCGATAGACGCTTCTTCCGCAAACAGATCAGACACATCGTCTATCTCGCTCAATTCGTCGTCCAACTCCGACGCTAATTTCAACATCTGGTCGTCCAGCAGAGAGCGGTCGTATTCGATAGGATCATATTGCAGAAATAAAGGCGCGTTCCGCACATCATCCGGTTCAAGCCGTTTCAAGCACCACAACACCTCGCCTGCGGGACCCACTTCGTCGAAGCGGCCGTCTTCTTGAAGGGCGAAGTTCAAAGAGAATTCGGTCAGTTTTGGGTTCTCGCCTTCCGGCAAGGCTATATCCTTAAGCAATGCGGACGGAGACATTGGCTCGCCCGCCGCCATATCCAGAACCGCTTCCGCCAGGTTCAAGTTGCCTTCGCGCACATCTATAAGCAACGCGCGCGGAAACCACCGCCCGGCGATTCGCACGAGCTGCGCGTCGCTGCTAAAAGCGGCTTCGAGTTTTTGATTGATCTCGCTCCCGTATTCGCGCGCGATCGTTTCAGCGTCAAAGCCTTCGCCTTCGTCCGAGGCGGGGTTATCATTCAAAGGGTGATGCGCCAACTGAGACGCGAATAGGCGGCGAGAGCCGTCATCAAGGTCAACCGTCAGCACGCTGAATGCGCCGATTTCAGGATTTGCGCCCGGGCGCGCTTCCGTCACTTTTCCGCGCATCCACGCCAAATTAGGAAACGCCAGTTCGTCGCCAACCTGATGCGCATCTTTCGGAACATAAATTCTTCCGCTTCCCTCTCGCCGCTCGCGAAGCGCGAAGCGCTCCGCGCGGTTACGTTCATGAATTAACGCCAGCGCGAGTTCGCTCGTGGCGAGGGGTATTTCCTGTTCGAATAAATAGTTGTTTAGGAATTCAACGTCTTGTTGAGTGATTTGAAGATCAGCCCATGTATCGAGAGATTCAAGTAAATTGCTTACCATACTACGCCTTAAAGAGAATTTGTCAGACGCTGTCTATTCAACGTCGGGAAATATTATACCTTACCTTAACGGAGGTTGTATAATTCAGACATGATTCTTACGCTTGCGCAGGCGTTGCGCACGAGCCAGACCGACTGCATCGCGTTCATCGGATCAGGCGGAAAGACGACCGCGCTGTTTCAGTTAGCAAAACAAATGACGCCGCCCGTCGTCATCGCAGTCGCTGCTCATTTGGGGATATGGCAAACCTCGCTTGCAAGCAAGCACATCGTTGCGCGCTCGTCAAACGATTTAATCGACCTCAAAAACGCTCTCAGCGACGTCACCTTGATCACAGGAGAGATTGAAGGCGATAGAGCTGCATCCGTAAGCGATGAAACGCTTAAAACGCTTCATCAATTCTGCGCCCAGCGCTCCATTCCGCTATTGCTCGAAGCCGACGGCTCGCGCCAAAGGCCGCTGAAAGGTTGGGCAGCTCACGAACCACCTATTCCAAATTTTACGAATCATGTTGTGGCTGTCGCCGGTTTATCTGGGTTGGGGAAACCGCTCAACGCCGAATTCGTCCATCGCCCTGAAGCGTTTGAGCGGATCAGCGGCGTTAAATCCGGCGAGATAGTTGACGCTCACGCATTGACGCGCGCTCTCTTACACGCTCAAAGCGGCGTCAAGAATATTCCCCCGTCTGCGCGTAAAACAATTTTGCTCAATCAGGCGGATACACCCGAGCTGCAAGCGAACGCGAAAACGATGGCGAAAAAATTACGCTCCGCATATCACGCAACAGTTATCGCAAGCATGAAGCAAAATGAAATTTACGCGGCATACGAATCTACCGCCGGGATCATCCTCGCCGCCGGCGAAGCGGCGCGATACGGACAGCCCAAGCAGCTGCTCGACTGGAACGGGGAACCGTTCATTCGAGTTGTAGTCAAACGAGCGCTCGAAGCCGGGCTGTCGCCGGTCGTTGTCGTCACGGGCGCAAATGCCGAACAGGTCGAAGCGCCGATCGGCGACTTGAACGTAACGCTCGCCAGAAATAACGAATGGCAAAGCGGACAAAGCGCTTCCGTCAAGGCTGGCATCCGAACGCTCCACACCACCGACCCTAATGCCGGAGCAGCGATCTTTCTACTCGTAGATCAACCGCAAATTACCGTTTCTATTTTACAAGCGCTGGCAGAAAAACACGCCGAGGGACTCTATTCCGCCGTCGTGCCGCTAGCAATGGGGCGCCGCGCAAACCCGGTCCTATTCGACCGTCGAACATTCGCCGATCTTCTGACTCTCGAAGGCGATACGGGCGGACGGGCTATCCTTCACAAGCGCCGTGTAGAATTTCTCCCCTGGCACGATGAACGCCTGCTGCTCGATGTGGATACGCCTGAACATTATCAACGCTTGCTGGCAAGCGAAGGACGTTGATCGCTATGCGCACTTGACCTTATCCGTCAGCGGCCAGATCTAGAAAGTACGCGTTAGTTTCGCGCTTATGAAAACCTAGGCGCTGATACAACAAATTCGCTTCCAGGCGATTGGCATTCGAGGTTAACGACAGATTTCCCGCACCCGCCTCGCGCGCGAACTTAATCGCCTCCTGCATAAGAGACTTCGCGATTCCGCGACGGCGGCGCATCTCGCTTACGACAACATCCTCCACGACAGCCCGCGTTCCGCTCGGAACGCGATAGACGATCACGGTAAGCATGCCAACAATCGCGTTATCTTCTTCGGGCAGGCGCGCGACCAACAACGCCGTATCAGGAGATTTCAAAAGCGCCGACAATTCGTCTTGCGCGGGCAAGGCAATTCTTCGACTCAACTGAGGGATCAAATCCGCAAGCGCCGCAAAAAGTTCAGGCGAAACGGCGGCGACTCTCTCGATCAGCATATCGTCTTAAGCCAGTTCCGTCCTTCCGAATTTCGGGAAGAAACTTAGCGCGGCATAATACGCCACATACACGAACGAGACCGGCGCAACCCACGCCGGCACATCCGGATACTGCAAGAGCGCCCAAATCCCCAGCGCGCCATAAAGGTAGGTGAATCCGAGCGTGAAGCGGCGCAAACGAACATTGCGAGAAGGATACAGATATTTAACCGGCACAAACACAAGAATATTACAAATTACCAGTGCGGAAAAATTGATCCATGGATTCAGTCCCAACAACATCATGTAAATGACAAGAAAATTCCATACCGAGGGAAAACCCTTAAAGAAGTACGAATCGCTGTCAGTCTTTGCATCCGTTTGCGAGAACTGGTAAGCAGAAGTCAGCAAGATCGAGATCGCCGATGCCATTACCCATCCCTCCGGCAATAAGCCCGGCACGCGCACCAGCAGCAGCGCCGCTACGACCACATAATTTAAATAATCAATAATATTATCCAGCAATCCGCCGTCCACGCCTCGAGCATATTCATGCACATGGAACCAGCGCGCCAGCATCCCGTCGAAACCATCCACGAGCATGGCGATAATGATATATACGATCGCAAGCTTAAAGTTCAATTCCCAAATCGCCAGCAAGGCTAAAAACCCCCACACTGCGCCGGTCGCAGTAAACGCGTGAACGCTCCATGCCAGTGTCTGGCGCAGCCAAAGCGGAAGTCTCTTAAACATTCATCACCTCGATAAAAATTATGACGCTATTATAAAAGAAAAGGCGCGTCTTTCAACGCGCCTTTCAAAACTATTTTTCCACACCGTAACTTTGCTTATTTTTTGATCAATCCTACCTTAACCGTCTCACCGTCGAACGAATCGTCTACACTGGATGCGCCGCTCGGCGGACTCGCAAACTGGAGACTCGATGTGAGCGTTTCAGCGGTGATGTACTCCTTGTGCGCTTCAATCGCAGACCTTAGACCTGCCGAGGCTTCGACGAACAGCTCGATCCTGTCAGCCACGTCCAAGTCCGCGCTTTTGCGGAGGTCTTGCACGCGCCGCACAAATTCACGCGCGAGACCTTCTTGCACAAGTTCGGGAGTCAACTCGGTGACGAGCGCGGCAACATACGCGCCATCTTCGGCGACTGCGAATCCTTCTTTCGCCTGCGTCTTGACTTCAACCTCTTCGGACAAAATTTCGTACTCAACTCCTTCAAGGCTCACTTTCAGCGGTTCGCCAGACATCAAGATCTTCGCAACTTCTTCCGCGTTCATAGCGAGGATCGCTTTTTGCAGCGCGGGAAATTTGTTGCCGTATTTTTGTCCCAACTGTTTGGGCAACGGCTTGACTGTATGGGATACAGCTTCCGTCGCGGCATCCAGCAAGCGGACTTTCTTCACGTTCAACTCGTCCACGAACAGGTCGGCGTAATTCTCGACGGCTTTGCGTTCGTTCGCGTTGCCGACGGAGAACGCGGCTTCTGCCAGCGGTTGTCTCACTTTGCGATTCGCTTTCTGCCGCGCGGAATGTCCGAGCGAAACGAGTTTCATCACGGTTGCCATATCATGGTTCAGCGACTCGTCTATCATCTCAGGCATCACTTGGGGCCACTCGGCAAGATGCACCGACTCGGGCGCGGCCTCGTCCACGGAGCGGACGAGGTTCTGGTACAACTCGTCGGCGAGAAAAGGCATCGCGGGCGCGACCAGCTTCGAGAGGGTGACAAGAGCCGTGTACAACGTCGAGTAGGCGGCTTGCTTGTCCGAGTCCGATTCGGATTTCCAGAAGCGGCGGCGCGAGCGTCGCAGATACCACGTGGACAACTTCTCCACGAACGCTTCGACGGGACGCGTCGCATTGGTCACGTCATATTTTTCGTACGCATCCGTCACATCGCGGACAAGCACATTGAGTTCAGACAACAGCCAGCGATCGAGATCGCTCGTTGCTATCGGCATGGTGGTGACGGTGGGTTTATCGAGATTCGCATACGTCACGAAGAACGAGTAGACGTTCCACAACGTGAGCGTGAAGTTGCGTATGACTTCGCCCACCAGATCGGAAGAGAAGCGTCGCTCTTGCCCTGGCGGAGTCGCCGTGTAGAGATACCAACGGAACGCGTCGGCGCCGTGAACGCTCAGCACATCCCATGGCGCAACGATATTACCTTTGCTCTTCGACATCTTCTGCCCATCGCCGTCAAGGATCAAGCCGAGGCACAAAACATTTTTGAACGACACTTTATCGAACAACAACGTGCTGATAGCATGAAGCGAATAGAACCACCCGCGCGTTTGGTCAACGGCTTCGCAGATGTAATCGGCGGGGAACTGCGACTCGAATTTCTCTTTGTTCTCGAACGGATAGTGCCATTGCGCGACGGGCATCGAGCCCGAGTCGAACCATACGTCAATGAGATCGGGGACGCGGCTCATCTGCTTGCCGCATTGGGCGCAATCCCAATGGACTTGATCCACGTACGGGCGATGCAGATCGAGTTCGCTCAGGTCTTTACCAGCCTTTTCGGAAAGTTCTCTCACCGAGCCAACGCCTTCGCGATGTTTGTTCTCACACTCCCAGATGGGAAGCGGCGTGCCCCAATAGCGCTCGCGGCTCAACGCCCAGTCAATATTATTGGAAAGCCAATTACCGAAGCGTCCCTCGCGCGTGTGTTCAGGGACCCAATTGATGGTGTTGTTCAATTCAACCAAGCGATTTCGAAACGCGGACGTGCGGATGTACCACGATTCGCGCGCGTAATACAACAACGGCGTGCCGCATCGCCAGCAGAACGGATACGTGTGCGTATATTCGCCCGCCTTGAAGAGAAGTCCGCGCGCGCGCAGGTCTTCGATGATCATCGGGTCGGCGTCTTTGACGAACACTCCGCGCCATGGAGTCACTTCGGAAACAAACGTCCCATCGGGGAGAACGGTCATCAGGACGGGCAAGTTGTGTTGCTTCGCCATGTCCATATCTTCCTGACCGAACGCGGGCGCGATGTGTACCAAGCCCGAGCCGTCTTCCGTCGTGACGAAATCTCCCAGCACAACATAATGCGCGGGCTTATCTGGCGGCATGAACGTGAACAGCGGATGATATTTCACATCCTTCAACTTCTTGCCCTTGAATGTGTCAACGACTTTCACTTCCTCTTCGCCGAACACTTTTTGCACGAGCGACTTGACGAGGATCAACTTTTCTTTTTTGCCGTCGTGATCCCGCTCAACAGTGACATATTCCTCTTCGGGGTGCGCGGCGACGGCGACGTTGGAAGGAAGCGTCCACGGGGTTGTCGTCCACACGAGCAGCGACGTGTCGGGCTTATCCACCAGCGGCATACGCACAAAGACCGAAGGATCGGTCGCTTCGTCGTAGCCGAGAGCAACCTCATGGTCCGAAAGAGGCGTGCCACAGCGCGGGCAATACGGCACAACTTTGTATCCCTTGAAGAGCAGGTCTTTATCCCAAAAGTTTTTCAGGATCCACCAGACCGACTCGATGTAGTCATTGGTGTAGGTCACATAGGCGTCTTCAAGGTCAACCCAGAACGCGATGCGGTCGGTGAGTTTCTCCCAATCTTGAATGTACGTGAACACGGACTTCTTGCACAACTCGTTGAATTTATCAATGCCGAATTCTTCGATCTGTTGTTTGTTTTTGAAGCCGAGTTGTTTCTCCACTTCGATCTCGACGGGCAGACCATGCGTGTCCCAGCCGCCGCGCCGCGAGACATGAAATCCGCGCATGATCTTGTAGCGCGGGAACAAGTCTTTGAACGCGCGCGCCAACACATGATGTACGCCAGGCTTGCCGTTGGCGGTCGGCGGACCTTCATAGAAAACATACTCGGGCGCGCCCTCGCGCATCTCGGTCGTCTTTTTAAAAATATCGCGTTGTTTCCAAAATTTCATCATGGCTTCTTCCATCGAAGTCACATTGAGTTTGGAGTTGACTGGTTTAAACATTTGACCTCCGAATTTTCATGTCGCTGCGAGGAGCAGGGCGACGAAGCAGTCTCATCTCACACGGAGATTGCTTCGTCGGGCTACGCCCTCCTCGCAACGACATATGATAGTTTAAATAAAAAACTCTCATCTCACACAGAGACGAGAGTAAAGACTCACGCGGTACCACTCTGATTTCCGCTCGCATTCCCAAAAGAGATAGCCAGCAGACGCTTAGTAGACGACTGACATCGTCCCGTCCTGATAACGAAGGACAATTTCGGCTCGCTTACTCTCAACCGACCATCCGACGATTTGACCGTCAAACTATTCGACTAATTTCAGCGGAACGGCTCCGAGATGATCTTCGATTTGCTCGCTGATGTGGCTCACACCGCGCCCACACTCGCTGACAGAGTCGCAAATCTACTCTTCTCTTCACTGCCTTTGACCTGCGAATTATGCCACAACTACAATTGACCGTCAACGGATTCAGCGGGATAATGGCTCTTGTGATCTTCTCTCCCCCCCAACTGGACTCGCCGCCTGAGGCTGGCTCCTCTCAAATCGTCAACGCCTCTTCTCTGACGGTCAGCCTGCCTCGCCCTCCCCGAAACTTTTATCGCCACGGATGGCAATCCTGGTCCCTCGCCGCGTGGACAGAGCCGACTCCGCTCCCCGTTCAACGCCCCGCGATCCTCCATCCCTTGCAAACGGATCCGCACTACGTGAATGAAGCGTCGCCGCACAGTTCATGGGTCGGCGCGGTGGAACTTGCGGAGGGTGACATCCTCCTGCTCGGCTCGCTCAGATTGGACGCGCACGTCTGGTTGAAAGAGGATCAACTCGAGGGGCGGCACGAAGCGAACAGATGTGATTGGTTCCTCGCGCGCGGAAGCGAAGAATTTGTCTTCGCACAATACGCCGAAGAACTTGGCAAACGCTTCGGCAAAAAGTCAGACAAGCCAAATCCGCGCGTGTGGTGTTCGTGGTACAGCCTGTACACCGCCATTGACGAATCGATTCTGCATCAAATTTTCGATGATTTGGATGATCTACCTTTCGACGTGTTGCAAGTGGACGACGGCTGGCAAACCTCCATCGGCGATTGGGATGCGAACAAAAAATTTCCATCGGGAATGAACGCGCTGGCTGAAAGAATCAAATCCACAGGGCGAAGGGCTGGGCTGTGGCTCGCGCCGTTGATCGCCGTCGAATCGTCGCGCTTGTTTCGGGAACATCCCGATTGGTTCTTGCACGACGCGAGCGGACGATTCGTCTCGGCTGGATTTAACTGGGGCGAACAACTCTACGCGCTCGACACTTCACATCCTGCGGTTCTCGAATGGCTTTCGGCGCTGATGAAACAAGTCCGCGCGTGGGGATTCGATTACTTGAAACTAGATTTTCTCTACGCGGGCGCATTGCCAGGCAAACGATTTACAGACATGCCGCGCGAAGTCGCATATCGCCAAGCATTGAAAACCATGCGCGAGGCGATGGGACACGACGCGTATTTTCTCACCTGCGGCGCTCCGATCCTGCCTTCACTTGGTCTGTGCGACGCGCTCCGCGTCGGTCCCGATATTTCCGATACATGGGAAAATTTACGCGACGCGACACTGCTGTATAACTTCACAACGCCTGGCGCGAGAAACGCGATTCGTACCACCGTCAATCGCTTGTGGCTTCAAACTTTGGTTGCAATTGATCCCGATGTAGTTTATTTCACGGAAAAGGAAAATTTACTTTCGGAAGAACACAAGCAACTTATTCGAGACCTTGCCCTTATTTGCAACTTCAAAGCGACATCCGATCTGCCACAGTGGTTGAGCCCAGCCGAGCGCGAGTCCTTGCGTAAGTTTCTCAACGCAACACCCCAAGTGATACGACTCAACCTCGCAACCTTCCAGATTGACGATCGCGTCGTAGATTTTTCATCCGCGCTGACATTACCTCCTCCCCCGCGCGGACTCACCAAACTCCCCGCCGCATTCCTCGGCTGGCTGGGGAATCAACCATTCGCGTTGAACTTGTTCCATCGGCTGAACGAGTCGGCTTTTAGAAAAAAGAGAGGACGGGCGGAAATCAAATCGTCAAAGTGAATTTATGTCATGCTGAGCGGAGCGAAGCATCTCTCTTTGCTACAGAAATCTTCCTGGGGCAGCAGAGATTCTTCGTCGCTCCGCTCCTCAGAATGACATGTTTCCAATATTTATCGTTAGCGAGAAAATACCTCATCCGTCTTTGCCGCCATGATGAAATCGTTCTTGTGCAATCCCTTCGCCACATGCGTCCACCACTGGACGGTGACTCTCCCCCACTCCAGCACGATCAATGGATGATGGCCTTCCTCTTCGGCAATGGCGGCGACTTTGTTGGTGAAGTCCAATGACTGGACGTAATTCTTGAATTTGAAAATACGTTGTAAGCGCGGGATATCATCCCGCGCCACGAGTTGCCATTCGGGAACTTGAGGAAGAAGTTCGGCAATCTCGGCTTCGGTCAGGCTTGGGTCGCCGCCGCGACAGGCGACGCATTTGAGTTGAGATAATTCGGCCATTTATCTTTTCTCCAAAAAATCATCGGGGGAAATATCCGCCTGTTTCAAAATTGCACGTAACGTGCCTTCGGGCATATCACCTGGATGATTTGGAATTGTTGTATACCTCCCCGTTATCGGATTGCACCAGATTTCATGGCTCCCCGCCCCATGACGAAAAAACTCAAAGCCGAAAGCTTTGAGTTTTTTGACGATCTGTCGATATCGAAAACCTGAAAGTCTCCCCATCCTTAGCCCGCCACAATGAGGGGGTAATCGAAACTCTCGCTGATCGCAGGCAATCGAACATCTCCTTGCGCTTCCAGCAACTTACGCGCCACGTCGCGGGCAATTTCAACAGTCTCAGCAATTGTCCGTCCCTGAGCGACCAGTCCTTGTACATCTTCGGATGTTGCAAGATAAACACCTTCGGGCAGTTTCTCGATATGAATCCGCACAATATGTTCATTGACGTTTAACATAAAATACTCCTTGCCTTTGCAAGTATAGCACAGCTGTTTGCGTATTACTCCGCCAACGCGTCCACCATTTTTTTCACATCATCCACCGACGGCAAATGCACGCGCAGAACTTTTCTCTTCGCCTCGATCAAGGCTTCGTAATCGCCCAATGCCTGCGCGCGGATGAGCGTGCCATATGACAATCCTTCGGTTGGGATGTCAATATCTTTTTCAGCATCGGCAGTGATGACGAGGAACAGCGCGTTCTTCGGCCCGCCTTTGTGGAATTGACCTGTCGAATGTTGGAAGCGCGGACCGAATCCAGCGGTCACGGCGTTGCCTGTCTTTGCGCGGATCGCGACGCGCATCTTTTGCAAGGCGTCAGTCATTTCATCGTTGCGCGGCAGATAGGCGTTGATCGCAACATAGCCGCCTGCTTTCGCCTTTTTCAAGAACTTGCTCAGCACAGCGCTCAACGACGCGCCCGTCACGGCAGTCGGCGAAAACACGCTCACGCCATCTCTTTTCCACGCGGGCTTGCCTTCTTTCAACTTGCCTTTCTTCTGGTAATCGGTAATCATCGCCTTCGTGATCTTCTTGCTCGATTCGACATTCGGCTGATCGAACGCGTTCACTCCAATGATCGAACATGCGGTGACGACAGCGATCTCCCAGCGGAAAACTTCAGCGCCGACATCGTAGAAAGTGGAAATTGGAAAGTTGATAACAGGATAACCCGCGTTGCGAAGTTTTGTCATGGCGCCATCGTGTTCGCCTGTTTGACGGAGATAGACAAAAATTCTATCGTCGCCATATTCTTTCACATCGCCGATCGGTTCGAGCGGCACAGGCAGGATTCCCTTGCCGTTCTTGCCGCTGGACTCAGCGACGATCTGCTCGATCCAATTTGCAAACGGCGACAAAGCCGCGTCAGCCACGACGGTCAGCTTGTCTCGCCCGTGGAGAGCGGATTCGCCAAGTACGGCTCCCAATGCCATGCCAGGGTTGCGCGCGGCAGGATCGTGTTCGTCACACTGAGAACGCATCCAATCGGCGCGGTCGAGGAGGTGATTCAAATTCACACCGAGCAGAGCCGCAGGGACGAGTCCGAAGTCGGTCAGCGCGGAGTAGCGTCCGCCGACGAATTCATCGGCGAGGAAAATTTTTCTGAATTTATTTTTTCGCGCCAAGGTTTCGAGCGAGGTGTTGGGATCGGTGGTCGCGGCAAAATGCGAGCCGTCCTTTTTGCTTAACTTCCAGAAGTAGTTGAAGTTCGCCATCACTTCAGCGGTGCCGCCCGATTTGCTGGCAACGACGTAGAGGGTTTTTTCAGGCGGATAATTTTTCGCGGCTTCTGCAACTTGCGCGGGGTCGGTGGAGTCTAAAATGCCAACCGCAATAGAAGGCTTCTCTCCATGCGCAGTAAACAACAGACTGAATACTTCCGCAGTCAATGACGAACCGCCCATGCCGATGACCAACGCTCGATCCATGCTTGCGCTGCGAACTTCTTTGGCGAAATCTTGATATTCTTTTAATTTCTTGCGAGCCTTGTCGGTCGAATCGAGCCAACCCATGCGGATGGTCACTTCGTGTTGACCAGCCTTGTCTTTGGAGGAAGCCCAAAGCGAGGGATCATGCTGCCACAGGCGCGCAGGAACAGAATCGGATTCGAGCTGCGATATGCGCTGCGAAACGGAATCGGCTAACGATCCGAGGGAGGCAACGGCGCGCGATCTCCGATCTTCAATAGACGCGAGCAAATGCGCGATCGCCTCACTGAAAGCGGCGATGCCTTCGTCTTCCAATTCTTTTGTGACAAGATCCATCGAGATGCCAGCCGCTTCCAACTGATTGATATCGTTCTGCGATTCATCCATGCCGCGCATGAGCGTCAACGCCGCAATGCCGTGGTCTTTGAACGCCTCAAGCGTGGCAGGCGGAACGGTGTTAATAGTTTCCGGCCCGATGAGATTATCTACATAATAAGTGTCTGGATAGGCAGGATTCTTCGTGCTGGTGCTCGCCCATAGCGGGCGCTGGACACGCGCGCCTTTAACCTTAAGATTTTCCCAACGACGACCCGCAAATGTTTTGTGGTAGTCGTCATACGCAAGTTTGGCGTTAGCGATCGCAGCTTTACCTTTAAGCGGAGAGCCTTCGGGAAGTTGCGGATCAATTTTCGTGTCTACGCGCGAGACAAAAAACGACGCGACAGAAGCGATGCGGTCAATAGGAAGTCCCGCCGCAACACGATCTTCCAAACCGCTCAGGTAGGCATCCATAACTCCAAGGTAGCGCTTGCGGGAAAAGATCAGCGTGATATTGATGTTTAATCCCGCCGCAATTGATCTGCGAATCGCAGGGATGCCCTCCGCTGTAGCGGGAATTTTCACCATCAAGTTCGGGCGCGCAACGCGCGCCCACAACCGCTGCGCCTGCGCAATAGTTTTCTCGGTGTCGTATGCGAGGTCAGGCGTGACTTCAATACTGACGTAACCATCTCCGCCATTGGTCGCTTCGTACAGCGGCAGGAAAGCGTCGCAGGCGGCTTTGATGTCTTCGATAACGAGTTGCCAGAAGATCTTTTTCGTGTCCCAGCCTGCCCAAGCGAGCGGTATCAACGCCGAATCATAATCGCTCGTCTTAGCAATAGCGTTGTTAAAGATAGACGGATTCGACGTCACGCCGCGAATGTCGCCGCGCTCGATCATGGTTTTGAATTCGCCGTTCTCCAGTATCTTACGCTGGATGTTATCGTACCAAAGGGATTGTCCTAATTGGGTTAATTTTGTGATCGTACTCATGGCTATATCCGTTTTAAAAGTTTTTGAATTTCAGGAGATTGCAAATCAAAGAAATCAATCTGTTAATCTCCCAACTTACCGACTTCTTCTAGTTTATGAATCTTTCTAACCCTCCGCGCGAGCCGCTCTCCGCCCGGTTTACCGCCTTGATATTCCGCGCCTAAAAATGCGGAGATAAGGGCTTTTGCCAGTTCAGCGCCAACGACGCGCCCACCGAGACAAAGAACGTTCATATCGTCGTGCGCCACGCCCTGCGCCGCAGAATATGTATCGTGGCAAATAGATGCGTACACGCCTTTCATCTTGTTGGCGGCGATACACGCGCCAACCCCTGATCCGCACACTAAAATTCCGCGTTCCGCTTCGCCTTTCTGGATCGCGCGCCCCAACTTCTCAGCAAAGTCCGGAAAGTCCACCGGGGCGGCAGAGTCTGTGCCAACGTCAACAGGCTCATGTCCCGCTTCGCGCACAACGTCGAGAACAATTTGTTTCAGCGGGAAGCCCGCATGGTCAAAACCAACGACAATTTTCATCATTATCCTTTGCAGCAACGATTGAGTTGCCGCTATGCAATTAACTCCTTTGCTCTTGCAACTACATTCTCTACCGTAAACCCGAACTTCTGAAAGATAATCTTATACGGAGCCGATGCGCCAAAGCGGTCCACGCATAGCGCAGCGGAGGCGTAACGTTCCCAACCGAGGCTAGAGCCAAGTTCGACAGCAAGCCGCTTTATGATGTTTTTCGGCAGGACAGATTCTTTGTACGCTTCGTCTTGCTTTTCAAACAACTCCCAAGACGGGAAGGAAACCACGCGCACCCCCACACCTTCTTCGTGAAGTCTCTGCGCGGCGATAAATATCAAACTCACTTCCGACCCCGTCGCCATTAAGATCATTTCAGGCTTACCAAAATCTTTCAACACATACGCTCCTTTCTCAACAGCAGGCGCATTGACGTCGCCGAGCGTCGGCAGAGCTTGACGAGTGAGGACCAGCGCAGTCGGCCCGTTGCGGCGCGCGATAGCAACTTTCCACGCTTCGCGGACTTCGTTAGCATCAGCAGGACGAATCGTCACCATATTCGGAATAGCGCGCAAGGCGACAAGTTGTTCAATTGGCTGATGAGTCGGTCCGTCTTCGCCTAGCCCGACCGAGTCGTGAGTGTAGATAAAGATCGAAGGAGCATGCGAGAGCGCCGCGAGACGAATGGCTGGTTTCATGTAATCGGAGAAGATGAGAAATGTGCCGCCATAGGCGATAACGCCGCCATATAGATTCATCCCGTTTAACGCCGCGCCCATACCATGTTCGCGCACGCCAAAGTGGAAGTTGCGACCTTCGTACGACTCTTTTTGAAAAGACGGGCTTCCATTGATCATGGTGTTATTCGAAGGAGCTAAATCTGCCGAACCTCCGATCAGTTCAGGCAAGATCGGCGCAAGCGCGTTAATCATTTTCCCGGAAGACGCGCGGGTCGCCATGCCTTTCGAGTCGGCGGGGAACGTCGGCAAATTCGCATCCCAATCATCGGGCAATTTCCCCTCTAGTCGCCGCGACAACTCCGCGCCAAGATCGGGATTTTCCTTTTTATACGCTTCGAAGGATTTCTTCCAGTCATCCTCCATATCGCGCCCAGTATCGAGCGCATTACGATAAAAAGCGAGAACATCGTCGGGAATGAAGAAGCGCGGCTCAAGGGGCCAGCCCAAATTCTCTTTCGCGGCGTTAAGTTCTTCGTCGCCGAGCGGCTCGCCATGCGCTTTAGAAGTGCCTTGTCGATTGGGCGCTCCGTAGCCGATAGTCGTACGACACATAATAATTGACGGGCGCGGATCAAGCTTCGCAGCTTGAATCGCCTTATCAATCGCCTCTACGTCGTTGCCGTCAGCCACCGTCTGAACGTGCCAACCATACGCTTCAAAGCGTGCGGCACGATTCTCGGTAAAGGCTAAATTAGTCGAGCCGTCAATCGAAATGTGATTATCGTCATACAGATAAACAATGCGCCCCAAAGACAAATGTCCCGCCAACGACGCAGCTTCGGAGGAAACGCCTTCCATCAGATCGCCGTCGGTGACAACGCCATAAATATACGATTGAATGAGTTCATGCTTAGGCTTATTAAACAACGCCGCAAGATGACTCGCCGCAATCGCCATACCCACGCCTTGGCCAAATCCCTGTCCTAGCGGGCCCGTCGTCACCTCCACGCCGGGCGTCAGCCCATGCTCTGGGTGTCCCGGCGTAATACTCCCCCATTGGCGGAAGTTCTTAATGTCGTCCAAACTCACATCGTACCCGGTCAAATGTAAGAGCGAATACAAAAGCATCGAACCATGCCCGCCCGAAAGAATAAAACGATCGCGTCCCATCCATTTAGGGTTGCGCGGATTGTGCCGTAGGTGGCGCGTCCAGATCGTGTAGGCTATCGCCGCCACCCCCATCGGGAGCCCGGGATGGCCCGAGTTCGCTTTCTGCACAGCGTCCGCCGAAAGAAATCGCAAAGTATTGATTGCGCGTGACTGAAGATCGTTTGTCATAATTATCCTGACGTTTCTATTTTTTGTGGATTGTACCATCGTAAGACTTCAACGCCGAAGGCGTACTAAAGTACATGCGCGCAACGCCTCGACGATTTATTTACGCCATCTTCTTGACGCTCGGACTCGGCTGGATATTTCTTAGCGTAGATAAAAACAACGCCTCTCACCCTGGAACGATCGCGGCGCCGCAGAGGGGCTTTCTCGCGCCCGATTTCTCGCTTCAAACGACCGACGGCGCGACAATACGACTCTCTGACTTGCGCGGGCAAGCGGCGCTGATTAACCTCTGGGCGACGTGGTGTCCGCCTTGCCGCGCGGAGATGCCCGCCATCGAGAAAATCTATAACGAATATAAAGACCAAGGTTTTATCGTCCTCGCGATCAACATGACCTATCAGGATAAAATTTCGGACATTCCGCCGTTCGTACGAAAATACAATCTCACTTTTCCTATTTTGCTCGACGAAACGGCTGTCATCGGGTCCGCTTACCAATTACGCTCGCTTCCATCTTCATTTTTCATCACCCGCGAAGGCGTTATCAACGAAGTCGCTATCGGGGGACCGATGGCGGAAGCATTGTTGCGAACAAGGGTGGAGGCGCTCTTGAAATGATTGAAATCTTTCGCGCTCTCTTCGCCCCTCCTCGCAACCTAATTCTCCTCATCGCTGCGCTGTGGATTGGGCTCGCCTTCGCAGAGAAACGAAGCGAACAGTATGGCATCTCAAAAGAGAGGTTAAATAACCTCGTTTTCTACTCGTTGTTCGGCTATCTCATCGGCGGACGTGCGCTCTTTGCATTGGCAAATTATTCCGCCTTCATAGCTTCTCCGCTAAGCCTATTTTCTCTTAACATCGATCTATTCGATTCTTTTGGCGGGATCGTCGCCGCGATTCTCACAGGAATCGCTTACGGAAAAAGACAAAATTTTTCGTTTTGGAACGCGCTTGATGCGCTCACTCTCATTTTCGCCTTTCTCGCCATCGGTCTTCACCTCTCCCACCTCGCCGCCGGGACAGCCTTCGGCAACCCCACGTCTCTGCCATGGGGCATTGACTTATGGAGCGCGATGCGGCACCCAACTCAAATCTACGAGTTGATCGCTTCGCTGGCTATTTTCGGCTTAATCCGGTTCCGCAAATCGGCGCTATTTCCAGGCGCACTCTTCCTCTATTTCACCGCGCTCAGCGCGGGAGCGCGTCTCTTCCTCGAAGCCTTTCGTGGAGACAGCGCATTAATTCTCGACGGGTTTCGGCAGGTGCAGATCGTCGCTTGGCTAACGCTTGCCGCAACCTTAATCGCTTACGACAGGCTTCTCGCACACAAAGGAGAAAATGAATAGATTACAATCTTCCATATGAACGCCCAAGCATTAACAAACAAAACTATTCTCATCACCGGCGCGGCGCGACGGCTCGGACGAGCATTCGCGCTGGCATGCGCGCGCGCGGGCGCGAACGTCGCCATCCATCACGCGCACTCTCAAGCGGACGCCGAATCGCTGCGCGTTGAAATTACAAGTCTCGGTAAACGCGCATGGATCTTTCAAGCAGATTTGAGCGACTCAACCCAGACAGAAGAACTGATTCGGCTGGTCAACAAATCCACACCCTTGCATTTTCTCGTCAACAGCGCCGCTATCTTCGAGCCGCTCTCATTCAACGCAACCACGCTCACAGATTGGAACGGCCATCTCGCCCTTAATTTAACCGCGCCGTTTTTGCTCAGCCAAGCCTTTGCCCGTCAAGCGGATGAAGGCGCTCGCATAATCAATATCCTCGACTGGCGCGCTCTGCGCCCCGGCGCGGACCACTTTCCCTATACGATCAGCAAGTCGGCGCTGGCGGCGTTGACGAAATCTATGGCAATCGCGCTCGCGCCGAAGATCCTCGTCAACGGTTTGGCGCTCGGCGCGATCCTCCCGCCTGCCGACGGGAACGCTTCGCCTGAGATCATAAAAAATGTCCCAATGAAACGTTGGGCGCAAGAGCCCGAAGTGGAACAAGCGTTGCTCTTCCTGCTTACGTCTCCCGCATATATCACCGGCGAGATTATCCATGTGGACGGCGGACGAAATCTCGTTTAACGCGCCCGTTTTATTAAGTAATATTCATAACCTTAATTCGCCCACGCATACATTAAAAGGATTCCTAAACAATGGACAAAATCATTATCAAAGACCTGCTCGTCCGCGGCATTATCGGCATCAATGACTGGGAACGCCGCCGCGCTCAAAACATCCTGATCAATATCGTCATTTCCACCGATACGCGCCGCGCAGCGGAAACCGATCATATCAACGACTGCGTAGACTACAGCAAGATGTCGAAAAAAGTAATGGCGCATGCCGAAAGCGCGCAACGCCTCACTGTGGAAGCGCTGGCGAACGATCTGGCAAAACTCTGCTTGGAGGATGAAAACGCGCAAAAGGTTGTCGTCCGCGTGGAAAAGCCGGGCGCAGTGCGCTTCGCCGAATCAGTCGGTGTGGAGATCGAGCGCAGTCGAGATGAGTAAATTGCATGTCGCGTATTTAAGCTTAGGATCGAACATTGAGTCGGAGACTAACCTGCCGCGAGCGGCGCAACTGCTCGCACAGCACGGACAGATTGTAGAAATTTCCAGCATATGGGAATCTCAACCTGTGGGCGGCGGCGGCGATAATTATCTGAACGCCTGCTTGTCATATCAAGCGTCTTTCTCGCGCGACGAATTAAAATCTGACGTTATTCAATTCATTGAAACCAAACTGGGACGCCGACGCAGCAGAGATAAATATGCGCCTCGAACGATTGACATTGATATCATCGTTTTCGATGACGAGATCGTCAATGGGCGCTGGCTGAGACAAGCGTTCGTCGTCGCGCCTTTAGCGGAGATTTATCCTACTCTTCAAAATCCAGAAACGGGCGAGACGATCGCGGAAACAGCGACGCGCCTCCGCCAGCATATCTGGATGAAGCCGCATCAGGAATTATCGCTCCGCTCTTAAGAAAGCGCTCCTTACCGCGCCAAACACATACGCGCCTCTGCGACAGATTGCGCCTTTTACAATTGAAGCGGTTTTGATCCACGACTGATATTCTCTAGAAATTCCTGCCGCGTCGCCGCATTCGCGCGGAATGATCCGTGCATCGCCGAAGTCGTCATGCGCACATCATGTTTCTTCACGCCGCGCATCATCGCACACATGTGCATTCCCTCCACAACCACTGCCACGCCATGCGGATTTAAAATGTTCTGAAGAAGATCCGCGATCTGACGCGTCATGCGTTCCTGAATCTGCAAGCGTCGCGCATACATATCTACAATGCGCGGAATTTTCGACAACCCGATCACCTGCCCAGCGGGAATGTAAGCGACATGCGCGCGTCCAATAAACGGAAGCATATGATGCTCGCACAAACTATAAAATTCAATATCGCGTACGACGATCATCTCGTCGTATGTCACATTGAAAAGCGCGCCGTTTACAAGGCGTTCGGGATCTGTTGCATAGCCGCTCAACAACTCCATGTACATTCGCGCCACACGACGCGGAGTGTTCGCCAAGCCTTCGCGTTGAGGGTCCTCGCCGATCGCCTCGATCAATTCACGGACAATGCGGCTGACATTCTCATGCTCGTTATTTCCAACGCCATGTTCTTCTCGCGGGATCTCATCCGATTCCATTTTCGTTCCTTAAGCGTTCAGCCCGACTATTCTCGTCGGGCTGAACATTATTCTCGCATCACGCTATCCGATCACTGGCTCGATCAAGCCGTATGAACCGTTGCGCCGGCGATACAACACTTGCACGGCGTTCTTCTCCGCGTTGAAGAAGATAAAGAAATCGTCGTGCCCAAGCAAGCGCATTTGCTCCATCGCCTCATTCTCATCCATCGGCAAGAGAACGAATTTCTTACGCTTAACGATCAGCGGCATCAACTCGCCGGTCTCATCCACCAGCGCTTCTTCCACCACGGCTTCAGCGGCAGAGCGTCCATCGCCGCGACCGCGATGATGCTTGCCCTTGTACCGTTCGATCTGGCGCTGCATTTTGTCCCACGCCTCGTCGAACGCTGCATGCAAATTATCCGAACGCTCTTCTGTGCGCAGCAAAACTCCCTTACCGCGCACCGTCATCTGCGCAACAAAACGGTCGTCGGCTTGGCGCGCAGTCTTCTCATGAGAAAGCTCAACATATATTTCGTCTATCTCCTGAAGGTATCGTTCTAGCTTAGCCGCTTTCGTTTCTACATATTCGCGCGTATTATCGGTTAACCGCATATTCCGCGCTTGGACTTCGATCTTGCTTGTCATGGCAGGACCTCCTCTATGATTATCGTGTTTCTACAACGCGCGCTCATGCAAATCAAACGCGATCTAGATCATGGCGAGCGTGCGCGCGAGCTATCGTCAATGCGCGCACTTCCGTCGCGCCCGCGGCGACCAACGCCTCTGCGCAAGCAGAGATAGTGGCGCCAGTTGTAGCCACATCGTCTATCAATAAAATAGACTTACGCTCCACAACCGATGGATCGGCGCGATACGCCCCTCGAACATTTTCGCGTCGTTCAGAGGCGTTCAAGCCGACTTGCGAGCGGGTCTCGCGCGCTCTTCTCAAGCCGTTCGGCGCATACGCAACACCCAACTCGTAAGCAAGCGGACGCGCAATCAGCGCAACTTGATTATATCCTCTCTCTCTTAAACGCATCGCCCCCGAAGGAACGGGAATCAGCATCTCCATCATCCATTGCAGCGAACGCGCAAACCCGAGCATATCCGTCGCGATTGCGTCCGCCAATCCAATATTGCGATGGTATTTGACTGCAAGAAGCGCATCTCGCACTGGCGACTCAAAACTCGCCCACGATCGCAAAGCGCGATAGCTGGGCTGATTCGATAAACATTTCTCACAAATATCGTTGTTAAGCGCAGGAGTCCCGCACTTCGCGCAAAACGGTTCGCGAATCCGCGCGACACGCCCCTTACATATTTCACACCAGCGTGAACCTATTTGGCCGCATCCGCCACACATCGGCGGAAAGAGCAAATCCATCCCGCTCCAACCCCATCGGTAGAAACGATACGACCAGGGGATTCCTTTCATGCCAACCTAAAAATATATTTCTCAGCGTCGCTGTCTCTTTAATGCAACGCCAAATTCTATTCTCCTAGAGCGACCCTGCAACTTGCAACGCGGCGGGAGTGAGAATAATGATCATAATCGTCGGAAAGACCAATAACGCCATTGGAATAACCATCTTGACAGGCGCCTTATGCGCTTCTTCTTCCGCCAACTGACGACGCTTCACGCGCATTTGGTCGGATTGAATGCGCAATACTCGCGCCATGCTTACGCCGAGCATTTCACTTTGGATCAACGCCGCAACAAAACTGGACATTTCCGCAACGCCTAAACGATCCGCCATATCGCGCAAGGCTTCGCGTCGCGTCTTGCCCAGTTGCACCTCGCGAATAGTGCGAGCAAATGCCAGCGAAAGTTGATTCTCCCATTTCTCGCTTACGCGCTGCATTGCCGAGTCGAAGCTTAATCCCGCCTCTACGCAAACAGTCAATAGATCAAGAGCGTCAGGCATTGCTTTTCTGATCTCTTTCTGTCTATTTCTAACGCGTCCCGACAGCATCAAATGAGGCAGGAAGAATCCTCCGAAAGCTCCTCCGCCGATATATAGGAAACCATCGCTAGATTTGGCTGGCGGCGAGAGGGTGACCATCATAACCATAAGCCCGCCCAACAATAACATCAGAGCAAAGCGAATCGCAACAAAAGTGGGCGCGCTAATGGGCCAAGGGTTGCCAGCCAATTCCAACTGACGATCGGTATCTTGAACCATCTTTTGAGGCGTAAAACGCGCCGAAAGTTCGCCCAGTTTATTCACCATCGGAATCAGCACGCGGTCGGTGAACGACTGGGACATTTCGACTTGTTCAAGCGATTGCACGTCGTCGCCGCGCTGGATAAATTCCGCCAGCCGCGCCTGCAATGGGTCGTCTATGTCGCCGCCTTGCGGCGCATTTCGACGAGCAAAGACAACGACCGCTATGGCTACAACAAGCAAGACTGCAAAGAAAATAATCAGACCTAACATATTACACCTCGATGTCTGCGATCTTCATCATGATCAGATAGCCTGAAACGATCATCGCAATAATGACGACTACGGCAATAATGCCGCACATCGGCTGCGGTAATCCGCTGCTTGCATCGAAGAAATTGGAGAGATATTCGGGGCTGACAAACCACAGCGCAAGCGTAAGAAAGACCGGGATCAACGACAAGATCGTTCCAGAGGCGCGGACCGATGCGGTTAATACGCCGATTTCACCTTTGATGCGCACTCGCTCGCGAATGGTGAAGGAGATCGTGTCTAATATTTCAGAGAGATTGCCGCCCACTTCGCGCTGGACATTAATCGCCGTAACGACAAAATCAAGGTCTTCGCTGGGGATGCGCCGCAAGAGGTTGTCCAAGGCTTTCTCCATCGGTATGCCGATCTGCAGCTCTTGCACTAAGCGCCTAAATTCATCTGAAATCGGAGAGGGCATTTCACGGCTCACCGCTTCCAACGCCTGCGGCGTCGAATAGCCGGCGCGCAGACCGTTGACCATCAAATTCAGCATGTCGGACAGCTGGCTGTTAAATTGTTTCAAGCGTTGCGCCTGTCGGCGTTTGACGTAAAACCGGGGCGCGAAAAAGCCGATCACGCCTCCGATTAAGGCTGAAATCCAACCGTTGCGCGGCTGAATTAGATAGCCTAACGTAGACAAGCCAATTACCGCGATAACGATCAGCGCGTAATATTCGGCGACTTTCAATTTCATATCGGCGCGCGCGAGTTCGCGCGCAATCCGACCGCCCGATTCTGAACGCGCAACTCTGCGATTCAGCCATTCAGTGACAAGAGTATCTTCCTTCTCTTTGGCGTTCGCGGCAGGCTTTTCATCGTCTAAAAATCTCCCCAACCGCTCCTCGACAAGCGAGCGCTCGTTCAACACGGTCGCCACCGCTCCGATAATGAGCAGAACGAGAAGAATGCTTCCGCCGATTGCAATGATAGAAAGAAGGGTCATTTCCGCTTAACGACTCGTTCTAGTAACGTCGCCTCTCTCCAATTCCAAAGATAGACGGAGGCAGGTTAATGCCCGCCGCTTCGATCTTATCAATAAATTTGGGGCGCAAACCGCTCGGTCTGAGCCGCCCGACGATCTGTCCATTTTCGATGCCTGTTTGCTCAAACACAAAGATATCGGTCATGGTGATCACATCGCCTTCCATGCCGCTGACTTCGGTGATGTTAGTCACTTTACGCGTGCCGTCGCGCATACGTTCTTGATGGCAAACAACATCAACCGCCGAAGTGATCTGTTCGCGAATCGCACGCGACGGCAAATCCATACCCGCCATCAACGTCATCGTCTCTAAACGCGAAAGCGTATCGCGCGGGCTGTTGGAGTGCAAGGTCGTCATAGATCCATCGTGACCTGTATTCATAGCCTGCAACATATCTAACGCCGCTTCATCGCGAATCTCGCCGACGACGATACGATCGGGACGCATGCGCAGCGCATTAATCACCAACTGTCGGATTGTAATCTCGCCGCGTCCTTCAATGTTTGGCGGGCGCGACTCCAAGGTCACGACATGCTCCTGCCGCAACTGTAATTCAGCGGCGTTCTCGATAGTCAAGATGCGTTCGTCATCGGGAATAAAGCTTGAAAGGATGTTCAATAACGTTGTCTTACCAGACCCGGTGCCGCCGGAGATCACAACGTTCAAACGGGCTTCTACGCACGCCTTAAGAAATTGAACCGCCTCTGCCGAAATAGAGCCAAACTGGATCAACTGCTCGATCGTAATCGGGCTTTTCGAGAACTTACGAATCGTCAGCGTTGGTCCGACCAGCGAGATCGGGGGGATGACCGCATTTACGCGCGAGCCGTCCGGCAGGCGCGCGTCTACATACGGACTGGATTCATCAATGCGGCGGCCCAACGGAGCGACAATGCGATCAATAATACGCATAACGTGATCGTTATTCTCAAACGTTACCGGCACGCGATGAATCCTACCTTTGCGCTCAACGTATAAATTCTTCGCGCCGTTCACCATAATTTCAGTGACCGTTTCATCTTCCAAAAGCGGCTGCAACGGACCGAAGCCCAAGATCTCCGCCGTAATTTGTTCGAATAAACGCGCGCGTTCAGGGCGCGACAGGACGATATTTTCTTCCGCTAGAATCTGCTCGAATAGATCCTGAATCGTCTTCTTAACTTCTTCCGTCCGCGAGATGTCCATAGACGGGTCTAACTCGGAGAGCAATTTATTCTGCACCCGAGTCTTCAAATCGAAGTAAGAACCTGCTTGCGCGCCTGCGGCAGGCGCGTTCACACGGCGCGTCTGCAAGTTTGACAACCGCGAACTATCTCCGCCTCCGCTCGGGGGGCCGGAAGGAGCGGGGTTGTTAGGCGTCCCGCCGCTTTGACCTTGCTCAATACGTTTTAATAGAGACATCGAAATTTACCTGACTTTCTACTACACTTAACGCCTATCCTTACGATCCGCTTCGCCATCCGCTTCTAACGCAGATACGCGCGCGCGAACCTTCTCTGCAAGCTGCAAGATGCCTCGTCCGGCCGGCTGACCTCTGCTCTCCGGCATGAACGGCACGCCTTGATTGACCGCCTTAACAACGGTCTGTTCATCGAGCGGGATAATCGCAACGACTTCCTGCTTTAAGTTTTCTGCAACGCGCTCCGGCGTAATATTGATGCGTTTATCAAAACGATTCATCACGAATAGAACGCGTTCTCGTTCGGTTCCAAGCGTCTGCAACAAGCCCAGAAATAACTGACTGCTGATGACGGACGGAATTTCTTGCGTCGTCGGCAATATAATCAAATCGCTTTCATCGATCGCTGCCAGCGTGTTATCGGTCAGATACGACGAGGTGTCCACGATCACATAGGCGTAAATCTGACGCAAGAATTCAAGTATTTTCGCTAATTGATCGCCTGTCACTTTCTCGGCGTTCTCGGGACGGCTGGGCGCGGCAAGGATATGCACGCCGGATGCCGCATGTTTGATCATCACCTCTTCTACGATCTCAACGTCCAACTCGTCTACGCGCGGCGCTAAATCGGCGATGCTGTTCTTACCTTGTTCGTTCACAAAAATAGCGACGTTTCCGAACTGCAAATTCGCATCTACCAGCGCAACGCGCGTATCGTCGTTATTGAGGACAACGGCGAGATTTACCGCTAACGTAGTGCATCCCACGCCGCCTTTTGGGCTATAGACCGTAATTACTTTTCCGCGCGCGCCATAACTAAAGCCGGCGGATGCAACGCCGCCCGCCGGCGCAACAGGTTGAGCTGCAGCAACTTTAGCGCGCTCGCTCTGCGCAATTACACCCGCGCGGCGAATCGCCGAGATCAATTCGTCGCCCACCGACGGCTTGGTCAGAAAATCTCGCGCGCCAGCCAACATGGCGCGACGCATGTAATTCTGATCGTTCTGGACGGATAGGATTACAACTTGAACGGCGGGCTGTCTCGAACGAATTGCTTCCGTCGCCGCAATTCCATCCATATCCGGCATATTAATATCCATGAGGATGACATCCGGGTTGGCGTCTAGGGAAATTTGAATCGCCTCTTTTCCAGTGCGCGCCATCCCCGCCACTTCAACGTCAGACTCAAATTGCAGAAGTTTGCGAATATTCTCGCGCGTCTCTGTAACGTCATCCACGATGAGAACGCGAATTTTATCTCCCGACGCCATTTAGCATCGCCTCAATATATCAGTCGGATTCATTATTGTTCCGGCTTAATATCGCTTGGCAGCAAAGGCGGCGCTGGCAGGATGCCATTCGCTATATTGCTGATTACCCACGGCTGAATGCCAAATTTCTCCTTGTTGGGTAAAGGAATGCCATATTGCGCCAGCAGCCCAGCTAACGTTACTGCTTGCGCATCTATCATCGAACGATCATCCGGATGACGAAGCGCCATCGTTAATATAGCGCGGTTGTACACAAAATAATTAAGCGAAACAGCGTCTTGCGCGTTCACGATCAACGTGATGATATCCGGACTCGCTTGCTCTTGCGCTTGCTCAGGGGTCGGCGTCTCATTAGTGGCTGCGGCGGCGGGCTGTAAAGAGAAATTGCCCAATTTCATTACCTTTACATCTTGCAGCACCGTTTGGCATGCCATACGCGGGCGCTGCACTTCCTCGGAAGGAATCGCGAAGAACGGTTGGGATGGAATTTGAGAATCGACCAGTTTACCGATAACGTTCGGATCAATGGAGGCTGTTAAAATTGGCGAGACTGCGTCGGGAATGCCGGGACGAGTTCCGGAAACTGTCGCACTTCTATTCGGCAAGATAGTTTGAAAGTCTGAGTCAAGATCTACGAAATTGACGCAAGCGATCACGTTAACACGGGCGCCGTCGTTGACTCCGTAGCCCACTGTCGTCAAGCGATATGCCGGTATGGCGACTGCCACCATACCCGTCGGAATCTGCACGGCATGCGCGGGTCCCGTAATTTCAACTTGTTCGCCTATCATCGCGGAGGTGATCACTACGCCCGGCTCAAGCGCGACGCGCGCGCTTTGACCTATCAGATTCGCCTCTTCGCCTACAGTGAACATTACTTCGGCGACTTTATCGGAAGGGATAGAAAACTTGCCCAAGAGATCCGCAGAGATTTCCGAGCCTTGCGGAATCCGCTGAGCGGCGTAATAAATCTCAGTGAGGGGCATCTGCTCTTGAGCCGACGGCTGCGAGCCCATCCCTGGAAGCAGGCTGACAACAGCATATAACACTGCCGCGCCCACCGCCAGAATTAACACAACGAAAATTAATAACCTTCCGCGACGCATATAAGGTCTCCTCTCTTGACGCCCCGTCGTCAAGCCGTGAATGTCTTTGATGGAATATTATACAGCATAATTAATAAACAAAAAAACCTTGAAAAGCGCGCCGAATTAACAAAAAAGTAGGGCGAGGTTCTAAGATTTCCCCCCAAATCTATGAATGCGCGGAAACCGTGAAAGAAATGCGCGCGCCCGCTCCAGGCTGGCTGTCTACGTCAAAGTTGCCGCCCAACATCTCCGCGCGTTCACGGATTAACTTTAAGCCCAAACCTTTGCCTTGCTCGTAAGCGTTCACGTCAAATCCTTGCCCGTTATCGTCTACGCTTACACGGATGCGATCTTCGCCCATATCCAGCAATATCTTCACCTGTGTCGCTTGCCCATGGCGCAAGGCATTCCCGATCAATTCCTGAATCGCGCGAAACAACATAATTTCTACATACGGTTCGAGCCGACGTTCGCTGCCGGTCACAGTCGCGCCAACATCGAATCCAGTTTGCTCTTTTAATGCATCGGCATAGCGGCGAATCGTCGGCGACAAACCCAGATCATCGAGCATCATCGGGCGCAGTTCGAAGATAAAATTTCGCACTTTCTGGAAGGCGCCCATCGCAGACGCTTTCAACGCGCTCAACTCATCTCGCGCTTGATTCACGTCCACGTCCATCAAACGCATGGCAATCTCGGCTTGCAGAATAAAATTAGACAAGGCTTGCGCAGGACCGTCGTGCATTTGGCGCGATAGTCTCTGTCGTTCGGCTTCTTGCGCATTGACCAGCATCTCAACGTTCGCCATCGGGCTTTTCCCGATGCCAGAGGCAATCGCAGCGCCTGAATTACCAGCCATGGCGCGCACGCGTTTCAAGATGGTTTGCAAGCGTTCTATTTGACTCTTCTCGCTCTGAAGTTTCTCCAGCTGCCCCCGCATTACAAACAAACGCTGTTGCGCATCAAGAGCGGAGTCATATGCGGTTCGTATCTCTTGTTGCGGCATAGTCTCAATTTGCCCTTGTATTTGCTGTAGATGCGTCGTTATCGCCGCGTTGCGCTGCGACAGTTTAGACACTTCTCCCTGACTTTGTTCGATCATCAAGGTGATTTCGCGCAACGAACGTTGCGCATCTTCAAGTTCTGCGCCGAGATTTAATTCGCCTGCGGCATGTTCATCGGTTGCCATAAGGTTTTGCTGCTCCTATTTTTCGCCTGATTGAAAATTAATCCAACCGCGCTTCAGCGCGTAAACCGCCGCTTGCGTGCGGTCTTCCACGCCAAACTTCTGTAAGATGGCAGTGACATGATTCTTAATCGTTTGATGGCTGATGCCAAGCTGACTCGCGATTTCTTTATTGCTCATTCCGCGCACTACATAGACTAACACTTCCATTTCCCGGTCGGAAAGCGGATGAAATGACGCGCCCGGCTCCCTGTACATGCGCCGCGCGCCTTCAATTCGATCTTCGATCCAATCATTAAGCTCTCGACGGTTAAACACATTGCCTTCAACTACATATTTCCCATCCGCCACCATTCGCACAATGCGCGTCAATTCGATCGGGGTCGTGTCCTTCACACAGTAGCCGCTAGCGCCGGCGATCATAGCGTGAATCGCCTGCTCGACGCTGTCGTACCCGGTTAGCAAGATAACATGCGTGGAAGAATTCTCCGATTTTAAGCGATGCGTCAGCCGCTGACCGTTCAACCCGGGCATATTAATATCCAAAATAGCGACTGTCGGCTTCAACGCAACAATCTTCTCCAACGCTTCGTCGCCGTCGGTCACCTGAGCGATCACATGAAAATCCCTCTCCAGCGACAACGTGTCTACAACGCCTCGACGGAACAATGGATGATCATCCGCGACAACCAATGTAATTTTGTCCATTAATATCTCTTTAATCAAGTAAAAACGAGTATAGCACAAGAGACGCGTTCGGGCAATTAATCCATGCGCTGCGCTTCCGCGCCGGCTTTGCATCGCCGCTAGCGCCAACGATAGATAACCATGCGCTCGCCGAACGGGCTGTCGTTGTCATCGCCACTCTTAAAAACCGCCTCTCGCCCGGAGGTAAGATCGGGGTAAAAACTTGGAAGCACGATTAAATAATCAACAGAATGCGCGTCGAGATACGTCGCCAACCGCGCCTCGTCGCGGATGAAGGGAATTACTTCAGGATTAATAAGCCCCGCCAAATCCAGCAAGGGGTTGTCGGTAAAATACCCCATAGCGCCGATATCGTGAACGGCAAACGTCGCTTCCGACGGGAGGTTTCGCGCAGCCCATTTCGCCGTCGCAACCATTTCGTTTTCAATCCAATAGACATCGCGAGCGTTCTGCTGCGCGCCGATAAACGTAAATGCCGCACATGCAACGACCAGCAGACTCCTCCACAGGAGCACGATCCGTTTGTGTGCGCCGACGCGATGCGTAAATTCGATAAAGCCCATCGCGCCCCAAAAGTATAAAATCGGCAACGCCGGTATGATATATCGTCCGTGCTGATAAGCTGGCAAGCGCATAAAGTATATTGCTATATAGCCAATACACCAGACCAGCCCCGTCAGCGCGCCCCAATTCCGCACGGCAATCATCTTCTTTAACCACAATAGCGTTCCAGGCACAAGGATCAAGAACGGACTGGCAAAGACAGGTAAAAGGTAATCGCGAATTCGCTCCTCTAACGTTTTCGACATCCAAAAGCCCCCGTATTCGGCTTGTTTAGCGTAAAACGTGTTCGGCAGTGGATGCCCCGACAGCGCCAGATTAAAAAGCAAGTAGAACAGGAACAGCGCACCGAAACCGAGCCCGACCTTCAGGATGCCCGCGCCGCGCGCGCGCCACGACTTTGCCGTAAGCAGAACAGTCAAAAGAAGCGGACCAAGCAGCGTCATGCCGTCGGGTCGCGTCCAAACACTCAAGCCAGCCAACGCCCCGAGCATAAGGTAGCGGCGCGAACCCGCGCTTAACGCGGCAAGCGCAATGAAGATCAGCGCTCCGTGCAAGAGCGTCTCCATGCCCGAAACAGCCGACCAAGTGAGATGCCATGCGGCGACGAAGAATAATCCAACTTCAGGGATGCGCGAACGATACGACAGTAGGAGCTTGCGCGCCGCTATTTCAGCGGAAATTCCCAGCAGCGTTAATGTAAGCCAGCCGAGAAAAAAGGTCCAAAGATATGGCTCAAGTTGAAGGACGTAGCCCAGCGAAAGTAAGAACGTCCACAACGGCGCTGTTGAGCCCGCCGAACGCTCGCCAAGTCTAAACGCCCATTCGCCGTACTCGGCGAAATTTCGCGCATAGGTTAAGTGAATCCACGCATCGTCCAACGGAAAGCCCACGCTGAACAACCACGCGCTTATAAGCAAGTAATACGACACTAGCAAGAGAGCGGCAAGCGCGATCGTAACCAGCGGGTTAAATTTAGGGAACGATGCGATAGAGGCGCGCGTCACCCACTTCTCCTAGATACGTGAATTCCGAGTTGCCATTCGGTTGGTCGTATAAATCTTGTATCTCCTCAAAAACGCCGTCCGATTCAAGAATCAAATAGCGCGCGTTAAATTTCTCGGCTACCGACAAAATTGTCGCTTCATCGCCGAACGGAAGCGCCACTGCGAAACGATTCGACGCGATGAAATAACCCGGCGGATTGCGGACGATTACAACGTCGCCTTGGCGGATTCCGCTTTCTTGCAGCGCTTGCTCCACCTTCGCGTAGATCGCATCATCCTGCGCCCAACTGCCCGCCGTAACGCGGACATTCACGAGATACAACGTCATCAATGTAGCTATTAAAACAAGGACTCCCTGAAAGATATGCGGCGCATATTCATCCGTAAATTGACCCCGCGCGCGCAACCATAAAAGCGCGGCATTTAAACCGACCGGCGCGGCGACCCACCACATCGGCTGAAACGCCGCCCCGGCATGAAAAAAACTTCCACGCGAGCCGGCAAAGGGAAATATCACGGTCATCGCCACGAACAATGCCAGCCACCCAACAACCGCAACGCGCACACGCGCATCCATTCGTAAACGCCACAGTCCCCACAGAATAAATGGAAGCAAAAAGATCTCGCCTTGTGCGGCAAACGCATTGCTCAGATTCGCTTGAAACGCAACGGCACGATTCTGCAGCGCAACGCCCCAACCAGCCTGTAAAAAAGATGCGCGGGTAAGCAAATCGGGCGGATAAATGAAAGTTTGATTGTAATTCTCAAGCCATAACAAGCGTCCGCCGCCGGGCGCGAGGAGAGCGCCAAACAGCATGTAGTTGCGGTAATGCCAAAAGCCCATTACAAGAATATATCCCACAAGGATAAGCGCGCCCGCCGGAAGCGCCTTTCGCCGAGGCAAAGAATATCTGCCGTTCCACACAACAGTCAAGCTCGCTAACGCAAGCCAGAGTAATCCGTCGCTGCGCGCCAGAGTAAGCAAGCCAGCCAACGCGCCCAGGGCAATCGGAATCCACCGCTCTGCGCGCGGAGCGAGGATAAGAAACGTCGCGCCAAGAAGCATATAGATCGCATAATTATCAGTCGCCGGCATAAAGGGCGCGTAATACATCGAGAATATGGAAAGCGCTCCAGACGTCATTGCCAGACGCGTTTGGCGTGAAACTTGGAAGGCGAGATTCGCCGTCAGAACGGGAACGCAGGCTGAAAGGAGAATGAACGGCGCACGCCCAGCCGCATAGGTCGTCAGGCCAGAAATCCACATGCCCAGCGCGGCGACGATAGATGCCAGCGGCATCCAATATGTGTGAGATGGATTGGGAAGCGCTTGTGGATCGCTAAGATAATTCCAAATGTACGGCTCCGTGAAACCCTTACCCTGCGCCAACTGGATGCCGCCCGCGAAATAATAATCAGCGTCCATGTAACCGGGCAGATTCTGAAAGCGCGAGACCGAGAACGAAACCAATAAGCCCAATAAAAACAACGCCGCATATCGCCAACGATTCATCAGCGCGATCTCGCTTCCTCGAACCAAGGCTGCGATGCACGCACTGTCAGCCAACGCATCCAGTAGAGAGCGATAATAGAAATGACAGACGGGAACAGCGCCAACAAATCGAAATAAACGCGCTGAGACGTTGCAACGCAGAAAGCGTAAAAGATGTACGGTGCGACAAACATCAAGCCCAACGCTAGCGCACTCGTCAAAACGCGCCGTTGTCGCCAACGCTCCCACGCTAACGACAAGGTTAGAATAAGCGGCAGAGTCAAAACAACATGGTTTGAATCAAATATAGCGAATCCCAGCAATGGCGCGACCGCCAACGATAGCGATGCCGCCCATGTAATGCGACGAAAATTCGAGCGAAACGCTCCCAGCCATTCAAGCAAAACGACAACGCCCAACGCCAAACCCAACGCGGAAGCTGCCAGGAAGCGCGCGTTAAAAAACCATTGTGAAAGGTAGGCGCCAAGAGTCAAGCCCGCTCCGCGATACCAGTCGGATAAGACGGCACGGAGGTACGGAATCCCCCAGCCCGGATACGTCAAAAATGAAACACTCAGCGCCACAAGAGCCACCATTCCAAAACCGCTAAGTATCCTCCAGCGTTTATTAACGACGGCGGCGGCCACAATGAATAAAAAGAACAACGCGCCCGCTTCCCATTGATACGCAGCGAGGAGCAACAGTCCCCCAGCAAGTTCGTCGTTGAGCGAGCGGATAGCAAGCAGAATGGAGAGATAGATAAAAAGCAGAAAAACCGAAACGGAAGCGGAGATCAAAGCCAGCAGGCTGTAATATCCAAATAAAACGAAGACAATAAGCGCGATCAGCATGCCGCGCGGCGGATCCCACTCGGAAAGTCGAATCGAAAAAAAGACCGAGGCAATCAGGGCGGCTTCAGAGAGCAACATCCATATTCCGCGCGCAAGAGCAAAATCGGAAAACAACGCCAGCGGAACGTATAGCAGAACGATATAGAACGGATCGTTTAGCACATACCCATACTCGCTTGAAAACGCATCGCGCCCATACGCAATTTGTTGCGTCTTTTCAGCGATCGCCGCGCTGTACGGCTCCGCCTGCTCAAACAGGAACGCGCGCGCGCCGCTCCAACGCAAGTATAACCATTCGCCACCGGGCAAGGTCCGCGCCAACGCAATGTTGGCAACAAGCAAAAGCGCGAGCCCCAACGCCGCCAAAAACAGCAATCGAATTTCTGCGCCGCTCAACCGCCCGCCGAATTTACGAACATCTCGAAAGGACATGCTATTCGATTATATATCTGAAAATAGGCCGCATAGGCGTATGCCGTACAACCTCATTGAAACCTGCACGCTTAAAAATTGACTCGGTTCCCGTGAAGAGAGTCGCAGGCGCCACATTCTCATTTGCAGCGATTGGATAGCCCTCAACGATACGTCCGCCCTGCAAACGAACATATTCAACCGCAGCGCTTAATAATTCGGCGCTAATTCCTCGCCGCCGATAGCGCTTCGAAACAAAGAAACAGGTTACAGACCAAACCTCCTGATCGTCCACCGCCTTAAGCGTTCGGGAATACGCTAGGCGCGCATACGCGGATCGCGGCTCGACCGCCACCCAGCCCACCACTTCGCCTTGCAGATACGCCAGCAAACCGGTCACTGTCCCCGCGTCCACAATGGATTTGTGCATTTGTCTGGTTTCGTAGCCCTTGGCATCCTCGTAGGCTTTGCCGCGCAGTTTCCAATACATACACCAGCATCCCCCATGCGCGCCTCGAAGCCCAAAAAGTTCCTCAAAGTCAGTCCATAAGTTTCGCTTAATCGGTTTAAAGGAAAGCTCGCTCATAGGGTCTCACGCAATAAAAATGGGGCTCATCTCGCCAACACTTGCAACTTCTTCGGCGCGATCTCATATTCAAAGTCTTGCAGCCGCTCTTCCAGCAGCTCGCCGTCAGCATGCGCGGGCGAAGGCGTTTCAAGATGAACGGAAATCTTCGTCGAATTTCTTTCGTACATGCCTTCCATCTCGATATAACTTCCCTTATCTTCGTTTAGCGCGCGGGGCAACGCCTGAAACAACTCAAGGCGAGTGGCGCGATAGCCATAAGTAAACGTCAATTTACCGTCGAACAGATTCGCATGAGGCGTCATAAAGAATCCGCCCGTTCGCCGTCCGTTGCCAACCGAGATGAGCGAAATTTTACCGGCGTATTCGCCGTCATCCCAGCGAATCACCCCTTCCCATTCCGGCTTATCCATTACGCCCTGCACTGCCGCAACGAGATAACGACTCGCGCCTTTCAACCATCGAATTTTCTCGTGTTTGGTCGAGACGTACGACTCCAACCCCAAGCCCGCATTATTGACAAAATATCTATCGTTAAATTTCCCCACGTCAATCAGGCGCGTCTGCCCGGCGGCGATCACACGCGCCGCCTCGCCTAAGTCAACAGGCAAGCCTAAGGAGAAAACAAGATCGTTTGCCGAGCCGGTCGGCATGACGCCCAGTGGACCGACCGGCTCGTTCGCGGACCCAGAGGCTTGCATCAAACCATTGGTTGCTTCGCCGATCGAACCGTCTCCGCCGACGATAATGATCGGCGAAAACTTCTCTCGCGCCGCCTGCGCAGCAAGCTCGATAATATGCTTCTTACGCTCAGAGACGACAAGCTCAAAATCGACTCCCGCCGCTTTGAGCGCGGCTTCGGCTTCCTTCCAACGTCGTTGTGAATTCCAGCGATGTGAATATGGATTTAAAATGACCTTAGCTGTCATCATCCCTCGATTAGATATTATTCGCCCTGTTTCAGCGATTATCGCCAATTGTACCCCGGAGCCCGCCTCTCAACCGCGCCCCAGCGGGAGTTGCAATGAAAATCAGCGTAAACTGCTTTCTCGCGTAATAAATAACTATTTCAAAACATCCAGTAAACGTATGTATCCATTTCAAATTCAATTAAAGGAGTTATTACAATGGCAGACGCTTGGCTTACTTCATTAATCACCGGAACACCGCAGGAAGGGTTCGAGTTGGCAATTACGCTCAGTCGTCGCGGAGTCAAATATACGCAACCGGACGTCGAAGTCCTCAAGAAGCTTCGCCCCGATTACGCCAATTCCGCCGATTCGTTGACCGCCGCCTCGCAAGTGATCGCGATCAATTTTCAGACCGTCGCAGCGGCGAACAATTACTGGCGCAAATAGTTTATTTATCAAAAAAAGCAGTCGTTTACGAACGACTGCTTTTTTATTGCTTAGTCTGTTACTCTTTAATGTCGTATTTCTCAACCTTACCGCTGTTAGTTGTCGCATATAGCTTGCCCTGATCGTCGAACGCAATGCCAAAGGCTACGCCTGATATTTTGACCACATTCAGGTAGCGCCCGTTGCCGTCGAAGACTTGCACGCCTTTAATATCGCTGACAAAAACGCGACCCTTCCCATCCACTTCAATCGCCATCGGCGCGCGAAATTGACCGCTTTCATCGCCGTCGCCGCCGAAGCGGTTAAGATATCTGCCTTCAGGACTGTACACAAAAACGGCGTTATTGAACGCGCCCAACATATAGACCTTGCCTAAGCCATCTACGGCTACTTTAGCGTCTAGTTCAGAATCGTCAGAAATAGAAGAAACAGCCGCATCCACGCGCCGAAGCAGTTCCCCTTCGGGCGTTAACCATAAAATGTCTTCGCCGTTAGCGACCGCCACCAGCGTTCCATCGGCGCCGATATCAAGATTTTCAATATAGGCGCCATCAAGTTTAATTACTTTCAACAGCGCGCCGCGGCTATCGTATTTCTGCAATACGCCAAAAACGGGGATGTAAACTGCGCCATCGCGCGCAACTGCCATATCGTCAAAATACGGCTTATTGCCCTTCTCCGCAGAAATGGTCCACTGAGTAATAAACGCCCCATCCACGCCAAAAACCTGCACGCGCCCATCGGAATAACCAGCCGCATAAATTTCACCATTCGTCGGGTTGACCGCTATCGCACGCGGATCGTCGAATAAACCTGCGCCGCTACCCTCGCCTCCGAATGAAAGTTCGCGCGAAGCAAAACTCATAGGAAGTGAAATCGCGGGAATGTTAACGTTTACGGGCATATTGAATTCCCTCATGATCATCGCTACGCCTCCAAAGGCAGCTAATGCGGGGATGACAGCCCCGGCGATCGCGACAAAAACGATAATTGCGATAATCCAACCTAACACGCCTGCGCCAGTTTTGCCCGCGGTAGGCGATCGCGTTATCTCAACAATCGAGTCGCTTGTCCACGCAGCGGACGACGCGTCCAGCGTTGAAGTTCCGCTTAAAACAAGCGGTTGGCCAGCCGCCAAACGCGCTACCGCTTCTTGCGCGGCGGCTTCGTCCGAACCGCTGATCTCACGGTAGAGGGAAACAGCTTGTTGAATTTTGCCGGCTTTCGCCAGTTCTTTCACCTCATTGATGCGCCGCGCCTGTTTGATCAAGCCGTTCATATCCAATTTGCCAAACGTAAAATCGCTGCGCTCCGTCGAAAACTTTGGGCGTCCGCGCAGATTCTCTGGCACAATCACCGAGCTATTGCAATACGGACAGCGAATAATGGGGTCTGAACCTTTATAGTCTAAGGGCGCGCCGCAAGCAGGGCAATTAAAAGTATCATTCATAGTGTCTCTCTTCAAGAAAGTTGATTGCCTATTGTAGGCTTTTTTTCCAAAAACTCAAGGCGTAAATCTGAGGTTTGGGCTTAAGTTCAGACAGGATACTGCGCCAGAGCGATAAAAGCGGATAGGATCAAGTTAAGGGTATCTGTCAACCCTCGCTGGAAATCGAACGCTTCTGATGCAACAAGATAAAGAGCCCGAACAGCGCTTTCATTTTTCACCTTGCTTGCGTCGAGGATTATTCAGGACCAAGTCCACCTCCACAACGATTTCATTTTCCGCAACGAGTTGCCCGCGCCTTAGATCAGATGATTGGACGCTTCAAGCTACGACATATTATAATTACTTTATGGGGCTTCACCTCAAAGTTGTATAATTTATCGGGTAAGGCGCGTAGAATCACTGCATTAGTAAGGAGCTGCTGTATGACAACTATACTGGCCGCAACTCCCACGCCTGCGATTGCGCTTGGTCCCTTCGTCATCAAGCAAATCATGATGAGTTTTTGCCAAAAATCAACCTGTTAGGACAAAAAAATTCTGAACTAATCCATCCCCTACATCGCTCTCGTGTCCGCAACTACGACGAAGTCATCGCGTTTACACCGAAAAGCTTCACTACACGCTCGTCGAAGATGCCTGCCAGCCCGAGCAGGATAAACGCTAGCGGCAGTCGCTCCGCCCAACTCCACAGGGATGACACCGCTCCTTGCGAAAGCGCCAACTAATGCGGAGCGACTTTGCTCAACATCTATGGACCTGCGTCGATTAGCAAGGCAACTGCGAACAGCAAACTAGCCGCTAATGAAAGCTGTTGCATGGCTTATCAACAACAAGGAGAAAATATGAATTTTTTCAGACTGCATTGGTTTGACATGAGTCTCGTACTTGCCTTTCTTACAGGCGGAATGATTCTCCTGACTAAGTTAAGCCCGCTTTCACTTGTGCTGTGGATAAGTCTGATATCCCTATTCCTGCATCAATTTGAGGAATATCGTTACCCAGGCTGTTTCCCGGGCATGATGAACACGGTCATGTTTTCGAGCAAACACCCAGATCGATATCCGCTCAACACCAACACCGCGCTGATCGTCAATGTTTTTATTGGCTGGGTCGCCTATCTACTTGCCGCCATGTTTGGCGAAAAGGCTCTTTGGCTGGCGATTGCAACGATTTTAGTTTCGGTGGGTAATTTTTTCGCGCATACTTTCCTTTTCAATGTCAAAGGAAAAACGCTCTACAACCCGGGCATGCTCACTGCGATCTTTCTCTTTGTGCCAATTTCAGCCTATTTCGGATATGTCCTCATTCAAAGCGACTTGGCCACCTCCACAGATTTGGCAGTGGGCATCCTGCTCGGCATTGTCCTCAATTATTTCGGTATTTTGAAACTTATTGATTGGCTTAAGGATGAAAAGACTGAATATGTTTTTCCAAAACGATTCTTACTGCCGCCCAAGTGAGTCAACACTTTCACACAGTTGCGGGTGTTACAATTGAACCCGTAACCCATGTACAACCTCCCCCAAATCGCCGACGAAAAAGACGAGATGCGCCAAGCCGTCCTTCACGCGCGCGCGTACAAACCTATTTACGTCAAGATCAAAGTCAACTACGGATGCAACCTCAAGTGTGAGATGTGCAAGCATTGGCGGGAGACGCGCGAGCCGCCCATCTCGATGGATCGCTTCCGCGAGATCATCTCCGAACTCGCGGAACTTGGATGCAAAAAAATTCACTTCTCAGGCGGCGAGCCGATGCTTCGTCCGAAACTGCCCGATTTAGTGGAACACGCGACTCAACTCGGAATGCGCGTCACGCTCACGACCAACGGAACGCTGATTGACAAAGTCAAAGCCAAGCGACTCGTCGAAGCGGGTCTGCGCGGCGTGAACGTTTCCATTGACTCGCCGCTCCGCAAGATGCACGAAAAGATTCGCGGCGTCGAAGGTTCGTTCAAGCAGACGACGAAGGCGGTCTCGTTATTCAACAAATATTCACACAAAGGAAAGTTGACCGTCCGCATCAACACGGTCGTTGGGCGATCCAATTATCAGACGCTTGCCACGCTCCCCGATCTCGCTCACGAACTCGGCGCGGATGGTATCAACTTGATTCCCGTAGACGATCATTGCGGCGAGCATCTGTCCATGCGGAAGAAAGACATCGCGCTGTACAACTCCGAGATCGCGCCGATCATCGAACAGCGCGCGCAGGAATTGGGCGTGAACATCGCAGACGAGGATGCGTTCCCATTTGGGCGAGACGACTCCGAGGTCCGCTTGGGACGTGCTGGACGATATGCGTTCGGCTACTACAATAAATTCCCCTGTTACGCGCCGTGGACGCACAGTCTCATTGACTTCAACGGGCTCGTCTACGTGTGTTGTATGACGCGCGAACAGATCAAGCCATTGGGCGATGTGAAAAAACAATCGTTCACCGAAATATGGGAAGGCGCGGCGTATCGTCAGATCCGCTTGAACATGCACCCGCCCGCGCTCAAGCCGTGTCAACGATGCGATGATTTTATTGTTGAGAATAAAAAGATTTGGGAAACGATCGGACCGTATTGATCTTTAAACACAAAGGCTTGCATTGAACTTGTCGAAATGACACGAAGTACACAAAGTTTTTAAGCGTAATGGCTTTAATTCCTTCGTGACCTTAGTGTCACCTGCCCCGATGCTCTTGCGGGGTTCGTGGTAAAAGTTTTAACTCAAATCAGAGAACATATCCGCGCGGTCATCCTCATCCCACGCGCTCGCTTGATTGAACGTATGCAGATCGGCGGCGGTAAACGTTGCGGCGGCAATTGGCAACGCAACAGGCATATCGAGTCCCTGCTGGCACGCGAGACACACTCGCCCCTCGCGCGTATTGTTCGTATGCTCATCGCAAAATCCGCGCCCGCATTTGATACACTTCCCTAACGACGGGTTGTCGCAACGATGCGGCGCTAAATAACCGATCACCATTTCACATTGCACTGCGGACGTGTCTGCCATGAAAATCGCTCTCCTCACTGAAAAGTATACACCCGACATCGGCGGACTGGCAATCTCGTCCGAGCGACTCGCGCGCTTGTTATCTTCTGCTGGATATGAAGTCCACGTCTTCTCTCCGACGGGCAGCCTGCCCCCCTCCGAACAGCGCACTCTCCCTTCAAACGGAGTCGTCGTCACGCGCTTCGGCACGCGCAAACGCACAGACGACACGCTCGTTGACTGGTTTGATCTCATCGTCGAAGAACACGCGTGCGAACCCTTCGACGTTCTTCACGCTTACTTCCTCGCCCAAGCGGGATTCATTGCCACGCTCGCTGGGCGATTCTTGAACATCCCAAGCGTGGTCTCCATCCGCGGCAACGATATTGAACGTGCCGCTTTTGATCCTGCCCGTTTTTCGCATATCTTATTTGCTTTACAACATGCCGGCGCAGTCAGCGCCAATGCGCAAGACCTGATTCGAAAAGCGCACGCTTTCCACGAGCGCGAAATCATCCTGCTCCCTAACGGCGTGGACGCTGAACGCTTTCAAGCGCTCAAGAAAAACACACTATTGGCGCAGCGGTTGGGCTTGCAGCCCGGCGGGGCAATATTGCCCGTTATCGGTTTCGTTGGGGAATTGCGCGAGAAGAAAGGTCTGCGCACGCTCCTAAATGGCTACGCGCAAATCAATCAACGACGCCCATCTGTGTTACTGATCGTCGGAGAAGTTCGTCGCGGAGAAGACCGTCTGCTTTTCGATACGTTATGCGCATCAATCCCACAATCTACGATTGTTGAAACAGGTTATATTCCTCTCGCCGATCTGCCGGCTTATTACTCGTTAATGGATGTATTCGTTCACCCCTCCGTGCGAGACGGAATGCCGAACGCTCTACTCGAAGCGCTGGCATGTAAGCGCGCCGTTGTCGTCACGCCAGTTGGCGGCTCCAAAGATACTATCGAAGACGGCGTAAACGGCGTATTCGCCGCAGTCAACGACAGCGAGATGTTGGCGGCAAAAGTTTTAGCCCTGTTAGAGGATTCGGAGTTGCGCGCAAAACTAGGCGCTAACGGACGCGCGCTAGTCATTGAGCGGTTCACGCCGCAAAAAGAGTTGGAGGCAAATTTAAAAATTTATCAACAGTTAGGGGCGTTCAACAATTTCCCATAAACTTTCAACAATTTCTTCTGCGACTCGTGCCACGTAAATTTCGTCAACGCGCGCTCGGAGGCGGAGTCGGCTAAGCGCTTGGATAGTTCAAAATCATCGAGCAGGGCCAAGGCTTGTTTGGCAAAATCGTCGGGGTCATTGGGCGAAAATAACAGCGCGTCCACATCTTCGCGGGCGAGTTCGCGGACGATGGGCAGATTCGACGCCAACAGCGGACGTCCGCCCGCCATGTATTCCAACACCTTGATCGGACATGCGCCTTGCGTGACGTTGCGGTCGTTGAATCCTAGCGGGGCAACGCAAATATCCGCGCTGGCGATCAACGCGGGGATTTCGTGATGCGGCACTGCAGGCTGGACGATCACACTCTCTTCAACGCCTAACTTACGAATTTGTTTTGCTAAAAATTTTCTCTGCCGCGAACGTCCGCGCCCGACGATATGGAGTCGAACTGCTCGCTGTTCGAGAATCTTTGGCAACGCTTTGACAACGACTTCAAGTCCCTGCCAATCGGCGAGGGTGCCGATGTATAGCAACGTTGGGATTCGATCCGCGCGGCTGGGCAACGGCGAGGCGGAAAAGTCCGAAGGGCTAACTCCGTTCGAGATGACTGTGACCAGATTCAAGGGGAGTCCGAGCGAGGCGATGTAATCGCGCGTCACGTTCGAGGGACAGATGATCGCATCCGAAAGATGAAGAGTCGCGATTTCCTGTTCTTTGATCTTGGTCAATAAATCCGCGTCGAGTCCAGGATAGTGATATTTGAGTTCGATGGAGGGAAGTCCGTTGACTTCAAAAAGTGTTTTATATCCGAAACGTTTTTTGTTTTGCGCGATGGCGAGCCCATCCCAAATGTTGCGATAATGAACAACGTCGTACTCGTGGTGCAACACGAGATGATTGAGAACCGCTTTGCCATAGTGTGTGGCGCGCGCCAGAAAATTTTGCGAGAGGTCTTGCGAGATGCGCGTGACTCGCGCCCCTTCGATCGCGTCTTCGGTTGGAAGAACGCCATCGTTGGGCGTAACCAAATGGACATCAAATTGCCCATTGACCAACCCGCGAATGTTATGCAAAATATGTGTGGACGCGCCCTTCGGGCTGGGCACGACATCGAAGGCGGTATAGAGTGCGCGAGGCATGGCAAGATTATAAACGAGGAGATTCTATGGAATTTGTTTTGTGCGGAGGCTTACTATTTGCAGTGATCGTGTTCTTCTATTTATTGAACACCGCGCGCAAGCGCGTCAGTGAAACAACGTCGCTCGGCAAAAAACAACTCCTGCCTGTTTACATCTCGCTTGCCGACAAGCCCGCGTCTATTATTCAAGGGATGAACAAACTCCGCTTCGACGTGAACAAAACCGAAAAGGCGGGCGACAAATGGCGTTGGATTCCATTGCTGATCTTTCTCGCGGGCGTCGCCTTGATGCTGATTGACGTCATCCTGTCTTTGCTCGGATATTTTTCGTTCGTCTTCACAGGCGGCGGAGTCGCGTTGTGGATCGCGGCGATTGTGATGGCGCGCGGCTTACGGAAAAGCGATTCATACGACTTCTCGACTCGCTACAACGGGACGCGCGACCTCCTCTTCACGCTTCGCGACGACCTCAAGCCTGACTCGACCTACTTGGGCCATCTCGACCTTACAGGTTTTCTGCTCCCCACCAAAGTGGCTCGTTCAGCCAACGACGCGCAAGGGCGCACGACCGAATACTTCCGCGATGAGTGGCTTGCGCTCAAAGCCAAACTCTATGATGGAAGCGTCCTGCGCGTGTCTGGGATTCAAAAATCGAAGAAGCGCAAATCTTATTGGAAGCGCAGTCGCATCAGTGGCAAGATGAAAAGCAAGCCCGAAAAATTCAAAGGCACCGCGCACGATCTGAAGGTCCGCATTGTGCCGAACCCTGAAGTGTATAAAATTGCCAAGACCAGCAACGAATTCAAACAAGGGCTGAACATCGGCAAATTCACCATCAGTCAGCTCAGCACCGAAGGCGGCATGATCGCGTTCGTCGCAAATTCACCGTTTGAAGAAGTGGAACATGAAAACATTTTGCAGATTCTCAAATCAGCATACACTCTTCTGCAAAGAAAGGCGGCGTAAATGAGTCGCAAAGTTATTCCGTTCGTGGTGGCGTTCGTTCTGGTCTGTCTCGTGATGGCGGTTGCCGCGCTGTTCTCGTTCAGCGGATTGGCAAAGGCTGAAAAATTCGGCGCGGATCAAGTATGGTCGCAGAGTTATGACACCGCCGAAAGCATGAAGGTCATCAATTTGATGGGCGACGATAACGATGAACTCTTCATCCAAAACGCGCAGAATGTGACCATCTTCGATGGCGGTGGAAATGTTCTGTTCACGAAAGACTATCAATCCCCGAAGACCACGCTCGGCGATGTGAACGGCGACAACCGCGAAGATCTGGTCGTCTTTTATCTCGGCGATTTGGGTTACTCGGTTGACACGATCATTGACGGGCAAGTTTCGACTCTCGCGCAGAGTCTGACTGTGGGACTGCCCGCGCGCGTTGCGATCCTCCGCTTCCCCTCTGGACCTCAAATTGTCCTCGGCGATTCTGGCGGCGGACTCCAAGCGTTGAGTTTGAGCGGTCAACCGCTATGGAATTACTCCGTCGGCGGCGAAGAGATTCGCGGACTCGACGATGCGCGCATCAACGGACAAGTCCATCTCGCCGCCGCGTCACACGACGGCTCGGTGGTGGTGTTGGATGAAGATGGGCAAAAGGTTTGGGAGACGGACCAGGAGTCCCTGCGAAGGATGCGGGCGTTCGACTTCAACTCCGACGGCAACAGTGAGATCCTCACAGGCGGCGAGTTCGGCGCGTTCGTCGCGCTATCCGCAGTGGACGGAAGTCAAATTTATTCGCAGGGAATGGGTCAGGCGGTATCCGAGATCCGTGAAGTGGAATTGAACGGCGAGCCGTCGTCGCGCGAATTTGTTGTTGGCGGCAAAGATGGCGGCGTGTGGGCGTTCTCGATCAACGGCGGCGCGGTGAATCAAATGTGGACGGGTTCGCTGTCGGACAAGGTCACTGAAATTTCGGGCATTGACGTGGACGGCAACGGCGCGGAAGAAGCGGTGATCGGCGACGACAGTGGGACTGTGGCTGTGTTCACTGGCGATGGTTCGAGAAATAATCTTGAGAACCACAGCACGGGCATCACGCGCATTGACGTTGGCAGACTCAACGGCGAGCGTTATGTAGTGATCGCCGATTACAGCGAAGTGCAAGTGAACAAAGTTAATTTCAATTCGATCCCTGGGTTTCAATATACGCCGCTGGTCGTTGGCGTGATCGTCTCGGCTTTCATCCTGATCATCGCGGCGATCCTTGCATCCATTCCGAAGAAGCCTGAGTTGAAAGTTTCGTTTCAAGATAAAAGCAAAGAATCGCTGGAAGCCGAACGCCGCATGTTGAAAGAATCCATTGCGGATGTGGAACGCCTGCGCAAATCAGGCGAGGTGACGGGTGACGCATATCTCGCGCGGTTGAAACGCCTGCGCGGCGATCTCGCGGACAACGAAACCGCGTTCAAAACGGCGGGCTTCCCCATTAAAGTGGAAACGATCCAATGTCCCAACTGCGGCGGCACTCTCGAACTCGGCATGGATAAGTGCGAGTATTGCGGGCAGGTGTTGTTATCGTAATGCGAAATATTATTTCGCATTACGGGAATTAAAAACGCGCTCCAAACGGAGCGCGTTTTTTGTCGCTTAACCTGACTTGATTATTGTATCGTAAACGTTACTGTAGCGCTCAACGCTCCATTGAAAAGCAACTCGACGCGATAGGTCCCCACGGGCCAGCCGCCATCTGGCGGCAAGCGCGAAAAGTACACGATCCCATCAAACGCATCCTCTGTAATCGTGTAATCAACCGTATCGAATTTATAATTCGGGTCAACGCCATCCGCATTCTCAGCGTACCAGTCGGCAACGACTTTGTTTCCCGATACAGCGTTTTCCAAGTCTGCAACAACGTACACCGTATCAAACGCGCCGAAGGTTGAACTGATCTGTTTTCCATCCGAGTCGAACGAAGCGCGCGCATTGCTCAGAGTCGGCTCGCCGCCGCCAAACGAACATGCGAATGAAACAAGCAACAATGCAAGCACGGCGAACGCTATAGATATTTTATTTCTCATGCTATTCTCCTTTTGAACTATGAATGCGCTGAGTATACAAGTTAAGCTTATTATTTTCAAGAAAATGATAATCGCCCAAATCTCCTATTTTCATCGCAAGCTCGGCGCGTCGCTCTCTTCCAACAGTAGAAGCCGTCCGGCGAAGAAGTTTACTTCCGCTCAAAATTAGCGTTTGGTTAGAACTCCAAAGCCGGCTTGACATTAATTTTAGACTTTTGTATAGTACATCATGAAAGGTAGGCGCGGCACGGCAGCCCGATCGGCTGGGCGTGCCTTTTGTTTGTCGGCAAGAATATTACTTCTCTCCAAGGAAACCTAATGATCCAAGTCAGCGGCCTTATCAAGGATTACGGAGCGCGCCGCGCGCTCAACAGCATCAGCTTCAACGCCAACCAGGGAGAAATCGTCGGCTTCCTCGGTCCGAATGGCGCAGGCAAAACGACTACTATGCGTATCCTGACCGGGTATATGCCGCCTACCGACGGAACGATCATCGTAGCGGGGCATAACGTCGTGGAAGAATCGCTCGAAGTCCGCAAACGCGTGGGCTATCTTCCTGAAACAGTTCCGCTCTATAACGAGATGACCGCCTTTGAATATCTCAAATTCATGGGGCAATTGCGCCGCCTGCCAAACGTGGAAGAGCGCGCGCTCGAAACGCTCGACACGGTCAACCTCGACGCTCGCGCGCACAGTTACATCGGCACATTCTCAAAAGGTATGCGTCAACGCATCGGGCTGGCGCAGGCGCTGCTACACCGTCCTGAAGTTCTCATCCTCGACGAACCGACCATCGGCCTCGACCCAAACCAAGTGGCGGAGATCCGCGAAGTGATTCGCGAGATCGGCAAAGACCGCACAGTGTTATTCTCCACGCACATCCTTTCGGAGGCGCAGCAAATTTGTGATCGCGTGCTGATCATCAACAAAGGCAAAATTGTCGCCGAAGACACGCCGGAGAATCTACAATCGAAGCTTGTCGGCGCGCAGCAAGTCATCTTACGTGTACGCGGAGACTCGGACGACCTCGCCGAAAAAATCAAGAAAATCAAGGGCGTGAAAAGAGTCGAAAAGAAAGAGGACAATTCGATCGAATTCGAATTCTCCGTCGGACAAGACGCGCGTCCCCTCGTCGCAAAAACAGCCGTACAAGGCGGCTACGATCTGCTCGAAATGCGCACGGCGAGCATGAGTCTTGAAGAAATCTTCCTCGAACTGACCCGCGAAAGCGCGTCGTCCGTCAAAAAATCATCCTGAGGCAAATTCATGCGCAACATTTGGATCATCGCAAAACGCGAATACAACCATTACTTCATCAGCCCAATCGCCTATGTGGTGGCTGTGGCTCTACTGCTTCTTACCGGAGGCTACTTCTCCTTAATGCTGTTTGCCGCAAATCAAAGCGGGTCGTTTGGCGGATTCGTGCCTGAGATTTCGGAGGTTAACAACCTTTTCGGCTTCCTGCTGCTGCTCTCCATCCCCGCGCTGACCATGAGGGTGATCGCAGACGAAACGCGCAGCGGCGCCATCGAACTACTCCTCACCGCCCCCATCCGCGACTTCGAACTGATCGCCGGAAAATGGCTGGGAAGCTTCCTGTTCGTCCTCACGCTGATCTCTGTCACGCTCCTCTACTTGATCATCCTCAGCCCGCAAGTCACGCCCCACCCCGATTGGAAGCTAGCCGCTTCTTCCTATATCGGCTTAATCCTCTTAGCCGGCGCACTCATCGCATTAGGCGTGGGTATATCTGCGATCTTTAGCAACCAGGTAACAGCTTTTATCGCCACGTTTGGGTTGTTCATCTTCCTCTGGTGGCTGATCGGCGCTCCCGCCAGCCTGTTCCCAGTAGGCGGCGATTTCTTCACCTATATGACAATTAACGCACATTTCGGAGATACGCTCAGTCAAGGGAATTTCTACCTTACCGATCTGACGTACTTCCTCAGCCTCATCGCGATCGGACTATTTACAGGAACGCTGGCGATCGAAATTCGGAGATGGAAATAATGGCAAAGAAGAAAGCTCAACCCGCATATCGAAAATACTCCATCATCGCGCTTATCGCAGCCCTGTTGGCGTGTATTTCTACTGCGCTGCTCGGCGCCGTCAAAGGCGTGATCGCCCTTGACCTATATACGGTTCAATCACCGGAAAAACTAACCAACGCATTATGGATCAGTCTTGGGGTCATGTCGCTCGGACTCGCCCTGTACGCGGCGTTCGAACCGGCGAAAATTCAACGCTTTCTCACCGGTCGTCAAGCGAAACACGGCGGCAATGCGTTAGTCACGACGCTGGCGTTCATCCTTACGTTAGTCGTCGTCAACCTGCTTGTATTTGACAATCCCTACCAGATCGCCGACCTAACCGAGAATCAAGAAAACACATTGTCGCCGGAGCTGACCGCCGCCCTGAAAACGTTGCCCGAAAAAATAACCGCCGTCGCATTTTTCTCGCAAGAAATGAATCCCGCCTCGGCAGATCAACTGCTTGGAAACATCAAAGCCGCCAGCGACGGTAAATTTGAGTACGAATTCGTCGATCCCAATCGCGACCCTCAACGCGCGCGCAAAGCCAACATCACCGGTGATGGGAAGATTCTCTTGCAAATGGGCGAACGATCCGAAATCGTCTCATTTGCATCCGAAGAAGAAATCTTGAAAGCGCTGATTCGTCTCATCAGCCCGGAGGATCACACAGTATATTTCCTCACCGGCCACGGCGAGCTTGATTCGCAGCAAACAAATCAAGACGGCAACTCGGCTCTAACTCGCGCAAGTGAAACGCTGACAAGCAAAAACTATACTGTCAAGACCTTGAACTTGCTCGCTGAAAACAAAACACCCGAAGACGCCAATCTGATCGTTATCGCCGGACCGCAAACGCCGCTATCAGCCAACGAAGTAGGATTGTTGCGAACGTATCTCAATAACGGCGGCGCGCTGCTGGTCATGGAAGACCCGACCTTTCTCACCAAGGTTGGCGACGCGCCTGATCCCTTAGCCGATATGCTCGCGGAAGATTGGGGCGTCACGCTCAATAACGATATCGCAATTGACCTTGCCAGCCCAAATCCCAGCGTCGGCTTTTCCGCGTCTTACGACCCCACGCACCCTATCACAAACAGGATGAACAACCTCGCCACGTTCTTCCCTTTCACGCGCAGCATTACGGTAGACCTTGCAAAACAAGGACTCCAACTTAGCCCGCTTGTTCTCACCGCTAACAATTCATGGGGCGAAAGAGACTTCAACAGCCTAACGCAGGCTGGCGGTCCCGCAAGTTACGACCAAACATCTGAGATGCTCGGGCCGCTGACCCTTGCCGTTGCCATAGAAAATCCAACCACTCACGGACGGGTTGTGGCGTTCGGTACGTCGCAGTTCGCCAACGACGAAAATTTCGACTCGGGATACGGCAACAGCGACCTATTCATCAATTCCGTAGATTGGGCGGCAGAACAGGAAAACATTGTCGGTATTACGCCTAAACAGCCGGTAACGCGCATGTTCCGTCCAGCCTCACAATTGCGCATTCTACTGCTGATGTTCGTTGCCGCGATCGTCATCCCGGGCGCCTTTGCGGTTATGGGCTTCTATACCTGGCTGCAACGTAAACGACAGGGCTGATTCTAATGCGCCGCTCGACAATCATATCCATGCTCTTATTGCTGGCAGCAATAGGAGCCTACTATTTCGTCAACCAGCGCAAAGCGGAAAAAGAATCTGCAGCCATCGCGCCTAAAGCGACGGAAGCGCCTCCCATATATCTGTTTGAGGCGCAAGGCGCCGCGCCTTCCAGCCTGCGCATCGAAGCGCAAAGCGGTGAAATCATCGAGCTTTCACGAAGCACGATTGACGCGTGGCAGTTAATCCAGCCCACCAAAGCGCCCGCCGACCCAGCGGCGGCAGAAGCGGCGGCGAGTCAAATTACCGCCTTGCTCATCAAAGACACGATCCCCGGCCTTAGTCTCGCCGACGCAGGCTTGCAGAATCCGCAGTACATCATCGCCGCTACGTTTAATGGCGCCGAGCAAACCGTAAAAATCGGGGACGTTACACCTACAGAAAGCGAATATTACGCGCTTACTCCGGCGGGCGCAGTGACGACCATTGATAAGGCCTCCCTAGATATATTGCTCGGACTGTTAACGAATCTGCCTTATAAAGAGACGCCAACGCCAGCGCCGACCGCCACGGAGACGCCGCTTCCTTCTCAAACGCCCGAAACCGCTGTGCCAACTCAGCCCGAATCTACGCCTGAGCAGTAACATTTCGGCTCTCACAACGTCTCTATAGAAGAGAAGAACGCAAGGCTTGAATTTCGTTTAAAAAACGTGTATTCTAGTATAAAAAAGACAGAATGGACCGACATTAATGGATGTAGATAAGATTTTGATGGCCGAAGAAGAAGAAGAATTTTCCGCAATTGCGCGCCTGGTGGAGCTAGGACGACAAAAATCGTATGTGACCCTCGACGACATTCTTCACTTTTTCCCCGAAGCCGAGCAAGACGTGGAACAACTTGAAGAAGCTTTTTCCGCCCTATTAAGCGCCGGCATCCCCTTTGTGGAAGATACAGCCACCGCTGAACCGACCGAGGACGAGCTCATCGCTGTTGAAGCCGCGGAAGCCGAACCGGAAGTTAGCGTCGTCCTCGACGATTACCTTGCCAACATTGACACCGACGACACCATCGGTTTATATCTCAAAGAAGTCAGCCGCGTTCCGCTATTGACCGCGATAGAAGAAGTCGCTTTGGCTCAACGTATTGAACGCGGGCGTTTGGCACGCGAAGAACTCGCTAAAAGTAAAGTCACGCCGCGTCGCCGCGTCACTCTGCGTCACTCTATCGAAGACGGCTGGGCGGCGCGCGAACATCTCATCACCGCGAACTCACGCTTGGTCATTTCGGTCGCCAAGAAATATATGGGGCGCGGCGTTCCCTTCCTTGATTTGATTCAAGAGGGCAATATCGGCCTTATCCGCGCTACCAAGAAGTTCGATTACCGGCGCGGACACAAGTTCTCTACATATGCCACTTGGTGGATCCGTCAAGCGGTCACGCGCGCCATCGCCGACCAAGGGCGGACGATTCGCGTGCCGGTCCACATGGGCGATCAGATCAACAAGCTTCTGCGCGTGCAGCACCAACTTACTCAGCGTTTGGGGCGCGAACCGAGCGTAGAAGAAATTGCTGAAGCGCTGGACGTACCGCCTAAAAAAGTTGAAAATATGATTCAGGTGGCGCGCCGCCCGCTTTCGCTGGAGACTCCGACCGACGACGAAGAGGATTCGGTGTTGGGAGATTTCATCGAAGATGACGAAGCGCCTCCTCCGGACGATATCGCCACGTACAACCTGCTCAAGGAGCATCTCGGCGAAGTGTTGAACGGGTTGCCCCCGCGCGAAGTCCGCATTTTGCAATTGCGCTACGGTCTGCTCGACGGGCAGGCATACACCCTCGAAGAAGTAGGTCGCAAAATGGGCGTAACCCGCGAACGCGTGCGACAGATCGAAGCGCAGGCGTTGAGCCGCTTGCGGCATCCCACCATCCGCCGCAAACTGCGCGATTATTTAGGCGAATAACACAAAAAGCGATGACATTCAAACGTCATCGCTTTTTTGATTCCAAACAAAGCAGGCAACAGTCCAACCTCGGGATCGTTATGGGATTGCGAGAAAGATCAACGCATTTTCCGAATCGTATACAACTTGATAGCCGCTCTCCATCCGTAATGATTCCGTCAACGGCGCTGACACGCCTTGTTTTTTAAACACAAGATAATCCGCTTCGACGTCCTCTTGCCGCATCCAGTCAATAAGACAATCCGCCGTCTGACAAGACTGTAAAATAATCAATCGTTGCGAATAGGAGAAGAAGTCTGAACTCAACGTCCATTCCAATCCCTGCAACGTGTTCTGGCTATTCCGCTCCGCCAGCGCTGGAAACCATTCCTGATACGAATCGGTCATCGAGCTGACTTGCCCGCTATTGGTGAAAAGAAGAAAGCGACTCTCAACTGGCGTATTTTGCCGAACCCATTCCATCGTTTCCCGGTCCGCCGAAGCGAGGCTGACTCGCGCCAAATTTGATGTCTCTCTCCACGAAACAAAAAACAGATAGAGCAAGAGAGCGGCAAAAATTCCTGCTGCTGCGCGAAACGGAAAGGCGTTCTTGTCCGCATTTGTATGAAATGTTTTTAAATATGCGCGGACGAACTCCGCGTTCAAACAATGCGCCCCTTCGCTTGCAAGCATGAGAAGCGGAAAGATTGCAATAGCGGGCGCGTTACGAGGGTCAACAAAAAATGGGGCAAGCGCCCACGTAACGAGCGGGAACTCTCGTCTGCGCGATACGGCAAATATTCCAACGAGGCAAAGAGTCGACAAAATCGGCAATCCACCTTGAAGGGAAAAGATCGAATGAAAGAGAGAAGCAACAAGCGTCTCGCGGACCCCGGTTTGAATCGCGGATTCAAACGGAGCGAGTCCGTGATAGCGTAGGACGGTCAGCCACCATGGAGCGGTCAATAGCATGGCGCCTGCGGCGATCAGCGCGGCATTCTTCGTTCCCGGCCAACTCCTGCCATCGAAAACCCAAAGGATGAGGCAGATTGCCGCAGTCTGTAATCCCACTTCGGGGTGGCTAAGAACTGCGCACGCGCAAAATAAGATCGCGGGGATGATCGAGCGTTTTTCGCCTCCCCGAAAGACGCGCTGGACAAAACCAATCGCAAGCAGAGAAAACAAAATGCCGAACGCGCGAGTCAGTCCGCCCCCCATGATCAACCAATCGGACGCGCCCGGCAGGAAAGCGTACAGCGCAGATGCGACAATCGCCTTTGACTCCGATTTGAAAATTTGCCACGCCAGCCAATAAAACGCGGGGATGATCGCGGCGCTCACAAGAGGAGGCAGCCAAAGCAGAAGCTCAACGGGCGGAACGGACAGCCAATTGGAAAGCGCCGCCGCAAGGTAAAACCCCAACGGCGGATATGCAAAAGGAATATCCGAAACATTGTACGAGGTGACGGACGGGAGTACGAAGCGGTTCGCCTGAAGGTCGTGGATCATAACCAAAAACATCCCGCCGTCGTTGATCGGGAATCTTGCCCGCCAGCCTGGAAGGAATCGCAACGCCCCTCCCATCAACACGAGAGCCCCGAGGATCAGAGCGACTTGGTTTTTTCTAGGTGCGTCAGACAGCATCATGCTATGCGCGATTATAAAAGTAAGCAGGCAATCCAGCCACTGTTATGCTAGTCGAAGTATACTCATGCGACAAAGACATGCGTAACAAGTTTTTTCCATCAGCCACAGAGATTCTCGCCGTCGGCGTTTTCTTGCTCGTGTTGGCAAACGGATCGCAAGCGCTCAGCGTTGACAGCGACCTCGGGCGGCATTTAACGCTGGGCGCTTACATCCTCGAGCATCGCGTCATCCCAACAGACAATTTATTTTCATATACTTTGGCTGGCGCATCCCGCCCGCCGTATGAGTGGCTGTCGCAAGTTGTATTCGCAATTTCGTATCGCCTGCTGGGGTTAAACGGGGTGATTCTGTTCACCGCCTTGATTGTCGGCGCCGCCATCGCGATCGTCTTTCATCAATCCGCGCGAAGAAGCAAATCTTTGTTGGTTTCGCTTATTGTCGTCTTGCTTGCGACAGGCGCAACCAGCATCCACTGGCTTCCGCGTCCGCACATTATCACATTTCTGTTCCTCGCTATGTGGGTTGACGGACTGGAAAAAATCAGGAAAGCGGATAACGTCAACCTGCTCTTCTTCCCAGCGCTCATGCTATTCTGGGCAAACCTGCACGGCGGATTCATCTTCGGCTTCCTCGCGCTCGCCGCCTACGTCGCAGGCTGGGTATGGGATTGGCGGAGGCGTCAATCGTCCAAAGAGGTTGGGAAAAAGTTTCTGCTGATCGGGCTGACCTCGCTTGCCGCGTCCATCGTCACGCCCGATCTCTGGCGCAACTGGGAAGCCGTGCTCAACAACCGCAGTACATTCATTCTCAACCGCACCGTGGAAACCATGCCGCCGAATTTGTTCGAGCCGTCCAACGCGCCGTTCATCACCCTTCTCTCGCTCGCCGCATTCTTTGCGCTTGTCAATTGGCGGAGCGTTTCAGCCGCGCATATTTTCCTACTCGGCGGGCATGGAGGCATGGCGCTATTGATGATGAGAAATATTCCCTTGTTCGCCATCGCTTGCGCGCCCATTTTGGCAGAATGGATCGCGGCAACAATGAATCGATTCCCCGCGTGGAAGCGATTCGACGAACGCTTTATCAACCTTGTCGCCCCAAGTCAATCGTTCCTGCTCCCAACGCTCGCGGCAATTATCGCCATAGGATTCTTTGCCTACAACCAATCGCTGAACAAACAACTCTATCAGTTCAACCCGCAGGTCTTCCCCGTCCGCGCGGCGGATTGGCTGGAAGAAAACCCGCAAAAGGGAAACATGTTCAACGAGTTCAACTGGGGCGGATATTTGCTCTATCGCTTCTGGCCCCGCGAACTCGTGTTCGTAGACAGCCAAAGCGACTTCTACGGCGAGCCGCTCATGCGCGACTACGAAACGATGATGTTAGAGAAAAACAATTGGCGCGATTTGCTGGATCAATATCAAATCAATTGGGCGATCATCCCCGCCGACTCGCCTTTGGCAATTCAACTAAAACAAGAGGGCAACTGGACAGCGCTTTACGAAGACCCCACCGCCGTCATCTTCCAACGCAAATAACGCGCTGACAATTTTATTCGCAGATTTTTCCTTTCTAAATCTGCCCAATCTGCGAAATCTGCGGATTATTTTCTCCGCGAGATCAACACGCCATCGGTTTCGTACACCTTTTCAAACCCCGCGTCCGACTTTAGACTCTCCACAAAATATGGAAACTGCCTCTGCGGCGCAAGCGGACCGCAATTGTTCACGCGCAAAATTTTCGAGACGTAGATGTAATCATAGTCCGCGCGGTCAACATGCTCGTCAAGACAAGCAAGGTCGCTATTTGCCAGACACTCCTGCACTGGGTACGTCGAGCGCACATACTCGTTGAACCCCGCGCCCTTCGTCCACTCGGCGCCTTGCACGGTGAACAAACTTTTTCTTCCGCTGATTGCCGGGAACCATTCCATCACCGAATCGCACGAGACCGAGGTTGTGCCGGTCAACACGAGGAAGCGCGAATCGTCCGGCGTGTTCTCTCGAACCCAACGCATCGCCTCTTCATCCGGCGGATACAGCGTGGCGGCGGCTAACTGGATTCCGAATTGAGAAGTGGAAAATATCAGATACAAGATCAGATAGATAAAAATATTTCGCTCAGTGGATGAAACGTCCGCTTCTTTCGACGGGGACGGCTGGATCGCCGGTAGGATGACTTCCACAAGCCCAAGCGCGGCAAGCATCGCCAGCGGAATCGCCGCAGGACCCGCCGCGCTCCGCCCTTCGATGAAGAAGGGAATCGCCATCCACAACGGAAGCAGGTAATCCCGTCGGATGAGGCGGTGGGCGATCCCGATCAAGCCCAAGACCGCGATCACCGTCGCATAAGGTTCCTCCGTGAAGACGAAGAAAAGCAAGTTGAACACCGCCGCCAATTTCGAGCCGGTTGCCGCGCCGCTCAACAGCGGAGCGACCCCATGATTCGAGATGACCGATGCCCACCACGGCGCGGATACGATCGCCACGACAACACCGACAAGTAATGAATGAATAAAATCCGCGCGCGTGCGGGAGAGCATCAGCCATAAAAAGATCGCCGAAACAAATGTGTGGACAGCGGCTTCCGGGTGACTCATCACCGCCAGCCCGCCGAAGATGCCCGCAAGAACAATATCGGATCGGCGCTTCTGTTCGTAGAGGCGAATCACAACCGCCAGCGTGAGCAACATAAAAAATTGACCGGGACTGCGCGTCAGTCCGCCGCCCATCACAAACCACCACATCGCACGAGGCATGAGCGCGAAGAAGAAGGTCGAAACCGCCGCGTGAAATTTATTTTTGAGCAGTTGCAAGGCAAGAAAATAAAACGCAGGGATCGAAAGGGTTGCGAAGAAAGCGGGAAGCCAGCGGACAATTTGAGTCGAATCAAGCCCAAAGATCAACGAAGCAATTGCGCCGAGATAAAACCCCAACGGCGGATACGCATACGGGATATTCAGATGGTTATAAGACGTAAATACGGGAAGAACAAAATGATTCGCACGCAGGTCGTCTACCATCACGGCGAACATGCCGCCGTCGTTGATGGCAAAGCCCGCCAGCATCGTCGGGTTGAAGCGCATGTACGCGCCGACCGCGCACGACAGGAACAGTATCAACATCCCCCATTCCTCGCGCGCGATCGGGGCGCTCTGCCTCATAACACTGCGTCAATCATCAGCGCAACAAAGATAAACACCAGATAACTGCTTGACCATTTATACATGCGCCATGCCAATTTATTGCCGCCCACCTTCCAGACCATCCAAGCCGCATATATCAACGCGCCGTTCAGCACAATCGCCGAGATCAGGTAAAACATTCCAGCCAGATGCAGGACAGACAACAACAAGGAAACCACTGCCAGCTCGATCGTATAGATCAAAATCAACCGGCGAGTTTCCGCTTCGCCGCGCACAACCGGCATCATCGGCACGCCGGCGTTGTCATAATCGCGAATGCGGACGATGGCGAGCGCCCAGAAATGCGGAGGCGTCCACATAAAGATAATGGCGAACAGAATCCATGCTGTCCAATCCAAATGACCGGTAGCGGCAACGTAACCGACCATCGGGGGAATCGCGCCGGCTCCTCCGCCGATCACAATATTTTGGACGGTAACTTTCTTCAACCACACGCTGTAGACGATTACATAATAAATGATGCCCGCCAGCGAGAGCAGCGCGGCAAGCTCGTTGACAAAGCATGCAAATACATAATAACTGGTTAAAGATAAACCTAAACCGAATGCAAGACCTTCCGCATCCGTCAAGCGTCCATCTGCCAACGGGCGCTTGGACGTGCGTTTCATTTGACGGTCAATCTGGCGATCAATGTATTGATTCAACGCGCCCGATCCGCCTGAAGCCAGCGCTCCGCCGATTAATGTCCACATCGTGAGCGAAAACGGGGGCCAGGCTTTCATACCAACCACTAAGCCGCCATAGGTGGTGATCAGCAGCAAGCCAACGATCAATGGCTTCGTCAGCGTAAAGAAATCTTTCGCGCGCTGACGATAACCAAACTTGACGACAAAGCCTTCGCCTTTTATCAGAACGCCCGAAGCATAGACGAGTAGAACGAGCGAGACCCACAACGCAATAGTGGTTAAATCGTGCAACGTCGCCAGCCCTTGCGCTTGCGGCTGTCTCGCCAGTTGCGCGCCGACTAGGGCTTGCCCAAAGAACATCACCGTTAAGATCGTCGTTAATGGCAACAAAACACGGTGTTCGCGCTGTTCGCGCCACGCCTTGCGAAACACAACGATCATCAACAATGACGCAACGCCCACCAGTGAAAGGTGCGCAAGCTTAATCCATCCCAATGGAGCGCTAGGGATGCAAAGGGGCCAGCCTTTGCAAAATTCAGCGGCATTAGACAGACTGACCACGCGGCCAACTATTGTTAGCGCAAACACGGCGACAAACAAAGTCAAAACATAACGCGAAAACGACGAACGAAGCGAGTACTTCATGGAGAATCTACATCCTGCTTTCGTAAGAAAAATGGGTATCCGAAAAATAAAATTGCAGCAAACACGAACCACTGCAAGGCGTATCCAAAATGGGGACCTTCCGTTGCCTCGAACTCGGGCGCAGAGGAAATAGGCGGCGTCTCATTCTGAATCGCTTCATCTAGTTGAACATAAATTTTCAAAACTGGATAGGGCATTTGATCAGCGATCATTGCAAGATCGGCATTGTTCCAAATTTCAAGCTTGGAACCATCCAGAGGGAGCGCATCCGCAATTCCGCCGAAGGCTGGTTTGCTCTGCCCCAGCCGAATCACGCCTGAAATCTCGACGCTTTCCGGCGCATCGTACTTACGCCAAGCAGTTGGGGTTGCATTGCCTTCGAGGGGAATCCAGCCGCGGTCAACGAAGACCGCCGTTTCGCCCGCTCCGGTAGGAGATTCAAATCGCAGCGGCGTCAGCAGATGATATCCATACTGGTCGCGATGAACTTGATTCCGCACAGCGATTTGATTTTCAAAATCATAGGTCCCCGTAGCCGTCGCTGCGCGATATTCCATCTCGCCCAATTGCGACGGAATTTCCGCATTGAGATTTAACGGCGGCAACGAGAGCATTTCGGCGTAATGGGCATTATCGGCGCGCCGCTCCGCAAGTCGGTCTAGTTGCCAAACGCCAAGGCGAATCAGAACAAGCGTGCCAGCGACTACCAGCAGCGTCGTCAGAATCCATCTGCGGCTAAGCATTCTACGCAGAAGCATGTTCTTTCCCCTTAATAGGCAGAAGGAGACTGTACAACGCAAGCATTACGCCCAGGGTCAAACCGGGACCTAGTATGCCGCTTAGATGCGTAGAAAGCGTCAGGGGCTGACGAACGTCAATCCCGAAAAGCTTATCGGGTTGAAAGGAGCATTCAAAGACAAGGTCTGCCGCTTGATTAAGATGCAGACTGGCAACGCTATTCGCGGGAACCCACAACTGCCCCAACTGATGATCGGTTGTATCTTCGTTCTTAATCACCAGCGTATCGCCGAGGACGAGCGTCATGTCCTGAGGGATGGTCGGCGGTTGTTCGCCGCGCGCTACCAAATCGGCAGTCCCCTCCGGGATATCCAAGACGATCTCTTGCGGCGCGCGCGCAGTTTTATACATGAAAAAGATAGGAATTTCTGTCACTATCGCTCCAAAAAGAAAACCGATCAAAAGCGCCAGGATCATGCGTTTTACATATATGCGTTTTACGTTCATGTTATTTTTTCAAAAGTAATTTTAGATCGTGAACGATGTCGTTTGCGGAAGCGTCGAAGGGAAAGGAGATGCGCAATTTTCCATCGCGATCAACCGCCATAATGCGCGCTGTATGATCCACCGCATAGCCAGCGGCAGAGTCGCTGGCTACAATCTCTCGAAAGACGCCATATCCTTGCCAGGCTTGCGTCAGTTCGTCTTCCGTTCCGCTCAAGCCAATGAAATTAGGGTTGAAACGTTCCACGTACTCTTGAACGATTTGGGGCGTATCGCGGTCGGGATCCACAGTGACAAATACGACCTTAACTCGCGCCGCATCTTCAGGTTTTAACTTCTCAAGCGCGAGGTTTAATTGTGCAAGAGTGATCGGGCAGACATCGGGACACATTGTGTATCCAAAGTACAGCAAAACGACATCTCCGCGATATTGGCTCAGTTGGAAAACGTCGCCGTTCGAGCGAACAAGCGTAAAATCTGCCGCCTCAGGGTACGGCTCGCCAAACGTTGTCCCACGCGGGCGTTCAGGTTCTCCAAAGAAAAACATGGCGGCCGCCAAAAGCATAACCAGCGTCATCGACGCGGCAACGATAATCGAGGTCTTTCTATCCATCCACGAACTCCAAATCTATAGTCAGCAAACTACAAAACGGGGCGACCGTTAAAATAATGGTCGCCCCGTCATTTAAATGTCCAAGCAATGCCGCATTAAATGGCGGTTCCGATCAAATACAACGCGGGGTAGAAGAAAATCCACACAACGTCAATAAAGTGCCAGTAAACAGCGGCGGCTTCAACAGGATATTGCTTCTCGTCGTATAAGCCGCGTTTGCCGTTGACCCAAATGACGGCGAGGAAGATCAACCCAGTGAGCACATGGAAGGCGTGCATACCGGTCATCATGAAGAATGCCGCTCCCGCCACGCCAGAGGAGGGTTTTAGAGGCGTTCTGCCTGCCGGTTCGCCGAACAAATGCAATACGGCTTCCGCCACCGACGGGATAGCGTGCCATTCAATCATAACTACGCCGAGCAGGAAGGCTAATCCCAAAATAAACGTAATCATCGTGTTCTTTAAGAAGCCTGCGCGGTTTCCGTTATGCAAGTGTGTCTCTCCGCGGTTCATAAAGAAGGAAGAAACCAGCAAGACTACGGTAACGAACAAACCGAGATTCTGATTCAAGTCGGGGCGGGTCAATCCAAGCAAGTTGAGCCGCATCGCCATTAAGCCGCCGAATACAAAGGCGTCAGAAAGCAGGAACAGCCACAAGCCGGCGCGATTCGTCCCCGTTTTAAAAGCGTAGGATTCATGATCCGTAGCGGCATCCGGGTTTTCGTTGAGTTTCGACATGTGCATGTAATAGTACAGCACTAACCCAGCCTTGACGAGCGCCACTACAACCAGCACTACGAGCGAATTGAACGTTACCGCCACCAAAAATTCAAGCAGGGTAAGGACCGCAAGGCAGACAAAGATAAAGACGCCCTGCGACAACAAATTAGTTTTTTCTTGTTTATTGATCATGTGCGATAACCCTGCGACTAATGTTTCTTCCCGGCGCCGTCCGCCGCGAATTCTATATATTTCGAACCAGCTAAGCCATAGTCATACGGTTCGCCGACGACCTCGAAAGGAACATCGTAATTATGCGCCGGCATAGGAGACGGGACCTGCCATTCGGGCGAACGCGATTTCCAGACATTGCCTGTAGCGACCTCGCCATGCTTGATGCTGCGGAAGAAGTTGATCAGGAAAATCAAGATCGAGATCGCGATGAGAAACGCGCAAATCGTCAAGATCAGTTGCGCATGATCGAAACCTTGCGCCGGATCGTAGTCTACGATGCGGCGGCGCATTCCGCGCAGACCGATGAACATCATGCCGAAGGTCAAAACGAGGAACGACGGCGTCATCAGCCAAAAATGCACTTTGCCCCAGAATTCATTCATACGGCGACCCGTCGCTTTGGGGAACCAGTAATACAGCGCGGCAAAGAACGGGAAAACGAATCCGCCGAAGATGGTATCGTGGAAATGACCGACGACCCAGTAGGTGTCGTGCAGGTGCAGGTTGAGCGCAACCATCGCGTTCGGAGGGCCGGTCACGCCGCCGAAAAGAAAGACCACGATCGAACCGAGGACGAACAGCATCGGCGTTGGAGTCTCGATCTTACCGCCCCATAGTGTCGCCACCCACGAGAAGAACTTCACGCCCGTCGGAACAGCGACCAGCATTGTGCTGTACATAAACGGCACGCGCAAGTATTCATTCATGCCTGAGGCGAACATATGGTGCGCCCAAACGATGGAACCGACCGTTGCAATGCCGAGCGACGACAACGCCACCCAGCGATATCCGAACAATGGCTTGCGCGCAAAGACCGGAAGCAATTCGGAGATCACGCCAAGCCCCGGCAACACGAACACATACACGACCGGATGCGAATAGAACCAGAATAGATGCTGGAACAGTACAGGATTTCCACCCTTAGCAGGATCGAAGAAGCCCATATCGAACAAACGCTGAAACATCACCAATTGGAATGAAAGACCGATCAACTGCGTCGCGGTCAACTGGATGATGGAAGCCGCCAGCGCAGACCAAACTAAAATCGGTAGGCGAAAAGGGGACATTCCCTTGGCGCGCATACGCAACGTCGTCGCGATCACGTTCAAGCCGCCCAGAATGGACGACCAGCCAGCGACGAACACGCCGAGGAAGAACATTTGCATGCCGACCGGCGCCCGGGCTGAAAGCGGAGGATAGCCCGTCCAGCCGGTGTCGAAGCCGCCTAACACGAGCGACATCAACAGCAACATGATCGCCGGCACCGAAAGCCAGTAGGCGAAAGCGTTTAGGCGCGGGAAAGCCATATCGCGCGCGCCAATCAACATTGGCACGGCGTAGTTCATAATGCCGGCAATGCCTAACAAGATCGAAACGATCATGATCATGCCATGCAACGACATGAGTGTGTTGTAGAGTTGCGGTCCCGATTGGTCGAACAAGCGCAGATTCTCCGTCAGGAATTGCAACTGCGATTCGGCGAGCTCCGTTCGGAAGATCAGCGCAAACAACCCGCCGACCGAGATCAAGAATAAGGCGGTCACCGTGTACTGAATGCCGATCACTTTGTGATCGAGAGAAACGCCAAAAAATTTTCGCCAGCCTGGTTCGTCTTCGTGGTGCTCAGGCGTGTCAATTCCGCGCGCCCACTTCATCCAATCGCTCACAACGCCGACGCCGAAAAGGAACGCTATCGCGCCAACCAGCCCACCGAATACCCAAGCCGGTTCCGAGAAAAGGAACGCATCGAACGCTTTCAGCCCCATCAATGTGCGAATTAGGGTGACAAATAATGCGCCAGCGAACATCCCCACAACCTGAAAGGTTAATCCGCGAGTAACGCCTCGATAGCCATATAAACCGAAAAAGAATGCAGCGACGCTAAACAGCAACGCGAACGCCGCCGCTACCGCTCCGCTAAAGTGGAAGTCGCCTGTAACAAACCGGTCGATTCCCAGCCCAGCGCCGTAGCCGACCGCGCCGAACGCGAGAAGGAATACAAACGCATTACGCAATGGATTATGTTTCATCAATCCTCCGCCTTGCCTATTTTAACGTCTCAATATATGCGACAAGCGCCGCGATCTGGTCGTCTGTAAACCCGTAGGTGGGCATCTGAGTCGTGAAACTCGCCACGATCTTCGCTTGCGGGTCTTTGATCGACTCGGTCAGATACGCTTGATCCGCGGTTACTGTGGTTCCGTCGGATAATTTCACCGTCGCTCCAAACAGATTAAGCCATGTGGGACCAATACCTGCCGCGCCTGTGATCGAATGACAGGCGACGCAACCGTTCTGCTTGACGAGAATCTCTCCAAATCCAACAGGGTCGGTCGCAGCCACTTTAGCTTCCTGTATTTTTGAACTTAGCCATGCGCTATAGTCATCGCGCGTAGATACGACCACAGGGTTTTCCATATATGCATGCGACGTTCCGCATAATTCGGCGCACCGAACGGCATAATTTCCAACTTCAGACGGGGTAATGGTCAATTTTGTAAATCTGCCCGGCACCAAATCTTGCTTAAGGCGGAACTCAGGCACCCAAAATGAGTGGATTACATCCGAAGAGGTCATCAACAACAACACTTGCTGACCTACCGGTAAATGCAATTCATCTGAAACCACAGTTAAGCCGGTTTCCGGGTCGGCGGGGTACTCAAACTTCCAAGACCATTGATGACCCGTGACTTTTACTACCATAGCGTTAGGGTCCTGACGCAACACGTCTGCCAAGTTCCCACCGCCAAGAATAGCGAAGACGACGACCGCCACCAACGGAATCGCAGTCCAAATCAACTCAAGCTTCGTGTTCCCATCCACATGTACGCCTTCCCCCGTCTCGCCTTTACGGCGGCGGAAAACGACCAAAGAATAGAACATCGGCACAAGGATTAACGCGGTTAAGAAGGACATGACGATTTCCATCAATTTCCACATCCAGTCTACGGAAACCGCTTGCGTGCTCGCCTCCACCGGCATTACGTGCGCAGCGTCCAAGCCCACGATCAGAAGCCAGGTCACCAAAAGCACCGCAACGCTTAAAGCAACAATTTTTCGCATACACTTCTCCTGAATCAAAAATCTGACTAGGGATTGCCTAAATCAGAACTCCGCGATTTTATCATATTTTTAACGGAAAATCGCTCATCCGCAACGACAGTCGGCTCGCCTATTCGACCGACCTCAACGCCGCCAGAACCTCGGCGCTATGCTCCGCCGGTCTTACCTTCTCGAACACTTTAACGATCGTTCCGTTGCCGTCAATAACGAAAGTCGTTCGTAAAACGCCTTCGTAGGACTTCCCCATGAATTTCTTCGGTCCCCAAACCTGATATAGATCGCAGACGGCATGTCCATTATCTGCCAATAGCAGAAACGGCAGTTGAAACTTCTTCTTGAATTTCGCGTGCGATTCGACGCTGTCGGGGCTGACGCCCAATACGACTACACCCGCTTTTTCGTACGCAGAATAATCGTCGCGGAAATTACAGGCTTCTTTTGTGCATCCGGGCGTGTCGTCTTTCGGATAAAAATAAAGAATGACGTTCTTTCCGCGAAAATCGGAAAGCTTTCTAAGCGTATTCGTGTCGTCGAACAATTCAAAGTCGGGGGCTGAAAGACCAGCGGATATGGGCATCTATTTATCCTCGAATAACAACGATCTCAATACAGCGTTCGTCGAGTTGCGTTACGCTACAGCGTCCATCGCCGCGCCGAGCCGTTTTACAATTTCATCCACTTCCTCTTCGCTGATCGCAAGCGGAGGCGCAAAGGCAAGCGCGTTTCCTACCGGACGAGTCCGAAGTCCGCGCTCTGAAGCGGCTTTGAAGACCCTCATCGTCTGCGTAGGATCGGCGGTCTTCGCATCTTTATCCGAAACGATCTCCACGCCGCAGAGTAAACCTAATCCGCGCACATCGCCGACAAAACCGAACTCTTTCAGCGATTCCAAACCTTCGAATAAACGCTTGCCAAGTTCTTTTGCGCGCGCAGGATACTGTTCTCGTTCCATTAACTCGATATTCTTCAAACCAACCGCGCACGCCATAGCGTGACCTGAGTATGTATAGCCGTGCATCCATGTTTCAGCATCCGGCGCCGATTCGATAGTTTCGCGTATTGCATCCGAGATCTGAATCCCGCCGAGCGGAGCATACCCGCTGGTAACGGCTTTAGCGAACGAAAGGATATCGGGTTTGACGTTCCAATGTTTGAGCGCGAACCATTCGCCAGTGCGTCCAAAACCTGTGATAACTTCATCGGCGATGAAAAGGATTTCATGTTTATCGCAAATCGCACGGACGAGCGGGAAGTAATCATCGGGCGGAACGATCACGCCGCCAACGCCCATGACCGGTTCTGCGATGAACGCCGCAACCGTATCCGCGCCTTCTCGCAGGATCGCTTCTTCGAGCGCGCGCGCGGCGGCTTGCCCCACCGATTCTCCAGCCTTCATCTCCCCTTCAAAGCGATACGGATTCGGCGCGGGGATGTGAACGAATCCTTCCATCGCAGGACCGAACATCGCTTGATATTTCTCCAGCCCGGTAGCAAACGTGGTAGCAAGCGTTACACCATGATACGCGCCCCTACGAGCGATGACTTTGTATTTCGTCGGCTTGCCCTTGCGCTTCCAATAGTATCGCGCGGTCTTGAACGCCGAGTCGTTCGACTCCGATCCGCCCGATGTGAAAAAGGTCGTATTCAGCCCGTCGTAAGCGAAACCCGCCAATTTATCCGCCAATTCGATGGACGGTAAATTCGTCATCCCTGAGAAATTAGACGTGAACGCCATTTTCTTCATCTGGTCATAGGCGGCTTGAGCCAGTTCTTCGCGTCCATAGCCCACGTTAACGTTCCACAATCCCGCCATGCCGTCGAGAATCTTCCGTCCATCGGCGGTGTACAGCCACACGCCCTCGCCGCGCTCCACCACCATCGCATTCGTATGAGAACTGGGATGGTAGACGGGATGCAATTGTCTCTTATCTTTTTCAAGCCAGTTTGTTTCGGTTGTATTTGTCATTTTATCCAATCATTTCCACATCATGCGAGCCCGACTCTTTCAAGCCCGCGCCAGTCATACGCACAAAGACCGCTTTTTGCTGCAACTCTTCGATCGAATGCGCGCCGCTATAACTCATACCCGATTGTAAACCGCCGATCAATTGATTAAGCGTTTCGCGCGCTTTGCCGCGATACGGCACCGCAGCCTCTACGCCTTCCGCCACATAGTCTTCGATCTCCTCGTGCGTCAAGTCGTTGCCTTCGCGCTTGTTGCGGAGGATGTTTGCCTCCAGCGACGCCATGCCGCGCGAGGCTTTATAGCGATGACCTTTGCGAGTGAGGATCATACCTGGGCTTTCATCGGCGCCCGCCAGCAACGAACCGATCATCACGCTCGACGCGCCCGCCGCAATCGCCTTGACCACATCGCCCGGTCGACGGATGCCTCCATCCGCAATGATCGGGACGCCATCCTTGCTCGCCGCCTCAGCGCACTCGATCACCGCGCTCAATTGCGGGACGCCCGCGCCCGCCACAATGCGCGTAATGCAAATGGAGCCGGGTCCCACGCCGACCTTCACCGCGTCGGCGCCTGCCTCGATCAGCCGCTTCGTTCCGTCGCCTGTCGCCACGTTGCCGCCGATGATCTGTGCCTCACCAAAATGCTTGCGGATATTTTTTATCATTTCGATCTCAAGATGCGAATCGCCGTGCGCAATGTCCACTACAATGCAATCCGCTCCTGCCGCCAGCGCCGACTCGACGCGGTGCAGCTCCTTATCGCGCACACCCACCGCTGCGCCCACAGCCAACCTCCCTTTTGAATCTTTGGTCGCTTTAGGGAACTGCGTGATCTTCATAATATCTTTCAACGTGACCAATCCCGCAACGCTTCCGTCAGCTTCCACCAGCGGTAATTTCTCAACACGATGTTCATGCAGCAATCGTTCCGCTTCTTTCAACGACGTGCCGGGCGGCGCACTGTGAACATCTCGCGTCATGATCGCGGCAATCGGCTTATCGTCGTTGTCTTCAAACAGTAAATCTCGCGTCGAAACAATGCCAGCCAGCTTTTCATCGGAGTCCAAAATTAAAATTCCGCCGGAACCTGTTTCTGCCACCACACGCTTCACCTCGCCCACCGTACTCGTCTCGATCATTGTAATGGGGTTGTCCACCACAAACGATTCTTCCTTCTTCACCCGCTCGATCTGACGCGCTTGTTCCGCGATCGTCATAAAACGATGGATGATCCCGATCCCGCCCTCGCGCGCCATCGCGATCGCCAACTCGCTCTCCGTTACCACGTCCATGTTCGCGGAAACGATTGGGATCTGCAACGCGATCTTCCTTGTCAAATAACTTTTTGTCGAAAGCGCGCGGCGCGAATCAATATCGGAATATTGCGGCGCAAGCAAAACGTCGTCATACGTCAACGCGACATCATTCAAAATTTTCATCTCAATCTCCTCTGGAAATCAGACGCTCGAATTATAATACATGACGATGAGTCTTCACGCTCTTTCTCCGTTGGATGGACGCTACGAACAAGAGATTTTCGCTTTGCGAGATTTCTTCTCCGAATTTGCCTACCTCCGCTCCCGCGCGCGCCTCGAACTCGACTTTCTAACCGCTCTTTCCAACGCGGGCATTTGCCCGCCCCCCAACATTTCTCTCGACTCCTTCACAGACGAAGACGCGCGCAATATCCAGGAATATGAAAAAACGACGCGCCACGACGTCAAAGCGATTGAGTACTTCTTAAGAGACAAACTTCCCACAGACTCGCGCCCCTTCATTCATTTCGGTCTGACATCCGAAGATATCAACAACATCGCGCAAGCCCTCGCGCTAAGAGACTCGCGCGATCAAGTCCTGCTACCTTCGCTAGATAATCTCATTTCATCTTTGCGAGATTTCGCAAAACAATATCGAGCCCTGCCCATGCTCGCGCGGACTCACGGTCAGCCCGCGGTACCGACAACACTAGGAAAAGAAATCGCCGTGTATCTCTCGCGCTTAAAAACTTGCCGCGATGAAATTGCGAATCACAAATTTGAAGCAAAACTCACAGGCGCGGTCGGCAACTTCAATGCGCTCCACGCCGCCGCCCCTCAAATTGACTGGATTTCATTCAGCGCTAATTTCATCCGCGGTCTTGGGCTTGAACCGAATCTCGTCACAACGCAAATCCTGCCGTACGATAACTGGGTTCGCTATTTCAATTCCATTCAACTGACCAACTCGATCCTGATAGATTTCGCGCAGGACACGTGGCGATACATCAGCGATGGCTATCTCAAGCAAAAAGTTGTGGGGGGTGAAGTTGGTTCATCAACGATGCCGCAGAAGGTCAACCCGATTGACTTCGAGAACGCGGAAGGAAATCTCGGAGTTGCGAACGCGCTCCTCACCCACTATGCACATAAGATGGCGATCTCAAGATTGCAACGCGATCTATCCGACTCAACCGTGCGACGAACCTTCGGCGTCGCGTTGGGGCATACCCTGCTCGCGTGGAATAACATTGCGCGCGGCATGAGCCGCGTGGAGGCGGATGAGGCGAAGATCAGCTCGGAGTTGAACGCGCATTGGGAAGTCGTCAGCGAAGGGGCGCAGACGATCCTCCGCGCGGCGGGTCGAAGCGACGCGTACGAGTCGCTTAAGTCGCAGACGCGAGGGCGCGTCATGGATAGGGACAGCTATCGGCGGTGGGTTGAAGCGGTGGATGTCTCCGAAGAAATCCGCGCGAAGTTGATGAGTCTATCGCCAGAGTCGTATATCGGTTTGGCGATTCAAATAGTTGATTCCGTCATTGCGAGCGAGCGATAGCGAGCGAAGCAATCTCCTGCAAAGTTAGGGGTTGCTTCGTCAGGCTAAAGCCCTCCTCGCAACGACATAAGTTTTGGAGGCGTAATGACAATCACAGCAGTCATCGGTTCGCAGTGGGGCGATGAGGGTAAAGGTAAGGTGGTTGATTATCTCGCGGAGCGCGCGGATTATGTGGCGCGTTTCAACGGCGGCAACAACGCAGGGCATACCGTGATGAACGAATTCGGGACATTCAAAATTCATCTCGTGCCTTCGGGGATCTTTGCAAAGAACGCAACAGGCCTGATCGGCGGCGGCGTGGTGATCGATCCTGCCGTGTTGATCGAAGAGATCGAAATGTTGAACAAGGCTGGCGTCGGCGTGGATGGACGTTTGTGGATCTCGCCGCGTTCGCATTTGATCATGCCGTATCATAAAATTTTAGACGGCTTGTACGAAGAAGCAAAAGGCGCAGGCGCGACTGGAACCACGCGGCGCGGAATCGGTCCCGTGTTTGCGGACAAGGTCAGCTACAACGGAATCCGCTGGACGGATTTTGCGAGTGATGCGTTTGAGTCGCGCTTGCAAATGCAATTGGTATTGAAGAATAAGATCATCGCCGCATTGGGCGGAGAGGCGTTGAGATATGAAGAAGTCCGCGATTTGTATCGGGGATATTATTCAAAACTTAAGCCGTACATCAAAGAATTATTTCCGTTGGTACAAGACGGCTTGAAAGCGAACAAACACTTTTTACTCGAACAAGCGATGGGAACGTTTCTGGATACCGACTGGGGGACGTATCCGTTCGTGACCGCTTCCACGACGATTCCTTCCGCCGCGTCGGCTGGACTCGGCATCCCGCCGCGCTACATCACCGACGTGGTCGGCGTGACAAAGGCGTATACTACCCGCGTCGGCGCGGGACCGTTGCCAACCGAAATCCACGATGTTGAATCTGAAGCGTATAAAAAGTTTGGCGAAGTCGCGGCAACGACGGGACGCACGCGCCGTGTCGGCTGGCTGGATTTGGAGATCGTGCGCACAGCCGTCGCGCTCAGCGGCGTGACGGAACTCTGCCTCACCAAGTTGGATGTGTTGAGCGGGTTGGACGACATCCAAGTTTGTGTTGGATACAAATTGAACGGCAACGATGTCACGTACGCAGACGTGGACGCGTACGGGCTGGGCAACGTCGAATGTGTGTATCAAACTTCCAAAGGTTGGAGCGAAAACATCAGCAAGGCAAAGTCATTTGAAGAGTTACCCGTCAACGCGCAGAAGTATGTGAAGATGATCGAAGATGCGGCAGGCGTCCCTGTGAAGTGGATCGGCACAGGTCCCGAACGAGACGCGACAATTCGGAGATGAGATGATGCCCCCTACCCTTCAAGACATCCGCGAAGCCGCGGAACGGATCAAGCCATACGCGCATCGCACACCGGTGATAACGAATCAAAGTCTCAACGAGCGAGTCGGCGCGACAGTATTCTTGAAATGTGAAAATTTTCAAAAGGTCGGCGCGTTCAAGTTTCGCGGCGCGTGCAATGCCGTATTCTCGCTCGCCGATGAAGAAGCCGCGCGCGGAGTAGCAACGCACTCATCGGGGAATCATGCGCAGGCGTTGGCGCTCGCGGCGCGGATGCGTGGAATCGCGGCGCACATCGTCATGCCTGAGAACGCTCCGCAAGTGAAGAAGGACGCGGTGGCTGGGTATGGAGGAAAAATTTCCTACTGCGAACCAACTCTACAGGCGCGCAAAGCGACTCTCCGTCGCGTGGCGGAATCCACTGGCGCGGCGGTCGTCCACCCGTTTGACAACGAGCGCGTCATCGCGGGACAGGGAACTGCCGCGCTCGAACTGTTGGCGGATATCCCCGATTTGGACGCGATCATCGCACCCGTCGGCGGCGGCGGGTTGTTGAGCGGAACCTCCATCGCGGCAACCGAGATCAAAAAAGGAATCCGCGTCATCGGCGGCGAACCCGAGATGGCTGACGATGCGTTCCGTTCATTGCAAGCGGGAAAAATTTTACCGTCGGAACATCCGAAAACAATCGCGGATGGTTTGCTCACGTCGCTGAGCGAGTTGACGTTCTCGATCATTCAGTCGCACATGGAAAGAATCGTCACAGTCAGCGAACAGGGAATCGTGGACGCGATGAAATTTATTTGGGAGCGCGCGAAGATCGTCATCGAACCATCGTCTGCGGCGGCGGTGGCGGTGTTGTGGGAAAAGAAAATTGATCTGGCTGGTTTGAGGGTGGGAGTAATCCTCAGCGGCGGGAATGTAGATTTGGGAAAGTTGCCGTGGCAAAGAGCGTCTTAAGACACAAAGCGCACAAAGAATTTCAAAATCTTTTTTAGTAAGTTTGATTTAGAATTGACATAACAAATTCTTTATGGAGAGAAAAATGATCAATTTCATTGCATGGTTAATTTTCGGGGCGCTGGCAGGCTGGGTAGCCAGCATTATCACAGGCAAGAACCGCAAGATGGGCGCGGTAGCAAATATCATTGTTGGGATTCTCGGCGCGTTCATCGGCGCGGGGATCATGAGCACGCTGGGTATCGCGGTCCCCGAGGGATTCAGCGTGATGGGATTCTTAGTGGCGGTGGGCGGCGCAGTAGTGATGATCTCGGCAATGGGCTTGATCCGTCGCGGATAATTGAGCAGCCGAACAAAAAGAGTCGCGCATAGCATTACGCGACTCTTTTTGTTTGCGAGTCTACCGGTCAGCGAATCCAAAATGTGACGGCGAGGAAGTATGTTGAGAGTCCGAAGACCGTAAGCGCGGTCGCATGGAGGAGCGTCCAGTTAGGCTTGGCGCCGAGGCTGATATTTCGCAAAAGGAAAATCTGAAAGATGGCAAAGGGAAAGGTGAGGAATACAGACCAGATCAATGAAAGCGATAAGCCAGAGAGCGGCGACATGACAAAAAACAAGTACGCGAGCAAGACGAACAGGTGGTGCAGCGGCACGACGCGTTCCCAGCCGAGGCGCGTGAGAAATGTGACACGGTTGTATTTTTGGTCTTGCGCGAAGGATTGGAAGTTTCTCACAATGAAGTACGAAAAGGCGAGAAACGTCAGCGGGGCGGCGAGCGCGAGGAAACGATGCGTCTCGCCAACCTGTAGCGTGAACGCGATGGCGGGCGAAACATACGCGAGATGCGCGGCAAGGAGAAATTCTCCCATGCCGCGGTTGGCAAGACGGAACGGAGGAATTGAATAAACGAAGATGATGAGTAAAGATAGAGCAAGAAAATAGAAAGCGGAGGTTGGCAGGGTTTTGTTGACGAACAAAATGTACGCAGTCAAAACAAACACAACGATACAAGTCAACGACGCGTAAAGCAGGTTGTTGCGACGGACCTTCCGCTTAGCGCGAGTCTCGCCTTCGAGCAGAGGTTCTACGTCCAAGCGAAAGACTTCCGACAGCCAGTCCATAGCCGCTTGCGCAAGAAGAACCATGAGCAAGCCCATCCAAAACGGAGTCGCAAGAAAAGGCTTGCCGAGATAGTCGGCGATACTTGCGCCGAAAACGTAAGTTAGGGCAACGAGGAGGAGGATGAGCATAAAGGGTAAGCGGCAATGCGTTTACTTGTGCGCCTATTTACTTCAAGGCTTTCTTCATATCTCGATAATGGTTCTGATTGTGGATGTACAACATCTTGATCATATCGCGAATTTTGGTCATGCCGAGGAACGGATGCCGTCCTGCGATCTCAAGTTCCTCTTCTTTCAAACCTGCCGCCCATGCGACGGAATTCGAACGGACTTCTTTGTATTGCTCCAGTAATTCGCGCGGAGGCAGGTCTTTCATCCGCTCTTGTTGCGCGGCGTTGTAGCGATCAATCGAAAAATCTTCCGAGGCGCCTTCTCCGCCTGCGCGTATGCGTTCGAACAGATTAACCAAGCCGCGCTCCGAAGAGACCAAATGCGAAAGCACATCGCGGATACTCCACGTCGCGCCTTCAGTATAGACCTTCGCTCGCCACTGCTCATCGGTTAAGCCGGCGAAAAAGGCATGGATTTTCTCGCCTTCCGATTTCAATTTACCCGCCAATTCATTTAGCTCAGACATATGCGACTCCTTTATCGTATCGCGACTCTCGAAAACGCCGCCTACACAAGAGAATACCCCCCATCCACTACGATCGTCTGCCCGGTGACGTATTCATTCGAGAGAAGGAACTCCAAAACAGATGAAATTTCTTCGCTTCGCGCCGGACGTTTGAGCGGAACGCGCCGTATCAGCCTCTCCCACTCTTCGTCAGGAACAATATCCGATTGCAAGACCAAGCCCGGCGCAATGGCGTTGACGCGAATCTTCGGCGCCAGCGCGCGCGCTAAAATTTTCGTAAGCGCCTCCAACGCGGCTTTGCTGACCGTGTACGACGGATATCTGCTCCACGCTTTTTGCGCGCCCACATCCGTAATGTTGACGATCAGTCCGCCGCTGTTCATTTTTTTTGCGCACTCTCGCGCAAGCAAAAATGGCGCGCGCAGATTCAAATCGAGCGTCGCATCCCAATCGTCCAGCGTCAACATTTCGACGTTGCCTTTGGGCATAAGCGCAGCAGAGTTGACAAGGACATCCAGCGTTTGGAAAGTGGAAAGCAGAGCAATAATTTCGGATGGTTGCATAAGATCGGCAGAGACGAGGATCGCGCGTCGATTCAACGCCTCGATCTCCGCTTGCGTTTGACGCGCTTCTTCTTCAGCGGAGCGGTAATGAAGGTAAACGTCATATCCGAGACGGGCGAGAGTCAACGCAAAAGACTTTCCCAAACGATGAGCCGCTCCAGTGACAAGCGCCATTTTCGTCATGCTTATTTACGGAAGAAATTTGATATAAAGAACCAAACGTTCGCCGGACGTTCGGCAAGGCGGCGCATAAAGTACGGATACCATTGCGCGCCAAAAGGAACGTACACGCGCACCGGATAGCCTTCTTGCGCCAACGCTTCTTGCAGATCGCGTCGAATACCGTACAACATTTGAAATTCCAGCGCCTCTTTGGGCAAGCCCTTTCGCTCTGCATATTTCTTTGCAAAGTCAATCCGTTTATCGTCGTGCGAAGCGACAGCGATCAACGGCGGCGTCCGCCCGTCGACGCTGACGGCGATGCCTTCCTGCGCCAGAGCCGCATCAATCATCATCTTGACCAGCAAATCATAATTTGCATCGGTGTCCACTTTTTTAAGATAGGCTTTATCAGGCGGTTCGTTATACGCGCCTTTGACCAGCCGAATACGCGTCCCGGTATAAAATAATTCGCGCAGGTCAGCTTCAGCCCGGAAAAGGTACGCCTGAAAAACCAACCCGATCTGCTGGGAGGTGAATCCACGCTCCAGCATAGATCGGTACATAGTTAAGGTAATGTCAGTATACGGGGTGTCTTCCATGTCCATACGAATAAAATTGCCGCTTTTCTGCGCCTGTTCTAGAATCCGCGTCAAGTTCTGACGGCAAGTTTCTTCGTCCAACCCCATCCCGATTTGCGTTAATTTGATGGACATATTGGCTCGCACCCTGGCTCGGTCTATCGCCTGCAAATCATAGACGATCGCGTCCGCCGCGGCGTTCGCTTCTTCCGCCGTGGAAGTGTGTTCGCCCAACTGATCAAGCGTAGCGTTGATGCCTTTGGCGCTCAGCTCGCGCACAACGCGAATCGCATCATCCACCGAATCGCCCGCGACGAACCGCGAGGCGGCTCTCCGCGCAAATCTCCAGCCGGTAATCAACCTTCGCGCCCACTCCGCTTTAGAAAGATAGATCAAGAAGTTTCGCAGCATCATCCCGTCCTATTTATGAATTGTGCGATTGACAGCGCACGCGCGTACGATTCTAGCATAATCGTAGGAATTGGGTATGTTATACTCCTTTCTCGCTTGGCAGTTTCGGAGGCAGGTCGTGAGAAGCAGCATCTCAATCCCAATTCTTCGCGGTATTTCCATTGGTCTTTTGTCCATCGCGTTAACGCTAGCGGTCATTTCGCTGGTGGGCTATAGCCGCCAACGGAATAACTATCCGCGCGGCATGACCATCGCCGGCGTAGAAGTCGGGGGCGTGGATCCGCGCATCGCCGCGCAACGCGTCTTACAGGTTTATCAATCGCCCGTCGAGATAAGGTATAGAGACGCCGTGATTCACATTGACCCGACTACTGTCGGCTTTAAATTAGACATTGACAGTATGTTGGCTGCCGCCGATCTTGAGCGAGTAGGCGGTTCCTTTTGGGGAGGGTTCTGGAACTACCTTTGGAATCGCTCTCCCGCCCCAGTGGATATTCCTCTTCGCGCGACCATTGTCGAAGAGCAATTAACCGATTATTTGAACGCAGAAATCGCAGCGCGTTACGATCAACCGCCGACGCCCGCCCAGCCCATCCCCGGAAGCGTATCGTTTACGCCGGGCGAGCCGGGCATCGTCCTTGATATCAACAGCGCCGTGCGTTTAATCGAAGGGGCGTTGCGCTCCTCACAGAATCGCGTCGTAACGCTTTCCTTTCAACGCAGCGCCGCGGCGCGCCCCACCTTCCAAAATCTCGAAATTCTGCTCCAGCAAAATATCACTGTCGCAAAATTCGACGGCTTAATCGGTCTTTACTTATACGATTTGCAAACCGGGCAAGAGATTCACTTTGCCATGAACAAAGGCGCAACGATTCCGGTCAATCCAGACGTAGCATTCACCGCCTCCAGCACCGTGAAGATTCCAATCATGACCTCTTACTTTATTAAGCACGGCGCCGCCGCGCTCAACGAGGAAGCATCCGCGCGGATTCTGAATATGATTCGCCTGTCTGAGAACCCTCCCGCCGACCGCTTGATGGAAGACCTCGATCAACTTAGAGGACCGCTTGTCGTCACCGAAGACATGCGAAAGATAGGGTTAGAAAACACATTCATTGCTGGTTTCTTCTGCAGCGCAGAATTTCCCTGTCCGTTGCTGGAACGGATTAACACGCCCGCCAATCAACGCACAGACGTATCCGCCGATCCCGATCTGTTCAACCAGACAACGCCTTCAGACGCCGGCATGTTGTTGACCGATATATATCAATGCGCAATGAACGGAGGCGGCGCGTTGCCGGTTGTATTCCCCAACAAGATCAACAGCGAAGTTTGCCAACAAATGATCAATTTCTTGCAAGCCGACAAGATCGGCGTTCTGATCGAAGCCGGTACGCCGGAAGGCACGCCGGTCGCGCACAAGCACGGCTGGATCACAGACCCCAGCAGCGGCGTCATCAAAAATATTAGCGACGCCGGCATCGTCTACACGCCGGGCGGGAATTACGTCTTGACCATCTACGCCTACCATCCAGTTCAAACTATCTGGGAGCCGGTGTCCACCTTGTTCGCGCAACTCTCACAAACAGTTTACAATTTTTATAATTTATCGCCCGCAGAGTAAAGGTCGTATATAATCAACGCATGAGCGTATCGCTAGGATTGCATCGTCTTCAACAAGTGGACAGTCACAGAGATCGCATTCGCGCACGCTTGAAAGCGATCGAAGAGACGCTTCAAGCCGACGACGCGATTCGTTCCGCTCAGCAAACCTTTGCCGCCTCCGAAAGCGCGTGGAAAACCACCGAACGCGATCTACGCTTCGCTGAAGCCGAATCGATTAAACAGCGCGTCAAGATCGAACAAGCGGAATCGAGTTTATACGGGGGACAAGTCCGCAACCCCAAAGAACTACAAGACTTGCAAGACGAAATCGCTTCACTTAAACGCCATCTGATAACGCTCGAAAATCGCGAACTCGATGCGCTCTCTACATCCGAAGCGGCGGAAGCGGAATATCAAATCGCTCAAGCCGGGTTGGATAAAGCGCGCGCAAGCGCCGCTAGTCAGCACGCCGATCTAACCGTCGAACGCGAAACGCTTCAAAAAGACTTCGAACGCCTTACCCTTGAACACAAAGCCGCTATCGGCGCCGTGCCTCAATCCGTTTTACAAATCTACGATCAATTGCGCGAACGCAAACATGGACTCGCCGTCGTCGCGATCCAAGATTCAGCCTGCGCGGCTTGCGGTTCGGCGTTAACGCCCGCGCAACAACAGAGCGCACGCTCCGCGTCGCAACTCTTCTACTGTCCCACCTGCGGGCGAATTTTGTACGCCAGTTGACGCATCATGCCGCATATTGACCCACTCTCCTTTTTTATCGGCGTTTTTATCGGCGCATTCTTTTGGTCGTTGTTAGGACGCGCCCGTCCGCTCTTCGATCAAATACGTCGCAACGCCAAGGAACGAAACGAAACTGCAAAAGTCAGGCGCACTAGCGGACTGGAAGACAATCATCGTCGCATCACGCTCCGCCGCGCGCAGGGAATGCACCTCGCCGCTTCGCTATTCGCGCTGGACGATATCTTGCAAGAACCGAGAGTACTTGCCCCGCCGGCGCGCATCGAGCCGGGCGAGATCGGCTTACAGGAAGACATCATCTCACAGACGCTGCCCTACTTGCCCGCCTGGCCCCAACTGGCAGGCATCTACAACGCTCCGACTTTCACGTTAGAACAAGCGCTCTCCGGCGGCGCAAACATCGTTATTACCGGCGCGGCTGGCGCGGGAAAAACGGTCGCATTGGCGCATCTCGCTTCATTGGCGGCGAATCTCAAGATTCGGCTTGACTCGGGAGCGGAGGCGGTTCCTTATTTGTATCATGTCGCCGACTTGCAGCTTCCGCATAATGCGGCGACTGATCCCATTAACGTCTTGACAAACGCGGCGGCGGAATTCGCGCCGCTATTCGATCTGCGAAAATTGCCCGGCTTCATTCAACGGACATTTCAAGCCGGTCAAGCGCTCTTACTGATTGACGGTTTCGATGAACTCGACGAGCTGAATCAAAAACATGTCGCCGCATGGTTCGCGGCATTGTTGCAAAATTACCCAGCCGTTCGCATCGTAACCACGGGTTGTCCCTCTCAATTAAACGGTTTGATCAGCCTGGGTTTTCAGCCGCTCGCGCTCATCGGTTGGAAACAAGCGGAAATCTCGCGCTTTGCACAACGCTGGAGCGATTTATGGGCGCAGACCGTTTCGCTCGAATCTGTTGATCAGCCGCGCTCCACGCGCGTCGACCCGCTCTTACTCAACGCCTGGACGCTGACTGAGGATCGCGCTCTCACGCCTTTCGAATTAACGCTCAAACTTTGGGGCGCGTACGCAGGCGACGGTTTAGGTCCGCGCGCGTTAGACGCAATCGCCGCGCACCTCCGACGCGTCGCCCCCAGCAGGACTCCCGTCGCCGCGCTGGAAACGCTCGCCATGCAATCGGCGCTGACTTCGCAAGCGGTGTTCGATCCGCGCACGGCGCGCGACTGGGTCAAGCAATACGATTCTGGGGATAGAGACAATCCATCCGCTCAAACCGACGAGGAGATCGCCTCGTTCACTGAAGACGCGGAAACGCCAGCGTCGTCGCGCAAGGTCCGCTTCAAGAGATCAAGAGACAAGGCTCCTAGCTACGGCCTCCTAAGTAAAATGGCGGAAAGCGGATTATTGATCGCTCATCCCAATGGCAAGATGAGATTCCTGCACTCTATATTGCAAGGCTATCTCGCCGGACAGGCGATCGGCGATTACGACGCAAGTCAGGCTTTGCTCGCTCAAGCGGAGTGGAACGGAAAAACAGTCGCTTTACGCTACCTAGCCGCGCGCGGCGAAGCATCGGCGACGACGGAACGCCTGCTCAAGGAATCGGAAGCGCCGCTCCACCGCAACCTGTTCACCATAGCAGGTTGGCTGCCAGAAGCGCCTAAAGAAGCCGCTTGGCGCAAGAAGATCTTTGCTGCGCTTCTACAGATCCTTCAAATGGAAGGGCAGCCGCTCGGCTTACGCGGGCAGGCTATGGCGGCATTCGTCGTTAGCGGAGACGTCAACGCTGCCGCGCTCTTCCGCCAACTGCTAAACGCCGCATCGCTCGAATTGCTGTCTCTCGCCGCGCTCGGAAGCGGCGGCATGCATGACATCAAAGCCATCGAAACGCTCGATGCCGCCATGCAGACTTCTTCAAATTCTGTAAGACGCTCCTGCTGTTTAGCGCTCGTCGCGATCGGAACGGAAAAAGCGCTTGACGCGGTCGGTCGAGCATTATTGCACGGCGACGAGGAACTGCAAAAAGCAGCGGCAGAAGCGCTCGCTAACGATCCAACCGAAGGGTATGCCGCGCTGCGCGACAGCGCAGCAATGCAGGATATCAAAGTGCGTCGCGCGGCGATTCACGGCTTGGCGCGCATCGAACAGCCTTGGGCGCTTGAACTGCTGCAAAAAATGCAAGTCGAAGACAACCAATGGGTTGTGCGAAACTTAGCGATGCAATACCTCGAACAAAAAGAGCGCCCCGATCCGCGTATTCCCCAAAGATTGCCCGTTCCTTCCGAAACACCGTGGTTGATCGAATTCGCGAGCAGGCAAGGAATGGGAATCCCGCGCGACGATTCGGCAACAGAAACGCTGACCGCCGCTTTCCGTAACGGCGACGTCGAAGAGCGTCTCGCTGCATTGCCGCATCTCAAATCGAATGCAAGCGACAGCGTTATTGATGCGCTCTATGCCGGACTCTATGGCGAGGACCTCGAAGTGCGTGAAGCATCATTCATCGCCTTAGAAGAAATTGCCGCCGATGGAGTTCGCCTGCCTCAGCCCGCCCAATTCGGATTCAATTAATATGCTTATTATTAATGCAACTCTCATCACATGGGGGCAACCCAACCGTATCCTCGCCGATCATGCCGTTCTCATCGAAAACGACCGCATCAAAGAAATCGGCAAGCGCACCGACCTATTGAAAAAATATCCAAACGAAGCGACGCTCGATGCGCGCGGGCAATATGTCATGCCGGGCAATATCTGCGCTCATACACATTTCTACAGTACCTTCTCGCGCGGCTTGGCGATCCCCGCTCCCGCCCCGAAAGATTTTCCCGAGATTCTGCAAAAATTATGGTGGCCTCTCGATCGTTCGCTTGACGCGGAAAGCGTTCAATACTCGGTCCTCCCCTGCCTCGTAGACGCGATCCGTCACGGCACGACAACGCTGATTGACCATCACGCTTCGCCCAACGCCATTGACGGCTCGCTTGATATTATCGGCGAAGCCGTCGAAAAATCGGGATTGCGCGCCGCTCTATGTTATGAAGTGACCGACCGCGATGGAGAAGCAAAAATGAAGGCGGGGATGCGCGAAAACGTCCGTTTCATCAAGAAAACAAAAAGCCCGCTTCTCGCCGCGACATTCGGCTTACACGCCAGCCTGACGCTTTCAGACACCTCGCTAGAGTCGTGCCGCACAGCCGCGCCGGATGAATGCGGCTTTCACGTTCACGTTGCCGAACATGAATCGGACGAGTACGACAGCCTGAATAAATCCGGGTTGCGCGCAGTAGATCGTTTGCAAAAACACAACATCCTCGGACCCAACACGATCGCCGCGCACGGAGTCCACTTCGACGCGCGCGAAATGGAACTGATCGCCGAAACGGGAACATGGCTTTCGCACCAACCGCGCTCAAACATGAACAACGGCGTCGGCGTCGCGCAGGTCGAATCCATGATGCGTGCGGGAATCAAAGTCTGCCTCGGTAATGACGGTTTCTCAAACGCCATGTGGGAAGAGTGGAAAACCGCCTATCTGCTTCACAAAGTCCATCATCGCGACCCGCGCCGCATGGGCGGGTACGACATTGCCCAAATGGCGATCTACAATAACGCCGCGCTGGCAAATACCTTCTTTTCAGCCGCCGCCATCGGAGAGATAAACGCAGGCGCATTCGCCGACCTGATCTTCGTGGATTACCATCCGGTCACGCCGCTTACCGAAGACAACCTGCCATGGCATATTCTCTTCGGTTTCCAGCAAAGCATGATCGCTACAACGATCGTTGCCGGTAAAGTATTAATGAAAGACCGCGAATTACTCACGCTCGATGAAGCGGAGATCGCCGCCAAAGCGCTGGAGATCGCGCCAAAAGTTTGGGAACGTTATCAAAAGGAAGTCGCAAAGGCAGCGTGAGATGACAACTAGCGAAATCAAAGAGCCGTTATTATTAACCATCGCCGTTCTCGGCGGCACAGGCAAAGAAGGCAAAGGACTCGCCTATCGTTGGGCAAAAGCGGGATACAAAGTATTAATCGGCTCGCGCTCCTCCGAGCGGGCGGTAACCGCCGCCTCCGAAATCGTAGAAATGTTGGATGGTTCAGCATCGGCGGTTGGCGCATTCAACCAAGAAGCCGCGCAACTTGCGGATATCGTAGTATTGACCGTGCCGTACGCCGCGCACCGCGACACGCTCGAAAGCGTCAAAGACGTTCTCGCAGGGAAAATCCTCATTGACGTGACCGTGCCGCTTGTTCCGCCGAAGGTTTCTAAAGTGCAAATGCCCGCGGCTGGCTCCGCCGCGCAAGAGGCGAAGGACATCGTCGGCGAAGGCGTGGAAGTGGTCGCCGCGTTCCAAAACATCTCGCATGAGCATTTGCTGAAAGACGAGGACGTAGAATGCGACGTATTAGTGGCAGGCACGAGCAAAGCCGCGCGCGTAGAAGCCCTCAAACTGGTCGAAGCCGCCGGACTGACAGGCTGGGACGCGGGCCCCATCGAAAACTCCGTCGTGCTGGAAGGCTTAACCAGCGTGCTGATCAACATCAACAAACAATACGGTTCCACCCATGCGGGGATTAAGATCACGGGCGCGACAAATAAGAGATAAGAAACGCTCAATAGCGCTATCATTTCAGAGTTTAGGCGGCGCGCAGGCATCGCCTGACCGCAGTTATTATGACATCCCTCACCCTTACGCCTCTCTCAGGTATCCCGCTCATCCGCCGCAACGACAACCTGGCGGATATTATCTGTAAAGCGTTGGAACAGAATCGCATTTCGCTGCAAGACGGCGACATTCTTATCCTCGCGCAGAAGATCGTCTCTAAAGCGGAAGGACGCACAGTTAATCTGGCAGACATCGCGCCCTCGCAACGCGCCATCCGCCTTGCTGTGCAAACCGATAAGGACCCGCGTCTCGTCGAGTTGATTCTACAAGAAAGCGCAGAAGTCTTACGTTCGCGCCTCGGAGCGATCATCGTCGAACATAGACTCGGTTTCGTCTGCGCTAACGCGGGCATCGATCATTCCAATGTGAATCCCCCTTCTCCAATAAAACTCGTCGAGGACTCTGAAGACCTCGGCAATCTAGATCATGAAGACTGGGTTCTCTTGCTCCCCATCGCGCCAGATCGAAGCGCGGAAGAGATCCGCAACGCAATTCACGTTGAAACAGGAAAACGCATCGGCGTTCTGATTATCGACTCACATGGGCGCGCATGGCGCAACGGCACAGTCGGCGTAGCGATCGGCATTGCAGGGATGCCCGGCCTCGAAGACCTGCGCGGCAAACCCGATCTACTTGGATACACGCTGCAAGTTACGACGGTCGGCGCAGCAGATGAACTCGCCGCCGCCGCATCGTTAATGATGGGCCAAGCCGCCGAAGGCACGCCGGTTGTGCATGCGCGCGGATTTCCCTACCCATTGCGCGAAGCGTCTCTCAAAGAATTGATCCGCCCCAAAGAACAAGATTTGTTTCGCTAACAAGATTCTTACTCTACCCTGATACACTGCCCTCATATTCGCTTTAGAAGGAGATTCCATGACCATCGCTACAAAGTTTCAAGACTTGATTAACGCCGACTCGAAGGCGTTTCTCTATCTCGCCACGGTAATGTCCGACGGTTCGCCGCAACTAACGCCCGTTTGGTTCAGCGTAGACGACGACTATATTTTAATCAACACTGCCGAAGGACGCTTAAAAGATAAAAATATGAAAGCGCGCAAAGACGTGGCGGCTGTTATTTCAGACCCCAGCAATCCTTATCGTTACATCGGCATTCGCGGCGAAGTCATCGGCTTCACTGAAGAAGGTGCCGAAGAACATATCACGCAACTATCGCTCCGCTACAGCGGCGAGCCATGGAAACTTGCCGAGGGACAGAAACGAGTCATCTTCAAGATCAAGCCGACGCATGTCCACGACCACGGATAACCTGCATCGCTTTCTGCGGACTCGTCGTTCGATCCGCCGCTTCAAACCAGACCCTGTGCCGGAATCGGTCCTCACGGCGATTCTCACCACCGCTACATACGCCCCTTCGGCGCACCATCGTCAGCCATGGCGCTTCGCCATTCTGGCAGACGCACCAGCCAAGACCAAACTCGCTGACGCGATGGCAACGGACTTTCAACGCGATCTCGAAGGTGACGGCGTTCCGTCCGGGCAAATTCAACAGCAAATACAACGCTCCAAAGATCGCATTCTCTCCGCGCCGACGATCGTTCTTCTCTGCCTCGACATGACAGAGATGAACGTTTACTCCGACCGCCGGCGCGTCAAAGCGGAGTTTCGCATGACTGTGCAATCCGTTGCGGCAGCTGGAATGCAACTTCTGCTTGCCGCGCACGCCGAAGGTCTCGGTGGAGTTTGGGCGTGCTGGCCCCTCTTCGCGCAAACAGCCATTCAACAGGCGTTACACTTGCCCGAAGTTTGGGAACCGCAAGGCATGATTTTTATCGGATATCCTCAGCAGATTCCTGAAGCGCGAGAAAGAAAACCGCTTCAAGACATCACACTCTATTTATGAGAATCGTCGCTCTCGCAGGCGGGGTCGGCGGCGCGAAGCTTGCGCACGGACTCGCCCAAATACTTTCACCGCAAGAACTAACTATCATCGTCAATACAGGCGACGATTTTGAACACTATGGTTTATATATTTGTCCCGATCTAGACACAGTCTGCTACACGCTGGCGGGGTTGGCAAACCCCGAAACGGGTTGGGGACGCGTGAATGAAACGTGGAACACGATCAAAAGCGCCGCCGCGCTGGGCGGCATAGACTGGTTCAATCTGGGCGATAAAGATCTGGGAACGCATCTCGAACGAACACGGCGGTTGAAAGCGGGCGATTCGCTCAGCCAGATCACAAGCGATTTCTGCAAAGCCTGGGGCGTTCAACACGCCGTCCTACCGATGTCCGATCAACCTGTGCGCACCATAGTCGCTACAGACGAGGGCGAACTCGCTTTTCAAGAATACTTCGTCCATCGCCGCTGCGCGCCGAAAGTGACAGGCTTCCGATTTGAAGGCGCCGACAAGGCTAAACCCGCTGCAGGGGCGCAAGAGGCGCTCCAATCCGCCGACGCAATCGTCATCTGTCCGTCGAATCCGTGGGTGAGCGTAGATCCAATCCGGAACATTATTTCCATCCCAGCGGGAAAGCCAGTCGTCGCCGTCTCACCCATCATCGGCGGCGAAGCGATCAAAGGACCCGCCGCAAAAATGTATCGCGAACTGGGAGTCGAGCCTTCCGCGCTGGCAATCGCCAACCATTATCACGGCACGATTACTCACTTTGTCATCGATCGTCTCGACGCGCCGCTGCTCGCGAGCATCAACGCCTTAAATATACAGGCGCTCGCAACGAACACTTTCATGGCAAATCACATGGATCGAAAACAATTAGCAAGCGAAGTCTTACACTTCATCGGAGCGAGCGTATGACCATCTGGGCGATTGTCCCTGTAAAACCATTACGGCGCGGGAAATCTCGCCTAGCTGGAATGCTGTCGGAAGACGAACGAACTCAATTAAATCACGCGCTGTTAGAACATACGCTTAACACGCTTTCCGCTTTAAAAGAAATCACGAAGGTGCTTGTCATCAGCCGCGATCCTCTGGCATTAAACCTTGCTCGTCAATACGACGCGCGCACAGTGCAAGAAGAAGGAACGCCGCATTTGAACGCGGCTCTCCAACGCGCAACGATCGCGGCACAAGCGGGACGCGCGCTCGGCATTCTAATTCTTCCAGCCGATCTGCCGCTCATCACAACGGAAGACATTCGCGCACTCCTTGATCGCGCTGTAAAACCGCCAGTCGTGGCAATTGCGCCCGATCGGCATAAACGCGGCACAAACGCGCTGGTTATTTCACCCGCCGGCTTAATAGAATACGCCTTCGGAGAAGACTCCTTCCAGCGCCATAGCGAATTAGCAAAACAAGCAGGGGCTCGCCTCGAAATCGTAGATTCGCCCTCGCTTGCATTAGACCTAGACACTCCCGAAGATCTTGAGATTGTCAAACATATGGAAAATTCCCTCTTACAGGAATTATTGGAATAACGCGCTTCAACAAACGGTATAATCAAGACGCATACTATTTTCTACAAAGCACAAGGAGGACAAGATGCCTGAACGCGTGGCGCTTTATCTGCAAGACTCGCACGACCTGCGCGACGGATTGGATTACGCGCGATATGCCGAAGAAAAGGGATTTGAAGCCGTTTGGCAAGCCGAATCGCGTTTGGTGCGCGACGCTATTGTGCCAATGGCGGCGTATGCGGCTGTTACCGAACGCATCAAGGTCGGTTCGGGCGTGATCAACAACTGGACGCGCAATATTGGCTTGCTGGCAGCCACGCTGCTCACGCTTGACGACCTGGCGCCGAATCGCATTATGTGCGGAATTGGCGCGTGGTGGGATCCGCTGGCGAAGAACGTGGGCATCGAACGCAAGCGCCCGTTGCTCGCCATGCGCGAAACCGTCGAGGTCTTGCGGCGGCTATTGAATATGGAACGCGTCACATTTCACGGCGAATTTCATCGCGTGGACGGGATCGAATTGGACGTAGTGCATGGTCGCCGCGAACCGCGCAACGTGCCTATCATGATCGGCGCGACCGGCGACGCTATGATGGAAATGACTGGCGAAATTGCCGACGGCGTAGTGTTGAACTACTGCGTTCCGCCGGAATATAACGATAACGCGCTGGCGCTGCTGGAAAAAGGTTTGAAAAAATCGAGGCGCAACCTCGACGACTTCGATCGCCCGCAACTCATCGTTTGCTCGGTAGACGAAGATCACGATAAAGCCATCGAGTACACTAAGGAATTGCTCTGTCAATATCTTGCGCAGCAACCTCATATTGCCAAAGCTTCCGGCGTTTCACAAGACGTTATCGCGGAAATTCAATCCATCTTAGGTTGGCCCGCTACAAAGGAACAGATCAATAAGGCGAAGCATCTTGTGCCAGACGATCTCGTTCATCGCATCACCGCCTCGGGAACGCCCTCTGAAGCGAAAGCCAAGGTGGAGGAATACAAGAAGCGCGGATGCACCTGCCCGATCCTCTATCCTGTCGGCGGTAATTTCAAACTGCTGATCGACACTTTTGCGCAAATGTAACCTCCGTTCCGTCTTCCAATTTTAAGAAATGCGGATTCGGATGTAGGTTAAACCATTCCTTGTAAATAATCCGACACAAACTGCAAAGCCGCGTCCGCCGATGCGGCTTTGACTTGCACGCGGCTGCCCGAAAACTGGAACATCCGCGCCCATTCTCCATTGGGAGCAACAAGCCCCAACCAGACGGTCCCCACAGGTTTAGCGGGCAATCCGCCGCCCGGACCCGCGATTCCAGAAATCGAAACGGCAATATCCGCTCCAAACGCGGAGCGTGCGCCGCGCGCCATCTCTAGCACAGTCTCCTGACTGACCGCGCCATGGGTATTTAAAGTGTTCCACGACACGTCTAAGAGATTAGCTTTAGCGTCATAAGCGTATGCCACTAGGCTGCCCAGAAAATAATCAGAGGAGCCGGGCATATCTGTAATGCGGCTGCCCGCCAATCCGCCAGTGCACGATTCGGCGAGCGCGATCTTCAAACCGCGCTCACGCAAAGCGCTTCCTATTTGTTCTTCGAGTAAATTCGCCATCAAACCTCACAGGTAAAGTTACGGCATTATACTCGGCGGCGAGTCTTTTCGTCCGCGCTTCATCGGCCATCCACCGGCGCGCTCGCGCCGACTATAGAATACAGTACAATACTTATCATGAAAGTTTCGGAAAAACTACAAGGCATTCTCGCTACGCTTCCAACAAAGCCCGGTTGTTATTTAATGAAAAATTCCGAGGGGCGCATTATCTACATCGGAAAAGCAGTCAATTTAAGAAGTCGGGTGCGCTCCTACTTCCATGCAGACGCCAGCCACGACGCAAAGACCCGCCGCCTAGCGCGCGAAATCGCCGACATCGAATGGATCGTGGTCGGATCTGAGCTCGAAGCGTTAATCCTGGAGATGAATCTTATCAAGAGGCATCGTCCTAAATTCAACGTTCGGCTTAAGGACGATAAACGCTACCCGTACATTAAAGTCCACTGGGCGGATCCATTTCCCAAAGTTACAGTGACGCGTCAAATGATAGACGACGGCTCGCGCTATTTCGGTCCTTACGCTTCGGCATGGGCGGTCCACCAAACGCTGGACGCTCTGCGAAGAGTCTTCCCTTATCTAACCTGCGATCGCGTCATCACGGGGCAGGACAAACGAGCCTGTTTGTATTACGACATTAAATTATGCCTTGCTCCCTGTATCGGCGCAGTATCGCAGACCGCCTACCGCCAAATGATCTCGGACTTAATGAACTTCCTCAATGGCAACAGCGAAGAGGTTGTCGCTCGCCTGCAAGCGGATATGCAGAAAGCGTCAAACGATATGCGCTTCGAAAAAGCCGCTACGATCCGCGATCAGCTTAAAGCGATTCAATCCGTCGCCGAACGACAAAAGATCGTTTTTTCAACAGAATATAAAGATTCCGACGTGCTCGCCCTAGCGCGCGACGAAGGCGAAGCCTGCGTACAAGTCTTCTTCATTCGCGGCGGAAAATTAATCGGACGCGAATCTTTCATCTTGGAAGGCGCCGAGGATACCGATGAAGCCGAAGTGATCAAGCAATTCATCATGCAGTTTTACACCGAAGCCGCAAGCATTCCGCAGCAAGTTATGCTGCCGCAAGAGATCGAGGAAGCGAAAATCATTGGCGAATGGTTGCGCTCAAAACGCGGCGGGAAAAAGATCGAGTTCCTCGTGCCGAAACGGGGTCAGTCGCGGCAATTGGTGGAAATGGCGGCTGAGAACGCAACAGAGACTCTTACGGCTCTGCGCGCGCAATGGCAGGCAGACGCGCATAAACAAGAACAGGCGTTGGCAGAAATACAACAAGCGTTTAACCTCAAAGAACCGCCTAACCGCATCGAATGCTACGACGTATCGAACACGCAAGGAACCGCCATCGTCGGCGCGATGGTCGTGTTTACGCAGGGCGTGGCGGACAAGAAACTCTACCGCCGCTTCAATATCGAAAGTGTAGTCGGCGCACCAGACGACTTCGCCTCGATGGAAGAAATGCTAACGAGACGATTCCGAAGGTGGCGTTCGGCTGAAGAATCGGCGAATCAAGTTGGGGCAAAGAAAGACGCGTCGTTTTCCTTTTTGCCCGATCTAATCATCATTGACGGCGGCAAAGGACAATTAGGGCGCGCTGTCGAGGTTTTACGAAAATTCGGTTTAGAGGAAAAGATTCCCATCGTCGGCTTAGCGAAGCAGCGCGAAGAGATCTTCTTTCCGCATAAGTCTAATTCGCTGCTGTTGCCGCGCCACTCGCAAGCTTTGTATTTAGTTCAGCGCATCCGAGATGAAGCGCACCGCTATGGCATTACCGCACACCGTAAAAAACGTCAAAAACTCGGCATGGCTTCCATTCTGGATTCGATTCCCGGCATAGGTCCTACGCGCAGAAAAACGCTCTTGAAACATTTCGGTTCTATAGATAAGATTAGGGACGCTTCGCTTCAGGAACTTCAAGCGGTCGTACCGGATAGCGCTGCGCAATCTATCAAGGCGAATTTGGAATGAGAGAAATTTGGATCGTAGACGACAACCAAGAGATGTGCCGCGCCATCGAGTTGATGCTGAAAGTGCTCGATTTCCGCGCAACGATTTTCAACAGCGCGCCCGCCGCAGTGGAGATCATCGCAAGCGGCAAACTGCCCGACCTGATCATCCTCGATGTTAACATGCCGGAGGTCTCGGGGCTGGATATGGTTGAGTTTCTACGACGCAAAAGCGAGTCGAAAAATTTGCCTATTGTCATGTTGTCGTACGAAACCGACGACGGCGTCGTGGATAAAGCGTTACGCATAGGCGCCGATGCCTATATCCGCAAGCCGGCAACGCTCGAAGAACTCGAAAAAGCGATAGCGACAGCGTTCTACAAACGCTTACCTCTATAAACGAAAGAGAAATCAAATGGCGAATAGAAAACCGCAAAAAAATGAGACGCCGCGTTCGACAAAGATCATGCGCGTCATCTTTTTCATGTTTTCCGTATTGTTGATCCTAACGATGGTGTTGACCGCCTTCGCAATTCCGCAATAAATAAAAGCGCTCGCAGTTTGATATAATCTTGCGGCTCGGCGCGCCTAATCGCGCCTTATCTTGAATCACGGGATGAGATAATTTCCCATCCCTCCAAGGACTGTATGCTCGACAAACTCAAAGGCATCGAAGACCATTTTGAACGGATCGGAAACGAACTCCTCGCCGTGGGAGCCAACTATCAGCGCGCCGCAGAATTGAACAAAGAACGCGTAGATTTGGAACCAATTGTCGAGAAAGCGCGTGAATACCGTCAGGCGCTGAAAAGCCTACAAGAAGCGAAAGCGCTTCAAGAGTCTGAAAAAGACGCGGAATTGGTCGCGTTGGCTGAATCCGATATTGCAGAATTAACGCCAAAGATTGAAATTCTTGAAAAAGAGATCAAGGCGATGCTCGTCCCGAAAGACCCGCGCGATGAGAAAAACGTGATTGTCGAAATTCGCGCAGGCGCGGGCGGCGACGAAGCCGCCATCTTTGCGGCAGATTTATTTCGTATGTACATACGCTATGCCGACGAGAAACGCTGGAAATCGGATATTTTGTCGGAAAACGCGATCGGCGTAGGCGGATACAAGGAGATCATTTTTGAAATCAAAGGTAAGGGCGCGTACTCTAAGCTGAAGTACGAATCTGGCGTACATCGCGTCCAACGCGTACCGGAGACCGAAGCGCAGGGACGTATCCATACCTCCACTGCGACGGTAGCGGTGATGGCGGAAGTGGACGAAGTTGAGATCGAGATTCCCGAATCGGATATTGAAATCGAGGTCTATCGCTCCTCTGGCGCAGGCGGGCAGAACGTGCAGAAGAACTCGACCGCCGTGCGCCTAACCCACAAACCGACTGGCATGGTTGTCACTTGTCAAGATGAGCGTTCGCAGTTGCAAAATAAATTACGCGCGTTGAGCATTTTACGCGCACGGTTGTATGAAATGGCGGAAGAAAAACGCCGCGCTGAGATCGAATCGGATCGCCGCTCGCAAGTAGGCAGCGGCGAACGCTCGGAAAAGATCCGCACATACAATTATCCGCAAAACCGCGTTACCGATCATCGCATCGGTTTCTCCAGTTACAATCTGCCGGCTGTGATGGACGGCGAGATTGATCCATTTATTGAGGAACTCTCTACGCGCGAAGAAGCGGAACGTCTCGCGGCTTCGGGCGTGGATGAGGATGAGTAGTTTGTTAACCGCCAAGTTCGCAAAGGAAAGATGAAAGAAGAAAGATGCGATGAACGATAATCCCGCATTCGGCGCAGGCTTGCAACCATTCATGGGAATCCCATCGTTCATGCGCCTGCCTGTGACGCGCGAATTGAAGGATGTGGATGTCGCGGTGATGGGCGTGCCGTTCGACAGCGGGACATCGTATCGCACAGGGACGCGCTTCGGTCCGCGAAAAATACGCGAGGCGTCGCTGATGATCTGGGGACATAACTCGACTCTCAATGTTTCTCCGCTGAAAAAATTAAACGTTGTGGATTATGGCGACGTGTCTGTCGTTCCCACATCCATCGAACACACGATGACCGCCATCACGAACACCGCCAGCGAAATCATCAACACGGGCACAACGCTCATCACGCTTGGTGGCGACCATTCGATCGCGCTCCCCCTTTTGCGCGCTCATGCCAAAAAACACGGACCTGTCTCGCTCGTCCACGTTGACGCGCACATTGACACGTGGGAATCCGAATTCGAAGAAGTGAAATACAGTCACGGCACGCCGTTTCGTTACGCGCTTCAAGAGGGATTGATCCGCGAGGGCGAATATATGCAGATCGGGATACGCGGTCCGCTCAGCGGCGAGAACGATTACGCCGACGCGAAGAAACTCGGCGCGCGCACGGTCACGATCCACGAGGTGATGGAAAAAGGCGTGGCGGAAATTCTCAAAGAAGTTCACCAGCGGATGAAAGGTCCGCTCTACGTCACCGTGGATATTGATTCGGCTGACCCAGCCTTCGCGCCCGGGACGGGGACTCCCGAAGTCGGCGGGCTGACCAGTTATCAACTCCTCCAACTCGTGCGCGGACTTCATGGCTTGAATCTCATCGGCTTTGACCTCGTTGAAGTCTCCCCGCCATTCGATCACGGCGACATCACGGCGATTCTCGCGTCGAATATTGTGTTTGAGTATTTGTCGTTACTCGCAATTAAAGGTAAATGATCTTCTTTCCTCTTTCGTCTTTCATTCGCGAAAGAGGAAAGAAGAAAGAACATTGATGCTAAATCAAAAGCCGCTTCTTTCCGACATTTCAGCTCGTCTCGCTTCGGTCAGCGACACGTCCGCTCTCGACGCGTCAGTTTTGTTGGCTCGCATCGTAGATCGTTCGCGCTCGTGGGTATTGGCGCATCCCGAATTGACTCTCACCGACAAGCAACTAATTCAACTTAACTCTTCGCTCGCGCGGTTGGAGAACGGCGAACCTTTCCCGTACGTGTTGGGTCGCTGGGAATTTTTCGGCTTGGAGTTTGAGGTTACGCCCGATGTTTTGATCCCACGACCAGAAACCGAATTGCTCGTTGAAAAATCTATTGCATGGTTGCAAAAGAATCCAGCGACAACAAATGTTGTGGACATTGGAACAGGCTCAGGGGCGATCGCGGTTTCGATTGCGGTCAATGTTCCGAAAGCAAATATCCTTGCAACCGATATTTCGGAAACGGCGTTGCAAGTGGCAAAACGGAATGCAGAGAAACATCATGTGAGTGAGAGAAGCGAATTTATCGAGTGCGATCTCTTGCCAGATCAATCGCAAATCGCAAATCGAAAATCGAAAATCGATCTTCTCTGCTCCAATCCGCCTTATATTCCAACGAACACGTTGAAACACCTTCCCATTTATCAGCGCGAACCAACCGTCGCGTTGAACGGAGGCGCGGACGGGCTTAATATATTCCGCAAATTATTGAGTATCGTCCCTAATTGGCTTGCGCCGAACGCGTTGATGTTGCTGGAGATCGAGTCCACGCTTGGCGAGCAAACGATGCAACTCACGCGCCAGCATTTTCCAAACGCGCGCATCACATTGCATCAAGACCTCACAGGTAGAGATCGCCTACTCGAAATTCAATTATGAAAACGATCATTGTCTCAGCCGATTCGCCCGATGCAATCGAACTTGCGCTTGATGTTTTAAACAACGGCGGGCTGGTCGCCTTTCCCACCGACACGGTTTACGGCGTCGGCGCGCTCGTGTACGATGGCAAAGCAATTGAGTCGATTTATGTTGCGAAGGATCGTCCCATCGAAAAGGCGATTCCCGTTTTGATCGCGGATGCGGAAGATATGGACAAAGTTGGGATGGATATTCCCGACCTCGCACGACGGATTGCCGCCCGCTTCTTCCCCGGACCTTTGACCTGCATCATCCCCAAACAGCCGACTCTCCCTTCAGCCGTATCTGCCACCTCCACCGTCGGCGTACGCGTGCCAGATCATGACATTGCGCGCGCCCTCCTCCGCGCGGCGGGACCGATGGCGGTGACCTCCGCAAATATTTCGGGACAACCGAGTCCGTCTACGGCAGAGGAAGTCTTCGCGCATCTCAATGGACGGATTCCACTGATCATTGACGGAGGCAAGACTCCAGGCGGAGTCCCGTCCGCTGTTGTGGATTGTACAAGCGATGAAATAAAAATTTTGCGCGAGGGACCGATTTCACTCGAAGAAATCAAATCAAAACTCTCATCCCCCATTTAATTCATGTTCAGGTTACGCTAAACTCGCGGACTATAATGATGATTGCATTCTCCTTAACAAACCGTCCGCGGCTCGGGCAAGCCAAGGGCGGTTTGGGTGTTAATTTATAAGACCTGACAGGTTTTGAAAACCTGTCAGGTCTCTTTTATTACGAAAGCGCCCACGTCGGCTGGACGTCCATATCCATCTCTGAAACATGACCTGTCACATAACGATAATATCCCGCCGCGGCGATCATGGCGGCATTGTCAGTGCAGAGCGAAAACGGGGGAATGTTCACTTTGAATTCAGTTTGCGATTGAAACGCGGCGCGTAACGCTTTATTGGCAGAGACCCCGCCAGCGACAAGAATTTCTTTCGCTTTGAAATCGCGCGCGGCTTGCATGGTTTTGTTGAACAAAATATCAACAGCCGTCGCTTGAAAGGATGCGGCGAGATCGGCGACGGGAAGTTCACCGCCTGCCTTCTTCAACGCGTTGACTTCGTATAAGACGGCAGTCTTGAGTCCGCTGAAGGAGAAGGCGTAAGGGTTGTCTAATTTCGGATGAGTAAATTTGAAGCGAGTCGCGTCACCGCTTTCGGCGGCTTTCTGAATGGCGGGTCCGCCGGGGAACGGGAGGCCGAGGAGGCGGCCAACTTTATCGAAAGCCTCACCAGCCGCATCGTCGAGGGTTGAACCGAGGCGTTTGTACGTCAAATGATCGGTCATCAGATTCAGTTCGGTGTGTCCGCCTGAGACGAGGAGCGCCATCAACGGGAATTGCGGTTCGGGAGGAACTACATCGCCAGCGGTATGAATCCATGCTGAATACACGTGCCCCTCGAGATGATTGACGCCAACGAGAGGAAGACCGAGCGCGAGGGCGAGTCCCTTCGCCATGTTCATACCGACGACAAGCGAGCCAGCAAGACCGGGTCCGCGCGTGACCGCGATCGCATCCATATCATCGAGCGAAAGATTCGATTTGGCGAGCGCTTGCTGAACAACGGGGATGACGCTCAGCACATGCTGGCGCGAGGCGACTTCGGGGAAGACGCCGCCATACCGCGCGTGGATGTCCATTTGCGAGGCGACGGTGGAAGCGAGGAGCGCGCGTCCGTTTTCGATGACGGCGCAGGCGGTTTCATCACAGGAGGATTCGATGGCGAGGATGCGGGCGGGGGTTAGAGTAGTCATCAGTGATCAGTTATCAGTGGTCAGGTTTAAGAGCGCAGTGATAATTTGTTAATCGTTGCATGTCGTGAAATCAAGAGTTCAGAATGGAAATTATCGCGCCAATCACCTGTTCGATTTTCGGAGCCGATATTGTTCCAGCCTTATAAAGCACGATACGCGAATCGGTAGTAAAAACGCGATTCGGGCGGATAAAACTGTCCTGTCGCAATGCGCCTGTTTTAAAGTCTTTGTCAACCAGAGAAATTGAATACTCGTCATGTTTTTGCTGGCTAGTGATTTGACAAAGAATAACATCGTCCCCTGCCAACGACGCAACGACTAGTGCGGGTCTCTTCTTGCTTGCTGTTAAATCGGAGTATGGAAAAGGAGTGACAACAACATCGCCTTTTACAAATGCGCCCATGCCGCATCCTCCTCAGGGGAATCCCAATCGCGGCGAAGGACGTCTTCGGATGCCAGCGTGGTATCTATTGCATACAATTCGCCTTCCTCGTGAATTGAAGGTGGCAAATTTGCGCGCTCAGAAAGAAACAAAACGAAGTCGTAGACCTCGGCAAGCTTTTCCATCGGCAATTTCCGAAGGGAGGCTGTGATTTGTGAAATTGTAACGGTTTCCATTCGGTGTTCCTTCCTGTGACTTTCAATCCTTTGCAAGAAGCGTCAAAGATGTCGTAAGAACGATTCGGGGTTGGAGAGGAAGTCGCGCGTCAAGTTGACGTGTTCAAGTTGAGCGTATTGTACCTCTTGAATCCGCCCATCTGCGAATTGCAATATCTGCGCTTCGGGAAACGCGAGCAGGATCGGCGAATGAGTGGCGATAATGAATTGCGAATTTTCCTGTACCATTTGTTTCAGGGCGGCGATGAAGGTTAGCTGACGCATGGGCGAGAGCGCGGCTTCGGGCTCGTCGAGCAGGTATAACCCGTCGGGGACGAAGCGGGATTGGAAGAGAGTCAGAAACGATTCGCCGTGCGAGCGCGAATCGAGTCCGTCGCCATAGCGGCGCTGCATCTCTGCCAGTTGACCTTGGTACGGCATGCTCGCCAACGCCTCGGCGTATTTGGATCGTCCCTTGTATTCTTTTTTGACGTTGTCCAATTCTTCTTGAAACTCTTCCTTCGTTTGCCGCATGGACTTGGCGTATCCGAAGAAATCTTCCGCACGTAAAAAGAATCCTTTGCGCGTGCGTTTCGTCCATGCGAGGCGGAAGTATTGAGCCAGCTTGCGGAGCGGCGCAAGGGATTTATCGGTCCGCACGCTTTCGCTCCCCACCGTAATCGATTCGGCGGCGCAGGCGATGGTCTCGAGGATGGTTGATTTCCCCGATCCGTTCTCGCCGACAAAGAAAGTGACAGGCGAGATGAACCGAATCTCGCGCAACGATTTGACGATTTCTAACGTGAATGGAAATGCGTCCTTATCTCGCGAACCAAATTCACGTACAGAAATTGACTTCAGATGCGGCATACGCAGTACGCAATACGCCGTTTCATCCGCAGTTGAACTGCGGATGAAACGGCGTTACTTCTTCCACTTCTTCATCGGCAGGACGAAATCATACGGATACTCGGCAAGTTTTTCCATCACGCCATCCGCGCGAACCCAGAGCGTGTCTTCGATGCGGAAACCCATTCCCTTTTCGGGGTAATACAACCCAGGCTCAGATGTGATGACAACTCCGGGCGCGAGCCGTTGATCGTCGCTGGCGGTCAAACCGCTAAACGGACGTTCGTGAATGTTCAGCCCCACGCCATGACCGAGGCTATGCACATATCCTTCGACTGGCGATTTTGTGTTGAGCGGCGATTGGTGTCCCTTTGACTCGAAATATTCACAAGTCATTTTGTTGTAGTCTTTGAACGCCGCATTCAGATCGAAGTTATCCATCAGTTGATCGAATATCTCTTTGACCTGATCGTACAATTCCTGGGCTTCGGGCGTGGCATAGCCCAAACTCCACGTGCGCGTGAAATCGTAATAGTATCCGCCGCCCGCTTCAGCGGGATAGATATCGAAGACGATGGTTTGACCAAGCCGCATCAGATCGGACGGGGTGCCTGCCGAGTGCGGGACGCCCGCGTCGCGTCCGATAGCGAAGATGAAACCCGACGGCAACTCCGCGCCCTGTTCCGACACCCACAAACGGATCTTGGAGTGGACATCGCCTACCGTCAACGGCGTGCCATCCTCTTTCAACAACACTTCATCTGCGCGGACATCGCGGGAGGTCAAATATTCGCGAATTTTTTCGACAACGCCCGTTGTGATTTTTCCCATCTTGCGGATGCGCTCCACCTCAGCGTCATCTTTGGTTTCCATCGCACGCATGAAGATCGAGTCTTCACGCGGCTCGCCGACGAATTCAAGTTGCGGCGACAATTTTTGTAATTGGGTCAACATCCCAAAAACCAAACCGATGTCATACGTGCCGTACACGCCCACGCGACCCGAAGTAACTCCCGCATCCTTGAACATCAATTCGTAACGCAACGCGCTTGTCAACAGGGAATCTTTGTTCGCCTTTTTGTACAATTCATCGAAATCGTATTTCGTGTACGGGATGCGCTTCAATCCGCTTTTGGCGGCTTCGTCGCGTTCCATGTCCGCATGGAAGTAGATCGGTTCCTCGCCGCGCTTCTTGATGATCGTCGCGTGGCTGACGTGTCCGCCACCCGTGAAGTAATACATCGGCGGGTTATGCTCGGCGTTGCCGAAGACGATCAACGCATCGAGGTCGCGGGCTTGCATGAGGTTGTCGAGGTCTGATTTCATGGGGCTCCTGGGGTGTAATTGGTAATTGGTAATCGGTAATTGACAAATAGAGAATTGGAGAATTGGAGAATTGGGAGATTGGAGATCGGAGATTATAGATTGAGCTGTTTGAATTCTTTTCCAATAACGTCATTTTCAAAAATTAACTTCAACGATTTTTTCTTGTCTGTGAATCTTGCCGAGAGACCGATGACATTTTCCGAGTCGTTGAAGAAACTGAGGATGGTCAGCGGGCGTTTCAGGAGCAATTGCCCATACACTGGAGCAAGTAATAATTTCAAAACGAATTCAACAACCGTTCCGCCGATGGCGCCGACCACCATGCCGACGAGTCCGCCGAAGACAAACGGGAAACCAAGAGTTTGCTGCGACGTCCCTTCGGGGGCGATCAACATCGCGGGGATAAACGCGATCACGCCGAGAACGAGTCCCGCAATTAAAAACGGCACGAGCGTGACATACGTTATGCGTTGCTCTTTTTTCTCGCACTCGGCGCACAACGGCACAGGGAAATCCATCAGCACGCCTTGCCCGCGTTTTTCAACGCCCATGATCAATTTCATCGGCATCACCACGTGCTTCGGTTTTCCGCAATTCACACAACGATCGGGGAAAATTATTTTCGGCGGGTTCTTCGCGTCTTTGATGGGAACTTCAACGGTATGCACGCAACGCCTCCTTCAACACACGCAACAACGCTTCGTCGTCCAACACCGTGCGCGGATCGAGCAACACGTTATCTTTCTCCGTCCGCGCGATGACGGGCGGATTCGCTTCGCGCAACTTCGCCAAAAATTTATCAGGGCTTTTCACTTGCAGTGACAAAACAAATGTCGGCATGGATTCCTCTGGCAGGCTCCCGCCGCCCACTGTAGATTCGGATTTCACCACCTCGCCCTGCCCCACCGCATTCCGCCACGCCTCAGCGCGGACCTCGACCTGCCTCGCCGTAAGCGACATCATCCGCACCACCGGGATTTCACGCTCCGCTTCGTCTTTGAGGTAATGCAACAACGTCGCCGAGATTCCCGCCAGCGAAATTTTGTCCGCCCGCACCGCGCGCGCCAGCGGATGTTTTTTGATTCGTCCGATCAACTCTTTCTTGCCGACGATGATCCCCGCTTGCGGACCGCCGAGCAACTTGTCGCCTGAGAAGCAGACGATGTCCACGCCCGCCGCGAGCGACTCTTGCACGGTCGGCTCGTGAGCGAGACCGTATTTTGCGGTGTCTATCAACGCGCCCGAGCCGAGATCGTCAACGACGAAAACATTTGCCTTGTGAGCAGTCTCAACAATTTTTGCGAGTTCGGGCTCTTCGGTGAAGCCGACGATCTTGAAGTTACTGCGATGCGCGCGCATGACCAGCGCGGTCGGTTCTTCAAGCGCGTCTTTGTAATCAGCAATGCGGACTTTGTTCGTTGTGCCGATCTCCACCAGTTTCGCGCCTGATTGTTTCATCACATCTGGCACGCGGAATCCGCCGCCGATCTCGACGAGTTGCGAACGCGGAATGACCACGCGCTTCTTGTTCGCCAATGCGGAAAGAACCAGCAACACTGCCGAAGCATTGTTGTTCACCACAAGCGCGGACTCGACACCGAGCAATTTTTGCAAAACCGATTCAGCATGGACGAGACGCGAACCGCGTTTGCCGGTATCCAAGTCAAATTCGAGGTTGGAGTAATTCGCGGCGACGGCGTTCATCGCTTGAATAGTTGATGCGGATAACGGCGCGCGCCCGAGGTTGGTGTGGAGGATGACTCCCGTCGCGTTGATGACTGGGGCGAGGGATGGAGTCGTCCATGTGATGAGGCGGGATTCGGCTGAGGCGAGAATCGAGTCGAGGGAGGGCGAGGCAGATTGCCCGTCGCGTTTGAGGCGCGCGCGGGTTTCATCCAAAGTCAAACGAAGCGCATCCAGAGTCGAAGGGCGGCCGAATCTGACGAGGAGATCATCCGCGTGTTTTATTAATGAATCCACAGAGGGAAGGTCACGAAGGCTGGTCATCAGAGACGACAGGAGGTTTCCAGCGCGCGCGTTCGCGCAAGCGGAGGAAGTATTCGATGGCGAGGATGCCGCCCGCCAAGCCGAGGATAACGTAGACCGTGACGAGGCGGCCGAGTTGAAGCCACGCGAGAGTCGCGCCATAGACGCCGAACCACACCGCCTGACGAACGATGACGTTGGATTCGGCAGGAGGCTCGCCCGGAAAGCGGCGATGAAAAAAATAGACGACGGGAAGGACTGTGCCGGTGAGCGCGAGGATCAACAGCGCGAAGAATCCCCAGCGGAACCAAACTATTGGAACGGAAAGTGACAGCACGGCGAATAGTCCGCCCCAGCCGAGGAGAATTAGTAACAGCGCGGAGATGCCGAACGGTTTGAAGGGCAGAGGTTGATTCACTAAGCCGATTATACTCGGCGGGGGCGGCGAGAAGCGAAGAGAGGAATGGAGTCCGACATCAAACACGTCTACAGTTATGTCACCCTCCCGAAAGACATCGGAACGATGTGGGCGGCAGCGAAGGGTTTCTAAATTTGCGGCGGGAATTCTTCGTCGCAAAGAGCAAGAACGCGGCTCAGAATGACATGCCGCGTAATGAAGTACAATTACGGCTCATGCTCCCTATCGAAGCCTACATTGCGCAATTCAGCGACAAGGATATTTCTCTATCCGTCCACGATCTAGAAACAAGCGCGGAGATCAACATCCGCGCAGACGAATCGTATTACCCCGCCAGCACGATCAAGATACATCTGATGATGGAAATCTTCAGACAAGCGCACGGGGGACGCTTCTCACTCGACGATCGACTGACGATCGTCAACTCCTTCCCCAGCGTTGCAGACGGAAGCCTCTATTCGCTGAACGCAAACGACGATTCGGACGCTTCGTTGTACGAAAGAATCGGTCAGACCGAATCCATCCGCGAGTTGACGCGCTTGATGATCGCACGCAGCGGCAATCTCGCCACAAATATCTTGTTCGAAAAAGTCGGCGCAAAACAGATCAACGAATTCATCGCCGAGCTTGAGATTCAAGACGTCGCGTTCATCCGCGGGATGTACGATCTGCCCGCGCTTGAAAAAAGAATCTACAACTGCGGTTCGGCGCGCGGACTCACGCAAACAATGCGGCTGATCGCGGAAGGCAAGGTCGTCTCCAAACAAGATTCGGATGAGATGATCAAGATTCTGCACAGACAGGAATTCAACACAGGCATCCCACGCTTACTTTCGCCGCAAACGCGCGTCGCGCATAAAACAGGCTGGAGCGAGGATCTGTATCATGATACGGGCATCGTCTTCCCTGAGAATCGTAAACCATACGCGGTCTCGATCATGACTCGCGGCTTCGCCGAAGACAGGGCGGACGAAGCCCACGAGTGTATAGCGCATATTTCGGCGTTAGTATACGAACAACTGACCTTCCAGCCGAGCCGCTGAAACTCCGTTCGTGATTTGGGCAAACCTGAGGGGCGGGCTTCTCTCCTCTCCGAACGGTATAATACTTCATCATAACCATCGAGGATTAATGAATGTTATAAACGCCATCCAATTAAAACGCGCCGTGAGGAAGTTCGAAGGAGCGTCGTTGCCCGCCGCTGTGGCGCGCTCCATCGTCAACGCGGGCAGACGCGCGCAATCATCCAAGAACAATCAAGCCTGGCGGTTCATCGCTATTCAAGATAAAGCCATTCTGCAGGAACTCTCAACCTGCGGCGAATGGGCAGGGCATCTCGCTGGCGCGGCGCTGGGCGTTGCAATCTTAACGCCCGATCCAACCGAGAAATTCCAAATCATGTTCGACGCCGGTCAAGCGGCGGCTTATATGCAGTTAGCGGCGTGGGAGTTAGGCGTCGGTTCGTGTCTCGCTTCGATCTATGAGCCGGAGAAAGCGCGCGCTATCCTCGGCTTCCCCGCCGAATGGCATCTACGCGTCGCGCTCTCATTCGGTTATCCGGCGAATAAAGAAAAACTGACCGCCGCGCCTGCGCAAGGCGGGCGCATGACATTGACTGAAGCAGTACATTGGGAGCGTTGGTAATGGACGCCGCTTTATTACCCTTCTTCGACCCAAAAGGCGTTGTTATCATCGGCGCCTCCGCCTCGCCGGAAAAATTAGGATACGGCGTGACGCGTAATTTGATACAAAGCGGCTACGCAGGGGAAATTCATCTCGTGGCGCAAAAAAGCGGGGAGATCTTCAAGAAGACTGTTCATACCAATTTGCAAGACGTTCCCGACCCGGTCGAATTGGCGATTCTCATCGTTCCTACGTCCGCCACTCCGCAAGCGATCGAGGATTGCGGCAAGCGCGGCGTTCGCGCAGCGATCATCGTCTCGGCGGGGTTTCGCGAAGCCGGCGAAGAAGGCGCGGCATTAGAACAGCGTTGCGTCGAGACCGCTCAACGCTATGGCGTTCGCTTACTCGGTCCCAACTGTATCGGCGTTATTGACACGCATCTTCCGCTCGACACAACCTTCCTGCAACCGCCTATGCCCGCGCAGGGAAACATCGGCTTCATCTCTCATTCAGGCGCGTTCGCCGCCGCCATTATTGACTGGGCGCGCGAGCAAGGCTTCGGCTTCTCACGCATCGTCAGCCTCGGCAACCAAGCCGACGTCAACGAGACTGACATGCTGCCTTTGTTCGCAGACAATCCGCATACCAAAGTCATCGCAATGTATATGGAAGGCGTCTCAGACGGCAAACGCTTTATCCGCATTGCCAGCGAAGCCGCGCGGAAGAAACCGATCGTCGCGTTGAAGGTCGGACGTTTTGAATCCGGTCAAAAAGCTGCCGCTTCGCACACAGGCGCGCTCGCTGCATCTGACACAACATTCGACGCCGCATTCGAAAAGGCAGGCGTTTTGCGAGCCGAAACCGCCGAGCAAATGTTCGATTGGGCGCGCGCGCTGGAAACCTGCCCGCTCCCAACTGGAAACCGCGTCGGCATTCTCACCAACGCCGGCGGACCCGGCGTCATCGCCGCCGATGCGTTAGAGCGCGAAGGCTTGGCGCTCGCCGCGCTGAGCGCATCAACACAAAAGGCTCTAGTCGCCGCACTGCCGCCTGCCGCCAGCGTGCACAACCCGGTAGACATGCTCGCTTCTGCCTCGCCAGAACAGTACGCCGACTGCCTGCGGCTTCTCCTCGCTGACGAGAACGTGGACGCGGTTATGGTCATCTTACCGCCGCCGCCAATGTTTACCGCCGAAGACGTCGCCAAGCGGATCGTCGCATCGGCAGGCGAATCCACAAAACCTGTCGTCGTCGCTTTGATGGGTTCCACGCTGGTTAAATCGGCGAACGACACATTCCAAGCGGCGCGGATGCCGACCTACCCATTCCCTGAACGGGCGGCGTCGGCGCTGGCGGCGCTGACAAAACGAGCCGTTAATCTTACGGCTGAGAAAGATCAAACGGCTGACGTTGAACCGCGCCAACCGCTTCAAGTAGGCGATCTGTCGGCAGACGCATTAATGCAAGCCTACGGCATTCCCACTGCGCCTATCGAACTCGCTCGCAGCGTAGATGAAGCCGTCGCCAGCGCAGACCGGCTCGGCTATCCCGTCGTCATAAAGATCGCCTCGCCGGACATCCTACACAAATCAGACGTAGGCGGAGTAGCGCTAAATATTCAAGACGCTTCCGATCTGCGAGAGAGCTGTGTTCGTATGATAAAACAGATCCAAAAGATAAACCCAGCGCCGCGCCTCGAAGGAGTCCATGTTCAACGGCAGATTTCCGCCGGGCAGGAAGTCATCATTGGAATGGCGCGCGATCCGCAATTCGGTGCGCTGATGATGTTCGGCTCGGGCGGCGTAGAGGTGGAAGGACTTCAAGACGTCGCATTCTGCTTGAGTCCGTTAAGTCAAGCCGAAGCGGAAGCAATGATGCGCAAAACCTGGGCGGGAAGAAAACTCAAAGGCTTTCGCAATATCCCACCGGCGGATGAAGCCGCCGTCCGAGACGTCTTGATACGACTATCGCATATAGCGGACGCACATGAAGAAATTGAAGAGATCGAAATCAATCCGTTGCGCGCGCTGCCGCAAGGAGCGGCAGCCGTTGATGTGCGTATAAGTCGGCGAACGGACGCAAAATGACAGTTGTATCGAAACTAGTTTATTATCCCGTCAAAGGCTGCCGCGGGCATGAGGTCGAAACGCGGAACGTCGAACGCATGGGGCTCGAACGCGACCGCCGTCTAATGATCGTCACGCCTGAGGGCGATTTCCTTTCGCAACGACAACTCCCCAAACTGGCGCTCATCACGCCTGTAGTAGAGGGCAATACGCTAACGCTTTCCGCGCCAGACGTAGACTCGTTAAGCATTGAGATCCGTTCATCGGGACATACGTGGCCCGTTAATATTTGGAAAAGTAAAGGCGTGCAAGCGATTGACCAAGGCGAAGGAGCGGTCGAGTGGCTGTCAGAATTTCTCGACACTTCCGTCAGGCTGGCGCATATTGCCGATGGATTTATACGCACGCTCGATTCGCAATACGCAGTCAACGAAGACGATCACACCGGCTTCGCCGACGGGTACCCAATCCTGCTGATCTCAGAAGAATCGCTGGCTGATCTAAATTCGCGACTCGATGCGCCGCTCCCGATGGAGCGTTTTCGCCCAAGCATCGTCGTCAAAGATTGCGGCGCTTACGCGGAAGATTCATGGAACCGCATCCGCATTGGCAACGTCGTAATAGCCATCGTCAAACCGTGTGCGCGCTGCGAGGTGCCGACTATTGACCAGCGTACGCTGGCGCGCAGTCGAGAACCGCTCAAAACGCTAAGTCAATATCGCAAACACACGCTGGGCGCAATCTTCGGGCAGAACGCAATTCCGCTCAACGCCGGCGAGATTCGACTTGGGATGAACGTAGAAATTCTTTCGTAGGCGCAATGTTATCCAGTAAAAGATTTTCATGCAGAGAATAAAAAAAATCGTCGGGTTATACATCCTAATCGTCCTATCTGCCTGTCAGGCTTTTCCCGTCTTAAAGACTAATTCGACGCCGACGATCACGCCCGGCGGACCGACGCTGACGCCATTTCCCTCTCCAGCTCCAACGCCCTTTCCCACTCCAGCCCCCGTCGAACAAGTTGACTCCGGCGACAAGGCGCTATTCTTCGGCGATTATGATCTGGCTCACGAACAGTATCTTTCCGCATTCAACGACTCAGACGACAAAGGCTTACAAGCCGCCGCGTTGTGGGGCTTGGCGCGCGTCGCACTGGCAGAGGGACGCTACCAAACCGCACTCGAATCGCTCAACCAACTAACGGCTGAATATTCCGATTCGACCTACGCTGCGCGCGCCTATTTTCTGATTGGGCAGGCGCATGAGAAATTAAATCAACCGCAGCAAGCGGCAGACGCTTACAACGCCTATTCGACGCGCATTCCCAGTCTTCTTGATGCCTACACGCAGGAATATCGCGGAAACGCCTTGCTTCAACTTAAAGACTATACCGGCGCAATCAACGCTTACACTGCTGCCCTCAACGCTGCGCGCCTTGACGACGGGCTGACGCTCCAAATCAAGATCGCGCAAGCCCGCGCCGACTTCGGCGATTACGCCGGCGCGTTAACTGCCTACGATCAAATTTACGTTTCTGCGCCAAACGATTACGTCCGCGCGCAAATAGATTATCTCGCCGGCAGCGCGCGCCAACTGCTCGGTCAGAGAGAGGAAGCGCATGCACGTTTTCTGCACGCCGTCGAGAACTATCCGCTTTCGTATTACTCCTATTTAGCGCTTGTGGAACTCGTAAACGCGAACGTTCTTGTAGATGAATTAGATCGCGGTCTGGTGGACTATTTCGCCGCGCAATACGACGTGGCGCTCGCTGCTTTCGATCGCTACATCGACGCAACGCGCAATCAAGCCACAGACGGAACTGCGCAATATTATCGCGCGCTCAGCTTAAGCAAACTTCAGCGCGCGCAAGAGGCGATTGATGCGTTCGACAGTTTTATCAAGCTCTACCCTTCTCACCCGCGCTGGGCGGACGCTTGGGAGGAGAAATCGTATCTCGAATGGTCGCTGCAAGGGGACCGGCGCGCCGGCGCAAAGACATTAGTTGATTTCGTAGCGGCGGTTCCATCGTCCGCTCTAGCGCCGGAGCTTTTATTCACTGCGGCGCGCATCACAGAGATGGACAATCGCCTGGAAGAAGCCGCACAACTTTGGGAGCGCACAGCGAACGAGTATTCAGCCAGCTCAGAAGCTTCGCTTGCCTTATTTCTGGCTGGCATTTCACGCTATCGCCTAAGCGACTATCAAGGCGCGTTGATCAACTTTCAGCGCGGCTTACTGCTGTCGGTCAAATCGGAAGATCGCGCGCGCGCCTATTTCTGGATTGGAAAAACTCAAACTGCGCTTGGAGACAATCTCGCCGCGCAAGATTCTTGGAAGTTAGGGCAAGCGATCGACTCGACGAACTATTACAGCATTCGCGCCAGAGATACCTTGTTAGGCAATCGCCCGTTTCAATCGCCGCCTGCTGTCGACCTCGACGTTAACCTTGCAAAAGAACGGAAAGACGCCGAAGCGTGGATGCGCGTAACGTTTAATCTCCCCGCCGATACGAATCTATCGGGGCTCGGCGCGCTTGCGCAAGATCTACGAATCGCGCGCGGCGCAGAATTATGGGAGTTGGGTCTGTACGATGAAGCGCGGCTGGAATTCGAATCGTTGCGCAAATCGGCTGAGGCGAACGCCGCCGATAGTTTTCGTCTCGCCAATTATTTACTCGACATCGGCTTGTATCGTTCTGCCATTTTCGCCGCGCGTCAGGTTCTAACGCTGGCTGGGCTGGAGAGTCAAGCCGCCGCGCTAAGCGCGCCGCCTTATTTCAATCACGTCCGATATGGTTTGTATTACCATGATCTGATCATCGAGCAGGCGCAACAATACGAACTTGATCCGCTGCTTATGTTTAGCGTAATTCGACAGGAAAGTTTATTCGAAGGGTTTGTGCGCTCGACGGCGGGCGCGCACGGTTTGATGCAGATCATCGCCCCAACAGGCGCACAGATCGCCGGTGAATTGCGCTGGCCCCTCAACTACGAAGAAGAAGACCTCTACCGTCCCATCGTCAGCGTTCGATTCGGCGCATATTATTTGGACAAGAATCAACGGCATCTAGGCGGAAGCATGTATTCCGCGCTCGCCGCCTATAACGGCGGACCGGGCAACGCCATCGCATGGAATCAACTCGCGGGCAACGATCCTGATCTGCTTTTGGAAATTATACGTTTTGAAGAAACGCGAAATTACATTCGCTCTATCTACGAGATCTTCAACGCATATAAGAATTTATACGGACCGCCTCAGTAAAACAAAACGATCTCTACGCACGAGAAGGATTCAGAGATCTGCCGCCGCTTACGCTAAATGCGCCACAACGCGCGAATGCGCCGTCGCCACGTCCATATCAAGCACGGCGACCAATTTGTCGCGTCCCGACATGCCCGCTACGATCTCTAAGCGCGATTTCGGCACACTGAGAATCTCCGCCAGGAATTCGATCAGCGCCTGATTTGCCTCGTTATCCGCAGGCAGCGCAGCGATTCGCACTTTGATAGTGCCGTCGCCCAGCACCTCGACGATCTCATTACGGCTGGCGCGCGGCGTCACCCGCACCGCCAACGCAGAGCCTTTTCTGCCGTCGTGCAAGTTGATTTTCTGATCGGACATGATCACCTCAATGATAGAAGAATTCGAATTAAAAATTGCGAGCCAAACTGAAGAATCAGAATCAATACCAACGGGCTAAAATCAATCATCCCCACGAGCGGGACAATACGCCGAATGGGAGCCAGCATCGGCTCGACGATATTATCAATCCCACGGCGCAGGGGGTGATAAGGGTCCATAAAATAGGAAAGGATAACGGAAATAAATACCAGCAAAACGAGGATTTGCGATAACGCGCTAATGATCTGTACAATAAACAACATTTCGATTTATTTCTCCAATTTGTAATTTCGCTCGCCCACGATAGCCGTGCCCACGCGGACGAGGGTGGCGCCTTCCTCCACCGCCACAGTGTAATCGGCGCTCGTGCCCATAGACAGCTCGCGCCAATCGCCGCCGGGCAGTTGAGCCGCCAGCCGTTCGCGCAACAATCTCGCCTGCCGAAAGAAACGACGCGAATCCTCAGGCGTATCGCCGAGAGGCGGCATCGTCATGAGTCCACAAATCCGCAAATTTTGCAGATCGAACAGCGGAGCGAGTTGGGACAGGAGCGCGCCCCATTTCGATTCGTCGGACGCGTCCCAGCCAGACTTAGTCTCTTCGCCGCCGACGTTGAACTCAAGCAAGACGGGCAACGTTCGGCTTGACTCGGCGGCGAAACGATCGAGACGTTGTGCGAGTTTGAGACTATCGAGGGAGTGTAAAAGTGCGAAATGTTCAGCCACGAGGCGGGCTTTTCGACTCTGAACGTGACCGATCATATGCCATTCTACACCAGTTTGCGCGGCAAGAGATTGAATTTTCATAACGCCTTCTTCGGCGTAATTTTCGCCAAAGATACGCACGCCCGCTTCAATGGCGGCGCGCACGGCTTCCAACGGCTGAGACTTAGTCACTACGACAAGACGAACCTGATCGGCACCGCGTCCGCTTTTACGCGCGGCGGAAGCGATCTGATCGAGCGCAAACAGGTATCTTTCACGAATGGAATGGACAAGGCTAAGCATAACTTAATTATAATGCAACGATTCCCCATCCGCGTTTCCGCTAACAAAAGGTTTCCCCCGTCCTCCTTAGAAGAGAGTTTTCGGCTATAAAGAGATCAGCGCGCCAAAGCGACCCGTGCGCGCTTTTTCTGCGCGATGCGAGAACCAATCTTCAGTATGACAAGCCGTGCAAATTTCCGCCGTTTCGATCATCCCAACGCCCGCTCGTTCAAGTAGAATTCGATTCGTTTTCCAAAGATCGAAGTGTATCCTACCGTTGAACGATTGCAACACCTCATCCGAATCATCGCCAAATTTCTGCGCTACTTGTAAGATCACGTCCGCGCCAACTTCATAGTGGTCGGGTCCAATCGAGGGACCGATACAAGCAACAATATCAGCGGGATTAGAGCCGTATTTTTCTTCCATCGCTCTCACCATCGAACCCGCGCCGTCGCGCAACGTTCCCATCCAACCGGCATGCGCCACTCCTACAACGCCCTTATGCGCATCATGCGCCAAAATAGGAACGCAATCGGCGAAGCGCATAAAAAGGCTGACTTCCTCGCAGTCTGTGAGAATGATGTCCGCCTGACGGAGCGACTCGCCCTCAGCGCGCGGCGCGCGCGCGCAGACGACGTCGGCGCTATGCACTTGCCATACATCGAAAACAGACTCGGGAGCGCGATCTACCGCGCGAAACGCCAGAGAACGATTCTCGCGCACGCGCTGCAAGTCGTCGCCCACCGATCCGCCGACGTTCAACGATCCCCACGGCTGCGGGCTGACTCCGCCATGGCGCGTGAAAACAGCATGGCGGGCCTGTAACGTATTGAATTGATAATAGCGAATATCGTCTTTTTGAACGAAGGGCATTTTATTTTATCTTGAGTCTTTCAGCGTGTTACGCGCGACCTTGCTGGAGAGCGGCAAATTTCTTAATGAAGAATTGGCGCGTATCCGCCATCGACTCTTCCATGTTGGGGTAAGCGAACCATGCGGTCATGAAGCCAAAGATCGCGCCGGTGAGAACGCGGATAAACGGGGTGCTTTCGCGATACGGAAGAATGTTCGCCAGCCAACTCCATTCGATCTGGCTAAACAACTGCGAGAAGCCGTCCAAGCCGATGGGTCCCATACCGATTACAATCCATAGCGCCCAATGCAAGGGCTTGAGTTTACGCCCCGTTAGCGCATAGAGTATTCCAAATAAGAATATCGCGCCATAGATTGCCACGTCTCGTTCGCATAACGCGATTTTGTACCCCACTACATCATTGCCAATAAATTCACGCGCAGCGAAGCGGGACACGCCTATCGCGTCGCGTTGATTGCCAATGCCCGTCGCCTCTTCAAAAGTGACAACGCCCTGCATCCCCGCTTCTTTCAACGGGTAATACGATTGTTCGCCAAATAAGTAAAATGAACGGAATCCGAATTGATGACATAAGGGTTTGTAGATCGTATAAATAACAGCGGCGGGGATTGGCGCCCCGATCTTCATAAACACCGGCGCCAACATGGGAATGCCGACATACAGCAGAATAATTCCGTTTAAAACTGCCAGATAATGACGCGAGAACCAGTACATAGCGCGGTCGCTAGCGTTGATAGATTGTCCGCGGCGCACGCGCTTGTGGTGATCTTCGGCGCCCAACCGATCGAGCTGTCCGCGTCGGTCTGAAGCAGCCCCGAGCGTCATGCCAAGTTTCTGTTTATCAAAAGGAAAATTCAACCGATAGGGACCCGCCTCAACGACTGGAACGTTTTCTCCATATTTCTTTTGAAGAGCAGGATCAGAATCCACATCCACTTCCGCGAGGCGATGAGGATATTTTGCATGAAGGGCTTGCAGGTCGGCTTTGGCTATGGAGCTATTTCTATCGGTTTTGCGGAAATAAAGGGTAACTGTCAGCATAATAGGGGCGATTATAAACCAAAGTCAATCCAGAAGAACTGCCCCGCCGCGGCGATGCGTTCAAAAATACCCGAAAACAACATCACGCCGACAATAACCAATACGACGCCCATAGCAATCTCGATATAACGCGTCACCTTTGCGTACTTCCGCAAGGTCAGCGTCACCCAACCGACGCCGAGCGCGGCAAATAAGAATGGAATACCCAAGCCGGCGGAGTACGCCGAAAGCAGCGAAACGCTCTGCGCGGAAGAACCGCCGTTCATCACAAATGTAAGAATTGCGCCCAGCACGGGTCCCACGCACGGAGACCACCCGGCGGAGAAAAACACGCCCATCAAGACCGATGAAAGATACCCCAATTTCCGGTCGGGCAATTGATGCACACGCATATCGTACTCTAGAAAAGAGATGCGAAACACGCCGATCATATGCATACCGAAGATTATAACGATCGCTCCGCCGATCTTAGCAAGGAAAAACTGCAAGTCAAACAGCAATTTGCCAATAGCGGAAGCGGTAAGCCCTAACGTGATAAAGACGAGGCTAAAACCAAAGACAAACGCCAGACCATGCGTAAAAGTAACGAAACGATTATCTTCCGTCGCTTCGCCGCCGGCGGCGCGCCCGCCCAAATAGCCGACATAGGCTGGGACAAGCGAAAACACACAGGGAGAAAAAAATGATGCGATACCCGCTAAGAACGCAAGCCAAGCGGTAATCTGTGTAAATTCCATACTATTCCATTCAAAATAAAACGCTAGAACGTAACTTCCGAAGTGATCACGATCGTGCCATGATCGGGCAACGAGACGCGCACTTCGCTCTGCGCAAGCGACACGTATGGCGTCGTCCAGCGGAAGATCCATTTGGCGTCTTCCGGCGTGACGTTGATACAGCCATGCGAGCGTTTCTCGCCGAAAGCGTTGTGCCAGAACGCGCCGTGGATGGCAATGCCTTCGCCGCTAATCATCGTAGACCACGGCACGGCGGGAGTCGAATAGCCCGATTGAAAGCTTCCTGCTGTCATATTCAGCGAAATGATCTTCCAATGTGTGAGCAAGTTGCCAGCCGGCGTGGCAAGTTTTGTATTCGGCAAGCCGGTCGCCGGGTCGAAAATATTCTTCAAGCCGCTGGAAACACGGCAGAAATACACTTCAGAACTGCCTTCATAACAAGACAGCGTTTGGAAATCAAGGTCTACCTCGATATGCTTGTCGTTCGGATCAACGTTCGGGCTAATCGGCGCAACCTCTTCTTCCGTCAGAACCTTGAGTCCCGCGCCGTCCGCCCAATAGAGTTCGTTGTATGCCCCCCCGCCATATCCATGACCTGCGTCTTCGTTCCAGCGATATTCCGCAAAGCCATTGTCGGTGCGGATGCGGTCTATCCACACGACCTGCCCATAATACAGACGCGGCGGGAAATTGTATTTAATGTGATCTTGCAACCACGGCGACCAAATCGAGCCCTCGTGTGTCAGATCAACATACGGAACGGTCACTTCCGCCCAGAAGCCAACTTGCCCGTCGGGCATTGTTGTTATCGGCACATTGGGCAGGTTGCGCGTCGGCTGCACAACCGAGGCGTAGATATAACCCTGCGGAGTTTCGACATAACGTTGGTTATTCAAACCGCCAATCACGTTTCCCACCACTTCACGATTCCATTCGACCAGCGTATCCGCCGGAAGTTTGGCAATAGAAGTATTCAGATTGGGATCGTTCGTTGGGCGGTTGCGCAGGTCAATATCCGGGTCAACAGTACGCCCGATGATCGCGCTGGCGGGAAATTGCGGCAGGCGTTTGGGTCTCGAAAGTTCATCGAACAGTTTGTCGAGGTTAATCCCTTTCGCGGGCATAAACGCCAACGCGCCCAAGCTTGCGCCAGCCAGTTTTAGGAAATCACGTCGTGAAATATTTTGAGTCATTGATTATCTACCGTTTCAACAAGGATACACACAAAGGAAAGCGCCGTCAACGGACAGATGAGAAATGATTAATCGTCCCGCCGCCAATTTGCGCCGTCAATCGGCAAAAAACGCCTTCAAGCCCGAGAGACAACCCGCGCTCACCTTATGCCCCACCTCATCTTCGCAATAGGTTACTTGCGCGCCAGCTTCTTCGAGCGTCGCCACAGAGCGGCGTGCGCGATCAATCGGAATTGTCTCATCCTTCACGCCATGCGCGACAAAAAAGGGTTTCCCTTCGAGCGGATGCCGCGGAACCAACGCCTCAAGTTCGCTGGGGACGAATCCCGCCAAGAATCCCACCTTGCGGATACGTTGAGGATATAAGAACGATAACACGCTGGACATAACCGCGCCTTGGCTGAACCCCATCACATCAAAGACGCCCGCGTCAATTCCCGCCGAGGCTTGGTAGGCGTCTACCAAACTCAGTAGATCTTCCGCCGGCGCGCGCAGTTGATCGAGAGTCGGTTTGCCAAAATCCTGCCCCGAACCGGTCGAGGGATCAAGACGCTGAAGCGGACGCCATGTGTAACCGCCTCCTTCGGCGATATACGGCGCGCGCGGAGCGATCATCCAATAGCGCGAGGGCAATCCGCGCGCAAAAACCCACATTGAATTCTCGTCGCCGGTATAACCGTGAAGCAACAACAACAGACGCTCGGGGCGTTCAGTGGAACGAACTCGCAACGTCCAGTCATGGAAATAAATCAGTTCAGTTTCAATCAGAGTTTGCACGTTTTTGTATCCAATCTAAAAAAGCAAAAGATAAAAAGATCAGCGCCACAGGAACCAGCGCGCCTGCCAGACACAGCAAGCCCATTAGCGCCGCGCCCGCGCCATAGATCGCATAGATCAACGCAATGCCGATCACAAACAGCAGGAGGAACGCTCCCGCTCCTAGACGGGCATTCGTCTGCTGCGCATACTTCCTTAAATCGCGCTTCATCGTCAAATGTCCGCTCAGGCTTGAGCAAGCGCATTCGTATCGAACAATTTCAACAGTTGTGGCAGGGCAGCTTCCACTGCTTCTTCGCCTATCCTAATGATCGCACGCGCGTCCACTTTCTGAAGAGTGTTCAAATGCGCCACAGCGGGACGAATTACGAGGTCTGGTTTAGAGGCTTCAAGGTGATGTGTCGTATTGGCGCGATTCATCATATCCTGCGTCAGAAAGAAGACATCCGCCGCGCGAACCAATCTCATCCGTTTGATGCGTTCGTTTAACCAGCGCGGAATAAAGCGCGAGAGGACAATCCGCTCCATCGTTGCTGGAACGCCGAGCGGCGCAGTCAGCGGAATCGCGACAACGGGCGTATCGGGCGCAGTCAGCGCGCGCGCCGCATTCACCGGGACCGGGTTCAACATGCCGCCATCCACCAATCCCATGCCGTTGATAAATCTCATCGGGAAAATACCCGGCAGCGCCATCGAAGCGAGAAGCGCCTCTATTAGCGAGCCTTCGCGAAGGCAGACTTCTCTGCCGTATTCCACCCAAGTAGCCGTAGCCGCAAACGGGATCTTCAAGTCAGCAAATGTTCGATCGCCGACTAGTTCCTTTAACCGGCGAGCAAGCCCGTTAAATCCAAGCAGAGAAGGCTCTTCTCCTTTTACCTTCCCATACAGCTGCGATTGTCTGAAATTAGCGAATAGTTCCTCAATATGGTCAGGCGCATAGCCCAGCGCATAGAAGGCGCCCACGAGCGCACCGATACTCGTGCCAGCCAACGACTGGACTGTAAAGCCGCTCTGCTCAAGCCGCCGCAAAACTCCAATATGCGAAATACCCTTGACGCCGCCGCCGCCAAGCGCCAGTGCGATTCTCTTTTCCATATCGGTCTACTCCCAAAGCCTTAGCGCGCGCGCCGCTCGTTTTTGCCACGAGAATAAGCCTTTCAATTCCGGCAGAATCTCATCCACTGCTCGTTCCCCACGCTTCGCTATTTCGCGCACGTTCACTTTCGCCAACGTGCCGATGTCCGCTACTTGCGGGCGGATAATCGCTTCAGGGCGATCAATCGTAAGACGATATTCCGCTACCGCGCGCATCATCACATCGAGCGATCGTAAAACTACATCCATAGCCTGCGCGTAACGCAGCCGGCTCAGTCGTTCGGCGATCGGTTCAGGGATCAAATTTAAGCTTGAGAGGCTCAACGAATGGGAAGTCTCGCCAATGGGCGCATTAAGCGTAACCGCAAAGACGGGAAGAGTAGGCGCTAACGCGCGCGCCGGCGCGACGGGGACTGGGTCTAACACACCGCCGTCCGTCAATTCGTAATCACCTCGGCGTTGCGCGGGAAACAATCCGGGTAGGGCGATCGTCGCCAAGATCGAATCCATAAGCAGACCTTCCGAGAGGACGACTTCGCTGCCGGAGACGAGGTCAACGGCAGTAAGCGCACAGGGAATCTGCGTGTCGTCAAACGTCCTGTCGCGGATATGTCCTTCGATCCATTTTGCTCCGCCGGCGACGCCAATGAAAGACGGTTCGTCGCCCGGCGACTTGCCATATAGCAAAGTTTGCTCAAAGTCAGAGAAAGCGTCCTCAATTTCGTCCGGCGTGTATCCAAGCGCGTAAAAAGCCGCAACGATGCCGCCGAAGCTAGTTCCGGCGACCGCGCGAATCTTAAAGCCTTCTTGCTCAAGCCGCCGCAGAACTCCGATGTGAGAGTTGCCTTTCGAACCGCCGCCGCCGAGTGCAAGCGCAATATCCATACGTTGTATCTCCTCCCCCTATTATACTCAGTAGAAGATTAAGGACCCGGCGGAATGGTCGGTGTTTCGACAGTAGCCGTCGGCAAAGACGTATTGGTAGCGGGAAGCGTGTTCGTCGGCAAAGGCGTATTCGTAGCGGGAAGCGTGTTCGTCGGTAAAGACGTATTGGTAGCGGGAACCGGCGTATTTGACGGGGACGCCACCACAATGGACACGGTCAGCGTAGAGCCGAACGCGCCGCCTGCCTGCGTTCCAAGTCTCCACGTTCCTACATACGAACCCGGTTGCTTCGGCGCCATCAGTTGAACGGAAATTTGCGTCCATTTCCCGGGCGGAATCACTTTGCCTAAACCTGAAGGTTCGCCGCCCATTTGATTTCCGCCGGTGAAAACAAGGCGGTAAAGATAGACCCAATCGCACGTTCCATTGTTCTCCACCTTCCATGTCTTCGTAAATACTTGCGACGGCGACATGACCGTCCCTGCCGGGATGGTTTCATCGCGAATCAACGCCAGATTATTGCAGCCCAACGCTAATGAGGATGGGTTAGGCGTCGGCGTAAATATTGTCCCGGTAACCGACGGCGTCAGTATCAGCGTGGAGGCTGGATTAAACGCAAAACCTTGCGTCGGCGATTCTACCGGCGACGCTAACGCCAGCGCCGTGTCTGTCGGCTTAATATCCGTAGACGTTGGGCTGGGCGTCGCCGATAAAGCCTGCCCAGTTTGCGTCCCAAAAAGCGCCGCCGAGAATGTGCTAACGCTAGACGTAAGAATCGCGCCCACATCCATCGTCGGCGCGACAGTCGGCTGTCCGCCGCAAGCCGCAAGCAAGAAAACAAGCAAAACCAAACTGGCTACTCTCTTATGATTCATTGTGAACCTCAATATCGTTAATTTAACAAAGTCGGAGCAGGCGCGCTAACGCTCTACAAAGTGCGTCCACATCCTTCTCAACGTTGTATCCCTGAACGGAAATTCGGATCAATTTGTTCCCGTCCCATTCATGAACTGGAACTTCGATCTTAAACTCATCATACAGACGGCTCTTCAATTGCGACACATCCACGCTGGCAGGCAAAGGCGCAGCAACCATTTGACGAGACCAGACGTCGTCCATTGAATGCAGCGGGGGCAAGCCAGTCATTTCGCAGATGCGTCTCTGCGCGTTCCTCGCCAGTTGATGGCATGCTTCACGGACGCGCTCCCAGTTATGCGCCGCTTGAAATTCGATCGCTGCCGGGACGGATAAAGCCGCAGAAATATCGCGTGTGCCGTTCCATTCGTTCAAATCAAGAAACGAAGAAACACTCGCCTCAGGCTCATATCCCCATGAAACAACCAGTGGTTCAACCAAATTCTGCATTTCAGGGCGGGCGTACAAAAAGCCAACGCCTTTCGGGGCGCACAACCATTTATGCAAATTGCCCCCGTAAAAATCCGCGCCAAGTTCATCCAAGTTGAGCGCGATCTGCCCGGGAACGTGCGCCCCATCAATGATCGTGATGATATTCTTCTCCCTAGCGCGTTGAAGGATTTCTCGAATCGGAAAGATAAGCGCGGTCGGCGAAGTAATGTGGCTCAGAAAAATAACCTTCGTTCGCGGTGTGACGCCGCGCCAAAACGATTCGACGAAATCCGCATGCGAAGTTAATTCCACCGGCTGATTAAGATAAGCGAAGCCGCGTTTGCGGGATAGAAACCGCCACATGCGGTCCATTGCGCCGTATTCGTGGTTGCTGGCAAGGACTTCGTCTCCCGCTTCCAAGTACAGCGAACGCGCAACGATATTCATCGAAACCGTGACGTTTTGCGTATAAACCAAATTATCAGCGGACGTTCCAAGATAACGCCCCAACGCGACACGCGATTCGGCTAGCAGTTTCGTCGCCCGTCTGCCCAGAAATTCAACCGGCTGAATCTCAAGTTCTCTTTGCCAGCGTTGGTATTCTCTGAAAACAGGTTTGGGGGTCGCGCCGAAAGAGCCGTGATTAAGAAAGGTAATTTTTGGGTCAAGAAGGAAGAGGGAATTGAGCGAGTACATTTGTCAATTATAATATTGGATTGTATACGGGCGACGTATTGCGTTCGCGCTATTCAACAATTCAGCACGGGAGTCAAACGATGGATCAGGAAAAACTTGCCTTCATCAATCCTGCCACAGGAAATCAATTCGGCGAAGTGGCGATGTCTACGCCTGAAGAAGTCAAACAAGCAGTGGACGACATGCGTAGATCGTTCCCTGCGTGGAGCGGTAAATCCGTTAGAGAACGCGCGCGCATCTTGAAGCGTTTTCAAAAATTACTGATCGAACACAGAGACGAAATTTCAACCGTTGTCAGTCAAGATACCGGCAAGAACCGGCAGGACAGTTTGATCGAACTCTTCATCTCTGTAGACATGCTGGCGCAAAACCGCGCCAACGCCGCCAAATGGCTGAAAAGACGACGCGTTTTTTCGGGCTTGTACTTCACAAAGAAGTCCTATGTGGAGCATCGCCCGTACGGCGCTGTGGCGATCATCTCGCCGTGGAATTATCCTTTGCTCATTTCGATCACGCCGATGTTCGCCGCGTTACTCGCGGGCAACACGGTGGTTCTAAAAACTTCGGAGATCACGCCCGCCGTCGGCGTGTTGATCGAGAAGTTGTTCACCAGCCTGCCCGAACTCGCGCCCTTCGTCCGCGTGGTGCATGGAGATGGCAAGGTCGGCGCGGCGCTGATCAACAGCAAACCCGATTATATTTTCATGACAGGTTCCACCGTCACAGGCAAACGGATCATGCAAGCCGCGGCAGAGAATCTCACTCCCGTCACGCTCGAACTCGGAAGTAAGGATGCGGCAATCGTTCTCGAAGACGCAGACATTGATTCCGCCGCGCGCTGGATTGCATGGGGCGCGCACTTTAATTCGGGTCAATCTTGCGTGGCAGTGGAGCGCGTGTATGTCGTCGAATCGAGATACGATGAATTCGTCCGAGCCGCCGTCAAATACTCCGAAAAAATCTCCAGTGGATTCACGCTCGAAACCGACAGCCCGTATTTCATGGGACCCATCACCGACCCGCGCCAGATACAGATCATCGAAGATCACGTCAAGGAAGCGGTTGAAAAAGGCGCGCGCATTTTATGCGGAGGCAAAGAGCAGGGCCCGTTCTACAAGCCGATGGTGATGGTGGACGTGAACCATTCTATGAAACTCATGCGCGAGGAAACTTTTGGACCCGTCCTGCCGATTATGAAGGTGCGGGATGAAGAGGAAGCCATCCGTCTCGCCAACGATAGCGCGTTCGGTCTCTTCGCTTCGGTATACACCAAAGATCAGGCGCGAGCAAAACGAATCGCGGATCGAATCAACGCGTCGTCCATCATCACCAACGACAGCCTCGCCCAATTCGGGATTCCCATGCTTCCGTTCGGCGGCGTGAAAGACTCGGGCATCGGCACGTCGCACGGACGGGAAGGGCTGTTACAGTTTACCCGTCCGCATAGTTACGCCGCCGGTGGTTCGCCTCCCGCATGGGATGTCGCCACCGTCATGCGCGAACTCGGCAACTATAAACTCGGCGTAGCGATCATGGGCGTTGTCTATGGAACAACGCTAAAGCAAAAATGGGAAACGTTCGCCCAGTTGTTTCAGAAGGAGCGAAAGGTCGTTCCCCCAGAGATTAAACCCGAACCGACGACGACAAAATAATCGCTGGGCAAACCCTATGTTAAATAAATAAGAAAGGCTGACTTCCGCGCCAGCCTTTCTTATTCACATTAATGCGTTGTTCGCAAATCCACTAACTCTGCGCAATCATCACATGCTTGGTGATCTGATAATCGCCGAGCGCTTCGGCGGATAAATCTTTGCCGAAGCCCGATTGCTTGAATCCGCCGTGCGGCGTTTCAGAAGTCAGCGGCAGGTGATCGTTAATCCAAACCGTGCCGAATTCCAATTGCGCTGAGAGACGCATGGCGCGCCCGATATCGCGGGTAAAGACCGAAGCGGCGAGTCCGTATAATACGTCGTTGCCTTTGCTCAACGCGTCGGCTTCATCGCTGAATTCCTGCACCGTGATGACGGGACCGAACACCTCGTTTTGCACAATCTCCGAATCCTGCTTCACGTTGGCAACGACGGTCGGCTCATAAAAATAACCTTGATCGAAACCCTTCGGCGGTTTGCCGCCCGTGAGGATTTTCGCACCTTCCGCTTTTGCGCGCTCCACAAATCCGCTGACGCGCTCGCGCTGAATGCCCGAAATCAACGGTCCCATTTGAACGCCTTCGTCAAACGGCATTCCAACCTTAACATTCTTGACTGCTTCGACAACCGCTTCCTGCATTTCCTGGATGCGGCTCTTCTCGACATATAGCCGCGTCGCCGCCGTACAATCTTGTCCAGTGTTGAGCGTCGCCGCCATAGAGGCTTTCGCCGCCACCAGTTCGGGATCGGAATCGTCGAACACGATGAACGGCGCTTTGCCGCCCAATTCAAGGTGAACGCGCTTGAGCGTATCCGCCGCCGTTTTCATAATCTTTTTGCCCGTGCCGACTGAACCCGTCAGGCTGACCATCCGCACGTCGGGATGTTCGACGATGGCTTGTCCCGTGTCGTTGCCGCCGCTGACGATGTTGACCACGCCGTCGGGGACACCGGCTTCTTTGAGGAAGTCCGCCAGCATCAACGTAGTGAGCGGCGTGCCGGGCGCGGGCTTCAACACGATCGTACATCCCGCCGCCAATGCAGGACCGATCTTCCACGCCGCCATCATAAACGGATAGTTCCACGGCGCGACTTGTCCCACCACGCCGACCGGCTCGCGCCGATAGATGGAAGTGTAACCCGCCGCAAATTCGCCGGCGTGCGAGCCGTGCGTGTCGCGCGCGGCGCTGGCAAAGAAGCGCAAATTGTCCACCGCAAAGGGTATGTCGCCGCCCAAACTGACGTACTCATACGGCTTGCCCGTATTTTCCGATTCAAGTTTGGCGATCTTCGCCGCATTGGCTTCGATCACATCCGCTAATTTCCAAAGAATCATCGAGCGCTCGCTCGGAGTTTTCTTCGACCAGCGACCATCGTAGAAAGCGCGTTTGGCGGCTTGCACGGCGCGATCCACGTCCGCTCGACTCGCGTCCACTACTTCGGCGATTTGCGCGCCCGTCGTCGGGTCCTCGACAGACATCATCTTTCCGCCTTGCGTGTCTTCCCACTTACCGTCAATCCAAAGTTTGTGCTCCATAGTTTCTCCTTGTTTATTATGTCGCTGCGAGCCGCGCTCTTGTTCCTTGCGGCGAAGCAATCTCTTAAATGAGGAGATTGCTTCGGGCGAGAGAGCATCGCCCTCGCAACGACATATGATTTACGAATCCAGCCGAATCGCCACCATTTGAATATTGGTCATATCTTCCATTGCAAATTTCACGCCTTCGCGTCCCAATCCGCTTTGACGATTGCCGCCGTAAGGCATGTGGTCGGCGCGGAAGTTGGGCGTATCGTTGACGATCACGCCGCCGAAGTTTAAGCGTTTGACCGCCTTGAAAACGCGATTTACGTCGTTAGTAAATACGCCGACTTGCAAACCGAATTTTGAATCGTTTGCCTGTTTCAACGCGGACTCAAAATCATCGCTTTGAATCACCGACGCGACGGGACCGAACGTTTCTTCCGCTACTACTTTCATATCCGCTTCGACGTTTGTCAACACGGTAGGATAATACACCGCGCCCTCGCGCTTGCCGCCCGTTAGCGTTCTCGCGCCCGAACCTTGCGCCTCGTTGACCCACTCTTCGATGCGATCCACTTCCTTCGAGTCGATCATCGGACCAACGTCCACGCGTTCGTCGAGCGGATCGCCGACGATTAAGGCTTCGGTCGCTTTGACAAATTTCTCCGAGAACGGTTCGTACACTTTCTTCTCGCTGTAAATCCGCTGCACCGAAATACAAACCTGACCCGAATTATAGAACGCGCCCACCGCGCAGCGTTTGGCGACGAAATCCAAATCCGCATCTGGCGCGACGACGACGGGCGAGGTGTTGCCGAGTTCCAATGTCACTTTCTTGATGCCTGCCACGCCCAAGATATGTCTGCCGACTTCGGGCGAGCCAGTGAACGTGATTTTGTCCACGCGCGGATCGGTGATGAGCCATTCGCCCACCGTGCTTCCGCCGCCGACAACGAGGTTGATCGCTCCCGCTGGAGCGCCCGCCTCTTGCAAAATTTGACACAATTTCACCGCCGCGAGCGGAGTCGTCGTGGCGGGTTTCAACACTAACGTATTGCCTGCGGCGAGCGCGGGCGCCACTTTATGCGCTACTAAATTCAGCGGAAAGTTGAACGGGCTAATTGCCGCAATCACGCCGACAGGACGGCGCGTCCAGAATCCAAAATATCCTTCGCCGCTCGGAACGGCGTCTAGCGGAAAGGTCTCGCCGTGCAAACGCTTGGCTTCTTCCGCCGCAATCGTAAACGTGCTTTGCGCGCGATCCACTTCGGCGCGAGCGAACTTCAGCGCTTTGCCCGCTTCAGCGGCAATAGTCTTCGCCAAGTCGTCGGCGCGTTCGCGGATGAGCGCGGCGGTTCTCATCAAAATATCGGCGCGTTTGTGCGCGGGCATGTCTGCCATAGAATCTTCGGCGCGTTCGGCGGCGTCTATGGCTTTGTTCAAATCTTCCTTCGTGGCAGTTTGAATCACGCCGACAGTTTCGCCGCTATATTTATTCTTCACTTCCAGCGGCGTTCCGCTTCCGCCCCATTGACCGTCTATCAAAAGTTTATATTCCATTTCGTTCTCCGATTATTTATTTGCTCAATAGATTCAAAGCATGGTTCTTAGCATACGCGAACTTATTTTCAAAAACTTTGCAAGATTTTCATGTCGTTGCGAGGAGGGCTTCAGCCCGACGAAGCAATCTCCTCGCAAATTGGAGATTGCTTCGGGCGCCTTCGGCAGAGCATCGCCTTCGCAATGACATTATGATTGCGCGATCATCACATGCTTAGTGATCTGATAATCGCCAACCGCTTCGGCGGATAAATCTTTTCCAAAACCTGATTGCTTGAATCCGCCGTGCGGCGTTTCGGATGCAATCGGCAAATGGTCGTTCACCCAAACCGTGCCAAACTCCAACTCGGCGGTGAGACGCATCGCCCGTCCAACGTCTTTCGTGAAGACCGACGCGGCAAGCCCGTACAATACGTCGTTGCCCATTTGAAGCGCCTGCTTCTCGTCGTCAAACTCCTGCACGGTAACGACGGGACCGAAGACCTCGCTCTGCACGATCTCCCAATTCTGTTGAACGTTCGCGATAACCGTCGGCGCGTAGTAATAGCCTTGTTGCAAATCTTTAGGGATTTCGCCGCCTGTGAGAATTTTCGCGCCCGCCGCTTTTGCGCGCTCCACAAATCCGCTGACGCGCTCGCGCTGAACGCCTGAAATCAACGGACCCATCAACGCGTCATCATCGAACGGCGAACCGACTTTGACGTTTCTCATCGCCTCGACGACCGCCTCGCGCATCATCTTCGCCTTGCCCTTCTCCACATAGACGCGCGTTGCGGCGGTGCAATCTTGACCCGTGTTCATCGTCGCCGCGAACGAAGCTTTCGCCGCGACTAATTCTGGATCGGCGTCGTCGAACACAATGAACGGCGCTTTGCCGCCCAATTCAAGATGGACGCGCTTGAGCGTATCCGCCGCGGTCTTCATCACTTTCTTGCCCGTGCCGACCGAGCCCGTCACGCAGATCATACGCACATCTGGATGCTCCGCCAACGCTTGCCCCGCGTCGTTTCCGCCAGAGACGACGTTCACCACGCCGTCGGGGATGCCCGCCTCTTTGGTCAGTTCCGCCAGCATGAGCGTCGTCAGCGGCGTGCCAGGCGCGGGCTTCAATACCATCGTACATCCCGCCGCCAATGCGGGACCGATCTTCCAACCCGCCATGTTGAGCGGATAATTCCACGGGGTGATTTGCCCAATCACGCCGACGGGTTCGCGCCGATATATGGACGTGTAGCCCGCCGCAAACTCGCCGGCATGCGAACCGTGCGTATCGCGCGCGGCGGTTGCGAAAAATCTTAAATTGTCCACCGTAAAAGGAACGTCGTTGATCAAACTCAAATTTTTATAAGGCTTGCCTGTATTTTCGCTTTCAACTTTTGCAAACTTCTCGGTATGGGCTTCGAGCAAATCGGCGAGTTTCCAAATCGCCTTTGAACGTTCGCTCGGCGTAATGCGACTCCAGCGCCCGTCGTAGAATGCGACTTTGGCGGCTTGTACCGCGCGATCCACATCCGCGCGTGACGCGCTTTGCGCTTCGGCGATGATTTCGCCTGTGGCGGGGTTTTCAATCTTCATCGTCTCGCCGTTCTGCGCGTCCGCCCATTTGCCGTCAATCCAAAGTTTGTACTTCATCTCTTCTCCTCGTGAGAATAGTCAGACACTGAAATTATACCTACGCGAATCAGTATTGACAACCTCATCGTTCCGAAAACAACATCGAACGAACCGCCGCTACTCTCGAATTCCATACGGAAAGCCGTACTCTGCCATGCGCTCCATGAATGGAATCGGATCAAACGCTTCAGGTCCCAGCACGCCCGCGCCTTTCCAGATTCCTTCTTCGAGCAATTCCATTGCGATGACGGGGGTGAACGCCGTCTGCGCGACAACCGCCTGACAATTCCACTTGCTCATGCCATTGACGAACAAAAATTTTCCCTTGAGCCTTGACAAAATCGGGGGGGGGGGGGGGTATAAGCAATGCATCCTAAAGGAAAGGAGGAAATTCGCTATGTATTGGGTATATATCGTTGTAGCTGGCATCACAATAGCAGTACTGGTATATTGCGCTGCCAACAGACCCAACCGTGGTTGTCGATAAAAGGTGCGTGTTACTGCTTCCCAGCAAATTTCTGTTGTTTACAGGAGAAGTTTGCTGGGATCTTTGCGCTACATGATAAACTCATATCTGCTTATTTGCGTGAAATTGATTCAAATAAATCAGCAGAAAATTATTCTCCAAAACTCCAGATTTAACGAAAGAGGCATTATGAAAACTATAATTGAAGCGCACAATCTGCGCCGAGACTTTAAGAAAATAACCGCTGTCCGAGATGTTTCATTTGCCATAAATGAAGGGGAAATCTTTGGCCTTCTTGGGCACAATGGCGCTGGAAAAACAACAACGATCCGAATGTTAACAGGGCAGCTTCGCCCAACAAGTGGAGAGGGCGCAATCGACGGGTTTGATATTGCTACCGAGCAAAGCATAACAAAACCCTTGATTGGCGTGGTATTTGACTCACAAAATTTATATGAGAGGATGACTGGCAGGGAGAACCTAAATCTGTTCGCTGACTTATATGGAATAAAACATTATTGCGTACAGGAGTTAATTGAATTAATTCGTCTCCAACATCGAAGTAACGAAAAAATTGAAACCTATTCAAACGGCATGAAACAACGAGTTTTGATTGCCAGGGCATTACTCCACAATCCAAAAATAATTTTTCTTGATGAACCCACCCGCGGACTTGATCCAACATCTGCAAGGGAAATTCGTGATACGATCAAAGCGCTGGCAAAAACAGGGGTTACTATTTTTTTAACGACTCATTACATGGAGGAAGCGGATGAGCTTTGCAATCGAGTTGCGTTTATTGAGAATGGAGAAATTGTTGCTCTTGATACTCCGCACAATTTAAAACTCAAATACGGTGAACGCCGCGTCATTGTAACCATCACAGAACATGAAAAGAAATCATTCTCCTTGGTAGACCCAAATGACATTCAACAACTAGCGTCACTGATGAGTAACGGAACAATACAAACAATCCATTCACAAGAGGCGGCACTGGAAGATGTCTTTATTAAACTGGCAGGACAGGAATTTGAAAAATGAACATTAAAAGAATGGCGATCCTGGCTCGAAAAGATCTGATTGACTCCATCAGAACACCGCGCTTGCTCTTAATTATTATCACTCCACTTGTGATTTCCCTTGCAATTGGTTTATTTTTCAACGACAAATTCACTTTGAAGATTACACTGTTTTCGCCCACTCCTACTGAGTTAACAACCGCGCTGGGGGAAATGGAATTCGTCGATATATTAATACAAGATACTGCTGCGGAGGTTCGATTGGCTATAGAGAACAATTCAGCCGCAGTCGGCGTCATTCTGCCTGAGAATTTCGATAATGCTCTGGCAAATAGCGAATTTCCTCAGGTTACATTTCTGCTCGCAGACAACTCAACAGAAAGCCAGGCGGGATTATCGCTGGTACAGCAAACCGTTCAGTTGCTATCTCCAAATCCTTCGCCAATTATGTCGTCCATTGAAGTGTTGGAACCAGATATTGAACAAGGTGTTTCACTTCGCGGAAACCTGGGTAAGGATCAGTTTGCGGTTGTCATGTTCCTGGCAATGGGATTGGTCAGCAATGGAATCATGCTTGTTTCAACTTTAGTGGTAGAAGAGCGCGAGAGAAAAACATTAGACGCGTTGCTAATTTCACCAGCGTCATATTCTGACGTTGCAATGAGCAAGGCCGTCGTTGGCGTAATCTATTCAATAGTAGGTGGTTCAGTTGTCCTCTTCACCCAAAGTGGATTTACTGGAAACATCATGTTCACTCTCGTATTGCTATTAATCGGCAGTTTGGCTCTAAGCCTCTTAGGGTTGCTAGTGGGCAGTTTGGCTGAGAATATTCACGCTCTGAATTCCTATGGGGGGTTGTTGATTTTTCCATTAACCTTGCCTGCAATAATCGGAATATTAGGAACAAATCCATATATCCACTATCTTCAATTCCTGCCAACATATCACTTGGTTCAGGGAATTGCTCTAGCAATGGACGGACAGGCTGAAAAAATCACATCAAATCTCATAATGCTTACCATTCAATGCTTTGTCATTTTTGGCGCAGTTGTATGGAGTTTGAAAAGGCGGGAGACCGCATAAGCAAAAATCTCGGAGTTCTTAAAGGGCTCAGAGGTTTTTGCTTTACATTTCCCTCACCCCGTACGGAAACCCATACCCTTCCATCCTCTCCATAAAAGGAATCGGATCGAACGCTTCGGGTCCCAGTACGCCCGTGCCTTTCCAGATTCCTTTTTCAAGCAATTCCATCGCAATGACCGGCGTAAACGCCGTCTGCGCGACGACCGCCTGACAACCCCATTTGCTCATACACTCCTGATTGTCAGCCACTTGATAGAGATAGATTTCTTTTTTCTTTCCATCTTTCGTTCCCTTCACCCACGTCCCTGCGCAGGTCTTGCCATACATTTTATCGCCAAGATGAGCGGGGTCGGGAAGGCATGCCGCGACTACGTCGCGCGGGGCGACCTCCACGCCTTTAACGATTATTTTCTCTTTACTGTCCAAACCCAATTTATTCAGCGTTCGCAACACATCCATAAATTCATCGCCAAGTCCATACTTGAACGTCACACGCTTAACGTTTTTAATCCATCGCGGCGCCAGCAGCACTTCTTCATGCTCCACGTTGACCACTTCGATCTTCCCGATCCCCTCAGGGAACTCAAACATTTCTGGCTCAGAGAACGGCTCGGTAGTAAACCAACCTCTCTCCTTCTCGTAGATCACCGGCGGATTTAGGCACTCTTCAATCGTTGTCCAGATGGAAAACGTCGGCGCGAATTTATAGCCTTCGACGAATAAGTCGCCGCCATCGCGTATGCCAATTTCGTCAATGTCGTCGAAGAGATAATCCGCTGCATAGCGCGCAAACACATCCGCCATGCCCGGCTCCACACCGAACCCGACGAGGGCGAGCAAGCCTTTTTCCTCCCAGTCCTCCGCTTTGGCAAATTGGTAATCGCCAAGTTTTACGCCCGTTTTATTGAACGGGTCCGTCGGATGCGGCTCAGAAAGCGTCATCGCCATGTCCATGTAATTCACGCCGGCGCGATACGCTCCGTCGAAGATCTGTTTGTTAAACGCAGGCTCGACAGCGTTCATGATCAGATCGACTCGATATTTTCTCGCCAACGCTTCCACTTCTTCCTGCTTGCTCGCGTCTATTCGCTCGATAGGAAAGCGCGCCGAATCGCCGAGTTTTTCTTGCACCTCTTCCGCGCGCTTAATATTGTAATCCGCCAGAACCATTAACTCTAACCACGGACGAGGCTTTGCGATCGCGGCGATGGCTTCGCCCACGCCGCCTACCCCTACCAACAACACTCTCATAAATCCTCTCGGTTTGTAAAACGTCCTGAAGGTCTTCGCATGTTGAGCGTTTTCGCTCAGACCTTCAGGACGCCGTGTTACCGTCGGCGGTTAATTCCCGCCTTTAATTTCGGTCCAAATCTGATCATATAGCGGCGTGGCGTCGCCCACGTCGTCAATGCGGTGGGCGCTGGTAAGCGCTTCAAGCGGCGGATTCGTGATCGGTGAATTGGCAAATGGTTCATACAGTTCAGGCGCGTTCGCTTTTGCGTAATCCAAGGCAGCGCGATTCGGATTCAGGTATGGGAAGTCGCGCAGCATCAGATAGAAGAGATCGCCTTGCATCGTATAGTTGATCCAAGCATAAGTCGCGTCTAAGTGCGGCGCGCCCGCGGGAATCGCCCAGTTATCCTGCCAGATCACCGAGCCTTCCGTCGGGTAGACGAAGACGAAAGCGGGATTCTCCTGAAAGGCGGTGAACGCTTCGCCCGTCCAAACAACGCCTAAATCCACGTCGCCGGCGATGAGCGCGGTCTTGGGGCTGTCGCTGTCAAACAGTTTGATGCTGGGAACCAACTGCGCCAGCTTAGCCTTCGCTTCTTCCAACTGGGCGGGGTCTTTGGTGTTGACGTCGTAGCCGAGCGTCAGCAGGGTCATACCGATGATCACACGCGAGTCGTCCACAGTCGTGATGCGACCGGCGTATTCCGGGTTCCACAGATCGGCGTAAGATGTGGGGGCTGTCTTCACAACATCCGAGTTATACACAATGGCGTCCAGCCCGCCTTCGTAGGGGATGGTGTATTCGTTGCCGGGGTCGAACTCTTGATCGAGATACGCGGAATCTAGCTTGTCAAATACATGCAATTGGTCTTTGTCCAATTTGTGCAGCATCCCGTTGCGAATCATCAAGCTGACGATGTAGTCGGTAGGCAAGATCAGGTCGTAACTCGAGCCGCCCGCCGAAAGCTTGGCGTACATTTCTTCGTTGGCGGAATATTCGTCGTGATTGATCTTAACGCCGTAGACCATTTCAAAACATTCTTTCCACTCCGTTGGGATGTACTCTGTCCAAACGAAAAGGTTGAATTCTTTGGATGTAACCTCCATTTTAGGATTCGGCTCGGGGCAGACGAACCCAGACGACGTTACTTTCTGAGCGGAAGAATCTCCTCCGCTCTTGGCGCCGCCACAAGCCGTTAACGCCAGACTCGCGACTACGACCACGACAAACAACTTTGACAGAATGTTTCTCATAACTTCCTCCTTTAGGAAATTGGGTAGAGTTTTGCAAGCGAGGCGCTGCGCCGCCTCACAAATTGCCGGTTAAGCCTTACGATTCTCAGTCCACTGGAGCAGCAACACAGCCGTAAACACGATCAAGATCCAGATCGTGGAGAGCGCGTTCACCTGCGGAGTGATAATGCGGCGCAACAAGCCGTAGACGTAGATAGGCAGCGTAGTCGAGCCTGGGCCGGTGGTGAAGAACGTGATCACAAAATCATCTAATGAAAGGGTGAACGCCAGCAACGCACCCGAAAGCACGCCCGGCAGGATCATCGGGAACGTTACCCGCCAGAATGTCGTCAATTCGTTGGCGCCTAAATCCATGGCGGCTTCTTCGTACGATTTATCGAATCCTTGCAAGCGCGCTTGCACAACCAACGTCACAAACGGGATACAGAAGGCAATGTGTGAAACAATGACCGTAGGCAAGCCCATTGAAAAACGCGCGCCCGTCAAACCGCTCAGAATCGTGAAGATCTGACTGAACAGCACGAGAATTCCGATGCCCATCACGATCTCAGGGATAACAATGGGAATGTACAGCGCGAGTTGCGAGAACGCTTTAAGGCGAAAGTTGTAGCGTTGCAGCGCTATTGCCGCAAACGTTCCGATGATCGTGGCTGAGATCGAAGCGACAAATGCGATCGTCAGCGTGTTCTCGGCGGCTTGCCTAACTTCGGCGTTCTTGTTCAATTCACAAAACCAGTGAAACGGCCCGCAAGGACTTTGCACGACTGTGCTGCCTTCCATTTGAAGGGGTCCAAACTGGGTAATGAATCCGCCGAAGAAGATGTTGGTGCGCGACGCGTTGAACGAGAACAGCATCAAGCCGATAATAGGCGCGTACAGGAAGACGTACACCAACAAGGCGGAAATTCGTACAAAAAGGGAATTCGGCTTCTGGGTCATCGGGGCGGCTCCTTATCGAAATATCCAATCGTTCTGCGTGGATTCATGTGATTGCAATCTCCTCGCCGAAGCCAAATTTACGAGTGTAGAAGAACATCACAACCAGCGTCAGCGCCATGAGAATCAGCGATGCGGCGGAGCCAAAAGTCGGATCGCGCGCATCAAGGAATTGACGCTGAATCAGATTACCGACCAAAATAACCTGCTTGCCGCCCAGCAGATCCGAGACCACGAACGCGCCCATCACCGGGATAAAGACCAGCACCGTGCCGGCGACCATACCCGGCGCCGACAGCGGAAGCGTCACTCGCAGGAAGGTCCGCACAGCGTTAGCGCCTAGATCCGCCGCCGCTTCATAAAGCGACCCGTCAATTTTCTCCAGCGACGTGTAAATCGGCAGAATCATGAATGGTAGGAATTCGTACACCATGCCGATCAAAACTGCGCCGGGCGTGTAGAGCATCTCCAGCGGCGTAAACGGACGCCCAAATAGATCCGCCACCCATGCCAAAGCGCTGTTGATCAACCCTTGCGTGCGTAGAAGCATCATCCAAGCGTACACGCGGATGACGAAATTCGTCCAGAGCGGAACCAACACTAAGAATAGATAGGTGTTGCGACGACTGGGGTGCGAACGCGCAATAAAATATGCCAGCGGATACGCCAGTAGAATGACCACAACCGTCGAATTAAAAGCCAGCGTCAACGAACGCCATAAGATTTGGGTATAGATCGGGTCATAACAGACCGTCTGCCCAGCGGAGCAGTTGTAACTCACTCCCAGTAAGCGAATATAGTTATGCAGACCGAAACTATAGATCACATTTCCATCCGCCGAACGTTTGCCAAAGCTAATGATCAAAGTCAAGATCAGCGGGATGATCAGCAAGCCGATCATGAAGACCAGCGTCGGCGAAATTAGCAAAGTGCCTTGAGCGGATTTGTTCCTACGAAGCCAATTGATCATAGCGTCACCTATTCCGTTAGAAGCCGGGGAGATGTGCGCGTAAAGGAAACGATCGCTTCATCGCCAATGGATGCAAGGGCTTTTTGTCCCTGCGTTACGTTTTGCTCGCGTACGCGGGCTTTATGGCTGCCGGCGAAACGCACGCCGTAGTGCGTGTCGGTGCCGATATAGATCACCTCTTCAACTCGCCCTGTGAGGCTATTTCCACCGGAAATTTCGCGGTTTAATGTCATCTTCTCAGGGCGCACAGCGACTGTTGTTTGCTGACCGTTGGCAAACGTCCGGCTCGATTCGATGTAAACCGTTCCCGTGCCGGGCAAATCCACTTCGACCGTCGAGCCTGTCTGTCCGCGCACAACGCCATCGAGAAAGTTGGTCTCGCCGATGAAGTCCGCCACAAACTTCGTTGCGGGGCGCTCGTAAATCGCCTCAGGTTTATCCACTTGCAGCGCCACGCCTTTGCTCATCACCGCGATACGATCGCTCATGGTCAGCGCTTCTTCTTGATCGTGCGTAACATAGATGAAGGTAATGCCCACTTCACGCTGCAGGCTCTTCAATTCTAACTGCATTTCTTTACGCAGTTTTAAATCGAGCGCGCCGAGCGGTTCGTCGAGGAGCAACACTTCCGGCTTGTTGACCAGCGCGCGGGCAAGCGCGATGCGCTGCTGCTGTCCGCCGGAGAGTTGCTTGGGCTTGCGCATCTCCATGCCGGGCAGGCGCACCATCTCGAGGGCTTCCGAAACGCGCGCCGAACGCTCCACCTTCGATACGCCTTTCATCTCCAAACCAAAACCGATGTTCTGCTCAACCGTCATGTGCGGAAAAAGCGCGTACTGCTGGAAGACCGTATTAACCGGGCGTTGAAACGGGGCGATTTGGCTCACGTCTTTGCCGTGAATCAGAATCTTTCCTTCTGTAGGAAGTTCAAAGCCCGCGATCATGCGCAAAGATGTGGTCTTACCGCAGCCCGATGGTCCCAGAAGCGAGAAGAATTCGCCGTCTCTAATCTGCATCGTGACGTGATTCACCGCCGCCAGAATACCTCCCTCTGGCGTGGTGAATCGCTTGACAACATCTTGCATTTCTACCGCAAATTCATCCGTCATATTCTCTCTCCTCAAGGCAGGATGGATGTATTTTACCCGTATTTTTCCGAACGCTATAATCGATTCGTCGCGCCCAATCTACATTGTCTTCGCGACGCTGCCGACCGCGTCGCGCAAACGATTCAAGCCCTCGTCAATTTCATGTTGTTCGATAATCAACGGCGGTTCGATGCGAATAGTCTGCGCGCTGGTGAGCGTGCCAGAAACCAATACGCCGCGCTTGAACAACTCCGACGCTACCTTGTAGCCTAATTCAGGCGATTGGAAATGCTGACCGATCAACAAGCCTTTACCGGTTACCTGCTTATATAACTGCGGAAATTCATCCGCGAACTCGGTCACTTTCTCAATAAGATACGCGCCTTTCGTCGCCGCGCCTTCCCAAAGCCGGTCGCGAAGCGTGATATTAATCGCGGCAATGGCGGCGGAGCAGGCTAACGCGCCGCCGCCCGTCGTTGTCGTATGCATGAACGGATTCGGATACATCATCGGCTGGAAAATCTCTTCAGTGGTTGTGATCGCACTGACGGGCATCACGCCGCCGCCCAGAGATTTCGCGGTAGCGATGATATCGGGAGTCACATCCCAATGGTTGACGCCCCACAATTTGCCGGTGCGTCCCATACCCGTTTGCACCTCATCCGCAATGAGCAGCGCGCCATGCTTTTTCGTCGCAGCGCGCGCACGGGACCAGAAATCATCCGGCGGGATTATCGCACCCGCCTCGCCTTGAATCGGTTCCATCAACACGCCCGCTACGCCAACGCCGACGTTCGCGCACGTTTCAAGCTGCTGTTCGAGCGCGTCCGCATCGCCGAATGGAATGTGGTAGACCTGCCCCGCGTACAGCAAACCCAGTCCCCGACGATAATCGCCTTTGCCCATCATCGAGAGCGAGCCCATCGTTTTGCCATGGAATCCTTTCAGCGCGACAATGAACGCCGATTTTCCTGTATACAGTTTGGCGACCTTGATCGCAGCTTCAATGGCTTCGGTTCCGCTCGCCGCGAACCACGAGTATTTTAGATCGCCCGGCGTGATCTCCGCCATCAGCTTCGCCAACACACCGCGCAACGGATCAATCAACTCTTGCGACGGCATGGGGCTGCGTTGCAACTGCGCTGTCACCGCCTCGACCACTTCGGGATGTTTCCAGCCGAGATCGAACATGCCGAAGCCGCCCAGCCAGTCAATATACTTGCGCCCCATCACATCGGTAAAGACCGAACCGCTTCCAGACCATTCGACCGCCGCCCAATCTCCCGCCTCAGTCACGGACTTGCGATATTCCAACCAACCGCGATTGAAATGCTCGGCAAAGTTATTTTTCGATTCGTTAACGATCCACTTCGCCTGAGTTTCGTCAGGGAAATTTTGCTGCTTGATAATATCAAGCCACCGACTTGCATACGAAAGCGCGTTATCATAATTTTTATCCATATTATTCCTCGCTGTTAGAATTTTTTAAAACTTCCTCGTCCACTCCTTGGGCCACCGCTCCACCACAACTTTTTTCTGCGTGAAGAACTCCACCGCGTCCATGCCCTGCCCGTGCATATCGCCGAAGAACGAATCCTTCCAGCCGCTGAACGGGAAGAACGCCATCGGCGCGGCGACTCCGATGTTGATGCCGATGTTGCCCGCTTCGGCTTCGTAGCGAAACTTCCGCGCGGCAGAACCCGACGACGTGAACAGGCTCGCCTGATTTCCATATTGTCCGCTATTGACCAGCTCGATTGCTTCATCAACAGTCTCGACGTGCATGAGACTCAACACGGGTCCGAAGATTTCGGTCTTTGCGATCTCGCTCCCACGCGGGACATCTGCCAAAATGGTCGGGCGGATGAAGTGACCTGATTCATATCCTTGGATGGAAACCCCGCGTCCATCTACGGGGAGGCTTGCTCCTTCTTTGACGCCGAGTCCAATCAACGACTCGACTCGGCTCTTCGACGCGGCGTTGATGACGGGTCCCATCTGGACGCCTGAGTCGAGTCCGTAGCCGACGACGCGCGACGAGGCGGCGTCGCAGATCGCTTCACTAAAAGTCGAGCGGGCAGTACCAACTGTCACTACGAAAGAAACGGCGAGACAGCGTTGTCCCGCGCATCCGAAGGCGGAGTCCGCTATGATCTTCGTCGCCATGTCCATATCCGCATCGGGCAAAACGATGACGGGATTCTTCGCTCCGCCCTGCGCCTGCACGCGTTTGCCATGCGCGGCGGCGGTGGCGTAAATATATTTGGCGACATTGGTCGAGCCGACGAACGTCACCGCGCGAATGGACGGGTGTTCGAGAATTCCACCCACCGTTTCTTTCGCGCCGTTGACGAGATTGACAACGCCCTTCGGAAACCCGACCTGCTCGATGAGTTTCATGATGAACTGCATCGTCATCGGAACTTTTTCAGACGGCTTGATGATGTAGGTGTTGCCCGCCGCGAGCGCGTACGGCAGATACCAAAACGGAATCATGCCAGGGAAGTTGAACGGCGCGATCGTAGCGCACACGCCGACGGGCTGACGGATCATCAACTCGTCTATGCCTGTGGCGATGTCTTCGACGAACTCGCCCTTCATCATCATCGGCATCCCGCACGCCACTTCGATATTTTCATACGCGCGCACCATCTCGGCTTTTGCCTCTTCAAACGTTTTGCCCGCTTCGTTCGTGATGAGCTTGCCGATCTCGTCTGCATTCTCGCGCATGAGATTTCGCAACTTAAATAAATATTGCACGCGGTCGTTGACGGGCGTCCGTCGCCACGCAGGCAACGCCTCACTCGCCGCCCTCGCCGCTGAGTCCACATCCGCTCTTGTGCCGAGCGGAGTCTTGGCGATGACCTGTCCTGTGGCGGGGTTGAGGACGTCGAAGTATTCGGTGGCGGTGGGTTTTGTCCATTGGTTGTTGATGTAGTTGAGGATTTCCATGATTCACCTTGAGATTGGAGACTTGGTAATTGGTAAGTAGTAATTGGTAATTGTTTGAATTACAGACCTGACAGGTTTTATCGTGACGAGGGTTAATCAGACTTCTGCGAACGGGGCGAGACCTGATTAATCACGGTTCTGCGGAAACCTGTCAGGTCTTTTGTAACTGCGCTGTTGATGTAGTTGAGGATTTCCATAAAAACTCCAAAAGAGATTAGAGACTAGAGATTGGTAAGTGGCAATTATGTTTTCAAGAGATTTTCTTCGATAATTGCTTTTTCTTCTTACTCGATGACTGGCTTTTCTTCAGGATTTACGCTATAGATGCCTCGCGACTCGTTGAGCTTTCGAGAGCTCGATTGGGATGGCGGGAAAACAATCTTATCAACTAAAAATTTTCCTATTGTGTCATAGTTGAGCATATATTTTGGAGGGCGTGGTTTCCCGTTACTATTTCGTCCTTGGTGGTGAATGCCAAGAACAGACCTATTTTTTGATGTTACAACGAGGAATAATATTTCAACTAGTTCAGCTTGTGTTTTTCTATAACGTGATATGGTAGTTCTTTGCTCACGTTCAATCTCGTATTTTGATTTTCCACCTTTCAATTCATCATGCCACTTCTGGAATGACCTGTCGGCGTCATTATATTCAACATCGCAAAGGGCAACGACAAGTCCATGCGCTCCATGTTGTTTAATGCTCCAATCCATTGCCTCTGTATCGTTCAAAATGGACTGGTGATCGTCCGATTTTATAGCCTTAGCTTTCAAATCCCAGTTGATTGTTCCTTTATAGTCAAAACACGCTGTTTTGACTTTTCCAAATTTGTCGCCTGGGATCAAAAATGCTCCTTTCAATTTTTCAAATGCAGCATATTCAAAATAAAATCCCCACCACTCCATCTGACGCCAGTTGAAATCTGCTGCTTTTAGTTCCAAGACGCTTTTCCGTCCATCCCAAAAGACTGGAAGATCACCAAGTAGTCCTTTTGCCAATAGAATATCGTTTTTTACTGTCATCGCATCTCCTAAAACATCTTTTTCTGCTCTGGCAGAAACTCATTCTTAATACGTTTTTGCGCGATTTCGCAATATTCACTGCTGATCTCAATCCCAATGTATTTCCGATGGTTATTATGAGCCATTACACACGTTGTTCCGCTACCACACATAGGATCTAAAACAATATCATCTGATTTGGAAAAACATAAAATCAAGTCTTCGGCGAGTTTATCTGGAAATGTTGCTGGGTGTTGAAGTTTCAACTTATTTCCCTCAGTGTTGCTAGTCGAATATTGCCACACTGTACCGCGACATTTAAGTGGATTAACAGCTTTAGGTTCAATGGATTTGAAACCACCATTAGTCAATCTATCGGTCCCCGAGTAAATTTTTCCTGCATGTTTACTAGGTATCATAAGATGTTGTTTGTGAAATGTTTTAGGGCGGCTTCCCTTGAAAAAAATGAGAACATATTCATGATCAACTCTAAATCTTTGATTCCACCATGCCCCAGGGTTCCCGTCTCTTTTGTAAATAACGTTTTCAAAAAGCTTCCACCCGCCTTCGTCAACCCAATTAACAGCTAACCGAAATGATGTGAGCGATTTGGCAAAATTCTTTGTTCCATCGCCAATTACTACAATAGCGGCTCCACCATCTTTTGTAACTCTGTATAGATGTTTGCCAAGTGTTCCAAAATCAAAAGTCCAATTTTTCTTATAGTCTCTAATACCGTCATACGGCGGAGAAAAAACGGTTAAATCTATAACGTTGTCAGGAAAAGTTGAAAGCATATCCAAACAGTCGCCATTTACAATTTGATTCAACTTTACTTTGGCAGTATTACCGATGTTTTCCTGGGCTGCACTAGACAGTTTACGCTCCTTAGTAGAATACGCAACATCGGCTTGTTCTTTTACTTTTCTCATACCAATTATTTGCCTTTCCAACGAAACAAAGAGGTTATCAAAAACTCGCGACGTAATTACGAAATATCAATTAATTTTAACTTACTTGCTTATCCGTCACTTCCAACGCCTTCTCCACAATTGCAAGACCTTTGTCTTTGGCTGAACGGTAAGTTGGTATAATGTACGCCATGCCTTTTGAATATGACCCGCACAAGAGCGAATCGAACCGCAGAAAACACGGCATTGACTTCGAGGAGGCGCAGGGATTATGGGATGATGAGGCATTCATCGAAATCCCTGCCAAAAACCTGGATGAGCCGCGTTTTCTGGTCGTAGGCAAAATCAAAGGAAAACATTGATCGGCTGTGATTACATATCGAGAGGACAACATTCGCATTATATCCGTGCGGCGTTCAAGAGACGAGGAGATTGACCTGTATGAAGACGAAAGCATCTGATTTCGATAAAAAATTCGACGACGGCGAAAATGTCACCGCCAATCTTGACCTTTCCAAAGCTCGCCGCCCCGCCGAGGAGCAGAAGCGCATCAACATGGATGTGCCTGTCTGGATGCTGGCGGCGCTCGACCGTGAAGCTAAGCGGCTCGGCATAACACGCCAGTCCATTATCAAGATGTGGCTGGCGGAACGTTTGCAAACAGGACAATAGTTCACAACTCCTTTGTTGCCAGATGGGTGACGGTCATTCGCGACTGTCACCTTTTTTCTTTTTACACAACTTGCTTATCCGCAACTTCCAGCGCTTTCTCCACAATCGCAAGACCTTCATCGAGTTGTTCCTGCGTGATGCACAACGGCGGGACGACGAAGACCATGCTGCCCATGTTGTTCGCCATGATGAAGGTGAACAGTCCGTTTTGGCGCAGGACTTTTCCCACCTCCGCCATGACTGCGGGCGAGAAGCTTTCTTTCGTTTCACGGTTGGTCACTAACTCAATCGCGGAGAACAAGCCGATGTAACGCACATCGCCAACAGAGACGTGTCTCGCTTTGATATCTTCCAACGCTTCGCCGAGATATTTTCCGAGCAATGCAGCGTTTTCGATGAGCTTATCTTCTTCGTAGACTTCAATCGTTGCCAAGGCTGTGGCGCACGAAAGCGCATGAGCGCTATACGTCAGACCAGCATACAAATATTTGTCGTCGAAGAATTTGGCGATCTTCTCAGAGACGATCACCGCGCCGAGCGGAGCGTATCCGCTGGTGATGCCTTTGGCGGTGGTGATGATGTCGGGAGTCACGTTCCAGTTGTCTACGGCGAACCATTTGCCCGTGCGTCCCCATCCGCTCATCACTTCGTCTGAGATCAGCAAGATGCCGTACTTGTCGCAAATTTCGCGCACGCGGGGCCAGTAATCATCGGGCGGGATGATGAGTCCGTTCGAGCCGACCACGCCCTCCATGATGATGGCGGCGATCTTGTCGGGACCTTCGTACTTGATCACCTCTTCGAGATGCGAGATGCACTCGCGCTTACACGACTCGGGCTTCTGCCCAAACGGACAGCGATAGCAAAACGGGTCAAGGAAGTGGACTCCGCCTGGCATGACGGGTTCGACGGCGAGTCGGCGGTAATCGCCTGTCAACGCCATGGAGCCGTGCGTCGCGCCGTGATAGGAGCGATACCGCGCCAGAATTTTGTGCCGTCCCGTGTAGAAACGCGCGATCTTGATGGCGTTCTCGTTCGCTTCCGCGCCGCCGAGCGTGAAAAACGTTTTCTTCAAGTCGCCTGGCGTCACTTCGGAGATTTTCTTGCCAAGCAAGCCGCGCGCTTCGGTGGCGTTGCCTGGATGGGTAAACGTCAACTTCGCGGCTTGCTCCTGAATCGCTTTGACGACTTTCGGATGTTGATGTCCGATATTCGTATTCATCAACTGCGACGAGAAATCGAGATAGCGTTTACCGTCCGCATCCCAGAAGTACACGCCTTCCGCGCGCGTCACGGGGATGGGATTCACCTGTCCCTGCACAGACCAGGAGAAGAAGGTGTACTCTTTGTTCAGGTCAATGATTTCTTGAGATGAAAGTTTGTTTGGCATATTGATTTCCTTGTTTGAAGTTGAAAGTCAAAGGTCGCAAGTCAGACGAGACCTTTGACTTTCGATCTGCTAACTTTTGACCTGTTTCACAATCTCCGCGTAGACGTTCAACGTCTCATCAATATCCGCATCCGAATGGGAATAGGACATAAACCACGGCTCACGCGCATCGTGGTCGGGCATCACGCCGCGCTCAATGGCTTTTTCGACAAGTTCGAGATACAGGTTGTGGTCGCTCTTCGCCCAATCGCGTTGACTTTTCACTTCATCAATGTTCAATGAGAACGAGAACATTGCGGGATAGCCCGTCATCACCACGGGGATGTCGTTCTCTTCAAAAATATCTTTCAAGCCATCCATTAATTTTTGTCCCCGCTGGGCGATGGATTTCAATATCGGCTTGGTTTTCAACAGGCTCAACGTCGCATACGCACCTGCGACACCAGGCTTATTGTTCGTGTACGTCCCGCCGACGGCCACGCCATGCCCAATGATGGACATGATTTCGCGTTTGCCGCCGAATGCTGCAGCGGGATAACCGTTTCCTAGCGCCTTCGCGTACGTCGTCAGATCGGGTTTGATCCCGTAATATTCTTGCGCTCCGCCGTTTGCAATGCGGAAGCCTGTCTTCACTTCATCCAAGATAAAGACACAGCCATATTCTTGCGTCTTCTTGCGTATCAACTGCAAAAATCCATCCTGCGGGTTGATCGCCGCGCAATTTCCCTGACACGGCTCAGTGATCACCGCCGCGATCTGTTCGCCATAAGATTTCATCACACGTTCAAAACCTTCAAAATCATTGAACGGCAACGTGATAATAAAATCGCGCATAGATGTGGGGATGCCCGAAGAGCCAGGCACGGCAATTGGACTGCGCGCATTTCCGTAGGCTTCCACAGGCGCATACGTTGACCACAGCGCGTGATCGTGCATGCCGTGATAGTTCCCCTCGAACTTTAGGATGATGTCGCGTCCCGTGTAGGCACGGGCTACACGAATCGCGTGCATCGTCGCTTCGGTGCCTGAACACGCCATGCGGACCATCTCCACGGCGGGAGCCATCTCGATGATCATTTCAGCAACAGCAACTTCGAGTTCGCTCGTCATAGCGAACAATAAACCATTCTTTATTTCTTCAATAACTTTTTGGTCAACTTCGTCAAACGCGTGCCCTAAAATGATCGGCCCGAACGCCATGCGATAATCAATATATTTCTTGCCATCCACATCCCACAAATACGCGCCCTTGGCTTTCTCAACGTACGGCGTGATCCCCTCGCCCCAAAACCGAAAATTGGAATTGACTCCCAACGGAATCGCATCCATCGCGCGCTTCTGTAACGATTGCGTCTTTGCGCCAAACATAAATTTTCTCCTATTTCATGTCATTGCGAGCGTAGCGAAGCAATCTCCTGTTTGAGGGGATTGCTTCGGGCGAAGAGCGTCGCCCTCGCAACGACATCGCGTTATGTTACTTGCTTCTCATTCAACTCTTGCGAAATTCTTTCAGGCACACGCCATTGATACACGTCCTTCAACACCAGCGGCACAATAGATGTCGTCGTCTTACGCACGCCGCGCACTTTGCGAACCACCTCGGTCACGAAATGATAAATTTCAGCCGTATCTTTCGCCACCACCTGAATACTGATGTCGTTCTGCCCGATCGCGCAGGCCACATACGTCACATTCTCGAACTCCGCCATCTTCTTCGCTACTTCCAAAATCAAATCCGACTCGACCTCAAGCCACACGTCCGCTTTGATGGTCAAGCCAAACGCGTCAGGTCGGATCACTGCGCTGATGCGGATCACGTCCGCCTCGATCATCCGCTCGATGCGGTAGCGGATCGCCCGCTCCGAGATGTCGCCGATGCGCCGCGCCAACTCCGAAGCGGACATACGCCCATCTTCGATCAACAGATTGACGATCTTCACGTCTATTTTGTCGAATTCATACATGGTTTTCTCGTATCTCTTCCGAAAGAGACGTGAAATATACCCGATAGAGAAATAACCGTCAAGCGAGGGATTTATTCGCCAGATTCAGCCCCAAAATTGAACAAACGCCTCAAAAATTTTGAAATGGGATCGTCCTATTTGATAAGTTTTAATTTGTCTCATCTCGATGTATAATTACCCCGATGCAAAACACACCCTTTCTCATCATCTGGCTTATTTCTTTCGCCTCAACTTTTGCGATGGGCATTTACACAATTCGCCACCGCAAACACGTTGCCTCGATTCCGTTCGCCCTGATGTGTTTCTTCGCCGCGCTTTGGGCGGGAAGCTATATTTTCGAACTGGGCGGAATTACATTAACCACCAAGCTATGGGCGATCAAAATTGGCTATATCGGGGTGGTTGGCACGCCGCTTTCCTGGACGGCTTTTGCGCTGGCGTATTCAGGCCACGCCAAATGGCTCACGCGCCGTAACATTCTACTGGCGTTAATTTTTCCCGTCCTTACTTTATTCGTCATTTTCACAAACGAATTCCACCATTGGTTCTTCGCGCGTACGGGGTTGTACATCCACCCTATTTCAGGCTTGATCACGCTATATAACCCACTAGGCTGGTGGTTTTGGATGCACGCGCTGTACGCTTACATCTTTCTACTTTTTGGGACGTATTTACTGCTTTACGAATACTGGAGCAAAAAAGACATCTACCGCTCTCAGATTTTCGCCAATGTTTTAGCGATATTTTTCCCTTGGATATCCAACGGTATTATTCTATTAGGCATATTCCCCCTTCCATTTGACATTACCGCAATTGCGTTTTCGATCTCGATTTCAATTCTCGGCTGGAATTTCCTGCGTTACGGCTTTTTAGATTTAATCCCTGTTGCCCACCGCGCCATTGTAGAAAGCATCGCCGATGCGGTGATCGTCCTCGACTCAGATCTACGCATTGTAGATTTAAACCCCGCCGCGTTAGAGCTATTTCATCTCAAAGATAGTTCTGCGATCGGTCAATCATTTGAAAGCGTTCTTCAGCCTACAATACGACTAGACCAACAAGCCCTGCGGCGGCACGGGTATCACAAGCAAATCAGCCTTAAAACCACCGGACAACCCATCAAATGGCTGGATTTATACATCAGTTCTCTGCGCGATCCCTCCGCGCAAGGCGGGCAAATCATCACCCTGCGAGACGTCACCAGCCTCAAAGAGAATGAAGCGGCGCTGGCGATTGCGCGCGACGAAGCCATAGAAGCCAACAGTTTCAAAACGCAACTGCTTGCCAACGTCAGCCACGAACTTCGCACGCCGCTGGGCGTTATCATGGGTTACACGGATTTAATCGCCCGTAAATCCTACGGCGAAGTCAACGAAAAACAGGCATCCATCCTTAGCCGCATTCGCGAAAGCACGGAATATCTGGATGGTTTAGTCTCAGAATTACTTGATCAAGCCCAGTTAGACAGCGGCAAATTAAAACTCGCCGAAACGCCTTTTGAGCCGCGCGAGGTTTTTGGCAAAACTGCCAATCAATTAAGCGTTCTGGCGGAAGCTAAAAAGCTTAACTTTCAACTTATCATTTCAGACGACCTGCCGAATTCCATCGTTGGCGATAGCCAAAGGCTTAAACAAATCCTTGTGAACTTAATTAGCAACGCGATCAAGTTCACGGAAAACGGCGGAGTCACCGCGAAACTCTTCAAAGCAGACGGCGCGCGCTGGAAAATTCAGGTTGCCGATACCGGGCCGGGCATCCCCGAAGAATCTTTACGCACTATTTTTGAAGCGTTCAAACAACTCACCGAGGCGACCAAAGTCGCCAGAAAAGGCCACGGCTTAGGGCTTTCCATCACCAGGCAACTCATCCACCTTATGGGCGGCGAAATTAGCGTTGAAAGTAAACTCAACGTGGGCACCACTTTCATCGTCACGTTACCATTAATCACAGAAAGTGAGAAACCCCATGCGCAATAACCCCCCACTCGCCGCCGTCGTTGAAGACGATTTATTCCTGGCGGATATTTATTCCGACACACTCAAGGGCGTCGGATTCGACGTCACACTTTTCCACGATGGCGAGATCGCCATGCAGGAAGTAAAAAAGTTAAATTCAGACCTGATTGTTCTCGATCTAAATCTGCCTAAATATTCCGGGATCGAAATTTATCGAGACCTGCGCGCTCACCCAAAAACAGCCGAGACCTGGGTATTAATCGTCACCGCCAACCCGGCGCAGGCGGCTGAACTGACCCAAAGCGAAGTGGACGCTCAAAACCTGCTCATCCTTTCCAAGCCCATCAGCGTGGATCAACTGGAACAACTGGCTCAACGGCTCGTCTTCCGAAAATAAAAGCAGGATGATCGTTCCACCCCGGAAATCAGCGGCGCTTCCAAGCCTTCAGTTCGAGCAATCACAATCGCCGATTTCGCCAATGCCTTTCCAGTCGATTCGTTCAGCCTGATCAAACTAACAATTTGCACAAAATCTCAAACATTTAACGGCGAAGCAAAACGCGCTGTGCCAACTCTGAAGTGGATATGCTCAAATGAAGCCTGACGACTCGCGACGCGCGGAAACTCATCAGGCTTGCATCGGCTAGGATGACTGAATCAGCCCTCCCCTGCGAGAGACGAGCGCGCTTCATCCGACGGGAAAAGTTGATTCGGTTCCTCAAAATTCGCATCCGCCTCAACGTTCATCCGTACCCAGATTCCAAAAATGTACTAAATTTCACATTGACGCAAACATGCGCGGAAGATATAATCGTTTTTCGGCATTATTTGAAAACAGGAGTAGAAAATGACAACACCAGACCTTGCGCCCACCGCGGCGCTTGAACCCAAAACAAAACTCAGCGGAAAAATTTTGAAGACCACATTGGCAGGCGCGCTCGTTGATATCGGGCTGAGCGTTCCGGGCGTGATCCACATCTCGCAGTTGAGCAAAGACTCGATCAATAAAGTGGAAGACGTCGTCAAAGAAGGTCAAACGGTGGAAGTGTGGGTGCGGCGGGTAAAGAAAGATCGCGTCGAATTGACTATGATCGAGCCGCTCGCATATGAATGGAAAGAACTCGAGCCGGAGATGATCGTGAAAGGTAAAGTCATTCGACTCGAACCTTACGGCGCATTCGTTGAGATCGGCGCGGAACGCCCGGCGATGATCCATGTGAGCGAATTAACGCAAGGTTATGTAAAATCTCCCAGCGAAATAGTCAAAGAAGGCGACGAAGTCGAAGCGAAGATCCTGCTTGTAGATCGCCGCAAAAAACAGATTAAATTAAGTATGAAGGCTCTTCAACCGACTCTAGAAACGCTTAAGGTGGAGCGCGAGGAAAAGAAAAGTAAACGCGCGCCAAAGAAAGACGCGGCGGAAACCGTCGAGCCCAGCGAGTCGAAAGAACCTGAATTGACCAGTATGCAAGTCGCTTGGCAAGAAGCCATGAATAAAGCGAACGCCGAAAAGGCTTTTAGGATAAAACGGGAGAAGTCGGGCGTTTCAACGGAACAGGAAGATCTCCTCAACCGTACGCTTGAACAACGCCTTCCCACCGGCGGATAAAATCGGTTGAAACCAAAAAGGGCTGTCTTTTTAGACAGCCCTTTTATTATGCTTGCATCTCCTTTAAGAATTTCTCTTTGTTCGCCGAACGCGCCGTTTTTCCGCTGGATGTTTTCAGAATCCATTTCGGGTCAACGACTTTCACATAGCGTAAAGCGATCGCGGAATTCTTTGTCACATGCAAGCGAATCGCGTCTGCAACTTTCTGCTGTTCTACAGGGTCTTCCGAATCTACCTCGGCGATGATCACAACGTCTTCTGTCCCTTGCTCTTCATCGAATATGCCAAACGCCACCGAACGCCCCGCATGAACGCCGGTCACTTCATAGGTCAGCGCTTCTAAATCCTGCGGGTACACATTTTTCCCGCCAACGATAATCATGTCTTTTTTACGCCCAGAGACAAACACCTCCCCAGCGCTGATAAATCCATAATCGCCCGTCAAATACCAACCATCGTGAAACGCCTGTTGCGTCGCATCCTCGCGGTGATAGTAACCCGTCAACATGCAGTCGCTTCGCAGGGCAACTTCGCCAATAACACGATCGGGTAATTCATTTCGATTTTCGTCCAACACTTTCACTTCGACGTTTCCCAACGGTCGCCCGGATGACATCATCTTCATCGCCGGATGTTCGCCGCCGCTGGCATCAGATACTAGCTTGGCTACCCGCTCCGACATGAATGCCTCTCGCTCAATCTTAAGGACGGCTGGTTCGCTGCCTAGCGGACTCTGCGTCACTGCGAAAACATTCTCCGCCATTGCGTATGATGTTTGCAGCGCCTCGCGCTTCAGCCCGTAGCCTTTGAACTTCTCATAAAACGCATTATGGCTCTCCCAACGGACAGGCTCCGAACAATTGGTAATCGCCCGCCATGACGATAAATCCACCCCTTCGAGATGACGGTCACGGATCTTCTGCGCACAGAAGTTGTAAGCAAAATTCGGAAGCCACGAAAGTGTGCCGCGATACTTTGTTACGGCTTGCATTAATTTATACGGCGCGCGCACCCAATCAAACGGAGATTGCAAAACGAGATGAATGCCCGAAAGGATGGGCATGATGAATCCGGCGATCAAGCCCATATCGTGATATAGCGGAAGCCACGAAACGACCGAGTCGCTATCGGTTAACTTCAAAGCCTTGCCGTACGCGTCCAATTGATTGAAGACCGCCCGATGCGAAAGCGCGACTCCCTTTTGCAAGCCTGTCGTCCCCGAAGAATGCTGCAAGATAACTATATCTTCGGGATTCCGCTGGAAACCAGACAACGAGTCAAAGTCCAATTCATTTTTCTTTTCCACTTGTGTTGTCACGATCACCTCGCGGACCGAATCATCCTCCCGCAGCGCCGAACGAACTTCCGATTCAAATTCCGAATAGGTCGCGATCGCGGCAGGTTGCGTCACCGAGATCAACGCGGATAGATCCGCGCGATACCGCTCGGGCGATAATTTCTCCGTGAGGAACGGCATGATCGAGGGAATCGCACCATGCAAGATCGCTCCCCAAAACGCATAGGCTAAATCTTCTCCATGCTGGAGGATAAGCACGACAACTTCGCCGGGCTGAATGTTTGCGCGAGTCAACGCACTGGCATACGAGCTCGCGCCGCGCAGGAGTTGGTCAAGAGTGAGCGAGAGGTCGTCCGTGTTTGGAAACTGCAAGGTGAGCGCGACTCGGTCGGGAGTCCGCGCATGAAGCGACTTAAGGCGTTCAGGGAAGGTTCTCTTGTATTCCATAAATTCCTACGGGCGAATTAATTGTTGAAGTTGAGGAGCAAGCATATCAGCGAATTCTTTTTCGCCGCTCATGTTTCTATGAAACATGTTATCTGCAAAATCGGCGGGAGGAAGAGCGTTCCAAAAATCAAGGTACGGCAGTTCATGTTCATCCGTCCAGTCAGAAAGGAACCTGCGATATTCATCGTAGACCCAGCGTGGATATAAATCATTATATCGGACATCGCTATTCAACCCGCCTGCTACGAAGATCGGTTGATTAATCAATACCACTGGCGCGTCCCCAGCCACCGCGCGGGCGGCAGAAATAATGTCGGTCCGCAATAAAGCGAAATATTCAGACAAGTCGTCTCCCGGCAGCATCTTTCCGTACTCAAAGTTTGCTTCGACATTAGGGTCGGGAACGCCAGTCACATTGGCGCGTCCTTCGTGGTTATCTACCCCCGTTGCAGCCCACAGCGCGCCCATCGCTTGAACAAACAGAATGTTTCTCAATCGCCTTCGCTGCCCTACAATCGTTCGATCAAAAAATGCAGCTGCATGAATCGGCTCTATCAAAGGAAGCGGGGGCAAACTATATGTTTCAAGAAGCTGCAAGTATCTGTCTGCATGGGGAAGAATAAAATAGGTTTCCGCTCTTTTTGACTCAAGCGTCGAAAGAGTGATAAACCAAATGATCATATCGGGTTCATACTCCATCGCCTTATCTAGAATCAAAAGGTCGCGCATCAAAAAAGACATGGGATAGCCGAGATTATATACTCGGATCGTTCGTCCATCGCGCACACGGAGTCTTTTTCGGTTGAGTTGCTCCGCGAGCGTATCCTCCGCCTGTACGCTAACGCTCCATGTAGACGAATCGCCAAGAAACAGAATACGGAATTCGTCATCTTTCTTCTTCTGGGAAATACGGTGAGCGCCGAACATAGCGTCAAAGTCCTCATAGATCGGCGCATTGAAACCTTTGAGATAGAACTGCGGCTCTTGTTCATATGAAAAACGAACCCTGCCGGGGAAAAGGGAATTATAGAGCGTCAATTTTCCTACAGGCGGATTTACCCATGCAAATAGGATATTCACGCCAAAAAATAAAACAGCCGCTTTGAATAATACGCGCAGGGGTCGAACTTCATCAATCATTTGCGCGATTCGATCAGGGAAGCAAGCTGGGTTAATGTGTCGAACGTCTCTGCGTTCAACTCAGTATCTTCGATGCGAACGCCAAAGGCGTCCTCTACATATAAAGCCACATCCATCAAGCTGAACGAATCGATTAAGCCGCTAGAGATCAGCGGTTCGTCAACTGCAATCTTCCGGTTCGGCTGTTTCAAGATTTGAGAGGCAATCTGTTTTTCCAAGGCTTCAAGAATAGAATCCATCGTACGCTCCTTATGATGTTATTGGCAATATAATTTAGAGATGGTTGGCGTCAGCGCGTCCGCCGCCAGCCAGCCTCCGTCTTCTGTAAGATGAAGTATCGTCGAGAAATATCGCGCTGGGACTGCATCCCAAAGATCCAGATAGTCCCATTCGTTCGTCCGCGCTTCGTCCGCCAACGCTGCGCGATATTGATCGTACGCCCAGCGCGGATACGATTTATTATAGCGAATTTCAGAATTCTCTCCGTTTGCGATAAATATCGGTTCATTCACAAGTAAAATGGGCGTTTCCCTGGCAAGCGTATGCCCCGCCTGCACAGCATGCAACAGCAACGTTTCTGATATAGTCGCATCTGGTTGCATACCCATAAACGATGTCGCATCAGAAAGGTCGTTCTCAGGCGGTAAGTCTTGCGCGCCATCGTCATGATAGTCTAGTTCGGTAGCCTGCCAAATCAGCCCAAGCGCTTGTAGTTTGATCCAACGCGCCAGCAACGATCGCTTCCCGATCAGCGACTTATCCCACAATCCATGTTGTTCGGCGCGCAGTTCGTCCTCTCCAGACAAAGACAACGTGTACGCGTCGAGAATCGTCAGCGTTTGGCTGCGATTAGCGTCAATAAACGGATTGACGCGCCGCGGAAAAATCGTATTTAAAGTCACAAACCAGACGATCAGATCGGGTTCGGCGTTTAGCGCCTCTCGCATAATCACTAAATCTTTGACGACGGAAGGATGAGGATAACCTAAGTTGTAAAAAACCGCTCGCTTTTCACCGCATTTAATATTCTGCGCGTTCAAATACTCCAAAAATGTATCCGGCGCGGCGACGCCCTCCTGCCAGACAGAAGAGTCGCCGATCGCTACGACCCGAAATTCATCCGCCTCTTTTTTCGCCGAAACTCGATGCGATGCCAACATCGCATCAATATCGTCTATCATGACAGAATAGGAAACATTTTGTCCGGCGAATGGAAAGCGCGAGCGCCCGTCGAACGCGCTATTATAGGCGGATAGCGTAAACGCGGGGTTGATCAACGCATAAACGACATTGACAAGGATATACATTGTCGCGCCTTTGAACAAGACGCGTAAAGGGCGAACTGGAGTCGTCATTGAACGCCTATCAGCCTTAATAAAGCAAATCGCGCCATAGAGGCATCGGGGAAGATGAAAAACAACCAACCAAGCGACACAAAGTGAAAGGTCGTAAAGATGCCCGCGTAGCGCGCCATACGATTCAACAATGGAGACGCTACCACAAAATAGGGGCGCGTCCACGCGCTCCATCTATTCTGTACGAACAATCCTGCCCCATGCCACAGTCCCCACAGCAGGTAATTGATCGTCGCTCCGTGCCACAAACCGATTAAAACCATCGTCGCGGCCTGAGAGAGCAAAATCATAGCGAATACCGGCAAGGGGCGCAACGCGGCGCGCATACGACGCGTCAGTGGATTGAAGAAATAAGAGCGAAACCACTGCGTCAGCGTGATATGCCACGAATTCCAAAATTGACTCAGGTTGGGTTTTAAATAAGGCGCGTTGAAGTTCTCAGGCAAGCGTATGCCCATCAACCTTCCTAGCCCGATCGCCATATCGGTATATCCGCTAAAGTCAAAAAATATCTGCAGCGAATAGGCATACAGGAAAAGCCATAGCCACGCGCCGCTCTTCGCATCTGTCAAATAGGCTTGATTTAACGCGATCCACCCAAGCGCATCGGCCAGAACGAATTTCTTAAACAGCCCGGTGAACAGCCGCGTCCCCGCCTCCGTTAAGCCGTCTGCGTCTACAGGAAGAGGAGCCGCCAAATCTTTCTGAAATCGTTCTACGCGGTCTATCGGACCTGAAACAAAACTCGGAAAGAAGATCGCATAATTCAGATAAGTCATCAAGGACAATCGTGGCAGCCGCCCTGCCAGCCGGTCAAAGATCGTATGCAGCAGGCGAAAAGAAATGTACGAAAACCCCAGCCATGAGACCGGCGAGGGAATCGTTTCTTTTCCTCGAAGTTGAGAAAGCCACGCTACTGCCGTAGACAGCGCAGAAGGAATCTTAATCAACAAGAACAGCCCAACAATGCCGAGCGCCGCCGCCGCGAGCGCGATTCTAGAAAAACGCCCTAGACGAGACAGCCCCCAGAAAGCGAGAAGAAGCGCGCTCAAGACAAGCAATAGCCATTGCACACGCGGCGTATCCGCAGCAATTAAGTAGTCAAACCCCAGATGCCGGCTGATGTTTACCGCGGCAATCGTCGCAATAAGAATCGCTAACGCCGCCCAATTCTCCCGTCGTTCTTGCGATTCAAAAGAAGATGTCGCAGCCCATACGCCTACGCTAATAACAAACAGTATCGTCGGCAGCCAAAATGTCAGGCTATCGAGCGCCTGACGAGGCTGCAGCCAATAAACAGCCAGGACGCTCGCCGCTAACATTGCGCCAGAACGCCAGGCTCTTAATGAATTAATAAGAATGGCGACGACAGCCAGAATCAAAATCTGCGCAAGCGTCATCAAAAGCCCTGATAGATCCAGGTTGGGGAAGTGTCCGCCGTAAAGATCGTCAGCGCGATCAGGATAAGGCAAAGCGCGAACGCCAGTATATTTTCGCGTGAGAACACGATATTAAAAATCTTCTTCATTGCTATGCCTGCTTTAAATACGCTTCCATAAAGTCGTCTAACTCGCCGTCTAGCACTGCTTGCGTGTTGCCCGATTCATATTCGGTGCGGTGATCTTTCACCATTTGATACGGATGCAAAACATACGAGCGGATCTGACTGCCCCATTCCGCCTTTGTGTATTCGCCGCGCAAAACCGCGCGCTCTTCTTCCTTTTCAGCCTGACGCAACTCCAGCAAACGCGCGCGTAAAATCCGCATAGCGAATTCGCGGTTCTGAGTCTGTGAGCGTTCGTTTTGACAAGTGACCACGATTCCCGTCGGGATATGCGTCAGACGCACAGCGGTCGCATTCTTCTGCACGTTTTGCCCGCCCGCGCCAGAAGAGCGAAAGACGTCCATTTTAATTTCGCTTGGGTCAATTTGAATTTCCGCGTCGCCCATCGCCACCTGTGGAAGGACTTCGATCAAGGCAAACGACGTATGCCGGCGGTGCGCCGAGTCGAACGGCGAGAGGCGCACAAGACGATGCACGCCTTTCTCAGAACGCAAGTAACCAAACGCATATTCGCCGTCTATCGCAATGGTCGCGCTCTTAATGCCAGCCTCTTCGCCGGGCGTTGTGTCGAGAATCTCTGTTTGGAAGCCGCGATCTTCCGCCCAACGTAAAAACATGCGTTGGAGCATTGCCGCCCAATCCTGCGAATCGGTTCCACCCGCGCCCGCATGAATAGCAAGGATAGCAGAGTCGCGATCGTAAGGTCCGGAAAGCATGGCGGTAAACGAACGCTTCTCCGCTTCCGCCTCCAGCATCGAGATCTCCGCTTCCAATTCGGCGGTCAGGCTTTCATCATCTAAGCGCGCTAATTCCAACGCATCGTCTAAGCGACGCGAAAAGGCACGCCACGACTCCACTTCGGATTTCAAGGAGTTGTATCGTTTCATCAATCCTTGCGCGTACGAGGGATTGTTCCACAAGTCGGGAGATTCGACTTCATTATTAAGCTGAGATAGTTGCGCTTCTTTTGCAACGAAGTCAAAGACGCACCAGTAATTGCCGGGTTAGGTCTTGCAATGATGTAATACGATTGACAAAGTCTTGCATGATCACTCCTTATAGAGCAAAATAAAATCTTACCCTATGTTATTTCTCTAGAATTCCATCCACAAACGCATCCGGATCGAACGGCACAAGGTCGTCTATTGTTTCGCCTAATCCGACAAACAGAATCGGCAGGCCCAACTCACGTTGAACGGCGAAGGCAAACCCGCCGCGCGCGGACGAGTCTAACTTGGACAAGATCACACCGGTCACGCCAACAGCCTCTTTGAACGCTTTTGCTTGCTGTATGGCGTTTTGGCCAGTCGTAGAATCAAGAACGAGCCACACAGCATGAGGCGCTCCGGGCAAAGCCTTGCCGATCACGCGATGTACTTTCTTAAGTTCTTCCATTAAGTTGAAACGCGTGTGTAATCGCCCGGCGGTATCCACAACAACAAAATCTACGCTGCGAGCCGCGCCCGCCTGCGTTGCGGAAAATGCAACCGCACCCGGATCCGATTCTGGCGCGCCGGAGATCACGTCCACGCCGAGGCGCTCGCCCCACACCTGCAGTTGGTTTACCGCCCCCGCGCGGAAAGTATCCGCCGCGCCAAACAACAGCGACTTCCCCTCCAGCTGAAAATAACGGCCCATTTTCGCTATGGTTGTCGTTTTACCGGAGCCATTCACGCCGACCATCATAACTACAGACGGTTTCTCAGCCCACGTTAAAGCAGGCGGATCGTCAAGTCGCTGGCGCAATTCGACTCGAAGAACGGTCAAAAGCTCGCTGGAGCGAGTTAAACCGTCGTCGCGGACGATGCGGCGAAGCGCGTCGAGGATTTCCGTCACAGTTTCGATCCCAAGGTCCGCTTGAATCAGAAGCGTTTCGAGATCATCCCAAGTTTCGTCGGAGATTTCGGAGGCGCCCAAAAGCGTCGCTAAACGTCCAAAAGCGACCTTGCCGGTCTTAGAAAGCCCGCTCTTCCATTTTGAAAATAGATCCGTCATGAGGGGCGATTATAACATGCGGGTTTGTGTTATACTCGCGTAACGATTTTAATTGAAAAGGAAAAGAAGGCAGATGAACGAACCAATTCATATTACAGACGCCGCCTACGAGCAAACCGTATTACAATCCAGCACGCCGGTGATTGTTGATTTTTGGGCTCCGTGGTGCGGACCTTGCAAGATGATCGCTCCAATCCTCGATAAATTCGCTAAAGAATTCGAGGGGAAGTTAATCGTAGCGAAAATCAACACCGATGAAAATCAGGAATGGATGATGAAATACGGCATTCAAGGCATTCCAACAATGTTGTTTGTGTCGGGCGGGAAAATCCTCCACCGTCAGGTCGGCGCGTTGCCCGAACGCATGTTGCGCGACACGGTAGAACAATTCTTGGAAACAGCTTCTTCATCCTAAGGACGTATAAGGAGGCGGTATGAAAAGGCTCGCCTTTTTGGCGGTCGGCGCGCTGGCGATGGCATGTCTTCCCATTAGCTCAATCCCCGCTATCGCCTCTCCAACGGCAACATTACAGGAGACCCCGACCGTTTTTCCCACTCTAGTCGAAGTAGACACAGAGACGCCTCTCCCGTCTCACACGCCGGCAGCGCTCTCACCGACCGCAACCTCGACCGTTAAAGCTACCTCCACCGCGCCAAATTTAACCGTTACGTTCGCGACCTCAACCGACGTTGCGGCAACAGATACGGCAACCATCGTCGCGCCCGTCACCCCATCCTCCACCTCAACAGCTGTAATCTTAAAGCATGGAACTTTACCGCCGGCAATTCCGTTTACTACGATTACATTATGGAATCGATCCAAAGCGCAAGCCTATATCTCATTGCAAGCGACAACGATCGACGGATACCATACGATTCTTGAATATCCGGTGCGCAAACAAGTTAAGGTAGATGCGCCCCTCGGATCGTACTTATACGTCGCCTGGGTAGGCGGAAGGCAAATGGTAGGCTCTTTTCGTCTTTCCAACGATGACAATTTAATAATTATGCTCTTCAAAGACAAAGTGACTGTAATCGTAGAAAATCCATAACATAAGGACATATTCTCAATGAAGCACAAATTCTTGGCGCTTGGAGTCGCTCTCAGCGTCGCTCTTAGCGCGTGCGGAGGAACGGCGCCCGCCGCGGCGCCCACGCTCGATTCCGCGAACGTTGCCGCAACGGCTCAAGCGGCGGCTTTCACCATGATCGCCGAAACACAAGCCTCAATCCCGACTGAAACGACGTTGCCGCCCACGGCAACTTTCACCGCCACGCCTCTCCCCACAGAGACGGCAACTCTCGAACCGACAATCGATCCGCTTCTTCCGACTGCGACTTTCACGCTGGCTCCGCAAGCGGCAGGTCCTACCAAAGACCCTTGCAACAAAATCCTTTCTTCGTGGAGCGTTCCAACGACGAAAATTCAAGTGACCAATGAGACCAACGCAAAAGCCAGCGATATTATCCTATCTCTTTATGTGACGACTTCTCAAGGGGAATGCGGCTTCATACCTGCGACCACGGGCGGCTCATTCTCGGGACCTGCAGGTTATTACAGCGCTTACGCTTACGTCAACGGTCCTAAGAAGTTCACGACCTCAGGCGGCTTCGCGCTCAACGGCGGAAGCTGGAAGATCATCATCCGAAAAGATACAATCGTCGCTAAAGGCGGATGCTATCCGAATTGCTAAAAATATACTTTCCAGGAGATTAAATTAATGAACCACTTTCGAATCATTTTGGCGTCTACCGTCCTCGTTGCGTTGCTTTCCGCTTGCGGCAGCGGGCAACCCGCCGTCCCAACTATCAGCGTGGAAGAAGTGCAAGGCACCGCCGTCGCAGCAGCTCTGACGATCGTCGCGGAAACGCAGGCGGCAATTCCAACCAATACGCCCATCCCGCCGACCGAAACGCCGACCGAAACGCCTCCGCCGACTGAAACGCCGCTTCCGCTTCCCACTGTTGAGCAAGTTATGCCGACGAACACGCTGGCAAGCGCCTCAGGCGATTACTGTGCGACGCGCGTGCTGGGAACCCCCAAAGGCAACGGCACGACCATCAAGATCGTCAATTCAACGAAGTCGCCTGTTCGAATTTCGCTCTATCTAAATAAAACCGCCCTCGATGAGTGCGGCTATAGATCATACGACTTGGGCAAAAACGGCGATGCGGTTGTGATTACCGACCTCGTCTATGGTTGCTACAATCTCTGGGCATGGAGTTTGGACAACAAACACGCGTTCAACTCGGCTGGATACGGCTGCATTAATAACCCAGATAAGTGGACGTTTGAAATTAAAGAAGACTCCATTAAGTTCCACTAAGAACGCAGACATCCATAAATCAAAAAACAGCGGCGCTAAATTGCCGCTGTTTTTTGATCCCTTCACGCGGGAATCATCCTTCTACTCTAGGTTTAGCCACCGACTCAACAAGCGCGTTCGTCAATTGAATTAAATCTTTAACCGCTAGTTTGATATTTAATCCTCTCTGTCCGCCTGAGATATGGATTTGATCAAATTTTCTCACAGAGGAGTCAATAACGACTTGGAAACCCTTGTTGAGCAGCGCCAACGGCGAAATGCCCCCCGCTTGCAAGCCAGTCATAAGTTCTGCTTCTTTTTCCATCGGCAAATGGACTTTCTTTTCCCTTAATGCCGCCGCCAATCGCTTCAAGTCTACGATCGCATCGCCCGGCACAACGACCAGCAAAGGTTTCTTAGGCTTATCGCGCGCGACAACGATCGTTTTGAAAAGAGACGCAAGCTCAACGCCCAGAATACGCGCAGACTCTTGCGCGCCGAGCTTTTCAAACGGGAGTTCATACGCGCTATAAGGGATTTTACGCGAATCAAGCAAACGCGTAACATTATTGACGATTAACACTGGCGATCTCTCCTTCGGCAGGCTGAGAAGGATTTACCCGCCAACCGACCAAGCCCTCAAAGAAAAACTGCTTACATAGTACAATTTATAGCATGAAATCGAGATCCTTGCCCACATCCCCCGACGAGCTGCCAAAATCCCTCCTCGCAAATTACAGCTCCGACGATGATCGAAGGCGGATTCAACGCGCTTATGAACTCGCGGAACGAGCGCATCGCGGACAAACGCGAAGTTCCGGCGAGCCTTACATCACTCACTGCATCGCCGTAGCAAACATCCTCGCCGATCTACACGTCCCCGCAACCGTGATAGCGGCGGCGCTGCTTCACGATACCGTAGAAGACACCTCGGTCACCCTGAGCGATATCCGAAATGAATTTGACGATACCGTCTCCATTCTGGTAGACGGTGTAACAAAATTAACCGCTTTTCCGCGTGTTTCACACAAACGCCAACATACGAAGAAAGAAAACGAACGCACAGACGACGCAGAAGCGCGTTTCGCCTCGCCCGGCGATAGTCACCAACGCATGCGCGATCTTAAAGCAAGCCAGAGCGACCTCAAGTCGGAGAGTCTTCGCAAAGCGTTCCTCTTCATGCGCGACGATCCGCGCGTAGCTTTAATCAAACTGGCGGATCGCCTGCACAATATGCGCACACTCGGATTCACGTCAACAGAGAAGCAAAAACGCATCGCCCAAGAGACGCTTGACATCTTCGCGCCGCTCGCCAATTTACTGGGAGTCTGGCAGATCAAATGGGAACTTGAAGACCTCAGTTTTCGATACCTCAATCCGGAGAAATACAAGGAGATCGCCAGTCAGATTCAAGGAAAGAGACCAGACCGAGAAAAGCAAATTACCGAAATCATCGGCAAGCTTACGCAAACTCTCAAGCGCAACAACATACAAGCCGAGATCAGCGGCAGACCTAAACATATCTATTCCATTTACAAGAAGATGACGAACAAAGGAAAATCGTTCGATCATCTGCGCGATGTAAGAGCGGTGCGCCTCATCGTGCAAAACGAAGCGGCGTGTTACGCCGCGTTGGGCGTGATCCACATGACGTGGAGACCCATACGCGAAGAATTCGACGACTATATCGCCGCGCCAAAAGAAAATCGGTATCAGTCGCTTCATACAGCGGTAATCTATGACGACGGGCGTCCGCTCGAGGTTCAGATTCGCACGCAGGAAATGCACGAAAACGCCGAACACGGCATCGCCGCTCATTGGCGCTACAAAGGAGGCGCGCCGCACGACAAGTCGTACGAAAAACGCATCAAGCAAGTTCGCAATCGCATGGAGCAATTGAACGAGGTGCAAGACGCACGCGAGTTCGTCGAGGGCATGAAGTCGGATGTATTACAGGAGTATGTGACGGTCTATACGCCCAAAGGCGATATGATCGAACTGCCCGTCGGTTCCACGCCGATTGACTTCGCCTATCGCGTTCATACCGACATCGGACATTTCTGTCGCGGCGCGCGCGTTAATGGAAAACTCGTCCCGCTGTCGCACGAGTTGAAGAATTTCGAGCAAGTTGAAATCTCAACCGCAAAACGGACTTCCAAACAAGGCGGTCCCAGCCGCGATTGGTTAAATCCCAATTTGGGATATGTGAAAACTCAACGCGCCCGCTCAAAAATTAAAGCTTGGTTCAAGAAGCAACAAGTTGAGCAGAATCTTTCACAAGGACGCGCCGACCTTGAGCGCGAGCTACAGCGGCTTGGTCTCTCCGACACCAATTTCGAGAAACTGGCGCGAGAGTTGGGATATAAAACTCAAGAAGAAATGTTTATCGCTATTGGATACGGCGACCTTACGCTTAAAAAGGTTATTACACAAGTCGGCGAAACGGAAGAAGCCACCGAGATATTCAAGATCGCCGCCCCCGATCCAAAGAAACGCGATAACGCCGCCGTGCAAGTCGTTGGATTAAAAGGTCTGTACTGGCAGTTGGCGCGTTGTTGCAGCCCAACACCCGGCGATCCTATTATTGCCTATATCACTCGCGGACGCGGCGCATCGGTCCATCGGCAAGACTGTCCAAATATGTTGCGCCGTCACGACACGGAACGCTTCCTGCGAGTCGATTGGGGCGTCACCGAACAGCTATTTCCCGTTTCTATCTGCGTTAAAGCCTATGATCGCGGAGGCTTATTAAAGGATATTTCTTCGTTATTAGAGAATGAAGGCGTAAACATCTCAGGAGTTAAAGTCAGCTTCGATCGCAGCAGTATCGCCGACCTCCGCCTTGTGGTAGACGTGCGCAACCTTGAACAATTAAGCCGTGTGCTAACGCGTATTGAAAACGTCCAAAATGTGATCGAAGCCCGCCGCGTGACCGGCTAGCCGCGCTTTATTTTCAAGCCAATTGCAGTATAATGTCGCCGCCTCATCATGACATTGCTCAGCGTTAGCGATGCGCGCGCGCGCATACTCGCTCAATTCCAACCCTTACCAACTGAATCTCTGCCGCTGGCAGATTGTTTGAGTCGCATTCTCGCAGAAGATGTTTTCGCAATAGACGATCTCCCATCTTTTGATAACTCTTCCATGGATGGCTTCGCCGTCCGCGCAGCCGATACGGCGGAAGCAAGTTCCGCTTCGCCTCGCCGCCTACGCGTGGTCGCCGACATTCCAGCCGGCTCCGTCTCGACAGCGCTCATCGCCGCCGGTGAAGCCGCACGGATTATGACCGGCGCTCACATGCCAGTCGGCGCCGACGCGGTAATCCCTGTCGAGGATACTGATTTCGACAACCGCGACGCCGGCGCGCTTGCGCCAGAACGCATTGAAATATTCAAGCCCGCCGCCGTCGGCGCATACATTCGCTCGCGAGGAATGGACATCCACCGAGGCGAAGTCGCCCTTCGTGCAGGGCATCCGCTTACGCCGCGCGCGCTGGGTTTGCTTGCCACGCTCGGAATCGCTGTCGTCACAATTTATCGCAAGCCGCGCGTGGCGCTGTTTTCCTCAGGCGACGAATTGCTTGAAGTAGACGCTCCGCTCTCGCCGGGTAAAATTCATGATTCGAATTCGTATATGTTGGCGGGGCTAATCCGATCTGCTGGAGCAGAAACGCTCAAACTCGGAGCCGCAAAGGATAACTTCTCGTCAGTCAAAGCAACGCTCGACGAAGCCGCTCGTCTACAAGTGGATCTAATCCTTTCTTCCGCGGGAGTCAGCGTAGGCGCTTACGATTTCGTAAAAGCGGCGCTCGAATCCGACGGCAGTATGGACTTCTGGCGCGTTAATATGCGTCCGGGGAAACCCCTTGCATTTGGCACCTATCGAGGCATTCCTTTCATCGGTTTGCCGGGCAATCCTGTTTCGGCGTTCGTCGGCTTCGAAGCGTTCGTCCGCGAGGCGCTGGGAAAGTTAAGCGGCTTGGGCGGCACGCGCAGGCAGGAAGTCCGCGTGCGATGCGCAGAAGAGATTCGATCAGATGGGCGCGAAAGTTACCTGCATGCGTCCATTCAAGAAGAAAACGGCGTCTGGCAAGCCTATCTTACAGGTCATCAAGGCTCAGGCAACCTGTCGGCATTGGCAAACGCAAACGCTTTACTAATTATTCCCGCTGGTGTAAAATGCGTGCCTGCCGGACAAGAAATCAACGCATGGCTCATCTGAGAAACTATGAATAAACGTCTTTTACAAGTTACAACCGCGCTCACGCTCATTGGTCTGCTGGTATCCATTTACATGACCATTTACAAAATTACGGCAAACGATAATATGTGCATCGGATCACAAGGCTGTTCTGTAGTAAACGCCAGCCGCTACTCTGAAGTGTACGGCGTTCCGGTGGCGATCATCGGCGCAATAGGCTACCTCGCCTTGCTCGCCGTTTTATGGCTGGGACGAAAGCCCGGTTTCTTTCAACAAAACGGACCGTTGCTTTTCTTCGCTCTCTCAGTCACCGGCTTTTTCTTTACCTTATATTTAGTGTATGTGGAAGCCGCGTTGCTCAAATCTTATTGCCCGTTTTGCGTCACTTCACAGATAACAATGACGTTAATTTTTGGCATTTCCATCGTTCGCCTTATTAAAGAATCATAATTCAGGAGGAAAGAATGCCCCGTATTAAATGCCACTATGTAGATTGCGTCTTTCTAGACGAAGGCTATTGCAGCGCCGCCGCTATAGAACTAGACCCTGATACCGGTTGCGCCACGTACAAACCCAGCGGCGAAGTTGACAATCAGGACACTTGGAACGAGGATGAAGCCGAGGGCTGGGAGGAAGACGAAGAAAGCGAAGACGACGATCTTTGGGATGACGACGAAGACGAGTTTTAACAAACACTCAGCCGCATCGCAGAGGCAGGCTATCGCGCCTGTCTCTGCGCGTTTAACGCATATAGCAACGCACCTGTCGCCACTGCCAAGTTCAACGAACTGACGCGTCCTCGCATGGGCAAAGACACAACGTCATCGCAAGCGCGCAGTTGCTCAGGAGAAAGGCCTTTTTGCTCGCTCCCCAATACCAACGCCCAACGAACGCGCGGCGCAAGCGAACGATAATCCGCGCTCACATGAGCCGAGGTCCCAATAAGTTGAAACACTCCTGCACGCGCCCATGTCAGAAAGTCATCAAAGGCGGTTGAAATGACCGGCATCCAAAATAGCGCGCCCATGCTGGAGCGAACCGCCGTCGGATGATACAACTCGACGCCGCCATCGAGCAAGAACAGCGCTTCCGCGCCAACAGCATCCATTGTGCGGAGAATCGTCCCCACATTGCCCGGGTCTTGCGGAGCGACTAATGCGACCGCAACCGTCACAGAATGAAGATCGGCGATCTTCATTTGGCGCTGACGGACAATTGCAATAATCCCCTGCGGGTTTTCTTTGCCGGCAAGCGACTTCATCGCCTCGATCGAGATCGGCTGACTCCTCGCGCCAAGCCGGGATGCCAACTCCAAACCGAACACGCTTGTCAATATTTCAGGCGCGTATAACAACGATTGAATTTCCCAGCCTGCCTCCACCGCTTCGCCTACATGGTGAATGCCTTCAACGAGAAAGAGTCCGCTTTCAACGCGCGCTTTTCGCTGGCGCAGCGCGCGCGCTTGCTTGATCAGAGGGTTGTTCAGACTTGTCAGAATCGGCTTAGGCGTCATTTCTATTTATTGTAATATAATTCAACCATCAACAGAGACGAAACAACTTCAACTCTAGGAGGAATGCAATTGAGTCATACGCATCAATTTAGGTTTGCCGCCATAGAAGAATTACCCGTTTACCGCGAGTCCGCATTACAACTAGCCAAAGACTCTTGGCCCGAATTCATGTGGCACGATCGAATCGCTCAAGCCTACTGGCACGAGTTCTTTGACCGTTTCGCCAGGCATCAATCTTTAATGATTGATGTAGAGACAAACCAAGTCGTCGCAGTCGGACACAGCTTCCCATTTCACTGGGGCGCCCCGCTTAGCGAGTTGCCCGACGAAGGCTGGGACTGGGTCATTCAAAAAGCGGTTGACGACGATCAAAAAGGCGTTAAACCAAACCTGCTTGCGGCTGTATTCGTTGGCGTGCGCGCGGAATATAAAAAGATCGGATTGAGCCGCTCAATTCTACTGTCGTTTCAGCCGACGGCGCGCGCGCATGGATTCAAGCAAATCGTCATCCCGGTGCGCCCAAACGAAAAGCCAAAATACCCGCTGATTAGTATGGATGACTATCTTACATGGAAGAACGAAGCGGGCGCGCCCTTCGACGCTTGGCTGCGCATCCAAGCGCGGGCTGGCGCGACGTTCATCAAAGTCTGCCAGCGCTCTAAAGTCGTCAGCGGCTCACGCGCCGAATGGGAAGCGTGGACCGGCATGAAGTTCCCGCAAAGCGGGCAATACATCATCCCCGGCGCGCTCGCTCCGATGCGCATGGACGCGGACAAGGACGAGGGCGTATACGCTGAGCCAAACGTTTGGACACTGCACGAGTCGGGGTGATTTATAATGAGCGCATGATATTTCGCACAGCGTATATCGCGGCGGCGACAACGCTTCTTCTCTTCGCGTGTCAACCTTCCGCTTCTCAACTTATCACGATCATTGACGGCGAAAACGTCGTTACCGTTCGTTCGAATAGAGCAAATCCTGCAGAAGCGCTTACTCAAGCGGGGTTTGTTCTCACGCCTGAAGATCGTCTGCTCGTCAACGGGATCGTTGTCGAAAGAAATTCCGTTCTCCCTGCCGGCGCTTCTACTATTATTCAAATTCGGCGCGCGGTAACGATCGCATTGTCTACGCCGCAAGGACAACAAACGCTTCGCACCTCCGCGTTTACGGCAGGCGAAGCGCTGCAAAACGCCAGGCTGCAGCTCCGTATCGGAGACGCGGTCAGCGTTCCTTTACAAACGCCAATCTCCGTTATTCAAGCGGCAACCGCGCCTATTTCGTTGGTCTCCGCTCAACGTCTAGCGGTTGCAATGAACGGAAAAACGACGCAAATCACATCTTCCGCTCAGACCATTGGCTCAGCGCTGGCAGAGGCGGGAATGCCGTTGCTCGGAAACGACTACAGTCTCCCGCCGGAAAACGAAAGATTGCCCGCCGATGGACAGATTAATATCACGCATGTAAACGAAACGATCTTGCTGGCGCAGAAACCGATTCCTTTCGAGAACGAAGCGATCCAATCCGCCGAGGTCCCGCTCGACCAAACGCAAATTTTACAACCGGGCAAGACAGGACTAGCGCTGCAGCGCGTCCGCATTCGTTACGAGAACGACGTCGAGGTTGCGCGCATCGTCGAAGATGAAGCGGTCATCCATCCGCCGCAAAACCGCATTCTAGGATATGGCACAAAGATCGAAATCAAAACAGCCGTTGTAGACGGCGTAACCATTGAATATTGGCGCGCTGTACAAATGTACGTTACGTCTTATTCGCCATGCCGCTCCGGGGGCGATCGCTGCTCGTATGGAACGTCAAGCGGCGCGAAAGCGCAAAAGGGCATCGCCGGCATGCGCTACAACTGGTATCTTGCCATGGGCGGGCAAGCGCTTTATATTCCCGGCTATGGCCGCGCCATCGTTGGAGATGTCTGCGGCGGATGCGTCGGCAAACCATGGATCGACGTCGCGTACAGCGACGATGATTATGTGCCGTGGCATTCCTGGGTCACGGTATATTTTCTAACGCCCGTCCCCGCTAATGTCGTCTATATTTTGGAATAAACGCATGAAGGCTATCTCACATCTCGATCCTGCGGCGCTCCTTAAGCGCTTTGGGCTGCGCGCCGATAAGTCGCTGGGGCAAAATTTTCTACGCGACGATCTTGCGCTTGAAACGATCGCCGCCGCCGCCGAAATCCTTCCGACTGATTCCGTGCTGGAGATTGGGGCCGGCCTGGGAAGCCTGACGCGCTATTTAGCGCAGGCAGCGCGAGAAGTCGTCGCGATCGAGCTTGACAGCAGACTGCTTCCACCGCTTCAGACAATCCTTGCCCCCTACGACAACGTTCGCGTGGTGGAAGGCGACATTCTCAAACTTGTGCCGCATGAATTAATTACAGCGCGCGAATATATTGTTGTCGCGAATATTCCCTACTACATTACATCGGCAGTCATTCGCCATTTGTTGGAAAGTGAAATAAAGCCGCGCCGCATCGTACTGACAATTCAAAAGGAGGTCGCCGAGCGCATCTGCGCTCAGCCGGGCAATCTAAGCCTATTGGCATTGAGCGTGCAAATCTACGGCGAACCGCGCATCGTCGCTCGCATTCCCGCGCAAGCGTTTTTCCCCGCTCCCAAAGTCGATTCAGCCGCGTTGCGCGTGGACATCTTTCCCAATCCACGCATCGAACCGGAACTCCTAAAGACATTCTTCCAATTAACCAAGGCTGGGTTCAGTCAAAAACGAAAGACGCTTCGCAATTCGCTATCCGCTGGGCTGCATATCGCGCCGCTTCAAGCCGAGACGCTGCTCCAGCAAGCGCGTATCGAATCTCGCCGCCGGGCAGAGACGTTAAGCATTGACGAATGGCGGGCATTGTGCGAGCGCTATAAAAAATAAGCGCAGGTAAAAGCCTGCGCTCGCGTTTCATGAAACCAACTTCTATTTGCTTCAACTTCTCGCCAGCAGATCTTTCTTAAGCTGTTCCGCATTCGCATACCGTCCATAAACCGAGGCGATCTCATTTACCTCAACCGATAGACGCTTTGAATTTTGCGCCGCATGATTGCGGTCGCTAAGCGGATAGAAATAATCCAGCGATTGTTCGAGCCGCGCCTGAATTTTCTCGCGGAAGGAGCGCAGCGTTTCCGGCGAAAGCACAACGACAAAATCAGACGGCGTAAGATGGCCAAGAAAGTCTTCCGGCGCGCCCGTTTCCTTTAGGGTGTTAAAGATCATCAGGCTAATGGCGCGTAAAACATCGTCTGAAGCGACAAATCCATACGAATCGCGAAACGCTTGCAGGTTCCGGATCGAAATATGCAACAGCGACAGCCCGCTCTTGTGCACGGCATCGGAGAGTTTCTCTTCCACCAGATCGCCTTCCGGCAACCCGCTCACAGGATTGGTTAGAGAGGTCTGGCTGACGCGTTTGAGCGCATTGCGAACGCGCAAGCGCAGTTCTTGCACATCGAACGGCTTGGTAATGTAATCATCCGCGCCGACTTCGAAGCCCTGCAGGCGATCCACGCGGTCGCGCTTCTCGGTCAGAAAGATGATCGGAATCTCATGCGTGCGGCGGTCCGAGCGGACGCGGCGCGCCACCTCGAATCCATCAATATCCGGCAGACGAATATCAAGGATAATCAAGTTGGGCAGAATCGTTTGAACGGCGCGCACGCCGTCTTCGCCCCAGTTCGCAGTGAACACCTCGTAACCTTGAACGCGAAAATACGCGTTCAGCATCTCTGCGACGTCCAGATCGTCTTCTACAATAAGAATTTTCGCCTTGACTTCAGCCACGTCGTCCCTATTTAACTAATCGGTTCTTTCTGGATGACAAATTCACAAACCGCATCTCCCACCGCTACGCACTTGGATTCGTTGACCCGGAACTCGCTCCCGCCAGAGACCCACTTCAGCGCTTCTTGCAACAAGCCTGTAGCTAGATAGCAAACCGGCTTATCGGCATTCGTCCTGCCCCAACAGACCGGACATTTATGAATCGTATAAATAAATTCAGAGTCTTTTTCTTCTACGGTGCTGTGTTGGTCGCTCAATTGCGAGAAGATTTTCGCTACCGCGGGAATGCCGATTTTCAATTTCGCCTGCAGCGGAAGTACAACAAAAGCCAAGTCCGCCGCGCCTGCTAGAGCGCCAAAATTCTTCAACGCATCCGAAAAAGTCGCCCGTCCAGCGCGAAGCGCAAGTCCGCGTCCGCCGCGCGGACCGTACATATCTTCCAACGCCGCGCCGATCGCGGAAAGTTCGCCAAAGTCGAAACCTTTATCAAGGTTGTCGGCGGGGTAACTGTCAATGTAATTATCCATCCCGGCCAGGTTCAAAATGGCGTTCAATCCATTTTTGCCCATCACTTCTTCGAGAGACTTAATGATAATCAAACCAAATTTGTTAGGGTAGTATAAACCAGCCTTTTGAACAGGGCTCATAGATTCTCCGATCAGATCAATTTTGCAAGGTCTTCCGCGGCGCGACGCATGTCGAGGAAGATCAAACCTAGTTTCGCCTGTTCGCGCGCTAGCGCAGTCAAAACCGCCTCTTCTCCTACAGACATTAACACCACGTATCCCTTTTCCCCTTTAATGTACACCTGCTCCAGCGAGCCGCGCCCCAGTTCGGTTGCAATGCGTTCGCCTAGCGAGAGCATCGCGGCAGACATCGCTGAAACACGATCCTCTTCAACGCCTTGCGGCAACGCTGAAGCAATGCTCAGACCGTCAACGCTCACCACCGCAGAGGCTTCAATATCAGGCGATGAGGCTTGCAGTTCGCGAAGCCTATCTACCATTTGTTGTGTGCGAGATTTGGACAAACCAGCCCTCCTCTAAAGATTTCAAGCCGTGTATTTCCTACGCGCTCAATTCAAGATGAGTTATGTGTTATTTTAGATTACAGGGGGCGATGTGTCAAGCCAGCGCATTCATAGCGCGCCGCAGTCTACAGAAATGTAAACCCGCATGCTATAATCCCGAAATGAAGAAATTTGCGATCTTATTCGTACTCGCGGCATACAGCATAAGTCTCGGACTCCCTACCTCTACGTTCGCCCAAACAGACGAAGAGCCGGCAAGCGGCGCGGTTGTCTGCGCGCCAAACGCCTACGCATCGTCCACTGACGATTGCCTGCCGCTCGGACCTGCCGCTTACGTCGCCGAGATGGCGGCTTTGGGGCTAACTTTCCCGCCACGCCCGCTTTCGGTTCGTAAACCCGATCTCAGCCTGACACAACTGCCTTATCGGTACTTTCACCTTGACGAGACTTATGTTCCCATTTTGAATTCGCCCGCAGGCGCCGAAATCAGCGGTTATCAATCAGGTTTTGTCTACGTTTCATATAACGACCGCGTAGATACCAGGCACGGCATTTTTTACATGCTGCCCGATGGACGCTGGATTCCGGGCAAAGGCGCGCGCGTCTCGGAAATTTCTTCCTATCAAGGATTAGAATTCAAGGCTATGCCGGTGAACTCATTCGGCTGGGCATTTGAATATATTCCCATCGTGCAAGCGCCCGGCTACGATTCGCCGCAAAGCGGGTCGTTCCTCAACCCCTTCACCGACTTATTCCAAGTCTACGATACGGTCAACGCGGACGGCGCGGACTGGAATATGATCGGATCGAGTCAATGGATTGAGGCGCGCAAAGTCGCCGTTGTAACGCCAGCGGCTGCGCCCCCCGAAGGTGTAACGAACGGCCGCTGGATTGACGTCAATCTCGCCGAACAAACGCTCGCCGTGTATGATGAAAATAAACTGATCTTTGCTACCGTCATCGCCAGCGGACTCGAGCCGTTCTGGACGCGCCCCGGCCTCTTCCCGATTTATCTGAAGAAAGAGGTTGAAACCATGCGCAACAGCGATCCAAGCGATTTCTATTACCTCGACAACGTCCCATGGACGATGTACTTCGATAAAGCGCGCGCGTTGCATGGCGCGTATTGGCGCACGCGTTTCGGCTATCCTCAATCGCACGGCTGCATTAACCTTTCCGTCGGCGATGCGCATTGGCTATATAACTGGGCGCACGAAGGCGATTGGGTCTATGTATACGATCCATCGGGATTAACGCCCACAGATCCGGCGTTGTACCACGACTGGGCATATTGACATGTGAATCTACACATGGTAAACTATCGCCCGCTTGATAAATGGTCCCGTGGTGTAGCGGCCTAACATGCGGCCCTGTCAAGGCCGAGATCGCGGGTTCGAATCCCGTCGGGACCGCAGAGTGTAATTCTGCAAAAAGAAAATCCCAGTTTTCACGTTGGAACTGGGATTTTCTGCTTTAAATTCCTCGTGGCTCCAGGGAGATATGAGGACAGCCAGAAAAATTCCGACAGATGAAGCAGTAATTTTTAACCTCGGCGCGGAACCGTTTCCTACCCCCTGCGTCAAGAAGTTTCAGTCCTATGGACTAAGAGCATTAATTTTTAACCCTACTTCTTCGGCTGGAAATTCGCCGAAGTCATCGTTTCAGTCCTATGGACTAGGAGCATTAATTTTTAACGCCTTCTGCATCATCGCAGGAGTGGCAAACATCGTTAACGTTTCAGTCCTATGGACTAGGAGCATTAATTTTTAACGCAATTTGCCATTTGCCAAGCCACCACAAACTACCATCGTTTCAGTCCTATGGACTAGGAGCATTAATTTTTAACATGTTATTGATTGTGGCGTTGTTAATTACTGCCTGTGGCGTTTCAGTCCTATGGACTAGGAGCATTAATTTTTAACAAGGAGAGATAAACAAAACATGGCTACATATATTGTATTGTTTCAGTCCTATGGACTAGGAGCATTAATTTTTAACTCTTACTAAACTTAACTTTTTTGGTTTTTTGTTAACAAAATTGAATGAAATACTAATTTCCTTATTAAAATCATGTTTTCACCTCAATTTCTTCATTTTCGAGCATCGCTTTTTGGATAGGGCTAAGAGCAAATGCTCGTTTTTTTGCGGCTAGGGCTGGCAGTGAGTTTGTATTTCGCGATGTTTTAGCTACAGGTTGCCAGCCATACATAGGTTAAAACGAGCATGCTAAAAACCCGCTTACCCCCCTGCTTCGCTCGTTTTTGCCTAAACCACTATGGTATGTACAGGCGTAGATTTTCGCGCCTCTTCTTTACGCGTGGCTTCTATTTTGCTGGCGCAGGTTCCACACAATAAATAATAACGCACGTTATCTTTGCGGTTGCGAATAATTTTTTGAATTGCATTTTTTAGGTTGTTAAGGTTCTTTGGGGTAAGGTGACATTCAAAGACCGAGTATTGCACAGGCGTGCCATAATTTAATAAGGCATTATGCAATTTGGCGCGTCGTTTGTCGTTTGAAATATCGTACACGATCAGTAAAAATTGTGTTTTCATTATACACCTATTCTACGCCTCCGCCCTTCAGACGAGCGGGGGGCTATCTGGTTAAAAAGGGTTGATAACTTTCCGCCTTACCTTCAATCACATAGCGCAATTGGCGGGCTTGCACTTCAAAACATTTTTGGTAGGAAATAGCGCGCTGGGCTTTAGGGTGAATCACCTCACTTTGCAAGCGGGCATTATATTGGCTTAAGAATTTTTTTAAGGCATGCGGCTTCAGGTAAGCGGCGCCATTGGGCTCTGCAACCAAGTCGGAGATGGTTAAGATGCGTTTCTTCGTCAGCGTGATGAGCAGTGAATCCACGATCAGGCTTCTAAATTCTTCCACCAAATCTAATGCCAGGGCGGGCCTGCCATACACATCGGCATGAAAGATGCCGTCGTAGGGGTCTAAGCCTACAATCTCGAGGGCGGTCATCATATTTTGGGTCAGCAGGCTATAACCAAAACTTAATAAAGCATTGCTGGGGTCTTTGGGCGGGCGGCGGGTGCGTTTCTCAAAATGCCATTCAGCGGGCAAACCCATGCGTAAAATATCAAAATAGACTTTCGCGCCAATACCTTCATGCCCGCGCAAGGCATTCAAATCGCTTGCTCCTTCAACTTGCTTTATCGCCGCTGAAATTTTATCAACATCTTCTGCCAGAATATTTGGGTTGGCGCGTGAAATTCGGCGTGCAAAAGTGCGTTGATTTTTCAATTTGCCCAACACAATGTCTTTGGCGATATTAAGACAAAACGCTTCATCTTCTGAACGGCGATATTGTTTATGCCTTAGGAAAATATTACCCTGGCTAGGGGGCAACAACCTGCCTAACAATTTGCCCATGCGGCTGACGATTGAAAACGAAACGCCTGCTTCTAACAGTGAAAGCATAGCAGGCGTGGTAATACCCACATTGCCTACCAAGACCGCATCGTTTATATGCGCAAGGGGCACATTTTGCAAGATCTCATCATCTTTACTAACGATGAGTATGCGTTTGTATTCTTTTTCCAAGCGCGCGCCTGTTTCGGTAACATAAAGCGTAGGCATGAATCTCTCCTCTTTGGGGCATTACGTCATTAGGCATATCCTTCGGGTATGTAGTCATATAAGAAATTTGGGTCAAAGTCGCCTTTTATTTCTACTTTCTTATTTTGGGCTTCAAAACTATAGGCGTTACGAAAAAAATGAACGCCTAAAAAATTAAAACCAGCATCAAAATGGGTGATGTTTGTTTTATTGGGCTCAAATTTAAGTTTTAGCTTGGTTAATAGTTCGCCCGTTAATTGCATGGCTTGTTGCGCTTCTTGTTTTGTATAAGCAAATATACAAAAATCATCGGCATAACGCACAGGGCTATAGCCTGCTTTTATTAATTGAGCATCGAGCTGGTGTAAAAAAATATTGCACAATAAAGGTGAAACAACTGCCCCTAAAGAAATGCCTATGCCTGGTTTATTTTCGCCTTGGCGCATCCATTGTTTTATTAAACCCAGCACGAGCGGGTCTTTTATTTTTTGTTTGAAAAACTTAAGCATGAGCGCATGATTCAAGCTCGGGAAGCAATTATCAATATCGGCATCTACCACCCATTGTTTGCCATAATCACGTTGTTTCAAAATAGCAGGGATGGCATCTTTAACGCCCACACCAGAGCGGTAGCCATAACTGCACTGCAAAAAAGTTTTGTCAAACACATCATCTACTATTCGTAGTACAGCGCGTTGCAGCACGCGGTCGGTTACTGTCAAAATGGAAATCGTTCTTAGTGCGCCATCTTTTTTAGGGATGTTGAACTGTTTTAATTTTCTGGCTTTATAAGTATTAGCGCGCACTTGCTGAGCGAGCTCAATTAATCTTTCTTCCCAATTTCTTTCCCAGCGTTTTATGCTCACGCGGTCTATGCCTGGCGCGCCTTTGTTGCGTTGCACTTCCTCCCATGCTTTTTGTAAATTATTTGTTTCGAGAATTTTTCCAATCCAATTCATTGGCAATCCTTGTTTGCCCAAGTCCGTAAGAGGTTTTTGTGCCAGTTCCGCAAAATGTAGAAAATTCTGTCAGGGTGTGGCAGGCGCTTAGCCAAAAAGAATCGTTTGAATTAATGCGAAAGCGGCATAGCCCGGTAAAGCCGATCAGCGGAATTTTTTTCGGGCTTTCTGGCGAGCCTTTGGTCAACGTCACCGCTTGAGAACGTAATTTTTGAAAACGGCTCAAGGATAGCAAGGCTTCATCTATTTTCTTTATGTCTTGTGAAAAGTTAACCTCAGCGAATTGATTCCAACGCGCCAGCCACGAGTTAAAAATCAAAACAGGCACAGGCAAAGGCATAACCCCGTTATCAACATTAAAAGTGGTGGGCGAATCAAAAGCCACATCTATTAATGCGGGCGCTGGTTTTGTGGAATCGAAATTTTTTTGCAACAACTCTTGATAACTTGTTTTTTGTTGAACTTCTATTTTTTCTTGCACAACAAATTTCTGATGGGCTAACTGAATGCTTTTGCCTAGCATTTGCGGCAAAACTTCGTTTAACAAAAGTTGCGAATCTGCTGCGCTTAGGCTGGTTAGCCGAAAACAGACCTGGTCGCCTTCTTTTAGTACGCGATGCCCACCCTCAAAACGAAAGTCGCCTTGCAAGTCTGAAAGGGTATAAGGGCGCAAGGCATTGCCATTGTGTAATTGAGCAGAATGAGCAGGGTTTATTTTTTGCGTCCACTTCAACAGCTCAGCCCGAATGGCGCTGCCAGTTTCTGCGGGCAGGCTAATCTTTTGCTGGGCGGTTAAATGAATCAAGACGGAAATTAACATGATGAAAACCTATAGGCGCGAAGCATCGCTAGTGTAGGCGGCGCGCTATAATCCTCAAGCGTTTCAAGAGAAAAAACAACGGACGGAATAAAACGTCACCTTAGTTTGCGAGATATATCAATCACTTTATGATAGGTATTGTTTTCCCAATGATACACAACGGCGTCATCCACAGTACCCCACACTGCCCCCATCGCAAAGACCAATGGCAATGGGGCAGAAAAAAACAAATGCACGCGTTTCCCGCCAGCCGTGCGCTTGATTTTGTTCATCAACGTTTTGAACTCTAAGGCTACATCGTTCCACTCCTTCTCCGATTCTGGGTTTAGAAAGATAACCTGCTCGCCATAACTTGGGTCATTGGTTACCATCACAATATCGGCGTCTATCTTTTGTTCGTCTAAAAAGCCAGCCACATTTGTCAAAATCCTGCGGCTAATATCTACCACAATTGCCACATCATCTTTGGCGATTGTAAATTTGTCTTTGCTGGTAGGCGCGGGCTTTTTCTTGCCGCCAGAACTCTTTTTCACAGGTTTCTTCCTGCCTGATTGAATCAGATATGAAATAAATTTTGCGCCTTTTTGCATCACATAAACGCTGCCTTTTGTAGTTGCACTCAGAGCAGAGCCTGTGGCAATCATTCCTTCAATACCAGGTTTAATGGCTTCAAAAGTCTTCAATGCTTCTTGAACAAATTGCACGGTATCCATCAAATCACTCCTCTTATCAATCCAACAGACTCACATCTGTTGCTTGTAATTCATCTTTCTTTTTGCCTGCTTTGGTTGTATACATCACTTTTTGGTTTGGGTCTAAAGTTTTCAAATCATCAGCGAGTTCATTGAAATGCACAAAAATACTTTTGCCGCCTTTATCAGGTTTAATAAAAGCATACGAGGCAAATACATCTTGCACAACGCCCGTTTCATAATCTTTTGGGGTTTCATGCGGTAAGTGCAACTTCATGCGTCCATATCCGCTGTTTGTTTTTGCGCCAATACCTTCATGCGCCAATGCCAACTTCAAAATTTTATAAGTTGCTTGTATCAGGTTTGGGGGTCCGCTTAAGGCTAGGCAGAAAACACCAACTACACTTAAGAAAGGAATCGGAATCGGGCTGTCCCAATCCGCTGGGGGCGCGTTATTCTTTTGATAATATTCTTGATGATGTACCGTCGCCACATCTTGTTTAAGCCCTAAAGAACTTCCTTTTGGCACAAACAACGCGTCATAAAAAATGACCCAGCCTGCATTTTCCTGCACGCCAAAAATATCGTCTGCGAGTCCTACATCTAATTTCTCAACATGCTTTCTATAATAACTTGCCGCCAAGCCTTTCAAAGCGCTGCCTGGAATACATGGCGCGCCGTAGGTTCGATTCAACGCAATCGAATTTTCCAATGTAGAGTCTGCTCCCAAGTTAATTGCCAGCCTGCCCAATGTTTCGGCTTCTCTGCACTGCGCGCCACGCTTGGTTAATTCAGCCTTCCACTTTTTATAAAACTCATCATAAACCTTCGATGATTGAATGGTAAGCGCTTGTTCGATTAAATTATTCTTGGCGCCTTCTTTATCATCCAGCAGAAATTTATCCAGCCACAAGCCAACATTCGAATCTTTTTGTGGAGTACACGACACTAAAGCCTGACGGCGAAATTCAGTCATTGCCGCCCCCATCCTCGCCCGCAGTTGTAGGTGTGATCCCCAACATTGTTTCTGCGAAACGCTTGTACCACTTAAGAGCCAGCATGGTGCGTTGCGTTAAATACATGTACTCTTGCACATCTGCGTTTCGGCTTTGCCCTGCAAGGGCTTTGCCATCATTATTTCCAATCACCACTTCGGCTAAGTGATTCAATAAATAAGTGTAAGGATGCGAGGCTTCATGTTTACTTTTACTTTCTACAAATGCCAAAGCCTGCGCCAAGCCAGCGCTGCGCACTAAAATCGGCAACCGATACGCCATAGAACCATAGCGTTTTTGTATCTTTTCATCTTTTTCTGCTTCTTTATAATCAGATACTTGTTTATGAATTGCGGCGGCAAATTTTCCTTCGAGTCTCATTTTATTTTCCTCCCAGTAAAGTCGCCTGGCAAAGCCCGCGTCCCACTGTGGCATTGCCGCCAAATTGCAAAGTGTTTTTTGTTAACTCTGTTAATTTTGTAAGCACATTTTCTTTTTTCGCAATCACCATACTCACCAGCACTGTTTCTACGGGCAAGGCTTCTTCATACCACAACGCGCCATCTTTTACTGTTTTCGTATCTTTTTCCAAAGCAATGCGGGTTGTAATTTCGGTGGCGGTTTCCAGCAAAAAGGCTAAGTTGTCATCCGAGATAATACACAAATGTTTTTTCATCTCATCATGCCAAACCGATTCTTTTCCGTACAACGAATCTGCCAGCCAATCTGCCCATTTGTCAACATCCGCATTGGGCGCGCCATTCAAATCTAAATCTTCCAAAACGACTTTGTTATTATCTAGTTTCAGTTCCGATGCGCTTGAAACCAAGCAATCATCTGCGCCTACAGAGGGTACATCTCCAATTTTTTCGCCTGCATCGCGGATCAATCTCTTCAACAACAAAGGCGATGTAACCCAAGCAAACACGCCTTTCAAACTTCGCACGGGCAACAACAACAAACGCGCATCGGTAAAAGTCGCCGCCCCCATCGAGAGTTCAATCGCATCTCGCGCCGAACCGAAGATATTTTTTCTATCATTTTCATCATCACAAGCATCTCGTAAGACGCCCTTAACCGTGGTGGCTGGAATAAATGGAATATTCGTAGATTTTTCACGCGCAATCGGGTTATCAATCACACCCACGCCCTGCCCCGTCCCTGCATGAATGGGGGATAACGCTTGAATGAAAAGTAATTTTGTATTCATGAGTTTATTTGCTCCTGTTATTTCAAATAATCGAGAAAGGCTTGTAAGACATCGTTAGATTTGTCTTTTAATGGCGGGATATCATTTGCTTCACTTGGAGTTAAATCACTTTTTAGTGGGGGGTGATTCCCTGCACCTTTCAACATCAACCCTCCAGGTGGTGTATATGATTCTTGCGCATCATAAGTACGCCAATTTAATCTTATCGCCAAGCCAACCGCGCCTTTAGCACAAGCAAGAGGTCTTAGTATAAGAGGGCTGGCAAGGCGCTCAAATTCTGCTCCTTCAAGCGATGTATCTGAAGGATCAAAATTCGTGGCAGCAGGGTTTTGCCGATTTATATCTTTGAAATGAAATATGATTGGTAAACCAAATTTTGCTCTTGGAAATTTATTGGGGATTTGATTAGGTAATGGTTGATGTCTAGGTATTCTTTGGTTTTTGATTTCTCGTATATTTTCAGGTTCGGGCCAATAACTTCTGCCTGGTGCGTTTGGATTATTTCCCTCACGCCTACTTTGTCTAAATCCTTTTAAGGCATCAAGTAAATCCTTTAAGGCTTTAGCGACATCAGTTTTACTTTCTGTTAATTTATAATCTTCATCATCAACACTTAAGTATGGCACTCCTGGATACCAATTGCCATTCACAGTCACATAGTCGTTTAGCCCTTTCCTGATATTTTCTGCCACAGCCTCATAACTTGGAGGTGTTTCTGGAATATTATCTATCATCGTGCATTGAAGAGCACCAAAACCTCTGCGCGTTCTTCCGCCAATGCCTCCAAAAGTTTCCCATGCCCATAATGCAGCATTAATATCATCTTGAATTTCATCCGTTGCTTTGTAATTTATTTCAAGAATAAAAGATACATCATTGTGAACAGAAGCGGTTTCCATGCCAATATGTAAACCATCATTCTGGTTTGGCTGTAAAGGAAACGCACTATAAGGATGCCCTTTACTACCTCTTCTGGGTTTAACTTGTGGCTGTCCATTATTTCCAGGAACAACTTCAAATGGATGGTCTTTTGCCCCAGCAGATAACTTTCTAATATTTATTTTTACTTTGGAAGGACCAGGTTTTTTCTTCTGTGCCGCCGAGCCCCAAATTCTTTCTTCCTCCGCTTTCATCTTCTTCAAATCACCTTCAAACATACCACCACGTGTGGCTCTCCACCAAAAACGCAAGTGACCTCGCACTTCAGTGGCGCGCACCGTTGTCACTTCATCAGGCTTTTGAGTCTGTGCCCCGCCACCGAATAAGGGCGTGATTAGTTTATATGTACGAGTTTGCGTGATGATATTCGGGTCTGGTTGTTGTTTAACTTCAAAAACTTCATTAAGCCTTGAGTATGTCCTAGCCATTATGCACCTCCATACTTTCTTAGCACGCCATTCCATGCGCCGAGTAAAGCAATACCAAATCCATCACGCTGGTCTTGCGAGTCTTTTTCACATATAGAATGTAACCATTTAGCAAGAAAATCCTCAATCTTGCCAGCATCCTTGAACTTTATAAAATAGACAGCTCCTGCGGGCACAAGTCTGCGGGTTGGTTTGGGCGCGCCTTTTTCATAATCCCAACCTGAAATGGTTTGATAACGCGGCAAAGCAACTGCCACGATTTCAAGGTTATATGTTTCCTCAAGATGTTTAGGAATGTAGCCATTTTCAAAAAAAGCAGGCGTGGCAAGCATCAAACGGCAATGCTTACCATTCTTAATTTGCGTTTTGATTTTTTCATCACACACAGGCAATGGTTCTGTTGAATTTTGCCAATACACAACACGTCGCTCGCCACCCAATGTATCCACGCTATCATCCAATGTTTCAGTCGTTTCAATTGCTAATGCAAATTGAGTCGTGTCAGATAATTTTCCGTTCTTCTTTATAAACTCAAATCCGCTGGTTTGAAACAACGCGCCAGACAAAGCAGTTTGAGAATCTTTATCAATGCTGACGTGAGTGCGTGTTTCGCTTACAGGTCCGCGAGTTGCTTTGCTAAAATCCAACTCGTCGTCAGGATTCATCAGCCACGCTTGAATCAACTCCCAATTCCAGTACAGAGGCGCGTCTTTCATCGGCTTTTCAACGATATTTTTTTTCGCGCCAATTAATTTCAACCCGTTTTCCAAATCCGATGATCCATTATCAAATTCAATAGGGGCAAGCGAGTGAATTTCTGTTGCACTCATTTGCAAAGCATCGGCAGGCGCAGGGAAATACCAATGCACCTTGTCATTTCCCAACTCAACTAAAAAAGGTCCGCGAATTGAAATATTTTTTAATTCTTCAATTTCTGTTTTACTAAATGTTGTGCCTTTGCGCGTGCGCACCGCCCCTGCAACTGTGGCGGGGTATGGAAACGGAATAGATTTCGCGCGCTCACCTGGCACGGCTGTGAATGGTTTTCCATCTCGAAAGATTAACGGGTCACGCGGCACAATAAGCTTAAGACTCATTTTTCGCCTCCTCAGCCTGATTGGTAGTTGGTTCTACTCCATCGGCTAATGACTTAGCAATGATCATTTCGTTTGCTAAATCATGTAGTGAATAATGTTTTGGTTTCTGTTCAATCGAAGTAATGTTTTTTAGCCAACCATCAACAATTTTTATGTATCTTGCTTTATCTTCTTCTGAAAGTTGTTTACCTTCTGCAGATTGTTTTCGTTTGACGATGCGAATTGCTCCATCCTGTAAACCAGTAAGTGAAAAATCATCAGGTAATACGCGTTGTAACTCTTGTAGTTCATAAGCCGTGCCACCACTGATAATTTTGTGATTGGTCAAAACAATCATTTCATTCAGGCGAGTGTGCAAATCAGAAAATTTACCGACAATGGTTCTGTCAATACCTGAACGTTTGCTCAAGGTCACTGCTAAGCCATTCTTGCCTGTCACATCTTTTGCTGTACGTTCTGCATTTTTGGCTAGTTTCAACACATCCGAAAGCGGGTCAAGGTGATGGGCAATCACAATGCCAATGGAAAGGGTTGGCGAAGTAGTTCCGTCTTTCGCAAAAAACTCTCCTAACTCATTTTTGAATTTTTTCACTAAAGCATCGGCGCAACTTAAAGCCTTATCCACAGGCAGGTAAGCCAACACATCGTCGCCGCCTGAATAAATCAGCAAGCCTTGATGTTGCTCATTAACAATATCTTCAACCTCGCCTGCAAACTTGCTCAATGCTTTTGAAAGCTGTTGATGCTTATTTTTATCTTCTTGCCCATCTATTACTTTCCCCATGTTGTCGCCATCAGCTCGTATCAAAGCATAATATGGGCTGGGGCGGGAATCACCTGCAACAGCTTTAATTTTTTGATTAAATAAATTGAGTAATTCTTTCTGCTTCTTTTGGTTGGGCATCAAATCAATTAGCCGATTTTCAAACAACAAAGATCCTTCATCTTTGTCGCCAACTTCCCAAGTTGCTATTCCAAACGAATCTCTAATGTTAGAGATTAATTTATCTTTTGCAGCGCCTAATTTTCGCATAAATGGAATCGCCGCCATGTGCGAGGCGCTTTTGAAGTCAGGCTCATCCTTTCTTGCGCCTAAACGCTTCAATAAATCTACCCCTGATAATCTTTCGCCTTGGCGCGCCCGATATTTTTCATACAAGTCTCGAATTTTATCTTCTTTATCATTCGCATTATTTTTTGGGTATTCTTCTTCGTCAATAACAGATTCACGCGAACCATCCAAGGATGATTTCGGCGCATTAGCCCCAGTCATTTGATTAAAGTCGCGCGTATTTTTCCTGGCAATCAACATGGCTTCTGCTTGCTCGCGCACTTCAGCATATTTTCTGTCATTGTACGGCACGCCAACCCAATACAATTCGAGCAAATCCTTTATCTGAGCATCGGCAAGTGCGCGATTAAATGTTTTCGACTTAATCCCGTCTAATGTGGTTTTTGCAAGTTTATCTACTAAGTAAGTTACAGTTGTTTCTTTAATATCATCTGCAAACTTTTTGAGATTATCTGTCTCAACCACTCCCACAATTTTATTGGGGACGCTCTCAATTTCAGTATTTGTTGGAAAAATAAGTTCGCCATTTGCTTTAACAATTTCTTCAGCAACAACTCTTGCCAACTGGCTTAACATCCACGAGCCGTACCACAAGTCACGGCTGCGACGGGCAGTGTTAATGAAGTCCTGTACAGGACCGACAGAAAAAACAATTAAATGTTGCATACCTTCACCTCCTCCCTGGCAAATTGGTCGCTTTCATTTATTACGGCAATCTTTGACATCACACACTCCCTTTCTGTCAATCAATATTCCCGATACATTTTGCAACGTATCGGGAATTATATAGGCCGTAACCTAGAATGGCAATGTGTAAAATTGTTGAAAATTGCTAATCCTAGAAGTTCGAATCCCGTCGGGACCGCCAAAAAAAATCCTCCAAATCGGAGGGTTTTTCTTTGTTATTCGTTATACAATTGAGCAATGACACAATCCCTTGCGGTTAATTACGCCGGTCCCGCTTTCAGATTTCTCGGCGCCGTACACATTGGCGCGCTGGCTTCCATCTTCCCACTAAATCTTTTCCTATTGCGCTTCGCCTCTGCAGTCTGTTGGTATGGACGACCGGCGCGTTGGCGCTCGTTACGAAGAATTATGCGATCTGCGAATTTATGTCTTCTCTCGGCATCGGCGCGCTGCATATCGAGCGAACAAAGTCGTCGCCTCGCAACTCAAAACGCTTCAAAATAAGGTAGAATATCAACCCGTCGGGGCGATGGCGGAATCGGCAGACGCAACGGACTTAAAATCCGTCGGTAGTGATACCGTGAGGGTTCGACCCCCTCTCGCCCCATCTACACCGCCGCATCTCCCATCTTCTCCGGAGAGGATGGGACGAGGATTTTCAATCATGTACTTTAACCGTCAGCGCCTTGAAGAAATCGAAGACGCGAGCCTTGCCCCTTACGGTATGCGCAGCAAGGATACCAAGGGTCGCGCCTATTTGGATAACGAGCCGGAATTCCGCACCTCGTTCCAACGCGACCGCGACCGCATCCTCCACACGACCGCTTTTCGCCGCCTCGAATACAAAACTCAAGTCTTCATCAATTTCGAAGGCGACTACTTCCGCACGCGGTTGACGCACACTCTTGAAGTCGCTCAGATCGGACGGACGCTCGCCCGCGCCCTAGGCGGCAACGAAGACCTTGTCGAAGCGATCTGCCTCGCCCACGACCTCGGACATTCCCCATTTGGACATTCCGGCGAAGTGGCATTAGCGCGACTCATGAAGGATCACGGCGGCTTTGATCACAACCGACAATCCTTACGCATTGTCACCGAACTTGAGCAGCGCTATCCTGAATTTCCGGGGTTAAATCTCACCTGGGAAGCGCGCGAGGGAATGGTAAAGCACGAATCGGAGTACGACATTTCCGATGCGCGCAACTTTAACCCCGAACTGCGCGGCAACCTTGAAACGCAGATCGCCAACGTCGCCGACGAACTCGCCTACACCACGCACGATCTCGACGACGGTCTGCGCTCCGGCATGATTTCGCCTCAGCAACTAGACGGGATCGCCCTATGGGAAATCTTGCGCGAAACCTATAACTGGCGCGGACCTATGCTGGAAGAGATGGAACGCCATCGCATGATCCGTCAACTTGTGGGTGTCATGGTCACAGACATGGTGGAGGCGACCGACAGCCGCCTGAAGGAATCTAAGGCGAAGTCGGCGCTTGATATTCAGAAACTGAAACATAACGTAATCGGCTACGCCGAAGATATGCAGCGCCGCCATCGCGAATTGAAAGACTTCTTGTACAAGAAACTTTACCGCCATTATCGCGTAGCGCGCATGCAAGTCAAGGCGGAACGATTAATCTCAGATCTGTTTTACGCTTATCAAGCCGAACCGTCCATGCTGCCCGACTCTATTCAAGCGTTCATTGATATACGCGGTTTGGAACGCGCCATTTGCGATTACATCGCCGGCATGACCGATCGTTACGCCATCGAAGAACATCAAAAACTTTTCAACCCGCTTGAAAGACCATAGAATAGGTGATTAATGTCTCAACAAATGTATCTCACGCCCGAAGGCGAAGCAAAGTTAAGGGAGGAGTTAGCGGAATTGACCGGCGCTCGACGCGAAGAACTCGCTCAGCGGCTGCGCTCCGCTATTCAGATGGGCGATCTTTCCGAAAACGCTGATTATCATAAGGCAAAAGAGGATCAAGCTTTTCTAGAGGGGCGTATTCAGGAAATCGAAGCGACCTTACGCTTGGCGACTGTTGTTGAAAAACAGCAGAGCGATACGGTAACGGTCGGGGCGCGTATTACTGTGCAAGAAGAAGGATTCGATCCTGAAATTTTCTACATGGTTGGCGCAAAAGAAGCCGACCCGCGCAACGGGAAGATCTCCAACGAATCGCCTATCGGCAATGCATTGATGAATCACAGAGCGGGCGACACGATCGAAGCCCAAACGCCCGGGGGCAGCGTTAAATATAGGATCTTAAAGATCGAATAACAAAAAAGACCAGCGCGAGGCTGGTCTTTTTTATCGAAGAAATTAATGGGTTGCGCGGGGCCAGATCGCAAATTCCAGCGTAACGCGCTGAAAGTAGCTATTGGCAGGCAAAGAGCCCATGCCGTACTCCAAATCCACCACAGTGGCAAGCAATTGGAGGTTGGCGGTCTCAAGCAAGATTTCTCCGCCAGGCTTAAGCGGAATTAATTCGCCTTTCGGTTCAAGCTTCGCGCGAATCGTCGGGTCGTTATATGCATGTTCAGACATTAGAACTTTTGTAGCGGTTTTAATATCGTTCTCTTCGAACAGCCAGACTTCAAGCGCAGCCACCTTCTTAGGTTCGCCAACGCCAATTTTCTCGCAGATTCCCACGCCATATTCGCCAAGGTATTTTCCGCCTTGCGTGTCAATGCTGAACGATTCATCGTAAAGGTCGTAACCGTACACATACGTTGTCATCGTTTGCGTGATGGGAGGCGCAAGTCCGTGCTTCTGATAGTCGGTTCTTTCGATATTACGGCTGATCTCAGTCGCCTGCATCACCGGCGTAACCGTCCCGCTGCCGCGGCGGAAAAGACGCAATACGAACAGCGCGCCCGCCCCAATTAAAAGCGCGACGACGGCAATGGCAGCATAGAAAATGAGGCTGCTAAATCCGCTCAGCGCGCCAGGCTCAGGAGCGGCTGTCTGAATAGGAGCCCCTTTTACCGACTGCACTAACTGGCCGAACTCTCGAACTTTCGCCGCGTCCAAATAGCCCAGGTCGTTCTGCAAGCCGACGAAGGTCGAGCCCGCCGCCGCGCCCAAGTTATCCCAGCGCTTCATAGCCGCGTCCACATCGCCGGTGCGGTTGTACGAATCGATGGTCATTCGCAAGTAATCTCTTTGTAAATCCGCGCGCAGAATTTCCGGCGTTCCATCCGTATATTCGACGGGCCATACTAGCCAGCCTAAGATCAAGCCAAGGATCAAACCCAGCGCCGCTCCCAAGACAATTGCAACGACCGGTTTCTTAAGGTTATTCTTGACGATTGCCAATATTGCTTCCATAATCGCTTCCTTTTGCTCAAAGGTTTTGCTTATTATATACCATCCCTCGCTTGGCACAATGTTAAATTGACAACTACATCCTTCTCTCTCCCCACAATGCGCATGTCAAAACCCTGCTATTTTCTTTCCATTAGATATAACACCCGCTCCGATTCGCGGATCTTGACCGCCTCGCGCATCGTAAATTTCTCCTTGAACGCAGACTCAAACCCTTCGCGCGTGTAATCGGGGAAGATATCTTGTCTCGACACCAGCAGTTTCTGGGTCTGACTATCCTGCTTGGGGACGAATTCGATCACCAACCACTTACCAGTTTCGGCAAAAAAGTCCGCGAGTTGCGGAAGCGGCACGTTGTTTGAGATTGCTAAATGATGAATCACCGCAAGCGCCAACACGAGATCGGTAGGACCGCGCCCGCCAAACGAATCGCGCTCGCGGTTCGCCCAGCCGATGGCGGGGCTTGGATTCGTCAAGTCTAACAACAGCGGCAGGAGATTTTCTGTTTTATCGTTCTTCATCTGCCGATAATTTTGTTCGACGGCGGCGGGATCAATATCGAACGAAACAACGAACCCGCTGTTCGCGCCAGCCACGCGGCTGAACGCGCCGTTGTTCGCGCCCAAGTCCCACGTGAGCGCGGGCTTGAGTCGCGCCGACCATTCGCCCACGAGTTGTTTTTTATGCTCGAACGCCGCATCGGAATAATTAGTGATGTCGTAATAATTTCCCCATTCGGTGCCGCGCGGAGTCCAATCCAATTTTTGGATCGTGGATTCGAGACTCTCGATCAAGCCCGTCATCGCTTGTCGGCTCATCGAACCGCCGCGCGATTTCACTTCTTCACCAGCATATTTTTTCTGCGCGCCCGCGTGAACGTGAATGTGCGTGAGCAAACCGAAATTAAATCTTGTCTTTGTTGGGAGCAATTCACTTGCAAGATCAAGCGGAACGCCGTCAATGTACACGCGCAAGAGCTGACTCAAGCGCACGTCTTTCAACGCCATCAACGCCAGCGGCGCGAGAAAATGTTGGCAGAATTGTTTGTACGCGACCCAGGGTTGTCCCTCTTGATAAATCTCAAACGAGAGCGTGTCAATCAACATCGCCTTGCCGCGCACGAATTGCATGTTGTACGCACTCGCGTCTTTCAACGACATGTCCGCTTTCAGCGCGCGCTTTTGGATGGTCAACGTCGCCAGCGCGGCAGACTTCAATTGCCCGAACGACCATTCATACGGATACGAGATGAACGGCACGCGCTCAGGCTGGATGATTTTAAATGCTGCATCCCCTTTAGGGGACGCGTCGTTCGCAGGGGCAACCCGATTCGCTTCGACGTGCGGAATCAAATACCCAGCCTTCACCAGCCTCTCGTACAACCCCGACTCCATCAAGCGCGTGTAATCGCCCTCGTACGCGCGGTTGACCTGTCGATATAAGACTCCGCCTCGAGAAAACAGAAACCCGCTGGGGTCCCGAAAAGAAGCGGCAAGTCCTCCGCTATTCGTTTTCTGATTCGTCATCGTCTTCGGTCGGCTTCGGTTTGACTCCAAACCATCCCTTGATCTTGCTCCACGAGGCGCGGAATGCAATTCCTAAACCAAGCAGCGCGGCGATGGCGATCTGAATCAAAAAACTGCCAGAGCCAGGGTCGAGATATGGAAGAGGCGCAAAGTGCATGGTGACTCCTATTCAACTGTTTCGGGGATAATTGTTTCGAGCAGGAAAGTTTCCTGACAATTCGCGCATTGCGCTTCGCGTTTGTTGGCGTAGACTAGCAAGCCGCTGCATTTTGGGCAAGGCTGTTTGAGCGGGCGTTTCCACGAGGTGAAATCGCAATTCGGATAATTCGCGCATCCGTAGAACGTGCGTCCTTTACGCGTTTTCTTTTCGACGATGTCGCCGCCGTCTTTCGGGCATTGCACGCCGATCTTTACGAGCCACGGCTCGGTGTAGCGGCAATTGGGGAAGTTCGCGCACGAAATAAATTTTCCAAAGCGACCGTAGCGGATGACAAGTTCGCCGCCATCGGTAGGACAAGCGCGACCAATCTTCTCAGGCTCGCTTTTTGTGACGGGCATCTCTGCTTGCGCTTTTTTGAGATCTTCCGCGAACGGATGATAAAACTCGCCTACTACCTCCGTCCATTCGGCTTGACCGTTCGAGATCATGTCGAGGTCTTCTTCCATCCGCGCGGTGAATTTCAAATCTACCACATCGGGAAAGTATTGCACCATCAAATCGTTAACCTGAACTCCGATCTCCGTCGGGATAAGGCGCCTTTCCTCGCGCATGACATACCCGCGCGCTTGGATCGTGGAGATCGTCGGCGCGTACGTGGACGGGCGACCGATGCCGTCTTCTTCAAGCGCTTGCACAAGCGACGCTTCCGAGTAGCGCGGCGGCGGTTGCGTGAAATGCTGTTCGGGGATGAGGCGGATCAATTCCTGCTTTTGTCCCTCGGCAATGCCCGCAGGGATTTTGACGTTCTCTTCCTCGTCCTCATCCGATTTTTTATCTTCGTTCTTCGCTTCTTCGTATACGACCAAAAAGCCCGCGAATTTCACGGCAGAGCCAGAGACGCGAAGCAAATACTCGTGCGCACTTGTTTTTCCAGTTACTTCTACTTGCAATGTATCGTACACAGCCGCTTCCATCTGTGAAGCGACAAAGCGTTGCCAGATCAAACGATAAAGTTTGAACATCGCTGGATCGAGAAATTCTTTCACCGATTCAGGCTCGCGCATCACCGTCGTGGGGCGGATCGCCTCATGCGCTTCTTGCGCGTTGGCGGAGCGTTTTGTGTATTGCGGCGGTTCGGCGGGCAAAAAGTCCGCGCCGTATTTTCCCGTCACGTATTGCCGCGCTTCCTGTTGCGCAATCGCGGAAACATTGGTCGAGTCGGTACGCATGTAGGTGATGAGACCCGTCGTGCCGCCGTTGCCCACGTCCTGCCCTTCATATAATCCCTGCGCCAGCGCCATCGTGCGTTTGGCAGTGAAGCCGAGTTCGCGCGAAGCCTCTTGTTGCAGCGTCGAAGTTGTAAATGGCGCGGACGGCTTGCGTCGGCGTTCGCCGCGCTTGACCTTCGTCACCGAGTAGGCGGCGGTTTCCATATCCATGAGAATCGGTTTGACGATTTCTTCGCTGGACAATTCGGGATCGCCGTCGTCAATCTTCGCCAACTTCGCAATGAAATTAGATTTCAATCCTTCGGGCTGGAACTCGCCATGGATGGACCAATACTCGACAGGCACGAACGCTTCGATCTCACGTTCTCTCTCGACGATGAGCCTGAGCGCCACCGATTGAACACGTCCCGCCGACAGGCGTCCGCGCACCTTTTCCCAAAGGATTGGACTGATGCTGTAGCCAACTAAACGATCCAGCACGCGGCGCGCTTGCTGGGCGTTCACCAAGTCCATATTGATGTCGCGCGGATGCGAGAACGCTTCTTTGATCGCAGGTTCGGTGATCTCATGGAAGACGACGCGCTTCGTCCGCGCGGGTTCGATCTCAGCCGACTCGAGCAAATGCCACGAAATGGATTCGCCTTCGCGGTCGGGATCGGTCGCGAGATAGATCTCTTCCGCTTTTTGCGCGAGCTTCTTGAGTTCTTTGACGACTTCTTTTTTCTCGTTCGGCACGCGATACTTCGGCGTGAAGCCGTTGTCCACATCCACTGAGAGTTGCGACTTCAACAGGTCGCGCACATGCCCCACCGACGCGCGGACCGTGTATCCCTTGCCAAGAAAACGACCGACGGTCTTTGCCTTCGCGGGCGATTCAACGATGACGAGTTTGCCGTCGCGCTTCTCCACCTTTTCCACTTTGGCAGGCTTCGGCGGCGGGACGAGTCCCGCGTGCGCGTCGGTCTTTCCCATTCGATATAGTTTTGTTCCACAAACGGAGCAAGTTCCAATCGTGACAGGAGACGCCTTCGCGTTGAATCCCGCGACAGGGTCTTTCATCTCACGTTTGGTCTTGCATTTCATACAATAAGCTTCCATAAATTACCTTTTATCAATGTCGTTGCGAGTCTTCGAGAAGCAATCTCCTGTTAACGAGGAGATTGCTTCGGGCGAAAGAGCATCGCCCTCGCAACGACATGGGTTACAAAAATTTCTCCTGTTTCTCTTTCTTCAACTTCTCCACAACGTCTCGCACGCGCTGAGCCTGATCGGCTTTGCAGACCAGCAGCACATCGCCCGAATCTACCACAATCACGTTATCCATACCAATGGTCACCATCAAGCGTCCGTTGTTCGTGCTGTACACGAGCGTGTGATGCGAATCGATTTCAATGTGTTCAGCGTTGACCGCTACATTTCCATTCGCGTCAGGCATCAACACTTCAAACAACGAATTCCACGCGCCGACATCGTTCCAGCCAAGTCCACCTGCGGGAAGGACAGCCACTTTCTCCGCGCGTTCCATGATCCCATAGTCTATCGTTTGGCTTTTCAGCCCCGACCAATGCTCTTGTATCACAGCCTCGCGATTTGGAGTATCCCACGCGGACGAGATTGCGCTAACAACTTTGAAGAGTTCTGGCATTTGCTTCTCGAACTCAGCCAATATCGCGCTTGTTTTCCAGACGAACATGCCGCTATTCCATGAATGATCGCCGCTTTGAAGTATCTGTTGCGCGGTGGCTTCATCGGGCTTTTCTTTGAATCGCTTCACAGCGTAAGCGGGATATTTGTATTCGTCAGGTAACGGCTCGCCTTGTTGAATGTATCCGTAGCCCGTAGATGGAAACGTCGGTGTGATTCCCAGCGTGACGAGATAATCTTTTTCCGCCACATCGAACGCCGAATTGATCAGATAACCGAACAAATCTTTATTGCGGATATGATGATCCGCCGTTTGGATCGCCATCATCGCTTGCGGATCGCGCTTTTGCAAAACAGCCGCCGCCAATGCTACCACAGACGCCGTCCCGCGCGGCGCAGGCTCGATTAAATAGTTCTCTTTGGGGATGGCAGGGACTTGCTCTTGCATCACCCGCGCTTGCTCTGCGACAGTAACGATCAAAATTCGTTCGGGCGGAAACAACCCTTCAAGCCGCGCAACTGTGCTTTGAAAAAGAGTTTCTTTCCCAAGCAAAGGCAATAATTGTTTCGGCGTTTCTTTTCGTGAGAGAGGCCACAGACGAGTCCCTCCGCCTCCAGCCATGATGACAGCGTATGTGTGGTGAGTCATTAGTTGCCGTATGTCGTTGCGAGCCGCAAAGCGGCGAAGCAATCTCCTCGCGTAGAAATAGATTGCTTTATCGCAACAAGCGCTCCTCGCAACGACATCATCCTATCTTGTATTCCGATTGCGCTTCGCGCACTGCGACGTAATTCATACCGCCGACTTGCCGCACCATCCCTTTCAATTCCATCAGCGCAAGCGACGCGGATACTTTCTCAATGGGCAATTCCGCCTGATTGCGGATTTCATCTATCTGCATCGGCTCATTCGTCAACACGGTGAGCAATTTTGCTTCGATTGCATCAGAGGGCATGATCTTACGCGCGGCTTTGTGTTCGCCAACGCGTGTTATATCCAATGCTTGCATAAGATCGTTCACACTCAACAGCGGAAGCGCGCCGTTTTGAATCAACTTATTTGTGCCTTTGCTTTGCGGCGCAAGTATACTCCCAGGGACGGCGAAGACTTCGCGTCCTTGCTCGGCGGCAAACTCGGCGGTGATTAACGCGCCGCTCGTCTCGCCCGCTTCCACGACAACGACAGCCAACGACAAGCCCGAAATGATTCGATTGCGCGGCGGAAAATTCGACGCGTCGGGCGGCGTGCCGGGCGCGTAATCACTGATGATCGCGCCGCGCTCCATCATTTGCTCAGCCAACGCGCGATGTTCGGGCGGATAGATTTTATCCACACCCGAACCCAGTACGGCAATCGTTCGTCCGCCCGCTTTCAACGTGGATTGATGCGCGACCGCGTCCACGCCGCGCGCGAGCCCGCTGATAACGGTCATGCCGTTCGCTGCGAGGAAAGCTGATAATTCTTCTGTAATCTGCCTGCCATACGGAGTCGCCCGCCGCGTACCGACAATGGCAACGGCAAACAAATCGTCCGGTAAATATTCGCCGCGGATATACAACACCGGCGGAGGCTGGTCAATCTCTTTCAGCCGTTGCGGATACGCTTGATCCCGCCATACAAGAATCTTAATCCCCTGTTTCTCGATATGTTCCCATACTTTATCGAGATCAATGCCCTTGCGCGCTTGTGTAACGCGTTCGATCACCTTCAACCCCAAGCCTGCTTCAGCCAATTCGCTCGGCGCAGCCTTCCACGCGGACTCCAAGTCGCCAAAGTGCGCGACCAGTCCCTGCATCCGCACCGCGCCGATGCCTTTGATCAAGTTGAAGCCGACCCAGAATTTTTTATCGTCCATAAATCTTTTTACCACAAAGGCTTGCACTGAGTTTATCGAAGTGACGCGAAGAACGCAAAGTATTTATGAATTCAAAGCTCATACAACCGCGATCTTTGACGTGAAATCTGAAACTTGAAACTTATTTTACAGCCCTTCAAGCACATGAACTTTGACAAAGCGGCGAGCAGGCTGAAGGTCCAGAATGACCGAGGGAATCGCGGGAAGGAGAATCTCCTTGCCCGAGTCATCTCGCACCACATAGACATCGTTCGCGCCTGTCTCCAAAATCTCAACTAACTCGCCAAGCGGATTGTCATTCTCATCCACAACCTTGAATCCGATCAGCTCATGCTGATAAATTTTACCCTCAGGCAACGGCGGCGCATCTGCTTTCTTGATGAACACCCATTGGTTGCGAAACAGACCCGCGTCTTCGGGAGTTTCGACGTTTTTGAATTTTACAAGCAGACCCGCTTGATGCGGGCGTACGCTGGTCAGCGTTACAGGCTTACGCTCCTCGCCCACAAATAGTTTTCGCCCGCTTTTCATACGCTCAGGAAAGTCTGTATGCAAATCCATAACGATTTCGCCGCGCACCCCATGCGGACGCCGTAAAAAACCCACGCTCAAATAAAGCGGCTCGCCTTTCGGCGAGCCTGTGATTTTTTCTTTTGCCATTAGTCTGGCTCGACCACATCCAGCGTGGCTTGCTTGCCTTCTTTTTCAGCGGCTACTCGCAACAACGCGCGAATTGAATTGGCGACCTTGCCGCCTTTGCCAATCACGCGCCCCATGTCGTCTTTCGACACGCTCAGCTCGATGCGTACGCGCGACCCGCTCCCCGATTGAGTTACTTGCACTTCATCGGGATGATCCACTAACGACTTTACGACATACTCGATTAATTCTTTCATAGCGTAGTTCCTTCGCCATAATAGGCGCAGGCTAGAAACGAGGGTCTACTTTTGCGCTTCCTTGCGTTTGGCTTCCGCCTCTTCCGCCTCTTTAACAAGCGTCTCGACCGCTTCGCCCTTCTTGAAGCGCTCCCAACGCTCCAGCGTCCCAACGGATTTAAACACCTGCTCTACCGACTCGGTCGGGCGAGCGCCGTTCTTCATCCAGTGAAATACACGATCTTCCTTGAGATGAACCGTTGAAGGCTCTGTGCGAGGATTGTAGAAACCCAAAATTTCCAAAAAGCGGCCATCGCGAGGGGACTCTTTGTCCGCGGCGACGACGCGATATGTGGGCTGACCCTTCAACCCGATCCGACGTAAACGAATACGAACCATCTTGCTTTTTTCTCCTTGAAATTATTTGCATTTCAGACAGGCATAGAGAGGTATGTGAAAGGAACACATGCGGGCTGAAATCGCAAACGCAATTTTACCAGACTTTTTCTCAATGAACCGCGAAGCCCGCAAAATTCGCCAAGAAAACCTTTAAAATCTTTGCGTTCTTGGCGTGCTTAGCGGTAAAGAAAAAGACACCCTCGTTCCCCGCCCCGCTTCGGATTCCGCCCAAATTTTCCCGCCGTGCGCCTCGATCAGATATTTCGCTATCGAGAGTCCCAACCCCATCCCGCCCGAATCGCTGGATTTGTAGAATCGGTCGAAGATGCGACTCAGATCGTCAGACTGGATTCCCTCTCCGCTATCTTGGATGAAGGCCGTCACGCTTCGTTTCGACAAGCTCAACGCGTCGCTTTTCTCAGGGACAGTTGATTCAGTCACCCCAACCTTTATCTCCCCTCCGCTCGGCGTGTACCGAATCGCGTTCGCCACGACATTCGACAACACCTCGCGGATGCGCAATGGGTCAATTTCGAGCGCTTCCACATCTTCCATTTGAAATTCAAACTTGATTTTCTTTTCATTCGCTTGCGATTCGAAACCCGAAACGACTTCACGGATCAACAAACCTAAATTTGTCGGCTCGCGCTTCAATTGCAGTGACCCGCTTTCAGCGAGCGCGAGAGTCCGCAAATCGTCAACAAGCCGCGAAAGGATCTGAGTCTCATCATACAGCGACTTCAACCGCTCCGTATCCGCCGAGTAGACTCCGTCAATCATCCCTTCGAGATTGCCCTGCATGATCGTGATCGGCGAGCGGAGTTCGTGAGAAATATCCGCCAGCATGTTGCGGCGTTGCTTGTCGTTCAACTCCAATTTCTCCGCCATCGAATTGAACTCGCGCAACAACGCGCGGACTTCAAACGGTCCCCGTTCCCCCACACGGACAGTGAAATCGCCATCCGCCACACGGCTCGACGCTTCAAGCAACTCATCCAACGGCACAGACATGCGCCGTAAATTGCGAACACCAAAAAATATTGCCCCGATCAAAATCAGGAAACCAAAAAATCCGAATGGAAGAATGAAATCAGGACGGTGCATCTGCGGCATGTTCGGCGGCATGTTGTGAAATTCCACGAACGGATTGAGAAAGAATCCTATCAACGCCATCACGCCGATGCAGGCGAAGAAGCTGAACAGGATGAAAAAACATCCCATTCGGCGGAAGAACGGTCCACGGCGCGTTTGCCATCTTTTGGGGGGCCATTCTTCATTTTGGGGCCACCATGGAGGTTTGGGGCGGGGATGGTGGGAGTGGGTCATTGGTTTAAGCATGTCACTCCGAGCGTAGCGAAGAGTCTCTACCACGACAAGCGAGACTCTTCGGCTGCAACGAACGCTCCCTCAGAGTGACATAAATTTCATTTATCCGCAAATTTATAGCCGACACCATAGACTGTCAACACATACTTCGGCTCGTTCGCTTTGATCTCAACCTTGCGGCGGATGTTCTTAACATGCGCGTCTATTGCGCGTTCGTAGGATTCAAATGCCACGCCATGGATCGCATCCAACAATTGGGCTCGCGTGAAGACGCGTCCAGGCTGGCGGGCGAGGGTGGCGAACAATTCAAACTCGGTGGGAGTCAACTCTTCGATCTCGCGTTTCTCGGCAGTGACCCGCAGACGCGGTACGTCGAGAGTAAGGTCTGCCACGCGAATCATTTCCGAGCTCATGCTGGTCGCGTTCTCGATGCGCCGAAACACCGCACGGACACGCGCCACCAACTCCTTGGGGCTGAACGGCTTGGTCATGTAATCGTCCGCGCCGAGTTCGAGCCCGATGAGTTTGTCCGATTCTTCGGAGCGGGCGGTGAGCATGATGATCGGCGCGTTGGAGGTTTTGCGAAACTCGCGGGTGAAATCCAGCCCATCGAGCTGAGGCAAGCCGAGGTCCAGAATGACCGCGGAGGGTTTATCCGTTTTCGCCAGCGACAAGGCTTTCTTCCCGTCATGCGCGACCAAAACGCCAAATCCCGCGCGTTCGAGGTAATCTCGCACGAGTTGGGCGATCTTGGGTTCGTCGTCTACAACGAGGATGGTTTTCATAGTGAGGGATGGTCGAGTTTCCACTTTCTACTTTTATTGGTGAAGAAAGTTGAAAGTGGAAAGACCGTGAGGCGGGGAATCTTGCCGCCTCACGGCAATTATACGTTCTTATTCTTTCTTTTCTTCAGTCGACTCGCCATGCGCTTTCTTATGCCACTCATCGAACATCGGCGGGACGTTGTGCTCGCCCCAACCATGGCGACCTCCCCAGCCCCAGCGCGGACCCCACATCATCATACGGAAGGACTTGAGCGCGAGGACGAGCAGGAAGATGCCGACGAGGGGAATCAAGCATCCGAAGCCAAATCCGAATGGATGATGCGGGCGCATGCCGTGTCCATGCCCAAATTGCGGATGCGGCATGGGCATCGATTCGCCCGACGACGCCTCGATGGTGATCGGCGAGCCTTTGGCAACGCCCACCTGAAACCCGAAGAACCCGATGGCGGCGATGACCGCAAGCAAGACCAGCCCCGATACAACGCGTAGCGCTATTTTTCCGTTCATGTTTACTCCTTTGGTTTGAACTGATGCTCGGAGTATAGGATTGGGTTGTGAATTCAGTGTGAAGAGAGGAGGGAGAAGAAGCCACTGTAATCTTTGCTCATGATTTAATTGAAAAAACTAAATTCGGAAAACTGCGAGAACAGGTGTGCCTAAGAATATCGAAATCACTATTGCTATTGTGGAGCTATTCCTTAATATTGGCAAAACATTTCCTTCTGCGTAAAATCCCAAACCAGAAAGTGAATAACACAAATGATATGTTACATGTTTGTGACAAAATACTCAAAGGATTTGAAATGACTGACCCATTTGCAAAATTAATACGCCCCAAGGCTCAATTTGAACTTGAAACTAAGCAACGTTTGGCTGATATTCTAGAACCGTTTGTATGGCTTGATCCTGAAAACGATCTTATAGCCTTTACGGAAAAGGTAAAGAACCTAACCTCCTTGCAGTTAATTTTAATTTATATACTTGCTCGTAAGGTAATTTCTCTTATAAACCAAGAAATAACAGCCAGCCTTTCCCCTAGTGAGATTGAGTCGGGTACGAAACTCCCTGGAGGCACCGTCAGGCCAAAACTAGGCGAGCTAACCAAGAAGAATATTATTGTCCGCACAGAATCTGGTTACGAAATTGCCCCAACTTTCTTAATCAGTGAAGTTGAAAAGATTCTAAAGTAATAAGAAGGATTGAAAATGGGAACAACCTCAGATTTTGATTCAGTTCAGGATGTCTTGAAAAAGGTTGTAGAGCTCATCACGCCTTTGAATGAAGAGCAGAGAAAGTTTGTGCTTTTATCCGCATCCGCATGGTTTAAGGATTCTGGTAATTTAACCACCTCCCTTCTTAAGGAACAAAGCGCTGAGTCGAATGAGAATCATCCGAATCTTCAAGACTTTGTATTTTCAAAGAAAACCAAGAATGATGCAGAGGCTGTGACTGTCTTAGCATATTACCTGACTATGTACAGAAAACAAGAACTATTTAAGACGGCAGATTTAGAAGGACTGAACAGAGAAGCAGCAACGGGTCAGGTTTTTGGAAATATCACAAAAACTGTCAACAACGCCGCACAGCGTAGTAGATTTTTTATGAGCGTAGGCGATAAGGGATACAAAAAGATTACTCTATTAGGTAAAAAGATTGTAGAGGCACTCCCCAATGAAAAGGAAGTAAAGCGGCTACTTGACGAAAACAAACCGAGACCTAAACGCAAGTCAAGTAAGAAAGAAACAAATTAATAAACGGAGGTGGACTTGATTTCCAACTACGAGTTATCAAATATGCTGGCTTCTACAGAAATATCGAATCGCGATAAGTTGCTCCTAATACTTAATGCGGCGAACGAAAAGCCTCTACAATCAGCGGACGTAAAAAAATTAGCTATAGAGTCGGGCTTGCATGAAGCGGAAAACTGGAATGTTTCCGATTCGCTCACAAAAGCCAATGGCTTAGCTGTGAGAGTAAAAGATGGTTGGATTCTTGCAAATGATGGCAAAAGGTATGTAAAAGAAAACCACTTGAATCAACCATCTTCAGTGAAGATTATGTCAGCGGATTTACGTGTACTTCTGTCAGCCATTAAGAATACCGATTCCCAAGCATTTGTAAAAGAAGCAATTACGTGTCTCAATGTTGATGCTTATAAAGCCGCAGTTGTATTTATCTGGATTGGAGCAATTTCAGTTTTATATGATTTCGTGATAGCGAATCACTTGTCAGACTTCAATCGTGAAGCAAATAGACGTGATGCAAGGTGGAAACCAGCAACAAATCGTGATGATTTTACGAGAATGAAGGAATCGGATTTCTTGGACATTTTGGGGGCGCTATCTATTCTGAACAAGAATGTCAAAGAACACCTAAAAAATACAAGTCTTAATTTGCGAAACTCTTGCGGCCACCCAAATTCCATAAAGATTGGCAAACTCAATGTAGAAGCACATATTGAGTTCTTGGCTCAGAATGTTTTCGCGGTATTTAGCTAACTACCCAAACAATCTCCCCAACCCCTCGCCTCCCGTCTTAGTCAACATCTTCATCGTAGGCTAAAGCCGCCTGGTTTCGACAAGCTCAACCCGGCGGCTCAGCACATAGAAGCCCTTCGGACTGATGAGCGAGTCGGCTTCCAGCCGACTTTTACGAACTGAGGCAGGGACTGCGTAGCGTCCCGCCAAACCACGACCAAGCGACTATCAGACTAACAAACTATCCAACTAACCCTACCCAAACAACCTTCCCAACCCTTTTCCTCCCGTCTTCGTCAACATCTTCATCATCTTCTGCGCTTCGCATCCATGTCATTGCGAGGAGTGGCGCATTAGCGCCATTGCGACGAAGCAATCTCTAACACGGCGAGGAGATTGCTTCGCTCCGCTCGCAATGACATTGGTTACCCAAACAACCTCCCCAACCCTTTTCCTCCCGTCTTCGTCAACATCTTCATCATCTTCTGTGCTTCACGGAACTGTTTGATCAAGCGGTTCACGTCCTGCACTTCCATGCCTGAGCCAGCGGCGATGCGACGTCGGCGTGAGGCGTTCAAAATATCGGGGTCGCGACGTTCTTTCAATGTCATCGAATGGATGATCGCTTCGGTCTGCTTGAAATTCTTTTCGATATCCTTCGGGTCAATCTGACGCGCGGCTTGTCCCATTTGCCCTGGCAACATGTCCATGATCTGCGCGAGCGGTCCCATCTTTTTCATTTGCTTCATCTGGTCGAGCCAGTCTTCGAGCGAGAACTGTCCCTTCATCATGCGCTCGGCAGATTTTTGCGCCACTTCCTGATCGAACGCGGCTTCGGCTTTTTCGATCAAGCCGATCATGTCGCCCATGCCCAAAATGCGCGACGACAAGCGCGCGGGGTCGTACGTTTCGAGCGCGTCGAGTTTTTCGCCCGTGCCGATAAACTTGATCGGCACGCCCGTCACCGAACGGATCGAGATCGCCGCGCCGCCGCGCGAGTCGCCGTCCATTTTCGTCATCACCAAACCCGTGATCGAAACATTATCGCGGAATCCTTGCGCGATGTTCAACGCCTCTTGTCCGATCATGGAGTCGACCACAAGCAGAGTTTCCACAGGCGGGACTTTCGCCACGATGGACTTTAACTCGCTCATCAACTCCGCGTCCAACTGCGACCGTCCAGCTGTGTCCACGATCACGACGCCGTATCCGCCCTTTTGGGCTTTTTCGAACGCGCGCCCCACGAGTTCGGGCGGCTTGACGTTCAAATCCGATTCAACAGGGACATCAATACGTTCGCCGAGTTGTTGCAACTGAGTCACTGCGGCGGGACGATACGGGTCGCCCGCAACGAGCATCACCCGCTCCCCTTTTGAACGCAGCATCTTTGCGATCTTGCCTGCGTGAGTCGTTTTACCCGAACCTTGCAAACCGACCATCATGATCACATGCGGCTTAGGTCCTGAAAATTTCAACGGCGCAGGTTCGCCGAGAGTGGCGATCAATTCTTCGTTGACTATCTTTATGACTTGTTGACCAGGCACCAACGCCTTCGATACTTCAGCGCCAACGGCGCGTTCACGCACGCGCGCGATGAATGTTTTGACGACGCTGAAATGCACGTCCGCTTCGAGCAGGGCGAGGCGAACTTCTCGCATCGCCGCGTCCACGTCCGCTTCGGAGAGTTTGCCGCGTCGGCGCAGTTGGTCAAATACTTGATTAAGTCGTGAGGTTAAATTCTCAAACATGCCGCAATTATACGCCATCGCGCTCCGAACGTTTCCCCGACTGTTGCTTGACAATCCCCCTTTCCCAATGTAAAATTCGCACGCTTAACAACAGAATATCGCCGAGATAGCTCAGTTGGTAGAGCACGCGACTGAAAATCGCGGTGTCCACAGTTCGATTCTGTGTCTCGGCACTCTCGGCGAACGTTGCCGAATGCGGGCGTAGTACAGTGGTAGTACGTCTCCTTGCCAAGGAGAAGGTCGTGGGTTCGAATCCCATCGCCCGCTCATTTTCTCTTCTTTCGGCGTCGTGGCCAAGTGGTAAGGCAAGGGTCTGCAAAACCCTCACCACGGGTTCGAATCCCGTCGACGCCTCTACTAATGAAGAAGCAGCAGCACAATGACGCGGGCGCGCGTCATTTTTATTTCCCTTATTAAACAGAGCGACGCGCCATGCCAAGACTCATATTCTTAAAACGCATTCCCCATCCTCAACGCTTCGACTTATAATAGCGCCATGAAATTCCTATACGTCGAAGATGATCTCGATCACGTCGCACTCACGCGCCGTGCGCTGGAAGACAATGCGAATCATTCATTCGAATTGGTTCACGTCGAAACGATCGCTGCCGCGTTAGACTATCTAGAATCGCATCCTGATCTCGAACTGATTCTTTCCGACCTGCGTTTGCCCGACGGAAGCGGGCTTGACCTACTTGCGACAATTAAGCGTCGCAAGATGCCGCCCGCCGTCGTGCTGGTCACTGGGCAAGGCGACGAGCAGGTCGCCGTAGCGGCGCTTAAAGCAGGAGCGGCTGATTATCTCGTCAAGCAAAGCGATTACCTACGCCGCCTGCCATTCGCGCTTACCAATGCTGTCGCACAAAACCACCTGCTCCGTAGAGAATCCGCCTTGCGCGAAGCGGAGATTCGCTACCAATCGCTTATCGAGCAAACGCCCGCCGTCGTCTTCCTCGACTCGACGCTAGTAAGCAGTAAAACAGCGACGATTTATATCAGTCCGCGCTTAGAAGAATTTACCGGCTATTCCTCCATCGAATGGTTGACGCACAAGTATTTATGGGAAGATTTAATCCACAGCAATGATCGCGAGAGGATTATCGAAGCGTATCGCCTCGCACAACAAAACAGCGCGCCGTTCGACGAAGAGTATCAGGTTATACGGCGAGACGGAAACGTGATCTGGGTCAAAGAAGTAATTGATTTAATTAAAGACGAATACGGCGACCCGCTTTATTGGCAGGGTGTTTTATTCGATATCACCAAAGATAAACAAACCGAGAATGCCCTGCAAAGGCAATTAAAACAACTGACCGTTCTTCACACAATCGCCGTAGCCGGCGCCGACAGCGACACCGAAGACGAGATCATAGGACGCGTCGTACGGATCGCTTCGCAGATTTACAACGAAGTGTGCGGCGTTCTTTTGCTCAGCAAAGACCGAAGAAGCCTTATACCGCATTCCTCTTACATCGGCGCAAACGTCCTCAATTGGGCGGCAGGCATCGAAATTACAAAAGGCGTTACAGGCAGGTCGGCCCTATTAGAGAAAACTATACGCATCGGAGACGTCGCGCAAGAAGCGACATATATTGAAATTGCAACAGGAATGCGTTCCGAGCTCTGCGTTCCGATCCGCGTCAATACGCGCGTGATCGGCATATTCAATGTAGAGAGCAAAATTCCCAACGCATTCGATCAAGAAGACGAGCAATTTATCAACACGGTTGCCAGCAGCCTCGGCACCGCTCTGGAACGCTTGCGGCTCGCTAAAGAAGAACAACGCCACACGCAAGAATCGCTTGAAGCCGAAAGCGCGCGCCGTAAACAAGCGGAAAATTTACAAGGGGCGATCGCGGCGCTTTCTACAACGTTGGATATTCAAGAGCTCTATCAAATCATCTTCAGTTCTTTGAACAAACTCGTCATTTACGACAGCGCCTCCATATTTTTTGAGCGCGAAAACGACAGCATGGAAATTGTAGCCGCTCATGGATTCGACCACGTCGCTAATATTATCGGGAAGACCTTTCCCAAGAGCGCAAAGTGGAGCGAGCTTGCCGCATTGCGCAAGCCGTTAATTCTCTCCGACGCGCAAGCCGATCCGCGTTTCGAAGCATGGGATGAGTCAAAGTATATACGCGGATGGATGGGCGTGCCCATGATCGCGCAAGACAAAGTCATCGGCTTTATCAATTTAGACAGCCATCATACAGCCGCATTTACAGCGCAAGACGCCACCACGCTGCAAACCTTCGCCAGTTCTGCCGCTATTGCGATCGAAAACACCCGCTCTTACGGAAACGCGCTCCAAGCCGCCGAGCGTCGCGTCGTCTTACATCAGATCAGCCAAGAGATCATAAGCTTCTCGCAAGATTTTGAACAAATCTACGTCGCGATCCATGCCGCCGCAAAAAAACTAATGCCTTGCGACGTATTTATTATTTCGTTGCGAAACGAGGAAAAGGGCGTCAACGATTTCGTATACCGTATAGAAAACGGACAGCGCCTCCCATTTGAAAGTTTTGCTTCAGGCGCCGGTCTAACTACGCGAATAGCAACCACGGGGCAAAGTGTTATTTTACAGAACGAACGAGAGATCGCCGCCAGCCCCGCTACGCGTTTTGGCAGTTCCACCCATGTTCTTTCCGCGGTATTCGTCCCCATGCGCATTGACGAACGAATTATCGGCTCTATCTCAGCGCAATCTTATGAACCAAACGCCTATCATGAAGAGGAGCAAGCGCTTCTAGAAATATTAGCCTCATCCGCCGCCACTGCCATCGAGAACACGCGTCTATTCAACGAGACTCAAAACCGCTTCCGCGAAATGGAGACGATTAACCGCTTGTCCACCGCGTTGCGAAAAGCAAATTCGCAAGCAGAAATGTTCGAGGTTTTCATTGACGAAACGCTCGCACTCCTTGGCGAAGAAAATGGCGCGGTATGGATATACGATCAGGTTAGCGCTAAACTTGTTCAACATGCGGCGCGCGGCATGGCAAAGAACGCTAAGCATAAACAACTTAACACGACCGGCAGCATCGTCGCGCATGTCTTTACCACCGGGGAAGCGCATATTTCACCAAAACTTAGCGAGGATCCGCTAACCTTCCTGCCTAACTTCGAGCCGGCGTTGCTGGAATATGGCGGCATAAGCGTCCCGATAACCTCTACGGCGGGAACACTGGGATCGGTATTCATCCAAATGGCACCGAGGCGTCAATTCGCGCAGCATATCAGCCTGCTGACCACGCTGGCAGAGATCGCTGGAAATGCAATTCATCGCATTGAGCTATACGACCATAGCCAAGAACAAATCCGCAGGTTAACTGCGCTGCGCGATATTGACTCAGCCATAGCTTCCTCCGCCGACCTGCGCGTAACGCTCAATATCCTTGGCGAACATACTCTGAAACACCTCAAAGTAGACGCGATGGATATCCTGCTATATCGCCCTGAACTCCAGAATCTCACTTATCTATACGGCGCCGGCTTCAACTCGCCTACGCCTACCAACCCTATCTTAAAAATCGGCGATGGGTTAGCAAGTCAGATTCTTTTTAAGGGGAAAATTCATCAGATTATCAATCTAGCGAATTCTTCAGAATTGAAAAATAACCCTATGATACGCACAGAAGGATTCGTTTCCTATATTGGCATTCCGCTGATCGTAAAAGGACAGGTCAAGGGAGTGTTTGAAGCCTTCCATCGCACTGCGCCAGCCCTCAGCGCAGACTGGATGCAGTTTCTACAAACGCTGGCTGGGCAAGCCGCCATCGCAATTGAAAACGCTCACCTTTTCGAAAACCTGCAGAAATCAAATCAAGAGATCATCCAAGCCTACGACATCACGCTCGAAGGTTGGGCGCGCGCGCTGGAGCTGCGAGACCGGGAAACCGAAGGGCACACCAGGCGCGTTACCGAATTAACAATGAGACTCGCCAAATCCATGGGGCTCAGCGACGAAGAACTGGCAAATATTTATCGCGGAGTGCTTCTACACGACATCGGCAAAATGGGCGTGCCCGACCAAATCCTCAGGAAAACGGGCCCGCTCACGGAAACCGAATGGGAAGAGATGCGCCGCCATCCACAATACGCTTACGATTTGCTTTCGCCAATTCATTATCTCCACCCTTCATTAGATATACCCTACTGTCACCATGAACACTGGGACGGAAGCGGCTATCCGCGCGGCTTGAAAGGCGAACAGATACCGCTCGCCGCCAGAATTTTCTCGGTCGTGGATGTGTGGGACGCTTTGCGTTCCGACCGCCCCTATCGTAAAGCCTGGCCCACCGATCAGATCATCCAGTACATCAAAGATAACGCAGGCATTCTCCTAGACCCGGACGTCGTCAGGCGGTTTCTGACGCTGCTCAGCGCCGATCAACTATAGCGATCGCTTCGCCGCGCCTTCATTTTACGCGCAAAAACTTCCTCTTCCCTACCTGTAATACACCGGGATGAGGAAGCGGCTCGTTTCCATTTTCAATCGTTTCCCCGTCCAACCGCACCCCTTTTTGTTCAAACAGCCGGCGCGCTTCCGATTTACTCGATACGAGTCGCGTTGCAAGCAACGCATCAAGCGCCGTCAGGTCGGGTTGCCATTGAAGTTCCGGCATATCCTCCGGCAATTCCTTCTGCTGAAAAAGCTTGACGAACGCTTCCTGCGCCGCCTGTGCATCCGTATCGCCGTAAAAGATGGACGCAATTTCCCACGCCAGTTTCATCTTTACATCGCGCGGATGCGCCTTTCCACTAGCGAGTTCCTCTTCTAAAGCCTCAATCTCGCGCGGACTCCAGCGCGTAGCTAAGCGCATATATTTTCCCATTACAAAATCGGGAATGGACATCAACTTGCCATACATATCTTCCGCGCCGGTGTTGATCGGCACAATATTGCCTGTAGATTTGGACATCCTCTGCACACCGTCGGTTCCGGGCAAAATCCCGGTAATAATGCCAACCAGCGGTTTCTGACCCAGCGCATCCTGCAACTTTCTTCCTGCGACGATGATATTAAATAACTGATCCGTTCCGCCAACCTGAACGTCGGTTTGCATCGCCACTGCATCGTAGCCCTGCATCAAAGCGTAAAAAGTTTCATGCAGAAAGATCGGTTCGCCTTTCTCTAACCGTTTCGCAAAATTTTCGCGCGCTAAGAATTGTTGCACGGTGAAATTTTGACCCAGTCGAATCAAATCCACTAACGATAGTTTGCTCAACCACTCGCCGTTATACCGAACGAGCGTTTTCGACTCATCCAAAACGCGAAACGCTTGTTCCGCATACGTTCTGGCATTCTCTTCAACTTGCTCATGCGTAAGCACCGGGCGCGCCTTATTTTTATCCGATGGATCGCCAACCAGCGCAGTGTAACTCCCGATCAAGAACGTAACTTCATGCCCCAGGTCTTGAAACTGACGCAGTTTCCGCATAGTGATCGTATGTCCCAAGTGGAGATCTGTTGAGGTGGGATCGTAACCGCAATACACGCGCAACGGCCGCCCCTCCAAAAGACGCGCGCGCAATTCAGATGTCATCGCCTCTTTAAGCTCTTCATCGCCGTATTCAACGCCTTGCATTAATATTTCAACTTGTTCTTCGACGTTCATACTGTCTCCCAAAAGGACATAATAGATATAGGGCTATAAATAAAAACACGCGGCGTATGGCGCCGCGTAGACAAATCGCCATCGCATTTCTTAATCCGAGTAATATGAGCGAGCGTTGCAAGCAACAAAGCCAAGCATACGCCGATTATACATCATCATTGTTCAAGGTTGAAAGCAAACGACCACGGACCGTGAATCGTGTAAAACTCATCGCTAAAGACCATGTTTTCCGCTTCTTGTTGCGACATGCTTTCGGGTTTATCCACAATCTGCACTATCGGCGCCCCGCTTGCATCTGTACAGCTTAAGACGATGCCTGCGCCGCGCGCATCGAGCGTCTGTTGAATTTTGGGCGCGTAGATCGCGCAATAATCCTCGGGACGCGGAACAGCCGCAATCGCATCCACCGTGACAATCGCATTGGACAAGTCTGCATCCGGCGGAATATTGAAGAACGACAAGGTGTCGCAACGCAACCCCAATTGCCCCTCCCTAGGCTCTTGCAAGCTGAGCATAGCTGAGGCAAAATCAAAAACGGCTGTCTCGCCATACTGGAGGTTTGCGCTCCAAATAGACCAATCGGAAGAATCTACCAGAGTGAAACAGATCTCGACATTCACATCTTTACCGTCGCGCCACGCGCGCGCTGCGCTCACATTCAACCCGTCAGACGATTGGACTGGCGCAACCGGCGCGGCTTGAACCGTCGGGTACGATGGGTCAATAAGCGCAGTCGGAAGAGGCTGGACGAATCCCTGCGGCGCGTTAGCCGAAGAACAAGCCGAAATAAGGAAACCTAGCGTTAACAATAATCGTTTCATCAACATTCCTTTATCAAAGCCTATGCGCTGTCGCCGTCATTGCGCGACGACAGCGCGTATATTCTACAAATTAAAAAATTGGCAGTATAATCACGCCCAGCATACGGAGACTCGATGTACGATCCTGTACTGGTGTTGAACGCCAACTTTGAACCGATCCACGTTTGCGCGTTGCGGCGGGCGTTAGGTTTACTGCTGACAGGCAAAGCCGATATGATCATCAATGGACGCGGATACGTCCGGACCGTAGAAGCCTTAATACCGCGCCCATCCGTTATTCGTCTCGAATATCAGATCAATCGCCCGCGCCCGCGCGTCAAGTTGACGCGGCGCGAGATTTTCCGCCGCGATAATTATACCTGTCAGTATTGCGGCAGGCGCGAAGGCGGGCTGACCGTTGATCATGTGATTCCGCGCCATCTCGGCGGAGCGCACATATGGACGAACGTAGTCGCTGCTTGCCCGTCTTGCAATCATCGCAAAGGCGGCAGAAAAATGGAAGAAGCCCATATGCGCCTGCCTTTCCCACCGAGAGAACCTCCCGCCAATGCCGCCTATATTTTTGGCAGGCACTTAATCGAGTATCACGAATGGGAGCCTTTTATTCAAGGTTGGTAAACGGCGCTCCAACGGTTAGAAATCAATCGTCAGAAAGTCAACCGCCAGTTCAATTTCACCGCCAAACGTTTGCCGCGCTCTTGAGACAAGATCGCCTTGAGCGAAGCGTCCCGTCGGATAGTGAATGAGATATAGCTTTTTCACGCCCGCCTTCGCGGCGATTTCCCCCGCTTGCTCAGCGGACGAGTGACCATAGGCAGCGCCCGTCGCTTCGTGAATTAATATGTCCGCTCCAGCGGCAAGTTCTATAGCTTGTTCGCACGGCTCCGTGTCGCAAGAATAGGCGAGGATTCGTCCAGTCGTGCGGCATTCAATCCGCAAACCAATCGTCGGGACGATATGTTGCACCGGCGAGGCTTTAATGCTCATTTCAGCGCATTCTACAACAGGAGTCAGCGTCGCTTTAGGCAGGCAATAAAAACTGACCGGGAAAAGTGCGGGCCATTCGCCCCAGTGATAGAAGTTCATTAATTTTTTCAACTTGCTCATAACGCCGCGCAAACCATAAATATTTAGCGGGGCAACGCGTCCCAACAGCCACATATCCATGAGCAAAAGCGGCAAACCTGCCGCATGATCGGGGTGAAAATGGGTAACGATAACGTCGGTTAACGAGTGAAGTTCTACGCCCGCCTGTTCCAGGCGGACCGTCGGCGTGCCCGAACAATCTACAAGAATCGTACGTTCTTCACCCACAATAATAAAATGGGTGTTTTCGTGATCTTTGCTCGGAATAGCGTTCGACGATCCTAAAATAATCACTCTAGCCATTATTGTCTCGCACTATAGTCCAAACGCCGCTTTCAGTATATAAGGAGTCGCGTAAATTTCAATCATCGCCGCGACCGCCAACAGAGGTAGGACAATTCCTACAAAAACACGACACCAGTCCGCGATAGAAACAATCAAAGTCTCTCCCATGCTCCTTTCTGTTTGCGGAGTTACCAGTTGGGCGCCGGCTTTCACCATCGCGGCAGTCGCAAGAAAGAAAGCGGTCAATTCGAAAACGCCGTGCGGCGCCACCCCCGCAAAGAACGTCAATAGCGGCGAAAAACCGATCAATTTTGCGGCGCCTAACACTCCGCCAACCAAACCCATATTGACTAGGAAAAGCCCCAATCCAAGAACGCCAAAAGACGCAATGCCAAGCAGGAAAATAGCTAATATCGCCCGCGCATTATGATAGAACAAAACCGGCGCCGGCAACTGGCTGCTGATCATCTCAAGCGAAGATGCGTTGCTTAAAGCGTAGGCGCGAAGTTCTTCCGCGCGCTCAGGAGTAATCGTAATATAAGCAGGAATTTGGACAATCGTCCATCCGTAACTCGCAAAGACGGCGACGGCGCTGATCGTAATTACGATCAGCAAGGGCGTTCTTAACTGAGCCAGCGTTAGCGGCAATTCTTCTCGATACCAATTGAATATGCCTTTCGCCTTGCCCGTAAAGCGATCAGAGAATAAACGCGCCAGCCGCTTAAGGTTCAGCGTATCAATTTCACGTCCCAGCAAATATTCGCGGCGGAAATGCGCCAGCCCAAGCCGCACGAGCAACCCTGAGAGCAACGTTACCGCGACAATGGCGTACCATAACACTTCCTCGTCGCCCCAAAAGATCAGGGTAGTTTCGCCCTGCAAGATGAATGCTACCGGCATAACCACAAACGAAGCCAGCAGATTCGCAGCGCGGATCGACGTAGCCTGCACCGAAATAATAATCGCCGAACTCACCATCAATACCGCATGGGCAAAAGTCAGCAGCAATATCAATAAGAGGATATACGCGCTAGGAAACGTCACTGCACGCCGCAAAAGCAACGCGAGGTAAAGCCCGGTCGACAAATAGCTGGCGATCAGCGGCGTTGCAATGCCGACTAACAGCTTACCCAGATAAATCTGGCTATCTGTCAGAGGCGAATTCAGCAAAGGCTCGATCGTACCGCGCTCCTTCTCGCCGACAAACGCCTCCAATGCGACGCCCAAGGTGAACGCTAACGGGAAGAAACCGATTACCAACACCACAAACGGAACCAACCGTTCTAAGATCAAATCGCCCCCGTATCGATTCATGAAATTAATCGCTTCGCGAGTGTTCGCATCGGCAATAAACGGAAACAGACCAATCATAATGATCATAGGCGCAATAATGCGCCAGTCGCGGAACTGATCTACAAACTCGCGCCGCGCCACGAGCCAGATGCCGTCCCAGTTATTCCGCATAGGTTGTCTCCTGCGCGCGCTCCATCGTTCTCAAATAAACTTGCTCCAATGTCCTCGGGACCTCATAGAACGAAACCACTCGCGCGCCGCGAGATGTTAACGCAGCCACCAAACTCGGATTCGTCGTCTGCGGCGACTCGATGCGAAATCTCAAGCGGGTCGCGTTCCGAGCAACGATTTCCACGCCGGCGGGCAAATCCAACGCCTCCGCATCATACGATTCGGCAAACTTCGCTTCATACTCCGCCGCTCCCAATACCTGACGTTTTAATTCGTCCAGCGCGCCGCTCAACAAGATCTTGCCGCGATAAATAATCGCAACATGATCCGCCAACGTCTCTGCTTCGACAAGATTATGAGTGCAGATAATTATCGTCCGCTGCGACGACTTCAAACGCGCGATCTCATCGCGCGCCAAACGCGACGCTTCCGGGTCCATTGCTGAAGTGGGTTCGTCCAACAACAACACGGCAGGATCATGGATCAACGCGCGCGCCATCGCCAATTTCTGCTTCATCCCTTTAGAGTACTCGCCCGTGCGTCGTTTCGCCGCCTCGGTAAGTCCGAAATAATCTAATAAATACACGGCGCGCGCTTTTCTCTTTTCCGCGCTCAATCTATACACCCTGCCAAAGTAATCAAGGTATTCATCGCCGGTCATGCGCACATACAAACCATGTTGTTCCGTCAACACGCCTACATTCGATCGCACCTCTTGCGGATTCTTAATCACATCATAGCCAGCCACGCGCGCCCAACCCCGTGTCGGAGTCAGTAGTGCGTTCAGCATGCGGACGGTGGTCGTCTTCCCCGCGCCATTTTGCCCCAATAACGCGAGTATTTGGCCCGCTTGCACATTCAACGAAACACCTTCCACCGCCCAAAAATTACCGTTAAATTCCTTGCTTAAATCATACGCCTCAATCATTCAAAGCCTTTTCTTTCTGTTTTCGATATCAAGCATAGCCAGAGCCAATTTTACAGTCAATAAGACAACAGTCCCCCTGCAAATTTGATAAGCGCGTTCGCTCTATTGCGCCGTAGAGAAGTCGTTGCGATGACGCAGGAACAATGCCGCTCCAGCGTATAAGGCGATAAGCGCCATAAAGGTTTGATTGACGTTGATGCCCGCTATCAACGAAGCATCGAGCCGCAAAAAGTCGAGAGAGAATCGGATCAGCGGATAGGTCATAAGATAAGCGAGGAAAATATCTCCGTTCTTCAATTTATCTGCATATCGGCGCGAAAGCCAAAGCAGGAAGAACATGTTGGCGAGATTCAAAACCGATTCGTAAAAGAACAGCGGATGATACGTTTCGAACTGCTCATAGCCCGTCACGCGATGACCCGGGTCAATATGTATCGCCCACGGAAGATTCGTCGGCGCACCATAGAGTTCCTGATTGAAAAAATTTCCCCAGCGCCCGATCGCCTGCCCCAGCGGAAGACTCGGCGCAGCGATGTCTGCCCACTCCGCGAAGTTGAGTCCGCGTTTGCGTGTGTAGAAATATAGAACGATAACTCCTGCGATCACAGCGCCGGGAATCCCCAGCCCGCCCTTCCAAATGGACAAGATGTCCAAAATTTGAATTGTGCCGCCGGCAAAGTACGGGTTGCCCAGTTCGCCTGTCGAAGGGTCGATCGTCATCAAGGACGGCGACGGCGTAAAGATGTGCCACAGCCGCGCGCCGATGATTCCGCCGATCAGCAAATAGGTCAACAAATCCCAAACGATCTCAGGGTCGTATCCATGTTGTTTGGCTGATCTGGCGGCAAGCCACGAGCCTGCCACCGCGCCGAGCATGAGGACGATGCCGTACCAATGAATGGTGCGTTCATCGCCGAATAAAAAGAAGTGCATTCCATCGAATTGAAAAAATGGCATTATGCGGAGCCTTTCTTCTTCGCCATTTGCATCTTTGCATGCGCCTGCGCGCGGACGTGCCAGATGCGTTGAAACGCCGTGATGTTCGCAAACACGGCAATGATGCCTAAGCCGATATACAGTTTTCCAAACACAAGCGATGGGGCTAGAACTAAATATCTTTCCACGCGTGTCAGCAAGCCAACCTTTGCGCCATAGCCAAGTCCCTCGGCGCGCGCTTTCACATACGAGACGAGGACCGATCCTGCCGCCGCGACGAAGGTCAACATACCTCCCAGCGGTTCGCCGATGGAGAGGAAGTGATACAACAATCCGCCGTAGATGATCAACTCGGAATAGCGGTCGCTGACCGAATCGACGAACGCGCCGAAATCGCCTGGCTCGCCGCGCAAACGCGCCATGGTGCCGTCCAACGCGTCAATGGGAGTCATGATCAGCACGAACAACCCGCCGGTGAGGAATTCTCCGCGCGCGAGGAAATACGCGCCGATACAGTTGCCGATCATGCCGATGACGGTCATCATGTTCGGCGTGAGACCCAGGCGGTTGAAGAAATTCCCCAGCGGATCCAGCACCCACTTGAACCATAGGCGCAGATAATCGGTGAATGTTTTTCGATCCGGCAGTCCGGCGGCAGATTTTTCCATGTTAATCCTTTAGTGCGATTCGTTTTTCACTCATACAGTTTACATAAGCCAAAATCTTTTACCGCGAATTATCCCTAATTCTTAAAATAATTCACGTGAAGCAGCGAAACTCACGCTGAGTCCATCAAGTATTTGCGGCTTGGTCTTGAGATTTTGCGTAGGTCTTAAATCAATCGGCTTACGCGTCATTCTTATTCATTTCATCTTCATCTAACGGCTCGACCAGCACATCGCGCTCTCTGCCGCCGCCTTGCGAAGGTCCAACAATGCCCATTTCCTCGAGTTGATCGAGCAAACGCGCCGCGCGCGGATACCCAATTCGCAAACGACGTTGCAACAACGAAGCCGACGCCCGCTGACTTTGACGCACGATCACGATCGCCTTTTCAATCAGACTCTCGTCCTCGTTCGCTTCCGGCTCGGAGAGCAGTTTCTCCCATGGCGCTGCGTCTTTCGATTCGTCCGCTGTTTTCTTCCAGTGAGCGATGAGACGCTCGATCTCCATGTCGGTGATCATCACGCCCTGCGCGCGGATCGGAGAGCCGACCTCTGGATTCAAGAACAGCATATCGCCGCGACCCAGCAACGTCTCCGCGCCGGTCGTGTCGAGGATGACGCGGCTATCCACGCCCGAAGCGACGGAGAACGCCAGCCGTGAAGGGAAGTTTGCTTTGATCAAACCGGTCACTACGTCGGTAGATGGGCGTTGCGTAGCGACGATCAGATGAATTCCAGTAGCGCGCGCCATCTGAGCAAGGCGGACAAGGTTGTGCTCAGTCTGATCGGGCGCTGACATCATCAAATCCGCCAGTTCGTCAATCAGCACAACGATACGCGGAAGCGGCGCGTTTTCTTTCTTACGCGCAAGTTTACGATTATACGTATCAAGGTCGCGCGCGTGCGCGCCTTCCAGCAGACGATAGCGATGTTCCATCTCAACGACAACCCAACGAAGCACGCCGAGAATGCGCTCCACGTTGGTCTCCACTTTGCCGTACAAATGCGGCAGACCATTGAAGCGCAATAACTCAACCATCTTCGAGTCGATCATCACCATCCGCAAATCTTCAGGCGCATTATTCATGGCAAGACACGCCGCCAGCGATGTAATACACACAGACTTTCCAGAACCTGTCGCACCGGCGATCAGTAAATGCGGCATTCGCGCCAAATCGGCGACCAATGGCTGACCGGACACGTCGCGCCCTAACGCCATCGCCAGCGGCGCACCGACTCGATAGAACGCATCGGTCTCCAAAATAGATCGCATCCTGACTACCGACGAATGCGCATTCGGGACTTCAATGCCGACGTACGCCTTGCCCGGCACCGGCGCTTCGATGCGCAACCGTTCGGCGGAGAGCGCGAGCGCCAGATCTTTTTGCAGCGACGCGATCTGCGCCACACGCACTTTCATCTGTTGCGCTTCTTCTTCGGTCGCACCGGGCTTCTTCATAAAACCGGGTTGCACAGCAAATTGTGTCACAGTTGGTCCCACGCGGAAACCGATCACTGTCGCGGCAATACCGAATTCGGCGAGCGTTTTCTCGACCATGCCGGCGGTCTGGTTGATCGTGCGCTCATCGGGACGCGCATTTTGGTCGGCGAGCAAAATATTCAACGAGGGCAAGCGTTCATCGCGGTTGCGCGGCGCGGACGGTTTCTTGTCGCCTTGTTCCGCTACGCGTAAGGATTTTCTAAATTCAGGAGGCAGCGCAGGAGATAATTTCTTGCGCGGGTGGCGCGCTGGCATTTCAGTCTCCACTTCTTTCGCCAATTCAAGCTGGGTCGCCGTTGCTTCGACCGACGCTTCCTCACCAGCCACTTTCAACAGCCAGTGTTCGACCAGCGCCCAAATTCCCAAGCCTGTCATCAACGAAAGCGACCACAAGATTAGTAAGATCAGCGTACCCCCCAGGCGGTCAATGCGCCAAAACAACGTAACAAGTCCCCAACCGATTCGTCCGCCGTCCGCGCCGGCTTCGGCTCGCATAAGCGATCCGCCTCCGATAGCGGCGAGCAAGCCCAGAGTCAGAAGCGAGGCGAGTTCAAGCGCGAAAAGCCTGCTCCAGCCTAATCGAGGCGCGTCGCGATATAGCGCAATAAATCCGATATATCCAAACGCAACGACGGCGAAATACGCGCCCCAGCCCAGCCAGCGCAACAGCGTATCTGCCCAAGGCGTAAGAATCCAGCCTTCGGTGAATTTGCCGAGTGCGAGGAGAGTCATCAGCGCGACAGCGAGCATGAACACGCCGAACGCGTCGCGCGCGTATTTGCCGAAATGGTCGTCGAGGCGCGCGAGGCGGTCGAGCCAGTTGTTGCGCGGCTCGGGTTCGTTTACAGGGTTTGAATGAGGACGTTTTTGCATCAATCAGTATTCTTTTGTCATCCGTAGAATAGGTAGATTTTACAAAAGAATTATAACGCCCATGCGATAAACATGGGCGTTATGGATGGTATCTTGATTTGTTGGTCGCTTACGGATTGATCTTACGTTTGGCAATCAATTTCCCATTACGAGAAATTTCAAGAGCGCCATCGGAGAGAACGCGGGCGGTGAAAGTATCTCCTTTGGCAAACTTCGCGGCAATGTCTTTGCCGATCTGCATCCAACCTTTGTTTGGATCATATATCCACACTTGAATGCGCTGGTTGGGAACATCGTATAACACTTGTACTGTTCCCTCGCCCCACACACCGTTACTCTGCGGTTTGACGCTGGCTTGCAGACTGGCAAACGTGACACTGACAGTCTGATCTGTTTTCGTCGGAATGCCCTGCCAGAATTGAGACGCTGTGTTGACGGTCACATCTAGTTGATCTGATGTGACTGTTCGTTCAGTGATTGGACTCGCGATCATGGATTGCGCTCCGCCTGCGATTGTTCCTCCGCCGAAATCATCCACCCTGGCGTTTTGAGCGCCGATGAACCATAAGCCATGTAGCCGCCTTGATTGTAATACGACCAACTGCTGATGTCGCGCACGGCAAGCAAGGTTCCGTTTTTGTAGACTTCCACACTTCCATCCGCGAAAGCGCGCGCACCGAATTGATCGCCATTTGCAAATGTGACGGGAATATCTGCCCCATGTTTCACCCAGCCTGCGTGCCATTCATACGTCCAGACTTGGGCGCGCTGGTTTGGAGCGTCGTATAACACTTCGAGGACTCCATGCCCCCACGTGGAATTGCTCTGCGATTTGAGGAGCAGGTCTTGTTCTGTCGCCGTCGCGCCGACATCGCTAAAGGTGAAGTAAGCCTCCTGATCCGCTCCGAACGGTCCGCTTGACCAGAAGGCATCGGAGTTGGAAGCGCTACTGATCACTTTCAACCGGTTGGCGTTGATGGCGTATTTGCTTTTGTTCCCTGACCAGTTGTGTCCCAGCGCTCCGTTCGCGCGGTTGAAGTTGTCGAGGATGATGGTAGTAGGAAAGAGGGACGCTGGCGTTGCGGTTGGCGTAAAGGTGGGAGTACGCGTTGAAGTGTTCGTTTGTGTCGGCGTCGAGGTAAATGTAGGAGTAGATGTGGGAGTCGCGCTTGGAGTACTTGTATATGTGGGAGTCAATGTTGGCGTTGATGTGGGCGTAGGAGTTCCTACCGCATTGATCTCGTCCCAGGCTTGACTCATGGTTTGCCCAACCAATCCCTGCATGTCCAAATTTGACCGCTCGCTGGCAATCGTTTGTTGCAAGGTCGCGCTTCCCTGAGCGGACAAGTGATCGAGAAAATCTTGGATCGCTTGGACTTGCCCGCTGGTAATCGTTGCGCTGTTGCCATTCCCGTCCACCAAGGCTTGCAGGTTGGGCTCCCACAATTGGAGCGTGGCGATGGCTTCGTTTGTTAATTCTGGCGAGGCTGCGAGAATGGACGAAATCTCAACCCCATTCTCATAGTATAGATCAATATAGCGCTGCCCTGTTGGAGTTTGACTCAGGATTTCATCTCTCACGCGATAGAGCAAATTTATAATCGCCTCTCCGTCTTGCACTGACGACAATGCTTTCAAAGCCGCAAGGCGGCCTCCGCTTGAGAATGGTAATGAGTAGCACTTATTAAAAACCTTTAGGGAAGGACAGTTACAGGATTCGGGTGTGGCTGTGGGCTGAGGGGTAGGCGTCGGCGTTGGCAGAGAGTCGATAATAAAAACTACAATATTGAGGACTCTATGATGCCACTCACCAGACGCAGAGGTTCCCCCCGTATTTTCGATGGCAAAATGCCAACTTGCGTTAGGATCGGGGTTGTAGTCTGCTGTAGAAGGAATGATGCCTGTGGTGGATATGGTGCAATTGCCTGATAATCCACTGCCGCATGATTCTTCCACTTTACCGCCACTACCTCCCGGAACTGACAGGCTTGCATATTCGATAAACCACGGCGCGTTAATGCCATTCCCCCATTCAACATACATGGTAGCGGAATATTGAATATTTATCTTGGTGCAACCCCAACCCTGACAAAGTATCTTGAACTCAATACGCCTGTCATCATTTCTAATGTCAATCGTCTCGTTCAGCGTCGTGCCGGGATTAATATCGGAACACACAGACAACGCGCCTACGCATTGAAGTAGAACGCTTGGGGCAGAGGTGTTTGTTATGGCTGGGGTTGGCGTGAGAGTTGGAACGCCACCATTTACCGTAACCGCAATCTGCGCATCGGGCCAGCCGCCGTTGCCGCCATTTGAAAACCAATTAACCGTTTGGGGATTGACTTGATGCCCCAAATCTAAATGGAGCGTTGTGTTAGCGGGAAGATCAGTTGGAACGGGAATGGATAGCGCAAGATCAGCAGGGGGATTCCCTAATGACGTAGAAGACACGCTATTTGGTAAAACTGTCCAACTTCCATCGTTCCACTTGTACCCAATCACGACATCAGACCAATTGGAATTTGCAGCGGATGTGTTTTGCACTGTTATGGTGAAAGATAATGTTCCTCCCGCATTTACATTTGCCATGCGATTAGCGTCGAGCGGGATGGTGTGATTGATCAAATTCCAGCGGTCATCCGGGGCGAAGGAGGTGCCGGTATCGTCGTACATAAAATCTACCCCCGTATAATAATGGGCAAGGATTTGTTTGTAGTCCCATTTCACGGGCCAAACCGCGCCAGTCCCATTGGGACATGTATTACCCTTTGCCCAGCGGACAGCTCCCAACTGACACTCATGCCCCAGCTATTGGCGAGCGCACCTGGCTGACATACACCGTCGGGAAAGGGAAGGTTGGATGTAGTTGTGATTGGGTCTTTTATACCCTCTATTAAATAATCTTTACTTCCTTCAGACATGGAAACTGCAAAGTCTGAACTAAACTCTGCGTCAATGGCATCACACATAGCATTAGGATCGGTATCGGTGGGACACGACATAATATATCGAAGAAATTGTCCTTTGGTTCCAGTAACCGCGTCATGAATAACAGATTGATAACCTCCAAAGTTACGAGCGCCTGGATTAAGCACTTGATAACTACTGGAATTGTTTATAGAATTTGTACCAGTTCCAGCCCATGGTTGATGTTCAGCCTTCCAGGTTGCAACAGAGCGCGAAGCGACCGCCTGAGCCTTTAGCGCTTCAGGTTCGGGCGGAATTTGCGCTAAATTCATTTCGGTTGCGAGAACATCATCAAGGTAGAAGTTCTCAGGGTTAACAGGTTCACTAGCATTAAACTGACCATCCCCGTTAGGATCCATATCCCCACAGCCATATGTACCCTCATTCCATTGACTCTTCGCGTCATCAGGCCACTTACATAAATCCGCCGAAGCGAGTGCTCCAGTCGTATCCAAAGGATATAGATAGATCGCAATGGTAGAACGAAGACTCGTGTTTGCAGGGACTGGATTTTTTGAGGATGGTATAACTGCGCTTGCCTGCGCCTGTTGAAAAACAGGGAGTGTCCATCATAGAGGATACAGGAAATCAATGAGCGGCAAATTGTATTGCGGATATTGTTGTTTCATCAATTGTCGTTGGTTGTAGCAGTATGCGAAGAGGCGCAGATTTTTGAGTAAAGCATCCAGACGACGGGAAAAACAACGAGACCTACGTGCTAGCCGCTTGAGATAATGACGTAAATCCGCGTTGACGGCTTCGACTGAATAGGTTTCCTTTTTATCCGAGCGCATTTCATAGGGAGCGCCGTAATACAAGTTGTCGTAGCCTGGAAACGCATCACTATAGTATTGTCGGGCTTGTGGGGCGCGTTCGAGGCAGGCTTGCAGGTTGGCTGTGCTTCGTTCCGTGACCGCATCCCAACTCAGCAGGCAGTGCGTGGCTCGATCTACCACCGTCAGGACGTAGATTTTGTTTTTTTACGCTTCAAAAAGGTGTACAACTCGTCCAACTCTGCCACTCTGGGCTTGCGAGGGACTGGCGCTGGCGGCAATTGTGCTACATAGACATTGATCCAGTTCGAGACACTTTGCGGACTGACCTTCAAGATGCGAGCAATTGAACGCTGACTACTTCCTTCCATATACATCCGCAATGCCAACATGCGTGTTTCCTTCGGATACCCTTTCTCCTTTGCCACAGGCGTATATGCCCGCCCGCATTCTCCACATTTGTATCGTTGGCTTCCTGAATGATTGAATCCTGCTTTCCTTTGCCGCCAGTTTGCTCCACAGTTTGGACATTTCATCTCCCTATTTTACTTCTTATCTTGGACACTCCCGAAAAACAAACAATATCAACAAGAAAACAATCAGGAGTATTTTTTTATATTTCATGACATCCCCCTTTATTTGCCTGTTCTTTGAACATTGATAAAACATATCTGCTCTACTACATTATTGGGTATTTCACCAACCGGGCAACGTATCAATAATTTGGTGCCATCTGGCGACCACACAAGATTATTCTGTGGCGCCCCACCTGCTCCGAAGAAATTATATTCAGGGAGGATTTGAATACCTTGATCAGCCATAAAATCAACGAGATACAGTTCGGTAGGAACAGAATGAATATCCTGTGATCGGGTATATTCGACGGCAAGCAGATGGCGGCTATCCGGCGCCCATATAAAATCATTTACAACATGTTGTCTTGTTATATCTTGAGACGTAAGTATCGGCGCGTATAGTTGCCCGGACGTCGTATCTAACACCAGCAAATCAATTGAATCATAATAGACAGCCGACCTCTCAAACGCGAGATAGCGCCCGTCTGGACTCCAACGCGCCTTACCTGCCCATCCCCCTAGATCCAACTCGCAAACCCGCCCGGTATCGGTATCTAATATAAACGTATAATCGCCATTTGCCGGGTTGTTTGGGTTGCTATACAAAAAAACAAGCGGCGCGCCCGGTTGCCAAGCCATGTCATACGATACGGGGTTTTCATCCCTTTTACCCTCGCCATAATCCCACTGAGCAGGATCAAAGAGGGTTGGCGTGAGTTTCTTCAAGGATTTATCCAGTTTGGATATTTTCTTATCCGCAAGGTACAGCATTTCGCCTCCGCCCGGCTTTACCGCAAAGAGCAGTTGCGGCAGGTTCTCTGCGAGTATCTGGGCGGAAGCGGGGTCGCCATAACTAATCCATATCTGACGAGTAACTTTATACGTGCCTGCCTTTCTGTTGATGTCTGTAAAAGTTAGAGACGGATACACCACTGCGTTCAAATCAGGTAGCCATGACGGGGGGGGCGCCTCTGATACCGCGGAAGGCAATTATTTTTGTCTCGCCTGTCTCAGGGTTATAAAGACTTATGGATTGTTGATTAGGTTTGTCATTCCCAACATCTACGTTGTTCAGATCTTCTGTCATCAAAACTTGCTGGTTATCAGGCAACCATTCGGCAAGGTTGTATCTATTACCTTGTGGCGCAGTCAACACCACCTGCGGTTCTGAAAATGTATATTCCTCCGGCATTGTCTCTTCCGCCTTACTTCCCGCTAGCGGGGCCAGCGGGAAGGTGCAGGCAGGCGGCTGTTTGGGTTTCATGGCGTTGCCGTCATCGGGCACATTTGCTTGCGTGACAGCGGGCGCGTTGGCAATTGTCGGTTCAGCGCTCGCCAAAGTATTCGTCGCCGCGCTTTGCTCCGCCGCCGTCCGAATCACGAAGAAAAGCGGGATAGACAAAATCAGCCCGATGACCAACAGGGTTTCCAGCGTTCTGTTCGACTTGTGTGTCTTTTTCATGGCTTTGCTCCTTTGGGGTTTCCCCCATGGTATGAATTTCCATGCTTTTATACTACCCCCCCCCTAGGGTAATCGCATTTCAAAATGTAATCCCTATATATGGAAGGAATCGTCATATTTATAGGATATAGCCAATATGTGGAAACCTATATTTAGACATGACAAGGGATTAATCGAAAAAATAGCCATATATACGCTTATTAGAAAGTCAAATGCGATTACCCTACCCCCCCCTGAATATGTCAAGCAGGCAAGATACATTGTCCTTCTTTGTGATCGATTGTGGTTCTGTAATCTATTGTCTCACACACCAGGCTGCAAAACGGACTGCAAAATCTGTCTGACAAATTTCCCTCTCGGTGACTCGCGCTCTCCTCGCCGCCAGTATGGTCAAATCACCGACTCAAAGCACATCCCGCAAAATACGTTCTTTTTGTGTTATAGAAACTATATGAATTCTCACCCAGTCTCTTCGGTGTGTTCCATCTTGAGGATGGCATGAGCCACAGCCTCGACCGCCACGCGCTGTTTGCGATACAGATCGGCTTCAGACATGGCGAGCCTGCCCGCTACTTCGCGCACTTTCCTGCCTTCGATAAATTTCATTTCAAGAATATTATAAAGAATCCACTCGCTTGTAAAGCGGCGATCGCCTTCAGGTTTCACCTGATCCACCGCTCTACGGAGCAGCGCGCGCAAAGCGTTTTGCGCGTTGCCATCGTGATCTTCAACCAGCGATTTCACAACATGCAATTTCATCAGCGGGCTGTTGGTAAGTTTCGGTCCGCCCCAATAATGCGCAAGCGCATCCTTCACCCAATCTGCAAATTCCGACTCGTCCGGCAAGGGCTCACGCAACAATGTAGCGCGCGTGTCGTAGCGTCCAGCGGCGCGTATTTGCTGCAGGAATTCGATCTGCGGTTTTAAACTTTCAAGTGACAGGAAAACGCGTTGTTGCAAGAGGCGGTCCTCCAAAGCCAGCGCGATACGTTCAGCAAGCAGCCAGAGCGCGTCGCGCTGATCTTTATCCAGCTGTATTTTCTCCGGCCTTCGCGCAACTCCAAGCAGCCCCAGCAACGGCGGAATTTCGTCTCTATCGCCGATTTCCTTTCGCTTACGAAGCGGAAGAATCCAGAAGTTTCCCCATACATATTCGGCGCGGCGCCCCATCCCGTTCGAATGGACGATCTGCAGGGCTTCATCAAGATTTTCTTCTTCAAGCAAGGATTGATTCCCTGCCGTTAGACTCAGCGTTAACTCATTTCCGTCCAATGCGGCGGTAAACGCGCATGGCGATTGCAAGTGATCGCGCACGGCGGCAAGCGTCGTTTCAAGAAATTGATGCAAGTCTCCACGCGTGAGCAAACGTTCTTCAATATTTTGAAGAAGTTGAATCTCCTGACGGTCGCGCCCATAGAAAAGTAGACGTTCCCACAGCGGTGAAAACAGCGTGACCGCATGTTCAAATAGCAAGACCGTCACTACGACCGCCAGAGGCACGAATCCCGAATATGGCTCACCGCCAAGAAATTGCCCTGTGCGCCGCACCAAGGTCATCGCAGCCAGCGCCAACGACGCGGTGATCGGCCCGCGCAAGAGCCATTTGAACAGCCGACTTTTCACCACTCGATCAGGCCATGTCACTCCGAAGAATGCGACTGCGTACGCCATAACAATCAGCAACGCAGCGACCAGCAAGTTATTAATAAAGGCGACGCTCCAAAACAGAAGCACATGCTGCGCAGCAAAATTGGAGCCTAACAAAAGGTAGGGGTACGAGCCAAGCGCCGGAGCGGTCGCGCCCGCGATCAAGTAGATCATTCTACGCTTTCCCAGCCCGGTCAACATCAACGAATAAGCGCGAATGAAGTTGTAGCCTGCCCAAGCGATGATCGTAAAATAGAAAGCGGTGAACGCTTGCGTCCAAACTGTTCGGCTTAAATGCGGCGCGGGAAGTTCGCTTGAGGCAAGCGAACCGACGAGCGTCCCTGCCGCCAGCAGAATGATAAAGCCGAGCGCCAACGCGTACGTCAGGCGCAACGCAATCCTTCGCCTGCCGCGCGAGGGATGTCCCGCCGTCGCTAACAACGCATCTGAAAGGTGCAAATATGCCGGCGGCAAAAATATCACCCCGATCCACTGAGCTCTTAACAGTAATTCAATCCCATGTTTCGGCAGGCTATCATTCTGCAGCGCCTCTGAAGTAAAAATTGCCACTACGCACAATAGAATCACCGCAAACGAGCGCGCAACACGATTGCGCAGATTGAAAGATAACGCATATAAAAGCAACGAGAACGCGGTGATTGCGATGCCCGCCGTCAAAATATCATTCAGCGTTTGAAGCGCTGTTAGTAGCCAATCCTGCCAGCCGTTCACTATAGGTCAACCTGATTTAATCGTCTTTGCAAAAAATAAAGCCACATCTTGCGTGGCGTAATAGCGGTCATTATACCCGCAGAAATCATATCCGAATTTTCGCGCCAAACGAATGCCGTTCTGATTCTTCGATTGCATCTCAAGTATAAGGCGGCGTACGCCGCGCTCAACCGCCCATCCTTGCGCCGCCGACAGCAGTTCAGACGCGCCGCCCCTGCGTCTCGACGGAACGCCAACAACCAGATCAGTCACCCACGCCGTCGCGGAGACTCTATCTTCTTTTGCAGAGAGGTAGCCGATTGGCGCGCCCGCCTCCAAGAGAATAAGGTTTAAATCACGCCGCGCCCAATCGTCTGCGAGCGAAGCTGGGTCGCGCGGATACGCCACGTCTATTGCACGAGGCAGGCGCACTTCGCGGAAACTAGCGTCAATTTGACCGCCATTATGGATAAGATTCAACTGCCAGACATAATCGCTCTGAGAGGCGTGGTCAAGCGCCGTCAAGCGTGGAATATCAGTTGCGACAGTCAGACGAATATCGAACACATTTACTCCTCTTCTATATCACGGGTTTTCTATGCGCACGGCAATAACGCAGGGTTCGAGCGTTTTACCGGCGTTATCAATCAATACCAATTGTAGGAAATAGTCGCCGTTAGAAAGCGTGGTCGTATCCCAAGCGCCCAGATCGCCCTCTACAATCGGCTGGTTGCCCGCGGAGATCGTCGCCCAAATGTTCGTCCCCATAGCAGAGATCTCGTATTTGTAAAAACCAAAATTAGGAATATCCGCCGTGCCGGTCAATTCGACAATCCCTTGCACTGAAGCGCCCGGCTTCGGCGCGGTAAGCATGATCCGTTTCGGGTCGCAGCCGCTCATACCGCTGGGAACTTCCACCGCCGCAGCCTCAATAGGATTCAGCGCAGCTTGTGTAGCCGCTTCGGGAGCCAGCGTGTTGGTCGGAACGCCGCGAAGATCAAGCGTGGCAGTCGGCAAAACGTCCGAGGCGGGAAGCGTAGGGACAAGAAACGTTGCGATGAAAAACTCTGCGAAGATCAAAGCGAGAGCCAATACGCTGAAAATCACCGAACGCACCAACCGCTGCAAGGCAAACTCACGTTCGAGTCCATAAACAGCATTTCGCCATTCAATCCACGCTCGTATCATGGCGCGGACGATGAACGTCCCCCAAATCACCAGCGCAATGTAGATTAACGGTTCATAGGCGGCGAGTAAACGATAAAAAGAATTCATGCAATCGAAATTAAAGCGCGTGCAATACGCCGCGTACAATCGCCTCGATCTTCGGCGTGATTACTTTCCCAGCCTCGATTACTTCTTCATGCGTCGTCACCGTAGAACCGTCGAGGTTGGCTTTATTGCTAATGCCTGAAAAGCCCAGCGTTCGCAAACCGCCGTGTCGCGCTACGATCACTTCTGGAACAGTAGACATTCCCACCGCGTCCGAGCCGATAAGCTTCAAAAAGCGCAGATCCGCCGGGCTTTCAAACGACGGTCCGCTTAGTCCGCAATATACGCCTTCGCGAAGCGTTATTTGGCGCTCCAAAGCGACTTTACGCGCCAGCGTCATCAAAGCGGGATCGTAGGCTTGGCTCATATCCGGAAAACGCGGACCAAATTCATCAATATTTGGACCAATTAACGGATTCGCACCCGCCATTCCCACCATGTTTAAGTTATCGGCGATCAACATCACGTCGCCGGGCGTAAACTCGGGATTCACGCCGCCCGCCGCGTTAGTAACGATCATGATCTCGATATTCAATCGAATCATCACGCGCACCGGCAATGTAATCTGCGACATGCTATAGCCTTCATAAAAATGAACGCGCCCTTGCATTGTCAACACGGTCTGTCCTTCCAACTCGCCAATCACCAGCCGGCCAGCATGCCCTTGCACCGACGAGAGGGGCCAATTTGGAATCTCGCTAAAAGGAATATAATCGGCGTTTTCGATGGAATCTGCCAAACTGTTCAGCCCCGATCCAAGGATCAACCCAACGCGAGGGCGATGCGACGTACGCGAGCGGATAAAATCCGCCGCTTGATCAATTTGTTCAAGAGTCACAAACGTAGACATAGCAATTATCTTCTCTTTAAGTAAATTTTTGGCTCGAGTTGCTGCAATGTTTAAAATTATATCAGATTAGACGGGCATGAAGTACAATAACAAAATGCCTTCCGCCATACGCGACATAAGAACCGCTCCCTCTCTCGCGTTAAGAAGGATTCTGCTTCTCTGCGCCGTAACAGCATCTTTGCTCGGGCAAGGATTCCTTCTCGCGCCGCGCATTCTCAATCCGATTCTCCAACCTCTCTCGACGTTAGGCGCCGCATTGCCGGCGATCGTCGTTCTTTGCCTCTCTTTTTTTCTTTACGTCAGCGCCGTACAAAGATCAACTCACAAGACCGCGCTCCTGTGGCTCTTTCTCGGCATTCAACTAAGCGCCATCGTGGGCGCAATATCACTAACTCACGGAAACGGCTCGCACGCGCAAGAAACAGGATACGCTTTCAGCAGCATCGTTACTTTGCTGACAAATCTCGGCATATTCGCCGTTCTCCAAATGAACTACGCGCCTCTACCAACAGCCGCCGTCGATACAAATCAAGCGGAAGCGACTGTCAAGCGGCTGAACGGACAAGTTGAACTCCTCACCCAGCAATTGAACGCGGAAAAACAACGGACAACGCAGTTAACTTATCTCAATGAATTAAGTAAACAACTCGAAGCCGAACTGGAACTGGAAGTCGCCGCACAACTAGCGGTCAACGCCATTGAGCGAGCTATCAATTGCACGCTGGTCTCGCTGATGTGGCATAAGCCGGAAGAACAAAGCTATGTCGCTATAACGTATGCCGGCAAAGACGCAACCCATATTCCATCAGGCTACCAGCAGGACTCAACAACAGGCGTATTGGGGCGCGTAACGCAGCTAAAGAAATCGCAAATCATCAACGACGCTCGTCTTGATCCCGACTTTATAGCGTTGCCCGGGCGCAGCGTAATCTCGCTGATCAGCATTCCCATCATGCAGCACAACAAAATTAGAAGCGTAATTGAGATTTGTTCCGATGCGCCCTACGCATTCACCCGCGAAGATATTGCCATCGCCGAAGACATCGCCGGCGAACTAACACGGGCATGGGAACGCGCAAGCTATCATCAGCGTTTGAAAGAACTGATTCGAGCGGGCATCTCGCTTGCCACCCTGCTAGACGCGCAAGCCGCCGTGCAAGAGATCGCGACAATCGTGCGCAAAACGCTCAAAGCGCATTTCGTCTTTATCTCTCTACTCGACCAACAGGGGAGCTTCTCGCGCACCGCTTCTGCCGGCGACGCTCCTAAGTTACTTGAGGGACTGCAAAACGCCGCTCACAATGAGACGCTGCTGACGGCGGCATTAAACGCGAAATATCCGTTTCGCGTTCGAGATGCGCGAAAATATATCCGCGCAGGTTCTCTTGAAATTGACCGCCCAACTCTGAGAAGTGCGATCGCAATCCCGATCCGTTTACATCGTTTAAGTATCGGCGCGATTCTCGCATTTGGAAAGCAGGACGGCGCATCTTTCTCAGAAGACGATGAATCGCTTGCTGACTTATTATCGTCTCAAGCGGCAGCCGCAATTGAAAGTTCGTGGTTGTATCAGGAATTGCGCAATACATTGAACACCACCGCTATGCTCTACCAACTTAGCGTAGACGTTATTCAGGCGGAAGAGGTAAGCGACGCCGCAAAACTGATCAGCCAAGCCGCGCATACACTCGCCAATTCAACAGAGACCGGCGTTATGCTTCTCTCAAAACAAGGAGCTGTCGAAGTAGAGGTTGAAATGGACGCAAACGGTTTCCACTCACGCCGCGAACGCCCGCAAGAAACGATTGATCAGGCGATTCAGACCGGTCAAAGCATCATTATTTCAAACGATAACGGGACGCTAGTATGTTATCCCTTGTTAAGAAGCAGCGAAACAAAAGGCGCGCTATGGATAAAAATCCCCGATAACCGCGGACAAAACTTTGCCAGCCTCCAAACGCTGGCAAACCAAGCCGCCATCGCGCTTGACCGCGCCATCTTGCTGGCTGAATCGCGGCGGCAGGCGACAGAACTCCAAAAAGCGTACGCTGAGCTAGAGATCACATACGACCGCACGCTCAAATCGTTAATGTCGGCGCTGGACGCTAGAGACCGGGAAACAGAAGGTCACAGCGTTCGCGTTAGCCGCCTTACCTGCACACTTGCCGTGCAACTCGGCTGGACTGAAAAACAAATCAAGGCGCTTGAACGGGGCGCCCTGCTTCACGACATCGGCAAGATCGGCATTAGCGACGCGATACTTCATAAGCCAGATAAACTCACTGACGATGAGTGGAAGATCATGCGCGCTCACCCCGACATCGGCGCCCGTATCGTAAAAGACATTCCATTTTTGCAAGAAACCATTTTGGTCATCCGCCATCACCACGAACGCTGGAACGGAAGCGGATATCCGTTGGGGTTGCGCGCCGAAGAAATCCCCATAGAAGCGCGCATTTTCGCCGTTGCCGATGTGTTTGACGCGCTCACCAGCAGCCGCAAATATCGTGAACGACTGCCCGACGAGGAAGCCCTACAATATATGCAACAACACAGCGGCATCTTATTCGATCCCGATATCGTCGTCGCATTAACACATGTCCTTAATCGTCGGTTCGCCGCAGAAGGCAACGAGCAAAACGAATCTTACCAGCCTACCCCAGAATTCCTTTAAACGCCTCCACCGCCCTCGCTACCGCAACATCATCAACTTCGTAGTGTGTAACCAAACGACTGCGACGCGCGTCAATCCAACTCAGTAGAATGCCGCGCTCCGCCATCCTTTGAGAAATCTCTTCCGCGCTCAACGTCACATGTGGAGCGAGATTAAAATAGATCATATTGGTCTGAGGCGTATCTTCGTCTAAGACAATGCCGTAAACTCCGCGAAGCCCGTCCGCAAACATTTTCGCGCGACAATGATCTTCCGCTACACGCAACGTCATCGTTTCCAACGAGAGAATGCCAGCGGCGGCAAGCACGCCCGCCTGGCGCATACCTCCGCCAAGCATCTTACGAAAACGCCGTGCGCGCGCAATAAATTCTGCCGCGCCTACAAGCATCGAGCCAACTGGCGCAGCCAATCCCTTGCTTAAACAGAACATTACAGAATCTGCCGGGGCGGTCAATTCCTTAACGTCCACTTGTTGCGCAGCGACAGCGTTAAAGATGCGCGCGCCATCGAGATGAAGGCGCAGGCTATTTTCTCGCGCAAGCTCCCCCACTTGACGAGTATATTCAGCGGTCAGCGCAACGCCGCCGCAAAAATTCTGCGTGTTTTCGATGCAGATTAAACGCGTCGTCGGATGATGAATATCTACAGTTCGAATCCGCGCACGAATATCTTCTAACGCCAGTATGCCATCTTTCTGATTTGGCGCGGGGTTGGGTTGCACGCCTCCCAGAGCCGACATCCCGCCCGCTTCGTTCAAATAAATATGAGAGCGATCTCCCATAATCGCTTCGTCGCCGCGCTGGCAGTGAGTCAATATAGCGATTAGATTTCCCATCGTGCCGGAAGGAACGAACATAGCAGATTCTTTTCCAAGTTTCTGCGCGGCTAACTCCTCTAAACGGTTGACCGTCGGATCGTCGCCATATACATCGTCGCCCACTTCGGCTTCCGCCATTGCCTCGCGCATTTCGGGCGTGGGCTTAGTCACCGTATCGGAACGAAGGTCAATATATTTCATTTTAATTCTCCTTTCTTAATTGCCCCAATGTCTCTCTTAAGTCGTCAGGCAAAGCCGCCTCAAACGTTCGCTCGGTCGTTTCGCCGGGCAAAATAATTTGGAGTTCAGCCGCGTGCAAAAAATGACGCGAGAGCAAAATCGTTGATGATTTCCTCCCGTACACCTCATCGCCCGCGATAGGACATTTCAAGAAGGCGCAATGCAAACGAATCTGGTGCGTGCGCCCGGTGAATGGATGAAATTCAAGTAGCGTGTGGCGCTTGAAATTTTCAAGCGTTTTGTATTCCGAGATCGCTTCGCGCCCTCTGCTCGCGGAGACATTTGCCATGCGTTTCCTATTTCTAGGATCGCGCCCAATATACGTCTCCACGCGACCCGATGACGTAGGCGGTTTCCCATCCACCAGCGCAAGGTAGGTTTTCTCCACTCTTCGCAAGCGGAACTGGTCTTGCAGCCAGCGATGAGCGCGCTCGTTCTTAGCAAGTAAAATTAAACCGGAGGTATCTTTATCCAACCGATGCACAACCCCCGGTCTCTCTTCGCCGCCAATACCTTCGATCTCCGCGTCATAACCCAACACAGCGTTGACGAGCGTGCCTGAAGAATGACCAACAGCAGGATGCACAACCATCCCAGCAGGCTTGTTCACAACGAGCAAGTCGTCGTTTTCAAAAACTACGTCAAGCGGAATTTGCTCAGCAATAATTTCGGTCTGCACAGGAGGCGGGATGCGAACCTCAAGCGCAGTCCCAGCCTCCAACAGCTGACCAGTCTTCCGCGCGGCGCGGCCGTTCACGTCTACATACCCAGCCGCGATCAAACCCTGAATCCGCGAGCGTGAGAATTCGGGCAGAGATTCGACCAGGAATTTATCCAGCCGCTCGTTCGTTTCTCGCTCGAATCGAAAATGCAGAATACGCTCACTCACGTTTCGCTTCGCCGGGCTGCTGAATCGCGCCTATGCCAGCCGCTTCTTTCTTCAGGGCGCGCTCTTGCATATAAACGCCTAATAATAGAATTATCGTGCCGACAGTAATCGAAGCGTCTGCAAGATTGAAGACGGGGAAAGCGCCGACTGAAATAAAGTCTGTCACACGCCCATCGCGCAAGATGCGGTCGAGCAGGTTGCCGCTCGCTCCGCCCAATTGCATGCTCATCGCAAGGCGCAGCGTCCAATCGCGCTTATCGGTCTGCGGAAAGTAGTAGATGATCGCGCCGATCACAAGGAATGCCAGCGCGGTAAAGACCATGCTTCCATTTTGGAACATTCCAAACGCCGCGCCCGAGTTTTGCCAATGAACAATGCGCGCGTAAGGGCGCAACCAGTCAAGCGTCGAAGGCAGCCACGACGCACTAAACGGCAAGTTGTCGCGCACAATCCACTTCGTCCACTGGTCGAGCGCCACGACCGCGCTGGCTACAGTAACAAGCAATCCATAATTTTCGTATATTCGCTTCACAATGCTCCTTAAGTCAACGATTTCATCATTCTATCATCGCTCCCGCACAAACACACGCGGTACGCGCGCGCCAATATTCGTCATCGCTTCATATGCATTGGTGCCAGCCCACTCGGCGAGATCTTCCGCCGCAATGCCGCCGCCGAGCAAGACCACATCCTCGCCAACCTTCACGTCGTCGCCGCCAACGTCCACCATAAATTGATCCATGCAGATTCGTCCTACTTGCGGATACATCTTCCCGCCGATCATAACGCACGCGCGATTCGACATACGGCGAAAGTAGCCGTCTGCATAGCCGCATGGAACGGTAATGACGCGCGTTTCTTTTTCAGACTGCCACAACGATCCATAACTCACCGGGCGACCGGGCTTGGTAATTTTTGAATACGTCACAGACGACCGCCACAAGAGCGCAGGTTTTACATCAACGATTCGCGGCGTTTCATCGCCCGGATATACGCCATAGGTTAACACGCCCGAACGAACCATGTCAAAATTCGCTTCGGGAAAATTCAAGATTCCGCCCGAATTATTGGCATGTCTCAACGCTGGGCAGGGTTCATTTAATTTTTCATAAATGCGTAAAATTTCGTAAAAACGCTCTATCTGACGGTTGGAATATTCGCGATCGGCGCTTTCCGAATTGGCAAAGTGCGTAAATATTCCTTCAACTTCGGCATGCTTCAAACGCAACGACTGTTCGATCAGCGGAGCGGCTTCATATTCATGAACGCCGATACGCTCCATGCCGGTATCGAATTTCAAATGAATTTTGATGCGCTTACCCGCGCGCCGCGACGTCTCTTCCGCCGCTTTCAATAGTTCAACCGACGCGCCGCTCAACGTTAAATCATACTCGGCTAAGGAGGAAACTTGTTCAGGCAAGATGCCGCCTGAAACCAGAATTGGCTTGCGAACGCCTAACTCGCGTAAATGAATTCCTTCTTCAACGATCGCCACGCCGAAATAATCTACGCTCGCTTCTAGAAAAGGCGCAACGCCATCCACGCCATGACCGTACGCATTGGCTTTTACCATTGCCATTACTTTCGCGGGCGCCGCATGCGCGCGGATCGCAGAAATATTCTTTTCAAGCTGAGTCAGATTAACTTCAAGAAACGTGGGGCGCATAAAATAATGACAACCTGCGATTTGTTCTCATGTTTGAGCGCGACTATTCGACAAATAAATTGAGCCAAATGGCTGGCACCGCCCATTTGGCTCAACGCTAGAACGATCTCAATGGCTTAATAGTCGCGTCTTCGTTCGCGGTTGTGGTCTCCGCCGCGAAAACCGCCGGAACGTTCCTCGCGCGGACGAGCGATATTCACGGTGAGCGCGCGCCCATTGTAATCTTTACCGTGAAACATCGTAATCGCGCTCTGCGCATCTTCCGACGATTCCATCTCGACGAAGCCAAAGCCTTTTGAGCGACCGCTGGCTCGGTCTTTGATCACTTGCGCAGACTTCACCGCACCGGCTTGCGCGAATAATCCCTGCAAATCAACGTCATTAACATTGAACGGCAGGTTGCCAACATAGAGTTTCGCTTCCATAGGGGTTCTCTTCTCCTGAGTGTGGGCTTTAGCGATGAAGCAGCCGCTAAAGCAAAACGAGTTGACCGTGCATGACTCTTGAGATCGCAGACACCCAGGCGCCAGGAAGCGAATGTATATTCCCTCTGATTGTCGGACCGCCGACCTTCATGCAACACGCTACGATTGTAGCACAAATTTAAATCGCCGTCAGATTTTCCCCGCCACATAGTCCAATACGTCAATTTTTGTCAAAATCCCAACCGGACGGCTGCTCTCTACAATCAGCAAAGCCAACCCGCTCTTCAGCGCCGGCATCGCTTCCTCCAGCGAAGTCCCCTGCGGGAAGACTGCTCCGGCGTTCTGCACAAGCGCATCAATTGTTTCTTCATGGCTATGGTCGTGCCTCTCGAGCATATGATTCAGCAAATCCACTTCTTCGATCAAACCGACCAGCGCACCACCGGCGCCAACGACAGGCATTTGCGAAATTCCATGCTGGTGCATAATGGCGATAACCTTGCGCATCGAATCGCCTAGAGCAGCCGAGTATAAAACCTTATCGGGCTTAGCGATTAACAAATCGCCAAGCGAAGTCTCGCCAAATTCCATGGAAAGAAAGCCAAATTCGCGCATCCATTTATCGTCATAAAATTTAGAAAGATAGCGCGAACCCGAATCGGGGAAGATTACCACAGGGAAACGCTCGCCTTTTAACTTGCGGCAATATTTAATCGCGCCCGCCAGCGCAGACCCGGACGAACCGCCGGCAAAGATGCCTTCTTGTCGCACAAGTTGGCGCGCCCACAAAAATGATTCGCGGTCGCCTGCGCGCTCGATCGCATCTACAACGGACAAGTCAAGCGTAGTCGGCAAAAAATCTTCGCCGATCCCCTCTACTTTATACGTTTTCGGATACGCGCCAGCGGGAATCGTCCCCTTGTTCTGCCAAATTTCCGTCAAGATTGAACCCTCAATATCCACGCCCACGATCTGAATGTTCGGATTCTTAGACTTGAGGAAGCGTCCTACGCCAGAGATCGTTCCCCCGGTCCCCATACCGATAATAACATCGGTCACGCGCCCTGCAGTCTGTTCCCAAATTTCAGGTCCAGTCGTTCGCTCATGCGTCCTCGGGTTATCAGGATTATGGTATTGATTTGCAAGGATCGCATTCGGTGTCTCGCGCGCGAAACGTTTCGCCACTTCATAGTACGATTGAGGATCTTCAGGAGCAACCGCAGTAGGCGTAATCACCACCCTGGCGCCGTACGCGCGCAACAGCAAAATCTTCTCGTTGCTCATTTTATCGGGCATAACAAAGATGGTTTTATAGCCTTTCAGAGCCGCGGCAATTGCCAGCCCTACTCCCGTATTCCCCGATGTCGCTTCAACAATTGTTCCACCCGGTTTAAGTTCTCCGCGTTTCTCTGCCTGCTCAACAATAAACGCCCCCACTCGGTCTTTTACCGATCCGCCCGGATTCATCCACTCCAATTTCGCATACAACGGGACAGGCAAATCTTTGGCGATCTTTCCCAGTCGCACGAGCGGCGTATTACCCATCGCGCCCAAAATATTGTCGTAGACTCGTTTTTCCTCAGATGCCAGCAAAGCCATTCTCGCTCCTTTGGTTTGGATAGGAGTATTGTACTCCATGAAAAAGAACTCCCATATTTTTGACGCTTCGGAGTTCTCGTTAATAAATCGGCAAACTCGCGTCTACTTCCTTCGCCCAGGCGTTAATACCGCCTTTAAGGTTTCTCACCTTCTTGAATCCCGCGCCAGACAACAATTCTAACGCGCGCATGGAGCGCGTTCCGCTCTTGCAAAAGACCGCCATGTCGTCAGCGCTATCCAACTCGACGAGCCTACCCGCCAATTGCCCCAGCGGAATATTGATCGCATTCGGCAATTTGGAAATCTCCAATTCATGCGGTTCACGAACATCGAGTAATTTAATATGATTTATCTTCATCCGCTCGGCAAGTTCGGATGCGGTAATATCTACACGAGCGTCAGCGAAGGCTTCCTCATGGTCGTGACTCGGCGCACCGCAGAATTCTTCGTAATCAATCAATTCTTTGACGTCGGCGTTCGGTCCACATACGCGACAGTTTGGATTCTTCTTCAATTTCACAAAGTCAAACGACATGTCAAGCGCGTTATACAACAAGAGTTTTCCGACTAACGGTTCGCCGATGCCAAGCAAAAGTTTCAACGCTTCAGTGGCTTGAAGCATACCGATCGTTCCCGGCAACACGCCTAAAACGCCGCCTTCGGCGCATGAAGGGACGAGTCCGGGCGGAGGCGGTTCAGGGAAGAGGCAGCGATAGCACGGTCCCTCCTTAGCGTAGAAAACGCTGACTTGTCCATCAAAGCGGTAAATCGAAGCATAGACGTTCGGCTTACCGAGGAAGACCGCCGTATCGTTAGTGAGATAACGCGTAGGAAAATTGTCGGTGCCATCGAGGATCAAATCGAAATCTCGCGCAATGCGCAGCGCGTTCCCTGAAGTGAATGGTTCGTTGAACGCGTCCACTTGAATATCGGAGTTGAGATCAAGCAGTTTACTCCGCGCGCTCTCCACTTTCAACCTGCCAATAGAGGAAGTTCCGAAAATTACCTGCCGTTGCAAGTTCGACGAATCAACCGCGTCGTGGTCTACAATGCCGAGCCGCCCAACGCCCGCCGCCGCGAGATACAATGCCACAGGCGAGCCGAGCCCGCCGACGCCAACAATCAACGCCGACGAATTCTTTAACTTGCGTTGACCTTCCAAGCCCACTTCGGGAATCAAAAGATGACGGGAATAACGCAAAATCTCTTCGCGCGATAATTCTGGCAACATCTTAACCTCCTGCAATAGATGGAACAAACGCGATCTCTTCTCCATCTTTAATCGACGTCGCAGTCCCTTGTAAATCTTCGATATTATCTTGACCGATAAAGAGATTGACAAATGGGCGCAGTTCATCGTTCCCATTAAATAAATGCGGCTTAATGACGGAACGTTGAGTCGTGAGATCGCTCAACGCCTCGGAAACGCCCGCGCCGCTCACATAAGCGCGCAACGGGGTTGGAATTCGTAAAATGGGCATATTAAAATCTCCTAATTTCTCAAGCAAGTATGGGCGCTCAACTTTCTGCCCAAGAACGCGGTTTTACGCCAGAACTGGCTGCTTTCGACGGTTGGTATAGCAGCCCGGAAAACTTGAAAACTGACGCCTCTTAGTTTGAAGTCAAATAAATCATTATTCATCAGGCTATCCGTGCTTACCTCAAACATCCTACCTACATCTTATCCGCAACTGCGTAACTCCTAAATTAAACAAGAGCAACCACAGACAAATAAAAAGACGGCGAACAAGCTCCACACGTCGTATATTTTGCACGCGGAGGTCGTCCAGCCGTCTTAGAGGTCTATTGAATGCAATCTGTCTCTCAGGCGGCGGTTACGAGCCCCGCCCGATACACAAGCAATGGTTAAGCGTTTTCATAGCTTGAAACGCTATTTTACAGTTCTTATCGAGATCGTCAAGGTAGATTTCCGCTTTGGGATAACATAATACTCGCGTTTACAAATGCGATTTTCTTGCGGAGAGACAGGAAAAGATTTAATTGATCAGAGGCTTTCTTTCGGAGAGCCTCTGATCAATTACTTGCGCTCGCTATTCTTCTTTCTTGCCTTCCGTTTCCTTCTTATGCGCTTCCACAATCGGGCTGGCAATGTGCGCAGGCACAACATCATACCGATCAAGTTCCATCGTAAAGTAACCGCGACCGCCCGTTAACGAGCGCAACTGGGTTGTATAGCGCGCCATCTCCGCCATCGGCGCCTGCGCGACTATGACCGTGCGTCCATGCTCCGATTCCGTTCCCTGCACACGGCCGCGCCGCACGCTAAGATCGCTCATAACATCGCCCATGTTCGCGTCTGGAATCGTAATTCGCACGGTCATGATCGGTTCAAACAACACGGGACCCGCATCTTGCACCGCTAATTTGAACGCTTCGCGCCCAGCGATCTCAAAAGCGACCGGCTTGGAATCAACCTCATGCTCCTTACCGTCATATACGATCACTTTGACGTTGTTCATCGGATAACCCGCAAAAGCGCCGTGCTCCATCGTAGCCTTAATGCTCTTCTCAATAGGAGGCAAATAAGATCGCGAGAGATTCATTCCCACCAATTCATCGCTGAATTCAAAATCGGCGCTTGGCAACGGTTCAATACGAAGGTGCACTTCGCCGAACTGACCAGCGCCGCCAGTTTGCTTCTTGTGACGATACTGGGCGGAGGCTTTGCGCGTAATTCCTTCGCGGTAGGGAATCTTCGGTTGGTGAGCCGCCAACCCCACCTGAAATTTCGTCTGCGCGCGGTTAAGCGCCACTTCCACGTGCTGATCGCCCATGCCTTGTAAAACGGTCTCATGCGTGATCATGTCGTTCTGCCAGGTCAACGTCAGATCTTCCTCGCATAATTTAGTCAACGTCGGCGAGATTTTCGCAGCGTCAGCTTGAGTCTTGGGAGTAATGGCTACGCGATACAAGGCAGCGGGAAATTTGGGTTTTTCAACGGTCAGCGGATGCCCTTTGTCACAGAACGTGTCGCCCGTCGTCGTTACGCTCAATTTCGAAACGACTGCAATATCGCCAGCGTGCGCCACTTTGGCAGGGATAACCTCCTTACCGCGCTGGAAATGCAACCCAGACATACGTTCATCCGCGCCTTTATTTTGATTCCACACATGCATATCCGCCTGAATCACGCCTTGCAAGACGCGGAAGTAAGTCATCTTCCCGACGAACGGATCGGCAGTGGTCTTCCACACATACGCGGCGAGCGGTTCGCTGTCAATAAATTGCAATGCTTCTTCTCCATCTTTCCCCTGCGCGACGCGCTTCGGGCTGTTGACAGGAGACGGCATCAAGTCAACGATAGCGTCCAGCAATGCGACCGCGCCGATCTCGCGCCCGCCGGCGGCGCAGAAGATAGGGGCGAAATCTCCAGAAGAGACAACGCTCCTTAAGCCGCGCATCATCTCTTCGTCCGAAAGAGAACCGCTGTCGAGATACTTCTCCATTAATTCATCTTCGCCTTCAGCGGCGTCTTCCATCGCTTCAAGTCGCATCGCATGCGCGACTTCTTTCAACTCGGCGGAAATTTCGCTTGTAGTCTTATCGTCGCCTACATAAGCTTTCATATTTACAACATCAACAACGCCTTTGAAATCTTGCTTCTCGCCAATCGGGAGGTGCGCTTGAAATACGCGCTTACCTTGCGCTTCTACGAATTCTTTGATGGCGGCGTACGTCTTCTGGAAATCGGCGTTATCGCGATCCATTTTATTAATGACGAATGCGCGCGGCAAGTTAAACTCTTCGCAGTATTGCCATGCGATCTCGGCGCCAACTTCGATGCCGGATACCGCGTCTACTAAGATGATTGCACCGTCTACAACGCCAAGCGCAGAGACGATCTCGCCGACAAAATCAGCATAGCCCGGCGCGTCAATTACATTAATTTTGTGATCGCGATATTCAATTGGAACGACGCTGGAATAGATCGAGATCTTGCGGCGCTGTTCTTCTTCGTCATAATCTGAAATTGTCGTTCCGTCTTCTACTTTGCCAAGCCGCGTAGTCGCCCCCGATGCGCGCAAAAACGATTCTGCCAACATAGTCTTTCCCGCTCCCCCATGCGATACCAGCGCAACATTGCGAAGAAACTCGGTGGTATACTCTTTCATCGAAAAGCCCTTCCTATGCAGTTGGGATATGAAACGTCGCATCATTGTAAACAAACTCAGATGAATTGTCAAAGCAACAAGGCGAAAACTTCCACGCTTTCTCTACCGAGTCGCTCAATTGCCTTGATCGCGACATATTTTTTATCCTCTTCTGCCTTCTCCCTTCTTCGCCATGACTCAGACCGCATCAGACGCTGAACTTCTCCACGAAACGCTGCTTCTGGGAATAAGCAAGACGTTCGCCCTTAAACTGACTCCTTATTCCCGCCGACTCTTCGAATTTGTTTTTGGGAAAGCCATTCGCTACGGCGCGCAAATTATTCTAGGGTTGGATCGCGCTATCGGCGCGGAGGGACTCGCCGCCGGGGCGCGTTGGTTATTGCCGTATTTCACCAAATCGCATAGCGCGCGCGGCGCTGAACACATCCCCGCCAGCGGTCCATTCATCATCGCCGCCAATCACCCCGGCTCAATTGACGCAGTCGTCATCGCTGCTCACTCTACGCGCGACGACATCAAGTTCATTATCGGAGACGTTGACTTCCTTCGGCATATGCCGAATGCGCGCAAGCAATTTCTTTTCGCGCCTCCAAAAAGCGACGCTTCCGGCAGGATGTGGATCGTTCGCGAAAGCTTGCGTCACTTACAAAGCGGCGGCGGAATGATCCTTTTTCCGCTTGGCGACATCGAGCCTGATCCCGAATTTATGCCGCACGCGGATAGCGAATTTCACCGCTGGTCGCGCAGCCTGGAAGTTTTCCTCAAGCGCGTACCCGACCTGAAGGTCGTCGTCACTATCGTCAGCGGGGTGATCGCGCCTTCAGCGATGAAGAACCCGTTCACACGATTTCGAAGATCGCGGGCAAACCGTCAACGGCTGGCGTTCATTTATCAAGTGACTCGTCAAATTTTGCGCGGCAAACAATTGTATGATCTTGCGCCGCGAGCGACATTCGGCGAAATCGTTCAAGGGGTAGATCACGCTGATATGCTTGCCGATATCGAACATGCTGCGCAGCGCGTCCTTGCGCAGCATTTGGGACGGCAAGCCGATGAAGCCTGATATTTTTATCTTCAAAGAACCCGAGAGTTTAAGCCACCGCGCGGCGACATTATTCAAAGAAAAGTCCGATCAGGCGATTCATGAACGAGGTCGCTGTCTCATCGCGTTAAGCGGAGGCGGCACACCGGAACGTCTCTTTCAGTTGCTGGCATCGGATTACCGCAAAGAAATCCGCTGGAATCAAATTCACCTCTTCTGGGGCGATGAACGCTGCGTCTCACCGGCCAAACCGGGCAGCAATTATCGTCAGGCAGACGAGGCGTTGCTCTCCAAAGTCGCCATCCCTAAAGAAAATGCACACCGCATCAAAGGCGAACTTGATCCGAGTTCGGCGGCTCAAGAGTATGCAGGGCTTCTGAAAACATTCGCCCCCCCAGGCTTAGATTTTCCCGCATTAGATCTCGTCTACCTCGGCGTGGGCGAAGACGGTCACACCGCCTCCCTATTCCCACACTCACCTGTGCAAGCGCGCGAACCGGTAATCGCCGTAACTGCGAACTATCGAGATCGTCCCGCCAATCGAGTCACTTTAACGCAAATGGTCTTCAACCGAGCACAGACGGTTGTTTTCATGGCGACAGGCGAGAAGAAGGCGGATATTTTGGCGAAGATTTTGAGCGACAGATACGACCCAGAGATTTATCCCGCACAACGCATTGACCCGCAAAATGGTCAGTCTATTTGGTTGATAGACGAAGCGGCGGCGAGCCGGCTGTCAAGAAATCTCAGGGGGTTGAATTTCTGCGAAGGATAACATCTCAGTAAGATAAAGCCGCTCTATCCTTCTGATAAACAGAACATGCACTGAAAGGAAACACCATGGAAATTGTAATGATCGGATTGGGAAAGATGGGCTTGAATATGACCGCGCGCTTATTGCGCGGCGGTCATCGCGTAATAGGTTATGACCGCGCCGCCGCTAACGTGGACGAGGCGATCAAAATCGGCGCGGAAGGCGCGAACTCGCTAACGGAAGCGATCGGAAAGCTGAATGCGCCGCGCATAGTATGGACGATGATCCCCGCAGGGCAGCCAACAAACGACACGATACGCACGCTGTCTGAGACGCTATCGCGAGGCGATATTGTCATTGATGGCGGCAATTCAAATTACAAAGACTCCATTCGCCACGCCGCAATGCTCGCGGAAAAGGACATCGAATTTATAGATTGCGGCACAAGCGGCGGGGTATGGGGCTTGCAAGAAGGCTATAGCCTGATGGTTGGAGGCAAACCCGAAGTCGTGGAAAAGACGCGTTCGATTTTCGAAACGCTGGCTCCCGCCGCAGATAAAGGTTGGGGGCATGTCGGTCCATACGGCGCGGGACATTTCGTCAAAATGGTCCACAACGGCATTGAGTATGGCATGATGCAAGCCTACGCGGAAGGGTTTAGCGTGATCAAAGCAAAGGAAGAGTTTGGGCTGGACCTTGCGCAGATTTCGCATATTTGGCAATACGGCAGTGTGGTGCGTTCGTGGCTGCTCGACCTTGCCGCGCGCGCGTTGGATAACGATTCCGATCTGTCTGATATTAAACCTTGGGTAGCGGATTCAGGCGAAGGCAGGTGGACGGTCTTCGAATCAATTGATCTTAACGTACCCGCGCCCGTGCTGACGCTGGCATTGCAAATGCGCCTCGCCAGCCGCGACGAGGAGAATTTCACGGCGCGCATGTTATCGGCGCTGCGCAATCAGTTTGGCGGTCATGCAGTGAAGAAAGAAGAATAACAAGAGAAGGTATGGGCAACGGGCTTCCTACTTCCATCATCATCTTCGGAGCGTCGGGCGATCTTACTCGGCGCAAACTCATCCCTTCGCTGTTCAATTTATGCCGCAAGGGACGCGCGCCCAAACAAGTTCGCATCCTCGGCTATGGCGGAACCGCTTACACCCATGAAGCCTTTCGCGCACATTTAGAGCATGGCATTCGGCAGTTCGCTGCTCTCGAGTTTCAACCTGAACAATGGGCGGCTTTTGCGGAAACTATTTTCTACCTGCAGGGCAAATACGATCAGCTCGCCGACTTTGAAACGCTCGACGCGGAAATAAGCAAATTGGAAAACGGCGCGGACAACCGCATTTACTATATGGCGACGCCGCCTTCCGTGTACCCCAATATTATTGACTTGCTGGGGGCGACCGGGCAGCTTAACGAACGCGGCGGTTGGCGGCGCGTGGTGATCGAAAAACCCTTCGGCGCCGACCTTGTTTCAGCGCAAAGCTTGAATCGGCAAATTCATAAGACGCTGAGCGAGAATCAAATCTACCGCATTGATCATTACCTCGGCAAGGAAACCGTGCAAAATATCCTGGTGGCACGGTTCGCCAATACGATCTTCGAGCCGTTGTGGAATCGCAACTACATTGACCATGTGGAGATCACCGTCGCAGAAAAGGTCGGCGTGGAACATCGCGCTCGTTTTTACGATAGCGTGGGCGTCATGCGCGATATGTTTCAAAATCATCTATTGCAATTGCTGTCGCTGGTGGCGATGGAACCGCCGTCGGCGTTCGAAGCGAACGCATTGCGGAATGAAAAGGTCAAGGTCTTAGCCTCGATCCGTCCAATAAATATGGAGGCGGCGTCTAAAAACACAGTCCGCGCACAGTATCGAGGCTATTTGCAAGAAGACGGTGTGAATCCCGAATCGAAGACGCCCACGTTCGCCGCGCTCAAACTACACGTGGATAATTGGCGCTGGCAGGGCGTTCCGTTCTATTTGCGATCTGGCAAAGCGTTGAAAGAGAAATTAAGTCAGATTGTCATTCAGTTCAAAGAGCCGCCGCACTTACTCTTCAATGGGGCGAACGGCGGACCTAATCCCAACGCGCTCATTCTTTACTTACAGCCCGACGAAGGCGTTCATTGGCGCTTTGAGGCGAAAGTTCCCGATACGATCTCAGAGACGCGTTCGGTAGATATGGAATTTCACTACGCTGATTCATTCACCAAGACGGCGCTGCCTGAAGCCTATGAACGCCTGTTGCTGGATACGATCTCCGGCGACGCTTCGCTCTTCACGCGCGCCGACGAGGTGGAAGCCGCTTGGGGGTTGATCGATCCCATCCTTGAAGCATGGAACGCGTCGCATCAGACGCTCGATACGTATGAGATCGGCTCGTGGGGTCCCGCCAAAGCGGATGCGCTGCTGGCGCGCGACGGAAGAACATGGACTGTGTGGAACGCGCATACGGATAAAAAATAGCGCGAACGATCGTCTTCACTTGTCCACATGTTTTGCCATCATTTCTTCCAGCCGCTTCTTCGCATCCAGCCACTCCGAATCGAGGATCGAATAAAACACTGAATCGCGGATGTAGCCATTCGGCAGGATCATGTGATTGCGCAACACGCCTTCCTTCTGCGCGCCAATACGTTCGATAGCATGTTGCGAACGTATGTTGCGCGAATCGGTCTTCAACTGTACGCGCACCGCGCCGAGCGTTTCAAAGGCGTGCTGCAACAACAGATATTTACATTCCGTATTGAGCGCCGTCCGTTGAAATTCGAGTCCATACCATGTGCCGCCCACTTCCAGCCCGCGATCATGCGCCATGATATTCAGGTAACGCGTTGCCCCAGCCACGCGCCCCGATGCAAGCTGGATCGCGACAAACGGCAGGTCGGTTCCGCGCTCGGCGCGTGCCAAGATGCTCTTTACCCAATTACGCATATCTTCGACGCTTTCCATCTTCCCATATACCATGAAATCCCAGAAATCACAGCCAATGCCGATCTGCGCCAACGCCTCGGTATGTTCCAGCGTTAACGGTTCCAAGCGCGCATAATTGCCAGTCAACGTGACCGGCTTTATATCAAGGTCAGCCATTCTGCCTCTCTTTTATCTTGCGTAGGTAAATAAGGCATATCCGTCCCAGCGATGCCCAGCCGTTCGCTTAACGCCGTTCGAACAGCGGCGCGTTCATCCCATGCAAATTCCTTCGCTCCAAAGCATAGCGACTGTTCGTGTCCTTTACCGCAGGCGATAACAACATCGCCCGCGCGCGCTAATCGCACTGCAAAACGGATCGCTTCGCCCCGGTCGGGGATGCGCCAAAAACTTTCGTTCTCGCGTCCGCCTTTAGATTCCAGCGCCCGCCGCCATCTCCGCGAGAATTCCATCCAGCGATTCGGTGCGCGGATCTTCCGCAGTGAGGATGCACACATCCGCCAATTCCGCGCCGATCTCCGCCATGCCATCCGAAAACCGCGATTTTATCGCGCAACCCGGCAGAACCGTAACACGGCATATTGCGAAGCCTCAAGCGCAGACTTCAACGCATTGGGCGTATGCTAAAAGCGCGAAGTCTTGCCCCTATCTCAGTTCCATCCTTCGCCGGAATTCCTTGGCAGGCAATTTCCTCAGGCGCGACTTTGAGCCAGATTGCCGCAGCCAACGCATTCGGCGTATGCGCAAAATCTACAATAGCAAAGAAGTCTTGTCCCATATCAATCCGTTCCGCGCGAACTTGCGCTGGCGACCCGGATTGCCTCGTTTTCCAGCGAGGCGATTCCCTGCGCGGCGGTTTCGGGTTGGATTCCCAAGCCGTAAATTGTCGCGGTCAACGCGGCGAGGCAATTGGATACGTTGTATCCGCCGACCAATTTGCACAAGACGGGAATCTCGAAGTCTTTGCTCTTTGCCGTGAAATGGATTCCCGACGGCAAGTGTCTCACCTCCACCGCGCGGATTTTCGCATCCGCGTTCAACCATTTGCGCCATAATTGAATTCATGCGCGTCGGGCGTGAAATAACGTTTTGTCAGCGAGATTCAATAAGAGCGTTGATCGTCATTCGCGTTATGGTTCAGCCAACAGAATTTTATAAATTAGATTGCCAGTGCGTTTTCCATCCGTTTTCCACGCCGATCACGATCAGAGTCGCGCCTTTGCCGCGCGGCGATCCACGTTTTCATACGAGCCATGCTGATCCAAGGGACATCGCCAAGTGCGCAACATATTCGTGACGACGCGCCGATGCGATCGAACTCGATATACACGCGTCCACGCGATGTTGCTTTCCCATGCGCATGGGATGTGCGTTTCGTCAGCATTGGCTGGCCGTTGAAACGGTTTGGGATTTCTCGATATATCTTCGCCAGATAGACCTCTTGCATTGTGTGCCATAATCGTGCGCGTCGGGTACAAAACCTGGATGAAGACGTCAAACGAAGCCGGTGTCCAGCGCTTCGTCCCAAATGATGGCAACCGCGTTGACTTTGTCGAGGCCATACGCTCAAGCGAGCGGACCAGTTACTGATGACTTTGATGGCTGGCGTGAATAGATGAGATTGGCATGCGACATCAAGGTTATGTGCTGGTCGTCGTCGTCTTGCCGTCGAAAATGTGCCGGTCACGCCGATCACGGTCAAAGCGTCGCGCCGGCTGCCGGTAAAATTGTGCGGCGGCTGATCCACGACCAAAAAGACAAAACAGCATTACAGCGCGCGCATTCGCAAGCCAGGATGTAAGGGACCGATCGCCAACTTGCTCCGCAACATCTTTCAAAGTCGCTCCAGGGTCGCAGAAACCGCGGATTTTTAGCCGGCTGGATCGCGTCTGCATCGAATAGCCAGATGCGGCCGTCCGTTCCTTGAGCGCGGCACAAAGACCGCCAATCGCAAGTTATCCAGAAACGCATTGTGATCGAGAACATCATGTCAAATTGAAATCTTCCCCGGATCTTGGTGAACGCGCAATCAGCGGCGCTTTGGTTTGCGTTTCAATTTGATTGCAGCCATTTTCAACCTGGAACTCAAATCATGACTTTTGCAAGAGGTCTAATAAAAAAATGGGCTCCGACGAGTATACCGTCAGAACCCATTTTTTGCAGTCTGGCGTTAGCGCAGAGCAACGTTTTCTAATCGAGGTCGTTATTCACGCCGCCTGCGCCTGTTTCGTCATCTTGGTCTTTAACCATTTTAGGCGGAAGGTCTCTTCGCGTTCACGCTCCTCCAACGAACTGACAATAAAGTCAATTTGATGTTGGTATTGCGGAATAAAGATATGCTGGAGCGCATTCACGCGGCGTTGTGTCTTCTTCAATTCATTGGCAAGCCGCCACACCGCGGCAGTAAGCATTGAAAGCTGCGGGATTCTCATCAGCACTTCGCGGAACGCTTCGCTGGCTTCGTCCAGCGAAGCAGCGGTATCGGCGGGGCTATAGAGCAACTTCGGCGGCTCGCCGCGCGATTCGATCTGCGGGATCGCTACGCCCATAATACCGCGCAACCGCAAATGCACGTCTACAGTTTTATTGACGGCGAGCGACGCCCACTCCACATGATCGGAGCCCATCACAAGGCGCGCCTTCTCCATCGCATCGTACGCCGTTCGCAACAACGCCCACACTTCCTTTTGGAGCGTGTCCGCTTCTTTCGCCACGCGGACGAGTTCGCCCGTCAGAGCTTCGCGCTTGCGATCTAGGATTTCATAACCCTCTTTCGCGAAGCGCAATTCCTTCTTTAGACGAATCAGATTCGTACGAGTTGGAGCAATGCTAACTTGTGGCATCGTCACCCTTATAGTATTGCGAGATCTCGTCCAGCGTAACGCGGGTGAGCTCGCCCTTGGGCAGCATAGAAAGGAGTTTCCAGCCGATCTCTAACGTACGCTCGATCGTTCGGTTCTCAGTGAACGCTTGGTTGACGAATTCGCGCTCAAAAGCGCGCCCAAACTTCAAGTATTGCTGATCTACTTCTGAAAGCTCTTCCTCGCCAATCACGGACGCTAACGCGCGGATATCTTGCGTTTTGGCGTACCCCGCATACAATTGCGCGCCCCAACGCGGATGATCGTCGCGTGTGCGCCCTTTGCCGATCCCGTCTTTCATCAAGCGCGAAAGGCTGGGCAGTACGGTTACCGGCGGATAGATGCCCGCGTAATACAACTCGCGCCCTAGCACGATCTGACCTTCGGTGATGTAACCCGTGAGGTCCGGCATCGGGTGAGTCATATCGTCGTTCGGCATGGTGAGGATGGGAATCTGCGTAATTGAACCCTGGCTGGTGCGGATGCGTCCCGTGCGTTCGTACAACGACGCAAGATCGGAATACAAATATCCAGGATAACCTTTGCGACTCGGCACTTCGCCGCGCACGTTCGAGATTTGGCGCAGGGCTTCGCCGTAGTTGGTCATATCGGTCAGCACCACAAGCACATGCTTTCCAAGGTCGTACGCGAGGTACTCAGCCAAAGTCAGCGCCGCGCGCGGGGTGACGATACGCTCGACTGGAGGATCGTCCGCCAGATTCAAGAACATTGCCACGCGGGTCAACGCTCCGCTTTCGGTGAACGAGCGTCGGAAATAATCCGCTACGTCGTTTTTGACGCCCATGGCTGCGAACACGATCGCAAATTCTTCGCCCTCGGTATGTGGCGCGCCAGCGACCTTGCCAAGCGTCGCCTGACGCACGATCTGCGCCGCGAGTTGATCGTGCGGCATACCCGCTCCAGAGAATAACGGCAGTTTCTGCCCACGCAACAGCGTATTCACGCCGTCAATCGTGGAAATACCGGTCTGGATGTAGTCGCGCGGATAGATGCGCGCCGTCGGGTTAATCGGCTGTCCGTTTACGTCGCGATAGACGTCCGTCAACGGCTCAGGACCGCCGTCAATCGGGTTGCCCAAACCGTCGAAGATGCGTCCAAGCATTTCTTCGGCAACGGGCATATGAAGCGTGTTGCCAAGGAAGCGCACGCGCGTGCCGTCAATCGAAAGACCCGTAGAGCCGGCAAATACCTGCACAACGGCAAAGCCCTCGCCCACCTCAAGCACGCGTCCGCGACGGAGATCGCCGCGCGAATCCTCGATTTCTACTACTTCGTCGTAACTAACGTTTGACGCGCCTTCGACAACCATGATCGGTCCTTCGATGCGCCCAACGCCGACAACTTCTTGACCGCCTAAAACTGTTACATCGCTCATTATCTATACTCCGCATCTAATTGACTCATCTGCTCGTCAATCGCTTTTTGGATGTCATCGAGTTTATGAATTTCTTCATTGGTCACAGATGATTTCGCGCGGATGATCGTATCTACGACCGGCAGGTCGTGGATGAGGTTGATCGGCGCGCCGCGGCGCACGACAGCCATGCCGCGTTCATGGAAGTACAGCACCATTTCCAAAAGGCGAATTTGTTTTTCGATGGAAGAGTAGGCGTCTACTGCGTCGGTAGCGTTCTGTTGTAAAATGCCTTCGCGAATTAGACGGCTTGTCTCTAAGATCATGCGTTCCGTATAGGGCAAGGCGTCCGGTCCGACCAGTTTGACGATCTGCGAAAGACGCGCTTCTTCGCTTAACAATTCCATCGCTTTGTTGCGCATTTCCAGCCAGTCTTTGCCGACCTTCTCGCGCCACCAGCCGCTAACGTCTTCGATATATTCGCTGTATGAATCTAACCAGTTAATGGCGGGGAAGTGACGCGCCGATGCAAGCGATTTATCCAGCGCCCAGAAGCAGCGAATATAACGTTTGGTATGTTGCGTAACCGGCTCGGAGAAGTCGCCGCCCGGAGGCGAAACCGCGCCTACAATGGAGACCGATCCTTGCGTGCCGTTCAAATTGTCCACGAAGCCGGCGCGCTCGTAAAACTCCGCAAGACGACCGGCGAGGTAAGCGGGGTAACCTTCCTCGGCGGGCATTTCTTCGAGGCGGCCCGAAACTTCGCGCAGCGCTTCCGCCCAGCGAGAGGTTGAATCCGCCATGAGCGCGACATGGTAGCCCATATCGCGATAGTATTCGGCGATCGTGATGCCGGTGTAAATGCTCGCTTCGCGCGCCGCCACTGGCATGTTCGAAGTGTTCGCAATCAGCACAGTGCGCTCCATCAAAGGGCGATTCGAACGCGGGTCTACAAGGTGCGGAAACTCTTGCAACACTTCGGTCATTTCGTTGCCGCGTTCGCCGCATCCGATATATACGATAATATCGGCGTCCGCCCACTTAGCAATGCTATGCTGGGTGACGGTTTTGCCGGAACCAAAAGGACCAGGGATGCCCGCCGCGCCGCCTTTTGCCACCGGGAAAAGGTATCCAAAATACGTTGACCAGTAATCAACGGAACGTTCGCGCCGCGACGACCCACAAACGGGCGCGCCCGACGAACGGGCCAACGCTGCAGCATGGTGACGGATTTCTCTTCTTTGCCTATCTTGATTTTGGCGACTATATCGTTGATCGTATACTCGCCCGCCGAAGCGATCCAAGTCAGCGTGCCGGCATCGTCAGGGTGAACCATGACGCGATGCTCAAAGGTGTCCGTCTCCATAACTACGCCGAGGACGGCTCCGCCTTTCACGGCATCGCCCACGTTGGCTTTCGGCGTAAAGGACCATTTCTTCTCGCGGCTAATTGAATCAAATCGCGCGCCGCGAGTGATAAACGAACCTTCCGCTTGCTCGATTAAAGGCAACGGGCGCTGCACGCCGTCGTAAATAGATTGGAGCAAGCCTGGTCCTAATTCAACAGAGAGCGGCAAGCCGGTGCCGTAAATCGGCGCGCCGGGCTGCATGCCCGCTGTCTCTTCATACACTTGCACGGTCATCTGGTCGCCATTGAGACCGATGACCTCGCCCACAAGCCGTTCAGCGCCCACCTCGACAAGTTCCAACATGCCGACATTGCGCGAACCGCGGGCGCGGACAACGGGTCCGCTGATCCAGATAATTTTTCCTACTTCGTTACTCATGCCGATTCTCCCATCAACACTTTATAGACCGAGGAGCGAAGCGCGCCTTGCAAGCGATGTAAGCGCGTCTCAAGCGTGTTGTCATAGTGGAGTTTGCCGTTTGCCGCTTCTACGACCACGCCAGAGCCTTCCGTCAGTCCGCCAGCGATCGTAAATTCGCCTTTCAAGTCTTTCGCAATCTCATCTAACGCGCCTTTCTTGAGCGCCGCCTGCGTCGCGGCGTCGGCTCGAATTTCAGCCTTATCCACGCGCAATTGCGACAACGCTTCTCGCGCCAATAAAGCCGCAATTTTCTCATAGTCGGCTCGTTTTATAACGTCGCCAAGCTGTTTTTTCGCTTCTTCAAAAACGCCATCCAACAGTTTCTCGCGATGTTCCAACTGCGAAGAGCGCGCCTTCAATTGCGCCGTCGCCATTGCCTGGCTGCGAAGTCGTTCAGCGTCCTGCTGAGCGCGTTCTAGAATCGCCTTCCGCTCTTCAGCCGCCTGCGCTTGCGCGCGTTTATAAACGGTTTCGGCTTTTTCTTTGGCTTCTACCTGTAACTGCTCAGCGTCTTCGCGGGCTTCCGTAAGGATCGCCCTTTCAAGCATTTCAATATTTTCCGCTTCAGATTTCATATCTTGACAATCCAATCTCTAGTATCGCTCGCCGTTCAGCCGCGCCTCCTCGAAAGCGTACGCGGCGTTGACGGAGCGCGAGGTCATAACTTGATGCCAATTGCACGAAGCACGATGTCGCCAAGCGAAGCCTGGCCCTCTGGAACGCCGCCGCGCGAGGGAATCTCCACTACCAGCGGAATTGTGCTGCGTAGTTTAAGGTGTTCCATACGCGCCGGGATCAACTCAGCCACATCTTGCGTCACAAGAACGATGCCCACATCTTTGGCAGATTGCGCCTCGTCCAAGGCTTGATTCACTTCGTCGGCGGTCGCAGCGACTCTGCCGCCAACACCCGCCAGCGAGAATCCCAGCACCGCATCAGGGTGACCGATTACCAGAACCTTCATGCAAATTTCCTTACGCCTTACGGCATGATGAGGAAGGAGATGATCAAGCCGTAGATCGCGATACCTTCAGCGAGACCTACGAAGATCAACGCGCGACCGAACGACTCGGGTTTTTCCGCCGTCGCACCAACCGCCGCCGCGCCAGAGCTGCCGACCGCGATACCCGCGCCGATACAAGCTAAACCTGTCGAAAGCGCCGCTGCAAGCGTAGCGTATTGATCAACCACAACTTCTTGCGCCGCTCCAGCCGCGAAAGCTGATGAGGGAGAAGCCAGCCACATGAGGGCAAGTCCGCCGGCCATCAAGCCAACGATAAAGTTGAAAGCGTTAAAACCAGTGATCATGCGCGAGACTGCCTGCGACGGGCTGGCTTTTCCGTTTTGAATCACATAAATTACCGCCGGTACGACCGGAACCAAACCAACTAAAACAGCAAAGACTAAGAACATTGTTTATCTCCTTATGAATGTAACATTTTTATAGTATTCAATCTTCGTGCGCGTTCTCTATAATGTTGTAATTGCTTCTCTCCGGCTCACGCCTCCTCTTGAGAGGGGTTCAGCCGCAATGGCTCGAAGCGCATGCCTCCGCCATGGAAGAACTTGCCCAAAATTTCGTAGTAGTGCAAACGCATCGTCTGGATGTATACGATCAAGCCCTCAAAGCCGGTAATGAAAATATTTCCGATAATAATGGTGATCCAGAACCCGATCGTCGGCTCTGTGCCAGCCAACGAGAAGATCGCCAAACTCAAGCCGCCGTGCGCCACCGCGAACGCGCCCACACGCACAAAAGACAACGTGTTGGAAAGCATGCTAATCGCGCCTTCAAATAGATCCATGAACGCCTGAACGAAGAACATCGCGCCGCCATCCAACAAAGGACGATGCCCTTCCACGATATTGCGAAATAGACCGTTAAGCATCACGCCGATGGCGAAGATGGGCGTGAGAATGCCGAATGGAAGCGGAAGCCGGCTGATGGCTGCGGCAAGTTTCGGCGCGATAGGCGTGGAGCCCAGCAGGCTGTTGAGGATGGTCAAGAAACACAAGTAGAAGCCGATTGCGACAACGCCGGTATGACCAAACCAGAAGTGCGCCCAATCTTTCGCGCGCGCCGCATTGAATAGGCTCAACAGGTAGCTAAACAGCAGAATAACAATGCCAGCGTCAATCGCAAGCCCCAAGATCGTCAGAATATCGTTGACCGGGCTGATCCAAAGAGGTTCAAAATGGAAGCCTAAATATTCTTGAATATGATGACCTTCAAACCCAAAGATGCTGCCATATAGCGTGCCAAACACCGAAGCGAAGAAACCGCAGTAGACGAGCAATAAGCCGATACTTTGCAAACCTTTCATAAAGATGCGCTTGTGCGCCAGCGCGCCTACGAGCATCATCAAAAGCCCTTGCCCCAAATCGCCAAACATCGCGCCATACAGGATCGGGAAAGTCAACATTACCATAAAGGTCGGATCGAGTTCGCCGTAGCCCGGACGCCCATACGTCGTGATCAATTCTTGAATAGGCTTCAGCCATTTATTATTCGTCAACGCGACCGGAACGTTCGCGCTGTGCACAGTGCGCTCTGTCGGCATGGTCTCGATCAGAATTTCTTTTGAAGCGGCTTTAAGCCGTTCGGTCAACGCTTGCAATTCCGCGGTCGGAACCCAACCTACGACTACATATGTGTGGCGTAACTGCCCGAAGCGGGCGATCGCGTCTGCCATCAAACGGCTGACGTGGACATCCCACCACAGTTTCTGCAATTCGGCGTTATGCGCGTCGCCCAATTTTTTCAACTGCGCTTCTAATCCAAAAATCGCTTGCTTCGAAGTTTCGATAGCCTTGCGCGTCTTTGCCGCGATCTCTTCCGGCGTTCCGATAAATTCTTCCGGCAGAGCAAGCGGGTTAAGGTAAGCGCTTTTCGCCGCACGGTCGAGAACGTCGTACGCGCTGCGCGGACCAAGCAGCCAAACTACCGGCTTTTGCGAATCTTCCTTTAACGTGAAGAAGACATGCGGCACACGCGCAAGGCTCGTTTCAAGACGGCTCATCTGCGCGGCAGGCATCACGCCCAAAATAGAATATAAATGTTCCGACTTGCTCAACGCGCCCACTTCAACATTAACGTCTGAAATCGGCTCGATCTGCCGCAACTGGCTCTCAAGCAATTCCATCCGCTTCTTCTCAGCAAGCAATCGTTCGCCAACCTCTTTCACCTCTCCCTCGATACGATCTATATCCGCGTGGGCGGCGCCGAGGTCAATGATCGTGTCAAAGTCTGATGCGCTTCGCTGTTGTTCTTCAAGCCCTAGCGTGTGCATCGTCGCTTGAATGCGGCGTTCAAGCGCGGAATAGTTCGCCGCCTTCTCCTGCCAAGCGTTCGGTCCTAGGCTTTCGATCCCGAGGTAAGCGCTGTCCACCTGATGGAAAACTCCGCGCCCGCTTAACGCCTTTGTCACCGTTACAAGATCTTTGGACGGGATAATCAGCTCTACTTCGGTCATCTCTCTTGGAAAAAACATTTTATCTCCATTAATTCTGTAATGCAGTTTTCAACAGCGCCGAATGAAGTTCTTCGTCGGAAATATCGGACGATTTCGCTTCGATCAGCGCGATTAAGTCTTGAATTTCAAGGTCGCTCAGAATGAGGAACGCCAAGGGAAGACCAACATGAAACGGATTGCCGATAAACGCCGCGGCGCATTGCTGAATCACCTGGCGTTTAATCTGAACTTCCAGCTTGGGCAAGCCGGTATGCGGTTTTTCCAACAGCGCCGCCACGTCTGGGATCGTCGGGAAGATGCGCGAAATAACCGCCGCCGCATCTGCGCCCGCCGCAATCGCGCGGATGTCGTCATCGTGTGCGCGAAAGCCGAACGGAAGCGTGTAGTTGATCAATTCTTCTTCTGAAAGTTTATGATAAATTTTATAGCGCGCCGTCCACATCAGATTATTCATATCCAGCAATGAACCGATGATTTTCGTGGCGGCTTCGCGATCTAACCCCTTAAGTTTCCGCGCCTCCGTCCATAGGCGGCGCCAATAATCCAAATCCAACGCAACTTCAATAGGAAATAAATTCTGCTCAGCCGAAAAACGCCGTAAAGCGAATGAAATCGCCGATTCGTACGGCGTGCCTTTCAGCAGTTCTACCGCTGAAGCGACGCTGCCCGACTCGACCATCGCCTGCGCCGGTAAAGTGGAGAATGAGCCGAACGGAAACAACACTTCGCGCACGCGATCCCACGGGGCTTCATCTGCATTCCACGAAGAAGAGACGGTAACGATACTGCGAAGCACAGCCTTTAAGTTGCCCAATTCGAAAGAACGGTATAACTGCCGAATCAACGGACGCGCCTGGGTGGGCGACATTTGTACGACGCTCGCATAGGTGTCCGCCAGCCGTCGTTTAATTTGTTGCACAGCGCGACGCGGCGTCAATTCATTGTCTTTCAGCGCGGAAAGATACGGACCGTATTGCGTGTGCTTGAGCGCACTAATTAACGATGAAAAATCGGGGGATTCGCTTAACCGAGAAATATCTTGCGGGGTAAGTAAATTAGAATACATCGCCCGCACTTTGGCGCTGATTGCCGCGTACCCTGAAACGCCTCCAGCCATAATTACGCCTTACCGAGGACGCGGTCCAACACGTAGGCGACAGCTTTATCGAAATTCTTTTTGGCGAGCGCGTCAAATTCATCTGATTTCGCGCTGACGTTCGCCAGCACTTCTTTCGAGCGATCTTCCGACTGTACCGCCGCAACGACTCGGCGCGCCTCTTCTTGGGCTTCCGAACGCGCACGCGCCAGCATCGCCTGCGCTTCTTGCTCTGCCCTCACTGGGATTTCCTGCGCGTTACGCTTCGCCTTATCCTGAAGTTCTTGCGCTTGTTTTTCGATCTCAAGGACTTTCCGAATGTTCTTCTCGTTCATCAGGTTATCACCTCGCTAAAATTCGTACCTAGAAACGCTATTGTAAAGTATAAAGCCCTCATCATCAAGGCTTATCGAAAGAATCGGATGATTTGGGCTTTTTGTGTAATAATGCACAAATTATACCCTAGCGCTTCGCAAATTGTCAATTGAAGCCAGCGATTTTAAAATAGGTTGAGCGCGCCCGCATTCGACCACTGGAACCAAGGCGCAAATACTGTGCCGATTAGAATCACGCCGATCGTCAGTGCAATCAGCGCGATCGCGTACGGGCGCGAAAGCGGGATCGGATGATTCTCTTCATCTTGATTGGGCATACGATACAAATATACAAATTTGAGGGCGTTTAAGTAATAGTAAGCGCCGACCACCGACATCACTACGGCAAAGACAACCAGCCAGACATAACCGGCCTGAATGCCCGCCGCAAAGACGATAACTTTTGCGATAAACCCGCCAAACGGAGGGATGCCCGCCAGCGACAGGAACGCCGTCAACATCATCAATCCCAGCCAAGGCGAACGGCGGCTCATTCCCGCATAATCGCGAAGATCTTCCAGCCCAGTTGCTTTACTAAACGCCATCGCTACGCCAAACGCGAGCAGGTTCGTGAGGATATACGCCGCCAAATAAAACACTACGCTCGCTGCGCCGAACTGCGTAAACGCCGCCACGCCGATCAAAGTGTAGCCAGTGTGCGCAATGGAAGAATAAGCCAACAAGCGTTTAATGTTCATTTGCGGCAATGCAAGCAAGTTCCCTACCAGCATCGAAGCGGCGGCGAATACGACGAGAGCCGTTGTCCATGCCACGGAAAGGTTCGAGCCGGGGAACGCCACAAAGAATAATCGCAAAAGGACGGCGTATCCGGCGGCTTTCGAAGCTGTGGATAAGAATCCGGCTACCGGAGTAGGCGAGCCTTCATATACGTCCGGCACCCAAAAATGGAAAGGCGTAAAAGTGACCTTGAAGCCGATGCCCACAAAAATCAGCGCAAGAACGCCGAACGCGGTCAGCGGAGCGATTTCCCCTACTTTGAACATTTCGGCTAGCCGATAGATGTCCGTCGTGCCGGAGAATCCGAACACGAGGCTAAAGCCGTACAGCATGATCGTTGTAGCCAGAATTCCGAAGAGAAAATATTTGAATCCCGCTTCCGTCGAACGTTTGTCGCCCAACATAAATCCCGCCAGTACATATAACGGGATCGAAGCAGTCTCTATAGCAAGGAATAGCATGATCAGGTCGGCGGATACCGCCATTAAATTCATGCCGATTAATGAAGCGAGCAACAGGAGATACGCTTCTCCGCGCGCAGCGAGCCGCTCGTGATCCATCATCAGCAGAGCGGTTGCGGCGGCGGCAAACATAAAGAGCATTTTCAAGAAGAATCCCAGCCAATCGAAGCGGATCATGCCGCCGAAAGTGGGCAACGGCTCGCCGGGGCGCCCCACGATCAGGCTGACAATCATCGCCGCAAACAACCCGCCAGCAGCGAGCCAACCTACATTGCGACGTTTCTCCTCTTTCCAGAACGGTTCAATAATGAGAATCAGCATTCCCACAATCAGGATCAATATTTCGGGGAGGATGGATGCAAACGCGAGCGGGGTAAACATTAAGAGCCTCCCAACAAACGCAGAATATTATCAACGCCCGTCTGCACGATTGGCGCCATAAATTTGGGATACAAACCGATAATGACCATAAAGAAGCACAGCGTTACAAGCGCGGTTTTATCTAAAATTGTAATATCGGTCAGATGTCCTTCAAACCGTTCGGGAACATCTCCAAAGAAGACCTGTCGCACGATGCGCATAATGTAAGCGGCGGTGATAATGATGGAAATGCTGCAAATTACGGCGACCAGCCAATTGACCTGCCACACGCCCATGAAGATCGGAAATTCAGCGACAAAGCCGGAGAAGAGCGGCATGCCCATTGAGACCAAGCCGCCGATAATAAAGCCCACTGCCGCAAACGGCATGATCTTGCTCATGCCGCCTAATTCAGGAATTTGACGCGTGTGCGCCCGGTCGTAGATCATGCCGACGACGGCAAAAAAGAGCGCGGTCATCGCGCCGTGCGAAAACATCTGCATTCCCGAACCCAACAACCCGTCGCGGTTGAGCGTGGAGAAGCCGAGCATAACCAAACCCATATGCGACACAGATGAAAAGCCGACCATGTATTTAAAGTCGGTCTGCACAAAAGCGATATATGCGCCATACACAACCGCCACCCCAGCGAATAACATGATAAGCCACGACCAGTGCTTCGCGCCTTCAGGCAGCAACATAATGCCTACGCGTAGTGCGGCAAAGGCTCCCAATTTCATCAACACGCCGGCGTGAAACATGGAAACGGCGGTTGGCGCGGCGACGTGTCCATCTGGCGACCAGTTGTGAAAGGGCCAAAGACCGCCTAATATCGCAAACCCTAAGAAAACCGGCAAGAACCAAATAATTTGAAACTGTTGTGAAAAGCCGGCGCTTTCCATCGCCAGCATGTCGAAGGTTAATACGCCTGTGTTTTGATACTGCACAATGAGCATTGCCAGCGCGCCAACCAGAGCGATCACCGAGCCTAAGAGCAGATAGAGCGTCAACTTCATCGCGGCGTATTCGCGTGTAACGTTCCAGCCCCAAATGACGATGAGCAAGTACATCGGAAAGACGGCGATCTCGTAAAAGAAGAACAGCATGAAGAGGTCGAGGGAAACGAACACGCCAAACACGCCCCAGGCAAGGACGAACAAAAAGGCGAAAAATTCGCGCGGACGGTCTTGAATCCCCGCCATGACATGCGGGCGCTCATCGCCCCATGAGATTAATACGCCTGTAAACATGACCACGCCTGTCAGCAACACCAGCGGCGCGCTGATGCCGTCCACGCCGAGGCTGAGGCTAATGCCCAATGCAGGCAGCCAATCGTAACGCTCGACAAGCTGATAGCCGCCCAACGTTTGGTCGTATGTGAAATAAACCCACAAGGAAAGGGCCAAGGTGAATGCGGCGGAAGCCGCTGCGACCGCGCGCGTCTCATTTTTGCGATCAGCCGGTATCATCAATAGAATCAATGCGGCGACCAGAGGGGTAAAAGTAATTACGCTCAATACAGGAAAATTCATCGCCAGCCTCTTAGAATAAGAACCCAACCGCTTTGTTGATCACATCAAGAATCCAAGCAGGGTAAACGCCGATCCATAACATCAAGATCATCAACGGCGCCATTACCAGAATCTCGCGCGCGTTGACTTCGGTCAGAACATGTTCGCCATGCGCCCAGCGTTCGTTCAACGGTCCGTGCAACACTTTCTTAAGCGCTTTCAAAATATACGCGCCGGTAAAGAACAAGCCCGCCATGGAAATCGCCACATATCCCGTAAAGATGGGCCATGTTCCACGCACGACAAGGAACTCGGAGATAAATCCGTTCAATCCCGGCAACCCCAGCGACGACATGCCGGTAAAGATCAATATAGCGCCGTACGCGGGAATCAGCGTAAACAAGCCGCCATACTCCTCAAGATTGCGCGTGTGCGTTCTCTCATAAATAACGCCGACAAGGAAGAACATGCCAGCGGCGGACAACCCATGATTGAACATTTGCAAAACTGCGCCGTTCATTGCGATAACGGCATCGGGTGTGCCAGACGCTAAAGCGGCGGCGGCAATTCCGAGGACGACAAACCCCATATGATTCACGGACGAGTATGCGACCAACCGTTTGAAATCAGTTTGAGCGAAAGAGGAGAGCGCGCCAAAAACAATCGCAGCAGTAGCGAGAAACGCCAGTGCGCCCGCAAAATATCTCGCTTCGACAGGATACAGCGGGAGAATGAGACGCAAAAACCCGTACGCGCCAAGTTTGAGTAAAACGCCCGCCAACAACATTGAGCCAGCGGTCGGCGCTTCGGTATGGGCATCGGGCAGCCAAGTGTGGAAGGGCCAGATCGGAACTTTGACGGAGAATGCGACGACGAACGCCCAAAATGCGACTGTTTTCACCGTGGAGACTGACATGCCGAGAAGAGTCGCGTCGGGGTCTAACGACGTCCAACGCTGAGTAAGGACGAGCAGATCGAAGGTCCCGAAGAGAACGCCGAGCAACTGGATGCCGAGCAGGAGTCCCACCGATCCGCCCATTGTGTAGATCAGGAACTTCATTGAGGCGTAGTTGCGGTTGGCGCTCCCCCATTGATTGATCAGGAAGTACATCGGGATGAGACCCACTTCCCAAAAGACGAAGAAGACGAGCAAGTCTAGCGATAGAAAAACGCCCAACATGCCTGTCTCTAAGAACAGGAAGAGAATCATGTATGCTTTGACGCGTTCGGAGATATTGAACGAGGCGAGGATGGCAAGCGGCGTGAGAAGCGTCGTCAACAAGACCATCGTAAGCGAGAGTCCATCTACGCCGAGGTAGAATGAGGAGCCAATCGCTTCATACCATTCGTAGCGCTCGCGGAATTGAAAGCCGGGCTGGAACGATTTAAATTGAAACCAAACGCCAATAGATAAAGCCAGCGGGAGCAGGCTCGCGCCGAACGCGAACCAGCGCAATAGTTTCACCTCGTCTTTGGGCAGGAAGAGCATGATCAGCGCCGCCGCCGCAGGGAGGAGCAGAATGAGCGCGAGGAAGTGGTTTGCAATGAAGTCCATAGTCGCTCCTACGCCAGCATAAAGAAGTACAGGAATGCGCCGATAAGCAGGAAGAGCGTCAGCGCGAGAATAAGATATTGTTGAATGCGCCCGGTCTGCATCAGTTTTAGTTTCTCTCCCGATCCATAAGTAACGTTCGCGGAACCGTCGCCGAAGAAGCGGTTGATCACCGGTATGTCGAAGTAATTGCGCACGACATCGCCGATCCGTTGCGTGCCAGGTCCAAACAGGTGCAAGAAGCCGTCGATTAAGCTCTTATCGACGATTTGATAGACGATCTTATCGGCGAACCAAATCGCGGGTTTGATAAAGACCGCGTCATAAATTTCATCAATATAATATTTGTTCTTGAGGAAGCCGAGCTGCAATTTATCTTCCGCAGGCGAGTTGACGTTGCGATAGGCAAAGTAGCCAAGCCCAAGACCGCCGAGCGCGACAAGGAGCGAGGTCAGCAAAGGAACGGCGTTAAACTCCAAAGCGGCAGGGCGCTCGGCGAGAGTCCCGCCGACGAATTCATGAAACCAGTTTGGGATGAATCCGCCGATGAGAGGAAAGTGTTCAGGAATGCCCACCCAACCGTATCCGATCGCCAGCGCCGAGAGGACGACAAGCGGAAGCGTCATCGTCCACGGCGTTTCGTGCGCGTGCGCTGCCTCTTCCGTGCGCGGCTTGCCGAGGAAGGTTAACGTGATCTGGCGCATCGTGTAAAACGCCGTCAAGAAAGCGGCGGCCGCCAACGTGAAGAAGATCGGTAAGTTGTGTGCAAACGCATCCGCCAAAATTTCATCTTTCGACCAGAAACCGGCGGTCACGATCGGAAAACCTGATAGCGCAAAACCGCCGATGAAGAACGTCCAAAACGTGATCGGCATCCTACTTTTTAAACCGCCCATGTTGAACATATCTTGCGGGTCAACTTTGTGATTGCCCGTATGAAAAATACCGTGTTCCATACCGTGAATAACGGAGCCGGAACCAAGGAATAGCAATGCCTTGAAAAATGCGTGTGTGATGAGGTGGAAAACCGCCGCAATATATGCGCCGATGCCCAGCGCGGCGATCATAAAACCCAGCTGTGAAATCGTCGAATACGCCAGCACGCGCTTAATATCATTTTGCGCGAGCGCGATCGTAGCGGCGAATAGCGCAGTGAATGCGCCAATAAATGCGACGAAAGACATCGTTCGCGCATCGAGGCTCAACAGCGGGAACATACGGATGGCGGTATAGACACCCGCTGAAACCATCGTGGCGGCGTGAATCATCGCGCTGACGGGCGTCGGTCCCTCCATCGCATCGGGCAACCAGATGTGCAACGGGAACTGCGCCGATTTGCCGATCGTGCCGATGAAAAGCAACAAGCCGATCAAGCCAGCGGCGGAAAGCCCTAACACGCCGCTGGGAATCAGCGCCAACGTTCGCAGCGTCGACTCGGTGAAAACCTCTCGGAAGGTCAGCGTGCCGGTCGCTGAATATAAATACGCAATGCCCAACAGCATAAACACGTCGCCGATGCGCGTGGTCATAAACGCTTTAACCGCCGCGTCGCGCGCAGATTTCTTCCCATACCAGAATCCGATCAGCAGATACGAGCATAAGCCCATGATCTCCCAACCGATAAATAGCGTGAGCAGATTATCCGAAACTACAAGCGTGAACATCCCAAAGGCGAATAAGCCGATAAACGCGAAGAAGCGCGAATACATCGGCTCAACCGATGGAACGACGCGCTTCTGCCCACTCGCTTCAACCGTCGCTCCGTGCGGAGGCAACCCCTTAAGATCGTGATCGCCTTGCGGTTGACCATAGTTGTGATATCCAACGCTATAGATGAAGATCATCAAAACCGTCCACGCGACGAAGAACAGCGTCACCGCTGTGAGCGGGTCTACCAGCACGCCGATACGAAACCATGTGTCGCCCGTCGCCAGCCAATTAATAGACGAAGCAAACGGACGCGCGCCCAGATCATCCACACGAAGCGCGCGCGCAAAAACGACCATGCCGCCCAGCCACGAAAGCGCCGCGGCGCCGATCGCGATGGTGTGACTCAAGGCTTTATTTCGATTCGTAAATAACACGATCAAAAAGAACGCCAGCGCGGGAGGAAAAGGGATAAGCCAGATAAGAGTTTCAGTAACCATAAAGATCCTTGCAGCGGGCTATACGTCGCGCCTCACCACTTCAATATATCAATTTCATCCGCAATAATCGTATTGCGTTTGCGATAGACCGAGATCACCAACGCCAACCCTACCGACACTTCCGCGGCGGCGACGGCAAAGACAATGATCGCAAACGCCTGCCCGGCGATGTTATGAACATCACCGTAGCGCCAAAATGCGACCAAATTGACGTTTACCGCGTTCAACATCAACTCTACGCCGAGCAAAATAGCAATCAGGTTTCGCCGCGTCAACACGCCAAACAAACCGATGCTAAATAATGCCGCCGAAAAAATCAAATACCATGACAAAGGAATCATCGCATCTCCTATTTGTGGTTATACGCAACATACACAGCGCCAACCAGCGCGGCGACTAATAATACGGATGCGACTTCAAACGGCAGGACATAAGCGTCGGGCGAGACAAGCGCGCCTCCCAACGCCGCCACCGCGTCAAAATCGGACGGGAAGGCCGCCGCAGTTTTCGAGACGCCGTCCCATCCTCGCAGAAGGAAGAACAGCCCTGCAAACACAAGCGCCGACAAAAACGCGCCAAATTTCCAATTTCGATTTAACTGCGCGCCTTGATCGCGCATATCTTTGCGCGTCAACATCACCGCAAAGATGAACAGGATGGCAATAGCGCCGACGTACACCACTACCTGCACAACAGCCAGAAAACTGGCATGGAGGATCGCAAAGATCGCCGCAACGCCAAACAACGCGCCAATCAGCCAAAATGCGGCGCGGATAAGATTCCCTGTCGTCACTACGCTAAACGCCGCAAAAAGCGTAATAGCGGCGACGATGAGAAAGATAATTTGATCAACAGTCATAAAAGCATTCTCCCTGCAAAGATTCGGAGAGTTAGCGGCGCGCATCCGCCGTCAGCGCGTTTTCTGTTTTTTCGCGTTCTTTATGCGCCGCGAAACGCGCCAGCTCCAACGAAATCCATGCGACAAGGACGTTCGAAAGGAACATGCCGCTAACATAGAGCCAAGTCGGAGACGCGGCGAGCAACGCGTTCATAAAGGCGGTTACCATAAGCAACGCAAAAGCGACGGGCGTAAGGAACTTCCAGTTGAAAATCAACATATGGTCAATGCGTATACGAAGCAGCGTGTACTTCACCCACATGATGATCCAGTAACCAATGAACGCCTTGAAGAGCAAAACAGCGATCGCCAAAAACGCGCTCACTTTCTCCAAGCCAAAGAAGCGGTATCCGCCGAAAAACAGAATCGCCCAAAAACTGCCGAACGTGAACGCATGCAAGAGTTCGCCCGCATAGAACATACCGAATTTCATCCCTGAATACTCGATGTTATACCCAGAGATCAATTCCGATTCGGCTTCGCCCATATCAAACGGCGCACGTCCGAGTTCAGCGATTGCGGCAATCAGGAAGATGATCGCCGCTAAAGGCGCGAGAAAGAAAAACCAAACATCTTGCGCCTGCGTGATCGCGGCGATGCCCATCGAACCTGCGAAGATCGTCGGGATCAGCATCATGGTCAACATCGGGATCTCGAACGAAAGCATTACCGCCACTTCACGGAACGCACCCAAGAGCGAGTACTTATTGTTCGACGACCATCCCGCCATAATGATCGAAAGCGTACCGATCGCGCCCGCCCCAATGATATACAACACGCCGATATTCAAATCTACGCCGAGGATCGTAGGAGCGAGCGGCACCACCGCCCACAAGATCAGCACAGACATCATCGAAAGCACGGGCGCGAGGTTGTACAGCGCTCTATCCGCTCCTTCGGGCGTGGTATCTTCTTTGATCAGGAGCTTGATAATATCGGCAAACGGCTGAATTAGCCCGAACGGCCCGACGCGATTCGGACCAATGCGAGATTGAAAGCGCGAGACTACCTTACGCTCAACCCATACCAGCAAAATATCCACTACCATAAGCAGCGCAATCAGCAGGAAAATGCCGAGGAATCCGATCAAGACTTGCGCCCAGAGATCAGCAACGCCCCAGCCGGCAAGAATTCCAAACAACCAATTTGCCGCAATTTGCAGAGGGTCTTTATGAAAATCCATCATTGCTCCAAAATCTTTTTCGCGATCTCACGACAGACACGCAACTTCAAGAGACAAAGTAAAGGCTGAATAGGTCGCCCAATTCAGCCTTTACCTGTAACATCACGAAGCTCATACCCATTCCAACATCCCTTTACGCCAAGCGTACGCCAACCCGGCGATGAGAATGAGAATAAAGATAATCCCTTCGATCACAGCGAACATTCCAAGCGAGCCCAACTTTACCGCCCAAGGAAAGAGAAACACCGTCTCCACATCAAAGACGAGGAAAACTAGCGCGAAGATGTAATACTGAACCTTGAACTGCACCCAAGAATCGCCCACCGTTTCGATGCCGCATTCGTAGGTCATTTGTTTGATCGGGTTAGGTTTTCTCGGTCGCAATAACCACGCCGCGCCAATTGCGCCGGCGGGAATGATTAAGCCGACAAGAAAAAATAGCCCAACATACACCCACGAACTCATGAAATCTCCTGAAAAAGGTTTTACGAGCGGCAAAATTGTACCATAAAGAATTGCCGCGTCTAAATGACGAAGAGAGTATATAGAAGTGATTTTCGTCCTATTTACTGCGCGCATTGCGTCGAATCAAACGGCGCAAAATGCCGCCCGCCAACGGAAAATTAAGAAGAGTTCCCACGATAGTTCCGATAACGCCAAACGCGCGCGCTAAATCTCCCGGTAAGCCAAAGAAATTTATCGCTTCAACTTTGACCGGGTGAGCGGATAGCGCCATCTGGCTTTCCGCTCCGCTGGCGCGATCTATAAAGCGTAGATACAGCCAGATCGTTCCATGATAGACGCCGACTGTATCCAGATGAAGATTCCAAAAGAACGAAGCTGGCTTCCCTTGCATGAATGGTTGGCTGACCAAGCCCCACGGTGAAACTTGCGCGCCAGTTAAATCTAAACGGGTTTCGACAACGACGCCCCGCTCTTCCAGCGATACGGCGCTGCCTTGAGAATCGGGCGCCAGCGTCAAATGGATGACGCTGGATTCGCCGGCGCGTAAGCGACGAGGCTCCTCAAGCGTGAGCGTCCAGCCTTCAGGCAAGGCAGAACGGGCGGCGGTGAATGGGGGCGGGAAGTCAAAGGTCGCCAACGAAACGCGTTGAGTCTGAATCTCTCGGCGCGCAGGAGCGAAGCCCCCGATTAACAAACTTACAGAAATAGCGAGCAGTACAACGCCGGCTATAGTTCGGACTCGTCGCAACATAGCGCTGTCTTTCTCAGCGTGCGATTCAAAACAGCGCAACGATCCGTTCAGAGACGTGAAGGAAGTGATTAAGAAGCACTGCGATCACTCCCGCAAGCAGAACGGTCGCTAATTTCCACGTCACCGAGCGGATGAGAGATTTCTCTTTTATATTTCTCCAAATAAAGGGAAAGTCAATCATTGCGCTCGCCATCGAAGAGATGATGGCTGCATTGCCAGCCAACGCCGGGGTGATCTGTCCATGCATTGCCATCGTCGCGGCGGCGGCGGTGGTGCTTGCGCTGCTAATTAAACCGCCTATAAAGCTCGTGATGAGCATGCCTGCATTCCCGAAGAGACGCGTGAACAAACCGCCGCTCACCTGAATAACGATAAACAACAAGCCGAAAGATAGGATTTTCTTAATCTCCAACGGCGAGGTCAATTGGATGGGAGTCTCCGTTTCGCCATAACGCTTTTCGGCTCGGTGATCGTGCCACATCCAAACTCCCGCCATGCACGACATGGCAAGCAACGGAAGCAAGGTTGCCGTCAACGACAGGGGCGCAAAGATGGCGGCAAGAATCATGTTCCGCGTGAACATCGAAACATTGATAAGGCTTGACAGCGTAGTAATTCGAGACGGCGTTCCGGCTTCGTTCACGCGCGAAGACATCTCAGCGATCGTCGCCGTGCTATTAACCAATCCACCAAACACGGCGCCGAGATACAATCCTTGCGAGCTGAAGATGCGCAGGAAAATATAGTTTAAGAAGCCGATGCCTGCGATCGCGATAATGCTGATCCACGCATCGCTAGGGTTAAACAAATTCCAGCGGTCCACATATTCATTGGGCAGCAATGGATAGATTACGAAACCGATGATGGCGAGCAAGATCGCCGAACGCAATTCCATCTCGCTCAGCTTATCGCTGAAGATCACCAGCGGTCCCTTCCATGCCAAGAGCGCGGCGGTCAAGATGCCTACGGCGGCAGGCGTAAGCGTATGTCCTTGACCGCATAAAATTCCAATGAAACCGGTGATCAGCAGCGCGGCTGAGGTAGTCAATTCCGATCCATGCTCCAGATAGAAGGCGTGGATATTCAAAAAGACGACCAGCACGCCCAACATGACAATGCTCAGCAACGCATATTTCTCGCCAAGCAAACCGCCCAGCCCGCCGATCAAAGCGGCAAAGCTAAACGTCCTCAACCCGGCGTCTTTCCCCCGCCGTTCGCGCTCAATTCCGATGAAGAGTCCGATGGCTAACGCCAACGATAAGCGAGTGAGAGTTTGCAGATAGGGCCAATGGGCGGCGTCAAGCGACATATGCGCATTCCTAACGAGCTACTTCTTCCACTTCGGCGTACCAGCGAACGCGCGTGCCAACTTTATCGCGTAATTTCCATTGAACAGATTTTGGCATGGTTTCGAACACGCGTTGAATTTCAGCGATGCGCTTCTGCACCAAACTACGTTCCGCTTCAGTGAGCGGCAACGACTCTTCTCTGGCAACCTCCGCTACGCGTTTCAAGTTGATGGAAGTCGTTTTGTACAACCCCCAATCCTGTCCGCACAATTGAGCGATGCGCAGAATATTAATCTTTTCGTGATCGTCCAAACCGGTCTCTACGCACAATAACAACGAGGCGATATCAAGCGCGTCTTTGCGGTTAAGTTCGGCGATCTGCGCTTTCGTCAGCAACAACTCCGCCAGCGGAATCGTAACCGGATGCAAGTGCAGCCGCCCCTCTAATGGGATTTTGTGGCACATCTCGAATGCTCCTACAAAAATATCCACTTTGACTTCCATCTGATCGTGGCCGTAGATTTGCCGCGTCGCGCCGTTGAGCAGATTAAATTGTTTGTACGCAGAATATCCCATAGAAGGCATAAACTCTTCCAAGTCGCGACGCTGTTCGGCGCCGATCGCAAAGTCGAGATCGCCATATTCGCGCACAAAAACCGGGCGGCCCGATGTAAGATGCGCTCGCACCGCCAGCCCGCCAAGCGCGCGCAACAACAAGGCGCGTTCGTTCGCGGCGGAAACCAAGCGCTTCATCTCATCGAAAATGTTTGTTTGCATTGATGTCATAATAGGCGGCCGGCTGCACATTGCTTCCGCCGACCGCCTATTTTACCGCTTCTTTCGTTTTTAGAGGCGTAAACGCGCTACTCTACAGGAATCTCTGCATGAACTTTATCGAGATCAATGCCTTGTTTTTTGCGCGCAATTTTGAAGCCAAAATAAACTACCGCCGCCAACGCGTACATAGACAGCATGTAGACGATCGAGCTCGTATTCTGAAGACCAATGCCATAGAGTCCGTTCGGATCAATGATCCATTGATACAACAGGAAGACGAGGAAACCGCCAAAGATTACGCCCGCCACTGTGATCAACGGCACGCCTAAGACCTTGTATTTAGCGACCGGCGAAGCGTTGTACAGATCTGGCTTTGTGTACGGAAGGATGGTCGCCGAGATCGTCGTGCCGAGGAATGTTACTGCGATCACCAGCGTCGAGCACAAAGTCAACGATGCAAAGTTCGCAATATTATATGAGAAGAGATACGCGACTACGACCGAAGGGACGACCATCAACAAGAGCGCGTAGACCGGCGTGCCTGTTTTCTCATTGACTTCCGCTACTTTCTCCGGAAGTAAGCGGTCAAACGCGGCGGCAAAGATCACGCGCGTAGAGGAGAGGAACACTGTTCCGCACCAACCGAACCACCACAGACTCATCAAGCCCACGACGATTAATTGAATAAGTCGGTTGGAGGTCAGGAAAGCGGCAAGCAGCGCAGGATAGGGCCAAACAGGCAAAGCCGGCGCGACATCGGTATAGCCCCATGCGTAATTCCACCACGCCGCGCCGGACTGCACATAAAAATCCCAACCGACGGTTTTAGCGATCGCGAACAACAATCCAATTCCGAGCAGGGTTGTCACGCCCAACGCCCAGCCCATGCCAGCCACGTTGCGTTTGAAATCCGTCGCGCCGCGCACTTCGCCATATAAGGTGGCGCCCCAATTGGGCCATAAATTAAAGAAAACCAAATATGGAAGGACGAGAAACACGCCTAAACCGATACCGCCTCCTACCAACGGAGTGGTCGCGCTCGCCGCGCCAATTTCAATAGTAGCGTCATACACGCCGGGCGCCGCGCCGAATAACGCCGTGGCGTTAGCGTCTAACCCCGCTTTGAACGCTTCATGAGAGCCGGTCAGGAACAGGATTATCACCAGCGCTAAACCGATCATTCCGCCGTAGAACGAGAATTTTTGAATGCGCGCATACGTCTTCATACCAAGCGTAATGAATCCGCTCACGATCGCCAGCGTGATCAGCGCCGACGCAAAGACGCCGTTTTGCGTTTCTGCAAACCACAGCGCCAGATTCTGAGCGCCCAAGATTCCCAAGATCGGCACAAGCACAATATGTCGGAACATATCGCCGTACAACGGGACCCACAGCCACAGAATAAACCACCAGCCGGTCACCGCAAGGATGAAACCCACCGCGCCGCCAAGGATACGACTCTGCCAAACATAATCTCCGCCCGAACGCGGCATAATAGCGATCATGCTGGCGTATACAATCACTTCAAAAAAGATGAACACTGCGCTGACGATCAACGCATTGACCATGCCTCCTTCGAAATAATACATCTGACTAAAACTATACAGCCCCAGCGTTATTAGATTGATCGAAAAAAACGCATAGACGAACGCGTCAAAGACCGACCACGAACGCACCATGCCGGTTGCCTTACGGACAAATAAACTGCTCATTACGCCATCTCCTCAATATTGAAATTAAGCAAACATCGCCGCGTTATGCCAGCGACGCCCATTACAACCCATAAACATTCGTAAAGTTATCCTGAAGTTAATGCGTAATTTTCGATCTTATTCTTTCCAAGTTTCACAATTGTTCCCAACAGTACGCCCTGCTCGTACATGGAGCCCGGATTAAGACACAGCGTCTTTCCGATTCGCGTCGCCCCGCGCCCTTCGTGAATATGTCCGTGCAAACCCAGCAATGGCTGATAGCGTTCGATCGTCTCGCGTAACGCCGTCGAGCCAACCGGTTTAAGCGCCTGCCCCGCCAACACCGGGCGCAAATTTTCATCCAGCTCAGGCGCTTCATCCAAACCAGATTTATACGGCGGCACATGGACATTAAAGATCGCGTTCCCCCGATTCTTTAATTGAGAGATCATCGTCTCATAGCGGATTTTGAGCCGCTCTTCGTCCTCCTCGCGATGCGTATTCCAAGGCGTTCGGTTGCTCCAGCCGGAAGCGATCATTTCATGATGTTCGTCTAGCTGCGTGACCAACCCTTCAACTAAAATGACCCGCTTCGAAGCGCGGATAATATCGTCCACAGCATCCATATCGTCGTTGCCCGGCGAACAATAGACTTTCATATCCGTGCCGCTCAATTTCTTCTCAGCGATCTCCATCCATTGCTGAACGATCTTCAACACTTCGGCGTTGAAGATTTCAGTTACGCGATCCGGGTCTTTTTCCAATTCAGCGATTTCATCGGGATTGGTCAGATACGGATAATAACCGCGACTGCGCACGCGCTTTTTCATATCCGCAAGCTCGTCTGCGGTAGTCAGCAGAAACTCTTGCTCTAGCAATGCGCCTATGTACCGTTCCCCACCTTGATGAATAAACGGCACAACCGCCTTACCGGTGATGTCGCCGCCTAGAATTAATACATCCGCTCCGTAGAATTTTCCCGCGTTCAAGAATTTATTCCAACAAATATCCGAGCCGTGAATATCTGTCGCAAAAAACAGTTTAGTCAATATCGCACTCTCCGCATGATATGCAGGCTTGCAACGCTTAGCGCGCCAGCGTCTCGAACCGCAAGCCCAATTATGGATACACCCGCTTAATTGTGCGCGGAAAAGGAATCGCTTCGCGGATATGCTCAATGCCGCATAACCACGCTACAACGCGCTCAACGCCCATGCCAAACCCCGAATGCGGGACTGAGCCGTATTTGCGAAGTTCAAGATACCATTTGAAAGCCTCTTCCGGCAGTCCCTCCTTATGGATACGCGCCAACAGCGCGTCGTGATTTGATATGCGTTCTGAGCCGCCGCAGATCTCGCCATAACCTTCAGGCGCGAGCAGATCCACGCTTTTGCATACTTCGGGACGATCGGGCCACGGCTCCATATAAAAGGCTTTGACCGCGCTGGGATAACCGTACACAAACAGCGGCTGATCGTATAGTTTGGTCAACTCGGTTTCATGCGGCGCGCCGAAATCCATACCCCACTCAAACTTGAGCAGCGCTTTACGTTCAGGGTCTGTCTCCTTCTCATACAGGTCAATTAAATATTTTGCCGCGTCGTCGTACGACATGCGCGGAAATGGCGCGAAGACGCGCTCTAGTTTGGAAGCATCGCGCCCAAGGAATTTCAGCTCGGCGGCGCATTCTTTCAGAACCGTCTGCGCGATATGCGCGATCATGTTCTCCTCGATTTCCATCAATTGATCCAGATCGCAAAACGCGATTTCAGGTTCAAGCATCCAGAATTCAGTCAAATGACGGCGCGTTTTCGATTTTTCAGCGCGGAAGGTAGGTCCGAAGCAGTACACTTTCCCGAACGAAAAAATATTCGCTTCGTTATACAATTGGCCCGTTTGCGCGAGATACGCTTTGCCTTCGTCGAAGTATTCCGTTTCAAAAAGCGTAGTCGTACCTTCGGCGGCGGCGGGCGTAAGGATCGGCGTGCTCATTTCAAAAAAGCCGTTATTGTTGAGCCATTCGCGGGTGGCGCTCATTACTGCGGCGCGCACGCGCAGGATCGCCCATTGGCTTTGCATGCGAATCCACAGATGTCGATGGTCGAGCGCGAAATCTACGCCATGATCTTTTAACGACATGGGATAGTCTAACTCAGCCTCTTGCACGATCTCAATTTGTTTTATGCCCAGTTCGTAGCCGCCGGGAATGCCGGGCGCGCGTTGATCCTCGCGCACCAGTCCGCTGACAATAATAGCCGACTCTTGCGGCAGGCGCATTGTTTTGTCAAAGACCTCAGGCTCCAGATCTCCTTTGAACGCTACGCATTGCGCGAAGCCTGAACCGTCGCGCACAAGCAGAAAGCACAGTTTGCCTTTATCCGTGCGATTGTATACCCAGCCCCTGAGCGTTACGTTTTGACCGGCGTATTTTGAAATGTTCGAAATGCTGATATGCTCAGCCATAAAAGAATCCTTTAAATATGATGATTGTTCCATTATAGCAGAGAGCGGCTTGTCGCTTAAAATAAAAACCTCCGAAATTTTCATTTCGGGGGTTTTCACTAAAAGCGCCTCTCTTCTCGTAGACGCAATCAAGCGGCGCGCGCCGCTTCCATTGCCGCATGCGCGGCGGCTTCCATCTTGGTGTACATTTCCAAAACGGCTTCGGCGCTCATTTTCTCATCGAGGATGTTCAAATAGATCTCTTCTTCTTTAGCGAAATGCACTTTGACAAGCGCATACGCGCCATACAGCACGCGTCGCAGGGCTTCGGCTTGAGCGGACGGCAAAGGATCGCTCTTCAGGTCTTTCTTAAGGGCGGCAAGTTCCTCAATATGCGCGATAATCTCCACATGATCGCGGCTCATCGTCTTGGTTACGTCGGGGCTGCCGAGCAATTTCTGAACGACGGGGTACAACGCGGCTTCTTCCGCCTCAGCGTGAATCTTTAAATGATGCGCTAGGAAATCGTAGGCTTCATCCACACCGAGCGTAATTTCAGACAGCGGCGCAGAACCGACTTTCTCCGCCGTTTTTCGAATCTCCTCTACGTGAGGGAACAATCCTGCGTGTTCGTCGCGCAAAGGTTGAGTAGGTAAAGACATCAGTTTATCTCCTTCATGAAATGATAATGTCTACTATAGCCTCAATTGCGGCAGACTGCATGATGTAAGTCAATTAACTGCGCCTCGATCCGCTAAACGTTCCAATTTCTCAGGATTCGCAATCGTCACCCACTTCCTGCCTGACTCGATCAAACCCTCTTCCGCAAAACGACTCATCACGCGGCTGACGGTCTCGGGAGTGGAGCCAGTCATTGCCGCTAGATCTTGGCGCGAAAACGGCAGTTGGATCAAGACTCCTGCGCCACGCGCTTCGCCCAACTTCGACGCCAGCCGCAGCAACGCAGACGCAATGCGCCGCTCAGCGCTGAACGCGCTCAACTGCACGACAATCTCTTGCGACTTCGCCAATCGTTGGCTGACCGTGTCCAATACTTTGCGCGTCACATCAGGATGTTCGGCGAGGATGCGCTCAAAATCCGCCGTAGAGATACGCAGAATGCAACAATCAGTATGTGCAACGGCATCTTCGGTGTACACGCGCCCGCCGAAGGTCGCAAACGAACCGAAGTATTCGCCGTTGCGCAAAATATCCAGCAACGCCTCGCGCCCTTGCCCTGCCTCGCACGAGAGCCTGACCTTGCCCATTGCGACGAGATAAAAATACTCTGCCTCGTCGCCTTCAAAGTAAATGCGCTCCCCCGCCGCCGCGTCAAAATCGTAGAACAGATCATTAATCTGAGCGATGACATCAGTGGATAAATGCTTGAAGAACGGCAGCCTGCCGATGATGCGCAAACGATAGTCGAGCGAGCAGACAGCGGGGTCTACCCAATCCATCCGCAAGGGAGATTTTGGACGCGTCACAACCGGGCGCCCTACGGCAATTTGCCAACCGGACGAATCTTGCCGCCGGCAATATCTTTCGCGGCGATATAACCGAACGTCATCGCCGGACCGATGGTGCTGCCCGCGCCGGGGTACGAATTACCCATCACCGAAGCGGAACTGTTGCCTGCCACATACAAACCCGGAATGAACGAACCGTCTTCACGCAATACGCGCGCATGCTCATCCATTACAAGCCCGCCTTTCGTGCCCAGATCGCCCGCTACCATCGTTACCGCATAGAACGGCGGCGTTTCAAGGGGAGCCAGACAGGGATTCGGTTTGACGGTTGGGTCGCCGTAATAGCGATCATAGGCGCCGTCGCCGCGATGGAAATCCTCATCCACGCCGTTGCGCGCAAACCGATTGAAGCGCACTATCGTTTCAGCGAGCGCCTTCGGGTCTATACCGCATTGTTGCGCCAACTCTTCAATCGTGTCGCCGCGTTTGAAATATCCGCTCGTGAAATATTCTTCGGGGATAGGCTGCATCGGGAAAAGCGAACCGAACATATAAGTATTGCGAGAACGGTTATCCATGATGAACGTCGCAGGAACGTGTGGGACCTCAGCGCTGTGCTTCTCATACATGGCATGCACCACGTCAACATACGAAGCGGATTCATTCGTAAAGCGTTTGCCCGCCGCGTTAACGATAATGCCGCCCGGATGAGAGCGCTCGCCCACATGGAACATCACCGAGCCGTCGGGCGTCATACTCGAAGGTCCCCACCAGGCATCGTCAAGCAGGTCGGTTTTCGCGCCGATCTTCATCCCCAATTGAATGGCGTCGCCAGTGTTGGCGGGGTTGCCCGAACTCCACTCATGATGAACCGGCGCTTTTTGGTATTTCTCGCGCATCGTTTGATTATGATCGAATCCACCTGCCGCCAGCACAACGCCTTTCGTCGCACGAATCCGGAACGGTCTGCCGTCTTTCTCAACGACAACGCCTACGCAAACGTCATTTTCCATGACGATATCAGTGAGCGGCGTATTCAGCCAGATAGGAATGTTTTCATCTTTGAGCGAGAGCCGCAAGCGCGCAACGAGCGCTTGACCCAACGCCAGCAATTTGATTCCCATAAGCATATTAAATAAGGTGCGCACGCCGATCTTGAGCGCCATCCATTTGCCCGCCCAAGTGGGTATGATCATACCGATCTTGTTATATTCGCTGGCGGTAAACGCCATGCCGGCTGGAATCTTAAGCCCTGTCGGGCGCATTTGCTTGAAGTCTTCGCCGAGTTTGGCGCCGTTGAACGGCGAGCCTTCGATAGCGCGTCCGTCCGCCATGCCGCCGGGACGTTCTGCGTAGTAGTCGGCGTATCCTTTTGAACGATGAAAACGCACGCGCGAATTACCGACTAGGTATTTAACCATTTCAGGAGCGTTTTCGATATAAGCGTCTTGTAAGGCTTGCGAAGTGCGTTTCCCAACCGTATGCTGCAAATAGGTGCGCGCTTTTTCAGGCGAGTCTTCCAAGCCATCGCGCTGTAACAGATAGTTATTCGGCACCCACAGTCCGCCGCCTGAGAGCGCGGTAGAGCCGCCGTAGTATTCCGATTTCTCGACTAACAATACGTCCAGCCCTGCTTGCTTTGCAACCAACGCGGCGGTCATTCCCCCGCCGCCTGTCCCAACGACAAGCGCTTCAACAATGTGATCCCAATTCGCCATGCTCTCCTCCTGTGGATAAAATGAATTATGCTCTATTATTGTACTCCGCATTTCGCCGCCGCGCCTTAAAGCAGGGGGACATCAGATTTAACGCGATGTGCATCGGATCATGTAAGACAAAAACGCCCACCGACGAACATCATCGTCAAGAGTCGATAGAAAAGGCGAATCAAAAAACAACATGAGAGTTATCTCGCTTTTTGATTTTAGAAATATCAGTCAATAATCGCTTCTATGAGCGCTAGCGAAGGGTCTCCGAGATAAGCGTGGAAATTCTTCGCCGTAAATTAAAGAGCGTTTCGAAGCGATATATTTACTTCCTGCGTTCCTCCAAGCCTTTCAACGTCAACTCTTTCGTCAGCACGGGATCGGCTTTGCCTTTGGTGGCGCGCGCCGCCTGACCGACAAACCACTGCAGCAACGTCTCTTTGCCCGCGTGATATTTTTCAATTTCGGACGGATTATCGTCCAAAATTTTCGCGACGATTTCTTGAATAAAACCTTCGTCTGAAATTTGTGCCAGCCCTTTTTCTTTGACGATTTGCGCGGGATCGCCGCCGCGCTCGAACAATTCGGTCAACACCGTTTTGCCCGCACTCGCGCCGATAACCTTATCCGCGACCATATCCACTATTTGCGCCAGCGACTCGGCTGGCACGGCGACTGGTTGCGCGTTGCGCTCATTCAGGTTACGCATGAACTCGCCCGCAATCCACGCGCTGACGGTCTTCGGCGAACTCTTGGCATGACGAACGGCTTCTTCAAAATAATTAGCCAGCGAAAGCTCGGATGTAAGCAAACGCGCTTCGGACGGTGTCAACGCAAAGTCCGCCATGAAGCGCGCGGTTTTCGCTTCGGGTAATTCGGGCAGTTGCTCTCGAATAGACTGAATCCATTCATCCGATAGATTGAGCGGCGGCAAATCGGGTTCGGGAAAGTAGCGATAGTCATGCGCGTCTTCTTTCGACCTTTGGCTGATCGTCACGCCGCGTGCATCATCCCAGCCCAATGTCTCCTGCTCGACCGTTCCGCCGCTTTCGTAAATTTTGATTTGACGTTCGATCTCATATTGTGAAGCGCGGACGAGCGCGCGAAAACTATTCAAGTTTTTGATTTCGGTTCTTTTTCGCAATTCATCGCTGTCGACGGGGCGCACAGAAATGTTGGCTTCAAAACGCAGAACGCCTTTTTCCATATCGCCAGAATTCACGCCGAGATAACGCAAGATGGCGCGAATTTTTGTTGCATAATCCAGTGCGGCTTCGACGGTACGCATATCAGGCTCGGAGACGATTTCAAGCAACGGCACGCCCGAACGATTGAAATCCACCAGCGCGTAATTTTTTTCGTGAGTTAATTTAGCGGTATCTTCTTCGATGTGGGCGCGTCTCACGCGAACTTTGAGCTGATTCTTTTCATCAGCATTGACTTCTAACCAGCCCTTTTCGGCAATCGGAAAATCAAATTGCGAAATTTGATAACCCTTCGGCAGATCGGGATAATAATAATTTTTTCGGGCAAAGGCGCTGCGCTTGTTGATGGAGCAATTCAGCGCCAACCCGACCAGCGCGGCGAGTTCGACTGCTTTTTTATTGGCAACAGGCAGAGCGCCAGGCAGTCCCGCGCACGTTGGGCAGATATTGACGTTCGGCTCGGATGCGGAGGCGTGGTCGGCGCTGCAGCCGCAAAACATTTTGGAGTTAGTCAACAACTCGGCGTGAATTTCAAGTCCAATAACGGGTTCGTATTTCATAGTTAATTAGTCTCGTAGTTGTATGGTTTGATAGTTGCTTGCATCAAGGGCGGAAAATTTTCTCGCGATGAAAGCGTAAATATTCTTTGTGCTTTTGTTCCACTCTTTTTAACCTCATGTTTGGATTTAAACCGAGTTGCAAAAGTGATATTTCGCTCAATCTGCTTGAAATGAGTATGTTCCCATTATCTTCAAAACTGATGAGTCCCGAATCGAAGCAGGTGTCTAAATTAGGGAGAAGTAATAAACCATTGAAGACATCTAATCTTTCTTCATTTGTCGAGAGTCGCCAGGGCTTAATGTGCGACGCTTTGAGTATTTCAAACTGTATACAATTACTTACTGAGCAACTTTGCCAATAGCCAATTAACAATGTTCTAAATTGTCCTTGCCCTATACGACTTTGAATAACATCTTCTCGTGTTGTTTCTTGGAGCCTTTCGTAGGAATCCTTTAAATTTTCTATTTCTTGAAGAATTGTGAACTTTCTTTCCTTACGGATACTTTTAAAAGCCTGAGGTAATGCCTCTGCCAATTCTGGGCGCAAAATCCAAACAAAGCCATCTGTGCTATCAGCGCCTAGAAATGGGATATGCCAATATCGAATTGTCCCATTTTTTCGATGCGGCGGATCTATAAATGGATATTTCTTTAGGATACGCTTTGAGAAATCAGGGATAATTCTATTGAGCGGAGCATGATGTTTATAGTTAAGCGCAAAAGCAAGCTCCCCAGCAGAAGCACCGTAACCATCTGAGTTAAATAGAAAAGACAGGATTTGGACTACTGGCTCAGTGGAAATTTCTCTATCTTGTAAAATCCCTCTCCACAATTCTGCGGTTATGTTTGTACTTTCATTCATTTCGATTATCCCTTGTCAATATCAAAGAGACGGAAGCCTCTCATGCCAATCCGTCTCTTGTTGATAGGCATGCGCGACTTGGAAGAGAGTCTGCTCGTCTAAATGCTTGCCGATGAGTTGCATCCCGACGGGCAAATTGTTCGAGAATCCGCATGGGACGGTCAACGCTGGCACGCCCGCAGGGTTGGTCGAGACAGTGCAAACATCCGAGAGGTACATCGCTAACGGGTCGTTTATTTTTTCGCCGAGTTTGAAAGCGGGCATCGGGCTGGTCGGGGCGAGCAGAATGTCGCAGGAAGCAAAAGCAGTTTCAAAGTCCCGACGAAGAAGCGTGCGCGTTTTTTGCGCCTTCAAATAATATGCGTCGTAATAGCCAGCGGATAAAGCGTATGCGCCAAGCATAATCCTGCGCTTGACTTCGTCGCCGAATCCATCGCGCCGCGTTTGCAAGTAGATGTCGAGCGAGTCCTGCGCGTTCTTAGAAACAGACATACCGAAGCGCATTCCGTCGAAGCGCGCGAGGTTAGAACTCGCTTCGGCGACTTGCAAAAGATAATAAACGGGCAAGCCGTATTGCGTGTGCGGCAGCGAGACTTCGCGTATTTCCGCGCCAAGTTTTTCCAGTTGACGAATCGCTTCCTGCAAAGCGGATTCAACGCCCGCGTCCATGCCTGCGACAAAGTATTCTTTCGGGATTCCAATCCGCATCTTCTCAATAGATTTGTTAAGGTTCGCGGCGTACTGCGGAACTTTTTCTTGATAGGTCGTGCTGTCGTGCGAGTCGTGACCTGCGATGGCTTCGAGAACGAGGGCGCAATCGTAAGCGTTGCGCGCTAACGGTCCGACGCAATCGAAAGAAGAGGCGAGAGAAATTACGCCGTAACGCGAGACGCGTCCGTAGGTCGGCTTGAGTCCCGTTACGCCGCAGAAGGCAGCGGGCATACGCACCGAGCCGCCCGTGTCTTCGCCGATGGAAAACGCGCCCATCCCAGCTGCAACCGCTGCCGCCGCGCCGCCGCTCGATCCGCCTGCCACATGATTCAAATTCCACGGATTATGCGTATTGAAAAAAGCAGAGTTTTCGCAAGACGAACCCATGCCGAATTCATCCATGTTCGTTTTGCCGAGCAAGACAGCGCCCGCGTCGTTGAGTTTATCCACGACTGTGGCGTTATATTGCGGAACATAATCTTCCAAAATTTTGGAAGCGCAGGTTGTGCGTACGCTGCGCGTGGAAAGGCTGTCTTTCAGCGAATAGGGAACGCCCGTTAGCGGCGTGATGTTTTCACCTTTGGCGAGGCGTTCGTCGGCGCGACGCGCTTGTTGCAAAGCCAATTCATCCGTAACGGTGATATATGATTTAATTTTTGAGTCCGTGTCGCGGATGCGGTTGAGAGTCGCTTGAGTCAACTCCACGCTGGAGATTTTTTTTATTTTGAGAAGTTCGTGGGCTTCTCTGACAGTGAGGTTTGTGAGTTCCATAGGTTAGATTAATAATGAAGGGGATAGTGAATGAGGAATGGTTTTTCTGCTATTTCCTGTTTCCTTAATTATCCCTCTCCCAAAACCGTCAATACCTTGACATAGCCGCGCTCGGACAGCGGCGCGTTTTTCAAAAATTCCTCGCGGCTCATAGACGGTTGCACAACGTCCTCGCGCAATACATTTTCCGCATTGGTGAAATCTGAAGCGGACGGAATATCGTCGGTGTTCACTTCATTGAGCATGGTGAAATGCTCAATGATGGACGAGAATTGTCCGCTGAAGGTTTGCGTCTCCTCGTCGGAGATTCCGAGGCGGACTAAATTTGCAATGTGTTTAACCGTTTTTGTATCTATTGTTGACATAAAAGCCTCTTTGTTGCTAAAAAACTTTTGAACCGCGAAGTTCGCAAAGTCCGCCAAGAAAACCTGTAATTCTTTGTGTTCTTCGCGCTCTTAGCGGTTAATTGATCTCATTCGTAGCGTTGAGTCATAGTTTCCATAAAACTTATTCCAGCCAACACTTCATTAATTCTTTGCTCCGTCAATGCTCCAATGCACTCACCTAATTGCGACTTATCAATTGCGAACATCTTTGACGCTTCAATCACGCTTTGCTTGGGCAAATTTGCTTCGCCTTTTTCGAGTAATACATTGCCGACAAACTTCGCTCGTTTCAGGTTGGATGTGATCGCGCAAACAATAATTGTCTCCGTCTTATTGTTTTGAACCACAACATAAGGATGTGCGTGATCGGATTCGATTTCATTTGCCTCGTTTGGCGTAATCCAAAACACAGCGCCCAGTTCAATCGTCATTTGGCTTTATTCTGCGCCTTTCGCTGCTCTTCACGTTACGATTCAATTTCTTCCAACTGCTTTCGTATCCAACGCATTAAGTTAATGGCTTTGTGCTCAGGCTCGAAATATGCGCCAACTGTGTCTTCAAATGGAACAGGAAAACGGAAACCATCTACTTCGTACCACAACGCTCCATCTGTGCAATATGCAAACTTCGCTATTTTACTTAACTTAAATCCAGCACACTATCAAGTCCGCGACGCAGACCAACAAAGGAACTTACTTTACGAATTGCTAATAATGAACCGTCAACATAAGGTTGAGCGCTCGTACCTGAATCGTGACGAATTGTTAATCTTTGATCAGGCATACCAAAAATAACCTCAGCAGAAATTGTATAACTTGGCAAACGAACGGAATGCACTTGTGAACCTGTCATTCGTGCACCGCGAGTTTCTTTCGCGCCTTGAGTTTCTTCTAATGACACCGTTAATTCTGATTCTCGAATCTGAGATAAACGATATGCCAATTCGCGTACAGTTCCGCTGGGAGAATCTTTTTTTGCATCGTTTGCACAATCAATGATTTCCCATTGTGGAATAAATTTTGCGGCGATTTCGGAAAACTTCTGCAACAAAACAACTGTCAATGCGAAGTTGCCAACCGCCAATACGCCGCATTGATTTTTTTCTGCGCTCGCACGAATCTCTTTGTAATCAGCGTCTGTTAAACCAGAAGTCCCGACAACAACGTGAGATTTGTTTTCTAAAGCAGCCAATATATTTGACTTGGCTACATCAGGTTTTGTGAATTCAAAAAACACATCACAAGGATCTGCAGCTAATGCTTCTTGCGCCGTCGCGTAAATCGAACTATCTAAATTGGGTTCTGCAAGTACATCGCTTAATTTTTTTCCAGCATATGTGCGCGATACGGCTGAAACAAGTTTTATATCATCAGTTTTTGCTAAGGAATAAGCTAAAGCAGAGCCAGCCCAGCCAGTTGCGCCTGCAAGACAAACGCGAATCGTCATAAGATCTCCTTCCACAAAGCCTCACGCGCGTGCCTGCGCGCGGTGCAGGCAAAGCAGCGCGAAGAATAATGTTTAAAAGAAGCCTTGTGTCCTTTGTGATAAAAAACCTACTCAAACTTAATATGCAACTCTTTCAACTGCTTCGGCTCGACTTCCGAAGGCGCATCCGCCATCACGTCGCGCCCGTTTTGATTCTTTGGGAACGCAATCACTTCACGGATGTTTGGTTCGTCCGCCAGCAACATCACCAAACGATCAATGCCAGGCGCCATGCCGCCATGCGGAGGCGCGCCATATTCAAAGGCTTCGAGCATGTGACCGAACTTTGCCTGAATATCTTCTTCGCTCAAGCCGAGCATTTGGAACATTTTCATTTGAATATCGCGACGATGAATCCTGATTGAACCCGAAGCGGTCTCGTAGCCGTTGCAAACCATATCATACGCATCTGACAAAACTTCGCCAGGGTTGGTTTCAAACTTTGGCAAGTCATCCATCTTTGGCATCGTAAACGGATGATGTTCCGATTCCCATGTTTGCGTTTCTTCGTTGAACGCAAAGAACGGGAAATCCACCACCCATGCAAACGCCATCATCGTCTTATCCGCCAAATCCAATTTATCGCGGAACCACAGGCGCAGTCCGCCGAGCGTTTTGTTCACCACTGCGCGAGCGTCTGATGAGAAGACGATCAGATCGCCGACTCCTGCCCCCGATTTTTCTTTCAACGCTGTGAGTTCTTCTTCCTTAAAGAACTTTGCCGCGCTTCCTTTCACGCCCTCGCCTGTCACTGCCAAATAGGGCATTCCCTTCGCCCCAAACGACTTCGCTACTTCCGTGAGCGCATCGAGTTCCTTACGCGACATCTCCGCCGATTTTGGCGCGACGAGACACTTGATCACGCCGCCCGCTTCCAACGCGCCTTGAAACACTTTGAATTCGCTCTTTGCGAAAACATCCGACACATCTTGTAATTCCATGCCGAATCTTAAGTCGGGTTTGTCTGTGCCGTATCTTTCCATCGCTTCACGATACGCAATCTTCTTCCACGGCTTGGACAATAACTTCTTGTGTGGCGCAACGGCGGGAATCATTTCCGTAAACAAGCCTTCGACCAAATCCAGCACATCATCGCGATGCACATACGACATCTCAAGGTCAAGTTGGGTGAACTCAGGCTGACGGTCGCCGCGCAGATCTTCGTCGCGGAAACATCTTGCAATTTGGAAATATTTATCCATGCCTGCAACCATCAGTAACTGCTTTAACTGCTGTGGAGATTGTGGCAAAGCGTAGAATTGTCCAGGAAATAAACGCGAGGGGACGAGATAATCTCTTGCGCCTTCGGGCGTGGCTTTGAACATAATTGGCGTTTCAATTTCAATGAAGCCTTGCTTGTCCAAATAATCGCGCATAAATTTGACGACTTTATGACGCAGAATCATATTGTTAGTTAATCTTTCGCGGCGCAGATCAATGTAGCGATATTTTAAGCGCATGTGTTCGTCGGGTAAATCGTTATCGGTGTTGACCATAAATGGCGGCGTCTTGGACGGATTCAGCACAGTCACATTTTTTGCGACGACTTCAATCTCGCCTGTCGCCATCTTGGGATTCGACATGCCCGCGGGGCGTTCTTGCACAACGCCTTCGATTTGCAAAACCCACTCGAAGCGCACGTCCGAGACAACATCCAAAATCGCTTGCGGCAAATCGGGGTTGAGGGTGACTTGCACAATGCCGTTGCGATCGCGCAGATCAAAAAACGCCACGCCGCCGTGGTCGCGTCGGCGGTTAACCCAGCCCGCCAGAGTCACGGTTTGTCCCGCGTGACTGGCGCGTAATTCTCCGCAAGTGTGTGTTCGATACATGGTTACTCCTTATGCCGCTGCGAGGGTTGAGGCGCAATAGCGTCAGGAAAACCGCTTCGCTCCTCCATGCAATGACATTTGCAATATAGATAAAATAAATCGCCCTTCGCTGTGGCGTTGGGCGATTGGTTCGACTTTTCTATCCGTCAACTAGCAAGGCTGCGCCCAACGACACAAACGATCGTCATTATCATTATTATTGGGCTGAGACGAGTATTTCATCGTGGCGCGGATTATAGCACAAAGTCAGATTCGGCAAGCGCGCTATTTTCCAAAGATTTTAATCGTCGCTTTCGCCCTTCCTCCCTCTAATACGGCTTTAGCAAGGGTTCTTCAATGTAAGGTCGGCGTAAGGTTAATGTAAGGTCGGCGTCACGCGTTTTTCTTCCATTCTCTTGACAAATATCGTATAGTTATTTTGCTAAAACTACTTTTAAGAAGGAGAAGGATATGGGCTCAAAAGTACTGTTCGTCTTGAATGCTATTGTCGTATTGGCTTTGGGGGCGGCGCTGATATTCGTTCCACAAACCGTTCTAGCGCAATTTAAAGCGGAAACGCGCGTACCGGAACTTCACATGGCGCGCTTCCTCGGCGCAGCGCTGGTCACATTAGGGCTGTTGCTTTGGTTCGCCAAAGATGCATCTGACGCAAGCGCGCAGAAGCGTATGTCATTCGCCATGCTAGCCGGGACCGTCGTGGCGCTGATCGTGACGATTATGGGAATCGCCGCCAGCGGCATCATCCGTCAATACGGTTGGGCGCTCATTGTCGTCGAATGCGTTTTCGGACTGGGATATGCATTTGTGATATTTTTACAACCGCGCATGAAATAAGCGCGTTCGACGATGACCGCGCCTTAGTGCGCGGTCATCGTCGGCGTCGCAATGGCGTCGCTGGCAAAGTCGAGCCGCGCCACTTCCTCATCGGTCAACCTCCATCCAAGGGCGCCGGCATTCTGTTCTGCCTGTGCCGCGTTCTTGGCGCCGGGAATCGGCATCGCGCCTTTACAGATCGTCCAATTCAACGCTACCTGCGCGCAAGATTTCCCGCCATGGTCTTGCCCAACTTGAGTCATATATTTAAGTAAAGGTTGAACGCTCGCAAGGAACTTTGCGTACTTCGAGGCGCGCCTGCCCGCAGGAGGATTCTCAGGCGTGTATTTTCCAGTCAACATGCCGCGCTCCAATGGGCAATACGCGATCATGCGGATTCCCAATTCGTTACAACGCGCAAGGATGCCGTCTTTTTCAACTGTGCGATTCAACAAACTATAATGCACCTGATTGGCGGCGAGCGGAACTCCGTTGCGCTCCAACGCTGAATAAGCGGCAAGCATCCGCGCATGGCCGTAATTCGAAACGCCCACAGTGCGCGCAAGTCCAGCCTTGACGCACTCCGCCAGCCCGTCCATCAGCCGATCAGAGCCGATCAACGGATTGGGCCAATGAATCTGATACAAGTCTATGCGTTCAACGCCTATTCGAGCAAGGCTTCCGCGCAACGCTCGCAAAGGCGCTTGTTTAGAAAACCGCCAGGGCCAGGGGAAAAATTTGGTCGCGATCAACGCCGGCTGATCGGTTTCTTGTAAGAACCGCCCTAGCAAACGCTCGGACAACCCATTGCCGTATAGCTCGGCGGTATCCACAAATCGAACGCCCGCGTCGAGCGAAGCCCGAAACGCCTGTCTCACTTCTTCCACGCCATATTCCCGCCCATATTGCCAAATAGCGCGATCACCCCACTGCATCGCGCCTAACCCCATTTCAATAGCATGTAAAAATCGCGTCTCGTCGCTGATCTCCGTCACAATTCACTCCCAACAAACGCCTTCAATGGCTCTTATTATCTACGACGATTGTATCTTAAAATATGACGCGATTGCGGTCAGCCCACATAATTCGAGTAAAATTCACCGTCAAAGCAATTTCGGAACTGGCGGAACTTCAGCCAACTCGTCCTCTCAACAAAGAGAGGGGTTGACGCTCCTCGAGTTCCAAGGAGATGATCGTGACTGCGAATTCCAACGCGCGAAATTTTGAATCTGCCTCGAGTCTCAACCGACGGCTGGGGTTGCCCTTTTCAAATCTATCTTTACTGGAGCGCGCCCTCACCCATCGTTCTTATGTTAACGAACATCAAGACGCCGCAGAAGACAACGAACGTTTGGAATTTCTCGGCGACGCGGCGCTTGATTTTGTCGCAGGAGCATGGGCATACCGCCGCTTCCCCGATATGCCCGAAGGCAACTTGACCAAGATCCGTTCGGCGCTCGTCTGCAACGATCAACTGGCAAAGTTCGCGCGCACGTTAAATCTGGAACGCGCGCTTCGTTTGGGACGCGGAGAATTCCTATCCGGTGGCAAGAGTCGCAACGGGTTGCTCAGTTCGTTGTTCGAGGCAGTGATCGGCGCGCTATATCTGGATTCGGGTTTAAACGCAGTAGAAATGTTCGTCATCCCGCTGCTGGAAGAAGCGCGTACCTCCGTCCTCACAAAAATCCACGATCCCAAGAGTCAGTTGCAGGAGTGGACGCAAGCGCGGAAGTTGGGCGCGCCGCGATATCGAACGATTTTAACATCTGGGCCCGATCATGCAAAAGAATTTGAAGTGGAAACGTATGTGAACGAACGCGTTGCCGGGCGCGGGCGAGGCACAAACACGCACGCCGCGCAACGCGCCGCCGCCGCCGATGCGTTAAAAAATCTCGGAATCGGATAACTCGCCGCATATAAACCATCGGCGCAAACGCCAAATCTTAAAACCAAAAATCAACCATGCCTTTAAGACTAAAACTACTCGAACTGCAAGGATATAAAACATTCGCCTCGAAGACCGTCTTCGAATTTGCAGGTGGAATCACCGCCATCGTCGGACCTAACGGCTCGGGCAAATCGAACATCGCAGATGCGTTGCGTTGGGTATTGGGCGAGCAATCTTATGCGCTGCTGCGCGGCAAAAAGACCGAAGATATGATCTTTAACGGTTCGGAGCGCCGCGCCCGCGCCGGCATGGCTTCCGCGCATATTGTCTTCGACAACGCCGAGGGCTGGCTTCCAATTGACTTCACTGAAGTAGAAATGACGCGTCGCGCCCACCGCGACGGTCATAACGAATACTTACTGAACAATCAGCAAGTGCGCCTGCGCGATCTAAACGAACTGCTCGCCGCATCAGGCTTATCGGAACGGACGTACACGATTCTCGGTCAGGGATTGGTAGACGCATCGCTGGCGCTGAAAGCAGACGAACGTCGGCGGTTGTTCGAAGAAGCGGCGGGCGTGGGGCTCTATCGCGTTCGTCGCGAAGAAGCGCTAAAGCGACTCGAAGCCACCACGCGCAACCTTGAACGCGTATTAGACATCATGTCCGAACTTGAGCCGCGCCTGCGAAGTCTGGAACGGCAGGCAAAACGCGCCATCGAATATGCGCGCGCTCAAGCGGACCTAAAAGTGATTCTGCGCGAATGGTATGGCTACCATTGGAATCGCGCACAACAAGAATTGACTTCTGCGCGCGAAATTTCAAAAGCGCAAGACGAACGCGTCGTCGAATCACGCGAAGCGCACCAAAAAACACAGACGCGCTACAACGAGTTTCGCGAGAAATTCATCGGTTTACGTTCGCAACTCAACGGCTGGCATCGCGGCATAGCCGAATTGCACAGCCGGCGCGAAGAAGTCAGCCGCGAACTCGCCGTGTTGGAAGAACGCCGCCGCTCCCTGCTTGCCCTACAGACCTCGACGCTTAACGAAAGGGAACGCGTCGCCGACGAAGAAAAAACCAACCGCGCGCGCATCGAGGAAGCCGAAAAGGAACTTACGCGGCTTGAAAATGAATATATCGAAGCGCAAAAACAACAGGGCGACGCTCAATTAAAATTACGAAGCGGACAGGCGGATCGCGCCGCGCTCGAAGAAAAGCTGACTTCCGTCCGCTCACAGATCGAAGTATGGACAACGCAACTAGCCGAACGGCAAGCGCGGCTCGCCGAACTGCAAACGCGTCTTGAAAGTTTTCAAACCCGCATAAGCGCGGCAGAACGCGCTGTAGACGAAGCCCAAACGAACGCGCGAATCGCAGAAGAAACCTATCAAGAAGCGCGGAAGAGCCGAGAAGGCGCGGAAGATAAGTTGAAGGAAGCGCAAGAGAAGTTTGAAAGCGGCAAACAGAAAGTGGATTCGCTGGAAAATGAACGACGCGCGATAAACGAAGGGCGCGCCGAAAAACTTGCCGAATACACGCGCGTGAAAACGCAATTAGAAGTAGTCGAACAGGCTGAACAATCGCTGGCAGGGTATGCCGACGGCGCGCGCTTTCTGCTCGATGCAGCGCGCCAATCTAAACTTAAGCGTTCGCGCGGCGCGTTAAGCGCGGCGCTCGATGTGCCTATTGAATTTGAAACGGCGATCTCCGCCGCGCTAGGCGACGCGCTCGACGCCATCTTACTCGACGCCGATGAAGTGGAGAATGCGCTACAACTGCTTGAGTCGGACCATGAAGCGAAACGCGCGGCGGTGCTTCCGCTCGAACATCGTTTGCGCGAACCGCTCGTTAAACCGAATGACGAATCATGTTTAGGCGTCGCCTCTGAATTATTAAATGTAAACCTTGAAATGCGCGCCGCTGTGCGCGCCTTGCTCGGGCATACGCTGATTGCGCGCGATCGTTCTTCGGCGCGGCGAATCATCCGCGATCTGCCAACTCACGCGCGCGTAGTGACCTTGCGCGGCGAAGTCTTCCGCGGCGACGGGTTAATCGTGGCTGGGAAAACCGCCTCTTCATCCGCGTTGAGTCGCCCACGCCAAAAACGCGAATTAACCGAAGCCCTTGCCGCATTCGATCTATTGATCGATTCATTGAACCGCGATATGGAGGCGCTCTCAGAACGACTCTCGCGCGCGGTGGCAGACTTAAATCAAATGGAAGGCGCAATGCGCGAAGCCCGCGCCAGAGCAGACGAGAGCGCAGAATTCGAGAGGCAGACAGAAATAGAATTTGAGACGGCGCGCCGTCATCTAGAGTGGCGCAAAAATCAAAGCGTTCAATTAAAAGCCGAAATGAATGAAGCCGCGCAACTTCGATCAACCTTACATCAATCATTGATCGAGATCGAATCGGGATCGGCGCGCACAAAAGAAGAAGCGCGCGCGTTGACGTTGCAGCTGAGCGAAGCCGATCTAGCGGAAACGCAAAACCAAGCCGCTTATTGGGCGACGCGCGTCGCGGTCGCGGAGCGAGCGCGCGAAGATGCGCGCGCAAGGAGCGGGGAAAGGCGCACCGAAGCGGAGAGGCTTGACGCGCGCACGTTCGAACTGACAGCGCGTCTGAACGAAGCCCAATCATCCTTGAACGCTCTGGAGAATGAGAAGGCGGCGCAACGCGAACAAGAAGGCGCGCTGCAAACGCAGATCGAGGAATTAAACGCGCAAGTCCAACCCGCTGAACAAGAATTGGGAACCGCCGAACAAGAGGAAACGCGCCTACAGGAAGAAGAAGCAAACGCACAACGCGCGCTGGCGACGAACGAACGCTTGCTCGGACAAACACAATTGGATTTACTGCGAAAGCAAGAAGCGTTGGAAAATCTACAACAGAAAATTACCGACGATTTTGGATTAGTGATGTTCGATTACGCCGCCGACGTGGCTGGACCTGTGCCCTTGCCGCTTGAAGGTATGATCGAAGAACTGCCCGTCGTGACAGAAATCTCTCCCGACCTCGAAACGCACCTGACCCAAAATCGTTCGCGCATGAGACGCATGGGACCCATTAACCCCGAAGCAAAACAAGAGTTCGATTCGGAATCGGAACGCTATTCGTTTATGCGCGCGCAAGTGGACGACCTTCGAAAAGCCGACGCCGATCTACGACAAGTCATCGCCGAACTAGACGAGTTGACCAAACAATCCTTCTCAAAGACATTCGACGCAGTGGACAAGCAATTCCGCGCCATGTTCACGCGTCTGTTCGGAGGCGGTTCGGCGCGGCTTGCGCTGACCGATCCCGACAACCTTGTCGAAACAGGCATCGAGATCGAAGCGCGGCTGCCTGGTCGGCGCGAACAGGGACTGGCGTTGCTCTCCGGCGGAGAGCGCAGTTTGACGGCGGTCGCGTTAGTGTTCGCGCTGCTGAAGGTTTCGCCTACTCCCGTCTGCGTGATGGACGAGGTGGACGCGATGTTGGACGAGGCGAACGTGGGGCGCTTCCGCGACCTGTTATTGGAGTTGAGCAAGGAAACACAATTCATCGTCATCACCCATAATCGCAACACCGTTCAAGTGGCGGACGTGATCTACGGCATCACGATGGGACGCGACTCGGCAAGTCAGATCATTAGTTTGAGGTTAGACCAGGTGACAGACGAGATGATGAAACGAGGGTAAGACCGGAACCTGCCAACAGTTAGAAAATACAATCGTCCGCTTTGTTATAAGCGGACGATTGTATTTTATCGAATGGATGAAACTTCCGGCTATGGATTAGACCCGGCTGGCGCGGTAGGAATATATTCGCGCCATTCATCGTGAAGCAATATAGCGGATTCTTTTTTAGCGTTCTCAAGCCATGTTGAAAATTCGGCTTCGCGCTTTTGCTGATATTGATTCGCGCTGAGCGGAACTTCGGCGCGCCCTAAAACTTGAATAACATGGTAGCCGAACTGACTCTGAACCGCTTCGCCGACCTCGCCGACGGGCTGATTGAATGCGGCGGCTTCAAACTCTGCCACCATCATACCTTTGCCGAACCAGCCCAAGTCGCCTCCACTGTTCGCAGAGCCGGTATCTTTAGAGAAGTCTCTCGCGACTTTAGCGAAATCTTCGCCGTTAAGCAACAACGTCCGAACGGTTAGGGCAGTTTCCACATCGCTTACAAGGATATGCCGCGCCCACACCTGCTCTTCGGTATGCGGCGTATCGGCGGTGACCGCGTCAAGAACCTTTTGACGCAATAAATCGGCTGTGTAAATAGAGCGAATCGTCGCCTCGCTGACGCCGTCTTTTTGGTAGTCGGCAATAATTTTGGCGTAGCTTTCTTTAAATCCTTCCAGCGTATACGGCGTGGAAGTTGCCGTCGCCGGAAGCGGCACGAAGGTCGGCGTGGGGAACGCTTGAGTAGGCGCGCTGGTTGCCGTCGCGGCAGGGTCAGCTGTTTCCGTCGGTTCAAGCGTCGAAGTCATAGCCAGCGTTGGCGTAGCCGTAGAAGGATACAACGTCAATTGCTGAGAAGAAAGCGTTGGCAACGAAAAAGCGGTCGCAGTGGCAGTCGGCGTTTGCGTGCCGTTTGGATAGAAATTGAAAGCGCCTTGAAGCGCCTCTTCCACTTCCTGATCCGTAACTACAATACCGAGTTTCTCAGCCTGCTGGCGAATTACCGCTTCATCAACCATCTGATCCAACACTTCTTGTCCGAGGACCTGAGCGTTTTGAATCTTAGTCGCAATTTCCTGCTGTTGCTGCGTTGTGTCGAGTCCGAAGCTTTGTTGGTAATAAAGCATCTGCTGATATTGATTAAGTAGGTAGTTGCGTTGAATCTGCACGCGCTCTTGCCACTGTTTGGTGGTAATCTTCTCGCCGTTTACTTCAGCGACGGGTCTGCCAAGTTGCAAGTAGGTGACATTAATGTAACCGTAAACGATAATAGCGACAACAAGCGCAATGCATGCGGCAACGATCCAGCGGATACGGGCGACCTGTCGTCGTTCGCGCTCAAGACGCGCGATATGTTTTTTCGTTGCAGGTTTGGGCGTAGGGTTTTGATTAGACATAAGCGTATTCCATTGCATACCGGGAAAACGGCGCGCATTCAGCGCGCCGTCTCGCCAGCTTTACTGCATCTTAGCGGCTCTCGTCCGCTTGCGCCCCGGTGAAGGGCAATAAGGCGATCTGACGCGCTTGTTTTACCGCTGCCGCCACTACGCGTTGATGCTTGGCGCACGCTCCGGTCTGTCGGCGCGGACGAATACGCCCGTCATCGCTGACATATTTTCGAAGCAGGTCTATTTTCTTGTAGTCAATCACGAGAGTCTTATCCGCGCAAAATTGACAAAATTTTGGTTTGGAAAAGAAGCGACGTTCGCCGCCTTCTTCCTGCGGTCTTCGTTCTCGTGGTTCTCTTTCTTCAGCCATAAGTACACTCCAGAATTACTAGGCGGGAAGTTCTTCCCCGCAATGGTTTAAAATGGAAAATCGTCCTCGAAAGGCGTTTCGTCTGCGTTTGTTTCCGGTTCAGGCGCGGCAACTTGCACGCCATGCTCGCGCCGTTCGCCCAACATCATCATCTCGCTGGCAATCACTTCGACCATAGAGTGTTTCGTTCCCTCTTTGTCGTCCCAGCGACGAGTCTGCAATCGCCCTTCCACAAAAACCTGTTTGCCTTTAACAAGATATTGCTTACAGATCTCCGCTAGGTTGCCAAATGTTACAACGTTAAACCATTCGGTTTCGTTATGGCGTTCTCCGCCGGCAGAGTTCCATGAGCGACCGACCGCCACGGTGAAAGTCGTCACGGGCTTACCCGAGGGCGTGTATCGCATCTCAGGGTCTTTGCCTAAATGACCAATGATCTGCACTTTATTCAATCCACGGCTCATATCGTTCTCCTGAGTTCGATCCTTTGCAAAGGCATCCGACAAAACGCCAAGCGCTTCGAGGCGCAACGCCGTTTAAGAAGCGACCAGCATGTGGCGCATCACCGGCTCTAGGAAGCGGATGTTGCGCTCTAAAACGCCAGTCGCATTCGGTTCCAGCGTTATATTAAGCAATACGTATTGTCCTTCGCGCTGTTTACGGATGGGATAAGCCAGCCTACGGCGGCCCCAAACGTCCACTTTATCTACTGTGCCGCCCGATTCGGTGACCCAGCCTTGCACACGTTCAACCGCACTTTTAAAAGCAGTTTCATCCAATTCAGGTTGGACAATGCAAACCAATTCATAATTTCGCATGAGAGAGTTCCTCCTTTCCATGGGATTGCTCGCGTTCAAACCGTCGGTTCGCCGGAAGCGGAAAGGCGCTTTAGACGCGCCTGTTATCAAGCGGGCTAGAGTGTATCACAAGAAAGATAGAGTGTGGAGGTTATAATTATTAAAAATAGAAACCCGTCGGATCTTGAAAACCCGACAGGTCTTACGAGGAACGCATGTTCAATCTTCCTGACAACGAAATCATAGAACTCTCAAAGGAGCATGTATTTTTTACTTGGTCAGCGCAGGCAAAAGTTAATCCAATCGCGGTGACACACGCCAAAGGTGTTTACTTTTGGGACACGGACGACAAGCGTTATCTTGATTTTAATTCGATGACGATGTGCGTGAACATCGGTCATGGCGACGAGCGCATCATCCAAGCCATGCAGGAACAGGCGGCGGAACTCCCCTACGCCGCGCCGGGCATGACCACCAAGATTCGCGCGCTCGCCGCCAAAGCGATCGCAGATATAACCCCGCGTCAAGCCTTGACGAAGGTCCTGTTTACCCTCGGCGGCGCAGACGCTAACGAGAACGCGATCAAACTTGCGCGCGGCTACACCGGGCGGCACAAAATTCTGACCCGCTATCGCTCGTATCATGGCGCGACAGCGGGGGCGATGGCGGCGACCGGCGATCCGCGCCGCGTGGCATGGGAGCCAAATTTGATGTCCGGCGTCGTTCACTTCCTCGACCCGTATCGCTATCGCTCCACGTTTCACCGCACGAACGCGGATATTTCAGAGGAGGAGTTCGCGCGCGATTATTTGAATCATCTCGAAGAGATCATCCGTTACGAGGGACCAAAATCCATCGCGGCGATTCTGATGGAAAGCGTGACCGGCACGAACGGAATCATTATCCCTCCAGAGGGATACATGCAAGGCGTGCGCGCATTATGCGACAAGTACGGCATCGTGATGATCGCCGACGAAGTGATGAGCGGATTTGGCCGCACCGGCAAATGGTTCGCCATCGAACATTGGGATGTGGCGCCGGATATCATCACTATGGCGAAGGGGCTCACGTCCGCATATGCGCCGCTGGGCGCGGTGGCGATGAAGCCGGAGATCGCGGCGGCGTTCAACGATACGCCATTTGAAAGCGGACTCACGTACACCTCGCACCCTGTTTCACTGGCGGCGGCTGTTGCGAATATCCAAGCGATGAAGGACGATCAAATCGTCCAACGCGCGGCAGACATGGGTCCGGTGTTGAAGCGGATGTTGAACGATCTGGGCGAGGCGCATCCATCCGTCGGCGATGTCCGCTCGATCGGCTTGTTCGGCATCCTTGAATTGGTCAAGGATAGAAAAACGAAAGAACCGATGGCGCCATGGAACGAGTCGTCGTCCGCGATGAACGCGCTCAGAAAATATTGTTTAGATCGCGGTTTGTTTTTATACACACATTGGCATACCGTGTTGATCATCCCGCCGCTGATTGTTACCGAAGAACAATTGCGCGAAGGTTTCAAGATTCTAGACAAAGCGCTCGAGATCGCAGACCGAGAAGTAAATTTCTGAAATGGGAAACAAACCAATCTTTGATCGCGGGCTGATTCCGCCAATCATTCTCAGCGTTTTTTCGCTGTTCGGAATTTGCCTCGTGTTTCTAGTTGTGAAACTCCACCCGCTTCGCACGGCGATACCGATTGAGAATACCAACGCTTCTTTTCAATACCTATTAATCAGTACGGAATCAGGATTTGCGTCGCTAACTCCCGAACAGGAGCCAGCTGCAACGACAACTTCGGACGACGATATCGTTTCGCTCGCCTCTCCAACGCGAACGCGTCTTCCGATAAATACATCCGCATCCACGCAAACCACCGCTTCGACCGCGCCGCTCAACCCGGGCGTATACGACGACGCGGACGAACGCATTATCTACAGCGGCGATTGGACGCAAACTAAAACCAACAACGTCACGCTGCATGTTTCCAACACTCTCAACAATACGGCAACAATTCGATTCATCGGCGAACAGATCCGCATTTTCTATCAGTCGAGTTCAAGTTTGGGAACTATTCGTATCAATATAGACGGATTGGAAATTGATCTCAACGAGTCGGCTGATGTTGTCGCGCAAAGCGAATGGGTCTCGCCTTTATTGATCAACGGCACGCACACTGTCACGATCACACACATTTCAGGCGGCTCCGTTAATCTCGACGCGTTCGCCGTCCCCGATCCGATCAAGACCGCTACTCCAACCCCATGATCTATTTTCCCTCAAACAGACTTTCGATCGTCGCGCGCGCAACATAATCGCGATACGCGGCGGTTTCATCCAGGATTCCGCGCACTGCAAGATACAACTCTTTTTGCAGATATTGATTCGCCTCGCCATTCCCTGCGGATAAAAGAACCGCTTCGCCCTCCGGGACGGCTGTCACGTGTCCCCCAGCCGATAGCCACTCCAAGCCGATTCGCACCGCGTTGACGCGCTGCGCGGTTGCGGCAGCCAACTCGTTCACCGAAACTTTCCCGCCTTTGTTGTTGATCGCAAACTTCGCCATGCCCGCCAGCCGCGCAAGAAACTCATCCGTTTTTTCTTTCGCGGGCGAAACTCCAAACACATGGACGATCTTCGGCTTGACGATGTCCAACGCCGCGCGTAATTCCGCTGGCGAGGATGGCGTTGTATAAATCACAAGCTCGTCGGCGGGATACAACTCGAAACGTGATTTTCCTTTTGATTTATCACTCCCCTCCGCCCAGACCAACAAATTCCCTAATTCTCCAATTCTCTGTTTTTCTAGTCTCCAGTCTCTAATCTCCAATCTCCGTTCTCTAACTTCAACCGCCCTTTCCTCCACCACGCGAAATTCCTCAAACGTCGCATTGACTTGCTTCTCTCCGCGAAACGTGGAGGCTCGCACGGAATACGCAATGTCTATCTGGCTTCCCGTTTCGGGTAGTTCTTCGCCCGCCCCGCCCCACCATAAAATACTTTGCACCTTCCCGTTTTCATCTTCCACGACAAAACGCAAATGCTCTTTCGTTTTACCGATCTCCGCCACAGACTTCAACGTCACGCCGCGCGAGGCGAACGTCAACTTTGGATTCCCTGCGCCGAAGGGGGCGAGCATTTCAATTGAGTCCGCCAACTCGAGGTTGATCTGATCCAAATTTAGCCATGCGTCAATTTGAAGCGTCGGCTCTTCGCGGATAATCTCGCCGAGTTGCTTTTCGATGGCTTTACCAAGCCCGCGACGGAAGGAATTGAGATTCTCTTTTTGTAGCGACAGTCCCGCCGCCATGGGATGTCCGCCAAAGTTCATGAGCGATTCTCTTTGCGACGAGATCGCTTCGGTAATGTGCAATCCTTCAATGGAGCGGGCTGAGCCGCGCAAGATGCCATCGTCCGATTCGGTGAGGAGGAGCGCGGGCTTGTGATAACGATCCACCAAGCGGTTTGCCACGATGCCCACGACTCCGCCGGGCCAGTTGGGATGCGATAGCACAATGGCGGGTTCGTTCAACAATTCGGGATGCGCGCGCAACTGCGCCTCCGCCGCCTCGGTGACTTGGCTCGTCAATAAGCGGCGTTGGGCGTTAAGTCCCTCGATTTGCGCGGCAAGGACTCGGGCGCGGGCAGGGTTATCCGTAATTAGTAATTCGACGGCGGGATTGGCGTCGCTCAATCTGCCGAGCGCGTTCAAGCGCGGAGCAAACGTGAAGCCGATGGTTTCCTCGGTCAACGATTCGAGTTGTGTATTGGAAAGTTCCGCCATTACCTTCAAGCCGATGCGATTTGTTTTGCGGAGTTGTCGAATCCCTTTTTGGGCAAGCGAACGTGTCTCGCCTTGGAGCAATGCGACATCAGCAATTAAACCTAGGGCAACTAAATCTAATAGATCGCCACTCGTAGTAGCGACTTCAGTCGCTGTTTTTTGACGACTGAAGTCGTCACTACGGAAAAGGGCTTCGGCGAGTTTGTAGGCGACACCGACACCTGCTAGATTTTTTAGCAGATGTTCATTTGGCAAAAGTTTCGGGTTGATGATGGCTTTAGCGTTAGGAAGCGTTTCGCCCAGATCGTGATGATCTGTGACGACAACATTTACTCCGCGCGAGTTGGCGTATTCGATGGCTTCATGCGCAGTGATGCCGGTGTCACAGGTGACGAGGAGTTTGATTCCGTTATCAATGATCGGAGCAAGCGACTCGATGTGAACGCCGTGACTCTCCTTGCCGCGAATCGGGATGTAATACACCACGTCCGCGCCGAGGGATTGAAGCGTTTGCACAAGCAGCGCAGTGGATGTTTGTCCGTCCACGTCGAAGTCACCCCAGACACAGATGCGATCCTTGCGTTGGATGGCTTGGTTGATGATGTCAACCGCATTCTCAATATCAGGGAACGGCGTGGAGGGAGTCTCATCGGGGTGGAGGAACGCGCGGGCGGAATCGAGTGTGGCAATGCCGCGTCGGATGAGAGTCTCCTTGAGGAGGAGGGGTAGGTCGAGGGTGGAAAGAGCCGAAGCGTCCGTTTGAGGAGGGTCAAGCCAGCGAGTCATGTTTCCAAGTATCAGATGTCAGGTTTCAAGTGTCAAGCGTTTTGCGGGCTAGCTCAATAATTCGCCGATCACAGCAGAAAGTTCAAGAATGAGATCGCTGTCAACTTCTTGATGCGGATTTATCGAAAATTCCTTCATTGCTTCATCCAAACTTTGAATCGTCTCGGGATCTGTCTTGGGATGACGTCGAATCAATCCGCATAACGCCGACGCTTTTTCGGTTTCGCCGCGCCGCGCATGGATTCCCGCCACCCACACCAGCGCGTCCAACGCGATGAAATCGGCTTTGATGTCGCGCGCCTCGCGGATGGATTGTTTCAAATAAAACAGCGCCTCGCTTGCGTTGCCGAGATGGTACTGCGCCGTGCCGACGTTATCCAGCGCGATGGCGACGCCGAAGCGATAGCCCGTGTGACGGTGAGTCTCCAAGCCCTGCATAAATAATTCCAACGCGCCCGCGTAGTTTTTCTCCTTCAACAAAATCGTGCCGAGATTTCCCAACGCGCCCGCCAGGTTGCGCGGCTGGTTGATGCGCCGCGCAATTTCAATCGCCTCTTGCAAGAGCGGCTTCTCTTCCTCGTAGCGGCCTTGATTGAACAACGACACCGCCAAATTGATCAGCGTGGATGAGATTCCCGCTTCGTCGTTCAACTCGCGCCGCAAAACGAGACTCTCGCGCAATGCCCCTTCCGATTCTTTGAGTTTTCCCAAAGTCGTCAACGCCGTGGAAATATTATTCAACGCCGTCGCTTCTTCGTGGCGGTTGCCCAGTTCGCGCGCCAGTTCCAACTGTCCGCGAAAATATGCCTCGCCCTTGTCTTCGCGACCCAAAAAGCGCGAAGCGATTCCCAGCGCGTTCAAACACGCCATGATCTGCGGCTTATCATCCACGCCGCGAAAATAAGCAAGACATTCCTCCAGCGTCGCAACGGTCTCGTCGGATTTGCCCATGTCTGCCAGAAACAAGGCGCGATACAGAATTAATTTTGCGATCGTTCGTCCGCGTTCATCTGTCGGCAACGCGCTCACGCTCCCCGCTTCGCCAAATTGCGCCAGCGCCGCTTCCATCAAATCATATCCCTCGCGATACCGTCCCTGAATATCGAGATAACGTTTTGTAAAATGAACCAGCCTCGAAAGCGCCGCCGCGTCTTTTTGTTCGCCCGCCCAGCCCCACGCCGCGCGCGCATTTTCAAAATCGTCCCACATCACGGCAAACGACGAGCGTTCGTTCCAATGCGCGCGCTCGTCTGCCCACTTGGCAAAATACGCCGCGTGCGCGTTGCGCGCTTCGCGCGTTTTTTTCTTCGCGCTTAATTTTTCCTCCGCGAATTGCCGCGCCACTTCGTGCAACTCGAATCTCCCGCCGTTTCTTTGGACAAGCGATTTATCCAACAACGAATCGAATTTTCCCGCCACCGCTTCCGCCGCTTCGCGCGAAAATCCGCCGCGAAAAACCGATAACGCCGCAAACGTTCTTTGCTCGGTCTCGTTCAATCCTGCCCACGACGATTCAAACACCGCGCGCAAACTTCGCTGGCGTTCAGGCACATCGCGCCGCGACGACGCGAGAAAATCCAAACCTTTTTGAATTTCATCTTTGACGGCTTCGACCGTCATCGAGCGCGTCCATGTTGCCGCGATTTCGATTCCCAGCGGGAGACCTCCCACCAAACGGCAGATTTCCGCTACCCCAGCCTGATCTGCCTCCTCAAATTGGATCTCCGCCCGCGCGCGCCTCGCACTCTGGACGAAAAGCTGGTTCGCCTCCGTCTAGCCTGATCCCAGCCCCGAGAGTTCCACAACCCATTCACCCGCGAGGTCGAGCCTCTCGCGCGATGTGACGAGAATTTTCACATCAGGCGCGGCTTGCAAAATCTCTGAAATCACAACCGACGATTCCAGCAAATGTTCAAAGTTATCCATCAACAGCAATAATTCTTTTTGGCGAAGATAACCGAGCAACTGCTTCTTCGCGTCGCCTTTGGCGAACGGAAAATCGAAGATACTGCCAATGGCGGGAATCAAGTCGTCTGCGTCCACCGCCGCAAGTTGAACCATCCACGCGCCGTTGATGAACATGTCGGCGCAGAGGCGGGCAGTCTCCTGCGCGAGACGAGTCTTGCCCGCGCCGCCGAGTCCCGTTAGCGTGACGAGCCTGCAAGCGGGGTCTGCCAATCGTCCGCGCAGATTCTCTAACTCGCTTTTGCGTCCAACAAACTCGGTAGACGAGGCGGGGATGTTGTGCCGCGCCGCCTGCCGCGCCGCGCGGATTTTTTCATACAACGCGGTGGTTTCCAGCGAAGGTTGAACTCCGAGTTCCCTCTCCAGAATCTTTTTGCAAGTTTCGTATTGCGCCAATGCCGCGCTGATTTGCCCTGTGCGCGCTTGCAACAACATCAGTTGACGATGCGCTTCTTCGCGCCAGGGGTCGAAGGTCAATAACCGCGAGGCGTAAGTCATCGCCTCGGTGAAATGTCCGCGCGAGGTGTGAAATTGAGTGAGAGTATGCAGAGCCTGTAACGCAAGTTCGCGCAGGCGGGCGCGTTCGGTCAGCATCCAATCTTCAAAGTCAGGCGCATCGCGGACGTGGAAACCTTCGAGGAAGTCGCCGCGGTAGAGGCGCAGGGAATCTGTCAGGATAACTGAAGCAGGCTGAGGGTCGAGAGAAGAAGCGGAACGAAGAGCGGAATCAAATTCCAAAGAGTCCACGAATCCGTCGCCTGTGAATTCAATCGAATCGCGGGTGATGGTTAGTTGGTCGTCGAAAAATTTGCGGAGGTTGGCGAGGGCTTGGCGCAGATTGTTTTTCGCATCCGCGTCGGGCATCTCGCCCCAGAGCAGCGCGGCGAGTTTGTCGCGGCTGTGAGCGCGGCGCGTGACGACGAGATACGCCAGCAGAGCAGGGACTTTGTTGGAGATGAAGTTGGCGCTTCGCGTGATTTGCGGCGAGCCTAAGTAAGACAAACTTAAGTTTGTCCCATTGCCGAGGTTGGACGAACTGAAGTTCGTCTTACCATTCTCCAAGTTCGGGATTGACATACGTGAACTTCCAATCCTTCCATTCTTTCGCCAGCCCCGCTTTTACGGGGTTGTTCAAGATGTAGAGGATGATTCTTTCCATTTCCTTTTCATCGCGGACGTAATGATCGTAGGATTCGTGATGCCAGAAATAGCCTTCGCGCTTGAGGGCGAGATTGCAAAAGCGGGCGGTGCGTCCTTTGAGCAGGCGCATGATTTCGGCGACGGGGGAGATGGCGCTCTTCATTTTGGAGGGTGGAAACTTTTCGATGAGCGAGAGGATGAGTAAATGAACGTGATTAGGCATGATGCAATAGGCGTAGAGTTCGTAATGCTCGTCGGCTTTCCCGTGGATTTCATCTGCCACGATTTGCGCGATGTTTTCCTGCCTGAGCCAGTCATGCCCGAATTGACAGCGGTCGAGCCATTCGTCGAAATGTCCGAAATACTTTTTCTGGATGTTGTAACGTTCTGCGGCGGTTTTGGCGGCGCGCAACTCCCGTTCGCGCTGCGCTTTCAACTCGTCCACCACGGCGGCGGGGATCGAATCCACGAGGCTGAAGGTGATGAAGAGCGGGTTGTTCTGCGGGTGGATGTGCGGCAGTTTGCGGCGGTAGTAGATGGGTTCTGGCATGAGGAGGCTCTGTTCGACAAACTTTAGTTTGTTTTTGGGCAAGCACAGGCGCAAATAGGCGCAAACTGAAGTTTGCGGTACGGCGCGAATAAACGATTTCTAAACGATGACTTTATACAATGGGGCAAGATTATCACAGTTGAGAATGAATGAACAGTAGCCATGCCCAATTTTTTGACCGCGCGCCCGCCTCATTATCGCCATTTTGTCCTGCTCGTGTGGGAGGAGCGCGGCGCGGACGGAGTCCACGCGGCATGGCGGTTCAGTTTGCAGGACTCGCAGAAGGAGGAGCGTATCGGCTTCAAGGATTTGAACGAACTTACAGCGTTTCTTGAAAAGTGGATGAAGGATTCATCCAAATCGAATGATGATTTACCAAAAGTAAAAATTAAATGAACACATGTTTGCCATTGGCTTCTTTCCAATTAGTCGCACAGATATGAAATAAGGAGAAATTCATGCTTTATCAACTCGTTGTCTTCCTGTATGTCGTCGCGGTACTCGGATATTTGCTCGCGCACGGCGTCTCAGCGTCAGTTTCCTATGCCATCAAAAATGAACGCGATGTCAATCGTATCCGCGCCCTGCTGGACATTTCGGAAAAATCCTATCCTTCCATGTTTTTGACATTGCTTGCCATCCTCGTATTTGGGCTTGCCGCGGCGTTCCTCAACATGACCTGGTGGCGCTTCGGCTGGATTTGGGTCTCGCTTATCGTCTTGGTCGCGATCGTTGTGCAGATGGCAGTCTATGGCGCAGCTGTTTTCGGCGAGATCAGAAAAGCCACGGGGATTCCGTATAGGGTCAAGGGAAAGCCCTTCCCTGCCGAACCCGCCAGAAGCGATGAGGAAGTCTTCGTCGTGACGGCGAAGGTGAACCCAACGCTATTACTCATCGTTGGCTATGGCGGATTCGCCGTCATTGCGTGGTTGATGATCGTCAAGCCGTTTTAGCATATTAAATTTTCACGATACACAAGGAGTAAAAATGAGAAAGGTTTTGAAATGGATCGGAATTACACTCGGTTCGTTGATCGGATTGGTCTTGCTTGCGGGCATTGTGATGGTCATGATCGGCAATAGCCGCCTGAATAAGACGTACGACTTCCCGCCGTCGAATATCATAATTCCTACGGATACGGCGAGTATCGAATATGGCAAACATCGCGTTGAGACATTATGCCAGGGCTGTCATGGACCCGACCTGGGCGGAATCAATCAGTGGTTCAACGCCGGCCCGATCGGGACGGTGGATTCGGCGAACCTTACATCGGGCGAAGGCGGGTTCGCGCGCGAAGCGAAATCGGACGAAGATTTTGTGCGAGCCATTCGCCATGGAATAGGTCTGGACGGCAAGCCGATCTTCATGCCAGCCGTTGAATCCACCTCTTATTTGAGCGATGAAGACCTCGGCGCGATCATCGCCTATATCAAGTCTGTCCCGCCAGTGGATCATGTGACGAACGGGCAGAACTTCACGCCGCTGGCGAAGATCCTTTTTGTGCTGGGACAACTTCCCAACATGCCGGCGGAGACAGTGAGTCATGAAATCCATGTAACGGCGCCCGAGGCGGGAGCGACTATGGAGTACGGCGAATACATGGTCAACACTAACGATTGCCGCGCTTGTCACGGACCAAATTTAAACGGCGGTCCTTTCCCCGACCCTACCATTACGAAGATTTCACCGAATCTCACGCCCGGCGGCGAGTTATCTGCCTGGACAGAAGAAGAGTTCCTCACGGCGATTCGCACAGGCGTTACGCCAAGCAGATACAAACTCGATAACAAGTTCATGCCGTGGGAAACTTTCCGCAATTACACCGACGACGAGTTGAAAGCGATCTGGTTATACTTGCAATCGCTTCCGAAACTGGAACAATACACTGAATAAAATTGCGGCGCAAATGAAAACGACCTTCGGTTGATCTCCGAAGGTCATTTGTTTTGTTCTTATTTTTTATCTGGTTCAAAGATCTCTTCGATCTTCATCCCGAACAACTTTGCGATTGTGAACGCAAGCGGCAGGCTGGGATCGTATTTCTCGGTTTCGATCGCGTTGACCGTTTGCCGCGAAACGGACAGTTTGTCTGCCAGGTCGGCTTGCGACCAACTCTTCTCAGCGCGCAAGACTTTGAGTTTGTTTTTCATCGGTACTTCCGTGAGAATATGCCCGCGCTGATACCCCAAAATGCGATCAGAAGGGGAAAAATAAACATGGTGGGGAAGTGCGGAAAGCCTATATTTTCAAGAAAGCCGTAGCTAAAGGTGATTAATCCCGTTACGATGGCGGAGAAGGTCACTGCTTGCAATTGTATTTTTTGTTGCAGTTCGTCGCTGTCTCTTAATGCGCGCATCACCGCGATCACAACAAAAATGGTGGGGATGGCGGGGAGTAAGGTGATTGCAACTTGAGCGGCTTTTGGCAACTCGAAGGCGGTTAAGATTCTGAGGCTGCCGATTAGCAGTATGACATACGCTCCCATAGAAGCGAAAAATTCTTTGAAATATCTCTTTTGGATTGCTTGATTCATGATTTATCTCCGTTGTTTTTATTTTTGTTGCACGATGCGGAATTGAACGCAATACTAAACGCGATGCTAAGCGCGACGCCGATGCTAATGCCTAGCGAGATATTGTTAGACGCGACTCCGACGCTAACTCCGATGGCAAGCCCGATTACAAACCCCGCTCCTGAAATTTTGTTTTTCATGTTATTACTCCTGTAAAGTTTACTTGACTTCTTGTATTGTAAACTTTGCTTTACATAATGTCAAGAGTAGTTTACTGTAATTTTCTGTTTATCAAAGAGAGCAAGTGAATAAAAAATAGGAAGCAGAAACCCTGCTTCCTATTTTGAGTCGCTTACCTTTATCTTGTCGTTTCGAGCAGAACGAAAAATCTCGAACTTGACGGTTCGTTCTCGTCCGTGAATCCGTTACAGAGTCCGCTTACTACCGTTCGTTCTCATCCATAAATCTGTTACAGAGTCCGCTTACTACAATGGCTCGAAGCGCGCCGTAAAGTGACGCAACAACTCCGGCGCATAAGTAAACTTATAACCGCGCACGCTTTCCGCGCGCGCCTTGATCGCCGCGAAGCAATCCGCCACATAATCTAAATGGCTTTGCGTATATGTTCGGCGCGGAATGGCGAGGCGCAATAATTCCAACGCGGGGTAGCGCCACTCCCCATCTTCAGGGTCAACATGCGCGAACATCACCGAGCCGATTTCCACGCCGCGCACTGCGCCTTCAAGATACAATTCTACGCACAGCGCTTGTGCGGGAAATTCCGCTTGCGGAATGTGCGGGAAGATCGCACCCGCGTTGATGTACACGCCGTGTCCGCCCGCAGGCTGGATGGTGGGAACGCCCAAATCGTTCAATTTGGAGGTGAGGTATGCTGTCTGCCCGATGCGATAGGCGAGATAGGCTTCGTCCAAACCTTCGTACAATCCGACCGCCATCGCGTCAAGATCGCGCCCCGCTAGTCCACCATAGGTTGGAAACCCCTCGCGCAAAATTAATTCGTTCTTGATGTTTTGAAACAGCGCTTCGTCGTTAACGCACAGTAATCCGCCGATATTGACGATAGCGTCCTTCTTCGCAGACATGGTCATACCGTCGGCAAGCGAGAACATCTCGCGCGCAATTTCTTTCACGGATTTATTTTTATAGCCCGACTCGCGCTGTTGGATGAAGTAACAGTTTTCGGCGTAACGCGCCGCGTCAATGAAGAACGGGATTCCGTTAGCGCGATAAATTTCCGCCGTCGCTTTGAGATTCGCCATTGAGACGGGTTGCCCGCCGCCCGCGTTATTAGTGACAGTCATCATGCCGAAGGGAATCTTTTCACGCCCATGCTCCGCGATGAATGCCTTCAATTTAGCGACATCCATATTGCCTTTGAACGGATGCGGATTCGCGGGATCGCTGGCTTCGTCAATCACCAAGTTGACAGGGCGACCGTTGCGCGCGCGGATGTTTGCGTCGGTGGTGTCGAAGTGCATATTGCTCGGCACATATTGGTCGGGCTTAACTAAACATGTCGCAAGGATATTTTCGGCGGCGCGCCCTTGATGTGTAGGAGCGAAATGTTTAAATCCAAAAATATCTTCGACAGCTGCTTTGAGGCGTTGAAATGAGCGCGCGCCCGCGTAGGATTCGTCGCCGTTCATCAACGCCGCCCACTGCGCTGGGCTCATTGCGCCTGTGCCTGAATCGGTGAGCAGGTCAATATAAATATCTTCGGCTTTCATCGAGAACAGGTTGTAGCCGGCTGCTTTCAGCGCCGCCTCGCGCGCCTCGCGCGAGATCAATTGGATGGGTTCCGCTACTTTAATGCGAAACGGCTCGGGTGTATAGATTACAGTCATTTTGTCTCCTAAATTTGATATATGTCAAATCTTGGGTAGCGAGCATGACGAATTTCCCCTTATTTCGTCATTCGGTTTCCAATGACAAGCGGATTGTACTGCCGTTTGCCGGTTTAAGGATGCGCCGTCTTATTAATATTAGACTATCAACTCCATGTCGTTTATGGTATAAGAATCATGTCCCTGCCGTGCGCGTGATGTTGCTCTTCCGTTTTGAGCCAACACCTTCAAAAAGGGTCTTTAACTCCTAATAAAGAAATAACGCGATAGGCTAGAGCCAAGGCGGAGTTTCTGGGTAGGACCCGCCTGCGAAAGCAGGTTCAAAACCTCGCAGCACACGGCATCGGCGGGGCGTCGAATTAATAACACAGGCGTCTCGCCAAGTTTCGCGCTTTAAGTCGGCGACAAGCGAGCGCCAACTGCAGTCAATTCACCATCGGCTTTCCGGGTCGCTTGACAAAGCCCTAGAGTACAGTATACAATTTCCGCCATTGACAACTACATATTTGGAGATTTAGCGGCTGGGTCTTAAATGTCGTCGTAAGTTGCCATTTGCGCAACGACACAAGATCACGAGGTGGAGGTTCTCCCGTGCGAACGGGACGCTAAAGACGTCTTCTTCTTCTCGAAGGAGAGGTCTGAAAATCGGATTGATCAGCGGATGCCTCTGGAGTTCGTCACAAACTCCTTTCTCCCTTCCAAAGCAAGCGCAAGGTAACGCGTGAAATTTTGTTACTCGCCTGAAAACCAACCAGCAATGGTTGAACAAGGGCGGCGCAGTGATACAGGCGGAATCCGCCTGTTTACATTTGGAAGGGCAGTCTTTCCTAGCGTTATGGTTTAACAGGCATGCCCACACATGCCTGTTTTTATTTTCTTCGCTCTGCTCGGCGATTTTACTGGGTAAGGCGCAGATAAAAGATGGAGATGAATGAAAACAAAGATTTGGATCGCTTTACTTGCGTTATATATCGTATGGGGATCTACCTATCTTGCAATTCGATATGCAGTAGAAACTATTCCGCCATTTCTACAAGCGGGATTGCGCTTCTTCATTTCAGGCTCGATTCTCATCATGTGGCGGCGAGCGGCGGGGGACACCATGCCTACGCGCGCACAATGGAAATCGGTCGCAATCATCGGCGTTTTACTTCTATTGCTCGGAAACGGGCTGGTCGCCTTTGCCGAACAACGCATCGCCTCTGGCATTGCGGCGTTGATTATCGGCGCTACTCCGCTTTGGATGGTGTTGATCGAAACTCTGCGTCCTGGCGGAACCAAACCGACAGCGCAAATATTGGCGGGGTTGGCGCTCGGCTTCTTCGGCATTTACTGGCTCGTCATCGGTCCATCCGAATCTAGCGGCGGTTTTCAATTCGATACCACTGGGATTATCGCGCTTATTGCAGCCGCTTTCTTCTGGTCGCTTGGCTCAGTCTACAGCCGCGGCGCTGACATTCCGAAATCCGCATTAATGACGACCGGCGCAGAAATGTTCGCCGGCAGCCTTCTGATCTTTCTCGCGAGTTTCGCGCTCGGCGAGTGGAGGACATTCAGTTTTATGCGAGTGTCAACCGAGTCTTGGATTGGTCTGTTGTATCTCATTATTTTCGGCTCAATGGTCGGATTTGTAGCATATGTTTGGTTGCTGCAAAACGCACCGCTTTCGCTCGTCTCAACCTACGCTTACGTCAACCCAATTGTAGCAGTCCTTCTCGGCAATTGGATCGCATACGAGCCGCTCACCCCGCGCACATTCACAGCGGCAGGCATTATCGTCGGCGCGGTGATTCTCATCAATTGGACAAGGCGGATGAAGGTCAGGACGGAGCCGCCGCAGTCCGCGTTGCGCGGAGAATAAATTCAACCCACAACATGAAGTTCTTATTCAATGCGCCGGCTGGCGTCAGCCGTTTACGATCAATGCGCAATCTCAATTCAAATTACTATATAAAGGAACCAACATGGACGGCAAAGATTTAATCAAACGAGTAAAAGAAGACAATGTGAAGTTTATTTCACTACAGTTCTCAGACGTCGTCGGCGCGGTCAAAAGCGTGGACATTCCTGCGCGCCGCCTGAACGACATCTTGAGCGACGGCGCGTGGTTCGACGGTTCTTCGGTGGAAGGGTTTGCGCGCATTCAAGAAAGCGATATGCGCTTAATGATCGATCCCGACACCTACGCGGCGTTGCCTTGGTCTGCGGCTGAGTCAAAACGCGCGCGCGTCTTCTGCGACATCTATCTGCCAAACGGCGATCCATTCGAAGGCGATCCACGCGGCGCTTTAAAGCGACAGATCAAACGCATCGAAGCCAAAGGCTGGACATACAACATCGGACCTGAACCGGAGTTTTTCCTCTTCAAAGGCACAAACGGACGCGGGCCGCACCCGGTGCCACACGACACCGGCGGTTATTTCGATTTTTCATCGTTCGACGAAGCCGTAACGGTTCGCACTGCGTTGATGAACGCGTTGGAGGCGATGGGGCTAGACGTAGAGGTCGGTCATCACGAAGTGGCGCGCGGACAACATGAAATTGACTTCCGCTTTGCGGATGCGCTCAAAGCGGCAGATAACGTGTTGACGATGAAATATACCGTCAAAGCCATCGCCGCCCAGCATGGTTTAGTCGCTTCATTTATGCCCAAACCTATCTACGGCATTAACGGATCGGGCATGCACTGTCACCAAAGTTTCTTCGACGACAAGACGGGGAACAATCTGTTTTTCGACGAGAGCAACGAAGCGCGCCTTTCAGAACTCGCCTATCAATTTATCGCCGGTCAACTAGCGCATGCTCGCGCCTTAGCCGCCGTCGTCGCACCGACAGTTAATTCATACAAACGGTTGGTGCCCGGTTATGAAGCGCCGGTTTACATCGGTTGGGCGCAACAAAATCGTTCAGCGTTGATCCGCATCCCCCACTACACTACAGGACGCGCAAAATCTGTGCGCGCCGAGTTGCGTTTTCCCGACCCCTCGGCGAATCCTTATTTGGCGTTTACCGTCATGCTCGCTGCAGCGCTCGACGGCATCGAAAATAAAATGAAGGCGCCAAAATCGCTCAATAACATCAACTTGTATGATCTCAACAAAGAAGAACGCGCCAGTCTAGGAGTGGAAGAATTGCCCGGCTCGCTCGCCAGGGCGTTAGCCGCGCTCGATAAAGACGAGGTCGTCAAGTCTGCGTTGGGCGAGGTAATTTACGAAGCGTTCACACGCGCAAAATGGGAAGAATGGGAAGAGTTCCGCTTACATATAAGCGATCATGAAATCGAGAGGTATCTGGAAACAGCGTAGCCGCCGAAGCGATTGAAGTATACAAGAGAATCAAGAATCATAAATAGAACCTTTAAGAGCCGTCGCTCTCGGAGGTTCTATTTATATTGCTGCTTTTCACAATTTGAGCGTTTCATTTCCATGTCGTACGCACCCTTTTCATTGTCCTCGCGCCGAACCGATTCATCCATAAATAAACTTCTCGAATATAATCCAGCGCATGAATCTTTCCGTCGTCATCCCAGTTTACAATGAAGTTCATCACATCCGCGAGATTCTAACGCGGGTGCAAAACACCAACCTCGCTGCGGAAATCGTCGTAGTTGACGATGCGTCGCAGGACGGTACGCGAGAAGTCCTCAATTCTTTAAGCGAAGCCAACGTTCGAGTCTTATTCCACGAGAAGAATCAAGGGAAAGGCGCAGCCGTCGTCACCGGCATCCGAGCCGCGCGCGGCGACGTGATTCTGATTCAAGACGCCGATCTAGAATATGATCCGCGCGACTACCCCGCCTTGCTCCAACCCATCGTGGAAGGTCTTGCCGACGTAGTCTACGGATCGCGTTTCCTTGGCGCGCCGCATCGCGTCGCCATGTTCTGGCATCAGGTGGCGAATCAATTGCTTACATTAATGACCAACATCCTTTACGATTCGATCTTGACCGATATGGAAACCGGCTATAAGGTCTTTCGGCGCGAAGTGATTCAAGATATGAAAATCCGTTCCAAACGCTTCAACTTCGAGCCGGAGTTCACCGCAAAAGTATTGAAACGCAGATTCCGCATCTACGAAGTGCCGATTTCATTTCATCCGCGCGATTACGATGAAGGTAAAAAGATCGGACTCAAAGACGCGTTCGAGGCGGTCTGGGCGCTGATTCGGTACCGGGTATCCGATTGACCGGCGCGCCTATGGACCCAACAGCCGAAATCGCCTTCGAGTTAGAACAAGCCGAACAAGCTCGTGCGCAGGGCAACGAAGGTCGGGCGCGCGTCTGCGCAAGGCGGGCGGCAGGCGTCGCTATTCGAGAATACCTACTCCGCAGGGGAGTTCGCCCTCTCAGTTCGAGCGCGATGGATCTACTCAACTTAATCAAAGAAGACCCGCGCCTTCCGCCCGAGTTGAGACCGATCATCGAGCATTTGACTTTACGCGTTACCGTCGAATTCAAACTCCCCATTCAGGTAGATTTGATCGCCGAAGCGCGCACGTTATGCCAGACGTTGCTTAAATAATAACGCGCCCCGGCAACTTCGGCGGGGCGCGTTGGCTTACGCAGGTCTACGAGCCAGATGAAAAAGCGCGCGCGCAACGGTTATCAGCGCCACCATCCCAGACATTACTCCGCCAAAGATCAGAAAGAGCCTATTCCAATCTTGGACGCGAAGAACGATCTCTTTGCGCGCGGGCAGGCGAATACGTTCATGCAAGCGGCGCATCAGATCGCTCGGAGGCGAAACCCGCTTCAAGGTTCCCGCCAGACGCGCCTCAAGGGTGTTAAATTCTCCGTCAAAATTATGTATTGTGCGTCGTTTCATTTCTTCTCACGCTGTTGACTCAAAAGGATATACAATTAACCCTACAGTTCCAGGACCAAGATTTGCCGCAACCGCAATGGCAAGGTCGCTCATCATAGCTTCTTTATAATTGAAATGTTTTTTCGCTTCTTCGAGCAGCGCCTCGCCAGATTTAGGGTCGCGCGCATGGAGCGCAGCCAAGACGACGGGCGTATCTTTGAATTCTTCTTTAGGAATCTCGATCACGCGGCTGAGCGCGGCTTTACGAGTGCGAACGCGTTCGGTCATGTTTAAATCGCCGTCGCGCAAGACCGCGATCGGTTTGATATTAAGCGCGGATGCCAACGCGGCTTGCAGCGTTTTCACACGCCCCGACATCCTCGCGTATTCCAACGTATCAAGCGTAAGCGTCGTACGCGCCCGGTATTTAACATTCTCGATGTAACGTATAATTTCATCCAGGCTTCTGCCCGCTCGCTCTAATTTACGCGCTTCGCGGCATAACAAGCCAATACCCAACGATCCCAGCGCCGAGTCGATGGGAATAACATTGAATTCGTCTTTCACTTCTTGCGCGGCGGCAACGGCTGACGCGTATGTGCCGGACAATTTCGCGGTGATGTGAATAGAAAGAATCGTGTCGCCTTTTTGTGCGATCTTTCGATAGAATTCTACAAATTGATGGGGCGAGGGCTGCGAGGTTTTCGGAACTTTCCGATACTCGTCCACCATTTTGTAGAATCCTTCATTGTCTATCTCAACTCCCTGCAAATAGGATTTCTCTCCGAACAGAATATTCACCGGAATCACGTCAATGCCATATTCCTCGCTCCACTCGGGCAGGATATCTCCAGCGCCATCCATGACAATTCTCAACATCGCCTATTCTCCATCCAGATTAATGTGTTGGTCGCCTAGCTGATCGCGCAATGCCAGCAACGTTCGATGATATAAGCTTTTCACGGCGCCTTCGCTTCTGTTCATTACTTGCCCGATCTCTGCATTGGATAGGTTCTCTACGAATTTCAAAATCAACAAAGTTTGTCGTTCCGGAGGCAGTTGGCGGATAAGTGTCAACAGCGCGTCCTGCTCTTGCACGCGAACCAAGCTCCGTTCAGGATGATCGCCTCGAGTAGGCTGACTCGGTATTTCATCCAATGGAATTTCCTGCTTGCGACTGCGATCGCGGTGCCAATTGGCGACCAAATTATGAGCGATGCGGTACAGCCACGCCGAAAACGGGACGCCGCGATCGCGATAATTCTCAATATGATTCATCGCTCGTTGAAAAACGCGCGCTGTAAGGTCTTCCGCATCGTGCAAATTACCCGTACGATAATATACATAGTTGAAGATTCGATCTATGTATTTTTCGTAGAGCAAGCCGAACGCATCTCGGTCGCCTTGCGATGCGCGCGCCAGCGTTTCGTCTTCGTTGAATTCCAAATCCGCCAAGGAAACATCCTACCGGCGAAGTTGAACATAATAACCCCGCCGGGTTTTAGAAGTTGCAGGGAGTATAACATGCAACATTTTAATTTCATGATAGGCGCGATTGATATAATGGCGAGTCGAAAAAGAACGCCGCTCAGAAAGATTTACGCAAACGCGCGGTAATAAATGAAACAAATGTGCTATAATCCTAGGTTCGAGGAATTCCATGTCACCCAACACTATTCGCGTTGTAGGCGCACGCGTCCACAACTTAAAAAACATCACTATTGAAATCCCGCGCGATAAATTTGTTGTCATCACCGGTTTATCGGGGTCGGGCAAATCGTCGCTGGCGTTTGACACAATCTTCGCCGAAGGGCAACGACGCTACGTCGAGTCGCTTTCCGCGTACGCGCGCCAGTTCATCGGTCAAATGAATAAGCCAGACGTGGACTACATTGAGGGACTCTCCCCCGCCGTATCCATTGACCAAAAATCCACCAGCCACAACCCGCGTTCGACCGTCGGCACAGTGACGGAAATCTACGACTACATGCGCCTGCTATTCGCGCGCACCGGTGTTCCGCACTGCCCAATCTGCGGACGCGAGGTAACCAAGCAATCGGCGCAGGAGATCGTGGACAAGGTCTACGCTTTGCCGGAAGGGACGCGCATCCTCGCGCTGGCGCCACTCGTGCGCGGACGCAAAGGGACGTATCAAGCCGTCTTCGAGGAGATTCGCAAGGCTGGCTTCACGCGCGCTCGCGTAGACGGAACGGTTCACTCGCTCGACGACGAAATCGAACTCGACCGCTACAAGCAACACACGATCGAGGCAGTCGTAGACCGGCTCGTTATTTCGCGAGAAGGTTCGAAAGAAGAGCAGAGATCTGCGCTAACGCGCTTGACCGATTCTATCGAGACCGCGCTCAAATTCGGCGAAGGCTATCTCACGATCAACCTCGTGGACAAAAAAGAGGACATCCAATTCTCCGAACACCTCGCCTGCCCCGAACATGGGACGACGATTCCCGAAGTGGAGTCGCGCACGTTCTCGTTCAACACTCCGCAGGGAGCGTGTCCGGATTGTCAGGGACTCGGCTCAAAATTGGAAATTGATCCGGAGCGCATCATCCCGGACCGCGACCTGTCGCTCAACGAAGGCGCTATCGCCAGCATGGAATGGAGCGGACCGAAAACAGACGGCGGCTACTATTGGCAAAGCCTGAGCAACGCCGCTAAAGTATTCAAGATAGATATGGATGCGCCGGTTAAAGAATTATCGAAAGAACAACTCAAAATTGTTTTGTATGGAACCGGTGATAAACAAATCCAGATGACGTATCAAAGCGGGAACGGAAACGAGTTCAAGTTTTCGCGCGCGTTCGAAGGCGTGATCACCAACCTCGAACGGCGTTACCGCGAAACCAATTCGGAATACATCCGCGAAAAAATTTCGGAATTCATGTCTGACCGTCCATGCCCAAGTTGTAAGGGCAAACGGTTGAATCCCGCCGCGCTGGCAGTAACGGTAGACGACGTCAACATCGTGGAAGCCAACTCGTGGCCCGTGTTGCAAACACTAGATTGGGTGAAGAAACTCTCTGGAAAAAATTCTCCGCTCACTTCAAAACAAAAAGCGATCGCTGAGCGCGTCATCAAAGAGATTCACGAGCGGCTGACATTCCTCGTCAACGTCGGCTTGGATTATTTGACGTTGAATCGTTCTGCCGTGACTCTCTCCGGCGGCGAGGCGCAGCGGATTCGCTTGGCGACTCAAGTCGGCTCGCGGTTGGTTGGCGTGCTGTATGTGTTGGACGAACCTTCGATCGGACTGCACCCGCGCGATAATTCGCGCTTGCTTGAAACGCTCAAAGGTTTGCGCGATTTAGGCAACACAGTTCTGGTCGTGGAGCATGACGATGAAACGATACGCGAGGCGGACTGGGTGATTGATCTTGGTCCGGCGGCGGGCGAACTCGGCGGGCAGGTTGTCGCAAAGGGAACGCCTAAACAGATCATTGCGCATCCCAAGTCGCTGACAGGGCAATATCTCTCAGGGCGCAAGCAGGTCGAAGTCCCGAAAGAGAGGCGCGAGGGGAATGGGAAGAGTCTCAAGATCGTGGGCGCGTCTGCAAATAATCTGAAAAATATTGACGTATCCATCCCGCTTGGTAAATTGGTATGCATCACCGGCGTTTCAGGCTCGGGCAAGTCCACGTTGATGAGCGACATTTTGTATAACGCGCTCGCCGCAAAGTTGATGGGCGCGCGCACGCAAGCCGGCGAACACAAAAAGATTCTCGGCGTGGAACATCTCGATAAGATCATTAACATTGACCAGTCGCCCATTGGACGCACGCCACGCTCGAACCCCGGCACCTACACTGGTTTGTTCGACGAGATTCGCAAATTGTTTGCGGAATTGCCCGAATCGAAAATACGCGGATATAAACCCGGCCGCTTTTCTTTCAACGTGCATGGCGGGCGCTGTGAAGCCTGCCAGGGACAGGGCGAGTTGCGGGTTGAGATGCAATTCTTACCCGACGTGTACGTGCCATGCGACGTATGCCACGGCAAACGATTTAATCGCGAGACCTTACAAGTGTTATTTCGCGATAAGTATTCGATCTCCGATATTTTGGATATGACCGTTGATCAGGCGCTTGAAGAGTTTAAGAATTACCCGCACATGGAGAATAAGCTGAAATTACTGCAAGAAGTCGGGTTAGGATACGTGCGCATCGGTCAACCTGCGACTACGCTCTCCGGCGGCGAGGCGCAGCGCGTGAAATTATCCAAAGAGTTGTCGCGCCGCGCAACAGGGCGAACGCTATATGTGTTGGATGAGCCATCCGTCGGACTCCACGCGGCGGACGTGCATAAGTTGATCGAGGTTTTGCAAAGGCTTGTAGATGCCGGCAACTCGGTGTTGATCATCGAACATAATCTTGACATCATCAAAGTGGCAGACTGGGTCATTGACCTTGGACCCGAAGGCGGCGACCGCGGCGGCGAGCTCATCGCCGAAGGAACGCCCGAGCAAGTGATGAAGGTCAAAGGCTCGTACACGGGAAAATATCTGCGGGAACATTTGGAGAAGTAAATGCATATACATGCATAGGCGCGAAAAATACACGCCTACGCGTTTTTCTTTTTCAGGTAGAATTATTCCACTGCGCCAGACGACTTTATCGCTTGGTCGCTCTTTTATAAGGAATACACAATGCTGAACAGAGACTCCTCAGGCAACGCCTCTAACGCCCTCAACTCATTCCGTAAGCGCAAGCGCACGCAAGGCGCGCTCTTGCGCTATGGAGCGATTGGGTTAATCGTATTAGGGTTAATCTTCCTAGTCATTTGGCTCGTCAGCGGACTAAACACGCCGCTAACGACTCTATTCGCCACCGAGACGCCCACTGCAACCCTCACACCCACCCCGACTGCTACACGCACCCCGACCGCGACCGCTACGGTGACACATACGCCAACCATCACTCTAACCGCTACGCCATCTGAGCCGTTTCCCTACACGGTCGTAGAAGGCGATTCGCTCGCGGTAATCGTAGAAAAATATAACCTTGGAAAAGACGGAATCAAACTAATTCTGTTCTTGAATCCATTCAACCCAACCACCCGCGGCGGAATTGATCCAACGACTCAGATCGTATACCCCGGGCTGGTGATCCAACTGCCTAACCCGGGCATGCCGCTCCCCACTTCCACGCCGATCCCGCCAGATCTGAAATCCGGGACGGAAGTCCAATACGTTATAGAATTGAACGATACACTCGCCGGCATTGCCGCAAGATTCAACAGCACCGAAGATGCGATCATCAAAGCCAATAAGCTAGAAAACGCCAACGTACTCTACGCCGGACAACTGCTGAAAGTCCCAGTCAACTTGGTGACCGCGACCCCGACTCTTCCACCGACTAGCACGCCGGTCACACCAACGATTCCCGGTCAACCAATAAATCCGCCGCCGCCTTCAGCCGTCCCCGTAACGAGCGCGCCTACGACCGCCAGCGGATCTTGCCGCTACGCTGAAAACGGCGAACATGCCGCCCAACTGCTTAGTTTAATCAACGCCGAGCGCGCCGCCGCTAACGCGCCAGCGCTGACCGTGGATCAAAAATTGGTCGCCGCCGCAAGAACGCACGCCGTAGACATGCTGTGCAACAACTATTTTAGCCACACCGGATTGAACGGCTCCACGCCGCAAACTCGCGTTCGGATGCAAGGGTACGCGCCTACGAATGTGTTTGAGCAGATTTTTGCGCGTTATCCATCCTCATCAAGCGATCCGACTACCGCATTCCAGTGGTGGATGAAAGACTCATCGTCGCGTGCGGAAATTCTCAACGCCTCCATCTCCAACATCGGCGCTGTCTATATCGCCTCAGACGACAGCATATTTGGCGGATACTTCGTCGTCGTTCTCGCCAATCCATAGTCTAACGCCGACGGAAACTTTCTGGACAATTCTGCCCGCATCATGTACAATATTGCTTCTGTGTCAAGAACACAAATCAACAAGATTCAATATAAAGAGGAAGACCTTGGCTAACATTCAATCTCAGATCAAACGCAACCGCCAGAATGCAAAACGCCGTTTGCGCAACCGCAATGTCCGCGGCGCAACCCGCGCGGCTATCAAACAGGCGCGCATCGCGCTAGAACAGAACTCGCCGGAAGAATCTCGCGCGGCAGTAACGTTAGCCGCCAGTCAGCTAGACAGATCTGTCGGCAGAGGCGTTTCTCATGCAAACAAAGCAGCGCGTCTTAAAAGCCGATTGGCGAAGCGTCTTAATGCGATGCAAAGCTCCGCCGGCAAAAAATCATCGGAGCGATAATTACTCGAAGCGGAAAAGCGGGAGCGCAGGCTCCCGCTTTTTATTTCCATGGCTGATATAATCCACGACTATGTTTGAAAAAGAACAAGGACTCATCGAAGAAAAAATCAAAGCCTATTGCGATGCAAACGGGATCGCGCTTGCGCCGTTGAAGTGGACGGCGATTCCGTTCGCGGGCGAGTGGGGAATCGCCACGTCATTTTTTCAGACAGCGGCGGATGAAGCGCGCGCGGGAAAGGGAGCGGGCAAACCCGTCCCGACGAGAGCGCAGGAGATGGCTGACCAAGTTCGAGGTCAGATTGGAAGCGTGGACGGAGTCAGCCGAGTGGACGCGGTGAAAGGCTATCTCAACGTCTATTACAAAACATCGGATTATGCCCGTCGAGTTGTGGATGAAGTTCTCGCCTCTCGCGCGGACTTTGGGCGGGGTGCGGCAAAAGGCGAGCGAGTCATGGTGGAATATGCCCAGCCGAACACGCTCCATTCTTTTCATATCGGTCATGCGCGAAATACGGTGTTGGGTGAAACGCTTGCACGGCTGACAGAGTTCGCTGGTTTTGAAACGATCCGCGCTTCGTATCCAGGCGACTTGGGACTCGGCGTGATCACTGTGATGTGGATGTACGAAAAGTTTTACAAGGGACAGGAACCGCAAGGCGTGCATGAACGCGGTCAATGGATGTTGAAGTTGTACGTCGAAGCGAATGCGCTGTTAGAAAAGAAAGAAAATGAAACGCCCGAACAAACTGCGCAACGCGAGGCGTACGAAGCCGAACGCCGCGAGATGTATCGCGCATATGACGCGGGCGATCCGTCGGTGCGCGAGCTGTGGCGCGTGACGCGCGAGTGGGCGCTGGAAGAATTGCGCGACGTTCTGCGAATCCTCGACGTGAAGATGGACGTCTGGTTTTACGAATCGGAAGTGGACGAACCGTCGAAAGCCATTGTCGAGGAGTTGATCCAGAAAGGCATCGCAGACGATGAACGTCCGCAGGGCGGCGCGGTAATCGTGAAGATTGACGAGAAACTCGGTCTCACTAAAGAGAAGTATCGCACGAACGTGATCTTGCGGCGCGACGGCACAACTTTATATTTGACAAAAGACCTCGCGCTGGCGAAGGTCAAGTTTGAAACGTATCACGTTGACCGCTCGATCTATGTTGTGGATGTGAGACAGTCATTGCATTTGCAACAGGCGTTTGCCATTTTGAAATTGTGGGGCTTCCCCCAAGCGGATAAATGCTATCACCTCGGCTACGGCTTCGTGAGTCTGCCCGAAGGCGCCATGTCCTCGCGGCGCGGACGGGTCGTGCTCTTCAAAGAAGTGTACGACGAAGCCATCAAGCGAGCGCTGGCAGTGGAGTCGGAACGAAGTGGAAACATCCCCGAAGGCGAGCGCGTGAAGATCGCCGAACAGATCGGCTTAGGCGCGTTAGTCTATTCCATGCTGGCAGTGGACAACAACAAAGACATCGTGTTCGACATCAACGAGGCGCTCTCGTTCGACGGGCGGACGGGTCCGTACATTCAGAACGCGCATGTGAGGGCGAATAGTATTTTGAGGAAGGCGCGGGAGGCGGGGGTTGAGTTACGAGATACGAGTTACGAGTTTGGCTATGAGTTGACGAAACATGAAATCGAACTGATCGAGCAGATTTCGCAATTCTCCTCTAAAGTTCAACAAGCGGCAAATGAGTATCGTCCGCTGGTGATGGCGCAGTACGCGTATGATCTGGCGAACGCGTTCCACTCGTTCTATCATGCGGTGCCTGTCTTGCAATCGGAAGACGAGAAGATCAAGAATGCCCGCTTGAGTCTGGTCGCCGCGGCAAAACAGACGATCGCCAACGCGCTGAGACTGCTCGACATTCAAGCGCCTGATGTGATGTAAGTTCATGTCATATTGAGCAAAGCATCTCCGACTCAAACGGCAGAGACTCTTCGCTAACGCTCAGAGTGACAAACAAAATAGGAGTTTTTCATGACCACACTCGCCCCCACACTTTCTACTCGCTACTTTCCAAATCTATCTTCGCGCGTGCGCGATATTTTTCTGATTGTTACAGGTAGTCTGCTCATCGCCGCGTTGGCACAAATCGAGATTCTGCTTCCGTTCACGCCCGTCCCGATTACCGGGCAAACGTTCGGAGTCTTGCTGATTGGCGCGGCGCTGGGATCGAAACGCGGCGCGGCTTCGATGATCCTCTACATCGTCGAAGGCGGGATGGGTCTGCCGTTCTTCGCAGGCGGCGCGCGCGGACTTGGCATCCTCACCGGCGCGACGGCGGGCTATCTCGCCGGCTTCGTCGTTGCCGCGTATGTTGTAGGTCTGCTCGCAGAACGCGGACTGGAGCAAAGCGTCCGCACGTCCATCATCCCGTTCATCGTTGGCGCGGTCGTCATCTATCTTTTCGGCGTCGCGTGGCTGGGAATCTTTTTGAAAAGTTATAGCCAAGCCATCGAGTTTGGCTTGCTCCCATTTTTGATCGGTGATGCGATCAAGTTAATCCTCGCTTCACTCGTTCTGCCCGCGGCGTGGAAACTCGTCAGGTAATTTAGTCCACACCGTAGAGCGACATAAATATTGCCGCGGTCAAGCGCAAAGTCAACTTTGCGGCACAAGCTCTCATAAAGAAAGAAGCCTCGTTGAGGCTTCTCTTTTTCATTTCGCAGTTGCAGTATTACGTAAACTCGCCGCGACCTGCTCGCGATAACCCACCGTGTTGTACGTGCAAAATGGAATCATCCGCCCATCGGGGATCAGGAATTCCACACAACACTTCATCGCGTTCTTGACGTTGAAGGTGTACGGGTCCATGAAGTCGCGCGTGTTAATCATGAACACGTGGCGACCCAGATCGCGCGGCGCGTGCTCGCTCAACGGTAAGTGCGCATGGCAGGATTCGCAGCGTTGACCCGCGCGCGTCTCTTCGATAGTGTGAGGCTCGCTCCGGCCGTTCGACTTCCCTTTGAGCATGTTCGTGATGTCTTGCGCGGCTTCGTCCGAGCCGACCTTTGCCGAACTGCTCCACAATCGCTCGAGCGTTTTAAGCAAGTCGTCATTCAGCGCAGGCATGGTGCGATTCTTGATGTAGTTGAGATAGTGCGAAATATCAAGGATGCGCGTGATGGGCGTGACCGTGTCGCCTTCGATCAGCGCGTAGGTGACGAAGTTGCACGTCGGCATACAGCACGGGACGGGGACGAAATCGTCGAGTTTGATCAAGCCGTTCGTCTGCGTTTCCAAATTCTTCAACACGTCAGGGATGGTCATGCGCGTGAGTGGGTCAGCTTCGATGTGCCGTTGCGCGCGGAAGGCGGGCTGAAAGTTGACGCCGAACACGGCAGGATGACTCAACCCAAACTCCACAATATGCCCGATCTCATGTTCGTTGATGCCGCGCTCGACCGCCGCGACCAGCACGACGCGCATGTCATGTTTCGCCAGCCGATCCAGCGCTTTCAATTTGATGTCAAGCAGGTCCGCTTTGCCGCGGATCAACTCGTTCGTGCGCGTCTCAAAGCCGTCGAACTGCAAATAGACGTGCGCTTTCGTTTTCGCCAGCGCTTCCAAAAATTTATCGTCGCGCGCAATGCGAATGCCGTTGGTGTTCAGCATCACATATTTGATGCCTTTGCGATTGGCCAGTTCGATGAAATCAATGATTTGCGGGTGCAGGCTTGGTTCGCCGCCGGAGAATTGCAACACTTCCGGGTCGCCTTCAGCGGCGATGAAGTTGTCAATCATAAACTCCACCTGCTCGTAGGTCAGCTCAAAGCCGTCTTTGGCGAGATGTGTCCCCGCGTTGGCGAAGCACAGCGGGCAATCCAAATTGCAAGCTTGGTTGACCTCGATCAATCCTAAACACGCATGTTGCTGGTGATCGGGACATAAACCGCAATCATGCGGACAGCCTTCGCGAATTTCTGTGGAAAATTTCAACGGGATTGTGCCTGGTTTATTGTACGGCATGATCTTGACGTACAACTCGGCGTCGCCGAAGAACAACGCCTCAGATGAACCGTGATCCTGGCACCATTTACGAATATAAACTTTTCCATCGCGCAGAAGAATCCGCGCGTCAACGACTTTACGGCACTCGGGGCAGATGGATTTGGTCAACTCCCAAAATATTTCCTTACGGTTTTCTTTGACGATGGTCGCTTCCATGAATTCTCCGACGAACGATTAGTAACTACCCGCGCTAAGCGAGGCGAAGCACCACACGGTAAAGAGCACTCCGAGACAAATCACGATGGCGAGCGCGATGCCAAATCCCGCCACCATGCCGAGGGCGATCTGACTGCGCGTAAGGGCGAAGTAGACTATCAAGCCGATGTTGATCGCCCAAGGCGCCAAGGCAAAAATAAGATAGAGAATGGATTCCAACGCGGAAGATACGGAATCTGTAGCGGCGAAATTGGAGGAGGCGGAAAGCAAACCAAATCCCAAGCCCCACTGACATAGCGTCAGTACAATGTTCAATACAAAAAAGATAATCACGCCGATCCAAAAATCGCGCTTCTTTTCAGCGGGGTCGGTATATTCCCTACGAGCCAGCCATTTTGATTTGCCGCCGCCCTGATTCGAGTCCAGTGGGGAGTTGTTTTCCGAATTCATGATTCCTCGCTTTAAACGGACAATATTATGAAAATCGCAATCTTCGTCTTTGATTTCAATTTTCTTTTAAGCAGGCTGTGGGGCCGCAAATAGTTTTTCACGATTCTTCACAAAATAAACGACCACCCCCACGAACAACAACGCGCTCACAAACTGTTGACCGGTGAGTCCCAACGCCATCACTTGATTGTTGCGCGCGAACTCCACGAAAAAGCGGAAGAAGGCATAGCCCGCGATGCCAAACTTCAAGAGGTTGCCGTTCTGCATCCACTTGTGATCGCGCAGGGCGAGCAAAATTCCGAACCAGACCAAATTGAACGCCATGTCATAGAGCGGCGCGGGATGCACGAGATATTCGCCACCGGGAACCGGCACACCCCACGGAAATGTCGTGGGTTTACCAAGCCCATCTTCAAAGGAAAGATAACAACCGATGCGACCGATGGCGGTTGCCAACGCCATCGCGGGGGCGAACGCGTCGCACGAGCACGACTCTTTGCCGATCGCTTTACTGGCGATGTAGCCGCCGATGTAAGCCCCAGCCACCCCTCCGAGGATCGAACCGGGTCCGATGCGCGGGTCGAACAACGCGTACATGTTCAACACGAGCGGGGCGTATTCGAATCCGTTGAAAAATAAAATGGAAACGCGCGCGCCGATCATCCCCCCGACGAACGCCCCCAGCGTGATGGGAATCACTTCCTCTTTCGACCAGCGCCTGCGCTTGGCTTCGATCAACAACCAGCCCAAGCCAGCCAGCAAGGCAACCAGCAGGAAAAATCCGTGTGAATAAATGGGAACGTCGCCAACTGTGAACAACACCGGCATCGGGGTCATGCTCGCCTCCTATAGCGAATCGGACGTTGACCCATTGTACGCTTGAAGCAATTGAAAGTAAATAGGCAAATCGCATATAATGCAAACATGAATCGATTTCAAACGATCTTGTTATTGACGCTAATCTTGCTGACGGGACTCATCCCTGTGACGATCTATACGCTGGAGGGCAACTCGCTGACGCGTGACATCGCCTCTCTCCCGACACGCGAGATGCCTCTCTATGAGCAAGCCGCTCAAGCCCTTGCGGGGTTAGTCATCAAACCGATCTACATGATGTTGTGTCTGGCGGTCATCGTCGCTCTCATCGGACAGACGCGCCCGGCGTTGACCGTCCTCATGTGGGGGCAAGTCGCTTTCCTCGTCGGGGAAATTTTCTGCGCGATCAACTTCTACATTTACCGTCACGAATCGTTGGTCTCGGAATACCTGCACAGTTTCGGCATGGCGCTGGCATTCGGTCTCACGCTGTTAGCCCTGATCGAATGGGTCGAGATGCTGACCAACGCCCAACGCAAACCGTTGTTTCTGAAAGAGATCCGGGCATTCACGCTTTTCGCGCTGCCGATCTTCGCCGTGCTCACGTTCATCCCCTTGCTCGCCCCGCTTCAAACCGACGCGTACACAACCACCATTTTCAACATCTCCTATTCGTACGCGCGCTTCGAAGCGTACGAGATCTATGAGCGCCGCGTCCTTCCGGCGCTTTCGATGATCATCTTTATCGTCACATTCTTTTACCTCCTGAACGGACCGTCCGTGATGCCTTTTCGCGCAAAAGCCATGCTCTGCGCAGGGCTGGGCGCGCTCGGCTTTGCCTATTTCCGCATTGCACTCAACGCCATCTTTGCGGAGAACCTCGTCTGGTTCGAGTTTTGGGAGGAGGCAACGGAGTTGATGTTCGTCGGCGGGGTCGCATTCGCACTTTGGCGTTTCCGATTTCTCCTCAAAAAAACGCCGCTGCTTTCCATGTTTCTTGTAGAGAAAAATACATAAAGCCATCACAACGCTTTTAAGGCGGCACAACCAACTGCCAAACAATCCGTTTAAATCAAGGGAATTAATGACTTCCTCATCAAACCGCTTTTCTATCAGAAAAAACTTCATAGCTCTGCTTCTAGTTACGATCGGGGGCGAGGTTCTTCTGTGCTGGCTTCTCTTTATGCTCCTTGCCTTCGCATCGAAGGCGCCAATCTTTCAAGACGAACATCAACGATCCTTGGATATTTTTATGGTCTTTATTTTCCCATTTATCCTCGCGGTCATTGTTGCGGTCGCCTCTCTAATCCTGGCGGCCATTTTGCGGCAGAAATGGTGGATCGCTGCGCCTTTATCAATCCTTCTATTGGGAGCGCCGCTAGTCGCCTACGTCGTCGCCTGGCTCGCCTCATGGATAGCCCGCCTATTTTATACCCCCACGCCAGAAGATGAGGAGCGAACGAATAGATTTTTCAGCATGTCTATCGTTCAGAAGGCTGAACCGCCCGATGCTGACATCGCGCAAATCAGGAAGATGAAAAAGCTTTTGGATGAAGGCGTCATCACATCGGACGAATTTACGCTTCAAAAGCAGAAGGTCTTTACAAATATCAACGAAGAAATAACGAAACGAAACGTCCCGCGCTATTTCTCCGTTTGGCAAGCTGTTGCGGCAGCGACGTTCGGCGGTTTCGCGGCAGGCGCCATGCTGATCGCCCTTAATTTCAAGAGATTGAGACGCGAAGATCAATTTCGAGGCAGTCTGCTTGTCGGCTTCATCGGGCTAATTATTTCTGCAACGCTCAGCGTACTGATCGGCGCGCTAGTTTCCAATCTGCCAGTTTGGTTCGGCATTCCCCTAACGGCGACATATCCAATCCTAATTTATCTATGGTACAACGAAACAATAAGAAACGGTATTGACGAATTGGTCGCAAAAGAACAAGCGCGAAACGAATCCTGGTGGCTTACCGCGGGACTGTCCTTGGTCGCGTTCGTCCTTCTCTTCTTTACGCTTATCCCTATATTCATATTGGTCGCTTATTTTCTACCTGCTTAGCCAATTACAATATCTAACGATATAATCTCCTCATGTTCACAGACCAGGTAGAAATCCACATTCGTTCGGGCAAAGGCGGCGACGGGATGGTGCATTTCCGTCGCGAAAAATTCATCCCGCGCGGCGGACCTGACGGCGGCGATGGCGGCAAAGGCGGCGACGTAATTTTCGAAGTGCGCCCCACGCTTAACGCGCTTTCCGCGTTTCGCCCAAACCAGAAATTTAAAGCGGAAGACGGCGTTAATGGCGGCGCATCGCAAATGACCGGACGCGGGGGAAAAGATTTGATCATTCCCGTGCCGCCCGGTACGATTCTATTTGACGCGGAAACGAACGAGATCATCGGCGACTTAACGCAGCCAAAACAACAATTTATCGTCTGCAGGGGCGGTCGCGGCGGACGCGGCAACCAGCACTTCGCGACCTCGCGCAATCAGGCGCCGCGCATCGCAGAAAAAGGCGCGCCCCACGAAGAAAAACGCCTCAGACTGGAATTGAAGTTGATCGCCGACCTCGGCTTGATCGGCGTCCCCAACGCGGGCAAATCCACGTTGCTCTCGGTATTGACGAACGCGAGACCGAAGATCGCGGCGTATCCATTCACCACGCTGGAGCCGAATCTCGGAGTCGCTGAGATTGACGTGAACGCTTCGGTTGTGCTGGCAGACATCCCCGGTCTGATCGAGGGCGCGAGTCACGGCGCGGGGCTGGGACACGACTTCCTGCGCCACATCCAACGCACGCGCGTGTTGATCCATCTGCTCGATGGGTTGTCCGATGACCCGTTCGCCGATTACAGCCAGATCAATTCGGAGTTGGCGTTGTTCGACGCGAACCTTGCGAAGAAGCCGCAGATCGTAGCGCTTAATAAAATTGATCAGCCCGACGCGCAAGAAAAACTTTCCGCGCTTCAAAAACAGTTCCAAAAAATCAAGGTGGAGTTGTTTACGATCTCTGCGCTGGCGCGCACGAACACGCGCGAGTTGCTGGTCAAGGCGTATCAAGTTTTGCAAGAGACGCCCGAACTCGAATTATTCAAAGCCCCACTGCCTGTGTACAAAACCAAAGAAGATCCGCGCGATTTCAATGTGATGCGCGAAGGGGCGCAAGACTGGCGTGTGGCAGGCGCCGCGATCGAACGCGCCGCGGCAATGACTCAGTGGGAACATGACGGTTCAGTGCGGCGCTTCCAAAGGATCATGGAAACCCTCGGCGTGGACGAAGCGTTGCGCAGCGCGGGTGTGCAGGAAGGCGATACGGTCGCGATCGGCGATTTTGAATTGGAATGGCAGGAATAAATGTAATTGGTAATTATGCTCGAGGTGAGAATTAGAGGATTGGAGAATTAATCGCTGGTTATCGTAACGCGACATTCATGTCGCTTTTGCCCACGAAAAAATACCAACGCTTAACGTCCCGAAGTTTCATATTTACCAGTTTCTGTTGTGGCAAGTGTGCAAGAACTATAAAAAGACCTCGGAGATTTTTGAAATCTCCGAGGTCTTGCATTTATCAACCTTTCCAAGCCTGCGCCTTTGCGATCCTCTCCCCTAACGGCGGATGCGAGTAGAACATGAACACCACCCATTTTTCGGGGTCAACTTCGCCGAGGTTCTGATTCGCCAAGCGCGTGAACCCAGACGCGAACGCTTCATTCTTCCCCGTGGAGTTGAGCGCGTAATCGTCAGCCATGTTCTCCCGCCAGCGCGAGAGGGCGTTGTTGAGCGGCATGGTGAGCAGGTCATACGCGCCGATGATGAGCCCCAGCGCGGGCAGAGCGGCGACATCCGCAGGCGACGTGAAACCGAACGCGCCAATCGCCCAATTCAACCCCAGCAACGCGAGATACAATCCAAGCGTTGTGCTTGCAATTCCAAACGCGATCAATACAGGAATATCGCGATTGACGTGATGTCCCAACTCGTGGGCAAGCACAGTCTCCACTTCATCGGCGGAGAATTCGTTGATGAGCGTATCGCCCAAGATGATTCGGCGTGTGTTGCCAATTCCCGTCAGCGCGGCGTTGGCGGACTTGGTGCGCTTCGACATGTCGAACTTAAACACGCCGCGAACTTTCGTGTTTGCGCGCTCGGCAAGTTTCAACAAACGATCTGTCAGGTCTTTGTGTTCCTCGCCCAGCGGAACAAATTTATTGAACAACGGCATGATGAGTATCGGTGCGAGGTTGATAAGCAGGACGTTGAAGGCGAGCAGTCCCGCCGCCGCCCACAACCACCACAGATCGCCTGTGACTCGCAGGGCGAGATACAGCAATTCGATGAGGATCAAGCCGAGGGGAAGTCCGACCGCCATTCCTTTGAGTTGATCCACGATCCAGCCTTTGAACGTCTGATTCGATTGACCGAAACGATGCGGCAGGACAAATCCGCTGTAGTAGCCGAGAGGCAGATTCAAAATAAAGAAGATATCGCCGAAGATGGCAACGAACGCGGGGACGAGGAGCCACGGGTTAGTGAACAGTGACCAGTTACCAGTGAGCCACTCGCGCAAAGAGATTGACCAGCCAAAGAGAATCCATGCGAGGAAATATACCGCGCTGAAAACCGTATCCACCAGCCACAATCGTCGGCGGATACGCGCGTATTGCTTGGCTTGCTTTTGTTTTTCGGGGTCGAGGGAGGTCATTTTTGATTTCCGATTTACGGTTTACGATTGAGGATTGGAGAATTAGAGATTGGAGACTAGAGACTGATCACTGATTACTGCTCACCGACTCATCTCACTCGCCAACAACGCAATAACCTCATCCGTCTTCATCACCTTGCCATACCACGTCAGCGCGGCGAGAAAAGATTTGTGAACCATCTCAGAAGGAATCGTCGTGCCGCCATGTTGCAGATCGCGCGTTGCACAGGCGTCCTCCGCCACGATCACGTCGAAGCCGAAATCTACCGCCGCGCGAGCGGTCGCGTCCACGCACATGTGAGTCATCATGCCGGTGACGACCACGCGCTCGGTCTGCCAACTTTTCAACAATTCGAGCAGGTTCGTGTTTTGAAATGCATTGACTTCATGCTTGTACACAATTGGCTCGCCCTCAAAATGCGCCACCGAATCGTGGATATCCGATCCGCGCTCGCCTTTCACGAAGAACGCGGCGTCGGGTTCGAGCGAAATATGCTGAATGTGGACGTGATGTCCGCCGTGCTCGCGAAAACACTGGAGCAACTGATACGCCTTATTCGCCGCCGCCAACGGATTCGCAAGCGGAAACTTTCCGCCCTCAAAATAATCGTTTTGAATATCAATCACCAGCAATGCAGTTTTCATAAACTCTTTTTTCCTTTGTGATCTTCGCGTCACTTCGATAAACTCAGCGCAAGCCTTCGTGGTGAAGAATCACTTTCTTCCAAAATCCGCCGGGTTCTCGCCCCACTCGCCCGTATCCCATTTCAATACCGCGTCATCGTCCAATTCATTTTCAGCCAGCCAGTTCTCGGCGCTGCGGATCATCGCAAACACCAATGCGTTCTTGCCCGTGTGTTTCAACTTCGTTTTGCACATACCTATCTCGACCCACGCAATCGCATTTTCAGAATCGGAATAAACGGGCATATTCCTCTTGTATTTCAACAACCAAGCGAGCGCGTGGACAATCGCTAGAAATTCGCCGATGTTGTTCGTCCCATCGGGATACGGACCCGCGCGAAAAATTTCCTTGCCCGATTCCGTTTCGACGCCGCGATATTCCATTTTGCCGGGCGCGCCTCTGCATGAAGCATCTACGCAGATCGAAGGAAGGATCGGCGACGTTTCAGATTCTCTCCACTTCCCTGCTGTGGACGCCCGCCCCTTGAACGCTTCATACTTCGACTGGATGGCTGACTCGGCTTCTCGAAGCGACTCGAACGCCTTGAACTCCGCGCCGACGAATCCCTTCACCTGCTTCTCGCATTCCGCCCATGAGGTGAAGACCCCGGTCTTACGTCCTTTCCAAACGACGTAGAATTTCCGCTTTATCATCTTCGTCTGCAAAGATCATCCGCCATCCGCAAGAAATTATTTGACGAGCAGCGCGACCGAATCCATCGCAAACCACGAACCGTCTTGCGCATTGATATCTTGAATTTCAACGCGGATAGCCGAACCTGATAATAGCCCGCCAATATTGATCATCGTTTCAAACGCGCCGGGCGCGCCAAAATCGGATGAGGTCACGGTGAAAGAGCCGGCGGAAAGTTCCACGCCCCCCATATCGTAGATACGATACGCAAAGGTGTTTTCAAAGGGAGCGATAGCAAAGCTGCCCTTCACAAGGACCGAACTAAACGCCTCCGCACCGTTGACTGGAGACTCAATAGCAATCGTTCGCGGGCTGCCGCTGGGAGTGAACGTAACGTAATCGCTCATTATCAACTGGTTGTCAACCAATTGATAATGACGTTGGTTATGAAGCGTGGGACAGCAAAACGGGTCTTCTGCGGCATGTGTGACAGCGTCTAAGAACACTTCGCCGCCTTCGATCGTCAGCGCGTTAATCGCCGGCCTATCGTCTACAAACGTGGAGGTTTGGAAAACAGGCTCGTCGTTTATCAGCGAGTAGGTCGCAATAAAAACAAAAACGCCCGAACCGCCATAATTTTCAGCGACGACGACCGCAACTTCATCCATGCCGTCGCCATTCAGGTCGCCGCGCGCGATAAAGTCCGTCATATTGATCGTAATGAGATCGGCGTCGCCGGGCGCGCCTTCGCTGTACCGTCCATCTATAAGTTGCACAACCCGCGGCGAGTCGGTCATGCCGAGTTGATATTGTGCGTTACGAATCTGCTTGTCGTATTCCGGCGCGGGGGCGGGCAGCGTCGTCGAGGTCGGCGAGGCAACCGTCGTCTCGAAAGGAGTCGAAGCGGTCGTCGCCGCAGGAGTCGCGGGAACGCATCCAAACAAAGAGAGAGAGACGAGCGTCGCAACAAGCGCGCCGTATTTAGAACGCAATAATGGAAAAATATGTAACTTCATGATCTGTCTCCATTCGGCTCAATTAACCGAGGTATTCAAGAATTGTCGCTTCGCCCTGACCAACGCCCACGCATAAAGTCGCCAGCCCATATCTCACGCTGCCGCGCAACGCCATCTCATGCACGAGGGTGGTGATCAGCCTTGCACCCGAACAACCGAGCGGGTGACCGATAGCGATCGCGCCGCCGTTAACGTTGACGATTTCAGGGTCAAGCTTTAAGTCTTCCATCACCGCTAGCGCTTGCACAGCAAAGGCTTCATTGAGTTCAATCAAACCAATGTCTTCCATCCGTAAGCCCGCGCGTCCTAAAACTTTTCGCGTCGCGGGAATAGGACCGTATCCCATCACATGCGGCGGGACTCCAGCCACAGCCGAGGCGACGATTCGCGCAAGCGGTTTGAGGTTCAGCGCTTTGGCTTTTTCTTCGCTCATAACCAGCAACGCCGCTGCACCGTCGTTGAGTCCAGACGAATTTCCCGCCGTTACAGTTCCGCCTTCTTTCGCAAACGCCGGCTTGAGTCTTGCCAGTGATGCCATCGTCGTATCGCGTCGCGGACGCTCGTCAACATCCGCTGTCTTTGGCTCGCCTTTTCTCTGCCAGATAGAAACGGGGAAAATCTCTTTTGCAAAACGTCCCGCGTCAGTTGCGGCAATAGCGCGTTGATGGCTCCGCAACGAAAACTCATCTTGTTTCTCGCGCGTAATATGCGGACGCTCGCGCGCGATGTTTTCGGCGGTTTCGCCCATCGAGTGCGTCCCATATACTTCTTTCATCTTCGGATTCGGGTAGCGCCAGCCGAGCGCGGTATCCCACGCGGTTAAATTGCCAAACGAGAATCCCGTCTCGGCTTTCGGGATGGAATACGGCGCGCGGCTCATCGACTCGACCCCGCCGGCGATGAACACATCGCCCTCTCCGGCTTTAATCGCGCGCGCGGCTTGATTAATTGCGTTCAACCCTGATGCGCACAAACGATTCACAGTCACGCCGGCGACTTCGACAGGCAGTCCCGCTAACAATGCGGACATACGCGCAACGTTGCGGTTGTCCTCGCCCGCCTGATTCGCGCATCCAAAAATCACTTCCTCAACAAGCGCGGGGTCAAGGTCAGAACGTCGCATCGTCTCGCGAATCACAAGCGCCGCCATATCGTCAGGACGAAGCGGAGAAAGCATCCCACCAAGCGCGCCAATGGGCGTGCGAATCGCATCCACAATCACTGCTTCGGTCATGTCGTCTCCAATTTTATTATCTCTTAATAATTATACTCGCTGCAAGAAAGGTTTCATCGCATTCCGCAAAGCGTCGCTCGCGCCGGATATTAATGGGCAATTTTAAATTGCAGAAGCGCGTTCTATAAATTAGAATTGTCGGCGGGACAGTTCGCATGCATGAGAGCAGGTTCTTCCAGCGCCCGACGACATTGCGTTCAAATTCAGCCCACTTATATTGATTGATGACAAAACCCTATTTGATCTCCATTCACACTGTCAAGTCCCGTCCACGGTTCTTTCTTCATGGATGAGTATACACTGATCAGCGCCGCGCTCCTGCTGTTATTTAGCGTATTGGTCAGTAAAATCTCCGATCGTTTCGGCGTTCCCGCGCTCCTATTATTCCTTGTTTTAGGAATGCTGGTCGGTTCAGAAGGATTCGGCGGGATCTATTTCGATGATTCCGCGCTGGCGCAACTCGTCGGCGTTATCGCCTTGATCCTGATCTTATTCTCCGGCGGGCTGAGCACAGAATGGCAACAGGTTCGTCCTGTGCTCAAAGAGGGCGCGTTGCTCGCCACGTTCGGAGTCTTTATCACCGCCGTTATTGTGGGGCTTTTCGCCAGTGCAATTCTTGGACTCCCTCCGCTTACGGGTCTGCTTCTCGGCTCAATCGTTTCTTCCACAGATGCAGCGGCGGTTTTCTCCGTACTCCGCTCCAAAGGCGTCAGTCTTAAGGGAAGTCTCAAGCCGTTGCTTGAGCTGGAATCGGGCAGCAACGATCCTATGGCAATCTTTCTCACCGTAGGGTTGATTCAGTTAATTACACAGCCTCAATCCTCTTTAGCGAGTTTACTAGCGTTGTTCGCACAACAAATGATTATCGGCGCCATCGCAGGGTTCGCAATGGGCAAGGCAACATTGCTCCTTACTAATCACATCAAATTGGGATATGAGGGACTCTACCCGGTGTTGACATTATCGCTGGTCTTTCTCACGTTCGGTCTGACCGCAATTATAGGCGGCAGCGGATTCCTGGCTGTGTACATAGCCGGGATCGTATTAGGCAATCATCATTTTCTACACCAGAAAAGCCTATTGCATTTTCACGACGGTTTGGCGTGGATTATGCAGATCGCCATGTTCCTAACCTTAGGGTTGCTCGTTTTCCCCTCGCATCTCATCCCTGTCATCGGCGCCGGCTTGCTGATCGCAGGTTGTTTAATGTTCATTGCGCGTCCTATCAGCGTATTGCTCAGCCTATTGCCGAGCAAACTTCAATCGAAAGAAAAAATCTTCATATCTTGGGTTGGGTTGCGCGGCGCCGCGCCAATCGTTCTGGGAACATTCCCCCTGCTGGCGCAGGTCGAACATGCCAACTTGATTTTCAATATCGTTTTCTTTATCGTTTTGACGTCGGTTTTGCTGCAAGGCACATCGCTATCGCCGGCGGCAAAATGGCTAAAGGTGGACGCGCCCATCGTCCCAAAGCGCGTTTATCCCATTGAATATATTCCCATGGGGAGTTTAAGCAGCGAGTTGAAGGAACTGCCTGTGCCTGTAAACTCCAGCGCAAGCGGCAAAGCCATCTTCGAGTTGGAACTGCCGGACGAGTTTCTGGTAATCCTCATCGCTAGAGACAACGACTTTATATTACCAAACGGCGGAACAACCGTTCAAGACAATGACGTTTTACTGGTCTTATCCGACGCAGAATCGTTCAATAAAGTCGCAAAAAACCTCAGCGTCTTAAATCCCGTTTAAAATCTCCGCGATCTGCGACAATGCCGCGCGTTTCTCGCCGCCACACTTGACGAATATCCATCTGTAAGAGTATATTCGTCTCGCTTATGGGCATCCCTGTATCGTCCGATCCTGATCATAGCGCGATGCAATAACCCGACCGATTGACAACTTTATCTCGCCGAGCGTCTCAACTTTATACTCCGCGCGTCAATTGGCGCGGAGCATTTTACTGTGGAGCTGAATATGGGATTATTTCAAAACATCCTACCGCCCAAGAAACGCTTAGAGCGCTCCTTCACGTGGGGAGATGCGCTCGTCGTCCTATTAATGGCGGTCGTCCTGTATGGAGGCGCGCGGCTTGCCTTTAACTCGCCGCCATTAATCGCCGGTCCGAAAATATCGCTTGAGCCTTCTGCATTGCCTTGGTACACCCTACTATCTGTGCTACGGATGCTCGCGGCATATATACTCTCTCTGCTATTCACGCTGACCTACGGACGCGCCGCAGCCTACAATCGCCGCGCCGAAACTATCTTAATGCCCTTGCTAGACGTTCTACAGAGCGTGCCGATCCTTTCCTTTCTACCGATCGTATTGCTCGGGTTGAGCGCAATTCTGCCACAGCGCATTGCCGTGGAGTTGGCGGCGATCGTTCTAATTTTTACCAGTCAGGCGTGGAATATGGCTTTCGGCTGGTATCAATCGCTCACCACAATACCGAAAGAATTGCGCGAAGCCAGCGCCATCTTCCGCCTGAATACGTGGCTGCGCTTCAAACGCCTAGAATTGCCCTTCGCGATGATCGGCCTCATCTGGAACAGCGTGATGTCTTGGGCGGGCGGTTGGTTCTTCTTAATGGCGGCGGAGATTTTCACCGTCGGCTCAAAAGATTTCCGCCTGCCCGGGCTGGGCGCATATCTTCAGGAAGCCACCAATCAAGGCGATTATCGCGCCATCGCTTTCGGTTTAATCTCGTTAATCCTCGTTATCGTCGCACTCGATCAATTCATCTGGCGACCATTGCTGGCATGGTCAGATCGTTTTAAAGTAGAAATGGCGGAAAGCGACCATCCGCCAACTTCGTGGTTTTACGACCTTACTCATACGTCAAGGTTGTTTCTAGCGATCGGCGCGATCTTCACGAAAATCAACGAACGCTTCGATCAATGGCTCATTCATCACGCGCCCATGAAGGCTGAGTGGAGCGACGGCAATGAAAAACCTAACTGGAAATCAATCGTTTTCTACCTGCTTATCGGCGCGCTGATTCTTTATGGCGGATTACGCGCAATACAAATGTTAAGCGCCGTGTCACAAACCCAATGGGCACAGATCGGAATCGGCATGCTGGCGACCTTTCTACGCGTAAACATTTCTCTCGTCATCGCTCTACTGTGGACCATCCCCGTCGGAGTCGCCATCGGGACCAACCGCCGCATCGCCGCCGTCCTTCAACCGATCGTGCAGGTGACAGCGGCTGTGCCAGCGACAGCTATTTTCCCCGTCTTACTCATGTTCTTCATCAACCTGACCGGCGGGTTGAACATCGCTGCGATCTTCTTGATGCTCATGGGAACGCAATGGTACGTATTGTTCAACGTGATCGCCGGCGCCAGCGCGATCCCACAAGACTTAAAATACACTTCGTCGTTGCTGCAACTTTCACGAAGAGAAACTTGGCGCACATTAATCCTGCCCGCGCTGTTCCCCTTCATCATCACAGGCGCAATCACAGCCAGCGGCGGCGCATGGAACGCCAGCATCGTAGCAGAGTTCGTCCACTTCGGCGGGCAAACATTCTTCACGACCGGTATCGGCGCGCTCATTTCGCAAGCGACCGCGCAAGGCGATTATCCCTTGCTGTTAGCCGCCACGCTCAGTATGGTGGCGGCGGTAGCGCTCGTTAACCGCCTGTTCTGGCGCAGGTTGTATAAACTCGCCGAAGAAAAATATCGAATGGAGTAATCATGATCGCTCATCATGCCAACAACGCCCTGCTGGAACTGCGCGGCGTGCAACAAATTTACACAAGCGGTCAGCGCCGTTTCACCGCCGTGCAAGATGTCAACCTGACCGTCTCTGAAAGCGAATTTGTCGCTTTGCTCGGTCCTTCAGGCTGTGGTAAAAGCACGCTATTGCGCATCATCACGGGCTTGCAAAAGCCATCTGAGGGAAAAGTTCTCTATCGCGGCGAACCGTTGCGCGGCGTGAATCCGCATGCCACGATCGTCTTCCAAACCTTTGCCTTATTCCCCTGGTTAAATGTGTTCGAAAACGTGGATTTAGCGCTCAAAGCGCGCGACATTCCCGCGGATGTTCGCAAGCCTCGCGCGTTAGACCTCATTGACCGCGTCGGTTTGGACGGCTTTGAAACCGCCTATCCCCGCGAGCTTTCCGGCGGGATGCGTCAAAAGGTCGGCTTCGCCCGCGCTATGGCAGTCGAGCCGGAGCTACTCTGTCTTGACGAGCCGTTTTCCGCTCTGGATGTTTTAAGCGCCGAATCGCTGCGCGGCGAATTATTGGAGTTATGGACCGGCGGGAGCATTCCCACCAAAGCTATTTTAATGGTCAGCCATAATATTGAAGAGGCGGTATTTATGGCAAATCGCATCGTGGTCATGGATAAGGAGCCGGGTCGCATTATTGCCGAAGTTAAAGTCGAATTGCCTCATCCGCGTCAGCGTAAATCGGACGAATTTCAAAAGGTCGTGGACGAAGTCTACAGCATGTTGGCGGGACAAACTGAAATTGAAGCGGTCGAATTGGGCGTCGCTCCGGGCGAACAAGGACTTACCCGCTCTCTGCCAAAGATCGCGATCTCAGATCTAGCCGGCTTATTAGAGCACCTGTCGGAACTCTCATCGAACCGCCAAGATATTTATCGCCTACCGGACGAATTAAAGGTCAACCCAGATCACATTCTCAGTCTGACAGCGGCGGCGGAGATTCTGGGATTCGTATACGTCGAAAAAGGCGATATTACACTCACCTCGCTGGGCGAGACGTTCGCGGAAGCCAGCATTCTTGCGCGCAAAGAAATCTTCGCTACGCGCATCCGACGCCTGCCTTTAATGCGCTGGCTCACCGCCATGTTGGCGCACTCCGAGAAACATGCGCTAGATTGGGACGTTATCCATGCCGCATTGGAATTAGAATTTCCGCCGGAAGAAGCCGAAAAGCAGCTTGACACCCTTATCAACTGGGGGCGTTACGCGGAATTGATCTCGTACAACGACGACAAGGCGTTGGTCTATCTTGAAACGCCGGCGTAAGTAGAAGTTACCGCACATCTACTCCGGCGATTCGCGCCAATAGTTTATGGATTAACGCGATGGGCGCGATTAGAATCGCATGGATTACCGCGCTCAAGCCAAAAATCACAGCCGTCGAACTTAGAAAGGCGCTTACTGCTGAAGCGATGCGATCTACGAACCATGGTCCCGCGCCGACCATCCAGATGATCGCAAGCAACGCGCCGACAACAACCATCAAGTTCAACCAGGCGCGGCGATCCGATTCGGAAGGCGTCATCGTACTGCTAACTGCGAAAACAAGGTAGAGCCATAAATAGAAATCATTTACGCGCGACAGGTTCGACAAGCCTATCCAGAACAGATTCAATTGCCCATGACGCAACGTATCCCACAGGATGCGCATATCGAGACGGTCAATCGCCACATACGCCACGATGAACGTTCCGACGACAAGAGGAGCCGCGCCAATTAACGAATCGCGCACAATATCTGAACGTGCGGTCTCGACATAGCCCAATTGCAAACGTCCGTCAGGCAGCGGTTTAGGAAAAATGGAGAAGCGACCCGTCGGCACGCGTAAAATCTTTGCCATCAAAAAGTGACTTAATTCATGTAGGAATACGCCGGGCAAAAAGATCAACGAAAAAATCCCCATCGTCAGCGTTGCGTCGCGAGTAAGGATAAGAAGCGCCGCTTGAATTTCACGATGTAAAACACGCTGCAAAAAGATCAGCGGAAAGAGCGCGATTGTGAACCAGAAGAATCCTACGAGTTGCGCAAACATCCCGCCCTTGCCCAGCCTCCTCTTGCAAGGGAAAAGGTCACGCCGCCGCCTTTACAATCGCCACAAATTCATCAGGCTTGAGGCTTGCGCCGCCGACCAGCGCGCCGTCAATTTCAGGTTGAGAAAAAAATTCTGGCGCATTCGATCCTGTCACCGAGCCGCCGTACAACACACGGATAGATTGCGCAATAGCCTCGTTGAATGTCGCACTCAATGTGCGACGGATCGCCTGCTTTACCGCTTCGTTGGCATTTTCACCGCTGGAGGCTTTACCGGTGCCAATCGCCCAAACCGGTTCATACGCGATCACGATGCGCTGCGCGGATGCGAAGTCTACGCCCGCAAAGCCGAGTTTGATCTGACGCGAAACAACCTCCCCCGTTCGCCCTGATTCGTATTCATCCAACGTTTCGCCTACGCACACGATGGGGACGAGTCCGATCTTCATCGCGGCATGTAATTTCTTGTTCACCTGCTCATCCGTTTCGCCAAAATATGCGCGGCGTTCCGAATGTCCAATGATGATATACGCGCAAAACTCCTTCACCATGCTGGGAGAAAGTTCGCCTGTGAACGCGCCCTTCTCTTCCCAGTGCATATTCTGCGCTCCAAGTCCGACGTCAGCGCCGACGAGCATAGAAGCGACAACAGGGATCGAAGTGAAAGGCGGACACAACACCTTTTCCACGCCGGCGATCCCGCTCAACGGCTTCAACATCGCCGCGACCAACTCGCGCGCTTCGGCGAAGGTTTTATTCATTTTCCAATTTCCAGCGACAAAAGGTTTTCGATCGGTCATACTATCCTCTTCTCCTCGCACGCTTTAATGCTCGAGTAATTTATTTATCCATTAATGCGGCAACGCCGGGCAGTTCTTTCCCCTCTAAAAATTCCAGCGACGCGCCGCCGCCAGTGGAGACGTGCGTCATCTGTTTGGCGACGCCCGCCTTTTTGACCGCGCTCGCCGAATCGCCGCCGCCGATCACGGTGACCGCTTTGGATTCCGCCAACATGCGCGCGAGGGCAAACGTCCCTTCGGCAAATTTCGGCATCTCGAAGACGCCCACGGGTCCATTCCAGACGATCAACTTGGCTCCGCTCAACGCGGCTTGATACACGCCGACGGTTTTCGGTCCCACGTCCAACATGCGCCAGCCGGCAGGGATTTTCCCCACGTCCACGACTTGCGTGCTCACGTCTTCGGCAAATTGATCCGCGATGACCGCGTCTACGGGCAGGATCAATTTATCGGTAGAGTTTGCCATGATTCCCTTTGCAGTTTCCAACGACGATTCTTCCACAAGGCTGTCTTGCATATTCAATCCCTGCGCGGCTAAAAATGTATTTGCCATGCCGCCGCCGATGATGAGTTTGTCGCATTTGGCGAGCAGGGTTTCGACGACGAGGATCTTGTCGCTGATCTTCGCGCCGCCGAGGATCGCAATGTAGGGATGTTCGGGATTCGCCACCGCGCGCCCGAGGTATTCGAGTTCCTGTTCCATCAAGAAGCCTGAAACAGCGGGCAAGAATCGCGCCACACCTTCGGTGGAAGCATGCGCGCGATGCGCTGAGCCAAACGCATCGTTCACATACACGTCACCGAGCGATGCGAGTCGTTTGGCGAAATCGAGATCATTCTTTTCTTCTTCCGCGTGGAAGCGCGTGTTCTCGAGCATCAACACTTCGCCGGGCTTGAGTCCCTTTGCCATCTTTTCAACTTCAGAGCCGACGCAATCGGGCGCCATTTGAACGGGTTGCGCCAGAAGCGTGGATAAAACCTCCGCCGCCGCATGCAGGCTGAACTGAGAATCTGAAGCGCTTTTCGGTCGCCCCAAGTGACTCATCAAAATCAATGATGCATTTTGATCCAAACAATATTGAATCGTCGGCAATGCGGCGCGGATGCGTTTGTCGTCGGTCACTTTGCCGTCTGCCATCGGTACGTTGAAATCCACGCGCATCAACACACGCTTGTTTTTGAGGTCTATGTCTTTGACTGTTTTTTTGTCCATGTTAAATATTGTAGGGGCGGGATAACCCCGCCCCTACTACACGTTGTTTTATAAAGATTTTGCCATCATCGCCGCGAGGTCGGCGGTGCGGCAGGCATAGCCCCATTCATTGTCGTACCACGCCACCACTTTGACCATATTGCCGATAACGAGCGTGTCAAGCGAACTGAACACAGACGAGTAGGTTGTGCCGCGCAGGTCGGTAGACACGAGCGGCTCGTCAGTCACGTCAAGGATACCTTCCATGGGACCGCGCGCATATTCGACCATTGCATTACGAATATCGTCGGCGGTCGCTTCTTTCTTGAGCGTCGCAGTGAAATCCACTACCGAAACGGTCGGCGTAGGAACGCGAAACGCCATGCCGGTAAACTTGCCTTTGAGTTCGGGGATAACCAACCCAACCGCCTTTGCTGCGCCCGTTGCGGAGGGAACGATATTCTGCCCCGCCGCGCGCGCGTCACGCGGGTCTTTCGCGCCAAGGTCTTGCAGTTTCTGCGAGTTGGTATACGCGTGGACCGTAGTCAGCATACCTTTTTCAATTCCAAATTTATCATTGAGAACTTTAGCGACGGGAGCGAGACCGTTCGTCGTGCAGGAGGCATTGGAAACGACATTATCCGTTTTGGGATCATACTTATCTTCGTTAACGCCCAGCACGATAGTGATATCTTCGTTCTTCGCAGGCGCAGAGATGATTACCTTCTTCGCGCCGCCCGATTCAATGTGCGCTTTCGCTTTGGTCGCGTCGGTGAAAAAGCCGGTCGACTCGATCACAATATCTACGCCCATGTCTTTCCATTTAATCGCGGCGGGATCGCGCTCGGCGGTCACCTTGACGGTCTTGCCATCAATCACGAGGTCGCCGTCTTTAACTTCGATCGTACCGGGGTATTGTCCATACGTTGAGTCGTATTTCAGCAAATGCGCGTTCGTCGCCGCGTCGAACAGATCGTTAACAGCGACCACTTCAATTTCATTGGGATGCCTCTCTTTGATCGCTCGGAACACAAGACGCCCAATGCGCCCAAAACCATTGATGCCAATTTTTACCGTCATAGCCAGCCTCCGAAGTAATATAGTGCAAACATTAAGGCGATTTTATCATAGAGCCGCACGAACGCCTTCCTCGCTCATTAAGGCGCGTTCGTCTAGGATTTCGATCAATGCTGCGGTAAGTTTGGCGATGTCGTGTCTCCAGGGTTGATTGGCGTCAACAAGGTCAACACAAACAGTCCGCGAATCGGCAAGAATTGCTTCGTCCGCCTTCACCCATTGCACATCGCCGGTCAATTGTTCTTCATAATTGCAATTGCATAGAATTACATCGAAAACGCCTTTGCCAATATGCTCCTCCAGCGCGCGGACATGATCGCCGCAGGTGAACAAATCGGTCTCTCCCGCCTGCGTAACGAGATTACAGACATATGCCTTCACCGCGCGGCTGGAGCGAAGCGCGCCGAGCAAGTCTTGCACAAGCAAGTTCGGCAACAAACTGGTATACAAACTACCCGGTCCCACAATGATCATATCTGCATTCAGGATCGTTTCCAGAACCGGCGGATAGGCGGGCGCATCGTTCGGCTCCAACCAAACGCGCCGAATCTGTCCTGCCATGTGCGGAATGCGACTCTCTCCCGCCACCCGCACTTGATCAACCGCATGCGGCAGGCGCACATCCGCTACAAGTTTCACATCGCGCAGCGTAGAAGGCAGCACGCGTCCGCTGACCGACAGCGCTTTTCCTGATTCTTCAATCGCGCTTTCAAAACTGCCTGTAATATCCGCCAGCGCCGTGATGAGCAAGTTTCCGAAAGAATGCCCGCTTAGATCGCCGGCGTCGCTGAAGCGATATTGGAACAATTGTGTAAGCATCTCTTCATCGTTAGACAGTGCAGCGAGACAATTGCGGATGTCGCCGGGCGGCAAGATGCCAAAATCGGAGCGTAGTCGTCCCGACGAGCCGCCATCGTCTGCGACGGTGACGACGGCGGTCAAATTTCTCGTCTGCATTTTTAACCCGCGCAGAAGATTCGACAATCCATGTCCGCCGCCAATCGCGACAATGCGAGGTCCGCGCGCACGGCGGCGATAATCGCTCAAATCGTCCAGCAAGACTTGTCCCGTTCGCAGATAGGGGCGCAGAATCGACCGGTTGAGTCGCACAACGCCATAGCCAATCAGCCATACGCCGATTCCGCCAAAGATCAGCGCGCGCAAGAAGCGCGGTAAGAAGCGAAGCGACATCAATGAAAGCAGCGCGAGGAAGGTTTCATTCGTTGAATCGGTGCGGTAAAAGTTGAGCAACAGTATGGCAAATCCAACGCCTAAAAGCGTCGTTCCCGCCAAGATAAAGAAGAACCAGCGTTTAACCCCCAGCCCGGGCGTAAACCAACGGAAAATCTCTTTAATCTCATCTTGCCAACGCGTAGAGTGGAGTTCTGTATTCTGCGGCATAAAATGAGTCTAGCAGGGATGAGGAGCGTCGTCAACCAACGCCTGAACGAAGCAAACGTCGGTTATAATCGCGACCATGTCGCTCACATTAGCCGTAGACCTCGGCGGAACGCACATTCGAGCCGCAACCTACAACGACGACAGCATTACGCCCATCGCTCATCACCGAACGCGCACGAACGCTCACGAACCCGGCGTATTTGATCGCGTCATTCGAGCCATCGAAACCGTGTGGCGGTCTGACGTCGCCTCGATCGGCGTCGCATCGCCCGGTCCGCTCGATCCGTACACCGGGACTATCCTCGACACCCCGAACATTCCCGAATGGCAAAACTTTCCGCTAGCGCAAAAACTGTCCGACCACTTCGGCGTACCGGCGCAGCTTGACAACGATGCAAACATGGCAGGCTTCGGCGAGTGGACATTTGGCGCGGGCAAGGGACACCGCAACCTTGTCTATCTCACGATCAGCACCGGCGTCGGCGGCGGCGTGATCTGCAACGATACGCTTTTGCAAGGCTTCCACGGACTCGGCGCCGAGCTTGGTCACATGCTTATTGACCCGAACGGGCCCCCTTGCGGTTGCGGTAAAAACGGACACGTCGAATCGTTTTCATCGGGGACCGCCATTGCGCGGTATGCAACCGAGCAGATTCAAGCCGGACAAAAATCCTCGCTTCAAGCCGACGGGGGGCTCACCGCCGCTCAAATCGCCGACGCGGCGCGAGCAGGCGACACATTCGCTATCTCGACCTTTGCGCGCGCGGGATATTACCTCGGCATCGCGGTCGCCAATTATCTCGCTGTCTTCGATCCATCCATTATCATTTTCGGCGGAGGCGTTTCGCAGGTTGGCGACCTGTTGTTCAAATCGTTCGAAGAAAGTTTACGGACGCACATATTTCACCCTCGCTATTTGGATAACCTTAGCGTCGCTCAAGCCGCGCTCGGCGACGATTCGGGGCTGCTCGGCGCGCTCGCATGGGCGCGGCTCAAACAAAACGAGGGAGCGAGGGCGCAATGACCAGGCGGATCTACGTGCGCTCCTCATGGCTCACCGCCAAGTGGTGGACAGCGGACATAAGGCGCAACCAAGCGACTTAAGCGGCTCAGGCTGACCTGAGTTCGAAGCGTTGTTTGCCTCATACAAGTCGTCGTTCACAACAACGTTTCGCGCGCGAAGCGTTCCCTCCAATTAAAAGGGTCGGCTTCCTACTGGAACGGCGCAATTACATAAGGAATTACCATGAACAAATTAAACGTACCTGGTCCTAAAGCGCAGGCTATTTTAGAGCGCGACCAGAAAGCCATTTCATCGTCGTACCCGCGCGCCTACCCATTCGTGATGGATCACGGCAAAGGCGTGGAAGTATGGGACGTGGACGGCAATCGCTTTCTCGACATGATGGCCGGCATTGCCGTAATCTCCACTGGACATGCGCATCCGCAAGTCGTCAAGGCGGTGCAAGACGCGGCGGAGAAATTTATGCACATTTCTTCCGATTTCTATCATGAAGGTTGGGTGAACTTAAGCGAAAAGCTGGATCAGATCGCCCCATTCAAAGAGCCCGCCAAAGTGTTCCTCGGCAATTCAGGAACCGAAGCGGTCGAAGCGGCGATTAAACTAGCGAAGTATAAAACCCAACGACAGAATTTCATCGCATTCACAGGCGCGTTTCACGGGCGCACTATGGGCGCAGTATCATTCACCGCGAGCAAATCAACCTATCATCACGGATTCTATCCATTGATGCCCGGCGTCACGCACGTTCCCTATCCGAACGAGTATCGTCCCATTCTGGCGCGTCGAGCAGGCGAAGATTACGGCGAGACTTGCGTACGCTTCATCGAAGAGGAGGTCTTCGCGCGCAACGTGCCCGGCGAAGACGTGGCAGGCATTATCATTGAACCGATTCAAGGCGAGGGCGGCTATCTCGTCCCGCCGGACGGTTTCTTCCCAGCCTTGCGCGCGCTATGCGATAAATATGGAATTTTGCTGATCGTAGACGAGGTGCAAAGCGGCGTCGGACGCACCGGCAAATGGTGGGCGGTCGAGCATTGGGGCGTGGAACCGGATATCGTTGCTTCCGCAAAAGGCATCGCTTCGGGCATTCCATTGGGCGCGTGCATCGCCCGCGAATCAGTCATGACGTGGCCCAAAGGCGCGCACGGCAACACTTATGGCGGCAACCCTATCGCTTGCGCCGCTTCGCTCGCAACGCTCAAATTGGTCGAAGAGCAATATCTCACTAACGCGGTGGAGGTAGGGCAATATCTTATTGATGCGCTGGAAGAAATTCAAGCGCGTCATCCTTCGATGGGCGCAGTGCGCGGGAAAGGCTTGATGGTCGGCGTGGAATTCGTCAAAGATAAGAGCACAAAAGAACCGGGCGACGAGATTCGCAACACCGTTGAGCGCAATGCATTCGAACACGGCTTACTCGCGCTTGGCTGTGGAAAATCCACCATCCGTTTCGCGCCGCCGCTGTGTATCGAGAGAAAAGACGTAGATGAGGGTTTGGAAATCTTCGAAACAGCCGTCGCCATGTCCGAAAAATCGCACGGCTTGAAATAAATCGCCGCGCAACACAAATAAACAAACCCCGGGCGCCGGGGTTTGTTGCATTAAAACAATTCTCCGAACGTTTTCTTATTCATTTCTAGCGCTCTAAATGATAAAATTCCTTCATGCTCCCTGATTTTCGCGTGCGTCAAAGAGACTACCTGCTAGAAATTTCGCGCGCTCTCACACAAGAATTGGATCAAGAAAAACTGCTCAGGCGGATTCTGCTGATTGCGATTGAAATGCTGGCGGGGCAAGCCGGCCTTATCGCACTTAAATATCAGGACGGTTGGCGCGTCGCCGTCGCGCACGGCATCGCCCCGGCGTTCCTACGTTATCTCACGCCACTGCTGACGGATGAGGACGTCCGCGAACTGGACGTTCTCGAGCTCAACCGCATGTTAAAAGAATTAACCTATACCGCCAGCATGGGGCTTCTCAACGGAACGGCGCTCGCGCTCGTCGCACATCGGCAAGTCATCGGCGTTATTTTCATCTTCAGGAATTACGAAAGCGGCTTCACAGCGAACGACCGCGTTATCTTACAATCTTTCGCCGACCAAGCCGCCATCGCCGTATATAACGCGCAACTCTACGGGCAGGTTTCCTACGAGAAGCATCGGCTAGATGCTCTCCTCGATTCCGCCGCCGACGGCATCATCATCCTCAACGCGGATCTAACGATCGAGCGCGTTAACAATGCGTTCGAACATCTTTACGGCAAGACGCACGACGAACTCGTCAACCTGCCGCATAACGACGCGATCCGCTGGGAGGGCAAACCGCAAGGCTCCACGCTCGACGAAGCGATCGCCAACGGCTGGCCCCTCACGCCTAGCGCCACGCTGTATATGGAAGGCGATCTTAAACGCGATACAGCGCCGCCGCTCCCAGTCGGGGTCACGTACGCGCCGTTGCTTTCGCCCAACGGAAAGTTGCACAACATCATCGTCAGCGTGCGCGATATTACTCATTTCCGCACAGCGGACGAGCTCAAAGCGACGTTTATTTCTGTCGTAAGCCACGAATTGCGAACGCCTGTAGCGCTGATCAAAGGCTACGCATCCACCTTGCGCCGCGACGACGCCAAATGGGATAAACGCACCATCAACGATTCGCTCACAGTGATCGAGGATGAAGCCGATCGTTTAAGTAAAATGATTGACGATCTGCTCGATGCGTCGCGTTTACAAGCGGGCGGTTTCAGCCTGCATCGCGCAGACGTCTCCCTGCCTTCGCTGGCAAAACGCATCGCCGAGCGTTTTTCGACGCAATCGAAACGCCACGACATCGTCACAGATTTTCCAGAGAATTTCCCCATTATTCTTGCCGATGAGAATCGCATCGAACAGGTTATCGCTAACCTCGTCTCCAATTCGCTCAAATACGCGCCATCTGGCACAATCGCAATTAGCGGCGCAATCTATTCCGAACAAGTCGGAGTCTGCGTCTCCGACGAAGGCAAGGGCATAGACGCACAGGATATGCCGCACATCTTCGACCGGTTTTACCGTTCGACAAACGCAGTCAAACAGACAAAAGGCGCCGGGCTAGGTCTCTACCTCGCGCGCGCAATTGTCGAGGCGCACGGCGGTCACATTTGGGCGGACCCCAAACCTGACGTCGGCGCGCGCATCTGTTTCTCTCTTCCACGCTGACGCGCTAAAAGCCTCGCAGCGGAATGGTAAAATTCAAACATCAAATACTCTACCGTAGAAATTGGAAAAACGCTACATGACTCAAACACAAATCGCCTGCCCCAACTGCCGTCAGATGATTTCCGCGAACATTGAACAACTCTTCGATGTGACGCAAGATCCGCAAGCCAAACAGCGCTTACTTGGCGGGGCATCAAATTTTGCGCGCTGTCCGCACTGTGGGTTTCAAGGGCGACTCGCCACGCCGATCGTTTATCACGACAACGATAAGGAACTGCTCCTCACCTTCTTTCCGCCTGAATTGAACGTGCCGTTCAACGAACAGGAAAAGACCATTGGACCGCTGATCAAAAAAGCGACCGACGCGCTCGCGCCTGAAAAACGGAAAGCCTACTTGTTCAACCCTGTTCACAATTTGACCTATGATTCGATGGTAAAGCTTATTTTGGAAAAGGACGGCGTCACACCTGAAATGCTCAAAGAACAGCAGGATCGGGCGCGCGTTATCGAACAAATTCTGCAAGCCAGTTCAGCCGAAGTGCGAAGCGAGATCCTCAAACAAAACAACGCGCTGGTTGACGAACAGTTCTTCACGCTATTCAGCCGACTCGCGCAAGCCGCCTTACAGAGCGGCACGGAAGCGGTCGCCGCGCAAGTGACCGCCATTCAACAACAACTTCTCGAAGAGACCGACTTCGGACGTGAACTGCAAGAATCGCTGAAGGAATTGGAAATCGCTCAAAAATCTCTGCAAGAAGTGGGACAGAATCTCACACGCGAGAAATTGCTTGAATTGGTCCTCGCTTCGCCCAACGACGCGCGTTTACGCGGTTACGTCAGCGTAGCGCGCGGCGGCATGGATTATCAATTCTTCCAATTGCTCACCGAAAAAATTGACAAGGTAAGCGACGATGAGAAAGCCAAGCTGGAATCGACGCGCAAGAAATTGCTCGATTTCATCAGTGAGATGGACAAACAGCTTGAAGCGCGCCAAAAACAGGCGTCGGAATTCATTGAGGCGCTCCTCGCGCAGGATGATATCGTCAAAGCCGTGCACGACAATCTCGACGGTTTCACGCAAGACGCAGTTGACCTTGTCAACAGCCTATTGCGGCAAGCGTCTGAGAACAACGATTACACGCGCTTAGGCAAACTGCAGAAGATGGTGGAAGTGTTGCGCGAAGTTTCGACTCCGCCCGAGGTGGCTCTCGTTGAACAATTGCTCGACGCGCCTGATGATGCGTCCGTTGAGAAAATGCTGGAAGCGAACAAAGCGATGGTCAACGATCAGTTCATGCAAGCATTGATCGGTCTGGTCGGGCAAGTGGATCAAGCCGCCGAACAAGGCAACCCTGAGGCGAAGGCGCTGAGCGAAAAAATTAACGCGATCTACAAGACCGCGTTGAAGTTTTCGATGAAACAGAATTTAGAAGTTCCTCAATCTTAATCTATAAACTCAACGAAATAAAAAAACCGATGTTGACCCATCGGTTTTTGTCGCTTCTTAAGATAGATCCGCTAATCACGCGCAGTCTTCCACACGCGTTCAAACTCCAACATAAATTGTTTGGCAATCGCCACGTTATAAATGATGAGCAGATTTTCGTCGTTGCGTTCTTCGGCAGCTCTTGAAAAATTATACGAGCCGAACACAACGATGGATTCATCCACGATGAAAACCTTATGGTGCATCTGCCCGTCAATGCCATCAATACGAACGCTCAGTCCCGCCTGTTTGAATGGATCGTACTCTGTGCCTTGATTTGACTTGACCTGCTCCTCATCCATCACGCCGCGCACGGTCAGCCCTGCCCCTGCCTTCTTGCGCACAATCTCGCCTAATTTGTCTGACGTGAACGAGAACGTCAGGAAGTAAATGCTTTCCGTCGCGCCGCTCAACACAGCGGCGATTTGATCGAGCGTTCCATCGTCGGGTGAGAAAAATGTATCTATGCGAGTCCCGTCAATTGTCAGAGTTGGATAAGGCGTTTTGCGTACGACCGATTCGCCAAACTTATGGTCGAGGAACATCTCCTCAAATTCTTTCGTATAATTTTCCGCCAATTTCGTCGAACGGATTCGCATCAGGTTATTGTCATCGTCATACGTTCCCGAATCGGTGTAATTCATCGAACCCAGCCAAACTTCAGAGCGGTCAATCACGATAAATTTATTATGCATCAACCCCTTTTGTCCGTCGCCAGCGATGGGAATACCCGCTTCCAATAACATCTGCACATCGGAAGAATCCATATTCGTGGATTCCATCGCCAACCGCACAGTCACGCCGCGAGAATGCGCGCGCAACAACGCATTACGGACGCTGTTCAGCGTCAGGCTATACGCTGCCGCATCTATGCTCAAACGCGCCGCATCAAGCGCCGCTACAAGCGGAACATCTATGCCGCCTGTGCCTTGTAGAGAAAACGAGTCTGTTGGATCGGTAAAATACAACTCGAACCACGCGCCGCGAACGCCGTAGCCAGTTTGCAGGTCAATCGGCAAGAGCGCGGGCTGCGCAGACGGCGTTTCTATCGTCTGACCAGCAATAGGCGCAGAACGCGCGCACGCGGAAAGCGCCATGCAAACGACAAGCCAGCCATGCCAAATTCTTTGGCGGGTTATACTATTCATCATACGATTATAATCGTGCCAATGCTTTCTACCAACGCCAATCGTCAAATCGCACGCGCCGCGGGGACGGTGATGATCGCCATCCTTTTCGGCCAACTCGCCGGGTTAGCGCGCGGAGTCATCATCGCGAATATATTCGGCGCTTCGCCCGAACTCGACGCTTTTTTCGCTGCAAACCGAGTCAGTGAAACGCTCTTTCTACTAGTCGCGGGCGGAGCGCTCGGTTCGGCGTTCATCCCGACGTTCACCGGATTGCTCGCCAAAGAGGAAATCAATTCGGCATGGCGGCTCGCCTTCGCCCTCGCTAATGCGGTCACGCTAACTCTCAGCTTGCTCGCCGCGCTGCTTGCCATATTTGCTCCTCAAGTAGTCCGCTACGCCCTTGCCCCGGGGCTTTCCGCCAATCTCGAGCTCTTCTCGCTTACTATCGCTCTGCTTCGCATTCAATTAATCTCAGCCGTTCTGTTCGGTCTGGGCGGGTTAATCGTGGGCGTTCTTAACGCGCGCCAAATTTTTCTCATCCCGGCGCTCACGCCTGCCATGTATCAACTGGGAATTATTTTTGGCGCAGTCTTCCTTTCGCCTTCTCTAGGAATTTACGGATTAGCATGGGGCGTCGTCGCAGGCGCGGCGTTGTACCTGCTCATCCAACTGCCAAGCCTCATAAAACTGCTCAACGCTTCCGCTCATCCTCTTTGGTCGTTTTCGCTCGGTCTCCACGACTCCAACATTCGCGCCGTTATTTTACTCATGCTCCCACGCCTGCTCGGCGTCGCTGTCGTGCAGCTCAACTTTTGGGTCAATACGAATCTCGCTTCCAGCATGGAAAAAGGCAGCGTCGCCAGTCTCAGTTACGCGTTCTCATTAATGCTCATGGCGCAAGCCGCGATAGCCCAATCCGTTGCAATTGCCGCCATGCCTACATTTTCAGCGCAACACGCGCTCGGCAAATTGGACGAAATGCGCGCATCGCTCGCCGCTTCATTACGCGCCATTTTACTGATGGCGATTCCTGCCAGCATAGGATTAATTCTCTTGCGCGAGCCGTTGATCTCGTTTCTCTACCAACGCGGAGAGTTCGACGCGCGCGCCGTACAACTCGTGGCATGGGCGCTTCTTTGGTACGCAGCGGGGTTGATCGGTCACTCTATCATGGAAGTATTAACGCGCGCCTTTTATGCGCAACAAGATACCAAAACGCCTGTCGTCGTCGGCGCGGCAGCAATGACTCTCAACGTGGCTCTCAGCGTTCTATTCTCGCGTTACTTCGCGCAAATCGGCTGGCTTCCGCTCGGGGGGTTAGCGCTGGCAAATTCGCTGGCAACCGCACTCGAAGCCGTCGCGTTGTTCGTCTTTATGCAGAAACGCTTGGATGGCATCGAAGAAAAGTCTATTTTCGACAGCGCATGGCGCGTGACGCTGGCGACGCTCGGAATGGGAATCGGCTTGCTGGCTTGGACTCGGCTGACGGTCGGGCAGGCGCGCTGGTTCGTCGCGCTGGGAGGCGTCGTATTAGGCGGAGTTATCTATATAATAGGCGCCGCGATTTTCAAAGTCTCTGAGATCAAAATAATTGTAGACGCCGTTGCAAGGCGATTGCTTTGGGCTTCGCCCTCGCGATGACATTTTATTTCCAAATCAGCCACTGACAAACTGCAATAATAATTCCCAATATAATTCCGCCTATCACTTCAAGCGGCGTATGCCCCAACACTTCGCGCAAATCTTTTTCGCTGAAGATGTGTCCTTTCAACAACTCATCGAACAACACATTGATGCGCTTTGCGTGGATGCCCGCCTGCTGACGCACGCCCGCCGCATCATATGTGACGATCATAGTGATGGCGACGCCCAAGGCAAACAGCGGATTCGCAAACCCGTGATACAAACCGATCGCCAGAGTCGTGGCGGTCATCAGCGCCGAATGCGAGCTGGGCATGCCGCCCGTCGTGAGCATCAGCGACCAGTTCCACTTACGCGTGCTCAGATAGTCAAGCGGAAGTTTGATAACTTGCGCAAGAATCCACGCAATTAACCCTGCAATTAACGGTTTATTCTGAAGCAGATCGAGAAAATTCATTCCATCTCTTCTTCGAAATCGGAAATATCGTCGCCCGCGACTTGTTTCACTTTGAGTCGCGCAGATTCTAACAAGGATACGCATTGCGCCGCCAGAGTCTGCCCGCGCTCAAAGAGTTTAATCGCCTCTTCCAACTGACTTTGCCCGCCTTCCAGCGTTTCAACAATGCTCTCAAGTTCGGCGAGCGCTTCCTCATAAGTTAATTCTTCAACAGGCTTTTCTGACTTTTTAGTTGTTGTTTTTGGCATAATTGCTCCATTTATAATTCACGATCGACGATTATCAAAGCCATTCACCAATCGCTAATAATTAATCACTGCTTTTTCACTTCAAACTCTCCATCGCTAACGCGCACATTCATCTTATCGTTTGCCTGTGCAACGCGAGACACAACAACGCCGTCGGTTTGGCGCGTCACCACCGCGTACCCGCGCGCCAATACCGCCAGCGGACTCAACGCTTCGAGCCGCTTACAAGTCCCTTCAACGTGTTTGCGTTCCAACGTTATACGGTTGAATACGGCAGAAGATAGGCGGCGAGATAAGTCGTCTACGCGTTGCGATTCAGATTGGACGAGGCGCGAAGGAGATAGGTAGCGAAGTTGAGAGGCGAGAGAAGAGAGGGCTGATCGTTTTTCCGAGATAATGTTGAACGTCAGGGTAGAGATTAGAGACCGAAGGTTGGCAATTGTCGCAGCAAGGTCGTGGATCGTGATTTGAGTCGCAAGTTCCGCCGCGGCAGTAGGTGTCGGCGCGCGCAAATCGGCGACGAAGTCGCACAGAGTGAAATCAGTTTCATGACCGACGCCTGAAATGACGGGAGCCTTCGATGCGGCGACCGCGCGGACGACGCGCTCATCATTGAACGCCCATAAATCCTCAATCGAACCGCCGCCGCGAGCAATGATAATAACGTCTGAAGATTGGAGAATCGGAGAACTGATGGCTTTAACCAGCGCGGAAGGAGCCTCGCTTCCTTGCACAGGCGAAGGGGCAAGGACGACTTCCACAAGGGGCAAACGCCGCCGCAACGTATTGAGCATGTCGCGCAATGCTGCGCCGGTTGCAGAAGTGACAATTCCGATTCTACGCGGCAGCTCGGGGATAGGACGCTTACGTTCAGGGTCGAACAGTCCCTCCACTTCGAGCTGCACCTTAAGTCGCATGAACTCTTGATACAATGCGCCCTCGCCCACGGGGCGAATCTGATCCGCATAGAGTTGATATTGCCCTTGCGGCTCGTACACGCCGATCTTGCCATGGACTTCTACTTCCATGCCGTCGCGCAGCGCAAGTTTCAGCCGCGCCGCGCTCGTCTTCCACATCACAGATTTCAACGAAGCGCCAGCGTCTTTGAGCGTGAAATACACATGTCCCGACGCGGGACGCGAGAGGTTGGATATTTCTCCCAGCGCCCACACATCTTGGAGAATCTCATTCTCTTCCAACAATCTGCGGATGAGGAAAGTCAGTTTAGAAACGGTGAATGTTTGCGAGGCTGGCGTAGAGAAAAGGGGCGGTTGCATCTGTAAAAGGATAATCGAAAAAAGGCGAAACGAAAAGGATATGCCAGACTGCTGTATAATCGAAAGACGGCTTCTCGTCTCGCCGTCTACCATTTACTATGAAGCATCTCTGGTCCCCTTGGCGCATGGCATACATTGAAAATCATGATAAAGAAGAAGGTTGCGTTTTTTGCAACGCGCAAGCGAAAGCGGATAACGCGGAAAACCTTATCGCTTATCGCGGCGAGCGCGCGTTCGCGATCCTTAACCGCTATCCTTACACTAGCGGACATTTAATGGTCATCCCTTTCATTCATAAGCCAAACCTCGAGGAACTGGATTCGGCGACTCGCGCTGAAATGATGGAATTGACCTCGCGTTGCACAACAATCTTAAAAACGATCTATCATCCGCAAGGATTTAATGTGGGCGTTAATATCGGCGAAGCGGCAGGCGCAGGCGTAAAAGAACATGTTCATATTCATATCGTCCCACGTTGGAAGGGCGACACAAATTTTATGTCTACTGTCGGCGAAACGCGCGTGTTGCCCGAAGAACTCGAATCGACGTACAACCGCGTCAAGAACGAATTTACGAAACTGTTTCAAGATCAACTTCGTCAAGAATAGATGTCATCAAAATCTCTCGCGCTGTTCCTGTTTACTTTCTTTCTGGGAAGTTGTTCGCCGGCGATCATCGCGCCGTCAACGCCGACACAGTTTGCGGCATCAACGCCAACACCGTCCCCACTCCCGCCAACGCCGACGAGCGCGTCCCCGCGAATAATCAATCCCTTAACAGGCTTGCGCGCTCAAGACCCTGCTCTGCTCGATCTGCCCGCCTTGCTCGTCTCGATCTCGCATTTTCCGGTCACGGCGCGCCCGCAGGCGGGCTTGTCGTTTTCACCGCTCGTGTTTGAAATCTACATCACCGAAGGCGCGACGCGTTTCCTTACAACCTTCTACGGCGAATACCCCGCGCCTGAAGCGCCAATTACTGGCGGATGCGAAACACGGCGTGAAATCTTCATGCAAACCGATCTCATTTTAGGCGGTCGAATCTGGCTGGACTCGAATCAAAATAACCTGCTCGACGCATGGGAACGCGGCGTAGGCGGCGTGTGCGTAAACTTATTTAACGCGCATCAAGACTTCATTCAACAGACGACGACCGACAGCAACGGTTACTACGGTTTCAACCTTGGCGCTGGAACGTATTTCATCGAGGTCGAGAAAAAACCGCAATGGGAGTTTACGCAAAAAAACGCCGGCGCCGAGAATCAAAGCAGCGCTGTAGACCCAGCCTCAGGACGATCTGACGCGACGCATATCGCGTCCTCATTTCTCTCTTTAGACGCGGGTTTGATTCAGTCGAGCGCCGTTCCCCCACCGGAGTCTCTTCCCGATCCTAAAATAGGTCCCATCCGCTCCGGGCGTCTCGTGTACGCAGATATCGCCGCTATGTTCGCTAACTCATGCTTAATCTACGCATTCGCCTCGCCGGAAGTGCTGTCTGAATTGCCGCACTGCGTATTCGTCACGCACGATATTCAAGGCGGCGGTTATATGTATGGCATTGACGATATGTTCGCCGCCGCGCGCAATTACAAGAATCCGAAAATCACAATTGATTATACGAGCAACATATTTTCAGACGAGCCGCCCGCAGGGGGCGCGCCCGCATCAAAATTACACGTTTATATCGCTTATTTGAATCAATCAGGCTGGGAATATGACGCGCTTTCGCAAAGTTACTGGCGCTTTGTAGATAACGCGGATTTCGACACGGCGGGCGTCTTACATCCTGAAGTGGACAGGCTCACCGGTCGTCAATTACAGTTCGAAAATGTGATCGTTCTATTCGCAAAGCACGATGTTATTTCTCCAACCAATTTAGACATTCATCTGGAAGGCGGTCTAAGCGGCGACGCGCTTCTATTCCGCGATGGGTTGAAATACAATATCCGCTGGAGCGCTCAACTCAGCGAAGAAGAAATGCAAATTGGATTTCGCAGACCGCTTCGGTTTCTATATGCGGAGGAAGATCAATTATTTCCGCTCAAGCCCGGTCAGACGTGGATCATCGTCGTCACGCCGGAAACCGCCGTAACAGAGCGAACGCCGGGCAAATGGCTGCTGAACTTCGTGCAACCTAAAGGGGCAAAATAGTTCCAGCGAGTTAGCTCTACTTGATCAATACGCCGAGATGATTCGCCACCGCACGCTCTCGCCCGGGGATATTTTCATCCATCAACTTGTTCACCGCGCGCGGGTTGCCGTTTACGTCGCGAACGATCATCGCCGAAGAACCGCCGCCGTCAAGGCTTATGCCAGTGTACACGCCATAGGAGAGAAGAATATCCGCTGCTTCAGGAAAAGTCGCCCCTTCGCTAAATTCGCGTCCGTCTATCGTCGCCATCACCAGATAACGTCCGTTCTGGTTCGCGCCGATCACAGTGCGCGGGTTGCGACTCGTCGCCTCCAACGAAGTCGTCCTCTTGCCCTTCGTGATCAAATATCTATCGCCGGTAATCGCATTGAAGACAGGTCCTACGGGCGTATCGAACGAGATGATATTCTTCTGATTGATATATAAGACGGGTCGCCCAGGCGACTTGGTCGAATACTGAGTCCCGCGCGAAGCCGCCATGCCTACAAGGCGAAGCGGCTCTCCGCCGTCGGGACAAAATGAAGCGGGGGAAAACGTCGTCGGGTCAAGATAGTAAAATCCGTCCGCATTGATCGCAATATTTAACTTATTCTTCTGTAGAAATTTCGAAGTCGTCATCGCGCACAGAAACGGATCAGTTTTGCGCAAAGGCGGCGTGACGAGGAATTCAAACGTTGCGGCTTTCAAATCTATCACCAGCGCATGCGAAACCAGCCGATTAGGCGTTAATTGCACCTTACGGTAGTAGGTTACGCCTGAGAATAATTTCTGCATAGCGGTGGCTGGCGTCTTGCCAACGCTTTTGAGGTATGCGCCAGACGCCCAGCCGGTGAAACCGTCCACTTTTCGGATTCTCCGCCAGCTGCCGGCAGCCGTAGACTCAAGCTGTTCCACGCTCTCGGCGTTCGTTAAGTGACCAATTGATTTGTACTGCGCGCCGGGACCTTCGCGAACGTTCAGCGCGCTTGCCGTTACTTGAAACCATTCATACGCTTCTTCCGCGACAGGCGGCGGCGCCTCGGTCGGCTCGAAAAATTTCTTAGACGACCAGCCCGTCAGCCCGTCGTAGTTTCGCTTGATTTGATACCACTGTCCATCTTCAGAAATAGAAAGTCTCTGCGCTACCTCATTTCGATATAATAAGCCGATTGAGGGAAAGCCTGTGCTGGGTCCTTCACGGACATTCAATGCAGAGGCGGTCACTCTAAGCCATACTTCCGTTGGAGGCGGCGTAGGCGGTTCAGGAGTCGGCGGCTCAGGAGTTGGCGGAGTAGTCGCCGCAAGATAATTCTTAGACGACCAGCCTACTAATTGATCCGATGCGCGCAAGATTCGAATCCAGCCCCCGTCAGCAGATTCGGAAATCTTCTTCACTATTTCATTTTGTTTCAATAAACCTATCACGCCATAATTCGTCCCCGGTCCAGAGCGCACATTGAGAGCTGAGGCGGTTACTTTATACCAAATCGGCTCCGCCGGAGGAGGAGGCGGAGGGGTTGAATCTAATTTAAAGCGGCGACGGAACTCCGCCAAATCGCCGTTAAAATAATTTAGATCAATGCGCGAACTTTCAACGCCATATAATGCGCCATCGCCTCTGTCGGTATATTGCCAGAATAACCACTCGTTAACACCCCAGGGTTTGGGAACAAGGGGCATAGTCGTTCCATAATTAGCGATCCACAGTGGGTATTGGCGGAAATATTGGAGATCCGCCGCGCCGCTCGGCGCGTTCGCCAACCAATAATAATAAGCGGTGTAGATCGCAATCTCATGCTTGCCCACGCGAGATTTAAGCCGCTCTAAGAAAGTTTTCCAATGTTTCCAGCCGGCATATGCGCCGCCGTACGCTTCTTCGAAGTCTGCAAATAGCGGCAATTCCCCCAAATCGCCGTCAAAAGCAGAGAACCATAAATCGGCTTGAATTTTAGGCTCAATGCGGCTGTCATAAAACCAATATGATCCGCGCGGCAATCCCGCCGCTTTAGAATTACTCCAATTTGTCTTGAAATCCGAATCGATCCATGTATTCTGCCCCGACCGAATGATCACATATCCTGCAGAGCGGCTCATCTTAACAAAGTCAATTCCCTGCGGCGTACTGTTATCGTCTTGATAAAAACTAACGTCAGGTCCAATCAGGTTTGTCACGTCTGCCTCCTCCGAAGATTAGGGAATATTTTACCAGTGAAGCGACTTCCAAGCCGAAGCGAATCGTAAAAGTTCCCTGTATAATCACACCCATGAATTATCGCATCATTTCCTGTTTTCTACTCGTTCTTTTACTCACCGCCTGCGCTCCTAACTCCTCAGCGGCTTATCCTACATACGATCCCTTCGTATCAGTAAGCGACGAGACCTCTACGTCTGAATCAATTCACGTCCAACCAACTGCCTCGCCCGCGCGCCCCACGCCTACGCGCGCGCCGATCTCCATGAAAATCCCCACGCGAATCTCAAATTCTCCGCTTGGCGCGCCAACGCCCGACGCGCCGCATCCGCTCCCGCCGCCGCGTGAATACGTTGACCAATATGCTATTCAGTACGGCGACACGCTGGAAAGCATCGCTAAAAAATACGGTGTCACACTCGAAGCGTTAATGCATGCGAACGGTCTAAATGAAACGTCTATTTTGACGATTGGGCAGACGATTAATATTCCCCCCGTTCAAATTGACCCGGCGCCCGGTTCATCCTTCAAATTAATTCCCGATTCAGAGCTAATCTATGGACCCGCCAGCGCTGGCTTTGATCTCGAAGCGTTCGCAGAGAGAAAAGGCGGATATCTCAGCGGCTACGCGCAGGATGTAAACGGAGCTTATCTGAGCGGTGCACAAATTATCATGCGCGTCGCGCAGAATTACTCGGTTAATCCGCGCCTGTTGACAGCTATTCTCGAATATCGCAGCGGTTGGGTCACTAACCCCGCCCCGCTAAATACGGATTACCCAATGGGCTACCACGATGACTATTACGCGGGGTTGTATCGTCAAACCGCATGGGCGGCGGATAATTTGAATCGCGGCTATTATCTGTGGCGCATCAACGCGCTCGGCGCTTCACCGCTCAATGACGGAACCTACGCGCCGATGGATGCTACTATCAACGCTGGCACCGCTGGCGTGCAATATTTTTTCTCTTTATTCAACAATCGCAACGTTTGGGATTACGACGTAAGTCAACTCGGCTTCTTCCAGACCTATAATTTGCTCTTCGGTTATCCATTCGACTACGACATTTCTCCGCTTATCCCCGCTAATTTGACGCAACCGGCTATGCAACTTCCCTTCGAACATGGGACAACCTGGTCGTTTACGGGCGGACCGCACGGCGGCTGGGATAACGGTTCTGCATGGGCGGCGTTAGATTTCGCGCCGCCGGGCGGAGGAGCGGGCTGTTCACCCAATGAAGCATGGGATGTTTCTGTAGCAGACGGGCTCATCGTCCGCGCGGAGAACGGCGCAGTAGTTCAGGATCTAGACAACGACGGCTACGAACAGACTGGCTGGACAATCCTGTATATGCACGTTGAATCGCGTGATCGTGTGCAGCCAGGAACCTATCTTTACGCCGGCGAACGCATCGGACATCCATCCTGCGAAGGCGGCCTCTCCAACGCCACGCATCTCCATCTAGCGCGACGCTATAACGGCGAATGGATCGCGGCTGATGGAAACCTGCCCTTCAATCTCGACGGTTGGACGTCAAGCGGCGACGGCGTTGTCTATAATGGTTGGCTGACGCGCGATGCGGTCGTTCTTCAAGCCGAAGAAGGCGTGTTCGAAGGCGTTAATCAAATTTCGCGATGATGTCGTTATGTTTCTCTCAATATACAAATAACTCTGATGCCTTCCTTATCCGCCTTACATGCGCCAAAGTCTATTGCTATTAAAGGTATAATTTTCTTTATGAAACGCGTCACAACGCTTCTTATGCTGACGGCTTTTCTGCTTTCCTCATGCGGCACAAGCGCGCCCTCGCTTTGGGGGCAGTATATGACTCCAACGCCTGCCGGCGAAATTCCCGCTATAGCAACCTCATCCGCTGGGACGCCGCCTGCCCAATCGGTCGCAATAAACGAGTCGGCAAACGAGCAGATCGTCCTGCCGACGCCAACGGCGACTTCTTCTCCGCCAGATTTCTTCGTCACGCAATTCGCGCCAACTCCAACAATGAGTCCGCCGCCCGTTGCAACCGAATCGATCCTCTATTACGCCCAAAATGGCGACTGGCTTCCTGCCGTAGCGCGCAGATTCAACGTCGAAACGGCTGAAATCACGTCGCCCAAACTCCTCCCCGCCAGCGGGCTGCTCGCCGCCGGCACGCTGCTAATCATTCCTGATCGCGCAGATATACTCACGCCATCCACATCGGCAACGCAGCTCATTCCCGACAGCGAAGTCGTCTTCTCCGCTAGCGCGACAACTTTTGATATTGCTGGGTATGTAAAAGACGCAGGGGGATATTTATCCACCTATCGCGAATATCTCAACTCAACCGCATGGACAAACGGCGCGGCGGAAATTGAGCGCATCTCATATGAAAATTCGATCAATCCGCGCCTGTTGCTTGCCATTCTCGACTATGAGGCGAATTGGGTGCGCGGCGAACCTGAGAATGAATTCCGCAAAAACTATCCGCTCGGTTACGAGAATTATCACAACAAGGGTCTATATCAGCAGTTGGCATGGGCAATCAATCAACTCTCTACGGGATATTACGGTTGGCGCACAGGGACGATCTCCAGCGTCACCTTTAATGACAGAACAACGTATCAGCTCGCTCCATCGCTCAACGCCGGCACAGTCGCTATCATGATCTACTTCGCTCAACTCCATAGTCAAAATGAATGGTTGAGGATCATGGATCCCAACAGCGGATTCGCTTCGTTCTACGCGAACATGTTCGGCTCTCCATGGATACGCGCGGAATCATTTGGCGCAATCTTCCCGCCTACGCTCATTCAACCGGAGATGATCCTCCCTTTTGACATTGGCGCAAACTGGGCGTTCACCGGCGGACCACACGGTGCGTGGGAAAGTTACGGTCCGCTCGCCGCGATAGATTTCGCTCCCGCCGCCGATAAAAGCGGCTGCACAAAATCAAATAATCGCGTCCTCGCTATCGCTCCGGGGCTGGTCATCCGTTCAGAGAAAGGGATCGTTGTGATAGACCTCGATGGCGACGGTCAGGAACAAACTGGATGGAATATTCTCTATTTACACGTCGCCGAACGAGGTCGAGTCGCACAAGGCAAATGGGTAGATCAAAACGAACCCATTGGCTATCCCTCCTGCGAAGGCGGAGTCGCTACCGGTACGCATGTGCACATTGCCCGAAAATATAACGGCGAATGGATCACGGTTGACGGACCTACTCCGTGGGTGATGAGCGGCTGGACCGTCGTCGCCGGAGACCGACCATATCAAGGCAAACTTGTGCAAGACGAACGCGCGATCACAGCGGATGTGAACGGTCAAGCGAAGTCGCGGATCGTACGTACGGACAGCGATGATTAACGTAAAAAAAACAGCGCACCTTTTCAGCCCACTCTTCATCCTGTGCGCATTGACCTTCTCTTCTTGCGCGCCGCGCAAGGCAAACACTGCCATAAGAACGATGATTACGCCTCTCGCACCGACAGCGCTCCCCGCGCCAACGTCAGGCAGACCCCAGTACGCACCCGGCGAACTTGTGGACTACATCGCCCAAAATGGCGACACGCTCCCCGCGTTAGCGCAACGATTCAACACATCGGTAGAAGAGATTTTTCAAGCGAATCCGATCATCCCGCGCGATGCGACTACCATGCCCGTCGGCTTACCGATGAAAATTCCTATTTATTATCTTCCGTTATGGGGTCTCGCCTACCAAAGCCTTCCCGATTCAGCGTTTATCAACGGTCCCGCGCAGATCGGATTCAATACCAGCGCATTCCTCGCTTCTACCGACGGATGGTTAAAGAACTATCGAGTATACGCCGGCGAAAAATCTCGCAATGGAGCCGAGATGGTAGAGTACGTCGCCGTCAATTACAGCGTCAGCCCGCGGCTGTTGCTCGCCATCCTTGAATATCAAACCGGCGCGCTCACTCAGCCCGATCCCCCCAGTCAGAAATTCGCGCTTGGTTTTCGCCGCGCATATTACGATACACCCTACCTTCAACTGATCATCGCAGCAAACATCTTAAACAACGGTTACTATGGCTGGCGCAATGGAACGCTTACAGAATTCGAACTGCCCGACGGCTCCATCACCCGCCCCGACCCGTGGCAAAACGCAGGTTCGGTTGCGCTTCAATATTATTTCTCACGGACTCAAACCGGGCAGGCTTATCTCGCTTCTATTGGACCGGACGGGCTGGCTCATACTTACGCAACATTCTTCGGCGACCCGCAGCTTGACGCGTCCATCGGCATTCCAGGCAGTTTGCAACAACCGCCGCTCCGCTTCCCCTTCCTTGCGGGACACATTTGGGCGTACACCAGCGGGCCGCATACTGGCTGGGGCTCCGGCGAACCATACGCCGCGCTCGACTTTGCGCCTGCGTCAGATGTAACAGGTTGCTACACAGTGGCGCGCGATCTATTCTCTACCGCAATGGCAGACGGCCTCATCGTTCGCGCAGACGTAGACGGCGTGATCGTTGACCTTGATAAAGACGGCGACGAACGCACCGGCTGGGTCTTATACTATTTACACACAGCCGCAGACTCGCGCATCACAGTGGGGAAAGAAGTAAAGGCGGGCGATCCGATCGGCTATCCGTCTTGCGAGGGCGGCTCGGCAACGGGAACGCACGTTCATATAGCGCGAAAATACAACGGCGAATGGATCTCCGCCAGCGGTCCGCTCGCGTTCGATTTGGAAGGCTGGGTCGCCGGCGGAGAAGAACGCGCCGGCACGCTCACGCGCGGCGCGCGAACAGTCATCGCGTGCGATTGCTCAGACTTTAGAACGCGTATCGTATCTGAATTACGCTAACCCTATCGCTCCGTCGTATTCCGCCACACACCTTGATGCGTTACATACGCGTCGGCGTCTTCTTCATAGATCTCATATTTCAATTCTATCGGAAAGGCTTGCTCGAGCATAGCTTGCGCCGGACAATACTTCGTAGCGGTCAATTCGATCGCGCGCAACACAGCGCTCTCGTCAATTTGCCTGCCAACGATCACAAAGAGAACTTCTACGCGCGTAAATACTTTCGGATGTTCAGAAGCGCGCGATCCATCAAAGCGCGTTTCAAAACGAGTCACTTGTTGCCGCTTTTTCTGCAAGATCGCCATCACATCCATAGCCTGACAGCCAATCAACCCCAGCGCAATCAACTCCATAGGGCGAATACCCTCCGCCGTCTTCTCAAGCGGCGCGCCCGCGCTCATCTGAATCGGAAGCCCAGACGAACCAGCGCCAATAAATTCCATTCCAGTTTGCCAATTAAGTTTAACGTTCACTTCTCCTCCTTGATGATCGGCGCAACATACTTCTCTAACGCACGCTTTTCGATGCCGCCCATCCACTGCAAGCGAACGATACCGTTGCGGTCAATTACATACGACGATGGAAGCCCGATCGTCCTGAAAGCCTGTTCAGTGGCGATATACGTCGGGTCGAGCCAGATCGGAAACGTTAACTCGAACGTCTTTGCGAACTGAACGACATCGGCGGTCGGGTCGCCGTCGTTTACTGCGATAATCACAAAGCCCTCTTTTTGGTATCTATCATAAAACGCTTGAAGCGCGGGCATCTCCTTTTTGCACGGTTCGCACCATGTCGCCCACAAGTTGACCAGCGTAACTTGCCCGCGATAGTCAGTAAGAGAATGAGAAACGCCGTCAAAATCGGTAAGCGTTAACGCAGGAGCGAGGTAGTTCACTGCCGCTGGAACCACCGAGAATTCGGCGTGAGGCGGGTTATTCCGATAGAGGTAGAAAGCAGAGACAGCGACAAGGATGAGTCCCAATCCTAAAAGAAAGATGGGAGCAAATTTCTGAAGGTTGCGCGCGGGTTGAATTTCCATCATGGTTTCAGCAAGTATACACTGACGCTCAACGCGCGCCCTAAATTCGGGATAAACGTCACGCAAAACATGATTTTCGCCACTAGAAAACGTCCATATGCCCTATTAATATGCGACCATGGATTTTGAGGCTCAGCCACTCCTCCTCTTCTCCAATTTACGCGAAGAACATATCAACTTGATGAGAACGTTCATCGAGTCTGTCTCGTATAAACCAGGAGAGACGGTTATCCAGCAAGGTTCTCTCGCCAATTATTTCTATATTATTTGCAAAGGCAAAGCGCAAATTTCTTTCAAACCTTATGATGGGAATTCGATTACGATTACTTATGTCGAAACGGGCGAACTCTTTGGCTGGTCGGCAGTGATCAGAAGTAAAACATATACCTCGTCTGTCATCGCTATTGAGCCTCTGGAAGCGGCGCGCATAAATGGAAATAAATTACGAAAACTGATCAAGAAACATCCCGAAGCGGGACGGGAAATTTTGAACAGCCTTGCCGATGCCATTTCAACGCGTTGGAAAGATGCGCGCGAACAGGTTCGGTTGATCCTTGAAAGCGGGATGAGGTAACGCGCAGGGGCGAGGTTCTCTCGCCGCAATGGGCGGGGAAATCCTGTCTGTCCTTATACATATTGTTACGCTGTCTTTCTGAAAAACTTCAACACAAAATATCCGCCAAGGAAGATCAACACAGCGGGCCAAAGATATTCCATCCAGCCAACCGCGTCTGCGCTGAGGAACGCGCCAAAGATAAGCAGCGCAACGCCGGGGAAGAATGCCCAACTTCGTCCGCTTCCGCCGGGGAGGATGGCGACGAGGAGGAAGGTGATGCCAAGCCCGAAGAAGAGATAGTCGCCGTTATCCGCGCCGGTGATTCCGTCCAACGCGGAGATCGCCCCGAGCGTGAGCATCACGCCGGCAGGGATGATCGCCCACCAGCGACTTGTGTCGGTTGCATAGACCCAGATGAAAGCAAGGCTGATGCCGGCAAAGAAGACAAGTCCGCTTAATGATTCGAGCGAGTTCGGCAGGAACGAAGATGCGGCAAGACCCATCAACGTGAACGCGGGAAATGCCGCCCACCAATTGTTGCGATCTTTGATGAGCAGGTAGAGGAAGAACACGCCGACCAAGCCCCAGATGGCTCCCCAGAAAATATCGCCGACATCCGCGATGATGTTCAGGTTTTGCAAAAAGATCAACACACCGCCGAATACCATCAAGAGTCCGATCCACAAACGAGGGTCATATTTTTTCATTTGATTATCCTATTCCTGCGTCGTTGCGAGGAGCGAAGCGATGAAGCAATCTCCTCGCATTCATTGGTTATATGTTATAGGAGGCTGCTTCGACAAAGAACAAGAGCGTCTCGCAGCGATATCACTTTACAGTCACCGAACCCAACCCACCTTCAATGTTGATCTCGGCGCGGTTGACTGACGAATCAAAATCGGGCGATTGATAAAACCCCGCATCAACTTTGGGAAAGCGGTTCGTGTCCACATTCATCGAGTTCATGCCGCCTTCAAAACGGACGCGCGCTGCGATCCCGGAAGGGACGCGAATGTTGACGGAAGCCGCGCCAGCCTCCACGTCGAGAAGAGAAACGCCGCGCGCGGGCGCGGTCAGGTGCACACTGCTTGCTCCCGTTGACAATTCGACGCGCGTCGCCAGCACGTTCTCCAGATCAATTTCCAAAGCGCTCGCACCCGCGTCAATCTCCAATATAACGGGAACTTCTTGCGTGAGTTGAAAACGCCAGACGCCGGACGAGGGCCCGATAAATGGAATGACCGAAGGTCCCGCGCTCACTTCGACGTTCAGCCTGTCTCCGTCCATGCGGCTTTCGGTGTTCATCCCAACCGCCGACGAGCCGACGATGGCTGTCCCCGCCGGCGCTCCGCCGCCGATCTGAAACTGACCCGCGCCGTGCGAAAATTCGTAGCGCACGCTTTTCGCGGATTGCAATGGAAATGAAAAGGTGTCGTCGTCGCTGAGGTCGGGCTTAGCGAACACGCTGAAAATGACCCAGCCGCCGAGAAGAATCAGCGCGAGCGGAAAGATGAAATCGAAAACGTTTTCGATGATGCCGCGCGCTTGCAGAAAGAACAACCCGCCAAGCAGGATAAGCGCTAAGCCCCAAAAAATGTTAACCCGTCTCATTGCGTCCTCCGCCCCGCCAAAAGCCGCGCGCGAGGACGAAGACTCCGAGCAGGATCAAGAGGATTGCTACGCCATATTCGCCGAGGAATTTGAGGTCGCCGAAGAACGTGCCGAAGACGAGGAACAATACGGCGCTAAATACGAGCAGGCGCAAGCCGCTGCTAAGATTCCGACGCGTGTTTTCGCCGAGCAACCCCGCCAGAAGCGTGCCGACGCCGACGAAGCCGGGTATGAGAGTCCACATATAGGACCATGAGCTGTAATCGCCGGCGCGGTCTTGATAGAACAAAATACCGCCGATACCCGCAACGATAGAGGCGGGAACCGCCATACCGGGCGAGCCAGTGAGCAAGCCGATGATGAGGATTAATACGCCTGCTGCGATCGTCCATACGGCGCCGGTCATATTTTCAGCAAGGCTTTGCAATGATGGAATCTGTCTCGACGCGACCAGCCATGCGCCAACAGCGATAAGCAAGATGCCAAGAACTAGATTAGAACGGTTTTTCATGATTTTATTCTCCTCTTCAATAGTAAATGCTCTAAGTGTATTTACGTTGTTATCGTTTTAAAGTTTCGCGCTTTCTTAGGGTCTGTATGCAAAATCTTTTATATGTGAGCCTGCCCTGAGATTCTCTCGGCATTCTCTGCGATCCAGCAGTTAGGCTTTACCGACCAACTTCTGTAACGCCAGCCGCTTCCCTTTTTGCTTGGGATGTTCGGCTTCAACAATGATTTTCCTCTGAACCAAACCAGCAATCGCCCGCGCGAGCAGCTCCTTCTTCCAGCCGAATAACTTCGCCGCATCCGATTCGGTCGCCACGCCGACAGACTCAAAATACAGTTCGAGTAATTTCATCCGCGCCGCGCCTTCGCTAATTCTTCGCGCTAGTTCAGGCAGTTTGGGGAAATGACGCGGGACGATCTCGTAAATGTGCGAATAGTTCCACGCGCCCGCCTGCGCCACGCCGACCGGCAGAATCTTAAAATCCGCCTGCAGCAAGCCCAACGCTTTATGGAATTCAGAATCTTTTGCGTTCGTCAATTTCGCGGCTTTACGAAGGTCGAGCGTGTTCAGTGCGCCTTCATTCAATAGAGTTTCGTACACCTGCTTCGCGGATTGCGGCAATCGTCCTTCTTCATAGGCGATCAAATAATCTTCATCGGGTGAGCCGTAATTTTCAGAGAGCGCGTAAAAATACGGCGCAACTTCCAGCGAGATCATTGTCGCTTTCTTGCGGAGGATTTTCGCGTAATACCAAATCTTTTTATCGAGCGCGTCATCCTTCCACGCCCATGTAATATGATCCGGGTCGTCGTGCGCGTCTGCCACTGGACGATTCCCCGCGACGGCTGTCCATAACGAGGGCAGATCAATGCTCTTGATGGGCCAAAAGTAGATAAAGCCGCGCATATTGATAAACTTTAAAGCTGCGGCGGGCGTTATAAACCTACGTCGCGGGGGCAGGTTAAAGGTTCGCATACGATGCGTTTGCAGTTTTTTCGAATCCAAAACGGACATAATGTAATTGTAGCCCAATCTCTTAGATATGTCGTTGCGAGCCATTCGATAAATTCTGCAAAGTAATCCGGGAATTGCTTCGCCGCAAAGAACAAGAACATTCATCGCAACGATATACGTTGTATAATTCCCACCATGAAAGTCCTATTTATTTTCTTGGACGGAATCGGGCTAGGCGAAAACAACCTCGAAACAAATCCGCTCGCGCGCGCAAAGATGCCGAACTTGAACGCGCTGTTGGATGGAAGGTCGCTCGTCAGGGGCGCGGCGCCGTTTGATGGGAAATACGCTTCGCTTCACGCGCTCGATGCCGGTCTGGGCGTGGACGGTTTGCCGCAATCTGCGACAGGGCAAGCCATACTGCTAACGGGAAAAAACATCTCAGCCGAACTCGGCTATCACTACGGACCGAAACCAAATCCCGAAGTTGCCGCGTATTTGAACGGCGAGACGCTATTTTCAAAATGTATTACGGCGAAGAAACGCGCCGCCTTACTCAATGCCTATCCGCCGCGCTATTTCGACGGGATCGATTCGGGCAAGCGTATTTATTCCTCTATCCCCATGGCAGTGACAAACGCCGGACTGGGACTGTTCACGTATGAAGATCTAGCCGCAGGGCGCGCGCTCTCGGCAGACTTCACTGGCGAAGGTTGGCGGACGATGCTCGGCTTCCTCAACGCGCCAGTGATAAATCCGCATGAAGCTGGGCATAAACTCATTTCTCTCGCAATGAACTACGATTTCTCGTTCTTCGAGTATTGGGCGAGCGACTACGCCGGTCATAAACAGCAGATGGATACGGCGGTAGGGTTGATGGAAACGTTTGATGGAGTGTTGGGAGGGATGATGGAGGAGATTGAGGAAAGAGGAAAGAGGAAAGAGGCTGTGGGAAGTAGAACCCTTCGACATGGTTCAGGGCAAGAGTGGAAAGAGGAATTGTTGGTGTTGGCGACTTCGGATCACGGAAACATGGAGGATTTGTCCACGCGCAAGCATACGGATGCGGATGTGCCTGCGCTTGTGATTGGAAGCAAGCAAGTGCGAGAAGAGTTCACGCGCGGCATGACGAATCTAGCTGACGTTGCTCCTGCAATTTGGCGAGCGTTAGAAAATGTAGATTAATCTCCAGCGTCGCATGTCTCGTTCACATGACGCTGGTCAGAACAAAGAGGTTTTGAATGAGTTTACTTAACATCGTACGTTGGTTTCATGTGATCTCGGGAATTTCCTGGCTAGGAGAAGTTATCACGATCAATTTTGTTCTCGTTCCCGTCGTCCTCAAGTTATCGAATAAAGAACGCGAAACGTTTATCCAAAATGTATTTCCCCGCATCTTCCAGCTGGCGTCCGTTCTTTCAGGAACCGCGATCATCTCGGGCGCGCTCTTAAATTACCTGCTGACCGGCTGGAAAAATCTCGATGTGTTGTTGCACTCGCGCTGGGGCATGAGCATCGCCATCGGCGGCGCCATTGGACTATTGTTGGCTCTTTTTCATTTCACCTTCGAAAGGCACCTTGAGCCTATCGCCGTATCTGTAGACGAAATGTCAGATGAAGAGGTCAGGAAAATGCTTAACCATCTCAAAGTCGTGCCGAGAGTGGGAATGCTTATCCTGATCGCCGTTATTCTGTTGATGATGATCGCAATTCGAGGCGTATAACGAACCTCGGCTGGCAATGAGCGTCACGATTCACCCGTAAGAGGCATTGACGAGCGCTCTAATATATTCATACAATTTGCCCTTATAAAGCGCTCGTAAAAAGGAGACGCGAATCTCATGGCTAAATCTCCCCTTTTTCTGATTATCTTTGTCTTGCTGTTACAAGCCTGCAACCTGCCGGTTAAGCCGACGCAAACCTTAGAAATGCCGCCTTCCATGCCTTCGGTTGCGCCCACGGAATTGATTAACCCAACCGCGCCGCCGGAGACGTCCACAGCGAGCTCATTTGTTGCGCCGCAACATCAATTAGTCCCTATTGTAGACGCGAATTTAAAACAAGCGTCGCAGCCCGATGTGACTTCCGTAGATACCGCTCCAGAAAAGCGCGCGCCTTACAGCGAAGCGTACGATTGGAATCGTCTAGAACGCCCCTTTACGCAAGACATGACCTATCTTCCCGATCTTGACATAAAAGCACAATCCATCAGCGCCGACGCGGATTGGTATTACATCTCCATCAAAACAATCGGTGAAAACCCCAACAATGATATCGGCATTCATTTCGGCGTAGAGATTGATAAAGATAAAGACGGTTTCGGCGATTATCTACTCCTCGCTCGCCCCCCATATTCTACAGAATGGACCGCTGACAATGTACAAATATTTGAAGATTCTAACCACAATACAGCAGGATACTCGGCGATGCGTTCTGACGCGCCTTTCTCAGGAGATGGATACGACAAACTCATCCACGATAATACCCAAAATATCGGCGACGATATAGACGTGGCTTGGGTGCGCGTAAGCGCCGCGCCTCACGCCACGATTCAATTCGCTGTTAAAAAATCATGGCTTGGCGGCGTTTTTTCATTTGGCGTTCTAGCGGACGCTGGATTGAAAGACATTGCAAAATTAGACTACGTTGACTTTTTGCGCGAACAGGAGGCTGGTTCGCCGACGCGCAGTTCCGCTTATTATCCGCTCAAAGGATTATACGCTTTCGATAATATCTGCTTCCAAGCCGTCGGCTTCCAGCCGTCCGGTTATGAGCCGAAGGCTTGTCCGCGCATTAAACAAGCCACCCAACCAGCCACGACAGAGCAACAAGTCGGTTGCATAAATCCCAGCGCTTACAGCGATCAATCTAGTTGCGAAGCTGCAAGTTGCGCCTGGCGGATAAATCCCGACGTATTAATCGCAGTGATCTACTATTGCACATTCCCATAGAAATTAACCGTCTACAAAGCGCATAAAAACTTGATTTCCCAGCAATCTGCCGCGCTTAGTCAGCCGAAAGACTTCCGAATTATCGGAAGTCTTTTTTTCTAATAAGCCGTCTCGGATCAATTCAGCGATTTCTTTTGGATAAACTTCCGCAACGCCGCACCCAAACCTTGATCTGAAATCCGATCCTGAAACTCCAGCCTCCGTCAATCTGAGATTATTAAGTATATAATCGGATATCTCCTCGCGCATAGTTTGCTCGCGCGCATTAACGACGGCAGGAGAATAGGGGAATTGATATTTATCGGCTGAAAGGCCAGAAAGACGTTCAATGTAAGTCTTAATTCGCAACACATTCGAGTAACGCATCCCGTTAACATAACCATGCGCGCCAGCGCCAAAGGCAATGTAAGGCTGCGAGCGCCAATACTGTACGTTATGACGGCATTGCTTCTCAGGCTTCGCCCAATTCGATATTTCATACTGTTGATAATTCTCTTGCGCCAGAAAATCGCAAGCCCACTCATACATATCGGCGGCAATATCAGGGTTAGGAAGCGGGAGCAAGCCTTTGTTTGCCCATCGTCCAAACGGTGTGCCGTGTTCCAAAGTCAGCGCATAAGCGGAGATATGTTCGGGATGTAAATCCACAATTCGTCCGACGGTCGTCTGCCAAGTGGATAAAGCCTGCTCAGGCAAGCCATAGATAATATCAAGATTAAGATTATCAAATCCCGCCTTACGCGCGTCGCCCACCGCTTCGATAACGTCGAGAAAATCATGTTCCCGCTCCAACATGCGCAACTCTTCTGTATTCGCCGACTGTACGCCGAAGCTAATGCGATTAACTCCCGCTCGACGAAGCGCATCTAACTTTTCTCGGGAGGTCGTTCCAGGATTGGCTTCGATGCTGATTTCGGGAGCGGAAGAAAACTTAAAGACGGCGCGCAGCGTTCGAAGGATCGAATCGAATTGGGATCCGCTAAGAAGCGAGGGCGTTCCGCCGCCCACAAAAACAGTATGGACGATCGCATCCGGCGGAGTTCGCTCTCCAACAAAATGAATTTCACGCATCAACGCTTGAACGTACGCGGGGATCGAATCTTCTTGATGGGCGTATGTGTTGAAATCGCAGTAGGCGCAACGATGAGAACAGAAGGGAATATGCAAGTAGAGGCTGTACATAAAGAATGTTTTACCACAAGAAGAAGTAAAATACATCTATGCAAAACTGTGCGTCTTTGCGCGACTCAAGACAACAGCCGTTTTCGCCGCCAGATTGGTCAAGCAAATGAACGATCCTTCAATTTTGACGTTTAACATTCTCGCTTTTATCCTATAATAGACATGGCGAGCGCAGGACTTCGGCTGCGTTCCGCCTTGCCACAAGGATGCTATGAATGCTCTTTTGCGGATGACACACCCAGCGATTCGACTTGCGCTATTAGCGGCATTGTTGTTTCTACCTCTGCCGCGTTCCGCCGGCGCAACGGGATCGGATTTGCCTGCCAACCCCCAAGCGTCATTCACCTCCATGACGATCACATCGAATATTGAAACGGCAGGAATCATCGTCAGTGGATTTAACTTATCGAAAGCCGCTCAATTATTCTACCTGCGCGACGGCGAAACAATCTGGCGCAATGGACATTCTCTTGCGCGCATTGACGACGGCAGACTAGCTGGAAGCCTGTTTAATCTTGCACCGTCAACCTCTTATCAAGTTCGAGTTTCGGACGGAGCGGCTGAAATAAGCGGCTCTTTTATCACCCAATCGGCTGATCCTTCGTTCACGCCGCAAAGCATCCTGTATGTTAACGCAAACGCCATCCCCGGCGGAGACGGTTCGGCAGGCGCGCCCTATTCCACGATCCAAGAAGCGGTGAATCAAGCCGGGCCGGGCACACAAGTCCTCGTCGCAGATGGAATTTATAAGGAAACGATTTCATTCCCCGCCTCGGGCAGCCCAAACAATTGGATTCAGGTCAAGGCAGCGGGCGCTGGCGCGATTCTAGAAGGTTCAGACACGCTGACCGGCAACGTCTGGGCGCGCGTCGAGGGGAAGAATAATCTCTGGTTTATGCGCTTAGACGACGCGATCCGTTATCTCGCCAGAGACGGTTTGCGTTTCTACCAATATGACGACATGCGCGGATTGAACAATATGGCTGGACATGGCAATGTGACCATTCGCGAAGGCTGGTTCTACGATCAAAGCGTGAAGAGGCTTTACATACGTTCGCAAGACGATCCGAACGCGCACGCATGGCAGATTCCGCGCTTCAATCAAGCCTTCAACATTACCGCCCGCGACTGGATTTGGATCGAAGGTTTCGAGATGCGCTTCTCAGGTCGGTGCGGCGTCTGCGCTCTTAACGCCTCGCATTTAACGCTCCGTAGAAACCGCATCCACAACGTACATTTGGGGATCTTTATTCAGTGGGATGGCGACGAAACGCAAGGCAACGACACACGCATCGAGTTTAACGAAGTCTACGATCCGTCTGCCGCAAACTGGGATTGGAACGCTCTCAAAGGCGGAGCGATGGAAAGCACAGGCATCATCGTGCGCGGGCATATCGGCGCGATCGTGCGCGGCAACGAAGTTCACCATTACTTCAACGGAATCTATACCGGCATATCGGGCGCGGCAGGCGAGAACCCAGCTATTGCGTTCGACGCAGACATTTACGATAATCGCATTCACCATATCAGCGACGATGCGCTAGAGCCTGAAGGCGCGTGCATTAATCATCGCTTCCGTAACAACGCGATAGACGCAGCGTTTAGCGGGATTTCGCTTGCGCCGATCACCTATGGACCGACTTGGGTGATTCGCAACACGGTCGCAAATTTCACGAACAAAGCGGTGAAATGGAGCGGGAATTCCGACGGCATCGTCTATTTCTATCACAACACAAGTTGGACAAACGCGCCCGACGCTAACGGCATGGACCTGATCACTCCGATCAAGAATACCATCCTACGAAACAACATCTTCCAAATTAATGGAAACGGCTTTTCCTTCATTGCCAGAGCCGCAGGCGCGAGCGCCAACGACTGGAACTTCGACAACTGGTTTAACTCGCGCACATCAAGCAACCCACATTTCAAATGGGAGAAGGTTAACTACAGCCGCATCAACGATCTATGCAAAGCAACGGGACTTGAGTGTCGCGGTTCCGATTCGGCGCCAGGACTGGTTGACCCGGCAAACGGCAACTTCACGTTACTTGTGAACAGTCTCAACGTAGATCGAGGCGCTCTTATCTCCGGAATTAACGACTCGTTCAGCGGCGCAGCGCCGGATGTAGGCGCGTTCGAACTACAGACTTTCTCTCCGCCTACGCAAACGCCGATCGAATCTCCCACTGCGACGCAAATTCCCGCGACAGATACGCCGACGATGCCGCCGCCGACGCTGACTCCATTTCCATCTGTGACAGAGCCTTCAATTGAAATCACGCCAAGCCTGACGCCTTTTCCGCTCGATACGCCGCCGGCAGTTCTCTCTATCGCACGTCTCGACGCATCTCCTTCCAACGCCGTCATCGTACGATTCCGCGTTACGTTCTCTGAAGACGTAAGCGGCGTTAATCTCTCCGCATCAAACACCGACTTTGTATTAACCTCCACAGGCATTAGCGGCGCTTCGATTGCGGGAATCGACATAGAAAGCGGCGCAAGTTATATCGTGCAGGTAAATACCGGCGAAGGCAACGGGACGCTCCAACTACATTTGCTCGACAACGATAACATTCGCGACTTAATCGGTCAGCCGCTTGGCGGCATGGGCGCTGGCAATGGAAATTTCCTCGGCGGGGAAATTTACGAGATCAGCAAGCCTGCGCCCGCGACGGTTATCACGCTTTTTAAGTCGGTCGGCGCGAACGACGGTTGGATTCTCGAAGCGCAGAAAAACACCGGATTCGGCGGGACGTATAACGCTTCAGAATCTACATTCCTCGTCGGCGACGATAACCGCGACCGGCAGTACGTCTCCATTTTACAATTTCAGACCGCTTCGCTTCCCAATAACGCAACTATAACTAAAGCGATCTTAATGATTCGCAGTCAAAGTTATACGAACGTCAACTCCTTCACCGTTCTTGGAAACATTATCGTAGATATTCAAAAGGGCTACTTCGGCTCCCTCGGCGTATTCGGACTCAACAGCCTCAACCGTGCAGATTTTCAAGCGCCAGCGGGCATGAATGCCGCCGGCGCAATCCCTAACAATCCTATCGCCGATTGGTATTGGACGACGCTAGACGCAGCCGCTCTGCAATACATCAATCTTAACGGCGTAACGGAGTTCCGCCTGCGCTTTCAACGCCCCACTAACGACAACCGCCATAATGACTTCATCCGTTTCTACAGTGGGAACTATAGCTCCAGCGTCTCGCATCCGATCTTACAAATCGAATATCATGCGCCGTAGTCGCGAGATATTCGATTTGAGTTCGATAAGATCATCGTAAGCAAATAGAAACTGAAAATTTTTCAGGAAAGAGTCGCATGGACAATCCCGCTCGAACCTATTGCGGCGGAAATACTTTCGGGGATTTGCTTTCCACTCTCTAAAGCGATCCGCGCCTGTCGCGCCATGTTGCTGAAAAGATGGGTGGCGCGTTGCTTTGCTTCAACTTCCACCTGCGATAATTTTAGAATGAGAGTCGTAATCTCTTCGTTCGACAATAGCGCGGCGACGAATCGGCTTTCGACTTCTACCATTCCGCTTTCGAGCATTCCCCCTCTCTCAGAATAAGTCTTCAGCGCGAGTTCCGCGTCCCCCGCGCCGAGTTCCGCAAGCGATAGATGATTCCGCAAGTATGTTTTCAATTGCGGGTCAGACGAGGCGCCGGGCAAAGACATAGCCTCTTGCAACCGCTCACGGGCAGATCGAAACTCTCCTTGGGCGAGTCGAATCATGCCTACCGTATCGAGATAGGACGCGCGCCAGCGCATTTCGCCCGTCTCCTCAGTTTGTTTGAGCAAGCGTTCCATGATCTGCAACGCCTCTCCCGCTCTACCGCTCGACAGCAACACCTGCGCGCGTTGATTCTCTGTAGTGGCTTCGCCTTGCAAATCACCGATCAGTTGTTTCAGGCGCTTTGCGCGATCCAACATTTCCAACGCCTCGGCAGAACGCGCTTGTAAATAATAGATCGCCCCCAATGCGTTGAGAATTTTGCCCAATGTGAACACATCGCCAGCGGATTGCGCCGCATCCAGAATCCCTTCGTAGGTTTCGCGCGCCTCATTAAGCTCGCCCTGATCGAAATGCAAACCGCCAATATTGCCTTTGATACGAAATACAGTGCGCAAGTTACCAGCCAGCAGAGCCGCTTCCTCCGCTTTGCGCCAGTGGGATAGCGCGGCGGGGATGTCACGGCGGATGTGCGAAAGGATTCCCAGCGTGTTATGACACATGGTCCACACGCCCGACGTCAAGCGAACCTCACGATGAGCAAGCGGTTCTGCCAGAACGAGGGCGCGGCTTGCGATCTCTGAAGCCTCATCAAGACGGGTTTGCATCAGCCTCACGGTGCAGCGAACAGCCAAAATCTCGGCAAGCAGGCTGGAGTCCGGAGTTGAAGCGAGTCCACCCTCCGCATCGTCACACAGTTGATCGGCTTCGAAAACTTTCCCGCGTTGCAATAAGTAGCGCGCCAGTTTCAACGCGATGGAAACGCTCTCTTTGCGAGGTGAATCCGTTTTAAGCGCGATGGCAAACGCCTGACGAAAATCCGCTTCCGCCTCTCCCGCGCGGCGACCGCTCATCAATAATTGTCCGCGTTGTGAGAGGAGTTGCGCTTCGTTTTCAGGCGCGAGGTTTTCCGACCCTCGGGCGCGCTTCAACAGGTCGGCGATCAAATCAGCAGCGACTTCGCCCTGCCCTGCGGAATCCCAGCGCAGGATCGAATTTTGAATTAGATCAATCGCCTCAGCCGCGTTTGCCGCCTGCGCAAAGTGATACAACGCTTCAATAGAGTGCGGCGTCAGCGCCCGCAAATGACGCGCAACAAGCAGGTGGATTTTGCGGTGTAATTCCGGCTTGGCACGCAAGAACATCTCAAGATGTTCCTGCAACAACGGATGCAACCGCGCTTCGGCTGAATTTTCTATAAAGTGGCGTCGCTGCAACAACGCGAGAACGTCGCTGAGCATGGGCGTCAACTCTTCCTTGCGCAATCGTTCCGCGAGTTCCACATCCAGCAGATTTATCGGCTGGCGGACAACGGAGACCAGCGAAAGCAGGTTCAACGCGGGGTCGGGCAGATCGGCGAGCGCACTCTCCGTTAAATAGGACGCGATCTCGCGCTGCGCGGCAAGTTTTTCCATATAAGTTTTTGCCTGCGAAGGATTGCGAAGCAGCTCCGCGCCTGCCAGCGTCAACAACATAGGATTGCCCAGTGTGATTTCATACAACGACCGCATGGTTTCGTAAGGCAACGTCAAACCCCGGGCGCTCAGGCACGCGCGCGATTCTTCCACGTTCATACCGGTTAACGCAACGGACACAGCGCCTTCGATGGCGCTTCGCTCGCGCGATGCAAGTAAAAACTTGCATCCGCTGTTGCGGATCAATGTTTCAATCGGCGCTAACGAAGGGAGACGCGCTTGAATGTGATGAAATTCGTCAACACAAATGAACGGACGAACCTCACGCAGACGCTCAGCAATGAATTGCATCCCCGCTTCGAGGGGCAATGCGCCCGGTTGAATCAACAGCGCCGCATCATCCGCGCCTTGCGAAACCAAAAATAATGCCAGCTGGCGGACAAGCGTCTCAACCGGCGATGGGTCTGACCGGCTGACCGTATGCCAAAACACGGGTCTTTTCGACTCGTGTACCCGCCTCATGATCGCACCGCAGAGCGTGCTTTTTCCGATACCGGGAAATCCAAACAGCAAAACAGCATGGCTTTCACGGAATGCATCTTGAATGGCATCCATCACAGGCTGCCGAATAATCTCCGAGCCTGTTTTTGGCGGGACCGCCTCTAGCGCGCCCATTTCATCCACCTGAACATCTCCTGCATCGTCCGCTTTTAACGATAGGAGCGCCAACTCGACGAGTCGCTTCGCCAGTTCGGGTTGCTCCCCCAACCCCAAGGCGGGGATGAAGCGCGCGCGCACCATTTCAAGGTCAGGCAAACGATGGTTATGTTCAAGGCGCGAGATTTGCGCTTCGCCATAACCGACCGCGAGACCGAGGTCGCGCTGACCAAGCTCGGCGCGTAATCGGAGATATTTCAGAAACGAGCCGAAATCGTTGAAGTCTAACATTAATTGGTCAGGCTTGGTCTGATTTCGTTTCATGAAGAGATTATACAACGCTCAAAACTGGAAAATAATGTCATGTTTTTTTGTACCGCATTTGCTATGCTACGAAAAATGCACACCCGGCGCGTCTATCGCACGTTGAGTCACAAGAAAGACGGAAGCGGTTGGCAGGTTTCGTGGAGCGAAGTCCCTACCGAGCCGTCCGCCACTCGCGCGGATTCGCATCAGGAGAAGCCAATGAAAAAACGATCTGTCGGCTGGGGATGTTGTCTGGGAATCCTGCTCGTTCTCTTCCTCGTCATTGGAGGAGGCGGGTTGTTGCTTGCGCGGTCGAGTCCGCCCGCCTTCGAGGAGCCGTTGGATTCTTCCATCTTTGTTTTCATCACTTCTCCCGCCAGCGGGGATGAAGTGAACGCGGGCGATACTCTACCTGTGACGGCGCAGGCGGTCGCGCCCGACCCCATTACCGGCATCGAACTCTTCGTGGATGGGAAGCCGTTCGGTTCGGGAAACCCGCCGGATACCGCCGCGTGGACGTGGCAGGCATTTACGCCCGGCATTCACACGTTTAGTGCGCGCGCCACCAACGCCAAAGGCGAGACCGGGAATTCACAGACCGTTGTCGTCAACGTTTTGGCGGGAAACGGCGCGATACAGGTATTTGCCGGGGAAAATCAAACCCCGAACGAGATCGGTTCGGGGTACGGCGCGCCGCCCGAAGAAATCCAAAAGGCGAATCCAAATCTTGACCCGAACGCCCCACTGATCGATGGGCAACCGGTGAAGATTCCTGTCGGACAGGGCGCGCCGGGAGGCGGACAAGGCGCCGGGCTAGAGTTTATTCCGGTCTACATTTCATGGACGTTCACTCCCCTGCAACCCGTTGACGATTCGTATTGCTACACATCCACCGGAAACGACGTCTGGGAAAAAATGCCGAAGCCGCCCTTTAGTTTTTTAGACGAGATTAATCCGTACGCGCAATTCGATGTGGTCTTCCCCAAACAAACGGGGGTAATTCAAGCGCAGTGCTGGGGCTGGCTCGCCGGCGCATTGAAATTCCTCGGGCAGGGAGAATCAAAATTCGACGTTCTCAATTCTTCCGCGGAGGTGACGATCAGCGGCGAGGGATTTGTGTTGAAAGGCTTGCCAAAACTCCCGCCGATCAAGGAAGATACATTTGTAAGCGGGAACAGCGTGCCTCCGCCATACGCGCTTCGAGAACCTTCCAACGCGGCAGATTGCCTCGCGCACGGAGACCCGATCGTGGCGGGATTCTTATGTCCCGGGATCATGAACGCCAAGGTGAAGCAAAACATTATTTTGGAATGGGAATGGAAACCCGAATCTTGCTGGCCCGGCTTCTGCAAATATGGCGCGACTGAAATTGCCGGGTACGGCGTGTATGAGATAGACCCGGCGACTCAATCGAAAAAATTTCTGGCAGACGTTCACCCCTCCGCCATGCGGGTCGCCTTCCTGCCGTTGCCGTGGGGAGCAAAATGCTACGGCGTGGAGGCATACGTGGATTACCCCGGCATGGGCGTTTCGGAAATGACAACGTATTGTCCCGGGCAACCGCCCACCGCGAAAAAAATAACGATCACGCCAGCGGCGCAATGGCTGACCACCGGCGGAAAATGGGTTCAAGACGGCGACTGCGACGATTACGGCGGGGCAGATACCTATAAATACGAGAATCAAAACAACGGTTTCGGCAACCAAAGCGGGCAGGTTCTCGTGGGTTCGTATATCGTGGACGACGACGATTGCTATCGCGAGGGGAATTATGCCGCCGCGATCAAATTCGATATCGGCATAAGCCTGCCGCCGAACGCGGTCGTTCAAAACGCCGACCTGCGATTCTCAACGGTGTTCATGGACTACGGCGCCACCGGCGTAGCCGCGCCGAAACCCACCTCGTGCATCAGCGCCATAGGCAAAGCAAAAAAAGATTGGAGCGGGCTGAGCGCGGGCATACATTTTGCAAGCGGTCCCTCATTGACGTCTCCAACGTATAACGCCCCTCTCGCGTCCATTTCCAATTACATGAATCAAACAAGCGTGACGCAGGCGGTGGCTGATTGGGTCAAGAATCCATCCAGCGACTTCGGATTCATCCTCACGCCAGCCGCCGCGCCGAATCCGTCCGATGATGGATCCGGCTCGTGCCTCTCTGGGCTGGGCAACTTCCAACTGGATATTTACTATTTCGCCCCGTAGGGCAGGAGAGAACAATGAACACAAGAAAAAGGCTTGTCGTATTCCTGTTAATCCTTGCGATAATTTCGGCGTGCGCGCCGACCTCCGCCGAAAACAACGGGCTGACCAACGCGCCGCAAGCATGGTTCGACGCGCCGCTGCCCGGCACAGTTCACGTCCCGCCGAATCCGTGCATGATCGTCGCGCACGGCGCATCGCCTGCGGGCATTTCGCAATTCGAACTTTCGATCAACGGCGCGAACGCTCTCGCCCTCCCCAGCCCCGACACGAGCGGATCGCTCGTCACCCTCACGCAAGACTGCGGAGTGACCGAACCCGGCGAATATTTTTTGCAACTCCGCGCGCAAGATAACGGCGGGAATTGGTCCGCCTATGCGGAGACCAGCCTGATCGTCGAGGGCGGAACTTCAACCTCCACGCCTGCGCCCGCCCCAGCGAACTGCATTGACAAGTTGGATGTCGCGTCCGAGTCTCCATTGCAAAAGTCCCACATGCTGCCTGGGCAGCAATTTACAAAAACATGGACGATTCAAAACACAGGTTCTTGCGCCTGGGGCGATGGCTACCGATTCGTTTTTACCGGCGGTCCATCAATGTCTGAGGGCGCGGCATCCATGGGAGGCGTATTAGATACGCCTTTGGGATCGCTTGTCTTCCTTCCGGTTCTACCCGCGCAAACGATAAGCCTCTCACTGAACCAGATCGCGCCCACGAGCGAGGGCTGGTATGTGGGCGCATGGAATCTAGTCGCCCCGAATGGCGGCAAGATTCCCATCACCTACAGCGGCGCAGACTCGATGCCAAGCATGTATGCGGACATCGTAGTCAAAGCCGGAACTCCCACGCCTCCGGCTGGCGCTATCACAGTAGAACGAGTCTCCACGAACCTCGTCTACCTCGGAGGAACAAACTGCGGTCCCACAGAGGTCACTTTCACGGCGCGCGCTGTCTCGCCTAACATCACAGCGGTTGTGTTGTTCTATCGCTTTCAAACAAACAATTCCTCGACAGAGTTTCAAGGCATTGCGATGAACCCGACGGGCGGCGACCTCTACGAGCGGACGATCAACCCCACGTCCGCGTTGGGAGGCGCGGTCCCGTTCGACACAGCGACACTGCAATACCAGATCGTCATCCAGCAAACCGACGGCGATACCTCCATCCGCACGCCGGTGTTTTCCGATATTACCGCGCAAGCCTGCGGAGGCGGCTCGAACTCCTCCTCCTGCTCGCAATACACCGACAAACGCGCCTGCATCTCCAACAGTTGTAATTGGGTGGAGATTCCCGGCGTGGTTCCGGTCTACGAGTGCCGCGATCCATGAACATCGCCGACAAACTGGCTGTCCCTGTGTTCGTCATCGCCGGCGGAATGGCGTATGCCGCTGAAGAGTTCAACATGCCGCAACTCATTCCGCTGGCGGTGGGACTCTTCGGCTCCTTCGGCGTTCTGCTGGGAATCGAAACGTTCGCCAACGGCGAGATCAGGCTGTTCAACCGACGGCACAGCCGGCGCGAATATTTTTCCGGGTTGCCCGCGCGATTGTTCGGCGTGATGATCTTCCTGTTTGGGGCGGGCGTTGCGTTGTACGCCTTTCTCGAGTGGACGAGTCCCGGCGCGGCAAGCGGTTATCTCTCAGGCTTGGTTGGGTCTTCGCGCGGCTGGGGAACACTGCTCGTCCTCTTTGGTTTTTTCACCCTGCTCTTCGGGCTGATCCGCTTGCTCGCAGGCAGTGGCGGGCGTCCCGAAGAAAGAAGCGGAATCGTTGACGCTGGCTATCGCGCGCGCGGGTTGATCAATATCGCCATCGGTCTGATCGAGTTGGCGGCGGGAATCTGGTTGATGGTGAGATGAGACGACACGTCTCATCCGCGCGACGGCATCAACAAAGGAGCCAACATGAAAAAAAGAATTTTCAGCCTGCTTATTCTGTTTTCCATTACCGCTGGGTGCGCTCTTCCCAGCGCGACACCGACCCAAAATCCGTTACCGCCCACGCCGAATTTTCCTCCCGTTCAATCCACGAGTTCTCCCATAGTTTCAGGTCCAGCCGATACGATCTTCATACATGGCGCGATCCTCACAATGGAGGAAGGCAACCCGACCGCGCAGGCAATTGCCATTCGCGGAGGCGCAATTCTCGCTGTGGGAAACGATTCGGAAATATCCGCTTTACAAGATTCGCGCACGCAAGTCGTTGACCTCAACGGCAAGACCCTCATGCCCGGCTTCGTAGACGCGCACAGCCACACGCTGAACGAGCATTTACTCTACGATCAAGACCCCCTGCCCGATCAGCAAGCGGCGATCCAATTCGGCATCACCACCGAGGCGGAATTTTTTGTGGACGAATCCATCCTCAACAAACTGAAGGCGTTGGCAGAGGCGGGCAAACTGCGAATGCGCGTGAACGCCTATCTCATTTATACGAACAATTGCGGCGAACTCACCGGCGATTGGTGGAAGGCATACCAACCCAACCGGCAGATCGCTCCAAATCTTTACATACGCGGTATCAAAATATTTGGCGATGGCGGCTCATGCAAGGCGCCCGCCATGAGCGTGGACTATCCGAGTGGAGTTGGCAAGGGCGACCTGTTCTTCACGCAAGAGCAACTGAACCAAATCGTGGCGGAGGTACAAGCCGCGGGCTTTCAAGCCGCCATTCACGCGCTGGGTGACCGCGCTGTCGAAGAGGCGCAAAATGCCATCGCATTCGCGCTGAATGGACAGCCCAACACGTATCGCCACCGCATCGAACATAACGCCACGATCCGCCCCGAACTTCTCCCGCGTTACGGCGAGATCGGTATTGTCCCTATTATCTTCGGCACATACTCGACCTGCATCCGCGCCACCGGCGAGAGCAAGAAATTTAAATACATTCTCGGCGAAGAATACGGCGCATGGGATTGGCCCTGGCGCGCGCTGGTGGATGCAAATCCCAGACTTCCCATTGCATGGCAGTCAGATTACCCGATCTTTCCAACGAACAACCCGCTGTATCATCTTTGGGGCATGGTCACGCGCAAAGAGGTCAACGCAGACGGCTCCATTTGCAACCCACCCGACTGGGTCAAAGCGGGCGCGCTCCGCGTCGAAGAAGTTTTGCCGATGATGACAAGAAACTCGGCATACGCGCTGTTTTTTGAAAAGGAAATCGGGACTCTCGAAACAGGCAAACTCGCCGACCTCATCATCCTCAGCGACAATCCTCTGCAAGTCGAATCGGATTCTCTCAAGGATATATCTGTATTGATGACGATGATCGGCGGGAAAGTGGAATACTGCGCGACAGGATTCGAGTCGCTCTGTCCCACCGCTTCAACTTCCGACGTTGGGGCTGGTTCGCCCGTTGCAACCGCCTCCGCTTCCCTGCCTGATTCGCCCGCGTCCAACGCGCTGGATGGAAACTTCGAAACCGTCTGGAACTCCGGCGCCGGACCCGAACAATGGATTCAAATTGACCTGGGCAAGCCTGCCACCGTCAGCGCGATTCGGCTTCACGTTTCACAATATCCAGAGGGCGACACCACGCATCAACTCTGGGTCGGCACGGACGCGAACAACTTGACATTGATCCACGAATTCTCAGGCTTCACCCGCGATCCCGATATTTTGGAATTCGTTCCATCCACGCCTCTCACAAACATTCGGTTTATCCGCATCGTCACTACGAAATCTCCCTCATGGGTGGCATGGAGGGAGATCGAAATAAAATAGGTCGAGAGATTATCTCGACCTGTCTCTATGTCAACACTTTCAAATCAGACTCTACGCTGTGGGAGATTGAACAGCGGCAGAACTTCGTCGCGCCATCCAAAATGCCAGCGCAAAACCGGTCACGTACATCCAGATGGCATACAAGCCAGGGATGATTGCCATATCGTTGTTGTTGAGCAAGGTGAGGGCGACGGTGATCGAAACCGTTGAGTTTTGCAAGCCGGTCTCGATGGCAATGGTCATGGACTGGACATAATCGATTCCTAGCAGCTTGGGGACGAAATAGCCGACGATCAGGGACAGGATGTTCAACACGATGAACGCCGGGGCAAAGCGCGGACCGTCGCGCACGATCACGTCCCAATTCTGAACGATGAGCGCGAGGATCACCAGAAAAAGAAACACTGTGGCGAAGGTCTTCGACCAGCGCTTGCTGTTTTCGGCAAATTCAGGCTTCCAGACACGAATCCACATACCGAGCAAAGTGGGGATGACCGTGATCACGGCAACCTGGATCATCGTATCGGCAACCGGGAAGTCAATATCGAGCGCGCCTGTGCCATACATCGAATAAGCGATGCCCAACCCAAAGGGTATCGTGAGGAATGCCAGCATATTGGTGATCGCGGTCAGCGTGATGCCCAGCGCCCGATCCCCATCGCCCGCATGGATAATGAGATTCGATGTCGCGCCGTCTGGCGAAACGGCTAGTAAGATCAGGCTGATGGCGTACACGGCGGTTAATCCGAAAACCCCCGCCGCGGCAAAGCCTAAAATGGGAAGCAATATCATCTGACAGAACAATCCAACGAACACCGGCTTCGGCTGGGTGGCGATTCGCCGGAAGTCGGCTACTGTTAATGTCATGCCTAATGTGACCATGATGATAAAGATCGCGAGCGGGAGGACTACGGTTGAAATAATGCTCTCTTGCATGGCGGTTCTCCTTTTTGGGGCGGTGAGTTGAAGGGATTGCTTCGTTGAGAGATGGAACACCGATTCAGAGATTAAGTATCGGAATAAAAACTTCCGAAGCCATTTGACTTCGGAAGTTTGCTTCCTACACCAACATTAGCGCGGGCGTTTCTAAATACTTCGCCAGCGACTGCATGAACTGCGCCGCCTCCGCGCCGTCGCTGACGCGGTGATCAACGGAGACTGTCGCTTTCATGCGCCAGCCCACTTTCAACTCTCCACTTTCCACCACTGGGACCTCACGCGCGGAGCCAACTGCTAGGATCGCCGCTTCAGGCGGGTTGACGATGGCGATGAAGTTCTCCACATCGTACATGCCCAGATTACTGATCGAGAACGTCGAACCTTCGATGTCATCGGGCTTGACTTTGCCGTCGCGCGCGCGGGCAACTTTTTGCTTCACGTCGGCAGAGATTTGGCGAAGCGGAAGTTGATCGGTACTCTTGTTGACAACGGTGAGCAGACCGCCAGTCACCGCAACCGCGACTCCCACATTCACCGCGCCGTGACGGATGACTTTATCGCCAGCAAAGGTCGCATTGAGATTGGGGAATTCGCGTAAAGCCAAAGATACAGCCTTGATGATGAAATCGTTGACCGAAAGTTTTCGGTTATCGGGCAAGTATTCATTGACCTGTTTTCGCATCGCCATGACCGCATCCATTTTGTATTCGTGACTCACATAGAAATGCGGAACGGATATTTTCGATTCCGTCATACGACGCGCAATGGCTTGGCGAAGTTTGGTGAGTTGAACAATTTCGTCGTCGTGTGATATGGCTGCGAATGATGCTGTTGGAGATTGGAGACTGGAGACTTTTGAGGTTCGACTCGATATGAGAGCAGATTCCACATCTCTGCGAACCACGCGTCCGCCGGGACCCGTCCCTTGAAGCTGGGCGAGGTCGATGTTGTTATCGCGGGCGATCTTCTTTGCAAGAGGCGACGCTTTGATCGCGCCGTCTGAAGGCGTGGAAACTGTCGAGGGAGCTGAAGCAGGCGTCGGCTGAATCGGAAGCGGCTTTTCATCCGCCGCTCTTTCCTCTTTCTCGCCTGCACTTACGCCAGGTGCAAGTGTCTTTCCACTTTCTATAACAGGCGCATCCACTTTTTCCCCCGCCGCTCCCACCACCGCAATCGGCGCATTCACGGGAACCACATCGCCCTGATTGACGATGAGTTGCAGAACAACGCCACTCGCAGGCGACTCGACTTCAACGGTGGCTTTGTCGGTTTCGATCTCGGCGAGCACATCGCCTTTGTTGATATTCTCGCCGACCTGTTTCACCCAGCGGACGAGCGTGCCTTCCGCCATGTCGAAGCCTAGTTTGGGCATATTGATGGTTTCAGCCATTAGCGCAAAACCTCCTTTGCCGCCGCTACAATATCGGGGACCTGAGGCAACGCGGCTTGTTCGAGCGCGCGATTGTATGGAAGCGGCACTTCTTTTTGCGCTACGCGCAAGACCGGTGCATCCATATAATCGAAAGCTTCCTCAGTGATACGGCTGACAACTTCAGCGCCAACGCCGTACGATTTCCAGCCTTCTTCCACGACGATGGCGCGATTCGTTTTCTTGAACGATTCGAGAACGGGTCCCATGTCGAGCGGACGGAGCGTGCGCAGATCAACGATCTCCGCTTCGATTCCTTCTTTGGATAATTCTTCCGCCGCTTTCATCGAAAGTTCGAGACCTTTGCAATAGGTAACGATAGTGAGGTCTTTGCCCGCACGCTGCACTTTGGATTTTCCGATCGGGATGAGATACTCGCCATCGGGAACTTCGCCGCGCACTTGATACATGGTGGCGTGTTCGATGAAAAACACTGGGTCGTTCGAACGAATAGCGGATTTCAACAGCCCTTTTGCGTCTTCCGGCGTGCCCGGGCTAACGACTTTTAAGCCCGGAAAATGAGCGAAGATTGCGTCGGGCGTTTGCGAGTGCGTGGCGCCCAACTGCCGCCCGCCGCCGCCGACAGTGCGGATCACCAACGGGACGGTGAATTGTCCGCCGAACATATAATGCAATTTCGCGGCTTGATTGACAATATAGTCCATCGCCGAGAAAGCGAAATTGATGGTCATCAACTCCGCTACCGGGCGCAAGCCCGCCATCGCTGCGCCGATCGCTCCGCCGACAATCGCATTCTCCGCAATCGGCGTATCTTTGACGCGCTTCGGTCCATATTTATCGTAAAAGCCTTTGGTCACAGCATACGAACCGCCCCACACACCCACCTCTTCGCCCATGATGAATACGTTCGGGTCGCGGTCCATTTCTTCCATTAACGCTTGCGAGATCGCCTCGCGCATAGTAATTTTAGCCATAGTCGTTTCCTCGCGCGTCCGCTTGCTACGCGTTTGTTTCCTCTACATAAACATGTTTGAATAACTCGTCCATATCCGGCTCGGGGCTGGTTTCCGCAAACTCAATTGATTTCGCCACTTCTTCTTCGACGCTCGCTTCAATCTCGCCAAGCTTCTTAGCGCTCGCAATTTTATTCTCAATCAGATATTTATTGAAGACGCCGATCGGGTCCTTCTCGTGCCACTTCTTAACTTCATCGCGCGAACGATAGCGCTCAGGGTCGCCCATCGAGTGACCTTGATAACGATAGGTGTCAATTTCAAGGAAGTACGGCTGTCCCTCTTTGCGAACGTAATCAATCGCTTCCTTCGCTGCCTCGTATACTTTCATCACGTCCATGCCGTCCACCTGGCTGCTCTTCATAGGCATAACCATCCGCCTTCTGATAAATTTCCGTCACAGCGGACGCGCGCTCAACCGCCGTGCCCATGCCATATTGATTGTTCTCGCAAACCCATAACACGCGTAAACCCCACGCTTTCGACAGGTTCAACGCTTCGTGAAAGTAGCCGATATTTGTCGCTCCATCGCCGAACATACAAATAGTGACGTTATCGTTGCCTTCGTATTGATCGCGGATGGCTAAGCCCGCCGCAATAGGCAAATGCCCGCCGACGATGGCATGCCCGCCCCACATATTCTTCTCTACGCTTGCCATATGCATCGAGCCGCCCTTGCCTCTAGACATGCCCGTCACTTTGCCGAGCAGCTCCGCCATAACTTCATCGGCTGAGATGCCGCAGTTAATAGCGACGCCATGATCGCGATAGGCGGTGATGACGCGGTCGCGATCTTCGCGCGCCGCGATCAGTCCCTGCCCAAAGCTTCTTGTCCGATATATAAGTGCATAAATCCGCCGATTTTGCCGGCTTGGTACAATTCCATACCGCGTTCTTCCACGCGGCGAACCAGCACCATTTGATGATACATATCTAATAATTGTTCTTTCTTCATTAACTATGCTCCGCTAAAAATGAGATTTCACACGCTGGAACGCACATAAAAACAACACCAGAGAGCCTCTGGCGTTGTGATATTCAACTCCATAGGTTTATTATATCAGGTATTCCGACCTTGTTCCTCTAAAAACGCTCTTCAGAAGCGTCCTTATATTAAGGATAGAATTCCTTACAATTCTATTGATATTAAGCGCAAGGTTTGCTATAACTGAGACCGATCCGTCAGAATCATTTATTTATATATACAAGGAGAATCAGATGAAACTTACCCCCCCTAAGAAAGCTACTTTTTGGGTTAGCGTTGTTCTTAATGTGCTTGGTTTGCTCGGCGCCCTCGGCGTAGTCGCCGCTTTGGGTGCATACGCGTTCTGGTTTGCGTTTGTTGGGTTCGTCGTCCTCGTCGCAGGGCTGGCGCTCAAAGGCTTCTAGTCTATCAAACTGACGGATCGCCCAACTCCCCGCCTATGCGGGGAGTTCTTTTTTTAAGATACAATCGACTCGTTCGTTATCCAAATCCGCTCGGAGCGTCTCTATGAAATCCAAAAAATTCAAACGACTGCTCGCCATTCTCTTCGTCGCGCTCGTCGCAGCGATCATTATTAACCCCAAGGCGCCAGCGACGAAGTACTACGATAACGCTCCAAAAACACTCGTGATCGCGCATCAAGGCGGAGACGGCGTGTGGCCCGGCGACACTATGTTCGCGTTTGAGAACGCCGTTCGTATCGGAGCGGACGTCCTTGAGATGGATGCGCATATCACCAAAGACAATCGCATTGTATTGATGCACGACGAGAAAGTGGACCGCACGACCAACGGCGTAGGACTCATTGAAGATCTGACGCTCGACGAATTAAAACAGCTCGATGCCGCCTATAACTGGTCTATAGACGACGGCGCAACCTTTCCTTATCGTGGACAGGGCATCCAAGTCCCTGCGTTAGACGAACTCTTTGAACGCTTTCCCGCAATGCGCTATGTGATCGAGATCAAACTGACGCAAAACCCGATTGACCAACCGTTATGCGATTTAATTCGTAAACACAACATGCAAGACAAAGTTGTCGTCGCTTCCTTCCATGACGACGCGATGAAAAATTTCCGCACTGTTTGCCCCGAAGTCGCCACATCCGCCTCGCGCGGCGAAGTGACCAATTACGTCTTGCTGGGCAAGGCGTTTCTATGGGGCTTCTACCTGCCGCATTTCCAGACGATCCAACCGCCGTGGAACCCGGAGGATTCACTGGGCATTCAGATCATGACCGAACGCTTCATCCGCGAATCGCACGCGAAGAATATCCGCGTCGAGCCGTGGACGGTTGACGATCCCGAATTGATGAAACGCTATATCGAATGGGGCGTAGACGGCATTATTACCGACCGACCCGACTTAATGATCGAACTATTAAACCGCTAAGCCGCCTTATGAATGTTTTCTACTCCGAAACGCACCGCAGGCACAATCCTCCTTTCGAAGTGTTCGATGGCGGCGTGCGCGTTCCATATCTCGAAAACCCCGACCGCATGGATCGCATCTTGCGCGCGCTGCTCAAGTCGAATTGGGCGAAAATCCTCGAACCGCTGGATTTTGGACTCGACCCGATTCTTGCCGTGCACGATAAAGAATATATTGATTTTCTCGCCTCTTGCTGGGTCAAATGGCTGGCTTCCAAACCGCAAGACCCCGCCGTCTTTTTACCCGCCACATTCGCCCTTCGGCGTCATCCTCAAAAACCAAAGTCGTTGCTGGGGCGCGGCGGATATTACATCATGGATTTGAGCGCGTGCATCGTAGAAGGAACCTACGAAGCGGCGCTGACTTCCGCCAATTGCGCGTTGAGCGCGGCAGATGCCGTGCGCGGCGGTCAACTATCCGCCTTTGCGCTGTGCCGTCCGCCCGGTCATCACGCCGGAAGGGATTATGCGGGCGGGTACTGCTTTATCAATAATGCAGCGGTCGCGGCGCATCAACTTTCCACATATGGGCGTGTCGCGGTAATTGATGTGGATTATCACTGCGGCAACGGCACGCAAGATATTTTCTACAAGCGCGACGATGTGCTGACCATTTCGATTCATGCCGATCCAGATTTTGAATATCCCCATTATTCCGGTTACGCTCAAGAGCGCGGCAAAGACAAAGGCTTGGGTTTCCATCGCAATTTCCCTTTGCCTAAAGGCGCGGGCGATGAAGCATATTTAAGCGTAGTTGATCGCGCAGTAGAGATCATCCAACGCTGCAAGCCAGATTATCTTGTCGTTTCCGCCGGCATGGATATCTACGCCGACGACCCGCTCGGCACAATCAAAGTTTCGTCAACGGGCATCCGCAAGGTCGGCGAACGCATCGCAGCGTTGAATCTTCCATCGGTCATCGTGATGGAAGGCGGCTACAACAACGAAGCGCTCGGCGAAAATATCGTCTCTTTTCTGGAAGGATTCAGATGAACCCATTACGATTTATCCTATTCGCATTAGCGCTCTCCGCTTGCGGCGTTTCCCCTATTGCGACGGCAACAGCGACGGAAAGCGCCATCCCGCCGACCGATTCTCCGCCGCCTACGTTTACATTCATCCCCGCGCCGACCGATACTCTGGCCCCGACGGCTGTCTTCACGCCAACGATCACTCCAACGCTTACGATCACGCCGATGCCTACCTTTGCGTTTCCCGCCGTAACGGTCAATAAGCAGGCGCATTGTAGATACGGTCCATCGGTCGCCTACCTCCACGCTGCAGACTTGTACCCCGGCGACGTCGGCGCTGTACGTCAGCGTTTTTTGTACAGCAAATGGCTATATGTAAAATTTGATAAGTTAAATTACTTCTGTTGGGTCGCGCCCTCCGTTGTGGACGTAATCGGCGACGTAAGCGCGCTCGAATACAAGGAATTAGATCTGCAATCTATCGGAAGCAATCGCTACGGTCCTCCGCAAAACGTGTACGCTATCCGCAATGGAGACAAAGTCGTTATCCATTGGGATCAAGTCGTAATGACTCAAGACGATGATCGCGGCTATCTGCTCGAACTGTTCGTTTGCCAAAACGGCGCGTACATCTGGTGGACTGATTCATACACCGACCAATTCCAAACCAGCTACACGGTCAAAGATGAGGCAGGCTGCCGCGCGCCTTCGTCGGGCAAACTGTATACCGTTGAAAAACACGGATTCTCCGAAGCGGCGATCATCCGCTGGCCCCCGCCATAGTCGCCGTTTCACACTCAATCGCTCCATTCTGACAGAATTGCCGTGATTAAACCTTTTTAGATGCGTCCTCCGACTTCGCTCAAGGCAAGGATTTCACGGTCCAACACAGATAAAACACGGATTTTTCTATAGTAGACCTCTTGCAAAAGTCATGATTTGAGTTCCAGGTTGTAAATGGCTGCAATCAAATTGAAACGCAAACCAAAGCGTTTTCGCCGATTGCGGTAGCGTTCACTCAAGATCCGGAAGATTTTCAATTTGCGGATGATGTTCTCGATCACAATGCGTTTCTTGGATAACTTGCGATTGGCGGTCTTTTGTGCCGCGCTCAAAGGATGAAGTTTACTTTTCTTGGCCGGTGTCTGGCTATTCGAGTGCAGACTGGACAATCCTTGGTAGCCAGCATCGGCTAAAATCAAATGTGTTCTGCGACCCTGGAGCGACTTTGTTTGAACAACTGAAAATCATGGCAACTTCCGTGACAGAAGTCTGTGGCTAGGATTTGCTCGGTATTCAAGTCGGCCATCAACTGCGCTTTTTGGGTATGGCGCTTCTTTTGCCGCTGTAATGCCGTTTTGTCTTTTGGTCGTTCAACTGGCTGTTCAGTCACATCTACTAGCACAATTTCAAAGATCGTATCGCTGGGTTGCAACGCTTTTTGCCCCAGCCGGCAGGTGAAACTGCTTGGATTGGATCAACACATTTTCAACCTTTGGATGGTGCGACAGACCGTTGACTCGCTGACGCCATAGGTCAAGCCAATGTGAAATTCAGTGCGATATTCCGCCAGTACATCAAGGTCATCAATGGCTGGTCCGCTCGCTTGAGCGTAGTTGGCCTGCCAAAGTTACGCAAGCCTGCTTCCATGATTGCCAGCATTTGTTCAAAGGTGTTGCGCTGGACGCCTGTGCATCGTTTGAAGTCTTCATCCTTGAGGTTTTGTACGGTTTCGTATCGCATGCACCTATTATGGCACACTTATGCAAGAGGTCTAGTCTTTCCGCGAGATTCCGTGAAATCCATCCTTTCCGTGCGCCGAATCACGGCAAGCTCTCAAGACCTCCATTCCATAAAAGAGGCGGGCGGGTAAACCTGATAAAATTATCAGTATGTTCGTTTTCGTCACCGTCGGAATCCTTTTATTTGCCGCAACCGCCGTACTGCTATTATGGATTTTCCTACCGGCTCGCCGCGTCGCTTGGCTGGTTGCCATAGGCGGAGGGACGCTAGCGCTCATTAGCGTATTCATCTGGTTGGCAAACCCATCGGCGCAGATACAACTACCCGCCTGGCAGCCCGCCGCTTTATTCGGACAATCTCTCACATTCACTTCAGACCTTTTCGCCTCGGCGTTTGCGTTGAGCATCGTCGCGCTTTCGCTTTCCATTCTCTTCACGGCGGTCGTTCGCGATAATTTCTTCAATCCTTTAGCGTGGGCAGGCAATCTGGCGCTTACCGCTCTCGGCGTTCTTGCCGTTACAGCCGACAATCTATTAACGTTGGCGTTAATTTGGGCGGCGTTCGACCTGACTGAACTCATCATCCAATTCCGATTCGTAGAAGATCCCAAACGGACGGAAAGCGCGATCACCGCATTCGCCTTTCACGCGCTGGGCATTTTGATGTTGCTCTGGGCAGATGCGGCTGGCGCGACAAGCGGCGACAGTTTCAATTTCCATTCAGCGACCTCGCAAACAGGCGTTTATCTGCTCATCGCAGCGGGCTTGCGGATCGGCGTTCTTCCGCTTCACCTACCGTATGCCGGCGATTCGCCGCTGCGCCGCGGCTTTGGCACAGCCTTACGAATGACATCTGCTGCTTCCAGTTTGATTCTACTCGCGCGCATTCCCGCAGGCAGTATTGCTGCAGCCTTTGAGCCTTATTTACTGGCGTTTACGACGCTCGCCGCCGTCTATGGCGGCTGGATGTGGCTGCGCGCGCCAGACGAGTTAACCGGCAGACCCTTTTGGTTAATCGGCGTCGGTTCGCTCGCAGTGATCGCAACATTGCGCGGCAACTTAGCCGGCGCCGCCGCATGGAGTTGCGCGCTCATCTTGTGCGGCGGCGTTCTATTTCTATCGTCCGAACCCAAACGTTGGCTGACACGTGGGCTATGGGTCGGAGCGTTCGGGCTTTCCTCATTGCCGTTTTCATTAACCGCAAGCGGATGGGCGAATACCACACCCATTTTCTTTCCCTTATGGATTCCCTTACTGCTCGCGCACGTTATGCTGCTTACCGGTTTTATCCGCTATATCTCATATACGCGCATCCGTAATGAAGACCAACCCGCTTGGGCGAAGAATATTTATTCTATAGGAATTCTCCTGCTATTCACGATTAATCTATTGCTTGGCTTTTTCAACTGGAGCGCGTCGTTCCAAATGGGAAATTTAACCGCCAGCCTAATCGTTTCCTTCCTAACATTTATCTTAGTTCGCTTTACCCCCCGTCTTCGCATCCTCAACCCAGTCCGCGCGCACTGGGTGCGTCCCACCGCTTCCACATGGCTCGACTGGAGTTATCAAATCATACAAACTATATACAAACAAACGAGTCGCGCCAGCGTCGTATTGACAACCATGCTCGAAGGCGAAAGCGGGATCATGTGGATGTTGGTCTTTGTAGCATTCCTTATCTCCTTTTTCGCGCAGGGCGCTCCTTAGCCAATGGTTCTCTTAAGCTGGATCGCAGTCGCGATCATTCTCATCTCTTCAACAAGCATACTGATCGCGCGCAATTGGCGCATCAGCGTTGCATGGCTTGCGGTGCAATATCTTGCCATGTTCATTCTCTTACTTTCTCACGCGCCGTTGGGCATGGCATTAGTGAAATTGATCGCAGGCTGGGTGTCTTGCGCTATCATCGGCATGACGCGTTCCGGGCTGCCTAACAACCCCGCCGGTCAGGGTATCTGGCCCCGCGCGCGACTCTTCCGTCTGTTCGCAGCGGGAGCGGTCGGCGTTATCGTCGTCGGCGTTGTGCCCAGCGTTAACCATATCATGGCAGACGCCGGCGCGGCGGTCGCCAGCGGAGCGCTGTTGCTGGCTGGCATAGGAATGCTCCATTTAGGGATGACTTCGCGAATATTGCGCGTCACGCAGGGATTGTTAACTACGCTCGCCGGATTCGAGATTTTATACGCCGCAGTCGAGGGTTCGGCGCTGATCACGGCGGCGCTCGCCGCAATCACTTTAGGCGTCGCGCTGGTCGGCGCATATCTAATGATCGCCTCCCGCTCCATCCCTGCGGAGACCTCATGACGATTACTGCGCCGACGATCTGGATCTTCTTTCCTATCCTTCTTGGCGGAAGTTTAGCGTTCGTCCACAACCGGAAATTCTTGAGTTACTTTAGCGCAATGGTCGCTGTTTTACTCGCCCTCATGGCGCAATTCGTTCCAATTGACAAGGCGTTGTTGATCGGCGGCATTTCGCTCAAAATCAGCCCATCGTTCACCATCTTAGGGCGCGCGCTGACCATCGCTTCTACAGAAGGCGCGTTGCTCACGCTAATTTATGGCGGCGCGGCGCTCTGGTTTTTTGGCTCTCTTGCCATATACAACACAACGCAAATCGCGCCGCTGGGCTTCATAATCATCGGCTTACTGGTCGCTTCTGTCGCTGTTCAGCCATTTCTCTACGCCGCGCTTTTCATCCAATTGGCGGTCTTAATTTCCGTTCCTATGCTCGTCAGTTTATCTCAACCTCCGGGCAAAGGCGTCCTTCGCTTTCTTATCTATCAGACGCTCGCTATGCCATTTATTCTCATGGCAGGCTGGCTGCTCGCGGGCGTAGAAGCCAGCCCCGGCGATCTTGCTCTTGCCGTGCAAGCCGCCTCCATGCTCGGACTCGGCTTCGCCTTCCTGCTAGCCATTTTCCCTCTCTACAGTTGGATTCCCATGTTAATGGAAGATTCGCACCCGTTCATCGTCGGATTCCTTCTATGGATTCTACCGACCATGGCGCTCATTTTCTTAACAGGATTTCTCGATCGTTATTCATGGTTGCGCACTTCGCCACAACTTGTCTTCACCCTTCGCGCCGCAGGGTTGTTGATGATCGTCAGCGGCGGGTTTTGGGCGGCGCTCGAACGCCACCTTGGGAGAATCATGGCATTCGGCGTCATCGCCGAAACGGGATTTTCGCTCCTCGCTCTCAGCCTCAATACAAGCGCAGGCATTTTAATCTTATTCCTTCTAATTCCTGCGCGGACCTTAACATCGGCGCTCTGGTCATTTGGGCTGTCAGTGATCCGCAACCGCGTAAAGACGATGCGCTTTAGCGATATACGCGGCGTATTGTACGACGCACCATTGGCTGGAGCGGCGATCGTACTCGCCATGCTCTCCACAGGCGCATTTCCGCTTTTAGCCGGTTTCCCGCCGCGATTAGCCCTATGGCAGAATCTCGCCAGCGTCTCCAACTCCGCCGCGCTTTGGATGGGAATCGGAATCTTGGGACTGCTCATGGGAGCGATTCGCTCGTTAGCCGCGATGAGCATAACGGAAGAATTCATAGGTTGGTCTTCGCAAGAAAGCCTCTCTCAGCGCCTCATACTGGGGCTGGGCGTGATCGGGCTTTTCATCCTCGGCGTATTCCCGAAAAGCGCCCAATTCTTCCTCTCCGATCTGCCGTTGATGTTTGAACGGCTGGGGCGTTAATGCCCTACGGTATAATCGTTTTGCGGAGGAACTTATGGAATTTGAACAGATTGTCAAACGCTTGGAATGGCTCGATGAAGAACATCGTAAAACACGCGCCTCTATCGGCGCATTCGAAGAGCGCCTGACAGCGTTAGAACGAGATGTTGTATCCGTCTCAAAGCAGATCAAACCATTCGCCAAGCAGTTCGCAGACGTTTCATCTGCCGCAGCGCGGCTCGATCAGTTCGACGAGATCGTCGCAAAACAGCGCGAAGATCTAAATAAGGCGCTCGATACCATCGAGAAACGTCACGAAAAGCGCGAGAAGGAACTGATCAAACGACATCAACAAGACTTTGAGACGATCTCGAAAGCCGTTGACAGCCTCAAGAAAACCGCCGATCTCAGCGACATCAAACGTCAACTTAAGGCGCTTCCTAATGAGGACCTTCGTCTGCAACAAGCCATCAAGGAGTTGCGCCCGCCTATTGACGAAGTGACGCGTCTCGCACAAAGTATAGAACTCTCGCAAAAGGCATTCGAGGAAGCTCGCAAGCAAGATATCAAACGCGTCGCCGACTTGCAAGGCGAAATCGTCGCCACGCGCAAACGCATTGACGAAGCGCGTTCCAAAGCCGACCTTGCGGCGGATAATTTCAAAACCATTGACAGCCGCATGAACGAATTATTATCTTCGGAAACGGAACGCAAAAACGTGCAACGCGAGTTTATCGAAAACCAGAGCGTCGCCCAAATTGACCGCGAACGTTCCTACAAAGAATGGAAGGAAAAGTTCGATCTGGTCAAACAGCAAGCTGAAGCGCTCGACCATCAAATTGTTCAACTCGAAGAGACTTTACGCGCTGCGAAAAAAGCGCAAGAAACATACAACGAACTCAACTCTAAACTTGAGCGCCGCATCAACGAAGTGACCGAAATGCAGCGTCTCGCCGAAGACCGTCTGCGGCAAGAGTGGGTTACGTTCAAAGCCGACGACCAAAAACGTTGGACCGGCTACACCCTTGTGCAAGACGAAGGCACGAAAGACGTGCAACGATCCGTAGCCAAACTCGAAGAGCGCATCAGCCCTTTATATGAGACGACGCAAACTTTGCAAGACCAAATGCACCAAACCGCCGATGCGACCGAACAGCAATTGCAAGAGCTTATGAATGTGGCGCATGAGTGGCTCTCCGCTTACGAGCGCATTATGGGTCATAACAAAACAACCAAGAAAAGCAAGAAGTAAATTCAGCCCTAATTCTTCCACTGTCGCTTTCCTCTTTCTTCTTTCATCGTCTAAGAAAGAGGCGAGAGGGAAATATTTTTTTATGCGAGTTATCGGAACTGCCGGTCACGTTGACCACGGAAAATCCACTCTGATCGCCGCGCTTACCGGCGCCCATCCCGACCGTCTCAAGGAAGAACAAGTCCGCGAGATGACCATCGAACTCGGCTTCGGCTTTCTGACGCTCCCCAACGGTGAAGAAGTCGGCATAATAGACGTGCCCGGTCACCGCGATTTCATCGCGAACATGCTGGCGGGCATAGGCGGCATTGACGCCGCGCTTCTGGTTATCGCAGCGGACGAAGGCATAATGCCGCAGACGAAAGAACATCTTGCCATACTCGACCTGTTGCAAATCTCAACGGGAGTGATCGCGCTGACAAAAATAGATCTCGTTGACGACGCCGGCTGGCTTGAGCTGCTCGAAACCGATATACGCGCTGTCGTCGGAAGGTCGGCCTTAAAAGACGCGCCCATCATCCGCGTTTCTGCGAAGACAAGGACCGGGCTCGAAGCCCTGACCGCCAATCTTCAGACGCTTCTCGAAACAAAACCCGCCCGCCCAGACCTCTCGCGTCCCCGCCTTCCCATTGATCGTGTTTTCACTATGAGCGGTTTTGGCACAATAATAACCGGCACGCTAAGCGATGGAACTCTCTCCGTCGGCGACGAAATAGAAATTTTGCCCAACCAGATCAAAGGGCGAATTCGCGGATTGCAGACTCACAAAAAGAAAGAAGACTTAGCCGCACCAGGCTCACGCGTCGCAGTCAACCTTTCCGGAATAGAAACCGCATCAATTAGACGGGGAAACTGGCTCACCCTTCCCGATCAATACGCCCCCTCGCGCCGCTTGGACGCGCGCTTCCGCTTACTTGGCGACGCCGCTTTGGCGCTCCAACAGAACGACGAAGTAAAATTCTTCCTAGGCGCAAGCGAAACAATAGCGACAGTTCGGCTCGTAGACGCAGAAGAATTAACGCCCGGCGCTCAAGGTTGGATTCAACTCGAACTGCGCGAACCGGTCGTCGCCGTGCGCGGAGACCGTTATATTTTACGCCGTCCCTCCCCCAGCGAGACTCTCGGCGGCGGCGTCATCGTAGACCCCCGCCCTAAAGGACGACACAGACGCTTCGACGGCGCTGTATTGAAGTCATTGGAATCGTTAATTCAGGGTTCGCCGGCAGAAGTATTGCTCGAAGCGGCAAACGCGCTCGAAATCGCGCCTATTAAAGAGATCGTCGCACGCTCAAGGTTGGCGGCGGCAGACGCAGAATCTGCGCTCAGCGAGGCGTTATCCACTCATTCCCTTATCTTGCTTGAGGAAGGAACGCCGAATCTTTTCAGCGATCTACTCGCAATCAGCCAACAGCGTTGGCAAATGATAAAGAATAAAACCTTACAAATCGTCTCGGATTTTCACAAGGTATTCCGATTGCGGCGCGGCATTCCACGCGAAGAACTTAAGAGTAAATTGAAACTTTCCTCGCGCGCCTTTCATGCTATCCTTGTGCAGTTTATAGCGCGAGGCGTCGTTCAGGAGGAAAATCATTGCATTTCCTTGCCAGACCATGAAGTCCGCTTCACTGCGACAGAACAGGCGACCGTTGAAAAATTGAGACGAAATTTCGATGTGAATCCGTTCGCGCCGCCAAGCGTCAAAGATTGTCAGGCGGCAGTCGGAGCGGAAGTCTTCTCCGCGCTACTCGAGCTGGGCGAGCTGTTTCTCGTATCCGCCGACGTTGTTTTTCGCAAATCCGATTACGATGCGATCAAAGCCATTATCCAAAAAACCATCGAACGCCTTGAGCGCATCTCATTAGCAGAAACGCGCGACCTGCTCAAAACCAGTCGAAAATATGCGCAGGCGCTTCTCGAACATTTCGACGCGATCGGCTTTACCTTGCGCGACGGTGATCTCAGGAGATTAAAGTAATTATGTGCGGACGCTTCACGTTGACAGTTAATCCCGCCGAATTTGAAGACAAGTTCGGCAATTTCATATTTCCTCAACAATTTGCTCCGCGTTTCAATATCGCACCGTCGCAGCCCACACTCGCCATTCCAAACAACGACCGATTTAAAGCGGATTTTTTCACATGGGGATTAGTGCCGATGTGGGCAAAAGATCCTATGATCGGACATCGCTTAATCAACGCGCGCAGCGAGACCTTGGCTGAGAAGCCGTCTTTTCGCGGAAGCCTGAAATACAAACGCTGTCTCGTGTTCGCCGACGGCTTTTATGAATGGAAAACGCATCGAGGTAAAAAGGCGAAAACACCGTTTTACATTTACATGAAAGACCGTCAACCGTTCGCGTTTGCCGGCTTGTGGGATACATGGAGCAGTTCGGATGGTTCGTACTTGCGTTCATGCGCTCTGATCACAACTGTGCCGAACAAGTTAATGGAGACGATTCACAACCGCATGCCAGCCATCTTACATCCGCGCGATTATGCCGCCTGGCTGGACCCCTCGGCGCAAACGCCCAATCAAATCCTCCCACTGATCAAACCCTACCCAGCCGAGGACATGGACGCGCATCCGGTCAGCGCGCTGGTCAATAACGCGCATGTTGACGCTCCCGAGATGATTTTACCCGCTCAATAATCTATTAATTTAATCTACAACAGCGGCAGGATTAATATCAGGTTAGCGCGGCAAGCCTCCATTTTTCGCCATGTTATGATAATTCTCTATGAACGATAAAAATAAATCAGGCGTTCTTTCGCGCTTGGCTGATACGTTGATCGGCATCGGCTTAGGCGAATCAGTTTTACGATTCAGCGTATTATTTCTTTCAACGGCATTAATTGGCGCGGTCATTTGGCTGGCGCATTCCATCTTCGCGCCGACTCCTGAAACGGGCACAGCCGAGTCCGCCGCCATCGTGGAAGAGGACGCTCTGCCTGCGCAAGACTTCAACGCATATAGCGGAGTGCCGCGTTTGGCGCAAGTGCACACCACAATTCCCTCGCGCCCTCGGCAGGAGATCGTCAAATACACGGTCGTAGAAGGCGACACGATCTTCGGCATCGCACAGAATTTCGGGCTTGAGCCGCAAACCATTTTATGGGGAAATTACTATACGCTGCTCGACAACCCTCACGCTCTGAAACCCGGGCAGAATTTAAACATCTTACCGGTCAACGGAACGTATCACGAATGGCAGGACGGCGAAGGGCTAAACGGCATTGCCAAGTATTACGACGTAACGCCCGAAGACATCATTAATTATCCGGGCAATAACTTGGATATTAAAACTATCGGCGATTTCGCTCACCCGAACATCAAACCGGGCGCATGGTTAATCATCCCCAATGGGCATCGCGAGTTTATCTCATGGAGCGCGCCGCTCGGAGTGACGCGTGAGAATCCCGCCTCGGCGCGCGTATTGGGCAGCGGCGCTTGCGAACCAGTCTCTGGCGGCGCGGTAGGCTTCGGCGCGTTTATCTGGCCCTCGCGCAGCCACAAACTTTCAGGATTCGATTATTCGCCTAACACCAACCACTGGGGGGTTGATATTTCAGGCAACACAGGCGAGGGCGTATATGCGACCGACGCCGGCGTGGTGGTGTACGCCGGCTGGAACGAGCACGGCTACGGCAACATGATCATGATTGACCACGGCAATAATTTCCAGTCGTTGTACGCGCACTTAAGCGGCATCAACGTCGTATGCGGTCAGAGCGTCGGACAGGGAGATTTGATCGGCTCCATCGGCAGCACCGGCAACTCAAGCGGTTCGCATTTACACTTCGAAATTCGCGCAATTTCATCCTTCGTGAATCCTTGGGACATGCTTCCGCCGCCCTAATGCGGCGCATAAACGAGGCAAATCACGCCTTGCCGAAGGGCTTTATCTCGGCTATAATGCCGTCACTGCGGGCGCTTAGCTCAGTTGGTTAGAGCGCATCTATCACACAGATGAGGTCAGGGGTTCGAGTCCCTTAGCGCCCATAAAAATAACGAGTCAGGCGACTCGTTATTTTTATGGGCTTTCAGCTCGTCTATTTTCTGATATAGTATCGCTACAATGACCGCTCGAACAAACGAACAATGGATCGCTGACTTAAAAGACAATGGCGCCGCGCGCGAAACCGCGCTCGGAGATCTGCGCGTCATCGTTCAAAAAGGGCTGCCTTACGCTCTTTCACGCTGGCTGTCTCCCAACCAACCTCAATTTAATTCGCTCGTCGAAGAAGTAACCCAAGAGACGCTCTTGCGCGTGTTGAGCCAAATTGACACTTTCGAAGGGCGCAGTCAATTTACGACCTGGGTGCACAAGATCGCCGTGCGGATCGCGCTAACCGAACTGCGCCGCAAACGCTGGCGCGATTCGTCGCTGGATGAGCTCACCGAAAACGAAGACGCTCCACCGCCCCTCGGCTTGCTCGCCGATTCACAAGCGGGACCTGAAACCTCCGCCGAACGCGCCGATATGCTGGCGCGCGTGAAGCGTATTATCGAAGAAGACCTAACCGACCGCCAGCGCGAAGCGTTGATTCTGCTTGGCGTCCGTGATATGCCGGTGGAAACCGTAGCGCGCAAACTCAAGACCAATCGCAACGCCCTCTATAAACTCCTCCACGACGCGCGCGTCCGATTAAAACAGCGGCTTCTAGCGGAAGAAATCGCCCCTAACGACGTTCTTTCTTTGTTCGAGCAGAAGTAAGATTGACCGAACAGCGTCCGTCAAAAACACAGGCAAACATGAACATCAAGGAACTCCTCCAGCGGATTCAAACCAGTTTCCGCAAAAAGAAAGAAGAGCCCAATGAGATCGTGCGGGGATTCTTGCGCGTATTGGAGAACGCGCGCGTCGAAGAATTGACTTGCGATGAGATTTTCTCAACGCTGGACGAATACGTTGAACGAGAAGTAGGCGCGCACAACGCCGCCGACCTCATGCCGCTCATCCGCGAACATTTAGACATTTGTCCCGACTGCCACGAAGAATACGAGGCGCTTCTCAAAGTGATCGAAGAGGCAGGCGAGAAATAGGTTTAACAGGGTTGGCGTAAGAACGAAGAAACTAACCGCAAATTGTCGCGAATTTCTACAAAGCAAAAAGAATAACGACGGCGTTTGCCGTCGCTACGTTTTATGAATGGAACAACTTCTCTCCTGCGCGGATCGGAACTTTCAGCCGATTCTCCGCCGGCGTAATTGGGCAAGACCATCTCTCATTGTACGCACAATAAGGGTTATAAGCGACGTTGAAGTCAATTAGAAAACGATTGCCCGGCAACGCCTCAGGCTCAAGGTATCGCCCAGCGGGATACGTCTCCGTCCCTGCTAGCGCATCAATAAACGGCAGGAAGAAGCCATAATCCGCTTGATAGATCGTCAACTCTGCGTTTTGTCCATCCGCTTGAAACTTGAAGCGTCCAAAGCGCACATATTCCTGCGCGCCGCCGGTGGAGGTTTGCATCGTTATCGTTTGCCGATTCTCGAACGGTTCGACTTGCACTTCGAGCCGCAACGAATCGTTTTCAGGAAAATAATGCAAGCCTTTGAAATCGCGTCTCTGCTCAGGGGTCAGCGGGCTTTGCGGATCATGCGCAAAATACTCATCCTTCTCTTTACGAAATTCATCCAATTCAGTCATTTTACTTTCTCCAAGTGTAATTCCTAGAACATCGCAGCGACGAGAATCTTACAAACAAACGACACGAATTTCACCGCTCGCTTCATACGACAGCATTTACGTTATATAGCCCTCTTGCATATTCCATTTTCCTGTGCTATCGTTGCCTCACATGATTGAGAAGACTATTCTGATTATCGAAGATGAGCCGGACGCCGCCGAATTGTTCGCCGAGATGATGCGCGTCAGCGGTTTCAGCGTGCTCAAAATCACCAGCAGCGCGTCCGCCTTCGCCATGCTCGCCGACAAACAACCCGATCTAGTCGTCCTCGATATCATGATGCCGGACGTCTCAGGGTTGGAAGTGTTGCGATATATGCGTAACGACCCAACGTTGGAACACACTCCGGTTGTGATCGTATCCGCCAAAAGTTCCCCCGCCGACATCAAAGCCGGCTTAGATGCCGGCGCAACCGCTTATCTTGTAAAGCCGGTTGGGTTTCTCGAACTGAAAGACGCGGTCCGCCATGCCTTAGGCGAATAAGTGAGTCTCTTGCGCGCCTTCATTGCCATCGAGATCCCCCAACAAATTCAACACGCGATTCACAAAGCGACCTCCAATTTGCGGAGAAAACTCGGAGGGTCAATCCGTTGGGTCGCGCCCGAAAATATTCACCTGACGTTAAAATTTCTCGGCGACATCGCGCCCGCGCAAGCGGATGCGCTAACCTCGATCCTCCGCGCTCAAGCGGACTCTGTCCGGGCGTTCGAGATTGAAGTGGGCAAACTCGGCTCCTTTCCCGACGTGAAGCGGGCTCGCGTCTTGTGGATCGGACTCCACGCCCCGGCGGAGTTATCGGCGTTGTCGTGCGGAATCGAATCGGCGTGCACCCGTCTCGGATTCGAATCGGAAACGCGCGGGTATTCTCCGCACTTGACAATCGGGCGCGTGAGGCAGGATGCGTCGGCGGTTGACGCGCAAAAAGTCCGCCGCGCGCTCGAAGCCGCAACGATTGACTCACTCGGCGCTGTGCGGGTAGACTCGGTACATCTATTCAAAAGCGACTTGAAACGAGACGGCGCGGTGTATATCAGATTATTTTCCGCGCCATTAAAATCGTAACGCCGACTTAAGTCGGCGTTACACTGAGGTGAACCCTGAACGCACTCGAACTTGCACACCAAATCGTTGACGCCCTGGAGGACAAAAAGGGCGAAGACATCCTGCTGCTCGACATCAAAGATGTCGCGTCATTCACGGATTATTTCGTCATTTGCAACGGCACCAGCGACCGCATGTTGGATGCGCTCGCCAAGAGCGTTCTGGAAGCGACGAAAAAAGACTACAAGAAGAAATCTCGCGTGGAGGGCAAATCACAGGAGGGCTGGCTGGTGATGGACTTCGGCGACGTGGTCGTACATCTCTTCTCGCCAGATCAGCGCGAGTATTACGACCTCGAAGAACTGTGGAGCGATGGCAAGGTGCTGTTGAAAGTACAGTAAAAGCACGGACATGAAATCTCACCGTACCGCCATCTTTCAGGCATTATTCGTCGTATTCCTCTGGGCAACTTCCTGGGTCTTTATCAAGATCGGGCTGGAGGATATGCCGCCGGTTATATTCGCAGGATTGCGATATTTCATCGCCTTCCTTCTTCTCGCAATCGCTCTATTTTACAACGAAGCAAAGTATGAGATTAAGCGCCTGTCCGTCAAAACCTGGCTGAGGCTGGCGTTGCTCGGAGCGCTGCTCTATGCCGTTACGCAAGGGGCGGTCTTCATTTCACTTGCTTATCTGTCCGCAGTAACAACCAACCTCGTGATGAGTTTCAGCGCGACGGGCGTGGCGGCGTTGAGCGTCTTCTGGCTGAATGAAAAACCGACCTGGCTGCAATGGGGCGGAATCCTGTTGGCGATGATCGGCGCGCTGATCTATTTTCTGCCGGTCGCCATACCACAGAGCCAACTATTTGGCTTGAGCGCCGCTCTCGTCGGCGTAGCGGCAAACGTAATCTCTTCCGTACTGGGCAGGGAGATTAACCGTACAGAAGCGCATCACCCGCTGGTTGTGACGACGGTCAGCATGGGCATTGGCTCCATCTTACTGCTTACGGCCGGTTTCTTCCTTGAAGCGCCTCCGACCATGACACTGCGAGGCTGGGGCATCATCATCTGGCTGGCGTTGGCGAATACCGCCTTCGCGTTCACAGTCTGGAATCACACGTTACGCACACTGACCGCCGCCGAATCGAGCGTCATCGGCGGGACGATGATGATCTGGATTCCCATCCTAGCCGTACTATTCCTTAGGGAAACGATCAGTGCAAAAGAAGCGTTCGGTCTCATCATTACAGGCGCAGGAGCGCTAGTCGTGCAGCTCAGAAAGCGACCTCCAACGGCTAAACCGCCTAGCGCCTAAAACAAACATCCCGCCGACTCGCGCCAACGGGACAATTCTCTAGTTCTCCATCACTCAATCTCTACTTCTCAAACACCCACCGGTCCACATCCCTCTTCCAATCCACCAACTCATCGTTCTTGAACCACAACCCCACCTCGCGCACGCCGGTCTCCGGTTTATCCGAAGCGTGGATGAGGTTGCGCCCCACCTCCAACGCAAAGTCGTGACGGATCGTGCCGGGGGCTGACTCGACCGGCTTGGTCGAACCCACCGTCTGTCGGATGGCAGCGACCGCGTTCGGTCCCTCCCACACCATCGCCATGACCGGCGCGGACGTGATGTACGCGATCAAACCGTCATAGAACGGCTTGCCTTCATGCTCCGCGTAATGTTGCTTCGCCAAATCCAAACTCACTTGCATAAATTTCGCGCCGACGAGCCGCAGTCCGCGGCGTTCAAAACGAGCGATCACCTCGCCCACCAATCCGCGCTGCACACCATCAGGCTTTACCAATACGAGCGAACGTTCCACAGATTCCTCCAAAAGAATAATATAAAAAAGACCTGACAGGTTTTAGAAACCTGTCAGGTCTGATTGTCAACGAAGTAACTCTTCCGCTTTGGTATACGAGTCCAACGCGTCTTGCAAGCGGTTGCCGCGCATATACGCGTCGCCGAGCGCTTGCCAAATGCCCACTTCAACGGGGTACCGATATGACGCATCGCGCAGATCGGAGATAATATCGTCGAGATAGCGTCCCTTCTTGATGAGTTTGGAATATCGTTCAAGCGCACCGGGGATATTGCTGCGATTCAATTCATTACGCGCTTGTCCCAACGCGATATCCACCGTGTAAGCCAACGATCCGGTCCCTTTACGCACAGCAGGTTCTTGCGGACGCGCGGCAATCGGAGCCGTCTTCTTTGCTTCAACCGTTTTACGCGCTGGCGGTTTAGGCGTTGCCATTTGCGGCTTCTCCTCCACCGATGCTACCGGTTCGACAGCATGTGTCTCCAGCGTATGCCATTCTTCGGCGCGCGTTGGCTCAATCTTCGCCGGTTCCGCAACCGTCTCACCTGCCTCATCGCGCAACCAAACCGGCAAATCGTCGCTTATAGCGGCAGCAGGCGCGCCGGCGTCAATGCCTTCAAGCCAACTCGGAAGATCGCCTTCGCTTACGCGCTCCGCTTGCGGCAAAGCGCTCTCGTCAACCGCTTTAGACGCAAAGGGTTGCGACGCGCTTTTATCGAACTCTGCGCGATCCGATGCCTCGGCAGTTTTCATCCAATCCGGCAGAACGTCATCTTGCCGCTCCGCCCCCACGCTGGACTCCTCCGGCTCGTCCAATTTTTTCAGCCACGTCGCCACGTCGTCATCTTCAGACGATTGCGCCGGCTCAACGATCAAAGTTTCAGATTCGAGGCTTCTCAACCACATACCGGTATCTTCACTCATTGCCTGCGGTTCGAGCGCAACGGCTGGAGTTTCAGCGGAATCCACAACTTCATGTTCTCGCGCAGAAGCGGTCAACGAATCGCCAATCTCTTTCGCCTGCCTCACCCATTCAGGCTCATCCTCATTCCGTTCTTCCGGCGTAATGAGCAAGCCTTCCGTCGAACCTTGTTTCACTGCAAGGCTTTCTAACCACGCAAACGAATCGTCTTGTTCTTTCTCGCTCTTGCCAAGTTCTTCTAGATCGCCCACAGAGGCAACAGGCGTTTCTTCCGCCGCAGCAATAGATGGGGTCTGCGCCAGCGGCGCGTCTTCCGGCGTTGATTTTACTTGCTTGACCCACTCCGGCTCCTCTTGCGGACGATCCTCCGGCTTGAGAAGCAAACCTTCCGTCGAGCCCTGCTTTACTGCAAGGCTTTCCAGCCATGCAAAAGCATCGTCCTCGGCTTGCGCGCTCGGAGCGGAGGCGGCAGAATGAGACGCAGAAGACGCTTCTATTGGTTCAGATTCTTGCGGTTGTTCCGTTTGTTTGAGGGAATCAAAATCGTTCGAAATAGGCTCAGGCTCTTTCGCGCTCGTATCCTTCAACCAGTCTGGCAAGTCGCTCGTAGTTTCTACAGATTGCGCCGGCTCTTGCGGCATTGCGCCCAAATCTTTCAACCAATCAGGCTGGTCGCTCGTAGTTTCTACAGATTGCACTGGCTCTTGCGGCGTTGCGCCCAATTCGCTCAGCCAATCAGGCTGGTCGCTTGCGGCAGCTGATTTGGACTCAGCCGATAAAATGCTCGGATCAATACGATCCATCCAATCGGGCGTAGATTCATCGGCTGAAGAAATTTCCGATTCAGCGGGAGCCATCGCCTTAACCCAATCGGGCATATCAGCGGCGGCAGCCGGCAACGGTTCTTCATCATTCAAGATCGAAGATTTACTTTCATCAAAAGCGCCGGTTGATGCACCCCAGCCAGCGTCGCGCAAGAAATCGGGGATATCCTCTTGCGGTTGAGCGAAGGCGCCCATGGCGAGAGCCGCTTGCGGCGCGGAAGGAAGCGTCGTGTCCGCTTCGGTAAACGCGTTCGTCAGCCATTCGGGTTGATCGTTTGCCGTCTCGGATGGCAATTGAATCCCTTGCGATTCGCTCCAACCGGAAGGCAAGCCCACTAGCTGACCCTGCCAATCTAATCGTTCAATCGAGACGGCTGTGTCAGGCGCGGCAGAAACATCTAACAGCGAACCGGAAACGTGCGCGGCATATGGATCAAGTTCAACTACGCGCTGACGATTCGCCTGAACGCTTTCAGGTCTTTCCCCGTCAAGAATATCAACCAGGATCGCGTTCGCATCGTAACAATAAGGATAGCGCCGCAACAATGAAGAGCAGGTTTCAGTCGCTTCGGTTTTCTGACCGCTGCGAGAATATGCGCGCGCCAGCAACGCTTCCATGTCGGCGCGACCAGGGTCTTCCATAAGCGCGCTCTTAATTTCAGAGATCGCTTGCGGATACAACTCGCCTTTGACATACATATGCGCAAGCGCGCCGCGCGTCATACGGATCCGCGGAGGCGCGGAGCCGTCTCGCCGGGTATACAAACGTTGCAACTCGCTTTGTACGGCGGCATTCGACGGTTGCGCTTCAAACGCGCGTTCCATATGCCAGATCGCGTCATCGAGGCGATTCTCCTCATCGCGAATCAGGCTCATTCCCACATGCGAAACAAAATCGCTTGGCGCGGCGGCAAGCGCACGCGAAAAAACATCGGTTGCGTCGCCGTATCTCTTCGCCTCAAGAAGCGTTTTGCCCAACAACCTATAGACGGCAAGATTCTTGGGATATATTTTTAAGATATGATGGCAATGCGCTACAGCCTCGTCGAACTGACTGCGGTCAAGCATTGCTTCAATCTCGCGGTAATACGCTCGTAAAGTTATTTTAGCCATGAGTCGCTCTGTTCCTCCGTCTATTATAACTCACCTTAATTATAGAATAACGGCAAAGGTTGCGCAAAATTAGCGCTGTATTGATGCGCGGCAAGAGCCATCTCGCGCGCTTCCGCCAATTTCGCTTCGGCATTCGCATGAATAGTAAAAAGCGGATCGCCTTTTTGAACGCGATCGCCTACTTTGCGATGAACAACAACGCCTACCGCGTGGTCAACCGCATCGGATTTTTTAGCGCGTCCGCCGCCGAGGATGACCGACGCTTCGCCCACGCTGCGCGCATCGATCTGAGAGATATATCCGTTCGTCGGCGACTCGACCGCTTCGACGCGCTTCGCGCGCGGAAACTTGGAAACATCGTCCACATACGATGCGTCGCCGCCCTGCGCTGTCACTAACGCGCGGAATTTCTCGAACGCAGAACCGTCTGCCAGCGCTTTCACGGCTTGCGTGCGCCCGTCTTCCAAATTCTTAGCGTGTTTGCCAAGCCTTAACAAGTGAGCGCAGATGTGCAAACAATGTTCGCGGAAGTCGTGCGGTCCGCCGCCTTGCAACGTCTCTATCGCTTCCACAACTTCGAGCGAATTCCCGACCGCATGACCCAACGGTTGATTCATATCAGAAAGCAACGCCACAGTTTCGCGCCCAGCCAATTTGCCAATATCTACCATCAAGTTCGCCAATGCGCGCGCTTCGTCGAGCGTTTGCATAAATGCGCCCAGTCCTACCTTCACGTCTAGTACGATCGCTTGCGCTCCAGCCGCGATCTTCTTGCTCATGATCGAAGAAGCGATCAACGGAATGGAAGGCACAGTTCCGGTTACGTCGCGCAGAGCGTACAACTTCCCATCGGCGGGCGCAAGCGTCAGCGATTGACCGGTTAGCACAATGCCAATTTCTTTGAGTTGTTTCTTAAATTCCTCAGTGGTTAAATCCACGCGATAGCCGGGGATCGATTCGAGTTTATCGAGCGTGCCGCCGCTAAAACCGAGTCCGCGCCCAGACATTTTGCCGACAGGCAACCCACACGCCGCCACAATCGGAAGAACGGCAATGCTGGTTTTATCGCCTACGCCGCCCGAAGAATGCTTATCCACCGCCAGGTCAACCGTGTCGCTTAAATCGAGCATATCGCCGGAATGCGCCATCGTCAACGTCAGATCGGTCGTCTCGCGCGCCGTCATACCGTTCAGGAGGACCGCCATCGCAAAAGCAGACGCTTGATAATCCGGCGCGTCGCCAGAGACAAATCCCTTGATAAAAAATTCGATCTCTTCGCGATTAAGTTCGATTTTGTCGCGTTTCTTGATGATTATGTCAACAGCGCGCATAAAGTTCTCCTTAAGTTTAGAAGTATTGTAATACAGGAAGAGAGGAGCGCAAATAGATGCGCGATTCGTTTACCGAATATCCCCTTGCGTTATGATTCCGCGTCGTTCTAAAATCGAGCGTTTTGCCGGCGCGCCCCGTTCATCTATTCTTCCAACAAATCTCTCGCTTTCGACCAGATTTCATCGAACATTTCCACGGTTAAGCGTTTGGTGGAAGTGTTCTGCCGGCTGGGGTGATAGGAACAAAGAAGCGTTGCAGATTTTAAGCCAAAGACGGCGCCGTGCGAAAATTTATAGTCAGCGATGCGCAGACCGCGCATTTTCAGAATGCGTTCAAAGGCAATGCGCCCTAAGCACACGATCACTTTCGGTTTGAGGATTTCCAATTCGCGTTCGAGATAGGGCTGGCAGTTATTCAATTCATCAAGACTAGGTTTATTGTCGGGCGGAGCGCATCGCGCAACCGCTGTGATGTACACGTCATTGAGCTGCAATCCATCGTCTCGAGAGACGGATTCAGGTTGGTTGGCAAAGCCCGCCTTATACAACGCAGGGTATAAAAACCCGCCTGAAGCGTCGCCGGTGAAGGCGCGTCCCGTGCGATTCGAACCGTGCGCGCCGGGGGCGAGTCCGACGATAAGGATTCGCGCTTGCGGGTCTCCGAAGCCCGGCACAGGTTTCGCCCAATATTCTTCGTCGCGATAAGCGCGCCGTTTGACGCGCCCTACTTCTTCGCGCCAAGCAACCAGGCGCGGACATTTACGGCAAGCGATAATTTCTTTGTTCAGTCTCTCAAGTGAAGTTGACATAGCCTAATGATAGCGCATTTGTAAGTTTAAACGCCCAAATGTTTCAACCTGCAAACTCTTAAACGATCAACACAGCATCCCCAAATGAATAGAAGCGATAGCCTTCTTGAATCGCCGTCTTATATGTCTCTAAAATTCTCTCGCGTCCCGCGAACGCGCTGACCAACATCAACAGCGTGGACTTGGGCAAATGAAAGTTGGTGATCATCGCATCAACGATCTTAAAATGATAATCGGGGAGAATGTACAAAGATGTTGCGCCGCAGCGGGGCAAGACCAAATCTTGTCTTACCGTCGCCGACTCCAACGTTCTCACCGAAGTCGTGCCGACTGCGATCACGCGTCCGCCTCTCGCTCGCGTCTCATTGATCGCGTCCGCTGTTTCTTGAGTCAACTCGCACCACTCGCTGTGGATCTTGTGTTCTTCGGGGTTATCTTCATTGACCGGCGCGAACGTATCCAAGCCAACATGCAACGTGACATAAGCGATCTTCACGCCTTTGACCTGCAACTCCTCCAGCAAACGCGGTGTGAAGTGGAGTCCAGCCGTGGGCGCGGCGGCAGAACCGGGCTCTTTGGCGTAGACCGTTTGATAGCGTTCGGGGTCGTTCAACTTTTCGTGAATATACGGCGGAAGCGGCACATTCCCCACTTTGGAAAAATACGGCTCGATGGGTTCGGAAAATTTTATCAATCGCTCCGACCCGTTCAATTCTTCGATGATCTGAACCTCGGGTCCCTCTTCAACTTGCGCCAATCTCCCTACGCGCAGACCTTTTCCTCCTACCAACGCCTCCCAAGTGACTTCGTCGCGGCGGCGCAGTAACAAAAGTTCCACTCGCCCGCCAGTTTCTTTGCGTGCAAAGATCCTCGCAGGGATGACGCGCGTCTGATTCAACACAAGTAAATCCCCCACCTTCAAATAATCCGTCACATCGCGGAAGATGCGATGCTCTAATTTTCCATCGTCACGATGCAATACCAACAGACGCGACGAATCGCGCGGCTCGGCGGGCGTCTGCGCGATGGAGGATTCGGGGAGGTGGTAGTCGAAGTCGGAGGTTTGCATGGTGGATCGAGAAATTAGGAAATAGTAAATTGGGGATTGGGGATTGGAAATTGAAGGCTGGCACATTGAAGGATGCCACGGCGTAAGCCCCAGGTATTAGCATAGCGGACATGGTTGACCCAACCTTGCACGGAAGCGGTAATTTTATCAAACGATGTTTTCTTCAACTGGAACTCCGTGCGCAAAGCTTTGAATTTCCGTTGAAAAGCGATGCCTTTGGCTTGTTTCAGCAATCTATGCGTTGGGAAAATGATAAATCCTAAAAATGGGACGCCCTCTGTTACGGGGCGGCTCTGGCATTTGTTTGCATGTAACGTTAATCGAAATTTGCACAGTTGCTTGATTATTTTTCCGCGCCAAAGACACACTTCTGCTTTGTCATTGGAAAATAACAAAAAATCATCCACATAGCGGACGTAACCTTTGCACCTCAAATTTCGTTTTACAAAATGGTCAAATGGATTCAAATAACAATTCGCCCAAAATTGACTGGTCAAATTACCGATTGGCAAACCGCGTGGACGATTAACCGCAAACAGATCGTCCGTTTCAAAATAAACCATGTCATATTCATCCTGCAACACGCCGACGCCGCTTTGCAGAATCTTTTCCGCGAGGCGCAACAGCGGCTTCTCTTTTATTTTGTGTTCAAGGATATTGAGCAAAACGGAATGATCTATGCTTGGAAAGAATTGCCGAATATCACACGTTAAAACGTATTTGAACCTGCGGGCAAAGCGCTGGGCGCGGTCTATGGCTTTGTGTGTGCCTTTGCCGATTCGGTTCGCATACGAATCAAAAATAAATGATCTTTCAAAAACGGGTTCGATTAAATTACACAAGGCATGATGGACCACTCTATCCCGAAACGGCGCGGCGGAGATCAGCCTCTTCTTCGGATCGTGGATGTAAAAACTATGATATTTGCCAGGTTGATAGGTTTGTTCTTTTAATTCCTGTTGCAATTGAAATAAATTGTCTTCCAATTTGTATTCAAACTCAGCCACATCTCCCAAGCCGCGCTTGCCTTTGCTGGCTTTGCGATAAGCAAGGTAAAGGTTATCCCAATCATACACATTAAAACCTGACAGGCGACGCGCTGAGTTTACCGAAGCGTTTTCACGAGGAGTCTGATGGGTATCAATCATTTTCATTCAAAAAGTTTTTACCAGCAATAGCGTTAATGAAACCTGTCTGGTTTTTTATTTGAATTTGCCGCGCCATGTGACGTTAACCGCCGAGACGGCGCGGCTCTTCTATATTCGTCTGGTTCTTGCTTCCAAATCTCGGAGGTCTTTAAGACCTCCGAGATTTTTTGGCAGTAACCAGCACAGGGCATGGCTGCACTATTTCTCCGTTTCGGTCTCGGCGTTCATCCGTAAATGAAACGCATTTCTGACCTGAGCAAAACAAGCACAAGGCTTGTATGCTTTCATAGATGAGAAGCATAAGCCACCACGCAACGAAAACCGATATTGTTGTTCTCGTTGTTAGGATTGTTCCTGTTACGCCTCGCACAACGCAGATTCCTGTCTTCATTGTTATACGAGCCACCGCGCAACACGCGCACGCTGCCAGCCAGCCCTGCCAAAATAATTTGGCATTCCTATTATAAATTTTATTTTGTCACCTTGCAAACGCGACCTACGCTTTTTTACTCCAGCCGCCTAGCAACCTGCCAATTTCTTCCACCATTTTAAACACATGCTCATATTGCCCCTTATTAAAATATTGCAAGCGCTGGCATAAACGCAAATACAATCTTAATTTTTGCAATTCCACATCCGCTTTTTCTAAATGCTCTTTTTTATTTTTGCTTAACGAAGCGGCTGTAATTTCTTCGTAAAATTAAATGCCGCATTATGTAAACGCGCCGCTAATACAAAGCGTTGCTCTTTCGGAAATTTTTGAGCAAACGGCAGCAGCCACGTCAATAAATCAAACGTTCTTACAAAAATAGGTGATTCTTGCATATAAGCCTCCAAAATTCTTAAAAATTTTCCCGCCTAACGGCGGGAAGAAACAGAAACCAGAAACACAGTATTCAGAAACCAAACCCTTATGGAGAAATAGAAGCCACCACGCAACGAAAACCGATATAGAGGTACTCGAAGTCAGGATCGAGCCCGCCCCGCCACGCACAACGCAGACACCAGTCAGCATCGTCATACGAGCCACCGCGCAACACGCGCACGCTATTGCCTTCTATATCATTATTCTCCTTCTTCAAATACTCTTTATAATTTTCTTGCCATTCAGTAACGCACCATTCCCAAACATTGCCGCTCAGATCCAACAAACCATATTCATTCATACCATCAGGGAATGCCCCCACACTGCTGGTGGCATTCAAGTTTGTAGCAGAATAATTGGCATGATTAGGGGCGATCTCATCCTTACCCCAAGGAAAGAGCGCTTGCCTGCCGCCGCGCGCCGCATATTCCCACTCGGCTTCACTAGGCAATCGGATTTCCCATGTGCTGCTCCCCAAATCAAGATATTCAACTTCTCCCTTTCTCCAGGCTTGCAACTTTAAACCTGCAACCTGCAACCGATGTGTCGCCCACTTACAAAACGCCACAGCCTCGTACCAAGTGACCCTAACCACAGGATGATTCGCCAAAGTAAACACGCCGCCAGAACGCGCATGTTCTTTTCGATCTTTCCTCCACTTCAAACCCGCTTCTGTCCACCATTGAGCTTGGGCATATCCATCTTCGGCTTTTTCAAAGGCTTCAAACTGGGCATTCGTCACCGGGTAACGCGACATGAAATAAGGTTTTTCAATTTTGTATTCAAATTGCGGGCGTTCCTCATCGCCTGCGCTTTGATCGCTTTTTGGGCTGCCTATCAGGAACTTCCCCGCGGGGATTTTGCAAAAGAGGAGGTTAAGGACTCCCTTCTCCCTTTGGGAGAAGGGTTGGGGATGAGGGATAACGCCAATTCTTGGATCGCCAAGTTGCGCCAGCGTATTGCCTGCTTCCGCCCGCTCGCGCGGGGTTAAGTGGTTACCTTCCAATAATTCAACCAATTTGTTTTGTACCTGCGGCGCAAGTTCTTTGCCAAGTTCCGTTCGTTCGGCGCGGGTTACGCCAACTTCGAGTAACACATCGCCTGCCAGCCAAACTTTGTTCCATTCTTTTTCGGTCAACGCGCGTTTGGGGCATAACTCGGCAATTAATGCTAATGGACTATCCAACGAGCCGCGAATAAAGACTCGGCGGCTGACCGCCCACAAAATCACATTGCGCCAGAGCAAGTGATTCTCGGCTAGTTCTTTGGCGCGGGCGACAAAATCATCTTTTGATTCTAAATAAGTCCCCGCTAAAAATTCTTGAAACGAACGATGCGGAAAGGTAAACACGCCGTTTTCACGCTCAAGCAGTAAGCCGGCGCGCAGTTTCATGGTTTCGATCACGCTAGCCGCCCAGTTCAAATCGTTATTATTAATGCTGGCCAGCGCTTTTTGCAAACTGAGTTCGCTCACGCCCGCGAGAGCTTCTTCCTCCTCGCTGTTCACATCGGTTTGGGCGTGTGCTTCGTAAGCCAGTTTCCAAATCACATTTTTGAAGTCCGCATCCGAGCAATGCGCGTCCTGCAATAGCTGGCGCAAACGGGCGTTTTCTGCGCCTTTGCTGGTTTGCTCCCATTGCCAGAGTAATTTTTCAATCACGGTTTCATAGAGTTTGGCGCGCGTATCGGGCAATTGTCCTTCATCGGTGTTGACGACCGCCATAATGGTCAATAACAGCGGGTTGCCCGCCAGTTTGTTTAATTCTCTACGCCCGCCAATTTGCTTCAATAAATTTTCCGCAAGGCGTTCGGCTCGTTCTTTCGGCATTCCCAAACTGGTCAATTCGTTATACCAATGGTTGACGAACGATTTGATCTGCCCATCATCAAATGGCGCGATTTCAAATTCCGGGAAGTTCGCCAAACGCAGATCGGGTTGGTCTGCTTTCGGCTCGGTATAAGAGAGAATGCGGCAGGTCGTCACATAACGGTTTTTATGATAGCGTTTGACAAAGACAGTTACAGCGTCGCGCACAAATATTCTTTGCGGAATGGTGGTAACTTCATCCAAGCCATCAAAGAATAAAATCACCTTGCCTTGTTCTAACAATTCCAAAATTGGCTTTGAAGCGGAGGAAAGGTTTTGGTCTTTCAACCTCTTTTCAATAAAATCCCAAATATCTTTTGGCTCGGCTTTTTCAGGCAATTTTTTGAGCGATTTTATAAAATCGCGCAAAATCACAACTACCGGCAAAAGGTCGGAATCTTCTTTATTCCAGTTTTCTAATCTGCCGGTCAATTGAGCTGAAAGACAATAAGTTAGGTAATTAACAAAGGTGGATTTTCCACTGCCCGGGTCGCCTTTGATAACTAATGATTGATTTTTTATAATCGCTTCTAAAACCGATAATGGTTTCGTTTTATCTTCACGGTTTGCAATTTTATTAGCCCTTTCCCACTCAACCTGCGCGGTAGTATTCAAATCAATATATACATTCGCCAAACCCATTACACGCTGTTCATTTAGGTCCGAGGCTTTCGGGTCAATGCCGTGCAGGGAAAGGTTTTTAACACTGTTCGCCATCACCGCGCGGTAAAGCTTTAGCGCGTCCTGCGGGTCGCGCGGCGCAGGTCCGCGATAGACATTGCCTTCAATATAAGTTTGGGCATTAATAATTTTATTGCCCTTCCCCGCAATGATCGTAGAGCCTTCCACATTCCCGCCAATGTTAACGGCATTTTCAAAGTTCACGGTTTCGGCGATAATTTTTGCAAAAGATTCGTCCGCTTCCAGCGTCTTGGTCAACTGCCTCCTAAAAGTCGCCTGGGCGTCTTCATCGGATTGGTTTTCTTTCAAATCCTCCTCCGCCTCTTTCAACAGCGGTCTTTCCTCCGCTTTGGGCTTCAACTTCCCCCACAGCGTTTGGGCTTGATTCCAAGCGGCTTCGCCAAATTTCTCGCTGGCTTTTTTAGCCGCCGTCTCGCCTGCCGAAATCAAATAAGGCAGGAAGGGCGTTAAAAATTTCGCAATCTCCGCCGCTAATTGGGGAATATCCATAAAAAAGCCTCCGTCAATAGAAGATGATTCCTGTAAAGCCGTTAAGATTTCTCGTCGCTTCGCTCCTCGAAATGACAAGGGGCGGCGCGCTCGCGCCTTCAACCTGCAACCCTCAACCTGCAACCTTCAATCTACAACAACCTGCCCTGCTCCTCGCCCGTCCACGCCAAGCCCAAATGCTCATACGCGGATTTGGTGGCGACGCGTCCTTGCGGGGTGCGGTCTAAAAAGCCGAGTTGCAAAAGGTACGGCTCGACCACGTCCATGATCGTATCCTGCTCTTCGCTGATGGAGGCGGCGATGGTGTTCAAGCCGACAGGTCCGCCGCCGTATTTTTCGATGATCGTTTTCAACACGCGGCGATCCACATCGTCGAGTCCGAGCGGGTCAACTTGCAACAAGTCCAACGCTTCTTTCGCGACGGCGCTCGTGATCGTCCCATCAGCGCGGACTTGGGCGAAGTCGCGGACGCGGCGCAGGAGTCTCAGCGCGATACGCGGAGTCCCACGCGCGCGCTTCGCAACCTCCCTTATGCCTGATTCGTCAGCGGAGACTTTGAGCATCCCTGCGGCGCGCGCGACAATTTGACGCATGGCTTCGATGTCGTAATAATCCAAACGATAGACCGCGCCGAATCTCGCGCGCAACGGCGCGGTGACGAGCGCGAGTCGGGTGGTGGCGCCGACGACGGTAAAGCGAGGCAGTTTGAGGCGTAGAGAACGAGCCGAGGGTCCCTTGCCGATGACGATGTCCAACGAGAAATCTTCCATGGCGGGGTACAGCACTTCCTCCACTGCGCGTCCGAGGCGGTGAATTTCATCAATGAAGATCACGTCGCCCGCGCGGAGGTTGGTGAGGATGGCGGCGAGATCGCCCGCGCGTTCAATGGCGGGACCCGCAGTGACCTTGACGTTGACGCCCATCTCGTTGCCCAGCACATGCGCGAGCGTGGTCTTGCCCAACCCAGGCGGACCGTAAAACAAAACATGATCCAACGCCTCGCCGCGATGTTTCGCCGCGTCAATGAGGATCGAAAGATTCTCTTTCACTTGATCCTGACCGATGAGGTCGGCAAGTTGTTGCGGACGTAGAGCGTTGTCCACGCGGTCGTCGGGTTTCGATTCGGGATCGAGAGGGCGGGGTTTGGGCATGGGATGATTATAACCCGACAAAAAACCTCTCAGACCAAGATCCGAGAGGCTATTTTTAGATTTCCTATAAAGCATGTTGCCTTCCCAAAGGGCTTCTATGACAGCAACCGAGATTCTTCACTTCGCTCAGAATGACATTGCGTTTAATTTATTCCAACGGCTCGAACGCAACTTCCACCGTCATGCCCCACTTTACGCGCGGATCAACTTTATCAACGGCGATGCGCACAGTGTAGATCACATCGCCGCTTTGCAGCACAGACGAATCGCTGATCTCGGTAACAACACCCTCCATCGTCACATCGCTCAACGCGTCGGCAGTGAATGTGACGTTTTGCCCGACAGCCAGATTCACCACTTCGAGTTCAGTAACGTCGGTCGTTTCAACGATCCACGCGGACGCATCTACGATGGACAAGGCGCCCGTTTCGGGTCCAGCCTGCTCGCCCGCTCTAGCAGCCGCATCCGCGACGACTCCGTCGAACGGCGCGTAAATAACATAATTAGAAAGATTCGATTCCGCCGCAGCGACTTGCGCCTCTGCATTCTCTAAACGCGCCGTTGCTATCGCAAACTGATCGGCGTTCACACCATCGGCGGACATTTCGTATTGATATTTCGCCTCGGCTTCGACGGCAAGCGCGGCGTCTAATGCGGCGCGGACGGTATCGCGCTCGCGCACAACTTCTTCCAGTTTCCGTAAGGTTTCATTGTAATTCTTCTGCGCCGTCTCTAATTCATTGTCTGCCGCCTTACGTTTGGAATTGTCTTCGTTTAAATCCTTATACTTATCGAATTCTTCTTTCGCATCCTGCAAGTCTGAGTTTCGGTCTTGCGCCTCGGCTTTCGCGTCTTCGATGCGATCTTCGATAGAATCAAGATTCAACTTCTCCCACTCTTTCTCCGCAGAGGCGCGCGCTTTCTGCGCATTCATATACGCCGTCCACGTCATGGCAAAGTTGGCGGAGCCGTTGCGATTCAAAGAGTCCAGCGCTTGCTGCGCGCCGATGAGTTCGAGATTTGCGGCGGCGAGTTGCGCCTCCGCTACGCTGGCGTTGGAGAGTCGCGCAAGCGCATCGCCTTTCTTTACAGTATCGCCAATTTTCACATTGACCGATTCCACAATGCCGCGCGCTTGAAATGTCAGATTCGCCGCATGAATAGGCTCAAGCCTGCCTTCTGCAATAACGCCGTTCACGGCAACGTCATCCGCAACGGGAGACGGCGTCTCTGCGGCTTGATTCGCGCAAGCGGTCAGGAGCATTGTTGCGATCAAGCCAATCATCAAAGTTTTATAAACCGTTTTATTCATTGCATCCTTCTTTCTGTTTTCAATAATTCCGCAGGGGCGGGGTTTCTCCGCCTAAAATTCGTATCGAACCAATAGGGCGAGACGATCCTCGCTCCTATATATTACTCATACGCCAGCACCTCGCGAATCGTCATACGCGCGGCATTGCGCGCCGGGACAATGCTTGCAACGGTGGAGAGCGTCAGCACGAGCGCCAGCCAAATCGCATATCCTAGATAGGTGAACACCACACTAATCGGCGTCTGAAAGATCGCCACACTGACGATCATCGAGAGCAGATAGGTGAACGGAATGGATAAGATCACGGCAAGTCCAAACGAGATAAGTCCGATAACCACGCCCTCGGCAATCACCGTGTGCATCACGGCGCGATCGTCGGCGCCGATCGCGCGCGTGATTCCGATCTCGCGTGTGCGCTCGAGGACATTCATACCCATCGTGCCGGTCAAGCCCATCGCGCCTACGATAGCGGTTAGAATCGCCATGATCAACAGAAATGTGACGAGGATATCTAAACTCTCCACCGCCGTGTCTAGCGAAGCGCTGCCGGCTTGCGCGATGCGCACCTTAAAGCCCCTATCGCGCATATATTTATCCAACTCTTCTGCCTTCGCGTCTTGGTATGGGCGATCATGTCGTTCGGTGACGACCCGATATGAGAAAGCGCGATTCGCCTGACGGTTAATCTTCGAAACATATTCGAATGGCGCGTATCCGATCATACCTTCTTGATCGACAAATTTAAAGATACCAACTATTTGCCAAATCTCATCCCGCCCGTTAACGCGCATGTTGACGAAATCGCCCGCCTGCAAGCTGGGAAACGACTTACGCAGACCTTCGCTGACCGTCATCTTGCGGACGTCGTCTGAGCGCAACCAGCGCCCATCCACTAGAATCGGCTGGACCAAATCGCTGTTCGACGGCGGCGCAAGCAAGGCGATATTTTCGACGACGTTTCCATTCGCATCCATCAGTTCGCCGCCCATAAATTGCCAGCCTTCCACCTGCGTCACCCCGTCCACCTTCTTCAAGACACGCTCAATTTCCTGTATCCGGTATGCTTGATCAAAGTCGAGCGTCACATCGGCGCGAAAATAATTCTCGATGCGTCCGATATAATCGTGTAGAGTCACACGCACGTTAAAAACGGCGATGAAGATCGCGCCGCCCATCGTCAGCGTGAACAGCGTCAGCGCAAGACGACTCTTGCGGCGAAAGGTGTTGCGCAATGAGATGACAAACGGGCGCGGAACATGAAGTCCGCGCGCGGCAAGGACACGCGTCGCTTTAACCTGAATCCAATCGAACCACGATAGACGCTTTCCGTTCGCGCTTAAAGCGGGTTTTCCATCATCCGCCACATCGCCGCTAAGAGCGCGCAACACCGTCACGCGCGATCCAGCGACAACCGGCGCCAGCCCCGAAATCAACGGAACAAGCAACCCTACCGCGATCTGAATAAAAAATGGAAGCGGCAGCAAACGATAGCCTAACAGAGTGAAGTCCAACTTGTCGGCGATGAAGAGCGAGAGTTGATACGCTCCAACGCCTCCAAATGGAACGGCGATCAACAGCGCCAAAACGCCGAACGCCATAATAAGCGCGAAGTACATTAAGAAGACTTGTCGGCGCTGCCCGCCGATCAATTTGATCACACCGATATGACGAAGGTGTTGATTCAGCAGCGCGCTTAACGTATTGGAGATCAACGAGCTGGAAAGAAAAACGATCAGGATGCCCAGCGCCAGTAAGATACCCAGCACAGCGTTAACAATATCGGCAAGCGGATGACGATGCGTTTCGGCAATCCGCGAACGAAGCGCGATCACATCCGATTTTTCCATACTGTCTTTTACAGCGGCGCCCACCTCTCGAATATAAGACGGATCGTCTCCATCGCCAGCCACCGTAACAAACATGCGGTTGTACAGTTTCGGTTGAGCAAGATAGGGCAGCGTATCCAACGTAATGTATCCGGATGGCGAAGCGAGGAAGTCGCCAGCGCCAGCGGCTGTATCTTGAACAAAACCTACGACGGGCATGATCTTTGTAGAGCCGTCGGGAAGTTCAAATTCAAGCAGACCTCCCACGTCCACCGCAAGATCGCGCAACGCAGATTTCTCCAGCAGAACTTCGCGTTTTGCGGGAATCGCCTTTCCTGCGACAGGCACGAGCAGGTTAATCGAATTATCTTCGAAGCTTTCAAACGCGACCATGTCAAGCGTTGTCCATCTATCGGAGCCGGGCGTTCGCACGCGCATGTTGAACACGCGTCGCGCTTCAGCGTCAGCTACATTTCTTCGGTTCTGAATGGACGATAAGACCGAATCGTCAAAATTCGTCGTTCGCAATTCAACGTTCGCCGGGCGGTTCATCGCATACGACGCGCTCATATCGTTCGAGATATATTGATACGAGCCAGCGATAACGCCGATAGAAAACACGCCTACCGCAATGGAAAAGACCACTAACAGTGTGCGAGCTTTATTATCTATCAAATCGTGGAATATTTTTCGCCAACGCGGCTTCATACGCCTCTCTTCTTTCGAAGTCGCGCGAGGAAGCCCCCCGTGCGGCTATCTATGGCGCGGCGCGCTTCCAGTCGTTGCTGGACGATCTTGCCAACCGCATCCGCAGTGATCGGTGAAATATCCATGACGCGTTTGAAATCCTCGCGCTTAATCGTCAAGGTTTCAACCGCCTCGCTCGCTCCCGCGCGGACGTTCGCCAGCGCTTTACCGCCGCTCAATAACTCCATTTCGCCGAAGAACTCGCCCGGCTGCAATCGAGAAATGACGGTTTCATCTTTCTTGCGGTCGTACAATACCACTTCTACTTCGCCTTTCTGAATCATAAAGAAATTTTCGATTGGGTCTTCGCGCGAAATGATCGTGGCTTTCGGCGGATATATCCGCGTTTCAGCCAGTTTTGTAAATTCCATCATATGACGATGCCTAAGCCACGGCAGAGATTTGGCAATCGTTTCGTTGATCAGTTCGCCGTCCGCGATAATAATATTGCGCGTGGCGCGCGAAGCCAGCGCAGGGTCATGCGTCACCATAACGACCGTTTTGCCGCGGCGCGCCAATTCTTCGAACAAGTCAATGATTGTGTTTGCAGATTTGGTATCGAGGTTGCCCGTCGGTTCGTCGGCAACCAACAGCGGAGGATCGCAAGCCAACGCGCGCGCAATTGCAGCAAGTTGTTGTTGTCCCGTCGAAACTAACAGGGGCAGCTTATTCGCAAACTCTTCAAGCCCGACCAACTCCAACATCTCCATCGCACGCGCAGGACGTTCATCAAAGCCGTACATGTCGGCGTAATCCATCGGCAACATGGCGTTTTCGAGCAACGTCAACATAGGAAGCAATTGAAAAAACTGAAACACAATGCCTAAATTGCGCCCGCGCCACTTTGAACGTTGACTCTCTGTCACTCCGGTATAGATGTCAGCCCCGTCAATGACAACTTTACCCTCGGTTGGATGGTCAATGCCTGTGATCATATTTAATAGCGTAGATTTGCCGCTCCCCGATTTTCCAACAATTGAAACAAACTCGCCGCGCTTGATCGTCAGGTTTATATCTTTAAGGACAGTAAACTCGCCCGCTACATTTTTAAACCTTTTGACGACGCCATGCATGTCAATCATCGCCTCGGCGGACGTCATCGCATGTTGAGCGGAAACCGCCCGAGATTTTCGGCGCGGACTCATTTCCGTCGTCTCCACGGGAATCGCCATTTGGGCGGCGCGACCGCTTCATCTTCAGACTTCGCATCGGTCTGCAGCGGAAACTCTCCCACCTCCCCGTCTATAATGCTCAGCGTGCGCGAGAAGCGCGTCGCCAATGATTGATCATGCGTCACCATCACGATCGTCTTACCCTGTTCCATCACCAATCGTTGGAAAAGCTCGAAGATGTGATCTGCTGTGACCGAGTCAAGGCTGCCCGTCGGTTCGTCCGCTACTAAAATCGGCGGATCGTTCGCCAACGCGCGCGCAATCGCGACGCGCTGCTGTTGCCCGCCCGAGATCAACGCAGGAAGTTTATCGGCGTGTTCCTCAATCTCAACCAGCCGCAACAGTTCAAGTGCGCGTTGACGCGAACGCTTCGGGCTAAAATTGCCGCATAAATCCATAGACAAGGTGATATTCTCTACCAGCGTCAGCATAGGCAACAGTTGAAACGACTGAAAGATTACGCCAAGGTTTCGCCCGCGCCATCCAGAAATCTCATCTTCCGTCATATCATGAATCGAAACCGTTTCGCCGTTATTCACGATCACTTCGCCGCGCGTAAGACGATCCACGCCGGTGATCATATTCAATAACGTGGATTTCCCCGCGCCCGACTTTCCCACCACGCCGAGGAATTCGCCCGCGCCAATTTGTAAATTAACGCCTTTTAGCGCGACAAAATCGCCCGCCGCCGTAGAGTATATTTTTTTTACATCGCGCAGCTCGATCAAGCGCTGATTTAGAGTTTGAACAGTCATCATACCTACATATGCGGAGAAATTTCCCAGCCTATACAAAATAGTCCGAAATCTCCCCAAGGGAACTTCTTAGAGTATTGTACCTTTCCCATTCACTTGTGAAAAATTTCCTAATCAGAAACTCAGGAAGACATAAACAAGCGCAAGCGCAGTTCGCAGTAAAGAAAGATTTTAGGTTAAAATCGAACAATCCAATTTCGAGGAGAAATTTATGTCCAACGTTTACGCATCCAAACACCCGCTGGTTGCCCACAAACTTTCGCGCCTGCGCGATAAACATACCGAACCGAAGAAGTTTCGCGAGTTCGTGCGCGAGATCACAGCGCTGCTCGCCTACGAAGCGACGGCAGATCTAGCGGTCGTGCCGCGCGAATTGGAAACTCCGCTCGAAACGATGATCGGCTCCGAGCTCAAAGAAAAGATCGGGCTGGTGCCTATTCTGCGCGCCGGGTTGGGAATGGTCGAAGGTATATGGGAATTAATGCCCAGCGCCGAGGTCTGGCATATCGGCTTATATCGCGATGAACATACGCTCCGCCCGGTAGAATATTACAATAAACTCCCCACCGAACCGACTGTGTCCGTCTGCTTGATCCTCGATCCCATGCTCGCCACCGGCGGTTCTGCCACTGCCACTACAGACGTATTGAAACGTTGGGGCGTAAAGAAGATCAAGTTCGTCGGTCTGATCGCCGCGCCGGAAGGCGTTAAAGCGATGCAAACCGCTCACCCCGATGTTGATATTTACATCGGCGCGATCGATAATCGCCTCAACGAACATGCGTATATTGTGCCAGGCTTAGGCGACGCAGGCGATCGTCAATTTGGAACAGGATAGCAGACGCTCATGTGCAAACGGTCGCGCCATGCGCGGCCGTTTTTTTTCACACTTGCGGCAAACTTCGCCGCAAAATATTGTACATCGGCAACGCCTTCACCGCACCTTCAACCACGCAAGTCAACGGCGAGTCCACAAGATAGGCGGGAATCCCAAGCGATTTTGTCAATAGTTTGTCAATACCGCGCAAGAGCGCGCCGCCGCCGCACAATGCTACGCCGCGATCAATAATATCCGCAACTAGTTCCGGCGGGGTCTTCTCTAACACACGACGCCCAGTCTCCACGACAGATTTAAGCGGGTCTTGCAAAGCCTCGACAATTTCGCCGGTCGTCAATGTAACCGGACGCGGCAAGCCGGTAACTTGATCTTGTCCCTGCACTTCCATGCTATTTTCGATATCTTGCGGAACCGCCGCGCCAATGCGCGTCTTAAGCTGTTCGGCGGTCGCCTGTCCAATGATCACGCCGTATTTTCGGCGCACATAGTTGATGATCGCGTCGTCAAAATCCAAGCCGCCCGATCGCAACGTTTCGGCGGAAACGATGCCATACATCGCCATGACCGCCGCTTCGGTACACCCGCCGCCTAGACAGATCACCATATTCCCTGAAGGCGAGCCAATGGGAAGATCAATGCCAAGCGCCGCGGCAAGCGGTTGTTGAATCAGATGCGCTTCGCGGCTGCCTGCCTCTAGAATTGCTTCGTACACTGCGCGTCGTTCTACGCTGGTTACGCTATATGGGACGGAAACCATCGAACGCGGACGAATCAGGCGCATACTGCCGCTTACTTGACGAATCAGATATGCCAACAGAGTTTCTGTAATTTCATAATCGGCGATCACCCCGTTCTTCAGCGGACGCGCCACTTCAATGCTCTCCGGCACGCGTCCATACATATCTAACGCTTCTTGCCCCACCGCGACCATTTTCTGTTCGTCCGCTTCGATCGCGACGATAGTGGGTTGCTGTACAAGCACCTGAGTCGCATCCGCCAAGCGGGTAAACATCGTCCCTAGGTCTATGCCTAAATCTTTTGAAAATAACGCCATTCGCAAATGTCTCTTTCCCGTACCGTAAATGCGGTAAACCACCCGATGATACCTGAAAGACAGGGCGCTGTCTAGCGAGTGAAAACGCGGGAGTGTCCATCATAGAGGATACAGGAAATCAATGAGCGGCAAATTGTATTGCGGATATTGTTGTTTCATCAATTGTCGTTGGTTGTAGCAGTATGCGAAGAGGCGCAGATTTTTGAGTAAAGCATCCAGACGACGGGAAAAACAACGAGACCTACGTGCTAGCCGCTTGAGATAATGACGTAAATCCGCGTTGACGGCTTCGACTGAATAGGTTTCCTTTTTATCCGAGCGCATTTCATAGGGAGCGCCGTAATACAAGTTATCGTAGCCTGGAAACGCATCACTATAGTATTGTCGGGCTTGTGGGGCGCGTTCGAGGCAGGCTTGCAGGTTGGCTGTGCTTCGTTCCGTGACCGCATCCCAACTCAGCAAGCAGTGCGTGGCTCGATCTACCACCGTCAGGACGTAGATTTTGTTTTTTTACGCTTCAAAAAGGTGTACAACTCGTCCAACTCTGCCACTCTGGGCTTGCGAGGGACTGGCGCTGGCGGCAATTGTGCTACATAGACATTGATCCAGTTCGAGACACTTTGCGGACTGACCTTCAAGATGCGAGCAATTGAACGCTGACTACTTCCTTCCATATACATCCGCAATGCCAACATGCGTGTTTCCTTCGGATACCCTTTCTCCTTTGCCACAGGCGTATATGCCCGCCCGCATTCTCCACATTTGTATCGTTGGCTTCCTGAATGATTGAATCCTGCTTTCCTTTGCCGCCAGTTTGCTCCACAGTTTGGACATTTCATCTCCCTATTTTACTTCTTATCTTGGACACTCCCGAAAACGCAGCGCGCGCCATCGCAAAGCGCATTCGATTGCCAATACCCTTGTCATCCTTCAAGATTACGCTATCATTGACGCGAGTAGATTATTTGAATCACAAAGGAGATTCAAACTATGCTAAAGCGTTACTGGAAAGTCGCCGTCCTTGCCAACATCAAAGACGATATATTGCCCAAACCAGAAGGCGTCCCGCCGGATGCTTTCGCCGACTTCGACCACATTGAAACGGTCAACTCGTTGCGCGCCGCCATCGAGACCGACGGTCATAAAACCGAATTTATCCACGCCGACCGAAATCTGCCTCTTGCATTGCGCGAATATCAACCCGATATCTGTTTTAACATCGCCGAAGGACTCGGCGGAGACGCGCGCGAGGCGCAAACGCCGGCGCTGCTCGAAATGCTTGGCATTCCATATACCGGTTCGCGCGTATTAACGAACGCAATTTCGCTCGATAAAACTTTGACGAAGCGCATCTGGCGCGACCGACGGCTGCCCGTCGCTCCCTTTCAGGAATTCGTCATTGGCAACGAGTCGTTGCGACCCGAGTTGAAATATCCGCTCTTCGTCAAACCTGCGCGCGAAGGCACCGGCATGGGTGTAGACACAAAAGCCATCGTCAATACAGAAGCGGAATTGCGCGAACGCGCTCAATACATTATCAATACCTATCAGCAGCCAGCGCTGGTGGAGGTTTTCTTGCCCGGGCGCGAGTTCACGGTCGGCGTGATGGGGCGCGCCGACGCTAAGCGCTTTTCGCGCAACCCTGATTGGTACGACAAAGACGGCTTCCATCGCTTTCCGATCCTTGAATTAGACATGGCTCGCTCGGTCACGCCGAATATTTACAGCAATGCATCGAAAACCAAAGAAATTGGCGACGAGGGCGCGCCGGGATATTTCTGCCCTGCGGATGTGGAACCTGAACTGGAGAAAAAACTCCGCTATTTTGCTGTGCGCGCGCATCAACTGCTCGGCGCGTTAGACATCTCGCGCACCGACATTCGTTTAGACGAAGAAGGCAACCCGCGCTTGTTGGAAATCAACACCTTACCCGGGCTCACACCCGATTACAGCGACTTGTGCTTGCAAGCCAAAGCGGAAGGGATTCGCTATGAGGATCTCATTCTCGATATCCTCTACCTTGGCGCCTCGCGTTGGGGCATGGTCGAGCCGCGCGAATTGTCGCTCCCCGCTAAAAATTGACGCTTCAAAATCTCACGAAAGCGGATTGGCAAAACTGCTGTCCGCTTTTTTGTTTCCATAGAAAAATTAATAAATTCTCAGCCACTGCCGGGTAATAAAAGGTATCATCCCGCAATCTGGCAAACAAGTAAAGCGCCAAGGAGAAACAATGGACTTCATCAACCGCTTCATCACGGTCGTTACGCAAATTCATCCTACTCATCCGATGATCGTACACTTCCCCATCGCGCTCACCGGCGCGGCGTTCCTGTTCGTTCTGCTCGCATGGTGGAAGAACAACGCAACGCTCGAACAAGCCGCGTTCGCCAATATGGTCCTCGCGACGATCAGCGTCATTGTCGCCGGGATCACGGGCGTGATGGACAACGTCAAAAACTACGAAGGCGATGCGCCGAACGCAACTGCAAAGGTCATTCTAGCCGCGCTTCTTTTTCTTCTTACCGCGGGCATTTCTATCATTCGCCACCGTAACCCGGGCATCTTCGCCTCAAGCAACCGCGCGCTCTACTCAGCGGCATACGGATTAAGTTTCCTCATCGCCCTCGCGCTTGCTTTTCTGGGCGGCGTCATCTTATATGGTTTCTAGGAAAACAATGAAAAAAATATTCATCGCAACCTTACTGATCGGATTCATAGCCGCCTGTGGAACTCAGCCAACGGCATTCCCCGCTTCTTCTCCGACGGGCGAATTAGCGCCTCCGACCTCAGCGCCTGCCGCTGCCGAGGCAGCCAGCCCCACGACCGACTCGCCGAGTCCGACCGAATCATCCGGGCAAACCGCCGTCGTCAGTTTCACGAACGATGTAATCCCCATCCTGCAAAGTCGCTGCTGGAAGTGTCACGGCGGCGAAGAGACAAAAGAAGGCTTAGACTTAACGACCTTCGCAGCCATCATGGTCGGCTCAGAGAACGGCTCTGTAATCGCGCCCGGCGACGTGGAGAACAGCCTGCTTGCCGAACAGGTTATTACACAAGAAATGCCCAAGCGCGGACCAAAACTGACACCGCCGCAAGTGCAAATCATCGTAGATTGGATTCAACAAGGCGCGCTGGAAAACTGACCAAATTTGAAACGAATAAAAATACGATCTGTAGGGAGTGTCCATCATAGAGGATACAGGAAATCAATGAGCGGCAAATTGTATTGCGGATATTGTCGTTTCATCAATTGTCGTTGGTTGTAGCAGTATGCGAAGAGGCGCAGATTTTTGAGTAAAGCATCCAGACGACGGGAAAAACAACGAGACCTACGTGCTAGCCGCTTGAGATAATGACGTAAATCCGCGTTGACGGCTTCGACTGAATAGGTTTCCTTTTTATCCGAGCGCATTTCATAGGGAGCGCCGTAATACAAGTTATCGTAGCCTGGAAACGCATCACTATAGTATTGTCGGGCTTGTGGGGCGCGTTCGAGGCAGGCTTGCAGGTTGGCTGTGCTTCGTTCCGTGACCGCATCCCAACTCAGCAAGCAGTGCGTGGCTCGATCTACCACCGTCAGGACGTAGATTTTGTTTTTTTACGCTTCAAAAAGGTGTACAACTCGTCCAACTCTGCCACTCTGGGCTTGCGAGGGACTGGCGCTGGCGGCAATTGTGCTACATAGACATTGATCCAGTTCGAGACACTTTGCGGACTGACCTTCAAGATGCGAGCAATTGAACGCTGACTACTCCCTTCCATATACATCCGCAATGCCAACATGCGTGTTTCCTTCGGATACCCTTTCTCCTTTGCCACAGGCGTATATGCCCGCCCGCATTCTCCACATTTGTATCGTTGGCTTCCTGAATGATTGAATCCTGCTTTCCTTTGCCGCCAGTTTGCTCCACAGTTTGGACATTTCATCTCCCTATTTTACTTCTTATCTTGGACACTCCCCGATCTGTAAGTCGAATTTATGTTGTCGTTTCTGGTGTATAATTCGCCCGCTGGAGCATGGAGAGGTCGCATAGTTGGCCTAGTGCGCACGCTTGGAAAGCGTGTAACCCAAAAGGTTCGCGGGTTCGAATCCCGCCCTCTCCGCTGAAAAACCTCGCCAAGAGATTTTTCTTGGCGGGGTTCTCTGTAGTAGGCTAAGCATTACGCGCCAACGGCGAATCTATCTCCCTTATAAGGCTTTTCGCATTACATAACTGGGCCAGCTCAGTATCTCCGCCCAACGCGGGGGACGTCCGACGTCTTTATATCCGCTTCGGATATAAAGGTTGCGTGCGACCGTATTCCCCGCCAGCACTTGCAACTCCGACCACTGACAACCAGCCTCCGTCATTTTTTGCTCAAGAGCATTAAGCATAACGCGCCCAAACCCTCGCCCTCGTTGTCGTTCATCTACAACGTAGCTATGCACCAGCGCCGTATCGGCTTGATGTTGCACATGCACCGCCACGCGGCTGCGCGCGACAGTGAGCAACAGTCGCCCAGTAGCGCGATAACCAAGCGTTCTCAGCGCCATAGCGATGGTTCCATCTGGCGCGCGATCAAAAGGAGGAATCGTCGTGAATTGGATCATCCCAGTCGCCAACGTTTGCCCGTCTGCGTCAGCGAGAATGTAGCGGTTTAACAGCGCCTGCGCAGGCTGCGCCTCCAGCGTAAACTGTATCACACGACTTAACAGCGCGCGCTCCCCAGTCAGCGCGCCGGGCAATTCCGCCGCATACAACTGCACCATCAAATCTGACAGCGTAGGAAAATCGTCGGACGTTGCGGAGCGAATCGTTAACGCCCTATTTTGAGTCGGTTTTTCTTCCATCAGCCTCTCCTGCTTTCAAAAAATATTTTGTCATAGTTTCCAAAAGAACGGAACAGCGATCATCAGCGCAATAAAGCAAACTATCGTCAGCGCCCATCCACTTTCGATGAAATCGCGGAAGGTGTAATTCGCAGGCGCGATCATAATAATATTCACCGGATGTGAAAGCGGCGTGAGAAACGAGATCGAGCCTGCAATTGCCGTGACCAATGCCACTGCCTGCGGGTTAACGCCTAATTGTAACGCCGCGCTGATCGTCACCGGTGCAACGACCAGCGGCGAGATCTGCCCGCCCATCACTTGCGTCAACGCTGCGCTTAAGAGATATGCGCCTGCCACCAATCCCATCGCGCCAAAAGGAGCGATCCAATGCACGATGGCGTTTCCAAAGAGTTCGGCAAGATTCGTCTGCACCATCGCATAACTGATCGAGATCGTTCCCGAGATCAAGAAAATGGCGCGCCACTTGATCGCTTGATACATCTCATCGGGTTTCATTAATTTTGTTAAAAGAATTAGAACGGCGGCGATAAGCGTAGCGATCTCCACCGGCATCCCCGCCAGTAAAGCGATTAACGCGCCAACGGCAATGCCCAACGTCAGCCGCACGCGGGGAGCGTCGAGTTCGCTTTCATTCGATGCGGTCGCCACAACAACGAAATCATGCTGGGTTTTTAGATCGGGCAATTTCTCAGGCGCGCCTACCAATAAAAGCGCATCGCCAGTGCGCAATTTTAACGCCGCAATATCCGTGCGATAACTGCGTTGTTCGCGCCATACCGCAATGACCATAAATCCGCTGCGATTACGAAAGTCTAACTCGCGCAACGTTTTTCCTTCCAGCGCGGAACGCGGAGGCAAAATCACTTCGACAAAAGCCACATTGTGCAACAGAGAGGATACCGGTTGGTTGGCGCGATGAACGCGTAAACCGGAATGTTCCAGTTGCAAGGCGCGTTCTTCGCGTCCGATGATAAGAAGCGTATCGCCCGCCTGAATTTTCTCCGCCGCATCGTTCGCGGAAAAAACATGAGAGCCGCGACGGATTCCTAATACCGCCATTCCCAGGTTTTCTCCGATGCTGGTTTGATCGAGGAGTTTATTGGCGATATTCGATTCGGGCGTTACCTCGGCTTCCCACATCCGATCCACAATTTGAAAGACGTCGGTCAACTCTTCGCTGCTGGGGTCCATCCTCACCATCGGAGGATCGCGGTCAGGCAAGAAACGTCTACCGACAAATGTCAGAAAGATCAGTCCGACCAACGCGACAAATCCACCTGTAGGAAGAAAATCCAAAAAGGTCAACGATTGTTGAGGCGGATCCGCCAAGCGCAACAGCCCGCTGACAATGATGTTCGCCGTCGTGAGGTATGTGGCGGCGCCGCCCAACATCGTTCCATACGCTATGGGGATAAGCAATTTGCTGAGCTTTATCTTCGTTTGTTTCGAGGCGCTTAACGCGCTAGGCAGCAGTAACGCGCCTGCCGCCAGCGTATTCATAAATACAGAAAGCGCCGCCGCCGTAAAGGAAAAAAGTCCCACCATCCTTTGTTCGGAGTGCGCGCCCGACGATAACATCTTTTTCGCGATCCAACGCGTAACGCCGTATTTATCAAGGCAAGCCGTGATCACGAATAACGACATCAGCGCGATCACTTCTGGAGCGCCGAAGCCGGTCAGCGCTTTACTCGCCGCTTCAGGCGTATGCGCAGGTCCAAGCACGGGCAGCCCGGCGTATTGCGCCATACCCAACGCTGCCGCCATGACCAACGCCGCCACATCTTCCCTTAGACGGTTTAATAACACCAGTGTTAAAGGGATAAGCATCGTAAGCAGGACGAAAATTTGGGCAGAAGTCATCGGTTGTTTTATATCGAGTTATACAGCCTATTCGCGCTAGCGCGGCCGCCGCTTGATTTTACCCGATAAAAAATATAACCCGCAACGACACGAAGCGTATGCACATTAATTCAATCAGCGTTTCGTCAAAACCAGCGATTACGGGTTATTGCCTTTATAATACTCACATCAAGGAGAATGCAATGACCAAAGAAACCGAAGCCGTCATTTTATCCGCCGCGCGAACGCCTGTTGGAAAATTTCAGGGCGCGTTGAGTTCCGTCCCTGCGACGCAACTCGGCGCGATCGCGGTCAAAGCCGCAGTGGAACGCGCAGGCATCAATCCCGAAGAGATCGAGGAAGTCATCATGGGCAACGTGGTGCAGGCGGGCGAGGGTCAGGCTCCCGCGCGGCAATCGGGAATTTTGAGCGGCATCCCCGCGACCGTCAGCGCGAGCACGATCAACAAAGTCTGCGGCTCGGGGTTGAAAGCCGCGATGATGGCGAGTCAGGCTGTTCGGGCGGGCGATGCGTCGCTCTTCGTCGCAGGCGGATTTGAGTCCATGAGTCGCGCTCCGTTCCTCGTCGCGGGTCGCTCGGGCGAATTGAAATTTGGAGACCAGCCGCTCACCGACGCGCTTCTCAAAGACGGCTTGTGGGATCCGTTTGAAAATTGGAGCATGGGCAACGCGGCTGAATTTATCGCGGATGAATACGAGGTGACGCGCGAGGCGATGGACAACTTTGCGCTTCGCTCTCACGGGAAAGCTGTTGAGGCGCAAGCGGCGGGCCGATTCGCGCCTGAGATCGTCCCCGTGCGGATCGAATCGCGCAAAGGCGAAGTGGTCGTAGACACGGACGAAGGTCCGCGAAAGGATTCGACTCTCGAGGCGTTGTCCAAACTCAAGCCCGCCTTCAAGGCAAATGGAAAAGTGACTCCTGGAAATTCATCGCCAATGAATGACGGCGGCGCGGCGGTTGTGATCTCGTCGCGCGCGTACGCTGAAAAAAATAAATTGAAACCGATGGCGCGCGTGGTGGGCTATGCCCAAGCCGCGCTCGAACCGAAATATTTGTTCGCCGCGCCCGCTCATGCGATTCCCAAGTTGTTGAAAAAAATTGACTGGAAATTATCCGACGTGGACTTGATCGAACTCAACGAAGCCTTCGCCGCGCAAGTCCTTGCGGATGGGTACGCACTCGCAGACCAAGGCTGGGATTGGGACAAAGTCAACGTCAACGGCGGCGCGATCGCGTTGGGGCATCCGCTCGGCGCAAGCGGCGCGCGCGTGTTGACGACGTTGTTGTATGCGCTGAAAGATCGCGGGTTGAGGCGTGGCATCGCGTCGCTGTGTTTGGGTGGCGGCGAGGCGGTGGCGATGGCGGTGGAGATCGAATAGTCGCTTCGTCGGATAGTCGCGTGGTCGGATGGCCGCTTTGTTATGCGGCGAGGAGGATTCAGTGAAGATTGAAAAATTCGAGGACATTCGGGCATGGCAACAAGCGCGGGAATTGGCGAATCTCGTCTACGATCTGACCGAAAAAGGCAATTTTGCAAAAGACTTTCGCCTACGCGACCAGATTCAGGGAGCGGCTGGCTCCATTATGCATAATATCGCCGAAGGATTCGATGATGGCTCTGACGCTGAATTCATCCACTTTCTGAAATACTCGCGACGTTCCGCCAGCGAGGTTCAATCTGAAATTTACCTCGCTCTTGATCGAAAATACATAACACGGGAGGATTTTCAGAAAGTTTACGACATGGCAACAACAACCAAAAAATCCATCAACGCTTTCATTGCATACTTGCGAAAATCCAAACGCGGAACCACCGACAAGCAATAGACCAAACGACTAAGCGACCAGGAGACCATATGACTATTCGACAAATTTTCGTAATAGGCGCAGGGACAATGGGCAACGGCATCGCGCAGGTCGCGGCGACATCGGGGTATCAAGTCACCTGCATGGATGTTCAGCCCGCCGCGCTGGAGAAAGCCAAAGGCGCGATTGCCAAGTCCACGAGCAAGTTGCTTGAAAAAGGGACGATCACAAAAGAGGGAAAAGATTCGGCTGACAGAATCAACTACGTCAGCAACATGGACACGATGAAAGACGCGGACTTTGTTATCGAAGCCGCGACGGAAAACCCCGAACTGAAATTCAAAATTTTTAAAGATATGGATGCCAACGCGCGCGAAGGCGTGATTTTGGCGAGCAACACCTCGTCAATTTCAATTACAAAGATCGCCGCGCAGACCAACCGTCCCGAAAGAGTGATCGGGATGCACTTCATGAATCCCGTCCCATTAATGAAACTCGTGGAAGTCATCAAAGGTCTCGCCGCCAGCGAAGAGACTCTCGCCGCTACGCTCGAATTATGCAAGGCAATGGGCAAGGAAGCGTGGGAAGCGAATGACTCACCTGGCTTCATCTCCAATCGCATCTTGTGCCCGATGATCAACGAAGCGATCTTCGCGCTTCAAGAAGGCGTCGGCACGAAAGAAGCCATTGACGCGGTGATGAAACTCGGCATGAACCATCCCATGGGTCCGCTCACGCTCGCGGACTTGATCGGGTTGGACGTGGTTCTCTTCATCATGGAAGTCCTCCACCGCGGCCTCGGCGAAGACAAGTACCGCCCCGCGCCGTTGTTGAAGAAAATGGTGGATGCGGGGTATTTGGGGAGGAAGACGGGGAGGGGATTCTATAGTTATCAGTAAACGAGTGAACAGTGATCAGCGCCTAACGAGAACTCCGAGATGCTTGCGCGAAATCTCGGAGTTCGGTTATCGGAGCTACTATATCTTTGGGAGTAAAATATACTCATTAACTCACCTTATGCAGAACGTCCCGAAGGTTTCTTTGAAAGTACCTTGTTGCGCCAAACCAACCTTCGGGACGGTGCGTAACATCAACCATTAACACCAACCACGAATAATCGAGAGATCACCGATGTTTGTTCTTTCCTGATCTCATACACGGACTGCTTCTTCTTCTCATCGAGAGAGATGCCGCAAGACAGAGCGGTCATCATGTTCCATAACCAAACTACATCCAATGAAAAACAATTGAAATAAAACTGCGAAACCCGCAGACTTGTATCAAAACCACAAGATGCTTCATCTAAGTTTTGATCACCTATCGAGGAGGCTGAACCATGTTACACAAAACGCTTTCCCTGGTTGCCCTGCTGACGCTGGCGCTTTCAGCCTGCGCGGCGGGAAGAACGTCCGCGCCTGATGGGAATCCAACGACTCTCCCCGCGTCCACGTCTGAGGCGAATCAGGCGTCGACTGCCGCGCCCACACCCAAGGTAAACGCCACCTCGCCAGCCTCACCGACATCCAAGGCGAATTCATCGAGTTGCACCGATAGCGCGGCTTTCGTATCCGATGTGACTGTGTTGGATAATACCAACCTCGATACAAGCGAAGCGTTCGTCAAGACGTGGCGAGTGAAAAACACCGGCACCTGCGCCTGGACCGACAAATACACTCTTGTATTTTCCAGCGGCGAACAAATGGGCGCGCCAGATTCCGTGCCGCTTAGCGCGACGCAACCGGGCAAGACTTTGGATATATCGGTGAACATGACCGCGCCGGCAAAAGACGCCGCCTATCGAGGAGATTACGAACTGCGTAACCCATCCGGCGAGGCAATGCCGATCGATAACGGCACTTCGCTATGGATCATAATCACCGTTGGGACGGCAACCGCCGCGTCAGGCGGACCCGGATCTGCCTCTGCTACCTGTGCATTTACCGTCAGTTCAACGAACGTGAGCGCCATCATCGATGCGATCAACGCCTACCGCGCAGATAACGGTCTCCCCGCTTTAACCGTTAATCCCACATTGACCGCCGCCGCGCAAGCGCACAGCAACGACATGGCTTGCAACAGCCTATTCGTCCACACCGGATCAGACGGTTCCACGCCGCAATCTCGCGCCACAGCCGCCGGATATTCCGGCACAGTCACCGAAAATGTATACGGGCGCAATCCGCCGCCCTCCGGGCAGGAGGTGGTCGCATGGTGGGCGACCGATCAAACCGACCCGAGGCATGGGCAAAACCTGCTCACCACAAAATATACAGAAGTTGGCGTGGGATATTCTTTCTTCAATGATTTCGGATATTACGCAGTAGTCTTCGGGGCGCCTTAGAGGGCTTGGAAACAATCATGAGGCGCTGTCAGTCGCATTGCGCTTGTTGGCTCATGTTACGCAAGAAAGGCAAAGGCAGCCGCCGTAATGCGACATTCACATTTCCTTTGACTACGCTGCAAGTCAAGATATAAAGCAAATATATCGTCGCCAATTCCAGTGGAAGTAGATTCGACGGCGTTGAACGCCGCCGAACAAGCACAGCCACAACTACCAGCGGCTGAGAAGTTGCCACAATGTCTCATTTGCCATACACGGGCGAACGATGAGAGTTGGAATTTGGATTGGATATAGTTGCCTCAAAGATTAGATTAAATGGAGTGCAATCAACAAGCCCGGTATCGTCAGCGAGATATCCACCGCGAGAGGTCCGATCGCATCCATAGATAAGAGTTGTGGAAATTGGGCGAGCGCTAACAGAGCGGCACCGCTAATTACCAGCCCGATTCTATTTTCTTGATACGCAATGAACGCTGAAATTAATAACAAGGCGGAAACGATCAACGCAGTTCTTCGCAGCCCCCAAATCACGGGCAAACTTCTCACCCCGTGCAGACCATCCGATTTTATATCTTTGAAGTCGCACAGCGCCACACCGCAAGCCATCAGCATGACAATGGGAAGCGAGATATGCAACGTCCAGAATTGCCACGCAAACCATCTTGTATTAATGAACGGCAAAGCCACGCCTGCCCAAACCCAAACCACAGCGACCAAAACGCCTTTGAGCAAAGGAAGTTTTTTCGCTTGCCTATAAAACAAGGTGATGATTGAAAAAAACAACAGAGTGGAGAATGTTTGAATGGATAACTGAAATGCAATAATTAAACCAACGATGGTTGAAACTAAGCAACCTGAAACAAGCGCCGCTTTCAACCACAGTGGTCGGGTTGTATCGTCATTGTCTATGATGCGGTCGAGGTTATAGGCGGCGAAAATTGTCAACAGATAAAGATGAAATCCAGAATCAAAAATAGGCAGTTTTGTAGCTCTTTGAATCACAAGCGCAATGGACCAACCCAGCGCCACAGGAAACCAGTAATGGACGAGCAATAAAATATATTTAAAATTGTATTTCATTTCAAAACCTTATTTGGGAATCGGATTCTGGATTCTTAACTCGAGTGAACGAAGGGAGGAGAGAGCAAGTTAGCCAATTTACCTTAGTTGATTTTAACAAAGAATCCGCCAGGTTTCCTTGACAAAGCCAAGAATTTGCGTAGAATCATCTATATACCATCCATATAGATGATAAGGAGAATTAAAAATGGCAGACACTGAAAAAATCACAATCAATATGAGCGCAGTTGACTTGGGCAAGGTAGATTTACTCGTTCAGGAAGGATTGTATTCCAACCGCACGGATTTTATTCGCACGGCGATACGGTCGCAACTGGACAAGCATAACGTCGAGATTCAACAATCTGTCGCGCGTCATTCGTACGCAATCGGCGTAGTGTCTATTAATCGCGCCGAACTTGAGAAACACAAACAAAAAAAACAGCAAAGCAAATGGACGGTCATTGGGCTTTTGAATCTTGCCGACGATATTAGCCCCGAACTGGCGCGTGAAACGATCGAATCTATTCAGGTGCGTGGAATTTTCCAAGCCTCTAAAGAAGTTAAAGCTGCGCTGGCAGATAAGATGAAGTAAACATATTAACGCAATAAACAATAACTTCAAGAAGATTAAATGTCTCTTCTTTGCATACAGCGCGCAATCGCCAACAGTAAAAAAGCCCGCGCCTTTCTTAGGCGCGGGCATCGTTCAATCTTCAATCGATTCTGCCGGTTTACGGCTTTACGAACACGTCATATTCCAACACATAATCGCCTGCCGCATAGTCGGACGAGCCGTCATTAATCGAGCGCGTGAAAGCAGCGGTAAGGCTCAAATGATGTTCGCCGGCGGGCCAACCGCTCAGGGCGGTGTAATACAAGCGGCATTGTTGCCCGCCGTTGGCAAGATCTTCATGCGCCAGTTGATCGAGCGGAACCTCTTCGCCATCCAGCATAAACTTCAATTTGATGTTCTGGAAATTCTGGTTGAGCACGTCGGTCGTGGTTGTGCACCACGCATACATCCAGATCAGCGATTCGTCTTTGCGCAACGGAATAGTGAAGGTAAGCGTGCCTGGCTTGGCGTAATCAGCCGATTGGTACGTCTCGCGCGCGAGGTCTTCGAGGAATTTATCTCCGGAATTAAATGCCGCGGACGCTTCCGCCGCGCTGGCGATCTTCGGCAGACCCGAAGGAGTCACGCCTGCACCGGCAGGTTGACTCACGACCTTCACCGCAGTCTCAAGAACTACATCTTCGCCGTTGGCAAGTCGCTTCAATGTCTCAAACGTCATCGGCGCTTTGACATCCGGCGCAACGCCCTTGCCTTCGAGATGAATGTTGCCTTCGGCGTCCACCGCCCTGCCGATGGTCATTTGTACGGTGATATCTTCCGGCATAATGAACTGCTCGACGCTGCCGCCCGCGCCATCCGAGGGATAAAAGCCGACGACCGTCGCGCGATCGTTAATGGTCATGTTATATGAAAAGAATTCACACGCGCTGGCGCAAGCGGGTCCCACCATCACAACGACCGGTCCGTTGTATTGGAGATCCGCGCGCGGCGGGATCATATAAGATTCATCGCCGGGATCCATATAAAACTCGCCCGAAGAATCATCGTAATAAGCAGTGTTGCCTACCAGCGTTTCTTCATTGAAGAAGTAAGCCGCCATTTGATCCGCCAGCCAGCCGCTGCCGCCGCCGTTAATGCGCAGGTCAAGGATCACACCGGGCACGCTGTTATCGTTGAAGAACTTGATGGCGCGTTCCCAGACTTGGATTGAGAGCACATCGTTGTCGAGGAAACTATTGATCTTGATATAACCATAGCCGCTGGGCAATACGTCAAATTCCACCGGAAGTTCGGTCGCTGAAACGCCGGCGTAAAAGGATGAATACGCAAAACTGTCGCGTTCTTCCACCACTGCGAGCGTCGCGGTTTTTTCCGCGCCACCGGGATTCTTAAACGTCACTTCCACCTCGCCTTTGTCCAATTTAAAGCGCGTGGCATAGCGCGCTTGCTGAAGGCGTTCATTGATTGGGCTGCTAAACGGAGAAGACCACGGGACGGCCGCCTCGATTGCATCGGCGACAGGTTTTCCATCGAGCGAAATGATTTCAGCGCCCCATTGCATACCAGCCTTATCGGCAGGTCCGTCTTTGAGAATGAAATCGGCAACAACCTTGCCGTCGTCAAGTTCGCGGATTCCAAAACCGATTCCGCCCGCGGTGTCTGTTACAAAATCGTCGTCAATTAAAGTCTGGTCGAAGCCAACGTGCGTATCTGGAATAGACCACAGAAAATCGCGCAAGGCAAGCGCATACGCGTGCGCATCCTTCGCTTTTTCAGCGGCTTCAAATGCCGGACGGAACTGCTTGGCTTTCGCATTCCAATCAATGTTCTTCAATTCAGTGAACGCGTATTCATTGCTGAATTTTTCGACCATTTGATCAAACGCCTCGGTGTACGAGAGGTCGGAAAAATCCACCAACGCGGAGCCTTCCGGTTCGTAGAGTTCAATAGTGGGATTCTCGGAGCGGTCAATCGCAAACGGAGTTTGATCGAGATCCACCGCCGACCAGCCTGCGGGCAAATCCATAACCGGGTCGTCGTCCGTAAATAACTTGTTGTCGTCGCCGAAGCCCGATGGGAATTGCTGTTTGTCGTCCGGCGCGTACACAAGATACTTGCCGCCATACACCTCAAGGTACGAATCACGATCGTCGCTTACCTTTGTCGAAGCGTACGCGGAAGACCACCCACCGCCGCCCTGATCGCGTTTTTCCAAGAATGGATCTCCCCATGTGTTCGTCCAATAAGCGACAGCAAAGACCATCACGCCGGCTTCTGTTGCACCATCGTGATCCACGTCATGCAAAGTCCCATTCGGCTTCTCAGGAAGCGAAAGGCTGTACGTGAACGGTGAAACGTAAAAATCAGAGGTAATGTTAGCGATCACCTGCGATTCGATCGGGATAATGAAATTGCGGTCGCGCGCGACGAATCCGCCCTGATCTTCCAAAATCACAATCGGTTGGGCAACTCCCTCGGTAAAAAATGGATTCGTATATGTCACTGTACCGGTGACAATCTTCGTCCCACCCTCCTTTTGCGGAACGGGTTCCTTCGTTGCGGCTGGAGTCGGCGCAGCAGTCGCTTTCGGCGCGCACGCCGAAAGAATCATGCTCAGCGCGAGGACTGCCACAAGAACTTGATACCATCTTGATTTCATAACATCTCCTTGATATTCGATTTCGAACATTATACTGCCGGAGCGGATTTGCTACTGAATGAAAAAGTAGTTACTCCTCAACGACAGGTAATTTCCTCTCAGACTTAGTTATCATGCTCTTGTCCCGTCGGATGGCACTCCATGCAGTTTTGGAAATCGGAGATATCTTCCTCGATGTGCTTCGAGCGTATTTTTGCTTCATTATGTTCATGACAACCGTAACAGGTATAGGTTGTAAAAGCGCTTGGGTGACAAGTAGCGCATGAGACCGCGCCGCCATCGCCGTGATTCAACGGGAAGGTGTGTGGTTCATTAAACGTGGCAGGACTCCACGCTGTGGTGGTATGACAAGCCGCGCAGTCTGTGCCAAACAAGCCCAAATGAAAAACGGGATCGGCATGACAGGCAACGCACGCGCTGGGCGTTCCCGCAAACTGATCGTTGACGTGACACTTCTCGCATTCCACTTGTTGATGCGCGCCCGTCAACGGGAAGTCACTGCGCGAATGATCGAAGGTCGCGTCCTTCCAATCGGAGGGCGTGTGACAGGAGGCGCAGTCCGCGCCAAATTTCCCCGCGTGAACGTCATCTGCCGCGTGACAAGCCGTGCAGTCTTGAGAGGCAGATTGTAAATCCGCAATCGTTCGCGCGTTTGCGTGACAGTCGTAACAGGAAATATTCGCGTGCCCGCCTTCGAGCGGAAACACGAATTGGTTGTGGTCGAAATCGTTCCCGTACGTATCTACGCCGTCGTGACACGACAGGCAGTCGCCGCCCCAACTTGACGCGTGCGCTTCGGTGAAAGTCGCGTCAATTTGACGATGGCAGGTGTCGCAAGTCTGCAAGTCGAAATTGGATATATCGTCGGCATGGCAATCGGCGCAGGTAAAGGCTTTTCGCGCCGCGGTGAACTGGTGACCGCTCAATGAATAACCGAGCGCTTCATGCGGAAAAGTGATTTCGTCCATCTCGGTCAACGACGCGTCGCCGCCGCGATGTTCGGGATGACAATTGCGGCACGTGATGGCGGCGGCATCTTTCATCATCCGTCCGTGAAGCGAAGACAAATCTTGCAGTTGTCCCGAAAGATCGCTATGGCAATCCAGACAGCGATCCGCCATCGTGGCGCGTTCCCATGGCGCGGTGTGACAGGTTTTGCAGTCTCCGCCGGTCTCCGCATGAGATGTGACGCCGCCCAGCATCTCTCCGCGTTGCGCGTTCAATGGGCCGGGGCTGTATAACAAACCTCCGCGAGCGTACACGTACCCCACGATGAGAAGCGTGGTAATGATCGCGGTAATAACGCCGCCGCCAGACAAGCAACCCAAACGATTTGTTCGCATATTTCCTCCGCTACTTTAACAGGGTGGCGTAATATAACGCCGCGCCGACATGGACGAACGCGGAAATGAACAACGCGATGCCGATGGGGATATGAACGGTATGCCAGAGCGCCAAAAGACGACGCGCGTGCTTGAGAGCCTCTTGCGAGAGCGTCCCCTCGATCTCCAATCCGTCCATGGTCCGCGGGATGCGAGTGAAAACATAACGCCCGATAAATCCGCTGACGACGATGATGACGGTCAACAACGTTGTGACGCCCGCAATGCCGTTGAATTTCCACGAGGTGTGAAGCAAAACCATATACGGTCCCACGATCCCGGTAAAAATATGGATTTGAAGCCACGTGGACATCCTCCCCCACTTCACACTGCGGCTCCGCTTGCGGAGGCTGTACAACGTCTCTGTCAGCATCATCAAGACGAAGCCGACGATTCCGATGCCGTGACCGAACAAATCGCCCGCGGGCGGGATTTCCCGCGTCAACAAGACGACCAACGCGTACACTCCCGTGATCAGGATCATTGCCAGAAATGCCAGCCATAATTCTTTGTTGCCGCGAAGCATACGCCCTCCAAAGACTTTCTAATTCCTCAAACCCGCCCAAAACTCAACGACCACATCTCCGATGCGGGCGTCCGCCGCCAGCAATTTTTCACGGATCGAGGAAATGTCTATTCTTTCCGATACGATTTTCTGGAGCGGGTATGAAAGCGTCTGGTCTCCCATCACCACCGCGCCAAGCAATCGTTGCTCGCCGACCATCAAGCGCAAGTGATTCACGTCAAAGCCGCTCTGAGCCACCAGCGCATCCGGCAGACTGCGCCACGTTTCGCTGTCGCCGCGCGCAATGCCGACCAGGTCTTCGTCGTGACCGCCTCCCACCGCGCCGATGATCGTCGTCGTCAGACCCGCCAAACGAGTCACATTGAAGGGAGGCGCTTTTATATAAGCCGTTGTCTTGCCTGCCATGTTTAATCCTGCCGCGTATCCCTGCTGACGAGCGGGTCCCCACAAACTATCCAGCACAGACCGTCCAACAGCCGGATCGTACACTTGCGCCACATCGCCCGCCGCAAAGATATGAGGATCATTGGTCTGCATAAACTCATTGACGAGAATTCCCCGGTCGACCGCCAGCCCAGCCTGTATCGCCAACTCCAAACGCGGACGAATCCCGATCGCGTAGGCGACCATGTCGCATTTCAACGTCCTGCCATCGAGCAAGCGCGCGCCGATTACCCGATTCTTCTTTCCCATTACCTCGATCAATTCGGCGTGGTGATGCAGCGTCACCCCTTCCACTTGAAGACGCGCCTCGACAATCTTTGATTCGTGTTCATCGAGCACGCCGCTCCAATACCGATCGCCGCGCAATAAATAATGGACATTCATACCCCGCGCGAGCAATCCTTCCACCAACTCTAACGCAGTGATCCCGCCGCCCACCACCACAGCCGTCTTGCCGCGCCGGGCGCGTTTCAAGATACGCTTCGCATCTTCCATGTGATCGAGTTTGAAAACGCCTTCGAGATTCGCGCCGGGCATCTCCAAAGGTAACGCCTGCGCCCCGGTTGCGATCAACAACCGGTCATACGCAATGGAAGTCTGATTCTCCAACTCCAGAACGCGCGCCTCGCGCAGAACGCCCTTTACGCGCCCTTTCACATATCGAAAGTTCATCTGGCGGTATTCATCCGACGTGCGCGGATATAGGGCTTTGTCGTGAAGTTCACCGGTCAAATAATATGCAAGACCGGGGCGTGAATAAAACCCGTGAGGGTCGTCGCCGATCATCACAACCTCGCCCGAACGATCCACGGAACGGATCGCCTCAATTGCCGCGATACCCGATACGCCAGACCCAACAATCGCATACTTCATGGCTTCCTCTTCGCGAACAGATCCGTCTTCTCGAAACGGAGCGACCCGCGCGGGCAACGCATCACGCACTCGCCGCACGTCAGACAATGGTTGTGGATCACGGGTTCGCCGCGCCAGGCGTGAGCGCGCACATCAATTCCGACAGGGCAGTTGAAGGTGCAAATTCCACACTGCACGCACCGCGCGGGGTTCGGCGCCACCAGACCCGACGCGAGAACCGCGTGCTTCTTCACATCATGCTGAAAGAGTCCCAAGATCGCCATTGTGCAGTATGCCGTCCGATCCATTGATTGATTACCAATTGCATCGTTATTATAGGCTTGTGAATAACGACGAATGTCACATTTAAGTCATATCGCGCCTCGCGCAGTTTTGCCGCAGAGTCACAGAAACGCTCAGGGCAATCTTTTATTTTTCTCCGCGCCTCTGCCGCCAGATTGCGCAACATCGGATCATCAAAGAACAGGATACGAATAAAAACAGAGTTACCTCACGGCAACTCTGTTCGGTTCGCAAAACAATCGCCAGCAGGCGAGTCTTACGAGACGGGTACCACGTTGGCGGCTTGCAGACCTTTGGGACCGTCCTCAACAGAGAACTCCACTTTCTGCTCGGCTTCCAACTTGCGGTAGCCATCGGACTGGATGGCGCTGAAATGAACGAACACATCCTCGCCATTGTCACGGCCGATAAAGCCGTAGCCCTTGGCGGCATTGAACTACTTGACCGTGCCAACAAATCTTTCTGACATCGTACAACATCTCCTGCTTAGAAATTTTATGCTCAGCCGCCTTTCGCTTTCATGGCGAGCCGGACACGCGAACGCAAGATTATTACGCCCGATCTTCCATGCCAAGACTCGGATTCAGCCGCTTTCGGAGGACGGCAAAGCGCGACGTAAGATGCAGCCACGGCGGCGACCAACGCGTCTCAAATCGAGCGTTGCGAATGACGGCCCGCAGCCCATCCGCGCCTTCGAACGGTTCCAGATTAATGAGACTGCGTCCTAATTCAAACGCAGTGTGCGCATCCGACCCCACCGTCCCAGCGACATTATATTTCCGGGCAAACTCTCGCGCCTCACAATTGAACCGAGGAAACATACACCGCGAGTTGTAAACCTCAATGGCGTCCACATCTGGAAAAATTTCGAGCAGATCATCCTCCCTCCAGCCCCCTTCGCGCAACCGGTCAAAGGGATGCGATACGCTGATGAAAGCGCCCTGCTCCCTCAACCGTCGAATCGTCTCTTGCGGAGTTAACCCTGCCGGAATCTCCTCCGTCACGAACGCAGCCAGGATTTCGCCCCTCGTCGTGAGTATCTCTTCCCCCACAATAACTCGCTCCGGGTCCAAAGCCTGAGCCGCGCGTGCGCCCACGATCGTATTGTGATCGGTGACGACGACGCGATCAATTCCTTTTCGGCGGCACATCTCCACGAGAGCGCGCGGACGCGTCAGCGAATCCTTCGAGGCGATCGTGTGGCAGTGAAATTCCATGCGGAACATAGGCGTTATTGTACCGCTTCGGTTGTGGTCATTTAGGCAATTTTGTTATAAAATGCTATGAAATGGACGACACTCCGCTCTACAAAAGACCGTGGTTTTTTATCGTTGCCTGGCTGTTAGTCCTTTCAATCGCTTATTTTTGGGCTATTTTCAGACTGGGAGACACTTACGCCAGTCAAACGCAAATCGTTTTCGAGCTGGGTTTCGTTTTCCCCCTCCTACTATTCTTGTGGATGGCATTTTTCTCACAATTCATTTTGCCAGTCCGCACGCTCTCAGACCGCCTAAATATTTTTATTCGTTTAATCGCGCGCCTTGTCGGCGTTCGAGGTCCGGCTATTTTCATTAAGAACGGCGTCGAGGATAAAGAACGCGAAGAGGAGAAAAGGAAAGGTCCTGGCGTTCTGTGGCTCGATTCTGCCAGCGGCGCAGTTACGCGCAACGCCACCAAAGTGCTGCAAAAATTAGGACCGGGCGTACACTTTACCCAAAAAGGCGAGACCATCGCCGGCGCAGTAGATCTACACACACAAACACACACGATCGGTCCGCGCGAGAACGAGAAGCCCTTTGCCGAGAAAAGCGACGACCAATCCGAAGAAACCTACAAACAAATTCAAGATCGCCGCAAACAGGTCAGCGCATTGACGCGCGACGGCATCGAAATTGTGCCGACCATCAATGTTCTTTTCCGCGTGAATACAGGCGCCCCGCAAGCGGGACAATCTGGCTCTCGTTTTGGGTATCGCAATGGCGTCACGCCGAAGGATAAGAAAGACGAAGAAGCGGATCAGGACGCCATTTACAAGGCGGTCATCGGCGAAAGCGTCAATCCTTATTATGGCTCCGAGAGTCCGCGTCATCGCATCGCTTGGAACGAATTACCAGCCGCGCTCGCCGTAGACGTATGGCGCGAATACGCTTCGAAATTCAAACTCGATGAATTCTTCACGCCAAGTCAGCTGCCCCTGCCAGAACGCCCTCCCATTGTCGAACCGACCGAAGAGGAAATTGACCCGCTCACTCAAGCGATTCAGGCAGGATCTGATCGCGACTTCTTGCAAACTTTGTTCGCAAAATTTCTGCGTGCGATTAACCTTTGGATGGCGCGTCATACGCCGCTTGTGGAAAAAACATATATCTCGCCGACCGCCGCCATCGCGCCGCCGTCGCATTCTCCGCCGCCGCCCGCAAAAACGACGGGAATGAAAACTGCGCTGGAAGTGATCAATGAAGCGCTCAAAGCCAGACTCACGCACCCATCCGTGGAGATCCTCGATCAGTTCGGGCAGTGGCGCGATAACAGCCCAACAGGCTTCAGTCCAGAATTTGACCAGCTGCACAAGCGCGGATTAAAGGTCATCTCCGTTAATGTCAATAATTTGCGCTTGCACCCCGCTATTGACGCGGAATTGATCGCCAAATGGGAAACGAGCTGGATTAAACACGCCAACGCTGAAAAAGAACAGATGGAGAGTTATAAGAATCTCCACGAAACGGCAAGTCAGGAACAGGCGGTTAAAAAATACGCCGAATGGCTGGGTGAAGCGGTCGTCCGCGCAAACCTCGAACGCGGTCAGATCAAAGAGACGCTGAAATCGCTGCTATCGCGCACGCGCGCGATCATCATGCGCAACAATCAGCTGCGGCGGCGCATGGACGCCGAGCGGCAGGAGATCGAGGAGATTCTCCGTTGGATCGAGGCGAGCGAATCATGAACATTGCACGCAAACCCGAGACCATTTTACAAAGGGAGCAGCGACTCTTCATACAGGGTTTCATCCGCCTTATAACCGCTCATCTTAATGCGATGTTCGATCTCTCGTCGAAGGCTTCCAAACGACGATTCTGGTTGTTTATCATCTTTTTCTTCATCGTCGGTTTTCTCCTTACTCTCATTCACTATCCTTTATCTCTCTGGCTGGCGCATATTCAAGATATTTTCCTCTATACTCTCAGCCCAGAGTCGTATCGCGCCACGTATACAACAGGCGATCCGCTCTCCGTTCTTTTTACATTCGCATGGAAAGTCTTCTCAGACCCTAGAAATCTCCGGTTAATTTTCCTGCTCCTCGCGCCTTATTTCATTTCATTGCAATTCGCGGCAATCTATCTATCCGATATTTTCAACCTTGACAACGTATCTATCGCGCGCCGGCATATTCACGAGGTAGCGCTCGGCGGGGCTGATGAAGCGATTCGCATTTCCAAAGGCGAAATCGCCGAAGAAAGCAAGCAATCGCCCAATTACTTGATCGGCGGACCCGGCAAGGTGATCGTGGAATTGGACTCAGCCGCGCTCTTTGAAAAGCCAGACGGCTCTGTTCGCATCATCGGTCCCACAGACAAAGAGCCTGACGGCAAGGCGACCATCGAAGGTTTTGAACGCTTCAGAGAAGCGGTTGATCTGCGCGACCAAACTATTGAATTACGCGATTTAGACGAAAAAGACCGCGCAATCTATAGCCGCAGCCGGGATGGAATTCCCATTTCAGCGACCGATGTGCGTTTTAGGTTCAGCGTGATTCGCGGCGAAGAAACCAGCGCACTCCCCTACTCGTTCAACGAACAGGCAATCGAGCATATTGTATACAAAGCCTTATCCGTCGTCACGCCCCGTCAAGAGTCTCGCTCAAAATATACATTCTTGTGGCCCAACAACATGATCACGTTGATTCGCAGCGAGCTCGCCAAGTTCATGGGACGCAATGAACTGAATAGATACTTTGCCAGCATCGGGTCGCCTGAAACGCACATAAACGCAAGATATGAAGCCGAATTGACGAACGAAGTTCGCAACTTGCTCCCGCTCGATGTGCAGCCTTCAGGAAAAAACCCTGCGCCAGCGGTTTCAGAATTCTATCCGCGCTCTCAGATTAAAGAGGATTTGTTCGGAAAATTTGCCGCCTCGTTCAACAAAATCGCGCGCGATCGCGGAGTCCAACTCGATTGGATAAACATCGGCACCTGGAGCAGCCCGGTCAGAGAAATCTTTGGCAAGCATGTTGACGCTTGGAAGATCGGACAAGAAAGCGCACAATTACGCAGCGACGATACATTAAGTAACGCGCGAACTGAGGCGGTTTTACAGAAACTTTCCGAACTTATTCAAGATGTTCCGCTTGGCGCATACCAACAAGCGAAAGCCGATGGCGCGAACCAAACCGCCGTCAAACGCGCGCTGTTGGATGATTTCAAAAAACAGCTTGTTCAGGCTAGAGACCTCTGGACGTCTAAAGGCGAAATACCGCCAGCCGACGTAGAAGAAGCGCTGGATATTATTTTTAAAGTAGTAGGCGGAATTTTTACAGAGAGCGCCAGCGCGAAACAGCGCGCTCGAGTAGACGACGATCTCGATTCCAGCGATAACGATGAAGATGCGCCTCTATCTATCTTCGGTTAACTTAGAACGCGGCAAACCAATCGAACGAATATAATCGGCGGAAGCCGTCTGGTCGCTTAATCTATCAACCGCATACTTGAAAACAAGGAGAATTTTTCAGAATGATTGACGACATTTATAAATCGCCAGCTGTCAGCCGCGTCACAAAAGCGAATCTACCCCTCGTCGCACTCGAATCGACCGTTATCACACATGGGCTGCCGCATCCGCATAACCTACAACTAGCACGGGATATGGAACGCGCCATCCGCGATGAAGGCGCAACGCCAGCGACGATCGCGTTTTTAGACGGCTGCTTGCATATCGGTCTAAGCGACGGGGAACTGGAACGGCTCGCCAACGAGAAAGAGACGTACAAAGTAGGTCCGCGCGATTTTGCGACTGTAATCACGAACGAGGCTTGCGGCGGCACAACCGTCGCAGGAACGATGCTCGCCTGCAAACACGCAGGGATCAAAGTTTTTGCTACCGGCGGAATCGGCGGCGTGCACCGCGAATCATCTTTCGACATTTCAGCTGACTTGCAAGCGCTAGCGACCACTCCCATGATCGTAGTCTGCGCAGGCGCGAAAGCGATCCTTGACCTGCCCGCTACACTGGAATATCTCGAAACGATGAACGTTCCCGTCGTCGGATACGGCACGGAGGAATTTCCCGCGTTCTTTTCGCGTGAAAGCGGACTTGAGGTCAGCGCAAACGTGGACACGCCGGAAGACCTGGTTGAGTTCGCAAAGGCGCACTGGAATACCGGCTTGCAAAGCGCCGTTTTGGTTGCTAATCCCATTCCCGCCAACGCTGCGATCGCCAAGTCGAAAATGGATCCGATCATTAAACGGGCGTCGCAAGAAGCGCAAGAAGAAGGCATTCACGGCAAAGCGGTTACGCCATTTCTGCTTCAGCGAATCAACGAATTGACCGACGGCGAATCAATGCGCGCGAATCTAGCGCTGTTATTAAATAATGCGCGCTTAGCGGCGCGCATTGCGCAAGCCTGGCGCGCATACGAACGTCGAAAGGCAGCATAACGAGCGGGAGCGAATCTGTGTATCCGCTCTACTAGGCGAGCAACTTTACGAGCAATATCCCGATCAACGCCCCGACCACCCCGCACGCGAAATTGACCCAATCGTTTGTCAGCCACTTCCAGCCGCGGACGTGAACCGTCTCCGTGCCGCAGGCGTGGAAGGGATGTTTCTCGGTTTCCTTGTTATCTTTCGGGCAGAAATACATAGCTTGCACAGTCGCGCCGAGGAACGAGTCGAAGAGCGAGCCAGCGAGTCCAGCGAGAGTGATCAGTGGGAAGAGTGACCAGTTATCCCGCAAGGGGACGATGTCAGTGAACAGTGAAGCGAGGGCGGCGATTAGGGCAGAACCTGCTAAAGATGCGAGGGTGCCGACGAGGGAGACTCCGCCTGAGGTCCCTTTTTCGACGCGTTTGCGGATGTCCGTGACCATGCGCGGCGGAGTCGGGTTCAAGATGCCGAGTTCCGTCGCCCATGTGTCCGCATTGACCGCGGCGAGCGAGGCGGCGAATCCGATCCAGCCAATGTTCGATTCGGGATAGAAATAATGGAAGATCACGAACGCCGCCGCCAGCCCACCGTTGCCGAGAACTTGACCCGCGTCGCGCTGATCGCCCTTTGAATATTTTTCGCTCAGTCCCTGCTTGCGTTTTTTGAACGCGCGACTTAAGGCAGTGGATGTCACGAAGAAGATGAGAAGCAATACCGCCCACGGAATCCCTCCCAGCCCAAAGATGATCGTGCCGATGAGCATCGCTGCGAACGTGCCGCTTTTGCTAAGACTGCGCGCGCGATATGCGAGAGATGCGATGAGGATTGCGAGGAGGAAGCCGTAGAGGAGCAACATGGATTGAGAGTCGAACATCGAAGGATAAAGATCGAAAATCTTTAGCAAAATCTTTGACATTCAACCTGTAACTGAATTAAATAGGCGTCGTCGCCAGAAAGAAAACGGCGGCTAAAAACAACAGCGCGCTCACAGAATTCGAAATCCATAAAATCACTGCTAGCGGACGCGTCCCTTCCCAGCGATAATAATACAGTCCAGCGATCAACCCACCGATGAACAACAATATACTGAGAAGCGGAAGCAGGATAAGGCGACTTGACGCAGCCAGATCGTCCGGCGCACCGAGCGCATCGTACCCAAAAGGAATTTGACCTAACGATGGAATCAAAACACCCACCCAGACAATCAGACCGACATTAAGAATAAATCCGCTAACCCATAAGAAGCGCACTATAGGCGCTTGCCATGCTTGCGTCATAATAAACGAGGGGTAGATTGACAGCGGTTCGGCGGGCGAGAGGCTCCCCATTTCAGTGGCGCGTGCAAACGTGCGGACGAGCGACGCAGCGTCGTTTGGTGAGATAGCAAACACGCGCTTCGACGTTGCGATGAGGATGATGTCCCTTGTGTTGGATGCGATGAACTCGACCAAACCTAAGTCTGGATGACGACGCGTTCCCAGTACCGCGCCAGGCAGACGAAAGCGCGGCAGACTCAACGGGTGAGTCAGATCGGTTGCGGGTCGCACCCATTCGATGTCGGTGAGCGGAACGTCCTCCACGCGCAAGCCCCACAACATGGCGAGACTGTCGCGGTCAATGTAATAGTCCGCTTTGTAGAGCGAGTAGGCGCGATACCCGAAAAACGGGATTGGCGCGAAGGTGATCAATCCAACGAGTAGAAAATTCACGAAGGTTGGTCCCACCGACGCGCGCGTGAGATTCCAAAACCCCCACGCCGACGCGCCAGCCAGCGCAAGGACGATGAGCGCATGCACGATCAAGCCGAGTCGCTTGGAGGGAGGGAAATGTCCGATCTTGAGGTTGTTCATTGACACGGACTATGCCGCGACGGCGGTTCTGTATGATGCCTTGTGTGAATTCGAGATTTTATATGGCTGAACCAATATTTCTGCGGGAATCCCAAGTTCGCTATGAAGTCGTTGAATCATGGACAAGGTCAGCGGTCGTTTTCGATTCAAGATCTCGGAAACGCGAGCTCGGCTTCCGATGTAAGGCTCCAAATCTGTGCGAGTTAACTCTCGGCTTTCCATATAAAAGAAAATCGCTTCAATCGGGTCTGGCAGAGGAATCGGATAATGCTCGTCTTCGTAGGCTTCAACAAGCGTAACCAACACGTCAAGCAAATCGCCATCTGGCGTGTTGGGTTCGGCTTCAAAGAGACGCTCGATCTCCTTGAGCGTGGCTTCGTATTCTTTTTCAGTTTTTATAGGCTTGATGTTCATAAACTCTCCATTCAGATCGTGCTGGCGTCAATCCGATCGTATTCTGCATGTGTGCCGACAAATCGAATGTAAACCACGCCATGCTTGTATTGAACGACTACAACGATACGATAATTATTTCCTTTGATATTGAAAACCACTCTGTTGTTCCGTAAGAAACTGGCGCTTCGATAACTGATCTTAATATCTGATGGTTTCTTCCAGGTTGAATGCTTAACGTCTGCATACCAGGTTCGAAGCGGCTGTTCCGCATCGGGATGTTTTTGCCAGAAATTCCGTAATGCTGTGCGGGAGATAACTCGCATAACGCATTATACCACCTGCTCCCAAATTGGGAACACCTAATTTTTGAGCAGGGGAACAATTTCTTCCAAAGGAACAAGTTGGGTGTCTCTGCTTGCGCGCTTTTTCATTTCAACCATCCCCTCCCTCAGTCCTTTTTCGCCCACCGTCACGCGGACGGGACAGCCAATCAAGTCCGCGTCGTTGAATTTGACTCCCGCGCGTTCCTCGCGGTCATCGAACAAAACAGAAATGCCCGCATCCTGCAACGCAGTGTAAATCTCGTCTGCTTTGGCGTGCGTGTCCAACTCCTTGCCAGAGATGTGCATGAGATATACGTCGAACGGCGCGGCGGGATGGGGGAGCGTCAAGCCTTTGTCGTCGTGATGAGTCTCGGCGAGGGCGAGCAAAATATTTTCAAACTTATCGTTCAATTGAATCGCCCTCAAAACCGAAAGCGGATTTCCGCAATTGACACACGCGTCTCCGCCTTGCGCCTGAACCAAATCCGCGACGATCTCTGCGGAATAATCGCGCCCGTAATTTGTGTTTTTCAGATGAAAACCCGCCTCATTCGCCCCTGCGACTAGATTCGGACACTGTGGAATTAAATCGTCCACGACGATCAACGCATCCTTTAATCCGACAGCTGACGCGTACCCCGCGACCGCTCCCACGCTGACGATCTCTTCTGCCCTCGCCGCACGGACATCTCCCACCTGCGCCTTCAACTTCGCCTCGCTGAGTTGCATATCCCCGCGCACGACGACGAAGATGAATTTCCCGTCGCTGACGCGGGTGTACATCAATGCTTTGGCGGTTTGTTCTTTTGAAATGTTGAGAAAATTTGCAAGCGACTCGATGGTGTTGCAATCAGGAGTTTCAACCTTTTCGAGAGGTAGAGGCGCGGCATGTGATGTCTCTATAGATTTCGCAAATCGCGCAAACTCGATTCGTTCTGTATATTTGCAATTCGCGCAATGAGCGATTTCGATGTCGCCTGTTGGAATCGAAAAGAACGTTTCGCGGTCATTGCCAAGAGTCTCTAAAGAAAGACGAAAGAAGAAAGAGGGGTCGCTCGAAAGTTTTATTAAATGGTTGATCGCGTATTCGCCCAACTTTGTCGGAACATTTTCTCGCGTCAAATATCCCGCGCGGACGAGGAACGAGAATCCCTCCGTCCGCGCGTTGTTGGGCGCTTCGCGTTGGGTTTGGATTTGCAGGTCGCGGTATTTCATAAGAAAAATTTACCGCGAAGACTGCGAAGGTCGCAAAGAAAAAAACAAAATCTTCGCGTACTTGGCGGTCTTCGCGGTTCAAAATTGCTCCGCTTTATTCTGTCGCTTTTTTCTTCTTCCGAATCGTCTGCGTCTTCTCGGCTTCGGGAATCACGATCGGCGTCGCCGCGATGGACTCGGCTTGGGCGGCTTCCGAAGGCGTCGTTTCGGGAGCAGGCTCAAGGTCGAGTTCGACCGTTTCTTCCATGCGGATTTGTCCGCGAAGGAACGCACCTTCTTCCGTCACGAATGCCGTTGTGACCACATCTCCCCACACGCGACCCGAGCCGCGAATTTCCAACTTTTGAGTCGTGATGTTGCCGCGCACCGCGCCCGCTACGATGACCGCGTTCGCGCGCACATTCTGGCACGTGACGCGTCCCGTTTCACCGATAACGAGCATCCCACGCAACGCGATCTCGCCCTCGAACGCGCCCTCGATGCGGACGCCGCCCGAACCGTTGATGCTCCCATGCCAAATTACGCCCGAACCAAGCACCGACGTGATACGCTCGACGGCTCCTACGGCGGGTTGTTGAGTTTCTATGGGTGTTGTGTTGCGTTTGAACATGATTCAATTTTACCGTTAAAACAAAAAGGGCGACGGAACGTCGCCCCTACTGTTTACTGCTCACCGATAACTGATCTACTCGCCCTTCTCCTCTTTATTCGGCATCTGCACGCCCATGATATTGAATCCCGAATCGATGTACAACACTTCGCCCGTAATTCGCGCGGATAGATCGGACGCCAGAAATACAGCGGTATTGCCCACATCTTCAATCGTGACGTTTTCGCGCAACGGCGACAGATCCGCGAAGTGCTTGTACATGTCGCGGAAGCCGCCCACGCCCGCCGCCGCCAACGTGCGGATCGGTCCCGCCGAGATCGCGTTGACGCGAATCTTTTGCGGACCCAGATCATACGCCAGATACCGCGTGGATGATTCCAGCGCCGCCTTCGCCACGCCCATCACGTTGTAATGCGGAGCAACCTTCGTCGCGCCTGAACCGTACGTGAGACACATCACCGACGCGCCTGAATTTAAATGCGGCAGAAAAGCGTTCGTCAACGCGACGAACGAGAACACGGAAATATCCAGCGCGTTCTTGAATCCTTCGCGCGACGTTTGGTAATACGGTCTGCTCAATTCATCGCGTCCTGCAAACGCGATCGAATGAACCAGCACGTCAATCTTTCCAAAATGTTTTGCGGCTTTGTCCGCCACCGCCGCGATCTGATCGTCTTTCGTCACATCGCATTCTTCGAGCCACTTGCATCCGACCTGTTCCGCCAGCGGCTTGACGCGCCGTTCGAGCATCTCGCCCGCGTAACTGATCCCGATGTTCGCGCCCTCGCGATGAAACGCCTGCGTGATTCCCCACGCGATAGATTTATCGTTCGCCAACCCAAACACCAATGCGTTCTTGCCTTCAAGTAATCCCATGTCAACTCCTTATGTCATTGCGAGGGTTGAGACGCGATAGCGTCGAAATCCCAAAGCAATCTCCTCGTTTGATATATTCCAGTCCTTGACTTTAAACCTCCACGGCTTCGACAGCCATGGCTCTGGTGTATTGTTTAAACCCACACGCGGACTTTTCGTCACGAGCGAATTCGGGACTTGGACTCCCGCTTCGATTCTCAACGGGGAGGCTGGTTCGGTCAAGTCAACCGTGTTCTCCCTTTTAGTGATTCCCATCGTCTGCGTCAACTTCCCTGGACCGAACGTGTCGCGCCCATTTCGTCTCTTCATCATTGTTTCAATTCCCTCCATCGGCTGAATCGCGCGGATCAACACCGCGGCGGGGAAGTCCACTCTTTCGGTTACAACGTTGAACATCCAGTGATTCCCATACGTGAAATAGACGTACGCATGACCAGCTTCTCCATACATCACCTGCGTGCGCGGTGTTCGTCCCGCTTTGCAGTGACACGCCAAATCCTTTTCGCTGATATATGCTTCAGTCTCCACGATCAGCCCGACAAGTTTCTTGCCGTTGAGAATCCGCACCAGCCGCGCGCCGAGCAGTTCGCGGGCGACAGTCAGTGTGGGGCGGTTATAAAAATCTCGAAGAAGAATCATGGTGTAATAATGTCGTTGCGAGCCACGAAGTTGCGAAGCAATCTCCTCGCATGGAATAATTCTGTTTGATGTGCGGTGAAATATTCTAACAGGAGCTTGCTTCTCGTAGATCGCAGCGACATAAAGAGAATCACTTGAATCTTGCATCCCGTTTCAAAGTCAACCGCAACCCCTCCGCCAGCGACAACGATGGGCGATAATTCAATTTCTGATTCGCAAGCGACAAATCTGCCCTCATGCGTGAGACGCCGCCCGATGTTTTCGCGTTGTAGATGACCTCGGCTTTGCTGTTTGTTGTCTCAAGCACATGCTGGATCAAATCTTTGATACTTGTCTCCGTTCCCGACCCGACGTTGATCACCAATCCGTTTACGTTTGGCGCAGTTGCCGCGGCAACCAGCGCACTGACAACATCATCCACGTAAACATAATCGCGGGTTTGTGAGCCGTCTCCGTGTGCGACCAATGTCCCGCCGCGGAGGGCTTGCTTCAAGTAATGCGGCACCACAGGCGGATGAGACGCGGGCAAATGTTGACCAGGTCCGTAGGCGTTGAAGATCCGCAGGCTGACGGTTTCGATTCCCCACAACCCGCCGATCGTGCGGACGTAGTATTCCGCTGAAAGTTTGGAGACGGCATACGGTGAGCGCGGAGTGGGGGTGAGGGACTCTGTCAGCGGTTGATCGGCTAGATCGCCGTACACAGCCCCACTCGAGGCGAGAACGACGCGGCGTACGCCGACATCCCGCATTGCCTCCATCAGCGCCACCGTCCCGCCGACGTTGACGTTGTTGTAATCGCGCGGATACAAAACCGACTCGGGCACTGAAACGCGCGCCGCGAGATGATAGACGACATCCACCTCTTGAAGCAGAGTCCACAACTTGGGGCGGTCGCTCACGTCGCCGCGCGTGAAATGCACATCAGGCGCCAGAGATTGAGGATCGCCTGTGGATAAATCATCCAACCCGCGGACCTGGTGTCCCTCGCGGGCAAGTTGATTGGCAAGCGAAGAGCCGAGGAATCCCGCGGCTCCTGTGATCAAGAAATTCATGCGATGATTATAGCATTTCCAATGCGCTACACTTCTGGCTGGACAGGCGTTCGCATTTCGCTTCTCGTTAACAAGATGACAGCGACGAGGATCAATCCGCCTCCCACTAACCCGGTAGGAGAAAGATTCTCCCCAAGCAGACTTGCCCCCAACATGACAGTTACCACCGGCTCCAGAGTGGAGAGCATTGCGGCATTCGTCGGTCCGACGCGTTCCAATCCTGCCAGAAACGCAACAACGGGAATGACGGTGGCGATCAGCACGATACCGGCGATGGTAAGCCAACCTGAATTGACAACAGGAAAATGCGCGCCATTGATGAATGTGATCGTTCCAAATACCACGCCAGCCGAGGCGAAGATCACCGTGGACGATTGGACAGGCGAAACATGTTTCATAACGTTCGCGCCGACGATGATGTAAACCGAGTAGATCATCGCCGCGGCAATTGCCATCAACGCGCCGATGAATTGTCCGCCTTGCGGGTCAACGGTTAGCGCGGTTCCGAACAATGCCAACGCCAGCGCCGTGATCTTGAGGCGCGTCACACGCTCGCGGAACACGATCACCGAGAGGATCAGCACAAAGAACGGATATAAATACAAAAGCAAAGCAACAAGCCCTGCCGAGGCATAATTGATCGCCGTCAGATACATGAACGATTGCCCAACATATCCCAACGCACCCATTCCGATCAATTGCGCGAGTATTTTTCCCCTCGGCAGAGATTCACGCCGCGCAACAAGCAAGACCGCCATCAAGATCGCCGCCAGCGAAAAGCGGAGAAACAAAACCGTGAACGTATCCATGCCCGCGGCATAGGCATAACGCCCTAATATGGCAAGCGTTCCGAAGCAAGCCGCAGAGAGAGCAATGAGGAGAATGCCAGTCAGTTCTTTCATCACCAATATTTGTTCAAATAAGAAGTTTTTAACACTACACCATGTCCACAAGTTCTACCGTCGTGAAAATTCATTCTCGAGATAAAAAAACAGTCCGCAATTTTGCGGCTGTTTTTATCTCACATGGCAAAACGACATTTGTTCGCCTGTCAAATAGCCCGATTTCGAAACCGCTATTTGCGTTTGGGCGCAAGACGATTCTTCGAGAACCTCGTCGGCGTGGGAGCGGGGCGCGGGGGACGAGTCCCTTCGCGGCGCTGGTGACCAGACCTCGGCGGGGCGGGCGGCGAGTAGTCGAAGTCGGGGAGAGTCTTCTTCTCCAGCGGATGTCCCATGATACGTTCGAGAGTCCGAATCATATCCTTGTCTTCATCGGTGACCAGCGTGAACGCGTCGCCGGTGCGTTGCGCGCGTCCCGTGCGACCGATGCGATGGATGTAGGCGTCGGCGGTATCGGGCATGTCGTAGTTGATAACGTGCGTGATGCTGTCAATGTCGAGACCGCGCGCCGCGATGTCGGTAGCGACCATGATATGAAAGTGTCCCGTTTTGAATCCGTGAAGCGCGCGCTCGCGCTGTCCTTGCGTACGGTTGCCGTGCAGGCTTGTGACGCGAAATCCCGCGTGCGCGATCTGTTTTGCCACTTTGTCGGCGCGATGTTTCGTGCGCGTGAAAACCAGCATGGAATCCGAATCGATTTGTTTGAGCAGTTTCAACAACAATTCCGTTTTCAAATGTTGCGGCACGGGATATAACGCATGACTTACCGTAACGGCAGGCTTACTGATGCCCATCGAAATTTTTTGCGGCTCGATCAATGCTTGCGATGCAAGTTGCTCCACTTCGGCAGGGAAAGTCGCCGAGAACAACATCGTTTGCCGTCGCGCCGGAACGGCTTTGATGATGCGTTTCACATCGGGCAAAAAGCCCATATCGAACATACGGTCGGCTTCATCAAGCACCAGAATTTCGATATTATTCATTTTTGCATGCCGTTGGCTGATGAGATCAAGCAGGCGCCCCGGGCACGCAACGAGAATCTCCACGCCGGCGCGCAACGCCTTAATCTGACGGTCGCTTCCAACGCCCCCATAGATGGTCGCGCTCTTCAGCCCCGTCCCAATTGACAGAGTCTTCGTTACTTGATGGATCTGCTCGGCAAGTTCGCGCGTCGGCGTTACGATAAGCGCGCGCGGCATCCCGCGTTGACCGTCGAGTAACTTGTTCAAAATGGGGAGGACGAACGCGGCGGTCTTGCCCGTGCCAGTCTGCGCGGTGCCGATGATGTCTCGTCCTCGCAACGCGGCGGGGATCGCCGCTTCTTGAATCGGCGTAGCGATTTCATAGCCTGCGGCGTTGATGCCCTGTATAAGGCGGGGGGCTAGATTAAATTGCGTGAAGTTCAAACGAAATCCTGTTCTTCAGAAGTCTTGCACATGTAGCGATTGAGTATCCCTCAGTCAAAAACAGCGGTGGACTGCCGATCTAGAAATATTTAATGAGAAGATTATACACTGCTTCGCCGTTGTCAAATCCAACCGCCGACAAATCCTTCCCTACGGTTGGGGCCAGGGAATCTCAACAGGTCCGCCATAGCCGTGCTTTTCCTGCACGAAAACGCGCCCCCATGAAGGCGCAACGCATCCGGCTTCATCTACACCGATCGTAATAAACGGTTCGTTAGAACCGAGTGTTTCAAAAATAGTCCTCCCCGCCTCGCAGCGCCACACTTCAACAATATACTGATGCATATTTTCATCTTCATACTTTCCCGGGCTGATCGGAACCGGCTCCCACGAAATAACCACTTTGCCATTTTCATCGCGTTTGGCGCTTGCCCACTTCGGTCCGGGATAATACGGCGAAACTGGAAGCGCCAGCCCGGGATATACGACGCTCAAAGCGAGCGTATCGCCCTGAACGTCGATAAATTTCTTATTCACCCAGCAATTCGCGCTTCGGTTTTGACTGTCTGTATTGCTAACCAGAACCCAATTGTTCGCATCGGCGCGCCCGATCAGCTTAAGTTTTGCGGTTCGATTAAAGGCAATAAGATAAAGATACTCAGCGCCAGGTCCGTAACGACAGCTTAGTTTATCCGCATTGACCGTAGCGGATAAACTTTCAACAGTAGGAAGCGCAGTTGGCGTCGGCGTATCGGTCGCAGTTGGCGTAAAGGCGCGCGTAGGCGAAGGCGTAACAGTGAAAGTCGGCGAAGGAACGGCGGTAAAGGTCGCAGAAACAAGCGTTGCCGTATCCATCGGAGAGAGAGGCACAGAAGGTCTTTGCGGCTGAGGCGCGCAAGCGGCGACAGTGAGAAAACATACTACGGAAATGAATGGCGCAATTTTCATATCTCGTAATTGTACTTAATCTTTGTACGCAGAGCCATCGGATTTTTGGCGCGTTAACGCACGAGAGATAGTCTATAATTCCGCATATGCCCCAAATTATTCCTACCGCCGAACCGTTCTTTTTCCCGGGCGACCCGGGCAAGCCCGCTTGTCTACTGATTCACGGATTCACAGGCACTCCAAAAGAAATGCGCGAGTTGGGAGAATTCTTGAACGGGCGCGGATTTACTTGCTTGGGCATTCGATTGACCGGGCATGCCACCGCTCCCGAAGACATGATCCGCTCGCGTTACACTGACTGGATCGCTTCTGTGGAAGACGGCTATCACTTCTTGCGCGGCGTTTCAGACCGCATCTTCTTTTGCGGACTTTCGATGGGCGGCGTTCTCGCGCTCTTGACGTCTACGCGCCTAGCGGCGACTGGGGTGATCGCCATGTCTGCGCCGTTTCAGTTGCCGTTCAATTATCCAGTTTGGCTTCTGCGTCTTCTTAGCGCGTTCAAACGCTATGCGCCCAAAGGCAGCGCCGCTCCCGGCAGCGGCTGGTTCGATCAAGCCGCTTATCGCGACCATGTTTCTTACTCGCAAAACCCTATTCGATCGGCGGCTGAATTGCAAAAACTGCTTGCCAATATGCGCGCAACGTTGCCAGACGCGCAAGCGCCCGTTTTACTGATCCATTCCAAAGACGACGATTATGTGCCAGCCGACAATCTGGAGAAAATTCGCGCGGCGCTGGTCAACGCAGCAAAGACGGAAACGCTCCTAGTCAGCGGATCGGGACACGTCGTCACACGCGACGCGGCGCGACGACAAGTATTCGAGGCGGCGTTGCAATTTATTCAACGCGTGGAAGAGAACGCTTGAGTTGAAGTCAGATATGGCATAATGGAGACGATACAACGCGCTCATTTGTATTTCAGCGCCGCGGAGACTGCTCTATGCTCGAAATCGAACCCTTCACGCTCGGACCTGTGCAAACAAACGCCTATCTCGTCGCCGACTCAAATACGAAAGAAGCGGCGGTTATTGATCCTGCATGGGACGGTCTTACTATTCTGGAAACCGCGCGCAAACGCGGCTGGCGCATCGGTCATTTATGGTACACGCACGCGCATTTCGATCACATCGGCGGCGCGGCTGAAATTGCCGATGCGTTAAATCCGCTTCCGCTGACAGCGTTGCATCCCAATGATCACGTTTTGTGGCGCGCAGGCGGAGGCGGCGCAGCCTTCGGATTCGATATTGACCCGGGTCCTGAACCGACGATTGATTTTGAACACAAGATGACCATGAAACTCGGCTCGGTAGAGTTCGAGATTCGCTTTACGCCAGGGCATACGCTCGGTCACTGTATCTTATACGTTCCTTCCGCTTCGACCTGCTTTTGCGGCGACTTGATCTTCGCCGGCTCCGTCGGTCGCACCGACCTGCCCGGCGGCGATTGGCATTCCCTCGAAAGAAGCATCCGCGAACAAATTTTCACCCTGCCCGACGACACTCGTCTACTGCCCGGTCACGGACCAGAAACAACGGTCGCGCAAGAGAAGCGAAGCAACCCGTTCGTAAATACCCTGAAAATATAAAGAACCGCGCCCTTTTAGGCGCGGTTCTTCGATTATTTTGCGATGCCCGTCGCTCGCGTTTCGCGAATGACGGTCACTTTAATTTGACCGGGATATTGCATGGTCTCCTCGATTTTCTTCGCCACATCGCGCGCCAATCGCACTGAAGCGAGGTCGTCAATCGCATCAGGTTTGACGAGGATACGCACTTCGCGCCCGGCTTGAATCGCAAACGCTTGCTTGACTCCCTCAAACGACATGGACATTTCTTCAAGCGAGCGGATACGTTTAATATAAGCTTCAAGGTCTTCGCGCCGCGCGCCCGGTCTCGCGCCAGAAATCGCGTCCGCCGCCTCTGTGATGACCGCCTCAACCGTCAGTTGATCCACTTCATGATGATGCGCTTCAATGGCGTTCACAACGATCGAGTTGACGCCGTACCGCCGGCAGAATTCCGCGCCAAGCTTGGCATGCGTGCCGTCTTGATTATGATCCATCGCTTTTCCGATGTCGTGCAGGAAGCCGCCCAATTTAGACAATTCGACATTTGCGCCGATCTCCGCGGCAAGGATGCCCGCCAGTTTAGAGACTTCCACCGCGTGCGCGAGTTGATTTTGCCCATACGATGTGCGAAATTTAAGCCGCCCCATCATGCGCAATACTTCTTGATGCAACCCTGAAACATTCGCTTCAAACGCAGCTTGCTCGCCCGCTTCGTTGATGATCTTATCCACCGCTCGCGTCTCATCTTCTACGATCTTCTCAATATGCGCGGGATGAATCCTTCCATCCAATACTAATTTCGCTAGCGCGCGCCGTCCGATCTCGCGGCGCACCGAATCGAAGCATGAAATCGTGACCGAGTCTGGCGTATCGTCCACGATCACGTCCACGCCGGCGGCTTGCTCAAAAGCTTTGATGTTGCGTCCATTGCGTCCAACGATGCGGCCCTTCATTTCTTCGCTGGGCAACGTCACAACCGCGCGCGTAACTTCCGCCACATGTTCCGACGCAACGCGTTGAATCGCATCCGCGATCAATTTACGAGCGCGTTTCTCGCCTTCCTCGCGCGCTTCCGCCTCAATCTGACGAATAATACGCGCCATATCGCCGCGCGATTCCTTTTCGACGGCGGCAAATAAATCCTTTTTCGCTTCCTCGGCAGATAATCCGGCGATCTGTTCAAGCTTGTTCACCTGATCTTCATGCAGTTTCTCTATCTCGTTATGGCGTCGATCAACTTGCGACTGACGACGATTGAGTTGTTGCTCGCGTTGCTCCATTTTGTCGAAGCGGCTGTCCAATTCAGCGCGGCGCTTATCGAGGCGTTCGGTCTCTCTGTTTAACTCATTGCGCCGTTCCTTATTCTCGCCTTCCGCCGCGCGGGTGATCTTCGTCGCGCTCTCGCGCGCCTGGCTCTCGATCAAGCGCGCCTGCTCATTCGCGCCTTTCAAAATATTATCAACTTTATCCTGCTGGTTTTTGAGCGCCTGCTCGACCTGATAGCGATGAAAGAAGTATCCGGCAGCAGCGCCGACAAGCAAGCCAATGATGCTCAATAAAATAGTCACAGGGTTCATACGATATCCTCTTCTCTGTAAAAGTGTTCATCTGTGCGATGCGTTTCGTTCCACACCGTCGTTACAACGCGCGCGACAATCGCATAGGAAAAACCGCGTCGCGCAAGAAATTCCGATAACTTCTTGCGATAGTCCTGCCATTCCAATTTCTCAAAGCGCGGCGCTTTCTTACGCGCAGCTTCATACGCCAACGCTTCATCGTCCGCATCTACAAGCGCGGCGGAGATAGCTTCCTCAGCGAGTCCTTTTTGGCGCAGTTCCAACGCCAACGCATAGCGGCTGCGCGGTCGGAACGTTGTTCGATTCTCGACCCATGCGCGAGCGAATTGTTCGTCGTCCGCCAAGCCGTCGCGCCGCAGGCGCAAGATCGTTTCCTCGACGATCGCCTCCGGCGTTTCGTGCTTACGCAGATTTTTTCGAATCTCCGCTTCCGACCGGGCGCGATAACTTAGAAACAGCGCCGCCTGTTGGAAAGCGCGTTCGCGCGCATCGTCTGCTTTCAGCCGCTCAATCTTCGCTTCATCCAGCGCATCCCCAACATTCAGCCATGCCGCCGTAATGCGCGCTGCGCCGAAGGCGAACTCTCCATCGAGGTACACATTAACTCGATTAGGGTTTCGCGCCTGAACTTTGAGAGCGGTTATTTTTCTCATATTTTAAAACGCACAGCCGAGAACCGTTTACGCGGTTTCGGCTGTGGAAAGTTCCAGTTAGATTGAGCGAACTCGATCTCGGCGTGAGAAGCGCTGAATCGAGTTAATCCGCCAGGCGAGGGGTTAAGTCACCGGCGACGAACAGGTTGTGGGGGCGAAGTCAGATTATGATTTAAGGTATACATGGCATTGACTTCTTGAAATAACTCCCAAAACAGGGGAGGTTCACGCTCAAATATCTAGAGTAGTCCAACCAAAACCGCTATGCGGCGGAAATTCGCAAGCAATCCTTACGGATTGCCTCCATTATACATGATTTCTTAAGATTCGGCGAGGCAATTTCTCACCGGGAGTGTCCATCATAGAGGATACAGGAAATCAATGAGCGGCAAATTGTATTGCGGATATTGTTGTTTCATCAATTGTCGTTGGTTGTAGCAGTATGCGAAGAGGCGCAGATTTTTGAGTAAAGCATCCAGACGACGGGAAAAACAACGAGACCTACGTGCTAGCCGCTTGAGATAATGACGTAAATCCGCGTTGACGGCTTCGACTGAATAGGTTTCCTTTTTATCCGAGCGCATTTCATAGGGAGCGCCGTAATACAAGTTGTCGTAGCCTGGAAACGCATCACTATAGTATTGTCGGGCTTGTGGGGCGCGTTCGAGGCAGGCTTGCAGGTTGGCTGTGCTTCGTTCCGTGACCGCATCCCAACTCAGCAAGCAGTGCGTGGCTCGATCTACCACCGTCAGGACGTAGATTTTGTTTTTTTACGCTTCAAAAAGGTGTACAACTCGTCCAACTCTGCCACTCTGGGCTTGCGAGGGACTGGCGCTGGCGGCAATTGTGCTACATAGACATTGATCCAGTTCGAGACACTTTGCGGACTGACCTTCAAGATGCGAGCAATTGAACGCTGACTACTCCCTTCCACATACATCCGCAATGCCAACATGCGTGTTTCCTTCGGATACCCTTTCTCCTTTGCCACAGGCGTATATGCCCGCCCGCATTCTCCACATTTGTATCGTTGGCTTCCTGAATGATTGAATCCTGCTTTCCTTTGCCGCCAGTTTGCTCCACAGTTTGGACATTTCATCTCCCTATTTTACTTCTTATCTTGGACACTCCCTTCTCACCGAGGAGCGGCGCGCATCCAATCTTTATAACGCGCCGCAATCGGGAGGAAAACGATCAGCGCGATTACGCCGCCCATTGCAACGATGCCGTTTGTCGAGCCGATCTCAGACAATTCCTCAGACGCAGGCGTAAGCGTCGCCTGTTGCACCAGCGCGGCGCCAGCGATATTGGACTGTTGCGACGCTTGCGAGGATTGGATCGCGGCGATTTGCGCGAACGCTGTAATGACTAAAGCCAACAGCAATGCAACAACCGCCATATATAAACGCCTTGTCAAACTTTTCATACTCGCTTAAGTATATCATGCGGCGAAAATGATAGAACCTGTCCGGCGCCGCGCCAGCCATGCCTCAGCTGCTCTTCTACGGTCTTTTATAGGTTATAATCTCGCTTCGTCAATTATGCCTTCGTTGCTGATATATCTCTGATACAACGTTTACAAAAAGGTAATGATTGAGTAAAATCGCGTGATATTTCACGCATAGATCATCGTACCAGGAGCATGCATGATCCGAAAATTCTTTAAATGGGCGTTCAGCCCAATGGGGCGAATCGCGGTCGCTATCGCGATTCTTTCCTTGTTTAGCCTTGCCGCATACGGCTTATACCAGACCCAGCAAGCCCCCGAGCAACCGATCCAATTTACGCACAAGTTGCACGTTGGGCTGGGAATTCAATGTCTCTATTGCCATCCCGGCGCCCTGCGCGGACCTTCGCCCGGCTTGCCGACCATCAGCAAATGCTGGGGCTGTCATCAGCAAATCGCCAAGACACAAACTAGCGCGCTATTAAAGCCAATGGTCGAAGCCATGGATAAAGGCGTAGGCTTTACATGGGTTCCAGTTGCGCAAGTGCCGGACTTTGTCCATTTTACTCACCGGCCTCACGTAGCGGCAGGCTTAAACTGTGAGAACTGTCACGGCGATATGACGCAAGTCACAATCGCCGTCAACCCGCAGGTTATGAATATGGGCTGGTGTTTAAGTTGTCACAAAGAAAGAGCGGCTGGCGACAAAGAAAAACTCACCAAACTCACTGACTGCGGAACCTGTCATTATTAAACCGGGCAAAAAAGGAAAATTTCATGAGCGAAAAAATTACCCGGCGTAACTTCCTCAAACTCACTACAGCAGGCGCCGCAACCGCCGCCATCATGACCGGTTGCGGCCCCGCTTCGCGTTATGTAACGCGCGAACCGTATGTTAAAATGCCGGAATATACATACAACGGTTTGAGCACCTATTACGCCACCACATGTCGCGAGTGCGCGGCAGGCTGCGGCATCATCGTCCGCACCATGCAAGGTCGCGCTATTAAAGTAGAAGGCAATCCGCAAAACCCCATCAACCTCGGCAAGACCTGCGCACGCGGGCAAGCGACGCTACACGGTCTCTACAACCCCGACCGCGTAGAGAACCCCGTTCGACAGGGACGCTCGGCGCCGCAATTATCTACCGCCCAAGTTTCATGGGACGAAGCCATTCAAACCGTCTCCGACGCGTTAAGCAAAACCAACGCTTCCGAAGTCGCTTTCTTAATGGGAACAGCGCCCGATCATCTCTTCGACCTTGTATCCGATCTCACCGACGCGATCGGCGCGCCCGCCCCGCTCCGCTTCAGCGCATTAAGTATGTTCGAAGCCCGCGCAACATTAAGCAAAGCGGCTGAAGATCTGCTCGGGCAAGCGGGGCTTCCATTCTTCGATATATCGAATGCCGACGTCGTGGTTTCCTTCGGCGCCAACTTCCTCGAAACCTGGCTCTCGCCAGTCGCCTACACGCGCGGTTACGCAAAGATGCGGCGCAGCAGACCGAGGACGCGCGGCTACATGGTCCATTTCGAAACACAAATGTCGCAGACCGCAGCCAAAGCTGACGAATGGATTCCACTTCTACCCGGAACGGAAGGATTGGTCGCGCTCGCCCTCGGAAAACTCGTCGCCCAACTTAGAGGAATTTCCGCGCCGCGCGCGTTCGCCAGCGTAAACGTTCAACAAGTCGTAGAAACCTCGGGCGTTTCCATGGAACAACTGACGCGCGTCGCCGAACTGATCGCCGAATCGCACGCGCCGATCGCTATCCCCGGCGGACAGGCGCTCGGTCAAAGCAACGGGCTCGCTGCCGCTGAAGCGATTCTCGCCCTCAACGCTCTCGTAGACAACTTCGGGCAGCCCGGCGGCGTATCGCTTTCACCACTCGCTCCCAACGCAGGCGCTTACCACCGTCCCGCCAACGCGCAAGAAATGTCCGACCTCATCGCAAAGATGAAGAGCGGAAAAATCAAAGTCCTATTTATTCACGGCGTAAACCCACTGTTCGAACTGCCTCAATCGTTTGGCTTTGCAGAAGCGCTCCACGCGACGCCGACTGTGATCTCGTTTGCGACTTTCCCCGACGAGACCGCGCTCACATCTGATTACATCTTCCCCGATCATCACGGATTGGAATCATGGGGTTACCAACGCTCGCAGACCGGCGTTATGCAATCAGTTCTTTCAGGCTCGCAACCGGTCGTAGCGCCGAACTATAATACCCGCGCCACCGCAGACGTATTCATCGAAGCCGCGCGGCTGGCTGGCGGCAAGTTAGCGCAAGCGTTACCATTCGCAGATGAAGTGGAATTCATCCAAAGCAAGATTGAAAATCTCATCGCCCGTACAGACGGATCTTTTATTGCGCCGGAGATCAACGCCTTCTCAGCCTATTTCCAACAACACGGCGGCTGGTGGGCATCGTCCGCCGAAAGCGACTCGCTCTCTGCGGCGAACGCGCTCGGTAAGAGCTTAAACGTCTCAAGCGCCGCCGCATCCATCGGCGAAAATGAGTTCTTCTTCCTGCCCTTCGTATCGCCCACATTAGGCGAAGCCGGCGCAAACAAACCCTGGTTGCAAGAACTGCCCGACCCCACAACGACCGTCATGTGGAACACATGGGTCGCCATGAATCCTGAAACCGCGCGCGAACTAGGCATCGAAAACGACGACGTTGTGCGCATCGTGAGCGAAGTCGGAAGCGTGGAAGCATCTGTGTACAAATACCCCGCCATCCACCCGAACGCAGTCGCCATGCCGTTTGGGCAAGGGCATACCGCGTACGGACGTTTCGCCGCAGGGCGCGGCGCCAACCCTACCGACGTTCTCGCGCCGTCCTTCAATGAGGCGGGCGATCTCGCATTCGCAGGTATGAAAGTTCGCATCGAAAAAACTGGGAAACAACAACCTCTGTCCCGCCTCGAAAGCCGCATCGGCGTATATGGCGAGGGCATGTACGAGGAGAAATAAATCATGCAAATGACCGTTGATCTGAACCGTGTCGGCGCGAAAGGCGCGATTGCGGAAGCGGCAGAGGGCAAATGGGGAATGTCCATTGACCGCGACCTGTGCACAGGCTGCCAGGCGTGCGTCGCCGCATGCGCGATGGAAAACAACATTTCATTCGTCGGCGAAGAAGATGCCGGATATGGGCGTACGCAACATTGGATCCGCATTGAACGCTTCTGGGAAGGCGCGTATCCTAATGTCAAAATAGCTGGCGGCTATCAGCCTATGATGTGTCAGCAATGCGGGCACGCGCCCTGCGAGCCGGTCTGCCCGGTCTTCGCTACGCCGCACAGCGACGCCGAGCAACTCAACTTACAAGTGTATAACCGTTGTATCGGAACGCGCTACTGCGCGAACAACTGTCCGTATCAGGCGCGCTCGTTCAACTGGCGCGATTACCACACCATGCCTGAGCGCGGCAACATGGTGAACGGGAAACTGGTCTTCCCGTTACACAACCAATTCAACCCCGATGTAACCGTGCGCCGCCGCGGCGTAATGGAAAAATGCACCTTCTGCATTCAACGCATCCACAAAGCGCAAGACAAAGCAAAATCGGAGGGGCGCGAAGTGATGGACGGCGAATTCGCCCCTGCTTGCGCGCAAGCCTGCCCCGCAGATGCGATCACCTTCGGACGCATTGACCACAAAGACAGTCTCGTCAGCCAGCGCTCTAACGAAGGGCGCGGCGTAAAACATCTTGAAGATCTCAACACCCTCCCGCGTGTTACTTACCTTAAGGAAGGATAACTTATGGCTGTCTTGTCCAAATATTTGCCCGGCGCGAAGAAAGCGCGCGAGGATCACTTCGAGAAAGACGATCCGCGCCAATACTTGATGCACGATCCCATCCCTCGCGGTCAGATGAACGAGATGGTGATGGAATCTATGCATGCCACCTCATGGAAGTTCTGGATGGTATTCGGCATCCTAAGCGTCTTAGTCGCCGTCTGCTTCTTCTATGCATGGGGCTACATGATCGCCGAAGGCTTGTGGGTGGCTGGCGTTATGCGCCCTGCCTACTGGGGCATTTTCCTCGTCAATACCGTGTTCTGGATCGGCATCAGCCACGCTGGAACATTCATCTCCGCGATCTTGCGCGTGTTCAAAGCGGAATTTCGACGTCCGTTCACTCGCGCAGCGGAACTAATGACTACCTTCGGCTTGATTCAGGCTGGCGCGAGCATCTTCATGCACTTGGGTCGCGTCTGGCTTTCTTACTGGATGTTCCCCCTCCCCAACCAACGCGAACTGTGGCCCAATTTCCACTCGCCTCTCATGTGGGACTTGCTGGCGATCACCACATACGTTCTCGGCAGCACGATGTACTTATACCTGCCGCTCATCCCCGATCTTGCTATGGCGCGCGACCGCTCAACCGGCTGGCGAAAAACCTTCTATCGCATTCTGGCTCTCGGTTTCCGCGGCACAGAAGGCGAATGGCGACATCTTCACACCGCGATGAACTTCTTCGCGTTCGCCATCATCCCGGTCATGTTCTCGGTGCATACCATCGTTTCTTGGGACTTCGCCATGGCGATGCGCCCAGGTTGGTCTTCCTCTGTATTTGGACCTTACTTCGTCCTCGGCGCGCTCCATTCTGGCATGGGCGCGGTAGCGATCGTTCTGTTTATCATGCGTTATACGATGAAACATATGGATTATTTCATCCGCAAAGAACACTTCGACGCGCTCGGCAAACTTATGATGATGGTATCGTTCACCTATGCGTACTTCATCTTTAACGATTACATCATCCAATGGTACGGCGGCAATCTGGCGACCGACAACCTCTTACATTGGTTGGAAGAAGGTCCCATGTCGTGGATGTTCTATCAGATGATCTTATTCAATATCGTGATTCCTTTTGCCGTACTCTGGATACCTAAAGTTCGTCAAACTCCTTGGCTGCTCGCCATCGTGGGGCTCTTGATCAACATCGGTATGTACTGGGAACGCTACATTATTATCCCGGTCATGCTTACGATCAATAACATGCCTTTCACATGGAAGCTATACGAACCGCGCATTGAGATTTACCTAACCATCGGCACATTCGCGCTCTTCCTGCTGTTCTATATGGCTGCCTCGCGCCTGATCCCGCTCATCCCCGTTTGGGAAGTTCAAGAAGGGCAAATGGCGCACACCATGCGCAAGATCGGCAAAGCAAATGTTTCGACGATCAGCGACTTTGAATAATGGAGCATTATTATGGCTGATATCACCCTTCTAGCGCTTTTTGAAGATATTGACCCCGCCGCAGACGCGATCGAGAAGCTTCGCCACATGGGCGTCACAGACGATCGCATCAACGTCCTCTCCGGCGCGCCAATTCCGTACAAAATGCTCGGTCGCCCGCATCCGCACACGAACGTCTCGAAACTATCGCTGGGCGGCGCGATCGCCGGCGCATTATTCGGCTTATTCCTCAACTTTGGAACGCCAAATATGTACTACGTTCCGGTCGGCGGACAATATATCACGCCGATCCCGCCGGGCTTAATCGTCCTCTTTGAGATGACCATGCTCTTCGCCCTGCTCGCCACATTCCTCGGCGTATTCCTCGACAGCTACTTCCCCAACTATCGTCCGATGGAATACACACCCGAAATCAGCGACGGAAAGATCGGCATATTCTTCAAGTGCGCGGAAAATGAACAAACCAAAATCGCAGACGCGCTCGGCGTTCTAGGCGCCGAAACGATCAAGTCTGTGGAGGCGCAACAACTATGAGACTTTTGAAACAATTATTTTGGGTTCTTCTCACGCTTGGCGTTTTACTAGGCGCCACCGAACTCTTTCTATACGACGTCATCAAAATAGATTGGGTCAGTTTCATGGAGATCCAGCCGACGTATAAGCAAATGGAAAACCCGCTCCCGGTCCCGGCGCGCTCCATTCCCGTTGAAGGCGCGATCGCCATCCCCGGCATGGGCATGCCCCCAAATCCCACCGTCGCCGACGCGGCATCCATTCAACGCGGAGCCGAACTGTTCGCGATTAATTGTCAGATGTGCCATGGCGTCGCCGGCGACGGCAACGGATCCGTCGCTCCGTTCTTGATCCGATTCAAACCCGCTAACCTCACAACAGACGTAGCGCAATCCAAAGAAGACGGTTCGCTCTTCTTGACCATCTCTAACGGTATTGAGGGCCGCATGCCGGCCTTGAACGAGAATCTCACGGTTTCTGAACGCTGGGACGTGGTCAATTTTCTACGCACGCTGAAAGCCGAAAAATAGGACAGCCCGCCATGACCGATATTCGTAAAATGATCTATGGAGCCTTATTAGGGTTCCTCTTTGTGCTAGCCGTTTGGTTTTCCATCGTATACATCTCCGCTTGCGGGATGACATTTACATGCCATAAAGCTGTTCCCATCGTCGAACGCACGCCCATTCCGACCTTGATCCCAGCGGGACAATCCGCGGCGCAGCCGCCGGCAGCGTCGGGCGTTTTCGATAAATGCGAAGTGTCTGCGGTCGAATTAATCGGCGCGTGGGTCTCAGCGGGCAGCCCTGAAACAGATCCATTTCCATTCACCGACGCGCACGGAGCGCCATGCGAAGGAACGTACGCGCAGGATGTTCAACAGTTATTCGTCGAGAACAGCATGTGGTATGCGGGCGCAATTGGTTGCGTTAGCTGCCATAATTCTGAACTGTCGGCGCGCAGCGGCGGACTCGACTTAACCTCTTATGAAGCCATGTACATGGGCGCAGGGCGCGCAGATACCAGCGCAAAAGGCAGCGATATCTTTGGCGAGGGCGTTTGGAATCGCTCCAGCCTGTACACGATCTTAACAACGCAAGGCATGACCTCCACCGGACATTCAGCCGATGTCGCGCCAAACGACTTCACATTTTACGCCGGCACGGCGGTCGAAACGCCCGAACCTTAATCCACCAATCTCCCTTATAAAAACTCCCGTATTCGACGCGGGAGTTTTTTATTGTCCTCTCCTCACGATAGGCTTTCCAGCCAGCGATCCGCCTCTTGCGGATGGTCGAACCGTATCAATTCCAAATGCCGATATTCCGGCAACGCCACAAGCTGCGGCGTTTCGCGCTTCCTGCGCCAATACGTCTTAAATAGCAAGTGGATTAACGAATCTTTCGACCATAGTTTAAAATGTCTCCAGAACAAATCATGGTTCGTCCCCCACAGTAATTCTTTCGTTCGCCAGCGGCGGTATATGCGACTCACAAGTTGCCGCAGAACCAGCCAAAGCGGATAATCCAGCCAGATAAGCGCTTGAGCGCGACTCCACACTAGGTCGCGAACAACGCTGTAATTTCCCGCAACGCACCAGCGTTCAGCCTGAGTCGCCGCGTGGACGCGCTCACGGAACGTTTCAAGCGGCGCCTCCTGCCAATTTGGTTCCCAATGAAGCGCGTCAAGCTCGATGAAATCCAAATCAAATCGCTTTGCAATTTTCTCAGCGAGTGTGGATTTACCCGAACTCGTAACGCCAATGATAACGATGCGTTTGTATGGGAATGCGGACATCAATAAACTATGCGATTATCTCACATAGATCGGGTTGCTAAAAATCCAACCGCGTTGTTTACCAAGATACTTGCGGTAAACCTCCACGCGATAAACGCCCGGTTCGCTCGCGCTATACGTCGCGGCGTACGAATTCTTCCACACGCCTACAGATTGACCGTCCTTAAGTAGATGAATCTCGGCTGGCTGAGGCGCGTGCGCGTGCAAGGTTACGCCGCCTTCGACGGAGATCTCTTCGCCCATGACCGCCGACTGCTCAAGCTCTTTCGCCTTAAAGGTAAATCCTCTCGTTGGCGCTGGCAGATCGTATGCGACGAAACAACGCCCTGCCGCAAGCGCTTCATAGATTATCTTCTTATCCGTCGCAACTTCGCCCGTTAATGGCTGCGGGATCAACACATGCGTATTGACGGTTCTAAAATGAAATTCATACGGATAAATAGTACGATGCAACGGACCCAAACTCAGCCGTAAAGCGTGCGCGTCTGAACCGCCGATAGCCGCCACAGGGCGTCCTTGTGCAAGCAACGCATCCCAACGTTCAAGCGTTTTTCGCAGAGGTCCCCGCCCCACAAGCTGCGGGAAGAACGCATAAAAAAGCCCGTGCAACTTCGTTGGGATGACCGTTTTGAGTTCGCTCAAGCCGTTCCATAATTCGATACCGGTGTAATTTTGCGCGTCCCAATCCTCCCATGTAATATCCGTCTCGTTAAAGGCGGGAGCCGCCGGGTCGTCGGGATGCGCGATGAAACAAAGCCCGCCCGCCTGGCGCGCGCCGTCGATCAACTTCTGCGGATTGTCTGCGAGCGTGGCTAGGTCGCGCTCGGCGTTAAAGACGAGGAGGTGATTCTTTTGCGGCTGCCGGGCTTGGTCGTGAACTTCCTGTCCGACGAGGAGCAAGACGCGGCGCGGCTGGGCGCGATAGTATCCTTCCACGCCTTGCACAAGCGTATTGTGGTCGGTCACAATGACCGCATCCAGTCCAGTCTGAAGCGCGGCGGCGGCAATTTCTTTGTGCGTGCCGCTGCCATCCGAATAGCGCGTATGCATATGTAGATTAACGACGATCTCGTACATAGAACCTCGGTTTGACGTATATTCCGCCCAGCGGGTATAATACTCCCGCTTAATAAAAGGAGGCAGTTGTTTTATGGTAACCTATTTAAATTACGCGTTGATTATAATCTCGGTGTTGCTCATTATAAGCGTCATCATGCAGAGCAAGGGCGCGGGCTTGGGCGGTTTAACCGGCGCAGACGCGGGAGGCGTATTCACCGCCCGCCGCGGCATCGAGAAGACTCTGTTTTGGATCACCATCATTTTGAGCGTCGTCTTCTTCGGCTTGGTTATTGCGCAGTTGCTCATCTCGTGAGTTAACCCAACTTCTTCGTTACAAGGCGCGTTCAGCGCAGGTATGAACGCGCCTTTCCCTTTATTTATGAAACAATTACGTTGGCAGATTCTCATCGTTGCGATCACGCTGGTCATAGTAGCGGGTTTGCTGTTCACGCAACAAACTCAACAGACGATAGGCGGACTGATCCTTTCGCAACCGGAGCAAGGCGGCATCTACACCGAAGCGCTGATCGGCTCATTAGGACGGCTCAACCCGTTGCTCGATTGGAACAACTCCGCAGACCGCGACGTAAATCGCCTGCTCTTCAATGGGCTCGTAAAATTCGACGAGCGCGGAATGCCGCGCGCCGATCTGGCGGAAGCCTGGGGCGTCGCCACCGACGGAACAATCTACAACTTTAGCCTGCGTCCTAACGCCTTTTGGCACGATGGAACGCCCGTCACCAGCGACGACGTTCTCTTTACCATCGAACGCATGAAAAGCGACGGCTCGCTCGTCCCGCAAGACGTCAAGGATTTATGGAACAACGTCGCTGTCGAAAAACTCGACGATAAAAACATTAAATTTACGTTGCCCGAACCGTTCGTACCCTTTATAGACTATCTAACTTTCGGCATTCTGCCCAAACACCTGCTCGAAGCGATTCCGCCTGATCAGATGCCTAACGCGCAATTCAACATTCAGCCCATCGGTACGGGCCCTTATAAATTCGACCATTTGATCATCGAAAAAGGCAAGATTGCCGGCGTGGTATTAACACTCAACGCAGATTATTACGGCGGCGCATCCTTTATTGAACAGGTCGTCTTTCGATACTACCCCGACTCAGCCGCGGCATTAGACGCCTACCGGCAAGGCGATGTATTCGCCATTAGCCGTATTGCTTCAGAGCAATTGCCCGCCGCGCTCAAAGAACCGAATCTCTCAGTCTACTCAAGCCCGCTTCCACAAATTAGTTTTGTCTTTTTTAATCTCAAAAATCCCGACGTCGAGTTCCTCCAAAGCGTCAACATTCGTCGCGCATTAATGCTCGGTTTGAATCGCCCTGCTATCGTTAACGCGCTCCTCAACGGTCAGGCGATCCTCGCCAACGGGCCCATCCTGCCGAGCTCGTGGGCGTTCTACGATGGCGCGGAACAATACGAATATAATCCCGAAGAAGCGCTTCGTCTGCTGAAGGAGGAAGGCTACGTCCTCCCCGCCGCAACAGAGACGCGCGCAAAAGACGGCTCGCCGCTCGCTTTTACAATGCTGCATCCCGATGACGCGCTTCATACCCAGATCGCCCAGATGATCCAATCACAATGGGCAAAGATTGGCGTGCGCGTCGAACTGCAAGCCGCGCCTTACGATCAACTGGTTCTCAATACTCTTGCCTCGCGCGCCTACCAAGCCGTCTTCATAGACTTAAATCTCTCACGCACACCAGACCCCGACCCATACCCCTTCTGGCACCAAGCTGAAGCCGCCAGCGGGCAAAACTACTCGCAGTGGGATAACCGTGCCGCCAGCGAATTCCTCGAACAAGCGCGCGTCACCGCAGATTATTCGTTGCGCGCTCGACTATACCGTAATTTCCAAGTCATCTTCGCCAAAGAACTTCCCGCTCTGCCTTTATATATCCCCGTATATTCCTACGGGGTGGATGCGCAAGTGCAGGGCGTACAAGTGGCGCCGCTCTACGACCCTAGTGACCGCTTCGCTACATTTACGCGCTGGTTCCTACTCACTCGCCGCGCTCTCCAATCCGGAGCGACGGCTACTCCCCTACCCTAACTCTCGCCCACAGGAAAATCACATGACCGATAACCGACAAGCCGCGCTCGACTACGCTCATCAGAACAACAATCGTTTTGTGGAAGAACTCAAAGAATTCCTCGCAATTCCTTCGATTTCTACAAACCCCGAACACGACGCAGATACGCTTCGCGCCGCCGAATGGACAGCCGCACAATTACGATCTATCGGGATGAAAAACGTGCGCGTCATGCCGACGGGCGGACATCCCGCCGTCTACGGCGAGCTTCTCCAAGCGGGGAAAAATGCGCCGACTGTCCTTATTTACGGTCACTATGACGTACAACCGGTCGATCCGCTTGATCTATGGACGAGCGCGCCATTCAAAGCGGAAGTGCGCGGCGACAACTTATTTGCACGCGGATCGTCCGACATGAAGGGACAGGTCATCGCAACGATAAAAGCGGTCGAATCCGTGATGAGCGCAGGACGCTTACCGGTAAACTTAAAGTGGTTGATCGAAGGCGAAGAAGAGATCGGCTCGCGGAATCTCGGCGCTTTCATCAAAAAACACGCCAAATTACTCAAAGCGGATTTCTGCATTAACCCCGATGCTGGTATGCTCCGCGCAGACCTCCCCACGATCACATACGGTTTACGCGGACTCGCCTACTTTGAAGTTCGCGTGCATGGACCAAATCGCGATTTACATTCAGGCTTGTTCGGCGGGACTATTCACAATCCCGCGCAAGCGCTCGCCGAGCTGATCGCCGGCATGCACGATAAAAAAGGACGCGTCACATTGCCGGGTTTCTACGATTCGGTTCGCAAAGTGAGCAAGGCTGAACGCGCTGAAATCGCGCGCCTGCCAATCAAGCCTAAAGATATCGTCAACATGACCGGTGTCTCAGCCTTATGGGGAGAAGATGGCTACACGCCAGAAGAGCGTACCGGCATCCGTCCCACCTTAGAGGTCAACGGGTTGCTATCCGGCTTCACCGGCGAGGGATCGAAGACCGTTTTACCCGCGTGGGCAATGGCAAAAATTTCCTGCCGATTGGTTCCCGATCAAACGCCGGCGCAAATTGAAAAGGCGCTCAGGAAATACCTGAAGGCAAATGCGCCAAAGACAATTCGCTGGGAGGTTGACGTAATGACCGGTTCTGACGCTGCGCTTACGAACCGCGACAGCGCAGGCGTGCAAGCCATGGCAAAAGGGCTCGAACTAGCCTGGGGCAAGCGTCCGCTCTTCAAACGCGAAGGCGGCTCGATCGGCGTCGTCGTACAATTGCAAAAATATGCCGGCGTTGATTCGGTGTTGACCGGCTTCGGCTTACCCGAAGATAACGCCCACTCGCCAAACGAAAAGCTGCACTTACCCACTTGGCGCAAAGGCATTGACGCGCTCATTCATACGATTTACAGCCTCGTATAATTCACAGGAGCGGACCTATATATCCGCTCCATTTTCTTGAGGCAAGCTCACAGATCTGCCCCTATAAGGAATTCATGGAAGACAAGATCATCTCCTACGGCGGACAAGCCGTCATTGAAGGCGTAATGATGCGCGGACAGAAAGCTTTCGCGATCGCTATGCGCGCACCCGACGGCAGCATCGTCGTTCACAAAGAAAATCTAGCGGCGCTTTACCGCTCAAAAATCACGAAAGTTCCATTCTTGCGCGGCGTTATCATGCTGTGGGACGCGCTCGGTTTGGGGATGCGCGCGCTGACCATCGCCGCGAACACACAAACCGGCGAGGACGAAAAACTCGAAGGTCCCGCGCTTTATCTGACGCTCGCGCTCTCGCTAGCGATTGGAATCGGGCTTTTCATCCTACTGCCTGCCAGCGTAGGCGGCGCAGCAGAGTATTACTTCGGCTGGCACAACCTCGCACACAATTTGCTCGAAGGCTTGGCGAGGCTCGTCCTCCTTGTCGGCTACATTTGGGCAATCGGCTTCATGTCCGACGTCAAACGTCTATTCGGATATCACGGCGCAGAGCATAAGACGATCAACGCTTACGAAGCGGGGGTGGACCTCACGCCGGAGAACGCAGCGAAATTTCCCTTGGAGCATCCACGCTGCGGCACCGCATTCTTGCTGACCTTCGTTCTACTCTCCGTCCTCATCCATAGCCTGCTCGGCGATATGACTTTCTGGTGGCGACTCGCCAGCCGCGTCCTATTGATTCCTGTTATCGCGGGCATTGCCGTTGAGTATATCCGCTGGACGGCGAATCATTTGAATTCGCCTATTGTGCGCTTCCTCATCAAACCCAATCTGGCGTTACAATCGTTGACTACGCGCGAACCTGACGCATCCATGTTAGAAGTAGCGATCGAATCGTTCAAGACGATGAGGATGGCAGAGCAAGAAGTTGCGACGTAGAGAGGGATGCGATTAGCGGTTAATGAATAGCGGGCGGTTCGTAGAAAGTTAACGTCATTGCGAACCGCACAACGATCGCTTCTCGCAATAATATTTAAAACGCGATCTCGCCGATCTGCTCAAAGTCGAGGTTAAACGATTCGTCCGCTTCCAACTCCGCCTCGGCTTCATCCGCTTTCCCCGCATAAACGCCGCGTTCGCAATATGACCGATATGGGCAGTACAGACAACGGGCTTCATCATCCGTCAACGGGAAGCCATCTTGAGGTCGCTGAAGAGCGATTTGAATTTCATTGGCAAGTCCGAGAAGCGCGCTCCAGTCGCGTTCGTACTGCGCGGGCGTATATGCGAATCGCGCAGGATCGTTGGGAAAGTCCGCGAACCAGTAGATCATCTCGATCTGTTCGGGCTCAAAAATATCGCCGTTATTAAGACTTGCCCCCGCCTGAACCAATAGCGCGCGATAAACGCGTGTTTGCATCCGCGCCGCGAGCCATTCATTACGCGGGCGTTTGCGGTAGGTCTTCCAGTCGTAGATAAGCGCTTTATATTCGCGCATTACAATGAGATCGTACTTCGCCAGCAAGCGGAAATTTCCAAGCGGCGCAGAAAGAGCAGATTCAGCATGAAGGCTTCCGAGGTCTTTAAGATCTTGAAGATTTGGATCGGCTAGAAAATTCTCCCACCAGCGCTGAAGGTTCGGCGTATTCGCCAGTTTTCCTACCCGCTCGCTCGAAATACCCGTCAATGATTGCCGTACGAGCCGATGAAAAAATTCTCCTTCGCGCTGGCGCCGTTCGTTCTCTAGCGCAGGCTCTGACTCGATAGCAGGATAGGCAAGCCGATCCACATAACGAAGCTGAAAACGCCGCGGACAATCCACATAATCCTGTAATGAAGATTGCGAGAGAGAAAACGGAACGGTCATAGAATCTGCAGGAGATTATAGCATTTGGTCAGCGCTTTTCCTTTTTTGCCGCTCGGATAAATTCCATAAATAACGGATGCGGTCTCATCGGACGCGATAGAAACTCAGGGTGAAATTGACATCCCAGCATAAAAGGATGTTCTTTAATTTCGACAATTTCCACCAAAGAGCCGTCGGGCGACACGCCCGAAAAAACCATGCCCGCGTCTTCAAAAATTTTCCTATAAGTATTGTTAAATTCAAAACGATGACGATGACGCTCCTCCACCCGTTTCTCGCCGTACGCTTTAGCGGCTTTCGTGCCAGCCTGTAATTCGCATGTATAAAGCCCCAGCCGCATTGTTCCGCCCATATCCGTGATCGAATGTTGCTCGGACATCAGGTCAATGACAGGATATTTAGCGCTGCGGTCAAATTCAGACGAGTTCGCATCCTCGTAATTCAACACGCCGCGCGCAAAATCAATGCACATCACTTGCATACCTAAACACAAGCCGAGATAAGGGACTTTATTTTCGCGCGCATATCGCGCCGCGGCAATCTTCCCCTCGACGCCTCTTGCGCCAAATCCGCCGGGCGTCAAAATCCCATCGGCGTTACGGATGACGTCCCATTCCTTATCCTTTTCCAATTCTGCGGCATGCACCCAATTGATCTCCACTTCGACATCGTTGGCGATCGCAGCATGATGCAGCGATTCTCGCACCGACATGTACGCGTCTTGCAATTCCACGTATTTGCCCACCAGAGCGATTTTTACCGTTGGCTTCGGCTTTCTCGCCCGTTCGACCAATTCTCGCCATGGCTTCATATTGGCTTGTCGTGCAGCTTTCAAATTCAACCGCTCGACTAAATAATCGCTCATGCCGGCGTCTTCCAGCAACAACGGAACTTCATACAGCGAGTCGCTCGTCACCATCGGCACAACAGCGTTCTTTTCCACATCGCAGAATAGCGCGATTTTATCGCAAATTTCCCCGTCCACCGGGTAGTCGGAACGCGCGATGATCATGCTCGGCGAGATACCGATCGCGCGCAGTTCGACAACGGAATGCTGCGTGGGTTTGGTCTTGATCTCACCCGTCGCTTTAATGTACGGCAACCACGTCACATGGATGAAGAACACGTTCTCGCGCCCGACCTCATTGCGGAGCTGCCTCAACACCTCCAGAAACGGCTGCGATTCGATATCGCCGACCGTGCCTCCCACTTCAACGATGACCACATCCGCGCCGGTCTCTTTTGCGTTTCCTAACACGCGGCGTTTAATCTCGTTCGTAATATGCGGAATGACTTGAATCGTCCCGCCGAGGAAATCGCCGCGTCGCTCTTTGCTGATGATCTCCGCGTACACTTGTCCGCTGGTGAAGTTGGACGAGCGGCTGAGGCGAATGTCAATGAATCGTTCGTAATGACCCAGATCGAGGTCCGTTTCCGCGCCATCGTCGAGGACATACACCTCCCCATGCTGATAGGGACTCATCGTGCCGGGATCCACGTTGATGTACGGATCCAATTTTTGCACAGCCACTTTGAATCCGCGCTCCTTGAGCAAGAGTCCCGTCGCCGCAGCGGTCACGCCTTTGCCGACCGAGGAAACCACGCCACCGGTAAAAAATAGATATTTCGCAATCATGACATTCTCCAACTTATATTCTTTAGTTTTCTGATTTCTTCTCGCAGATTATTTTAACGATAACGCCCTGCCATTAAAAGAAATGGGGAGGGCGTTGAAGCCCTCCCCATCTGGGATGACGTTTATACAAATGTGCGACGAGCCTGCGTTTTCATCCGACCAATTTCACAATATCTTCCGCGGCGCGACGCATTTCAAGGAAGATCATGCCCAATTTGGCTTCTTGCCTCGCCATGGCGGTCAGAACCGCTTCCTCGCCAATAGACGTCAGCACAATGGAGCCAGCGTCGCCTTTAATGTAAACTTGCTCCAGCCCTGCGCGCCCAAGTTCGGTAGAAATACGCTCGCCCAGCGAGAGCATCGCCGCCGACATCGCCGACACGCGATCTTCTTCCACGCCTTGCTGCAACGCAGACGCCATAATTAACCCGTCTACTGAAACAACCGCCGAAGCCTCAATATCGGGCGCGGCGGCTTGCATATTGCGCAGACGTTCGACCATTTGATCGGAGCGTGACTTTGCCATAACGGTTCTCCTCAATAAACCTCCCGAAGTTTACCATATTTCAATTCTGATGTCACACTCGCGGCTAACGCTAGGGTAATCGCATTTGACTTTCTAATAAGTGTATATATAGCTATTTTTTCGATTAATCCCTTGTCATGTCTAAATATAGGTTTCCACATATTGGCTATATCCTATAAATATGACGATTCCTTCCATATATAGGGATTACATTTTGAAATGCGATTACCCTACGGCTAACGCAGGCTTCGTTTGACCCGCGCTTCTCTTCGTGTTAAACTTCTATGTTCGACTAATGAAATTTCCTTTTTATCTCTCCTTCGTTATTCTGCTGTCGCTCACCGCGCAAGATTCGCCTTCGGCGACGATCATCTCTCCCGCAGCGAACGATGCGTTGCGCGGCGAGGTCGCTATCATTGGCTCGACAGATATGCCCGACTTTGCCTCTGCGCAACTGGATTTTGCATACGCCGCTAACGACGCCAATACCTGGTTCCCCCTCGCGACACTCTCTCTGCCTGCGCGCGAAACAACCCTTTACTTATGGGATACGACCTCCATCGCCGACGGCGATTATATGTTACGTCTGCGCATCTTTCTCGCGGATGGTTCGCTGCAAGAAGCGACCGTTCCTATTACGATCCAAAACGATACGCCTATCCCTTCCCCGGCGCCCGTTTTTACTGCCGCGCCCAGTCCCATCGCCGACGCGCAGATCCCCACGCCGTTCCTCCTTGCCGCCTCGCCGACTCCTACGGAAGTCCCGCGTCCCACGCCAACTCCTCTGCCGCCTAACTCTATCTCTCTGACTCAGAACGCGATTCTCTCTTCTTTTGGGCGCGGAGCGCTCGTGATCCTTGGCTTGTTCATTCTCGCCTTCATCTTCCTCCGCCTCCGCAACAATTAACTTAAAACTTGGAACTTGACGCATGACACTTAAAACCTATCTCCTCGTCGGTCTCGGCAACCCAGGACGTGAATACGCCAACACGCGTCACAACTTTGGCTTCATGGCAATTGACCGTCTCGCGGTGCGACTCAACGCGCGCGGCATGAAGGTCCAATCGAAAGCCATTGTGATGGATTCAAAGTATGAAGACCACAAACTCATCCTCGCCAAGCCGCAAACGTACATGAATCTCTCAGGTCAATCGGTGCAGGGACTGGCTCACTTCTACAAAATCCCTAACGAAAACTTGATGATCCTGTCCGACGATCTCGATCTGCCGTTCGGTACCATTCGCATCCGCGCCTCGGGCGGACCTGGCGGACAGCGCGGCTTGTCGTCCATTTTGGAAAAACTCGGCACCAAGGATGTCCCGCGCATGAGACTGGGCATCGGTCGCCCGCCTGGTCGCATGGACCCCGCCGATTACGTCCTGCAAAATTTCTCGCGCGACGATCTGAAATCCCTTTCCGAACTCCTCGACCGCGCCGCCGATGCCGCGCTGGAATTTGTGACGAACGGCTTGAATGCGGCAATGAATAAATTCAATGGCGATGCGAGAGACTAGATGACTAGAGACTGGAGATTAGTGATTAACAGGCGAGAGCAGTCTCCAGTCTCTAATCTCTAATTCTCCAATTCTCTGATTCTCTATTTTTGCATGGAACAGATTCTTTCCAACCTCCGCTCCCTCCCTCAATATCAGACCCTCTTATCCCAACTCAAAGCGGGGAAACATATCCCTGGGCTGGGACTTCCTCGCGCCGCGCGTCTGCCTGTGCTTGCGGCGTTGCTGGAAGATATTGGGCAACCGATCCTCTTCATCACCGACCGCGCCGACCATGCGTTGTCCATGTTCGACGAGCTGGGATTTTGGGTCAAGTCGCCGCGTTATCATTTTGCGGAGCCGAATCCGCTGTTCTATGAGCAAGCCGCGTGGGGCGTGACGACTCGCCGCGATAGATTGCAAACAATAACAGCGCTTTCCACTTTCCACTTACCATTTACTCAAAAACCCGAATCACCTCCCGTCGTCATCACCTCCGTCCGTTCGTTGATGACGCGCACCATGCCGCGGCGAGACTTCCTCAAGGCGTGCAAAAAGTTATCCGTCAACCAATCCATTCAACCTGATACGCTGTTGCGGAGTTGGGCAGAGATCGGATATCAACGCGTCAACACCGTGCTAGAGCCTGGACAATTCTCCAGCAGGGGAGGGATTCTCGACATCTGGGCAACCGCCGAGACGATGCCCGTCCGCTTGGATTTCTTCGGCGATGAGATCGAAACGATCCGCAAGTTTGATCCCGCATCCCAGCGCACGATCGAGAAATTGGATTCGGTGCTTGTTACGCCTGCGCGGGAGTATCTTGCTGTGGGCGAACATGAAACCGAATTATCCGAATTCCACATTCCTCTTCTTCATTCTCAACCCGCGACCCTGCTCGATTACCTGCCTCAAAAAGCCGTTGTGTTGATTGATGATGTATCCATCATCGAATCGATGGCGGAGGAGATTGAGGCGCAGGCGGTCAAGTTTAGACAGGAGAGTATCGCGGAAGAGACGTTGTCCGCCGATTTTCCGTTGCCGTATGTGCCGTGGTCGGAGTTGTATGATGGCGTGCAGGGTGGGTTGGTGGAGTTTGGGTATTCGGGGGGAGAGAGGATGGAGATTAGAGAATTAGAGAATTCTTTGGCTTCTTGCTTTGGGCACGACGAGCGATTCGCTGGAAGGTTGAAACAGTTCGCGGAGCGCGTGGCAGACCTCACGTCGAGAAATGAAGCGGTTGTCGTTGTGTCGCGTCAAGCCAAACGGTTAGAGGAACTTTGGAGCGAGTCGAATGCCGAAGAGTCGGAATCCAATAAACCAACATTCATTGAAGCATCCTTATCCGAAGGCTTCGTCCTCAATCTCCAATTCTCTAATTCTCTTTCTTCTCCTCAATTACCAATTACCAATTACCAATCTCTTCACTTAATCACCGACTCCGAAGTCTTCGGCTGGGAACGCCCTCAACCCCGCACGCGCCAGCGTCCCGTTGCAGAGACTCCCGAATCGGTGTATGCGGATTTGAACGTCGGCGATTACGTGGTGCATATTGATCACGGCGTTGGGCGGTTTGGCGGTTTGGTGCAGCGCGAGTTGGATAATCACGCGCGCGAATTTCTCGCGGTGGAATATGACGGCGGCGGACAGTTGTTCGTGCCTGTGCATCAAGCGGATCGGTTGACGCGTTATGTGGGCGCGGAGGGCGCGGCGCCTGCGTTGGATCGTTTGGGCGGGCATGAGTGGCACGAGAAAAAAGGTCGCGTGAAAGCCGCGGTGTTGGAAGTGGCGCAAGATATGTTGGATCTATACGCGCGGCGCAATGTGGCGCTGGGATATTCATTCAAGCCCGATACTGCGTGGCAAAAAGAATTGGAAGATTCGTTCCCGTATGTGGAGACCGAAGATCAATTGCGCGCGCTGAACGACATCAAGCGCGATATGGAATCGTCGCGCCCGATGGATCGTTTGTTGTGCGGAGATGTGGGCTACGGCAAAACCGAAGTGGCGTTGCGCGCCGCGTTCAAAGCCGTGATGGACGGCAAACAAGTTGCGATTTTGGTTCCAACAACTGTGCTGGCGCAACAACATTACGAAACATTTTTACAACGACTTACCGCGTTCCCCGTGAAAGTGGAAATGCTTTCGCGGTTTCGTACTCCGCGCGAGCAAACGACAATTTTGCATGGACTTGCCATCGGCGAAATTGACATCGTCGTCGGCACGCATCGTTTGATCTCTGGCGATGTGCAATTCAAAGAACTCGGCTTGGTGGTCATTGACGAAGAACAACGCTTCGGCGTCACTCACAAAGAGCATCTCAAAAAACTTCGCACCGAAGTGGATGTGTTGACTCTCACCGCTACGCCGATTCCGCGCACGCTGTACATGGCGCTCACGGGCGTGCGCGATATTTCGAATCTCAACACGCCGCCCGAGGAACGCTTGCCCATCGTCACGCATGTCGGTCCGTATTCGCCGAAACTTGTGCGGCAGGCGATCTTGCGCGAACTCGAACGCGGCGGACAAATTTTCTTTGTGCATAACCGCGTCCAAACCATAGACGCGATGCGCGCGCATCTCAATCAACTCGTCCCCGAAGCGAACGTGGATATTGGTCACGGGCAGATGCCCGAGAATCAACTTTCGGATGTGATGCACCGCTTCAACAACGGCGACACCGATATTTTATTGTCAACAACAATCATCGAATCGGGATTGGACATCCCCAACGCGAACACTCTCATCGTGGACCGCGCCGACACCTTCGGGCTGGCTCAACTCTATCAACTACGCGGTCGTGTCGGACGTGGGGCTGCGCGCGCCTACTCCTACTTTTTCCGCCACAACAAGCTGACCCCCACCGTGGACGGTCAACAGCGGCTCGAAGTGATCGCCGAAAACACGCAACTCGGCGCGGGTTATTCGATCGCCATGCGCGACCTTGAGATCCGCGGCGCAGGCGATCTGCTCGGCACGCGCCAACATGGACACATCCAAGCCGTTGGGTTTCATTTGTACACGCGGTTGCTGGCGGATGCCGTCCGTCGTTTAAGGTTGGCAGGTTCTATGTTGAAAGTTGAAAACCCTGCTACCCAACCTTCAAACCTTCAAACCTTCAACCTTCAACCCATGTCAATGCCCGTCAACGTTGACCTCCCTCTCGCCGTCGGAATCCCCGCCGAGTACATCCCCGATCAAGATTTGCGTCTGCGCTTGTATCGCCGTATTGCAGACTTGCGCGACGAAATCGAAATTGACGCGCTAGCATCCGAGTTCAAAGACCGCTTCGGTGAACTGCCCGACATGACCGCAAATCTGTTTTACCAGATGCAAGTCAAATTGCGAGCCGAGAAGGCGGGACTGTCCTCCATTAACTGGGAAAGCGGACAGATCGTCTTGCGCTATCCAACTCTCACGAATGGAACTGAACCGAAACGCCTCGCTGACTTAGGCGCAGGCATTCGTGGCGGCAAGTCCGCGTATTGGTGTTCGTTTGGTGAGGAGTGGGAGGCGAAGTTGTTGGAGGTGTTGGGGAGGATAGCCTAGCGGCATTTTTGTGTGTTTTGGCTAGCTAGGAGTAAAAATTTGGGCCAGAAATATATACACGCCAGCCATTATTAAGCAGGATAAGACAGTCATAGTAATGGCAAATATGCCTACACTTTTTGAGTGAATCCATCCTGCAACCGCAATGCCAGCCATGAACAATGCTAATCCCAATATGAAAAAGATAGAAAGCAATCCAAATAATCCATCTACTTTTCCAACCACTTCTGCGGTTGAATTGGGCGTTAAGAGTCCAGATGCAAAAAGGAGAATTGCTCCACCTACTGTGGTTACGAGTAGAGACGATGTTGATGCAATAAAGGCTCGCATGGACCATGCTACATATTTATTCTTGTTTGATGCTGTAAGTAATTGGACAATCACTGCGAAAGCGAAACCAGCGAGAATGCTACTAACGAATATCATTTGGCGTAACACTTCTTGGCGGTATTCTATGTTGTAAATCATATGCACCTTTTCTCTCACAGAGTAGAAGACATCGATTGCTTATGTTTTGAGCTACTATTTGTGGTCAATACAAGATTTTCAATGAACTTCAACTTGCCATCAAAGATTTTTATGGGTAACGAAATGATGTTTTTCTTTAGGTGTCCAGCTTTTACAACGAAAAAGTATCGTTATTCTCCAGCGAGCGACTACCTTGAACGGATTTGCCTTCCCTCATTCTACATCTTCACCGCCCGCGTGGCAATGTAGTTGGGATGATATTTCGCCAGCGGCGAATCGGACATCTTATTCGGATTCGTTTTGAGTATCCGCCTGCGCGCTATGCCATAACTGCCGAAAAGTTTCTCGCACCGATTCGTCCAATGATTCGGCGAACTCGATTGGAAGTTTGAGAGTCGCGATCAAATCCTGCACATCAGCGAGATCGCGCAAGCGATGCGGGGCGCTCATGCCCGAAGCCAATTTCAATTCGATCAATTTTTCGATGGGAATGATACGCATCCCGCCGCGTTCGGTATAAACAACCGACGGGTCGGGGAACGCCACAGGCTTGGGCTTGCCATCGCCAGGGTAATCCCCCGTAATCAAAATTTCGATCCGCACTTGCGTTTCGGTATCTCGGAATGTTTTTTGCGCGCTCGCAAATGCGGACACATATCCACGCCCCTCAAATTTTTCTTTGAAGGCTTCCAGTCCCTCGCGCGTCATCAAGATATCCACATCCTGCGTCATGCGGACGAATCCATGCGCCGCCAATGCCAGTCCACCGACCAGCGCATACGGGATATTTGCCTCCCCCAAACGACGCGTCAAGTTTTGCAACGTGGTAAAAACGTCTCCGCGTGTCATATAGTATTTGCTTGCTTCCTCGAGGAGCGCAAGATAATTGTCTTGCAAACGCGCTTCGTATGTGGTCATCGTCAACCCATTCTACATCTTCTCTGCCCGCGTGGCAATGTAGTTAGGATGATATTTCGCCAGCGGCGAATCGGACATCACAGATTCCACTGAATTTCACGGAAAAATCATAAAATTTTATTCCGTGTTGCTCGTGAAATCTGTGTGCGGAAAAATATAAGAACGGATTAAGAAACGCATTCTAAGCAGGAACGTAAGTCAACTTGATCACGTCTTCGTCAATCCGATCGTGAGCGATGAGACGGAGCGGCGGCTGAGGTCCGGCAAAATATGGTCTGCCCTGACCAAGCACAATAGGGTGCAGGTAGATTCGGTATTCATCAATCAAGCCAAGCTCGATGAGACTGTGCGCCAATGTCGGTCCGGCAATTTCGATCTCCCCGTCGCGCTCAGCCTTCAATTTTCGGATCGCGCCCTCCAGATCGCCCTCAATAAGATTGGCGTTGGGACCGACCGACTTCAACGATTTCGAGACGATCCATTTCGGATGACTTCGCCAAACCGCCGCATAGGCACGTTCCTCCGCATCCCATTCAGGATGATCGTCGTCCCAGTAACGCATGATCTCATACATTTGACGGCCGTACACACTGCCAGCCTGTCGCTTCGCCTCTTCAATGAAGTAACGGAAAAGCGCGGGGCTTGGCGCAAATGCCGTATGGTCAACATAGCCGTCCAAGGACTGGTTCATTCCATACACAAGCCTAGCCATAGTCCTCCGCTTCTTTTTCCAGATCCTACAAATAATACGTCATCCTCTGCAAATGCGTAACTGGATCAATATATTGCACGCGCACATCCTCCGGCACGCTGATGCTCGCCGGCGCGTAATTCAAAATAGCTTTCACCCCAGCCCTCGCTAACCGGTCCGCCGCTTCTTGCGCCGACGCAGCCGGCACGCACAGCAATGCTATCTTGATTCCGCGCGCCGAAATCTCATCTTCTATCGTCGCCGCATCCAACACTACAAAATCCGCCGCTTTGCGTCCGATCTTCTTCGGGTCATTGTCGAATGTCATACCCACGCGAAAGCCGCGATCCGCAAACCCGTTGAAATGCGCCAGCGCTTGACCGATGCCGCCCATCCCTACGATAGCTATCTCCCAAACGCGATCCACTTTGAGGATGTCGCGCAATTTATCCATCAGAAAGGAGATCGAATACCCCGTTCCTTGCTTGCCAAACTCGCCAAATTGCGAAATATCTTTGCGGATCTGCGCCGCCGAAATCCCCACCAACTCTCCCAACTCGCGCGAAGACGTGGTCAGCGCGCCCGCATCCGCCAGACGCTGCAACGCACGCAAATAAATAGGCAACCGCCCAATGATAATATCTGGAATCTTCTCAGTGGTCATATATGTTATCCCTCGCCAAGCCGGAAAATCGAATTTAACTCTACCATAAAAATAGAAAACCTGTGCCGCCCATCACAATCCGGCCGCCATCGCAAAGGGCGAACTCGGCGGCTTACGGCAACTTGACCGTCGTCGTAAAACGGGTATATTGCAAACCGTCCATCGGCGCAGACTGAAATCGAATTACATATGTTAATGCAGGCGCAGTGAGAATCAGAACGGTTTCTCCGCACATAAGGTTTTGAGTCGCCTTCCCTTCAACAATAACCTCCGCGATATACGACTCGCTGCCCTGACACTCCAACCGAATCGCTGCGCTCTCAGCCGACGAAACGAATTGGATCCAATCCTCAGCGTCGCCCATCGGCGAAGAGACGTCGCTCGAATACTGAAACGACCGCGTCCCCAACAAGGAGAGCGTCACACTCGCCGCCGGCGCAGAAGCGGAATCACCATCTTCCGGCGCGATGCGCTCCGCTGGCGCGGTCGCAGCGGTTGAGTTTGGCGGCGTCGCCGTTCCGATCAACTCGTTATCCGCTGAAACGATCGCAAGCGCGGCTATGTCTGTCGCATCCATGAACGCCGCGTTAACCCAACCTTTGCCCTGCGGTCCGCTTGCGAATTCAATCTGCAGCCATGCGCCAGCGGCGTCTTTCCCCGTCAACCAAACCGTATCCTTCACGTTCAATACGCCTAACGAATTAAAACTAACGCCTGGTCCGCTCCGCACATTAACTTGCTGTTGGACGACGGCGGAGGAGCGGGCCTTGATCACCGGAACGCTCGGCGCATCGTTCACAGCGACATATTCGGAAGTCACCCACCCATGCCTCATCGGCGCCTGTGGGTAAACGATCAGCCACCAATTTCCTCCCAAATCCTTGCCGATGACTTCCACGCTTACATTCGCCGGGATAACGCCGAGCGGCTCGTTCGCCTTGGACGGTCCGGCGCGCACATTCACCTGCGTAAGCGTAACGCCCGCTATCGGAACGAATGTTTTCGTAGGCGGCGGAAGAGGCGTTTCGCTCGGCTTCAAAGTCGGCGATGGAGACAGGGTCGCAGCGATCGTGGGTCGCGTTGCCGTCGGCGCTTCCAGAGTATTCTCGGAAACGCCGCAGCCTGCGCACAAGAGCGCCAACCAGATGATCGGAATATAATTCTTCATTGCATAAATTGTAACGTCTTTGACGCATGAAAGGATAAGGGGCTTTAGGGTTTGCCGTGATTCGGCACCCGGATAAGCAAAAGAGACTCGAAGAGCCGTCTCCTCTTATGAGCCAAAAACCGCCTTACGGCGGTCTCGGCTTGCGCCCCCGCGCAGACTCGAACTGCGCTCTTCGGCTCCGGAGGCCGACACTCTGTCCACTGAGCTACGGGGGCGATCTATAAAATTCTATCACGAACTCTCGCAGACAACCGCAACGCCTCTCGCAGCCCTACGCCTCCACCAGTGGAGCCAGTTTGACCAGCTCTGTCCGATACTGTTCGATTATTTTGTTATTTCCGCTTTCGTCGCCAAGCCTCTCTAGCTGACTCTTTTTATGCGAAAGTTCGCCTAATACTTGGTAAAACCGTTCGGTTGTTTTGAAGTTTCCAGCAACGAGCGCTTTCAAATGCGCCTGAACTTGAAAGAATGAAACGGCGGTCTTATATTGTCGCAGCGAGATTAAGCCGCTGTTCAGCTCTTCCACCAGATAGCGTTTCAACCCATTGCGTTCGCGCATGATCATCCAAACGATGAACGCCACCATCAGAATATACCCGAGATAATCTACAAGGATGCCGAGGAAAAAACCTTGCGTGCCCCCAACCAGCGAACCGAACGTATTATGGAACGCATGCGTAATCACCGCCAGCGCATATCCGGCGGGAATCGCTATGATTCTCAGAACGCCTTTACTCAGGCGCGCCAGGGCAAAGCCAATGCCTGTAAACGCCGTAAAGAACGGGTGCATCCATCCGACTAGAATGACGCGCACAATCACCAACGTCCAAAAGCCCTCCCAGCCGTTCTCCTGATATCCGTTGCGATAAATGTACAACACATTCTCGATCGCGGCGAATCCCAGCGCGGTCACGGCGCCATACACGATGCCGTCTAGGACTGAATCAAATTCCTTGTAAAAGAATAAAAAGACTACGCCTATCGCAAGTCCTTTTAACAACTCCTCGATCACCGGGGCGATAATCGAGGCTGTGCCGAAGTCCGTCGCCGTTTCAGAGCCGGTCAATACATACACGCCGATCCCAAATGCAGTGTTCAAGACAAAAGCGCCGCCCCCGGCAATGACCGCGCCCCACACAAACGCCGACCCTAGCAGCATCTTCGGCTCTTTTTCATATCGGTCGAGCCAATTCACAAATGCCGCAAATAAGAGCATGGGTCCAAACCCAAATAGAAACGCTCCTAATAATGCCATCGCTCCTCCAATGTAATCGCATAAACACGGAAACTGAAGCCGCGTCCGCCGCGCTTTTTGCCGGATAAACGCGAGTATACCATCCATCGCACATGTAAGGAGTGTGAAAGCCCTGGGAATTTTGTAGGATAGATAACGGCGCAAGTTATCGAAAATGAAAACTAAAACTGCAAGTCTGCTATATACGTCCTTTCGTCTTGCTAGTAGGATTCTTGTCAGCCGATGGTGAAATGCCTTCACGCCGCGCCGAGGGCGCGTTTTCACACAGCGGCGCATCAAGAATTTCGAATAAAGGAGAACAAGATGAAACGTTTTTTCTTACTGGCATTAGCGCTCATATTGACGGCGTGCGCCAGCGCGCCAGCCGCGACGCCAGAGACTCTGGTCGTGACTGTCATCGTCCCGCCGACGGAGGCGCCGCAACAGCCGCAGACCGTGGTGGTTACGGTCGTCGTTCCAGCCACGCCTGAGCCCGCCCAGCCTGCGGTTATCCCGCCGACGGACGCGCCCGCCGCAAACGCGCCAGCCGATCCAAACGCCGCCGCCGCGCCCATAACCTTGGATGATATCCTCGGCAAAGGCGTATTCAAGAACATCACCCTCTCGGGCAATGAGTTTACGTTGCGTTGTTTGCCGCGCGAATTAACCATCACTGCCACCGCGTCGTTAATTGACATCACAGCCGCTGAGCTTTTCTATCGCACGAGAGACTATCCAAAAGCGCTCTACGATTCGCAATGGCGCAGCGCCGGCAAAATGCAGAAAATGGGCAACGGCGTATTTTCGATCACACTGACGGGCGAATCGGTTCACCAAGACGCGCGACTCGATCCAGGCTGGTTCGATTTCCAGATCGTCGGCTTGAATAAAGGCGGCGGCGCCGTAGATCGCACGCAAAAAATCGAGCAATTGATCGTCTATCGCATCAACTGCCCATAACGAGAGAACATCCCGAAGGCTACGCCTTCGGGATGTTTTTATTCTCCGATGATCTTTATCAAAACACGCTTTCTTCGCCCGCCGTCGAATTCGCCATAGAAGATCTGTTCCCATGGACCGAAATCCAGCTTGCCGCCTGTGATCGCGATGACGACTTCGCGTCCCATAATCTGACGCTTCATATGAGCATCGGCGTTATCCTCGCCGGTATCGTTGTGTCGGTATCGACTTACAGGTTCGTGCGGCGCGAGTTTTTCCAACCACTTTTCATAATCTTGGTGTAAGCCCGCTTCATCGTCGTTGATGAACACCGACGCCGTTATATGCATGGCGTTGACCAAAACGAGACCCTCCCTGACCTCGCTTTCGCGGAGCGCTTCGTCCACTTGCGGCGTGATGTTGACAAACCCGCGTCGAGCGGGGATGTTGAACCAGAGTTCTTTACGATAGGATTTCATGCAGTACTTCTATCTCTTACTCTTCATTGTCGTCTCACAGCGTCAACGCAACGCCCGCCTATACGCGGCAATCTGAAGAAAGATCGTCAAAACGCCACAGATGACAGCGATCAGCCAATTCACCCAGCCATTTAAGTGGAACGCGTATTGCGCAAAATACATCCCTGCAAAGCAAGTCACGCCGCTAAGAATCGCGGCTTCACGCGCCTGATAAAAAGAGATGCTTGCCGTCTTGTATCTCGGCGGGAGCGTGCGCGTCGTCCAACGGAACGCCTCCGCCAAATCATGATTATGTTCAACCGCAAATTCTTTGATCTGATTCATCGCCAGCGCCGACTCGTACCACGCTAAACGGAGTCTCGCCAATTGCAAGATAACGCTTACGCCCAGCAAAGTGAGCAGGAAGAAAACCGCGCTGATCGCTAATTTAAATTCCAGCGCGAGAACGTCGAGATTTAAGAACTGCGCGCCAAAGAGCGCGGCGATCAACGACCCCACAGAGACAAAATAGAACGAGGAAACGCGCGCGCGGTCTTCATTCGCCTGCGCGGCAGTCTGCGCAATATAGTTGAACTCTTCCTTAAGGATTTCATCGGCAGAGATAGGGTAAGCGGCTCGTTTGGGCATAATCAAATTATAACCTTATCCGCTCCAAGAATCGCACGCGCTGCAAAAAACAACCTTTCAGCGCTCAGATTTGCCCTTGACAGATTAGAACATCTGTTCTAAAATCTCGCGTGACAGTCACCTATTCAATTAAAGGAGATCAACATGACCACATACCGAAGAAACTCAGGGGATGGATTGCGAGCCTTATTCCGCGACCTCACACACGGGAGACGGTTAAACCGCGGCGCGCTCTGGGGCATGATCATCCTCGTAGCGTTGGTCGCTTTCGAGATCTCTAATTTCAACGCTACGCGTTTCGCCTTACAGGACATCCTCGGCGGGCTTTCCTTCGGGAGATTGCAGTGGGCGACTATTCTCGCGATCGCCTTCTGCGGCATAGATTTTGCCGGCATCGCCCGCGTGTTCACACCCGAACAAGGCGCCGACGAGCCAAAAGAAGTCTATTATCTCTTCGGCGCGTGGTTGCTCGCGGCGGGCTTCAACGCCATCCTCACTTGGTGGGGCGTGTCTATCGCCATCATCAACCACGCCAGCGCATCCGGCGGCGCAGTGATCAGCAACGAGACTCTGACAAAATTCGCGCCGATCTTCGTTGCAGCCATGATTCTGCTCATCCGCATCATGCTTATCGGCTCATTCGCGCTGTCTGGCGACCGCATGTTCTCTACCGCAGAATCAAGCCGGAGTTATTCCCGTCCCGCTTCGCAACAGACCTATCGCCCAGCAACACAATCGGCAGCATTACGCCCCGCTTCTAGCTTAAACCGTCCAGCGCCCACAATGCAAGGTCAATCATATCGTCCCGCGACGAAGCCTACGCAACAAGCGTCCTTTACGCGCGCTGAACCTACCTACCATTCGTTCAGCGACTCGGCGAGCGAACGTTCATATGACGCTTAACGCATCCGCTCTTTCGCCAACTGAATAATTTGCGCTCATCGAAGCTCGGGCTCTTACGCTTAAATTAAGGAATCCACCATGCCCCGCGCTCGTTCACAAAACCTCCCCGATCGGCAAACAGCCGCGGCAGACGACAATGCAGGCGGCTGTTTGTCTTTTTATGCCCTGCCGCCTCTCGCGGTAATTTTGATCTCATGCCTGCTCGCCGCGCTTGCATCCAACATACCAATGCAGACCTCCGCTTCGCCCATCGTTCAACCTGTTTCAACCGCGTCAACCGCTCCACCAGCCTCAAGCGAACTCTCTCCCATTTTCACGCAGGAGGTGCAATATTGGGAAAATAACATCGTCCGCTGGGCAAACGCTTCTTCTCTCGACCTCAATCTGGTCGCCACCGTGATACAGATCGAATCGTGCGGCGACCCAAACGCACTCTCGCGCTCCGGCGCCATGGGACTCTTCCAAGTGATGCCGTTCCACTTCCGCTACGGCGAAAACGGATTCAACGTCGAAACAAACGCCTTACGCGGACTTGCCTATCTTGCAGATTCATTCCAAACCGCAAACGGCGATCCGCGCCTTGCGCTGGCTGGTTACAACGGCGGCATCGGTGTGATCAATCGCGGCGAATGGACGTGGCATTCTGAAACAGCGAGATACGTCCGCTATGGCGCGCCTATTTACAACGATGCGCGCAACGGGCTCGCATCCAGCGCCGCGCTAGACGATTGGCATCAAAACTATGGCGCAGGATTATGCCGTCAAGCCGCGCAAAGATTAGGATTAGGCAACTAAAAGTTACTAAGCGATTAAATTACCGGCAGCCAAACGGCAAACACTGTGCCTTGTCCCTCTTTAGAATTGACCTCGATCCTGCCGCCGTGTCGCTCAACAAGCCAATTGGCGATGGAAAGCCCGAGTCCAAAACCAACGCTCTTGCTGCGCGTGCGCGATTTCTCGGCGCGGTAGAAGCGCTCGAAGATATGGGTTAAATCCTCCGCTGGAATGCCAGGACCCGTATCGCGGCAAATGATGCGAGCCTGATCCTTTATTTTTTCAAGGCTAAGGAAGATTTCTCCGCCAGCAGGCGTGTATTGAATCGCATTCGCAACGAGATTAATAAGAACTTGTTTGAGCCGATCGCGGTCGCCTTTGACGGTAACTTGATCAATCTCATTGAGGTGTAAACGAACTTTATTCCCTGCCAGCACGCTCATTTCCTGAAAAACTTCGGCGAGAAGCAGATCGAGCTCTACAGGGCTTTCCGCCAGCGCGAGTTTTCCCGATTCAGCCTGCGCTAACAACAACAACCCTCCCACAAGGCGTGAGAGACGCCCTGCTTCTTGATTTATACTGGTCAGCGATTCTTCGTCGAATTTCTTTATGCGCCGCATCAAATCCGCATTGCCTTTGATAACTGTAAGCGGCGTACGCAGTTCGTGACTTACATCCGCAAGCAGGCGTTGCTGCGAGGTGAATAAAATTTCAAGACGTTCGAGGGTTTGGTTGAACGAATTCACTAAACTGCTAATTTCATTGGCAGGGCCGTCGTATGGGATGCGGCGAGAAAGATCGTCGGCGCGGTTGATCTGCTCCGTCGTCTGAGTGATGATTTTCAAGGGTTTCAACGCTTGACGAAGCGTCATCCATGCTATATTCGCGGAGACTAGGACGGCGATCCCCCAAATCACAATAAGCATTTTAAGCAATTCATTGCGAGCCGCATCCACTGCGCTCAAATTTGACGCAATCTGTAGAATCGCCACACGACGGCCGTTATGCGTCAGAGGCGCGCTAACCACTCGCAGACGATATGTTCCCGAAGTTATATTGCTGTATACCGGAGCATTAAACTTAAACGCGCTCGGATCAAAAGGGCGGTCGGAAAAACCTTCCAACGTGCGCCAACCAGTTTGCAGTGTGTTATCCACGCCCCAGACCTGGATATACACATCGGAATTCAACTCAATAACGGATAGGTCCACCGTAATCTCGTCAATCGGGTTAACAGTCATGCCGCTAACGACAATATCCGCCGCCGTTGCAAGCGCATTGTCAATTCGGTTGATCAATATTGCATTGAAAACAAGGATCGCCGCCGCCGCAAAGACGAGCAGAACCCCGCCTGTGAGCGTCGCGTGGAGCAAGGTCAGGCGCAGGCGGAGAGACATTATGATGCTTTAATAGTTTTAGCGCAAATGCGGCTTAGGGGTTTTCACGCATGACGTATCCAACGCCGCGCACCGTATAAAGCAAGCGCGGTTCGTCTTCCGCCTCCAACTTTTGACGCAAATAACGAATGTACACTTCTAACACATTGCTCTCGCCGCCAAAGTCATACCCCCACACACGATCGAAGATCACTTCACGCGTCAGCACCTGTTTTGGATGTCGCAGGAATAACTCGAGCAATTCATATTCTTTCGCCGTCAAGGAGATCGTGCGATTGCCGCGCGAGGCTTGGCGGGTGCCAGTATCTAATGAAAGATCGGCAAATTTTAATACCGGGATTCGCTCCGGTTGCGTCCTACGCAACAACGCGCGAACGCGCGCAAGCAATTCGTCGAGATTGAACGGCTTGACCATGTAATCATCCGCGCCCGCGTCCAATCCCTGAATGCGATCTTGTATCGTATCTTTCGCCGTCAGCATCAAGATGGGAATCGAGCCGCCGGTGCGCAAACGATGGCACACTTCTAGCCCATCCATGCCGGGCAACATCCAATCTAAAATGACAAGATCGGGCGTATGATCGCGCGCAAGGATCAACCCCATGCGCCCATCGGTCGCCGAATCGACCGTGTAACCTTCATAGGCGAGACCCCGTTGAAGCAGTTTAAGAATCTGCTGATCGTCTTCAATGATGAGGATGCGCTCGTTCATAGTAAACTCCTAAGCAAAATATACCATAATTCGGCATAGTCGTAATGGGCGTTTCGCGCGGTCCAGCAAAGCGCTAAGCCAGAACTATTGACAACGCTCGCTTGACGTATATAATTGAGGCGTCAAAGTTCGCGCGAAGACAAGTATCCGCTCCACTGTTCAGAGAGTCGTCGGTCAGTGCAAGACGATCAGCCACCCGGAGAAGTCCACTTCGCCTTTGCCCTCGCAGGAATTTGATGGAATACCGATTTTCAATCGGCAAATCAAATTGTAAGAGGGACGCGGGCGCCCGTTACAGCGCACTCCAAGGCGGTTGCAAAACCGCAAAAGCAGGTGGCACCACGAAACGCCCCTTCGTCCTGCAAATGGACCGGGGCGTATTCTTTTATCTGCACATCGGAGGTGCAACATGTTAGACCTGAACTTGATCCGCGAAAAACCAGAGGTTGTCCGCATGGCGTTGAAGAACCGCCAGATGGAAACTTCATCCATCGAGGAGATTTTGGGACTCGATGAAAAACGCCGCGCATTGCTCACCAAAGTGGAGCAGTTGAAGGCTGAGCGCAACACGGTCTCGAAAGAGATCGGCAAAATGAAAGACGCGGCAGAGCGCGAAAGGAAAATCGTTGCGATGCGCGAAGTGGGCGACAGAATCGCCGCGCTCGACAAGGAGGTGGCGGAGGTCGAAGGGAAGTTAACGTCGCTAACAAGCGCCCTGCCCAATATCCCGGATGAACGCACGCCAATAGGCGCATCCGAAGAGGAAAACGTCATCTTGCGCACGGTCGGGCAACTTCCCACATTTGATTTCGAGCCGAAAGCGCACTGGGACTTGGGTCCCGCGCTGGGCGTCATTGATTTTGAACGCGGCACGAAGATCACGGGTTCGCGCTTTTATGTGTTGAGCGGCGCGGGCGCGCGATTGCAGCGCGCGTTGATCGCGTTCATGCTCGACCTGCACATTCGACAAGGCTACACGGAAAAATATTTGCCGTTCATGGTGAAGACCGAAACAGTGTTCGGCGCGGGGCAACTTCCGAAATTTGTCGACAATTTATATAAAGATCATGAAGAAGATTTGTATTTCGTGCCGACCGCCGAAGTGCCGCTGACTGGGTTGCATATGGACGAGATTCTCGACGAGGCGCATTTGCCGCTGCTATACACAGGATACACGCCATGCTTCCGCCGCGAAAAGATGAGCGCGGGGCGCGACGTGCGCGGAATCAAACGCGGACATCAATTTGATAAAGTGGAAATGTACATGTATGCCAAGCCCGAAGAGTCGGATGCGTTGCTCGAAAAGATGCGCGAAGACGCCGAAGCGACGTGCGCCGCGCTAGGACTCACATATCGCGTCAAACAACTCTGCACGGGCGATCTCGGTTTCGGTTCGGCGATCACGTACGACATCGAAGTCTGGGCGGCGGGATGCAACGAGTGGCTGGAAGTTTCGTCGGTCTCAAATGTGCGCGACTTTCAGGCGCGACGCGCGAATATAAAGTATCGTCCTGCCGATGGCGGCAAGGCGCGCCTGCTTCACACACTGAACGGATCAGGGTTAGGTCTGCCGCGCACAATGATCGCGGTGATGGAAAACAATCAACAAGCCGATGGCTCGATCCGTGTTCCCGAAGTCCTGTGCCCGTGGATGGGCGGCGCGGATGTGATCAAATAAATGTTGCCTCCCGAATCTCTCTCCAACTGGCAGATCGTATGGATGTTCGTTCTCGATACGCTCACGCTTTTCTTTCTATTTATAGGGTTGCTGGGATTAATTGTGCCGATCTTCCCGGGTCTCACCGTGATGTGGTTCGGCGCGCTGATCTACGCGCTAATTCAAAGTTTCGCGCAACATATGACGTTTTGGGATTGGATGCTGTTCGCGATCATCACCCTGCTAATGATCGCCGGCAATATCGTGGATAACGTTATCATCGCTCGCAAAATGCGCGATAAATTCGTGCCGTGGAGTTCGATCCTGCTGGCGTTCGCAGCGAGTCTAACCGCCAGTTTATTCCTTACGCCCATCGTCGGGCTGGCGAGCGCGCCGCTTGCGCTGTTTGGTCTGGAATATCGCCGACTGCGCGATAAAACTGCGGCAATCGAGTCGACGAAAGCGTATATGGTCGGTTGGGGCTGGTCGTTCGCCGCAAGATTCGGCATCGGAATTTTAATTCTCGGCTCATGGATGTTATGGGCTTGGGTATAATTCATTATAGAAAAGGAGATTTATCATGCCCCCTATTATCGGTGAATTGTTCGGTCTGTTCGGTTTTCTCGTCCGCGTTCTCGGGTTTCTTCTCTTTGGCTTCGCCATTGGGAAATTCGTCCTCGATCAGTTCAAGAGCGCAGGCTGGCAAACGCAAGTCGCATTAGCGCTCGGCTTCTTTGCGCTAGCGGCATCGTTCACACGCTATGCCACGCCAGGCGCGGCAGGCGCGTTCGCGCTGGGCGCCGCTGCCGCTTTTCTAATGACGTTTACGCCGAAGAAGAGCGAAGAGGAAGACAAGGAAGAAAAAGACAAGAAGAAATAAACGACAGGCTCCCGTTTTGGGAGCCTGAATTATTTCTTCGCATCTTGCACGGATCGGATCGCAATTTCCGTAAATTTTCTTCCCGCTGCATTTTCGTCTAAGCCGATAAACGACATCCCGTCTTCAGATACATCTGTGAACTTACCGTTGACATTGAGACCCGAGTCGGGAATCATTTTTGCAAACGATGATTGAGCATAATCTTGAATCGTCACATCGTTCAATTGCGCGGATAACACGGCAACCTGAGTCTTCGTTCCACCGGCTGCCCACACCAGCCAACGGGGAGTGATAACCGCGCCCATGTATGTCGCCTCTGCCCCGCCGAACAATCCTTTTTTGACCTTTTCCGAATTCGTTTGGATGCACATCAACGCATCAGACAAAATGTCGCCAAGGGTATATCGTTCAATATGCGCGTTGATCGCCTGAGATAATTCAGGGCGCAAAGCGGCGAAACCGACTTCTTTTGTTACTCGTCTCCAATCGGACATTTTATTCTCCCAGATCAACCTTCGCTCGCAACATCGCCGTCAACAACTTGACCGAGTTCTGCACGTCGGCAAAGTCCACTATTTCGGACGGCGAGTGGACGTAACGCGTGGGAATTGAGAGACAGCCAGCCGGCACGCCTGCGCGCGTAAGTTGCATGGCGCGCGCATCCGTCGAGCCGAACAACAGAACTTCACGTTGATACGGCAATTTATTTTTCTCCGCCGTACGAATCATCCACTGTACGACGCGCGGATCGGCGATCATGCCCGAATCTTGGAATTTTATACAAGGACCTGCGCCCAATTTCATTTCCATTTTAGGCGCGTTGGGCGTATCCGCCGCCGCTGTAACGTCAACCGCAATGCCGAGATCGGGGTCCACGCCAAATGCGGAAGTCGTCGCGCCGCGTAAGCCCACTTCTTCTTGTGTGGTGAACACGAAATACACATCGTGCGGCGTAGACCTTAAGGCGCGCAACGTTTCAATCGCAACCAGCACGCCCACGCGATCATCCATAGACTTGGCGGCAAAGCGGTTGCCCATCTCAGTGAAGGGGCGGTCGAACGCCGCGACATCGCCTACTTTTACAGGGCAGTCTTTTCGACTCGTCGCGCCAACGTCAATGTACATTTTATCCAACGCAGGCGTTTCGTTCATCTTCTCCAAGCGGTCATGCCCGATAACGCCTGCGACGCCATTCAAAAAGCGGACTCGTCCTCCCGGCGTATAACGTCCAAACACACCGCCGATAGACGAGAAGCGCACGAAGCCATGCTCGTCAATGTAACTTGCCATCAGTCCAATCTCGTCCATGTGCGCGGCAACCATGATCTTCTTCGTATCTTTTGTAACTTTCGAGGGACGTTTGCGCACGATAAGGTTGCCGAGCGCGTCCACTTTGATCTCATCGGCGAGCGGTTTCACTTCGGCATAGACCAGAGTACGGACGTTTTCTTCATAGCCCGATGGTCCAAATGTTTCAGTCAATTGCTTGAGGAGAGTTTTCATGAAAAGTTCCTTTAATAAGGGAGTTGGTCGTTAGAAGAACAATAAAAATCATCGCGTGAAACGGCTTTTCGTTTCTGTGGATAAAAAGCGCAACAAATCGCGCCCTATACGCATCTATCTGTTTTTGATCAGATCCGTCGTGATCTTCTTCAGCGCGACGTGCAATAAATTCAACGTGTTCTTCCAATCGTCTACTCGCGAAACGCTGACGGGCGAATGAGTGTAACGATGCGGCACGGAAACAGACACGGTCGGAATGCCTGCGAGCGCGCGTTGAATCGCCGCCCCGTCTGTGCCGCCGCCGCCAGGCTGACGGAATTGGTAGGGAATCGATTCTGACTCCGCTACGGTTTGAAGAAAGCGAACCAGCCGAGTGTCGTGCAGAGTCGAGCCGTCCGCGATATAAATCGCGGGACCGTGTCCAAGTTTCGTGTTATACGATGCGTTCTCGTCTCCGTCAAAGTGCGGCAAATCATTCGCTGGCGTCGAGTCGATCACAATCGCAAGATCGGGGTTGAAGTAATGCGCCGCCACTTTCGCGCCGCGTAAGCCAATCTCCTCTTGTACAGTGAACGCCGCGCACAGGTCAATATTCGCTGGCGCACGTTTGAACAATTCGATTAACGTCGCAACGCCGATGCGATTATCAATCGCTTTCGACATGATGGAAGGACCCACGCGGCGAAATTTTGTCGCAAAGCCCGCGCGATCTCCCGTCTTTGCCTTGCCCGCGACGCCGAGATCAATACGAAGCGCATCAACTGGGACTTTTCGCTTGCGCTCATCCGACTCCATCAAATGGACAGGTTTGCCGCCGATCACGCCGGCAATGCGCTCTTTGCCGACGTAAACCTGTTTGCCCACTAAATAACGCGCGTCTATGCCGCCGACCGTTTCAAACGCATAGATGCCTTCGCCTTCATCAGCGATGATCATAAACCCGACCTCGTCCATATGCGCGTCGAGCATAACGCGAACGCGCTTCGTTCCGCGTCCACGTTTGATCGCGAGGACGTTGCCCAGCGCATCCACTCGCACGTCGTCGGCATATTCTCGAATTTCATCGAGGACGATCGCGCGCACTGCTCCTTCATCGCCAGAGACTGCGATAACGTTGCAAAGTTTTTCGAGCAGTTTGATTTGAGAGGTTCCGAAAGATGGCATAATAAATATAGGGATAAGGTAGAGGTTAATCGTCCCAGACAATGCTTTCGACGAAATTTTCATCAAGCGAAGCGATGAATTCTGCCAGTAAGCGCCCTGTGCGCTGAATATCTTTGACCGAGACCACTTCGACCGGCGTGTGCATGTAACGAATTGGGAACTCGACCAACGCAGTAGGAATTCCCTCCGCCGCGACTTGAATCGGGTAGGCATCCGTTCCCGAATGCGATGAGGTAACGTCAAGGAACCAGGGAATCTCAAGACGATCCGCTAGAGTCGTCATTTCTTTGTGCAGGAATGGGTGCATATTTGGACCCATGCATAAGCCAACGCCTTTACCGATAGCATGCGTTTGCCAGCCATTCGCGCCCGGTCCTTTAGCAAAAGTGACGTCCATCGCAATTGCAATGTCGGGTCGGATGCCAAATGCGGAAGTATACGCGCCGAGGAAACTCGTCTCTTCTTGTACGGTAGCCGCCGCCCAAACGTCCCACACATGCGATTTCGATTGTAATTCCTCCAAACAAACGGTCAACGCGGCGACAGATGCGCGATTGTCAACAGTGTGACCCGAAAGCATGCCGCCAGCGAGTTCCATCGGCTCGTTTGCAAACGAAACAAGATCGCCCACTTTGACCTTGCGTTCCACCTCGCGCTGAGTCAAACCCGTGTCTACCAGCAGATAGCCAATTTCAAGCGCGCCGCTTCCAGCCGATTCAGGCAGCAACTTCGGAGAGGGCATCGCAATTACAGCCGGCAGTTTGTCGCCGCTTGACGCGCAGACCGTCGCTTCTGCGCCGGGCAATACGCGAACGTCAATCCCGCCAACGTTGGTAATGCGGAGAAAGCCGGCTTCGATCTGGCTGACTCGCATGCCGATAGCGTCCATGTGCGCGGCGAGCAAGACAGAGGGGCGTTTCCCTTTCCGCTTACTGAGAGCCCCGCGCTTCAACCCGTGCAATGAGCCGACGCGGCTAAAGTGCGTCTCATCCACCAGCAAACGCCACCTTTCTTCAATAAGTTTTGCGACGGGCGTTTCACTGCCCGATACCCCCGAAGCGGACAATAGCGTTTTCAGGAAAGGAAGGATATCTGTCATAGCGGTTAGGGCGTTCCTATCGGCGTATTAAACGGCGTAATCGAAGATGTTAATGTGGCGGCCGGCGTCAGCGAGGGCGTCAATGAAGGAGTTAACGAAGGCGTGAGCGAAGGAGTCAGCGAGGGAGTGAGCGAGGGCGTAAATGTAAACGTCGGCGTAAGGCTCGGCGTAAATGAAGGGATGAGCGTCAAAGACGGCGTATTCGACGCTGGCTGAAAATTCGTTGGGGAGGGCTGCGGGGTTATCGTCTCCGTCGGCGTCGGAGTAAAGGTCGGCGTATCGGTGGCGGTGCCGGTTAAAATGAGCGGCGTAACGCTGACAGTCGAGATGTGAAGCGTTTCCGTCATCGTCGGCGCGATAAAAGAAGTTTCTGTCGGCGTGGGCGTGGCAGTTTTGACATCAGGCGCGAGAGCCAGCGCTAACCATCCTACGCAATAGCAAGGCACAGTGGCAAGAACGATGCTGATCAATGTAAGACGACGGCGGTTGGTCGCGTTGGAGGTTTCGTACATAGCGGTTCGATTATAATCCATCGTACATGATTCCTCTTCGTTTATTCATCTCAGGCTTTCTCTCCTATCGCGATCCCGTTGAGTTGGATTTCGAGACGTTCGATTTGGCATGCATTTCGGGGCAAAACGGCGCAGGGAAATCGTCTCTGCTTGACGCGATCACATGGTGTCTTTTTGGCGAGGCGCGCGGCAAGAACGCCGATGTGATCAATTTATACGCGGATGTGAAAGCCGCTGAAGCGATCCTCGCGTTCAAGCACGAAGAAAGTACATATCGCGTGCAACGGACGTTGCCGCGTGGAAAAAGCACAATATTGGAGTTTCAAATTCAGAGCGGCGATTCATGGAAACCGCTCACTGAGAAAACAACCCGCGAAACGCAAGCGCGCATCGAACAAACGCTGCGGCTGGATTATGAGACATTCGTCAACGCATCGTTCTTTTTGCAAGGCAAAGCGGATCAGTTCACACAACAGACTGCGAGCAAGCGCAAGGAGGTCTTGAGCGCCATCCTTGGGCTTGAAATTTGGGACGAATATAAAAACCGCGCCGCCGAACGAAGAAAGCAAATTGAGTCGGAGGTTGAGACGATTGACGGGCGCGTGGCAGAGATCGACAGGGAACTTGCAGAAGAAGAGCCGCGAAGGATTCGGCTGGGAGAACTCGAATCGTCGCTGAAGCAGTTATCCGCAGCGCGCGAGGCGCAGGAATCTGCGATGAAAAATCTGGAACGAAACGCGGCGCTTGTGGAGGAGCAACGCAAGATGGCGTCTAGGCTCGCGACGGGACTCGAACGCGCGCGCGCGGCTCTCGCGTCTTTGGAGAGCCGTCTTGATGAAAAAGAATCAGAGCGCGCGTCGTACGCCGATCTGGTGAATCGCGCAAAAGAGATCGAAGCGGATTTCAAGACATGGCAAAAAGCGCGCGAAGAGTTAGAAGCGTTGGATAAGGTCGCGTCTGAATTTCACGAACATCAAAAAGAACGCGCTCCGTTACAGGAACGAATCGCGGTGGAAAAAACGAAGTTAGAGGAAGAACGTCGGGCGTTGATGATCGAGGAAGGGGAGATTAGTAATCAGTTATCAGCGGACAGTGAATTGAAAGCGGGGATTGAGAATGCCCAAAAATTCTTAAGCGCCGCGGAGAAGAAAGTCCAACAACGCGCGGAGTTGGAGAGCCAGCGCAATTCAGCGCGGGAGACTCAAGCAACGTTGAAAGCGGAAAACAACGCGTTGAAAATTCAGATGGACGACTTGAAAGCGCGGATTGACAAACTTGATTCTGCCGATGGGACCGAATGTCCGCTGTGCGGGCAGGAGTTGAGCAAAGAGCATCGCAAGTCCACGCTCAAACAATTGGAAGAAGAAGGCAAGCAAAAAGGCGACGCGTACCGCGCGAATCAAAAAGAATCTTCTGAACTCACAGAGCAAATAAAGAGCCTTGAGGTTCAAATCTCCAATCTCTCCTCCGCCGAAAAGGAACGCATGAAATATGCAGGCGAAATTTCGCAACTCTCCGAACGGTTGGAGATGTTGCAATCGGTTGCGAAAGAGTGGGAATCCACTGGCAGGAAACGGTTGAAAGAAGTTGGGAAGGTTTTGGAAAGCGGCAAGTACGCAGCGGACGAACAGAAGCGCCTCGCTAAACTGGATAAGGAACTGTCGAAACTTGGCTATAACACATCCGCGCATGATGAGGCGCGAGAGAAAGAAAGAGAATTAAGAGAAATAGAGGATAAATATCGTAAACTCGACTCGGCGAAGGAAGTGAACAAGCAGATCGAGGGTGAAATTATAAATTTAAAAAAAGAAAGAGAAAAGAGGAAAGAGGAAGTCGAGGAGAGTGAGAAGCAATATGCCTCCGCATCTTCGGCGTTAAAAGAGGCGGAGGCGGGCGCGCCGAATCTCGACGAGGCGGAGCGCGAGTTGTCTCGCTTACGCGAGGAGGAGAACCGCGCGCGCGGCGAACTCGGCGGGGCGCAACAACGCGTGGACGTGTTGAAGACTCAACGCGCGCGTAAAGCAGGCTATGAAAAAGAACGCGAGGAATTTCAAAAACAGATAGCCTACCATCGCACGCTTGAAACGGCATTCGGCAAGAACGGCGTCCCTGCACTGTTGATCGAACAGGCTCTGCCGCAGATCGAAGAAAAAGCGAACAATTTATTAGATCGTTTGAGCAACGGTCAAATGTCAATTCGGTTTGAAACACAAGGGAAATATAAAGACGAAAAACGAAAAGATTTGAAAGAAACGCTCAATATAGTTATTAAGGACGGCGCGGGCGAACGCGATTACGAAATGTACTCAGGCGGCGAGGCGTTCCGCGTCAACTTTTCGATTCGGCTGGCGCTATCAGAAATCCTTGCGCAACGCAAGGGCGCGCGCTTGCAAACGTTGGTTATTGACGAAGGCTTCGGTTCGCAAGACGCGCAAGGACGCCAGCGGTTGATCGAAGCCATTAACCTCGTCAAGAACGACTTCGCTAAAATTCTCGTCGTCACGCATCTCGAGGAACTGAAAGACGCGTTCCCTACGCGGATCGAAGTAGAGAAGACCGAACGAGGCTCGACTCTGCAAATTATTTAAACATACGCCATGACCTATCTCGTCATTTCGTCAATCTTTTGTGCGGGGGGAGCGATCGTCGTTTATTGGCTGCACAGCCAGTCTCAAATGGACATCGTTGTTGCGCCCGCGCAGCCGCCAACGCTCACGCCGCTCGTCTCAATCTGCATCCCTGCACGAAATGAAGAACAGAATATCCGCGCATGCGTCGAAGCGGCGCTTACGCAAGATTATCCAAATTTTGAAGTCATTGTTTTGGATGATCGTTCCACTGACGCCACGCCGCGCATTCTAACAGACCTTTCCGCCCGCGACTCTCGTCTCCGTCTGATCAGCGGCTCAGAACTTCCGCCCGGCTGGATCGGTAAACCCCACGCTTTACACCAAGCCGCCGCCGCCGCGCGAGGCGCATGGTTATGCTTCATAGATGCGGACACCTTCCTCGCCCCGCAGGCGCTCTCTTCCTGTTACGTTAAAGCGTTAGAAGTTCAAGCCGATCTGCTCACTACGCTCCACCGTCAGATCATGGCGTCGTTCTGGGAGAAAACTGTCCTGCCCATCGTTGTTACGGCGCTGTCGGTCGGATTCAGCCCGCGTAAAGTGAACGATCCAGCGCACAAAGACGCCGTCGCCAGCGGACAATTCATCCTCATCCGCCGCGAGATTTACGACAAAATCGGCGGGCATGCCAGCGTATGGGATCAGATCGTCGAAGACCAAGCTATCGCAGAACGCGTTAAATGGAGCGGATACCGACTCGTGGTCGCCGATGGATCGGCGCTCATCAGTACGCGGATGTATACGTCCTTAAGTTCCATGTGGGAAGGTTGGACCAAGAACATGTATCTCGGGCTTCGCAATCGACCCAATTTGCTATGGCTGGGAGTCGCCGGAGCATCGCTGGCGTTGATGGCGGCGTTATTTTTGCCAATATGGCTGGGCTTAGGGTTATGGTGGGCGCTCAACGGCGGAGGCATTGTCGCGCTGATCATCCTTGCCGAAGCGTTGACTATCTGGTGCGTTGTGTTAACCGCACGCGGACGAACGGCGCGACGCATGGGCATCTCTCCGCTTTATTCGCTTTCCACGCCGCTCGGCGCGGGCGTTTTCGCCGCCATGATGATCGCTTCCGCGTGGCTGTCGCTTTCAAGCCAAGGAGTCCAGTGGCGTGGAAGACGATACGTTCGACCAAAATAATTTAATGAGAAGGGTTTAAAAATGAAAAAAAGAATCTTTGTATTGCTCGCCGTTCTTCTGTTCAGCGCCGCCTGCACGCCAAAAACAGGGATCGAGGTTCGCGACGCGTGGATGAATCCCGCTTCACAAGGCGCCACTGGTGGAGTGTATCTCACTATTCACAACTACGATAAAACTGACGACGTCCTCGTCGGCGTATCTGCCGAAGTTTCGCAAGCGGCGGAAATCCACGAAAGCAAGCTGGAAAACGACGTGATGCGGATGCGTATGGTCGAATCGGCGGCGCTGCCAGCCGGCAAAAGCGTGGAGTTCGCACCGGGCGGCTGGCACATCATGTTGGTCAATCTGGCGCGTCCGCTGGCAGATGGAGACACGATCGAGATCGCTTTGCACTTCCAACAACATGCGGATATTCTCGTAAGCGTAATGGTGCATACCAACGCTTCTGAGCATGAAGGTCATTAAGTTCACCGTCTCAAACTGATAAGCCGTTCGAGACTGCGCGGGAACAATCACGTTCGCTTTTCGTCTAGTTCGTAAGGAGATATACGATGAAAAAAACGCTGATCGTTCTACTGACTCTCATCCTAACCGCGTGTTCGGCGGACGAACTTTCGCGCAACCGACAGATTTGGGAAGACGCAGACATATCGCATTATCGTTTCCAATTGCGCATAAGTTGCTTTTGTTCTTTTATGGAACAAATGCCGTTAACCGTCGAAGTGAGAGATGGCGAAGTCGTCGCAATGACCGCCAACGATGGGACCCTCGTCGCGGCAGACGATCTATCCTACAAATTCTTCGACAGATTGGGGACGATAGATCGGCTCTTTGCCGAACTCGAAAGGGCGTTGAAAGAGAGGGGACGCGGCGACATCAATATAACGTATGACGCATCGCTCGGCTACCCCGTCAAAGCTAGCATTGATTACATCAAACAAGCAGTTGACGATGAGTTATATATCGAAATTTCAGGATTTGAGGCGCTTCCCTAAATCGAAACCGTCGTTTCATCGAGAGAACGAGACTAAATCCCCCCGAGCAGAACTCGATCCGCTCCCCTATCCACTTCCCATGGATAGACGATATAGGCATTGGTCACGGCGGCGTAATAATCAGGACGATGACTGCCAAACAAACTACGGTATGGATTGAAATGCAACACGCACGTTTCAGGGAAGCCGCCCGCAGCAGAGACGCGGTTCTTAACCGCTGTGATGGTGCGACCCGATCCCCAGATGTCGTCTACGATGAGAGTGGGGCGACCGCGCATTTTCTCGTCGGCAGGGAATTGGATGAACTCGGGCCACGCCATAATGGATTTCTCCTGCGCCAGCTGCGCGGGGAAGTCCACTGCTGCAGTGAGGATGTGCGTGATGTCCATCGCTTCGGCGAGCATGCCGCCAGGGACGATGCCGCCGCGCGTAACAATGACCATCGCGGTAAATTCGCGACGGAACTGTGGAATAAGATGATCAATGAGACGATCTACTTCATCCCATGAAATTAATTCGCGTCGAGGTTCGGGTTGCATAATGATTCACCGCGAAGCACGCTAAGGGCGCTAAGGAATTTTTAAAAACCCTTTGCGTTCTTCGCGGTCTTAGAGGTTCGATTGATTTATTCTAACACGGCCGCCAAGGGCGCAGGGGCAGCGACGTGGATGTCTTGCCCAGCGGTCTGGGCTTTCTCGGCTTCACGCGCCCAAAGATATAAGCAGGTGTGATACGCGGCGTTCGTATACGATGAGATCACGCTTGCTATCATGACGAAGACAAAGAAGAGAAACGCGCCAAAGGCGATCGCCGCGATCGAAATTGCGCCGAAGCCATTCGTAGCATATATCGCACCTCCTGCAATGGCAAGCGCGATGACGAATCCGCCGAAGCCGAGGACGAAGCCGATCAACCCCGTCACCCAGCGGATGCCGACGAAGCCGACGCCGATTAACAACAGATTCTGCTTGGTAATATTCCAGATGCGCTGTAAGCCGTCCTTTAAATTCAAGTTATCTATCACCATCGCGGGCAAAACCAGATATGAGGTTTCCAACCATAACGCTTCCAAGGCTCCGCTGGATACACGCAAAATTCCCATTACGACATTTCCGAACAGATTCCTGCCCCTGCGATTATTGCGCGCCGCATTCCGCAGCCAGGTAACGAACGTAGACACGAGCGCCAGCGAAAGAATATCGAAGAAGTCGCGGCGCACAATCGTCCATGCGCGATCCATACGTCCGTCGCCTTCCGCGAGATAGCCGTAGATCAGGTACACGGTCATCGCCGAGAAAATGTAGGTGATCATATATTGCACGAAGATCATCAACAAACCGAGAATCCCCATGATGATCTGTCCGAATTGAGAATCGCCGAGCAGGAACGCCACGCCGATGATCGGGATGATGCCGATAACCGAAACGATCATCCCAACGATCAACGCATAGATAGACGGCTTCAACAAATCCTTATCTTTGAACGCCATGCTCCAGGCTTGTTTTAGAAACGACCAACCGCGCGAAAATGCTTGCATCATGCGCCTCCATTGTCTATTATAAAATAAATCTTCACGTTGAATACGCGTTGCAATAATATTCGTTGCAATTACAACAGGTTGACCGGGTCTGTTTCCACGCGCCAGCCGTTCAATTTTACTCCACTCAGAGCCGCGCTCGGGTTTGATCCGCGCAGGATAATCTGCCAGCGATAGGCGCCGCCGACCTTTGCAAAGAAACACGGAACGGGACCGATCGCCGAAAACGATTCACCGCCGATTGTTGACAACTTCTCCCCCACGCGCTTCGCTTCTTTCTCAGCCGCAAGCGGATCAGCATTTCGATATTCGAGTCGCACCAACCGCGCGAACGGCGGATAACCTAGTCGCCCGCGATTCTCCAATTCGTAGCGGTAAAAGCCACCTACATCATGCTTCGCTGCAAATTGAATAACCGGATTCGTCGGGTCAAATGTCTGCAAGACAACCCTTCCGCCGCGTTCGCTGCGACCCGCCCGCCCCGCTACTTGAGTCAACACTTGAAAGACGCGCTCGCCCGCGAACGGATCGGGCAGCTGTAATCCTACGTCCGCCAGCACAATACCAACGAGGGTGACCATCGGAAGGTCAAGTCCCTTGGCGAGCATTTGCGTGCCGACTAACACATCCGCTTTATGATTCGCAAAATGCGTAAGTATGATTTCATGCGCATCTTTTTGACGCGTAGTATCCCAATCCCAGCGAAGCGTCCGCATTTTGGGGAACAACGCGTTGACTTCCGCTTCGACTTTTTCGCTGCCGAGTCCATACTCGCGGATCTGTTTCCCTCCGCACTGCGGACAAGTCTTCGGCTTGCCGCGTTCGTATCCGCATTGGTGACAGAGCAATCGTTCTTTATCTTCGGTGTGAAAAGTGAGCGGCGTGTCGCAGTTGGGACATTTCATCACGTGTCCGCAATCGCGGCAGAACACATACGTGGATGTCCCGCGTCGGTTGAGGAAGAGGATCGCCTGCTCGCCGCGCTGAAGCGTGGACTCAAGTTCACGAAGCAGAAGCCGACTGAAGATCCCGCGTTGACCCGCTTTCAATTCGTCGCGCATATCCACGATTGAAACAGGCGGTAGACCTCCGAGGTCTTTGGAGACCTCGGAGGTCTGTATGCGGCGCGGTAAATCCAATTTATGAAGTTGATTCATTTCGGATTTGAATCGTTGTTCAATCGTCGGCGTGGCGGAGCCGAGCACGCACACCGCGCCGCAGAGACGCGCGTAAGTTTGCGCCGCGTCCACTGCGTGATAGAACGGCGGCTCGGCTTGATGGAACGACGAGTCGTGACATTCATCCGCAACGATGAGACCGATGTTCGGCAGAGGCGCGAAGAGAGCGCTTCTCGCACCGATGATCACTTTGAGTTTGCCCGCGCGCGCGCGACGCCATGTGTCGTATCGCTCGCCCTCCGAAAGTTTCGAATGGACAAGCCCCACTTGCCCAGGGAATCGATTCAAAAATCGTCGAACGGTCTGCGGCGTGAGCGCGATCTCAGGCACAAGCACGATCGCCTGTTTGCCGCGTTTCACCGCTTCTTCTGCGGCGCGAAGATAAACTTCCGTTTTGCCCGAGCCTGTCACGCCGTATAAGAGGAATGCTGTGTACTGCGTATTGCGTATTGCATAAGTGATTTCATTCAGCGAAGCGTCTTGTTCAGAAGTAAGTTCAATCTTCTTACCATTCTCTATTTCTCCATTCCCTATTCTTCTACTCTCTGCTTTCTGTAATGGATCCCGAAATACTTCGCTCTCGAACAGTCGAATCAATCCACGCTCTTCGAGTTCTTGCAAGTCGGCGAGGTTGCATCCGCTTTCGGCATACACCCACGAGACGTTGATCGCCTCGGGCTGTTGGATCAAGAATCGCAACGCGGATTGCCTGCGCGACAACGTTTGCTTCGTCCCCAGATTCGGCATCTCAACTTCCGCCTCTGCTGGCGCGACGGCAAGCTGGGCAACGCGAATGAATTTTGATCGCACCCTCGACGGCGGCAACACAGACCGCGCCGACAACACGCCTTTCCTCACGAGGAATCCCGCCGTCTTGCGCCAACTCACTTTGGCGAAGTGCGTGTCAATTTGTCGTCCGCGCAATGAGCCGCGTGTGCGAAGTAAATTTAGCAAACGGTCTTCGATTGTCAACCGTTGAGTCTTTGGACTGATCCCACTCCCCTCGGATAATCGTAAATCGTTAATCGGCAATCGTAAATCGTAAAGCGTATCCACCTGCTGACTTAACCCCACTGGCAAAAACAATCCCACCACCGCCGCCAACGGCGCAAGCGTGGACTCCGCCATCGCCTCCGCCAACGAGATCTGCGCCTGAGTCAGCACAGGCTCAGGGTCAACGAGTTCGATGATCTCTTTCACATCGCGCACGGAGGGCTGGTCAACGAAGCGGAAGACCACCCCTTGAACCGTCTGCTTCCCAAACGGGACGATGACGAGGTGACCAATACCAACCGTCCCTGCGAGGGATTCTGGCACGGCATAATCGAATATCCCTGCAATGGCTGGCACGTTGACAACGATTTGAACGAAGGAAGACATTGCGTAGAATTGTAACTTGAAATTTATTTATCCCGCCTAATTTATTCCATATATCTTACCTCAACACCACCCCCGCCCCATACCCCACAACAGACTTAAAATCTCCCGTCACATCGCCTGAGGTGGCGCGACGTAAAATTTGCACCTTGTTCGCGCCGAGTTCGCGCGACGCCCACAACACAGCGGCGACGGCGGCATGTCCGCAGGCGAAGGCTTTACCAGTGTGCTCCGCTTCAAAAATGGATTCGGGGTCGAACGACTCGAAGCGTTTTAGCATTTCCGCATCGAGTAGCTTGGCAGTAGTTTGATCGTAAAAGTGGGAAAGGTCGGTGGAGGCGACCAGTAAAGCGTTTTTATCTCTTAGAACCTGAGCCAGCGCGAGACCGAGTTTCTTTGCCACGTTCACTTCCTGCGCGCGGATCATGATGGGCAATAGTTTGAATTCACCTGTCAATGCGCGTTGCAGAAACGGGAGTTCAATTTCAAGCGAATGTTCTTTGTCCGCAAAAATTAGCGTAATGGGAATATCGAGATGCGAAGATAACTCAGCCAGCGCAGACTTGTCCACTTCGATGTCCCCGAGCGGAGTGCCATACGCGTCGTGCGCAGTTGTGAGCAATGGATGATTCGATAAATTATGGAACGGGGCAATCACCGCGACCAAATCAGGCTGTAATTTTTTAACGGCAGCAAACGCATAGCCCGCCACCGCACCCGAATAGCGATGACCCGCGTGCGGCGCGATGACAGCAATCACCTCTCCATTCAATTCAGGCAACTGCGCATTATTCAAATAATCGTCAACAACTCGAACCAGCATTTTTGCATTCCCCTCATACCAAGTCCCAGCGATCGGAGACGGGCGAACGTCAAGCATACAACGATTGCAACGCCTTTCGCGTAGCGCGAAAGGCAAGCGGCGGCAGATGATCCCCATCGAACCACTCCACCGCGTCGGCGTCGTCATCCGCCCGCAAATCGCCGCCGATAAACTCAGTAAGATAGATGATGACAAAATCTGCGCCGCGCGGATGCTCGCGCCCCGGCACTATATCAAATACGCGCAACGCTCGCACCGTGAGTCCTGTCTCCTCTAAACATTCGCGCTCCGCCGCCTCGGCGGGATCCTCGCCGCCGTTCACGAATCCCGCCGGCAGAGTCCACAGTCCGCGAAACGGTTCGTTGACGCGCCGCACCAACAGCACGCGCCCCGCTTGAACAACCAACGCCGCCGCCGCGACCTTCGGGTCTACAAAATGAATCCATCCGCACTGCTGGCATACGGGACGCACACGCCCAAATTTTTCGACGTGCGTCACCAATGCTCCGCAACGGGGGCAGAAATTAAAATCAGAATCCGTCATATCTATAAAGAACGGGACAACGCGCCCCCTCTTACATCATTTCCAACGATTGGAGGCGACGCGACGCAATATCGCCATGACCGCTCCGCATAACACGGCAACAAGAGCAAACGCCGTCTGCCATGTAGACGAAATCAGCGATGTCATGGAACGCTCATCGCCGGTTTCTCTGAGTTTTGCCGCGGCGACTTCTTCCGTCGGCATAGGATTCTCCTCATCGGGCAATGCCAACGATTCGGGAGTCGTCAAGCCGGGCGCAAAGACGGGCATACTCTCGTCTGTTACGACGGCTTCTTGCGCGGCATAGGGCGCCGGCGCGGCGGCCGCCGACAGTTGCATTGATCGTGAAGTCGTCATATTCACGCCAAACGTGAAGAAGAATAATAATGTCGCCGCAACCGTCGCGAACCGAAATATAGGATAAACACGCGGGAGCGGGGGGTTGAGTCCTACCATATTCCGCGTAAGCGTAAAATTACACGGCGCTCGGCGTTTAGGCAATTGGCGCAACGCAGTTCGAGCGGCGCGCAAATCGCCGAGAGTTGCGGCAAGTTCTTTATCAAATTCAAGGCGCGCTTCCAAGCGCGCCGCATCAGACGGGGCAATCTGTTGATCTAAATAAGCGGAGAGAAGTTCGAGGTCGCGTTGATTCATAAAACAATTCATTTTGACGAACGCAGAGCGGCGTCGCTTATTAGACGATAAGATGCGGGCAAAAGTTCCGCAAAACCTTGCAGACACTCGCGCAATCTCAAGCGCGCGCGCGCGAGACGGCTCTTAACGGTGCCAAGCGGCGCGCGAATCGCTGTGGCGACTTCAGCGTAATCCATACCTTGAATATCCGCCATGACCACAACCGTTTTAAATTCAAGAGGCAGAGCATCGAGGCAATGTTGGATCGCGTGTTCGACTTCGGCGGCTTCGGCTTGTTGAGCGGGAGTCATGTTCGGGTCGGCGAGCCAGCGCGGCGATTCGACTTCGTCGCCATCGTCGGCGTCAGGTTCGAGCGGAATCGTCGGTTGGCGTTTCTGGCGGCGCAATTCATCGTAGCATGCGTTGGTAACGGAGCGCATAAGCCACGCTTTAAACGATCCGCCGCGGAACGAAGCGATGCTTCTGAAGGCGGAGATGAACGTCTCCTGCGACGCGTCGGCAGCTTGCTCCTCGTCGCCGAGGATGCGTAAGGCAGCGTTAAACACGCTGTCTTGATAATGCAAGACGAGCGTGTTGAAGGCGTCCAGGCTGCCATTTCTTACGTCGGCGATGAGAGCCTGCTCGTTCATAGGTTCATTTTTCTAAATCGCAAATATAGAAAGAAGACATTCACGAAAACACTGTTTGGTTATTTTTCACGTTTGAGGAAAAAGAAAAGATATATTCCACGCCAGAGCGCCATTCCCAACATGGACATACCGACCAAAATGTTCGCAAATATCAGCAATACTGTCGCCGCGCCAAGCAAGTTTGCGCGCAACTGCGCCGCAAAAGGCGCAGCGACCAGCATGATTAAGGCAGGACGCCAAAGCTGCTTCGGGTCTGAAACAATCTCCATTCGGAAGAGTCCCAATCCGGGAGCGAGGGCAAACCACGCCGCAACGAGCGGAATGAAGATAATAAGAAAGCGTGGAATAACCGACCAGTCCATATCTCCATGAAAAACATATCCGACAGCGGTGACGACCGCGATCGCGATCGCATCGCTAATGGCTAACGCTTTTTTCGACATTATTTACCTCCAAGAAATAATACAACCGTCGCTATCCCGCAGGCGATCACTCCGCCCACCGCTGCAAGCAACACAACAACGCGCGCGCCGCTTCCCGCATCATGCGCAAACGGATCGTTCTCAATCGCGGATTCATACGGCGCGTTCTTTGATAGGTCGTGCGGCATAGCCGCTGCGATCCGAGTCACCGCGTCTTTTGCCTCTTTCAAGCCGATGCCGTATTCTTCGCGATAAATTTTTACGGCTTCGATCTTCTTGCCTTTGGCGAGCATAGATCGAATCTTGCTTTCGAGAACGGGATTGTCAAAGTCGCGCGCGCTTGAGGGAGGTCTGATCGCCTCTATTCGCGCCATCTCCTCGATCGCTCGTTTCGCTTCCGCCAGATTAACGCCTGTCGCGTCGCGATACGCTTGGATCGCTATAATAATTTGTCCTGCATCAATCAATTCATGAATCTTTTGAACGTGCTGGGGTTGTAAATTCGGCATAACGACTCCTATGAAAACGGCCGGGGCAGACGCGCAAATCTGCTCCTATGGATTTATTCTTCCTTCCTCAACGCGGGGAACAACAGCACCTCGCGGATGGAATGTTTATCAAGCAACAACATGGCGAGACGATCCACGCCCATGCCAAAGCCGCCATTGGGCGGCATTCCGTACCGCATAGCGCGGAGGTAATCTTCGTCGAGCGGATGTTTCTCGTCGTCGCCTTCCGCATAATCGCGTCCCATTTCAATAAAACGCTGCTCTTGATCGAGCGGGTCGTTCAGTTCGGTGAAGGCATTGCACAACTCAAAGCCGGCGACATAACCTTCAAAACGCTCTACTGTCAGCGGATCGCCCGGAATAGATTTCGCCAGCGGCGAAATGTCGCGCGGGTAATTATACAAGAAGGTCGGTTGGATCAAGGTCGGTTCGAGAAATTCGCCGAGCAGAAAATCAATCAACTTGCCGCGCGTCGCTTTCGGATCGGGCGTTTTATTCGGATGTTTCGCCCTGATCGCCTTGAACAAATCTTCAGCAGATTTCCACTCATCGATATCAATGCCGCTGGTTTGCCGAATACCCTCGCGCATTTCAAGCCGCTTCCACGGAGGCGTTAGGTCAATTTTATCTTCTTTGTACTTGATCTTCATTGTCCCCAGCGTTTGTTGCGCGGCAAACGCCACCATGTTCTCAGCGAGTTCCATCACCTGCAAATAATCCGCATACGCCCAATAAAATTCGAGCTGCGTAAATTCAGGGTTATGTTTAAACGACACGCCCTCATTACGGAAGTCGCGCCCGATCTCATAGACTTTTTCAAGATTGCCGACAAGCAGGCGTTTCAAATACAACTCGAACGAGATACGCAAATACATATCTTGATCCAGCTCATTGTGATGGGTTATAAACGGACGCGCCGCGGCTCCGCCATACAACGGTTGAAGGATAGGCGTTTCCACTTCGAGAAATCCTTTGCCATCCAGAAAATCGCGCAAGGCTTTGATGATCGCAGCGCGCTTACGGAACGTCTCGCGGACCTCGGGATTCACCGCCAAATCTGCATAGCGTTGACGCGCGCGCAATTCGGGTTGCTCCAGCGCGGCATGGCGGATAACAGTCCCATCTTCGAGAGTCTCATCTTTCGCAGCGGGCAATGGGCTAACCGCCTTGGCAAGTATGCGGAAGTCATGAACGTGAAGCGTCGCTTCGCCGCTTTTTGTGCGAAACATCGCCCCTTCAGCTTGAATAAAATCGCCGAGATCGAACATCTTGTTGAAAAGATCGAGCCGCTCCTTGCCCACTTCATTAGCGCGGAGAAATAATTGAATTTTACCTGCGTCATCTTCGATGTGCGCGAACGAAATTTTGCCCATCGTCCGCATCGCGCGGATGCGACCCGCAAGAACGGCGCGAACTTCCTTGCCGTCTTCCTCGGCGGCTTCAAACGCGGCGATCGCTTCGGCGCTGAGGTGCGTGCGTTGGGCGCGCGTAGGAAACGGCTCTACGCCTTCTGCGCGAAGTTCTTCTAACTTTTGCAAACGGATTTTTTCAAGCTGAGTGTAATCGGTCATCATATCACCACAGAGTCAATCTTAAAGAATATGTGCAAGTATACAAGCAGATAGGCGCGTAAGGCAAGCCGTTGCGCGTTTTTGCATTTGTCGCTTCTGCGCTAACGCAAAATAAAACCCCGCGCAGGGGCGGGGCTAGTATCGTCATTCTCGAATCTATCCAATTTTCAGGATTTTTACATTGTGCGCCCCGCCGGGCGTCTCGACTTTTACAATATCGCCGACTTTATGGTTTAAGATGGCTTTCCCAATCGGCGATTCATTCGAGATCTTTCCTTCGCGTGGGTTGGCTTCCGCCGCGCCGACGATAGTGAACGTCTCCGCCTCAAAGTTGCCTTCCTTAATCGTCACTGTCGAGCCGAGATGCACAATGTCATTCTTCTTCTTGCCTATGTCTTCAATGATCTTGGCGGTCGCAAGCAACAAGTCTAATTCCTGAATGCGGCCCTCCACAAACGCCTGTTCATTCTTCGCGGCTTCATATTCGGCGTTCTCGATCAGTTCGCCGCCTTCCATAGCCTCGTGCAGACGATCGGCAACCTCCTGCCGCTTAACGGTTCGGAGGAAATCCAATTCGTCCTGAAGTTTTTGATAACCTTCTTTAGTCAGAAAATTGTCAGCCATCTCTGTTTCCTGCCAATATGATTTTGTCCCGCAAAGCGGGACAAATAAATCTTCTTAGGTTACCTTCCTAAAAAGCGGGCATACTATATCATGGATTGACGGTCAATACAAGTAAAATTTGAACCTGTCTACTCATATCGGTACGTGCGAATTCCTCGTCGTTTTAACCAGTAATTTCGAAGAGATTCTGTTGCTATTGTAGGGGCATTAAAGCCCTTTCCCAGCGCTGGCAGTTGAGACGTATACTGCAACGTCGCTTCGCTCCAGCAAGCGAGGCTAGATTCAGCGATACTGATAACCGTCTCGCTCATCCTAGTCGTTTTAGCAGCAAGTTCCTCCGGCTTCAAGAGGACGTAAGGCACGTCTATTATATACAGCAGCGATCTTTTTAATAATTCGGCGGCGCGGCGTGTGAGCGCGTGGTCCACGTGCGATCCAAGCCCAAGTTGGCAGACCAGCGTATCGTCGAAATTGAGACGAGTAGAGATAGCGGAGGCGATTTGCATAGGATAATCAGCGTCGGCTTCATGAATCGCGCCAAAGACGTCGGAAGGATAGAGCCAGTCGCCATTTCCATCACGCCGGTAGATGCAATCTACAAAATCGAAATGAACGGCTTTCGCGCCAAGAATAGACGCGGCTAACCGATCTTCCTCACGGCGTTTACGAACGGTTTCTTCCGCAGAAGAGAATCCCCATACTGAGTGAAGCGTTTGCGCAAACGGAGAACATTCACGCAGGTGCGGATCGCCGCACATAATCGTCCAGATTTCAACAGGGATGCCCGCTTGCGTTTGTTCATAAATTAAGCCGCCCGCAGAAAAGACGGCATCGTCGAGATGAGGGGAGAGATAAATCCAACGCATTGGGCAATTTAACTATCGGTAAGTTCCATTGACTCGCTCCCATCTCAGATTTGAGCCTCAGTCTACCATTTTTGAGATAACTTCTATAAACGCATATGACAGGTTATGAGTTAGCGCTCGCCTGCTCGCGTCTTCTTTGAAAGCGACTTCTTCGCCGCAGGCTTCTTTTTAGCGATAGCCTTTTCTTTTACCGATTTTTTCACAGTAGGTTTTGCCTTACTAGGTTTCGTTTTCTTTCTATTTTCCACTTTCTTTCTTCCTTCCTCTTCCCCTTTCGAGGACAATGTCCTCTTCGCCGCCTTCTTCCTCGGCTTCTTCACCTTCACTTCATCAACCACAATTTCCTTCTTCGTCCCAAACATCTCATCCCACTTCGCGGACATGGACTCCACTCCCGCCCCATTCAACGCGTCGCAAACCACTTTCCACTCGCCGCTTTCCACAAACCGCCAATCCATAAACACATGATGCTGATACGCGTGCAGTTCAACGTATAGTCCCTTACCCCAAAGTTCCTCGCACGAACGGATGTATTCCAAGCGTGTGACGTAATCCTTGAAGATGACATATCCTTCAAAGGGCAAGCCCAGCGCTTCGGCGAGAGATTTCTGCCGCAGATCGCCAGTGGACTTATCGAGATACGCGGCGGAGGTTTTGATCCAGCCTTTGGTATCGGCGAAGCGGTTGTGATAGAGGACGAGTCCGCGTTCATCTTGGTGGATATTTGAATAGGCAAAGACATTTTCGTCAACACTTCCAATCGCGGTGAAGAGGTCGAAGAGGAAGAAATTTTCCACGTCGGCGAACAGGTAGCGGCGGTGAAGAAGCGGGAAGATCTTCCAATCGTGTCCTGCGATGAGTCCGTCGTTCGGCGTTTCATCCCATTTCGGTTTGCGGAACTCCATTCCATATTTTTCGCGGAAGCCCTCCACTTGTCCGTGACCGAACATCGGCAAGCCAGGCAGTGTGGCTAACACAGTTGCGATTCCAAAATATTTATCGCCGTCGCCGAATTGTTCGATGGCGGTTTTTTCATCGGGGTTGTTCATGAAGTTGACGTAGCGCTTGAGGATTTGCGGATCGAACTCCAGCGTGTTCTTGATCGCGGCGCGATATTTGGCGTTATCTTCGTCGCGCAGCATGTGCATGAACGCGGAGTTATACACGCGGTGCATCCCCAGCGTGCGCACGAAATATCCTTCGAGCAACCAAAACGCTTCAGCAAGAAGAAGTGTGTCAGGGACTTCCACTGCGACACGGTCCACGACCTCGCGCCAGAACTCCTGCGGGATCAACGCATCAAATTCGGACCTCGTCATGCCTCGCTCTGCCCGTGAGGGGATCGCGCCGCCCGAGCCGGGTTCGGGAAACCACAAGCGTTGGATATGTTTCTTCGCAAGAGTCATCGCCGCGTCAAAACGGATGACGGGGAAATTACGCGCAACGTGCAAAATCGTTTGGATGATCGCTTCGCGCACTTCGGCTTTGGTGTAATCGAGTTGCGCCGTGTCGTTCCACGGGAACGACGTGCCGTCGTTACCGTGATAAATGTAACGCACGTCGCCCGTGTACTGATCGCGGCGCTGAAAGACAACTGCGGCATCGGTCTTGTTGTAATAATGATCTTCGAGATAGATGCCCACGCGGGTATCGTCGGAAAGGTTTTCAGACTTGAACGAATACGAAGGATACGGCGAGTACGGAAGCGACAAGAACCAATCAGGATGTTCGGTCATCCACTTCGAGTCAATGCCCATGTGATTCGGAACCATATCGGCAGAGAGTCGAATCCCACGTTGCCATGCGCGGCTTCGCAGATTCTCTAACGCGCCCCATCCTCCTAAATCCTCCGCAATGTCATACGAAAATAACGAATACGCCGAAGCGACAGCGTCCACGTCGCCCATGCGCTGTTTGATCTTTTGCGAGGCGCGACTCCGCTCCCACAAGCCGATGAGCCATAAGCCCGTGAAGCCGCGATCGCGCAGAATATCCAACTCTTCATCGGGGATCTGGTCGAGAGTTTGTATCCAACGCCCGTACTTGCGAGAGAGTTGTTCGAGCCAGACATATGAATTTTTCGCGATGAGAATTAATCGCGGCATCCATTCTTTGTCTGGACTGTATCTTTCATATTCGGCATAGTCGCCGCCTGAATATTCCGCGACGGGGATGTCCGCTTTGAAATCGCCGTGAGCGAGTTGATGGCGGAGGGTTTCTTCGTGCAAGAAGTCCATGCCGCGCAAGAGACGCGACACAAACTCATCGCCGAGCAGTCCGCCCCATTTTTCGAGGATGAATTGCAACTGCCCTTCGAGCGAATCGGGGAAGGCTTCGGCGGGCGCGCGCAGGATATCGAACAGCGACTCGGTTGAACCTTGAATGCCTGCGTTGTCTTTGGCAATTTTCGCAAAGAAAGAATCCAGCGCGGCGATCAAATTTTTGTAGGCGGTCGGTTCGAGCGGCGCATCGTCCACCAATTCGAGCATGGGACTCACCGCCGGGTTGGCGTTGTGCGTGAAGACGTAGATCAATTCTTCGGCAGATTTCACGCGCCCATTCGTGAGTTTGGCGAGATACTCGTCCACTTCCTGCTCCCCGTTATATACGCTTTCAGGCGGAAACTCGGCGACGAATCGTTGTTCCGCGCGGTCAATCGAATCCGCTCCAACTTGTCCGCTGGCGAAGTTCACCGCGTTGCTCATCATCGGCAGAGGGGCGAAACGCATGACGAGGGCGCGCAGAGCTTCATCAACAAGGGCTAAAGCATACAGCTCGGAAGCAGCCAGAGGGTATGAGCGCAATGCGCTGATCTGAGCGGCAAGTTCTCTCGCAGAGGCAAAGTCGCGAAAATAGACATCTCCGTCGTCGCGGAAGAAATCTGAAGAAAATCCATAAAGATCGCGTGAAATTTTTGTAATGCGCATATCGCAATGATAACCCCATTGAATGATTTCGAGTATACTTCGCGGCGATGACGCCGCAACTATTCAATTTAATTGCATTGATAATTCTAGCCGCGTTGCATTTGCCCGCGCTGGCTCAGTTGCTCGGTCGGCGCGCCGGGCAAGACGCCGCCGCTGCGCTCTTCTCCGTCTATTTGATCTTCAACATGTTATTGACCGCAGCGGAAGGATTCTGGCGCGGAGGGCAACTTATGCTTAGCGCTCAAACTGCGTTGAGCGCGCAAATTTTTGGCGCATTCATCCTATCTATTCTAGCGTTCATAGCCATTCGTTATTTTGTACGCAGACCCGTCAGCGGATGGATTATCACAGGCGTTCTATGGGGCGCGGTTTTCTTCGTCATTCGATCAAATCTTCTGCGGACAGGCGAAACTCTATGGACGAACGGAAATTTCACGCTCGCTTCCGATCAACTTGCATGGATATGGCTCGAAATAGGTTGGGCGATCTTTACGTTTGGCGCGTTCGCCAACATTCGTTCAGCGCACAACCGTTCGCGTCAGCCGTTACTGCGTAATCGTCTCAATTACTGGACGCCGGTATTTTTGCTAATTCTCATCAACGACGTCCTGCTCTTTATCGGGCTCGGCATTGCCGGCAATCCCCTACGCCTACTTGCGGCTGTTGTCGGCGCAATGATCATCGTAACGCACGATCCACCCGATTTACGCGAGGTCGCGCGACGCATTCTTACGTATGTTATCACTACGCTGGTCATCCTCATCTTTTATATTGCAGGAACGACCGCTTCGCAAACTGTCTTCAATGCCTTGCCTCTTTACAATCCGCTTTTGGTGGGCGCAGGCATCGCATTAATCCTCGCGTTAATTTTTACTTCATTGCTCGCCGCCGTACGACGCGTCGTAAATAGATGGTTTAACCTACAAGAATTTAATCCCAGCCGCACGCTGCACGCCTACAGCGAACAAATCAGCAACATTCTCGATATGCAGCGGCTTGCCAGCGTAGCCGTCGGCTTGATCATTGAAGCAATGGACATTTCACGCGGCTTTCTTTTTCTAGTTGACCCCGATATCGTCAACGGCGAAAAACTCTACCGCTTGCGCGCAGTGCGTAATCAGGGCGAACGACAGATTCGCATCGCCGCATTGAGAAACGATCATCCTATCGCAAAATATTTTACAGCGGAACAACGTCCGCTCCTTCAATACGACCTCGATCTTCTTCCCGCTTTTCGATCTGTCACTCAACCGGACCGGGAGTGGTTCAACCGGCTCGAAGCCGAAGTATACCTACCGATCTTTTCCAAACGCGAATGGATCGGCTTATTTGCCCTCGGCGCAAAAATTGCCGGCACGCGCTACACGGAAGAGGATTTGGTCACTCTTTCGGCGCTCGCCAACCAGACCGCCGTCGCACTCGAAAACGCTCGTTTGGTGGATAATCTTGTGCAACTCAACACAGAATTGCGTCAAGCCTATCATAATCTCGATAAAGCAAACCGCGACCTCGAACGCCTCGATCAGACTAAATCTGACTTCATCAGCATCGCCTCCCACGAACTCCGCACGCCATTGACAACGATCATTGGCTACACAGGCATGTTGATCGAAGACCAAACTCTTCCAGCCAGCGTCCACTCAATTCTGGCAAATATCTCCAAAGGGACATTGCGCTTACACGAGATCATGGATTCAATGTTCGACATTGCGCAACTCGACGCGCGCGCCATGCAGCCGCATGTAACGCCTGTGGATGCCGCCGCGTTAATTCGCGAAGTCGGCGCGGGCATTGAGCGGACGCTGAGGGAACGGCGACAGGTCCTCACGCTCGATATTCCGTCTTTGCCTATGGTCAAAGCGGATCCTAATCTGCTAAAAAAGCTATTTCAACATTTACTTAATAACGCGATTAAATTTACGCCCGACGACGGTAAGATCAAGGTAGAAGCGCATCAAATCATAAACGATTCGGATTTCCTCAATGGCGGCGTAGAGTTTATCGTCAGCGACACCGGTATCGGCATAGCCCCCGAATCGCGTGAGATCATCTTTAGCAAGTTCTATCAACCAAGCGAACTCAACAAGCACTCCACCAGCAAGACGCGTTTCAAAGGAAGCGGCGCCGGGCTTGGGTTAGCGTTGTCAAAAGGCATCGTGGAGGCGCACGGCGGGCGCATTTGGGCGGAGAGCGCGGGCTACGACGAGGAAAAATTTCCCGGCAGCCAATTCCATGTAACCTTACCGCTGAGCGATGCAAACGACAGAATCGCCCTTTGGGGAAACGACGTAAAGTTACAGATAGGTTAGTTAAACGTCTTTCGGTACACGCGGTGATTCTTATATTCCACGCCGTTCAAATTCTTCAAGTCGGCGCGCATCTGCTCGGTAGTCTCGGCGACCTGCGTCATTTCGACATTCTCGAACTGGTTAAAGCCCAAAACTGTTTTTCCCATTTCATAATACAACAAAGCGTTACCGCCTCGTCCTTGATATTCGGGCAAAATGCCCATGCCGTTGCCTGAGATCGTTTTGGTGCGCTTCATCTCAAACAACATATCAACAATGCCGAACGGGAAGAGGCGTCCTTTGGCGCGCTGAAGAGCGGCGGACACATCCGGGAAAGCGAACAGAAATCCGACGATCTCCTCACCAGCCATGATGACCTTGATGAGGCGCGGGTCTGCCACAAGAAAAATATTATCCACGGCGTATTGAATATCGCCGGGCGAAAAGGGATAATACTCCCAGTTGTGAATGAACGCCCTGTTGTACGCTTCGCCGATGCGCGGCGCCCATTTAATCAATTCACGCTTGTTCTTGAACTTCCTGACCGTTAACGCGCCGCGCTCGATCACGCGCTTGGCGACACGCTCCACGCGCTCGGGAATCTTGAACGCATCAGCAGGGAGATAGCACGAGACGAAATCCACTTCCTTCTCGAAGCCGAGTGACTTCATCAGTTTGGGATAATACTCGTAGTTGTAGTTCATCATCGTCATCATCTGACGATGTTCGAAGCCTTGCACTTGAATCCCATAGCCATCGAACGGAGAGAGTCCCTTCGGACCGATCAGGGTGTCGAGTCCGCGCGCTTTCGCCCACACGCGGACCGAGTCGAAGAGGGCGCGGGCAACCTCAAGGTCGTCAATTGAATCGAAGGCGTAGAAGTGCGCTTTCTTCGTCTTGTGATAGTCGTTGAAGGGCTTGTTGTTCGCCGCGCAGATGCGTCCCACCACTTCGCCATCGCGGACGGCGAGGAAGAAATCCGCTTCGGAGTGACTGAAGAAGGGATGTTTCTTGCGATTGAGAGGCAGGTAGGCGTCGAGAAAAAGAGGCGGCACCCACTGTTTGCAACCGCGGTAGAGATCGTAATAAAATTCCACGAAACGTTTTACTTGCCGTTTGTTGTTTGTGTCTACTTTTTCGATGATGAGCATGCTAACTCCCTAAAGCATTGATGTGTGGCAAGTATAAATCACATCTGCGTGGCGCGGGATGGCATCTCACGCCACGAGTGTTATACTTGAAAAAACGGCCGAAGAGAAAATTATGAAATCCGAAAAACAACATCAGAAATTGCTTGAGAAATATGCCGAAGCGGTGGTGAAAGTTGGACTCAACCTCCGCAAGGGACAGCGACTCATCATTACGAACGCCACCTCGCGCGGCGTGCCGCCTGCGGGGCGCGAATTCGTCTACGCGGTGACGAAAGCCGCCTATGCCGCTGGCGCGAAATACGTGGAGGTGATCTGGGGCGACGAGGAAATGTTGCGCCTGCGCCTGCAACACGCGCCAGCCGATTCGTTCGATGAGTATTCAAATCATATTGTTGACGCCACGATGAATATGATTCAAAACGGCGACGCCTTGCTCTCGGTCTATGCCAATGATCCCGATGCGCTCGCTGGTTTGGATGCCGAACGAATCGCGGCAATGCAAAAAACACATTTGACTCATTACAACAAAATCGGAGCGCAGGTCAGCCGCAACGCGATAAATTGGTGCGTGGTCGCTTCGTCCAGCCCGGCGTGGGCGAAAAAAGTTTTCCCCGACCTCAAGCAAGAGGAAGCGGAAGAAAAATTATGGCAAGCCATCTTTGAAACGACGCGCGCCACGCTCCCCGACCCAGTCGCCGCATGGGAAGCACATATCAAAAACTTGAAAGCGCGCGCCAACTACATGCAGGCGAAAAAATATTCCGCTTTGCATTACAAAGGTCCCGGCACCGACTTCACTCTCGGCTTGCCATACGGACATATCTGGGGCGGCGCGCAAGCCCTGGCGGAGAACGGGGTCATCTTCACCGCCAACATGCCCACCGAAGAAATTTTCACACTGCCCGATCGTCATCGCGCGGAGGGAACTGTCGCCGCGACGTTCCCACTCAGTTATGGCGGAAGTCTCATCGAAGATTTCAGCGTGACGTTCGAGAACGGTCGCATCGTGAAAGTGAACGCGAAAAAGAACGAAGCCCTCCTGCAAAAATTGGTGGACACCGACGAAGGCTCGACGCGGCTCGGCGAAGTGGCGCTGGTCAACGCAACCTCGCCCATCGGCAAACGCGGGCATCTTTTCTACAACACGCTCTTCGACGAGAACGCTTCGTGTCACATCGCCATCGGACGCGCCTACCGCTTCACTCTCACGGGTGGGGCTGAGTTGACCGACGAAGAATTTATCACCGCTGGAGGCAACGTCAGCCTCAACCATGTGGACTTCATGATCGGCTCGGACAAATTAGATATTGACGGAATTACACAAAACAGCGAACGCGAACCCGTCATGCGCTCCGGTGAGTGGGCGTTTGACGCTTAGGCAGCATATTTAATACGATCTCTACCATTTCAGTCGGATAAATATTCTTATGTTGCGATAACTCAGCGATGGGCATCCAAATTGGGATATAGATTCCTTCTGTTGGGTCGTTCGGGTCAGCCGAATATTCCTCGCCTCTGCCGGAGCCAAATTCGCCTCCCACGCGTTCTACGGCAAAATAAAAGTGATTTCCTGCCACGAAGCGAAGCTCAGCCACTTTCCACCGGATAACGACCTCAATGCCGAGTTCTTCCATCGTCTCACGAACAGCCGCCTGCTCGGGTGTTTCGCCTTCATCCATGCCGCCGCCAGGGAAGACGAAATAATCCAACCCCGCGCGGTGACGCTCGATCAGCGCGACTTTGTTATCTTCGATGAGGACGATACCAGCGCGTGTTCGCATAAATTAGATTTCGATGCGTTTATTTGATCTGAGCGACTCTACCGCCGCAAACGTGGATTGGGTCACGCCGATCAACTGCTCATACGGGATCGGCGGTTCGCCTCCCTCATGTATCGCCTTCACGAACGCTTTCCATTCATTCGCCCAGCCTTTATCCTGCGCCCCTCTTTCTTCTTTCATCTTTCCTTCGCGCGTGATTTGTAAAGACACAAAATCATCCAACACTGCGACTATCCCGCCGCAAAAGACTTCGACGCGTTCTTTCGGGAAGGATTTGTCGCCGTTTGCAAGATAATCCACAACGCCGATTGAGCCATCGGGGAAGGTGAAAGTCATCGAGACATTATCTTCGCTGTATTTGCCGCCATCGGGCAATGCGTGCGCAGTCACTGAGACGGGAGCCGCGCCGACGAGGAATGTGATGAAGTCAATGAAGTGACAGGCTTCGCCGACGATTCGTCCGCCGCCGATGTTGGGGTCTTGAGTCCAATGATTGGGAGGGAGGTAGCCTGCGTTGATTCGATAATGCGCGTGCAGTGGAGACTTGAGACCTGAGACTTGAGACTGGAGACTTATTGCGAGAGGGGCAAATCTTCGATTGAAGCCAGTCATCAGTAAACTGTTATCGGTTTTTCGCAACTGCTTACTGATAACTGATAACTGGTCACTGTTTATCGCCAGCGGTTTTTCAACGAACACATGCTTCCCAGCCTTCAACGCTTTGAGGACAAGTTCGGCATGAGAATCGTGGCGCGTGAGAATGGCGACCGTGTTGATGTTCGGGTCGTTGATGATTTCATCGTCGGAGGAAGTCGCATATTTGAACCCGAACTTTTTGCCCGCGTGTTGCGCGTGGAGTCCGCCCGAGGAGGCGATGCCAACGAGTTGGATGCCGTCCGCTTTTTTGATGGATGGGAGAAGAACGGAGTTGGCGAAGAGACCAGCGCCCAGGACGCCGAGATTTACGATTTCGGATTTACGATTTACGATTGACGGGAAGGCAATCTTTCTTTCCTCTTTCTTCTTTCCTTTTTGATATGTAAGCAACACCCCCAAAAACGCTTCTTTCTTTTTGCCAGTAATCACATCATACGCCTGCGTCGCTTTTTCGATGGGGAAGCGATGCGTAATGAGCGGCTTCGCTTTCAACTTGCCGCTTTCCATCAGGTCAACCACTGCTTGGAAGTTTCGCCCCTCCGTCCATCTCACATAGCCGAGGGGATAGTCTTGTCCGTTTTCTTCGTAGTTCGAGTCGTAACGACCAGGTCCGTATGAACGCGAGTTGATGAAAGAGAGTTCTTTTTCGTAGTAAATTTTTCTAGGGAGCGTGAGACCAACTGCGCCCGTTGCAACGACGCGCGCTCTGTCGCGCGCGATGATGCCCGCGAGTTCAACGGGATCATTCGAAGGAGTGTCGGCGCAGATGAGGACAACGTCGAAGCCGCGGTTGGCGGTAAAAAGCTGGGATGTAGATTCCGCTCGTTGGCGCGAGACAGCCTCCAGTCCGAGAGATGAAGCGAGGGCTATCCGCTTGGGGTCGAGGTCAATGCCCAAGACATTGCATCCAGCGGCGGATGCGATTTGAATCGCCAATAATCCAAGTAAACCTAAACCAATCACCGCGACGTTTTCGCCGAGTTGCGGCTCAGCGAGGCGAAATCCGTGCAGGGCGATTGCGCCGAGAGTTGTGAACGCGGCAGATTCGAAGTCAACATTTTTTGGCAGAGGAGTTAAAAGATTGCGCGGCACGACGTTGTATTCGGCGTGGACGGCAAATCCGCCGCCCGCGCAGGCGACGCGCTGGCCCACTTTAAATCCCGATATGTTTTTGCCGAGCGCGACGATCGTGCCAGCGGATGAATAACCGAGTGCCATCGGCTGGTCGAGGCGATTGAACGCGGCTTGTATCGTGTTCACCACGCCTTCGCGCCGCGCTTTGTCGAGGACTTGTTTGACGAGATCGGGACGCGAACGCGCTTTACCGACGAGACTCTTTTCGGCGAACTCGACGACCATGCGCTCGGTTCCCGCGGACACGAGGCTGGCTGACACTTTGACAAGCGCCTGCCCCTCGCGCGGAGTCGACATAGGCACATCTTCGATTGTCGCTTTGCCTGTTTTGATATTTTGAAGGAGTTGTTTCATTTCGATTTACGATTGACGATTTCAGATTTACGATTAAAGATCGGTGATTCGTTGCAGGGGAAAGTATACCCGATGAGCGAGTGTTATAATTTGCGTCACAATAAACCGTGTCACCCTCCCGAAGGACATCGGGACGATGTGAGGGAGTGGCGCTGAGGCGCCATTGCGACCGAAGGATCTCTCTCGTTGAAGTAGAGATTCTTCGTGGCGCTTTGCGCCACTCGGAATGACATGAAAACGAAACAGGAGAATTGCCGTGGCTGATTCACGAGTTCAGAAATTTGCTAAAGTTTTGGTGGAACATTCCGCGCGGATCGTGCCAGGCGACCGCGTGTTGATCGAAGCGACGACCGCCGCCGAGCCGCTTGTGCGCGAGCTGTTCATCCAGATCATGGAAAAGGGCGGTCATCCGCATCCAATGGTTGCCCTGCCTGGGATGATGCCGTTCAGCCAGGATGAGTTTTATCTCACCTACGCCAACGATGCGCAACTCGATTTCGTTCCAACGTTTTACAAATTGGCGTACGACGAATTCGAGAGCCGCATCCGCATCCATTCTTCGACGAACACGCGCGGCACGACGAACCTTGATCCCGTTAAAGCCCAGCGACGCGGCAAAGCTATCAGCGGAATCACAGAAGCGCAGATGAGACGCGGCGGCGAGGGCAAGTTCAAATGGGTCACCACCCTCTACCCCACCGACGCGTACGCGCAGGACGCGGGCATGAGTTTGAAAGATTATGAAGATTTTGTGTTCAACGCCGTCCATGCGCATGAGGCTGACCCAATCGCGTATTGGAACAGCACATCCACTGGGCAACAAAAAGCAATTGATTTCCTCAAAGGCAAAGATATCGTGACCTTACGCGGGCCAAATGTAGATTTAACTCTCTCGATTAAGAAACGTAAATTCATGAACTCAACTGGCACGTTCAACATGCCCGACGGCGAAATTTACACGGGACCTGTTGAAGATTCATTGAACGGTTGGGTGAAATATACCTATCCTGCCATTTACGGCGGCGTGGCTGTCGAGGGAGCGGAACTCACGTTCAATCGCGGACGCGTCGAGCGCGCAACGGCGGAGAAGAACGAGGCGTATCTTATCAAGATGCTTGAGTCGGACGAGGGGTCGCGGTACGTGGGCGAATTTGCCATCGGCACAAATTTCGACATCAACAAATTCACTGGCAACATCCTCTTCGACGAGAAGATCGGCGGCACATTCCACATGGCGCTCGGCGCGGGCTACCCCGAAACGGGATCGAAGAACAAGTCCGCAATTCACTGGGACATGATCTGCGATTTGCGTACCGATTCTGAAATTACGGTGGACGGGGAATTGTTTTATAAGAACGGGGAGTTTGTGTTCGGCAAATAACTAATCTTACGGATTGTCATTCTGAGCGAAGCGAAGAATCTCCGCTATTGTCACAGAGACCCTTCGCTGGCGCTCACATCGTCCCGATGTCCTTCGGGAGGGTGACATCAATATCGCCCCACCGACGAATCCACCCTCCGCGCGTAATCGTCAATCCCGCCTGCCACATTGAAGACATTTTTCCATCCCTGTTGCGCGAGCCACGCAGTGACTTGCGCACTACGGTTGCCGTGATGACACATCATGTAGATCGTCGCATCCTGCGACTTGGCAGATTCGGATAACGCGTTCAGTCCCTCCTCTGCTAAACGACTCATCGGCGCGACCTCCAGCCTGCGATCTGTCAATTTGGCGTAATTCAACTCGTCGAGTTCGCGCACGTCGAGAAGGATGAAATTATCTTCGGATTTTAGTTTTGCGGCGAGGTTGATGGTGGTGATTTCGGGGATCATGTTTTCCTTATAGGGACGAGGTCGTCTCGCTCCGATTCGGGCGGGGAAACCCCACCCCTACAAATTATTTCAACGCCTTTATATATAAATTTTCCACATATTGCTTGACCATGCGGCGCGTAGAAAACCGCGGGATATTCGTCTTGAAATTATCTTTGATTCGCGAGAGCCATCCGCGAGACATTTCCTTCGGGTCGCGGTCGTAATACAAGGGGATGATCTCGTTTTCGAGCGTGCTGTACAAACTCTCGGCGTCTTCGGCATCCTGCTCGTCGGAATTCTCGATCTGTTCATCGCGCCCAATCGACCAGCCATTCCTACCGTTGTAGGCTTCGCGCCACCAGCCGTCCAGCACAGAGAAATTCAATGCGCCGTTGAGCGCGGCTTTCATGCCCGACGTGCCGCTCGCTTCCATTGGACGTCGCGGCGTGTTCATCCACACATCCACGCCTTGCACAAGATAGCGCGCAAGGTTCATGTCGTAGTCTTCGAGGAAAACGATGCGCCCGCCCATTTCCGCCTTTTTAACCGTGCGATAGACCTCTTGAATCAATTGCTTCCCGGGCTCGTCGGCAGGATGCGCCTTGCCAGCAAATAAGATTTGCACAGGCATGTTCGGCTTGTTGACAATGTTCAGCAATCGCTCCACGTCGCGCATCATGAGACTCGCCCGCTTGTACGTGGCAAACCGACGGGCGAATCCGATCGTCAATGCGTAGGGATTGATCAGCACACCAGACGAGACAACTTGCACGGGATGGAATCCGCCGCCCGTCCATCGCTCACGGACGCGCTCGCGCAAGTAAAAAGAAAGTTTGCGTTTCAGATGCAAGCGCACCGCCCACAACTCCGCGTCGGGGATCTCGTCAACTTGCGACCAAAACTCAGGCTGGTCAAGATGCTCGTACCAATCGGAGCCGAGATGCTTGATGAAAAGATTCGTCAACCGCCGCGCCATCCAATTCGCAGTGTGGACTCCGTTTGTCACGTACGTGATCGGAACGTCCTTCTCCGCCTTGTCTGCCCATAAAAAATTCCACATCTTGCGCGAGACCTCGCCATGCAGTTCAGAGACCGCGTTGCGACCATCCGAATTTCGCAGGGCAAGGATGCCCATGCTGAACGATTCGCTGTGTCCTTTTTGATGTTTGGCGATGTCGAAAAATTGTTCGCGCGTGAGATTCAATTGCGGATAAATTCCGCCGAGATATTTTTCGATCAACCATAGCGGAAATTCATCGTTCCCCGCAGGGACGGGCGTGTGTGTGGTGAAAACATTTTGTCCGCGCGTCTTTGCGATGGCGTCCTCAAAAGACGCGCCGCCAGCCACAAGTTCACGCGCCCGCTCCAAGGTCAGAAATGCCGCGTGCCCTTCGTTCATGTGCCAGACCGCGGGGTTGTATCCGAGAGTCCGCAACGCGCGCACGCCGCCGATCCCCAACAACACTTCCTGCATCACGCGGCGATCCAGATCGGACCAATACAAACGCGCGGTGAGCAAGCGATCCATTTCGGAATTGCTTTCCACATTTGAATCGAGCAGATACAACGGCACGCGCCCAACACGCGCTTCCCAAATTTGTAACGCGATGCTTCGGTCGGTGAGTTCCACATCGAGCGTGACGCGCTTGCCATCTTTATCCAACACGGGCAGAACGGGCAGGTCTTCCAACACGAGCATGTTGTTCAACGCTTCCTGCCAGCCGTCTTCGCTGATGCGTTGCGAAAAATATCCCTGCGCGTACATGAAGCCGACCGCGGTGATGGGCAAGCCAAGATCGCTCGCTTCTTTCAAATGATCGCCCGCCAGCACGCCGAGTCCGCCCGAATAAATTGGAAGCGTTTCGTGCAGACCAAACTCCATGGAAAAATACGCGATCGGACGCGAATCAAATTCGGGATGCGTTTGATGCGTCCATGTTTTTGGATCAGAAAAATACGAATCGAAATCTGCAAAAACGGTTTTGTATAATTTTTGATAATCTTTATCATCCACCGCTTGCTTCAATCGCGAGCGTTCGATCTCGCGCAAGAGTCGGATCGGATTGTGCCCAAGGCGTTCCCACAATTCGTAATCGAGTCGTCCGAACAGACGCGCGGCTTCGGGATGCCACGTCCACCACAAGTTGTATGAAAGTTCATGCAAGCGCGAAATTTGCTTGGGCAGATTAACAGATTTTGGAAGTTGTGTTTTGAAGGATGACATCATGGGTAAAATGATACCATGCGTTCATCTCTTTGAGCCGCGTCTCGTCGCATCCCCTTTTCAAAGGGCTAACGTCGCTCTTCTCATTTGTTGACGATTAAGATTCGGAATGATACAATCTCGCCCGCATGCCCCCATCGTCTAGTGGCCTAGGACGAAGCCCTCTCAAGGCTTAAACGGGGATTCGAATTCCCCTGGGGGCACCAATAGAGTCATCGCAAAGATGGCTCTTTATTTTTTATCCATAAGAGAGATATTATTCAATTTCCTCACATAGCGCAAACGGACGAATCACCGCCGGAAAAGCGACTATCGTTTCTCTTGTATAATACGCAAACTATGGAGCAAAATGAGAAATAATTTTAAATTCTTCGATCTGGTCATGGCATTATTCGTTACTGTATTAGTCGTCAGTAATATTGCATCTTCCGCAAAAATTATTGATCTGGGATTCGGATTTTTTGGCGTGCGCGCCGCATTCGACGCCGGCACCGTCTTGTTTCCGGTCAGTTATATCTTCGGCGATATTCTTACCGAGGTTTACGGATACAAGAACTCGCGTCGCGTAATCTGGGCTGGCTTCTTCTGCCTCGCTCTAAGCGCGTTTGTTTTTTGGGCGATAATGATCCTACCGGGCGAATCTACATGGGAGGGCTATGCGGGCGACGCAGCTTACAAGGCGATCCTCGGAGGAATGAGCAGCGGCGGGATCATGCTCGCCAGCCTCGCCGCATATTGGGCGGGCGAGTTTTCAAACTCGTTCGTGCTTGCGAAAATGAAAATCCTAACAAATGGCAAATGGCTCTGGATGCGCACAATTGGCAGCACGCTCGTAGGCGAATTCGTAGATTCATTCCTGTTCATCGTCATCGCCACTTTGTTCAACGTTTTTCCGAGAGAGTTGTTCCTAACCCTCGCCTTGACTAATTATCTTTTCAAAACATCGGTCGAGGCGGCGTTAACGCCTATAACATATATCATTGTCAATTTCTTAAAACGGGTCGAAAACGAAGATTATTACGATCATGAGACTGACTTTAACCCGTTTAAGCTGGGGTATTAAATTTTATAATCCGATTTGCGATCTTCATTTCACAAACGACAGCAAACGATCCACTCAATCTACTCGGTAAAATTATCTCGCACTGGGGCGGACATTCGCTCCAGCGCGAGAATCTCTCCGCTCAGTTTTCTTCAATCGTAATAATACGTCCAGCAAGGTATTTCTTCGCCGCTCGGGACTCTGACCGTCAAGGGATAATCAGTCTCCATTATTGCATATGCCTCCAATTCACCTTTGATCTCGACGAAGGCGCGATCAGCTAGAAAAGTAGAAAGGTTAAATCCCTGCCACGGTCGTACGCTCTCATTTTGTTCACGATCATACAGTCGACAAGCGAGCGCTGCGCCAATTCTCTCGTGAGTACGATCGGGAAGGGTTGTATTTTGAAACCCAGCCGCGAGCGCAGGGACCGCATCGTCAGATAGATCGAGAAAGTATTGCGTATCTAATTCGGCTTGACCGTCGCGCAGGCTTCCTTCATCGGCTATTTCAGCATATCCATTGATCTCACGCTGAATATTGCGATTAACAATGAACGCATCTACATTGAGCAAGCTCAACGAGGCGACAAATCCCATAGCAGTCAGAATCATCGCAAGTCCGATGGCGCGTTCTTTTTTCATGAATTCCAATGCCGCGACAACGATCAGCAATAATGCCAGCCAAAGCATAGACACATGCGTATACGTCCGCAAGCGCGAGAAACCATAGGCATTTTCATACAACATAAGCCGCTGGAACGCCGACACCTGCATCACGATCGCCAAGCCGACTAATACAACGCCAAATGTCGAAAAGATACGCCGTCGAATTTCCGTTTCGCGCTTCGTGACGCTTCCCAGCCCAATCAGCGTTAATAGACAGAAGAACGCCACCGTTACGAGTTCGCCAAACCCGCGGCGAGCGTACTCTGAATAGGTATAACCCTCCAGGTTAATATTCGCCTGCCCGCCGAAGAAATATTGAAATTGTACGACGACAAAAGCGGCGAAGAGAAGCGTCAAACTTCCAAGCACGATCGCTGATTCGGTAAAGCCAAGAAATGGCGGGATAAGACTCTTCTCGTTCGCTTGATCGTCCGATTTTTGCCCGGCGTGAAGAAATGCGCCGGCGATAGCGTACGCAAAGATAAGAATATATGCTAACCGAAAAAGATATTCGGGTAGATTCTCGATCTTAAAGACCTTCATAAAACTCTCTAGCCGTTTGGCAAAGATTGGGTCTGCCGACGATAACAGCGCGCTAAAGATCATAATGAGGGGCAACGCAATGACAAGTCCGCGCAGGATAGGCCAAAACGCAGCGCCCCGCTTCTCGTCCTGAGGCGGCTGTCCGCGCTTCACTTCAGCGATAAATTTCAACGGGCGCGCGATCATGCTGCCAACCAGAGCTAGATACCGAATCAGGTAATCGGAGATGCGATAGTGCATCCAATTTCCGCCAAGGTAGGTGAACGCGAAGACGCCCATCAGAAAAATGATCAGCAGAACGGATAGAAAGATCGTCATCGGTTCGCGGCGAAAAAAGATTGAAACGGCGAAAAAAGCAAGAGGGAACAAAAGCAAGCCCGCCCGTCGCGCTAAGCGAAGTTTATCCGTTCGCAAGAAGTAGATTCCTACGGCAAGGCAAAGCGCCGTCCATAGAAACACATTGATTCCCAGCGTTTTTTCCCAAAACAGAAAGTCAAACGCCCACCCAAGTAAGATGACGAAAAGCCAAAAGCGGTTCGGATTAGTTTTCATACAAAACCTCCAAGGAATTTCGCCAAAGCATAGCGTAAGCCAACTTGCGAAGCCTCTCAATTTCTATCAAAATTTCTACAAAGCGCCATCGGTAAATTACATGAAGAGTGTTCAAAAGAATGGGCTAAAATAGAGGCACGAAAAGATGCCCATATTGCCAAGAGACAACCCGCCAGACCCGCTGTATTTTGGGCTGGACAGTGGCTTGGGTTCGTATCCAGGAAGCCATTCAGCAAGTTGTGGATCAGGCGCCAGGCCAGATGGTATTACAGCGACGGGTTGGATGCCTACCAACGGCTCTGGTATCACCTGGGCAGGTACGAAGTTTCCAAAGGCAAAGCAGATACCTACTCTGTGGAAGCGGATAACGCCGAACTGCGTCACTATCTGGCTCGCTTAGCCCGCAAATCACGTCGCTTTTCTCGGTGTCCGTATGCCTTGGAATGTGCTCTTCGCTTATTTGTACACTGCTTCAACAGCCGCCAACTTGACAAGCAGCGTTTTCCAAATCATGCTTCTCACCTGACGGACTTCGTGAGCCCACTGTTTTAGACACCCTCGGGGTTTCGCCACAGATGAACACGTATGATATAGTGAAAGGACATCAAGGAGAATTGAAATGAAAAAAATTCGGTTTCTATTTTCGCTTTTGATCCTGTTTGTCCTGTTGCTTCCCAGTCACGCTGTCCGCGCCGATGTTGCGCCGCCCGAAGCGCCTCCCGGCACAACGCTGTTACCGGGCGAAGCGATTACCGAAGTCCGCATGGTGGCGGAGACGGTTGCGCTGACAATCTCGGAAGACCCAGCAGACGCAGAGAATGCGATTGCCAAAACCGAGGCGGTCTTCACCATGCGCAATCTCGGCGCGGCGGAAGAGAAGATGGCTGTTCGTTTTCCGCTCTCGTTCTTTAACGGCAATTCAGATGGGTTTAACAATTTCCCGGAGATTAAGCAGATTGCCGTAAAAATAAACGGACAATCGGTTTCAACCCGCCGTGAAATTCAACCCTCCTTTAACAGCGAATTTTCGTACCGCGAACGCGACGAACTTCCCTGGGCGGTCTTTGACGTAACCTTTCCGCCGAATAAAGATGTAACCATCGAAGTCGCCTATAACGTGTATGGTTATGGATACTATCCCTACGAAGCATTTAAATACATTCTCGAAACAGGCGCGGGGTGGAACGGCACAATTGGCAGCGCGGAGATCGTTGTCCGCTTGCCGTATGAGGTCAGCGAGCAAAATCTCGATCTGACGAGTCAGGCTGGGTATGGCGAAACAAAAAAATAGAGTCCTGAGCGGGAATGAAATCCGCTGGTCGTTCAAAGATTTCGAGCCGACTTATCAAGATAATGTTCAGATCATCGTGGTTACTCCATTTTTATGGAAAAAAATCCTGAGCGAGAAATCCAACGTTGAGAAAAATCCAAAAGATGGCGAGGCGTGGGGCAGGTTGGCGAAGGCATATAAGAAAGTCGCCCTTATGCCGAAGGGCTGGTTACGCGATGACGACGCGGGAGTGGAGTTGTATCGGCTCAGTAAAGAGGCTTACGAACGATGTCTTGCGCTTTTGCCGAACGATCCGCTTTGGCATTATGGTTATGCCGACCTCCTATGGGCGCGTTATTATTTCGGCGTATATTCTTCCAGCCATGTGGATACAGAAGGGCTCCTACCTGCCGCGCTAAACTCGTTACAAACCGCGCTCGCGCTCAACCCGAATTTGCAAGAAGCGAAAGACTTGTTAAACTTCATCAGTTATCAGGTCCCTGGCGCGGTTCAAAAAAATGGCGATGGAAGTTTTACCATGCTGGGGCTGACCGCCACGCCGATTCCTCCTACGGCTTGGCCAACTCCAACTTTCGTTTCTACTTCTGTCCCTCCAACATCCACGCCCGAACTAAGCGCATCTTCCACTTCAACTGCTGTGCCTCCCGAAGAGCCTGCCACATCCAACCCCTTATGCGGAAGCGCGGCAATCTTTCCGTTGTTGTTTGGCTTGATAGCGCTGAATAGGCGTAAACGGCATTGGTGTATGGAAATTTGACAAAAGCGGCGCAAGCATGTAACTTTGGGTTTATGCCTAAACAAAGCCATCCCTGCGCCAGAAATCATTATACCGTGTCAAGAACTGGTCAGATTACCGAAAAAGCAGAGTGTTCAAAAGAATGGGCTAAAATAGAGGCACGAAAAGATGCACATATTGCCAAGAGACAACCCGCCAGACCCGCTGTATTTTGGGCTGGACAGTGGCTTGGGTTCGTACCCAGGAAACCATTCAGCAAGTTGTGGATCAGGCGCCAGGCCAGATGGTATTACAGCGACGGGTTGGATGCCTACCAACGGCTCTGGTATCACCTGGGCAGGTACGAAGTTTCCAAAGGCAAAGCAGATATCTACTCTGTAGAAGCGGATAACGCCGAACTGCGTCACTATCTGGCTCGCCTAGCCCGCAAATCACGTCGCTTTTCTCGGTGTCCGTATGCCTTGGAATGTGCTCTTCGCTTATTTGTACACTGCTTCAACAGCCGCCAACTTGACAAGCAGCGTTTTCCAAATTATGCTTCTCACCTGATGGACTTCGTGAGCCCACTGTTTTAGACACCTTTATTACACAAAGCCCTATTGACAACCCTCTTAAAGTAGGGCATACTTTTGCTATTCTCAGGGGGCTTCAATTCAACGCCATCCTTATGAAAGGAGGAGGTGATGTCTAATATGGATAGTAGCATTAAACCCAGCGCTGTGGCATCCCTCCTCAAGTAAAAGGAAGCCACAGCGCCCCACCAACGCCGTCCGCAAGGGCGGCGTTGTGGTTAATCGTCTCCAAACGAAACGCCCATGCCGCGCGCCGTGATAATGGCATCGTCGTTAACGTCCACGCGTTTTGCCGTCGCCGTAACTTCCGTCAACGGAATGTCTACGATCTGCCCGGCGCACAACGCGACCATATGGTCAAATTTCCTCTGCGCCGCCAAGCGAACCGCCGCTGCGCCAAAACGCGTGGCGAGCCAACGATCGAACGGAGATGGAGAGCCGCCGCGCTGCAAATGCCCTAGAACTGTCACGCGCGATTCGAATCCTTGCTTCTCAATATACTCGCCCACTTGTTGACCGATTCCGCCAAGTCGCGGAACATAGATATCGTCTCCGCTGCGAGAAAATACCTGCTTGCCGCCTCGAGGCTTGGCGCCTTCCGAGACCGCGACAATGCTGAATAAATATCCCGCTTCGACGCGCTTACGCACCTCAGCCAGAATATTTTCAAATTTAAAGGGGAGTTCCGGTATGAGAATCACGTCTGCGCCGCCCGCTACGCCGGCATGCAACGCGATGAAACCTGCATCGCGCCCCATCAATTCGAGGACCATCACGCGATGATGCGACTCGGCGGTGGTGTGCAGGCGATCAAGAGCTTCGGTGGCGATGCCGACCGCCGTGTCGAACCCAAAAGAAAGTTCCGTGCCGGATATATCGTTATCAATTGTCTTCGGAACGCCAATGATCGGCGCGCCTTTCTTGTAGAGTTCGTGTGCAATGTGCAGGGTTCCATCGCCGCCCAGAATCAGCAGGGCGTCCATTTCGAGGCGTTCAATCCCCTTGATGATTTCGTCTGAAACATCAATCAACGTTTCCTTGCCGTCACGCACGATCTTTCGCGCATAAGGATTGCCGCGATTCGCCGCGCCGAGAATCGTTCCGCCGCGCGGGAGAAGTCCGCGCACTGAATCGATAGAAAGCGGAACAATGCCATTCGTCTCCACAAACCCATCGTAACCGTTGCGAATCCCAAACACCTCGCAATCGTATTCATAGATCGCCGTTTTCACCGCCGCGCGAATAACGGCGTTTAAGCCGGGCGCGTCGCCTCCGCCGGTGAGAATTCCAATTCGTTTCATAGACTCGCTCCTAATGCGCCCAATGATACCTTACAACTATTCTTGCGTTCCATCGTATTATTCCATATAATAAACGCCATGGAACAAACCGCCGCACAATCGAAAATTCGGAAAGCATCCCGCTGGTTCATTCCCATCGCGGCATTGTTGGCATTCTCGGCATGGTTCTTCATCGCACCGCCCGGCTTACTCGGCAAAGCGGATGCCATCGGCTACGCCGTCTGCCATCGTATCAGCGAACGCTCTCTTCATATCGGCGACCGTCAACTTCCGCTCTGCGTGCGTTGCACAGGCGAGTTCAACGCCGCAGCAATCTCGCTGATCTTCTTCGCGTTTGCCAGCGGAAAGAAAAGCGGTTTTCCCAATTGGAAACTCGGCGTACCGCTCATCCTCTTCTTCCTCGCCTTTGGTTTCGACGGCGTAAACTCCTATATCTACCTGCTTAAACAGACCTCTAGCGCGGCGTTCAAAGATATTCCTACGCTCTACACGCCCAACGCTGTGCTGCGCCTCCTGACCGGCAGCGGTATGGGAATCACACTCGCGGCGATTCTATTCCCTGCGTTTAACCAGACCGCTTGGAAAACTGTAGACCATGAACGCGCCTTCAACTGGAAGAAACTTGTGACATTGGTCGCTATCATCGCACTCGTTGACTTACTCATCCTCACGGAGAGCCCGTTTATTTTGTACCCCGTCGCCATCCTCAGCGTTTTAGGCGTCCTTGCGCTTCTCACAACTGTTTTCACAATGGCGTGGATGATGGCTATGCGACAAGAGAACGCCTTTCAACGTCTGACCGAAATGAAGTTGCCTTTCCTTGCCGGGCTGACGCTCGCTCTGATGATGATTACCGCAATAGACCTGTTACGCTTCAACCTGACTGGAACTTGGGGAGGCTTTCCCCTCAACTAAACGCCCCGCAAGCGTTTTCGCTCTACCTTTTAGGAGAACAATTACTCATGGAACTATCTGGAATTTTCACCGCCTTCGGGCTTTCGGCAAGCGCCGGATTAAACGCCTACATCCCCTTACTTATCGTCGGTTTGGCGGCGCGCTATACGAATCTACTACATTTAAGCTCGCCTTGGGATACGCTCGCAAACCCTTGGATCCTCCTCATGCTCTGTATTTTAGTCATCATCGAGATGCTGGCAGACACAACGCCTATCGTCAACCATATTAACGATGTCGTTCAAACCGTCGTTCGCCCGGCGGCGGGAGCGATCGCATTCGCCGCTAACGCCAACGTCATCAGCGACGTGCATCCTGCGATTGCGCTGGCAGTGGGTTTGCTCGTCGCCGGAACGGTGCACGTCGCTAAGGCGGGCGCGCTCCGTCCAGCCGTAACCGCGACTACCGCCGGCGCAGGAAACGTCCCAGTGAGTATGGCAGAAGACGTCACCGCCACCATGTTATCCATCGTCGCCATCGTCCTGCCCATTCTCGTCGGAACGCTGCTGATCGTCGCCGGCGCGTTTATCATCTACTGGTTATATCGCCGCGCAAACCGCGCCACGACCTGATATAATTTGCCTAATCAATCTTATTACACAGGAGTAGAAATCATGAGTGAACAAATGCCCCCAGTCGCCGAAGAACCCCAAAAGAAAAACACCACAATCATTATCGCTGTTGTGGCTGTCGCATTACTGTGCTGTTGTTGCGCCGCAATAGCCGCTCTCTGGCAGTATGGCGATCAGTTGATACAAATGCTAGGCGTCTACTAGAATTATATGCGTTATGAAAAACCTCTACTTCAGAGGTTTTTCATTTAAGCGCAAGCGCTGCAACTCTTCCAAACCGCTCAATGCGTTACGCCGTATTTCATCGGTTAAATCGAGAGCGGCAAATTCATCTTCATCCAAAACGGTCTGTGTTCCATCCGCTGAAACCCACAGATCCAGCGCCAGGTCAACATACGAGACAATTCCATCCTCGATCACGGCAGGTTTGCCGATGTTGCAATACCAGCCTTTGAGAGCGCCATCATCGCGGTCGTAGACGGCGAAGATGTTGTACCAGCGGTCGGAATAATAATATTCAACGAAGCGATCGCCCTTTTTAAAGACTATATTTTGAAAGGGCATATCCTCGCGGGTAAACAAGGCTTCGACCACAACGGACGTATCGTCGCGGCATAGTTCCTCGCCCTCGTATTCGTACAACGCTTCACCCGCCGGATTCTTCTTCTGTACTCTAATTTTCATTCGAGACATTCTACCTCAACCCTCACGGATATTTTTCCGCCGATCTTCGGCGCGTCTTTCAAGTAGACGTACAAACCGTTATCAAGCGTGACTTTGTAGCTATCTTTTTGGAAGACTATATCGGCAACAACGCCATTCAACTCGTTGCCTGCGCTCCGTCTCCGCCCAGCGCGGACGGTTGGTCGCGCCAATAAGCAGACACTCTCCCCCTCCGAGTGTTTGTGGTCGCATCGGACAACAAACTCGCCCGCTTCACTTCCCACTTTCCATTCGCTATCTTTTCTTTTCCCCTTCAATTCACCTTCAATCACATTCCCCAATCCCAAAAACTCCGCCACATACGCGGACTGCGGATTCGCCCACACTTCGGCGGGAGCCCCTGCGCGGATGATCTTGCCCTCATGCAAAATCAACACGCGGTCGGCGATAGCAAATGCTTCTTCTTGATCGTGCGTAACGTAAATCGCTGGGATTTTCGTTCTCCGCAAAATAGAACGCAGTTCATTCAATAACCCTTCGCGCAATGTTTTATCAAGCGCGCCAAGCGGCTCGTCAAACATTAATAAACGCGGGTGAATCGTCAAAGCGCGGGCGAGGGCAACGCGCTGTTGTTCGCCGCCAGAGAGATCGTTCACGCTTCGTTGTCCGAAACCTTTGAGGTTGACTAACTCCAATGAATTGGCTACACGTTGGGAGATTTCGTCTCGTCCCATACGGCGCATTTTCAACCCGAAAGCAACATTGTCGTTGACGTTGAGGTGTGGGAACAACGCGTAATCTTGGAAGACCAAGCCAAAGTCGCGGAGATGAGGCGGGGTTGAGGCGAGGTCGAAGTCGTCGAAGAAGATAGTTCCCAAATCAGGCGTTTCAAGTCCGGCGATCATTCGTAAGAGCGTGGACTTTCCGCTCCCCGACGCGCCAAGCAGACAGACCGTCTCTCCTTCTTCGAGGGTAAAGGAAATATTTTGAAGAAGGGATTTATCGCCATATGATTTGGCAATAGAGGCAAGCGTGAGTATGGACATTTTAGAATTCACCCGCATTTGGAAAGCGAAATTTCTCAACGAGCATAATGCTTATTGCCGTCAATGCCATGAGGATGGTTGCCATTGCCATGGCTTGACCGTAATTCAGCCCGCCAGGCTGTGAAAGGAAACGTTCGATGGCGACGGGGATGGTCGGGTATTCAGGACGAGCGATGAGCAGCGTCGCGCCAAACTCGCCGAGAGAAATAGTGAACGCGAATGTGACGGCGGCAAGCGTAGCGCGGCGGAGAATAGGCAGATCAACATTCCACCAGATTTCAAATGGCGACGCGCCAAGCGTCGCCGCGGCTTGACGCAACCGTTCAGGAATGGACGCGATGGCAGGTTGCAGCGCGCGGATCACAAAAGGCAATGCGACTAACGTATGCGCGAAAGGAACGAGCCACGGAGAAGCAAGCCACCTGCCATATGTAACGATGAACCCCAGCCCAAGCATCACGGTAGACGATCCCAACGGAAGCATAATCAGCGGGTCGAGGATTTTCTCCAAACGCGTAGGACGCGCAAGAGCAAACGCGGCGGGGAATCCAAGGAGCAGTGAAAGGATCACGGTTGCAGAAGCGTATAAGAGGGAATTAAAAATTGCCCGTATGGGCGGCGCGTAGAATACTGATCCACGGCGATTAACAAAAAGTTCTTCATAGTAATCGGTCGTGAAACCGTAATGAATTTCTCCGCGTTGACCGCGATCCGCTTCAAGGCGGGTAAAAGAGCGAAACGGCAACGCTGCTAACGGAAGCGCGAAACACACTGCGAGCAGCGAGCAAAGAGCGAACGTAAAAATTCTCTGCTTGAAATTATTAGGTTTATGAGCAGGCGCGGGGCGCGGAGCAATAGAGTAGGAAGTGCGAGACGTCAGTCGCGAATAGAGGGTGGAAACAAGCAGCGTGCAAACTAGTTGAATAATGGAAAGCAAAGCGGCAAGAGGCAGGTTGAACTGTCTGACAGTCTGAAAATAAATCTCCGTTTCGAGCGTAGAAAATTGCGCATCGCCCAAGAGGAGAATAACGCCGAAAGAGGAAAAATCAAAAAGGAAAACGAGCAACGCGGCGGCGAGAATAGAAGGTCGCAGAAGCGGAACGATCACATTCAACCAAACGCGAAGCGGATCGGCGCCAAGGGAACGCGCCGTATCTTCCAATTTTGGATTGAGATTGGAAAGCGCCGCGCCGACAATACGGATAACAATGGCGACGTTATAGAAAACGTGAGCAGCCAGGATAAGAACAAAAGGCGAAGGATGAAAAGCGAAAGAGGAAAGCGGAAAGAGAGAAGATTGGAAAGTGGAAAATAATCCGCGCGGACCAACAAGGGAGGTAAAAGCAGCGGCAACGACAACCGTTGGAAGCAGGAACGGCACAACGACAAGGGCGCGAAGCAAAGCCTTACCGCGGAAGTCAAAACGAGAGAAGAGGATCGCGGAAGGAATTCCGAGGAGCAACGTGAGCAACGTAGAAAGGGCGGCTTGGTAAAAAGTGAACCATGCGACGCGTTGCGCGCTATGCAAATTCTCAACATTAAAGGTTGACGCAGAGAACGTAAGGAAAGATATTCTGGCAAGCGGAAAGAAAAAGAAAAAAGCCAGAAATGTTAGAGGAAGAATCCAGAGCGGGACGGTGGATAGATGCGCGCGCGCGCTTGTTAGTCTGCTGATATTCATGCTATTTTAGCATTACATTTATCCACGCTTGAATCCACTCATCGCGATGCGCGGCAATATCGGCAGGCGAAAGCGTTGCGGGCTGCGTCGGCGTTTGCGCATATCGGACGAACGCTTCAGGCAGCGCGGCATCAGAATTGATGGGATAAACGAACATTTGCAGCGGCAAATCCTCTTGGAATTGCTTACCGAGCATGAAATCTATAAATTTCTCGGCAAGGGCGCGATTCTTCGTTCCTTTGAGAATGCCGACAAATTCGATTTGGCGAAAGCAGGCATTGGGTCCGAGAATGGATGCAGTGGGAGAAGTGTCCAGCGGCGTCTCCGCATAGATCGCCTCTGCGGCGGGCGAGGACGCATATGAAACAACCAGCGGCTGCGGTCCTCTGCCGGAAGATGCGCTGAAGTTCACATAGTAAGCGGTCTCCCAGCCATCCACAACGACCGCGTCGTTGTCTTTCAGGGCTTGCCAATAGTCGGCGAATGAATTGCCGTAATGCGCGACGGTGGCGAATAAGAAGGCGAGCCCGACCGACGATGTAGCTGGGTTCTCCACCGCCAGCAGAGCGCGATATTCAGGCTTGGTCAAATCTTCCAGATTTTGCGGAACCGCCAAATTATTTTCGACAAAGTATGCTTTATCGTAATTAATGCAGACGTCGCCATAATCAACGGGAACGGCACGGTTGGAAGAATCAAGTTTAAACGCAGCAGGGATGTTTTGTAATTCAGGCGAGGCGTACGCTTCGAGAATGTCTTCATCGAGCGCGCGAGATAGGAAGGCATTGTCCACGCCAAAAATCACATCGGCAAGCGGCGCATTCTTCGCTAAAATAGCCTTATTGAGCATTAATCCTGCGTCACCGCTGGGCAAGAAGATCACTTTCGCGCCCGTCGCGGCTTCAAATGCGTTGACAACCGCTTCGCTCATAGCAAACGAGTCGTGCGTCATAACGACGAGGTCTGCGGGCTGTGCGGGCGTACAGGAGGAAAGTAGAAAGAGGAAAGCGGCGAGGAGAAGGATGGAAAGTGGAAAGTGGGGATATTTCATGGGTTAACCTTTCAAGAGACAAGTTACGAGTTACGGGTATGGATGATGAGCAGTAAACCTGATTCGATTTTGATGGAGACGGTGTCGGCGGTCATTTCGTTGCTGATGCCGCGCGTTTTTTCAGGATGCAGGGTTTCATCCTTGAGTTGCCATTTCAGGTTTTCGGTTTGGATTCCGTGAACGGGACTGCCCCATGGAATCAACGAAATGAGATCTCCGCTTCTTCCGTAGACTTCAGCGCGGTTGCGACAAAATTGAAGTTCTTCAACGCCATCGTCGAAGCACATAGCATACGTCGCGCGTTTTAGATCGCTTAATAAGGCAATATTAGCAAGAGTATGATCTATACGACCGCCAAGGGCAGCGATGATGACGATCTCCTCGGGATTCAGTTCGATGGCTTTGTCAAGCGCAAGTTCGAGGTCGGTCTCGTTTTTATCGCGAGGAAAGAGTTCGATGGGCATATCGCCGGCTTTCACTTTCTGCCATTCCGCATCGGTAAGCGAGTCCATATCGCCGATGATCAGGTTGGGAGAAAGCCCCAAGGCTAAGGCATGGCGCACGCCGCCATCCGCGCAAAGGATGAAGTCGTCATCCCGAAGAATAGCGCGTACTTTTTCAAGATCGGGGAGGTCTCCGTTAGCGAAGATAGTAATGCGGTTCAATCAAAAACATCCTCTTTGCGGAGGATGTTTAATGGATAAGAAGGTCCCTCCGCCAGCATAATCTGGATCAGGTAATTCGAGTTGAGCGCGGCTCGCTCCTCTCAGCCCCGCATCGTAGGGCGCCCCGTTTAGTTGTAAGACGGTTATAACGCTAATCGGTTCAGTTTGTCAACGGGAGAAAACGGAGCATCGGTTCATCCTATAGGCGCGTTAGCGCACGCGCCGCCGCCACTCGTCCTTCATTTCAAGTTCGCTGGGGCTGGCGCCCGATTCGAGCGCAAGGAAATCGGTTAATAGCCGATTGAATTTCACGGTTTCATCGAGCATGGGGAAATGGCCCGATTCTTCTAGAATCACTTGCTGGATCATCGTAGAATTAATCCGCTCTTCGTCTGGAGCGACGATGGCTTGATCTTTTTCGCCATAGACAAACAGAGTCGGGATGTTCAAAGCGCGAAAGCCGCCAAAGAAATTATCAGCGCGCAGTCCGTCTAACGAGGCGGCAATGGCTTGCGAGTCCGCTTTAGAGGCGTCTGCGAGCGCAACGGCGGCGTCTGGAGCGCCGCTCGCCAGCCAATTCGCGAGGTCCGCAGCAGACGAGGACTGTAAACGAGCGCTGACCGAGTCATACGTTAGAGGGCAACTGATCGTCATCACGCGATCTACGCTGCGCGGAAAGCGCGTCGCAAAAAGCATGCTCACAAGCGCGCCCATGCCATGTCCAACAAAAGCGACCTTGCCAATGCCCATTTCAGCAAAGAAGCGATCAATCAGGGCGGCTTGCTGTTCAAGCGAGTACCGCTCGGCATTATGCGCGGTATCGCCGAATCCCCACAGGTCCAATGCGTATGCGCGGTACGAGGTAGAAGCGGTTTGCATGGAGGAAATCCAATACTTCCACGAGCCTACCCAACCGTGCAGAAAGACAACCGGGCGACCCCGCCCGAGAGCCTCGTAATGCACTATGGAACCGTCAAGGATGATCGCGCTCAAATTATTTTCCGAATTTCGCCAAGATCGTTTTAATGCGAGCGGAGAGTTCGTCGGGGACGAAAGGTTTCAGTAAATATTCCTCCGCGCCAACGTCCATCCCTTGTTGAATTTCACTCTCTTGCCCTTTAGCAGATAAGAAGACAACAGGGATATCTTTCAGCTTTGGGTCAGCCTTCATAGCCTCGCAGGCTTCGTAGCCGGTCATACGCGGCATACGCACATCCATCAGGATCAAATCGGGACTGGATTTCGCGGCTAATTCAACCGCTTCCTCTCCGTTCGAAGCTGGGAAGACTTCATGCCCGGCAAAGCGCAAAGTAAAAGCCACCAGTTCGCGTATATCTCGTTCATCTTCCGCAATTAAAATCTTTGCCATAGCTCCCTCATTGAGCCTTATAGACAGGCAGGGTGAAGGAGAACACGCTGCCTTCGCCCGATGCGCCTGCGCTCTGCACCCAAATGCGTCCTTTATGCATTTCTATAAGTTCTTTGACGATTGATAATCCCAAGCCCGTGCCCGGCGTCGCCAGCACCAGCGGATGTTCGCCGCGATAGAAACGCTCGAAGACGCGAGGTTGATCTTCCAGCGCAATGCCAACGCCGCTGTCTTTTACGTCCACTTGCACTTCGCGCCCATCGTTAACTGCGTGAACGTTAACCATAATCGAGCCGTTTCTCGGCGTATAGTTATAGGCGTTATCCACTAGGTTATCCAATATCTGGCGGACACGTTCCGCGTCGCCGAACGCTAGCGGCAACTTCTTCGGAACGTCGAGCGAAAGCGCCACCGGCTTATCCTCCTCTTGCGAACGCCGCAGCATGTCGCTGATAACGTCCTCCGCCACTTCGCGCATATCCAACGCCTGCGGCGACAGAGTGATGCGTCCCGATTCAAGACGGGAAATATCCAGCAGATCGTTGACAAGGATATTCAACCGCTCGGTGTTGCCTTTGACAATATTCAAGAAATGCGTTTGATTCTCATTGAGCGCGCCAGTCGCGCCCATCAGTAAAATATCCACATAACCGCGAATAGACGTCATAGGCGTGCGAAGCTCATGACTGACCGTAGCGACAAATTCCGATTTGAGACGATCCACCTCTACCTCATGCGTAATATCGCGGAAGATGGAGACCGTCCCAAGCAGATCGTTCTGCAAGATCACGGGCGCCAAGTGAACCAATACGACCAGCCCATTCTCCAAAGTGAGCTGCTCCGCAAACGTATCGCCTTGTTGATACGACGCCGGCGACTTAGACCATGTGTTAATAGTTTCCATCCAAGTCTTCGCCGATTTCCCGAATAACCCGCCAAACGCGTCAAGCGCTTGCCCGGTCACTTTGCCGGCTTCCAGTCCTAAGATCTGCTCGGCAGAACGATTCAGGAATGTAATATGGTTATCCTTACCGGTCACTAACACGCCATCCGCTACGGCTTCGAGAATCGCTTGCGAACGGCTCGCGTCCTCTTGTTCGCGGCGCAACATACTGCCCAGACGTCCCGCTTGATCGCGAATCAGTTCGTAAAGATGCGCATTATTGATAGCGACCGCCACCTGACCCGCAATCGCTCGCACTAGATTTAACAATTCAGGGCTGAAGAAGTTTGGCTTACGATGGAACACCATCAGCACGCCGATAATATCTTCCGCCGCCAACAACGGTATCACGATCGCGCTGCGATGTTCGCGAGAGGTGGAAGCGGCTCGCACCCAGCGCGAATCGAGCAAAAGGTCGTTCACTAACGCAGGCTCGCGATTCTTCAACACCCAGCCAGCCAGACCTTCTCCAACCTTCAAGGTGAAACCGCGTCCTCCGGTAGAGATGCGATCAGACAGGTAACCATAACCGGCGCGATAATGCAACAGGTTATCCTCCGCGTTGAGCAGCATAATCGTCCCCTGTTCGGCGCCGACAGCGTCGTTGAGCAGGGCAAGCGTGCGATTCAGCGCGCGATCCAAATCAAGGCTCGATGAAACTTCGGTAAGAATTCGCAGCAATGTTTCGGTGTTCTGTTGTTCGCGCTGTAATTGCGCAGTGCGTTCGATAACGCGCTGTTCAAGTTCTTGCGCCAGCCGCTGCGTTTCCTTAAACAACCGCCCATTCTGTGCGGCAATCGCCGCTTGATTCGCCAAAGTGCTGAGGATTTGCACATCGTCTTCTGTATAGACGGCGGGTTGATAACTTTGCACCGACAACATACCGATCGTCCTTCCGCTTAATGTCATCGGCACCGCTAAAATGGACAGCGGGGTATCGTCGTCTCCAACGCGGACCATGTCGAAAGCTTCAGCCTGCTCGCGATTACGAATCAGAATCGGCTCGCCTCTCGAAATTACTACCCCGCTCAGCCCCTGGTCGCGAGAGATGCGCATATTTGGCGTGCGGACATTGCCATCCACAATATACACCGCTTCAATATCGTTCGCTTCTGTATCCAGCAACGTGATGACAAAAGCTTCCACCGGCATTAATCGCTGCGCCGCCTTGTGAACCGATGCGTACACGCGTTCGGGGTCCAGGTCGGCTCCGACTTCGTAACTTGCCTGATTCAGTAAAGAAAAACGTTCCGCCGTTAACAACGTTGATTGATACAAGCGCGCATTCTCTAACGCAATGGAAGCTTGATTCATCAATGTGCGCGCCAGTTCGATCTCGCTCGCGCTGAAATGTTCCGCTTCCATACGATGGATAAAGACTAGCGCGAGCAAACTTTTTCCGCTAACGACCGGCAAAGCCAGTAAGGCTTTTGTCTCATCGCCTAGGAAATTCTTCAGCGGCAGTAGGTCCGCTTCGCTATCAGTCGAACTGGTAGAAAAGATACCCAACGACTCTTGCAAACGCTGAAAGATTGGCGCGTTGGGCAATTTCTGCGGCAATTTTGCATATGCGCGAGGAAAATCGTACTTCCACACCGGATGAGCGCGCTCAAAGACGACAACGGATGCATGCGAAGATCTTAACGCGTCGAGCAGTTCTTGCGCCGTCAATTGGAAAATTTTCTCTTCCTCGAGCAAGCCGCCCAACGCAGACGAGAAGCGGTTCAGCAAGCCCAAACGATTGGAGCGTTTATCCAATTCTATAGCGCGATTAGAACTCTCCTCGTACAGACGCGCATTTTCCAACGCCGCCGCCGCCTGAGAGGCAAACGTCCTCGCCACTTGCATATGCTCGTACCTATAGAAGTACGCTTCTTCTTTCTCAAGCGCAAACACGCCAACTACTTCGTTCTGCGAGATCAGCGGCATGCCCATCCACGAAAGACGCGGGTTTTCCACTGCCGGAAAACGAGGATCTTGCCTTACATCGTCAACGAGAATGCCCTGCCCATCGCGAATCATTTCATTAAAAAGCGCGCTGTCGCCGGCGGCGACCGTCAAGCCGATCAGGCGTTCCGAATCGGGGAAGCCGCGCGCCGCGGCGACGGTCAACCGGTCGCGATCGCGCAACCATAGCGCGGCGGTGGCATAAGGAATGACCGGCGCAAGTTGATCGAGTAGAGTCGCGATCAATTCATCGCGCCGCAGGCTGGAGGTTAATGTCGCGGCAGCGTCGGTCAGAGACTCTAGTTGCGCGGCGCGTTCTTGCGTAGCATACATCAAACGCACATTTTGAAGCGTGAGCCCCGCCTGCTGAATGAGCGACAACAACAACGCCTCATCTTCAGACGTGAAAGCGTCCGACGTGTTGAAGTTGTCTAAAACTAAAACGCCGATAGTTTGGGCGCCGGCTTGAATAGGCAGCAATAAACTGGAAACTGGCAAGCGTCCGCCTGTCGCTTGTCGGTACAATAGTTGCTCTTCCATCGAGAATCGATAATCGCGCGCCAATTGAAGTTCGTTAACACGCGTAACCTTAGCGCTTTCATAGGTTATACCGGGCAACGATTCGCCCGCGCGATAGGCGATCTGTTTCATCGCATTGTTATCGGCATAGCCGGCGACCGTTCGCGCAGACAAGAGGTGCGCAGGTTCATCCCAAAGCAATACAACGCCGGCATGAGCGGCAGAATGCGCGCGCCGCACGCTGTCTAACAGCAGTTTAGCGATCTGATCCACGCCCAACCCGCGCAGTTGACGATTGAAATCAAGCAACAAGTTCACTTCTTGTAGACGCTTACGAGTTTCGCTGAGAAGCAAAATATTCTGCAAAACGACCGACGTTTGTTGCGCGATCTGGTTATACACCTGGCGATCTTCATCAGTGAAGGAATCCATCGGCTCGGGACTGACCGCCAGCATAGCCGCCACAGTCCGTTTGTCAATCTTAATCGGCAAACAGACCAGCGATTTTGCGCGCAAGGCTGTCAACAGCGGGGTCTCACGCCACTCGAAGTTCTCATCCAAATTCGAAATCAGAATCGCTTCGCCGCTTTGTAGACAAGCGCGAAGCGGGTTCTTTTGCCCAAACAATGCCTCTGCGTTGACGGCACGAGGCACATTGCCCAATATATTGACCAGCCTCGGACCTTCCTGCTCAAGCCTCGCGATCAACGCTACCGACATGCCCAATTGCGTCAGCGTTTCGCGCGCCAAGGCCTGCAACGCGGAAGTCGAGTCTAATTGGCGGCTGACCGATTCGGCGATCGCCAAACTAGCGCGCACACGCTGTCCTCGTTGGTTTAGGTTTTGAATAGCGATCGTTTGATCGAGGTCTTTATGCAGCAGCATCGGCAGATCTTTTTTCGTGAGGCTGACAAATCTTTCTTGTCTTTCCAAGCTGGAAGTCAGCGAATCTGCTTTGGCGCGCAGTTCGTTAAATTGCGTATGGTGAATAAGAGCGTAAGAAAGCTGCTCTGCAAAGAGTTCAAGCATTTCGATTGTGGCGCGATCTGGACGTAAGTTATTGCGCGGCAAATCGAGGCTGAGCATTCCCAACGGTTCGCTGCTCGCGTTCTCAAGCAGAACAAGCATCAAATCGTCTGCATCCCACCGATCGGCAGCGCTATCCGCCCCTTCAGAGTCATCCAACGTGACGATGTGCACGTCGCTGGGCAGGATAGGTCTCTGGTCTGCCGGGATAAAGTAGGAATGACCAATGCGAAATTCCGGCTTTAAGATGCGCTGCAAACTTAAATAAGGCTGCTTGCGCGCAAGCAATTCGCTGAGAACCTCCGGCTTAAATCCCACGCCAAGCACGCGCTTAAGCAAACCGGTATCTTTTTCATATACGCTTAGTAAGATCGCTTGAAAAGGAGTCGTTTCGCGCATACTGAGCAACACCGGGCGGAGCGCTTGCTCAAGAGGTTGTTCAAAGTTAATCTTCGCGGCGGTATCTGCGAGATAGGTAAGAGCTTCGGTGCGACGGCGTAAAATTTCAGCGTCTTCTCCCTGCGCTTGCATCTTCAGTGCGTTTCGGATCGCAACCGCCGCCTGAGTCCCCAATGTTTGCATAGCGTCAAGCGCCGCTGTATCGAAGGCATTTGCTTGAGAAGCGTGCAAGTGGATCAGCCCGATCATCTTCCCTTGGTTGACGATCGGCGCGATCAAGGCGGATACGACGCCGTCATGTATAGGAGCCTCGCCGTTTTCAGCGTAATCGGAAACAATCTGCGGCTTACCGGTCTCGATAACAGTCTGTTCGAGAGATGAAAGCGTTTCGGGCAACGGGCATCCGATTGAGCGCACGACTCGCGGAGAAGTGGACGCATCGGTCGCGTCGAAAAGGATGATCGAGCCGCATTCCGCATGGGTAGTCCGCAAGCTTTCTTCATGAATAATTTCAAGAAGATTCGTCAAATTGGGCGCGGCGTTTAGCTCGCGGTTGACGCGGGCAAGCGCGGTCAATTGTTCGACGCGGCGGCGCAGGTCGTCGTCGGTTTGAATCGAACGAGAATCCGCTTCCATTGCGCTGGCGATCAAGTCTGCCGCTGCCAGCGCGACCTCAAAGTCATAATTGCTAAAATAATCCACTTTTCGGCTGCTAAGGATTAACTCTCCAAAGATCTTCTCGCGCGCAACAATCGGCGCGACAATGACCGATTCCATTTGCAGGTTTGAAAACAGCGGAAGGTAAGCCATCGAAATATTTCTTTCCAGGCTCAGTCGTCCAGTAAAGATCGGGGTTTTACTCCCCGCTACGGTAGCGCGAAATGGAACGTCAACGAAGAGGCGCGTTAGAGGATCGGTCGGGTTAACAGAAACGCCATACACCGAGCCTTCATGCAAATGAAGCGCGCCGTCTCTATCGTCTAGATTAAATAGGGCGGCAAAATCGCACTTTAATAGCCGCGCCGCCTCACTGACCGAATGGCGGATAGCTTCATCGAGCGTCGCCGAAGACCCAGCCAACGCGGCAATGCGGCGCAAGCCGTCGGCGCGAGATGCGCGTTGACGAGCGCGTTCGACGATAAATGAGTTTTGTATCAGCCCGGCGGCTTGGTTAGCAATCGTTTCGATCAGGCGCAATTCATCGGCGGAAAATTCCTCCGCCGCTTGCCGCCGGTTCGACACTTGAACATAGCCCACGAATTGACCATCCGCAAACATAGGCGCCAGCGCCGATTCGCGCAGGCTCGCCGCGCGCGCGATCGTTTGCAAGCCCAAATCTTGCCATGTGCGGTCTTCCGCCGCATTGCGCGTCGAGAGCGTTTTACGGCTCATCAATATTTTTTCCGCCGCGCTGTCCGGTTGAATCACCGTGCGGTAAATTTCAACGATGTGCCGAGGCAATCCTTGAAATGGAATTTGTCCTTCAAGCGTGCGCTTATTAGCGTCGTACAATAGGAAGCCGAGCACGTCCGCCGAAAAAAGCGGCGTAACGCTCTCCACCAGTCTCCTAATCAAACTGCTGTAATCGCGCGCAGAGCCGACCGCCTGCGCCAGATTGGCAAGCCCGCTCAGTTCGGCAGAGCGCTTCTTTTCCGCCTCATATAGTAAGGAGTTGTGAACGCTAAAAGCCGCTCGGGAAGAAATAAGCTTTAACAATTCAAACGCACGGGGATTCAACCCATCAGACGCGCGACTCCCAACTTCCAACACCCCGCTCATCTCATCGCGCGCCATTAAAGGTATTCCAATGTACGATCGAACCGGAAAAGCGTCATTGCGTTGATGCGGGTCAAAGTTCGTTACAGAAACGTCGGGCAGAAAAATGGGTTTATGCGCTGGCGACAGCCGCTCGGTCAATCCGTCGAATTGAGACGTAGGCGCCTGTACAACCTTAACAATAGAATTGGCGCGATCGAGCGTATACGGCAACAGATTGTGCCGCGAAGCGTCCCATATTTTAAGTTCAAGAAAATCCGCGGGGATAAATTGAGATACATTCAGCAAAATAGAATACAGCGCGTCGTCTAAATTTAGATTCTCAGCGGTTTGCGCGTTGAAGTCAGAGATAGTTTTAAATAGCGCTGAATCCGGCATGTCCGCAACGCCTTCATCGTATAGATCTACGCTGCGCATCATCAACAACATAAGCGGGTATGGACCCGGCACAGGGTACGAGGTCGCTTCAACGAGTCGGCCACCGATTGAAATCCGTTTACGCCCTCGCATGGCGCACAGGTCGAGGAAGTCGTCGGCGGGCAACGCCGCGCGGCTTAATTTTTCGAGTTGAGGATATTCATCTTCGCGCAGGCCGAACCACTCGCGTGCCCGCGCGCTGATATATTCTATGCGGCCGCCGGGTTGTACGGTCAGCACAGCTTCATCTTCCGCATTCCCATCCAGCGCAACCGAGGGCGATGATGAAGTCACCGGCGCGGCGTTGACAGGCATATTGAGCGATCGGCGCAAGCCTACAATCGCCAAGATCGCCGCCAAAAATACAAGTGCGAAGACGATAAACCAGAAACCGACGCCTAACCCGGCAACCATGTTCGTCTCGATGCCTTATCCGCCTGCCGCATCCTGCCTGCGCGCTTCAGCCGCAAGTTCAGTAATTTCACGGATGTCGGAAAACGAATTGTCGCTCGGCGAGACGATGCCTACGGATAGGGTCATAAATGGAACGTTGGCGGCGACGCCGTCGGACGAGGGCGCTTGCATAAACCCCTGCTGGCGATCCATAAAGTTATACTGCGTCTGCACTTCCCCATTAAAACGTTCTTTGAGGCGCGTCTTGATCGCCTTGGCTTGCTCTTCGGTCGTGATGATGACAAAGTTATCGCCGCCCGCGTGACCGATAAAGTCGGAGACAGAGCCGAGTTCGTCCACTACTTCGTTGATCAACATCGCGGCAAAGCGCAACGCATCGTCGCCAGCGACAAATCCGTACACGTCTTTGAACGGTTCAAAGTCATTAATACGCGCGTCAAGCAACGCCCAGCCTTTCTCGCGGATAATGCGCCGCAACTGTTCTTCGATCAACCGCCCCGCCGGAAGCCCTGAACGTGGATCGGTGAGACTCTCGCGTTCGGCGCGTTTGATCGCGCCTTGCACGCGCAATTTCAACTCTTCAATATCGAACGGCTTAGTGATGTAATCGTCGGCGCCGAGTTCGAGCCCTTGCAATTTATCGCTGCGTTCGTCCTTTTGCGTCAAGAAGATGACCGGGATATGGCTGGTGCGCATATTTGTCCGCAACGCGCGGCAAACTTCATAACCGTCAATATCCGGCAGCATAATATCCAGCACGATTAAATGCGGCAAAGCGTGCTTCGTCTTCTCCAGCGCTTCCGATCCGCGCACGGCGACATCCACGTCGAAATCCATGCCGCCGAAGTAAATCTTCAGCATGTTGCCAATGTCAACGTCGTCTTCCACGATTAGCAGACGGGCTTTTCCCATATCAGCCTCCAAAAATTACTGTGTTGTTCTGCGCATTGTGCGCGCGTTACGGCGTACACTTTCAATTTGCGCCTCAGTCACTTCTCTTTCAAATGAGCGGAAGCCGCTCAAACGAAAGCCGTGCTTACGAGAAATTAAGGCGATCTCTTCTACGCGTTGTTTCGATAGGCGTTTTCCAAGCGAGTAATCTTCGAAACGTCCCTCCAACGCCAGCGCCATAGTTTCCGCCATACATGCGTACGCCTTGCCCGGCGGAAACCCAAAGTTAAAATGGAAATCAACGGAGCCTGGCACATCAACCATTCCGCCGTCAATCACTAATATATCATCTCTCGCACCAGCGACCATTGCAGAAACGTCGCGAGGGCGGGCGACGTCGCACACCACGCTGCCCGGCCGTAAGGTCTCAGGGCGAATAATATCATGAATGGCGCTCGTTACTGTAAGAATCAAGTGAGCTGATTTTAACCCATCCAGTTTCGTACTGGTCGTAATTTCGGCTCGCGTTCCGTCCGGGCGCGTTCCAAAGTCGCCCTGCAGACTATCTCGCAATTCTCCCAGCGCGTCCATTCTGCGACCGATTAAAAGCAACCGCGCCGCCTCGTCCGCCAGCAACTCGGCGCAGACTCGCCCAATCGCGCCTGTCGCGCCGACGATCGCTACAGTTGCATCGGCAAGCGAAAGGTCCATAACGCGCGCCGCCTCGCGTAGCGCTTCCACGGCGATCATGACCGTATATGAATCTCCAGTCGTCACCGGCACATCCAGCGCATTTGCAATAGTAACGCCGGCATCTCCTACAACCGACGTGAAAGCGCCCAAGCCCAGAATCTGCGCGCCCAACGTTTCAGCCAATCTGCCTGTTTGGATGATCTTGCGATACGCCATCCGTTCAGGGAGTTCCAGCATACGGCGCGGCGTGTATGGGCAGGCGATGAACCAACCCTTAATCTCTTTGCCGGTCGCCTCTGAGCGGATGCCCTCAATCTCAGAGATGTAAACCGGCGGGAAAAACGTGGAGAAGAAATCAATCTGGCGCGCGCTCAATATCTTTCCCAAAAACGGATATTTCCGACTGACGTCGCGCTTAGGGTCAATCGGATGGATAATAAACGCAAAAGTATCCAAACATTCACCACGATTCCAAGCCAGCTTCGCCAGGGCGAGGATATAGCCTTTTATGTAAACTGGCGAACTTAAGTTTATGATGGTCGCTGTCTTCGTAGCGAATATCCTTATCAATAACGCGGCGTTCTTTCGAAGCGAAAAGCACTACATCCGACTCGATAGTGCGCGCGGGGTAAACGATCATCCCAGAACCGAGCCGGCAGTTATGCCCTACCGCGCCGCCGATCACCGGGCGGTTGGCAACGCTCAACTTTCCTTTTCCGTCCAACGCGCGAATCGGCGCCGGTATCAAGTTGAAATCGGTAAACGTGGAGCCTGCGCCGATGAATGTATTGCGTCCTACTACGCACATTTGCAAACAAGTGTTTTGCGCGATCATGCTATTGTCCATCACAGTGGTCATAAACAGAGCGGCGCGGAACGGCAAAAAAGTTCCGTCGCCCACGACGGAGAGCATCAATTGCACGTCTTGCGAAATATTGACGTTATTGCCGATAATGCAATTTTCCACCACCGCCCCGGCGTTGATGGTTACATTATCGCCGATGGTGGTCGGTCCATGAATGATAGCGCGCGGATCAATTACGCAATTCTTTCCAATTTTTACCAAAGCCGAACATTCGAGAATCTGTCGTCCTTCAAAAAGGGCGCGGCGGAGAATGCCTAGTTTAAAGCCTAAGTCTTCGCCAAGTCGCTTCTCGAAGCGCGCCGCGCGCGAGAACAAGCCGAACACTTCGTCTGCAATGAAGACATGCACCCACGAGTCGATTGCAATGCAGGCGCGCAACGGCACCTGAAACGTCAGGTCGCCGCTTTGATCCGCCATATACGTCGGCACATGATAATATCCCACTTCGCGCGCTTCGAGGTCAATGACGAGCGGCTCAACGTCCGCGACCGGACCTTTGGGGTAATACCACAAGTCGGCGAGAAAAACCCCGCCCGCCGGCGTGTAGGATGTAGAGAGCGGCAAAGCGTGTTCTTTGAAGGCCGGATCATCCGCAGGAAACGCGGCGCGCACAGCGCGCTTCTTTTTACGCGCGGCGAAAAGAAACGCCTTTAAGTATTCTTCGTCAAAGAATAAGTTGTCGCGGTAGACGAGCGTCTCGCCGCGTTCGGCTGGCATGCGTTGGTTCGCCTTCAATTCCAGTTCGCGCGTGATATACGGAGCGAGAACGTCTCGTTGATGGAGCCAGAGCGGACGGTTTTGAATCCGCAGGTCGCGCGCAAATTCATTAAAAGGCGCGATCGGTTTTTCTTCATTGAGAATGATCTTGAGCATGATAACGCTATTATAAATCGAAACACGCGTCGCTACGACAATTTACGCGACGGCAAATTTCCCCCCTCGCGCGCAACCATTACAAGGTTACGGATGGAGTCGGGGACGCGGCGGAAGGGACGAGCGCTTGTCGAGGAATCGTTCGTTGTTCTTCGCGGTCGAGAAAAGTTTTGAGCGTTTCAGAGAATCGAAGCGGTTCTTCCAACATGAGGAAATGTCCCGCTGTCGGAAAACGCTCAATGCGCGCGTTCGCGATTCCATGTTGCATCGGTTTCCATTGTTTTGGATCAACGATGATGTCGCGGTCGCCGTAGACGCCCATGGTGGGAATGCGAATCTGATCGAGCGCGGGGCGCAAATCGGTGCGGCGGAGCGAAGCGATCGAACGCAGGAACGACTCGACCGTCGTCCGTGAAAGATCGCGGTCCATCATCGCCGGAAAGCGTTCGTCGCGGCAAATAAACGGCGAGGCGATGCGCATGCCCAAGCGAAAGACGCTCATCATATTAAACAGCATGAATGCGATCGGGCGATGTCCCGCCAATTTGAGGGGCCAAGCAAGCGACGATCCCATGATCGGAGAACCGATCACAACCACTTTGCTCACTCGTTCGGGGTAACGGATGGCAACCGAAAGGCTCACTGTGCCGCCCATGCTGTGGCCGACTAGTGGAGCGCGCGAGATGCCCAATTGCTCCATGAATTGATTGACTAAACTGACAAAATCTTGAATGGCGTAGGTTTCGCGCTTTTTGCCCGATTCGCCAAAGCCCCAGAAGTCGAGCGCGTAGGTTCGGTAATATTTGCCGAGGTGCGCCATTGTCTCTTGCCATAATCCCCACGAACCGAGCCAGCCGTGCAGGAGGATGACCGGCTTGCCGCGGCCGAAGACCTCGTAATGAACAATCCCTTGGTCGGTGGTAATGGAAGACATGACTATACGGCGGTCGCTAAAGCGCTATTTCAGTTCGCTTAAGACGCTGGTGAGCAATTCGATCAGAATGCTCTTCACTTTCTCTTTATCGGTGGCGATGCAGGGCAATAACTTCACATTATTGTCCAGTCTTAAGGCGTGGCGCATATCGTCCATATCCCATGCGTCTTCTGCGTCTTGCTTATTCGCCGCCACCACATAAGGGGTAGGCGCGTAGGCGCGGAAGGTTTCAAGGATGGAGCGCGCTTCGCGGAAGGTTTCCGGGCGGGCGCTGTCTACCATCACGATAAAGCCCAGCATTCCTTCTGAAAGGATCTCCCACATAAAATCGAAGCGTTTTTGACCCGGCGTACCAAACAGATATAAGACGAGGTCTTCATTTACTGTAATGCGGCCGAAATCCATAGCGACCGTAGTCGCTTCTTTCACGGAGCGCTCGGCTGCGTTGGAAATTCTGCGCTCGGTCGAGACAACGTCAATCTCGCTGACCGATTGAATGAATTCTGTCTTGCCTGCGCTAAAGGGTCCTGTGACAACCATTTTGACCGTTTGCATAATCAATAAATCCTTCCGCCAATGCGATTAGAGTGAGCGAATACGCCCAATTAATTTATTCACTAACGATTTCTGCTCTTCTTTATCCTGCGTCGGGAACATCTTCGGGCTTTGCGGCACGATCATCCCTTCTGGGCGCACGATCTCCACCAGTCCAGCCTGCAATAACCCATAAACGATCCGCCGTATATCCAAATCGCTCATCTTATTGGTGCGCGCGATCTGGCTGATGGAATTCTTCGGATTGATGAAAGAAACGACGCGCCATTCTTCCACGCTGAGGTTGAGGTTCTTCAGCGGACGGTCGGTGAACTTCAGAGCCATATCCAGGCTGGGAATTTCATCTTGCAATTGTTCCCATTCGCGCAATTGACGCGAACCTTCGATAATGATGTTTTCGAGGTTCAGCCGCACATTGATGCGATCATCCGGCGGCAACATCTCGTTTTCGAAACGGAAGAGACCCTCCACCCAAGTAAACAAACGGCGAATCGCGTCTGTGAAATGCGCCTGAAGATTCGCAAGGATTTCATCCTGCGTCAGGTAGCCTGCGTTGATCAACAACAGCCCAAGTTCCTTATCGCTGATCTTCCCGGTGCGCTCCACAATGGCGCGATACTGATTGACTGTTAATTTATTGGCTTTATGCAACACAGCCGCCAGGCTTCCATCGTCTTGTCCCACACGCGCATACGCCAATTTCCCCTCGCGGAATGAAATAAACGCCTGCCCGCCCGGCCCTTCAACAACTAGCGTACCGGTCTTGTACGCTAGGTTAATCAGGTTAAGAAGTTGAGTGATTGTAAAATCTCGCAGATTGCCGCGCAACGCCATAATTGCCTCAATAAAACTTCCCTATTGGGAAGATGGAACGATTATACATGCAAGGATAGCGAGCGTCAAACCAATATCCTATTCGCCAAAACGGGCGCAAATGATACACTTACAAAATCAATCTCGGAGGTTGTTTATGCAGACGAAAATCTTCGCGCTTCTTCTCACGGTCAGCCTACTCTTTCCAACTCAGGCGTTTGCCGCCGCCCAAGCAAACGTATCGAACAACCAAGTCGCTTTCGATTTCCCTAACAATGCCGTCTTCCGCGCGACGATCACGAGCGATTCGGAAATCCGATCGGTCGTGCTTGAGTACGGCAACGAGCAACAGACCTGCGGCGATGTGATCGCCAAAGCATTCCCTCAATTTACGCCGGGCAAAAGCGTCAACGTTGAGTGGACATGGGAAATGCGCCAAAGCGGATCGCTCCCAGCGGGCGCGCAAATCTACTGGCGCTGGCGCGCGACCGATGCTAATGGCAACGAAACCATCAGCGAAACAAAAACCGCTACATGGCTCGACGACGATCACAAGTGGAAAACGCTCAGCGAAGGGCTGATCAACCTCCACTGGTATCGAGGCAACGAGTCGTTTGCCCGCGACTTGCTAAGCGCCGCGCAAAACGGACTCAAGTTCAACGAGACTCAATCGGGGCTAGCCGCTAAAACGCCAATTGACATTTACATCTATGGCAGCACGAACGACCTGCGCGACGCCGTCCTCTACGAACCAGCCTGGACCGGCGGGATGGCTTTCCCCGAACAGGATATTGTCATCCTCGGTATTTCAGAAGGCGATCTCGCTTGGGGACGCGTGACAATTGTCCACGAACTGACGCACGTCCTCGTCGGGCATCTCACATTCACCTGCTTGGGCGATGTGCCAACTTGGCTTAATGAAGGGCTCGCCGTATACAGCGAAGGCAAACTCGATTCAGCGTCGCAAGCGCAGTTTAACAACGCGATTAAGAACGACACACTGTTGAGCGTTCGATCGCTCAGCGCGGGCTTTTCCGAAGCGTCTGACAAAGCCTACCTCTCGTACAGTCAATCGTATAGTCTCGTAAAATTTCTCATCGAAACCTACGGACAAGCAAAGATAACCGAACTCCTCGCTTCGCTGCGCAACGGTTTGACGGTTGACGAAGCGTTGCAACAAATTTATAGCTTTAACATAGAAGGGCTGGAAGACGCATGGCGTAAATCCATCGGCGCCAAACCGCGCACGGTTTCCGCGCAACCAACCGCGCAGCCCACGCCAACTTACGTCCCAACCATCGCTCCGATCTCAGGAAATCAACCCGGCGGCAACCTCGGCACGCCAATCCCAACTTCATACTCAGGTTCGCTCGCCACGCCCACGCCGCCAGAATACACCTCGGGTCCGCCGCTTTCTTTGACATTGATCCTGTTAGGATTCTGTTGTCTGTTCATGCTGCTCGCGGGCGTCGTCATCCTCGGTTTCATCGCCCGCTTCGGAAATCAGAAATCGAAAGGTCAACATGAACAATAAAACTCTTCGCACCTTTTGCCTGTTTGCCTTAATCGCTGTTGGGATTTCCGCGCCAAAACGCGCTGTGGCGCAAACGAGCGTTCCCTTCGAACAAGCGCTCGTACTCGCCGGCGGCGAATCCACCAACCCGCGCGATTACGATCCCGCAACCACGCACGGCTCCGGCGACAAACTGCTCTTCAGCGGGCTCGTCTCCTTCGACCCGAATTTAAATCTTATCCCCGATCTCGCCGAAAGTTGGAACGTCAACCCCGATGGGACAGTGTACGTTTTTCATTTACGAACGAACGCAAAGTTCCATAACGGGCGCGCTGTTACGGCGCAAGACGTCGTCTATTCATGGGAGCGCGCCGCCAGCCCAGCGATCGCTTCAGACACAGCGCTGACTTATCTCGGCGACATCGTCGGCGTGCGCGAGATGAACGCTGGGACGGCGGATCACATCTCCGGGTTGACCGTAGTGGACGACCACACTTTACAGGTCACGATAGACGCGCCCAAGCCCTACTTCCTAGCCAAACTCACCTACCCCACCTCGTTTGTCGTTGACCGCGAGAACGTAGAATCGGGCGACGAATGGTATCGCGCGCCGAACGGAACAGGACCGTATAAATTGCGCGAATGGAAACGCTTCGAATCGATAATTTATGAAGCCAACGCCGATTTCTACCTCGGCAAGCCAAGCATTCCCTACGTTATTTTTCAACTCTATTCGGGCGTCAGTCAGCGAATGTATGAAACCGGCGATGTGGATATTAGCGACGTTTATTCGGTGGATCGCTTCACCGACCCGACCGAGCCGCTTCATCGCGAACTGCTGACCGGTGTTTCGCTCTGCACAAGTTTCGTCAATTTTGACTCTTCGCGTCCGCCCTTCGACGACGTCAATGTCCGCCAAGCGTTTACAATGGCGTTCGATCGCCAAAAATATATTGACGTGGTTATGAATGGGCACGCTCTGCCAGCGCCCGGTCTCTATCCGCCGGCGCTGCCCGGCTTCGATCTGACGCTGCAAGGATTGCCCTACGATCCGGCGCAGGCGCGCCAGTTGCTGGCGCAATCCAAATACGGCGGACCCCAAGGCTTGCCGTCGGTCATCTTCACCAACTACGGCGTCGGCAGTTACATTAGCGGAGACGTTTCTGCCTTGGCGGAAATGTGGGAACAAAATCTCAGCGTGACCATCACAGTCGAAAACATCGAGCCCGATTATTACTACGAGCAAGTCTATTCGGGCAATCACGGTCAACTCTTCAACGGCGGCTGGTGCGCCGACTACCCCGACCCTGAAAATTTCGCCGACGTGCTGTTCCATAGCGGCTCGCCACAAAACAACGGCGGCTACTCGAGCCCTGAGCTCGACGCGCTGCTCGAAGCCGCGCGCGTGGAACGCGATGTAACCAAACGCATTGGAATGTACCAGCAAGCCGAGCGGCTCATCGTAAACGACGCGGCAGCGCTATTCACCGTTCATTCGCTTTCGTATCAACTGGTCAAACCGTATGTAAAAGGTTACGTCTTCACGCCGATTGATATTCCGATCGAACGCTATATGTGGCTCGAAGGCAAATAATTCTTACCGTGGAGCCCGCAAAGATGAGTAGAGTTTCTTTGCGGGCTTCGCGCTCTTTACGATAAGAAAAATTAAGGGCGCGCCTCCACTACAAATTCAACGCGCGCAATTCGTCCGCCTGCGCTCGAAATCAGAAATTGAAACGGCAGACTTCCGCCCGGCGGCAGGCTCGCGCGCGCTTCCCATCTGCGGACTCCGACAATGCGCCCCACATCGTCATAAGCCGTCGCCGCCACCCAGATTTGATTCGCAACAACCGTTTGATCCTGCGATAAGATCAAACCGCTCACTTGCGCGCTATGCCCTCCCGCATCAACCTGTATGAGCGTATTGTTCGTCGTCGTCAAAATATATCGCCCATCGTTCGACAGCGCTTGAATTGCGGTAAGGATTTGCGCTTGGGGTTTCGCATCGAATGGCGCGTTGGGAAAGAATGTCATTACAGGCAGAGACGTATTTGGGGGCAAAATATCCAGCATAAGAAAAGCCGTTTGTGCGGCGAACGCCGCACCGTTTGCATCAATTAAGGTTATTTGCGCGCTGACATTTTCGATCAAGTCGAGAGAATCGTTGCGAACAAGGATAAAGCACCACACACCGCCGTCCACCGTTGGGTAACATTCGCTCTGCTCAAGCGTAAGCGGCGCGGGCGTTGGAGTCGACTCGCCAGAGAGGTTGTTCGAGTTGCTGGGAATGAGCAGAACTTCGCCGATCGGCATGGCATTCGCAGAGATTTGAGGGTTGGCAGCCTGCAAGTCGTCAATCGAAACGCCGAATCGTTCGGCGATCTCGCTTAACGTATCATTTTTTTGTATAACATAGGTAAAAGGCGTCGGGCTGGGCAGAGGCGTAATCGGAGCGACCAAGCCGAAGGGCGTTGGAAGCGGGGCTGAGGTAGAAGTCAAAAATGGAGTAAGCCGAATTGGCTGAGAGGTTGAATCCGCCTGCTGGGGCGCGCACGACGTCAAGAGAAGGAAAGAGGCAAAAAGAAAGAGGAAACGACACATGAGGAGATTATAATGGAAGCAAATTTGCAATAAGGAGTCGGCAATGAATTATCGTCATTTGGGGCGAACGGGGATTCGCGTGAGCGAACTTTCGCTTGGGTCGTGGGTCACGTTCAACGAACAAGTGGACGTGGACGCGGCGGTGGAAATGATGGCGACGGCGTACGATGCGGGCGTTAATTTTTTCGACAACGCTGAAAATTACGCGTGGGGAAAGTCGGAAGAGATCATGGGCGCGGCGTTGAAACGCTTGAATTGGAGACGCGGCAGTTATTTGGTCTCTACAAAATTCTATTGGGGGCTGCACCGCGGCGTAAACGAAAGAAACACTTTAAATCGTAAGCGATTGATCGAGGGCGTCAATGGTTCGCTCGCCCGTCTGCAGCTTGATTATGTAGACCTGATCTACTGTCATCGCGCCGACAAGACCACGCCCATCGAGGAGACGGTTTGGGCGATGCACAATATTATCGAATGGGGCAAGGCGCTGTATTGGGGCACGTCTGAATGGAGCGCGGATGAGATCGTCGAAGCGCTTCGTATTGCGGAAAAACATCACTTACATAAACCGGTCACCGAGCAGCCAGAATACAACCTGCTTGCACGCAAGCGTTTTGAAAAAGAATATGCGCGCATATTTCGAGATCACGGATACGGCGCGACGATTTGGAGTCCGCTGGCTTCAGGCATGTTGACGGGTAAATACCTGAAAGGAATCCCGAAAGGCAGCCGCGCCAGCCTAAGAGAATATACCTGGCTTCAAAAGCAGATGAAGGATAAAGAGCGCCTTGCCAAAGTCCGCGCGCTGCAATCGGTCGCGAAAAGCGTAGGCTGCGCCCTCTCGCAATTATCCATCGCTTGGTGTCTTAAGAATCCCAATGTTAGTACGGTTATCTTGGGCGCGAGCCGCATCGAACAATTGCGCGAAAACTTGAAAGCCGCTGCGTACGTTTCCAAGCTCACGCCCAAGGTCATGGGGCAGATCGAGGGAATCTTCGGAATGAAAAAAGAAGACGACGATTGACGATCACGCAAGAACGCCGTTATGACAAATTAGGAAAATCTATGTAACTTTCATCCGCCTATATTCTCACGCCTTGTTAATCTCGCCATGTAGAATCAATGTGGACTAGAGATGTCAGCATTCACAATTCGACAGGGAGAGAATCCATGAAAATTAACAAGTTCGTCATCGGCGGCTTTTTGATCCTCGCCGCAGTGGTATATTTGATCGCCAGTGCGACGACAGGCGCGGCGCAATATTTTATGACAGTTGATGAGCTCAAAGCAAAAGGCGCGGAGGCGATGAATAAGAACCTGCGCGTTTCAGGCGCAGTGATCGGCGACACGATCCAATACGACCCGCAAACGCTCACACTGACCTTCGACGTGGCGCATGTTCCGGCAGACCAAGCCGAACTCGAAGACGAAGGCGGGCTCGCCAAAGCCCTGCACGAAGCGACGACCGATCCTTCGCGCGCGCGCATGACCGTCATGTACGTGGGCGTTAAACCCGATTTGCTCAAGCATGAAGCGCAAGCCATCATAACCGGGTCGCTCGGCGAAGACGGGATCTTCCACGCGGACGAATTGCTGTTGAAGTGCCCCACTCGGTACGAAGAAGCTATACCGCAGCAGACTAATAATTAATCGAAAGCCAGACAGGTCGAGAAGACGGCCTGTCTGGCTTTCGATATTTTAAGGAAATTCAATGATCGCACATTTTGGATTCGGTATTTTATTAATTGCTTTTTTTGTCACTCTTTATGCAACGCTAACCTCCGCGCTCTCAAAGCGAGAAGCCCCTCAGCGCGCAGCGTCTATGGTCGAAAGCGCGCGCCGCGCCATGTTGCTGACTTTTCCGCTGATCACGCTCGCCTCCGCCTTATTGATCTATCTGCTCGTCAATAATCATTTCGAGGTGCAATTCGTCTATCAAGTGACCAGCCGCTCGATGCCCACCTACCTTAAAGTGACAGCTTGGTGGGGTGGACAAGCCGGGTCGCTGCTATTCTGGTCGTGGCTCATGTCCGCATTTGCATCGCTGGCGACTCTCCGTAATTGGGAACGCGACCGCGAGTTCCTCCCCTGGGTTATCCTCGTCTCGTGCTTTACGCTCGCGTTCTTCCTGGGCATGACCGCCTTCTTTGAAAATCCATTCAAGATGTTCTACCAAACCTCCGACGGAGTGGGCGCGTACTTCTTTCAACCGGCGAACAGTATGCTCTTCACACCCGAAGATGGGCGCGGACTCAATCCATTATTGCGACATCCCGGCATGGTGGCGCATCCGCCTCTACTGTACCTCGGCTTCGTCTCCTTCGTGATCCCGTTCGCATTCGCCATCGCGGCGCTGATCACCGGACGAACAGACGATCGCTGGATTCGCATTACGCGTCGTTGGGCATTGTGGGCGTGGCTGTTCCTCACCTTCGGTCTCGTGTTCGGCGGACGTTGGGCGTACGATGTGTTGGGCTGGGGCGGCTATTGGGGTTGGGACCCGGTCGAGATCGCCGCGTTCATGCCTTGGCTAACCGGCACCGCTTTCCTGCATTCAGTTATGATTCAGGAAAAGCGCGGCATGTTGAAGCATTGGAACATGCTGTTAATCATCTTAACCTACGACCTCGTTATTTTCGGCACGTTTCTGACGCGCTCCGGTGTGCTATCGTCGGTGCATGCGTTCGCGCAAAGCGCCATTGGGCCGCTGTTCTTCGGATACATCATCGTCACGTTCGTTGCCTCCGTCGCGCTTCTCCTCCATCGTTGGGGCAGCCTCAAAGCCGAAACGGAGATGAAATCTCTGCTCTCGCGCGAGGCGCTGTTCCTCTTCAATAATTTATTATTTATGAGCGTTCTAGTCGTATGCTTCTGGGGCGTCATCTACCCGCTGACTTCCGAACTGTTCACCGGCTCCAAAGTGACCGTCGGTCCTCCGTTCTACGAGCGGGCGACAGGTCCGCTGTTCGCCGCGTTATTATTCCTGATGGGAATCGCGCCGCTCTCCGCATGGGGACACTCCACGCTGAAAACGCTCGGGCGCGCGCTATGGAAGCCCGCCGTCGTCGCCGTTGCGATAACTCTCGCACTCTACGCATTCTACACACGAAACGCCTACGCGTTGACCGGCTTCTTCCTCGTTGCCTTTGTTGTCTCCATCACCGTTTATGAATATTGGCGTGGCGCGCGCGCAAGACAAAAAAGCAAGCATGAAAACTTCCTCGCCGCGTTATCAAACCTGACCAAACGCGACCGCCGGCGCTATGGCGGCTACCTCGTCCATTTAAGCATCGCGCTCATGGCGATCGGCATCCTCGGCATCGAGCTCTTCCAAATCGAGACGCAAGGCACGCTTGAAATCAATCAGCGGATGAGCCTCGGCGGATACGATATGCAATATCAAGACATCGCCCGCTTCACCGGCCCAGATGGACGGGAAGTGACGCGCGCCGTCGTCGGCATTTATCAAAACGGGCAATTTCTCGGCAACCTGCACCCGCGCATTGACTACTACTGGGATGCGCAACAAGCTATGACCATTCCCGGTCAACGCGCTACAATGAAAGACGACTTATACATCCTGCTTGTCAATTGGGAGCCCGCCTCCGCCAGCGGCGCGACATTCAAAATTTACGTCAATCCGCTGGTCAATTGGTTATGGATGGGCAGCCTGCTCTTCTTTGCGGGCATTGCCATCGCAGCATGGCCCGAAAAAGACCGTGAGCGCGCCGTCGTAAAAGCGAGCCGGCAAATCCACGAAGCCGGCGCGGCGAAGTAGCGCCCAACAAGCGGAAGACAAGAGACGATGAAAATGAATCGAGAGACAGCGACAACAAGACAAACGACAATGCATCCGTTGCTTTGGGCGCTTCTTTTTACAGCAGTGTTTTCTTTGGCGATCTATTCCATCGCCTTCGCTCAAGGGTCCACGCCCACCGACGACGAAGTTAATCAGATCGCGAAGAAACTATATTGCCCAGTCTGCGAAAATATCCCATTAGACGCCTGTCCGACCGAAGCCTGCCGCCAGTGGCGCGACCAGATCCGCGAGATGTTAAGCCAAGGCAAAACCGAAGCCGAGATTATTGATTATTTTGCGGCGACATACGGCGAACGCGCCGCAAGCGACCCGCGAGATAAGGTCAAGGCGTACCTCGTGCCTATTGTAGCGATCCTGCTGGGCGCGGCGGGACTCGTCAGTGCGCTGCGAAAGTGGAGAAAGCCGCAGGCGGCGCACCCAGCCGCCCCCGCGAATGAAGCACAGCTCCCCGCTCAAATGGACGATTATGTGGCGCGCATCGAGGAAGAGCTGCGAAATCGAGATTAATCTTCACATCCCATTCCTCTTGTAGTTAGAGGCGGAGAAAAATGACTGAAACAACACCTTCACGACGCGCCGTTCCGCTATGGGCGCAAATTACAATTTGGATCTTTCTAGTTGGCTTGCTGATCATTATCGCTATGGGGCTAAACCGCGCGCAACAAGGCACAGTTCAGCCGGGGCAACAGATCGCCGATTTTAAATTGACGTTCTACGATGGCTATAGAATAGACGAGAACGCCGAGATCAACTTAAGCGACCTACGCGGCAAGGTGGTCATGATCAATTTCTGGGCGTCATGGTGCAAACCGTGCGAGCAGGAAGCGGCAGACTTGCAACGGGCGTGGGAGAAATATGAGCCAAGCGGCAAGGTCATTTTCCTCGGCGTAGACTATGTGGACACGGAGACCAGCGCACTCGTCTATTTAAAGAAATTCGGCATCACATTCCCTAACGGACCCGACTTAGCGACCAAGATCTCGCAGTACTTTCGCATTCGCGGCGTTCCTGAAACCTACTTCATAGATCAGCAAGGCGTTCTGCGTTACGTTCAGATCGGACCATTTGTAAATCTGGAACAGATCGAAGCGCAGATTGATCCGCTGCTGAAATAGAGAGTCAATGGACATTATTGCAATTTTCCTTACTGTAGCGGTCCTCGCTCTTGTTGTTATTTATCTTTCTGCGCCGTTCAGGCGCGGTAAGGGATGGCGTATCGGCGCGGAAGAACACGAACTTTCAGCGTTGCTTGCCGAACACGAACGCACGCTCGATTCGCTGCAAGAACTCGATTTCGACTTCCGACTAGGCAAGATTCCCGAAGGCGAATATCCATCCCAACGCGCTAATCTCCTACAAAAAGGCGCAGACTTGTTGCGTCAAATTGACGCTTTACACGCTTCACATCCGCATGAAGCGGCAAAGGATACGCTGGACGACGCTCAGATCGAAACGCTGATCTCCAAGCGACGCGCAGAGTTAAAGAATCAACTCGCTGGCTTCTGCCCACACTGCGGCAAACCGGCGCAAGCAAACGACAAATTCTGTTCGTCATGCGGAAAAGCATTAAATCACCCCGACGATTGACAAGCGCGATGGATACGAATTTATATATAAACGGATAAGGTAAAACCCGAATGAAGTTTCGCATTGTTTTTATTTTAACGCTTGCGCTTCTGCTTTCAGCCTGTAACATGACGTTAGCCGAGGACATTACGCCGCCGCCCGGTTACATCCCGCCGACACCGGTCCCAACGCTGGCAGGCTATTCGCCGAAAGCGCCGAACGCGGCAAACGGCGAAGTCATTTACGCCGAGAAATGCGCCGCCTGTCACGGCGCAACAGGCATGGGCGACGGCGATCAAGGCATTCAACTCAGCGTCCCGGTCAGTGCGTTCGGGTTGCCCGAGATCGCTCGCGGAGCGTCTCTCGCGCAATATTACGCAATCGTCACGCGCGGCAACATCGAGCGCTTCATGCCGCCGTTTGCCAGCCTCAGCGACCAAGAGCGTTGGGACGCGGCTGCTTACGCGTTGACGCTTCACTCCACGCCGGCACAGATACAACGCGGCAAAGAACTCTTTGAGTTGCATTGCATAAACTGCTCGACCGATTACTTCGCAGATCAACAGGTCATGGCGCGGTTGAGCGAAACAGACGTAGCGCGCATCGTCAAACAGGGCAATGAAAAAATCCCCGCCTTCGGCGCAGACTTCTCCGACGACGACCTCTGGGCGACTGCCGCCTACTTGCGAACGCTCTCGTTCGACCTTTCGCCTTTGCCCGCGCCCGTCGTTGCGGCAGAGACGCCAGCCTCCCCTGCGGCAACGCCATCTGAAGCCGGTACAACCGTCCCTGCATCGGAAGCGCAAGCAGGCGCTGGATCGGTTCACGGCTCCATTACAAACAAAACCGGGACGGACCTGCCGTCAGATTTAGTCGTTACATTGAGCGGTTACGATCACGATAGCAAAGATCCAAACGCTGGTCCCGTCGAAGTCTTCTCAACAAACGCAACCGCAAATTCAGACGGCGCGTATTCTTTCCAAAATATCGAGATGCCCGCCGATCGTATTTTTATAGCGCGCGTAAAAATCGAGGGGATTTCATTTCAGTCTGATTTCGCCATCGCGCAAGAAGGCGCGCAATCGCTTGAGATTCCCGCACTGACGTTATACGGCGTTTCAAAAGACGCTTCAAAATTAACCGTAGACGGCGTACAGATTGTCTTTGAATACGGCGAAAATTCCATCTCAACCTACAGCCTTTATACATTCCACAATTCGACAAATGAAGTGATCGTCGTGCCGCAAGACGACTCCGGACAGATTCCATTCATCAAATTTCCCGAAGACTCATTCGGTTTTGGGTTCGAGCCAATGCAAGGCAGCGAACCGTTCATCTCGACCGACGGCGGCTTCGCGATTGCCCCAAGCGACAAGCCCTACGGGCTGGTTGCTATTTCATCGCTCGGCGCGGGCGCCAAAGTAGATTTTTCACAGTCGTTCATATTGCCTGTTGCCGCAGTTAACATGTTCGCCCCCGCTGGAGTAAAGATCACGGGGTCGAACATTGCAGATCTCGGAGAGCGCACAGTTCAGAACTCCGATTATCAAATCTATCAAACCGACGCTATCGCCGCCGGCGGCTCGCTCCAATTTACGTTATCTGGCAAACCTCGCAACACAGCCGCAACAGCCGGCGACCCTGCTAATGCGAAATGGATCATCTCTGCCGTTGCGCTAGGGCTGGCGTTCATCGGCGTTGGGTTATGGATGAACCGGCGGGAAAAACGCGCAACAAATACGAAAGAACACGACGACAGCCTTACGTCAACCAACGACGTCATTGACGCTATTATCGCGCTTGACGACTCATATAGTAAAAAGAAATTCTCGGAACAGGCATATCATAAGCGGCGCAACGCTCTGAAGGACAAATTGAAGGTAGGAACTCGCGAATAACGCATTGCAATGCGCTTATTTCCCCATTCGTCATGATCGCCGTTAAAAAACTCGTCAAACGCTTTGGTCTAAAAACCGTCTTGCGCGGCGTGGATTTTTCCGTTCAGCCGGGCGAGTTTGTGGCGTTGCTCGGTCCGAACGGCGCAGGAAAAACGACATTTTTGCGAATTCTTGCCGCTTTATCGCGCCCAACGCTGGGCGAAGTCAGCATCGCCGGTTATAAACTGCCAGACGAAGCGACGCAAGTCCGCGCCCGATTGGGAGTCGTGTCGCATCTGTCGCTGTTATACAACGACTTGACCGCCGAAGAAAATCTGCGCTTCTATGCGCGGATGTACGACGTTGAGAATTCTTCGGCGCGTATTGCCGCAGTTCTCGCAATGGTCGGGCTTGAAGCTCGCCGCCGCGATCTCGTTCGCACCTACTCGCGTGGAATGCAACAACGCCTCGCCATTGGTCGCGCCGTACTTCACGATCCACAGATCATGCTTCTCGACGAGCCTTACACCGGTCTCGATCAAGACGCTTCTTCTATGCTTGATGCCGCACTGAAAGCCGTCGCTGCCGAGGGGCGAACCATAGTAATGACTTCTCACGATCTCGCTCGCGCAGAAGAACTTGCCGCGCGCTTCGACATCCTCTCGCGCGGCATAATCGTCGCTTCAGCAACTCGTAAGCAAATAAAGAAAAACAACTTGCTTTCATTTTATAAACAGGCGTTGGCAGATTAACATGGCGACAAAAGCGTCTCATCCCAATTCTCTTTCTAAAAAAGAAGCGGCTATCGGCGGTTACTTTAAAGCGATCAGCGCGATCATCTGGAAAGATGTACGCGCCGAATTTCGCTCATGGGAATTGCTCTCTGCTATGTTGGTTTTCTCTCTGCTGGCGATCTTGATCTTCAACTTCGCTCTCGAACTGGACGTGAAAACGCGTCAATCGGTGACGGCGGGCGTTCTTTGGGCTACCTTCGCTTTTGCCGGTACGCTTGGGCTTAACCGTTCGATGTCCATCGAAAAAGATCGCGGTTGTTTAGACGGTCTCCTACTTGCGCCAGTGGACCGTTCCGCGATCTACTTCGGAAAATTCTTCAGCAACCTCGCCTTTATGCTCATCGTTGAGGCGATCGTTCTGCCAGTTTACAGCGTTCTCTATAATACGAATCTATTTCAACCCGGCTTGATAGCGATTATTTTGCTCGGCTCCGTCGGGTATACTTCGGTTGGAACTTTGCTCGCCGCCATGTCTGTGCAGACGCGCACCCGCGACGTATTGCTCCCCATTTTGCTCTTTCCAGTCGCGTTCGCCGTTTTGCTGTCCGCTGTAAAAGCCAGCGGAGGGTTTTTAAACGGCGCAGACTTCGCCGAGATTTCCTTCCCGATCAATCTATTAATCGTATACGATATTATTTTTATTGCGATCTCATTCATGTTGTTCGACGCCGTCGTAGAGGAATGAAAAGTAGAGAATAAAAATCAGGAAACCGCGCCCTAATCTTCAACAAAAGGAATTTATATGAACAAAAAACCTCTTGCATTAAAAATCCTCGACCTTGTTTCAATCGTCTTATTAATCGCCGCAACCTATCTTTCCATCTTTGTCGCGCCGATGGAACGCGTCATGGGCAATGTACAGCGCGTATTTTATTTCCACGTCGGCACCGCCTGGGTCGCGTTAATCGGCTTCATCTTTACCGCCGCATTGAGCGTGATCTACCTCGCCACAAAAAATCTCAAATGGGATCGTATTCAAGTCGCCGCCGTTGAAGTGAGCGTGGTGTTCTTCCTTATCACGATCATTCTCGGCTCCATTTGGGCGCGCCCTGCATGGAATACCTGGTGGACGTGGGATCCGCGCCTCACAACCGCGGCAGTCGTCGAACTAGTCTATATTGCCTATTTCATGCTCCGGCAGGGATTAGACGATCCGAATAAACGCGCCAACTTCAGCGCTGTTTACGCGCTCATTGGCGGCTTGAGCGCGCCGATCACCTTCTTTTCTATTCGATTGTTCCGCACAATTCATCCAGTAGTCATCGCCGGCACAAACGCAGAAGCGGAAGGCAGCTTCAGCATGAGCGGCGGCATGTTGCAAGCGTTCTTCTTCGCGCTGTTCGCCTTCACAGTCATCTTCATTGATCTGTTCTGGAATCGCATCCGTCTTGGCGAAGCGCAAGCAAAAGTCGAAGAAATGAAAATTAACGCAGCGTATTAACTCGTCAACTAACGCATAAGGAAATCAACATGTTCTTTCAAGAAGTCACGCCCGATACCTCCAGCTATATGATCGCCGGGTTCGCCATCACCTTCCTCGTCCTCGCGGCGTATGTCGCCAGCCTCTATCTCCGCGACCGCAACCTCAAGCAAGACATAGACACGCTCACAGAGTTGCAAAAAGCTGCCGAGGCGGAAAACCTGAAAATGGATAAAAAACGCGCGCCAAAAAAGAACGCGGAAAAATAAGCGCTATCCGAGAGAGTCCGCTATAATCAACGCGGACTCTCTTCCGATGAACATCCGCAAGATTTTTCGCAGATGGAGCGCGTTGTCAGGGGCTTTTAGTTTGCTCGTCTGTATGACAAACACCGGTTTTGCTTCCATCGGGCGGGAAGTCAATGCATCCGCGAACAATCCGCCTGGTCCTGATAGATTCTCCGTAACCACAATCGAATATACCGAATACACTTGGTGGATGGCGCGCTGGGGGACGAATGAATTAATTTGCGAACTCAAAATTGACCACGAGGGTTTACCGGTCTCCGCCGATGTATTTTCAAATTGCGAGAAGAAAGATTATCAAAACTGGCTGCAACAAAAGCCTTGCCATGAGCGCGATGCTGCTTTATGCAAAGGCAGCTATCTAATGCTGATTGACAGCCAGCCAGCGCAAAAAGAAATCGCGACAAAACTTCCGCCGCCTCTCGTGCAGATTACGCTGGAAAACTGCGACTCTGTTTACACTTCTTCCACCAGCATCTGCGAACTCAATCCTATTTTAGTATTATCAGGAATCGAGCCGCTTCCTGATCATGAAATTACGCGCATTGAAGGACGTTACGAGGATCAATCGTTTGAATGCAGCGCCCATTGCCGTCTGCAACTCCCAACCAGCGCCGAGGAAGGCTCAACGTTGCAATTCTGGGCGTATTCCAGTTATGGCGACAGCAGTTCCATTTTCAATGCGTTGATCCGTGTCGCGCCGACCGATATTGGAAATCCCGATCGTTCCTTTTGGTATGTGGACGTATTGTCCAGCCAATGGGCAGGAGTCCCTGTCGCAAGCTGCGTGCAGGCGTGGGAAGCATTGCCGCCCATTGGCGGTCCGCCCAATTGGTTAAGCACGCCTACGCAAAGTGAATCGCTTGGCACAGACGTGCCGTACAACTACCTCGCCGCCAATCTAATTCGCAGCGGAGTCGTAGACGCCAGTTCATGCCCACACAACGGCTTGCTTCAAGAAAGCGTCGTCGCTTCCGCATGCGGGCTGCGTAAAGCGCGCGAAGCGGTGGCGCAGTGGCAGAATCAATTCGACTCCATTATTTTGAGCGCAGCGCAAGATACCGGCGTGCCAGCCAGCCTACTGAAGAATCTCTTCGCACAAGAGAGTCAGTTTTGGCCTGGCATCGGCTCAAAGAGAGACGTGGGGCTGGGCCAACTGACCGAGCATGGAGCGGACACCACGCTGCTTTGGAATCCGCCATTCTTCAATCAATTCTGTCCGCGCATCATGGACTCTGAAGCGTGCGCCAACGGTTATCTAGGACTCGACGAAAGCGGTCGAGAATATGCGCGAGTTGCATTAATCCATGAGGTGAATGCGATTTGCGATGATTGTCCGTTGGGCATTGATCTCGATCGCGCAAATTTCAGCATCAGCGTCTTTGCGCATACGTTATTAGCAAATTGCGAACAAGCCGGGCGACTCGTAAAGAACGTTACCGGGCGAACCGCCGGGAATGCGGCTGCCTATGAAGACCTATGGAAATTCTCGCTGGTCAATTATCACGCAGGTCCGGGTTGTCTCGGCGACGCGTTAGACGCGGCGTTCTCCGAGAAGATGGACTTAACGTGGGAAAATGTCTCGTCAAAATTTTCGACCGGGTGCGAGAGCGCTTCAAAATACGTTAACAACATCAGCAAATAACCGCCTTGTTTTTTGTGCTACACTAAAGCCCCTATATCACCGTCCTCGCCTTTTTTCAATCGAGAAAGGCACTGTTGGAGTATTCATGCTTACTTTCATCGAAAAGATCGTCTTTGCCGTTCTCATGCTTATTTCCGCCGCGCTAACTTATCACGGCGTGCGGCGTATCGCTCGACAAATAGCCAGCGGTCAGGGAAAAATAGACTGGTCGCTCGCGCCCAAACGAATCGGCGAACTGATCTCTAAATATATATTCTTTACTCCCGTATTCCGCTTCCGGCTATGGGTCAGCATCTTACACGCGTTCATCGGCTGGGGGTTCTTTGTTTATGTGATCGTCAACCTAAATGAACTGATCTTCGCTTACGCTAACATCAATGTCCTCCATCAGGCGGGTTTGCCCGGCGATCTATTTCGCTTCCTGGCGGAATTTCTATCGTTCGCGCTGATGCTTAGCATGATCGGTTTATCCATCCGCCGCTATATCTTTAACCCCGCGACGCTTCGCACGCGCGATACCACCCTGCTCGATCCTCGAGCGCGTCGCGGAATCACGATCGACTCGGCGATCGTAACCGCCACATTTTTCACGCACACGCTGGCGCGAGTGTTAGCCGAGTCGTTCTACCTCGCCCGCCACGGCGTATCCGACGCATGGCAACCGCTCACATCGGCAATAGCGCGGTTATGGGAAAATATGCCCCAGACGCAACTGCTCTTCGACGAACGTTTAATGTTTTGGATTTCGCTCGGATTAGTGTTCGCGTTCTTGCCTTACTTCCCTTATTCAAAACATATGCACTTATTTGTCGCTCCATTAAATTTCGCCTTAAAGCCCGAACGGAAATCCATGGGGCAATTAAGCTACATTGATCTCGACGATCAATCCATCGAACAGTTCGGCGCGGCGAAGATGAGCGATCTTGGCTGGGAACAGATTATGGACGCTTACGCCTGCATTCAATGTTTTCGTTGTCAGGAGGTCTGTCCGGCGTACAATACAGGAAAGATCCTCTCGCCCGCCGCACTAGAGATTAACAAACGCTATCACTTGAAAACCGGCGATACCGACGCGCCAATGCTCAACCTCATTTCAGAAGAGGCGGTCTGGGCTTGCACCAGTTGCGGCGCGTGCGTGGATATTTGCCCCGTCGGAAACGAACCGATGCGCGATATCCTCGACATCCGTAGAAATCTGGCAATGATGGAAAGTCAGTTTCCAAAAGAGTTGGAAAACGCATTCAAAGGGATCGAACGCAATGCGAACCCGTGGAACGTTCCGCAAGCGGATCGTTTGAAGTGGGCGGAAGGACTCGACGTGCCGACGATCGAACAAAATCCCAAGCCTGACGTTTTGTGGTGGGTCGGGTGCGCGCCCGCGACCGATCCGCGTGCGCAAAAAACGGCGCAAGCCTTCGCAAAAATTCTAAATGCGGCAAGGGTCAACTTTGCCGTGCTTGGAAAGCATGAATCTTGCACGGGTGATCCCGCTCGCCGGGCAGGACGCGAAGATATCTTCTTCGCGATGGCTTCGCAAAACGTGGAAGTCCTCAACGAAGTCAAACCGAAGCGCATCGTCGCCACATGCCCGCATTGCTTGCATGTGCTTAAAAACGAATACCCCGCTTTCGGCGGCGAATACGAAGTCGTCCATCATACGCAGTTAATCAATGAGCTGGTAGGCGCTGGAAAGATCAGCATGGAAGTGGATGAAGATCAATTCTCGGTGACCTTTCACGACCCATGTTATTTGGGGCGGCACAACAACATCTTCGACGCGCCGCGCGACGCATTAACCTCCGCAGGCGCGTCGACCATTGAAATGCCGCGCCATTCCGAACAAGCGTTTTGTTGCGGCGCAGGAGGGGCGCAGATTTGGAAAGAAGAAGAGGAAGGAACGATGCGCGTAAATACCGAGCGCTTCACAGAAGCGAAAGCCACTGGCGCCCTCACCCTTGCAGTAGGATGTCCCTTCTGCCTCTTGATGATGACCGACGCTTCCAAAGCCGACGGCGGAGAGATTCAGGTGAAAGACGTAGCGGAGATCGTTGCCGAGAGATTAAAATAACGACATGAAATTTAAACTCTTGCTCTGGTCCGTCGCCGCCGTATGGTTGGCAGCCTGCTCGTCAAACGCCGCGCAGCCGACGCCTACGCTCACATCGCTGGAACAGATCGGTCTATCCGTTTACAACTTACGTTGCGCCCAGTGCCACGCGCTCGCGCCTGACACTGTGGTTATCGGTCCCTCATTAGCGGGCATTGCCGTTCGCGCCGCGACGCGCATTCCTGGCTACGACGCACAGGCATATATTGAAGAATCGATCCTCTCGCCCAAGTCTCATATCGTGGAAGGATTTCCGGACACTATGCCGACCAATTTTGCCAAAGACTTAACGAGCGAGGAATTCAAAGGTCTCGTTGCGTTTCTATTGACTCTCAAATAACTCACTGGAGAAATCATGAAAACCTGGATTAAACGCATCCTGCTAGCCTTAGGAGCGATCGCCCTTTTTGGGATCGTCTACGCCGCATTCGCCCCGCTGCCCTTCGACAAACTGCCCTCGCGCGATAAATGGGGCGCTGGCGCCAGCGGCGTGCTTCCCGCTTATAGCGGGCTGCAACGCGAGTTTCCGCCTTTGAATGGCGACGTTACGCCCGACAAAACTCAATTGGGACGGTTGCTGTTCTTCGACCCAATCCTTTCAAAAAATCAGGATATTTCCTGCGCAACCTGCCACAACCCCAGCCTCGGCTTTAGCGACGGTTTGCAAACGGCGCAAGGTTCAAACGGCGAACGCCTTGCGCGTAATACGCCCACGCTCTGGAATGCCGGCTATGAATCAAAACTTTTCTGGGATGGTCGCGCCGACTCGCTGGAAGCGCAAATGTCCGTCCCGCTTCACGCTGAGAACGAAATGGCTGGAGACAGCGTAGAAACTGTTGCCCGCTTAAGCGCAATCCCCGAATACGCTCAACTTTTCGAAAAAGCCTTCGGTAAAGACGCGATCACAATGGCAAACGTACAATCTGCGATCGCTTCATTCGAGCGGACGCTTATCTCTAAAGACAGCCCTTTCGATAAATATGCCGCCGGTCAGTTCGATGCGCTTACCGCGCAACAACGTCGCGGCTTGAATCTCTTCCGTTCAGCGGCGACGCGCTGTTTTGAATGTCATGCCGCGCCAACTTTCGGCTCGAATGATTTCTTCGTCACCGGGGCGCCCGACTTGGACGGATTTCCACATGACGCCGGACGCGCCGCCGTCGTCAGCGATGGGAAAGATGGCGCGTTCAAATCACCTACGTTGCGCAACATTGCGCTGAGCGGACCATACATGCATAACGGCGCTTTCGCCACCTTAGACGACGTGCTATGGTTCTACGAAAAAGGCGGCGGAAGCGAATTCGGTTTAGAAGTAGATCGGCATATCATCCCCATCGAGTTGAGCGAGCAAGAACACAACGACCTGATCGCGTTCTTGTATGCATTGACCGACGAAAGCGCCATACCTGAAATTCCCAAATCTGTGCCGTCGGGCTTGCCGGTGGTAGAGCAAGTTCCCAACTTGGGGCGCGAAGTTGCAAAACAGATGAACATCGAAGCGGCTGGAGCAGGCGTTTCGGCGCATACGCCGACGACGGTCCGCGTAGGGCCGCATGAGACGATCCAGCAAGCGATTGATCGTTCGGGTCCAGGCGATACGATTGAAGTCCCTTATGGGGTTTATCGCGAAGCGGTGGCGCTCGATTGGAGCGACGTCACACTAGTCGGCATTCCCAACGCTAAGGGAGAATGGCCCGTATTTGACGGCGAAGGAACTCGTTCAGACGGCGTAGTTGCTTCAGGCAATAATTTCGAAATGTATAATTTTGCTGTAAAAAATTACACCTCGAACGGCGTGCTGGTCGAAGGCGCGACCGGCGTATATTTACACGATATGTATATTGAGAATACCGGCGTATACGGCGTGTATCCTGTCCGTTGCACCGATGTTCTGATCGAACGCATTGAGGCGACGCTGATGAACGACGCCGCAGTGTACGCCGGCAAGTCGGAAAACGTAGTCATTCGCGATACGCTGACATACGGCAACGTGGTCGGTGTTGAATTGGAAAACACGGTCAACGGCGAGGTATACAACAACGTGGCGCGCGACAACACTGTCGGTATTTTCATCGATCTCTTACCGCAACTACCCTCGAAAGTTTCTTTGTACACTAAAGTGTACGATAACGTCGTTGAGAACAATAACGGCGCGAATTTCGGCAAACCCGGTTCTGCGGTATCGCTCATCCCGCCGGGCACGGGCATCCTTGTCTTAGCGGCAGACGAGGTGGAAGTGTACAATAACACGATCCGCGGCAATAAATCGGGCGGCTTGGCTGTGTTCAACTTGACGATCGGCTTCGCCTCCAATGAAATTGACGTAGGCCCGAATCCTGAACATGTATACGCGTATGATAATCTTTACGAAAACAACGGCTACGACGCCAATCCCTTCGTGAAGAATATGCTCGGCAAAGGATTCGATATTATTTGGGACGCCAACGGCGCAGACAATTATTTTGACGAGAAAGTTTCATCGTCTTTCCCGCCTTTCTTGCCCAAGAGTTCGTGGCCCCAACCTTTGTATAACCTCTACTGGAGATTCTTCAATTTCATCGTTAAGGCGGCGGGATAAGAGGAGCGTTTTTTCATGCATCGCCTCTTCCCCGTTTCTGTGAGAGATGATATTTTCCTCAAATATAGGAACACGCCCATTGGAGCGTTGCTCGAATATCACAACCTCGGCGCAGAGCACGAGCCCTACGCACAGGCGCAACTGCTGATCGGCATGTGCATGGATAGCCGCAAGCATTTGCACATCCCCGATAATTTCGCGTACATCATCCGCACAGGCGGAGCGAATTTACGCTACAGCGAATTCAAGGTTTCCTACGCTATCGCGGTAGGAGGCGCGCAGTGTATTGCGTTGATCGGTCACGATCAATGCGGGATGGTCAACTTGATGTCGAACAAAGAGGCGTTCGTTCAAGGTTTGATCGAGCGGGCGGGCTGGGAGCGCGAGCTAGCCGAACAACATTTCACCAATTTCGTTCCAATGTTCGAGATCGGCAACGAGATAGATTTCATCATCAGCGAGGCGCAACGATTACGGCAACGCTATCCGAAAATACAAGTCGCGCCGTTGTTGTACAAGGTGGAAGATAATTTGTTGTATCAAGTGAAAGAATAAGCGTTGAAGCCTACGTCGTCGCCTTTAACGCCGAACGGATCATCAAAAATTCGGTGATGTTCTCCGCGGTGATCAATCCGATAAATTGACCGGCATGCACGACCGGCAGTGTTTTTGCTCCCGCTTCTTGCAGACGCATAAGGGCCGATTCGACCATATCATGCGAATCAACGCTGGGCAGGTTCTTGCGCATCACGCTGACGACCGGCGCACTTTGTCCATGCTGAGAGAGCGCAGCGATAAACGCATCGCGTTCAAGGATGCCCATCACAACGCCGTTCGCGTCCACCACGGGGAAATCATGTTGCGAACCAGCCAGAATCAATCCGACCGCCTGCGCGAGCGTATCGCGAGGCGAGAGCGTTTTGTAATCGGTCATCATGGCGCGCGTAACTGGAATCCCGCCAAGCGAATCTTTCATCAGCGCCATACTGGCCTCCTGAGAAGCTCCAATATATACAAAGAACGCAATGAACAGCAAAAACGGATTGCTGAACAGACCGATGAATCCAAACAAAAAGGCGATTCCTTGACCGATATTCGCCGCCACCTGCGTCGCATGAACGTAATCCATACGCATGGCAAGAAGAGCGCGTAAGACGCGTCCGCCATCCATAGGGAAAGCGGGGATCAGGTTGAAGAGCACCAACGCCACATTAACGATCATCAGTCGGGCAAAAAAAGAGCCAGAAGCGATAGTCGCGCCGGTGAGCGTCGTTAGAGCCTTCGTAGGAGCGAGAGCCGCGAACAACAACACAGCAATGACCACGTTGACGGCGGGTCCCATCAGCGCAACCCATAATTCTTCAATGGGCTTATCAGGCATACGCTCCAAACGCGCCACGCCGCCGATAGGGTAAAGCGTAATGTCGCGGGTTTTTATCCCATATTTGCGGGCGGTCAATGCGTGGCCGTATTCATGCAAAACAACGCATAGAAAAAGGGCAAGGATAAACAACACGCCGCTTAATACTTGAGCGAGCGTTCCATGTTCGAGCCAGTAACTATACCCAACCCAGCCGATCAATAGAAGAAACGTAACGTGAATATATACATCAATGCCTAAAAAACGGCCCAGTTTCCACTGCCACTTCATTTCCTATCTCCTTTACTTTTCGCGAGCATACTCCCCGCTTGTTAAAAGATCGTCATATTTTCATGAGAGTCGCGTAGAGCGCGGGCTTACCAACAGGCTAAGGTTGGTTATGTTATTTTATAATGCCTAACTTTTTTCCCGCTTCGCCGATGACGTCCATCGCGCGCTCAATCTCGCTAGGGTCATGCGTAGCCGTGACGGTAGCGCGCAGGCGGGCGAGCCCTTCCGGCACAGCGGGCGAAACGACCGGCAACACAAAGACGTCGTTCAATTGCGCCTCGCGCGTCATGGCAAACGCCGCCTCATCCGTGCCGCATAAGACTGGAACAATTGCCGTCTCGGTGAGCATTGTATCGAATCCCATACTTTTGAGACCGCCGATAAACTGTTTCGTATTCTGATTCAACCGTTCAATACGCCAAGGTTCGTCGAGAATGACCTTAAATGCCTCGTTCGCGGCAGCGGCTTGCGCGGGCGGCAATGCGGCGGAAAAGATGTACGCGCGGCTGGCGTGACGCAAGTAGGTGATAATTTCCTTATTAGCGGCGACATACCCGCCAACCGACGGGATCGTCTTGCTCAAAGTGCCCATCTTAATATCAATGCCGCCATAGAAATCAAAGTGTTCTTCAATGCCGCGTCCGGTCTTGCCGAGCACACCAATCGAATGGGCTTCGTCAATCATCAGCCAGGCGTTATATTTTTTGCATAATTCCACTATTTTCGGCAGATCAATAATATCGCCGTCCATACTGAAAACCGAATCGGCGATGACCAGTTTAGACACATCGCTGGGGGCGTTTCTCAGCAGACCTTCAAGATGATCCGTTTCGTTATGGCGAAAGCGGCGAAACTCCGCGCCGGACATCAAACAGCCGTCCACAATGGAAGCGTGATTTAACTTATCTGAAAAAACATAATCGCCGCGTCCCATCAAGGTGGAAACAACCGTCAAATTGGTAGCGTAGCCCGATGAATATGTGATAGCAGACTCGGCGCTCTTAAAATTCGCAATAGTCTCTTCAAGCTCGTTATGAATTGTCAAAGTCCCCGCCAGCGTGCGGACTCCGTTCGTACCGGTGCCAAACTTATCTATGGCGGCTTTAGCGGCGGCGTTGATGCGCGGGTGATTGAGCAAACCCAAGTAGCCGTATGAAGCGTACATTCCCATCACACGCCCGTGCACGCGCACCTTTGAGTCGCTGAGGAGTTCTTCCACGGGCTGGTTATAAAAATACAAGTCATGTTCTTTGAGCATGGAAACGCGATCATTCATCGCTTTGACGCGACGCGCAACGGCATCGTCAATAGTTTGCAAGTCCATAAAGGAACCTCCAAAAGAGAATAATGCAAGTGTACCAGAGAGTGAGAAAAGTTTTGATAACTCGCGCCGGCACTTCTAACAGAATTTACATCCGCGCTTCTCAGCCTCGACGATAGCCTGGTCGCTGGACCAAAAGAAATTTTTCGCCCCGACGGTTTCGACGAGTCCGCCGCGCTTCATCATGTTGTAGGCATTGTCATGGACGCCCGCGAACATCAACGCGCCGCCTTGTTGATGCAAGCGTTCATGCAGGCGATGGATCGCTTCGATGCCCGCCGTGTCTATCAGCGAGACGCCGCGCATGGAAAGAATCAGCGCGTGCGTGTCTTTCAGGTTTTGAAACGCCTCGTTGAATTGACCCGTCGCCGCGAAGAACAGCGGACCCGTGAGGAACGCCACGCGCACATGCCGACATTTGCCCGCCGTTTGAATTCCTTTTTGTTTCAGCCGCTCGGTATCCACCTCTTGAACAGAAATATCAATACCCGCGATCTTGTTGAGAAAGACCGCGCCTGCGAGGAACGACCCAATGAGGATGGCTTGCGTCAGATCGAGGACGACGGTGGCAAGCATCGTCACCGTGAACGCGATCATGTCGGTCTTGAAGCGTTTGCCGAAGATGAATCTGATCGCCTCCCACTCGTTCATGCGGACGGCGGTGATCATCAACACGCCCGCCAACGCCGCCAAGGGGATACGTCCCATCAACGGCGCGAGCAGAAACATGGAGAGTAACAACCCAATCGCGTGGACGATACTGACGAGGCGCGTCTGTCCGCCCGATTTGATCCCCACGCTGGAGCGGGCAATCGCCGCCGTCGCGGGGACTCCGCCGAAAAACGGGATGAGCATGTTGCCCACGCCTTGCGCGATCAATTCTTGATTCGCTTGCAAGCGGACGCCTGTCATGTTTGAGCCGACCGCGCCGCACAACAACGATTCGACTGCGCCAAGCGCGGTGATGGTGAGAGTCGGCGCGATGAATTCGGAGAGATTCGCCCACGGGATGTTGGAGAGAGAAAGCCGAGATTGGAGAATTAGAGAATTGGGAATGTCGCCGATGGTTTGGGCGGACCAGTTCAACGTCGCGGAAAGAAGCGTGGCGAGGATGATGCCGAGGAGCGAGGCGGGGAATCGCGCCGTCCACTTTTTGGGCATGAAGAGCATGGTCGCAATCACGATCAATCCGAGAACTAAAGATTGGAGACTGGGGACGAATCCGCCTTGAAAATATCCAATGATTTTTTGCGCGGCGGTTTCTGTGGCGGGAGTTTTGACGCCGAGGAAGTTGTCAATTTGACCGATGAAGATGATGAGCGCGATGCCCGAGGTGAAGCCGCTGATGACGGCGGAGGGAATGAAGGCGATGAAGCGACCGAGGCGCAGTACGCCGATGACGAGCAGAAGAACGCCCGAAAGCAAACCCGCAACCCAGATGCCCTCAAGCCCGTAGCGTTGAACGAGGACGATCAACACGGCAGACATGGCGCCTGTGGGTCCGCTGATCTGGAACGGCGCGCCCGTGAGCGTTCCCATGATGAAGCCCGCGAGGATGGCGGTGACCAATCCCGCGGCGGCGGTCGCGCCCGAGGCAACCCCGAACGCCAGCGCGAGCGGAAGCGCGACCGCCGCAACGGTGAGACCCGCCAGCAGGTCTTGTTGAAATTTGGCGAGTGAATAGCCGGCGAACTCGTCCTTGTACAGGCGAGCGAGACTTCTTCTTGGCATAGATTGTTCTCCGAAAAAAGTAATTTCACAAAGGCTCACTGCTCCCCCAAGGCGTCCTTTGTGTCAACGGCGGGATTGTATCATAAGGTTTTACAGCGCATGGGTCTCAATCCCAACGGGATGATAGGATTATAGAATTGCAATAACGAATTAATTCAAACCCCGAAGGGACGATATTCTGACACCCCTTCGGGGTTGGAAACATTGCGCATGATAAATCTAGAATCATTTGACCCCTACGGGGTCTGAATCTTATTTCTCTTTTCCGCCTTGTCTTCTTCTCCGCTAACAATCATGACAAAGACAAGAAACAAGACATGTTCGCCTACGCGCTAAAACCTATTCGACCCACTCAAATAAATATTTCACATCGTGTTCAATCTCGAACTTCTTGAGAAATTCCGCATATTCGTCTTTGAAGGTTTGTTTCGCGTGATGTGCTTCCTGATTCAAGATGTAATTGTATACATCCTCAATTTTCGAATGTCCGTAGGAAAACGCCCCATAGCCTTCCTGCCAGTTGAACCTGCCTTTGATCCACGCGTGGTCGTTGATGAAATTGGAGGAATTATTTTTTACGTCTCTCACCAAATCAGATAAAGCCATTGCGGGTTTCAGCCCGACGAAAACATGCACATGATCCTCCACGCCATTGACAATGATCGGCTTGTGTCCTTTGTTCTTGATGAGCCCCGCCATGTATTTGAACACCTCTTGCCGCCATTCTTTTTGGAGGAGATTCTGGCGTCCCTGCACAGCGAAGACAATTTGGATATAGATTTGGGAATATGTGCCTGCCATGGTTACCTCCATAACCCCGAAGGGGTGCGATGATTGTAACAGCGATACTCAAAAGAACAAAAATCCCGAAGGGATGACATGATCCGAAATCCATGACACCCCTTCGGGGTTCGGATGAATAACATTCGCATTCTATAATAATTCTATCCCTTCGGGATTATTTCGCCAATTTCTTCAAATCCCCTTCGCCGATGATCTTCACGCCCAGCGACTTCGCCTTATCGAACTTCGACCCTGGGTTTTCGCCCAGCACCAAATAACTCGTCTTCTTGCTGACGCTGTCGGTCACCTTGCCGCCATGCGACTCGATGAACGCCTTCGCGTCGTCGCGCGAGAACGTGGGTAACGTCCCCGTCACCACGAATGTCAAGCCATCGAACGCATTCGACATTCGACCTTCAACTTTCGACTTGCCTCCCTTGGGCCACATCCCCACCGCTTTCAACTTCTTCAACAACTTTTGATTCGACGAGCGCGCGAACCAATCCACGATGGATTCGGCGATATTCGGACCCAATCCTTCGATCTGCATCAACTCCTCCGCGCTGGATTTAGACAACGCCTCCAACTCAGGGAAAGCTGCCGCCAGATCCCCAGCCATCACCTCACCGACGCCGTGGATTCCCAGCGCGGCGATCAACCTCGCCAGCGACTGTCCTTTTGAATTTTCAATCGCGGTCAATAAGTTGTCAGTCTTTTTATCTTTGAATCCTTCAAGTGCGAGCAATTGATCTCGTTTGAGCGAATACAGATCCGCCACATCCTTGACCAAGCCCGACTCGATCAGTTGCTCCACGATCTTGATTCCCAATCCTTCAATATCCATCGCGCCGCGCGAGACATAATGCTCGATGTTGCGCACCAACTGCGCGGGACACGCCGCATTGACGCAATACCACGCCACCTCGCCCTCGAAATGCTCCACATCCTGTCCGCACGCGGGACACTTCGTCGGCGGCTTGTACTTTTTCTCCTTGCCCCTGCGCGCGTCCACCACTGGACCGATCACATACGGGATCACCTCGCCCGCGCGTTTGACCAGCACGCGATCGCCAACGCGGATATCTTTTTCCGCGATGTAATCAAAATTATGCAGAGTAGCGCGTTCGACGATCACGCCGCCGATCTCGACCGGTTCCAGCACGGCATACGGGGTCAACACGCCTGTGCGCCCAACGGCAACGCCGATGTCATTGAGAGTCGTCGTCACCTCTCGCGCTGGGAATTTGAACGCAATCGCCCCGCGCGGATCTTTTCCGACAAAACCAAGTTCTGCCGCAAGAGTCAGATCGTCAATCTTGATGACCATGCCGTCGGTTTCATAATCCAACTCGTCGCGTTTCTTTTCCCATGATTCGGTGTAGGCAATTGCTTTTTCAAAATCATCGAATCGTTTCGCAATGTCCGTGACGGGGAATCCTAATGCTTTGAGATATTCCAAAAGCTCCCATTGTGATGTTGGAACTTTCCCGCCCTCCGCGTGGACAATCTGATACACCAAAATCGTGAGCGGGCGTGATGCGGTCAACTCTGGATCGAGCTGGCGCAGCGATCCTGCCGCCGTGTTGCGCGGATTTTGATACGTCTTTTCACCTGCTTCTTCCAACTTGCGATTCAACGCCTCAAATTCTTTCACAGGCATGAACGCCTCGCCACGAATCACCAAATATTTTGGCACACTGATCACTGATGACTGTTTACCGCTCACTGGTATTTTCAACGGAATCGCCCGTATCGTCCGCAAATTCTGGGTGATATCTTCCCCCACTTCGCCATCACCACGAGTCGCGCCTTGCACAAAGACTCCATCGCGGTAATGCAAGACAACCGACAAGCCGTCAATCTTCGGCTCGACCACGAACTTTGCTTTTTCTACTCGATCGTCAATCTTGGAAACACGCTCCAGCCACGCGCGCGCATCGTCCGCGCCGAACGCGTTGGCAAGCGAGAGGATCGGCGCAGGGTGGCGCACCTTGTCGAAGCGGTCGGCAGGCTTGGCTCCCGCGCGACGCGTCGGCGAATCCGCCGTGATCCAGTCGGGATGCTCGGCTTCGATCCGCTTGAGTTCGTTCAGCAGTTTGTCGAATTCCGCATCGCTGATGATAGGCGAATCCATCACATGGTAGCGATAATTATGAAAATGGATTTTTTCTATGAGCTCTTCGTAATGAGATTTGTTAGCCATATTTGAATTATACTTCGCGTATGTCACAACGCATCGGTCTCTTCGGCGGGACATTTGATCCGCCTCATCTCGGACATTTGATCCTCGCTTCAGAAGCGCAATCGCAATTGGAACTGGATCGCCTGTTGTGGATTCTCACGCCAGAGCCTCCGCACAAATTAGATCAGCTCATCACGCCGACGAAACATCGTCTTGCAATGGTACAACTCGCCATCGCCGATAACCCTGCGTTTGAACTTTCGCGCGTCGAAGTGGATCGCCCAGGTCCGCATTACACGCTAAACACGATTCGCCTTATAGCGGAGCAAAATCCAGGCGCCGAAATAATCTTGATCATCGGCGGCGATTCATTGCGCGACCTGCCCACCTGGCGCGAACCGCGAGAGATCGTCGCAGCTTGTCACGAGATCGGCGTGATGAAACGCCCGCATGAGAACGCCGTCTTGGACGAACTAGAACACGATTTGCCCGGTATCCGCGCAAAAATCCGCTATGTAGATACGCCGCTTTTAGAAATCGCCTCGCGCGAACTCCGCAATCGTATCGCCGAAGGACGATCAGTGCGCTACTATCTTCCAACGTCCGTGCGCGAATACATCGAACAGAAGCGACTTTACAATTAACCGATAGTTCACGATCCCTCCTGTACACAAAATTATATATAATTTATAATCTGCTTACTCACTCTGCAAAAGGAGATAAGGTGGTTGCATACCCTACGCTCGAAAAAGAAGGTAAATCTACGCAGAAGCGTCCTCTCAAGGAAGATCTTTTCGAGGTTTTACACGAAAAGATCATCTCGGGCGAATATAAACCGGGCGCATGGCTGCGACAGGATGAGATCGCGACTCAACTCGGCGTGAGTATGACTCCCGTCCGCGAAGGACTCGACCTGCTTGTGTCGGCGGGGCTGGCGGAACGCGTTCCGTATCGCGGAGTGCGCGTGCGCGAGATCGTAATGAAAGACGTTATTGAAGCGTACGGTTTGCGACTCATGCTTGAAGTTGCCATTGCACAAGAGGCGGCGAAGAACATCACGCCCGAGCAAGCCGCCAGTTTGGAACGCATGATCGCCGAGATGAGAGAGCATAACTCGCTAAAGGAAATGTCTACAGCGCGGAAGCTAAGCCGTGATTTTCATTCCGCCATTGCAGACATCACACAGAACGCATTACTGATCAAGTTGTATGGCATCGTTGCCAACGCTTTCCCCGATTGGATTCTGTACGAAGCGCTATTCCGCAAACCCGAAATTCTCGCCGCCAGCATGAGCGCTATGCACGATGAACACTTACGCATTGTTAACGCGCTGAAAGCGCGCGACGGCGCGAAAACCGCGCTCTATTCTGTCGAGCATGTGATGGAATCGGGAAAATGGTTAGAAACTTATCTCGAACATCCTGCGCCAGCGGAGTTGTTTCGCGAGAAGGAACAGCAGGTTTTAACCTTGCTAGAAAAACAATAACTACAAAATTTTTCTTGAAATCACATCGGGAGTTTATTCATGTCGGAAGAATTATATGAGCGGATGGCGCAAAGCATCATCGAAGGCGAAAAGGAAATCGCTGTCGAACTCGCGACAAAAGCGATCGAGTTGAACATTCATCCGCTTGACGCGATCGCCAAGGGATTCGTCGTCGGCGTGAATTATATCGGCGACCAATTCGGTAAGGGCGAAGCCTTCTTGCCTGAGCTAGTTATGGCGGGCGAAGCGATGAAAGCCGCCGTCGGCGTGTTGGAGCCTGAACTGCTCAAACTCGGCGAAGCGCGTGAGACGCTGGGGCGCGTCGTGCTTGCTACCGTCGAAGGCGACATTCACGAGATCGGTAAAACGCTAGTCGGAACGATGTTGAGCGCGTCTGGTTTTGAAGTGACCGACTTGGGCGTGGACCAGCCCGCTGAAAAGATCATCGGCAAAGCGATTGAAATTGACGCACAAATCATCGGCATGAGCGCGTTGCTCACAACGACGATGATTCGTCAACGCGAAGTGATCGAAGAACTCGACAAAGAAGGCTTGCGTCCGCGCATCAAAGTGATGGTCGGCGGCGCGCCGATCACCAAAAGTTGGGCAGAGAAGATCAACGCCGATGGAACCGCCGAAGACGCGATGGGCGCAGTGCAATTAGCGAAGAAATTAGTCGGAAAAGAGTAGGTCTTTCTAGCCGCAAAGAACGCGGAGAATGCCGAAGACAAAAGAAGAAATAATCGCAGCGATTCGATTTTCGGAAATTTTTCATGCAGCCTAAACTCACCCTCCTCACCAACGACCTCATTGAACGCATTCTCGATGAAGCGCATCAACTCTTGTTGAAGCCGGGCGTCAAAGTCAACAACCGCGAAGCGCGCGAGCTGCTTACTTCTGCCGGCGCGCAAGTGGACGCGGAAACGAACGTCGTTCATATTCCCACGCAGATCGTCCATAAGACAACAGCGTCCGTTCCAAACGAGTTTTATCTCTACAACTCCGACGGCAATCCAGCGGTCAAATACGGCGGCGACACGGTGCACTTCGATCCCGGCTCGTCAGGCATCGCCATGCTTAATCCTGAAACGCTTGAGCACGAAACTACGGAAACGTCTCACCTGCTTAAATTGATTAAAGTCGCAGAACAGCTTCCGCAATATGACGCGCAATCTACAGCGGTGATCTGCCACGACGTACCGCAACAAATCCAAGATTCGTACCGTCTTTACCTCGCACTGCTATATTCTAAAAAGCCCATCGTCACCGGCGCGTTCACCAACAAAACCGTCAATGAGATGATCGAGATGCTCGCCATCCTCGCGGGCGGGCGCGACGCCGCGCGAGAGAAACCGCGCGCCATCTTCGACGTCTGCCCTGCCCCGCCGCTCATCTGGAGCGACTTCGCCTCCGGCAACCTCATCGCGCTGGCGCGCGCGGGCATTCCAGCCGAGATCGTTTCCGTTCCGCTGGCAGGCGCCGCCGCGCCTGTCACGTTGCTCGGCGCGGTCACACAACACACAGCCGAATGTCTCGCCGGCATCGCAATCCATCAGCTCGCTCAGGCGGGTTCGCCGATCGTTTGGGGCGGCGCGGCGGCGATCTTCGATATGAAAAAAGGCGCGACTCCCATGGGCGCGGTCGAAACCGCCATGCTCGATTGCTCCTACGCGCAAGTCGCAAAAACGTTGAACATACCTACGCACACCTATCTCGGCGCAACCGACTCAAAACTCGTGGACGCGCAAGCCGGACTCGAAAGCGGCATCACCGCGATGATCGGCGCGTTGAGCGGCATCAACATGATCTCCGGCTCGGGCATGTTAGATTTTCTTTCCTGCCACTCCGCCGAAAAACTTGTCATCGACGCGGAAGGCATCGCCATGGCGAAGCGCATGATCGCCGGCGTGCAACTTCACACTGAAACGCTTGCCACAGGTTTTTACGACGACAATATCAATTTCAAAGGCGGCGATTTCCTCAAGCAGAAGATCACAATGCAACTCTTCCGCAAAGAGCAACACCTGCCCAGCAATGTGATTGACCGCGATTCGATGCACAACTGGAAACAAGCCGGCTCGTTGGATGCTTTTGCCCGCGCAAAAGCGATCGTGAATGAATTGCTCGCTTCTTACTCGCGACCTCAGCTTGACGAGACTGCAGAACAAGCGCTTCACGCCTTCATGCTGACTCTCGCTCGAAACGCAGGCATGAACGCGCTGCCTGCATTGGAAGACACGGCGATCGCCAACACCATCGGATAATTCATCTGCGCAGATATGGCTGCGCTCCTCATCCTTTATAATCTACAAGATTTTCATAGCGCGAGATGCGTCTTGCGCCATACAGGAGACTGCCATGCCCGAACGTGAAATTTATTTGTTATCGCCGCGCGCGCTCAGCCCTGAAACCATCGCGGTTGCGTTTGCCAAAACATCGCGCTCACCCGAATCGTTCCGCGATATTGCCGCCGAACTCAGCGACGAAAAGTCCGCACAGTTCCATGAGAAGTGGGTGGTGGGTTACGGTCACGCGTCGGTGGCGGAACATGCGATTCTGCACATCGCCTTTGAGAACGTTTCGCGCATCGCCATCGAGAGCATCGAGTCGAATCGACTCGCCTCCTACACCGAAAAATCCACGCGCTATCAAAAGTGGGGACAGGATGATTTCACGATTCCGCCTGAATTGATCGGACATCCATTGTATGATGAATTTGTGGACACCATCCGCTTCCTCTTTCGGACGTATGCCGAGTCGCTCGACCCCGTGCGGACTCTCATCCTCGACCGCTTCCCGCGCCGCGAGAACGAAAAAGATGAAGCGTGGGACCGCCGCATCCGCTCTAAGTACGTGGACGTGTGCCGCTTCATCCTTCCCGCCGCCGCGCTGGCTAACGTCGGCATGACCGCCAACGCACGCGTGATCGAAAACACGATTCGCAAGATGTTGTCACATGAATTGATGGAAGTGCGCGAGATCGGCGCGAAGGTGAAAGAAGTTTCCAAAGCCGAGACTCCCACGCTGGTGAAGTATGCGGATGAGGTTCCGTATTTGGTGGAGACGATAAGAGAATTGGGAGAATTGGAGAATGGAGATCGGAGACTAGAGACTGGAGACTGGTGTAGTTTGATTGATTACGATAAAGATGGCGAGAAGAAAGTTTTAGCGGCGGCGTTGTATCGCTTGGGTGAAATGGCTTATGCAGACGCGTTATCTCATATTGAGTCGTTGAACGAAGAATCAAAAAACAAACTCGCTGAATCACTGCTTGGGCGATTAGGCAAATTCGATGTCCCGCTTCGTGAGTTGGAATATTCCTCCTACACCTTCGACCTCGTCATGGATCAAGGCGCGTATGCCGAATTCAAACGTCACCGCATGATGACGCAGACGCCGCAACGATTGACGACGCGGCTGGGGTACGCGACTCCGCTGTTGATCAGCGAGGCAGGCTTCAAGTCCGCGTATGAGGCGGCGATGGAGTCCGCATCTAAGATGTTCGAGAAGTTGTACGCGTTCAATCCCGCCGTTGCGCAATATGTTGTCCCCAACGGATTCAATCGTCGTGTATTGGCACAGTTCAATTTGCGCGAGGCGTTCGCGTTTTGTCAGCTACGTTCTGCCGCGAACGCGCACTTTTCAATTCGGCGCGTGGCACAGAAAATTTACGAAGAGATGGCGCGCGTCCATCCGCTGTTGACGAAGTATATAAAATTGCACAACGAAACATGGCAGGGCGTGGAAGAGGGATATTTTGCGGATGTGTAAAAGCATTCTTGGCAGCGCTGTTTAAAAAATTCATGCCAAAAAACGCTGAAGAAGCGTATATGGATCTCTTTACCATACATCTGCACGCTAAACCCGCAAAGAACGCAAAGAAAACCCTTTTAACTTGGCGGCTTTAGCGTGCTTTGCCGTAAAAGTCATCTCATATACGGTAGAGAAACATGGATATTTTCTCACACGGCATTCCCAAATCGTTAGAGGAGAAATCTAAGCCAGCCATTGGTTAGATTTTTACCGTACGGGTATGATGTCGCTGACGCTCGAAATGACAGTTCAAAGCGCTGTTTCCGATAAAGTCTAATAAATAAACGCCCGTCTATTTATATCCATTAGGACAACAATAGAAATTTTATAATTGACACGAACGCCTGTCGGGAGTATAGTGACAAACGTAATCTCACCATTTCAGTCTAATTAAGGAGCATAACGCATGACTCAGAAAGATATTCTGATTCTCTTTCTTGTCCTCAGCGCCATCTGGACAGCCATTTGGTTCAAAGTCATTCTTAGCATTCCTAACATTCAACCGGAAGAAGAAGTGACGAAAAACGCCAACACCCTGCGGCGACGACTGGCTTTTCCAATGATCGCTACGCTTGTGATTCTACTGACGGCAGTTTTCTATTGGTCGCCCTACCCCGTCTTCCGCGAACACACTATCGGCAAACCGGAAGTGACAGTTAACGTCAACTCGTTCCAATGGGGTTGGATTCTCGACACGGATACGCTTCCCGCTCATAAAGTCGTGGAATTTAATGTCACTAGCAGAGACGTAAATCACGGCTTTGCGATCTACAATTCGGAGGGTCGCCTCGTCGCGCAAACGCAAGCCATGCCCGGATATATTAATAAGTTGATCTTCAAATTCGACGAGCCGGGCGAATACACAATTCGCTGTCTCGAATATTGCGGGGTCAGCCATCACGTTATGCTTGCCACGTTCACAGTGGATTAGCGGGTTCTATCAAACAGAGGAGAATAAGTAATGAGCGATCATTCCATTGACGGTCCAGCCTATGGATCGGAAAATCGTCCCATCTTGCGGATCGCGCTGGTTTATATGCTAACTGGCTTTGTGATCTTCTTGATCATGGGCATCTTAGGATTAATCATGCGGCTGGATCATGCCGGCTGGTGGGTCATCTCGCCCAATTGGTTCTATCGAATCATGACGCTGCACGGCGCGGGCATGGTGGCGTCTTTGTTGATGGCAGCGCTGGGCGGCATCATTGCCATTTTAAATCGCACCGTCAAATTAAGCGCGCGCTGGCTTTGGTCGGCTTACGTCGTCTATTCGTTAAGCGTTCCGTTCCTGCTGTACGCGGTGCTGATCGGCGGATTTTCTGGCGGGTGGACGGCGCTCGATCCGCTGCCCTATCACGGGATGACTTGGAGCAAATCCGCCGGCGTGATGATGTACGTCACCTTCCTCGCCGTCGGAGTCGGCTTCTTGATTTATTGCGTTCACATCTTCGACGCAGTGCGTCGCAAGGCGGGCGGCGTGCGTCGCGCTTTAGCATGGGAAGTGATCTTTTCGCGCAAATCCAATTCGCAACCCTACGAGCCGGAAGTTGCCGAATTAGCAGCAATCGTCACGGCGATTATCGGCATCGTAACCGTCATCGGCGGCGTGCTGGTACTTGTACCGCTCTTCGCCGAAGCGGCGGGGCTGGTGAAAAGCGTCAACCCGCTCTACTCGAAAAACTTCATCATGCTCTTCGGGCATTCGATAGCCAACGTTACCATTTATATCGCGGTCGCTTTGGTTTACGGACTTTTGCCGGTGTACACAAAACGCGGCGGACATACGACCAAGTTCGTCGCGCTGGCGTGGAATTTTACGATCATCCTCGTCCTCACTCCGCCGCCGCATCACTTGTATCAAGATTTCGCGCAACCGCTCGGTTTGGCGATCATCGGACAAGTCGCTTCATGGTCTATCGCGCCCTCGGTGTTGCTCCTTACCATTCTCGGCAACCTATCTTATATTTATCGCAGCGGAATGCGCTGGGCGGTGCCATCGGTGATGATCGCGCTCGGCTTTTGGGGCTGGGTCTTCGGCGGCATCGGCGGGACGATTGACTCCGCCATCCCCGCCAATCAACTGTTGCACAACACGCTCTGGGTACCGGCGCACTTCCACGCCTATTATCTGCTCGGCGTGACGACCTTTGTTTGGGGCTATCTCTTCTACCTAATCAGCGATTTAAGCGGCGTGCGCGAAAAAGCCAGCACCAAAATTGCAGCTTGGCTGTACGGCATCGCCGGCGCCGGATTCTTGCTTGTCTTCTTTTTCTCCGGCGCCGACAGCATTCCCCGCCGCTATGCCGTTCATCTGCCCGAATGGAATTTGTACGCGGCAATCGCCGTGCCGTTCGTGCTTCTAACCATCGCCAGTTTGCTCTGGATTATCGCGGATATGATTCGCGGACTTCGCGGCGCGTGGCGCAACACCGGCGCGACGAAATAAGAGGCATGGCGACTCAAAATTCAGATAATCGTTCGTGGCTGCGAGAATGGTCGGCTTGGCTGGCGGGAATGTTCGTCTTCGCTATCGCGGTTTTGCCGCCCTTCGGCGAAATCGTTGACGTTTCATTTTCGGCGCATATGCTGCAGCACATGCTGTTGACGATGGTCGGCGCGCCGTTGCTAGCTTACGCTTGGCCCCTGATGTATCGCGGCTCGGAGCCGTCTCGCTTTTTGCTCGCGCTCAACGGGCTGACGCGCCCCGCCGCCGCCTTAATCACTTCCGCCGCCGGCATTTGGGTCTGGCACATTCCGCAACTTTACGATATTGCCTTAGAAAACGAATTCCTGCACACGCTGGAACATGTCGTCTTTCTCTTCGCCTTCATCGTCTTTTGGCGACCGCTGATGAACAATCGCGCCGTCGGTGGCTATTTGAAAAGCAACGAAGGACGCGTGCTGTACTTGACGATCGGCATGTTCACCACTGGATTATTGGCGGCATATATCACGCTTGCCAAGCATTTGATTTACATGCATTACGCCCCGCTCGAAGCCGGCGTCCGTTCGCCGTTGGTAGATCAGCAATTGGGCGGCGCCTACATGCTCGTCATCGGCACAATCGCCATGGTCGCCGCCGTCCTACTGACGTTGCGCGACGAGTCGTAAAGCAAAAGGGGCTGTCCAAAAAGGACAGCCCCTACATCTTTCCAATCGCATCCTGACCGAATTTCTCTCGCAACGCATCCACCGCTTCTTGTAATTTACGCGACCTTTCGTTATCTCCATCCCACAAGCCGAGTTGACGGATCGGCGCGCCTAGTCCGCTCACGCCGACGCCGATGAGACGCACAAATTGATTCGGCTTGCGGACGGCTTTCAATAGACTCAGCGCAGTTCTTGCAATTTCATCCTCTTGATCGGTGCGGCGGCTCAACGTTTTCTGCCGCGTCGCTGTGGTGAAATCGGGCCAGCGGATCTTCAACTTGATCGTCGAGCCCGTCAATTCGCTTTCTCGCAACTGCCGCGCCACCTCCGCTGACTGCTCGCGAACAGTCTTCTCCAGTGTTTTATCATCGCGCACATCGCGTGAAAACGTGATCTCCTGACTGATGGATTTCGTCTCGCGCTCGGTGACGACAGGGCGGCTGTCAATCCCTTTTGCATGACGCGACAACTCGCGCCCATTCTCGCCGAACAAGCGGATGAGATCCTCTTCGCGCCACTTCGCAATATCGCCGATCGTGTGGATACCCAACTCGGCGAGTCGCTTCGATGTTTTCGGACCGACTCCCCACAACATATCCGCAGGCAGTGGATTTAAAAACGCCGCCTCTTCGCCCGACGGGACGACTGTCACCGCGTTGGGCGGCTCAGTCCGCCCGTCGGCTTTGATGCGCTTCAACGCGAGCGCTTTGCCCACCTCGGTGGCGATCTTCGCCACAAGTTTGTTCGACGCGATCCCGATCGAGCAGGGAAGGTGCAGTTCGTCGCAGATGCGAGCCTGAAGTCCGCGGGCGATGCGTTGCGAATCGTCTTGAATATCTGAAATGTCGAGGAAGGCTTCATCAATTGAGATTTGTTCGACCAGCGCAGTCAAGTCGTGCAATCGTTCCATCACCTGACGCGAAACTTCGCGATATGCGCCATGTCGTCCCGGAACGACGATCAAGCCCGGGTTGAGCCGCAACGCCTGACTCATCGGCATAGCGCTCCGCACGCCGTTGCGCCTTGCCGCATAGGAACAGGATGCGACCACGCCTCTTTCTTCGGGCTTGCCGCCGACCGCAAAGGCTTTGCCGCGCAAGCTCGGATCGCGCGTTTCTTCTACAGAGCAAAAGAACGCGTCAAGGTCGAGGTGGAGAATTGTTCTTAGCATGGCTGTATTATAAAGAGAAAAGGGTCATTCAATCTATATTGAACATTTGTTAAAGAAAAGTTATACTAGAGACGCGCAGCCGTCGAAGAACTGTCTGACGATTGTGTCGTCGTACCTGGATGAAGATGAAGAGGAGAAGCCTATGAAACCCCGATTTTCCGCCGTTTCGATCATGACGCTAGCAGCGCTTGTGTTGTCGTTGGCGCCTGCCGCGGCGCGTCCATCAAGCGCGTTAGCTGCAACATGCTATCAGGCGCAATTTGTAGCGGATGTGACCGTTCCCGATAAGACGAATTTCCAGCCGAACGCCGCTTTTAAGAAAACATGGCGATTAAAAAATATCGGCTCTTGCGCGTGGAATAACGCGACCATGGTCTTCGATTCGGGCGCGCAAATGGGCAGCGTTGCGGCGGTTTCAGTGACGAACGGCATCGCGCCCGGTCAAACGGTAGACGTGAGCGTGGACATGACCGCGCCGAATGCGCCCGGTCATTACATCGGCTATTGGAAATTCAAGAACGATAAAGGGACTCCCTTCGGCATTGGCGCAAACGCCGATAAGAATTGGTGGGTGGAGATTAACGTCGTCGGAACGCCGACAACTAATGTGGCGTACGATTTCGTCGCAAAAGCCGGCGACGCTACATGGTCCAATCTCGCTGGCGCGTTGAAATTCCCCGGCGCCGACGGCGACGCAAAAGGCTTCGCGCTGAGCGGCTCAAAGTTTGTTTATGAAGATAACACTACGCCGCAATCCTCCATCCTCGTCGCGCCTCAAAATATCGCTAACGGTTATATTCAAGCCGAGTATCTCGCGTTCGCCGTACAAAAAGGCGACGTGTTTCAAACCGAGTTGGGATGCGAAATCTCGGCAAAAAGTTGTTATGTGCAATTTAGGCTCGCTTACAAGATCAAAGATTCGGATTCTCCGACCACTATCTTCCAATTTAACGAACGCTGGGAAGGGCTGAGAAAACCGGCAAACGTTCGGCCGGTCAATTTGGATTTCCTCGCTGGTAAGAACGTTAAATTTATTCTTTTCATGTCGGCGTATGGCTCGCCGGCGGGCGATCGCGCTATGTGGGGCAATCCGGTCATCATCCGGCAGGGAAGCGTTCCGCCTCCAACGGCGACGGAGACTTCGTCAACCGCCGTTCCTACCAATACTCCCGCACCCATCACCCCTACCATTCCGCCATCGTCATGCGATAAGGTCCAATTTATCGCCGATGTGACCGTGCCAGACGGATCCACATACGCGCCCGGCGCCGCCTTCACAAAGACATGGCGCTTGAAGAACGTTGGTTCATGCGCATGGACGACCTCGTATCAACTCGTCTTCTACAATGGCGAGCAGATGAGCGCTCCCGCTTCCGCCGCTTTCCCGCGCAACGTGGAGATCGGACAGACAATTGATATTTCCGTCAACATGACCGCGCCTTCCGCCGCCGGCTCCTACCGCGGATATTGGATGTTCAAGAATGCCAGCGGAGCGCTGTTCGGCATCGGCGCACAAGCGAACAAACCCTGGTGGGTAGATATCAAAGTTTCCGGCTCTGCCGCAACGCCCGGCGCACCCACGAAAACACCCGCGCCCACATCCACGCCAATCGCTGGCGGAGTAACCGTGACGCCCGCGCCGGGCACAGCGTATGATTTCGCCGCCGAAGTCTGTTCCGCGACATGGTTCAGCGGAGCAGGTCAATTGCCCTGCCCCGGCGCAGACGGCGATAAGCGCGGCTTCGTGTTGAAGTTATTCAATGGCGCAAAATTGGAATCGGGTTCATTGGATCCCCGCCCATCCATTTTAACTTTCCCGCAAAACATTTCAAGCGGATATATTCAGGGATTCTACCCCTCCTTCCGCGTACAGAACGGCGACCGCTTCCGCTCGACCATCTCTTGCGAAAACGGTTCCACTTTATGCTACGCGGCATTCCGACTGGATTACGAATCCTCGCCTGGGCAGGTATCCACATTCTGGGGTCCTTTTCTCGAACGCTATGAAGGACAGTCCTTCAATGTAGATGTTGACCTCTCAGCGCTTGCCGGGAAAGACGTCAAATTTGCTCTCAGCGTTCTGGCAGCCGGACCCGCGACCGGCGACCGTGCCTTATGGGTCGGCCCGCATATTTATCGCGCTGTCAGCGGCGGCTCCACTCTGCCGGACCTGAACATCAGCGCAATGAGCATTTCCTTTCCTAACCAGAGTTGCTTCAACCCCAGCGACGTCTTAGGCCTGCGTGTGAACGTGACCAATAGCGGGCAAGCGCCCGCTGGGAATTTCACAGTGCAGAGCGCCAGCGAGCAACAAACTGTCAACGGGTTGGCGGTCGGCGAAACCAAAACGCTCTTCTTCAACGGCTATAGCAATCCCGCCAGCGTAACTATAGATCTCGCTAACGCTGTCGCTGAAAGCAACGAACAGAATAACTCGCGCTCCGAAATTTTGCCTGTGCCAACGCCGCCATTGCCATGCAGCGGCTCCCCAACGCCCAATTCCACATCCACGCCCGACCCGTTGAGCGGATGGAATTTATTCCAAAACAGCAAATACAAATTCGGAGTTCGAATTCCGCCCGATGCGGCGGCGGGCATGTCCGATAATTCCGGTCGCGCCGATTTCAAAGTCAACGACGGCACCAACTTGCGCGAGAAATATCTCCAAATCACGGTCACAGAAGGAACCGCCGTTTGCCAATATGCGAGCGGCGTAGCGACTGCATCCAGTTCGGTTACGGTTAATAACGTCCAGTTCCTCAAAGAGGAAGGCTCGGAAGGCGCGGCTGGCTCATTCTATGACTGGCTCAGTTTTTCAACAATGAAAAACAACGCTTGCATCAACTTTGCCTTTGTCCTTCGATCGGTGAATCCGGGCAACCTGCCCACGCCTCCGCCGATCTTCGACAAAGCGGCTGAAGCGACATTCTTCAATCAGGTTATTAATACATTCGCGTTCACCCCGTAGAACGCTCGTTCCACTCCTCCATCTTCGACGCGCCTCCATCGCCGGGCAGGTTTTATAAAATCCCCCTTACGTCGGTGGAAAAGGCTTGTGGGATGTTCAACGATGTCTAGCGACCGCCCTACCCTCCTCCTCGCCGACGACGATCCGACTATCGCGGACAGTCTTGCGCCGTTCCTCGAACGCGCCGGCTTTCATATGCTGGTCGTTTCAGATGGTATGACTGCGTTCGAGAAAGCGCAAGCGCATCGTCCCGAACTGATCATTCTCGATGTGCTTATGCCGCGCATGGACGGGCGTGAAACCCTGCGTCGCTTACGGAAATCCAACATCTGGACGCCCACGATACTGCTCACACAAGTCGGCGAAGCCTCCGAGCGCGCGCTCGCTCTCGAAGAAGGCGCCGACGATTACCTCAACAAACCGTTTGACCCGCACGAGCTGTTGGCGCGCATCCGCGCTGTGTTAAGGCGCACGCGCCCAGGCGAACGTTCGCTTTCGAGCGCCTGGCTGCTCACCGCCGATGAACTCATGTTAGATCGTCGCGCCCGCCGTGCCAGCCTATCTGGGGAGACTATCGAACTCACACCTAAAGCGCTTGCTGTGTTGGAATATCTGATGACTCATCCTGACGAAGCCATTTCACGCGAACGCTTGTTGGACGTAGTCTGGGGTTGGGAATATCCCACCGGCACGCGCACCGTGGACACGCGTATGGCTGAACTCCGCCGGGCGTTGGACGATAATCCGTCCGAGCCGCGCTTCATCGAAACGATCCCGAGCGAGGGGTACCGTTTTATCGCATCTGTTCACGGAGAGGGTTAGAAACCGATGTTTGAAAAGTGGAAGGAATATCTGTGGTGGCTCTTACCGCTCTTTGCAGGGCTGACGTTCTTCCTATCTGCGCGATTCTTTCTGCCGGTTATTTCACCGTTCATCTCAACGATTGATTTTGGAATCGTCGGCTTCGTTTTTGGAACGACTATCCGCAACGCTAGCGCCGTCGCATTTATCCTCGGTTTTGTAGTCGCCGCCGCTTTTCTGCTCGTCTATCGTTGGAATTCACGTCGCACTTCAGAAGCGCGAACCCTCTATGCCGACTTTGTACAAGAGACACAACGGAAGCGGCGACAATTCCTCCGACGGCTTGATCATGAGGTCAAAAATCCGCTAACCGGCTTGCGCGCGGCATTAGTGAACTTGCAAGAGGCACAGACAGAGGATGAACGTTTGCAGGCAAGTCAAAACGCCAACCGAGCAGTACAACGCTTAACGCGCTTGCTAACCGACCTGCGTAAATTAGCCGATCTCGACGAACGTCCGATCGAACGGTATCCCGTCAACATTCCCAATCTGCTTGACGATGTGATCCAAGCGGTACAAAGTTCTTCAGTGCATGAAGAAAAGAACATCAGTCTATTAATTCCGAAAGTCCCCTCGCCGTTTCCCGTCGTGATCGGCGACCGCGATCTGCTGGCTTTAGCGTCGTATAACCTCGTAGAAAATGCGCTTAAGTTTACGTCTACCGACGACTCGGTGGAGGTACGCGCGCTCGAAGACGGACGATCCATCATCATCGAGGTAGCAGACTCGGGCGTAGGCATTCCTCCCGAAGATCTGTCAAAGATCTTTGAGGAGTTATATCGCGGGTCGAATGCGCGCAGCACAGAAGGCAGCGGTTTAGGGCTGGCGTTGGTTAATCGCATAGCCGCATTGCACGGAGGCGGCGTAGGCGTGCGTTCCAGTCAAAATGAACCGCGCGGGACAGTGGTCACTTTACGGCTGCCGAGACGCTAGAGTTCCCGATTCTGGAAGAATTCAATAGAGCGCGGCGGAGTACGTCACAGAACAGTAACATCTCTGCGACATGCTTGTAACAATAGGGGCGTATGATATATATATGGAACCTCTCGTGAATACCGACATGATGTTGATTGAGACGGCTCAACGCGGCGATGCGGATGCGTTCAACCTGCTTGTTTTGAAATACCAAGACTTACTGTATCGTATTTCGCTGCGGATCGTTCAAGATGAATGCACCGCAGAAGACGCCACGCAGAACGCATTCCTCCAAGCCTTTCAAAAGATCCGTTCGTTTCGCGGCGGTTCGTTCAAGGGGTGGCTGGCTCGGGTGGCGATCAACGCAAGTTACGACGAATTGCGCCGCTTGAAAAGGCACAATACGTTCCCTCTCGAACCATTTACCGCGGAAGGAGATGAGATTGAATCTCCAGCATGGATGTCGGACCTTTCCTCTACTCCGCAGGAATTAACAGAATCACACGAATTAGAGCGCGTCTTACAGGAATGTATCCATGCGCTGATCCCAGAGTATCGCCTGATCGTCACCTTGGTGGATATCGAAGGCATGTCGTACGATGAAGCGGCGCGCGCGGCTCGCGTGCCGGTAGGAACGGTAAAGAGTCGCCTCGCACGGGCGCGGATGCAATTACGGGCAGCGTTGAGAAAGTTCGAAAGCCTGATCCCGTCCGCCTATCAGGTGGAGATGCCATTTCTGGTAAATACGTGAGCAGAAAAGGAAACAAAACAGCGGCTGGAAATTTCCAGCCGCTGTGATTTGATCTCGCGTGAACGCTATTTTCCCAACTTCTTCTTGAACGCCTCTGTTAACGCGGGGACGATCTGGAACAAGTCGCCGACCACGCCATAGCGCGCCACTTTGAAGATCGGCGCATCAGGGTCTTTGTTGATTGCAACGACCATCTTTGCCGAACGGATTCCCGCGAGATGCTGGATCGCGCCAGAGATGCCGCACGCGATATACACATCAGGCGCGACGACTTTGCCCGTCTGTCCAACTTGAGTTGAATAAGGGACATAGCCCGCATCCACTGCCGCGCGGCTTGCGCCGACCGCGCCGCCAAGCGTGGAAGCCAGATCGCCAATTAATTTGAAGCCTTGCTGACCACGCCAGATCTCGGATTGCTTGTCATCGAGTCCGGCGGGAGGCTGCAACGAAGGATTGTTCGACGCACCGCGTCCGCCCGATACGATAATGCCAGCGTCGTTGAGGCTGACGCCAACATCCGCGACGCTGTAGCCCTCAACGGTTGTGAGCGCGTCGGTCTTCGCTTCAACTTTTGTGATCGTTCCAGTTTTGCCAGCAACTTTTTCCGGCTTCGGAAATGCACGTCCGCGCAGTGTGATCAATTGCGGTTTCGCAGAGGCGGTCACTTTTTCAAATAACTTCGCTTCGTAGATCGGGCGCGTGACGACAACCGAATCGCCGCTCACTTCAACGGCTGTCGCATCAGTGATGACGTTGGTGTTCAAGTCCACCGCAGACATGGCGGCGATCTCGCGGGTGCGAGTCGTTGTAGGAAACAGGATCAGATCGGGCGTCCGGGATGAGACGAGCGCGGAGAGGGTGGAAGCATACGTCTCTGCGCGAAAATCCAAAAGGGCAGAGTCGTCGGCAACGAGGACGTCATCCGCGCCATACTCTAACGCGGCATTCGCTACGTCGTCAACACCAGAACCGAAAACAATCGCAGTCGTTGCGCCGAAACTTTTTGCGAGTCCCAACGCCTCCCACGAGGCGGCTAGCGCTTCGCCTTTGAAGTGATCAATGTACACAAAAATTTTCATAACACTTTCTCCGTGATGAGTTTGTCGGCAAGTTTATCGGCGATCTCGGTGGGGCTTTCGCCCGAAATAATTTCAACGGACGTGTCGCGCGCGGGCGGGTTCATCAACTCACTGCGTTTGATGATCGCATCGGGCGCGGCGATTCCCAGATCGCTCAACGACCACACGGGGATCTCGGCTTTCGACGCTTTGCGAATTCCCATGAACGACGGATAGCGCGGCTCGCCGATACTTTGCACAACGCTGATGACTGTGGGAAGATTCGCTTTGACAGTTTGCCTGCCCTCTTCGATGACTCGCTCGACGCGAACGCTTCTTTCCTCTACTTTGATCTGCCCCGCCAACCCCAGCAGCGACCACCCCAAAGCGCGCGCCGTTTGAGCGGATGTGAGTCCTGAACCGTTGTCGAGCGTTTGCCGTCCGAATACAACCATGTCCACGCCGCCGATCTTTTGGATCGCCGCGGCAAGGACTCGCGCCGCGCCGATAGTGTCGAGATCGCTGAGCGCGGGGTCTGAAACGAGGATCGCATCGTCCGCACCCATGGCGAGCGCGTGCTTGAGCGCCTCCTTCGCGGACTCGGGTCCGATGCACAACGCGGTGACCGTCGAGCCGCTGACTGCTTCCCTCTGCTGAAGCGCGCCTTCCACCGCGTACTCGTCAAACGGGTTGATGACCAGCGGCGCGTCGCCTGTGTTGATCTGCCCATTCTCGGCTTTGATCTTCGCCTCCGAGTCTGGGACTTGTTTGATACATGCGATGATTTTCAAAGTGTGACTCCTTGTGAAACATTCGATTTGTTTCTCGCAATATTCGCAATATCGTTCATTGGATACTCGTAAAACCGATCAACTTCCCCGTTCTCAACTCCAGCTCGCAGGCGTGACCGTGGATCGTATAAGCAGAGAGCGTCTCGCCATCATCGTTCAATCTGACGCGAGAAAAGAATGTGCCAACATCGGGCTTTTCCGCTTTCCAGAGGATCGTTCCATCGTGCCCCAGCAAATATAAATTGGATTCATTGCGAGGGAATCCGCTCGGGTTTTCCAGCGCGATCACGCCCGCGTTGACTTGAATTGTCTTATCAATCTTTGTGTAGAGAGGTTGGATATCCATAACGATTCTTTTGTATTTCTTCGATTATACCCCCTTGGTTAAATAAAATAAGCCCGATGCTTTTTTAAACTCTGCACCGGGCTAGGAAGGGCGTCTGCGTTCATATCTTTCTCTCGACGCCCATGTTGCTCAGCTCGTCTGAGTTGCTATTCGCGACGAGCGGGTCTGCAACGGCAAATGCCGCAAACAAGAGCAGGCAAATCACAATAACGGCGGCAAACATGATCTACTCCTTTCTCCATGCCTACTTAAACGTCATCAGGGCTGAAAAGTTGTATCCCCTAACGGTACTGTAATGAATCGGCGCTTCGAATGTATATGGATCTTGAATGAAGCGTCGCCGCGCAGCCATATCCACTCGTTTTGCGTTGACAAAATACGCCTTTGAGATAAAATTCAATCCGCAAATAAGCCGAAGTGGCGGAACTGGCAGACGCGCCACGTTCAGGGCGTGGTGAGAGCAATCTCTTGAGGGTTCAAATCCCTCCTTCGGCACAGAAAGAAGTTGAAATTCCGCTGAAAGGCGGATTTTTCATTCCTGCTTTCCGGTGCGTCGCTGTCCTTGTTTTGACGGAAATGCGCGAGAAATTGGCAAAATGTAAAAGTGGTCAATGGTATAATAAGGGGAGAGTCGGTCAGACCTTTCATTAGTTAAGACGCGGCGTTACAGAATCCTGCCCGTGTCTTTTTTATGTCAAAATCCCTATCCAACGAGAGACTTATGGCGGAAGAATCCTTTCAGGCTGGAAATATCGAACACGTAGATATTGACGAACAGATGCGCTCAGCGTATCTCGATTACGCCATGAGCGTGATCGTGGCGCGCGCGCTTCCCGATGCCCGCGACGGGCTAAAACCCGTTCATCGGCGCATTTTATACGCCATGCTAGAACTGGGCATTCGTTCCAATTCTTCGTATAAGAAATCCGCCCGCATTGTGGGCGAAGTGTTGGGGAAATTCCATCCGCATGGCGATTCAGCGGTCTACGAGACGATGGCGCGCATGGCGCAAGATTTCTCCATGCGTTACCTGTTGGTGGACGGGCAAGGCAACTTCGGGTCGGTGGACGGCGATGCGCCCGCAGCGATGCGCTATACGGAAGCCCGCCTGCAAAAACTGGCGGAAGAATTGCTCGCCGATCTAGATAAGGATACGGTGGACTTCGGTCCCAACTTCGACGATTCGCTCGAAGAACCGCTTGTTTTGCCGGCGCGAGTTCCGAACATGCTCCTCAACGGGACCTCGGGCATCGCAGTCGGTATGGCGACCAATATCCCGCCGCATAATCTACGCGAGCTGACAAGCGGGATTAACTTCCTAATTGACAACTATGACAGAATGGACGATATCCCCGTCGAAGCGCTGATGAAACATGTGCAGGGACCGGATTTCCCGACCGGCGGTATCATCATCGGACGCGAGGGCATTGAGGCGATGTATGGCACAGGTCGAGGCAGAATCGTTGTGCGCGGCGTAGCGCACATCGAAGAAAGCAAGGGCGGCAGATACGAAATCGTCATCACCGAAATCCCCTATCAAGTTAATAAAACGACTTTGATCGAACGCATCGCCGAACTGGTACGCACCGACAAGATCGATCAAATCTCCGATCTACGCGATAGTTCAGACCAGCGCGGCATGAGCATCGTGATCGAACTAAAGCGCGGCGCCCAGCCGAAGAAAGTATTAAATCAACTCTATAAGTACACCTCGCTGCAAACCACGTTCGGCGCACAAGTTCTCGCTCTGGTAGACGGCGAGCCGCGCACGCTTCCGCTCAAACGCGCCCTACAGATCTTCATCGAACATCGTCAGACCGTGATCGTTCGGCGCACAAATTTTGAACTGGCAAAAGCCCGCGCGCGTCAGCATATTCTGGATGGTTACTTAATCGCGCTCGCTAACCTCGACGCGGTGATCAAGACCATCCGCGAATCGGAAGACGCCGATGCCGCGAAACAGAATTTGGTCAAGCGTTTCAAACTGAGCGAATTGCAAGCGCAGGCGATCCTGGATATGCAGCTGCGCCGCCTCGCCGCGCTCGAACGCTGGAAGATCGAAGAAGAACATAAGCAAGTCGCCGAACAGATCGCCTATCTTGAAGACCTGCTGGCGCATCCTAAAAAGATCCTTAACTTAATTCAAGAGGATATGCGCGATCTTTCGACGAAATACGGCGACGATCGCCGCACACGCATCGCCGCCGAAGCGACCGAAGAATTGACCGAAGCCGACCTTGTTCAAGACGAGATGGCGCTGATTAGTCTCACGGCGCACGGCTACATCAAACGCGTAGCGGCTGCGGCGTTTCGTTCGCAGAGTCGCGGCGGGCGCGGCGTGAAAGGTTTTGAGACGAAAGAGGAAGATGAAGTCGTCGCATTAATTCCCGCCCGCAGCCTCGATTCAATGCTGTTCTTCTCAGACCGGGGAAAAGTGTACAGCGAGAAAGTCTATCAGATTCCCGACGCAGATCGAACAGCGAAAGGCATCCCGTTGGTCAACGTGCTTTCACTCGGCGCGAACGAACGCATCACCGCCGCAATCGCTATCTCGAATTTCTCCGCGCATGGATTCTGCGTGATGACGACCGCGCGCGGCAAAACCAAGCGCGTGGCGCTGGAAGAATTCGCGGCAGTGCGCCCATCGGGGTTGATCGCCATGAATTTAGAAGAGGGCGACCGTTTGGGTTGGGCGCGCGTTACCAGCGGCAAAGACGACCTGATCTTCGTGACCGAGAACGGACAGGCGCTGCGTTACAGCGAATCCAAGATCCGCTCAATGGGACGACAGGCGGCGGGCGTGACCGCTATTAAATTGAGGAAGGACGATTCGGTGACCAGCATGGACGTCGTAGAGCCGGACGGATCGCTGTTGATCGTGACCAGCGGCGGCGTGGGGAAACAAACGCCTCTCAAAGAATATACGCCCAAAGGGCGTGCAACATTCGGCGTCGCCACGATTGATCAAAAAGCGATGAAAGAGATCGGCGTTATCGTCGCGGCACGCGTCGTGCAAAAGGATGACGACCTTACGATTATGACCGCCAACGGTCAGACGATCCGCATTAAAAATAAAACAGTGAAAACAGCGGGACGCGCTACGAGAGGCGTGCATCTGATTAAGCCTCAGGAAGGCGATTACGTCGCCTCTGTGGCGCGCATCTCCGCTGAGGATTTGAAGCGGATTGGCGCGCAAGTGGAAGAGGAAAAAGCCGAGCCGCAACCGCCGTTGATATAACGAGAAGCGATCCGAACGTTATCGTATCGCGTATTCTATATAATAAAGTCCAGCGACTACCGCTGGACTTTATTATATTTTTTTAAAGGGGGGCATTGAGACGATTAGAACAACGACATTTTTCCCAAGATAAACATCGCCAACGCGCCGAAAACGCAGACTATCATAAACAGCATCAAAGACAGCAGGAAGCGTTGCTGCCCCGTCATACCGAGGATACGCGCTTCTTTACGTTTTGTAGACGGCGCTGAAATGGATTGCGATTCTGGTTCGCGGTAGAGCTCGTTAGATTCTTCCTCATAAAACGACGACGAGGAGGCTGATTCACGGAGGTTATCAAACATAAGACTGCCTTATCGCTCAAGTATATCAGCAAACGGACGCAGGCGCACATCTCCAAAGTGAACTGTTATACGTTTGCCATTGTCGCCGCGCAGACACAGACTGCCGTCGGGCAAAAGTCCGTCGAGGCTTCCAGTCAGAGTCTGCCCCGCGCCGACTTCTACGCCGACACGCTCGCCGCGATAGGCGAGCGTTTTATTCCATTGATGAATAAGAGCATCCGCGCTTAACTGCGGGCGCAATTCAATAAACGCAGTCAGAATATCTCGTATAAGTTCTTCACGGGGGATAATGCGCCCCAACGCGTCTTCTAAACTAATGGCGGGAAACGTTAACACGTCGGCGTTGGGGACGGCTTGCTTTGTCACATTCAACCCAACGCCAATCACTGCGCAGGCGGCTTGTTCGCCGGACCAAATGAGTTCGGTCAAGATACCAGCCGCCTTGCGCTGATGGATTAGAATATCGTTGGGCCACTTGATCTGGGCGGAAATTCCAAACGCTTCAAGCGCTTGAACGATGGAAAGAGCGGCAAGCCCAACCAACTTGGAGAGATGAGGTTGTTCCGCTATTGTGGGACGGAGAATCAGGCTGAAGGCAAGGGCGGCTTGAGGCGGCGTAAACCATGCGCGTCTCATTCTGCCGCGCCCCCGCGTCTGTTCATCTGCAGCGATAAGGGACAGGTCGGGAGCGCCGGCGTTCGCCCAAATTAGCGCTTCGTCGTTAGTCGAGCCGATGGTGTCGAAATATCGTATCTCGCCAAGCGGCAAGCGCGTCAACGCATCAGCCAGCGCTTCTTCGTTCATGAACGCGCTACGGCAAAACGTACCACGGATTAATCGAACCGCCGCCTTGACGCACTTCAAAGTGCAGATGCGCGCCTTGCGAATTGCCGGTGTTGCCCGCCGATCCGATCCATTGACCGGCGCTCACGCTATGGCACACTCCCACGCCGATCACGCTCAAGTGCGCGTAGATCGTCGAGTAGCCGTTGCCATGATCAATTTGGATAACATTGCCATAGCCGTAATTGTATCCGCCTTGCGCCATCGTAACCACGCCGCTATCTGCCGCGTAGACAGGCGCGCCTTCGCCGGCGGCGATATCAATGCCGAGATGTCCGTTCCAGTAATCGTTGCCCGAAAGCGAATGTGCATCGGCGGGCCAGATGAACCCCCCGCTGCCTACCGCGCCGCCAGGACACGCATTCTGACTGGTCGGCGAGGTGCCGGTGCCAGACTTGCCCGTGCCGACAGTAGGCACGATCCATTGCACGAATTCGCGTTCTCCGCCGGGGATCATCACCCATGAGCCTGAGACGACCTTAGGCTCCGCGAGATCAATATCATTACCGGGAAAATCTATAATCTCATCAATATTCGCATGGAATTCATCGGCGACCGACTGGAGCGTGTCGTTCTCTTTAACTTGATAGAAAATTCCATCGGTAGGAGGAATACTCAAGACTTGCCCCGGTCTGAGGCTGTGCGGGTCGTCCTGCAACACGTTGTAATTCGCCCACAAAATCGTTTCTGGTTCCAATTTATAGGTCTGCGCAATGGCAAAGATCGAATCGCCGCGCTTAACGCGATATTCGACCGGCTCGTAGCGCGGCTTATCTGAAGAAATATTTGTTTTGATCTGGATCTCTCGCGGAACAAAAGCGAATGGGTTCGGACCCGTCAGGGCTGGCATTGCCACGTCAGCCGGCGCGTCTTGCGGCGCGGCAGTAGGCTCAAGCGCCAAGGCTTGCGGCGCGGCTCTAGAACTCCGCCACGCTACTGCGCCTCCAAGCGCGCTCCCTGCGAAGGCGATAGTAACAACCCAGCTAAGAATCAGGCGGGCGTTGGTCTTGACGAACGTAAGTAATTTCGACATCTTTCAGCGTTTTAATTAAGCGTCTCTGCCAAGATTTTCGAGAAATTCTTGATTGTTGCGCGCCCGGTCAAGGCGGGTGATGATGGCTTCAGTGGCAACCGCGTTATCCATGCCGGCGCCTTGCGGTTGTTGGGTGATCATTTGGATATACATACGTCGCATAAGCCAAACGCGTTGCAGAATATCCGGACCCAGTAGAAGGTCTTCGCGACGAGTGGATGAGCGTTCAATGTCTACGGCAGGATAGATACGTCGCTCTTGCAGTTTGCGCGAGAGGTGCAATTCCATGTTGCCTGTGCCTTTAAACTCTTCATAGACAACGTCATCGAGGCGGGAGCCGGTATCTACCAGACAGGTGGCGATAATGGTAAGCGAACCGCCTTCTTCGATATTGCGCGCCGCGCCAAAGAAACGCTTCGGCGGATACAACGCCGAAGGATCCATACCGCCAGAGAGCGTACGCCCCGACGGATTGACGACGAGGTTGTAGGCGCGCGCAAGACGCGTAATCGAGTCCATTAAGATTACCACGTGGCGTCCGATCTCCACCAGCCTCTTAGCGCGCTCTAAGGCAAGTTCGGCTGTGCGGACGTGTGAGGTAACCGGCTCATCGAAGGTCGAAGCGACTACTTCGGCGTCTACCGAGCGGTCCATGTCGGTCACTTCTTCCGGGCGTTCGCCGATCAGCGCGACCAATAAATGCACGTCAGGATATTTAGTTGAGATTGAGTTCGCAATTTGTTTCAGGATCGTTGTTTTCCCCGCTTTAGGCGGCGAGACAATCAGCCCGCGCTGACCTCTGCCGATAGGCGCGACCAGATTGATGAGTCGCGGAGCCAGCGTGTCGTGATCGGTTTCGAGATCAAAGCGCGTATCTGGGAAGATCGGCGTTAGGTTCTCGAAGACTGGTCGGCGCGAGGCTTGTTCTGGCGTGAGTCCGTTGATCGACTCGACTTTAAGCAAGCCAAAATGGCGTTCGCTTTCGCGCGGAGGGCGCACCTGCCCAATGACCAAGTCTCCCGCTCGCAGTTCGTGCCGCCGCAATTGCGCCTGCGATACATAAACATCTTGATCGCTGAGACGATAATTCGCGGAACGTAGAAAGCCGATGCCTTCGCTCATGATCTCGAGGATGCCGCCGCGTAATTCGATGCCTTCCTTCTGCGCCTCCGCCTCGCGGATCATCATGGCAAGCGTTTCTTTTTTAAGGCGGTTCGAGTTGGGAATATTCAGCGCTTTTCCCATCGAACGCAATTTAGAAAGGGGTTCGTTCTCTAGTTCAAGGATTTTCATTATTTTTCTCTACTGTAGTTGGATTTGTGTAGAACCGCCGGCAAACCAAAAGAACGCCTGTAAAGCGCTGGTGGGAAGTCCTTAATTTATCTGCGGGTATGGGTTTTCTTCAATCAAGGTCGTCTTACGTTAAAGTTGCGTGATGAGATTGTCGCCAATATTAATAATTCGAATCAATAAACTGTCAGCCGCTGGGAATATTGCTATTATAGCGCCATCAAGCCCGAGACGCAAGCAGATTTCCGGAATTTTTAATCCGACTCTCTTCAAATTTGTAAACAAAGACTTTTCAAAGGCTTTTCCATTGTCAAGGAACGCCTATGGAAAAGCCTTTCCGGATTTCTTCGCTCTGCGCGCAGACGCGCTATGGCGATGTTATAATCTCATGGTTCTCGCATAGCGATCGCAATCTTAAACTCTCTTTTTGAGGAAACCCATGTTAATCAACCCTGTGATATTTACAATTCGCCTGTTTGGCTATGAATTCCCCGTGTACTGGTACGGTTTGATCGTTATGACCGGCGTGCTGGTCGGCTCGTTGATCGTAGAGCGCGGTCTTAAGCGACACGGCGAAGACAGCGAGAAATTTTGGGACGCGCTCATCGGCGTGGTGCTGGTCGGCATTACAGGCGCGCGCTTGTGGTTCGTTGCAAATGCCACGCTAGGGGGCAATCTTATTTATGTGGAGAACCCTATCGAAATCTTGAATCTGCGCGAGGGCGGGTTGCATATCTTCGGCGGCTTCCTGTTCGGCGGCGCGGTTTTATTACGGTTCATTCATAAAAATAAACTCGATCCATGGTTGTATCTCGATATGGCTGGGCCGGGCTTGCTGATTGGTCAAGCCATCGGGCGGCTCGGCAATTTCGTTAATCAAGAGTTATACGGACCGCCGACCACGCTCCCATGGGGGATTCCGATCGCGATGAAGAACCGCCTTGCCCAGTTTATGTCGCTGCCCGAATCCACACGCTTTCACCCCACCTTCGCTTACGAGATGATCTGGAACCTTAGCGCGGCAGGGCTTCTCCTGTGGCTATCTCGCCGCTATGAGAAACAACTCAAGCCCGGAACTCTGTTCGCCGGCTGGTTAATCTTCGCCGGAGTTGGGCGCACGTGGATCGAACTCTTCCGCCCCGATCAGCCAAAGATTGCTGAGTTAGGCTTCAGTTATTCGGCGCTGTTCTCCGCGTTGATGGCGATAATAGGCGCAACGCTCTTGATGATTCGCTATAAAGGCGTTGATGTTGCATTTGCCAAAAAGTGGGAAGAAGAATATAAGATCACGCCTCCTCCCGCCCCTGTTGAAATGATCGAAATCGAGGGCGATACTGAAGACACAGAAACATTCGCTGAAAACGACGAAGACGAAACGTGAATCTAAAAAGCCGCGCCGGGTTATCGCTCTTCAACGAACGAGCGGTACGGAACCATCATCAACAATCCGATCACAATCACGATCTGACCGATTAACACGCCTTTCGATTGCCATGGACCAAAATAAGGCACCATCGGCAACGGTTGCGTTCCCAAGCCGAAGATATCCGCCATGCCGGTAAAGACAGCGATGACGTAGCCTGTGCTGACGAGCCGCGAGCCGATATCGGCAAGAATGCTGCGTTGCCGAGTCCCCCACAACGCCAATAAGCCCACATAGCCCCCCACGCAAATCATCGCAAGCCCGATCAGAAAGACGGCGATTTGGATGAAGCCTACTACCGGGCTTCGATCCCAGCCGAACCAATTCGGCTTCGCGCCGACGATGAAGACGAAAAGCCCGACCGCCGCCGTGATTAAGCTAAAGCGAATACGGATATATGAAATACGAAAACCCGGCTCCATGCTCATGTCGCGGGAAAATTATTTCGAAGGAATCGCAGCCAGTTGCCGCCTAAGATGTTCGCAATATCCGCTTCGGCATAGCCTCGTTCCGCCAAATTTTCCCCGACGCGCTGCATATCGCCGATCGAATCTAACCCCATCGGGACAGATTGCGCGCCAAAACCGCCGTCAAAATCGGAGCCGATGCCGGCATGCAACGAGTTCCCTGCCAACTGACAAACATGATCAATATGCGCAATGTAAGCATCCAACGGCACCTCCTCGCGGCGACTTCCGGCGCGGCTCGACCAACCGACCTTCAAGAAAGAATTATACGGTGTCGAGCCAATCACACCGCCGCGCTCGATCAGCGCTTCGATCACGCGATCCGAGACGTGGCGATTTGACGTGGAACCTTTCATCAGCGCGGCGCAATTGGAATGACTTGCCAGCAGCGTGCCTTCATAACGCTCCAGCGACTCAAGCGCTGCCGCTTCATCCATGTGGCTGATGTCTAACGCGAAGCCAAAGTCTTCCATAGCAGAGATCAATTCGCGCCCTTCTTTCGTGAGCGGGCCGGGTTCATTCGTCCCGCCACAATAGCGCGTGCCGGTCCATGCCAGACCAATTATCCGTAAACCCAACTCCCACCATTCAGGCAATTCCTTCGGCGAGCGAATTCCTTCCGCGCCTTCCATCAGCGCCACCAAGCCCACAGGACGGCTTCCGCTTTCTTCGGCAGGCTGCGACCAACGCTGAACGACTTCCTCCAGCTCGGCAGTTGAGGCGATCAGGCGAAACTGATCGGGATGTTCGTCCGTCCATTGATGATAGAGATGAAGCTGATCGCGATATAGTTTGCGCGCAACATCAAAATCGGGATACCACAGCGTGCCTTCCAAATCTCTTCTGCGCGCAGGCGCGGCGAACAGCGTTGAAAAAACAACCGCGACATTACCGCGCTGATATTCATCCCAGCCGAGAAGCGACTGCCCGTTTCGTTCAGGGATGGTTGTGCCAATTTCAAGACGGCGCGTCTCAGCCAGCGGACGCGAGTAATCGCGTTGATACGCGAGCATATTCCATGCGAGGTCTTGATGCGAATCGATAATAAGCGGCATGGTATGAAAAACGCCCCGCGCCAGCGGGGCGTTGATTAATTCTCCTCGGCGCCTTCCGTCCGCGCATCAGACGGCATTTCGTTTGGCGCTTCGCCGCCCTCCTCTACATCGAATTCAGCGGCGAGCAGTTTAAAGTCTTTATCGGCGAACGCGGCAGAATCCACTTTGCGCAGGCTAAGCCCAACGCGATGCTGGTCGGGTTCAATGCGAATGACGCGCAACGTCTTCACATCGCCTTCTTTAAGCACTTCTTTTGGATGTTCAACGCGATGATCGGCAAGTTCTGAAATATGGATTAAACCTTCTACGTCGTCGTCGAGGCGGGCAAAAGCGCCGAACTTCGTCAAACGCGTGATCTTGCCTTCGACCAGCTGCCCTACGCTGTATTTCTCGATACGCGAACGCCACGGGTCGTCTAACAAAGCGCGGATGGAAAGCCCGATGCGTTTTTTCTCGCGATCCACATTGATCACTTTCACTTGAACTTCCTGCCCCACTTCCAACGCTTCGCGCGGATGCTCGATATGATCCCACGAAATTTCGGAGAGGTGCACAAGCCCATCCGCGCCGTTCACGTTAATGAACGCGCCAAAATTCGCAAGGCTGGTCACGCGCCCGCTATAGACCTTGCCCTCTTCCAATTCGTCAATCACGCGTTCTTTCAACGACTGTCGCGACTCAGAACTTGCCGCTCGTTCGGAAAGGATCAGTCGTTGTCGTTCGCGATCCACCTCGATCACACGGACGGAGATAGGCTGCCCGATCATCTTTTGATATTTTTGTTCAGGCGTGTCGCCGGCAATTTGGGCGCGACGCAATGCGCCGATCTGCGAAGCTGGCACAAAACCGCGCAAGCCTTCCACTTCGGCGATCAACCCGCCTTTATTAAACCCAACGATTTTGCTTTCGAGGATGGAACCGTCGGCGGCGAATTTCTCCGCGTTCTCCCATGAAAGATGCTCTCGCGCTCGCTTCAAAGACAAGACGACATTTCCGTTCGCATCTTCCGGGCGGATCACGAACGCATGCACCTCCTGCCCCACTTGCAGCGCTGCGCGTTCGTCTGCGGTCAACTGATCTAACTCGCGGTTGGAAACCACGCCTTCCGATTTAGCGCCGATGCTGATAAAAATTTCACTTTGGCTAATGCGCGCAATCGTCCCCTTGCGGATCTCGCCCGATTTAGGCAAGTCAATATTTAAGTCTTGCCCTTGAAGCAAAGACTCCATCGTTTGATGATTATTTTCTTTTAATTCTCCCTGCTGGTTTAACTCGCTCCCTTGGGCGGGCAGGGCTTGATTCTGGTCAGTCACATGATGCTCCGGTTGGATAGAATGTAAGCGGGATTATACAAGCGATTGAACAACTTGACAACCCGCCCGCGCCAGTTCTCTTCCGCTTCTTAGATCGCAAAGCAACGAGAAGAACGAGCGCGACAAAAACGCGGCATCGGCGCTCTCCATTAAACCAAATTCGCTTCGCTATGAAACACGCGTTATAATCATTCCTTGGAGTTAATCAATGCCCCCTATTTTCCCCTTTACCGCCATTGTAGGACAAGAGCGCATGAGACGCGCTCTCATTTTGAACGCCGTAGATACGCGTATCGGCGGCGTGTTGATTCGCGGCGAACGAGGCACCGCTAAATCTACCGCGGCGCGATCGCTTGCCGCGCTGTTGCCTAACGTCAAAGTAGTGGATGACTGCCGTTTCGGTTGCGACCCGGATAAACCCAATTCCTGGTGCACTGAATGCAAAGAACGATTCGCGAAGCGCAAAACGATTCCCTCGCACGTTCGCCCGACGCCGTTTGTTAACCTGCCCGTTTCCGCCACAGAAGACCGCGTAGTCGGCACGTTGGATATTGAGCAAGCCATCCAAAAAGGCGAACGCCACTTTGAACCGGGCGTACTCGCCGGCGCAAATCGTGGACTGCTCTACATTGACGAAGTTAACCTGCTCGACGATCACGTGGTGGACGTTCTACTCGACTCTGCCGCGATGGGCGTCAATATGGTCGAACGCGAGGGGATTTCCTTCTCGCATCCTGCGCGCTTTATCCTCGTCGGAACGATGAATCCTGAAGAAGGCGAACTGCGCCCGCAATTGCTGGATCGCTTCGCTTTATCCGTAGATATCATCGGCATCCACAATGCGCGCGACCGCGTGACGATCATGGAACGCAACATCGCTTTCGAGCGAGACGCAGAAGCCTTCCGCCAACAATGGGCGTCGCAAGAGACTGAGTTGTCGCATCAGATCGCCGCCGCGCGCGAACTCGTCAGCGAGGTAAAACATACCAGCCGCGATCTGCTGTCTATTGCGGCGCTGACGAGCTCTCTCAACGTGGACGGTCATCGCGCCGATCTGGTTATCTTGAAGGCTGCGCGCGCTCAAGCCGCATTTGAAGGTCGGACAAAGATCACCGATCACGATATTGCGCTGGCGGCTGAATTGGCGTTGCCACATCGCATCAAGCGCACGCCCTTCCAACAGGCAGAGATGACGACCGAGCAACTGCAAGAGCGCATCGAACAATTGGCGGGGCAATCCACGCCGGAGGAAGAGGCTGAATCCGACCAAACTGAAGCCTCGCAGAATCAATCCGAAGAAAAAAAAACTTAAGGCTCGAGGATGAGCGCGAGGAAGGCGCGCCGGAAGGCAAACCAGAACCGATGCCGCAAAATGTGTTCGCCAACGCCAGCGCCAATTGGTGGGAAGGCGGACAAAAGATCAGCGCTGGCGAGAAGTTCCAACCGCGCAAACTCAACACTCCTCTCGATAAACTTGCGCGCAAGCACGCCGGGCGGCGCTCGCTGACCAAAACCGAACGCAAGCACGGGCGCTATATTAAAGCGCGCCCCGCTGGCGACAAAAAGGATGATATCGCTTTCGACGCTACCTTCCGCGCCGCCGCGCCGTATCAAAAACAACGCGTTGAGAAACGCAAGCGCCTCGCCTTTGCTATCGAAAAAGGCGACCTGCAGCGTAAGATACGCGTCAAACGCGTCGCAAACCTTGTATTATTTCTAGTGGACGCTTCATGGTCTATGGCAGTAGCGGAACGCATGAACGCGACCAAAGGGGCGATCTTATCTCTATTGACAGACGCTTATCAACGCCGCGACCGCGTAGGCTTAATCGTCTTCCAAAAAGACCGCGCCACGCTCGTTCTGCCCCCCACCAACTCTGTGCAACTTGCTCAACGCGCCTTGATGGATATCCCTGTCGGCGGGAAGACGCCGCTCTCCGCCGGCTTGTTCATGGCAACGGATGTATTGCGGCAAGAAAAATTACATCATCCAGATATTGAACCGTTGCTCATCGTTCTAACCGACGGCGCAGGCAACGTTTCTTTGGGCGCGTTGCCGCCGCAGGAAGAATCTTTCAAATTTGCCGAACTGATTGCCAACGAAAAGATCAAATGCGTGGTCATCAACATGGAACACGCCGCCTTCGATCAAGGACTCGCGCAACAATTGGCAGATCACCTTAAGGCGCCGTGTTATTCGCTGAATGAATTGAAAGCGGAGAACCTGTACTATACCGTGCGCGACGAAATGGCAAAGCCGGCGAAGAAATAATAAAAACTCCGAGGTCGCGAAACCTCGGAGTTTTATACGTTTCTCTATTTTCCCTGCAACAACTCATCTACCAGCGACTCGGGTACTTGCACTGCGATAACTTCTCCGCGCACAGTCGTCACGCCATTAGCAAGAATCCACTCCTCGATCACCGCTTTACGCCCAGTCAACTCCTTCACCTTACCGCGCACTTCAAGCTCGACGCCAAGCGGGGTCGGCTTAAGGTAATCTACATGCAAAGACGCAGTGAGCGTGCGCGTGTTCGGTTCGGCATTCGAGTCTCGTTCTTTTGCCGCCTTGTAGAGCGCCGCCGCGGCTGTGCCGGTGCCGTGACAATCAATTAGAGACGCGAGCAGTCCGCCATACACATATCCGGGAATAGCGATGTGATACGGTTTAGGCATAAAATGGCAGACCGATTCGTCGCCGTCCCAATAACTTTGAATATGCAAGCCGTATTCATTGAGCGTGCCGCATCCATAGCAATGCGCGAACGGTTCAGGGTAGTACTCTTGAAATGATTTTTTAGTCATAGCGGTTATCCTATTTGCATCTTAAGTTGAGAGTGAGACGATCTACGGGGTTCCGACGGCAGTCGTCCCCGCAGGAAGGGGCACGACAGCGGTATGCGTTAACGTAGGGGTCGGCGAAAGCGTTGAGATGGGCGTCGGCGTGTCTCCTTGTACGGCGAAGCGCCCAACTACTTTGTGTTCCAACCCGACAAAAATTTGAACTTCATAATCGCCAGGCAACCATTCGCTAGGCGGCGCTTCCCAGTCGGCAAATCCATATCCGCCGGTTTCACCGTCCCACGGGATCGTTTCATAGTGAACCAGTTTACCATCGCGATACCAAAGCGCAGTCCACTGCGCGCCGGGCGTCATATTCGCATAAGAGAACACCGCGCACATATATCGAATCGGGGTCTGGAAGACTGCCGCCGCTTCAAAATTGAGGAAGTTCGCACAGTTAAGCGTAAACTGCAACGGGCTGAATGCCGCGCCCGAGTCGGGCGTGACTACGCTTTCGAATAACGCCTCAATCGCAGGCGGGATAAACGGCGTAGGCGTAAACGGCGGCGTATCAGTGACGGCAGGCGTTAGCGTGATCGTCGGCACAAGAGTAATAGTGGGCGTAAGCGTGATCGTCGGCGTGAGGGTAATGGTGGGCGTAAGCGTAACCGTCGGCGACGGCGGGAAATACCGATACGCTACCGGCTCGCCAAAAATAGACAACCACGCCCCTAACGCCATCAACAAGGTCGCGCTAAGGAGCGTAATCCATCCGCTTCGCACACGCTGACGTTTGATGCGATAATAAGTAAGACGCCTCGCCGACTGCAACGCGCGCACCCCTGTAACAAAGACCCATAACGCGCCAACAATAGCCATGAACGCCGCGGCGATAGTGCCTGCGCGAATATCCATAAAAAAGATTATAGCAGGGAGAGCGATTTTATGCCCAGCCGACTCGCTCAAACGCAACAAAAACGGCTTGCGAAGCAAATGCCGCATCCTTTACAATAGCGATATGAAAGAACTTGTCTTCCTCAAACTGGGCGGGTCATTGATCACGGATAAATCTACGCCGTACACACCATTGCTGGATAGGATGGACGCTCTTGCGCTGCAGATCAAAAGCGCGCAGCAAACTCGTCCCAATCTACACTTGCTCATCGGACACGGCGCAGGCTCATTCGGTCATGTGCCAGCCCGTGAATATAAAACGCGCGACGGCTTGCCGTCAACCGGGCGACACGGCGACGCGCAAACTATCTATTGGAAAGGTTTTGTCGAAGTTCGGCAACAGGCAGCGGCGTTAAATCAATTCGTAATGGACGCATTATATAAGGCGGACGTGCGCGCGATAGCATTGCCGCCTTCCGCCAGCGTCGCCGCCGACAACGGCAGCGTGGCGCAATGGGAGCTTACGCCAATCCGCATGGCATTGGCGGCGCAAATCGTCCCTGTCATCTTTGGCGATACCGTCTTCGATCGAACGCTCGGCGGCACGATCCTTTCGACGGAAGACCTGTTCATGCATCTGACCGACGCGTTGCGGCCGGATCGAATCTTGTTGGCGGGTTTGGAAGCCGCTGTATGGGAGGATTTTCCAGCCCGCGCGCGTAAAGTGGAAACGATCACGCCGGCTTCGTTCAACGCGATCGAGCATGGAATCGGAGCATCTGCCGCCGCAGACGTGACCGGCGGCATGGAATCTAAAGTGCGACAGATGCTCGATCTCGTCGAAAGACATCCTAACCTGACCGCGCAAATCTTCTCCGGCGAGCGAGCGGGCAACTTGCTCCGCGCGCTGGAAGGCGAAACCTTGGGGACAATAATCTGCGCCGACGAAAAATGACACCTCTCCATAAAGTGTGTGACATCCTGCCATTACAAAAATAAAAGAAAAAACGATACTTAACATGGAGCGCTGGAACGCTTCGAACGACAAGATCACACACGGAACGCCGTTCATCGCAACGCGGAGGTTCTATGGTAACGCTCTTCGCGGCTGACGGCGGATTAAACGGAGATACGTTGCAACGTATCTCTATAGGAGCAAACATGGCGACCAAACTTAGCAAGGGGAAGAAACCCGCAAAGACGCCCGTCCGCAAAATTGTAAAAGCAAAGAAAGTCTCAACCGTCTTTAAACCGACCAAACTCAAGCTTCTACGCCCTGTGCCATCCGACATTGAGATCGCACAAGCCGCGAAACTCAAACCCATTCTACAGATCGCAAAAGAACTCGGCGTCCGCGAGAACGAAATAGAGTTGTACGGACCGTACAAAGCCAAGATTAAACTTGAAATTCTAGAACGCTTCAAGAACAAGCCCAACGGCAAATATATTGACGTAACCGCCATCACGCCTACGCCGCTGGGCGAAGGCAAGACCACTACGCTGGTCGGTTTGGCGCAAGCGTTAGGAGCGCACCTCGGCAAGAAAACCATCGCGGCGATCCGCCAGCCTTCGCAAGGACCGACTTTCGGCATCAAAGGCGGCGCAGCCGGCGGCGGGTATTCGCAAGTAATCCCGATGGAAGATTTCAATCTTCATCTGACAGGCGACATCCACGCCATCACCGCCGCGCATAACCTCGTCGCCGCCGCGCTTGACGCGCGCGTGATGCACGAGAAGATGCAAGACGACGAGAAATTATTCAACGCGCTCTGCCCGCCGGATAAAAAAGGCGAACGTAAATTCTCGCCTTCGATGTTGCGGCGTTTGAAAAAACTCGGCATTCCGAAAACCAATCCCAGCGACCTTACGCCCGAAGAACGCGTTCGCTTCGCCCGCCTCGACATTGACGAAACCACCATCACTTGGCGGCGCGTGATTGACGTCAACGATCGCTTCTTGCGCGAGATCGAAGTAGGGCGCGGCAAAGATGAGACGGGGCATGCGCACATGTCTGGCTATGACATCACGGTCGCATCGGAGATCATGGCGATTCTCGCATTGACCGCGTCGCTGGAAGACATGCGCGCACGCTTCGGCAGAATGGTCGTCGCTACCAATAAAAGCGGCGAAGCCGTCACCGCCGAAGACCTCGGCGTGGCAGGAGCGGTTACCGTTCTAATGAAAGATGCAATCAAGCCGAATCTCATGCAGACGCTTGAAGGGACGCCCGCCACCGTTCACGCCGGACCGTTCGCCAATATCGCGCACGGCAATAGTTCCATCATCGCCGATATGATCGCGCTCAAACTAGTCGGCAAAGATGGGTTCGTGCTGACTGAATCGGGCTTCGGCGCAGACATTGGCATGGAGAAATTCTTCGACATCAAATGCCGCTACTCCGGGCTGATACCGCAAGTCGTCGTGCTGGTCGCCACAATTCGCGCGCTTAAGATGCACGGCGGCGGACCGAAAGTGGTGGCGGGCAAACCGCTCCCAGCCGAATACACCGATGAAAACCTCGATCTACTCCGCACCGGCTTGCCTAACCTTGAACGGCATATCGAAAACGCGCTCAAGTTTGGCGTGAACGTGGTCGTAGCGGTCAACTCGTTTATTACCGATACCCCCGCCGAAGTGGAGTTAGTGCGCGCGGCTGCCCTGAAGATGGGTGCGACGGATTCGGTCGTCACCACGCACTGGGCAGACGGCGGCAAGGGTGCGAAAGCGCTGGCGGAGGCGGTGGTGAAAGCCGCTGAAATGCCAAGCCGCTTCGAGTTCCTATATGACGCGGAGGGTCCCATCAAAGAGAAAATCGAGACGATCGCTGCCCAAATCTATCGCGCCGACGGAGTGGATTACACGCCCGAGGCGGAAGAACAGATCGCGCGTTATATACGTTTGGGGTTTGATCGGCTACCTATCTGCATGGCGAAGACCCATCTTTCGTTTACAACTGATCCGACGAAGAAAGGCGCGCCGACGGGATTCCGCATTACCGTACGAGAAATTCGCGCAAGCGTGGGCGCGGGCTTCCTCTACCCTATTCTCGGCGATATGCGCACAATGCCGGGCTTGCCTACGCGTCCCGTTTTTTATGACGTAGACTTGGATTTGAAGACTGGCAGGGTGATGGGGCTGATCTAGCCCATTACGCAAAGAGGCGTCGCCCGTAACAATTGATTTCGCTTAGGGCGATGTTTCTCGTTTATTAACCCAGTAAATCTCTCCCGCTTCTAACTTGACGATAACTTTCAAGTCTGCGATCTCCCTCAATAATTTGGGCGGGACGACATTTCTATAGATGCTGTTGGGGAGAATCCAAACGATATAGCCGGGTTGGTCGTGGGGCCAGCCTGCGTAGATTATCTTAATTTCATCCGGATCCATCGTGAACGAACGCGGCATCAGCGGCGAAGCGCGGCGCGTAAAAAACCATACAGCGTCAGTGTAATTGCTATATAGCGTCGCCGACGGCTCATTTTTTGCAATCTCTTGCATTTTCCCGATGATCAGATTCTCGTGAAAAGCGCGGTTATTATATACATTGTAGCCGCTAGCCTCGCCGTTGACGCGAGACGTTGAAATATATTTCACGAGACTCCAACCGGGGTAAAGCGCCAGCCATAGAGCGAACAGCGCTATGCCAATTCTCCGAACGTTGAAACGATCCCGCTTCCAATGGGGTAAAACCAGCGCGTCGAAAACGACAAAGAGAATGATCAGTACAAGCGCGAGCAAGCCCACATAATAACGGTCGGAAAATAGATCAACATGATCTTCGGTAGTGACCGAATACATCAGCCCAAGAATTGTCCACGCACAAAAGATCCACGAAACGAACGGGATCGGCTGCACCATCGTCCGCGCGAATATTTTCCAATTCTCCTTTTTATTGGTCAGCGTCAGCGTCGCCGCCGCACCGCCGACTACGATCCACACATGATCGAAGAGCGGGCGCGCAAGCGGAAAATACGGTAAGAACCAGTGTAGAATCTTTGCCAACGACAAGCGCAAGTTTTCCAGTGGGTCAACGATCGAGCCGCTCACGCCCCAGAACGACCCATATTGACCGAGATTATGAAAGCCGATCCATAAGGCAATCGGCAACAGCGATAGCGCGCCAAAAACAAATCCTTCGCGAATGCCGCGCCAAATCTCCTTGCGATTCGCGTACAGGATGAAACATCCCCCCGCCGCGATAAGACTCGCGCCTAAATAACGTTGCAGCGGCGCCAACGCCGACATAGCGATCATCCACCCAAGCGCGCGGCGGGAACGCGTCTGAAGATACTCGGCTCCGGCAAATAGGAAGAGCGTCGAGAAAGTTACGAACAGCGGTTCAGATGAAATATTCGCATGGATACGAAGCGCCATATCGGATGTGAGGATGAACAAAGCGCCGAGGTACGAATACAGCGGCTTATCGGGAAAAGCATAATAAAGCAGCGCGCCATTAAGCAAAACATTTACAGCAAAGGCGGCGATGTTCAGCCAGCCTCCGGCAAACAAAACATCCGCGCCGGTGATCCAACTCGCGCCTGCAATTTCCAGCGGGTACAACGGGGGCCACCACAACAGCGGACGCCCGGTATGATCGAAGAAACCTTTGCCGTCTAACAGACTTTGCGCGACAGATAGATATTTCGTAGCGTCGGCTGAAACGCCCGGACCATATTTGGAGATAATCAGCGCCACGATCAACGCTCCAAAAAGCGCAAGCGCGAGCAAAAAACAAGCGTAATTCCTACTGATGGAATAATTCATTTAGGAGCTACACAGTTGCGGACAGGATGCAGGCAAGATGTTTGAGGTAAGCACAGATAGCTTGGCGAATAATGATTGGTTTGGCTTCAAACCAAGGAGTGCAGTTTTCAAGCGATAGACTTCCAGACGGACAAAAGCTCGAGTGGCTAAGACAATGTGGTTTCTCCGTGCAATCAACAAGCGAAATTGACTGCGCTCAATACCCGTGTTCTGTTTCAAACCACGATGGCAAGCTTCAATCTTCCAGGCATCCAAAGCATAAAACGCACACTCTTCCAAAGTCATGTCCAATTGACTGGTTGCCCAGCGCCCAAATGAGTCGTGTTTGGTCATTCCCTCAGTTTACTCAATCTTTCTCAAATGCGTAAGTCGTATCATATTTTTATTATAATAGACGGCATGAGCGCGCCAGATTGTCTCACAATCAAACAGGCTCTCGACCTAATCCGCTCAAAAGAGCTTTCTGCCCAAGAGTTGGGGCTCTCTGCCTCAATCAAATCCAACGTCTCAATCTATCGCTCAATGCTTGCATTACGGTCAGCGATTCTTTCGTCCCCGCAAAACCGACTCAAACGGAAGGGATAATCTCCTCGCTGGAAAATTCCTTACGAGGGATTCCCGTCGCCGTAAAAGATATGATTGACACGGCTGACATCAAGACGACCGAGCGGCATACGCGCACGTCCGCTTTATAATCTTCAGAGTAAGTTCGTCATTCAATTCAGCCGAGTATTTTTTCGCTGTTTCTTATGGTAAAATTTTGCCCGCCTCAAGTGAGCGAAGTTTCGTGGAGGGATGGCCGAGCGGCTGAAGGCGCATGTCTTGAAAACATGTTTGGGTCACACCAACGTGGGTTCGAATCCCACTCCCTCCGCCTGACAATTTACGATTTCAGATTTTTGATTGACGATTATCTGAATTAGAAATCGCAAATCCACAATCGTAAATCGTCAATCAAACCGGGGAGGTGCCAGAGTGGCTGAATGGGCTCGCCTGCTAAGTGAGTGCTGGGTTAAACCAGTCGCGGGTTCGAATCCCGCCCTCCCCGCCACAACAAAACACGTCCGTAAGGGCGTGTTTTGCTTTTCGGGCGCACATCTTCACTCCAAATCTATTTCGGTTTTGTCAATTCCACATATTGAGGGTTTCGCCGCAGAAATGTGATCACATACGGGCAGACCGGTATAGCGCGCAACGATTTCTTCCGCGCATACTCGAACGCCGCTTCGGTCAATTTGCCAGCCACGCCTTGACCGCGATGATCGGGATGCACGCCAACATGCGTCATCGAAATCGAATTCTCATCTTCCACATAATCAAGTTTAGATAGGTTCCCCTCGATCCAAATTTCAAAACGGCTCTCAGCCGGATTATGGATAATTTCCAACGCATCTGTTTTAATGTTCATAGGGATATCCTCCGCCGTCATTGTAACTTAAATCAATTCAAACTTCAGCGCTATCCGCCAAAGGGACATTGACCTTGGTTTTATTTGCCCGTACAATTCAATTATGAACGTCAATCTACAGTATTGCGGTTTCTTCCGTCCAGATCACGATCCTCCAATACGCCAGCATGCCGCATTTTTATAGTTGCAACCAACTTTAACCCTCCCGGAGAAAATCTCATGCCTGAACCGTTTATTTCCAAGCGCGCTCCCATTTACGCTGACGTTCCCGATGAAAAATGGAACGACTGGCGCTGGCAACTAAGCCACCGTATGAACTCGGTCGAAGACATAGAAAAAGTCTTACCGTTGACCGATTCGGAACGCAAAGCTTTGCAAACGCAAGGCTTATTCCGCGTAGACATCACCCCTTACTTCATCTCGTTAATTGATCCGGACGACCTCGACGACCCCATCCGTAAACAGGTTATCCCGCGTTCGGAAGAGTTGCAATCCTTTACCGCTATGATGGAAGATTCGCTGGCAGAAGATCGCCACTCGCCGGTGCCGGGGCTGGTTCATCGCTACCCCGACCGCGTATTGATGCTCGTCACGACGCAGTGCGCATCGTACTGCCGTTACTGCACACGTTCGCGCATCGTCGGCGACCCAGGGCAAACGTTCTCTCGACAAGAATTTGAAATGCAAATTGAATACCTCAAGCGCACACCGCAGGTGCGCGATGTGTTGCTCTCCGGCGGCGACCCGCTCGTGCTCGCGCCAAAAATTCTCGATGAAATCCTGCGCCGCTTACGCGAAATTCCACACATCGAAATCATCCGTATCGGTTCGCGCGTACCAGTCTTCATGCCTATGCGCATCACACAAGAATTGTGCGATATGCTCGCCAAATACCACCCATTGTGGATCAATATCCACGTCAATCACTCGAACGAAATCAGCAAGGAACTTTCCGAAGCCTGCGATCGTTTAAGCAGAGCCGGGATTCCGCTCGGAAATCAATCCGTGTTGCTGGCTGGCGTCAACGACAATGTACACATTCAACGGAAGCTTGTGCACGATCTCGTCCGCATCCGCGTGCGCCCATACTACCTCTACCAATGCGATCTGGTGGAAGGCGCCGGACATTTCCGCACGCCCGTCGCAAAAGGTATCGAGATCATGGAAGGGCTGCGCGGGCATACCTCCGGTTACGCTGTGCCCCAATACATTATTGACGCGCCCGGCGGCGGCGGGAAGATTCCCGTCATGCCGAATTATTTGATCAGTATGTCGGATCATAAGGTAATTTTGCGCAATTACGAAGGCTACATTACCACTTATGAAGAACCGACCGACTACCTGCCGAGCGATGCGGCAAAATTCAAGGGCGAAAAGCGAATAGAATCCGGCCAAGCCGGCGTATTGGGCCTGCTCGAAGGTCAACAGATGTTTATCAAACCTGAAGGCTTCGACGAACTTCATGACCGGCACGGCATTCAACATCGCCTCAAAGATGAGAAGAAATGGCAGCCGCTCGGCATCGGCGACGGCGAATCAAATCCAACAAAGGAATAGCAACTACAGGAGAAACTATGACATCTCGCACAAAAAAAATCTTGGGCGTCGCGCTCAGCGCCCTCTTCATACTCAGCGCATGCCTCCCGCAAGGGCAACCGCCAGCGCCGACCGCCAATGCGACAGAGCTTGCCAACCAAGTGGCGGAAGCCGTCGCACTGACCCTCGCCGCGGCGCAAGCGCAAACGGAAGCCGCTCAACCTGCAGCGACCAACACCACACTTCCAACGCAGACTGAGGCTGTTCCGCCCTCGCCGACCCCCATCATCCCTTCAGCGACTCCGCTCATACTCGTTCAACCCACTTCTACGCGCGTCGTAAGCGGCGGAGGCAGCGGAAGCGGCGGCAGCGTCGCACCCCTCCCTTACGACTGCACAGTTTTCAGCAATGAGCCCCGCGATTTAACCGTATTTAAGAAAAACAAAGAGTTTGACATTGTGTGGACTATCAAAAATACCGGCACAAAAACTATTCCCGCCAATTTCGACATCAAATACTTCAGCGGCACAAAATTAATGAAAGATCCCAGTTACACTGTCCGCGAATTTGGGAAAGACCTCAAACCGGGCGAATCGATCAAAATTGTGATTGACGCTATTGCCCCGGTAGAAAAAGGCAAGCACGTGATGACATGGATAGTGGAAGGTCAATTGTGCTATCCCTATGTTGCGATCGTCGTCGAATAATTGATCGAAAACAGGACGGATATGAAGCGTCGTAAATTCGCGCTTTGGCTCGGAGCATTAACAGCGGCGATGGCTTGTCTTCCAACGTCTTATATGCCTGCGCCTACGTTCGATTCCAATTCGATTAACACCTTCATTGCGCAAACCGCTGACGCCGCATTCACGCAGACCGCTTCTGCCGCGCCTCTCACGCAAACGCCTTCTGCGACTCTCAAACCGACCTTCACTGTAAGCGCGTCGCCGGCGCCCACCATGACGTTTCTGTTCATCATGCCCAATCTAGCGACGCCTACCGGCACATCCACCTTAGTCCCCCTTGGCAGCGGCACAAGCCGCTCCAAATATGGATGCGAGGTGCGCACCATAGATCCCGAGCCCAAGACCGTCTTCGAACCGCGAGCCGATTTCATAGCGACATGGGGCGTTCGAAATATCGGCACAGAGACTTGGTATCGCGTCTCGATGAGTTATGTTTTTTACAGCGGAGATAAACTCCATAAAGTCTCTTCATACGTTATACCTAAAGCCGTTGAAACCAGAAAAAATGTACTTCTCCCGGTGGAAATGTCCGCTTTCAAGAAGCGCGGCACATACTCTACGCAATGGGCGCTGAAAATGGATAACATCTATTTTTGTCCTATGACGCTGACTATCATCGTGCGTTAATCGGCAATGCCTGTAAATAAAAAAACGGCGACCTTGAAACAGGTCGCCGTTTTACGTTTTTACTCAGCTGGCGTCGAAGGCGGCGCTGGCGGAACCTCAGCCGCGGCATCGGCAGGTTTCTTCTTCAGTGTAACGAAACCGACGATCACTGGCACAAGGATCATGAGAAACGACAGGCACAGAAACACATATCCGTATGTGGGCGGCATGGGCTGGGCGGTATCGCCGAGCGTGAATGTTCCGTTTCCTGTGATCGTGCCAAATCCAAAGATGCAAGCAAACAGGGCGCAGCATCCACAGAGTATAGCCGTAACGATGGTCGCGATCATACCGGTATTTTTATTGTTCATTTTTTCTCCTTTTTCTCTATCAAAAAGAATTTCCTAAAGTATACAGCGCTCCGCGTTAACCGCGCAACTTCGCGCCGACTTCATGCTCCAGCCGCTTGACGATCTTCGTGCGGATCGCCGCGGCTTCGGCATCGGTCATTGTCTTCTCCGATTGATACGTGAGATTGTACGCAAGCGACTTCTTTCCCGCGCCGATCTTTTCATCGCGGTAGACATCGAACAAGCGGACGCGGGTGACGGTCTTTCCGCCCGTCTGCTTTATCAACCCTTCGACCTTCTCCGCCGTCACCGACTCGTCCACGATAACGGCAATGTCTTCGAGGACAGGCGGGAACTCAGAGACCGGCGCGATTCCGTACGTTGGAGTCGCGTTTCTCAGCGTATCCAAGTCGAATTCGGCGACGATGACGGGTGAATCTTCAAAGTCATATTTCTCTTTCACCAGCGGATGCAACTCGCCGAACGCGCCGACGGATTGCCCGTTGATCTTCACCTCGGCAGATTTGCCCGGGTGCAAAAATCCCGCGCTGAGCGAAGACGAATCGGTTGGGGTGTAGGAAATGCCGCTAAGGCGCAGTCCGCTCAACAGGAGTTCAAGGCGTCCTTTCATGTCATAGAAATCGAACGAAGCGGAATCCTTCACATCCCACGCGGTTTGAGTCCGCAAGCCAGTCATCGCTATCGCGAGTTTACGCGGTTCGTTTGGTAAATCATTTTTGTTCGGCTCGAACACTGAACCGATCTCGAACATCGAAATGGATTCGGCGCGCGCGTTCTTTTCGACATTTTCCAACAGCGACGCGAGCAGACTGCGGCGCATCACGCGGCGTTCAGGCGCGATGGGATTCGCCAGCGCGACATACTCATCAAACGAAACGAGTCGGCTTTCGCGTTCGGGCGAGGTCATGCGATAGCTGACGACTTCCTGCAACCCAAGTATGACGAGAATATCGCGGGCGTGTTCCTCCCACTCGTGTTGCGGATTGCCCACTTGCGGCGGGAGCGAATCGGACATGCGCGTTTCGGGGATGCGATCATAACCATAGACGCGCGCGACCTCCTCCAGCACATCCGCGAGACCGACGGCGCCTTCGCCGATGTCGAGGCGATGCGGCGGCGTTTTTGCTTTGACAGAATCTTTTTCCACTTTACATTCAAACTCGAGGCGCGTGAGTAGTTCGGCGATCTGTTTCGCGGTGAGGTCAATGCCGAGCAAACGCTTCACATCTTTCGTGGTGACGGTGATCGTCGGGTCCTTCGGCTTGAGCGGATACACATCCACGAGGTCAGGCGCGATCTGCCCGCCCGACCATTCCGCCATGAGTTGAAGTCCGCGCTTCACGCCTTGCTCTGCCATGGCAGGATGCACGCCGCGCGAAAAACGGAACGACGCCTCAGACGGCAGGTTATGTTGCTTCGCCGTCTTGCGGATGTTGATGAAATTCCAAGCCGCGCCTTCGAGCAGAATTGTGCGAGTCTTGTCTGTCACTTCTGATTCTGCGCCGCCCATCACGCCAGCCATCGCCAGCGGACCGCTTTCATCGCACACGAGAACATTCTCAGAAGTCAGGACTCGTTCTTTGCCGTCCAACGTGGTGAGTTTCTCGCCATCCTTCGCGGCGCGGGTGATGATCTTGATCTTGTGGGACAAATTGGCAATTTGTCCTACGCGGGAAACGAGCACATCGTAATCAAACGCATGAAGCGGCTGACCGATGTCGAGCATCGCGTAGTTGGTCGCATCCACGATGTTGCTGATGGGACGCATCCCAGCCAATCGCAATCTCCGCTGAATGTGATACGGACTCGGCTTGATTTCAATATCCCGAATCAATCCCGCCACAAAGCGCGGATTGAGTTCGGGGTTGGTGATCTCGATCTCGACGAGTTCGGTGACTGATTGACCATTGACCGCCGACGATTGACCACTTTTCTTCGTCCTCCGTCCATTGTCCATGGTCGGTCTTTTCAACTCCCTCCCCGTCAACGCCGCGAGTTCCCGCGCGATCCCGATCACATTCGCATTCCGCGCCATGTTCGGGACGATGGAAATATCCAGCACGGCGTCGCCCATGTAATTGGCGAGCGACATTCCCACAGGCGCATCGTCATCGAACAGGATGATGCCCTCGTGTTCCTCGGAGATCCCAAGTTCCTTTTCGGAGCAGACCATCGAATACGATTCGACCCCGCGAATCTTTGTCCGCTTGAGGGTCATCAACTGCAAACCCTCCGCGTGACCGTCGTAGAGGGTTGTCCCCTCTTTGGCGTACGCGGCTTTGATCGGCTTGTCGAGTTTGCCCGTCCCTTTCAAGTGGAAGATATTCGGCGCGCCCGTCAACACGGTTTGACTCTCTTTGCCGTCGAACAAGTCAAGCAAGGTCAATCGGTCCGCGTTGGGATGTGCCTTCACCTCGCGGATCTCCGCCACGACGAGTTTTTCTTTATCCCACGCAATGCCGCTCGTCTTGAACTCGTGCTTCTCGCCGTCTTTATATTCAGGCATCGCCAAGCCCGCATACTTGATCTCATCCACTTCGAGACCGGCGAGTGTTAATTTACGGGCAATGTCTTCAACAGACAAGCCATCTAAGTCAATGTAATCTTTGAGCCATGAGATTGGTATTTTCATAAAATTATCCTTTGCGCAAAAGAGAATTAGAGGATTAGAGAATTCTCTAATTCTCCAATTCTCTGACTTTTAGAACTGTTCAAGGAAGCGTAGATCGTTTCCCCAGAAATATCGGATGTCGTCAATCTTGTACCTCAGCATCAACTGGCGCTCAGGTCCCATGCCCCACGCGAAGCCTGAATAACGCGCGGGGTCATAGCCTCCGTTTTGCAACACGACGGGATGCACCATGCCACAACCGAGAATCTCGAGCCAGCCCGAATTTTTGCACACGCCGCATCCCTTGCCCCCGCAGACGAAACATTCCACGTCCACTTCGGCGGAAGGTTCGGTGAACGGAAAATACGACGCGCGGAATCGCACGCGCGCGTGTTGACCGAACATCCTCCGCGCAAAATCGGCGAGCGTGCCTTTCAAATCGGCGAAGGTGATGTTCTCGCCAACGACGAGTCCCTCCACTTGATTGAATTGGATCTCCGACCGCGCGGTAATTTGCTCGTAACGAAAACACATCCCAGGCAACGCGATGCGGATCGGCGGCGGGTTATCGGGGTTCATCGCGGAGTACTCTCGCATCGCATGGATCTGCCCAGGCGACGTATGCGTCCGCAACAGGATCGGGTTATCGCCGCGCCCTTCTGCCTCAACGAAAAACGTATCCTGCATATCGCGCGCGGGATGGTTCGGCGGGAAGTTGAGCAGTTGAAAATTGTATTCGTCGGTTTCCACCTCACGCGATGTGTAAATTTGAAAACCCATGTCCGCGAGAATACTCATCACCTTCCGCAACTGTTGCGTAGACGGATGCAACCTGCCGACGTGCACGCCTCGTCCGGGCAACGTGACGTCCAACGCGTCTTCTTCGAGGGATTTCGCCAGCGCGGCTGATTTCACCAGTTTGGATCTCTCTTCCAGCGCGGACTCTAACGCCACCTTCACACGGTTCGCCCCCGACCCGACAGCGGGTCGCTCCTCCTTCGACAGTTTCCCCAACCCGGCAAAGACCGTCATCAGCGCCGAACTGCGCCCAAGATGCGACACGCGCCAGGATTCGAGCGCGGCTGAATCCGTGACGGATCGTAACGACTCCAGCGCGGATTTTTCGATTTCGTTCAATTTGTCTAACATATATTTCTCCGTTTTTTGTAGGGGCGAGGTTCTCTCGCCCGAATTGGGCGGGAAGACCCCGCCCCTACATGATATACAAACAATTCCCTCCCGTCCACAAAATGGGACGAGAGGGAATTCTCGCGGTACCACCCAAGTTAATCATCCTTCATCAGAACGATTCGCTTTGCGCCGACGTTCATCGGCATCTCGTGTAACGTCGAGAAAACGGTTTGCGCTACGCGGTAGGACAAAATTAATTTTGTCCCACGTTCACACGAACGGCTCGAGAGGGAACTTCGACTGGCTTCTTTCGAATGCGACTTTCAGCGTTGCATCGCATCTCTCTGGCGGCTTCTGCCAGCCTACTTTCCTCTGTCACAGCCTTTCAATTGATTTTCACAATTATCTGCGGAAACAGGAGGATGTCAAGGTTAAGAGAATCTCGAAAAAGGAGAACCGTTCAACAAAACGGCGATATCCCCACCTTGCAATTCCACCTATTCCTATCTGTAATATGACAACAGGCATACGGGTTTAAGTCATTTATAACTAACAAAACCGTTCCTTAACCGATACACTTTTTTATAAGGAAGATTCAGCCATCCGTTTGTGCCTTAAGGAGCGATAATGGACAAACCTATCATCATGATTGACGGCAACGAAGCCGCTGCTTTGGTCGCGCATCGTTTAAGCGAAGTAATCGCTATCTACCCTATTACTCCCTCTTCCGCTATGGGCGAGTTCGCCGATGAATGGTCGGCAAAAGGCAAGCCCAATTTATGGGGAACCGTTCCTCTCGTCGTCGAAATGCAATCCGAGGGCGGCGCGGCAGGCGCAGTGCATGGCGCGTTACAAACTGGCGCGCTGACCACTACTTTTACCGCTTCGCAGGGACTCCTGCTGATGATCCCAAATATGTACAAGATCGCAGGCGAGCTCACCAGCGCAGTCTTCCATGTAGCAGCGCGCTCCATCGCTGCGCAAGGGCTTTCGATCTTCGGCGATCATCAAGATGTAATGGCGGTCCGTCAAACAGGCTGGGCGTTGCTTGCCAGCGCCTCTGTGCAAGAAGCGCACGATTTTGCCGCTATCGCGCAAATGTCCACATTACAGGCGCGCGTTCCCTTTCTCCATTTCTTCGACGGCTTCCGCACCTCGCACGAAATCGCCAAAATCTTTTACCTGACAGACGACGAACTGCGCCTCCTTCTCGATGGAGAGTTGATTCGCGCTCACCGCGCGCGCGCCCTCACTCCCGAACGCCCCGTCTTACGCGGCACAGCGCAAAATCCCGATGTTTACTTCCAAGCGCGCGAATCGGTGAATCCGTTTTACGCCGCAACGCCCGATATTGTGCAAGAAGCGATGGATAAATTCGCGCAAGTTGCAGGGCGGCAATATCATCTCTTTGATTACGCCGGCCATCCTGAAGCGGAACGCGTCATCGTCACGATGGGTTCGGGCGGCGAAACCGTCGAAGCGACGGTGAATCATCTGGTAGAAAAAGGGGAAAAGGTCGGCGTATTGCGCGTGCGCTTATATCGTCCGTTTTCCGTAGAGCGCTTCGTCAAGGCGTTGCCCGCCTCCGTAAAGAAAATTGCCGTATTCGATCGAACGAAAGAGCCCGGCGCGCCAGGCGAACCGCTTTACCTCGACATTGTGAACGCGCTCGTCGAAGAGGGCAGAAGCGAGATCGCAATCATTGGCGGACGATATGGACTTTCTTCCAAAGAGTTTACACCGGCGATGGCTAAAGCCGTTTTCGATGAATTATTGAAATCCGAGCCGAAGAATCATTTCACCGTTGGCATTTACGACGACGTAAGCCATACCAGCCTGAAGTATGATAAGAACTTCTCTATTGAAGATGAGCAGACCGTCCGTTGCGTGTTCTTCGGGTTGGGTTCGGACGGCACGGTGGGAGCCAACAAGAACTCGATCAAGATCATCGGCGAAGAGACTGAAAATTACGCGCAAGGTTACTTCGTCTACGATTCGAAGAAATCAGGGCAGATGACCACGTCGCATTTGCGGTTCGGTCCCAAGCCGATTCAGGCGCCATATCTTATCGAAATTAATCAAGCAAATTTCGTAGCGTGTCACCAGTTCAATTTTTTGGAACGGTTCGACATGTTGAAATACGCCAAAGAAGGCGCGATCTTCCTGCTCAACAGTTTATACAACCCCGATGAAATCTGGGATCGCCTGCCGCGCGAAACACAGAGAGATATTATCGCGAAGAAACTCCAATTCTACGCGATCAACGGATACGAAGTCGCCGAACAAGCGGGCATGGGGCAGCGCGTCAATACGATCATGCAAACGGCATTCTTCGCCATTTCAGGCGTATTGCCGCGCGAAATGGCGATCGCGCAGATCAAACGCGCCATCGAAAAAACGTATGGCAAGCGCGGCGAGGCGGTCGTAAAGAAAAACTACGAAGCCGTGGATCTTACGCTGGAGCATCTGTACGAGGTCAAAGTTCCACAGGCGATAACGTCTGAGGCGGCGCGGCGCCCGCCCGTCCCGAATGAAGCGCCAGAATTTGTGCGAACCGTGCTGGGGAAAATAATTCAATTCGAGGGCGACGAAGTCCCTGTCTCCGCGCTTCCAAACGACGGCACATATCCATTAGCGACTTCGCAATGGGAGAAACGCAACATCTCAATGGAAATCCCCGTGTGGGATGAAGCGTTATGCATTCAATGCGGCAAGTGCGTGATCGTCTGCCCGCATGCCGTCATACGGCATAAAGTGTACAGCGAAGTCGTTCTAACGGATGCGCCCGCCACGTTTAAGCATATGCCGTCGAAATTTAAGGAATTTCCGACAGCGGCGGGTTACGCCTACACGGTGCAGGTTGCGCCAGAGGATTGCACAGGCTGTACGTTGTGCGTGGAGGCTTGCCCCGTAAAGGATAAAACGCAAGCGGGGCGCCGCGCTATTAACATGGAACCGCAACCGCCCTTGCGCGAAACAGAAACAAAAAACTGGAATTTCTTCCTAACAATTCCCGATCTGGATCGCAAATTGATCAATCCTTCGACGATTAAAAATTCGCAACTGTTGCGCCCGTTGTTCGAGTTCAGCGGCGCATGCGCAGGATGCGGCGAAACGCCGTATATAAAATTGGTCTCACAATTATTCGGGGACCGAACCATCGTCGCAAACGCTACCGGCTGCTCCTCGATCTATGGGGGCAACTTGCCCACTACGCCATGGGCGGTAGATGTGAGCGGACGCGGGCCCGCGTGGTCGAACTCGTTATTCGAGGATAACGCCGAGTTCGGTTTGGGAATGCGGCTGACGCTCGATAAGCAGAATGAATATGCGCTTGAACTCCTTCGCGCAATGGAAAACGAATTGGGCAAAGAATTTGTCGAGGCGTTATTAACGGCAAATCAAGACGACGAGCGAGGCATCGAAGCGCAACGCGAGCGCGTGACTGCGTTGAAAAACAAACTTTCGGAATCAAACGACTCCAAAGCGAAGGAGTTGGTCAGCGTCGCCGATGCGCTTGTGAAGAAATCCGTCTGGATCATCGGCGGCGACGGCTGGGCATACGACATCGGATACGGCGGTCTCGATCATGCGTTAGCCAGCGGGCGCAACATCAATATCCTCGTCCTCGATACTGAAGTTTATTCCAACACAGGCGGGCAGGCAAGCAAAGCCACGCCGCGTGCGGCGGTCGCTAAGTTCGCGATGGGCGGAAAACACATGCCGAAGAAGGATTTGGGTCTGCTCGCCATGTCATACGGGTACGTCTATATAGCGCGCGTGGCAATGGGCGCAAACGACCAACAAACCTTGCGAACATTTATCGAAGCTGAAGCCTACGATGGCCCCTCATTGATTATCGCATACAGCCCGTGTATCGCGCATGGATACGACATGGCTCGCAGTTTAGAGCAGTCGAAACTCGCCGTGCAATCGGGTCACTGGCCGCTCTTCAGCTACGATCCGCGCCTCGCATTGCGAGGAGAAAATCCATTGTCCATCGAATCGAAAGAGCCGAGCTTGCCATTCTCGCAATACGCGTACAACGAAACCCGCTATAAGATGTTAACGCAAATGAATGAAGAGCGCGCTGAAGAATTAATGCGCGAAGCGCAAGCCGACGCCGATAAACGCTGGACGCTGTATCAGCAAATGGCGGCGATACGCTATGGAAACAACAATAGTTAAGAGGAGCGCGTTATGACGGATCTTTCCACCGTTTATCTGGGATTAAACCTGCGAAATCCTCTCGTCGCCTCCGCCTCGCCATTATCGAGGAAGGTTGATCGCGCTAAACAGCTTGAAGAAGCGGGCATTGCCGCCATTGTGATGTATTCCCTATTTGAGGAACAGATCATTCACGAAAGCCTTGAACTAGACCACTATCTCAATCGCGGAAGCGATTCGTTCGCCGAGGCGCTATCGTATCTGCCCGACGGCGGTATGTATAGGATTAGTTCCGAGAAATACCTGCGTCATGTGACCAGTTTGAAAAAGGCTCTAACCATCCCTGTGATCGGCAGTTTGAACGGCGTCTCTCAAGGCGGCTGGACGGATTATGCGCGCCGTATCGAAGAAGCCGGAGCCGATGCGCTCGAACTCAACATGTATTACATCCCCACCGACATCCACACGACCTCCAGCGATATTGAAACTATGAAAGTAGACCTAGTCGCCGAAGTCAAATCGTCCATCAAAATTCCGCTGGCGGTAAAGATCAGCCCGTTCGCCTCATCTCTGCCGAATTTCGCCAAGCGACTCGTCGAAGCCGGCGCGGATGGACTCGTATTATTTAATCGCTTCTATCAACCCGATTTCGATCTGGAAGAGTTAGAGATCGTTCATAGTCTCGATCTCAGCGCTTCTTCTGAAATGAGGCTGCCTTTACGCTGGATCGCGATCCTATACGGGAAATTAAACGTAGATTTCGCGCTCACCAGCGGCGTGCATACCTACGCCGATGTCTTAAAAGCGATGATGGCGGGCGCCAAGGTCGCCATGATGGCGTCTGGCTTACTCCAATTTGGCGAAGAATTAATCGGCTCGACATTAAGTCACCTTGAAGCATGGATAAAAGCGCGAGATTACGAATCGATTAAGCAAATGCAAGGCAGTATGAGTCAATCATCTGTGCGCGAGCCGGAGGCTTTCGAACGCGCCAACTATATGAAAGTATTAAATTCCTTCCATACATTGCCGTAATTTCCCCGCTCTGACCCGAAACAAGAAGGCAACTCCGCAATTACGCGGAGCTGCCTTCTTACAACGCACTCGTACAACGAACTTTGAGGAGGCGCCTAACGCGCATCGTTCTAGATCGGAACGTGATTCGGGTTGGTGCCGCAATAGGCGCAGGCTATCTTCTCGTTCACATTGCATTCGATAGCGTTCGAACATCGCCGGGCGACGATGCGCGACGGCTGGTCAGCTACGCTCTCGGCTGGATCGATCACTTGCGCTTCCAGCCGCGCCTCGCGACCTGCATGCTCACAGTAGCAGACTTCGACAACATGCCACCTTTTTTGAGCCATTGGGCGCCTCCAATTCTTTTCTTCTGCACGCTCATTGTAGGCAAAACAAACGACGCGCGCTAGTGACACGCGTCATCCATTCGTATGACAAACTGCCCGCCTTTATGTAGGCAGCTCTATTTGCGAACTAATTGATACATTCCGCCGCCATCCGTTAGGAGGTACGCTTCTCCATTCAAATCTTGACCAAACGAAGTGATGTTAAAATCCGTATCGAACAACAATTGATTTTGCCATGTCTCGCCGGAGCGGATCAGTCCCCAGATCTGCCCGGTGCAATAATCTCCATAGAGATAAATTCCATACCATTCGGGCATCGAGCCGCGATAGGCGTATCCGCCGACAACAGAGCATCCGCCTTCGCCGTGATCGTATTCCGCGATAGGGTCAATCATACCTGCAGAACCTCTACCTTCAAAATCGTGCGCGCCTTCACGGTAGTTCCAGCCAAAGTTTTCGCCTCCGTGCGAGCCAGCCGGGATGATGTCAACTTCTTCCCAATCGCCCTGTCCCACATCGCCGATGTACAGATCGCCGGTAACTGAATCAAAAGACATGCGCCACGGGTTGCGCAAACCGTACGCCCAAATTTCGTTACCGAACGGGTTATCGGCGGGAACGGCATAAGGCTCAGCCGAGTTCACGTCAATTCGTAAAATTTTTCCGAGCAAAGTATCCAACGATTGACCGTTTCCTTCCGGGTCGCCGCCGGAGCCGCCATCTCCGAGACCCATGTATAAGTAACCGTCGGGTCCGAAGTTCATTGTGCCGCCGTTATGGTTTGGGTACGGCTGTTTGACTCGCAACAGGATAACCTCGCTGTTTGGGTCTGCTGAATTTTCACCGGCAGTGAAACGCGAGATGAACGTATCGCCGCGCGCGCCGGTATAGTTGACGTAGAAGTACCCGTTCTGCGCGAAGTTCGGATGAAGCGCGAGACCAAGCAATCCCATTTCGTTCTCTTCGTCGTTAACACGGTCTTCGATGTTGAGGAACGGCGTATCGATGTTCAATTGCCCGCTTTGAAAGAGATGAATATGCCCGATCTTCTCCACGATCCATAGCCGTCCTTGAGGGTCGGGCTGCGTATCTATCGGACGTTCCAACCCATCAGTCATAAGCCGCCATTCGTACGCATTTGCATCGGGAAAAATAGTCGTATCCTGCGATGGTTCGCTCGGCGGAAGCGCTGTCGGCGCAATTGTCGCCGGTAGAGGCGCAGGAGCAGGCGAAGCATCGGCTGAGGCAGGCGTGCCAACTTGCGTCTGCGTAAGAGACGGGACGCTAATTCCGCCGCAAGCCAGAATCAACAAACAAGAGAATATCGCAAAATATTTCATCTATCGTCTATATCCGTCGTTTCCGCGTCTACAATATCGCCGGTCGAGTCGCCTTCGCCGCCCGCGAGCTCGCGCATGTGTTCCGCTACCACTTTAGGCGGGCAAAGTTCTAAAAAGAGGGTCGAGCCGATCCAAAGAACCGCCGCATCGTCGAGCACGCCGATACCCGGGAAAGCGATTAAATCAAAGGGCCAGATCAGATATGTCAGAGAGACGAGCGGTAAAACTTTAAGAAAAATGCTGACGCGGCTATCGCCCATCAATCGTCCGATCAATTTAACGTGGGCGATGAGATCGCGCAACATCCCGCCTTTCGGAGGCGTTATAATTTTGTTTGGTCGTTTATCAGCCATCATAGTCTCCTTTTAAGGACATGAGGTTCGTCCTATATAATCTATTATAAAACACATCTCTAAACGGCAGCGTACCCATCGTCAATATACAAAACTGCTACACGGAGAAATATATGGAAATATTAATTGACTTCCCCGGCGGGGCGCGCGTAGACGCGCATATTCGGGATCACATCGTACAAACTGACCAGCCGACAAGCGGCGACGGAACCGATTCGGCGCCTTCGCCATTTGAGCTATTTCTCGCATCCATTGGAACTTGCGCCGGAATCTACGTTCTGGGTTTTTGCCGCCAGCGCAACCTGCCTGCCGAGGGTATCCGCATCCTTCAGCGCAATCATCCCAATCCGAACAGCGGATTAATGGATCGCATTGAGTTAGAGATCCAAGTTCCGCCTGCCTTTCCAAAACAATATCACAGTGCGTTGATCCGCTCGGCGGAATTATGCAAGGTGAAGAAGACGTTGGAAAATCCGCCGCAGTTTGAGATCGCTGTTCAGGAGACAAAAGTCAAATAAAATAAATTCATGAATCCGAGAATATATGCTCGCACGCAAAATATCGCACAGGATTCTGGAAATAAAAATCTGCGGAGCAATTATTTCTTATGCCCTACTTGATTGATGGACACAATCTCATCCCCAAACTCGGAATGCGCCTCGACGCGCTCGACGACGAATCGGAACTGATCGCTATTTTGCAGGAATTCTGCCGACTCGAACGCCGTCAAGTGGAGGTATTTTTCGATGGCGCTCCTTCGTCTCAAGCCGGGACGCGGAAACTGGGCGCAGTCACCGCGACCTTCTCGCCCCTCGGCAGTCCCGCAGACAACGCCATCCGCAACCGATTGAAGAAGTTGGGCAAAGCCGCAAAGAACTACACGGTCGTCACCTCCGACCGCGAGGTGCAATCCAGCGCGCGCGTACTGCAAGCGGATGTCGTTTCATCCGATGAGTTTGCAAAGAGTCTCAAACAAGTGATGAACTCTCCGCGCATGGCAAAGGGCGAAAGAGTTGTTTCAAAAGAGGAAGTGGACGAATGGATGAAGATGTTTGGGGGAAAGAAAAAGGAGACTGAAGATTAGAGATTGACAATTGAAGCGACCCCGAAGGGGTCAAATGATTATAGAATGGATTAGATTGCATTCAACCCCGAAGGGGTGTCAGAAGAAATTTGCTATATCATCCCTTGGGGATTTGAAACCGTGACTAAATTTTCCTTTTCTACAATCCTGCCATCCCTTTGGGATTGTTGATTCTTGGCGTAAGACTATAATTTACCCATGCCCACCGTTTACACCTTTGTTCCATCGCCGAATCATTTGTATCCCGATCATCCCGAAAGACCGGGGCGATTGGATGTGTTGAAACCCCGCTTGGATTCATTGTCCGCAAAGTTGATCGAATCCAAACCAGCGACGCGGGAGGAGGTTGCGCGAGTCCACAACCCGGAACTTGTTGCGGCGCTGGAAAAAGTCTGCCGCGAGGATGCGCCGGGCATCATTGATTACGCGCCAACTTATGTGACGCCATCTTCATTCGACGATGCTTTGCTCGCGGCGGGAGGCGTGATCGCTTGCGCGCGCGCTGTGATAAACGGCGAGGCGGACAACGCCTTCGCCATCGTCCGCCCGCCAGGGCATCACGCGGAGCCTGATCGCGCGATGGGATTTTGTTTGTTCAACAACGTCGCCATCGGAGCGCGAGACGCGCTGGCAAACGGCATAGAGCGCGTGTTGATCCTTGACTACGACGCGCATCACGGCAACGGAACGCAAGCCGCATTTCTGAACGAAGAGCGCGTGGCGTTTTTATCGGCGCATCAATTTCAGTCGGGGTTTTATCCGGGCACGGGCGCAATGAAGGAAGCGGCACATGCGAAGAAACGAATCGTCAATGTGCCATTGCCGGCAAGGGCAGGAGATAAAGTTTACAAGCAAGTTGCAGATCGAATCTTCAAACCGTTTGTCGAATCATTCAAGCCGCAGATGATTTTTATTTCCGTTGGATTCGACGCGCACTGGAACGACCCGATCACGTCGCTGGGATTATCCACGAATGGATATTTTATGCTGGCGCAAAAGTGTATCGCGCTGGCGGATGAATTTTGCAATGGCAAGATCGTTTTCGTGCTCGAAGGCGGCTATGACCCGGTCAATGTGGCAGAGGGGGCTGAGGCAACTCTCCACGCGCTGACCAAATCGCCCCGTCGGAATGAGGCGGGGGATCCCAGTCCGCATAAGGAACCGGATTGCGAATCCCGAATCGAAGAGATACGAAAGTGGCATGGATTTTCGTGAACAGCGTTTTATAATAGAGTTGTCTTTTTTCACCACGAAGGACACAAAGGTCACAAAGGATTTTTAAAGGAGCGATGATGGCTCGAAGACGAACGCTTGGTTATGTTCAAAATGAATGGGTCTGTCCGAACTGCAACACGCGCAACAAGGGCGGCGAGAAGACTTGCGAGAACTGCGGCGCGCCGCAACCAGAGAATGTGCAATTTCAATTGCCGTCGGAACAAAAATTTGTGACGGATGAAACTGTGGTGAAAGCCGCGCAAGCCGGGGCGGACATCCACTGCGGATTCTGCGGGACGCGCAACCCCGCCACCGCCGAGACTTGCTCGCAATGCGGCGCGGACTTGAAAGAGGGCAAAGCGCGCGAGGCGGGACGCGTAATGCAGCAACCTGCCGCGCAACCGAAGATCGTGAAGTGCGATAACTGCGGGACCGATAACCCAAGCAGTAACTCAGTCTGCTCGAATTGCGGATCGCCTTTGCCAAAGATTGCTCCTGCTCAACCGGTGATGAATGCGCCGCAAACGCGAAGCGGACTCTCCCCCGCCGCGCCGTTGACCGGGAAAAAGTCGTCGCGCGCGCCGTGGATCGTCGCGGCGGCGGTGCTGGGATGCCTTGCGATGATTTGTGTCCTCGTGTTGGTGTTTTTCGTCTTCCCCACTTCGTCGGTGCAAGCCACAGTGACGGATGTCTATTGGCAGACTTCGGTTCCCGTGCAAGAGGTTCAGCCGGTGCACTACAACAATGAACGCGGCAATGCTCCTTCAGGCGCTTACGATGTTTCGTGTCACGATGAAAGTCAGGATGTCTGCGAGCAAAAGACAGTTGACAAGGGCAATGGGTATTCGGAAGTGGTGGAGGAATGTCACACAGAAACTCAGACGTATTGCTCCTACACAGTGGACGAGTGGACGACGATCCAAACGTACACGCTGGATGGACATAATTTACAACCGGTGTATGAAAGCCCAAATGTGTCCAGCGATCAACGCCTCGGCGATGAATCCGAAACGCTGACCGTGTACTTCCTCACCGAGGATGGATCGCAGGAAACGTATACAGCAAGTTCGGTTTCTGAGTTTCAGCAATTCACCACCGGCAGTACGTGGACGCTGAACATGAATCTCGCGGGCGGCGTGATCAGCGTTGAGCCGTAGAAGAAAAACACGAAAACAGGTAAATAAGGAAACATGCGCGCAAACCATCTGTGCGCGTGTTTTTGATTCCATCCATGCGCGATGATTCAAAAAGTACTATACTCGCTCCTGAGGAGTCAACTCTATGAAAAACAATTGGATCGTTTTGTCTTTGGTCTTTATCTGGTGCCTCTTCATGGGCGTCACTGGCATTTCCATTGGATTTGGCGCGATCTTCCCCTCAACGAACCGCATTGCCAAGCCGTTCGTTTGTCCGCGCGGAGAGATGCAGTTGGAAACGCAGGAGTACAACCCCTCGCCGGTCGAGACCGTCAAAACGCTGACGTGGTATTGCGTGGATAACACCACCGGGGAAAAGGTCGAATTGGGTCTCTTCCCTATGAGTCTGTATGCCGGGTTGATCTACGGTTTTTTGCTTTTTGTCGTTGTCGTGGGTGGCTACTGGATTTGGATGAAACGGATATCTTCCGGCGCATCACCGATTCAAGACGTTACGACGCGCAAGGCTGAACGGGCGAGAGAGCTGGCTGAACAGATCCACCGTACCAATCTGGAATTTACGAATCGCGGGACGAAGGTCAACGAATCGCAAAACGCGCTGAACCGAATGAAGGAATTGAAGGGGATGCGCGACGCGAATCTGATCAGCGAAGCCGAGTATGAACAAAAACGCGCCGAGATCCTAAAGGAGATGTGATTCGGTTGCAGGTCAACAAGTAGAATCGTGAAGTCCGTTTTATCGCCAAAACCCGCATCCTTATTTCGGTGACTTGGAACTATAAAAACACGACTTGGCTTTAAATTACGACACGCACACAGTTGATCTGCGCGCGTGTTTTTGATTCTGCGCAAATGTCTTTATAATGACCCCATGCAAAAAACAACAGCGGTTATCGGCGGCGGACCAGCGGGCTTGATGGCGGCAGAGGTCATCAGCGCGCGCGGCGTGAAAGTGGATGTGTACGACTCCATGCCGTCGGTTGGACGCAAATTTCTTATGGCAGGCAAAAGCGGATTGAACATCACGCACTCCGATCCGTTCGAGGTGTTCGTTGCGAGATACGGCAAGCGCCGCACAGAGATCGAACCTCTGCTCAAACAATTTGGCGCGGATCAACTCCGCGAGTGGGTGCATGGATTGGGTCTCGAAACCTTTATCGGAACTTCGGGGCGCGTCTTTCCCGTTGGGATGAAAGCGAGTCCGCTGTTGCGGGCGTGGCTGAGACGATTAACCGATTCAGACGTGACATTTCACCTGCGTCACCAATTGACGCGGATTCGCCCCGACAGGTCGTTACAATTCCAAACGCCGAACGGTGAGGTGATCGTGAACGCCGATGCGATCGTCCTTGCGCTCGGCGGCGGGAGTTGGCGCCGACTCGGCTCGAACGGCGCGTGGGCTGACTGGTTGAAACAAGCCGGGGCGGAGGTCGAACCGTTGTCTCCATCCAATTGCGGATTCGATGTGAAGTGGAGCGATCACTTCCGTGAAAAATATGAGGGGCATCCGATCAAATCGGTGGTGTTGTCGTTCGGCGAATTTCGACAGCAAGGCGAATTCATCGTGACCAAAGAGGGCGTGGAGGGCGGGTTGATCTACAGCGCGTCGGCATTCATTCGCGATGAAATTTATGCAAAGGGCACAGCGACTGTTACGTTGGATCTACAACCCGACCGCACATTAGATTGGTTGATCGAAAAATTATCGCGTCCGCGCGGGGCGAGGTCACTGGCAAGTTTTCTCGAAAAAACGCTGGGGATCAAAGGAGTGAAGGCGGGCTTGTTGCGCGAGTTCGTGTCGAAAGATGATTTTACAGACGCGAAGCGACTCGCGGGATTCATCAAGGCATTGCCTTTGCCATTGGTCGCGCCGCGTCCGTTAGATGAGGCGATCAGCACGGCTGGTGGCGTGACATTCGAATCGTTGGATGAAAACTTGACGCTAAAGAATTTGCCCGGCGTTTTCTGCGCCGGTGAAATGCTCGATTGGGAAGCGCCGACGGGCGGATATTTGCTGACGGCGTGTTTCTCCAGCGGAATTGCTGCGGGGAATGGGGTATTGAAATACTTGGCAGAAACGTGACAGTCACCTTGAAGGTGACTGTCACGTTATTTTGGTTATCCCAACTCCCCCACAACCTTTTCCACCTCTTCCAAAATCTCTCCGCTCTTCACCAACTTCTTCATCGCGTTGTGATCGTTGTACAGCGGACGATCCACGTGCAAATGCTCCACGTATTTGCGAATCGCCTCGCGCGCTTTTTTCGTTCCATGTCCCGGCAGGAACTGGCGGAAGTCCATGGCTTGCGCCGCCGCCATGAATTCGATTCCCAAAACGCCATAGGCGTTATCCAAAATCTGTCCGTTCTTCAGCGCGGTGTTCATGCCCATTGACACAAAATCTTCCTGATCCGCCGCGGCAGGGATGGATTGAACACTCGCAGGCGCGGATAAAATTCTCTGTTCAACAATCAAGTGATCGGCAGTGTATTGACTGAGCATCATACCAGAGTAGAAACCCGGTTCGTGGGCGAGGAAATCAGGCAGTCCCTGCGAAAGAGCGGGGTTGGTCAGGCGATTGAGTCGCCGCTCGGACAACACGCAGATCATCGTGATCGCCGCGCCTGCCATATCCATCGGCAGTGAAACGGGACTCCCTTGAAAGTTCGCGCCCGTCAACGTGAGTTTATCTTCGGGGATAAAGATCGGATTATCGCCGACGCCGTTCAACTCGATCTCCACTTGCGAACGCGCGTACGCGATCGCATCCCGCGCCGCTCCGATCACCTGCGGAGTCGAGCGCATCGAGTACGCGTCCTGCACTTTCGTTTTCATCTTGCCCGTTTTCAGGTCAGACCCTTCCAACACTCTCATCAAATTTTTTGCGGAGGTGATCGCGCCGCTGAATCCGCGCAGTTCGTGAAGTTTCGTGTTGTAGGGTTTGAGATTTCCGAGCAACGCTTCAATAGACATCGCCGCCGCAATTTCGGCTTGTTTGATGAAACGCTCCATCTCATAAATGTGCAATGCGGATATGGCGGTCAGCACATTCGAGCCGTTGATCGCGGCGAGTCCGTCGCGCGCCTGCAAGCCGGGGATTTTGATCCCCGCCCGCCGCATCGCTTCTTGACCTGAGAGTCGCTCATCCTCGTAAAACGCTTCGCCCTCCCCCATCAACAACAGCGCGGCTTGCGCCATCGGTGCAAGGTCACCGCTCGCGCCGACCGATCCTTTCGTGCAGACCACCGGCGTGACGCCTTTGTTCAACATTTCGACGAAGGTCAGCGTGATGTCAGGTCGGCACCCAGAATTCCCGTGCGCGTGAACGTTGATGCGTCCCGCCAACGCCGCGCGGACAGATTCGATGGGCAGGGGTTCGCCAATCCCTGCCGCGTGGTTGTAGATCAGAAATTTCTGGAATTCCTTCACCTGATCGTCGTTGAGAATCTTTTCCGAAAACTCGCCGATACCGGTGTTCGTGCCATACATGATCTCTTTCTTGGCGAGTTTTTCCTCCAGCATGGCGCGGCAGGTTTTGATGCGCTCCAATGCTTCGGGGGCGAGTTCTACTGTTTCATGCTTGTGCGCAATAGCGACAAGTTTCTCAATCGTAAGCGACGAACCGTCAAGAATAATAGACATAGGGACCTCCAGAAAGGAATATGTTTATTTTACCCCTGATGCGTCATAGCCTCGAATTTCTAGCGATGTTAGGCTTAAAAATCCGTAAGCTTAATAAATAAGATTTCTCTCACCAAAATATGAAAATCTCTATTATAATTAGTGAAGAATATCACTATCGGCGCTTACGCCTATCTAAGGAGAAACCTATGGAACTAATTTCACACCTTTGGTATTACCTCATTCAAGCCTTTGGGGTAATCATCGCCTATGTGTTCGCGGCAATCTTCATCTTTTTGATCCTTCGCCGCGTTCACTCTCGCAAGGTCACCATTGCGCTCGTTGCAATCTTTATCGGCGCGTCTATCGTATTCTACGCGCCGCGCGGTTTGCCGAGAGAATTCGCCTACCCGCTCACGTTGCGCGCTTTCGGTCCGGGCGAAGCGCCAAACATCAAGTTAAAAAGTCTCTATCGCTTCTTTATGAACTTCAACAACTTCGAACGCGTGGATAATATCTCCCGCGACCCGAACGAAGTTCCGCCAACCGTCGTATACGGCAAAGACGGCATGATCGAAGTCAACCTGACGACAAAAGAAGTGCTGGCTGAAATGGCGAACGGCACTACGTTAAATTACTGGACGTTCGACGGCACGGTACCGGGACCGTTTATTCGCGGTCGCGTAGGCGATACCGTCCATCTGTCCATCCATAACGATGAGACCAACTTGCATCCACACAACATTGACCTGCACGCCGTCACCGGTCCAGGCGGAGGAGCCTCCGCTACACTCGTCTCGCCTGGACAAACGAAAGAGATGACCTTTAAATTGCTTACGCCCGGCATTTATGTCTATCACTGCGCATTCGGCAACCCCGGCGTGCATATGACGCAAGGGATGTACGGATTGATCCTCGTTGAGCCTGAGGGCGGACTTCCGCCGGTAGACAAAGAGTTCTATATCATGCAAGGCGAATTCTACGCGGTCGGAAATCTCGGGCGAAAAGGTTTGCAATTGTTCGACTCGTACGCCTACCTTGAAGGCAAGCCCCAATACGTCGTCTTCAACGGCAAGACCGGCGCATTGCTAAACAACATGAGCGCCGAAGTAGGCGATACCGTCCGCTTCTATGTAGGGAACGCCGGCGTCAACCTAACCTCCAACTTTCACGTTATTGGCGAGATCATTGATCGCGTCTACCGCGAAGGCGATTTGATCAGCCCGCCCGCTCAAGGCGTACAAACGACGCTGATTCCCGCCGGCGGCGCCGCAATGCTCGAACTCACGCTGGATTATCCCGGCAACTACGTTTTGCTGGATCACGCGCTCGCCAGAACCGATCGCGGCGCATTCGGCGTGCTGCACGTCACCGGTAAAGCCGACCCAGATATCTACAACGGCATTATCACACCGGGCGGCGGTCACTAACCAACGTCAGTAAAAATATATCCGCAGATTTCGTCTATTTCAAAATTAGCGAAATCTGCGGATGTCTCCGTTATCTTCATAAAATTCAATAATTGGGTTGACCAATTTCCAAAATCGCGTATCATCAACAGAGGCTTGCAAGCCTCCATCAGCGGGTCTCATATCAAGAACAAGAGTAGTCTCATGAAGATTCGATTTCGTTTTATCCCCTTGCTCGCGCTCGCCATTCTCGCCCTACTTTTCGCCATGTGGGCAGGATTGCTGCGACTCGGCTGGAGAATCCCCTCCATTCCTAACCTTGCGCTTGCGCATGGACCTCTCATGGTCTCCGGCTTCCTCGGCGTTCTGATTCCGCTGGAGCGCGCGGTCGCCATCCGTAAAAAATGGATGTACGCCTCGCCTATTGCCGCCGGCGTTGGGTGGGTCAGTCTGCTCTTCGCGCCGACCATTGGCGCAATCCTGATGACTTTCGGCAGCGTCGTAGCGCTGTTGATTTTACTCGTCATGGTGCGCCGCGAGCCCGTTGTTCACACAATTACAATGGCGATCGGCGTGTTGTCATGGGTGATCGGCAATATTTTATGGACGCTTGGGTTTCCAATTGCGCAACTTGTCCACTGGTGGATCGGTTTTTTCATCCTAACGATCGGCGGAGAACGCCTCGAACTCAGCCGCGTCTTACGCCCCACCCGCCAACAGACTCGCATCTTCAGCGGACTCGTCGTCGCGCTGCTCGGCGGCGCGATCCTTGCCATGTTCAACGACAATGGAGGCGCGCGCCTGAGCGGAGCCGCCACGCTGGCGCTCGCATTGTGGTTCCTCAAAAACGACCTCGCCGCGCGAAATATTCATCATCCCAACCCCTTAACGCGCTACATCGCCTATTGTCTTTTTCTTGGATTCATCTGGCTGGGCATTGGCGGCACGCTTCAACTTATTTTTGGCGCAGGCTATGCAGGTCCGATCTATGATGCGATGCTGCATACAATTTTCGTCGGCTTCGTCATCTCGATGATCTTCGGTCATTCGCCTATTATTTTTCCCGCAATTCTGGGCGTACCGATCAATTATTATCCCTCTTTTTATATTCATTTCGCGCTCTTACACGCCTCCCTGCTCCTGCGCGTCGCAGCCGATCTAACCAACCAAGTCGAACTGCGTCGAGTCGGCGGGCTATTGAATGAAGTCGCGATTGTATTATTCCTAGCGATGACAGTTTACTCCGTCGTCAAACATAAACAATAGATCATGCCGCCGCTTACTCGTTGGTTTCTCAAAGCCGCCATGGTCTACCTGCTTCTCGCGCTGACAGCGGGCATCTTGTTAATGTCGCCCATCAAGGGACCGGTCACCGGCTTCTTCCCCGCTTACTTCCACATGCTCACGTTCGGTTGGCTGACGCAATTAATCTATGGCGTTGCATTCTGGATGTTCCCCAAATACACCATCGCCAAACCACGCGGACATGAATGGCTGGGCTGGGCAACGTTTATCTCGTTCAACAGCGGCTTACTGTTGCGCATCGTCGCCGAACCCATTAACGCTGCCGCCCCATCCGCATTACTCGGCTGGACACTGGTCGTCTCCGCCATTCTACAGTGGCTCTCCGGCCTCGGGTTTGCCGTCAACACATGGAAGCGCGTCAAGGAGCGCTAAATGCCGCGCCTCAGCGTCTACTTCATCCGCGCATCGCTGATCTACTCGGTCCTAGGATTCACCGTCGGCGGACTCTTGCTGGCGAACAAAGGCATTATGTATTTTCCGGCGTTATGGAATGTACTGCCTTTGCACATTGAACTGGCGTTCATGGGCTGGATGGTGCAATTAACTATGGGCATGGCGTTTTGGATACTGCCTCGTTTTTCTAATGAATCTCCACACGGGAACGAAACGCTGGTTTGGGCGTCGTTCATTCTGATCAACGTTGGCATCTTCTTCGTCGGCGTCTACAGTCTGTTCGCAATCCAAAGCTTTGCGTTCATCGGTAGAGCGGTAGAATTTCTCGGGCTGGCGGCGTTTGCGGCTGGCAATTGGAAACGCATCAAGCCGCTCGAAGCAAAAACGCGCGCGCGTTGATTCGAGCGATGTCCCTAATTTAAAAAGAACGTTGCAACAGAACAAAATTTCAATCTATCACAGGAAACAGACATGACTGCAGAATACACATCTACCGTCGCGATGAGCATTCACGCGCATCCGGACGATCAAGAATTCTCCATCGGCGGCACGCTCGCCAAATGGGCGCAAGCGGGCTGTAAGGTCATTTCGGTCATCATCACCAGCGGCGATTCCGGCTCAAACGATCCCAGCAAAGATGGAACTTACAAAAAAGAACTTGCCGAACTTCGCGAGAAGGAACAACTGGCGGCGAACGCCATACTGGGCGTCAAACAGACGATCTTTCTGCGCTGCCCCGACGGAGAATTGGAGCCAACGATTCAACTCCGCAAGGACCTAACGCGCCTCATTCGACAATTCAAGCCAGACACGGTTTTCTGCGGCGACCCTCAAGCATGGTTTCACGGCAACGAATATATCAATCATCCCGATCATCGCGCCGCGGCGCAAGCGGCGTGCGAGGCGGTTTTCCCATCGGCGGGCAGCCGGCTGATATTCGCCGACCTGCTGGAAGCGGGATACGAACCGCACGATGTCAGCCGTTTATACATCCACGGCGCAGAGGGATCTGACGTGTGGGTTGATATTTCCGATACTTTGGATATTAAGATCAAAGCGTTACAACAGCATGTTAGTCAAGTGGCGGTGGATAAGGTCGGCGAGTGGATTACACAATGGGCGGAAGAGGAAGCGAAAGACAAAGGCATGCAATATGCCGAGAGCTTCCGTGTGATGATTCTGAAGAAGGAAGAGATCGAACAGATCGATTAAGCGTCGTTCTGATTCTTAAAAGACCAAATATCCAAGAGCCGCGCAAGCGACAGCGATCGTGATATTGTCCACGTCTCTGAACGGCAACGATTCGATCAGCGTTGCGCCCAATGCTATCCATGCCGTTGGCAACGCGAAGCGCGCGACGGGTCCGTCAAATGCGCCAGCTTGAACATAGATCGCAAAGATAAACAGAGTCAACAGCCAGCCGCCAAGAAAAACGCTCAATGAGCCCGCGACGCTTTTTTCGTGCGACCAGAATAACTTCGGCGATTTGACGCGCCGCCCAACGATGTCGGCGATCCCGTCGCCGCCGCAAAGGACCATCAATACAGGAATACCAATCAATGAATCTTTCCAATAGATCAGCGTTATGGCGACAAAGACAATCCCATAAAATAAAGGACCGTATAAAATCTCGCGCGGATCGCCCGTCCGCGACATGGCTTTGACTGCGGCTTCATCTTTGATAACGCCTAAACCGACGAGTGCGAATTGAACTACGATAACCAGCGGCACGAGCGCGGCAAGCCAGCGAGAGATGGGCGCATCGGCAAACATAAGCCAACACAAGATAAAGATCGGTCCTGTGCCGATGTGGATGATCTTGCGGCTCAAGCGACTTTCGATGAATCCGCGATGGGCGAGCGAGTCCATGAAGCGAAGGAAAACAAGGGCGATAGCAAGCGTAAGCAGCGCAGCAAGATACGGATTCATACGTTCCTCGAAATTGTAAAGTGAAGACAAAATTCTCTAACGCGCTCGACAACATAATCTGCTTGCTCAGGCTTCACATGCGGACCGATTGGCAGGCTCAACACGCTGTTCGCAAGTTTTTCCGTCAAGGGGAAATCTCCTGCTTTATAGCCCAAGTCGGCATATGCTTCTGAAAGATGCGGCGGAACGGGGTAATGGATCAACGTATCCACGCCATGTTCACCGAGATAAGATTTGAGTCCGTCTCGATCTTCGTGCGTCACAACGAAGATGTGCCAGCCATGCTCCGTCTGCGGCGCAGTAATCGGCAAGCCAAGCCCGGGCAGTCCGCTGAGATGTTCGCAATAATACTTGGCAAGTTTCGTTCGACGTATATTCCATTCATCGAGATATTTCAACTTCACACGCAGGAACGCGGCTTGCAGCGGGTCGAGCCGCGAGTTGTGTCCCCTGACCTCGTTGTAATATCTTTCTCGTGAGCCGTAATTTCGCAACATGCGGATTTTGTCCGCCAGCGCATCATCATTGGTCGTCACCGCGCCCGCATCGCCAAACGCGCCAAGATTTTTTGTGGGGTAAAAACTAAATGCGGCGGCAGAGCCTAAATTTCCCGCCATTTTGTCCCCGTATTTCACGCCATGCGCTTGTGCGGAATCTTCCACAATTCGCAGCCCATGCCGTTCGGCAAATTTCCAAATTTCAGTCATCTCCGTTGGCTGACCATACAGATGCACAGGCATGATGGCCTTCGTCCGCTTGGTGATAGCTTGCTCGATTCGCGCGGAATCAATGTTGTGCGTCAAAGGATTCGGCTCAACGGGAATCGGCGTCGCTCCAACGTACGAGACCGACAGCCACGATGCAATATATGTGTTCGCAGGGACGATCACCTCGTCCCCCGCGCCAATTCCATGCGCCATCAGGATTAATTGAAGCGCTTCGAGTCCGTTGCCTACGCCGACGCAATGTTTAACGCCGAGATAATTCGCAAATTCCCGCTCAAAAGCGCGGACTTCATCGCTGAGAATGTACCAACCCGAATCCATCACGCGCTGATACGCTGCGTCAAATTCTTCGCGCAATTCATCGTACTGCGCTTTCATGTCTAGAAACGGCACGGAAGTTTTCATCGTTTGGAAATCGACTCCAAATATTCATCATAATTGCGGATGTAATCTTCAGCCTTGTATATATCGGATGCAAGCGCCAGCAACGTCGCATCGGGCGTGAACTTGTACTGGGTCGCCCAAATCATCGGCGGGAGGTGCAGCCCCAAAGTAGGTCTATCCAACCGCGCTTCAGCGCGAACGCTGCCGTTATCTACAACGACAGAACATTCGCCTTTTATGCAAATCAAAAATTGATGCAATTCTTTATGAGCATGTTCGCCGCGCACGTCTTTACCGGGCACATCATAGACTAAAAAGAGACGACGCGGCGTAAACGGCAACAGACCGGGGAATTCCGCAAAAGTCAGGCTGCCGCGCAAATCCGTTATCTCGGGCAGTTCAATAAGGTTCACTCCAGCGATGATCGTCCGTTCGCGCGGAGCAGGCGAAGAAGAAACAAGCGTCTTCGACTGGAATTGTTCGGTAACGTAATTCACAATACGCGCCGGATTCCCCGTTACGATGGCGTTCGGCGGAACGTCTCGCGTCACCACGGCTCCCGCGCCGACCATCGCATTTCGTCCAATCGTCACGCCAGGCAATATCGTCGCATTCGCTCCGATCGAAGCGCCTTTTTGGACGATGATTTTGGTAAATTCCACCGGGTATCGCTTACTGCGTGGAGAGGGGTCGTTGGTAAATGTGGCATTGGGCCCGACGAACACATCGTCGTCTAAACGCACGCCATCCCATAATTGCACGCCGCTTTTGATCGTAACACGATCGCCGATCGCAACATCGTTCTCGATGAAAACATGGTCGCAAATGTTGCAGTCCTCGCCGATGACAGCGCCGGGCAGGATGTGGGCAAACGCCCAAACACGCGTGGCTTTGCCTACTCGCGCAGATTCAACGATTGCATTGGGATGCGCAAAGAAATCGGTCATTCGCTCTCCGTTATTCCTTCGTCCGTTGCTCCGACGACTGATAAATCTCGTCAATTACAAATTGGGGCCGCCGGCGGACTTCATCAAGCGTGCGCCAAAGGTATTCACCCAACACTCCCAGCATTGCCATCTGCAACCCCGAGCTAAACGTTAACGCTACGAACACCGGCACATATCCTTTCACTTCGACGCCGTAGAAGAACCAATATACCAACACAAACGCGCCATAAAAGAAAGAGCCAAACGCTACGAACAATCCCAATACCGATAGAAGCCGAATCGGGAAAAACGAGAACGCAACAAAGGTATCAATGAACAATTTGATCTTTTTAGCAAGCGTCCAACGCGACTTTCCTTTCGTTCGCCGCTTACGGACGTAGGGAATCATCACAGGTTTATATCCCAGCCAATAAACAAGGGTCATAATATTCGTATTTTTCTCTTGTATGCGGTTGAGCTCGGCGATAACTTGGCGATCAACGAGAAAGAAGTCAAATCCGCCGTTAGGATAATTGGCAAGCGCAAATCTTCGAATCAGCGAATAATATGTATTGGAGAGCGTTTTTTGTATACGATGCTCCTCCCTATCCTGACGAACCGCAAAGACCGCTTTGCATCCCTTTTCCCAGTGAGAGATCATATCTAAAAATATCTCTGGCGGATCCTGAAGGTCGGCCGAGATCATGCCTACGCAATCGCCTGAGGCGACGGTAAACCCAGCCTGAATCGCCGCCATCGAACCAAAGTTACGCGTCAATTTGACGACTTTAATCGTCTTTGGATTCTGGGATTGATACTCTCGCAATAGTTCGAGCGAAGAATCGCCGGAACCGTCGTCCACAAAAACAAGTTCAAAAGAATAGCCTGATAGTTTCTCACCCAAAGAGAGCAACTGCAAAACAGTGTCGGGCAGGTTAAGTTCGTTAAAATAGACCGGGATAACAATGGAAATCTTTTTCATGGCAAGCCAAATCTGGTTCTCATGTTAACACAAAATGCCGCCATCTAGCGCGGCACAATCGTCAATCCATAATCGAAAATCGAAAGTGGGCCCAGTAGGATTCGAACCTACGACCAAGCGATTATGAGTCGCCTGCGCTAACCACTGCGCCATGGGCCCCTATTTAAGCGCCAAGTGTCAGGCGCCATGCGCCGTGCGAACGCCTGACATCTGACACTCAACATCAGAGCGGGAGACGGGATTCGAACCCGCGAATATCAGCTTGGAAGGCTGATGCCTTACCACTTGGCGACTCCCGCATGCGAGCAAGATTTTACCACAACGTTAAACAGCGTTGCAGCCATATCCAAAATCCGCCGAATTTTGAAAAATAATAACGTTTTGCTCTACTTGCTTAATTCATCCGCCGCTTCATCCATCTGAGTCAAAATGACCGGTGCCTGTCCTTCCGTCAAGTCGGGATGGCGGATAACGTCAAACATATCGCGGAAACCATCTTCCAACATGACTCGTACGAGCCGCCACGAGGAAAGCTGCGGCGTCACCTCGCCGCTCGAAAGATACTTCACCGCCTCTGCCCATTGCGGATGATCGGTCGAATATTCGGCAAGCAAGTCTAGGGTCGAGGCGCGAAGCGGAAGGAGCCCGGCGCTCTTCACCCATTCGGCTTGGTTTTCCGGCGAAAGCGCCCAACGGATGAACAACCACGAGGCCAATTGTGTCTCCGCGTCCGATTGAAACGCGATAAACGACGAGCCATAGACAACGATCTCGTCGCGTTCCTCGCCAAAGAACGGCAGGACGACCCATTCATCGGCGCTGTTCGCCGCAGCAAAAGCGCGCGCGACATCGCTAAATTCTCCCAACCCCGCTGTAACAAGCAGAGCCTGTCGCGCCGCAAAACGCTCGCTCACCGATAGATTAGGAGCCGCCGCCCATGCGCAGTTTTTCTGCTGCAACGCTTTTAAATATTTGAAAGCGGCGATGTTGCCCGGCGAAAGAAAGCGGTAGCCGTCTTCTACTTGCACCCCGCCGCCGAACGCGAACATCCACGAAAGCGCCGTGTAGGCGTTCGCATCAATTAACCAGCCGCCAAGCGAGTTATTGTTCGGGTCAGAATCGTTCATCAACGCGACGTGCGCCGCGCAGACTTGCGTCTCAAATTCAGCCAGAGTTTGAGGCGGCGCATCAAAACCCAATTGACGCGCCCACGTTCGGTTGTAAAGCATGAAGCGCGCCGTCCGCTGCGCGGGCGCGCCGAATCGCTTTCCATCCACCTCATCCTGCCGCCAGACCACGTTTGCGAAATCCGACATATCAAGCGCATTCATGCCGAACTCGGGATCGCGCATATATGGATTTAAATCCAGAACGTCGTCGTCCCAAGCCAGCGCATGTTCAGGCAACGCAATCACAATCTGCGGCGAGCTCGAATCGGTTAGCGCCGCAGAGGTTTGTAAAAATATTTCGTTGTAATTCCCCTTTGACTCCGCGTTAACAACAATGCCCCATTCATTCGCCGTGTTAAATTTTTTGATCTGCGATTCAAACAAACTTGCTTCTGCGCCAAACCATGGATGCCACACATTCACTTGCTTCCCGCGCAACGCATCCACCTCGACCTCCAGCCGGCTCGCCGCCGGCGTAAGCGTCTTCGTCGCCGCAACTTGTTTTGTCGCGCTAGGAAGCGGGGTCTGGGCAACGGGAGCAGTCACCGGCGCACAGGCATTGGCTAAGCCAACAATTAATACCAACGTTATAAAAATCTTTATAGATTTCATTAATGGATCTGCGTCTTCGGAATTGATTTTCCAAAAGGTCAATCAATATGCGATCATCGGAATCGGGGTAAAAAGTAAAATAAACACTGCCAACATCGCATAACCTATAACGCGACGTGGAGCGTCTAGTTCGGTGATGTCGTCTAACGGCGTTGCGTGAACTTTGCCCAGCCAGAATAGCAGAATCATCCACAGTATCCAATTCGAGTTGAAGGACGCAAGCGACAGCGTCAGCAGAGGCGGCAACACACTCAAGACGATTAATGCGCCGATAGCAAATGGAAAAATCTTCCGCGCTTTAGCTCCGAATAAGCCGTAGGCAACGTGCCCGCCATCCAGCGTCCCAACCGGAACCAGGTTTAGCGCAGTAACGAGCAACCCCGCCCAACCTGCCAATCCCACCGAATGAAGTTGCACGTCTAAACCTCCAAAAGGAACTGGCGCGCCCGAAAGAAAGTAACGAATCCAATACATGCCCTGCGATAATCCGCCAGTATCTATCGGCTGTGGCAGCAACCGGCCGAACTTCAAATATTTCGCAAATAGATAAAAGACCGAGTTCCCTTCCAAGATACCGGACATACCCGCCGGCGCATGCTCGATCGGTCCCAGACTCGACAGCGACAGCCCGATGAACAACACCGGAATTGCGATAATCAGTCCAGCGATCGGTCCCGCTACGCCCACATCAAACAGAATACGCTTATTTTTAGGAATACCGCGCATCGCAATAAACGCGCCTAACGTCCCCAGCGGGCTGATGATCGGCGCGGGCAGGAAGTAAGGCAACGTGGCGGGGATCTTGTAAATGCGGCAGGCGATATAATGCCCCATCTCGTGGGCGAATAAAATGCCCATCATACTCAAAGCGAAGGGCCAGCCCGAAAGAATATTGAGCAACAAATATGACAGCGGAAATGAGCCGTCAACAGGCGCAACTCCCGGAGGAATCTCGACGCCCGTAAGCAGCATACTGACGATCGTAAGAATAAAGAGGATTACGTTAACGAGTATCCGTCCATTAACTCGAGACTCGGCAAGGTTTTGCGCCAGAAAGATGACCTGCCCCCCATCGTCGTCCTTTCTAAACAAAGGGATAAGGTTGAAAGCGCGCACCGCGTTCGCAAGTTGGTCGTACGCAGCGACGGTATCTTCACTGAGCAGCCGCCCACGGTAACGAACAGCCCATTCGCGCGTATCGCCCACAGTAACGTCGTTAATGCGAAAAATTTGGGATACATAAGAGGTGAGAATTTCAGTGTCGGGAAGAGGCATATATCTCCAAAAACAATAACTCTTTACCAAAAGGCTATAGTTCCATCCAAAAATTAGCGGGAGTGGATGGGGGTCGAACCCACCGCGGAGCGCAACGCGACCCGCCACAGGTTTTGAAGACCAGGAGATCCACCGGGACCTAACCACTCCCGCGCATAAGGATAATCGAACGGGAAGCGGATTGCAAGCCGCCGACTTACAACCGCAGGCGATTCATCTTTCCAGAGGCTCGTCGCCGCTGGCGACTCGTACGAAGCCTAGCTTGAAATGCAAGAAATACGATTCGTAATATGCATACGAAACGCCTGCAAAGAAGATTGTCAATGCAAGGACAAGGGGATAGAGCCAGGCGTCTGGAAGCGCGCCCAGCCGAGTCGTTGCATGAAGCGCAAGGACGATGGCGATGGGATGGTACATGTAGAGTCCGTACGAAATTTTGCCAAGATAGCGGATCGGTTTTTGTTCCAAAGAAATAAAAATATTTTTGTTCGCGGCGAAATTCAAAATGAGGATGCCGAACCAGACCGAATAAAATTCCTTGTAGAGATAGGGGAACGGAACATCGTGAACCGCAATCTGCGGAAAATACACGCCGCGATACAGCATCACAGACGTAAACGCAAGCGCGAAATAGAAAAGGCAGTTGTTCAAAAAGAGCTTAAGCGCGCGATGATCGGCGTGAAGCAGCAGCGCAAAAAATCCGCCGATCGCCATACTAGGGATGTTGAACGATTGCCAAAAGGCGTTGATCTCGTATTTGTAGGCGAGGAAGTTCGTGCGGTCTGAATATAGGGCGCGCGCAAAAAGCAAATAACCCGATACGATAACGAACATCAACGCCACGCGATAACGTCTGACGAATTTTATGAGAGGCGCCCAAATCAGATAAAACTGCTCCTCCGTTCCGATAGACCACAAATGCGACGCATATGGCACAATACCCAACAGCGGCGAGACGAGATTGGGTAGAAAGAAAATATATAGAGCCAATTTCTCAAAGAGGTCTTTATAGATGCGCGCCCTGCCGTAATCGGGCAAGGTAAAGATTGGAAGATTCGGTATCAGCAGCAACGCCAACGCGACGACGAGAAAGTACAAGGGCCAGATGCGAAGAATGCGGCGCGCATAGAATTTCCTCACGTCAATCGTTCGCGTCCTTTTCTCTTCTTCCAATAACAAATAGGTGATCAGGAATCCGCTTAGGACGAAAAAGAGGATCACGCCAAGTTCGCCGATGATCTGCACAAATGAATCGGAAAAATTATTCGGCAAACCATACAGGTATTTAAACTGCTCGGTATGATGCACAACCACGAGCAGCGCGGCGATGAAACGCAAACCGTTAAGGTTCGGGAAATAGATTCGATTCGCGTTCATGCATCCCTATCCAAATGCATATCTTCCATCGAGAGCTCGTCTTCCGCCGGTTCAAGATGCGTGAAAACCGTCACCGCGCCGCCTAGCGCATTGCGAATGTCGGCTTCAAAATCTTCCGCGATGTGATGCGCGTCGTGCACGGACATCTCGCCCGGCACAAGCAGATGCACCGAGACAAACTGTCGCGCCGCCGCTTGACGCGTGAGTAGAGCGTGAAAATCTGCGTGTTTCGCCCGATATTTCTCCATCACCGCTTCGATCAATTCCAACTCCTTCGCCGGCAAAGACGCGTCCATCAAGCCCGCGACGGAACGACTCATGAGTTGATAAGCTGTCCAAACGATATTCAAAGCCATGACGATGGCGATCAACGGATCGAGGATCGTCCAGCCGGTCAGCGCGACAGCCGCCACCGCTGCGATCACTCCCGCTGATGTCCACACATCGGTCATTAAATGCTGGCCATCCGCCTCAAGCGTGATGGAATTTCGTCGCTTCCCTTCGGCAGTCAACTTGCGCGCCGCCAGAAAATTGACCCCCGACGCCAAAATAGATACGCCCAACCCCAGCCCCACCTGTTCAAGCGCTTGCGGATCTTTCAACCGTTGAATTGCCGCGTTGATAATTCCAATCGCCGCGCCAAGGATGAGCAAACCCTCCGTCGCGCTAGCAAAATATTCCGCTTTGCTGTGGCCATACATATGGCTTTCATCTGCAGGACGCGCGGCGATGGTCAACATGCCGAGCGCCATCCCCGCGCCAACAAGATTGACGAGCGATTCAATCGCGTCTGAAAGTAAGCCTATCGAGCCTGTCAGATAATACGCGCCAGTTTTCAACACAATCGTCGTTAATGCCGCGCCAATAGACAGCCACGCAAAACGCGTGAGCGAGGCGCGGTTTTGCATCAAGTCACTGTGTTCGGCATGTTTGTACGGCATGACAAAATGATACTTCATCACGGTAGGTTTGTAATAGGTGAAAATCACATATAATCCCCGCAATGGACGATCACTACGACGCAGTCATCATCGGCGGAGGAGTGGCGGGACTCACCGCCGCGCTTCACCTCGCCGAGCGCGGACTCAAGCCGCTCATCCTCGAAGCCGACGAACGCGCAGGCGGAAGATTATCGGGCAAAGAAGAGATCAACATCAACGGGTGGAAATTCCCGAACGAACACGGCGTGCATGGCGTGTGGTCGTCGTATGTGAATCTCAAAGCCATGTTGCGGCGGCATGGGATCATAGACCAACTCACGCCCGCAACCGACGAGCAGTGGATCTATCGCAATCAAAATTTCATCGGGCGCGTGGGCATCGGCTCGGTGATCCGCAACAGCCCATTGCCCGCGCCGCTTCATTACATCATGTTATTGTTCCATCCAAAATTTATGTGGATGCTCAGCCTCAGCGATTGGGCGTCACTGTTCCATGTGTGGGGCACACTCCTCATGTCCATCGGTATTGATCCGTTCGTCGAAGACCAGCCGCTTGAAGGCCTCACATTCGGCAAATCGCTCAAGCGTTGGGGTCCCGCGTTCCGCGCATTGTTCTTCGGTCTCACGCGCAATGGACTCTCGACACATCCCGACGATGTTCCGCTCGCTGGCTTTCTCGCCTTCCTCCGTTTTTACACGGTCATGCGGCGCGACGCGTGGCGCTTTGAATATCTTCCCAACGGCGGCGGCGAGGTTATCGAAAAACTGTCGGCGAAGATAATGCAACTCGGAGGCGAGCTCAGGTTCAAGTCGCATGTGAAGCGAGCGGAGCGTGTTGAAAAAAATGATGATTGGACTCTTCACTATGAGTCGGACGAAGGTCTCGCTTCGATTCGATCCCGCTTCGTCGTCCTCGCTTCCGACTCACCTTCGGCTGAGTCGCTCATCCTCAACAGTTTTCGTGCTGACGGTTTGTTCTTCCCGCATGGACTTTCCCACGCGGTGATTCGTTTATGGTTCAGCAAACAACCGCGCAAACATCCCGAAGCGGGCATCTTCAGCGGCGATTTTGTGATGCACAATTTTTTTTGGCTCGATAAAATTTATGACGAGTATCGCAAGTGGAGCGACGAAACAGGCGGCGCGTGCATCGAAGTCCATGTGTACGGACCCGAAGATGTTTTGAAACAAACCGACGCAGTTTTGCTGGCAACTGTGTTGACGGATTTTTATCGCGCCTTCCCCGAACTGAAGGGACATCTCATCAAGCCGCATGTGCAACGCAACGCCGCGACTCACACATTGCCCGCGTTAGGCGCGCGCGGCACACACCTCGGAGTTGAAACGCCGTGGGAGAATTTTTTCTGCGCGGGCGATTGGGTGCGGCATGCAAAACCCATCCTTCTTTTTGGAACGCGCCTGCGTGACGGGACTCGAAGCCGCGAATCGCGTATTGTCGCTGTGTGGAAAAGAAAAATTTGACGTGCAACCCTATCCGCCCCCCGAACCGCTCGCCGCATGGATCGAAGCAATGATGATGAGGGGGAGGAAGAGGAGGCGAAGGCGAACGTAGAGGCGGGTCCCCCGCCCTTATTGTTTTAACGGGTTTTCATCATCCTCATCCCACCGTGACGGATTATCCAAAATGTAATAGACCTCTTGCAAAAGTCATGATTTGAGTTCCAGGTTGTAAATGGCTGCAATCAAATTGAAACGCAAACCAAAGCGTTTTCGCCGATTGCGGTAGCGTTCACTCAAGATCCGGAAGATTTTCAATTTGCGGATGATGTTCTCGATCACAATGCGTTTCTTGGATAACTTGCGATTGGCGGTCTTTTGTGCCGCGCTCAAAGGATGAAGTTTACTTTTCTTGGCCGGTGTCTGGCTATTCGAGTGCAGACTGGACAATCCTTGGTAGCCAGCATCGGCTAAAATCCAAATGTGTTCTGCGACCCTGGAGCGACTTTGTTTGAACAACTGAAAATCATGGCAACTTCCGTGACAGAAGTCTGTGGCTAGGATTTGCTCGGTATTCAAGTCGGCCATCAACTGCGCTTTTTGGGTATGGCGCTTCTTTTTGCCGCTGTAATGCCGTTTTTGTCTTTTTTTGGTCGCTCAACTGGCTGTTCAGTCACATCTACTAGCACAATTTCAAAGATCGTATCGCTGGGTTGCAACGCTTTTTTGCCCGGCAGGTGAAACTGCTTGGATTGGATCAGCACATTTTCAACCTTTTGGATGGTGCGACAGACCGTTGACTCGCTGACGCCATAGGTCAAGCCAATGTGAAATTCAGTGCGATATTCACGCCAGTACATCAAGGTCATCAGTAACTGGTCCGCTCGCTTGAGCGTAGTTGGCCTGCCAAAGTTACGCAAGCCTGCTTCCATGATTGCCAGCATTTGTTCAAAGGTGTTGCGCTGGACGCCTGTGCATCGTTTGAAGTCTTCATCCTTGAGGTTTTGTACGGTTTCGTATCGCATGCACCTATTATGGCACACTTATGCAAGAGGTCTAATCCGTTTTCTGTTGTAACTCTTTTTCGTTGCGGATGATGTGTTCGTAATAATTGCGCTGCCAGAATCGCGTAATGGCATTCGGGGTTTCAATCCTGTTCATCACTTTGGTAGATTGATATTTGAAATACGCGATGATTTGCCCCAACGTTGGTTTACCTAGGGGCGGGGTCTCCCCGCCCTGATCATTCGCGTTCAGGTTATTGTTATTTGGGTTCTCACGGGGCGAGAGGACCTCGCCCCTACGTTCCTCAAAAATAAAAATGATTCCGTGAACATGGTTTGGCATGATGACGAATGCGCCCAATTCCACATTCGGAAAATGGATTGGGATTTCGTTCCACCATTTTTGAACGATCTTTCCGTATTCATTGAGGATCACTTCCCCGTCAACGATTTCCCCAAACAAACATTCCCGTCCCTGCGCCACAACCGTGACGTAATACGCGCCTTCGGAGGAATAATCGTATCCCTTCAACCGAATGGAGCGCCTGCCCTGAGCGTAGCCGAAGGGGCGATGATGTTTCTGCGGGTCGAATTTTGATTTCATTTGTTACGGAATCGCGTCTGCTTCAGCAACCCTATATCCGTGTTTTTGGTTCTTAGTACGCTTTGTTGGGCGCGGTTGAGCTTGAAGACTCGTCCATTGGCAAGGACACCATTCTATGGTTTCATTTAATCATCATCTCCGCCATAGTCATATAGAATATTCTTAAATCTGCAATGCGGACATATAACATAAGCATATTCATTATTTCCATCTTCCCAACGATCGGTCAATTCCCCACCAGACAGTGATTGTTGGCAATTAATACATTCTTTTTCCATTGTTCAGTCTCCTCTATTTTTTATTTCGTAATTTTCATCTGGCGAACTTGGTATTTCCTTCAATCACAATTGCTTAGTAATACAGCACAGCGTTTTCTGTTTGAGTTGCGACTCTGAAAAAGCATACCTTCCAACTTTCCGATTGCTCTGAAGGAGATTTCTTGGGTTTAAAATAAATCAGGTCTTCTTTGTGAAAAATAATATGGATGGCTTTCTATTTACGGCTACCATACTCAATATACATACTTGCATCACCATCATCTTCTTTTATAATCCTGCCATCCTCTGTATCCGTCACTCTATATGCTCGCCCTTGACTTTGAACAAGAGCCACAGAGTATGCACTAGCGACGTGATCTGTTTCTGTTTTTGTGTACCATTCCCTTGTTTTAAATGCTTTAAATTCAACTCTATAGCGTGCCATTTGTTTACATCTCCTTATTATTTTTTGTTTCGCCCAACTACGTCTTAATCCTACTTGTCGCCGTGTAAGACGCCGTAAATGCGCTTATACGGCAAATTCCTGGTAAACATCCTGTGTGCAGATTATACAACCTGTTTTACTTACTCACTGAATCATCCCCAACCTCTTCCCAACCCTCGCAAACGCCTCCAACCCCTGACCGAGATCATCGCGGTCGTGTGAAGCGGAAATCATTACTCGAATCCGCGCTTTGCCTTTTGCCACGGTGGGGAATCCAATGGACATAGCGAAGACGCCTTCCTCGAAGAGTTCGCGGCTGAATTGTTGCGCGAGCGGAGCCTCTCCGAGCATCACAGGCGTGATCGGCGTTTCGCTGACGCCTGTATCGAATCCCAGTTTTTTCATTTCGGCTTTGAAATATTTGGCGTTGTCCCAAAGTTTATCTACGAGTTCGGTTGATTCTTCGAGCAAATCAACCGCCGCGAGACATGCCGCCGCGTCGGGCGCGGTGACTGCCGACGAAAACAAGAACGGTCGTCCGCGTTGACGAAGCCATTCGACGATAGTTTTGTTTCCCGCGACCATGCCGCCAACCACGCCGAACGCTTTCGACATCGTGCCGACTTCGATGTCAATTTTTCCGTGCAAGCCGAAGTGATCCACAATGCCGCGCCCGCCTTTGCCGAGCACGCCTTCGCCGTGCGCGTCATCCACCATAAATAAAATATCGTATTTCTTCGCCACTTCATACAAAGCGGGCAAGGGAGCGATGTCGCCGTCCATGCTGAAGACGCCGTCGGTGATGATCAACGCGCGGCGATAAGATGAAGCGTGTTCTTTGATCGCATCCTCCAACGCGCTCGCGTCGTTATGTTCATACGCGACGATCTTCGCGCCCGAGAGTCGGCATCCATCAATGATCGAAGCGTGGTTCAGGCGGTCTGAAAAGATTACATCTTCTTTGCCGACCAACGCCGAGATCGCGCCGAGATTCGCGGTGAAGCCCGATTGAAACGTGATGACATCCTGCGCGCCCTTGAATTTTGCGAGCCGCTGTTCGAGTTGCACATGCAGGTCGGTCGTCCCCGCGATCGTGCGCACCGCGGCGGGACCCACGCCAAATTTTTTCGTCGCGTCCTTAGCGGCTTCGACCAGCTTCGGATGGTTCGCCAGCCCTAAATAATTATTCGAGCAAAAATTCAACACATCTTTTCCGTCCACGATGATGCGCGCGCCCTGCGCCGAACCGATCGTGCGGATGCGGTTGTACAAGCCCTGCTCTTTCAAGCCGTCAATTTCCTGTGTAAGCCAATCAAGTTTTGACATGTTGTTCTCCTTTGTATTATGTCATTGCGAGGAGCGTTCGTTGCGACGAAGCAATCCCCTCGTCGTATCGGAGACATTGTCCTCGTAGGGGATTGCTTCGTTCACTTCGTTCGCTCGCAATGATGGATTTGTGTGGATTTCCGCAAACAATCCCAACTCGATCATCGCTTCCATCACTTTTTGGATGGCTCCGTTTTTGACGACAACCGCCGTTGGACTTAATATCTCGCCCAAAAATTTTCCCGCCTTCGACTTGCGCATCTCTTCCAACACCTCGGGCTGACTCACCCGTAGGATGGTTTGAGTCTCAGCCCGAGCCTGCGTGCCATTAGCGTCCCATCGTTTGAGCGCTTTCACCAGCGGCGGCGGGACTTTGTTATCGGTATGCTTCACAAGTAGAGACAAGAGTTGCTCGGCTTTCAGTCCCTGTTCTTTGGCGTGTTTCAACGACTTCGCGGTGATGTGATATTTATAAACACTTCGGCTAGTCGGATACTTGCGAAGCGACATATCGAAATCGCCATCTTCCCACTCGCAAAATCTCGCGATCTGATAACGCACAACGCGCGGCGTGAATCTTTCCACGCTCACCTTGCCGTTGGATGAAGCGGTTATCTTTCCTCTTTCCTCTTTCGTGTTTTGGAAAGAAGAAAGACGGAAAGAAGTTGCCTCTGTTGCATTTTCTGCAAAATTTAAATCCAGCCGCCCAAGCCAATGAAGGATATTGATGAAATACCGAATCAACGCGCCGTCCACTTCGTTCCATGAATCAAATCCGCGCAGGTATTGTCCATCGGAGGCGCGTTTGATGAACCACGAGTCGTAATCGCCTGCGGGACGCTGAAAGTCGGGTTGTGTTTGTTTTATCGCTTGGACGAAACTTGCCACGCTCCACCATTTGTTTGTAGGGATTGCATTGATAAAGCCAAGTATCGTCCTTCGCGTATCGCGCGGAGAGTTTTTCCATTCGCCCTCGCAGATGATGTTCGGCATGAGTTTGAGTTCGTTGAACCTATCGCTTTCGAGCCATGCGTCGTAGAGCGTCTTCAACGCGTCGGCGCGTGAGGCTTCAAGGAAAGTTTTTGCTTCTTCGGCATTGACTTCTCCCTCACCCCTAGCCCCTCTCCCAGCAGGAGAGGGGGATATGAGATTTGCAGAGGCGAGCAAGGCAATGAGTCGTAGGTCAAATTGTCCTACAGGGATGCTTCGCGACCAATTTGACCTACCTATGCGCAACGCGGCAAGCAGGGTGGTGGCATCGTCGAGGATGGAATCGTCCGCGAGAATCTCTGTCCCTTTTTCGTTGGGTGATGCTGGGCGACCGAGCGGCTCGGAATTATTAACCGTCAAGCCCGCGAAGTTCGCTAAGTTCTTTTCTCCCTTCGATGAGCTCAGGGCATCGCTTTCTTCTTTCATTAACTTGAACAAATCATCGGGAATGTACGCAAACTCCTGCGAGCCTTTGTTTGTGTCGAAGAATGCGCGCGCCAATATGCCGCGATAAAAAAGGATCTCTGATGTTGAAGTTGGATTCCGATGCGGATGTTCCCGATCGCGTTTGCCTGCGCCCATTTCGCGGATGTCACCGAATTGACGCGCGAATATTGCCCATGCGATTCGTCCGTTGGAGGCGATGAGGGCGGCGATGGCGGAGTCCGCTTCGGGGGGGAGAGAGGCTAGATGGTCTGCGAGCAGGTTGACGTCGAGGAGAGAGGCGGATAGTTCATCTCGCGCTGAATCTGAATCCGTAGATTCCAAATCGAGTCCCCATAATTCCGCGATGATGCGAAGGTGTCCGATGTCTTGGTGGAGGAGGGAGTGAATTAAGTCGGGCATATCTACTTTCCACTTTCTATATTCTACGGCAGAAAGTGGAAAGCAGTAAACTTTCAGCCGCGCACAACTTTAAGCGCGCTAGGAAGGACTTCAAATGAAACGTTGCGGACGTCGGTGCCAAGTCCGGCGAAAATTTCGCCGTCGGTGTGAATGTATAACGGACGATCTGCAGAGACCGAGAATTTCTTACACGTCCCCATTTTCACTTCTTTGAAGCGCCCGTGCGTGCCTTTCATGACCTCCGGAACAATACGGAACATCATGGCGCGGCTCACGTCGGTGATCATGGCATAGTGGAGGATGCCGTCGTCAACTTTCGCTTCGGGCGCGATGAGGAAGCCGCCGCCTTCGCGCGGACCGTTGCACAGCACAAGATAGATAACTTTCTGCTCCCAACTTTCCGAATCAGTCTGAATTTTCATAGCAATGGGGTTATGATCAACGACGATGGCTTGTATAACGGAAACCAAATACATTAGAAAGCCGCGCAATAAAGGCAGGCGATGCGAACGGATCGTGACCATGGCGCCGAAGCCAACGCCAAGCGTATTATCAAAATATACTTTCCGCCCGTTGCCGTCTGTCATCAACGCAAGGTCAATCGCAGAGGCTTCGCCGCTAAGCGCGTGACGCAAGGCTTGATCCGACTGTTTGACCACGCCGATGCCATGCGCAAAGTCGTTGCCTGAGCCAACCGGCACAACGCCCAGAATCGGGCGCTTCCCTTCCGGGGCTTGCATAATGCCGTTTACAACTTCGTGAACTGTCCCATCGCCGCCCATGGCAATCACTCGTTCATATCCCTCCTCGCTCGCTTCGCGCGCCAATTCAATAGCGTGACCCGGATAGACCGTGCCGCTCCATGTGACATTGCCACGCTGCTCGGTGATCGAGCGCAGGTCGCGCGCAACACGCCAAGCGTTGCCCATATCTGCCATAGGGTTGAGAATAATCTTTGTTTTTTGGGGCATGGAAGTTCCTCCGTGAAATGATGTGTTGTTTCAGATAAAGATACTTCGCTCGCAACAGCCGCCCTGCGCGTTGTCCCAGCGTTCTCGTAGGAAGGCTTTTATTGTTATAGATTATAACCCGCTTTAGCCGCCTACGTTCCTGTATCCGCTTAATCAGACATAGCGGCGATTTGGAACGTGCCCTGGCAATGTTCTTTTGCATAATAGAGAGCCGTATCAGCCGCTCGCAAAAGGTCCGATCCCACTTTCCCATGGATAGGATACAATGCGATTCCGCCGGAGATCCCCAACTCCAATTTTCTTCCGTTCGGTAATTTATATCTAATAGCGTCAACAATCTCAGACACTTTCTTCGCGACGGTCTTTGCCGTAGAAATATCGGATCGCGCAAGAATCAGCGTCAACTCGTCTCCGCCGTATCGCGCAAGAAAATCCGTCTGACGCGTATGACGCGCGATCCGATTAAAAACAATTTGCAAAACTCGATCGCCCACAAGATGCCCATACGCATCGTTAATAGATTTGAACCCGTCGAGATCCATCATGATAACGGCAAAGGAATAACTCTTCTGGCGCGCGGATAAAATCTCCGCTTCCAAACGTGCATCCAGCGCGCGGCGATTCGGCAGACCCGTCAGCATATCGCTATGCGCCTGCCGACTAATTAACTGGTGCAGGCTGGCGTTTGAGATCGCTACCGCCGCTTGATCCGACAGCAATTTCAGCAAGCGCAGCTCAGCGGGAGAAAAGCCGCCGGTGATCTGACGCGACAGATTCATTACCCCCACGACCGTATCTCCAAACTTTAGCGGGATGCCAATAATTGAGCCGCTCCAGTAGGGCGGAGCGGCGGCATAAAGCGGATGTGCGCGCATGTTCTCGACAACGACGATCTCGCCGCGCCGTGCGACCGTATACGTCAACCCATTCGAGCGCGGGAACGCCCAAGGCGCGTTGCGCATCCCGTCCAAGTCAAACGCCACGCCAAAGGAAAGACGTTTATTCTTATAGAGAAAAATATTGACATCGTTCGCCTTGTAGATTAAACGCATAACCTCCGCCACGACCGCATCCAACACGGCGGATAATTCGAGGCTGGAAGTTAGATTCAGGCTCAACCTCTTCAACGCTTCAAGTTCTTCAGTTTGTTGTTTTAGCAGGGAAAGCAGGGGACGATTCTCAATTAATTGATCCGCCAACTCCACCGGCGAATTTTCGCTCTCAGGCGCAAATTGCCCTTGCGCCGACAATAGAACGTCCAGCAACGGCAACATTGCTTCAGCCTCAAGCGAAGCTGCTCCTCGCTCAATTAAGAGCTTACGAACCTCGTTTGATAGAACGCTTAGGTCTCGGTTCATACATCACGCATAGTTATAAGTAGAATCGCGCCGTTCAAAAAACTGCGCAGATCGCCTCCCCCGATATTATATAACCGTATCGTTGGAACGCTGAATTACATACTCATTACAGCCTTTTCAAAATTGATATGCTACAATGGAAGCAGCTTTATTTGTGGAAAAAACGTGTCTTTCTCACCTACATCTATCCCCGCCACCCCGCTACACCCACGCCGCCGTGCGCTCATCCTCGGCGCATCTGGTGGGCTCGGCGCCGAACTCGCCCGGGCGCTTTCCACCGACGGATATTCATTAGCGCTGATCGCGCGCAACAAGGAAAAGTTGGACGCGCTCTGTCTGGAGATCAATATAAACGGCGGAGACGCCCATCCCTACGCGCATAATGTAACAAAGTACGCTGAGATTCCCGCGCTGCTTCTCAAGATTGTCGCAGAGCTAGGCGGCTTGGATGCTGTCCTTTACGTTGCCAGTGTAAACCTCCCACCCGGCGGAATAGATAAGTACAATTTTGAAAATGATCGTCAAATGATCGAAGTGAATTTAATCGGCGCGATGGCATGGCTGACGCCCATCGCTGAAATGTTCCAATCCGCAAAATCAGGACAGATCGTCGGCATCTCGTCGGTTGCAGGCGACCGCGGACGAGTTGGAAATCCGGTCTACAACGCATCTAAAGCTGGGTTAACGACTTATCTGGAAGCGTTACGAAACAGGCTCACTCGCCACGGCGTGAACGTATTGACGGTGAAACCCGGCTTCATGAAAACAGAAATGCTCAAAGCCGCGTTAGGACCGACACCGTTTGCCGTCGAGCCGTCTTTTGCCGCGCAGCATATTATCCGCGCGATGAAGAAGCGTAAACAGACTATTTACATCGCCTCAATTTGGCGTTGGATCATGCTCGTCATTCAACATACGCCTTCGTTTATCTTTAGAAAACTCTCTTTTTAGCAGAAGCAGAAAGACGCCGCTCCGACAACGCTCATCGCTATGTTCTCTCCTTTTTATACATTCACAACATTTGAAAATTTCGGTCACTCTCTTCAAGCGTCTTCCTATCGCATCGCCATTCAACGCCCAGACGATCTCTATCGCGCATTTCAAGTTGCAAAAAAGCTTGGCTTAAAAGCCGTCGCTCGCGGAACCGGCTTAAGTTATAACGACGCTTCACTTAATGGCGGCGGCCTCACGCTGGATTTACGAGGGATGAACCAGATCACTGCATGGGACCCCGCTTCAGGCGTCGTACAATGCGAAGCCGGCGTTACACTTGAACAGTTGTGGCAGCGAATCGAACCCGATGGCTGGTGGCTTCCGGTCGTCTCAGGCACGATGAAAACTACGCTAGGCGGATGTCTCGCGACAAATATTCACGGCAAAAATAACTTTCAAGCCGGCGTGATCGGCGAACATGTAATAGAATTTACTGCGATGCTGCCGACCGGCGCGCTGGTGACTTGCACACCCAAAAAGAACGCCGATTTGTTCTATGCGCTAATTGGCGGCTTCGGCATGCTGGGAGTTTTCACATCCGTCACATTGCAAACGAAACGCATCTATTCGGGGCTGCTCGTCGTGGAAGCGCGCCCGGTGCGCAACTTACGCGAACATCTCGCCGACCTGTTGGAGAACGCGCCAAATTACGACTACATCGTCGGCTGGCTGGATACCTTCCCCGGCGGACAAAACCTCGGGCGCGGACAAATTCATGCGGCGCGGAATTTGGCTGAAGGCGAAGACTCGCGCGCGCAAGAGACGCTACAATTAGCCTATCAACGCTTACCCGACCGTCTGCTCGGCGTTATGCCAAAATCGTTATTGCATTATTTTATGCAGCCTTTTGTAAACAACTCCGGGGGGCGAGCGGTAAATTTTGCGAAATATATATCTTCCTTGCGGCGGCATACATTTAAACAGTCTCATGCCGCTTTTCATTTCTTGTTAGATTACGTTCCCGCCTGGGAACGCTCATTCGGACGCGGCGGATTGATTCAATACCAGTCGTTTCTACCGCAAAAGACAGCGGAAGACGCTTGGCGCGAAATGCTCCAATATTCGCAGCGACAAGGCTTGCCCTCCTACCTCGGCGTGACGAAACGCCACCGTCCCGATACATTCTTATTAACGCACAGCGTGGACGGCTTTTCGCTCGCGCTTGACTTCAAAGTGACCGATACAAAGCGCGCCAAGTTAGCGCACATGCTGCAAGCGTTCGACCGCATCGTCCTCAATGCGGGCGGACGCTTCTATTTCGCGAAAAACAGCGAAACCAACGCCGAATTAACGCGCGCGTTCCTAGGCGCTGAAACAATCGCAAAATTCAAGAAACTTAAAAAACGTTGCGATCCCAATGGAATATTAGAGTCGGATCTCTATCGCAGAGTTTTTACATAGAGATAAGCGCAATCAAATGAATATCGTCGTTGAAGACCTCGGCTTAATCGAATACGAATCTGCTTGGAAGTTGCAGAATCAATACGCGGCAGAGATCGCGGCAGGGAAACGCCCGCCGACTCTTCTGCTCCTTGAACACCCTCACGTTTACACATTTGGACGGCGAGGGAAACAGGAAAATTTATTATGGGGCGAAGCGCAACTCAAAGAAAAGGAGATCGCCATTCATTGGGTAGATCGCGGCGGCGACGTAACCTATCACGGACCGGGACAGTTGGTGGGATACCCGTTGCTGCCTCTCGCCCCAGCCCTTCTTCCAACAAGCGAGGGAAGAATTCCACAAGCCGACTATGTCGGCTACATTCGCAAAGTAGAACAAACTCTTATCAATGCGCTCGCCAGCCTCGGGCTTGCGGCAGGGCAGCGCCCCGGGTTGACCGGCGTATGGGTGCAAGCCGACGTTCACTCGCGCTGTCCGCGTTGCGCGCCGGAAGATCGCAGAAAGCCCGCTAAGATCGCCGCCATCGGCGTTAAAGTAGATGCGCGCGGAGTATCGCGCCATGGCTTCGCGTTAAACGTTAATCCTGACATGGAATATTGGGAGGGAATTATCGCGTGCGGTTTACAGAACGAACCGATCGCATCGTTGGCAGATTTGTTCACAGAGCCGCCGTCTATGGCGCGCGTGAAAGAAGAAGTGACTCAAGCCTTTCTGAATGTGTTCGGATAAATTCAACCGCTTCTCACGGATTCTCACTGAGTCAAAAAAAGGCGGCTGTCGCGCCGCCTCTCCGATCTATTTCCCTTTTCTATGTCCGCCCTTTCCCTTTGCCATTCGCCGATACGGCGGCATATCAATTACATAAATCTGACTCTTCGTCGCATCAAGAATCTTATTCCATAACCCCGAGTAATTGATCGCGAACGCCTCGGGTTTGAGCGTAGACGTGATGACGGTCGGCAAATGAGCGTAGTAGCGATGATTTAGAATCTGGTAGAGTTTATCCTCCGCCCAGATTGAACTGGCTCCGCTTTCTTTCAGATTATCCAAGATCAACAGCGGGGTAGTTTTAATTTCATTGAAACGGCGATCAAACGAAACGTCGGAGGTGGGACGAAAAGTTTGGCGCATGTAATCGAGCAGGTCCGCCACTTCCACCAAGATGGCTTGTCCGCCAAGGTCAATACGATAGTTGCCGATCGCCGTCACAAGATGGGTCTTGCCGCTGAACGAGTCGCCCAGCAGAACGAGCCAACCTTCGGGTTCCTCGGCGAACGTCACCGCCGCGTTGACCGCCTTGCGAAGCGTCTTCAGATCGTCCTGCGTTACCTTAACGCGCGTCACTTCCCTATCTTTGACTTTATTGCCGAAACGATCTTGCTTTTCGACGGTGATCGTTGTCACCGCGTCTTTACCGAGTTCATCTTCACGCGTTTCAAAATTCTTGAACGTCATCGCTTTCATTTCGGGCAGCGACAACATCGAAATGCCCGGGTTACTCGTCTCGGTCGGACGGCGGAAATCGGGCGCAGTGATACGCATATGCGAGACGAACTCCTCGTCTTGCAGGCGCGAACGAATGCGGCTTTCGATCTCATCGAGCATAAGATTGGTAGTAATCACCGTCGGCAGTTTATTGATGTAACGGTAGTTTATGATCTGGAATAATTTTTCCTGCGCCCAACCCGTCGCATTCTGCGTGCCAAAATCGTCCAACACAAGCAAATCGGCGCCGCGCACTTCCTCGAAGCGCGCCTCAAAAGTTGTTTCAGGATCGCTATACGCGAAGCGCAATGTGTCGAGCAGATCGGGGACGGTGATAAACAATGTCGGCGTTCCCTGATTCACGGCAAAATTGGCGATAGCCGCCGCGAGATGGGTCTTGCCACAACCATATCCGCCCTCGATAAGCAACCAATTCTGCGGATTCCGCGCAAAATTTTCAGCCGCCTCTTGCGCGACCTGCAAGCTGGCTGCATCTTGCGGAGTCATAAATTTGGCGTTTTTATTGCCCTTTGGCTCAAAATTCTCGAATGTTAGATGACTCAACCGGTCAAGCCGGCTCATCTCGAACAGGCGTGCGCGCGCGCCCTCGGCAATATCCGCCGTGCGGCAAACGCACGCCTCCAACCGCCCAAACTTCGGATCATCTATTGGCACATCAAAACGCACATAGCCCGCGCCATGGCAATGCTCACAGTTCGGGTCGCCCAACATCCCTGTCTTGAGCGACGTCGAAGGGTTATTCGCGGAAATATTCTGCGAATTCGTCTTCGGTATACCGCTTGAAATCTTTGACAGCGTCTTCCCGATTTTTTCCTTCATGGCGCCCTTGTTCCTTCCACCGTTTCAAAACTGCTTCGCAATATCGCCAATTGCGTTTATTGTTCTTCACCGCCAGTTCAATCGCTTCGGCGATCCACTCCGCGCGATACGTCTCTTCCGCGTCTTTCAACGCATCCGCGATTAACGGCGTCAGCGGACCGATATTTTCCTCATAGAGTCGAAACACATTTGGACGTTCTACTAACACCGTCATCGCGGGCGGATTCCACGACCCGTCTCTCAGCGCTTTGACTCCTGCGCGCCCACGCGGGCTATTCAGAAAGAAAAACTCATCCGCGTCGTTTTCGACCTTCAGCAGAGTTCCGCGCAACACGGCTTGGTCTACGCCCGAAGCCAACTCGCCAAAATCCGCACGCCGCATACAACGGAAAGATCCTTCCACGCGTCCTATCCACCAGATGGCGTAGAGCGTCGCCCGCAATTCTGCCGCATCGTCAATCTGACCTAGCAATTCACGAAACAACCTATCGGGCACGGCGGTAAATGTTTCGAAGGAGGTAAAACCCTCAAAGGAGGTCGTCATCGCCAACCGCCGCTATGTTAACGCAAATAACGTCATTCGTTGAATTGCACATGTTTTGTCGCCGCATTTTCGAATTTTGCCAACGCGCCGCGGAAGATTAATTCCACGCTGCCTACGGGACCATTGCGATGCTTCGCTACGATGATCTCAGCGATATTTTGCTTTGCCGTATCCTTCTCGTATTGATCGGGGCGATAGATGAACATGACGATGTCGGCATCCTGTTCGAGCGATCCCGATTCACGCAGATCCGAAAGCACGGGACGTTTATCCGAACGCTGCTCCACCGCGCGACTCAACTGCGCCGCCGCAAGGACCGGTACGTTTAACTCGCGCGCCAACACTTTGAGATTACGCGAAATATATGAAACTTCTTGCACGCGATTATCGTTGCGCGTGTCGCCGCTCATTAATTGGAGATAATCCACAATGATCAGATCGAGACCAAATTCAAGATGGAGCCGGCGGCACTTCGTGCGCAGTTGAAGCGGGGTGATCGCCGGCGTATCGTCGAGATAAATATGCGTATCGCCAAAGACCTCGATGGAGTGCGTAAACAAGGGCCATTCATTTTCTTGCAATTTTCCCGTCCGTAAACGCTGCGAGTCGATCCCCGTCTCTTGCGCGATTAGCCGCTGTACGACTTGCTCATTTGACATTTCAAGCGAGAAGATGGCGACGTGCTTTTTATGCGTCAAGCCGGCGTTCTTCGCCACCGAAAGCAGAAAGCCCGTTTTTCCCTGACCGGGGCGACCCGCAATAATTAATAGATCGGACGGCTGTAAGCCGGTCAACATCTTATCAAGGTCAACGAACCCGGTCGGCACGCCGACGATCTCGTCGGGGCGTTTGGCGAGCGTATCAATACGATCGTAGTAATCGCTCAACACATCAGAAATCGGCTGAAGGTCGTGTTTAAGTCGCCGTTCGCTGACTCCGAAGACCGCCTTCTCCGCCTCGTCCATCACATTGTCAACGTTCGTCTTTTCGTTGTACGCAATAGCGGCGATCTTGTTCGCCGCATCAATCATCTTACGGCGGATGGAATGTCCCTCCACGATGCGTCCGTACGATTCGGCATTAAGCGACGACGGCGTCTGATTGATCAGCGCGGTCAAATAGGCGGACCCGCCCAGTTCATCCAATTGGTTGCGTCGTTCAAGTTCGTTCGCAACCGTCAGCAAATCCACTGGGATGCGTTGTTCGTACAAATTAGCGAACGCTTCCCATACCCATCTATTGCGATGAATATAAAAATCGTCGGCGTTCAAAAACTGCGCGACGTCGTAATACACTTCAGGGTTAATAAACACCGCCCCAAGCACGGCTTCTTCAGCCTCACGACTGTGAGGCACAACCATTGAGGCTGGCGCAGGGGCGGAATCTTCTGCAGGAAAAAAGTCTGTCATTTTTTCTTGGGTTTTTTCGGCTTGTCCGGCGCATTGTCCTCAGGCTTGTTCTCGTCGGGCTTGTCGAAGTCAAGTTTCTCCAGGAAGTCTTCAAAGACAGACAGCCGTTCGACGCCCTCCTTAGACAATGGAGCAGGCTCGGCTTTCAACATGGCAGTCGAACTTTCAGCCGCTTCCTCATCGGGAGCGATGCTCGCCATCTCCATGACGCTGGCATGCACATAGATCGGCACATGCGCGCGTATCGAAAGCGCAATAGCGTCTGATGCGCGCGAATCAATCTCAAACGTCTGTCCGTTCAGCTCGGCGATAATCGCGCCGAAAAACGTATCATGTTCCAGTTTAACGATCTCCACCCGCGTAATCTGCGCGCCAAACGCGTTGAAGATATTTCGCAATAGATCGTGCGTAAGCGGACGGCTAACCTCCACCTCTTGCAACGCAATCGTAATCGCTTCCGCTTCATACGGCCCAACTACAATCGGGATGTAACGCTCTGAATCGATATGCTTCAGCACAACCAGCCGTGTGGGGGTCATTAAGTGAACGCGCACGCTGTCAATTCGCACTTCAACCATATTGCTCATAAGAAAACTTCAACTCCGTTTTTTTAGTATAACATAGTCGCCTTGCGCTGTCTTGAGTTGTCAGAAAAATGAAACGGGGATATAATTCCGCCCTGTCACCGGCGACCAGTTCGACAGTTCGGGGCGTGGCGCAGACCGGTAGCGCACTTGCATGGGGTGCAAGGGGTCGGAGGTTCAAATCCTCTCGCCCCGACTAAAAAGAGACTCGTTCGCGAGTCTCTTTTGTATTTGTCGATTATTTCTTCCACACCGTAAAATCTTTCAGGATCGACCCGCCTAAGAATTCGCGTAAGATCGAGGTTTCGGGAACAAAGTTTGTATCAAGTGGGATAAACCATTCAAGGAATGCAAGTAAACGCTTGGCTTCGATAAACTCAGGCTCGCCGTGTTGCACCTGCCGCAACAGCGGCTCCGCCAACGGCTTCAACGCCGCCATTTCATAAACTAACGCAGAATTGAACATTACATCCGCATTCTCCTGAAACGGAAAGATATGCTTCACTTCGCCGTACCGCACCGATTCCCAACGCGAGATCGTCTGTTTGGCAGTGTAGCCGCGTTCGCGTGCATCGCGCACGATACGGCGCAACAGGCGCGTATCGGTCGTAGAGATGCGGTTATGACGATCTAAATTCAGCTGCGTCAACGCCGAAATGTAGATACGGAAGGCTTCGCCTCTCAAATTTTCGGGAATGAGAAGCGGATCAAGACCGTGTATCCCTTCCAGAATAATCGGTTGCCCACGCGTTAGCCGGATAATCTCTCCCTCTTCGCGCAAGCCCGTCTTAAAATTGTAGCGCGGCAACTGGGTTTCTTCGCCGCGTATCATCTTCTGCAAATGATCGGCTAACAGCGGCAGATCTAAGGCGGCGAGCGCTTCAAAATCAGGTTTACCGGCTTCGTCGAGCGGAGTCTCATGGCGCGGCAGAAAATAGTTATCCAATTCAAGCGGGAACGGCGAAATGCCAAGCGCGAGCAATTGCACCATCAGCCGTTTGGCGAAAGTGGTCTTCCCTGCAGAGGATGGACCTGAAACTAGAATCAAATGCGCGCGATTCACCCTCTCAGCAACCTGATACGCGATCTGCGCCAGGCGCTGCTCATGGAGCGCCTCCGACACAAGCACGATCTCGCCGCCGCGTCCGCTTTCAAGAGCATCGTTCAGCGCGCCAACATTCGAAATTCCCAACTTTTCCAGCCAACCGCCATACTGCAGAAATGTCGCCAACAGTTTGGGATGATTAGACGTGGGCAAAAGCTCGTTCGGATTCTGGCGATTCGGATATAACAAAATGAAACCATCGCCGGCAAGAACGAGATCGAACCATTGCAAATAGCCGGTCGAAGGCGTCATATAGCCGTGATGGTAATCCATGTAATTTTTCAGCCGGTATAACGTGAGATAGTCTTTATGGCGATATTTCAGCAATCGGATCTTATCCATCTCGGCGCGTCCGAAAAAGTACTCCGTCGCTTCTTGCAACGGGACCTCTTTACGTTCGAACGGAAGATCCGCTTCAACCAGCGCCCGCATAGAATCTTTCAAAGCGTCAAGTTCAGGCTGGGTCAACGGCTTACGCCCCTTTACTTCGCAGTAGAACCCGCCTGAGGCGACCGAGTGATCAATGGACAAGGAAGCCTGCGGATGCTTCTCTTCAAAAGCGACTTCCAATAGGAAAGCCAGCGAACGCCGATAGATACGCGTGCCGTCCGACGTAGACATAGTGACTGGGTCAACGCGCGCATCCATCGTTATGGGAAATGTCAACTCACGCAAATCGCCGTTGATGATCGCCCCGACAAACTGCGAATCATGCTCGATGGCGGAAAGGAATTCCCCTACTGCCGCGCCGCGCGGACCAGATAACACGCGACCATCGGGAAGGTGAATTTCAACTTCGTCTCGGGGCTGTACAAGTTTAAAAGGCATAATCTTCTACCTACGAGAAAGTTTTCAAAAGTTTCTCAGGCTGCTCTGCGAATTCATCCAACGGGATCTCTCCACGCGTCAACGCCATTAACGTTTCAGTCAGCGCCTTGTTGACAGGCGTTAGCTTATGAAGTTTCTCCCCCGCGCGGACGACCTCGCCGTGCAAGTATTCTACTTCGCTCTTACCGCGACCCGAACGCAAATCAATATGAAAAGACGGCATTTTATTACCGCGCCCTGCGCCTGCCGCACGGCTCAGAAATGGCTTTGAAAGCCACAACGGAAGCCGCGCCGCAAACGCCAGCGCACGGACCGGCACGCCCGGCAAGTCAACGACTTCGATGCCCTGCGCTCCCATTATCATAAGACATTCGCGCAACATGTCTACTTCCATTTTATATAATTTTTTGTTGGCAAAGATCTCAGCGACAGTCATATCTAAAATCGCAGATGAGGGGTTAGCGATCAGGTTCGTCAGCAGTTTCGACCATTTCATCGCCGCCGCATCGTCGAACAAGCGCGGATTAAGCAGAGCCTGTTCAAAGAGCGCGTATATATCCATTGCAAGAGAATGCTTCTTAGCGACGCCTACGCCGCGCAGCCGCTCAAGGATCACATCGCCTGCGCCGCGTTTACCGACGGCAGTCGTCACTGTGCCGTAGATCACTTTATCCTGCCCGACAACTTCTGCGATCGCTCCCTCGTTTGAGACTCCGTTGGATAAACAAAGAATGGGCGGCAATTTATCCGCATATGGCTTGAGGGTTTCAAGCGCGTTTGAAACGTCATACGATTTCAACGCAAACAAAACCAAGTCAAACGGTCCATAATGCAGCGCGTCTTCCATCGCGGAGACACAGACAACTGTGGAAGAATCTAGATGGAAGGCGTCTTTTGTCTTTCGTCTCACATCAAGAGTTAAATCGAGCCTCAAGCCGCGCGCGCGCAGTTCATCCACTTTTTTCGCGCCGCGCTCAAGGAAAACGACTTGGCTTCCAGCCAGCGCAAGGCTGCCGCCTATATACGTTCCGATCGCGCCTGCGCCCAGCGTCAGAATCTTCATTTTTGCGCCGATACGGCTAGAGACATCACTCAGGGTCACGGTCTCTTCCCGATTTAACCTTCGCAGATTTCGCGGAATATATATGCGCGCGATCATTAAGCGCGTCAATTACCCAACGATGCAAGTGAGGATGATAGAATACGCGCGCGAATGCCGTGTTGTCAAACCGAAAGCGCACGCCCGCCGGGTCGGCGTGATGGGAAATACCGACAATGGCATGCATTAATTGATTCAATAAACCGCCATGCGAAACCACAAGATAACTGCCCATGGGGCGCTTCATTAAATCGTGCAAAGCTTTGCCCGCGCGCAAAAATAATTCCCAATCGCCTTCGCCGTCGCCCCCCACCGCGTCATACGGCGTACTGTATGGCGGATGCGGTATTTGGCGCATTTCCTCTGCGGTTAATCCTTCGAATTCACCGGCATTGCGCTCAAGCCAAAGTTCGTCAAGTTCCACACGCACATTCAACGCAGAAGCGACGATCTCCGCTGTTTCTCTAGCGCGCTGCAGCGCACTAGAAATAACGAGATCGAACTGCGCGCCCTCTTCTTTCCAATGTTCGGCGAGCGCCTGCGCTTGTTCGCGTCCGCGTTGGGTCAGTGGATAATCCGCCTGCCCCTGCCAGCGCGATTCGGCGTTGCCGGTCGATTCGCCATGTCGCAAGAATACAAATTGATACATACCCTTTTGAGTCGCGTTCAATTTATCCCTCTTTCTTCAGTAAATATATAGGTCTGCGTTTTACTTCTTGAAAAATATAGCCCACATACACGCCGATAAATCCCAGTAGAATCATTATGATTCCGCTGGCGATCAACATCACCGCCATCAACGAACTCCAACCCGGCGCGATCACATGCTCAGTATTCTTCGAGATCGCCAGCCAAAGCACCCAACTTAATTGAATCAACGCCAGCGCGAAGAAAAGCAACCCAGAACTCAAGCCAATATACAAGGGAATGAGTGAAAATGAAAAGATCGCATCGGAGGCGAGCCGAAACATTTTTCCAACTGAATATTTTGAATGTCCGGCAATCCGCGCAGGCTGATGATACGGAAGGACGACGCTTCTATATCCTATCCACGAGATCATGCCGCGCAGAAAACGATGATATTCGGGCATGGCTTTGAGCGCGTCTACCGCCTGGCGATTCAATGCGCGAAAATCCGCTGCGCCTGCCACCATCTGTGTGCCGCTGACGGTGTTGATGAATTTATAAAAAAGATCGGATGAGAATTTTTTGAAGAACGACGGATGCGCTTCTTCGGCGCGTTGCCCTTGCACAATATCGTAGCCCTGCGCGATCAGGTCGATCATCTGCGGGATCATCTCCGGCGGATGCTGACCGTCGCCGTCCATCGTTATAACAATATCGCCCGTTGAATGATCTAAACCCGCAGTAAGCGCCGCCTGATGGCCGAAGTTCGTGCTGAGCGACAATGCGGTCACACGACGGTCAATCTGCCTCACCGAACGCAACGCCTCCTCCGTCCCATCCTCCGAGCCGTCGTTCACATAGATGAAGCGGAACTCATGCGGCAACTTATCCACCACGCCGCAAATCTGCGTGTGGGCTTTCTCAATCACCTCTGCTTCATTGTAAACAGGGATGACCAGATCAACCCTATACTTGCGTTTTCTAGAAGGCATAAGGGTGATTCTACCACTTCGCTGCACGTCATTCCGAGGAGTCCTTCGATACGGCGTTTGCGCAATCTCGCAGATCCATTCTGCCGTAAAGCGCTGGTCATTGAGCGGAGTAAGAACGGAAGCGCACAGCAGACTTGCAGCGGTTTACAACCAAGTAGGAGCTGCCTCGCTTCGTTTACAGCGATCTATACGCTTACTTCCGCACCAAAATCGTGAAATCGTATATCCCGTAATCATGCAGAAGCGCCACGTTACGCGAGAAGTTGCGTTTGCAGAAATCAAAGAAGAACAGCGGGTCGCCATAAAAAAGCTCGGGGCGTTGCGCCATGCGGTCGGCGTCGGAATATTTCGTGAGCAGGTTGAAGGAAAATCCTTTCGAACAAAGCGCGTCCATGCGTTTGAGAGTTTCGCAGGTGAAGTCCTGCCAATCTGAATACGATTCTTCCAATCTGACGTTAAAAATTCCGCTTGCTAAGACATAATCCGCTATGGGAACTTCGCGTTCATCTGTAGTGAAGCGCGCGTTCGGAAAGTCCTTATGCGTCTCGCGCCCAGCGAGGACCATTCCTTCGAGCAGATCAATGCCATAATATTCAAAACGCCAACCTTTGCTGTGCAAGAAATCAAATAATCCGCCATAACCGCTTCCATAATCAATGACGGAAAACGCCTCGGAGGGATCGATCACTTTCGCAAGTTGCTCGAAGCGAAGGACCTGCGATTCGATCCCGTTGTAATCCACGCCCTGAGGCGTCGCGCCAAACTCTTCCAACTTTCCAGCAAAGTATTCGCCAAGTTTTCTCTGGGTTTCATCTATGCTCATACTTGCCTGCTCTCTATATATCAAAATAGCCATTTGCCTCATTGCCCGTCATGAATATCAGATCAAGGATCGAAACATATGGGTCATACGGCGGATACATCTGTGAATATTCGGGATAATTATAGTTTATATATTCAAACGTAATCCCCGCCGCATCGAACTTTTCAGGCTCCATATAGGAACTCGCCGATGGACCGCAAATATAATGCGTTGCGCCGACTCGCTTGAGCGCATTAATGACGCGATCGGTCTTACGACCCGTAATATCAGTCAATGTAGAAGAGCGGATAAATTCCGTAGAGTTGAATCCCAACGTCCGCGCAAGGAGAATCGAGCTCTCAATCGTGAAATCGGCAAGGAATTCATCGCTCCGTTGGTACAGGTCATTCAGCAACGGCAAATATTCCTTAAAGCAAGGCGCTTTGGAGTATGAAACCGTCAACGCCTTGAGGTGACTTCTAGCCCACGGCTTTGACCAATCTATACGAATATCTTTGACGAGCGCGCCCTGTGTAGCGCCTTTGGAATGGACAGGAATCGTGAGCCACTGTTTTCCCTGATGCGTTTTGATCAGGTTGCGATTGCGCCAGCCATGTTTGTCGTATTGAACATCATCATAAAAGATGAACAAGTCCGCGCGGCGGATCTGGTCGAAGTAGCCGCGCCACGGGATGTAGGATGGCTGCAAGATGACGACGTTCATTCGCCCGCCGTTTCTTGAACGACGTACGCGGGACGATCCATACTGCGGTCGAACATACGCGCCAGATATTCGCCAAAGATTCCCAGCGCGAACAACTGTGCCCCGCTGAATAACGCGATAATGGAAGCGAGGAACGGAAAGCCCGGGATGCCGCCCTCCATAAACGAAATGATGACCACATAGATGAACACGCCAAGCCCAAACACGGTCATCACAAATCCGATCCAACTTGCCAGACGCAGGGGCGTGGTACTGTAGCCTGTGAGGATCAACAATGCTGCTTTCACCAACGCGGAAAAATTATAGTTCGAGCGTTCTTCGGGTTTTTCGATCTCAACGGGAACGGACGTAAAGCGCGAGGCGCCCCACGAGAGCAACACGTCAATGATCAACGTGGGGCTTTGAAAGTTCGTGAAGGCGTTGCGCAACTCGGTGCGAAAGGCGCGGAACGCGGATATGTTTTCACAGACGGGACGCCCATCACACGCGCCAGGATATTCTTGATGTTCGCGGTCATCGCGTTGCGCAAGAATCCCTGCGGTAATTTTTTCGGCGCGCCGTAGACCACGTCGAATCCGTTTTCGAGTTGTTTCAACAAAATGGGAATTTCTTCGGGCGGATGTTGCAGTCCTGATCCATCGTGATCGTAATCTCATATTGCGCGGCGCGGACTCCGCAGAGCGTGGCGTTGTGCTGTCCGTAATTTCGCATCAGGCGGATGCCTCTCACCCACTTGTATTTACGCGCCAAGTTTTGAATCACATCCCAACTATTATCGGACTGCCGTCGTTGACAAGCAAGACTTCGTATTTTTTTGAGAACGCGGGAAGCGATTTCGCCAAGCGTTCGACGAGAGACTCGATCAACGCTTCGCCGCGATAGACGGGGACAACAATGGAAATATTCATCGGGACGCTATTCTACCATCCGCCTCACAATCGGACCTCGTGCCTGTCTGCCAAAATGGACAGCGCTCGCGCCGCTTCGGCTTTTTTCTGTTCGCCGTCCCAGCCGAGGATGTCGCCCAGCGTGTGTGTGAGTTCGAGGATCATCTCGCGCGTTAACCGTCCCAGCATGGCGAGCATGGATCGCCTCAACAGAAAATCGTCGAGGTGAACGATCTTTTCATGTTGAACGAGGTAGGCGATCTCACGAAACGAATAATCGGGCAGAGACTCGAGCGCGGAGTCTGTGCCGCCGTTGATGTAGGTTGCGATGGCTTCGGCGCGGGTGCCGTAGCGCGCGAATAAAATTTTCAGCCGCTCTTGCGAAACGCCCGTCCACGCGAAGAGGCTTCCCATGTGACGCTTCGATTCCTCGATATCGCGCGCGTATCCGCGCCCGCCGCCGATGGGCAGGGAACGCGTGTCGCGCTTGCGCGTCAGACCGAGGAAGGCAAGCGCTTTATCAGCCGCTTGTTCGCCGAACGCGCGGAAGGACGTCCACTTGCCGCCGACGAGGGAAAAGACCGGGAACGTGAGATTGGTCCAGTCGCCGCTGGGGACTTCGATGCTGTGATCGCGCGAAATTTGGCTGACGGTCTTCGCGGTGGAGCGCGGGAGCGGGCGAACGCCGGAGTAGCGAAAAACGATGCGCTGGCGAGTCAGGTCGAGGTCCGGAAAGACGCGGCTCGTCATCCGCAGAAAATAATCCACTTCATCATCCGTGCAACGCGCCTCTTCGGGATTCTCGATGGGGATGTCGGAGGTGCCGATGAGGACTTTATCGAACAGCGGAAAAATCAACACGATGCGGCCGTCGTCGTTCTCGAAGAAAAATTCGTGATCGCCGATCGCCGCGCGCAGTTCGGGATGATCCACCACGATGTGCGAACCTTTCGCGCCGCCGATGAAATTTGTGGACACGCCGAGTTTTTTGTTGGTCGAGTCGATCCACGCGCCCGCCGCATTGATGACGAGTTTCGGACGCACGTCGTAGGTTTCATCGGTGAGTTCGTCGCGCAGGATGATCGTGTTTTCCGCGCCGCCCACCATGCTGACGTAGTTGAGCGCATGCGCGTTTGTATTTTCAGATTCGGCGTCGAGGATCAATTCGATGCCGAGCCGCTCGGGGTTGAGAATCGCGCCGTCGTAATACACCGCCGTGTTGACGATCTCAGGATTGATCTGATTCCATTGCGCGATGGATTTTTTGCGCGAGAAAAATTTGTGACGCGGAACCGCGCGTCCTTTGCCGGTAAACGCGTCGTAAAACAGCAAGCCGATCTTGATGACGAGCGAGCCGCGTTCGCTGGGCTTATCGAGCCAGCCAAAAAATTTGAGCGGCGCGTTGAGCAGACCGGAGAATCGTTTGAAAATGGGAATGGCTGTGGGAAGCGGCTTGACGATGTGCGGCGCGTTCTGCAACATGAGGTTGCGTTCGCGTACGGCTTCGCGCACGAGACGAAATTCCCCATTCTCGAGATAACGAATCCCGCCGTGCGCCATGTGCGACGAGGCGGACGACGCGCCAGAACAAAAATCGCCGCGCTCCACGAGCAGAACATCCACGCCGTTGATGGCGAGGTCGCGGAACGCGCCAATGCCATTAATCCCTCCGCCGATGATGAGGACGGAGGGGGTTGGGTTCTTTTTGAGGGCGGAGAGGGTTTCACTACGATTCATGGTGATGTATTTCATATTTCGTATTGCGTATTACGTACTATGTAGTACGCAGTATTTTTTTATTCAACCCAATCAAAAGCGCGCGTGATCGCTTTCTTCCAGCCCGAGTATAACGTCTTTCGTCCTTTCGAGTCCATCGAGGGATGCCATTCTTTATCTTTGCCCCAGTTGTTTTTCAATTCGTCGAAATCTTTCCAAAAGCCGACGGCGAGTCCCGCCGCGTATGCCGCGCCGAGCGACGTGGTCTCTGCCACTTTGGGTCGCACCACCGGGACGTTCAAAATGTCCGATTGAAATTGCATGAGCAATTCATTGAAGACCATGCCGCCGTCCACTTTGAGCGACGTTAATTTCACGCCCGAATCTTTTTCCATCGCGTCCAACACTTCGCGCGTTTGGTAGGCTGTCGCTTCGAGCGCGGCGCGGGCGATGTGACCTTTGTTGACGTAGCGCGTCATCCCCACGATCACGCCGCGCGCATCGGATTTCCAATATGGAGCATAGAGTCCGCTGAACGCGGGGACGAAATAGATTCCGCCGTTATCTTCGACAGACTTCGCCAACGTTTCCACCTCCGCCGAAGATTGGATCAATCCCAAATTATCCCTCAGCCACTGGACAAGCGCGCCCGCAATCGCTATCGAACCCTCCAACGCATAGACGGCTTTGCGGTTTCCGATCTTGTATCCCAGCGTGGTGAGCAATCCCGTTTTGCTTTGCACGGGTTTCTCGCCTGTGTTCATCAACATGAAACAGCCCGTGCCATAGGTGTTCTTCGCTTCGCCTGCTTTGAAACACGTCTGCCCGAACAATGCGGCTTGTTGGTCGCCGAGGTCGCCGGCGACGGGGATTCTTTGTAGGGGCGAGGTCTTCTCGCCCCGTATGTTTGATTCAAATATTGGGCGGGGAAACCCCGCCCCTACATATCCATAAATTTCAGACGACGATTTAATTGCCGGCAGCATTGCGCGCGGGATTCCCATCACCTTGAGAATCTCCTCATCCCAATCCAGCGACTTGAGATTCATCAACATCGTGCGGGAGGCGTTCGTCACATCGGTGACGTGCGCGCCTGTGAGATTCCAAATCAGCCACGAGTCAATTGTTCCAAATAACAAGTCCCCTTGTTTGGCTTTCTCTTTTGCGCCTTGCACATGATCGAGAATCCATTTTATTTTTGGACCCGAAAAATACGTGGCGAGCGGCAAACCTGTTTTCTTGCGAAAGCGATTCTGTCCTCCTGATTTGGCAAGTTTGGCGCAGATGACATCCGTCCGCGTATCTTGCCAGACGATGGCGTTGTAGACTGGTTTGCCCGTATTCTTATCCCACACAACGGTTGTCTCACGTTGATTCGTGATCCCAATCGCAACAATATCACTGGTCACTGATAACTGATCACTTAATTTCTCCAACGCCTTTTGCATAACTTCCACTGTGTTCCCCCAAATCTCCAGCGGATCATGTTCCACCCAACCGGGTTTGGGAAAAATCTGTTGATGTTCTTTTTGGGCAACAGACACTACATTCCCGCCATGATCGAATATGATGAACCGCGTACTAGTTGTGCCTTGATCAATTGCCGCGACGTATTTTGGCATCATTCATTCTCCAGCCCAATGACGCGCGCCCGCAAGAAACGATTTCCCGCTCATGGATTTTTTCCCGGCGGGCTGCACTTCATCCAGGATGAGAACCCCGCCTCTCGCGCCGACGGCGGGCTGATTCGCCTGCGTCAGCCTCTGCCCCGCCTCGTGGGACAAATTGACAATTTGTCCCACATGCGCTCGATGAATTTTGAGGACCGCCCCATCGAATTCCATGAACGCGCCGGGCCACGGGCTCAACGCGCGGACTTGTCTTTCCAGTTCGTTCACATCGCGCGTGAAGTCGAGTCGCCCATCTTCTTTTTTCATCATCGGCGCGTACGTTGAGAGCGAATCATCTTGCGGCTCAGGTTGAATTTCGCCAGTGATCCAGCGCGGAAGGGTTTCGATCAGCAAGTCGGCGCCGAGGTGAGACAACGCGTCGGTGACTGAACCAGCCGTCCCGTCGGGAGGGAGGCGCATAGATTTCTTCGCCAGCATCGCGCCGGTGTCGAGTCCCGCGTCCATTTTCATGATGGTCACGCCGGTCACCTCATCGCCATGCAAAATCGCGGCATTGATGGGAGCCGCGCCGCGCCATCGCGGAAGCAATGAGGCGTGCACGTTGAGGCATCCAAAGCGCGGCAGGTCCAGCACATCCTGTTTGAGGATCTGCCCGAACGCAGCAACGACGATGAGATCGGGCGACCACGCGCGGAGAGTTTCCATCGCTTCGGGCGCGCGCAGTTTTTCGGGTTGCATCACGGGGAGTCCCAACTCGAGCGCGAGGGTTTTGACGGGCGGCATCTTCACCTCGCGCCCACGCCCCGAGGCACGATCGGGTTGCGTCACCACGCCGACCACATCGTACGCGCTCGCCAGCGCGCGCAGACTCGGCAATGCGAATTCGGGCGAACCCATAAAAACGGCTCTTGTCATGCGGGGATTTTACCAGCAGGAGCGGTATGCCTCTGCCCCTATTTTCCTATTAAAGCCTGTTGCACATTATTTCATTTGGTTGTAGAATAACAGAAATCTACACTAGTTTTGTCTATCTTTGGAGGAACACATGTCTCAAGAACCTGTACAGAATATTACCAGCGACGATAAGTTGTGGGCGGCATTAAGCTATGTCTTCGCGCCTCTTATCGGCATCATCGTATTGCTGATGGAAGATAAGAAAGCCCGTCCGTTCATTAAGTTCCACGCCGTCCAATCCATTGCGGCGAGCATCGCCTTCTGGATTATCGCGACCATCATTACAACTGTAACAGTTGGTTTCGGCGGATTATGCGTACCGGTATTGTGGCTGGTGTTCCTGTATTGGGCTTACCAGGCGTATCAGGGTCAAACAGTCAATATTCCTATGCTCACTGATTTCATCAAGAAACAAGGCTGGGCGTAGGCTTACGCAGACTATCAAAGGCTCACTGCCAACAGTGAGCCTTTTTTATTTAATTTTTTATGATAGACTTCTTATAGAAAGCTTTTCTCGGAGATTCACATGGATATCGGCAAGTCATTCTCTTTCGTATTCGACGACAAAAACTGGATAGGCAAACTCGGACTGGGCGCGTTGATCACCTTCATTCCTATCCTCAATTTCGCATGGACGGGTTACATGGTCGGCATCATCCGCAACGTGATGAATAATTCGCCCGAACTCTTGCCCACCTGGGACGACCTCGGCAAGAAATTTATGGATGGACTGTTACTAACGGTTGCGAGTCTTGTATATGCCCTGCCCCTCATCGTTGTCTTCTGCCTGCCGTTGAGTTTTATGATCGTGCCTGCCATTCTCTCTGGCAACAGCGACCTAGACGATCTTGCGATAGCAATTGCCGGGCTTGGAAGCGCGCTGTTCGTGTGTTTGCTGTGCGTCTTCATTATTTATGCGTTGGCATTGTCGGTTATTTATCCTGCCATCCTCATCATCTTCGCCCGCGAGGGGACGCTCGCTTCGTGCTTCAAATTCCGCGATGTTTTCAGTTTGATCAGCCAAAACTTATCGCCGTTCGTCACCGCTTGGGCGGTCAATATCGGACTAGGTTTAGGAGCCAGCTTTGTCGTCGGTGTCGCGCAAACCATTCTCAATCTCATCCCATGTCTCGGTCAGATCGCTGCAGTGGCAGTTACACTTGGCGTCGTAGCCTACACGACAGCAGTTTACGCTCACTTATTCGGTCAATTTGGCAACATCGCCGTCAGACAAAACGAATCTATGACTGTCGCTTAGACGCTTTATTGTGAACTATCGAAGCCCGCGAACAAGCGGGCTTTTTTGTTTGCAACCAATCTCCTGAACTCTCGTATAAGCCATAGAGAATAAATCAGGAGAAAGTTATGAACATTCAAAAACCCACCCTCGTTCACGTTATTGCATGGACCACGCTCACCAGCGGCATAGTCAACCTCTTCTGGGGATTCGCCGCTTCGGCTACCGCAATCGCCACTCTAATCGGCATTGTCTGCGTGCCGCTCACGATCCTACCAACCGTCCTCGGCGTCTTCGAACTGATCTATGCGGCAAAACTCTTCAGTAACCCGCCGCAAGCCGTCAAACCATCCACAAACATCGCCGTGCTTGAGATCGCTTGCGCGCTAACCGGCAACTTCTTTGCCGTAGCGGTCGGTATCCTCTCGCTTGTCTTCTACAACGATGCCGCTGTCAAGGAATACTTTGTTCGTTTGAATGAGCCGTTTCGCTTGACGCCTCCGCCGCCTCCTTCTCCTCTGCCCGCCTCGTTGCTCGATCCTCAGCTTGTCGTCCCAACTCTAGTGGAAGAAGCGCCTACGCCGCCGGAGGAACCCCCCGCCAAACCCAAGCGCGTTCCGCGAAAAGTGTCGAAGAAATAAAGAAGAATCAACGTCAGACCTCCGAGTTTTTGAATACTCGGAGGTCTTTGATTGTGGTATGCTCGTTGTATGAACCCCATCGCATCCGTCCTCGACAATCATCGCGTCCTCGTCCTAGACGGCGCACTCGCCACCGAACTTGAACGTCGCGGCTATGATCTGAAGAACGATCTCTGGTCGGCGAAAATTCTATTGGAACAACCCGACGCGATCCGACAACTCCATTACGACTATTTCAAAGCCGGCGCAGATTGCGCTATTACCGCCAGTTACCAAGCGACTATTGAAGGTTTTAAAAAGAACGGCTTAAGCGGCAAGGAAGCGATCGCGCTGCTTCAACGATCCGTCCATCTTGCGCGAGACGCACAGACAGAATACTGGGCAGACGGAGCCAATCATAACGATCGCTCCATCCCATTCGTCGCCGCGTCCATCGGACCGTATGGCGCATTCCTCGCGGACGGTTCCGAATATCGCGGCAATTATGGGCTGTCCGAAAAAGACCTGATGGATTTTCACCGCCCGCGCATGCAGGCATTGATGGAAGCCCATCCAGATATCCTCGCATTCGAGACTATCCCCTCGTTGATCGAAGCGCAAGCGCTATCCAAGCTGTTGCACGAATTCCCCGCTACCGCCGCCTGGCTCAGTTTCTCGGCGCGCGATGAGAAACATATTGCCGAAGGTCAACTCTTTGCCGATTGTGTCCGCTCGTTAAACAACAATCCACAAATTGTAGCGATTGGGATCAATTGCACCTCGCCGCAATATATCTCATCCTTAATTCACGCCGGGAAAAAGAAAACAGAGAAGCCTATCCTGGTTTATCCGAATCTGGGCGAACAGTATGACGCGACCGCCCATGACTGGAACGGCAAGCCCGCCGTCCAATCCTTTAGCGAAGAGGCAAAGACATGGTTTCAGGCTGGCGCGCAACTTATCGGCGGTTGCTGCCGCACCTCGCCGACAGACATCCATAAAATAGCAGAATGGGCAAGGGGCAGGCTTTCTTTCAACTGAATCATTAACAGTATAGAAGGCGTTATATATGTCGCCATCCTTGAAGAATCGTATCCTCGTCATCAGCGGAATCTTGCTGATTCAATTCAACTACTCGATTGCTACACGTATCATGCAGGGCGGCGTCATTCCCAAACTGTCTATAGACATATTCCCGTTGCAACCGATCTGGGCTGTTCCTTACGCTCTTTGGTATCCGATCATCGTCGCGGGAGGAATCTGGTTGATACTGAAAAGCGATGAAAGGCTCTTTCGCGAATTTTCCGCGGGCTTCCTGCTAACCTGCGTCCTCGGTGTCCTAACGTTCTATTTCTTTCCCACCTATATTATCGATTCTCCATTGCCCGGGACCGATATTTTTACAAAACTATTGCTGCTTCTACGCGCCATGGACGGCGATTACGCCGCCTTTCCCAGCGCGCACGTGTACGTCACAGCCATCCTCGCGTTTTCTTTCAACCGATGGTATCCTAAATACGGTTGGTTGTGGCTGTTCATCTACGTTATGATCTCCCTCTCCACATTATTCACACATCAACATTACATCCTCGATGTAGTCGGCGGCACGATCTACGCTTGGGTCGGTTATCGCTTCGGGTTATGGCGAATGAAACGTATTCAAACAAATAATACAAGCGCATCGGAGGTTACATGAAAGCTGTACGCTTAACGCAAATCGGTCATCCGCTGGAACTACAGGAGATTCCTGTCCCACCGATCGGTGAAAAAGACATCCTAGTGCGCGTCCGCGCGGCAGGAATTTGCCATTCTGATGCGCATTATCGCGCTGGGCGTTCCACAATGGGACCTCTACCGATCACGCTGGGTCATGAGGTGGCGGGCGTCGTCGAAAAAATTGGCTCGCAAGTTAACGCAGATGTTACGCGAAAATCCAGACGGATTCTCATACGATCCGCTCGATGATACTCAGCCGATTACAGGGTATATGTCCTCCGTCAATGACGGACCGATATTCTCTGCAATGGTTTCCGATGAAGAGGGTGAGAGAATTGTGGGAGATTTCCTGAAACGGAAAGAGGGTATTATTCGCTTGCCCGATGTCTATGTCGGCGGGTGGAGAAATGATAAAGATGGTCAATTCTATCTGGATGCGAGTCAAAATTTTCAAGATTTCAACGATGCCATGACCTCCGCTGTGTACACGCGGCAAAAGGCGATCTATTATCTTGACAAGGGTGAACAAATTTGGGTCGGGGAATGGCTGACGGCGAATCCAGAATGGGTTGCGCCTGAGGGTGGGAGAGAGTGGTACTTGAATAATCCAGAATAAAATAACCCCCCGTTCTTGACGGGGGGGGTTGTTTTATTCTGCTTTTTGCGTAGGCGATAAGATGCGATTCCCATTTTCATCATATATCGTCGGGTAAAGACTGTGCGCCCGATCTGGAAATTTCTTTGCCCAATTATCCTGTGACCTACGGATATATTGCCAGATTTCCTTCGCTGTCGCGTCTTTTTTGAATTGGACTCGCTTAAGATTCTTGGGTTGTGTCATGTTCGATCCTTTCGCTCGAATTGGATTATATCACTGTTGGCGAGAGACTCTGCAACCTCACCCGCAAGGCGTATCCCCAGCGAGCGATTACCCTTGCCTAAGCGTAGCATTATCTCATTCGTGCGCCTGTCAAGGTAGACTTTGAACACCCCCGCATCTTCGAGGGTTGGCTTCGCGCCGGCTCCTCGCCGCTTGCCGCCGTGAGTCTTTTGGGTGTTTTTCATGATAGTCCTTTCAAGTCGAACAGGATGGTATGGGTCTGAATGTCTAGCAATGTTTACAACGTACCGGAGGGCAGGTTTGCGCCGCCGGCAACGGCATTGAAAATCTTTAGCAGGTCAAGCCGTTTGAATTCGATATGCAAGTTTCCGTTCTGATAGCATTTGAATTTGAAATAATCGGTCTCTCCTCTCCCGTCCGCGCCGGACGTTTGGATGGCGTCAATGAAGGGACTGATATAACCGCCGCTCATTACCTTGCCGTCTAGGGAATGGAATACATTATCGAGGGCGGTTATAATTTGTTTCGAGTAGTACCGAACGGTAAAGCCGTCATTGTGATACGTTGATTCCACTGAATAAACGCGGATAATCTTGCGCCCGATATGTTCGCTTGCGTTCTTTTGGTTCGTAATATGCGCGGGGCGGTAAGGGCGTAAAATGTCAAAATCGGCGAGCGCGTCTGTTTGCATTACAACATCACATGCGGCGATTGTTATTCTTGCAGTACCGGCGACGAACAATTCTGCGACAAAGTGAAGATGCTCGGTCATCATGTGGATGGCGGCTACGCGGAATTTATCGCCGTGCCGGCGCGGAATGCGATCTCGTTGCCCGACGAGATTCCCTTTGAAGCAGGCGCGACGTTGATGTGCGCCTCAGCGACCGCGTTGCACGCGTTGCGCAAGGGCAGAATCAGCGCTGGAGAAACTGCGGCAATTTTCGGCGTGGGAGGACTCGGTCTATCCGCCGTTCAGTTGGCAAAAGCGATGGGCGCGGTTGAAGTCTACGCCGTGGATATACAACAAGACAAACTTGAACTCGCATCCGAATATCACGCCGTCCCGATTAATGCAAGTCGCGCCGACGCAGTGGAAGAAATCCGTAAGTTGACGAAAGGACGCGGCGTACATGTGGCAATCGAAATGATCGGGTTGAAGAAAACGATGGAGCAAGCGATTGACAGCCTCGGTAATTTGGGTCGTGCCGTGATGGTGGGGCTCAATCAGCAACCAATTTCAGTTAACGCCTATACACAGATCATCGGAAAGGAAGCGGAGATCATCGGCTCAAACGATCACCTATTAAGCGAGCTGCCGCTGCTGGTCGAATGGGCGCGTCGAGGCGTTTTGGATACCTCGCGCGTAGTGTCGCAGGTTATTCCGCTCGACGCGGAGAAAATTAATCAACGTCTCGACGATTTGGAGAAATTCACCAGCGACGTACGCGTGGTTATCGCACCATAACAAACAAGTAGATTGCTCGCCCTACCTTGGAGATCCCTCTCCCCACAACACCTTCGCCGACTGTAATTCACGCGTCGCGTCCATCGTCTCAAAGATTCGAATCGCGCTTTCAATATGCGCGTTACGGTTTTCGCCCGCTTCTGCAAGTTTGAGTCGAAGCAATCCTTCTTCATACAGCAGGTTAAATTTCTGCGCAACTTCAAGCCCTTTGCGCCAGAATTTCAACGCTTGTTTAATGTCGCCGTTCAGCGAGCTCTGCCAACCGCGATAATAAGCCAGATATGGAAACCCAATGGGAAATATTCTTTTATAAGCGCTGAGTAAAGCCAGAGCTTTCAACGTCGAAGATTGCAACGCTTCAAGGTCGCGCTTGCGCGCTAGCGACAGGGGCGCGCGCAACGTTTTTTCCCATAACGTAAAGTAAACCTGAGCGACGGCGGAGAATCCGATTAATAACGCATAGACTGTGGGGGAAACGCCTTCCGCCAGTTTTAAAACATCATCGGCATACTGCAACGCTTTTTCTTCATCGCCTAAACGTAGATGAGCCAGCGCGAGTTGTGCGTACGTGTTAATGGAAGCGGCTTGGTTCGGAATTTCCTCAAGGATTTGAAGCGCTTCCTCCAACATCGGAATGGCGGTTGCTTCGTTCTCTAACCGAATATTGTTCCACGCTACGCCGTCTAAGCCCCAGACGATCTGCAACGGGCTGTTTCTACGACGCGCATCTTCCAGCAACGTTTTTTGGACGCCCAACCCTTCGGCAATACGTCCTGAAAGGAAAGCGCTCTCCGCCAGAACGGACAGAGCGTCGCCCCATTGACGATAGTCGCCAAGTTGCTCGCATAATTCACGAGCTTGTTGCGCCTTAATGCGAATTTCGTCCCATTTCCCAATCGCGATCTGATACACGCTAGTAAGCACGTTGACCGTGATCAGATTCGAAGGCTGGTTCACTTCTTCTGCAACAGCCAGCGCGCGGCTCACATAGCGTTCCGCAAGCGAATGCAGTTGGGAAAACCCAGTGAGGATCGCCATCCCCGAATAAGCGTTGGCAAGCTCGGGAGAAGTTCCAACTTGTTCGGCAGAATCCAACGAATGCAAAATACAATACATGGTCGGCAGGGCTTCGTTAGAATAGAAATAGATTCTGCCGAGCAACTCATATAAACGCGCCATTTCCAGCATAAGTTCTTTGTCCGCGCCGCCTCGTCGAGCCGTCTGTATAGGAATGAATCGCCGCCCAATTTGTTTCAACAACGGAGGGAGCGACCCAACTGCGAAGGCGATCGTAGAAGCAGGCTGAGGGCGTTTAAAAAGCCGTAAGGCTTTGCGGACGTGCTCGTTACAGTCTGGCAATAACCCTAAACCGTAGTAGGCTACGCTGATCTTTCGATGCCAGCGGATGCAACGTTTTCGACGTTCAAGCGTTTGGGCTTTACTTTCCGCTTTAGGCAGCTTCGCTTCCCACTCGAGCGCTTGTTTGAAGAATTGAACAGCCTCGCGGTTAGCGAAATTTTGCATGGCTTGATCGCCCGCTTTTTCCAGACACTCCATTGCCTTGGCGAACGTGCAGCGATCATCCGAAGCGTCAGTCTGCTCGATGGCTTGCGACCAGTGATATGCCAACAATGGAAAATAAGACGACAAATTCCCCTCGTTGCTCTTCTCGATCCATTCCGCTATCGCGCGGTGCAACTGTCGGCGCTGCGAGAACAGCATCAGGTTATACGCCGCTTCCTGCGTAACGGCATGTTTGAAAATATAGGCAAGGTCGGGCGTTTCCGACTCGATCGCCGTCAAATTTAGGCGCGTCAACGCCTCCATATGCACCGGGAGAGAGGGTTTATCTGAATCGATCGGGTAGATTGCTTGAAGCAGTCGAAGCGTAAAAATACGTCCGATCACGCTGGCGACTTTGAGCGCCAATTGTTTCGAAGGATCGAGGCTGTCAATACGATTCGTAATAGCCGCCTGGAGCGTATCGGGCAAAACCAGATCATTAAAATCGGCGAATCGTTTACCAATCTTCGCCTCATCGCCCTCCACAACCATCAGCCTGCTGCTGAGAAGCGTATGCGCAAGTTCTTCCGCAAAGAAAGGGTTGCCTTCCGATTTTTCGCGGATAATCCTCCCAATAGCGGAAGGAATAGATCTGACCCCCAAACGCTGGCAAACTACCGCTTCCACATCGTCTAACGGCATGGCTTCGAGCCGCACTAATTGAGTTCCGGGCATTTCGACGATCTGCTCAAATGGTTTTGGCGGGGGCTCCGGTAAGGGGCGGGTATTAAGCGCCAGCAGAATCGGATTCACTTTCTGCCTTACGGCAACCAGCAACTCCCACGAAGCAGAATCGAACCAGTGCAAGTCCTCCATCACGATCAACAACGGCGCACGCTGAGCGACATGATTAAGCAATCGCGCCAGAGTTTCACGCGTATTGCTGGCGCGAATCTCGCTTGTCATCGCGGCGGTCAACTCATTGTCAGGAATCAGAGTCGGCAAAAGAACGTCTAACAGAGGCGCGTACCGCGCTAAGCCAGCGTCTGCTTCATCGAGTTTAGATTCAATTCGCGACTGAATTTCAAGGCGGTCTTCTTCGCTCAAGTCAGGCTTTGCAAGGAGCTTGTCCAACCCGAGAACTTGATGAAAGATTCCGCGCCATGCATGATAAAGACTATTCCTTTCAATTGCATCGCCTTCGCCGCGCAATATTCTCAGGTCTAACGTTTCCGCTTGCCGAATTAATTCTTCGAACAAACGCGATTTCCCAATGCCCGCTTCGCCGTACAAGATGACCGCCCGGCTCGTCGCATCGCGCTCTAACCCTTGCAGCGCGCTCCCTAAGATTATCTTCTCCTCCCGACGACCGATTAGTTCAGCCTTCGGACGGATAACGCTCTTTTTACCCTCAAGCGGAAAAAATACTTCAACCAGCTCGCTTCGACCTTTTATTGGTTGCGGCGCAAGCGTTTGGAATACGACCGTGTCTTTCGCGCTATCGTATGTCGCGCGATCGCATAAGATTGGAACGCCGAATTCCTTGATCAACCCGCTCTGCAAGCTTGCGACGGACATCAAGCGTGCCGATAGGTTGACTGCATTGCCGATAGCGGCATATTCGCGCCGCGATTCATTGCCGATTGATCCGCAAAAGATCCGTCCTGTGGCAATGCCGATCGAGCTCCGCACATTAAGCGCATTCAACTCACGGCGGATCGCGAGCGCGGCTAACGCGCCTCGCGCAGGATCGTCTTTATGTGAGAACGGCGGCAGCCCAAACGCCGCAATCAGCGTCACGCCTTTATCATCCACATTAATTTTATTGATGCTTCCCTCATAACGATAGACGGAACGTTGAAGCATTTTCGCAACTCGTTGCGACGCATCTAGTTTTGTATCTTGATTCAAACCCGGCAAGTTGATGAACAAGACCGTCACACGCCGCAATTCGGCGATCCAACCGCTTTGACCAGCGGCTAGGCGGTTAATGATCGCACCGGGGATGTAAGGCCGCAATGCGTTTTCAATGCCGCTCAGAATAATCGGCGCCTCGATCGCTGCGGCGGCTGGCGCGCCCCTCAAAGCGCTCAACCGCCCAGCCTGCGCAATCGATTCCGGCAGTTCAAATTCCATCAATTCAGCGATGCAATCGTTGCGGATCAATTTCCATGCAGAAGGCGCGACGAGAATTTCGCCCGCTTTCACGAGGCTGTTAGCAATGCCCACTTCCACCAGCGGGTTGCCGGTCAGAAGGAGCTCCCAGCGATTAAACTCACCCCCTATGTGCGCCGCAACGATATTGCCTGCGCTCACTGCAAGTTTAAGATAAAGGTCAAGATTTTCTGTCTTGTAATGCGTGAGTTCCGCACGGATTTTGAGCGCGCATTCAGCGGCGCGCAACGTTCGGCGCCGCTGGTCATCCAAGGAAAGCGCGTCGGTCGCCTCTTCGCTCGAAGCGACGGTCCACACCGCAACAACCGCATCGCCGGCAAATTTCACCACATCGCCGTCATAATCATGAACGATATCTATCAAACGGCCGAAGTATTCGTTGAGGATGCGCGCAAGAGACTCAACGCCGGAAGGTCCGCGTTCGGCGAGGCGTTCAGTCAGCAAAGTAAAGCCCGAAATATCGGCAAACAGAACTGCCGCCTGAAATTTCTCCGTTACAGGCTCGTCAATGGGCGTCGGATGCGCGATGACGTATTTATGGATAAGTTTCGGCACATAACTGCCAAGCACATCCGCCAGCGTCGAGTTAGAATCCAATTGGCTCACAGCGCTATCTTTCTAACCTTTCGTCCTTCCGCCCGCGCGCGAGCGCGACGAGAAGCGCGATAATTATCCCATAGAATGACGTATAATCAAATAACGCAAATAATTATAAGGAGGCAGATATGCAACTAACCGAGGACGTTCGGAAACTCATTCTAGATTTTCAACAAGCGGAAATTACAGAATATCAAATTTACAATAAATTGGCGGATAAGATCAAGTCCGCCGAGAACGCCGCCATCTTAAGACGCATTGCGCAGGACGAACTGCGCCATTATCGCGAATGGAAACAGCACAGCGGCGAAGACGTCCAACCGCAATGGCTCAAAGTATGGGGATATTATTTCATCAGCCGCATCTTCGGTTATACCTTCGGCGTCAAATTGATGGAACGCGGCGAAGAGAAAGCGCAAGAACATTACGCCGCGATCGCAAAAGTCATCCCCGATGCGGCGCGCATTCAACAGGAAGAAGACGAACACGAAGCTCAGTTAATCTCCATGCTGAGCGAGGAGCAATTGGAATATGCCGGCTCGGTCGTATTAGGACTCAACGACGCGCTGGTCGAATTGACCGGCGCGCTCGCCGGGTTGACGCTGGCGCTGCAAAACGTGAAACTGATCGCCCTTTCAGGGCTGATCACCGGTATTGCCGCGTCGTTCTCGATGGCTGCGAGCGAGTACTTATCCACTCGTTCTGAAAATACGCAGAAAGACCCCGTCCGCGCAGCGATCTACACCGGCATCGCGTACATCATTACCGTTATGTTGCTGGTGATGCCCTACCTGCTCTTTCAAAACTATATTTCCAATCTCATCATCACGCTCGCCATTGCAGTTACGATCATCGCTGTTTTCAATTACTACATCTCCGTCGCCAAAGGCGAATCGTTCCGCAGCCGCTTCTTAGAAATGGCAGGCATCAGCCTCGGCGTAGCGCTGCTTTCATTCATGATCGGTTACTTCATCCGCTTGTGGTTGCATGTTGAGATCTAAAAAAAGAGGCGGTTTCCAATCACATGCAAATCTTAACCGTTGATATTGGCGCGGGCACGCAGGATATTTTCCTCTACAATTCGAATCTTGATATCGAAAACGGATTCAAACTTGTGTTGCCTTCGCCAACGTTGATGGTAAATCGTCGTCTCAAACAATCGCTTCGTACGCGAACCCCTATCCTGTTAACCGGCTACACCATGGGCGGCGGACCCTCCTCCTGGGCGATTGAGGAGTATATCCGCACAAAAGTTCCAGTCTATATGACGCCGAACGCGGCAAAAACGCTCAACGACGAGTTAGAAAAAGTGGAAGCATTAGGAGTGAAAATCGTCGGAGACGACGAGGTCAAGCGTTTAAAGAAGAACGCGGACTGGCTCGAACTGCGAGACTTCGACTTCAAATTAATCTCCAAAACGTTCAACGATTACGGCGTTTCACTGGATAATTTGAGCGCCGTCGCAGTCGCCGTATTCGATCATGGCGATGCGCCAGCGGGGGTTTCAGACCGGCAATTTCGCTTCGATTATCTCGATGCGCGCATCCAAGCCAAGAATTCACTCTCAGCATTTGCATATCTTTCTGACGCGATTCCCGCCGCTATGACGCGCCTACAAGCCGTTGCCGATTCAACTGGAGATCTGCCCTGCCCGTTAGTGGTCATGGACACGGCCCCTGCCGCCATCTTGGGCGCGTCGCTTGATCCGCAAGTCGTTTCTCGCAAGCGGAAGATCGTCGTCAACCTGGGCAATTTTCACACGCTGGCGTTTCGTCTAAGCGAAAGAGGCATCGAAGGCGTTTTCGAACATCACACCGGCGAAATTGATCTGCCCAAACTCGAAGCATTAATTCGCAAATTAGCGGACGGTTCATTGAAGCATGAAGACGTTTTCAACGATATGGGACATGGCGCGTTAATGTACACAGACGAGGTATTTAAGTTTGAGAAGGATGGGTTTGACACGGCAGTGACAGGACCGCGACGTTCGCTCTTCAATCGTCAACCAGAAATCGAAACTCATAAAAAATTGCGCCCATATTTCACTGCGCCATTTGGAGATATGATGATCGCCGGTTGTTTCGGTCTGCTAGCCGCAACAGCGGACGCGCTGCCCGAACTTGGCGAGACGATCCACGAAACGCTGCAAGGCGGACATGGCAACGCTCCATGGGACGCAGGATAGATACAAACGCGAAGCATAGAAATTCGTTTTACAACAAGAAAAGTATTAAGAATAAGAGAGGTTGTTCCGCTACGACGAGAATTTTTCCAACATACGTCATCCACCAATCTCCGCCATCTTTAGCGGAGGCTCATAATCGGGCAACAAAGTTTCTGCATTACGAACGCGGCGCGAAAAATATCCGATCACTCCCACTAGCGCAGCAGCTACGCCTACAAATACGATCAATAGTCCCATGCCGGAGCCGGCGCCCTTTCCCACCAGCCCTGAGAATACATGCGGCAAGCCTGTCCCTGCAATGGCGGCAGGTTCAAGCGCAAAGTCGGCGAGCGCGCCTCCAATCAACGGTGAGATAGGATTCGTCATCCAGGCGATCAAACGACGAGCGGAAAAGACGCGCCCTTGCAAGTCAGGCGAAACTTTTGCCTGCCAGATCGCCTGATTAGACGCGTTTACGAACGGGCTTACAAACGCCGTCAAAGCGAGGCCCGCAATCCACACAACCAACCCTCCGGCGAACCCGACGATTGTCATGCCGATTCCGCTGAGGATCCAGCCGATCAACACGCCATGCACGCGACGCTTAAAGCCGCCCCACACGCTCATCGTCACGCCGCCCACAACAGCGGCAATCGCTGCCGCCGATTGAACGGTTCCGAACGTCAGGCTATCTCCGCCGGAACGCGTCAAAATCATGGGAGCCAAAACGGCGAACCCAATGCCGGAGAAGAGATTCCCAAAAAGAAAGATAATTTGCAACCCAAGCAGGCTGGGACGCGAGAAAATATATTTGAACCCGTAAATCGCATCGCGGAAAATTCCTTCGTTCTGCGATCTTACGCCCGCTTCCGTCGGCGCGGGTTGCGGGATATGGACAAACAGCAACGCGCCGACAGCAAATAGAAATGAAACTACGTCCAACGCCAGAATACCGGTCAGCGCAATCACCGGCAACAGCGCGCCGGCTAGAAGAGGGGCGATCACCTGAGGACCCGCTTCGATCAACGACATCATACCGTTAGCGCGTCCAAGTTGCGCTTTCGGAATCATTGTAGAAATTGCAGCAGAGTAAGCGGGCCACTGAAACGCCATACTCAACCCGTAAATAATGGATGCGCCGTAGATATGCCAATATTCGAGAACGCCAAAGGCTTGCAAGATCATGATAAGGATCGTAGCGACGCCTGCGCCTATATCGCTGACCATCATCATCATCTTACGATTGTGACGATCAACCCACACGCCAGCCAGCGGCGAGATCAACAAAAATGGGGCGATGAAAAATACCTGCATAGTCCCCATTGCGAGCGCGCTGCCGGTCTCTTCGAACATAAATATCATCAATGCGAATTGACTCATCGAACTGGCAAGCGTAGAGATAATCTGACCAATCCAGACAATAGTAAAACCCAGCATCCCCGAAGGGCGCTTTGAATTAGATCGATTCATACATTTAATTCGAGATAAATTGGCGCGTCAATCGCAAGCGGTTCAACCGAATTCATTCGACGTAGATCTCAACGTGTTCGCCGTCTTCCTCGTCGGTTACATCAATGATCTTACCGGTCATACCTAAGCGCAAGGCTTCCATCACGCTCGACATATCCACGCCTTCCACCTCAGGAGCGAAATGCGCCCCGATCTTTAAGCCGGCGTCTACGAGCGCAAGCGGAATTTGCACTGACGCTTTCGAACGTCCCGTGCGAGTATCGGTGACGCGAATCCGCAATGATTTCGCCCCTCCCGGCGCGCGAGGCGAAAGCGGCCGTTTGGCGCTAAGAGCCGCGAGAAGTTTCGTCCCTTCTTCCGCGCTCAATTTACCTTCCTCGATCATTTTCAATATTTTCATTCTCTCTTCAGTTGATGCCATACGGACCTCCGTAATATGCAGTTAATACTGCCAGTTTTTCCAAACTCTTAACCGATATACACTTGCACATGGGCGTCGTCATCGTTTATATCAACCATCAACGGATCGTTTGAATTTTTCGCGGCTTCGAACATCTGGGCGATAGCTCGCCCTTTCCCAGCGCCCATGCCTTGAATATTCTGACCAAACGCATTGAAGAACCACGCTAATAAGCCCAGCGGCGCGGGGAACCCCAACGTGATGCGACGAGGTCCCTCGCCGGGTTTTGCGTCGCGGCGGTCCACGTCAACATAGACCCAACGCGAAGAACGTCCGCCCGAACCGAGCGCGATGAGCAACACGCCCAACAACAACGGCATGATCATACAATAGAACCAGAAATTCGCGCCAGCGCTTTGCTGGATAGCGTAGATGAACCACGCGCTCAATACAGTGACGGCGATTCCAACCCACAGTGGAATCGACGCGAAGCGTCGCGCGCGCGCTTTGATCTGATCGAACTCAGGAGTCTCGGTTTTTTTGAAGTCTGAGTCTGTCTCGCGATAGATGGCTTCTACCTCTGCATTCATCTTTTCCGCGCCGTCGTCGAGCGCGCGCATCAAACTCGCAGCATCTTGAGCGGAAATCTTCCCTTCCTCCACCATCCGCAAAATCTTCCTACGTTCTTCCGACGACATTATTCGCCTCCATCAAGCGCGTTCAGCAAGTCTTCCGCCTGTTGGGCGGTGATTTTCTTATCGGCGAGCATTTTCAAGATAGATAAGCGCTCTTCTTCCGTCGCCATTTGAGAAGGAGGTTCCGGAGGCATAGGCGGCTTGACCGCGCTCTTAACGTCCCAACTCCAACGTCCCGTCGCTCGTTGGGCATGCCGTGCAGCGTGACGTTCCGCGCGGCTGGCGGCTTCTTCGGCGCGTTTCACAGCGCGCGTTGTCGCTTGCTTCACTTGGCGCGAAATATGCTCGCCAAAACCCGACCAGTCGAAATTCAAGCCGGCAAAGTTGCCCCATTCGTCGGCTGAATCGCCCGCTTCCGAACGATTCGATACGCGTGTTTCACCGCCGGCGCTCAAGTGAATCTTCGCAGCCCCATCGCCTAAAATAACGACGCGCTCAGTCGCATCGTTATTTTCCATATCTTGCCAATCCACAAAGATTCTATCGCCGCGAAGGTCGAGGGTGGCGTCAACTTCTTTCGGCAGCACAAGCAAAATATCATCGCCGGCGTCAACGGAGTATTCAAACCCTGCTTGCGGCTCAAGGTAAACGATCGCATCTTCGCCCACATTGGCTTTAATACTGCCGTGCGCATCGCGCAAGGCTAAGTCATCCGCAACAGAATCGAGGCGAATGTTGCCGTTTACACCGCGAATACTTACGTCGCCCAGCGCATTCTTAACATATAGATCGCCTTGCGCTGCGCGCAACGCGAAGTCGCCGTGAAGTTTATTAATCACAACCGCGCCTACGTCGCGCATAGCAAGATCGCCAGCCGTCTCCTTGATTTCGCATCTGCCAGACACGCCGCGAATAGAGACGTCTCCATTGGCGGCAGTGAGTTCGATAGCTGCGTTGCGCGGGACTCGCAAGGAGAGGTCGCCGCTGGACGAAACCGAAACAGATACCCCCGTCTGCGTGAAGCGGATTTCGTCGTCGTTGCCTTTGAGCAGCAAGTCGCTCCCATCCCAGCCGACAACGCTCAAGTCGCCAGCGACGGCTTCAATTTGGATCGTAGGCTTATCACCGACTAAAACCGATTTAGACATGTCTACCCCTCCTCGCCGCGCAAGATACGCATGGCGTCGTCAGCTGAGATCTTTCCCGCGTCAAGATCGGCAAGAACAGCGTTTCGTTTCGCGGGGCTGATCTCGACAGACTCATCTTTACCGGGTTCATAACCAAGCGCGCGAATCACTTCATGCAAACGGTTGCGGATGGTCGGATAGGATCCCCAGCGTTCTTCCTGTTCGATGCGGTTGATCTTACCCTCACAGCGAATAAAGGTTACGATAAAATCAATCTGTTCAGCGCTAAGATGGGCGATAGGTCCGCCCACGAAGCGCCCTTCGATGGAAGTATCGCATGAGGAACAGTGCAGACGAGTCACTTCAAGTTCAGATTGACAGACAGGACAGCGCGTCGGAGCGGCATACATAAGATTCTCCTTGAGAGGTTGAGAAAATTGATTAAAATCACTCTATCTCAATTCGCAAATATATATTTATAATGTAATTATATCGATTTAATATTCTTTGTCAATGGTAAATAAGGAAAATCAATCTGGCGATTTATATTATTTATGTTTCTATAAGAATAATTAATATTCACTATTGGAGATCACATGATCCGAACATTATATTACTCCCCAGGCAAACCTATCCGCAAAGATATTCCTCCATCAGAGTTTGCCAAGCTTATTCGCAACCGCCGTTCGCTCCTCTGGGTAGATTTCGTCAACGAGCCCGATGAAAACTCCCTCCCCATTTTGCAAAACTTCGGCTTCCATCCATTATCTATCGAGGATGCGTTGCAACAGACTCATTCGCCTAAGCTCGACGACTGGGGAAGTTATCTCTATATCGTCATGAACTATATAGACCTTCAAGAAAACGACAATACATGGGAAAGCAAGATAGACGAATTAGATATTTTTCTCGGGTCCAACTATATCGTTACTCATCACGAATTCTCCATTCCCGCCATCGAAGCAACTTGGGCGTCATGCGAACGCGATGTCCGCAACGTGCAAGACGGCGCCGATCATCTGCTCTATAAGATCATGGATTTTCTCGTGGCAGGCTACATGCCCGCCGTGGAACGAATCGATTCTGCGATTGATGAACTCGAAGACACTATCTTCGACAAACCCTCACCTCGGACTCTGGAGAGGCTGTTTGCCCTCAAACGCGTTTTGCTCTCCATGCGACGGATTCTCCTTCCTCAGCGCGAGGTACTCAACAAACTCGCCCGCGACGATTACCGCGTTATTGACCCGCGCGATCGAATATTCTTCCGTGACATCTACGATCACCTCGTGCGCTTGCACGATCTGAATGAAAACCTGCGCGATCTGGTCAGCGGCGCGCTCGATACATACTTGTCCGTCGTGAACAATCGCATGAACGAAATTATGAAAACATTGACCACGATCACGGTTCTATTTATGCCGCTCACCGTCCTTACAGGCTATTTCGGAATGAACTTCTTCGAGCCGCTAGGGTCATTAAAAGGCTGGACGACCGACCTAGTTTTTTATCTGACCTTAGCCGTCATCTTCATATTGCCATTGAGCATGTATCTCTGGATGCGCCGCCGCACGTGGATTTAGCCTGGCTTATCAGCGTAGATGTCGCAAAAGGGCGAAAGATGCAAATTATAAAATCCTTAAAAATTGCAACATCAGCTCCACGCCTCGCGCCAAAAATCGGGCTTGACACAGAACAGGCGTTCGAGTATCATTAATAGCACAAATGAGCGAAGAATGCCTATGATTGAGTTGGAGGTATCGTAATGATGATGGTCCGAAAAAGTAAAGGGTTAGGCGAACGCCACCAAAAAATTTTGGATTTCGTGTTGACCTATCAGCGCGAAAATCGCTATCCCCCTTCGATTCGCGAAATCGGCGAGAAGACGGGAATCACATCCACTTCTGTCGTTAACTACTATCTCGATCAACTTGAAAAGATGGGGAAGATCGAACGCGATCGTAAAATCTCGCGCGGCGTGCGCATCTCAGGCGCCAGCGCCTCGATAGACACGCTGCGCATCCCTGTCCTCGGGCCGATCGCGGCTGGTCCTTTCATGCTGGTCCCCGATCCAGGCATCAATTACATGAACGATAAAGAATACGACGCGGTTGACGTAGCGCGCAGCCTGCTTCCCTCCAAAGAAAAAGGCGACGGTCTCTACGCTCTCGAAGTCAAAGGGGATTCGATGATTGACGCTATGGTCAACGACGGCGATATTGTCGTCATGAAACCCGCCATCGAAGCGCGCAACGGCGAGATGGTAGCAGTGCGCGTGAACGACGAATATACGCTAAAATACTTCTACAAAGAAAAAGACCGTTATCGCCTGCAACCGGCAAACCCGACCATGGAGCCGATCATCTTGAAGAAATCGGAACAGCCCGAAATCAACGGCAAAGTCGTCATGGTCATCCGCAGGTTAGATAGAGCCTCTTAATTCTTAAATAAAAAAGAGACGGCGCAATCGCCGTCCTTTTTTATTCTTTTCAAAGAAATTATTCGAGTACGACGGCTGCGCCGGCTTCTTCGAGTTTCTTCTTCGCTTCGTTGGCGGCGTCTTTGCCCACGCCGGTCAACACTTTTGCGCCAGCGGTTTCCGCCATCGTCTTGGCTTCGCCAAGACCCAGGCTGGTGAGTTGACGAATGACTTTGATCACGTCAATCTTCTTGCCGCCCGCGTCTTTGATGACCACATCGAACTCAGTCTTCTCCTCAACGGGTTCAGCCGCCACAGCCGCGCCGCCGCCTGCCGCAACAGCCACAGGAGCCGCCGCAGAAACGCCCCACTTCTCTTCCAATTTCTTCACCAGATCCGCAGCTTCGAGAACGGATAAGGTGGAGAGTTCTTCCACAATCTTTTCAAGTTTGTCAGACATCTTTCAGTACTCCTATAACGTATACATGGTTTTATATTTAATCGCGTAATGATCGAGCCGATTACGCCGCGGCTTCCGCTGTATTCGCCTTCTCAGCGAACGCTTTAACGACAGCGGCTAAACCGCGCGCCGGCTCGGCAATGGTGCGAACCAACTTACCGGCGGGAGCTTGCAACACGCCCAACAACTGCGCGCGCACAACAGGCAACGGCGGCAGGTCGGACAGAGCCTTCACTTGCGCGGCGCTCAACGCCTGCCCATTCATAAAGCCACCCTTGACCTTGATGAAATCTTTGCCTTTCATCCCATCTGTCAGAGCTTTCGCAGTGGCGGCTGGGTCGCTAAAAGCGAACGAAATCGCCGTGCTATTGAGCAGGAAATCTTCCGGGAGCTTTATATCGTTCTGCGCAAACGCGCGACGCGCCAGCGTGTTCTTCAAAATATGAAACTCGCCGCCCGATTCGCGCACCTTTGCGCGGATACCGTCCAGGTCTTTCATATTTGCGCCGGTATACTCCACTAGAAGCATTGCCTGGCTCTTCTTCAACCATTCTTCATAGCCGGCTTGTATTTCTCGTTTACGTTCCTTTGATACTGCCAAGAGACACTCACCTCCTTTCAACAAAAAGTCTTTGCCACGCGCACGGCAAAGACTTAAGCAACTCTCACAGGAGAGTAGGTTGCATTTCGTCTTCACCTGAGCGGGAGATTAAGCGACGCTTTCGGCGCCGCGCCCGCCGTCACTGGCAAAGTGGCTTGTTAGGTTTTAACGGGCTTTATTTTACCCGATTCCCTCAAGTTTTTGGGTCTCGCTGGCATTCACTTTAATGCCAGGTCCCATCGTTGTAGTTAACGTCACGCGCTTGATGTAATCGCCTTTCGCGCCAGACGGGCGAGCTTTATGGATCGCTGCCATCAACGTTGAAAAATTATCATAGAGTTGCTCAGCGGAGAACGACGCTTTGCCGACTGAAACATGAATATTGGCGGTCTTGTCGAGGCGAAACTCAACGCGTCCCGCTTTCGCTTCTTTGATCGCGCGAGGAAGGTCATCGGCATTAACAACCGTGCCCGCCTTTGGATTCGGCATCAGTCCGCGCGGACCGAGGACGCGTCCAAGACGCCCCACTTTGCCCATTGCATCCGGCGTCGCGATCGCAACGTCAAAATCCAACATGCCGCCTTCGATCTTCTTCAAAGTTTCGTCATCGTCGGCGACCAAATCGGCGCCCGCCGAACGAGCCGCAGTCGCGCCTTCGCCTTGCGCGAAGACTAACACGCGCACTGTCTTTCCAAGTCCATGCGGCAGGACAACGACGTCGCGCACTTGTTGATCGGCTTGACGCGGATCAAGACCGGTGCGGATATGCGCCTCGACGGTCGAATCGAATGTCGTCGTCGTCGTTTCTTTCGCCAACGCAACCGCTTCGTGGACCGAGTATTCCTTATCTAACTCCACTTTCGCGAGTGCGGCTTTATATTTTTTACCGTGTTTTGCAGTCATAGTTTACCTCCGTGGTGCCAGCGGGCAGCGTTTATACGCCGAAGACCCTCCCACAAAATTAATCAACCACCGTAATGCCAACCGAGCGGGCAGTGCCTTCGATCTGCTTCATCGCGCCTTCAAGGTCAATTGCGTTTAAATCTTTCATCTTCGCTTCGGCGATTTCCTTGACCTGCGCGCGCGTTACCTTGCCCACTTTATCTTTGTTCGGAACGCTCGAGCCTTTTTCCACTTTGGCGGCTTTACGAAGCATCACCGCCGCCGGCGAGGTCTTCAATACAAATGTAAACGACCCGTCGGTATATACGGTAATTTCCGCAGGAATAACCTCGCCCGGCTTTCCTGACGTGCGGGCATTGTAGTCCTTAACGAAAGCCATAATGTTGATGCCATGACCCGCTAACGCCGGTCCGACCGGGGGCGCGGGAGAGGCCTTTCCAGCTTCAAGCTGGAGACGAACGATTGCTTTAAACTTCTTTGCCATTTTTACTCCTTGTGGTTTTAGCGGACGATTTCTTATGCGGGACGTCCTCCCACTGCATCAAGCCGACGCCGAACTACGCTTCCATTCGACCTTCAGTCTTGGTACTGCCTACAAAACTCTTTCTCAGCCTATCATGCCTTCTCAACTTGCAAGAAGTCCAACTCTACCGGCGTTTCACGCCCGAAGAAGTTAACCATCACGCGCACCTTAGTGCGCTCTACGTCAATTGCAGCGACATTGCCGCGGAAGTCATTGAACGGGCCATCTACAATGCGCACGCGTTCGCCCACCTTGAACGACACTTTGATCATCGGCGCCTCCGCTTCCATGCGCTTGATGATCTGCGACACTTCTTCCGGGCGCAACGGCGTTGGGTTATCTCCCATGCCGACGAAGCCCGTCACCCCCGGCGTATTGCGGACGACAAACCACGAATCATCGCTCAGCAACATGTTCACAAGCACATAGCCAGGGAAAATATGCCGCTCAAACGTACGGCGTTTGCCGTCGCGCACCTCGACCTCTTCTTGCGTCGGAATAATCACATCGAAGATCTTATCTTTCATGCCCATCGTTTCGATGCGTTGCTCAAGGTTGTGACGCACTTTGTTTTCGTATCCCGAATAACAATGGATCACATACCACGCGGGACCTTCCTGCTCTTCCGTTTGAGACGGCGCACTTGCCGGCGCGGGAGGCGCAACTTCATCGTCCGCGCTTTGCGCCGCCGCTTCATTTTTAGGAACGCGAATAGGTTCGGAATCGTCAGCAAACGGCTGAGCGTCCTGTTCCATAAATGTCGAAGCGTTCTCCGAAGTTATTTCTTCAGTCGCTTCCACTGGTTCGCGTTCGAATTCTTCCTGCGCTGACATTCGACCTCAAATTCCGTTCGTTAACGAATACCTAAAACTAGATTCAATACTTCGCGGGCGCCGCCGTCGGTCAAGCCGAGAATCACGCCCATGATAAACATGACGACCAAAACGATCCAAGATAAATGCAAAACCTCGGGCCATGTGGGCCATGAAACTTTACGAAGCTCGCCGGCGGTCTCGCGAAACAAGGCGGTCACCGGGTTTGGCTTACTCACTTTCGCTTTCGTTTTTGCTTTCCTATCTGCCAAGGCGTCGCTCCTTCATGGTTCTTTACAGATTAAACGCCGCAAGGTTCTAGCGGCGTCGCATAGATACAGGCCAGGCAGGAATCGAACCCACAACCGCTCGTTTTGGAGACGAGTGCTCTACCAGTTGAGCTACTGGCCTTCGATGTAAGACGCAATTAATTGCGTCCTACATTACTTCGTTTCACGATGCAGCGTATGTTTTCTGCACCGCGGGCAAAATTTCTTAAATTCGATCCGATTTGGATCGTTGCGCCGATTCTTCTCGGTGGTATAGTTCCGTTCTTTGCAATCGCCGCATTGAAGCGTAATCACCGGGCGAACGTCTTTCTTTTTAGAAGCCATACTTATTACCTTTTACAGTATCATTCTGAGCGAAACGAATAATCTCGCTCAGAATGAAGTCTGAATACTATTCAATGATCTTGGTGACGACGCCTGCGCCGACGGTCAGACCGCCTTCGCGAATGGCGAACTTGCTGCCTTGCTCCAACGCCACTGGCACGATCAATTCCACCGTCAGATTCACGTTGTCGCCCGGCATCACCATCTCTACGCCTTGCGGCAGTTCAATGTTGCCCGTCACATCCATCGTGCGAATGTAGAACTGCGGACGATACCCGCTGAAGAACGCTTTGTGCCGCCCGCCCTCTTCCTTCTTCAACACGTACACTTCCGCCAAAAACTTCTTGTGCGGAGTCACCGAGCCCGGCTTCGCCAGCACTTGCCCGCGCTCTACGTCGTCACGTTCGATGCCGCGCAACAAGATGCCCGCGTTGTCGCCCGCTACCACTTCGTCCAACTCTTTGTGGAACATCTCCGTGCCGGTGATGACCGAGCTTTTCGTCTCGCGCAAGCCTACGATCTCCACCGCGTCGCCCTTCTTCGCTACGCCGCGATCCACGCGCCCCGTCACCACCGTGCCGCGTCCTTTGATCGAGAACACGTCTTCCACCGCCATCATGAACGGCTTGTCCACTTCGCGCTTCGGTTCGGGAATGTATTCATCCAGCACGCGCAACAATTCTTTGATGCTCGCGTATTCCGGCGCATTCGGGTCTTTCGAGGGGCTGTCTAAGGCGGTCTTCGCCGAACCGCGCACGATCGGCGTCGTGTCGCCGGGGAAACTGTAACTGTTCAACAGTTCGCGCAGTTCCAATTCCACCAACTCCAGCAACTCCGGGTCGTCCATCATGTCCACTTTGTTCAGGAAGATCACGATGCTCGGCACTTCCACCTGGCGCGCTAACAGCACATGCTCGCGCGTTTGAGGCATCGGCCCATCCGGCGCCGCTACCACCAGAATCGCCCCGTCCACTTGCGCCGCGCCGGTGATCATGTTTTTGATGTAGTCGCGGTGCCCCGGCATGTCTACGTGCGCGTAGTGCCGCTTCTCCGTTTGGTATTCCACGTGCGAGATGTTGATCGTGATCCCGCGCGCTTTTTCTTCCGGGGCGTTGTCTATTTGGTCGTACGCTTTGAATTCGCCCGAGCCCATCAGACCCGCCACTTTCGTGATCGCCGCCGTCAACGTCGTCTTGCCGTGGTCAATGTGTCCCATCGTCCCTACGTTAAGGTGCGGTTTGCTGCGATCGTATTTTTCCTTCGCCATAATTTCTTTCTCCTTTTTGCTTGTAAACTTATTTCAGCAAGTGAGCCCACAACGAGACTTGAACTCGTGACCTCACCCTTACCAAGGGTGTGCTCTACCGACTGAGCTATGTGGGCATGTCATGCTGCGCCGAGAATTTCTCGGGAAGTGGGCGGTGAAGGATTCGAACCTCCGAAGTCGTCTGACAACTGATTTACAGTCAGTCCCCTTTGGCCACTTGGGTAACCGCCCGCAAATGACATGCGTTGATCCTCTTAATTTCAAAGATCAACTATTCAATTTTTAAGAGCCGACGACGAGACTTGAACTCGTAACCGCCCGCTTACAAGGCGGGTGCTCTGCCAATTGAGCTACGTCGGCGAGCAAACGCTCCGCCCAATTAAGCAGGGCGATTATACCAAAACCATCCCCTTCCGGGAAGTTATTCAGCCCCGTAAACGCCAAGGTCCGCTGATCGCATAAACCATCGCGATCTACGGGAAGCAGACGTGCAAGTGTAGCAGGATTTATGGATTATGGCAAGTTAGTTGACTAGTTCATCCTTTTCTAGCTCTTTAGTTCGCTAGCTCATTCATGAAATTTCCGCCCCGTGAAGTACGCACGGGACTTCCGCTACGCTACAGCAATCTAAAACACGATCCAGTTGACCGCAAAGAATGCTGTCAGCGCGAAGTAAAAACTGTTTTCTTCGCATTCTTCGCGGACTTAGCGCTTCAAAGAATTTGCCCAACTTCAATCTGAGAAAGCCATCTGTGAACCAACGCTGGAAACCTTGACATAATTACCCAATCCTCTTATGATTAGAACATCCGTTCTAATTGCAGAAGGTTAGAAAGAAAAGGAAGAAATGAATCGTTATTCTTTGATTATGGAAGCATATACAGAACTTATGCCAGAGATCGCTTCGTCGCGCAAAGCGGCGGCAATTGCGACCAACCCGCCGTTGCGCAAGGCATTAAGAGAGCTCGGCGCCATCCCAACGGAAGGTCTATTTATGGGCATTGCCACAGATGCACTGCCCGTCCTACTCAACTTGCACGATGCGGTTCCCGGCCCTATCCTCATTGTCGGAGACGCTGGCGCGGGAAAGACCGACCTACTGCGCCTCACCGCCCGCGCCGCCGAGATCACTCATCCGACCAGCGCGCTTCAATTCGCTACGTTGACCAATCATCCTGAGGAATGGGACGAGTTCGAAAACATATCGAACAGCATAGGGATATTCCCATTATATGCGGATTCCGCGCAAGAGTTTCTATTCACCGCCGCTAGTTGGGCGCGTGAAAGTAAACCCAACTCACGGACGGTCCTATTATTGCTCGACGATCTGGATGCCGCAACCAATCTCGATTTCGAAGCGCGTCAGACTTTACGCTGGTTGCTGTTGCGCGGGCCCGCCCGCCGCGTGTGGCCCATCGTCACACTAAACGCGAGCCGCAGTGAGAATCTCATGCCTTGGCTGGAAGCGTTTCGTTCACGAATCTTCGGCTCAATCAAAGACGATTGCCGCGCTCAACAACTTCTGGCTGTTGGCGCAAACTTGCAAACACTAAATAGCAACGCGCAATTTACTCTACGCGAAGGAAATCATTGGCTTCGATTCTGGCTGCCAAGCTTAGATTAAAAGGAGTTTGACATGCACACTGGAATGCTCTGGTTTGACGACACGCAAACGACTTTGGATAACAAGATCAAGAAAGCGGCGGAGTATTATCAAAAGAAATATGGGCGCACTCCCGATCTGTGCCTCGTGCATCCGAGCATGATGCAAGACACTGTTGTGGAAAACGAAAAGATCACCGTACGCGCCTATCGCCCCGTTCTCCCCGGTCATATTTGGATTGGCGTGGAAGATAAAAATTAACCCGTTACATCAGCAACACGGACAAGAGCCGAAGGTGCGGGTGATCTTCCCGCCGAGTCCTGTCCTTTGCAATCCCCCCGTGGAACTGGCCCACGGGAGGAATTTTTATCTGATTCAACTCACTCATATCGCACTGCTTCCGCAGGCGGGACGTTCGCCGCCAAACGCGCCGGATACAATGCCGCCAATGCTCCAACCAAACCGGGCAGGCTGATCCCCAGCAGAATTGCCACCATCATATCTGCCGAAATGGATTGATAGAGATAGAAAAAGGCGAGAGTACCCGCCAGCGCGCCGACAGAACCCCCAACAATGCCAAGGATGATTCCCTGGGCGATGAACAACCGCGCTACCGAAGTCGTGCGCCAACCGATTGCCTTCAAAACGCCAATCTCACGACGACGTTCGAGAATGCTTCCCAACAAGCCATTGAAGGTCGAAAGAAACGCCAGACCTAATCCGATCCCGACGATGGCATAGTGATAGCCTTCCACATTCACCAGAATAAATTCGCCCAACAGCGTTCCATTTAACATGCCGCGTTGTTGGAGCGTCACTCCCAGAAGCAAAGTGAGTAAGCCAGCCGAAAGAGCCGAACCAAGTCCGGTCAAGATGGAGCGTACTGACCTTCGCTTGATCTCGCTCCAAGCATACAGCCACAGACCCGAAACGGGATTTGTCCGCTTGCGGTGATAGCGCACCCCTCCGCGCTGGAGTTCAATGATCGGAGGCACGCGGCTGGTGGACCAGGCAGGGAGCAAACTGCCAATTCCGCACAAGCCAATTACCAGCAAGGGCAGGGCGATCAACAAGTTGAAAGGAATCGCTTCCCATCCCAACCAGCGAATCACCATCAGCGCAATGAATGTGCCTGCGACTGTGGCAATCGCGCCGATTATCATCACCTGACGGATAACCTGCGCAAACACACTGCGCGAACGCCAGCCAAGGGCTTTTTGCAAGGCAATTAGGCGACGACGAGATTGCAACTCCGCCCACGTCAAGTCAAGCGTGAATAAACTTCCCGCTAACAGCAAAGTTCCCAGCAACAGCAAGTTTCCTGTCTGGATTCCTTGTTTATAGATTAGGTTCACGCCTTTCTGTATCCATTGTTCTTCCACATAGCCAATCTCTGGCACATACACCAACACACTGGTCGGCGAAGACCCAACCATGATGTCCACGTCCAAACCGGTTTGACGTTGGATTTCAATGGCAATAGCCTCGATCTTCCGCTGGTCGGCAGGAGTTACTGTACAAGCCTCGGGTCGCTCAGGCGGACATCCATCGAGCGCGACGCGCACACGGATGGCGCTGATCGCATCGTCGCCGCGCAGCGCACGGGCAGCTTCCAGTGTAGTGAGGATAAGAGGCGGAGCTTGAATATATCCAGCCGGATTCAGAGTAGGCAACACTTCGCGCGGAGGGTTGATGGAATTGCCTTGCTCATCATAGCTAAGTAGGGCGACCGGCGGGAAATAAGTTTCCAGTGGCACACGATTTACGTCAACAGATTTAGGCAAATGCTCAATATCAAAGACCCCAACAGCTCGCAAACTAAAATCCCGGGCAATAACGCCAGTTGATGCAGAACGGTACGCTAGCGATCTATCTCCCTCCCATCCCATGCTGAGAGCATTTCTTTCGCTTGGTATAACCTCTAGCATCAGGCTTTCACTTGAAAAAGGCGAGGAAATTTGACGATAAGAAATTTGGCTAGGGACGCTCCAACTGAAAGAATGTATCCTATTTACAGGAGTGAAATCAGTAGGCGCTGGTCCACCTGAAAAGAAAAGAAGACTAGCTATCAGACGCTGGTAGACCGTAGCGCCATCAAGATGGCGAAAGACAATCTGCTCACCCGGCAGTGTTATCAGAAAATTAATCCCTCCCGCCGCAACAATAGAATTCAGACTAGATGTTTCTTCTGGCAAAATGAGGCGCTCAATTTGCGATTCAGCAGCGAGGTTGATATAGGGTTTCGAATTGATGAGAACAGGTATACTCAATACCGTAGTGTCGGTATCCAGCGAGTAGAGGGAGATATCCTTAGAAAAATAGTTTCCTTTCAAGAGCGCCTTGTCTAGCCCAATAAGCGACGATTCTTCCGAAGGGTCAATTGCAGCAAGCAACATAGGCATCTCAAAAGCGCTAAACAACGAATGCGGGAAGTATCTTGGCTTCAGCACCGTCAGCGGTAGGTCATTGGAAGGTTCGCCTTCCATTGCATAATAGTAGGATGTACGAGCGTTACTATATTGGCGCACACCATCATCTATTATCAAGGTATTAGTTTGACGATATGCTCCAACATCAGGCAATGTGCCAAGATCTGCCACAGGGACTGTTTGGGCTAAATAGCCAATCATGGCAATAGGAGCTGCTATATCTACACCAGGTATATTTTTGATCATTAGATATTGATCAAACTTGATTCCCCCATCTATGCCCGACATATGGTTGGGTTCCACCAAGCCATATTCCGTCTCAAGAGGCAGCCGCAATCCTTTTGGGCGCACAAGAATGTCATAGGATGTCCGCCAATACGCGCTCAAATCTTGATCTACTACTACAAGCGTGGTTTGCGATGTAGCTGTCAACATTAGAATTCCCGCCACAACAATGGCTAAGCCAAGAAACAGATATGCTGTCAGTGATCGAGTTCCAGCGACAACTCGTGAGACAAAAGATTGCATGTCAGGAGGTTCCTTTACAACGGGTTTCATTTCAGAACACAATTTACTTAGGAGAGTGAAATTATGGATTAAACAGCGAGACAACAATTCATTTATTACCTCGCTGTTTCTGTTGAATTATAGGCTGTGCTTTTCAGACATTAACAGTAATCACACCACTGTTCTACTACTGCCCATCCATAGCACCCGCTGGCACAACACAGGCGTCTCTTGAGGGTATAAACTCTTTTTTCAAGACCACATCCATGGCACAATCCCTGAACAACCTTGTCCTCATACCAACATGCGCCGGCGCTCACTGGCCTTCCCAACACCGCTTCACTCAGCAGGGATACTGCCTCTGATAGATATTCTTTCAACATTTTGGGTTCCTTCCTTTCTTGAACTTCTTGATTGTGAAACTGGATACGATAGATCAGTGCTATTTTCATGTATGCCGTTAATCGCCTCCTTTCGTTACTCGAGGGAGCGCCTCGATCTTCTCTGCCAGTTCGGGCACGCCAATTCCTGTCGCCTTCACTTTTCCTTGCGCATCCAAGAGACAGAAGGATGGCGTGCCCGGCACTTTGTAATCCGAGAAAAAGCGATTGTGGTTTCGAGGCGCAACCAAAACAGTCAAAGTGTCCACCTTCCCATCTGCGAAGGGACGTGTGGTTTCTTCACCCTCATCGCTCACCAATACGAGTTCAACGCCATAATCTCTTGCCTTGGCTGAAAGATCTCGAAGATGAGGAAGTTCCTCCCGGCATGGTTCGCAATGGGGCGATACAAAGACAAACGCGATTGCGCGGTCCACATAATCTGTCAAAGCGATGGTTTTGCCTTGCAGGGTCGGCGCGCTGAACGCCGGAGCCCTTTGCCCGATCTTCAAAGAGTCCATCACGGGGTGAGCGGAGCGCACTCGCCGCGCCAGACCAAGAGTCCATAACATATTGAGCAACACCATGACCCAGAGCAGGATCGAACTGAAGATTAGGATTGTCTCCATTGCATCGCTCCCTTCACAAAAAGCGGAACAACTCGATCACGTCGCGCAGATAGACCGAGAGAATTACAAACACAACTGCCATCATTCCAAGTAACCCCGCTTCGCCAAGACCTATTTTTATTGTCGTATTCGACAATGAATTAAAAGAGAGAAGCCCTATACACGCGCAGACGAGGAAACCAATATTCCTCCATACATCGGCGGAAGAGACCGGTCTTTGCGATGAGCCAAAGCAGGCGCAAGAGGTTTGAATCCCTTTCCACAGAACAAGGAGAAGGGCAATCGTAAAAAGCGATAGCAGGAAAATCGCCGACAGAAAAGCCGTTGGCAATAACGTTCCATCAACGATCATAAGGACTACAACCGAGGCTTCACCCACCAGAAAAAGATAAGCCGACGGTTTGGTAAATTGTCGCGGCAGGATTTTGAAATTTTCAATCGCCGTTTCGAAGGCGGGCAGGTTGCGTAATTTGAGGCTCACAGAGGCTGTGAACATCAGCCCAAGGGCTAACCGTGAGAAAAGCAGGAAGTAAATCCACAACCCATCGAACATAAATTCATTCTTAATCTGCCTGCTCTTCGAGCCGCCCATCCCGCATGGATACGGTTCGATCGGCTTGGGTAGCCACCGCGATATCATGCGTAACCATAATGAGCGTAAGTCCGTCATCTCGATTCAATCGAGTCAGGCTCTGCATAATTTCAGAGCCGGTTTTTCTATCGAGGTTTCCGGTAGGTTCGTCGGCAAGGATCAAACGGGGAGAATTGATAAGCGCTCTTGCGATTGCCACACGTTGCTGTTCGCCGCCCGAGAGTTGACCCGGCAGATGATCGAGACGTTTTTCCAGTCCCACTTCTTCCAAAAGTTCGCGCGCCCGCTTCTTCAGATTAAATTTCAGCCCGCGTTGGTAGGGCAGTAACGGCAGGGTCACATTTTCCAGCGCGTTGAGCGTCGGCACAAGGTTGAACAATTGAAAGATAAAACCGATCTTTGCGCGGCGGAAGTCGGCGAGCGCGTCGCCTCGCAGCGTGCTCAAATCGGTTCCATCCATGATGATTTGCCCCGAGGTCGCCGCATCCAGCGTGCCGATCAAGTTGAGCAGTGTGGACTTGCCCGAACCCGAAGGACCCAAGATAGCAAGAAACTCGCCCTGAGCGATGGAAAGGGAAACGCTATCGAGCGCGCGGACAGAGGTTCCGTCTCCATATTCTTTCGTGAGAGATTCGGTCTGGACTATGAAATGATTATCTTGCATTATGCAGATACCTCCGTCGCAACAGGTATGCAAACGATTAATTGTTATCAGCAAGACCCGCTTATTTCTATATTCTAGCCATGTTCTATTTATTCACAAGATAGGGATTCCCCAACGGCAGGGATTTCCCTACCTACGCTTCTTGCGTTTCAATGCCCATGCCACCGCTCCAACCCTGCCGCGCGCATTGATCTTTCGATAGATGTGCGCAAGATTTCTCTCTACCATTTTTTCAGAAATCCCCATCCGCGCTGCAATCTCTTTGTTCGTTAGTTCTTCAACCAGCAAGTCCAGCGTTTCTTGTTCGCGCGGGCTTAGTGATAATTCGGCATTGGGAAAAGTATCTTCACTCATATCACCTCCTATTCTGAAGACTATCATGAAAAAGGTGCGGTGGCTCGATTATACAACCTGTTTTTTTTTTTTGTCTATGGAATTTTACTTTCCCCATTACACTGTTGCCGGGCTATTTCACCCCACCATCACCACGAACGCCACCGAATGACTCTGGCTGTGACTGATACTCACCGACCACGAGGAGAAGCCAAGTGAGTCCGCTTTTTGTTTCGCCGCGCCATTCAATGTGAGTTTCGGCGCGTTATTCTCATCACCCAAAATTTCGATCTCTTTCCATGTAATATCCCCGATCCCCGAACCGAGCGCTTTGACAACCGCCTCTTTTGCGGCGAACCTCCCCGCCAGCGACTCAGCGCGCTTACCGCACTGCTCCAACTCCGCAGGCGTGTAGATACGCTCGAGGTAGTGCTTGCCATGCCGCGCAATCACTTCCTCGATGCGGTCAATTTCAATTAGATCAACGCCAGTTGCAATTTTCATCACACCGAACCACTTTCCACTTTCTATTCTCTAGCCTCAAATTCTCTGGTCTCGATACGCTCGCAACCCACGCTCGCTACTCGACCACCGCCAATTCTCCAAATCTCCAGTCTCTAATCTCCAATTCTCTAATCCTCTAATTCTCTCTTCCTCACACCAATTACTCCTACGCCCCCGCCACCGCAACCGCCAACTTCTCCACATCAATAAACTTCCTCGCCGCGTTCAACACAGCCTCGCGCGTCACATCACGGACGAGACCTTCATACCTCTGATAATAATCCAACCCCAGATCATGCCGTTCGATGTTCAACAGCGCGTTCGCCACGCCGCCATTCGACTCGAGCGAGAGCGGCAGGCGCCCGACAAAATTTTCCTGACTATCTTTCAATTCCTCCGGCGTCACGCCATCATCCACAAACCGTTTCAACTCACCGACGATCAACTCCGAAGCCTTCGCCACATTGCTCGGGTTCACGCCGGCGTTCACCTCCCACGAGCCGGGCCCCAGCCCCGCGCTCAGACTCGAATGAGCATAATACGCCAGCCCCGCCTTCTCGCGCACCACGTCGCCGATGCGCCCCATCAGACCGAACTGACCCAAAATATTATTTCCCAACGACGCCGGCATAAACTCTGCATCGCGGCGCATTGGTCCATTCGTGCCGACGACCAAGTCAGACTGCGACTTGCCGTTGATGCGATGATGCTTGCGGACGGTCTTCTTCAACATCTTTAACGGAGGCAGAGCCGGCGCTTCTTTCTGATCTTCGACCTGCCACGCCCCTAGCGAGCGCTTCACCTGTTTGACCGCTTCCGCCCCCTCGACCGCGCCGACGATGACGATCACCATCCCGCGCGGACCGAAATGCTCGCGGTGAAATTTCACCAGATCATCCCGCGTGATGCGTTTGACCGTTTGGTGATTCCCCTCTTCCGGGCGGCTGTATGGATGATCCTTAAACAATATTTCATCGAACGTCTGCGATGCCATGTCGGCTGTATCTTGCGCGCTGATGTCGAGACCGGTCAGCAGTTGCGCGCGCAATTTTTCAAGTTCCACTTTTGGGAAGGTTGGCGTGGTCAAAGACTCGGTTAGCAGAGTCAACAACAGCGGAAGATCCTCTGCCAGCGAGCGCCCATGGAACCCAGATTTATGCACGCCGGAACTAAAACCAAGACTCGCGCCGGCAGATTCCAATTCATTGTAAATTGTATCGAAGGTGCGTTTCTTCGTTCCGCGCATCAACGCCGAGGTGACGAAATCAGCCAGCCCGAGTTTTGGGTCGGGGTCGAACAACGCGCCGGCATCCAAATATCCACCGATGACGACTGACGGGCTGTTGAAGTTGGAGCGCGTCAACACCGTAATGCCGTTCGGCAGAATCTCGCGATGAATATCATTCGGTCCGGGAAGAGATTTTCGTTTATCCATTATCTCACCTTCCCATCTTGCGGAACATACGTGCCGACGACGCGGGATTGCGGCTTGAAGTATTCATTCGCCACGCGTTGAATATCTTTCGCAGTGACTTTTGCCAGTTTATCGAGATACGTTCGAAACCAATCGTAGGTGGCGAACATTTCCGCGTAGCCCATCCAAAACGCCTGATTAGTGATGTTCTCGCTCCCATAGGCGAAGATGGCGCGCGCTTGTTTGATGGCGCGGGCGATCTCTTCTTTTGAAACTTTTTCTTCCTGCGCGCGCTTGAGTTCCTTATCCAACACGGCGAGAGCCTCTTCGGGCTTGCGCTTGGGATGAATTGTCATTGTGATTCCATACAAGAACGGATCAATTGTTGCGGACGCGCCGCCGTGTACGCTGACCGCCAGTTCTTTATCTACAAGAGCGCGGTAGAGGCGGGAGGTTTTGTTCGAGATGCCGCCGCCGAACATGTTGAGGTTGCTCGGACCGGCGAGTAAACTGTCCAGCACTGTGAGCGGGAAAAAGTCGGGGTGTGAAGCGGCTGGGAAGCGGTAACAAGCCTGCACGTACGAAGTTGAACCGGGTCCTTCCACGCTGAGTCGCACCTCCCCATGTTGCTGAAGTTCCTCGCGCGCCACACGCGTCGGCTCTTTTCCAGATGGAATCGATTCGAACAACTCGCGGATGCGCGCCAGCATTTTATCGGATTCGAAATCGCCCGCGATCGCCATCACCGCGTTGTTCGGCACATAAAATTCGCGGTAGTGATTATAAAGATCGTCGCGTGTCATCGTGCGCAGGTCTGCCATATCGCCGATGACCTCGTGATGATACGGATGCACACGGAATGCGGTTTGTTGCACAACCTCGCCAAGCATGAAGAGCGGTTCGTTTTCACTGCCTTCGCGCTCCGACATGATGACCGTGCGTTCGGAGGCGACCTCTTCGGGTTTGAACTCGCTGTTCATCATGCGGTCTGATTCGAGTCGCAGACCCAGATCAATTTTGTCGGCGGGCATGGTTTCGTAATATGCCGTCCAATCGAGGTAGGTCATCGCGTTCCATAAGCCGCCTTCGCGCGAGATGGCTTTATCGAGCAGGTTGGCGGGGAATTGCGGCGTGCCTTTGAACTGCATGTGTTCGACCCAATGCGAGATGCCGGTGCGTCCCTGCACTTCGTCGCGCGAGCCGACGCGATACCACAGCCACGAAGAAATGATCGGCGCGGTGTGAATTTCTTTCAATAGAACTTTAAGTCCGTTGGAGAGCGTAATTTCAGTGTGAGAATCGGTCATTCGTTGAGTCCTTTAAGGGGTCGGAGCGGACAGCGGCGAACAAATACGCACATTATTCCAAACCGCGGTCGGTTCAATGAGACAATAATACGGTTTAACGAGTTCCTGTAAGCCGACAAACGGCTCATGCAGTTGCGTCGCCCGCAGGGGGATGTTCACTGCTACGTCTAATTGGATAGGGATATTATCTTTAACCCCCAGCGGGAAGTCAAGCGCAACCACGAGCGGCGTACCGGCAGGGAGCGTCACGACAGCATCCGCGTCTATATTTACGCCGCCGGTATTGATAACCACATGCGCGCCATTGATCGTGGCGGGTTCAGCAAGCGTGATACGCGTAGTCGTTTGCACCGGCACGACGATATCCAACGGAACCGTATCAACGACGGGAATGCTTGAAATGATTGCGGCTTCGTCCATTTTGGCAAAATTCTGATACAGCCCGCCCAACAAACCGGCAAATTGATCGTCAGCTTGAAAAGGAGTTTTTCCTACAATTTGCAAAACCGCAAGAAGAACGCCTAATAACACAAGATTAACGGTCATCGAGAGAACGCTCGCGATCGTCCAAAATGCGGGAAGCAATTTGTATCTCGACTTGCCTACCGGCGCGCGATTTGGCGTCAAAGTCTCAGGTCGGCGCGAGCCGGCGCGACGCTGAGCGCTTACGCGCGCGCCTGTTTCACCGCGCAAAATCCGTTTGAGTTTGCTGGCTGGCTCGCTTGAATTAGGGTTTTGTTCTGGCATGCCGTCTCCTCGCCGCTGAATTGAATCTACTTACAATCTTAACATAATTACGACAAAATACTCAAAAGACGCACCGCTGCATTCGCCTTGTGAACGGATTAAATTTTGGCTATAATGCGCTTTCGCATTTCAACGCTGCAGGAGGCATTGTGACAGATCAATTCAACGTCGCCGTGATTGGCGCGGGACCCGCCGGTATGTTCGGCGCGCGCGAACTCGCGAGAGCTGGCGCGCGCGTTTCTTTGTTCAACCGCGACATAAAACCGGGTGGCTTAGCGGAATATGGGATTTACCTCGATAAATATACAATGAAGAACGGGCTGCGTAAGCAGTTTCGTCAGGCATTGGAATTGCCCAACCTCGACTACTACGGCAACGTTACGGTCGGACAAAGCGGCGATCTCACGCTTGACGACCTGCGCGCGCTCGGCTTTCAAGCGATCCTCGTCGCCGTGGGAGCGCAGGGAACGAAATGGCTGGGTCTGCCCGGCGAAGACCTCGCGGGCGTTTATCACGCCAAAGACGTCGTTTATCACTACAATCATCTGCCGCCATACAGCCAGCAGCCATTCCGCTTCGGCAAGCGCTGCGCCGTGATCGGCGCGGGCAACGTGATGCTTGACATCGCACACTTTCTTACTCGCGAACAAAACGCAGAGGAAGTGACCGCCATCGTTCGGCGCGGTCCTGCGGAAGTAAAATTTGAGAAACAAGAAATGGAATATGTGATCGCCTATCTCGATCAAGCCGCATTAGAGGAAGAGATTCGGCGCGTCACGCCGACGATGAAAACGGTTCGCCAAGACCCGTCCGCCAGTCACGCCTCTATTCTCGCCGCCCTTCCCAAGGCGCTGCCTAAAACATCGGATACGCGCTTTCAATTCATCTTCCTCGCTTCGCCTGTGCAGTTGATCGGCGAGAACGGGTTACTAACGCAAGTGGAGATCGAAGATAACATCCTTATAGAAAAAGACAGCGAGATCAAAGCGAGAGCCACAGGCGTCAAGCGTCGCTTAGACGTGGAAACAGTCGTCTTCGCCATCGGCGACAAAGTGGACGAATCGTTCGGTCTGCCGACCGAATGGAATGAATTCGTCAAGAATCCCAATCCACGCTTCCCGGTAGATGGTCACTCGTATGAAACGCCTTTCGAAGACGTCTTCGTCGGCGGCTGGTCGCGCAAGGCGAGTTCGGGGCTTGTCGGCGTTGCTCGTAAAGACGGGATAAACGCGTCGAAGGCGGTCTTGCACTATCTTCAGAAGATGAAACAGCCCGGCGCGTCAAATTCTGAGGCGATCGCCGCGAAATTTAATTCGCTCAACAAGCCGGTTGTCACTAAAGAACGCGTCAAAATGTTGGAAACGATCGAATTGGAAGAAGCCAAAAAGCGCGGCGTTAAAGAATTTAAATTCGATTCGAACGAAGATATGTTAAAAGCGGTCGGGCTGGCGTGAAAGAAAGCGTCTTGCGATTCCGATGGAATCGCAAGACAGTCTTTACTGCGCTTCAAAAAGCCTTATACGCTAAGGTTATGATGCTGGCGGAAGATTATTAGACTCCAACACCATCACGGGGATATGGCGCCGCGCTGCGCGTTCGCGATATTTTTGATATCCCGCGTAATATGAAATCGCAAGTTGAAAATATTTCTCGCGTTCATCATCGAAAACTTCGCGCGCGATATATTTTTTCACCGCGCCATGAATCCCAACTTCACACTCAGGATTTGTCTTCAAGTTGTAATACCAGCCGGGGTTACGCTCCCCGCCAAAATATGAAGCGATCAGCGCGATCTTCTCGCCGTCTGGGAAACCGATCAGCGGCATGGTTCGCAGATTGCCCGTCTTCGCGCCTTTCGTCGTCAATTGGATGACTTGCAACCCGACAATGCGAGTGACGGTCAGCCTCCCTCCGCTTACCTCTAACAAGAAATTATCGGTTCGATATAAAACTTTTGACAAGAGCGCCGAGACAGGTTTCAACATCAAAAAACGATGGAGCAGTTTTTGAATCGCGTTGGGTTGCATGTTCATTTCTCCAACCAGATCGTAACGGGTCCATCGTTATGAATTTCCACTTCCATGTGCGCGCCGAACTTCCCCGCCTGAGTCGGGACGCCGTGTCCGCGCAATAATTCAACGAATCGATTCACCAGCGGTTCAGCGACATCGGGCAAGGCGGCATCAATGAACGAAGGGCGGCGTCCCTTTTGGGTGTTGGCATACAGCGTGAATTGTGAAACGACGATCGCCTCGCCCTGCACATCTAAAATGGATAAATTCGTTTTCCCCTGTTCATCTTCAAAGATGCGCAGATTGGCAGTCTTCTCCGCAAGGAAATTTGCCTGCTCCTGCCCATCGCCGTGACCGACTCCCAACAGAATCAGCAGACCTTTTCCAATGGAGGAAATAGTCTGTCTTTCGACAGCGACGCTGGCTCTTGAAACTCGTTGGATTAATGCGCGCATGATCGTTAGGGCAACTGTATCGCCTCGCGGACTTCTTTCATCGTCTCCTGCGCGATGACGCGAGCGCGTTTAGCGCCGTCGTTCAACGTTTCAGTCACAAGGTCCGGCTTGGAGGCGAGTTCGGCGCGTTTGGCGCGGAACGGTTCCAGATGTTTATTCAAATTAGCGGCTAATCGTTTTTTGCAATCTACGCAGCCGATACCGGCGCGGCGGCATTCGACGTTGATCATGTCTACTTCGTCTTGCGGCGAAAAGATCTTGTGCATCGAGAAGACGTTGCATACGTCGGGGTTGCCGGGATCCGTGCGTTTGACGCGCGCCGGGTCGGTGACCATCTCTCGGACGCGAGCGGTCGTCTCTTCGGGCGCAGCGGCGAGTTCGATGTGATTGTTCAAACTCTTGCTCATCTTGGCTCTGCCGTCAATGCCCAACACTTTCAACACTTCGGTATGCTTTGCTTGCGGCTCAACGAGAACCTTTGTGTTGTAACGATAATTGAACGAGCGGACGATCTCGCGCGCAAATTCCAAATGTGGAGCTTGATCAATGCCGACCGGGACGATATCCGTTTTATACAAAACAATGTCGGCGGTCATCAATACGGGATAACCGAGCAAGCCGTAGTTGGCGTTCTCAGGCTGCTGAGCGATTTTCTCTTTGAAGGTCGGTAGGTCGGTGAGTTTACCCATCTGCGCAACCATCGAAAGATAGGTGTGAAGTTCCATCACCTCAGGGGCGTGCGACTGGATAAACAGAATCGTTTCGTCGGGACGAATCCCCGCGGCGAGCCAGTCGAGCGCCATTTCGATTGTGTTTTGTTTTAACTCTTGAGTCGTTTCCACCGTCGTCAACGCATGAACGTCTACAATGCAATAGACGCAATCGTAGTCGTCTTGCAACGCAACGTAATTCTGAATTGCGCCCAGATAATTTCCTAAGTGTTGGCGCCCCGTAGGTCTTGCTCCTGAAAATACGCGTCCCTTTTTGGACATATACAATCTCTACCTTCCTATCCTTCTTTGATCAAACGTCCGATCAAGCCCGCCACCTCTCCCGCTTCAGCATGACGATGCGTCTGCAATTTTGAATACAATAAACGGCCATTAACGGTCACTTCGAAGCGGCCGCCGTCGGATGGAATCAATTTGATCCCTTCAATTTCGCGTTCATAATTCCTAAGCAGTTCGCCCGTCAGGCTCACGGCCCGAGCGGTGTACTGTCAGACCGCGCAATAGACGATTTCAATATTCAGCATCGAGCCTCCGTTATCGCGCGATTATATCATTTAGCGTTTTGAAGAGAGCAGGCGCGTCCCTCGCGCATTCTTAATCGCAATTGAATTTTTCCAGCCAACGGGTTGACAACAATAAGACAACCGAAGCCAGCGTCAACATCACGGTCAACGCCAGCGCGACGCCGAGATTTCTTTCAAAGCCTAAATAGATCGCCATCGGCATAGTTTGAGTTACGCCTTCCAAATTTCCTGCAAATAAAATCGTCGCGCCGAATTCGCCGAGGGCGCGCGTCCAGGTGAGGATGGCGCCGCTTAATAATGTTCTGCCTGTCAGCGGCAACATTACTTCACGGAACAATTGCCAGCGATTCGCGCCTTCCACATTAGCGGCTTCTTCCAGTTGTTTGTCAATGCCACTGAAGCCGACTCGCGCAGAGCGGATGTACAACGGCGCGGCGACAAACATCTGCGCCATGACCACTGCCACTGTTGTAAATGGAAGCGAAATTCCGATCAGGTTTAGATACGAACCGAACAAGCCCCTGCGACCAAACGCGATCAATAACGCCAACCCTGCCACCGAAGGCGGGAGGACGATGGGCAAGTCAATCAACAATTCAATCCATGATTTGTATTTGATTTTCCAGTTTGCCAAAACATAAGCGAGCGGCGTGCCAAAGAGAATCGCGCATACGGTTGTGATTGTGCTGGTGACCAAACTTAGTTTCAAAGCATCCAATGCTTGTTTTGAAAAAGCGTAATCGAAAAAATCCGGGTTAATCGAACGGATAAACACTGCGGCTAATGGAAGCAAAAATAATCCCAGCATCAAAGCGCTTGGGATGATGAAGATCCATTTTGAGTCGAGGAGTTTTTTCATCTGTCACCGTCCCGCAGGTTTGATCAATTGACAATATTTATCCAACCAAACCTGCGGGACGTTTCTATTGTTACGGAGAAGCGAATCCCCATTTTTGCAAAATTGCCTGACCTTCATCCGAAAGGACGTAAGCGATGAATGCCTGAGCCAACTCCGCATTTGCGGATTCCACCAGCGGCGCGATGGGATATTTGGCAATGATGTTCATTTCATTTGGAATTTCAATCGTCTTCAACTCAGGCGCGGCAACGGCATCAGAAGTGTACACGATACCCGCGTCCGCTTCGCCGAGTTGAATTTTCGCCACGACTTGCTTGACGTTATCCTCATTGGATACGACATTTGCCAGCACTTTATCTTTGAAGTCACTTCCAAACGTGCCGTTCATCTTATCCAATGCTTCGCGCGAATATCTACCCACAGGAACTTCTTCAGCGGCTAAAACAATTTTGATTCCAGAAGCGGCAAGGTCCTCAAGCGAATCAATGCCAGCGGGATTGTCAACGGGAAGAATGACCACAAGCCTGTTGCTCAAAAAAACTTGAGAAGCCTCCGCCATCACAAACGAACCTGCGACTAATGCATCCATTTCTTTGGCATTTGCGGACGCGAACACATCGGCGGGCGCGCCTTCTTCGATTTGAGTCCGTAAGGTTTGAGAGCCTCCAAAGTTAAATATGACGGTCACATTTGGGTTGGCGGTTTGGAAATTATTTCCAATTTCGGTGAATGCGTCCGTTAATGATGCGGCGGCGAACACATTCAATGTGACTGGTTCAGGCGCGGGGGTTGAGGCAGGCGCACAGCCAGCTACGAACAGGACAAGCAAAAGTATCAGTGATGCAAAGCGTTTCATTTTATATCCTTGAAATGTGGAATTGGGTTCTTATCTCCGCCATCCAGTTTTGGATGAGGCGCAATTGTTGCAGGCGGAGGTCAAGACTGAGGCGGTTGAAGATTTGTTCGGGCGGAAGATGTTCGATGAGCGTTTCCAACTTTCCAATGCTGGATTCAATTTCATCCATTTGTGATTTATAAATTTGCGGGATGCTTTCAGAGCGATGCAGTTGGGCGAAAAATAAACGCGTTAGAAATTCAAGCCGAATGGAACGGGCATTTGTGCCGATGCCGAGTTCGAGCCATGCGAAGAATCGCTTTCGTCCCTGGGCTGTGATTCGTAAAACCTGGCGGGCTGGCAATTTTTCCTGCTCCACAATGTGAGCGGAAATATCGCCGCGAGTTTCAAGCCGCTTCAAAATGGCGTATGCCTGACTCTGACTCAGATGCCAGACATGCCCAAGTTCGGTTGTGAATTTTTGGTGGAGGTCGTAGCCATGACTTTGACCTGAAACAAGAAAGCCAAGCAGGGCGAATTCGGGAGAGAGATTGCCAGAATGTTTATTTTCGCTCATATATACTCACCGAGTGAGTATATATGGGGTTTTGTATTCTGGCAAGGTGAATTTGTAGGTCAGGCTTACAGCCTGACTGTTTTCTTGAGAACACAATTTTGACAAATAACAAACTTTAGGTATGTCGTTGCGAGGACGCTCTTGCACTTCGTCCGAAGCAATCTCCTTCAAAGTGGAGATTGCTTCGCCGCCAAAATCAAAAGCGCGGCTCGCAATGACATTAGGCTAATTGACAATACCCGCCCTCTGCGCAAGGCTTGCAATAAACATTCCCATCTACAATTCTTTCTCTTTCGTTGATAATCTCTTCCCCGCATTTTGCACAGTTGACTCGTCTGCCGGCGCGCGAAACAATATCACGAACGTCGAAATTCAATTCAACTTCTTGCACGGTCATCAATTCATCATCGGGCATGGATTGGTAGGCTTGCAGTTGCGCGAAGTAGCGGCGTTTTTCTTTGGGCGCATGGCGCGGCGCTTTTTCACGGACATCCAATGTGGGAGCAATCCGAAACGCTCGATTCGTTTCTGTGTGAATGAACGTCGCGGCGACCTTGCCGTAATCTTCGATTCGCAATGTGCGATGCCCTACGGTACATTTCGTCGCAGCGATGATTCCATCCACAAAACAGCCGTCGGTCTCGGAGATGACGAGCAAATGTTTGGCTTTAGACGACGCATCTACACCGCAAACAGCCAGCCCCTTAAGCCCGATGCGAACGCCAAGGATCTGCCGCGGGCAGAGGTGTGAATGGTCGCGAGAGGCAATATCCAGAAACGGTTTAATATCCATATTGTAATTGTTAGACGCGATTAACGCTTCAAGGTTGATAACGTATCGGCTCCACTCCCCTATCGTTTTCCTCTTTCTTCTTTCGTTCCCGCGCATAATAGAACGTCTCGCGCAACTGCGGCGTGACCAGACTGGTCTCGCGGTGACCCGTCCTCGTCCCGTAAAACTGCATGAAGCGGAACCAGAATATTGATGCAAAATTTTTCAGCAACACGCGCTCGCGCGCCGCGTGCCACAGGTCGCTGAAAATATTAGTTATTGCGAGTCGTACAAAATCATACACATTGAAATGCGACTCGGGGTAGATTCGCTTGAACGCCATCGCTTCGCGGCGATAACGATTGAACACGCCGCGCGGCGTCTCATTGTGGATGTGAACGATCTCGGCTTCGGCGACGTAGGCGATTTTGTATCCCTGCTCCTTCGCCCACTTCGCCCACGCTAGGTCTTCGAGTCCCGTCAGCGCTTCATCGTACGGATTCTTCTCCCACAAACTTTTTCGTATCGCGGCATTGGCGTTGTTGCAAAACGCAGTCGGTTGATCCGAGGCGCTCGCATCGGGATACCAGCGATGAAAAATTTGCTGTTCCGAATATTTCGCCGAGTCGGGTCCGCGCTGTTTGCCGTAGGTGAGCGCAACCCCTCCGTCCTTGAACGGACGCAACAACGACTCCAACCAATCGGGATACACGGGATAGACATGGGCGCTGGCGATGACAATAAATTCACGCGTCGCTGCGCGCACCCCGAAGTTGAGCGACCTCCCAAACGTGAACTCCCCCGAAGCGATTCGCACGATCCGCGCGCCGAACGACTCGGCAATCGAAACCGTCGCATCCGTCGAACCCGAATCGACGAGGATAATCTCCACATCGTTCAGAGTTTGCTGTTTGACTCCCTCCAGCAAACGCCCGATGTGTTTCTCTTCGTTATACGCGCGGATGACGACCGAGCAGTTCAACTCTCACCCCCATCCCCTCTCCCAGCGGGAGAGGGGCGAGGGGCGAGGGCAGATTTACCAATCTTTTGTTCGCTCATATCCTAATCTTATCAACAAATCGCCTGCAACATCCTTGAATATCTTTTTATGTTCGTCCGTGAAATATTTCTTCCATTCGCCTGTCTTCCCTGAACGGAAGGTGGGAGAACGGCTGGGGTTGATGGACGATTCCAAAGAGTCGAGAATCAGCTCGCGGGGCGATGGAAGCGGGACGCGGGTGAGGAAATGATCCAGAATGCGAGCGAGAGTCGCGGCGCGGGCGTGGATCAAATCCTCAAAATGGATGGAAAGCGCTTCGGGATGATTCAGCCAATCCATGTACGGAGCGAAGCGTTCGGCGATGTTCGGGAATTCAATACCCGCGTCGGGTCTTCCCAAAATGCTGGCTTTGAACCGCGCGTTGAAATCGGGAAGCGACTGATAATAGGCGTGATGCGCGTGATTCTTTTCCATCTCGGTGACGTAGAACACATGCGAGACGACCACATCGCGCGGATCGCGGAAGATGAAGAACGGAATAAATTTCGACGAGCGAACGCGCATGACCGCCTCAGGTCGCGCAAAAAGATGCGCCGACGCAACATCGCGCTGACGAAGCGAATCGAGCCAGCGAATCGCCTGCTCGGGCGCGCGCTTGACTCCGCTTTCACCTTCGTACTCGGCGTAGAATGAGTGCAATCGTTTCGCATACGGCGCGACGTTCGAGAAGCCGAGCAAGATTTGATCGAGCAGATGTGTTCCGCTTTTGGGGAAGGAAATGCCGAGGAGGATGGGCAAATCGGCAGGCTGTGAGGCAAAGCGAACGCGCTGAATAAATTTTTCCGTTTGATAGAGAATGGAGCGCGCGGATGATTTCAAAATCATAGGGACATTAAACCATATTTACCAGAACACTGTTGATTTTGCGGCAAAACGGTTGCGTTTTGCCGCAAAGATGAAGCGCGAGCCGCTCGTTGTTCTCATCGAATCAAATATCGCCAAAGTTTTTACGTCGTCAGATCAAGTGAACAACACTCTTCGAGCATTGATTTCTGCAATGCCAGAGAAAAAAGTTTTAGCGGGAAAATGATGTTGTATCTCAAGATTTGAAGAAAGCCTCCCCGCCTCCGCACGAGTTGGCTGAGCAACACACCTGATTAGTCTTGCATCCTCCTCCAGGTCCGCTCCCAGAGCAACCAGACGCCCCCGAGTACCCCGTCCCGCACGCACTCCCCTGCCTGCACTCTGGCGGACAGGACCCGCCTCCACCTCCCGTGCCCCAGCTACAAAAATTCTCCGCCGAGGTGTTACATCCCAAGGCACAGTTACTCACATAGCCCTGTGTCTCGCATTGATCCTTGACTGTCAGCGTCTTGCAGTTGATGTTGTTGAGCGAGGTGTTGCAGTTCGACTGCCCACCACCGATGCAAGTACCACCACCTTGGCAATCGGTATCTGACGAACAGCTTGTTGTCACAGCATTCGAACAATATCCTGCCGTTGTGAGTCCACCACACGGTATAGTCCCTGCACACGCCTGCGCATGTACTCTACCCACTAATCTCCACGAGACATCCTTCTGTTGTGTTAAATCTACCGCTTTCCCAGGTAGCCAGCGTTCTCGTGCAATCTGCAAGTCTGCCTTCTTATAACAATCGTTGGGTTGAGGGTTATCTCCCTGCAAAGCAAGGCAGAGATACATATACAGGTCGCGGGTGTAGCTACCATTTCCCTTGCCACCCTTGTAGTTCTCCCTCTGCACTGGGTCATACTGTATGGTCATCACGAGATCATCTCCTTGCGTTATGGCTGAGACGCTCTGGAACACCATATTATCCTTGCCCGTGTGCTGGTAGCCTGTCTGCACTTGATCCACGAGAGATATCTTGATAGTGTTATTATGTTTGTTATACCCATTTGTCATGAGATACCAGTTGGCCCGCAGGGTGTTAACCCTGTACTCGTAGCCAGCGACTGTCGAGCTGGTAGTAAATGGCACCAGTAGCGCGAGGCACGCAAGTCCCGCAACAGCGAGCAATAACACAGAGAATAATAAAATCTTGCCCCTCACACTACTCACCCTATCATACTTGGCAGAACACAATCAACTGCTAGTCATCTATCCACATTGGTGGCTTGGCGCTATGATCCCCATCCTCATATCTCTTGAGCCATTCTGTATAAAGTGGCACAATTCCCACGCTAAAGTCAGTATATTTTTTCTCAACCTTGGCACTATCTCTAATACACGCTGCTATCCCAACATTGGTCGCAAGACACTCATTTGGATTTAAACCGATTCTTGCTGTACCAGTAACTAAGGCGTAAGCCAGATTTGGACCAATAATATATGGTTTATTAGCGGCCTTAGCTTTTGGATCCATCCATTGTTCAATGATAGCCTCAAAATCATTTCCTATACTCCACACCATTCCATTTTTATCGATATAGAAAAGGTTAGAATGCTCAGTAGATCCCTTTAACGGCAACTCTTTATATTTATTATCCGAGATCACTTTGACATAGCCTGCTATTGGGTTGACCGTCGCCTTGAGGTCAAAGAACCCCGTCTTGGGGTTGTACTGCGGGATCTCAAATCCGCCCCGCCCCGCCTTGAGTAGCTCCACATACTGCTCGAGCGTTATGTCGCGGTCAGCCTCGTTGCCGTACTCTCTGTAGTGGATCCACATGTACTTGATGTGTTGCTTGGCGTACTCGTCCCACGCCTCCTGCGTCGCCCCGATGCCTTTGATGTGGTACTTGCCGTAGGCTATTCCCTTCTCGGGGATCACGGTGGTGGGTATGTCTATCCCGTAAGCGTTACCCCACTCTGTCTTTTTGTATTCTGTCGCCAGGTCGAGCTTGTATTCGGGATTCTTGAGCTCCTCGGGGATGACTATTCCCTCTGCCTGGAGTTTCTCTCCCACATTCAGGTCTATCACGCCGTATGCGGAGAGAGATGGTGTTAGCGTGAGCGTCGCCGTCGCGGTTAGCGTGATCGTGGAAGTCGGCGCCGCCGTGTGCGTTGCAGACGGCACTGCCGTCACTGTCGGCGCAGGCACCGGGCTGGCGCAAGATACCAAAACCATCCATAGCAATAACATGAAAGCGGCCGACCTTCGCATACATTCCTCGATTCACGTGAATAAAGGTGTCAGGACTTACGCAAAACCAAGAGCCATAGCCGCGAATTTCGCTAATTCACGCGAATTGTTTAAAAATTTAGCGGAAATTCGCGTAATTCGCGGCAAAAGGTTTTCAAATTGCGCAAGCCCTGGGTGTTTTACTTCGCTTCCTTCATCGCTTCTTTGAATTCCACTAGCGCCTGAATCGGAGTGGGGTCAACGCCGTAGCCCATTGCCAAATAGTACGCCATGTAATCGCCAAATAGAATGGACGTCCACATGTGAGCGAAGGGAGTATCCCCGCGCGCGTCCACGTAATCCGTGTTCATGCCTTCGAGCATGAAGGCTTTGCGCGTCAGATCGGACCTCAGCCTGTTGCGCGGATGGTCGGAGGGCGCGCGCAGGAAGAGGGTCATGGTGTGGGCGTTGAGCGTCTCTTGCGGATTCATCGTCCCAGCCAGCGTGTTGTGATCGGCTTCGGGGATGAACTCGAAGTTCGCGCCTGCTTTCGCCACTTCGTTGATCTGTCCCTTCCATCTTCGCGCAACAACGCTGAGCAAGCCCGATCCCATGAACGTCACCCACCTCCCCATCAGTTGACCCGCGTAACGCTTGGCAGGATTCTTCACTGCGGGAACATCGGCTTTCAAGTGTTGTTGTGTCCGCTTCATGGACTCGACCGCGTCTTCCATCTCTTTCGATTGATCGGGGATGATACCGAGTCTTTGGAACATGGCGAGTAGTAAACCAAACGAGAATCCCACCGCGGCGCGCGGCTGACCTGCATGATCAAACATCCAGACGGGGATGTTATTTTCTTTTGCGCGTTTTTCAAGTTCTCCGCCCGTGCAAACGACAACGATTCGACATTCGGATTGGCGAGCGGACTCGAACGCGTCGAGAGTCTCTTCAGTGTTGCCTGAGTGCGACGAACAAATGACGAGAGTCTCACGTCCGCGGGCGAAGAGGGGGAGTGAGTAATCTCGATGGACTGAAACAGGCAGAAGGGCGAGAGAAGCGCAATACGAGGCGAGCAAGTCCGCGCCGATGGCGGATCCGCCCATGCCCGCGATGACGACTTGTCTGAAATCCTTCCAATCGGGCAGTGGATGCTTCATGCCGAGTTGATAGGCAAAGGCGAGTTGGTCGGGGAGGTTGTCAATCTCGCCGAGCATGTTGAGGGTGTCGAGTTGTTTGAAGCGTTCGAGGTCGTCGAGATTCATTTACGCGGAATCCTTGATGAATGCCGCCAGATCTTTTTTCATTTGCTTGAGCGAGGGGATGTGAATGTACATCATGTGACCTGCTTCGTAGTAACCCATTGTCACGTTGCCGCGCAACGACTCATCGAGACCGAGATGGTTGAATGTGTATTCGGTTGCGAAGTAGGGTGTGCCGAGATCGTAATATCCGTTCGCCACGTAGACTTTGAGATACGGGTTGTAGGTCATCGCGGCGCGCAAAGTTTCACCGACGTTGACATACGCATTCTCAAATTCTTTATACGACCACGGATGCACGAAGCCGCTCAAAATTTCATACGGCAGATCGGATTCAAATTTCAACTCGCGGCGGATGTAATCGTAGAACGCGGCGGTATACGGACCCATGATGTTCGTGAGCAACGGATCGTACTCGGCATGTTCGGTGACGCCGAGCCTGTCGCGCCCGATCAAACGCGAGTCGAGCCGACCAACGGTGAGTCCGCGCTCGCGCAAAAGTTCTTTGAAATAATGCTGATCATTGATGCGCAGATTCGAGCGTTCGATAAATTGTTCCGAGATGCCCGTGAAATACGACGCGCGTTTGACGATGTCGGCGCGTTCTTCTTTCGTCAGCGAATCGCCTTTATGCAATGCTTTAGCATAATCACCGAGCGCGAATTCTTCGGCTTCCTTCAACCAATCCTGCAACGGACGATGCGGCTTGAGCGCGTCGTGATACCATGCGGTGGCTGTGTACCCAGGCAGGAACATGATGTAGGGCAGGTCGTTGTTGACGTTGAAATCAATCGTGGTGAAATCCAACACGGCAGAGATGAGCATGAGTCCGTTCAAGTACATGCCGTGCCGTTCCTGCAAATATCCCGAAAGCCCCGAAGCGCGCGTGGTGCCGTAACTTTCGCCGATCAAAAATTTCGGCGAGAGCCAGCGGTTGTAGCGCGTGGCATACAAACGGATGAAATCGCCGACCAGCTCAATATCTTTTTTGAAGCCGTGCCATTGCTTCGGCGCAACGCCTTCGACAGGTCGTGTGTAGCCCGTGTTCATCGGGTCAATGAACACCAGATCGGTCTCATCGAGGATCGAAAATTCATTGTCCTTCAATTGAAACGGCGGCTTCGGCAGATCGCCGTCGTTCTTCATCAACACACGGCGCGGGCCCAGCACGCCGAGATGCAGCCACACAGATGACGAACCCGGTCCGCCGTTGAACGAAAACGTGAGCGGACGCTTCGCCGTATCGCCGACTCCGTCTTTGGTATACGCGACGAAGAAGACCTGCGCCTTCGGCTTCTCGCCCTCCGCTTCTTTCTCGCGGTCGGCTGATTCTTCTTTCAGCACCATCGTCCCCGCTGTGACGGTGTACTTGATCGTCTTGCCGCCGATCTTGATCGAATGTTTCGATACGACGAGATTGTCCGCGGCTTTGACTTCTTTTTTCTCTTCGGGTTTCCCTTCGATCTTGCTCAGGGCGGGTTTATCTTCTGCCATGTGATGATTCCCTTCTGATTATTCTGAATAAATGTGGATGGATTCAAACGAGATACTGCCGATTATAAACCGCAAAACAAATTCGGCAGTCCATTCAAACGGCTTGAGCGACAAATACGCGGCATCCGCTACAAGCGGATATCGAATCATTCGCGCCAGCGGTTTGCCAATGAAATCATACATCTTTCGCAAGGGCTTATGAACCTGCGGCGCGACTGCCAGCAACGCAAACTCAGCGCGCTTGAAAATTTGCAACTGATGATTCACTCGCATGGATTTTCCGTTTGCAAGTTGCACAGTTTTTGAGCCGACGAAATTGGCATGTCCCTGCGCGGCGGCGGTAGCGATATAACAATCGGGCGGCACAGGCGGCAACTGGGCATACAACTCGTACATTTTGAGAATATCATATCTCCACGCGGCGAAATACGCGGCGACCCAAGCCGTGACACCGAGTCCGCGCATGAGGGTGAGATTCGTTTCGTGATATTTCAGCAACCAGAGCGAAGCCTGCGTTGCCATCAGGAACGACCAGAACGGTCCCGATGCAATGAGCCCGAGAAACGCGAGGAACAACGGGGTGAAAGCCTGATCTCTGATAAAGGCTACGATGACAGCATACGCGATCAAAAATACAGCGATCATCCATGGGCGGATATAGCTCAAAACCGTTTTGACGATCTCCACCCGATAAAGTTTTGGCAAGTAAAGCGGGAGGAACCACACCAGCAGGATCGCAAAAGAAGATGGGCTGGCAAATAAATATAAACCCAGAAGGATCGTATATTGAAGCGCGAGCGCCACCCCAGTGTAAACTCCAAGCCGAACGGCGAAGAACTTTACAAAACGATCTCCACCAAGCAGGAGCAGGAGATAACAAACGATTGAATAGGCGATCAGGATGAGAAAAAACACCGCCGCTTCGGGCAGCATGAGCAATGGAACGTACGCGTCGCGGTCGCCTGATTGCCATTCGGGTTTGATGGCCGCGACCGCCCAAAACGAAAACGCGGGAATGATCAGCAGAAACACCGCGTAAAAAATCTTCAACCAGCCGCGCGCGGGGAAATCTGTCGGGCTTGACGACTCGCTCATCTCATTGGGGAGGTTCGGGGATTCAAGACTCATCTTTGCTTCCTTTTAGAAACGTGGAGCGGGATGGCATCCCGCACACTGGTGAAATGGCAAAATGGGGGGATATCATCCCGCCCCACGAGCCGCATCATTTTGACTCACAAGTCGGTACACATCCTTTTTATTCCACCCGCTTCTTTCCGACAGTTCGGCTGATAACTCCTTCGCAGATTTCCCGCCCTTCGATTCTTTTTCGATCGCCGCTTGCAAGTCTTCCACTTTCCATTTTTCATTTTCTACTTTCGTCTTTCCTTCCACTACCAACGTAAACTCTCCCCTCACTTCCTTTGATTTGAAATACTCCACCGCCCCACTGAGAGTCCCGCGCCAGTATTCTTCGAACATCTTGGTCATCTCGCGCGCAACGCAGATGTGGCGGTCGCCGAGAGCAGACAACAAATCTTCGAGCGAGTCAATGATTCGATGCGGCGATTCGAGGAAGATCAATGTGTAGGACAAATTGGCAATTTGTCCTACGAATTTGCGGCGTTCGTTTTTCTTGTGCGGGAGATAACCGAGGTAGAGGAACGAGTCTGTGGGCAAGCCAGAAACGCTCAAAGCGGCGACGGGGGCTGATGGACCGGGGACAGGCACCACGTCCGCACCTGAAGCGAGCGCGGCGCGGACGAGTTCGTAGCCAGGGTCGTTGATCGCGGGAGTCCCCGCATCCGACACAAGCGCCACGTCCCCACTGGAAAGTTTGTCGAGGATAAAATCCAGTTTGCTGAGTTTGTTGTGTTCGAAATAACTCGTGAGCGGGGTCTCGATCTCGAAGTGTTTGAGCAAATTCCCCGTGTGACGCGTGTCCTCCGCCGCGATGAGACTCGCCTCATGCAAAACGCGGATCGCGCGCGGCGACATATCTTCAAGGTTACCGATGGGAGTTGCGACAAGATAGAGCGTGCCCATGCGACGATTGTATCATTTTGCGAGCGCTATAATATTTGGAAGAGGAGCAAACATGATCGTCATTTCAGACATGATGGGAACGTTGACCACAGGCTCGCCGTTTTTGGGCTTGGTGGATTGGGTGAAGCACAACCAAAGCAAATTGCAGGCGAATGCAGCGATGGCGTCCATCATGCCGTCTTATTTGTTGGCAAAAAGGGGAATCATTGATTGGCAGTTGTGGGGTCAAAAGTTAATGATAAAGAGTTTGGGTTATATCAAACATGCGGATGAAGAAAAGTTGAGACAAGTCTCCGAATGGATCGTTGAACACGATCTGTGGAAAAAACGCCGCGAAGACGTTATTGAAAGACTGATCGACCATCGCGAGGGCGGCGCGCAAGTGTATATCGCGAGCAGCGTTATGGAACCTTTCATTGAACCGTTTGCAAAACGAATTGGGGCGCAAGCAAGCGGCACGCTTGTAGAAATCAAGAACGGACGCTTGCAAATGGCGGGAGAACTGATGGCGAGCGAGAAGAAAATTGAGCAGATCCTAAAACGATTAGGCGTGAAGCGCGTGGACTTTGCCTACGGCGACACATCTCTCGACATCCCCCTGCTCGAACATGCCGATCATCCTGTGGCGGTGTATCCTGATAAGAATTTGAAACAGGTTGCTTTACAACGAGGCTGGGAAATTATCGGCGATACGCCAAAGTATGGATGAGGATCAATGCGCGGGAGATTTGGAAATCGCGTTGATGAAAACGATACCTGCAATGATCAGGACGATCCCGACCACCCGCGCCCAGTCCAGAGTTTCGCGCCAGATGATCATCCCTGCAATGACCGTAAAGACCAGCCCTACGCCGGACCAGATCGCATACGCCACGCCGATAGGCATCGTCTTCAATGCCAGCGACAATAAATAAAACGACGCGCCATAGCCGGCTACGACTACAATACCGGGAATAGGCTTGGTGAATCCGTTTGAGAGTTTTAGGGCAATTGTGCCGATCACTTCGGAGAGAATGGCAAAAAAGAGAATGAGGTAAGTTTGCATGGAGAATATTTTACTCTACTGCCTCTTTTTTAAAGGATGATCAATGGAAAACTCACAAATTCACATCAACTGGGAATACTCGGGCAAGCCCGATGCTATGTTCGGGACCGGAGCAACTGCCCGTGAGCAGGCGTTAGTCTGGCTTTTTGGGTTGAGCGGCGCCGCCGTCCTCGGCTGGATGGCGTGGAGTCGCTCCCTGCCCTGGGCATGGTGGCAATATTTGATCTTTATCCTGATCGCGCTGGACGTTCTGGGCGGCGTAGTCGCCAATTCGCTCAATGCTTGCAAGCGTTTTTATCACGCTCCCATTAAACCCGAAGAGACCGGTTTCACAGCGCGTTCAAAGAATCATATTATCTTCGCTGTCTTTCACATTCACACGATAATCGCAGGTCTTGTATTCGGCTCCATGAATTGGGAATTCGGTATCTTCTGGTATCTGGTTATGTTGGCGTCTGTCGTGTTGGTCTTACGAACGCCGCTTTACTTACAACGTCCGTTGGCGATGGGATTGATCATGACAGCGATTCTGATCAACCAATACATCTTTCCTTCTGTGATCGGATTGGAATGGCTGATCCCAGCCCTATTTTTGAAAATCGTTTACGGTCACGTCGTGCGCGAAGAACCGTATCGTCCGTGACGCTTATTCTTACCGAACTACTTGCGTCAATCCGCATAACTTCTTATGGCTACGCTCGCTCTCCTCGAAACTGCGTTTCATACAATTGGGCATACAGCCCATTCAACGCAAGCAGTTCCTCATGCGTGCCGTGTTCCACGATCTGACCTCGATTCATCACTAGAATCGAATCTGCAGAGAGAATGGTGGATAAACGATGAGCGATGACGATGCTTGTGCGTCCCGCCATGACGCGTTTGAGAGCCTCTTGAATCAACGCTTCCGATTCGGAATCGAGATGACTCGTCGCTTCGTCTAAAACTAAAATACGGGGGTTTTTCAAAATCACCCGTGCCAGCGCAAGGCGTTGTTTCTCGCCGCCGCTCAGACGATATCCACGCTCGCCTACGATCGTATCGTAGGCTTCGGGCAGCTCTGCAATAAAGTTGTGAATGTTGGCGGCTTTCGCAGCGGCTTCGATCTCGGCTTGGGTCGCATCCAATTTCGCGTATGTTAAATTCGTACGAATCGTGTCGTGGAAAAGATGCGTCTCTTGCGTGACCATGCCGATCGTGTCAGACAGCGACTCGAGCGTTACGTCCTTCAAATCATGCCCATCAATACGGATAACTCCCTCTGTCGGGTCGTACAAGCGTGGAATCAGATAGGTCAGCGTCGTTTTGCCTGCGCCGGAAGGACCGACCAGCGCGACCAACTGTCCCGGGCGCGCCACAAAAGAGATGTCGTTAAGAGCCACCTCGCGCGCTTGAGAGGTCGCAGTCGTTTCCTCGCTGGAAGAAAAAGCGTCTAACGCGTCTTTCGTCTTCCGCCCGCTCTCAGCAGGCGACTTCGTCAACGATAATGCCGCGCCGACATCTTCATGCCGCCCATAGCGTTTCACATCCTTCAACAGTTTAGACGGATCAATGTAATAACTAAACGAAACATCGTCAAATTCAAGTTCGCCTTGAACATCGCGCAGCGGCAACGCATCCTCTTTTTCAACGATATCCTGCGGCAGGTCAATAATTTCGAATACGCGCTCGAACGAAACCATGCTCGTTGAAAATTCAACCGGCGCGCCCGCCAGACCTTGCAACGCTCCATAGAGTTGATCCAGGTATGAGCTAAACGCGACGATGGCGCCAACTGTGAACGCGCCCTCAATTACGTACCAACCGCCTAAGCCGTAGACCAGCGCCGTGCCAACCGCCGTGATGAGGCCGAAGATGACGAAGAACGACGAGCCAACAACCGCGCGATGAATGCCAATGTCGCGCACATGCGCGGCCCGTTGACGGAAGCGGCTTTCCTCCTCGCGCATACGACCGAAAAGTTTGACGAGAAGCGCGCCGCCGATATTGAGCGTTTCATTCATGTGCGCGTTCATATGTGCGTTCGTCTCCATCGCCTGACGCGCAATATCGCGCAGAACGCTCCCTAACTGGCGGGCGGCAATAATGAATAAAGGCAAGATCACAATGCTGATCAGCGTCAAACGCCATTCCAAAGTCAGCATAACGATCAGCAATGCGATCGTCTCGACAAAATTAGTAACAATGTTAACGATCGTGTTGCTGATAGCGTTTTGTGCTCCGACCACGTCGTTATTAAGTCGAGACATCAGCTCGCCCGACTTTGTGTTGGTAAAGAACCGCAGAGACATGCGCTGCAAGCGCGAGAAGAGCGTCGAACGCAGATCATAAATCACGCCTTCGCCGACGGTTGAATTCAATCGCCGTTGAAAGACGTTGACGACTCCCGTCAATGCAGGGATGGTAAGCAGCGCCGCGCCGAGCCAAATGAGCCGATTCACATCTTTGGCGGGGATCACTACGTCAATCATATTGCGAAAGATGAGCGGCGTGAGCAGGGACAAGCCCGTGGTGAGGAGGATCGTGACGAGCATCCCCGCGATGTGCCACCAGTATCCGCGCGCGTAGGTGAGGACGCGTAATAGAAGTTGTTTCGTTACTTTGGGTTTTTCATCCCCTTGTCGCATGGACATCCACCAGTTGTAGTGCATGTAGTCTCCTAGTCGGTTAGTCTTCTAGTCTGCTAGTCGCTGAGGGTTAGGTTTGGACGAGCAGACTAGCCAACTATAAGACCAGAGGACTAAATACGCAACTGGATGAAGGGGGAGGTTAATGAAAGTCTGATGTAGAAAGTATTTGCTCCCCTGTTTCTTAAATTTGTTATTTGAGCGCTTCGCACAACTGTAGATCGGAGAACGTAACATTCAAACTTGATTTCTCGGTCGGGATGACAACCAGATGTAGTTTACCGCGCTTGAATTGATCGTCTTTGAAGGATGTCGCCAGCGCTCCGTTCAAGTAGACGCGGAACTGCCCTCCGTCGCAGAGGACGCGCAGGCGGTTCGTCTCGTTCATCCCCGCTCGCAGGGCGGTGTGATTCGCCCACGGCAGGAGGTCTTTCCATTTCAGTTCGTTCTTCTCGTCTTTTTTGTAATAGCCAATGGTATACGATCCCAACATGGAGACCAATACCGCATACCCGCCGTTATCAGAGAAACGCGCAATTAGAGAAGGATATAATCGGGCAAATCTCAAACCAATGGAGACTCCATGCCCAACAAAAAACCAGCGATCTTCTTTGCCGAGCAGATCCGATGAACCAGCGCGAGATCATTCAAAAGACCGCCGACTATATCAAGCAGGAATTTTCAGACGACTCGTCGGGTCACGATTGGCGGCACATCTATCGCGTCTGGCAGACCGCGCTCTACATCTGCAACATAGAAAAAGCGGACGCCTTCATCGTCCAACTCGCGGCGTTGCTTCACGATCTGGATGATTGGAAGTTCAACGATTCGGAAGATGGAACCCCGCTTCGCGCGCGGAACTGGCTTAAATCGCTCAACCTCGACTCCTCTACCATTGACGCCGTCTGTCGCATCATTGAGCGCGTTTCTTACAAAGGCGCGGGCGTTGAAGACAAAATGGACTCGCTCGAAGGTTTCATCGTCCAAGACGCCGACCGACTCGACGCCATCGGCGCGATCGGCATCGCCCGCGCCTTTGCCTATGGCGGCTATAAGAATCGCCCGTTATACGATCCCGACTCATCCCCGCAATTGCATCAAACCTTCGAGCAATATAAAAACAGCAAAAGCGATACAATCAATCACTTTCACGAGAAATTATTGTTGCTCAAAGACAAGATGAACACCGCCGCCGCCAGACGCATCGCCGAGCAACGGCATGAAGTGATGATTCAATTCCTGAAGCAGTTTATGGATGAGATACGTAACGCGGACTTCAGTCCGCCGACATAGCTAGATTTCAATTCGCTAAAGACGCAGACTAAAGTCTGCGCTACTGAATTTATGCTCACCCCTCACCTCCTCCGCATGTACGCATGGATGCAAGCCCGCCATCCCGATATTTTATGGCGCGGGGACCCTTCGCGCCGCGAGATCGCCCTCACCTTTGACGACGGTCCGCATCCGCGCGACACGCCGAAGGTGTTAGACGCGCTGGAGAAACATGAAGTCCGTGCGACGTTCTTTTTGATCGGGAAAGATGTTGAGAATAATCAAAGCCTCGTGAAGCAAATCCATGCTGGCGGGCACGAGATCGGAATCCATTGCTATTGTCATATTCCATTTCCGTTTGAAAAGCCAGAGCTACTGCAAAAGAAATTGGAACGAACGAAAATGCTGATCTCGCAAGCCTGCGGAATCTCGCCAGCGGAGATACGCAACGTCCGTCCACCGTATGGGATGTTCACCGCGAAAACAAAAGCGCTGCTCGCAGAGTGGGGCTACCGCCTCGTGATGTGGAACTGCATCCCGCCGCATTTTATCCAACCGTTAAATTGGACCATCCAACAAATCGCAGACTCCTCCCTATCAGGCTCCATCATCGTCCTGCACGACGGGCATGGTCACGGTTCGGAAGTCGCGCGCATCATTGAAATAACAGCGCCGCAAATCCGATCTCAGGGATTTGAGTTCGTTGCGATTCGCCAAATGCTCACGACAAAATAATCTTAAGCCGCTTCAGCGTCGACTCAGAATCAGTGAAATGGATTCCCAACATGCCAAGACTCTCGCAGGCTTCGATATTTTCCTGCACATCATCTACGAATGCCGCTTCATTCGGCTGAACCTGAGCTTGCTCCAACGCAATTCGATAAATCTTCTCAGCCGGCTTCGCAACGCCCACCTCCGCCGAAATGACCATGAAATGAAAAGCGTCATCGAACTTCTCGCGAACGATATAACTGCGCAAATCGCTCCAGGCATTGCTGATCAGCCCGGTCGTGTGCGTGGATTTAATAGAGCGCAAAAACGCCACAATCTCACGATCAATCACATCGCCGGCAAAAAACTCTTTTTGTAAACGTTCCGATTCGCTCGCTGGAAGTTTGAGCGTCTGCGCCACATTCAGCCAGTGTTCCGCTTCCGAGATCTCCCCTACTGAGGCGCGCGCGGCGGACGCGCTCCGGAAGACGAGTTTGTCAATATCGGCATAGTCCATGCTAAAGCGCTCGGCAAGAGCCTGCCGCGGCGCTTGATATTCCGTGCGAAGGATCACCCCGCCCAAGTCGAAGAAAACGGCGCGAATTGTCATTTCTTTTTTGCCGCAGTGTTTTCTGCCGCCGATTTCGTCTTTTCAGTCTTCTTCGCCGCAGGCTTGGGTGCAGGTTGTGGTTTCGCCTTCTTAGGTTCCTTCTGCTTCGCCGCATCGGGTCTAGATTCTATCGCCGATGACGCTTCAGGCTGCGGATGTACCTGCATCTCCGCTTCAAGTTGTTTTAACGCTTCACGCCAGTTCGGGAAGAACATTTCCACCCGTTTGCGTTCCACGCGCGTAGCGCGTCGGCAACGCGGACAGTGCGCGTCGTAATGCGTTAATTTCTCAGCATCCATTTTCTGCAAAGCGTCAATCATCTGTATGCGGCTGAGGGTATAGGGCGTTTGGCAAAACGCACATTTGATGTTCATGGTGTCTCCTTTGAATTCAAGAACGTCCCGCAAGTTTCTGAAATAATTGTCAACTTGATCCAAAATCTACGGGACGGTTTAGAGTATAGCCTATAACGATTCTACAGCCAATTCTTTACCGGCGCGGAGTTCTTTTTCGAATTGGTTGAACTGTCGCTTAACTCGCATACCCGCGCTTTCATATAACTTCAACGCGCCGGTGAGACTGCTCGCATCCACGCCAAGACCCGCGCGTTTTTTGCCATCGGCATGGAACGCGGCGAAGGCGTGTTTGAGCAAAGAATAGCCGAGTCCGCGCTTGCGCCACGCGCGACGCACGCCAAGTTCGCTTACCCAGCCCGATTCTGAATCTTCAGTATCTTCGCGGCGGCAAATGCAGATGCCCGCCATTTGATCGCCGTCCATTGCCACGAACCACATTTCGGGAGTGTAGCCGGGTTCTTCGACCATGTTATGTTTGTATTCGGCGAATCCCTTTTCAAACGGCTGTTCGATGAAACCGAAGTGATCGTTGAATGTGTCCACAAATGTTCGGTAGACTTCTTCCATTTCCGTTTCGGGGTCGAACGGGCGGATGATAATCCCGTCTGGGAGTGTCGGCGCCTCAGGCTGAGAATCCAGATCGGCAACCATTCGAAAGAACGAGCGGATATGTTTCCAACCGAGGGCGTTGAACAACGCCACGCTGGTTGTATTGTGCGCCTCCGAGCCTGTGCGCGGCGCGACTCGCAGTTCCGCGTCGCATTTCTCCAACGCGAGACGCGCATGATCCTCCGCCCATGTGAGGACGTGACCGCCGATTCCCCTGCCCCAGTGTTCCGGATGCACGCATCCATAGATCCATGGGTGAACGGGCGGCTGTTGGGTTGTCCAACATTCGACGAACGCGACAAGAGTTCCCTGCTCATCGAAGATCAAACGCAGATCGGTCTCTGGGACGAAACCTTCGTTCTGCCAATCCAGGCGGAGCAATTCAGGGTCGTTCAGGTCAATGCTCCCGTTGAGGTGCATGGAATATAAATTCAATAGGTTGCAAGCGATCTTGTAATCGTCAATGCTTCCGCCGCGCGCGGAATACCCCGCAGGGAGCGGCAGGATTTGTTGTCTTTCAAGAATTGTGTTCATATTTTCCTCATTCTGCCAATCTAATTTTGAAAACGGCTTGTCATCCATTCTTCGCGCAGGATGCCCATGAAGAGCATGTCCCAGCGTTTGCCTTCCTTGTTCAACGCCTGCCGAATCCTGCCTTCGTGGCGGAACCCGACCTTTTCATAAGATCGGATCGCGCGCGGGTTGTATTCGAACACGTTGAGCGTCACGCGCCGCAGGTTCAACTCGGTAAAGGCGTAGCGCAGGATCAGGTTCATTGCGTCCGCGCCATAGCCTTTGCCCCAATAGTCGCGCTCGCCAAAACCAATTCCCACGAAAGCGTCGCGTCCCGTCCAGTTATAGACGAACAAGTCAACGACGCCGATCATCGCGTCGCCTGTCAACGCGCGCACGCCAAAGGAATACGACCGAGGTGAATTTTCATTCGCATCCTCTTCGATCTCTTTTTCAATCTTGTTTGACGAGATCAGGTTCGCGGCGCCGCTGTCCAAATATCGTTTGAATTCCGAGTCGCGGTCCCAACGCGCGAACGCTTTGGCGCCTTCCTTCGCCTCCAACACGATTAAGCGCGTCAGTTCACCGGTGTAAATATCTTTCATTTGCTTTCTCCATTCTGCATCGCCAGCCATTCTTCGCGCAGGATGCCCATCCACAAACCGTCCGTGTACACGTCTCCATGGCGGGCATCTTCGCGGGTGACGCCTTCAAAGCGAAAGCCTGCCTTCTCATAAGAACGTTTTGCGCGTTCATTGTACGAATGCAAACCCAGCGACACGCGATGCGCATTCAATTCCGTGAACGCGTAGCGCAGAGCCAGCTTCATCATGTCGGTGCCATAGCCTTTGCCCCAAAAATCGCGCTCGCCAATTCCCAAGCCCACCCAAACTTCGTTATGCACCAAGTCCAGCCATAGGACGAGAAAACCGATCAGATTGTCATCCGCCAGCGTGCGCGCATAAAAGGCATAGCGCTTTGGCATGAATCCTTTTTCGATCCGCTCCTCCGCTCGCTGTTGGATGCGTTTCGACGAAAACAGCATGGCAGGGTCAATATCAGTCAGCCGATGGAATTCCGTATCCGTCTGCCAGCGGACTTCCGAACGCGACAGAGTCTCCGGCTCCTCGGCTGTAAAGCAGATCAAGTCTCCGCGTAACAAGTCTCTCATCGCTTCCTCCTACGCTTCAGCCTGTTTCGACCATTCGTCCTTCAACAAGCCGAAAGTTAACAGGTCCCAACGGCGGCCGTCGCGGTCCAATGCCTGGCGGCGGCGGACTTCCTCCATGAAGCCCAATTTCCTGAACAGGGCGATCGCGGCTTCGTTGTACTCCGGCACGCGCGCGCTGATGCGGTGCAGGTTCAACTCGCTGAAGGCGAAGCGCAGTAACATTCCCAATGCCTGAGTTCCAAAGCCTTTACGCCGGTCGTCCGCGGAGCCGAATCCCAACTCGACCCATCCATGTCCGTTCGACCATTCGATGCGATTGACCTGAGCCTTGCCGATCAAGCGGTCATCGTCGCGGGCGCGGATGGTGAAATAAAACATATTCTTCTCTTCTTCGATCTCTTTCTCGAGCTTTTCATACGACTTCTTCACCATCGCCGCCGACATGGGACGCGCCGGTTCAAGGCTATACATGCGCATGAACTCCGAGTCGTGCATCCACTTCGATTCGATCTCGGGGTCCTTTTCATGGTCAATGGGACCGAAACGAATATCTTTGCCTTCGAATAATTGAGTTTGAATGTCGAACATGGTATTCTCCTCTGGTCTCGCTTCTCCTCTCTCTCTGCCGGAGCTGAGAAGCGCATAAAATAAAAACAGCCGCGGGGACGCCGCGGCTGTTGAATACGCAAAAGTATCCTAAGGTTGAGCAGGCGCGATCCCGGAATGGGTGAAGTCTTGTGTACCGACAACGATCTTGCTGAAAAACATGGGTCGCGCCTCCTTCTTTGAAAATTTGATAGGCGCGAGTGTAACACGCCGGTGGATTCTCCGTCAAGATACTAGAAAGGCAAAGCCAAAATGGTCGCCTGGAAAACCGACACAAACACAATCCCCCTCCACACCGTATTGATCGTTTCCGACCAACCGAATTCAGTCGCGGCATGGGACGCCCTCTTCAGTCAGCGGATTTGTATCGTGCTCAGCGAATCAAGCCCGCGATATGCGATTCAAGCCGCCCGTCTGGTTGCCCCGTCTCTCGTGTTGGTGGATATCCAACTGACGCGGGACGAGTGCGTGGAACTGATTGGCAAGTTGCGCAAAGCCAGCACGGGACCCATCCTCTTACTGGTCTCAGCCAGCACCGCTCAACTGGCGTTGGAAGCCAATTTGAGTTCTGCCGACGAATATTTGACGAAGCCGGTGAACCCTGCCATGTTGGTGGTCAAGGCAATGGCGCGGCTGGGACATGATCAGCGCTGGGAACATTTCTCGCAAGCGAGTATCAATCCATCTGTCCAGCCTTCATTTCTCTCCTCCTCCTTTGAATCAGGGATTTGCAGTATTGATCAATCCACTTTGCAAAGCATCCAAAGTCTCTTGCACGAGGCGTTGTTCTCCAGGCGAAAGCAGGGTCGCGTCAATATCGCTTAGACTCAAAGGCGATTGAACTGTAAGCCCGCCCTGCCCGCCCGCCAACTGCAACCAAACGCTTTGAATCGCCTTGATCTCGTCTGGCTGAATCGTCATAATCCATCCGCCCGGGCGCTCCTCGGGAGTCGCCGCGCCGATCAGCCAATCGCCGGTAACGCCAATATACGTCAGTAAATCGGGCGTCGCCACACTGGGATGAACGAAGATGGTGTCCACGTCTCTTTGGAGGATCAGGTAATCGGCGTAGGGGTTATAGCGCGCAGGGTCTTCTTCCGCTGGGATTTCGACATTTTGCGGATAACAAGGCTGAAGATTTTCGACGAGGCAAAAAGCGGGAAAATAGATCACCCGACACAATCCGCAATAGTAGATCATCCCATTGCGGAACGCCGCTGCGGCACGCTTCGCATCGGGATCGTCCTTCGGCAAGATCATGCCAATATGGTATTCATCCGTAACCAGCGCCGCCGTATACCCAGCTAGAAAAGCGACAATATCTAATTGTGAAGAACTGGCAAGCGCGCTCACATTTCCTCCGGCGGAAACATCCGGAATGTTCAGCGCCAAGAATTGCACCTGCGGCGCAGCGGCGGCAAGCGCAACAATGCCCGGGTCAGGCGGAAGCGCAATCACGATCCGTAAACCAGGCTCCGTCAAATCGTCCACGTCCAATGAATTCCTCACCTGAAAGCGCATGTCTGAAGCCTGCGCTAGATCATAGACCGTTTTCTGATAAAGCTCCGAAGTTTCAGGATCAAGATCGGCGGGCAAAACCAAAATCGCAAGCGGCACGGTGGGCGTGGAAGTGAGCGTAGGCGGGATAATTGGCGTTTCCGAAGGGCGCGGCGTAGGCGTTTGAGCGGGCTCATTTCCGCCGCACGCGCTCATTGCCACCGCCATAATGATCAAGAGAATCGTAAATCGTTGGCGCACTTTTTTCTCCAATAAATAGAATGGGCGAATTATACTCGCTCGCTCAGGTCGGAACGTTCTTTAGCGCTTATGGGTATAATTCGGCGCGATGTCAAAACGCGCTTTCATAATCGCCATCGTCGCGACGGCTATCGTCGCCGCCCTCGCTGCGGCATATTTGCTGTATCGTCCCCAGACGGAACGTATCATCAAATTTCGTATGTGGATAAATCGCCCCGCGTCATATCCCGACTGGAGCCTAACCGCCGGTTCAAAGTGTGGGGCTGCCCCCTTTCTCTTTCCCACTGACGGATTTGTCGGCTTCTTGTGGGGTGATTCTTTCAGAATTAACCATGCGCATCAAGGGATTGACGTCTTCGGGGGCGCAGAGGCTGGCGTTACTCGCGTAATCTCGGCTTACCCCGGTTACCTCACCCGCCTACCGGAATGGAAATCTGCGGTCATCGTACGCGTGCCAAACGATCCGCTTCACCCCGGACAACAAATCTGGCTATACTATACGCACATGGCGGATCGCTTCGGCAATTCATTTATCGTAGAAGAGTTCCCAGCCGGCGCATCAGAGCGACCGGTCGAAGCGGGGGCGCTGCTCGGTTACCAAGGAGATTATTCGGGCGATCCTAACAACCCTGTCGGCGTACACCTGCACTTTTCAATTGTCAAAAGCGATAACGCGGGAAAGTTTGAGAGCGAGCTGAACATCAAAAATACGCTCGATCCCTCGCCTTATTTGGGCTTGCCGCTCAACGCCAGCGAGAATCGCAATCGCATTCCTTTATGCGAATCAATGGAGGATGAATGAAAGAGTTACAGAAATATCGCAGCCGATTGATCGAGAGATTGCTCGCCGCAGCGGAGGAATTTCGCGCAGCGTGCCTTGCCGTCAACGATCCTTTCGCGCCTTTAGAAGCAGGCGGCTGGAACGCACATCAGGTTGCCGCACACACCCGCGATGTGCATCGGCTCGTATATGCGGCGCGCGCGCGTCGCACAGTCGCCGAAAACGTTCCTACCTTTGAGAACTTCGACGGCGTCGCGTATGCCGCCGAACATTACGATCCAAATGAATCGCTTAATCAAGTGCTGGATGATTTTATAACCGACGTTCGCACTCTGGCAGAATTCTTGAACGAACTGCCCGCTGAAGCGTGGAAGCGCGAGTCTAATCACGCTACGCTGGGCGGCGGACTTACGCCGCAAGCCTGGGTTGAACGCGGTATTGCGCACATAGAAGAACACATGGCGCAAATCAAAAGTTAACGTTATGGAAACTGTCTTACCGACCTACCGGACTATCCTCAACACGGCGGTCGCGCGGCTGTCTCCCCCATAGCAATCTATCACCAAAGAGCAACGCCGATGAGATGAGACGCCCACAACAAAAGCGGTTCATACAATCGCAACGTCGCTAAAGCGAAGAATGCGCCGAGCGCTGCGCCGGCAATAATATCTGAAGCGTAATGCACTCCCATCGCTACGCGCGCCAAGGCGACTAGCGGAGCCCAAATCCATAAAAGAATCGCTAACTCAATAGGTCCGAGCCCGGCTGCCAGCGTAGCGATCAGAAACGAACGCGCGGCATGTCCCGACGGGAACGAATGCGGATCGGTATTTCGATAGACGCTGCCCCATTTGCCCTCGGGTCGTCTGCGCCGCACGATAAATTTAATCCCCATTACCAATGCCGCCAGAACGCTGATGCCTACAAACTGCACGACAGCCCATTCTTTCCAGAATGAATTCCCCGATTGCCAGAGCAGGATCATAGCAATGCCCCAAAACCAAGAATCACCCGAATGCGCGAAAAATACCGCAATGGAACGCACTATGCCCGGCTTTTCAGCTACGCGTATTCGTTCAGAAGCGCGCGCGTCCCATTCGAGAAAGGTGCGAAGACTCATTTGGAGCGAGTTCGAGGCGCTGCCGCAGGCTTCGTCTGAGTCGTCTTCTTAGGGGAAGTCGAACGTTTCGTTGTTTTAGTCGTCGCTTTCTTAACAACGGTCTTTCGCTTAAGTTTGCGCTGTTTTTTAGCAAGGTCTTCGCGCATTAATTCAAGTTGATGCGGTTTATCCACATCCATGCAAGGTTCGGCATAGGGCCAAACGATCGCGCGTCCTTTGATGCCAATACGCTCGCTCACGCGAGTCACCGCCTGCTCCAAGGTCAGTTGCCGCATTGCCAGCGCAAACAACAACCCTAAGCCCAACTTGCTCGCCTGTTTAAATGGGCTTTTGCGCGCGCCCAGCAGGGATTCCCACAAGTCCAAATGATCGGTCGCCACGCTTACATGGCAGAGGTTAAGATCGGACCCGCAGAGTTCTATATCTTTGAGGCGGCTATAGGTGCGATTCGAACCGGGGTAGCGCTTTTCCATCACCTCGCGCGGACATACGCCATAATACAAATCGTCTTCAGTTTGCATGGCGGTTTCTACCAGCCAATCCACCATATGTCCTTCAAGCGCAGGGATATCAGAGGAAGCGACCAGCACATATTTGCTGTTCTTGTTCAATTGCAACGATTTATTAATTCCTGCGACAATGTTCGCCAACATACGCCCCTGATTTGGCAGATAGTGCAACGGCTTTGCGCTACGCAACTGATTTTTAGGCGATAAACCCGCCACGATCACACTATCCACATGCTGCGAGTCGTTCAACGCATCCAACGTCCACTGCACCATTGGTTTACCTGCGATATCCACCAGCGCTTTCGCGTCGCCTTTTACATAGGAATAGAGAGGGTCTTCCGGTCTGGGTATGCCGCCAGCCAGCAAAATTGCGTCCATGTAGTCTCCTTGTCAAACGTGATAAAAACGCGCGCCGGGCTTCGTCTAATTTAATTTCCGCAGCTGCGGTTCAAGCCCAAGGCGGTCAATGAGGTCGTTCAATTCGGCATTTGTTAAAGCGCGTCCTTTACCGGCGACGGCTATCAGCGCCGCTTCCATCATATTCGTGCCGAATGTGCGCCCGTCCAACTCCAGAGTCGTCGTCACGAGATATTTGACGCCGCGTTGCTTAAGGGCTTCCACATCGGCAGGCGTGGTCGTATTAGTAACGATGATCTTACCGCGCATATCGTCTGGCAGATGTTGCTTTACGTAAAGGAAGTCGCCGCCGGTCACGGTATTGCCTTGATAGTATTTTTCGTATTTAGGTGTGATTTTTTCCTGCTTTTCACCGGTAGGATATAACATGCTAAGCGGCATCCGCCCCACGATCGGCATCAAAATTCTAGCGGCGGCATTAAGCGAACGCATAGACTGAATTGCCATAGGAATGTCTAATCCGAACATTAGATCGCCGAAGACGCATTGGTATCCCGCATTGACGAACGACTCAGTCATGCCGTAGCGCGTAATACCCGCGACCAGAAAAGCCGTTTTAGGCTGAATCTCATCGCCGATTTTCCGCTCCACCCACTGCATCACGCGCGTTTCAAGCGTCTCGCGTATTCCATTCCCATCTACGCAGGGCGTCTGCTTTACATCTTGCACTAACTTAAGCGCGCTATACAACGGATACCACTTCCAAGGCGTGGCGACGCCTAAGTCAATCCCGCCGACGCCGAACGCATCCACCTTTCCATCCATTTCTCGGAATAGTTGACGGGCTTTCGCTTCATCGCCGTCTGTGCCAATACGTTCAATCCGTACTGTCTCGCCCAACAAATCAACCTCGACCGTCTTGTTGCGGGTGGAAGAACCGAGACTAACGCTCACAGCATGTTTCATATAGTAATTCCTAAAAAGAGGATACTTAATTATAGTACAGAATTAGGCTTCGGTTGAGCGGGGAGCGTGAAGTAAAACGTCGAGCCTTGCCCCGCTTCGCTCTCGACCCAGATCCGACCGCCGTGAAATTCGATAATTCGTTTAATGAGCGCCAACCCAATGCCAGTGCCTTCCGACTTAGGGTCAAGTTTATTGAATAATCCGAAAATCCGCTCAAAGTGCTTGCTCGAAATGCCTACGCCGTTATCGCGCACGAAGAAAACACACATATCGCCCTCCGCGCCCGCTTGTCCGATCTCTATACGGGGAGCTGGCTGAGCGCCCATAAACTTAACGGCGTTGTCCACTAGGTTTTGCAAGACTTCGAGGATTCTCTGACGATCGCCATAGACAATGGGAAGGTTCTCTTGTGTCTGCACAGTCACGTTCCATTTGCGTATCTGCCCTTGTACAAGCGCGATCGCTTCTTTTGCCAGATCATTCATACAAATTTCAACCGGTTCGTTCACCATCCGCCCTACCCGCGAAAGGTCCAGCAGATCATCGAGCAATTGTTGCATTTTCTCAGCCGCATCTACAATACGCTGTATATCTTTCTGAAGGCGATCGTATCTCCCTTCTTGCAAGTCTTTTTCCAGATAGCCCAGAAAACCTCGGATAGTAAAGAGCGGAGCCTTAAGGTCGTGCGATACCGTATAAGTGAACCGTTCAAGTTCAGCGTTCTTGGAAGCAAGTTCGGCGATCAATTTCTCGCGCTCAATTTCCGCCTGCTTGCGCGCTTCCAGTTCATGTTGAACATTGGCGTACAAACGAGCCCGCCCCATCGCAATGCCAATGTGTTGGCTCAGCGCCTCGATCAAGCGGAAATCCGATTGAGTCAATTTGACGTCATGAGCGCTTTCCACATTTAACACACCCGCCACGCGCCCATCGGTTGACAAGGGAACGCAAATCTGCGAAAGGACTCCCTCAAAGACAGAAATAAAATCCGGGTCGGCGCGCACATCTTCCACGAGAGCCCCCTTGCCTGTGCGCGCTACGCGCCCCGAGACGCCGGTCGTCACCGCAATTCTCAATGCTTTAGCTTCATACCCAACCTGATGCTGAAGGACCAACTCATCGCCTTCCAACAGCAGCACGCTCACTAATGCGTACTTAAACGATTCGGCAATAGTTTCCACCACTTTCCGCAATAGCGTGGATAAATCCAACTCTTGCAACATCACATTGCGCACATTGCCCAGCAGGGCAAGTTCTTGCGCTTGCTTCTCAGCGGTCTCATAGAGAACGCGATATTTCTGTTCGCGCGCTCTCACCTCAACATCCGCCAGTTGACGCTGAATCGCCGCGCCAAGCACATTCGCCGCGGCTTCTAAAGCGTCTATTTCCACATCCGACCATATTCGAGCATGTTCCACGTCGTCGAATCCGATAATTCCCCACCACAATCCGTTCACATAGATCGGAACATCCAGCAGCGCCTTTAAGCCTGACTTCTGGAGAAAGCGCATATCTCTCGGCGACGTGCGTTGCACATCGCCTACATAGGGCAGCCCCGCATTGAGCGCATCGTACCAACCATTAAGATCGCCGTTATTCAAAGGGATATTCTGATAACCTGCGGCTCCAGCGCCGAGCGAGGTCGAATGTTCGCCCCATTCAAATCGCAAAGAAGTTACGCGAGCGCCGTCGGCGCTGCGATGATTCTCGAACAAATACGCATGACTGGCTTCGATCGCCTCGCCTAAACTTTTTAAGATCGCGTCAACTTCTATTCTCCAGTCCGTAGATCTTAACAGGTATTTCGCCGCCTCGGCAACCACTCTTAGAACCGATGCGTATCGCCGCGCATCCTTCTCGCTTGCCGCTTGATCGCCAGACAGGCGACATTCGTCATTCTTTCTCGTTGTTTGCATACTATCGCTCATTGAACAAATTATAGTATAAATCCACTGCGTAGAAATTTCTCATTAATCGTAGATGGCTTTCAGAATATCGCACATAAAACGCATCCATGCAACGCATACGCTTACATGGAGCGCAAATTGTTTCAAACGCGCCTATGATACAATCCGTTGCGAACATGATTTGTGAGGCTGCGGTTCTAAAGCATCGCCAAGAAATTTTCGATACTTCACATGTCATTGCCTTAGCAGCGTTGCCGAGCGTTCAAAATCTATCCAGCGCAGGCTGTCGCTTGAACGATATAAATTCAAGACTTGAGTGAGATCCCCTATGCATATTTTAGTAACCAACGACGACGGCGTACAAGCGCCCGGACTGCTCGCCCTCGCACAAGAGATCCGCAAACTGGGCAAAGTGACCGTGTTTGCGCCCGATAAGAATTGGTCTGCTTCGGGACATGTGAAAACGCTGGAACATCCTTTACGAGTGCGCGAAACGCCGCTTGCCGATGGATCAATCGCGTTCACCTCCGACGGCGCACCATCAGATTGCGTCGCGCTGCCGCTTTTAGGGTTGACCGACTCGGTTGATCTAGTTATTTCAGGCATCAACCCACACGGAAATTTGGGACACGATATTACCTACTCGGGCACTGTCACCGCCGCAATGGAAGCGGTCATTACAGGCGTGCGCGGAATCGCCGTCTCGCTCGAATCGCCCGACGGGCATAAAGGCGCATTGGATTACTCTACGGCCGCTATCGTCGCGCGGCATATCGCGGAGCGCGTCATTGCCAACGGATTGCCTAACGATGTTGTGATCAACGTCAACGTGCCATACTTGAAAGAAGAGGAACTGAAAGGATACATGATCACGCGGCAGGGATTGCGCGTCTATCGCGACGCGCTCGATAAACGACTCGATCCGCGCGGCAAGCCATATTATTGGATTGGCGGCGATGCGCCCACCGGTGTAGACGAACCCGGCACCGACTTCGGCGCATTGAACGCGGGCTATGTTTCCATCACGCCGTTGCAATTAGATCTGACAAATTACAAAGCAATGGATGCGTTGAAAGAGTGGAGTTTTTAGGCTGGCTATGGATGCTATTCGTTATATCTCCCCTCCCAACCAGCAAGCCTATTACGAACAAGTGTGGACTCTTGTGCGGCAAATTCCGCGCGGGAAGGTTGCGTCGTACGGACAGATCGCGTTGATGCTTCCGCCGCCGAATGGCGTGGAGTTCGAGGCGTATAAGGCATTTGGTCCGCGTTGGGTGGGAGGCGCGATGGCGAACTGTCCCGACGATGTGCCGTGGCAGAGAGTCATCAACTCGCAAGGGAAGATCAGCGAACGCGCGGGCGCGGAGAGGCAACGTCTCTTGCTCGAAGAGGAAGGCGTTGTGTTCGTGAAAGATAAAGTGGATTTGAAGAAGTTTGGGTGGAGAGGCTTGGGTGAGGCGGATGAGCCGAGGCAAGAAAGTTTGTTTTGAAAACATGCAGACCTAACAGGTTTCGGAAACCTGTTAGGTCTTTTTTGATTATCCCGCCAACTCCACCACCAGCGTATCCATCGCCAACTCCAGCGTGGACTGTCCTGTTTTGACCCCCTCGTCAATCCGCAACAACTTGCGATAAATGCTTTCAAGTGACTCGATGGAAAAGCGCGTCGCTTGTTGCGTGGTCTTCTCTGCCACGAAGGGATGCACACTCAGCGCGCGGGCAACATCGTCCTTGTTGCCGCGTCCATCGAGGATCTCTCGCGCTTGAATCAACAAGCGGAATTGCCGCACCACCATCCCCCACAACGAGAATGGGTCTTCGGTTTCGAGCAGACGATGCAAAAGATGTTGCGCCGATTTGCCATTGCCGTTCGATAACGCGTCCACAAAATCGAACACCGATTGCTGTGATGTGACGATGCACACCGCTTCCACATCGGCAACCGTCACCGTCCGCGCCCAATTGACATACGCCAACAACTTCGATATTTCCATCCCCGCCTGACGCGTGTCCACGCCGACCATGTCTTTGAGCATTTCCGCGGCGCGCGGCTCGATCCCTCCGCCTTGATTTTTTGTTTCGTTCACGATCCAGCCTGTCATGTCCCTGAGTTTCGGGAGCATGAAGGCTTTGGTCTGGATCAGTTTGCTGTTCTTCTCCGCCCATTTGACCAGCCAGTGTTTGTCGGCATCACGCGGCTCGACCGATTCATACATCACGACACGAGTTGTCTCTGGCGCTTTTTCGATGAACTCAAAAAATTTCTTTCTCGATGAAGCGTTGTTGTATTTCGAGGATGGATTTGCCAGCAAGACCAACCGTCGCTTGGCGAGGAACGGCATGACATTGACGGCGGTGTTCAAGTCGGTTTCGCTCATCGAACGCGCGTCGAGGCGGGCGGTGTTCATGTCCGCGCTGGTAGGGTCGGTGAAATCCGCGTCGAAGTCCTTGAGTTTGCGCGAGATGGCGAATTCGTCGTTACCGAAGAGGAAGTAGAGGTTGGGCATGGGTTTTGTAGGGGCGAGGTTCTCTCGCCCAACTTGTTCAATTCAAAATATTGGGCGAGGAGATCCCGCCCCTACACGATCATTTCGTGATGATTCGATGAACACCTTTGCGAACCAAACGAATATCCGTGATTTGCATGTTGCCCAAGTCTTCTTCGGTGGTGATGTATCTTTGAAGCCACGGTCCAAGCGGACGGCTCAACAAATATCCGAAAACAGCTAATACCAATGCAAAGGGGATCAGCCCAACGCGCCAGAAGGTGGAGCGTGCTCCACGGAGGGGCATCCAGGCGAAGGTCGCGGGAAGAAGCGTGGCGACGACGAGATTCGTTCCGCATCCCTCGTGGACGGCGAGTCCGCTTTCGCCTGCGATGAGTCGCGTGTGCGCTTCGTTCGCGCAGGCGATCACGTCGTCGGTGGGAACGTCGCCGAGCAGAAAAAATCCCGTCGGGTTGGAATGTCCCGCCATGGATTGATTTTTGTATTTGCGCGCAAGGATATGAAGCGTGGCGTGTTCGAGCGCGTGATTTTTGCGAGTTTCGAGAATGAGGGGAAGATCGAGGATCATGCGACGATTATACACCGCATGATTTGATTCTATTCCGCGGCAACAGCGACCTTATCCACAAACGACGTATCGTGCGCCTGCTTTTTGAACGCGCCGACGTCAATGCGCGAAAGCATGATCGCGGCGACGAGCAACATCGTCGCTTCGATGCCGAACACGACGAGATACCCGCTCAATGCCTGACCTGTGATCCGCGTCGCCACATCGGCAACGACTCCCGCCATGAGCAGACCCGTGAGGCGCGAGAGTCCGTTCGAGAAGCCCCACGCGCCGATGTATAAACCGACTTTTTCGGGGACAGTTAGCTCGAACATCAACGCAAGATTCGCAACAGTCGAAATGCCCGTGCCGAATCCCAACAGAGTGATGCCGATATAGAAAAGCGACAATGACGCCATCAATCCGCTGACGATGACGATGACAAAGCCAGCCAATGCGCCGAGGTTGCCGATCTGCGCGATGACCTTCTTGTTCACGCGTCCTTCCATGAAACCTGCGACGATGAACGCGACCAACGTGAATGTACTGCTGATCGAAACGATGCGCGACGTCTGTGCGAGAGTCATGCCGAAGGCTTGCGCGCCGAAGGGTTCGAGGAGAACATCCTGTCCCAGAATCGCGGCGAGGAGCAAGAGTAAATAAACGAAGAAAATTTTTGCAACGCGATTCTCTTTGATGGCAGAGACCATCTCTTTCAGCGTATAGTTTTCGGAGCGCGGACTTGAGTCTGCTGAGGATTTAGGCTCAAGCTTGAAGAGCCCGAGTAGGCCCAAGGTCAGGGCGGAGACAGCGACGAGGGTGAAGGCGCGCGTCAACGCTTCGGGAGTGTACGTCGGCACGAGGCGGCTAAGGGTGATGCCTGTCGCGATCAGACCGATGACCATCACGAAAAACATGGTAGCAATCGTCGCGCCGCGTCCCTTTTGCCCTGAGACTTCGGTGGCGAGTGAAAAATACGAAACGGCGGAAAGGTTGTAGCCCATGCCCCACGCGCCGAACGCAAGGACGCCGACGATGATTCCCAGCGTGAAGTTTTTGCTAATGAGGATGGCAACTTGCGGCGCAACAGCGACTCCAATCACGCAAAGGAACAAGCCCGCGAAAATATACGGCGTGCGACGATACCCGAAGATCGGGTTACGATCGGAGAATGAGCCGATGGCAACTTGAATCGGCGCGAGCAAGTAAGGGAAGATTGCAAGCAGTGTGAAGAGGGTTTTTGAAAAACCGAGATCGAAGATCATCACGCGATTGAGCGTGCTGTTAATCGGCACGAGCGTGATGGCGACAGCCGTATGGATGAAGGCAAGTTGGAGGCGTTTGATGTGCATAGGTTAGTTTGGCAGTTAGTTAGTTTGATAGTTTGGCGGTCGAACAGAGCGTAGCGGAGACAAAGGGCGCATCGAAACCATAGTATACAAGGTAACACATAGACGGGATGTTCTGTAGGCGCCTTGAATTACAGTGCGAACTAGCCGAACAGGCAGATCACCCAACTAGTTGCGGCATTCTATCTTTCACCCAAGCTAAAGCCTCTTCTTCGTTACCGAACAGTGCGCCAGGGCAATTATACATACGGCTAATGATCTTGTTCGCTAACGGTTTATAGAAGGATACAAACTTGCTGTTCGCGCTGACCATGGCAAAGCCCACGCAATCTTGTCCAAAACGCTCTCGCTTTGCAACGATCCATGATTTAAAGGTTCTGGCGACGCCAGGTTCGTGTTTATGTGTATGACCGTGTTCATCGTCATGCTCGCGGTCGTCCAATTCATCCAGGTTTCCGTCAAAGTCCTTCTCGAAATCTTCATCTGTCCCATGATCATCCGTTGCTTTATAGACCGTTACTACGCCAAACTTTCCGCTAGAGGATAACAGCGTATCAACATCGGCGAATAATTGCTTCATATTTTCAAGAGATAAGTAACCATAGAAGCGCAGAACATACAAGGGCTTCATACTTTCATCGATCGTGTAGGACATATTTTACTCCTTTGAATAGATTTGAATGAGCCGACAAATCGGCTGGCGCTTCTTGATCTAGAAGCCAGGCACATGATAATGACCGCAACCTGAATAGTCTAGATATTTATAATGAAATTGTGTTATATTCCACGACGATCAGTTTTCAATCATGTTGATGATTTTGACCTTCGCGATTTTCCCGCAGAACATCAAGACGAAAAAATCTTCAAGACATTGGTTGAAATCTCGGCGGAGAGACCCCGCCCCTACAATGACACGATATCCATGGAGTTCAATGACTGTCAGCCCCGCCATGCGGCGTTACGCCGCCGAAATTTACCGCCTACAACAAGATCACGACCTTGTGCCGCTGGCGCTTCTCAGCGCGCACATAAACGCATCCGCTCAAGCCATCGCCACAATGGTTAAACGCCTCAGCAAAAGCGGATATTTAACTTACGAGCCTTACCGCGGCATCCGTCTGACGCGGACAGGCGAGCGGATCGCCATGCCTGCGTTACGCCGTCACCGTCTGACCGAGGCATTCCTCGTCAAAGTAATGAAGTACGACTGGGCGTCCGCCCATGAGCTTGCGGATGTGTTCGAGAAGGGCGTCAACGACGAGCTTGAAGATCGGATGTTTGAACTGGCGGGTCAGCCCACACGTTGTCCGCATGGCGAACCGATTCCATCTAAAGAGGGCGTCATGCCTACTGTTGAGGATGAGCCGCTGTCGAATGTGCCTTCTGGCTCCGATTGTATGGTCAGCCGAGTCCGCACGCACGACATGGATAAGTTGCGTTACATTGCGGAAATTGGTCTCGTCCCAGAGACGCCATTCCATTTATTAAGTTGCGCCCCATTCAAGGGTCCGCTGAGACTCGAAATGAAGCCGCACGATCATATCATCGGTTATGAATTATCAGAGTCCATTTGGGTGGAAGTGACGAAAAAGGGCGAGGGGAATAAACTGCCGCCGTTGAAGACGGCATATGGTAAATCGAATTAAAAACGAAGACCCTGCTTTTCAGCAGGGTCTTTTTTCATTTTCCCTTGATCATCTGTCTCGCCACTTGCAACAACTCATGCGCGGACCTCAGCGTCCCCTCGCCCACTTCGCCGAGCATTTGCGAGAGTTCGAGCAGACGCGGCTCGCCGTCCAACCGTTCGACGCGCGTCAGCGTGCGGTTGCCTTGGATCAATTTTTGCACTTGATAATGCTCGTCGCCGAAGACAGCCAACTGCGGGAGATGCGTCACGCAGAAGACTTGATGCGAGCGCGAGAGATTCCACAACTTCTGACCGACAACCATGCCCACGCGCCCGCCGATGCCTTGATCAATTTCGTCGAAGATCAACGAAGGGACTTCGTCGGCGCGGGCAAGCACGTTTTTCAACCCCAACATCAAACGGGACGTTTCGCCGCCTGAGGCAATTTTTACGAGAGGTTTGAGTCCCTCGCCAGGATTCGGCGCGATCAAAAATTCGACGCGGTCAATTCCGTTCTGGTCAAACCCAATGCGCGGACCGCCGTTGAGCAGAACTCCGTTTGGGTCGGGCTTGGTCTGAAAGTCTACGCCAAATTTCGCGGCGGACATTTTCAAATCGTCCAGTTCAGTTTCGATGCCGCTTCCCATCTTCGTCGCGGCAGACTTGCGTTTTTCTGAAAGAGCCAACCCTTGTTTGCCGAGTTTCTCCAACAGTTTCGCTTCTTCCATTTCCAATTCGTCAATGCGATCCGCCGCGCCCGTGATCGTTTCCAATTGTTTGCGCGCGTTCTCGCCAGAAGCGATCACCGCGGGGATGTTCCCGCCGTATTTGCGCGTGAGCGAATGGATCATATCGAGTCGCTCTTCCACTTGGTCGAGTCTCTTCGGGTTGAATTCGATCTCTTCCAAATAATCGCGCAAGTTATGAACCACATCCGAGATCGTGTCTATCAACACTTCGGCTTGATTCGCCAACTCGCTTTGCGCCGAATCAATTTTTGCCAACGCGGCGAGCGCTTGCGCGGCTTGCCCAATCAGATCGGTTGCGGCGGGAGTCTCAGGCGAGCCTTCTTCCAACACAGTCAACGCCTCTTGCGCATTCTGCGCCAACGACTCGGCATTCGCGAGTCTGTCGCGCTCCTTGCGCAACTCTTCATCCTCGCCCACTTTCAATCGCGCGGCTTCAATCTCCTCCGCTTGATACGTGAGAAATTCCATGCGGCGGTCGGCGTCCGCTTGCGCCTTTCGTAATTCGTTCAACTCATGCCGCACACCGAGCAGCGCATGATACGTCTGCCGATATTCGCTGAGGGGACGCGAAACTTCCGCGTAGCGGTCAAGCAAGCCCAAATGGGCGCGTGAATCGAGAAGCGATAAATGTTCCGCTTGCCCGTGAATATCCACGACGAGCGATCCGATTTCCTTTAATAACGAAACGTTCACCGTCCGCCCGTTGACGCGCGCCACGCTCCGCCCCTCTTTTCGGACTTCGCGCATCAGCACGACATAGTTCGGATCATCCATCAATTCTTCGCGGTTCAGGATGTCGTGCACCGCTTCTCTTTCCGGACCTTTGAGTTGGAATACACCCTCGACGAACGCGGCATCTGAATCGGTGCGCACGAAGGTCGTGTCCGCTTTGCCGCCGATGAGCATGACGACAGCATCGAGGATAATGGACTTGCCCGCGCCCGTTTCACCCGTGAGGATGATGAGACCAGGACCAAAACGCAGATCGAGTTTATCTATGATGGCAAAGTTGTGGATACGGAGTTCGGTAAGCATAAGTTTTTGTTTATCGGTTATCTGAACAATTGGATTCCAGAAAGTCGAGTGTATACAACAGGGACGGCGAGTACAAGATAGATCACTTGGAAGAGTATCCCAAAAATATTGCCTATGACCAATTGAAACAAGATCACGGGAATCGCGCCAAGCGCTACTCCGATCGCAATGGTAATGAACAAACTTTTCGAACGTCGCTTTCGCGTAACAGCGCGTACACCTTCAGCAATTGCCACGCCTGCCGTCGGCGCGCCCGCGATGACGAGGAACCAGCCGATGAAACCGATCCCGCCAACAAGTGTGACAAGAAACGAAGCGACTCCCGAGAGAAAGCCTGCCACAATAAATCCAAGAAAATAATCGTACCATTCCGACGTGTCGAATAGTTTTTTCCGCTCGCGCACACATTCAACGCACATATAGCCGGTCGGCGTGCTGACCGCGCACGTTGCGCAGATGGGTCGCTCGCAACGCTTACAGCGCAATGTCGTCGCCCGATTCGGATGGCGGTAGCAGTAGAGCGTTTCAATCTCTTGTGTCATCGTGGCATTCCCAAAGAGTTTTCGTTCATATGTATAGTGAGATTGTGATAAAAATAGCCCGGGTCCCCGAAGCGAACGAATTGCGCGTTGATATCCGCCGCGCGCACATCAATGCGATCGTCCTTCATTAAATTGATTGGCGCCTGCCCATCCACGCTCAACACAGCGTTTTCGCTTTTCGGCGTCACACTCACGGTCGAGCCTTCCGCCAGCACAACAGCGCGATCTACTGAAAGATGCGGCGCGATCGGCATGAGCAAAATATTCCGCAATTTAGGCGGCAAAATGGGACCGCCTGCCGCAAGGGCGTAAGCCGTCGAACCCGTCGGGGTTGAGGCGATGAGTCCATCCGCAAGATAGCTAGTAAGCAAACTTCCATCCACAGAAGCGGTCAGACGCACAGGACGCAAATTGGCGCCGCGCCCAACCACCGCTTCATTCAACGCGCGCCATTCGCCCAACGACTCGCCCGCGCGGATATGTTCAGCATGCAGCATCATACGATTCTCGATCCACGCCTCGCCATTGAACAATTTATCGAAGTACTCGCGCCACTCCTTACGATCTACTTGGATGAGGAAACCGAGTCGCCCCAAATTCACACCGAGGATCGGAACTCCGCTCGGAGCGCAAAGATGACCCGCGCGCAAAACGCTCCCGTCGCCGCCAGCGATGACCAACACGTCGAATTCGCCGCCGCGCACACGTTTCCGTAAAGATTCATCATAGATCAAACCGTACGGCGCGTCTACGCCTTTTTCCTTCAAGTATGCGGACATCGCCTCCGCCTCAGTTACGGCTGCGGGCATTTCTTTATGCGCGCAAATAACGGGGCGCTTGGGGACAAATCGCTCGGACATAGGACGATTATAAAGTAAACAAGCGCACAAGTACACGGATACGCAAAGTCGTATCTATATATGCCTGCTTTTATCGAGCCAACGATTGATCGCAAACGGATCGAAACCCGCATCGTTTACAGCGGGACGCCTGCTCGTGCGACCTTGCGACTTCTTTCTTCATCCCATCGCGCTTCATTTCGACGATCAACTCCAACAGAGACTGCTCTAACTCGTGAGTGTACTCCACGGAAAAATTTTTGTCCTCATAATGGATGATTCCGTACGGCGGACGTTTGCCATAAGTTTTCTCAACTAATAAACAATATGACGCCAATTGATAAATGTGCGAATCATACGGCGCTTCGGGCGCACGTCCCGATTTCACCTCGACGGGAATGATCTTTCCATTTTGTTCAACGAGATAATCGGGTTTTCCCGTCAACCCCAACGCGGCGTAGAACAGCGGCTTTTCCAACTTATTCCAGCCGCGCGTGTCAGTGTAGATGACGCGTCCGCCGGGCAAGCCTGCCTCGCTCCTTTGACGATTCGATTGCCAGAAGAAGAGGAAGGCGAAGAGAAGGAGTGCGAGGGAGAGGTAGAGCATGGAGAAATTAGAGAATTCTTGCGGTATAGTAGGAGACAAACAAAATTAATGCGAGCATGAGAAGGATTAACGCAACCGTCCGCGCGAGGGTGGAGGCGAGGACTTTGCGTCCGTGCTGGCGGTGGAGTTCGGAGCCTGTCGCCATTTCGGCTTGGTTCTCCGATTCGACTCCCTGTTTTTTGTACCACCACGCACGGCGGCAGTAGAGATACGTTCCAATATCTGAAGAGCGAATGATAGCCACGACAAAAGTATAGCACAAATTTTCTAATTTCTTAGCGGGAGTATAATCATTCTATGAGCGATTTTCATTTTTATCATCCCATCGAAGTCCGCTACGGGGATTTGGATCCGCAGGGACATGTCAACAACGCGAAGCATCTCACCTATTTCGAGCAGGCGCGGATCGCGTACTTGATCGAGTTGGGGCTGTTCACGAAAGATCAGTCTTTTATGGAGATCGGCGTGATTCTTGCCGACGTGCACATCACGTATCTTGAGCCTGTGTATTTCGGGCAGAAGATCAAGGTTGGCGCGCGCGTGTCAAAGCTAGGAAATAAATCTATTCTATGCGAACAAAATATTGTGGACGCCGACACAGACAAGGAATTAGCCAAAGGGGAAGTAGTGATGGTGACGTATGATTACCGCGCCGAGAAAACGATATCCGTTCCGCAGGAGTGGCGGGAGAAGATTATGGAGTTCGAAGGTTTGAAACAGGAAGAGGGTACGCCATGAGCGAAATTCCTTTTATCGTTGAGGAAGCGCCAGAAGGTGGGTTTACTGCCCACGCCCTCGGAGAATCCATTTTTACTGAATCGGATACATGGGAAGGACTGAAAGAAGCCGCAAAAGAGGCGGTTCGTGTTCACTTTGGCGAGGACGAAAATCAATCGAATACATTGTCTTTTGTTCTAGACAATCGCAATTTTTACGCAAAGGGAATATGAAATCAAAGCCCGAAAAACGTTCGCCACTAAAAGACAAACCTCTTCGTTATGCAGGGCAGTCTCTGGATGAACAAATTGAAGAGAAAGCATTCGATTTGCTATATTGGTTTCTCGTACCTGTGATAACAACTATCTTGGTAATTGGCGATTGGGTGAGATTTATAAATCCTCGTCCCGCTCAACAACCTATAGTTGTTACAGTTGCGGCGTTAATTCTTTTAGTCATTGGAGCATTCAAATTCTTCAGGGGAAAAAGGGAAATAGGTCGCCTCAAAATGGCAAGGGATGGTGAAAAGCTTGTAGCAGAGGGGCTCCAAGAAATGATAAAGCAGGGAGCAACTGTTCTCAATGACATTCAGGGAGACAAATTCAACATCGATCACGTTGTCGTATCCAAGAATGGGATTTTCTTGATTGAAACAAAAACTTATTCAAAGCCCATAAAAAAGGATGCCAAAATCACATTTACCAACGAAAAGGTTTTTGCCGATGGAAAATTAATCGACAGAACTCCGATTGACCAAGCAAAAGCTCTTGCAAAATGGTTGCAGGAATTATTGATTCAAAGTTGTGGCACTAAATTCAATATTCGCCCTGTCGTTCTTTTTCCTGGTTGGTTCATTGAGCCGATGAAAAGAGGACAGGAAGTTTGGATATTGAATCCAAAAGCTTTACCTACTTTTATTTCAAATGAGCCCGCTACTCTAAAAGATACAGATGTTCACTTAATCGCATTCCACCTTTCGAGATATGTTCGTACTTTTATTTCCAAAGAAGGAAAATAATATGTCACTCCCAACTATTGATACAAACCATTTCACCAAATTTCTCGTTGACCTGCTCAACATCCCCTCGCCCACTGGTTTTGCCGAGCCTGCGATTGCGTTTGTCGAAAAGGAGTTGTCGCAGTTCAAGCAATTGGAATTGTCGAGAACTCGCAAAGGCGCATTAGTAGCAAAGTGGAAAGTAGAAAGCGATCTGCCTCCCGTTGCGTTGACGGCGCATGTGGATACGCTCGGCGCGGTGGTGAAGGAAATTAAATCGAGCGGACGGCTTAAGTTGAGTCGCATCGGCGGGGTGCAGTGGCCCACGATCGAGACAGAAGGCGTGTGGGTGTTCACGTCTAAGGGCGAGAAGATTCGCGGCTCGGTGTTGATTGACAATGCGTCGGGTCATATTTTTGGGCAGGCTGGCACGGATACTCCGCGCAACGACGATCACATGGAAGTGAGACTCGACGTGCGCACAACATCCGAAAAAGAAACGCGCGAGTTGGGGATCAACATCGGCGATTGCGTGGCGTTCGATCCGCGCGTTGAGGTGACGAGTGGATTCATCCGCTCGCGGTTTCTCGACGACAAGGCGTGTGTGGCGAATCTCGTCGCGGCGATCAAGTCGATGGCCGAATCAGGCCGAAGTCCGAAAAGAAGCGTGTACTTCCACATCTCCAATTATGAAGAGGTGGGTCACGGCGCGTCGGCGGGAATCCCATCGGATGTCGTCGAACTGGTCACGGTGGATATGGCGGTCGTCGGCGCGGGGCAGGAGTCGGATGAGTTCAGCGCGACGTTGTGCATCAAAGACAGCGGCGGCGTGTATCATGAGGGCTTGAATAAAAAGTTGCGCGCGCTCGCCGAGAAATATGGCATCGCGTATAAGACCGATGTGTATCCGTTTTACGGTTCGGACGGCGAGGCGTTCTGGCGCGCGGGCGGCGATGTGGCGCTGGCGTTGATCGGGCCTGGCATCGACGCGTCGCACAATTACGAACGCGCGCATCTTGATGGATTGAATGCAACTACAAATTGGATTTTGGCGTATCTTTTAGAAGATTAGATAAATAGAGAGTAGAGAACAGTGTTCGTGTGAGGTTTACTACTCTCTATTCTCTACTCTCTATTCTCTACTCTCTATTCTCTTTTTTATGAAACTCGATGCCGCATTACCACCCACTGGATTGAAAGACGTTCCCGCGATTGCGAAAGCCGCGGAGGAAATCGGATTCGACGCGCTGTGGACTCAGGAGACTCAACATGATCCCTTCCTGCCCTGCGCATTGATCGCCGAACATACGACGCGTCTTCACTTCGGGACGGCTATCGCAGTTTCCTTCGCGCGTTCGCCCGCCAACCTCGCCTACACCGCCTGGGACTTAGCCGCGCAATCGGGCGGGAGATTCATCCTTGGGCTTGGCACGCAAGTGAAGGCGCACATCGAGCGGAGGTTCGGTCAGGCGTGGCCCGAGTCGCCTGTCAAGAAATTGCGCGAGCAGATCGAGGTCATCCGCGCGTTTTGGGATTGCTGGCAGAACGGCACGAAGTTGAATTATCGCGGGGAGTATTACAAGATAACTCTCATGTCTCCTTTCTTCAATGCAGGTCCTCTAACCTCACCCCCGACCCCTCTCCTTCAGGAGAGGGGAGCATACGTTCCAATTTATATTGCAGGAGTTAACACAGGATTGGCAAAACTCGCGGGTGAAATCTGCGAGGGGTTTCTTGTGCATCCATTTAATACGCCGCGATACTTGAAAGAAGTCGTGTTGCCCGCGATTGAAGATGGTTCGAAAAAGACAAATCGCAAACGCGAAGATATTTCCGTTTCAGCGACTGCGTTCGTTGCGACGACTCCCGAGGAGATGAACTTTGCGCGCGCGCAGATTTCGTTCTACGCATCCACACCGTCCTACCGTCCCGTCATGGACTTGCACGGCTGGAGCGGCGTCGCGGAGACATTATCCGCGCACGCGGCGAAGGGAGAGTGGGCTGAGATGCCAATGCTCATCACAGATGAGATGCTAAACGAGTTTTGTTTGGTGACGGAGGAAAGCAAGTTGGCTGGTGAATTGAAGAAACGCTATGAGGGGATCGCTGATCGGTTGACTCTGTATACTCCCTTTGTGCCTGAGGAGAAGGATGAGTGGTGGAGAGGGTTGGCAAAGCAATTTGGTTAGCATTCATCTTCGAAGTGTTGTAAAATTAATATTATGAATACGTTCGATAACAACATTCAAACTCACTGGGAGAAAATCGCTCCTCTTCTCGTCATTCGCAATGAGCGCGAATACAACGCGGCAGTAAAGCGCATGAACGAACTGCTCGACGAAATCGGCACGAACGAAAAACATCCGCTCTACAGCCTTCTTGACACGCTTGGCACGCTTATCCACGCCTATGAAGAAGAGCATTACCCAATTCCCGAATCTTCGGGCGCAGACATCTTGCGCTTCCTCATGGACGAAAATGGTTTAACTCAATCAGATTTGCCTGAAATAGGTTCGCAAGGAGTGGTATCAGAAATCTTGAATGGCAAACGTGAATTGAATGTTCGACAAGTCCGAGAGTTGGCAAAGAAATTCAAAGTCTCGTCAGCAGCGTTTGTTTAGGAAAAACACTTCATGAACTTCACCGACTACCAAACCAAATCACGCGCCACCGCAAAATATCCCAGCATTGGGCATGGAGTGATCTACCCCACGCTGGGACTCGTCAACGAGGCGGGGGAAGTGGCGGGCAAGATCAAGAAAGTGTTCCGCGACAAGAACGGCGAAATCAGCGAAGAGACGCGCGAGGCGCTCAAAGCCGAGTTGGGCGATGTGTTATGGTACATCTCGCAAGTCGCCACCGAGTTGGAACTATCGCTGGATGAGATTGCCGAGGCGAATATCGCTAAATTGTTGGATCGGTTGGAGCGGGGGAAAATACAGGGGGATGGCGACAATCGGTAAGAAAATAGATGAATAGAGAGTAGATAAGTAGAAAGTGATTCAAGAACTATTCTCTATTCTCCACTCTCTAATCTCTTTCTCCCATAATCACACAACTTCACGATCGGACATTTCTCACACATCGCCCTCCGCGCAGTGCAGATCTCGCGTCCGAGACGGATGATATTCAAGTGGGCGGCGTAGTACGTTTCGGGCGGGAACAAAGATTCCAAATGCGGATGCGCCTGCTCAACGGTCATCTTCTCGGGGCGGAGTCCGATGCGTCCCGTCACGCGGTAGACGTGCGTATCTACGGGGAAGGCGGGCATACCTAACGAGAAACATAACACGATGGCGGCGGTCTTCGGTCCCACGCCGTTGAATTTCGTCAGCCAATCCCGCGCGTCGTCCACGGTCATCTCTTTGAGAAAAGAAAGATCAAGAGCGCCGCGTTCCTCGGTGATGGCTTTCAACACCTGCTGAATGCGCGGACCCTTTTGATTCGCCAATCCTGCGGGACGAATCGCCTCGATCACCTCTTCTATTTTCGCATCGCGCACTTCTTCCCACGTTGGAAATTTATCGCGCAATAAATTGAACGCGTAGTCGCGATTCTTATCGTTCGTGTTCTGCGATAAGATGGTGCAAACCAACTCGTGCACTGGCGGCATCGGATCACGCCAAATCGGTTCGCCGTAGAATTCGATTAATTTTTCATGGATCGCAACCGCGCGGCGCGCCAGCCTCCACACAGATTCATCCATTAATAACCAGCCTCCTTGATCAGCCGCAACGTATTGTTTACCACATCCCGATATTTATCGGGGATAAGATCGTTGAACATCGCCGCGGTCAAACGATACAACGTCAATGCCGCGGCGCCGCGCGATTGATATTGCGATGCGTTCAGGTCAAGTCCCCACGCTTTGCGGAACGCGCTCACCCACTTCGTATCGCGCCCTACCGCCTCTTGAATCAAATCGAAATAGTGGTTTTCACTGACGATCATAACGCCTCTTTGAACCGCCGCCGCTTCAAGCATATCGCCGACCAACCCCCATGTCGCGTATAACACTGCCGATTCGCGTCCGCGCATAAGACCGTTCAAGATTTTATGCGCTTCTTCCGCGCATCTCATCATTGTTTCCGCCGCAAACTCATCCGCCGCTGGCTGAAGCGAAGCAAAGTCAAACTCTCGCGCCGCTTTCTGCAAGTCAGCCAACGCCCCGTCTTTATCCAAGACAATCTTCATTCCGATTAAATTCGGCGTTACCCAAATCGCACGCCGCGGATTGCTCAATGCCGAACGGTCATTTTCAAGCGACACATACTTCAGGCTGACAAGTCTGTCGTCCATCCACTTCAATGCATACTGTTCAAATTCAGGAAGTTGACTCACGAAGATATTGAAATCTACATCGCTGTATTTCGCTTCTTGCCCGCGCGCGTAGCTGCCTGCCACGCTCACGCCGACCACGGTAGGCGAATCGACTTGTTCGATTATGGATTGGATAAAAGAGTCGGAGATCGGCATAATCATCGTCGCAAATCTCGAGGAGGCAAGGCGTCTCTTAAACGCTACGAGACCGCTCCTTCAGGCGTCGCCCTCCTCGCAGAGATGTTCTCCACCCGCCCATTGTCCACGCTCAAAACTTCCGCCTTTTCGATGAAGTCAGGCGCAAATAAATTCAAATCGGCAGCGGTATATAATGCCTGCTCACCTTCGTCAACATACTTCAATAAATCGGCGCGACGCTGCAAATCCAACTCTGCCATCGCTTCATCGAGCAAGATGACGGGCCATTCGCCCGTGCGCGCTTTCATCCAATGCGCCTCGGCGAGTTTGAGCGCCAGCAGCGTCGTGCGGATCTGTCCACGCGAGCCGTAATCGCCGAGATCAACTGCATTAGCAAAAAAGCGCAGTTCGTCGCGATGCGGGCCGATAGTCGTTACGCCGCGCGCGATCTCCTCGCCGCGCAACGCGCGCAATCGCTTGCGAAATCCCGCTTCGATCTCATCTAACGCCAAACCCGAACGATCAACGACCGTATCCAGTTTCAAGCCCAACTGTCCACCCGTCTGTAGAAGCGGATCGTATGCAGGTTGGTAAGAAAGGCGCAACGTCTCCGCTTCATGCGTCAACTCAAAATGAGCGCGCGAAGCGAGTTTTTGAATTTGCTGGACGGCTTCAATACGCCATAAGATGATCTGCGAACCAAGTCGAGTCAACGCGTCATCCCAAACTTCAAGCTGGTCGCGGTTTCCGCCGCTTTCGCTCAACGTTTTGAGCAAAGCGTTTCGTTGCGTGAGCGCCTGGCTGTACTCGTTGAGAACGCGCGCATACGCAGGCGTAGAACGCGCCAATGCAAGGTTTAGGTAACGACGGCGAGCTTCCGGCGCGCCTTCTATGATCTGCGACATTTGCGGCGCAAAGACCACCGCGTTGAAATGTCCGATCGCCTCGCTAACTGGTTTCTTCACGCTATCAAGCAGAATTTCTTTGCGTAAACGCTGGCTATTCAACACTCCAACCGGTTCAAGGATCAATCGCACTTCAATCCGATGCGTTCGCGCGCCGCGTTGATAATCCGCGACGAGTCGCGCGACAGCGGGTTCATCCTTCTTGTCGGCTTCGGAAAAGTTAATCAGTTGTCGGTCAACGTTAGCATGAAACGAGACGAGCGCTGCAAGGAAATAAATCGCTTCAAGGATAGTTGTTTTGCCTTGCGCGTTTGCGCCTGTGAGCAAAACAACGCGCGCAGGAAGATCCAAATCGAGCCGCGTGAATTTACGAAAGTTAGTAAGCGAGAGACGACGAAGTTGCATGGGAAACAGCGCTCAGGCTTCCTGCTCCGCGTCTACGGCGGTCTCTTCTTGCGGTTGCCAAACGCGGATAGCGCGTTCGGTGAACAAGACGCCGTTCAGATGATCAATCTCATGTTGGAAGATGCGCGCCAGCCAGCCCGCAGCTTTGATGCGCACCGGCTTACCATAACGATTCAACGCCTTAACCTGAATTTCGACGTGACGTTCCACCTCTCCGAGCAAGCCGGGGATCGAGAGACAACCTTCCACGCCGACGACCATTTCCGGCGAGGCTTTAATAATTTCAGGGTTGATCACCGCCCATACTTTCTTCAGCGCGTCTTCTTTTTCCTCATCCTCTTCCTTTTCAAAATATTCAATCACGGCGATTCGTTCCGACAGCCCGATCTGCGGCGCTGCAAGACCAACACCCGGCGCGTCGCGCATGGTTTCCACCATATCATCAATTAACGCGCGAAGCGACCCGTCAAATTTTGTGACCGCGCGAGCTTTGCGCTTCAGCGCAGGGTCGGGCAAAGTAATAATATTACGCAGCGTCATTCGTATGATTCCTCTTTTCCTCTTCCGCCGCTCGAAATTCTTCGGCGTTTCTGTGATATGCGACCAGCCAATCAGCCATACGTTCGCGTTCGATCGCCACCGCCGCCTGAGTTTTCTTCGCCACGCGCGCTTCGCGACGGCGATTAATATCCGCTTGAACGCCGGCTGGATCTCTCACATCCTCAAATATCAGCTTGCTTCCGCCCACGGTAATATATACATAACCATAATTGAAGAGGTTGCCCAACAAGCCCTTACGTTCGTATTTTGTGCCTAAAATATCTTCAAGTTGAGCGGCGTTGCGCGTCTCTGTGCCAAGAGGCTTGCGATCTATGTCTATAATCTGGTTATCGGTGATTTCAAATTTATCATTGCTCCAGTCTAGAAAACGAAACAGGAAACCGCCGAAAAATAATACCATTCCGCCTAAGCACAGAAGCGCGATCGCGTCTACGCGAGCGCCAGTCTTAAAGAACAAAGAACGCTCCGGATCGAAATATAACTGATATAAACGAGAAAAGAAGAAGCCTAGAAAAACAAGCGTTCCTAACGCTGAGATCCACGCACTTAAGAACAATGCCATCCAATGCTTACGATAGACGATGCCTTCATCCGTTTCGTAACGCATTTTCAAGGTGTTCGCGCCGAGTATTTTCAAGATCGCCCTGCCTTTAGGCTTGGGAATTGGTCTCGCAGCGGCGACAGATTCAGACTCGGGTTCAAGTTCGGAGACAGTTTCTAATCCCAGCCGCGAACGGATTGCGTTTTTCATCGCCGTTTTTTCGGTCGCCACAGCCGCTTGTTTGGTTCTATCCCAATATTCGTTCACCATTTTTGCGGCTTGTTGCGGATGATTAACAGCTGCAAAATCTAACCTGCCAACGTACGTGCGAACAATCACATTACCGTAATCGAGAATCCGTCCCAACTGACTCATTTCCACTCCAACAGAAACGATCATGTGGAGCGGCGATTCCTGACGGCTATCGTAAATGCCAATTACTTTTTCCAGCCAGACCACGCGCCGATTTGTAACGACGTAATAATCGTTGCCCCAATCCAGAATGATCCAACCCAACCAACCCAGCGCCGCGAGCGTCAACCCTACCGCAGCAAACGCTACAATAAAGTGAGGCATTACTTTGAAGTAGGCAAAGCCAAAACCAGCGGACACAAACAAGCTCATAAACGGAATGAGAATCTTCGGAAACAGCGCAATCCAATGCTTGCGCGCTAGAAAATAGACCACTTCGTCGGCTCTCAACCATTTGAAGCGAAGTTGTTGCGCTAAACGGCGGCTTTGCAACGCCACCGCTAGGTTATAACTAAGGTCGCGGCGTTCGCGAAACAGCCGTCTAAAATCATCGCGCGATAGAATTAATAAAGAAGTATCTTTTAAAGCGGTTGCCGTAGCAGAGCGCCGGCGATTAGAAACTAACGCCATTTCTCCAAAATAATCATCTTTAACCAGTTGTACAAGCTGCACTTCTTTCCCATCCTGCTTACGGGCAATGCGCACATGCCCGTTATAAATCATATAAAACTGGTCGGCTGGACTATCTTGTTTGACGATCACCTCCCCTTGCGGAACAGAAAGTTCCTCCACTTCCTGCGCTAAACGCGTAAGCGCTTCATCGTCCAACCCGTAGAAAAGGTGGATCTTCCTCAAGAAGGCGACGCGTTCGGAAATCTCGATCAACATGGTTTTATTCTATCAAATTTCACGGAAGATAGCCTCTCGACCCCGCCTCGACTTTTCGCTTTCCGTCCTCATGATAGAATCTGCATATGAAAAAATGGCATTTCTGGCTGGGCATGTTCATCAGCGCTCTCTTCATCTGGCTCGCCTTGCGCGGCTTACAATTAACCGATTTCTGGAACGCGGTACAAAAAGCAAACTATTGGTGGTTGGCGCCCGGCGTGGGGGTATATTTCGTGGGCGTGTGGGCGCGCGCATGGCGATGGCACTACCTGCTCAAACCTATCAAGGCAATTTCCACGAAAACTATGTTTCCTATCACAACTATCGGCTACATGGGCAATAATATTTATCCCGCGCGCGCCGGCGAAGTGTTGCGCGCTGTGATCCTTAAGCGTAAAGAAGGCGTATCAGTTTCCGCCTCTCTCGCCACCATCATCGTCGAACGCATCTTCGACGGCGTAGTGATGTTGGGATTTGTCTTCGTCAATCTGCCCGAGCTGGCAAAACTGACCAGCGCTTCGGGCTTCGTCGGCAACATTCAACAAGCGGCGGTGATCGGAACGGGAGTCTTCATCGGCGCATTGATCGTTTTCCTTGCGGCGGCAATGTTCCCGCAGACGACCGCAAAAATTGGGTTATGGTTCATTGTTCGCTTTACCCCAAAGCGATTACATGAACGCATCGTCAGCCTGATGAATAAATTCCTCGATGGCCTCGCCTCTCTTCGTTCGCCATGGAATGTGTTAATGGTCTTTCTCACGTCAGTCATCATCTGGCTGCTGGAAACGGGTAAATATTGGTTCGTAATGCACGCCTTCAACTTCACAGTATCTTTTTTCGCGCTAATGTTGATGAACGGCATTGTGAATCTGGCGACGACCATCCCCTCCGCGCCGGGCTATATCGGCACGTTCGACGCGCCCGGCATCGCTGTCCTCGCCGCCTATGGCGTAGATCAAGCCACAGCCGCCGGCTACACGCTCACGCTGCATGTCGCGTTGTGGCTTCCCATCACGTTATTAGGCGCATACTTCCTCGCAAGAGAGGGAATTCACTGGACCGATTCATTACGAACCGAAACAGAGACGTCGTAAGCCAAATCCTTTCGCCGGGTTATACTTGAATTCAATTGCCCGATAAAAATATGTTTATCTTATTGTGCCGATACGGATCAAAATGAGCAACTTCTTCAAGCGACGAAAGCATTAATTCTCGCAAACAACCGTGTCAACCAGTTTAATCAAAAGGATAGAAAATGGCGCAGCCAGATCTTCATAACCGAGAAAGATTAAAGGTATTGATCGCCGACGACGTCCAGGAAACGCGCCGTAATACGCGGCTGATGCTTGCCACAATTGACGATGTGGAAGTAGTCGCCATCGCCTCAAACGGCTTACAAGCAATTCAATTTGCAAACGAACATCGTCCCGACGTCGTTCTGCTCGACGTCAACATGCCCGGCATGGATGGACTAACCGCTTATCGTGAAATCGCCAAACTGCATCCTACAATAGGCTGCATTATTATTTCTGCGGAAAAAGACACGAACACGCTTCAAGCCGCGATCTCGGCTGGCGTGCAAGAATATTTAGTTAAACCATTCACCGGCGACGAGTTGGAAACAGCCATTAAGAAAGTTCGCGCATACGTAACGCAAGCGCGCCAAAAAGCTTCAGAAGAGGCGCAAATCCATAAACAACGCGAAACGTACCTCGCTCAATTAGCGGCTGAGTACGCAAAAACACATCGCACAGACGATCGGGCAATGGAAGTGTTCGAACAGCTGGCGATAAACCCTGTATGTGAAACGCGTTGGCTGCAAACCCTCGCCATGATCTACGTCGTACGGCAAAAATGGAGCCGGTTAAAAGCCCTCGCTGCAAAACTTGAAAAACGTAATCACAAATGACCGTCGCTTCAAAAAGGACAGTCGCTTCTATTGGGAGAATCAATGAAAATTGCGATCATCGGCGCTGGATACGGCGGACTCGCCGCCGCATATGACTTAAAAAAAGCGGGACACACCGTCGTTCTGCTTGAATCTGCAGATCATGTCGGCGGATTGGCGGCGGGGTTTAAAGAACCGCATTGGGATTGGTCGGTTGAAAAGTTCTACCATCATTGGTTTCAATCGGACGACGCTATGCTGGGACTTATCCAAGAATTAGGCTTACGCGACAAAGTCATCTTTCCGCGCCCGCTGACGGTCATGTATTTTGACGGGAAGTTCTACCCTTTCGATTCAATTCTCAACGCGCTTCGCTTTCCGGGCTTGGGATACGGCCTCAATAAAATCCGCTTTGGGTTCGTAGGGCTATTCCTCCGTATGACGAACAACTGGCGCGCACTGGAACAAGTCACCGCTGACGCGTGGATGATGAAATGGGCGGGCAAGCAAGTGTACGAAAGGATGTGGAAACCGTTATTGATTGGCAAATTCGGCCCATTCTATCGAGACGTCAATATGGCATGGATGTGGGCGCGCATCAAAGCGCGGACAACGCGACTCGGAACATTCGAGGGCGGCTTTCAGCGCTTCTCCGACTTGTTCGCAGAACAACTGCGCGTCATGGGCGTGGAGATTCGGCTGGGAACGCGAGTCGAAGCGATTCGACGGAGTCAGACAGCGAAGCTAGACGTTGACGGCGAATTGTTCGATCAAGTTTTAGTCACCTCCTCTCCAGCGCTATTAGCGAAGATGAGCCCCGAATTGCCGGAAATTTATTTGAAGGGATTGCTTGAATTAAAATCCATGGGCGCAGTCGTGATGACGTTAACGCTCAAACATCAATTATCCGAACAGGGATATTACTGGTTCAGCCTGCCGAAAGAGGCTGGCTTCCCGATGCTCGCATTGGTGGAACACACAAATTTCGTTTCTTCCGAACATTTCGGCGGCGATCATATTATATACGCGGGCGATTACCTAGAATTAGGGCATGAATATTTCTCGCTGACCGATCAGGAATTATTAAAGCGCTTCCTCCCCGCGCTGAAACGAATAAACCCTAAATTTGAACCGGATTGGGTGAAAAAAATATGGGTGAATAAAACAAATTATGCGCAGCCCGTGCCGCTGATAAATCACTCAAAGAACATTCCCGCCATTCAAACGCCGATCGAAGGTTTATATTTCGCTTCAATGAGTCAAGTATATCCTTGGGATCGCGGCACAAATTTTGCGGTCGAAATCGGACGACGGGCGGCGAAGATCATGATGGAAAAAACATGAATCCGGAATTCACCAAACCCCGCTACGATAAAGGCGGTTTTGCGGGAATTCCCAACCGCGTGAAAGAAGCCTTTGCCTCCAAACAATATGACGCCGTCGTATTGTTTTTCATTGACGCTTTCGGCTGGCGCTTCTTCGAGAGATTTCAATCTACGCCGTTTCTACAATATTTTGCAAAACATGGCAAGATCGAAAAGATCGTCTCGCAATTTCCTTCCACCACCGCCGCGCATGTGACCACAATTCATACCGGGTTAACCGTCGGCGAAAGCGGCGTACACGAATGGTTCTATTACGAGCCAGAAGCCGATGCGATCATCATGCCGCTTCCATTCGCCTTTGCCGGTTCAAAGCGACCCGCCGACCTGACAAGCGCGGGAGTGCGCGCATCGTCAGTTTTTCCGCGCGGAGCTTTCTATCCTGAATTAAAAGAGATGGGCGTGAACCCATATTATTTCGGAGCGCATAAACTTACGCGCTCCATCTACTCAAAGACGATCATGGCTGGCGCGGAATTGGTCGGATTCGATTTTCTCGCAGAAGGCTTCGCCGATCTCGCATCGGTCATCGAACGTTCGACAACGCCGACGTATATCCATCTCTACCACGACAACATTGACGCGCTCTGCCATCAATACGGTCCCGCCTCGCCGCAAGTGGAAACTGAAATTGAAACTTTCTTATCCTTAATGGATCGGTCGTTTCAGCGGATGTTCAAAGGGAAGAAGCGCGTCCTTTTTATGATGACTGCCGATCACGGCATGGCGGAAGTGGACCCAAAGACGACTGTTTATTTAAATCAAGCGCCCGGCTTCGAAGGTTTTGAGAAATTCTTGAAAACCAATCGCCAAGGAAAGTTGCTTGTCCCGGCCGGCTCGCCGCGCGATATGTTCCTCTACGTCCAAGACGCCCTGCTTGATGAAGCGCAAGAATTCCTCGCCAAGCGGCTGAAGGGCAAAGCAGACACGGTCAAAACCAGCGCTCTTATCGCCGCGGGATACTTCGGTTCAAAAATCTCACAACGTTTTCTAGACCGCGTAGGAAATTTAGTCGTTTTACCGTATCGGCGCGAGTCGGTTTGGTGGCGCGAACCCGGCGCATTTAATATGCAATACTACGGACACCACGGCGGACTAACGCCGCAGGAGATGGAAACCGTCTTATATTCCATGGAAATAGAATCATAGCTTTCCGCTCTCTTTGTCAATCAATCAGGTTCGAGTAAAATATAGAACAGTATCGTTTCGTTGCCATTCAACGGATGCCTCAGTCTTAAGGAGAATCTCTCATGTATCACACTATTATTATTGCCGGAAATGTCGGTAAAGACCCAGAGATGCGCTATACGCCTAACGGGCAGGCGGTTACCTCGTTTTCAGTCGCAACCAGTCGTCAATATACCGCCGGCAGCGGCGAGCAAGTCAAAGAAACGATCTGGTTCCGAATTTCCACATGGGGCAAGTTAGCGGAGACCTGCAACCAATACGTCAAAAAAGGATCGAAGGTGTTGATCGAAGGACGTCTTACGCCGGATAAAGCCACCGGCGGTCCGCGTATTTGGACCAAGCAAGATGGATCCGCAGGCGCCTCGTTCGAAGTGACCGCTTCCACTGTTCGCTTCCTTTCCTCGCGCAGCGAAGCGGATGGCGAGCGCTCATCGGGCGGTATGGATATGGCGGAACTCCCGCTAGAAGACGATATTCCCTTCTAGCCTAACTCATGACTACGCCCGAAACCCCACCCACTCAACCGCCTAAGATTAAATTCAAAGAAGGGCTTGAGCCGGTATACACAAACCTGGCGCGCATCTCGCATTCACCCACCGAATTCGTCGTTGACTTCGGCCATATCATCCCCGGCGATGGAACGGCGATCCTCAACGCGCGCGTAGTGATGGCGCCGCTTAGCGCCAAATTACTCCTGCGCGCGCTCACTGAAAACCTTGCCCGCTACGAAACCGCCTTCGGAGAAATTAAAATTCCCAGCGGGAATACGCTTGCCGATAATCTCTTCCGTCATCTGCAACCGCCCGACCCGCCGAAAGAATAGAACGTGCACAAGCTTGAACAGATCGCCGACACAATCCGCGCCGATTTCGACGCTCGTTCTAAAATGCGCGATAACGCGCTCGCGCTTGCCCGTCAACTAATACGCGCCTGTTCGCTCGCCATCCGCGCCGTACACCGCAACGCACAAGAGGAAATGCAGTCGCGTCTCGACGAAGCGCGCGCGCTAGCGAACCAATTACGCGGCAGCCTTACTCAATACCCCGACCTATATTTCGCAGGATATACACAAGACGCGCTTAAAGAATTTGTCGAAGCGAACATCACATGCGCTTTGATTCAAAACAAGGCTCTCCAACCGCCCGATGAATTAGGCGTTGAGTATGCAACATATCTCAACGGGTTAGCCGAAGTCGTCGGCGAGCTGCGCCGCCGTGTGCTGGACATCCTCCGTTCAGGCTACTCGCAAGAAGCCGAGCGCCTACTTGGTCACATGGACGAGATCTATTCCACTCTGGTTACCATAGATTATCCCGCCGCAATTACGAACGATTTGCGCCGCCAAACCGATCTGGCGCGCAGCATCATCGAAAAAACGCGCGGAGATGTAACCTTCAGCCTGCGCGGCGAAGATCTCTCACAAGCGCTTCGGAAACTCAGTGCGCAATTGAGCGACAGCGCCGCTGAAAAGCGCGCCCGTGTAAGCGCGGACGAGTAAGAAAAACATGGCTAGGCGCGCCGGCAAAAAATACCCATTGCTTGTCTATCGCCTCATGCTCAACCGTTGGTGGCCCCCCACGCTAACGATCGGGATCGTCATGTTGCTGATCGCATACAGCGAATACATCGAACTCGGACAATTCCTCCCATGGCGCTGGCTATTGCCAGCAGCGGTTGGGATTCTAGGAATATTTGTGGGAATCCTATTCTTCCTCTTCCGCTATCTGGCATATGCGCAACCCTATCCCAATCACTTAAAAATCGTTACGCCGTTCCTACGGCTGAATATTTCATATAGACGTATCGCGCGCACCGCTGTCGCCGAGATGAGATCGTTGTTCCGTCTTAAATCAAGCGGGGTTGGAGCATGGTTTGATATTCTAGGATTAAACGAACGAGTCGCTCCGCTAGCGTCAAAAACTGCGCTTGTGATCGAGTTGAAAAGTTACCCAATTCCACGGCGGGTCCTCGAATTCTTTCTCTCGCCATATTTCTTCAAAGATAAAACGCCCCACCTTACGCTCCTTGTAAACGATTGGATGCAACTTAGCAACGAAATGGAAAGTATGCGCACCGGCGCAGACCCTCAGCCTGCGACTCGCAAACCAAGCGATTCGATCCTTACGCGTTTATCGAAAAAATAAAATCCCCGTTTGAACGAGGATTTTCTACGTCTGCTTCGTTTCCATCTGCGCTGGCTCCGCTTGCACCGGCAGAACAATACAAAACAAGCTTCCTTTGCCCTCTGTCGATTCCACCCAAATGCGCCCTTGGTGACTATCTACAATTGACTTAACGATCGCCAAGCCCAGCCCCGAGCCGGCGACCGTACTCGTAACATTTCGACCGCGATAGAATTTATCGAAAATATGCGCCTGATCTTCCGCCGGTATGCCAGCTCCTTGATCGCGCACCGTCAAAATAATTTGGTCGTCTTCGGAGTAAAGCGAAATATACACCTCGCCTCCGCTATGCGAATACTTAATCGCATTGCCGATAATATTGTCCAGCAATTGCCGTAAGCGGATAGGGTTTGCGCGCAATGGGGGCAACACAGCGGCGATCTCAGTTTGCACTTTCAACCTCCGCGCTTTAATCTGTCCCTGCAGCATCTCCAACGTATAACGAAGGATCGCCTCAAATTGAACATATTCGCGGCGCGTATCGAATCCCGCTTCCACGCTGCCCAAGTCGAGCAAATCGTTGATCAGCGAAGTCATATGTTTGATGCTGTCCTGAATACGCTTAAGGAAATCACGCTGATTATCGCTCAAGACGCCTGCGCGTTCCATTAATTCGGTATAACCAATGACAGAAGTGAGCGGAGAACGCAGATCGTGCGAAACCGTATGCACAAAATCGCTGCGCGCGCGATCCATCTCTTTAAGGTAGGTGATATCTTGGATTGTGAAAGCGTATCCCACGCCCTGAATCGCCGTTAATTGCGCGTTTCCCACTTTGCCATCCGGAAAACCGACTTCGTAATATTGATGTACTTCATCGTCGTTCTTCCGCGTTAACAGCGCGGTTAATTCGGGGTAAGTTACAACATCCAAGATCGGTTTATCAATTACAGTTTTCGGGTTTAAACCCAACAGCCGACACATGGCGGGGTTGGCAAGCAATATAATCCGCTCATCGTTTATGATCATCACGCCATCGTGGATATTATTGAATATCGCTTCGAAGCGCGCGCGCTCGGCGTCGGATAGTTGCGCTTGTTTCTTTAGCGAAGCCGTAGTTCGTTTTACTTCGCGTCGCAGCCAATCTCCGGTGCGGCGTGCTTTGCGCAAACTGCTCTCAATAGCGTCTATAATATCGTCCGTTTTCAGCGGCGGAATAAGATATCCGCTCAACCCTTCGCGAAATATGTTTTTGAACAATTCGGGAGTCGCTTTTTCAGCGTAAAGGACGATCGGTAACGTTGGGAAGCGCTCTAACAACTCCTTTGAGATTTGAATCCCATCATGTTCATTAAATCGTTCTTCTATAATCAAGAGCGCCGGATTGTTCTCTTGCAACAGCCGGTTCAAATTTTGGATGTTGTTCGCGATCGCTGTCCGAAACTTCACATGTACGGCGCGATCAAGTAAATTCAACGCGATGGATTCGTTGAGCGCGATCAGAATCAAGTCAGAATCTGGCATGATAAAATCTTCGTCTTTTTCCCAACAGGAATTTTACAACAAAGGCATTGTACACCCCGCAACGATTTACGGCAAATATTATTATATTTTTGTCATGCGCGCAACATAAACGCCGGGCGCGATTGACCAACCGTAAGCCCGCGTAAATTCCTAAGAGCGCGCACAGGACCGAACGCAGACAATGCCTGTTGCTGTTCTACCGACAGAACGCCCAATTGGCGTAAAATCTCAAGCGTTACCGGCGGACGGACACGGCTATATGCTTCGAAATTCGCACCAATCCGCGATGCGTCGCCATCCAACGCCTTAAACGCGATGCCAATGCCCAGCGGATTACCCTCTAGCGCGCCGGGCGCCAATCCGATGATCTGGAAGCCCTCGGCGCCGCGTTTGCAGATAATTTTTCCTCTACCAATTTTCATCAATTCACAGTCAAACTCGCCGGGGCCACTCACCATTTCAGGATGAGACGTTATCGCAGAAACTATTTTCCGGCATGCGGCTGCGCGCGTTTCATTTAACTCGCGCGGATCGCACAAGCGCGCCACGCCAAGCGCCGCATTAAACAACGGCATTGCAAAGTTTGGCGCAGAACACCCGTCTATGCCTACAGAAATCTCTTGAGGGGGCGTCAGGCAAAGATCTGAAAGCGCGGCAAGGATATCTCTTTGAATAGAGTGGTCTGGAGCAAGATAATTTTCCAACGAAACTCCGCGCATCTTCGCGTATGCCAGCATCATCGTATGTTTGCCAGAGCAGTTATTACGGTTAGGCGTAGGAGATTCGCCTTGAATGATTAGGCGTTTGAACGCAGGGATATCGTCGGGCAGATGAACGCCGCATTGCAAATACGACTCGTCAATCCCGATCTTCTTTTGCATGGCTTCAACCGTTTGTACATGTATATCGCCGCCCAAGTGCGAGGCGCATGAAATGGCTAACTCGCGTTCCGTAAAACCATAGCGTTCCACGCCTCCCCCTTCAACGAAGGGAAGCGCTTGAAACGGTTTTGCGCTGGAGCGCAAAAAAGCGACCGAGACAGGGTTGCCATACGATGCGAGAAGTTTTCCGCTCGAATCAACAACGGCGATCGAACCGATATGAAGCGATTCAACTAGTTGCCCGCGTGTGACTTCAAGGAGAGGCTGCGCGCCGACTTGTTCGCGCTGAGATGAATTAGACGCGGCGATCATTATCATTCCTCCGCTGCGCTTCGGGCGGAGGAATGATAATGGCGCACATAGTAATGATGAATGCCGTATCGTAAACGTTGAGCGTATTGCTTCCGCCGCGCTGTGGGCGTTTTAAAGCTGGTCAATAATTGTTCTACGGTTTTATCCAGAGCGTCAGCCGCGAAACGCTTCTTGCCAAGTTTTTCCAGTTTCTCCAACGTACGCTTCAACATTTCGTTTTGAGTCCTGACGACGTGAGGCGTCACGACGCCGCCGCGCCCGCTGATAACTGTATATCCTTTATATTTACTTTGCAAAAATTCAAGCGCTTCGATCCACGCAGGAAGATCGGCGTGCGCTAAAAACGGCGGTTGTCCTTTCAATACCGCATCGCCAACAAATACAATTTTTTGTTCAGGGAGGATTGTCCAAATCGCGCCGCGCGTTGGGCCCGCGTGTCCTTCCAGCAAAATCGGCGCGCCGCCCCAATGCAAGAACAACTGCTCGGTGAAAGAGATCTCCGGCGGCGCCCAACGGATGCTGCCAAGGCCGGGAATCGATTCCCAGCTTGCGCCCGTTTCATCGCCCTGCGCTTTAAACGTATTCGGTCGGTTGCGAAAGGCGACTACGGTTTTCTCGTGCGCGATAATCGTGCAATCCATGGCGCGCGCGCCAAGCGTTCGGTCCGGATGCGAATCAAGGTTGATAAGGACGCGCTCGGGACCGTCTCCCATGCCCATCAGCGAAGTGCGCCACATCCGGCTGTCTTCGGGCGCAGGCGGCGCGTCTATCAGCATCAAGCCGCGCGGTTGGTTAATCACGCCCAAGGTCACGCCAATATATTGATTTTCGATATAAACGTTCTTTCCGATGGATTCCATGCGTTCCTACTCCAGCGCTGTAAGATAGCCTATCTTACCATCAAGCGCTTTATCGCCGCCACTCAAAATTTGTCGAGCATAAGCATAGCGTGTTTGTTCAGGCGCAGCCTACCGTTGCCGTCCCTCGTCTTCTGCGCCCGCTTTTCTCTACGCCGGAGCCAACGGGAATGTAAAATAGAATTTTGCGCCTTCGTTCTCGCCGCTTTCAAGCCAAATCCGCCCTCCATGCCCTTGCACGGCAAGGCGGCAAAAAGCAAGCCCAATTCCCAATCCCGATTGACTCGTCCCCGGCAAACGCATGAATTTGTCAAAAATGCGTTCTCGTTCGGAAAGCGGAATGCCGGGTCCGGTGTCTTGAACCCATAGAAGCGCCCAGTCGCCTTCTCGTTGCGCGCCGATCTCAATGCTGCCTTTGGCAGGCGTAAACTTACTCGCATTTTCCAACAAATTGATCAATACACGATACGCCATATCTTCATCCACCCATACCGGCGGTAAAGTTTGCGGCAGTTTCGCCTCGATCGTCTGATATTGTCCATCGGCTAAGGGTCGAATATCCGCTATCGCTCGCCGAATCAACAGCAATGCGTCCACGGGTTTTTGATTCGCTACCGGCTGCCCCGCTTCAAGCTGGTTGATGTCCAACAACGAATTAACCAATCGTTGAATGCGGTCTGTCGAGTTCTCCACAATTTGGATAAGCGAAAGAATCGTCTCGCGATCTTTTCCGGGCGTCAACATATGCAAAATATCAAGACTGGCGGCGATGTTCGCAAGCGGAGAACGCAAATCATGATAGATCATTGAGGTAAGATCGCTGCGTAAATTGTCCAAGTTTTTGCGTTCTGCAATGTCGCGCAAGATCCACTGGATCGAATTAGCCTCCTCAAACTCAATACGTCGCGCAAAGACTTCAATGGGAATGCGCGCATCGTTTCGCGCGCGCAGAGTCGATTCGTAGACGATCGTACGATCCTCGCGCAACGCTGTGAAATTCGCGCCCAGTTTATCCCAGTTCACGTCATGGAGCTGATCAATGGTTAAGTCAAACGGCGTTGCGAACGCATACCCGCTCAACAATTTGGCTTGCTGATTAGTTTCAACGATACGCCCTTCCCAATCCGTGATCAGCATTGGGACGACGCTTTCTTCAAACAATTCTCGATAACGTCGGTGCGCAGCTTGTAAACGCTCGAACAATTGCGCGTTTTGTATCGCCGCCCCCGCCAAGCCGCCAATGCCGGTCGCCGCTAGAAGCGCGTCGGGGTCAAACAATTCGGCGGTTGGATTAATCGCCTCTAGAATTCCTACCACGCGCCCCTGCGCCTGAATGGGGGCGACAAGGAAAGCGCGCATTTCAACGCCGTCAAACGTATCCGCTGCGCTAAAATCTTTCTCCTGCGTTGTATCTTGAACAACTACGCCGCGTCCGTTGCGCGCCGCAAGGCCGGCGATGCCTTCGCCAAGAGCGATGTGCCGTCCAATGATATTTTCTGCATTGCGACCCGTCGCAGCGCGAAAGACAACTCGTCCGCCGTCAATCATACCCAATGCAACCGTTTCCACCTGTAACGCCTGCATGGTTTGCGTCAAGATGCGCTGGTGTAATTCTTCTGTTTGAAGCGATACATTAATAGCCGTTGCGCCTTCAGCAAGCGCAGTCATCACATGCGTTCGGCGTTGACTTTCAGCGTATAAGCGCGCATTCAGAATAGAAACGCTTGTTTGATCCGCAATAGCTTGCACTAAATCAAGTTGTTCAGCGCTAAATGCGTTAATCTTCGAATGAACGAGCGTCAACACGCCTACAAGCTTTTCGCGCGCCAACAAGGGCACACAAATCGCCGACTTCGATTGCGATTCGCCTTTCATCGTCTTTACAGGCGGCGTCCAACGTTCATCTTGACTCGTATTGGGGATATAAACGCCTTGCCGGTTGCGCGCCACCCAGCCGGCGAGTCCGCGCTCCATCGGCTCGCGCAATTGCAAAGTCGTATGTTCGTGCGTTGTCGCGCCGTACACAATCGTCGCATCTATCACTTTGCCCTGATCGTCGAGGACCGCTACGCTGCAGCGTTCACCCCCCACATTTCGAGTGACTTCGTACAACGTTTGCTGTAAAACAACGCGTAAATCAAGCGCAGTCGCCGCCCTGCGACTGCTATGATACAGCAACTCAAGCAATTGATTTGTTCGAGTCTGGTCTTTGGACCTAACCATACGCTATTAGCGCTCCAAATATTCAGAAATTCCTGCCACCGCCGCAAAGTATAGCATACTGAGTACGGTACAATACCCGTCATGTCTCTTGATATTTCCCGCATTCAAGCTCTCTGTTTCGACGTGGATGGCACGCTCAGCGACACCGACGACCTCTACGAACAGAAAGTTATGCGCTTTCTTCCTTCCGCTCTCATCCGCGATCCGAAACGCGTTGCGCGGCGTTTCGTCATGTGGGCAGAAGCTCCCGGTAACGCCCTGCTTAGCGTCGCCGATACGCTCGGCATTGACGATGAAATGACCGCGATCATTGATTGGACGCTGCGTCATCGGCGCCGATCCAACAAACATTTTCTGCTCGTCCCTGGCGTAGACTCGATGCTGGCGCGGTTCAAAGGCAAATATCCCATGTCAGTCGTCAGCGCGCGCGATGAGAAGGGGACAATGCGCTTCCTTAAACAATTCAACCTCGCTCATTACTTTGACGCCATCGTAACAGGCCTCTCAGCCAAGCACACAAAGCCCTATCCTGACCCGGTCTTGCTTGCCGCGCATCGAATGAACGTATCGCCGGAAGCGTGTTTGATGATCGGCGATACAACTATAGACATACGCGCGGGCAAATCTGCTGGCGCGCAAACTATAGGCGTATTATGCGGATTCGGCGAAGAAGAAGAATTACTGCATTTTGGAGCGGATGCTATTCTGAAAACTACCAGCGATCTTGCGCAAGAGTTGCTCGGCGACTAATACAACGCCGTTATCATTCTCACGTATAATCTATCTATCGGAGGCGGCATGACCTATTTATCTATTCTGGTAGAAACACGCGGACGAGTCGGGCTCGTCGCGTTAAATCGTCCACGCGCGCTAAACGCGCTCAATTACGCGCTCATGGACGAACTTATGCGCGCGCTCGCCATTTTCGACGCGGATGACGCTATCGGTGCGATCGTGATTACAGGAAGCGATCGAGCCTTTGCGGCGGGCGCCGACATTAAAGAAATGGCGAACAAATCTGCGGCAGACATGACGCAAAACGACCCGATCTCAATCTATGGGCAAATTCGCTCGATCCGTAAGCCGGTGATCGCGGCGGTTTCAGGTTGGGCGTTAGGCGGAGGGTGCGAACTCGCGCTCTCTTGCGACATGATCGTCGCATCGGAGACCGCACAATTCGGATTGCCCGAAACGACCATCGGCGTAATTCCCGGCGCAGGCGGCACGCAACGCCTCATCCGCGCGGTAGGCAAAGCGACCGCAATGGAAATGATCCTCAATGACCGCAAGATTAACGCGCAAACGGCGTTGCATTCCGGACTCGTCAACCGCGTCGTTCCTGTTGACGCTTATCTTAACGAAGCGTTGCAACTCGCCGAACAAATCGCCGCGCGCGCGCCGCTGGCGATTCGCGCCGCGAAACGGGCGATTAATCATTCTTACGAATCATTCCTCGGCGCAGGGTTGGAGGAAGAGCGAAGAATCTTCTACGACCTCTTCAATACCGAAGATCAGAAAGAAGGCATGCAAGCCTTTATTGAGAAAAGAAAGCCCGCTTGGACGGGAAGATAAAATGCTGGATTACCCCGAACTCAAACGCTATTTCGATGCGCTCAATCTAGCCGATAAGCCAGTGATTGTTCATGCGTCGCTCAAGCCTTTCGGGTATATCCGCGACGGAGCGGACGGCGTTTTACGCGCTATGTTGGGGTCATTTCAAAGCATCGTCATGCCGACCTTCACTTATTGGACAATGGTCACGCCTAATGTAGGACCCGCCAATAACGCTATGCGTTACGGCAAAGAAGAAACGTTAAACAAACAAGCCGCTTCTTTCAGGAACGATTTGCCCGCCGACTCTATGATGGGTATTCTCTCCGAAGCCTTACGGCATCATCCAATGGCGGCGCGAACCTCGCATCCAATCTTCTCATTTGCCGGCATCAACGCTCAATCCATCCTTGATACGCAGACGTTATTCGATCCCTTAGCGCCTATCGCAATGCTGGCAGATCAAGACGGTTGGGTCGTCTTGATCAATACCGACCACACTTCGAATACCAGCATTCACTACGCCGAGAAGCTTGCAGATAGAAAACAATTTACCCGCTGGGCGTTGACCGGCGATCGCATCGCAGAATGCCCCAACTGCCCGGGCGATTCAAGCGGATTTCAAGCGCTCCAACCTTACATCCAACCCGATGTCTTTCGCGTAGAAGCAGGCAAAGCCTTGATCGAAGCCATGCCATTGAAGCGTCTACTAGACATAACAATTCATTTAATTAAAACCGACCCGCTCGCCTTATTATGCGAACGAACAGATTGCCTGGAGTGCAACGCCGTACGGGCAATATACGCAGTGGGATGAAACGTCAATTCATTAATTGAATAAACTCATTACGCCCCCAAAACGATCTTTAGCGCTATCCGCGCTTCTACTGAAACGTAATCTCTTCCACGCGCCAGCATTCCTCGCCGATCAGTCTCTTCAATCGTTCGAACATCTCAGGGCAGACGCGCGTCGTATCATTAGGAAAATCAATCAAATAGCCTGATCCATTTTCGAAGATCTGAAGACTAAACCGGTCGCGTCCGTGAAATGAAATCAACGTGCCGTAGATCGTCTTAATCCGCCGCCGGTCGCGCTCCTGACTGCCGGTCGAACGTAAGGTTACCGTGATCTGTTTAGGCGAGCGCGTTTGATCTTCTTCTTTGATTTGAGCGGCATACATGGGTTTAAGAGACGCAACAACCGCCTCGTCCCAACCTAGTTTGTCATTATAAGCGCTTGCCGCTTCAGCAAGCGCTTCGATACGCGGCGGCGCGATCTCTTCGTTCTTTTTAAATTTCGGCTCGCGCTTAGAGGCGATAGCCGCTTCGTCAAACGACGGTTGCCACTCATTTTCCCAACCTATCGGAAAATTATCGGGCGGGGGCGGCATTTGGCTATCGTTAATCGAAGCGTCACTTTGCTCAACAACCTGCACAACAGCAGGATTAACCGGCGCTTCTTCTAAAGAACTCGATTTTGATTGGGCGGGCTTTATCGCCGGCGGCGCAACAAGCTGAGGCTGCGAATCTGTTCGCTGAGGCGAAGCAGGCTGCGGTTGCGAAAGAGGCGCGGCGGTTTCGTCCAGTCGTTCAAGATATTTAAATTCCGTTTGCACCGTATCCACCAAGATTTTTGGCGGAGCCGAGCCAGCGTCCACTTTTCCTTCCACGATAACAATTTGTCCGTCAATAAGTTGTCCGCGCGTTTTCTCCCATGTGCGTGGGAAAAGCACAAGTTCGATGCTGCCTTGAATATCTTCAAGCGTGACGAACCCCATCGGTTTATTCGTTTTCGTCGTATAGGGGCGCACGTTAGAGACCAGCCCCGCCACGCGCACTTTTTCTTCATGTTGCGCTTCGTTCAATTGCCCCGAGAAATAACTGACGATCTGTGAAAATGTTTTTTGATAGGGCGTGAGCGGATGATCGGAAATATACAAACCGGTCAATTCGCGTTCCCAGTTAAGCGTCTCGCGTTTGTTAACATCGTTCACTTCAGGCAGGTGAATTTCTTCTACCACGCCCATCGCGGAGCCAAAAAGACTCATCTGTCCCGCGTCGGCGGCGCGGAAGTGCGCGGCGCTGATGGCGACGATGCGTTCCAACGAAGCGAGCAACGCGGCGCGATTGCCGAACGCGTCCAGCGCGCCAACCTTGATGAGGCATTCAAGCGCGCGTTTACCTACTGCGCGCAAATCGGCTCGACGCACGAAATCGTTAATATTTTTAAAAGCTCCGTTTTGATCGCGTTCTTGAAGAATTAACTCGACCGCATTGCGTCCTACATTCTTCACCGCGCCCAATCCAAAACGGATACTGGGCGCATCGAATGTATCCTCGATTTGGAAATCCCAACCTGAAGCATTGATATCAATCGGCAGCACAGGCACGCCCATACTGCGCGCATCGGCGACATAGAAAGCGACTTTCTCGATCTGTCCTGCGGACGCTGAAAGCAACGCAGTCATATATTCAGTCGGATAATGGGCTTTGAGGTAGGCGGTTTGCACCGCAATAACGCCATAATCGGCGGCATGGCTCTTATTAAAGCCGTACCGTGCAAATTCTTCCCAATCGCTATAGATCGCTTCGGCGATGTTCCGCTCCATTCCGCGCTTTTCTGCGCCGGAGACAAATTTATTCCGATGTTTATCAATCTCTTCCTTTTTCTTTTTTGAGATCGCCTTACGAAGTTCATCCGATTCGGAGGGCGTATATCCCGCTAGTTCGACCGCAGCGCGCATCAATTGTTCTTGATACACGGGGATTCCGAACGTGTCTCGAAAAATCGGCTCCAACGCAGGGTGACGATATTCCACCTGCGCTTTACCCTGCATGCGAGCGATGTAATCGGGGATGAACGCCATCGGTCCCGGACGATACAAAGCGACCATTGCGATGATATTATCTAACGTCTTCGGTTTCATCTGGACGATCCAGCGCGTCATCCCCCCGCCTTCCACTTGGAATAAGCCAGCGGTCTGCCCCGCGCCCATGATTTCGAACGATTTTGGATCGTCGAGCGGAATGTTGTTTAAATCTAACGTCACGCCATGACGCTGTTCGATTAACGCGCAGGCTTTCGCCATCACGCTCAAAGTAATAAGCCCAAGGAAATCCACTTTCAACATACCAAGCGAATCGAGGACGCCCATTTCAAACTGCGTCACCGCCTTGATCGGCAGTTCTTCCGAGCCAGAGGTTGGACGATGCAACGGCAAGTATTCAACGATCGGTTTATCAGAGATGACTACGCCGGCGGCATGCGTGCCTGCGTTACGAACTGTCCCTTCCATCTGTGCGGCAGTATCAATCAATTCGCGCAAATGCGGCTGTTCATCATAGATCTTCTTGAAGTCAGGAATTGCCAGCGCGTCTTCCATGGTCGTGTTGCGGCCCGAAACGAACGGAACCAACTTTGCCACTCGATCCACCTCAGGCAAGGGAATGTCCATAACGCGCGCCACATCGCGCAGCGCGGCTTTTGTCCCCATCGTGCCGAACGTGATAATCTGCGCAACCTTATCATTGCCGTATTTATGCGCGCAGTATTCAAGCATTTCCGCGCGGCAGTCATCGCGAAAATCCAAATCAATATCTGGCATAGAAATACGCCCGGGATTCAAGAAGCGTTCAAATAATAGATCATGTTGCAACGGGTCAACGACCGTAATCTGCAACACATACGCGACGATCGAACCTGCGGCGGACCCGCGCGCGTTATACCAAATATTATTTTCGCGCGCGTGACGACATAGATCCCACACGATTAGGAAATATGCGTCGAATCCCATCTTGCTAATGACGCCCAACTCGTAATCAATCCTCTCTTGGATCTTGGGAGTAGTCGCTCGCTCTCCATAGCGCCTCTTTACGCCGTCTTCGCACAGATGACGCAGATAATTCGAAACGGTAAAACCATTAGGAACGGGGAATTCGGGCAGATGGTAACCTTTAAATGACAGATCTACATTACAGCGTTCGGCGATAAGGAGCGTATTACTTAACGACTCGGGAATTTCGGCGAATAGCCGGCTCATTTCTGAGGGCGTGCGGAGATAGTACGAATCATCCGACATTCGCATCCGTTCCGGGTCTGTCAGCCGCGATTGAGTTTGAATCGCCAGTAGAATATCTTGAAAGCGCGCATCAGATTGATTAATATAATGCACGTCATTCGTCGCGACGTATCGCCCCGAATATTTCATTCCCATAGCGAGCAATTTCTTATTCAAGCCCATAATTTCTTTAATGTCATGTTGTTGCAGCTCAATAAAGAAATTGTCGCGTCCAAAGACGTCGTAATACCAATTCATCTTTTTGACAGCGTCGTCAATGCGATCATCCAGCAACAAACGCGGAATCTCAGCCGACATACACCCCGATGTGGCAATGACGCCTTCCGCATGTTCCGCTAAAAAGTCGTGGTCAATGCGCGGGTAGTAATAGAAGCCGTCTAACTGCGCGGCAGAAGCAATCTTAAGCAGGTTTTTGTATCCTGTTTCGTTCTCTGCCAACAAGAGCAGGTGCGAAGATTGACGGTCTAGTTTTGAATCGCGAGCGTTCATCGTTCGCGCCGCTAAATACGCTTCCACCCCAATAATCGGTTTAACGCCCTCGTTGATCGCGGCGTTGTAGAAGTCCATCACGCCATGCATTGTGCCGTGATCGGTGATCGCGACCGCCGGCATCTCCAATTCTTTCACGCGTTTGACCAACTTCTTGATGTTCGAGAAGCCGTCGAGCATGGAGTATTCAGTGTGAACGTGAAGGTGGGCAAAACTCATTGTGGTCTTTTCGGCAGGCAAGGGAACGCGTTGAGATTATAGCACAGGCGTTCGAGAATGAAGTTTAAAGATTCAGCCGTTAAATAAAGAAATCTTCTTACAGAAGATTTCTTATGAGCGCGGAGGGGATCGAACCCTCAACAAACGGCTTAAAAGGCCGCTGCTCTACCATTGAGCTACGCGCCCGCGCGACAAGCATTCTAACACGACGGAAAGAGAGCGTCAACATACGCGCCCTCGCTTTCAATTACTCTCTTAATAAATCGTCCAATGCATTGAAGCTCACACGCGAGGTCAGGTCAAGGCTCAGCGGCGACACCGAAACAAAGCGGCTTTTTCGTAACGCATACACATCCGTGTCTTGCGGTTCGGCGTCGAGATTTATCACAGCGCGATAGCCAATCGCGCCCGGTTCGTCCCATGAAGCGCGCTCGACAGACACCGGCTCATAATAGCGCTGGCGTGAAACGCGCGTCAGCCGCCAAGGCGTGTCAAGCGTCGCATTCGAAGGAACGTCCACTTTGAGCGCGTCTACATCGGCAGGGAATTCTTTCATCAGCGCCATGCGAGCAAATTGCGCCGCAAACGCCGCCGCAACGGAGAAATCTATATGGTTCGAGTACGAAAGATGATATTTCGAATCAGTCTCCAACGAAACCGCCAGCGCCGGAATACCTAACGAAGCAGCTTCAAGCGCCGCGCCCACTGTGCCAGAGATCGTAATGCCTGTAGCGATATTTTCGCCGTAATTGATTCCCGAAACAACCAGATCAGGCTTGCTTTTCAATATATCGTAGACGCCGTGCAAGACGGCTTGCGCCGGGCTGCCATTCACAGCAAACACGCTCCATTCCTGACCGTTGACTTGCACACGTTCCTCGCGGATAACGCCATCGGATGTACCGGGCAGGCTGCGTCCCATTCCCGTAGATTGGTCGCGCGGTGCGGCAACGGTCACGAATCCGAGGCCCGAAAGAGATGCGGCGACCGCCCAAAGCCCAGGCGAGCGGATGCCGTCGTCGTTTGTTAACAGAATTTGAGGTTTCGTAATTGTCATGCGATGCGTATTGATTCTATAAACGAAAAGGAGCGGCATCCCGCTCCTCAACAATGGCGCCCTCGGCGCGACTCGAACACGCGACCTATTGCTCCGCAAGCAAGCGCTCTAATCCACTGAGCTACGAGGGCGTTAACAGGCAGAGATTTTAATTCATATTCGGCAAAGGGTCAAGTGAGCCGGGCTTTGTTAACTCGTTTACCATTCGCGCATGAATACCGGGCGCCGCCGCTACAATAGATTGCGGCGGAGAGATATAGTCTGCGTCGCCGTGGACATTGGTTACATACGCGCCCGCTTCCTCACAGATTAACCCACCCGCCGCCACATCCCAAGAACGGAGCGCGAGTTCCCAAAATCCGTCGAAGCGACCGGCGCCCACATAGCATAAATTCAACGCCGCCGAACCAAGTCGGCGCACGCCTTGCGTCAGTTTCGAGAAGCGAACAAAGTTGCCGAAATTATCCTGCTCCGTATTCCAAGCGTCGTACGGAAAACCAGTCACCAAGAGACTCTTCTGCAACTCAGAGACCTGCGAAGCCTGCAACCGCCTTTGATTCAAATAAGCGCCTTTGCCGCGTTCTGCAGAGAACATCTCGTCGCGAAGCGGATCATAGACGACGCCCAATCTCATCGCACCGGCCGAAGCATAGGCGATCGAAACGCAAAAAACGGGAATATGATGCGCGTAATTCACGGTTCCATCTAACGGATCGATATACCAGATGTGTTCCCTATCTCCCTGTATACCGCCGCTTTCTTCGGCAAGCGCATGATGATTAGGGAAATCCGCCCTTACCCGCTGGAGTAAGAACTCTTCCGATTGGCGATCAATTTCCGTCACTAGGTCAATAACGCCTTTGTAATCCACCTGATGTTCCTTGTCGTATCCATCGCGCAAAATAGCGCCCGCTCCACGAGCAAGGGTTTCAAGATAAGCCAACGTCGGCTGCATCCCATCCTCCATTCAATCGTCTACGGCAGGCGCTCCCCGCCATAAACGAGCAAACTATTTCCTCAAATCTTCGAGCGTTTTATAGATGTCGTAGAGTTCGGCTTGAATTTCATCGCGGTCGCGCGTGGACTGCTGAAGCAACGCTTCGAAGGCTGGCTTTTGGTCGAGCGGCAGCGTCGCCAACAATCGCTCGGCGCGCACGATCTGCGAGTTTTTATGGCGCAATTTATTTTCAAGGCGCGTACGGTAACCTACATAAAACGTTTCCATATCGAGCGGTTGAGCCTGCGCAGGCTGTTGCACGATTAATTCGGCGACTGTCAATAGAAAATCTTCGGTGTCAATCGGCTTTTCCATGAAACGCGCTGCGCCCAAGCTTAACGCAAATTCTTTATCTTCAGGCGTGACATAGGTAGCCGATAGGAATATTACCGGGATCGAACGCGTTACAGGGTCAAGTCTCAACTTTTGCACAAACGCGTATCCGTCTAATTTGGGCATTAAAATATCGGTGACGATCAGCACCGGTCTCTGCTTTGCGATTGCCTCCAAGGCTTCTTCACCATTACGCGCAGAAATTACCGCGTAGCCTTTGAAACGCAACGTCACTTCCAGCAATTCAAGCACATTGGGGACGTCTTCGACAACTAATATGGGGCCATTGACAGCATTCATACTTAAATTGTATCGTATTTAATGAAAAACTCGGCGCGTCCCATTTTTTAACATCAAGTTGTCATCCTTACGCAGTTGGCGGCTCACTCTACCCACACGCGCGAACCAAGCGCGGAACCGGCAAATTCGACGGCAAGTTCGGCGGTTTGATTCTTTTCGTCTAGGATCGGGTTCACTTCAACCAGGTCCATGCCGATCAGTTTTCCGGTGCCAGCCAGCACTTCACAAGCCAAATGCGCTTCACGGTAGGTTAATCCCCCGGGCACAGGCGTGCCGACGCCCGGCGCAAAACGCGGATCAAGCGCATCGAGGTCTAACGAAAGGTAGATGCCGTCCATATCGCGGCTGACGCGCTCAATACATTGCTCTAACGCGGCAAGCATGCCAATACGGTCAATCTGCTCCATGCCAATCACAAGCACACCCGCTTGATGAAGATTATCTTTTTCGCGGGCATCCAGATCGCGCGCTCCCAAAATAGCGACGCGTTGAGGGTTTATGACCGGAGGCGTTTCATTCCATAAAGCGGTCAAACGCGGATCGCCGAGTCCGCATAAGGCAGCAAGCGGCATTCCATGGATATTTCCGGAAGGGGTTGTTTCGTGTGTGTTGAAATCGGCATGCGCGTCCAGCCAGATCACGCCGACTCGTTTCTGCTTTGCCGCTCCACGCACCGAGCCAAGAGCGAGGCTGTGGTCGCCTCCCAACACTAAAGGAAACCGTCCACGCCGAAGAGACGCAGCGACCGCTCCCGCGACTCGCCGCATTATCGGTACGATGCAGTCAATATGCTTGAGTTTCGGTTCGGTGACCGAGCATGTTTCAAGGATCGGAACTTCGATATTTCCTTTGTCTTCAACCACATGTCCCAAACCTTCTAATTTTTCGCGAAGATTGGCGTAGCGAATCGCGCTGGGACCCATATCTACGCCGCGGCGGCTCTGGCCAAGATCCATTGGCACGCCAATAATATCTATATGCATTTAATGCTCCTACAAGTTTTTCAAAGTATTGTAAACAGTTACTTTATTTTTACCAGTTTCTTTTGAGCGGTATAACGCTCGATCCGCGGCTTGCAAAAGGGCTTCATCTGTCGAGCCATGTTGAGGGTATGAAGCGACGCCCGCAGAGAACGTAACGAACAGTTCAATGCCTTCGTATACGATAGCGTATTCTGCAAGGCTTTGACGCCAAATCTCGGCTTGTTCGTACGCCTCGTCAAGCGTTACACCGGGCATGAGAATTACAAATTCTTCGCCGCCGAAACGACAAACTGCGTCAATTTTGCGCGCACGTTGGGCGAAAAAGAGCGCAGTTTCTCGCAAAATAACATCTCCGCATTTATGCCCATAAGCGTCGTTGAACATTTTGAAATTATCCATATCCGTAATGATAATAGAAAACGGGGTTTGATCGCGTTTTGCGCGCGCGATCTCCATCGTCAAAAACTCAACCATATAACGGCGATTATACGCGCTCGTCAACGGGTCGCGAATCGCTTGTTCTTGCAATATTCTGCGAAGTTTCTCGATCTCTTTCAACTGGCTCGTTAACGTCTCATTATTCGCTATCAGATCATTCTCCAACCATTTTCGCTCGGTAACGTCGTGAGCGACCACCGCCTTCCCTACCAGACGATTCGATGAACTTCGCAAGACGGTCATATTAACTTCAAGCGTGCGGGGCGGGTCGCCCGGCATTTTAATCTCTTCCTGTATTTTGTCGGTAGAGAGAAAATATTGAAGGAGTTCGGGCCATTCACGGAAGACCTCTCGTGGATCGCGTCCAGCGATCGCCTCCTTATTCTTGCCCAATGCGCGCTGAGCGGCAAGGTTCGCATCTATCATAATATTGCGTGCGTCAACGACAAATACCATCTCAGGGATGTAATCAAAAACAGTATGTCGCGCAATGGGTATCAAATTAAAGATGCGCAGTTTAAATAAACCTATGCTGATTAAAGCAACGGATACCGTAAAAAAGATCGGCGTAAGGTCAATAGAGGAAACGGACTTAGGGAGAAAACTCAACGCTGCTTGATAGAGAATATTCACTACGAACAGCGTCGCTGCCGCGCCAATTAACACATACATTTGCTCGCGATAAACGCCTTGATATTGCTTTGCCAGCCGCAACAATAACGCCGTCGCGACTACGCTAAGCAAATATGAATAGATTAACTGAACGACATACCACGGTCCACGTTCGATCGCTAACGGTCCGCCTGTCTCAGAAACCAGTCTCACCGAGGCGTAATAGAGATAAAACCAACGTTCTGAAAGTAAAGAAAACAGCGAAATTCCAGGAATGATGAAAAACAGCGGGATATTGTACCCATTCAGCCAATCGCCTAGGCGGTTATAACGCAAAGTGAAAAAAAGCCAGAAGACCGGCGTTGTAAGGATGCCAATGTTCTCGATTCTGAGCCACATTAGTTTTGCCTCGCGCGTCGTCGAGAGCGTGATGAGCGCATAGGAAAAACTCCACACTACAAGCATGAGCGTCACATACAGCAGCGATTTTCGCCCAGGCGCCTTATGCGCGCGTGTTAAAAAAACCGCGATTATCGCCGCCGCAAACGAGTTTATCAGCAAGATCGAGGCAAAAACGATCCATTTAGGGTCCATGAAAAGCCTTCTGCGCGCTATACAAACTAATCCTCTGCTATATTCATTTATGCCGTTTGATAATACCCTACGTCCACAGAGTAGGCTCTACCGCGCTTAATTACTTGTCGGACGAGATTCGTTCCATAACGATACCCTAAATGACGATAGTCCGGAACGTTTAAGATTAACATATCTGCTTGCTTGCCGACTTCGATAGAGCCGATCGTTTCGGATCTTCGAATCGCATGCGCTGAATTAATTGTCGCAGCGGCGATGGCTTGCGCGGGAGTTATTTTCATTGCCCGACAAGCAAGCGCGATTACAAATTGCATCGATTCGTTCCATGTAGTGCCCGGATTGCAATCGGTGGCAAGGGCGAAGTAAGCGTCGGCGGCGATCAATTTTTGCGCAGGCGTGTAATGTTCTTCAGCCAGCCCGAACGGCGTGCAAGGAAGCGACACGGCGACCGTTTCCGATTTCGCTAACGCGGCAATATCCACATCGGAAGTGACCACCAAATGATCCGCTGAAGCCGCGCCTAGTTCCGCCGCCAGCGCCGCGCCGCCAAGGTTATCAAATTCATCGGCGTGAATTTTGAGCGGAAATCCAAGTTCTTTCGCTTGCGTAAGAATTTGCTTCGATTGAAGCAAGTCAAAAGCCTTCGTCTCGCAAAACACATCTACAAACGGGAGCGGGAGTCGCGGCGCGTGCGTCCCCCACCATTCTTTAAGCATGGGCAGCATCGTGCCGCTGACCAGATCTGTGTAACCTTGTGGGTCGTCATTATATTCCGGCGCAATGGCATGCGCGCCGAGAAAGGTGACGACAAGATCAAGCGGCGACTCATCGTCAAGCGCCAACAGGGCTTTAAGCAGGCGCAGTTCGGTAGCGGTTTGTAAGCCGTATCCAGTTTTGGCTTCAGCGGTGGTTGTGCCATGAATGAACATGCGCAAGAGACGCGCACGGCTCTGTGCAATAAGCGTTTCCATGTTGGCGGCGCGCGTCTTTTTGACGGTTGAGATAATGCCGCCGCCCTCTGCCAGAATCTCAAGGTACGGTTTGCCCGACATTTTCATCTCGAACTCGTCCGCGCGATCGCCCGCCCAAATAAGATGTGTGTGCGGGTCTACGAAGCCGGGCATAAGCACACATCCGCTTGCGTCAAGAGTCGGTTCATCGGGGTAGCCGGCTTTGAGCTCGTCGGTTTTTCCGACAGCAATGATTTTTTCATCGTGCACGACAACCGCGCCATTTTCGATAATTCCGAGGGCGCCGAGGACTCGTCCACGTTGGGGACCGCCTTGTAAGGTGAGGAGTTGGGAGGAGGAGTGAATAAGCATGGGCATCCAAAGTAAAGGAAAGTAACGACCAAGGCTATTTAACCACAATAACCTAGAGTCTGTATTCAAATTAATGGAATGTCGCTCCGAACTCAGCGAGGAGTCTTGATTATAGGTCTTTCAAAGACGATGTCTAAGATTTCTCCTCGCTACGCTCGTCGAAATGACAATAAAAAGGATTTTGCATACAGATCCCAAGATAACAACGTAGTTCTATAAAGAAGAGCAAAGATTCCTCGCTTTCTCAAGAATCTTGCTTGAGTAAATACGTCGTCAAATTTCCGCGTTGCGGCGGCATAACATAGATGAAGATCAAGTCACCGTTATCAAACTGAGACGGCTCCCATTCAGGGAAATCTACAGAAATTGAAATCAGCCGCGAATCCGGCTTCATCTGTCTTTCCAGAAGCGGCGCAAGCCGCGTTGCTTCTCGCGATGTTGCATAGAGGAACACGACATCCGCTTGGGTCAGGTCCATTTTAAAGTAATCTTCCCATTTGAGTTGAATTTTATCAGCGAGCCCGCTCGCGGCGATTCGCAACCGGATCAACGTGCATTGCACGGGCCCGACCTCAACGCCGACAGGTTTCGCGCCAAATTCTTGCGCAGCGATCAGCAAGACGCGCCCGTCGCCCGCGCCAAGATCGTACAGGATTTCGTCAGGCTGTAGGTTCGCAAACTTCAACGCGCGTCGAATTCGATCGGGATGCGTGGGATGCGACGGCGGTCCATAAAACGCGGGAATCAGAATCCACAATAAGCCAATGACAAAGAGAAAAAGGAAGAAGCCATAAAAGATTATAACGATCATACTTCGCTTCTTTGAGCGCAGCGGAATAACCCGATAATTCTCGGTAAGATCACGATCTTTTGCGTCAGCTCGCCGAGCGCAAGCATCCCAAAACATGTAAAAAGAATGGACACGATCACGATCGGGAAGAATCCAAAGCGAACGTAAACCCACGTCGAAAGCGCCGCGCCGAGCGCCCGCCCGAGCGCATGCCCGGTCAAATTGAATGAAAGCAGCGTTGCGCGCGCCTGCGGGACAATTTCGGACATCAACGGGATATGGCTAACCATAATATATTCATAGGTAATGTAATAGAAGAACAAACCGATCAACGCGCCGAGCGGAGTAACGCCGATGAGCGGAAGCGCCGCCGCGCTGACCGCGTTGCCGATCAGCCCGATGGCGAGCGCGCGCGTTTTGCCAAGCCGATCGGTCGTCAGCGCCACAAGACTCTCGCCGCTCAGTTCGGAGATTCCGATCACGGCGGAAGCGCCTGCTAACGCGGCGATCCTCAAGCCAAACGAGTCTTCAAGCCATACGCCGAAGATCAAATTGACCAGCTCGTTGCTCGCGTTCGCCCACAACGCGATAGAAATTCCCGCTAAGGCTGGGATGTTCTTTAAGACAGCGCGGTAATTACCGCCTGTGTCGGAAGTCCGAACGTGATGCTCGTCTTTACGCGGGACCATGCGCCAGACGATGAGAATCATCATCACGCCAAATCCCGCCAGAAGAGGCAGGGGAGCCGTCCAACTGTAACGATTGATCAGCCAGCCGACCAGTGGAATCCCTACAATAAACGAAAGCGACCACGCGATTTCAGTGACTGCAAGCGCGGTTCCGCGCCGATGATAGGGGACGCGGTCGCCAAGGTAGGCTTGCATGGCAGGGTCGAACAGATACTTGCCGAAAACGGCGAAAAGCATTGCGGCGCTAAACGTGTAAATGTTGGGCAGAAACGCAACCAACCCCATGCCAAACGTAAACGACAACGCGCCCGCCAACATGCCAAATCTCCGACCGTGCCGGTCGGCAAGAGTTCCAACGACCGGTACGAACGCGCCCACCAACGAACGCCCGGCGACGACGAGCGAAAGAGTCGTCAACTCTACGCCCAGCCCACGCGCGAAAACTGTGAGAAATGGGTAGACCATGCGGTACGCGATGTTAAAAATCGTCCGCAGAAACATGAAAATAAGCAATTGAAATCGAAGCCGCATAAGACCTGTCTTGAACTCCATACACGAAGCGTGGGTTTCATCTAGCGATAGAATTTTACCTTACCGAGCGCCGCGCTTGACCAACCGCGTCAGCGAAAGCGGCGCTCTACGCAGGTTACGCGCGCAATCTTCCATTCCATGCATCCGGAAGAATTTATGATAACGTAGGACGATCACAAGCGTTAGCCGACGCAACGATCATTTCTATGACGAAGCGGATCCGCTGGAAAGGAATAAATGATATTAAGGAATTGCGTTTGGGGGTTATAATGCGCGCTATGAAGCGGATCGGCATTCTATTTATCTTTCTCAGCGCGTTGTTAAGCGCCTTTCAACCAGCCCGCGCTCAAAGCGACGAACCGCTTGCGTTGGTAATGACAGTGGAAGCGCCGATTATGCCGCCTCTGCTCGAATATATTACGCGGGGGATCGAAACAGCGCAACGCCGCAATGCGGAAGTGTTGATCCTTCAGATCAACACTCTAGGCGGAAGCATGGATACCATGTTTAAGATCGTTACTGCCATCCGCGCCAGCGACGTTCCGGTCGTAGTGTATGTAGCGCCAAAAAACGCCATAGCGGGCAGCGCCGGGGCGATCATCGCAATGGCGGGACACGCTGTAGCCATGGCGCCTGAGACGATCATCGGCGCTTCCAGCCCAATTGACAGTTCGGGCGCGGACCTTAACTCGGACGCGCGCGCTAAAGCGACCAACGCCACAAAAGCCGTCATCCGCCCGTTTGTTGAGCCGCGCGGCAAAGCGGCGCTGGCACTTGCCGAGGCAATGATAGACGAAGCCAAAGCCGTCACGGTAGATGAAGCTCTTCAGACGCATTTAATTGACTTCAAAGCAAACTCAATTGACGATTTGCTCAAGGCGCTCAACGGCTTTACCGTGCAAACAAACGCCGGCGCGCGCACGCTGCATACTCAAAACGCGCGCATACAACCGCTAGACTTAAGCTTTATCGAACGCTTCCTGCTCATCCTCACCGACCCAAACATCGCTTTTCTTTTGATCGCCATCGGCGTGCAAGCCGTATTGATCGAAATCTCCAGTCCGGGCGGCTGGGTCGCCGGTTTCATCGGCGTTGTATGTCTAAGTTTAGCGGCATACGGCTTGGGCACATTGCCAGTCAATTGGTTCGGCATTATCTTTCTTATTACAGCGTTTGTACTGTTTATTCTCGATATCAAAGCACCGACGCACGGCGCCTTAACCGCCGCCGGAGTCGCATCGTTTATCGTGGGCGCGTTGGTATTATTCAACTCGCCGGGCACGCCGCAATTTCAACGCGTATCGGTCCCGCTCGTGATCGCTACGGGGATAGCGATCGGCGCGCTATTTTTTATCATCCTCCTCTTCGCATTGCGTGCGTTACGCACGCCCATCAGCGCAGGGGTAGAGTCGTATATTGGGAAGATTGGAGTCGTCAAAAATTGGAAAGACGCGCACGGTCAAGTTCATGTGCAATCTGAGCTATGGAGCGCCGAAGCGACGCAGGAATCTGAACCTATTCGTAAGGGCGACAAGGTAGAAGTCGTCCAAGTTAACGGTATTCGATTAAAAGTAAGAAAATATTAGCGGCGTCGTTGTGAAGCGCTTCATAAATGACGCATCATTACAGGACCTTATGACTGTTACGCCTACCAGAGACCGAATCATCCCCTCAACGGACGTGCGCCCTTTGCGCCGCCCCGAATGGATCAAAGTCCGCGCGCCATCCGGAGAAAATTACGAACGCATTCAAACGCTAATGCGTTCCAAATCGTTGCATACTGTGTGCGAAGAAGCCATGTGCCCAAACTTGGGCGAATGCTGGGGCAGCGGAACCGCCACCTTCCTCATGCTAGGCGACGTTTGCACGCGCACCTGCGGATTCTGCGACGTCAAACACGGCAAGCCCCTGCCGCTGGATTGGGACGAAGCCGAACGCGTAGCGCAAGCCGTGAAAGCCATGGATTTAAAGCACGCGGTCATCACCTCGGTAAACCGCGATGAGCGCCGGGATGGAGGCGCGCCGATCTTCGCCATGGTTATTCGTAGAATCCGAGAGATTTTGCCAGGCTGTTCGATCGAAGTGTTAATCCCCGACTTCAAAGGCTCCATCGAAGCATTGAAGATCGTCATAGACGCGCGACCCGAAATTTTGAATCACAACGTGGAGACCGTACCGCGACTCTTTAAGCAAGTGCAGCCGCAAGATAACTACGAGTGGGCGCAAGCGACTCTCACAAACGCCAAAAGACTCGACCCTGATGTGTTGACCAAATCGGGTATTATGGTCGGTTTAGGCGAAGAATTGGACGAGGTCAAAGCCGTGATGCGCGATCAACGCGCATGGGGCGTGGATATTTTGACGATCGGTCAGTACCTGCAACCCAGCAAACAACATATGCCGCTAGCGCGCTATTACACAATGGAAGAATTCGCTGAATTGCGCGACTATGGAAAAGAACTCGGTTTCAAATGGGTCGAGTCGAATCCGTTGGTGCGGTCCTCATATCATGCGGCAGAACAAGTCCGTGCATTAAGTATTGTTCATCGGAAACTATATGGGGAAAAGCTAGAGATCGGAGCTTAAACGTCAAAACTCCCGCCGACATCAGTCGGCGGGAGTTTTTAACTTGAATTCATCTAGTTGATAAATCGGCTCCGCCAAATCGAAAAAATGCATAAATCCTTCCTACGTTTCACGTTTTCATTTGTTGATTCAAGCTTAGGCGTTTCCCTCAACGCTCTCTAATCGCCTTTCAAAAGTATTAGATTGCAATCCGTCTTTTAAAGCGGTTCATTTTTCGGGTATGATTGCGAACGCAAAAACCGCTACAGTTTCATTACACGCGTCCCGACAAGGAAATTATGACACACAAACGCATCGTTATTGTCACGATTGGCATTATGTTCAGCCTGTTTCTAGCTTCCATGGAATCTACCGTGGTGGCGACCGCCATGCCGACCATCGTCGGACAGTTGGGTGGGTTGAAAAATTACTCATGGGTTTTTTCCGCCTATATGCTCACGTCCACTACAACCGTTCCCCTATACGGGAAAATTTCAGATATTTATGGGCGGCGAAAACTCTACGTTTTCGCCATGTTGCTCTTCCTCATCGGGTCGCTTTGGTGCGGCGCGGCGACCACGCTCACCCAACTGATCTTCGCGCGTGCGTTACAGGGCATCGGCGCAGGCGGCATCATGCCGCTGGCGTTCATCATTATTGGCGAAATGTTCTCGCTCGAGCAACGCACAAAAATGCAGGGTTTATTCTCAGGCGTATGGGGCGTTTCTTCTGTGGCGGGTCCGTTGCTCGGCGGATTCATTGTGGATCAACTTTCATGGCGTTGGGTTTTCTATATCAACGTCATTCCCGGTCTGATCGCCGGGACGATCGTCGCGCTTGCATGGAAAGATCAGGTCTACACTCACGAACAACTCGACATTGATTACGCCGGCGCCGCTCTGCTCTCTGCAAGCGTGGTGAGTCTGTTGCTTGGACTAATGGAACTGGGTACGTCGTTTGGGTGGGCTGCCATCGCCATATCTATCATCCTCCTCGCCGCGCTCATTTGGGTCGAGTTTCACGCCACAAACCCTATTCTACCAATCGGGCTGTTTCGTGATAGGCTCTTTTCAACCGCCACCTCGCACAGTTTATTTACCGGTTGGGCGGTTTTCGGCACAATCTCATTTATCCCATTATTTGTGCAATCGGCTCTCGGCGCAAGCCCCACGCAAGCCGGCGTTACGATCACGCCCATGCTGCTCAGTTGGGTGACAGGCAGCATCTTCGGCACGCGTATTTTGCTAAAGATCGGGTATCGCCGCTTAAGCGTGATCGGCACCAGCATTTTCTTCGTGGGGGCAAGCCTGCTGGCGCTCTTTGGCGCAAACAGCTCGCAAACGCATGTCATGGTCTTTATCGGGATGATGGGTCTCGGTATGGGGCTTTCCATTCCATCGTATGTCATCGCCGTACAAACAACCGTAGAGCGGCGTCATCTCGGCACGGCGACCTCCATGCTGCAATTCAGTCGTTCGATGGGCGGAACGCTAGGCGTCAGCGTAATGGGCGCGGCATTGAGCGCGAAACTCGCCTCAAGCTTAAGCGCGCTCCATCTCGATGTAGGGTTGGTCTCGCAACTTCTCGACCCCGCCCCCGTTACAGAGGCAGTCGCCGAAGCCGGGGTGCGCCTCGCTATGACAAGCGCCATCCATGTCGTTTTTGTGATCGCCTTTGTTGCCGCCGCATTGGGATGGTTTGCCGCAATTTTCACCCCGCATAAAGAATTAACCGATACCCCCATCTCCGCCGCGCCGATCATCATCGAGTAAGCGCCGCTTTCGCAACTCGTATAAGCGCGGCAACGATAACTCGCTTAACGACTTCACGATCAAGTCGGCGTTATCAAAAGTCAGCGCCGCCGTGACCGGATTTGGGACCGCTATAACAAAAATCCCCGCGCGATTTGCCGCTTTCACGCCGTTTGGGGAATCCTCAAAGACCAACGCTTCTTCCTTCCGCGTTTGCAGCCGGTTCAGCGCGACGAGGAATAGGTCGGGATTCGGTTTGGTCTTGCCCGCGCCAACATCTTCCGCACAAATTATCGCATCAAAATCATCGAAGATTCCAAGTCGTTTTGTGTGATTATCCACCCAAGCGTGCGACGAACTGGAAGCAATCGCCAGCTTCAAACCGTCTTGTTTCGCGAAGTAGATCGCTTCCAAAACACCGGGCAGAATCGGCTGCGCATGGATCATGGCAAGGCTTTCGGCGCTATGGCGCGCGCGCACAGAAGCCGCATCCAGCCGTCCCTGCGAAAGATGCGCGAGATGATCCGCCGCATTAAAATCTGAAAGCCCGCGACCGCCGACAATTTTATTCCATTCTTCCAGTGGAAAGTCGAACACATTCTCGCGATATATATTTTTCCAAACAAGATATTCGGGAGTTTCCGTATCGAGAATTAACCCGTCAAAATCAAAGATAAGCGCCTTGAGCATGGATGAGATTATACTTGTATAAATGCACGGAAGAAGATAACGAAAATTAGGAGACCGCTATGGAATATCGCAATCTCGGCAAGGCAGGCGTAAAAGTTTCCGTCATCGGAATCGGATGCAATCAATTTGGCGGCAAAGTGGATAAAGACGGCGTAAAAGCCATCTTCCATCGCGCGCTAGATGAGGGCATCAACTTTTTCGACACGGCGAACGTCTACGGCAACCCGAACGGCACATCGGAGGAATATCTCGGCGCGGCGCTCGAAGGCGAAAGAGAACGCGTGGTCATCGCAACGAAAGTCCGATTCAAAATGGGCGAGGGACCGAACGATGTCGGCGCGTCGCGCTATCACATTTTGAATGCGGTCGAGGCAAGTCTGCGAAGGCTGAGAACCGACCATATTGATCTGTATCAAATTCACGCGTGGGATGAATCGGTTCCCGCCGAGGAGACGATGCGCGCGCTCGACGATCTCGTCCGCGCGGGGAAAGTCCGCTACATTGGCGCGAGTCAATTTTCGGCGTGGCAGTTGGCGCACAGCAACACGCTCGCCGAGATGATGGGCTGGGAGCGCTTCGTCACGACCCAAATGCATTACAACTTGCTCGAGCGCGACGCCGAACGCGAACTCGTCCCCTATTGCGCGTGGGCGAACATCGGCATCTTACCGTATTTTCCGCTTGCCGGCGGTCTGCTTACCGGCAAATACACGCGCGGCGAACCCGCTCCCGAAGGGTCGCGCGGCACATTCAGCCCCTATGTGAAGAACCGACTCACCGATGCGACTTTCGACAAATTGGACGCGTTGCGCGCCTTCGCCGACTCGCGCGGGCACACGCTTCACGACCTGGCTTTCAGCTGGTTGCTCAGTCAGCCAGTGATTCCCTCCGTCATTGCTGGCGCAACGACTCCCGATCAGGTCAGCGAGAATGCAAAGAAGGCGGAATGGAAATTGACGAAAGATGAACTGACGGAAGTAAAAGAGCTATTATAAATAAGCGCGGCGTCAAATCTTCCGCGTTTACTCCTCTTCAATTATTGGCTGCTATCCACTGCTCAGAAAGGAATTTCATATGCCTCAAACAACCAATGCCATTGTCATCGGCGCGGGCGTGATGGGCGCCAGCATTGCCTTTCACCTCGCCGAGCACGGACTCAAGCCCGCCATCCTCGAACGCAAAGTGACCGCCTCAGGCGCGACAGGTTACTCCAGCGGACTCGTCCGTATGCACTACGATCTCGCCGCCGAATCCGAACTCACATTCAAGAGTTATCAGCAATATTTCAGTCAATGGAAAGAACGCGTCGGCGGCGAGTGCGGATTTCAGCAAACTGGCTTCCTGCAGATCGCCAAGCGCGAGCATGAAGCCAAACTGCGCGGAAATGTTATCAACCAGCAAAAAATTGGAATCAACACGTCGGTCATTTCGGCGGAGGAAGCAAAACGCCTCTTCCCCGACCTGTCAACGAATCACTTCGACTATGCCGCCTACGAACCCGATTCGGGCTACGCCGATGCGACGCTCACGACCAACTCGTTCATCGAATCCGCGAAGCGACTCGGCGCGACGTTGATCCAAAATTGCGAAGTGACCGCCATCCGTGCGGCAGGTGGAAAAGTCATCGGCGTGGATACCACACAAGGGAGTTTCGATGCGCCGATCGTCGTCAACGCGGCTGGGGCGTGATCCCCGTCCACGTGCGGATCGGCGAAACCGAGTTCAAGACATCTCTATTCCCCAAAGACGGTCGCTATCTCGTGCCGCACCAAAATGGTCGTTCAAAAGCGGAAAACATCGGGGAAGAGGACAAGGTAAAAATTCGGCTCGAAATTCGTTTATGAACGAAATATAGAGGAACAACCTCCACAATCCCTGACGGCTCATCCATGTTTTCTCCACAATGAGTTGATAACCTTGAGAAAATTCACAAGGAGAATCAATCATGAAAGCAGTTGTATTTGAGTCCTATGGTCCGCCCGAGGTGTTGAAGATTGAGAGGTCGAAAACCTGAAGTCGCAGACGATGCCGTGCTGGTTCGCGTGCACGCCTCCTCGATCAATGTTGCGGAATGGTACGGCATGACCGGGTTTGCTGATCGGACGACTACTCAGCAAAGAATTTTTCAAACCGAAAGATACGCGTCTTGGCGCGGACTTTGCGGGCGTTGTCGAAGCGGTTGGCAAGGATGTCCACGATTTCAAACGCGGCGATGAGGTCTTCGGCGGCAGAAGCGGAGCGTACGCGGAATACGTCAGCGTGAAAAATGCCATCGCCTTGAAACCAGCCAACGTCACGATGGAAGAAGCGGCGTCCGTCCCCACACAGCGGGGATCACCGCATTGCAAGGACTGCGCGACCACGGAAGAATCCAGCCCGGACAGAAAGTCCTGATTCACGGCGCGTCGGGCGGAGGGCACGCACGTTTGATTCAGATCGCCAAAGCGTTCGGCGCGGAAGTGACGGCTGTGTGCAGTCCGAAAACGTTGAGCACGCCCGCAGGCTTGGGGCTGATCACATGATTGATTACACCAAGGATGATTTCACACGCAATGGTCAAAAGTATGACCTGTTGCTCAACATCAATGGAGCGCGCTCGTGGTCTGATTACAAGCGTGCTCAAGCCGAACGCAACTTTTGTGCTCATCGGAGCGCCAAAGACTCCAGTGATTGGACCGATTGGGCTTCTCATCAAAACACGGCTAGCGACATTGAGGGCGAGTCAGAAGTTTGTATTTTTTATCGCCCAATTCAACCGCACGGACATGCAAGTTTTGAAAGAACTCATCGAAAGCGGCAAAGTGAAACCGTTTGTCGAGAAGGTATACCCGATGACGCGCATTGCCGATGCCATGCACCACCTCGGCGCGGGTCATGCGCAAGGGAAGATCGTCGTCACAATGGTTTAAACAAAGAAAGAAGGAAAGAAGAAAGAATCTTTCATCTTTCATCTTTCCTTCTTCCCACCTCCACTTTCCACTTTCCACTTTCTACTCTCTATTCTCTACTCCTCTTTTACCTTATACTCCCCCCATGCCTCCCCTCATCCTCGTCGTGGATGACGAACCGAAGATCGTCCGTCTCGCCAGAGATTATCTGGAGAAGAACGGATTCCGCGTCGTCACCGCCGCAGACGGTCAAGCCGCGCTGACAACTGCCCGCCGCGAAAGACCCGATCTCGTCATCCTCGACCTGATGCTTCCTCAACTTGACGGACGCGAAGTCTGCCGCATCCTGCGCCGCGAAAGCGACGTGCCGATCATCATGCTCACCGCCCTCTCGGAAGAGATAGACCAAGTGACGGGTCTTGAGATCGGCGCGGACGACTACATCACCAAGCCGTTCTCCGTCCGCGCGTTGGTGGCGCGTGTGAGGGCGTTGCTCCGCCGAACGCGCGGAGACGTGAAAGCGCCTGAGCATCATCCGCGTGGGCGGGCTTGAAATTGATTCGGAAAAATATTCTGTGGCGTTTAACAACAGTCCGATCAAGTTAACTCCCAACGAATTCAAATTGCTAGTCCTGCTCGCCAGCCGTCCCAATCAAACGCTCACGCGCGAGGGATTACTCGAAGACCTGCACGGAACCGCCTCCAGCATGGATCGCAGTGTCGACTCACACATCAAGAACCTCCGCAAAAAACTAGAATCCGCCTCGGGCAGATCCATGATCGAAACCGTCTACGGCATCGGCTATCGTTTCATTGAATAACCCCTTCTTTCATCTTTCCTCTTTCCACTCACTACTTTCTACTTTTCATCTCTCATGTCCACCTCCTCCCCTCCCTCCTCAAACCGCCGCCACCGCTTCATCCCGTTCGTCATCTTCTTCATCCTCTCCGTCATCCTCTTCGTCGGAGGCATCGCCGCGCTTCTCTATTTCCTTTTTTCGGAATACACAGGTGTCAGAAACATTTGGTTCCTCGTCTGCGGCGCGCCCGTTGTTCTGGTGGTCATTCTTTTCTTCATCGCCTTCAATCTCTATCTCCGTTTCGGCAAACCGCTCGAAGAATTTTTCAAAACCATCAACGCAGTGGAGGAAGGCAATCTCTCGGCGCGCGTGCCTGAAAGTAACTCCGATATGTTCAGCGACCTGATCAAACGTTTCAACAAAATGGTCGCTGAACTCGAACGCTCCGAACAACAACGCCGCAACCTCACCGCCGACATCGCCCACGAACTCCGCACGCCGCTCCACATCATTCAAGGCAACCTCGAAGGCATTGTGGATGGCGCCTATCAGCCCACGCCCGAACACCTCAACAACACATTGGACGAAACGCGACTCCTCACCCGCCTCGTCAACGACTTGCAGACTCTTCCCTCGCCGAAACGGACAACTCCCGCTTCATCCCACCCGCTTCCTGCTCGCCGATTTGATAACGGATCTCACTTCGAGTTTTTCCTCCCAAGCATCCTCCCTCGACATTGACCTGCAAACGCGCATCGCGGACGCAGATCAACAAGTCACAGCCGATTATGACCGCTTGAATCAAGTGTTATCCAATCTCATCTCGAACGCGTTGCGCCACACGCCCAAAGGTGGAAAAATTTCCATCATAATTGAATCAGCACATGATACGCAGTCTCGTCCTGAGCCTAGTCGAAGGGACGCAGTACGCATTACAATCCAGGACACAGGCTCAGGCATCTCCCCTGACGACCTTCCATTCATCTTTGACCGCTTCTGGCGCGGCGACAGATCGCGCAGTGAACGAACCCACAGCGGGCTGGGACTCGCCATCGCCAAACAACTCATCCACGCGCACGGCGGCACGATCGAAGCGCAAAGTGAAGTGGGCAAAGGCACATCATTCATTATCGAGTTACCTAATTCCCTGCTACAATCACAACAATAAAACCTCAGCCACGGATCGCACGAATTCTCACCGATTTTTTCCCTTGCTCTTCCCTTCGTGTCCATTGTGTGATTTCGACACGCTCAATCCAAGCCTTCGTGGTTAAAAGGAATCAACCATGCCTCAATCCTACAACGCCATCGTCATCGGCGCGGGCGTGATGGGCGCCAGCATCGCCTTTCACCTCGCCGAGCGCGGACTCAAGCCCGCCATCCTCGAACGCAAAGTGACCGCCTCAGGCGCGACAGGTTACTCCAGCGGACTCGTCCGTATGCACTACGATCTCGCCGCCGAATCCGAACTCACATTCAAGAGTTATCAGCAATATTTCAGTCAATGGAAAGAACGCGTCGGCGGCGAGTGCGGATTTCAGCAAACTGGCTTCCTGCAGATCGCCAAGCGCGAGCATGAAGCCAAACTGCGCGGAAATGTTATCAACCAGCAAAAAATTGGAATCAACACGTCGGTCATTTCGGCGGAGGAAGCAAAACGCCTCTTCCCCGACCTGTCAACGAATCACTTCGACTATGCCGCCTACGAACCCGATTCGGGCTACGCGGACGCGACGCTCACCACCAATTCGTTCATCGAATCTGCCAAACGCAACGGCGCGACGCTGATCCAAAATTGCGAAGTGACCGCCATCCGTGCGGCAGGTGGAAAAGTTATCGGCGTGGATACCACACAAGGGAGTTTCGACGCGCCGATCGTCGTCAACGCGGCTGGAGCGTGGGCAAAGCATGTCGCCAGCCTCGCCAGCATCGAGGTCCCGCTCGAAACGTGGACTCACGATGTCGCGTTCCTGCATCGCCCGCCGTCGCTGGGTCGCATCCCCGCTTGTATCGACGACATCATCAACTGCTATTTCCGTCCCGAGGGCGGCGCGCTCATCCTTGCCGCGGGCGAGGACGAATCCCTGCGAGGCGAAGCGCCCGACGAGGAAGACCAAACGCCGACGCCCACGTTCGTCGAAAAATTGATCGACCAGATGGCACAGCGCATTCCCAAGATCGAGCAGAGCGGGTTGCATTCGATCCATGTGGGGCGCGACGGCATCACGCCCGATCAGCGCGCCATCTACAGCGGCACAGACTTGGGCGGTTTTTATTTGGCATGTGGCTTGAGCGGCACGGGATTCAAAACGTCACCCGCCGCGGGCGCGAGTTTGGTTGAGTTGATCTTGGATGGTACGCCGAAAACGGTGGATATTTCGCCATTCCGATTCAGTCGTTTCGCAGAAGGGAAGTTGATCAAGGAGTTTGGGTATGGGAATATTTGGAAATAAAGGAGCATAGTATGCAAAAGGTCGTGTTCGAACAGGAAATCCACACGTTTCATATTGACTTCCTCGGGCATGTCAACAACGGCGTATACATTCAATGGATGGAGATCGGGCGCACAAAATTACTGGAGGCGGCGGGTATGGTCACTACAGAGATCATGAAACAAGATTTTGCCCCAGTCTTAATGGAAACGCATATCAAGTATAAAACTCCGCTCTACCTAGGCGAACGCGCCCGCATCGAGGTTTGGATGTCTGAACTGCGAAACAGCTCGGGCGTTCTACAATTCCGTTTTTATAATGAGAAAGGCACACTGGCGGCGGAAGCGCAACAACGCGGCGTGTTCCTGAATATCAAATCGCTGCAGCCACACCGGCTGTCGGCAGAGGAACGCGCGCGCTTCGCTCCGTTTGTGGAACACGCCGCCGCGTAGCGGCTCGACTGCATCGCGATAGAAAAAAGCGGATGGCGTAACGCGCCGTCCGCTTTCGATTTAACAGAGTCAATTCCGTCTTTTAGAAGAGTTTCATCAGGGCTGAACTCGCCCAAGCGAATAATGTTTGCGGAATGAGACTTAGAAACACGGTCAGAAACGCCAGCGCGCCCCAAGTGAAGTCGAGCCAGAACTCGCGCCGAATGGACGGCTCGCCGTCTCGCATATACATATTGACGACGACGCGCAAATAATAGAACGCAGAGATGATCGAGGTAAGCACGCCGATCACTGCCAAGACCACAAACCCGCCGTCAATTACCGCGCGGAAAAGATAAACTTTTCCGACCAGTCCAAGCGTAGGAGGAAATCCAATTAACGAGACCATAAAGATGGACATCGCGGCGGCAAGCGCCGGATGATTTTTTGCCAGCCCGGAATAGTCGCTGATAGCAAGCCCTTTCCCTTCCGTGCGCTCTACAGCGATGACCACGCCCCACGCTCCGAAATTTGTGATCGCATAAACAATAAGATAGAACAATCCTGCGGCTACAGACACCGGCGCCACCGCCGCGTTGCCATAAGGAACAAAAGCCATCAAGATATACCCGGCATGCGCAATGCTCGAATAAGCCAGCATGCGTTTGATGTCGGTCTGCGTAATGGCAATAATGTTGCCTACGACCATCGTCAGCGCGGAAAGTCCCCATAAGACATCGGTCATATTCACGGCAAGAGGCGAAAAGGCGGTAATGAATACACGCAGCAATGCGGCAAAGCCCGCAATCTTCGCGCTCGACGACATAAACGCGGTTACAGCGGTGGGCGCGCCTTGATAGGCGTCTGGCGTCCACATGTGAAAAGGAACTGCCGCGATCTTAAAGCCAAACCCGACCAAGACGAGAGCGGCGCCGAAGGCAAGAAGAGGGCTGACGGTCGAAGCCGAAGCGGCGGCTAGAATAGCGTACAAATTCGTCGTGTGCGCGGCGCCGAAGATCAGCGCGATGCCGTAGACGAGGAATCCGGACGAGAACGCGCCGAGCAGAAAATATTTCAAACCCGCCTCTTCCGAGCTTACGTTAGAACGTGCAAACGCAGAAAGCACATAGAGCGGAATGGAAAGCAATTCAAGCGCGAGGAAGATAATGATGAGATCGGCGGCTTGCGCCATGAGCATGGCGCCAATGCTGCTAAAGAGCAATAAGACGTAATACTCGCCGCGCTCAATGTTCATCCGTTTAAGATAATCGTAGGCAAGCGCAACCCCAAGCAGTCCGCAGACGAGAATCAGGGCGTTTAGAAAGATTGAGAATCCATCAAGCGCGACCATGCCACTGAAACCCAGTCTTTCGTCGCCGATCTGAGATAGGGTGTATCCCAGCGAGATCGCCAATCCCAGCGCGGCAAGCAACGCCGTAACGCCTTTACGATCTTTGGGGATAAAGAGATCCACCACTAACAACGCGCATGCCCAGACTGCGAGAATGGCAACCGGAAGAATGGTAGTGAAGTCAGAAAATGTCATTTTCGATTCGCCCTTGCAGAATAAAGTTTACTCATGTCAGGGCAGCGGCAGCATTCCGACAAGATGATTCACGGCGGGAGCCATGAGATTGAAGAACGGCGCGGGATATAAGCCGATCCAAAACATCAGGATGACCAATGGCGCGATCACAGCGATCTCGCGCCAATTGAGGTCGCGAATCGGACGCCCGTGTTTTTTCGCCTCTTCGACGATCTCGCCCAGCGGGCCCATAAACATTCTTTGAAACATATAGAGTATATATACCGCCGCCATGATGACGCCCAGCGCAGAAATTGCCGCCAGCCAGACTCCGCCCCAATAGAACACGCCGTTTTGCCCCGCGCCCCATGCGCCAAGCAAGACTGTGAACTCGCCTACGAAGCCGTTAAGCCCCGGCAAGCCCATCGAAGACATAGAGGTGATGAGATAGATCGTGCCAAAGACCGGCGTGATCTTCCACAAGCCGCCGTACAATCTGAATTCGCGCGTATGCGTTTGTTCATAGATCATACCGACCAAGAGGAACAACGCCCCGGTGCTGACGCCGTGGTTAATCATCTGCAAGATGCCGCCGGCGACGCCCTCGGGATTCAGCGCGAACACGCCAAGCATAACGAATCCCAAATGGCTGACGGAAGAGTAAGCGACCAGTTTTTTGATGTCGGCTTGTGCGTACGATACCGCCGCGCCGTAAATAATTCCAATCGCAGCGAGGAGCGCCATCCACGGGGCGGCGCTGACAGCCGCCTCGGGGAACAACGGCAGATTGAAGCGCACGAAACCGTACGTTCCCAATTTCAACAACACGCCCGCCAAGATCACCGAGCCGGCGGTCGGCGCTTCTACGTGCGCGTCGGGCAACCACGAATGCAGGGGCCACATCGGCACTTTAATAGCGAAGGCAAGCGCGAAGGCGATGAATAACCACATTTGAATGTTGACTGGGATGCCGCCGCGCGCGATCAGGTCGGGAACGGAGAACGTATTGCCATAGATCCCGAGCCACAGAATCGCCAGCAACATCAAGATCGAACCCGCCATCGTATAGAGGAAGAACTTCAGCGCGGCGTAAATGCGGCGCGGTCCGCCCCAGATGCCGATGATGAAGTACATCGGCACGAGCGTAAATTCCCAGAAAATGTAGAAGAGGAATAGGTCTTGCGCGAGGAATACGCCGTTCATGCCGACTTCCAAAAGGAGGAAGAAAATCATAAATTCTTTGACGCGCTCCTCGACCGCCGTCCACGCCGAGAGGATCGAAATCCAAGTCAACAGGGTGGTTAACAATACGAGCAGGATGCTTAGACCGTCTACGCCGAGGAAATATTGAATGTTCCAACCTCCAACGACGATCCAGTCGTAACGAGCGACCAGCTGCAAGTTCACGTCTGCGGCGCGGAACATCGTCAACACATAGATCGAAATGCCAAATGTGATCAGCGCGACGATGAGCGTCGTCCAGCGCATAGCGTCTTTGTTTTCCTTGGGGATGAAGAGCAACGCGAACACTCCTACCAGCGGAAAAAAGATCACTAACGTAAGCGGTTGCAAAAGAAATTCCATATTTAATCCTCTACTTGCAGACTGAAGGTCGAAAATCAAAAACTCGACGCATGTTTATTTGAAAACCAGATAACCAAGAATTAATACAACGCCCAGAAGGAACGTCAGCGCATACGAACGCACGAATCCGTTCTGGACTTTGCGCATCATCGTTGAGAGCGATTGCGTCCATGCGCCCAAGCTATTCGCAAAAGCGTCAATGCCCTTTTGGTCGGCGTATACGTTCAAACCGATTCGACTTGCCCAGTTAAATCCTCCCACGACAACGCTATCGTGGAACCAATCATGCCAGAAGCGCCCGTCAATCACATCCGCTAGAAACTGCGCTGTTTTTACATAGGGCGTGATAACCAACGCTTGGTACAACTCGTCAATCCACCACTTGCCGTTCATGCCTTTGAACAGGACGCCGAGCGTTTCGAGCGGGTCTCGTCGAACGGCATCTGCTGGCGCGCGACCATACAAGAACCACGAGATCGCAATCGCCGCTAGAGCCAAGGCTGTCGAAACAAGCGCCACTTGCATATCCAAATTCATCGCTTCGACTTTGCCGAGCGCGCCTTCAAGCCAATGCGTAAAATGATGGAACCCAGTGAACGGCAGGTTGATCGCGCCGCCGATCACTGAAAGAATCGCCAACGCAATTAACGGGAACGTGATCACTCGCGGGCTTTCTTCAGCGTGCGAAGCCGCTTCGTGGCGCGCCGTCCCAAAGAAGACCAGCCAAATTTGCCTGCCCATGTAAAACGCGGTAAAAAACGCGGCGATAGTCAGCAACCAATACACCGTTGGATTATGCAGACTGGCGTCAAGCAGAATTTCATCCTTCGACCAAAAGCCCGCAAACGGCGGTATGCCCGCCAGAGCCAGCGTGCCAGCCATATACACCCAGAATGTGACCGGCATTGTTTTACGAAGTCCACCCATGTTGCGCATATCGCCGGGGTCAAATATTTCGCCGCGATCCTCTTGCTTCTTCTTGCCTTTTTTCGATTTATCCTGATGCGCATGTTCGACGTGATGATGTCCGCGTTCCATGCCCAAAATGACCGAGCCAGCGGCGAGGAACAACAAAGCCTTGAAGAAGGCATGCGTCACCAAGTGGAACATGCCAGCCACATAGGCTCCCACTCCCACCGCCGCGACCATAAAGCCCAACTGTGAGATCGTTGAATACGCCAGCACTTTCTTGATGTCATACTGGCCGGCGGCGATCGTCGCGGCGAACAGCGCAGTGACGGCTCCTGTTAGGGCAACGATGTTCTGCGCGGCAGGAACCGCCGAATAAAGCGGCGCGGAACGCGTGATGAGATAAACGCCCGCGGTCACCATCGTCGCAGCATGGATCAACGCGGAAACGGGGGTAGGGCCCGCCATCGCGTCGGGAAGCCAAACGTAGAGCGGTATCTGCGCCGATTTGCCCGTTACGCCAAGCAGGTAAAATAGCGTGATCGCGACGATCAGCCCTTGCGATACCTGCGGAGCTTTTGCAAAAACGGCGTCGAATTGGAATGTTCCAAACGCCCAAAACATGATGAAACTAGCGATCAGGAATCCGTAATCGCCGATGCGGTTAACAACGAAGGCTTTCTTCGCCGCGTATGAGTTCGACCATGAAGGCTGCCCAAGCGTGTCCATTTCGTACCAGAAGCCGATGAGCAGGAACGAGCACAGTCCCACTCCTTCCCAGCCAATGAACAGCATGAGATAGGAATCGGCGCTGATGAGAATCATCATGGCGGCAATGAAAAGATTGAGGAAAACAAAGAAACGCTGAAAGCGCCTCGGGTCCGCTTTGAAACGCACGTCTTCGTGCATGTATCCAATCGCGTAAATATGGATGAGCGTCCCTACGCCCGAGACGACCAACATCATCGTTGCAGAAAGCGCGTCTACGCGGAAAGTCCAATCGAGCGATACAGCGCCGATGTGAATCCACTCTGCGAGACGCCAACGCAACACGTCGGCGTGCGAAGCGGAGAGCGTCCACGCGAGCGCGATAGAAACGACAAACGCCGCGCCCGTCGCCAGACTCGCCACTGCGCCGATCGTCCGTTCGCTGAATTTATGCCCGAAGGCGACGTTGATCAATAAACCGAGGGTCGGGAAAAAGATCAGCCAGGGGGCTAAGAATAGAAATCCATAATTTGCTGATTCGCCAAAATACATAACCATCTCCAAAAACAAAGCGCGGGCGCGTTCGTCTCGACCCGCAATGTTCAGTTTTTAATCGTCTATCCCTTCAAGCCGCTCACTTGATCCACGTCAATGCTGCGCTTGGATTTGAAAATTTCCACGATCAACGCCAGACCGATCGCCACTTCCGCCGCAGCGACTGCGATCACGAAGAAGACGAAGATCTGTCCGCTGAAACTTTCGATTACGCTGCCAAACGCTACGATCGCAAGGTTCGCCGCATTTAGCATTAACTCGATAGACATGAAGATGATTAGCGCATTGCGGCGAATTAGAACGCCCAACACTCCGATAGTGAATAAAATTGCAGAGAGAATGACATAATAGTCAACAGGTACCATAGTCGTTCGCGATTTCTAGCCGTTTCGCGCCCCCTTCTCTTTTTTCGTCAACGTGATCGCGCCGATCATGGCGACCAACAATAAGATCGAGACAATCTCAAACGGCAATAGATAGTTTTGGAACAGAGCGACGCCCAATTGCCGCAGATTTTCGGTGGCATTGATCGCTTCGGCGGGAGGAAGCACGTTGCCTAATGAGCGGGCTTTAACAATCAACAGATACGCCGCTTCTGCGAATAAGGCGGCGGCTAAGGCGATGGCGAGCGGTTTCTGCCACGGAAGCGCGTTCGGCGCCGGCAGGTTTTCCGCGCCTAACAACATGATGACGAACAAGAACAGCACCATGATCGCGCCCGTGTATACGGTGATCTGCGCCATCGCAATGAACGGCGCGCCTAACAGCAGATAGAATATCGCTACCGTGATAAAGTTCAACACGAGGTACAACGCCGCATAAACGGTATTGCGGCTCAGCAACATACCGAGCGCCGATGCGACAGCGATACAAGCTAGAACGAGGAAGAGAGCGAGGTCAAGAGTCATAAATATCCGTTAGGGTTACCGGTTTTTAATCGCAATACGGTCAATTGTCAACGGTAAGCGCGAAATCGTCAATCTTTCGGGTTCTCCATCTCCGGCACAGAGCGATTGAACGCGCCCGGCTCAACTTTTTGCGGGGTCAATTTGCTCGTCACCGGCGCGGGGTCTAGCAGCATTTCTTTTGTGTATATCGCCGAATTGCGGTCGTAGAACGATAGTTCATAATTGTCGCCCAGCGTGAGCGCTTCGGTCGGGCAGGCGTCTTCGCAATAACCGCAGTAAATGCAACGCAACATATTAATTTCGTAGGTGGAAGCGTATCGTTCGCCGGGCGAGAAGCGTTTCTCGTCCGTATTCTCAGCGGCTTCCACAAAGATCGCGTCGGCAGGGCAAGCGGCAGCGCATAACGCGCAACCGATGCATTTTTCAAGTCCATTTTCATACCGATGCAGTTCGTGCCGTCCACGGAAGCGCTTACGCACTTCCCGCTTTTCTTCAGGATATTGATAGGTGACGGGTTTTTCAAACATCATCTTGAATGTCACCCACAATCCACGAACCAGCTCAACGGCAGGTTCAAACACGCTCATACGTAAGCCTCCTCAAGGCTTGATACACGCCAATGACGCAAATCGCAAATACCAACATGGAAGAAACAGGGATGAACCACATCCACAGTGCGTTCTTGGCGACATCAAACATTAAAATGCCGACAGCGGTCAAAAAGACCGTCGCCAACGAGGCTGGTAAAAGAATCTTCCAGCCGAAACTCATCAACCGATCATAGCGAATGCGGGGCCATGTGGCGCGCACCCAGATCATAACGAACAACAGAATCATGATCTTGGCGAACATATAGACCGGTCCCAAAATAGGATATTGCGCCTCGCCTGGGCCCAAATATCCACCGAAGAAGAACACCGCTAAAATAGCGGAGACAATGATCATTTTCTGATATTCCGCCATGAAAAAAAGCGCGAATTTCATGCCGGAATATTCCGCATGATAGCCAGCGGTTAACTCTTGTTCGGCTTCAGGCATATCGAACGGAGCGCGATTTACTTCGGCGAGAGTCGCGATCCAGAAGATCAACGCCCCAAGCGGCTGATAAACTACGAACCACATCGAACGTTGCGCTTCCACGATCTCGCGCATGCTCATGGAATTAGCCAGCAGGATTACCGGCGTCAACGAAATGCCGAGCGCGACCTCATAGGAGATCATCTGCGCGGTCGAACGCATCGCACCCAACATGGCATACTTGCTATTCGACGACCAGCCCGCTAATACAATGCCGTACACTGACACGGATGCAATGGCAGCAAAAAACAACACCGCGACGTTGATATCCGCCAGATATAGATTAATATCGCGCCCAAACCAATGCACCGTCGCGCCCCACGGAATAACCGCTCCGATAACGATCGAGGGCAGCAAGGTCAAAATTGGCGAAAGGAAGAAGACGAATTTGTACGCTTTCGCCGGCGAAAGTTCTTCTTTGAAGATCAATTTGATCGCATCGGCGATCGGCTGAAGCAAGCCATACGGTCCAGCGCGATTCGGTCCAATGCGCGTTTGCATTCGCGCCAACGCCCGGCGTTCGTAATACGTCAGGTAGGCGAACCCGATCAACAGCGCAAAGATGATGACAAGCGCCTTGATGAACCATTCCAGCCAGAGAGTCCAGTCGGTGATCATGCTTTTACCTTCGCCGCTACAGGTTCGCGGATTGCCATGCCCATCGAGCGCGGCGTCAATAAGATTTTCTCGTCAAGCGTATCGTCCAATTTCAAAACTGCTTCGCCGCTTACGCCGTCGAAACTAACGTTCACGGTCTGCCCGGCGCTCAAGCCCAGCCGCATTGCGGCAGAAGGATGCGCGCTGACGCTAGTTTCGCCGATGCGCTGATGCAACAACTCGGCGACCATCATAGTCGTACCGCGATGGTACAACTTGTTAACCGGCACTGCCAGCAATTCTTTTTCCTTTAACGTCGGCAGCGCTTCTTTCTGGGCTTTCGGAATACTCACTTTTTCTCCGCGCGTCGCAGCCGTAGATAAATGCGCGCCTAAGCCGTCTTTATTATCGTATGTTGTGCCGCCGTAATAGCGGTCGTTGCCCCCCACTGTGGGCAATTGCTCGCGAACTTCGGCAAGTTTGGCGTAATCCAAGCCATCGAACGACTTTACCGTCGCAGCCAGCAGGTCGAACACCACCGCGGCGGACGTACCTTCAAGAATAACGCCCATGTTTCGCGCAACCTGCGAGACGATGGCAAAATCAGGTCGAGACTCGCCCGTAACCGGCACAGCGGGATAGAAACGCTGAACGCGCCGCTCGCCGGAAGTCAACGTGCCTTCGCGTTCCGTAAAGGCTTGCGCGGGCAAAACCACGTCCGCTATCCCGACGGTTTCAGTCGTCATCACATCTTGCACAACGACAAATTCCGCCTCCGCCAAAGCCTTCGCCAACTTCGGGCCGTCATGAACGGGATCCGCTCCGACAATATAGACCGCTTTGCCTTTCAGCGCTTTGGCTAAGTCGTCTTCGACAGTGAAGCCGATCTCCCACGCGCCCTGATCGTTGGCGCGTTCCCATACGCCAATAAGCCCGTTGTTGGGTCTTCCCGTAAAGTTATTATCATTCAGTAGTTTCGCGCATGCCGCCGCCAAATTTTGCGAGCCGGCGACCCCGAGTCCTTCGCTGCCGTAAAAGACAACGACATCTCGAGATTTCAACAACGCTTCGCCCGCCTCATTCGCTTTTGTCAAATCGCGCACCGCTTTCACTTCTTCGCCGTATTCATAACGGATCGCGCGCGTAGCGTATCTATCTAATTTCGTCTCGCGCGGGTTTAATACAATTAATGTTGCGCCGCGCTCTTGCGCTTGCTTAACTCGAAGATACCAAATTGGCGCTTCCTGATACAGATCGGAAGCGACAACGACAATGGCGCTGCCCGCGCCCATCGTTCCAATGTTCGTTCCCGCGCTTACGCCGACGAGCGACGTCAGTTCTCCGCCCGCCATATGCGAATATAAATACGCTTTGCCGCCCGCGTGGTCTGCCAACATTTTCAAATTAAATAAATCTTCGTTCGCCAACCTGCCCGACGCTAATACGACAAAATCTTTTTTGGCTTTGAGGAATTTCTCTGCGGCAAGTTGAGTCGCGGCGTCCCATGAAGCGCGCGCCAGTTTCTTCTCCTTGCGGATCATGGGTCTGGTCAGCCGTTGTTCGCCTTGGGCGTAATGATACGCAAAGCGACCTTTATCGCAGATCCAAATTTCGTTTACTTCTTCGTTCTGTCGCGGCATCACACGTTTGACGACGATTTCGCCGTTCGAACGAGCTTCGCGCCGCGTATTTAATGTCGTATTGCAACCGACCGGACATTGCGTGCAGATTGAAGACGCCGCTTCCATTTCCCAGGGGCGCGCGCCAAAGCGGAAGTCTTCGGTGGTCAGCGCGCCGACGGGACAAATATCGGTGGTGTTGCCCGAGAAGACCGAGTCGAAACCGGGTTCCGAAACGGAGATAATACGCATCGGACGGGCGCGGTCGTCAAATTCAAGCACCGCATCGCCGGCGATCTCATCTTGAAAGCGGACGCAGCGCGCGCAGAAAATACAACGTTCGCGGTCCAGCCAAATCAACTCGCCCAGTGGAACCGGTTTGACGAAGCGTTGTTTTTCCTCAAGCCTGAAGCGGCTGCTGCGCGGACCGTATTTCATGTTCAGGTCTTGCAGCGCACATTCGCCGCCTTTATCGCAGATCGGGCAATCAAGCGGATGCGAAGTCAGCAGAAATTCCACTGTTCCGCGTTGCGCATCGGCGACCTTCGCCGTCTGCGTGTTGATCACCATGCCCTCTTCTACTTTATTCGTGCAGGCGGTTTCCAATTTCGGCATGAACTGAATCTTCGGCGCGCCGTCTTCCACAACGAATTGCCCTGTGGCGCGATCGCGCACCGGGCGCCCGATCTCCACCAGACACATGCGGCACATGCCAACCGGCTCCAGTTTGGGATGGTGGCAAAACACGGGAATATCTACGCCAGCTTGCTTGGCGGCGTCTACAATATTTAATCCTGCGGGGACAGTGACTTGTCGTCCATCAATCGTAAGAGAAATTTGTTTATCCATTATGCTTGCACCGCTTTATCGAAATCTTCTCGGAAACGTTCGAGGCTGGAAACAACCGCCATGGTAGAGAATTCGCCCAACGCGCATAAACATTTACCTTGCATTTGCTTCGCCACGTTAAGCAGCAAGTCCACGTCGGCTCTTACGGCTTGACCGGTGTGGATGCGTTCGGTCAGATGCGACATCCAGAAAGTGCCTTCGCGGCAAGGCGTGCATTTTCCACACGATTCGTGCCGGAAGAAGTGAACGGTTTTATTAATGAGCCAGTCCATCGAAACCGTATCGTCTACGATGATAACTGAGGCGGAGCCGAGCTCCGACTTTAGCTTGCGGACTTCGAGGTAGTCCATCGGCGTATCGAGAATGCTGTCGTCATCTACAAGGATCAACGAGGAAGATGCGCCGGCGGGCATAATCGCCCGAACGCTGCGCGAATCTTGTACGCCGCCGCCGTATTTATAGATCAAGTCGCGGAAGGTCGTGCCAAACGGAAGTTCGTAATTACCGGGTTTGCGCACGCGCCCCGAAAGCGAAAAGATCTTCACGCCCGGAGCGTCCGCCGTGCCCATAGATTTGTACCATTCTGCGCCGTTCGCCATGATCATCGGCACATTGGTAAACGTCTCAACGTTATTAATGATCGTCGGCTTGCCATATAACCCTTCCGAAGGCGGGAAGGGAGGGCGCACGCGCGGTTGCCCGCGCCTTCCTTCAAGCGATTCGAGCAACGCAGTCTCTTCGCCGCAAATGTACGCACCCGCGCCGAGATGAGTATAAATTCGGAGCGAGTAATCGGTTCCGAAGATTTTATCGCCTAAATAGCCTTCCGCTTCCAGCTCGGAAATTTTCCGATCGAGCGACTCGGCGATCTGCCAAAATTCACCGCGTAGATAAATGTACGCGATATTCGCGCCAACGGCGTACGAGCCGATCATCACTCCTTCCAGGAATTGGAAGGGATTATTTTCCATTACTTCGCGGTCTTTAAATGTGCCCGGCTCAGACTCGTCGGCATTCGCCACCATGTAATGGGGCCAGCTTTTCGCGTCGGCAAACGACCACTTCATGCCCGTCGGGAAGCCCGCGCCGCCGCGCCCGCGCAAACCTGAATTTTTAACCACGTCAATCACTTCGCCGGGTTTCATTTTTGTCACCGCATTTTTAAACGCGGCAAGCCCGCCGTTATTTTGATATACAGAGAGTTTCCCAATATCGGGAATTTCTCGATGCCGTAACAGAACATGCGTCATAAACATATCTCCCATACAGAGAAAAGAATCATTCTTCGCTCTGTTTTAATTCGCCGATCAATTCCATCGTCTTCTCTACGGTCATATGCTCGTGATATTCGATCGCATCCGGTCCTTGCAATTGGAACATAGGCGCTCGATCGCAAGCGGCAAGGCACATGACCGCTTCCACCGTAACCAACCCGTCTTCGGTCGTTTCGCCAGCCTTGATCTTCAGATGATCGCACAAATCGCCCATAAAACCTTCCGCGCCGCGCAACGCGCACGGCAGGTCTGTACAGACTTGTATGCGATATTTGCCTTCTTTTTCTTCGTGATACAACGTATAGAAACCGACCACGCCAGCCACTTCCGTTTCGGTAATGTCGAGCAGCGCGGCAATATCCTGCATGGCAGCTTTACTGATGTAGCCTTCATCACGCTGGGCGATAAAAAGCAACGGCATCAACGCCGAACGCTTTCCGTGCGGCGGATATTTCGAAAGGATTTGTTGAACTTCCTGGGGGTATTTTTCAGCCAGACTCATCGGTCAATATCTCCGAGCACAATATCTACGGATGCGAGGATCGCCACCAGATCGGCGACAAGATGCCCGCGCACCATTTCATTGATCACTGATAGGTTGCAGAAAGAAGGCGTGCGCATATGCACGCGATGCGGCTTCGGTCCGCCGTCGCCTTCCATATAAACGCCCAACTCGCCGCGCGGCGACTCGACCGCGCTGTAGACCGAATTCTTTGGCGCAGGGAAACCTTCCGTCCAATACTTGAAGTGATGAATGAGCGCTTCCATGCTCACTCCAATTTCGGCGCGCGGCGGCGGCACGAAACGCCGGTTTGCGCTCAACGTCGGCTGACCCGCCAGCTCTTTCAGTTTTTTCAGCCCCTGCTCAACAATCTTCATCGATTCGCGAAATTCTTCAATACGGACGATGTAGCGCGAGAAGGTGTCGCCGGTCGTACGGGTGGGAACATTGAACTCATATTCCTCATAGCCCATATAGGGGCGCGCTTTGCGCAGATCCCAGTCCACGCCCGACGCGCGAAGCATGGGACCCGTCACGCCGTAGGAAATGGCGGTCTTCGCATCCAACATGCCGATGCCGACTAGTCGGTCAAGAAAGATCGGGTTTTTCGTCAATAACGCTTCGTATTCGTCCACGCGCTTCGGGAAGATCTTGAGGAAATCACGCACAGCCGCTTCAAACTCCTCCGGCACATCGCGCCAAACGCCGCCCGGACGGAAATAGGTGGTCATCATGCGCTGCCCCGAACAGAGTTCGAGAATATCCATAATATATTCGCGTTCACGGAAGCAATACAAGAACATGGACATCGCCGCAAGGTCAAGCCCGAAGGGACCCAGAAATACCAAGTGCGAAGCGATGCGTTGCAACTCCGTCATGATGACGCGAATCACTTGCGCGCGCGGCGGCACGTCTAAATCAACCAGTTTCTCAACCGCCATACAGTACGCGAGATTATTGCCTACTGTGTTCAAGTAATCGAGCCGGTCGGTCATCACCTCGGCTTTGAGAAAGGTCTTCGACTCCATGTTCTTCTCGATGCCGGTATGCAGATAACCGATTTCGGGAATCGCGTTCACGACCGTTTCGCCATCCAGTTCGACTACCAGCCGTAACACGCCGTGCGTAGACGGGTGTTGCGGACCCATGTTCAACAGCATGGTCTCGCCGGTCAACACGCGTTCAGACACTAGATGTTTATATTTTGCGTAACTAGCTTCTTCTATTTGCGGCATACGCGTTCCTCAATCCTTGCAAAGGGCAAACCTTCGCAAGAGCTGTTTTTATTCCTTCGCATAAATCTTCGACAGGTCAATATCGTCAAAGTTGAACGTAAATTGCGGCTCCTCATACCCCAGCGGAAAGTCCTTCCGCAAGGGATGCGCATCCAGATCCTCGGGCGTTAAAATCTTGCGCGGATCGGGATGTCCTTCAAAGACGATCCCAAACATATCGTTCGCTTCGCGTTCGCGCCAATTCGCCGTCTGATATATATGCGAAACCGTCGGGACGTTAAGCTGGTCGCCCGCAACGGGGACTCGCAATTGCAACGTGGTATTTTGCGCCAACGACGACATCTGATAGATCACATGGAAGCGCGGCGTTTGTTGAGGATAGTAATCCGTCGCAGTGAGCGCGGAGAGCAGTTCAAACTCGTGCTTGTCGCGCAGAAGGGTCAACACGTCCACGATCTGATCGGCTTTAACGAAGATATGCGCCTCCCCGCGAAATTCTTCGCAGGTTGCGCCAAAGGTCTCTTGCAGCGTTTGAACGATGGGTTCTATTTTTTTATCCATAAGATCGCCTTATCGCAACAAACGGCGGAAAAATCCGCTCCGTGGTCAAACGGAAATAGCGTTGCGCGGTCCTTTCGAGTGATTCCAAGCTTTCGTCGTATCAACGAATTTCTCATCCTTCACTTTTTCATAGAGCGTCATAATGCCATGAATGAGTGCGTCGGGGCGCGGAGGGCAACCCGCCACGTACACATCCACTGGAATAATTTCATCCACGCCTTGCAAAATCGCATAATTATTGAAGACGCCGCCAGTTGAGGCGCAATCGCCCATAGCGATCGCCCATTTCGGCTCAGGCATCTGATCGTATAACTGGCGCACTACCGGCGCCATCTTGCGCGAAACGCGCCCAGCGACGATCATCAAATCCGATTGACGCGGGCTGGCGCGCATGAGTTCCATACCGAAACGACTCATATCGTAATGAGACGCTTGCGCCGCCATCATCTCAATCGCGCAACAAGCAAGACCAAACAACATGGGCCACATGGCGTTCGTGCGCGACCAGTTGACCAGTTCTTCCAATTTAACGGTAACCATCCCCATGTTACCGAGTTTTTGCTCTATTCCCATTCGAGAGCTCCTTTCTTCCATGCGTACACATAGCCCACCAGCAAAATGCCGATGAAGACGATCATTTCAATTAAACCAAACATCCCAAGCTGGCGAAACACCACCGCCCACGGCAAAAAGAACACCACTTCGATGTCAAATAAAATGAACAGCACGGCGATCAAATAGAAACGGACAGGCAAGCGGCGCGTCGCTTCGCCATAAGGGACAATACCCGATTCATATGGCTGTGATTTAGCTTTGGAAGGCTTCTTAGGACCGAATAAATTCCCAAGCCCAATCGCAATCAGCGCAACCAACGTTGCCAGTAAGACCATCAACGCGATGGCGACATATTCCAGCATTGCGGCTCCTCAAAACGCCCAATTAAAGGACGAGAATGTATAAGACGGATGACAGTATAACATAAGAGTTTCGAAAGTTCCACTTTTCACAAGGTTGGCAAAATGAAAGGGCAAACGAGCCATCCGAACGATTTGTTTGTCAATTTACCCTAAATAATCTCTTAACGGCTCGCTGTTCGAAGGATGTCTTAATTTCCTCAGCGCTTTGGCTTCAATCTGGCGGATGCGCTCGCGAGTGACATGAAAACGCGCGCTCACCTCTTCCAGCGTGTACTCCCTCCCATCCGCCAGTCCAAATCTCAACTCAAGCACTTCGCGCTCGCGATCAGATAGCGCCGTAAGCGCGTCGCGCACTTGCATCTTTAACATATCATGTATGGTGGAATCAATCGGCGAGAGCGCGCTTTCATCTTCAAGAAAGTCGCCTAAGTCGCTAGCATCTTCGTCATCTATAGGGCGATCAATCGAGAGCGGTTCCTCCATCGCAGAAAACGCGCGATCCACCTTTTGCGCAGCGTTAGCAAGCTTCTGCCTTAGCGTCTCGTCGAGCGGCTTATTCTCAGCGTATGCGCGCAACGCCGCTTCTACGTCGGCGGCAGGGAGATAACCCGCTTTTAGCGCTATCTCTTCCATAGTTGGCGCGCGTCCGAATTGCTGCGTAAGCGCGCGTTGCGCTTTTATTACGCGGTTGATGGTTTCAAACAGATGCACAGGAATCCGTATTGTGCGCGCTTGCTCGGCAATGGAGCGATTAATGGATTGGCGAATCCACCAAGCGGCATAAGTGCTGAATCTGAATCCGCGGCGCGGATCAAACCTCTCGACCGCGCGCATCAAGCCTATATTTCCCTCCTGTATCAAATCTTGTAGGTCAATTCCGCGATTTAAGTATCGCTTTGCCACGCTAACCGTCAACCGCAAGTTGGAGCGAATCAATACCTGCCGCGCTTCGTCCGAACGAGCTCGAACCGAGTCTATTTCTTGCCGAAGACAATCGTCCATCGGAAAATGAGCGATCAGCGTCTGTTGACTCGGCAAGCAAGCGCGCGTATTAAAACGCTGAAAGAGCCATTCCGCGCATTCAGACGGAAACAGGTAGAAACCAAGAAAGACCGAGTACGCCTGCCGCGCAGCTTCATTCCACAGTTCATCCGTCCCCCACAATCCATTATTCAGATAGTTCCTTAAATAAGAAGGAGCGCCTAATTCAAATGAGACGCGCAGTTTCTTCGCCTCATCGAGCAATTGAGAAAGATGCGGCGCCTCACAAGCAAACCTGGCGGTATCTTCAAGCAAACGCTTCCAGGCAGTAATGGTTTCAGCCGCAAACCCGCAATAAACCGCGCGTTCCTTCGTCAGCTTTGCGCGCATCGGACGATTCTCCACTGCGCCGATCAAGCGTTCCGCTTCGATCATGGTCGCCAGATGAAATTCATCATCGGCGTTGAGTAACTTGACCTGATTAATTTCCTTCAAGTACAGGCGCACCGGGTCGGCGACGAGTTCGGCAGTGAGCAAAGAATCGCGCAATGCAACCTCCGCCTCTTTCGTCTGCCGCTGGTCAGGCGGCGGGATTCGCTTTTTTTGCTTCATATTTTCCGCCAGCCGCAATCCTAGGTTCGTTACGCATTACGGCGATCCGCCCGCCGTTTTCTTCGCTATCGCTTTGCAGACAGCGAACGCCCAAATTCATCCAATGCGCGTTTGAAGCGCGTTAAGTTTAACACCTCCGCTTGATAAATGGTCACGCTGTCCAAATCGCCGCTATCTTGCGCTTCTCTTTGAAGGTGTTGGCGCAACGTCAGCATTTCGCTGGTGGCATCTTCTCTCATCCGCTTAATGTTTCTCAACAATTCTTCAACAAGCCTATCGTCCAACCAAGTAGCCGTCTCGAGTTGAGCGAGCAATGTCTGCGAAGTCTCCTGCAGCGTCTCAGGGATCGCGCTCAGCGCAAAAGCGCGCGGGTCAACCTGATCTTGCACAAGCGCGTCTCGAATCGAATAGAATACGATCTGGTAATCCGTATGATCAAAATCATCGGCGCCGAGCGGCGGCAAATGCCCCTCTTCCAAACGACGATCCACTTTATACAGTAATTCGGGCTTTTGCAACAACATGCCGATCAAATACTCTTCCGCTTTTTTACTGGAAACAATGGACAAGACCGCTTGAGGCTTCTTCGCCTCAATGCCTCTCTCAACTTGTCGCGGTCGCCTCACTCGCGGACCTCGCACCGGCGCGCCGATCAATGCGCTTTCGTCCACCCGCAACATACGCGCCAATGCCTGGCGATACGTATCGCGCTCCAGCGGCGTTCCCAGATCGTTAATCAACGGCAAAACCTGCGCCGCGATTTCATTTTTGATTTTCGGGTCGTTCAAATCTTGCCCGACAGAAAGCGTCTCCATCACATGCGCGACAATAGGTTTCGCCGCTTCGACGATTCTTCCCCATTCTTTTTTATCCCGCGCTACGATTTCATCGGGATCGAGTTCGTCGGGGATGGTCGCCACGCGCAAGTCGGCTTGCAGACGGGATTCGTTGCGAAGCAAACCGCGCGCGTCGAAGGTCAACTCGCCTTCGCGATCCATCGCGGAACGCGCCGCGTCGAGTCCGCGCAGGACGGCTTTTTGTCCCGCCGCATCGGGATCGAGCGCCAACGCGATTCGACGCGTGGAACGCTTCAGCAAACGCAATTGATCTTCGGTCAGCGCGGTGCCCATCGGCGAGACGACGTTTTCATAACCCGCTTGGTGCAACGCGATTACGTCAAAATAGCCTTCGACGATCACGGCTTGGTCGGCAGCGCGAATCGGTTTACGAGCTCGATCTAATCCATATAGCACGCGTCCTTTTGAGAAGATGGGCGTTTCGGGCGAGTTCAAAAACTTCGGCACATCGTCGGGGTCCACAATGCGCGCGCCGAAGCCCGCCATGCGTCCCTGCTCGTCGCGGATGGGAATCATAATGCGGTGGCGAAAGCGGTCGAAAGAACGAAACTGGAGATTGGAGACTTGAGATTCGGATTCACGGACAGATAAAAGACCCGAATCAATTAAGTCCTGCTCGGAGTAGCCGCGTTGCGTGAAATGGTTGAGGAGGTTGTCGTAGCCAGCGGGGGCGTATCCCAAGCCAAACGCTTCAATAGTTGAATCGTTCAATCCGCGTTTTTCATGGAGGTAATCGAGAATATTTTTATTGGCGAACAAATGACTGCGATAATAAATGATCGCATCTTCCAACAACTTACGGAGGTTTTCGTACGCTTCTTTTTGTTCAGGCGATTCGCGCTGATATTCCTTCAACTCCACGCCGGCGCGTTCGGCGAGTTTTTGCAGCGCTTCTTTGAAGTCCACGCCTTCGCGCTTCATTACAAACTTGAAGATGTCGCCGCCTTCATTGCATTGACCAAAGCAGCGCCAGGTTCCCGACTCGGGCCAAACGACGAATGAAGGCGTGCGTTTGTTATCGTGAAACGGACAGAAGCCCGTATAGTTTTTTCCCGCATGACGCAGTTTGACGCCCGCCTCAGAGACGAGGTCAACAATATCTATGCGAGATTTGATTTCATCTATCGTGGACATGAATAAAAGCGATCGTTTATCTTAAAACCCATCCAGTTTGCTGAAATCCGCAACGCCTTGCGCTTTTACAACAATCTTCTGCAATAACCCCAAGCGGTTTTCTCTCACCTTCTGATCTTCTGCCATGACCAGCACCTTATCGAAAAAGGCGTTGATGGCGGGAGTCAACTTCACGATCATTTTCAAAAATCCCTGCACAGAGAACGGCTGACTGCTGATTACTTTGACTTCGGCAAACAAATCTTTTTCCTCTTTTTCAACCAGCAATTTTTCATCTATTGGAAAAATCTGTTTTTGATCGCGGGTGATGCGCGCGCATCGCGCAAAGGCGGCAAGGATGGTCTGCCAATCATCGCGGTTCGTCCATTCGGATAACTGATTCAGCGACCAGACGCACGCGGCAGGGTTGGCGGCTTGTTCCGCCAAGATCGCCTCGACAGCATCGTGCTTGTAGCCCATCTCTCTCAACACAACCGACAAACGTCCCGTAATGAAATCCAAAACTTGCGTTTGCGTCTCACTCGTAACTTCAATCGGTTGGAGTTGCGCGGACTTTTGAATCGCGTCGGATAAATTAAATTGAACCTTATGTTCGATCAACGGTTGAACCACGCCTATCGCGGCGCGGCGCAAACCAAACGGATCTTTCGTTCCCGTCGGCGCCAGCCCCGCCGCGAAGAGTCCCACCAGCGAATCGAGTCTATCGGCGAGCGCAATGGTCAAACCAATTTTCGATTGCGGGACGGTCTGATATTGTTCCGCAATCGCCTGCGCCGTCCCTTGCGACTCGCCGCCGCGCAAAGCGTATTCGCCGCCGATGATGCCTTGAAGCGAAGTCATCTCCGTCACCATCTGTGTGGCGAGATCGGCTTTCATCAAATAAGCGGCGCGCGCCAAAGTCTTGACTTCGTCCGCATCTTTGAATCCGAGTCCTGCGCCCACTTCCGCGCCGAGTTTCAAAATGCGATTCGATTTATCCAGCATCGAGCCGAGTTTGGCATGGAAGGTCAGCGCCGCCAGTTTGGAGCGGAATTCTTCCAGCGTGTGTTTGAGGTCTTCGCGCACGAAAAAGTTTGCGTCGGCGAAGCGCGCATTTAACACATGCTCGTTTCCCTTACGCACAATGTCAATGCCGATATCGTAGCCGTTGCGGATGGCGATGAAATGTGCCAATAATTTTCCCTCACCCTGCCCTCTCCCAGCGGGAGAGGGGGATTCAACTGGAAAATACCGTTGATGTTTTTTCATTACGGAAATCAAAACATCGCGCGGCAATTCTAAAAATTCGTTATTGAAACTGCCCATCACGACGGTCGGCATTTCGATCAGGTTGGCGACTTCGTTCAGCAAGTCTTCTTCGATGATCGCTTCTCCGCCGACTAAAGCGGCGGCTTGATTGACCTGCTCGATGATCGAATTTTTTCGTTCTTCTTTATTCAACACAATTCCCGCTTCTCGAATCGCGTCGAAGTATTTATTCGCCGATGGGATTCTGATTTCAGGCGAATCATATGGACGCAATCCGCGAGAAATATTTCCTGAAACAACGCCAGCATATTCAAACGGGACGACCGTTTCGCCGAGCAATGCGACCAGCCAGCGAATCGGACGCGAGAATGAAACGCCGCTTTCGTTCCAGCGCATTGATTTCTCAAATTTGATTTCGGCAATTAATTTCGGCAAGGCTTCTTGCAAGACTTCGGGAGCGGGTTTGCCTTTTTGCTTGACGACGGCGAAGACGTATTTGCCACCGTCCTGTTCGCGGATTTCCAAATCTTCCGTGGCTATGTTATTTTTCTTTGCAAAGCCCATGCCCGCCTGCGTGAATTTGCCGTCTTTATCCACCGCTTTATCGGCAGGGGGACCCTTGACCAAATCTTCGCGGTCGGGTTGATGCGGGACGAGAGAGTCGATAGAAACAACGATCCGCCGCGGAGTTGTAAAGATGCGGATGTCTTTATGGTCAAGATGAAGTTCGTTGCAAAAATCCGCGATTCGAGATTCGAGAAACGCATAGGCGGAGTCGACATCCGACGCGGGAAGTTCTTCAACGCCGATTTCAAAGAGGAAGTTGCTAGGTTTGGTGGGGGCTTCTCCCTCGCCCTCCGCCCTCTCCCGCTGGGAGAGGGGACTCATTTCTTTCAACAACGGATATTCAAGTTCTTTACGTTGCGCCTCATAACCCTCCGCGACGGCTTTGGCGAGCGCGCGCATGCGACGGAAAAACGCCTGCCGTTCGGCGACGCTGATCGCGCCGCGCGTGTCGAGGATGTTGAAGCAATGCGAGCATTTCAAAACGTAGTCGTGCGCGGGGACGATTAAGCCCGCGGCGAGACAGGCGTCCGCTTCGGCGGAGAACAAATCGTACATCTGGCGGACGCGCTCCACGTCGGCGGTTTCAAAATAATATTTGGAATGCTCGAACTCCTCGCGGCGGCGAATCTCGCCGTAGGTTACGTCTGCGCCGTAGGGTTCGCTCCAAATCTCTTTGGCGTTGTTGAGCGCGATGAGGATGCGCTCCAGCCCGTAGGTGATCTCGACCGAGACGGGGTTGAGCGCCACGCCGCCCATTTGTTGAAAATAGGTGAACTGCGTGATCTCCTGCCCGTCGAGCCAGACCTCCCAGCCCAAACCCCAAGCGGAGATGGCGGGCTGCTCCCAGTTGTCCTCCACAAAGCGGATGTCGTGCTGGCGCGGGTCAATACCCAGCGCTTTGAGCGAGTCGAGATAGAGTTCTTGCGGATTGCCCGTGTCGGGTTTGAGGATGACCTGAAATTGGGTGTGCAGTTGAAAGCGGTTTGGATTCTCGCCGTAGCGTCCGTCGTCGGGGCGCACCGACGGCTCGACGTACGCCACGTTCCACGGTTCGGGTCCCAGCACGCGCAGGAAGGTGTTGGGGTTCATCGTCCCTGCGCCGACTTGGGTGTAGTAGGGCTGGGTGATGAGGCATCCGTGCGATGCCCAGAAGGATTGGAGGTTGAGGATGATGGATTGAAAGGAGGATGGCATTTTCGATTTCAGATTTACGATTTTGGATTTGAGATTTGGAGGTCGAGTAGCCCGAATGTTTTTTGAGGGCGTATCGAGACCAGATTGAGAGGATTATAACTGATGGAAAGACAATGGACGATAGATCACACATGCACCTGATGCACCAACAGGTGTTGACCATGATTTATCGTCCACTGTCTATTGTCCATCGTCTGGACTACGCTTCACGCGTTGGGGAAAGTTGGTTCTGTTTCGATGGGTTTTTTATGTTCTTATTTTTTGCGACTCGCCTTCGGCGAGAGGGATTCAGAACTCGCTTCGCTCGCAGAATTCCAGAAAACAGAAAACAGAATCATGGAAGAGAGCCCCCTACGGGGATGTGCCACGGGCGCAACGGAAACCAACGACGTTGTAGACGTCATCGGGCGCGCCCCCGCTCCGATCCGCAGAACAGACGAGGTTATCGACACTGACCCACGAGCCGCCCCGCAGCACGCGGTATTGTCCCGAGCTCGGACCCAAAGGGTTGGAGGAAGGAGAGTTTGAATAATAATCCGAATCGTACCAATCCGCCACCCATTCCCAAACGTTACCAGCCATGTCATGTAGTCCATACGGGCTGACGCCATCCAGGTAACTGCCGACTTCGGTCGTATCGCCAACGCAACTGCCGTAATTGGCTTTATCGCAATCAATATTTTCGCCCCACGGATAGGTACGCCCATCCAAACCCCTTGCGGCTTTTTCCCACTCGGCTTCGGTGGGCAATCTATCTCCGCGCCATTCGCAGTAAGCGTTTGCCATGTTCCAATCCACGTAGATGACGGGATACTCGTCAAATTCGGGGGTGCTGTAATAGGCGTCGCGGGTGTAAGAACTGCTTTGCTTGGGCGGGTTGCAAACGCCCGCGTCCACACAGCGTTTGTAGGCGGCGTTGGTCACTTCGTATTTGTCAATGTAGTAGGCATCCAACGTCACGGAATGGATCGGTTTTTCATCAGCGGAGCCACTATCGCTACCCATCGAGAACGCGCCCGCTGGCACGAGACGCATAGTTATGCCCTTTTCATCAATGAGTTCATCGGGGATAGGAGTAATTGTTGGCGAAGGTATGATAGTTGGCGTTGATGATGGGGCAGGAGTGTTTGTAATAGTGGGCGGCAACGATGTCGCGGTAGGAACTACTGCGGGCGAAGCGCATGCAACCAGAAAGATCAACAAAACGAAGATGCTCTTTTTCATTACTTGACTCCTTTTGTAATCAGAAAATTCCGCTTTACAAGTATAGCGCTATCCAATCTCCTTCTCCTCATCCCATCTCTCTCGTCTCAACACCGCCAACGGGTTTTCTCCCTGCCAAACGCTGAGCCCGTGAAGAAAAAGTCCCAGCTGAGAAAAGCCCAACCAGAATAGAGCAATCGTAATCGCAAGAGAAGCGCGATCGAGCCAAATCGGGACAGACGCGCTCAAATCTGCCGTTTGTTTGCGCCAACCAGCCACTTTAATTTGATAAGCGCCAATCTCCTCAAGGAAACGTTCCAGCATAGAGCGCGTTCCGCCTAAATCGCCGCCCAGCACTGCAACGCTCTCCAACAACGTGGAGGCTTGCGCTGTCAGTTCGCCCACGTCCTTAATTCGCGACTCCAACGCATCGGCGGAAGCGATCAGATCTGCCAGAGTTTGATCGGGCACGGGAACTTGAATGAAGGGAATCAGCCTGAGCGTATCAAGTAGACCGCGCATCGCATTCAACGCATTGCGCGCGGCGACCAACCGTTCCTTCGCAGTCGTCAATTCAGGAACTAGTTCATCGTTCAGCGTAGTTTGCACGCTCTCCAAAAATGACTCGGGGTTGCTTTGCCCCAACGCTTGTTCCGTTTCATTGACAGTTTGAAGCGCGCGCGTCAACTCTGTTTCAAAGGTCGTCAGCGCGCCTTGTGTCTGTCGCAGTTCAGAATCGACTCTTCCAAGCGTCGCCAACGCTTTCTCGGTCAGCGGCTCGTTATACATCCATGCTAGAGCGATGCCGACCAGACTCGCCGCTAATGCCAAAGAACTGATTCCGATCAACGCGCCTGCTGCGATCTTTCGCCTCATCGTTTCATCCTTTCCCGAATCCATTAAGCGCATTCGCACTATTTTTGGATTATATCTAAATCAACGTTCATTTCGCAGACTAAGCGCATTCGTTCTTACAGAAGAATGATTAAGCCTCGGATGAATCCATTAAGAACGGCTGCGCCTCAACTCGCGCGCCTGCTTGTCAGCGCTTGGTATACTAGCGCAGCCCACGGCTTCCTCATCCGCCCTATCTATATATAAAAAGAAACCGCCATGAATTCAAACCATATTCTCCGCGAATACACAAGTCACATTCGCGCGTTCAAACCCAACGCGCGATTTTATCTTTTAAATGTCATCGCAACCGGCGCGGCAATGGGCGTTTTTCGCCTCATTTTCAATTTCTACGCGCTCAGCCTGGGGTACGACGAAGCGTTATTGGGCAACCTCATCACCGTTGGAAGTTTTGTGGCGCTGCTAGTCGCCCTGCCGATGGGCTACCTCGCAGACTTGATCGGGCGCAAAACATCGCTCATCGTTTCAGGAGTCTTATTAAGCGTTTCCATCATCGCTATGGCTATTTGGACAACCGAAGCATCCTTTTATTGGATGAGCGCGCTTTCCGGATTAGCGCAAAGTTTGGCAGGCGTAACCATGTCGCCTTTTCTCATGGAGAATAGCGACGAGCATGAACGCACTTATCTCTTCAGCTTCAGTTTGGGCTTACAAATGACGATGGCTTCGGTCGGCAATTGGATCGGCGGCTACCTCCCCACTTGGATGGGCAGCCTGCGCGCCATCTCGCCTATCAGCCCCGCCGCTTACAGCGACTCGGTCTTCATTGTAGGGATTAGCGCCGGGCTCGCCATTCTGCCGCTGCTTTTCATCAAATCGCCGCGCCTCGCGCACGCCGACCGCGCCATCTTCGCGCCATTTCAATACGCCGCCAAACATCCCAGAACGCTCGCCAAACTTATTCTTCCGATGTTCATTACCTCCATCGGGGCTGGGCTGACGATGCCGTTCATGAACGTATTTTTTCGCGTCGTCCACCAACGATCCGACCCGGTCATCGGCGCGCTTTTTGCATGGGGTTCGCTCGCCATGGGAATCGGACTGCTCATTGCGCCGCCTCTGGCGGATCGCTTCGGAAAGATTCAGGTTGTGGTCATCACACAAGCGTTATCCATTCCATTTCTGATTCTGCTGGGCTTTTCGCCTCTATATTGGATCAGCGCCGCCGCCTATTACATCCGCCTCGCGTTGATGAACATGAGCAGCCCCGTATACGAAACATTCGTGATGGAACATGTCGAATCATCGGCGCGCGCCACCGTAGCGAGTCTCACCAGCATGGCATGGAATTTCGGCTGGGCGTTCAGTCCCACCATCAGCGGTTGGCTGCAGATCCGTTTTGGATTCGGTCCGCCATTTATCGGCACCATCGCACTTTATATTGTGTCCGTCGTCATGTATTGGGCTTTCTTTTGGAAACAAACTGTCGCCGACATTTCCGCGCCCACAGCAGCCAACAAGAAATCAGACCCTAGGCAATAGCAAATTATGCTGGAAATTGTATGCAAGCAAAGTAATCTTACGCGCAAAATGGCACGGATAATGCGAAAAAATTCGACCAATTCGCGAAATCTGTGAACAAAAGAGAACGAAAACACGGCTTTACTACCGTCAGACTTAATTTCTCATTATTCATTGACTTAATCTTCCGCTAATGTTACATTTGGCTTTATCTTGCAGTTTTGTAAGAAAAGCGACATAAACAACTAAATAGTGCACGGAGGTTTTCATGTCTAAATCAGTGAAGTCCGTTATTTTCGTTTCCATGTTAATTTTTACGCTAATGGTAAACATAGTATTTCCTCTCCCCGTACTAGCGGATGGATCTCCCACAGAAGAACCGACTATTACTGAAGAAGTTATTTCATCGCAAGGGGAAACTCCATTGGGGGAAGAACCCGTCAACTCCACGCCTATTCCAACAGAAAACACGCCAGAAGTCATTCCAACAGAAATCGTTTCCGAACCGACCGCAGCGCCGGAAGAGCCGACCGCAACTGAAGAGGCCATTCCGACAGAAATCGTTTCTGAGCCGACCGCAACTGAAGGGGTCATTCCAACAGAAACCGTTTCCGAACCGACCGCAGCGCCGGAAGAGCCAGCCGAAGACGTAACCGAAGTCGTCCAAGCCATGAACGACGCAGGAGTTATATTAGCGGATGGAGCCGGAAATCCTATTCCCTTAGCAAGCCAGACTGCCGCCGACGCGCTCTCAGCCCCCGATCCTATGGGCTGCCCGCCTGGAGTCCAACCCGTTAGTTGGGGCGGCACAGGCATTGGCTGCACAACTTCCTACACATCTATTCAAGCTGCAATTGACGATGCTAGCGTTATAGCCGGCTGGACGATTTACATTGACCCGGGCACCTTCGACGAAAACGTTACCGTAAACAAATCGGTCACTTTACAAGGCAGCGGAGCAGGCGTGACTATTATTCGCCCAGGCGCTTCTAGCACGCTCGATTTATCCTGCCCCGGCAGTTGCGCTTCTAACACGAATACCATATTATATATCACGGCAGATAACGTCACTATTCTCGATTTAACGGTTGATGGCGACAACACCTTGATAAACAGCGGCACAGTTGTCAACGGCGCAGACCTCAACGCGCGGAACGGCATTTATGGAAACGCCGTTGATAATCTGACTATTGAGGATACGACGGTTCAAAATATCTATCTGCGCGGCATTCAAGTCAGCGACTCTAATAACTTCGTCATAAACAACAATACAGTCAGCAACGTTGATGGGAGCGCCGCTTCCATCGCAATCTACAATTGGAACAGCTCAGGCTCCATTACCAACAACCAAGTGACGCAAGTCAATGACGGCATCGCCGCTAATTACTCTCAAGGTATGCAAGTGCTGAACAATACGGTCTCCGATATGAATACGGGAATTCATACGGACAACTCAGGCGGCGCGGATGTGATCGACGGGAACGCAATTTGGAGCGGTCGCGCAAATTCATACGGCATTTTTGTGTTCGCTCCTTACGAACCGATCAGCGTGACCAACAACTCTATTTTTAACGTAGCAGTTGGCTTAACGCTTGCCGGCAACGGCTGGGGCGATTCGCTCAATACCGTCACATTTTCAGATAACCAAGTGGGAGTGTCCGCTGGCGGGATCGGCGCCTACGTCACCACCGATGTTTGGGGATTTTTCTCCAGCGACGTGAGCGCCGTATTTAACGACAATATAATCAGCGGCGGAGATTACGGATTCTATTTTGAATCAAACGGCGCGGGAGAATACTATTCTTCGTATGATTGCAGCGGCGCGGGCGGCGACTGCATATTGAACGTCAGCGGCACAGGCAACTCGATCACTGGACAAAGTCTCTATGCCGCCGCCATCGCGCAAGGAAGCCCAAACTGGTACAACAGCAATCCTGCATATTTCGGCATTTATAATGTTGACCTACGCGGCAATTGGTGGGGCGACCCCAGCGGACCGCTCGATACAAATTCAGCGGCGGATAATTGCGACACTGCTGTAAACTTATCCAATCCCTCCGGCTTAGGCGGCAACGTTTCAGATTGCATCTTATACGATAATTGGCTCACCGCCGATCCGTTCTTCACTCCCATGCCGCCTACCCCCACGCCGTCTACCCCCACGCCGTCTACCCCCACGCCGCCCACTCCCGCACCTGCATTCGGAAGCGGCTTTTCCGACTTCGTTCGTTGTGACAACCCTCAAGCACATTACACTTTCAACCGTATGGATCTAACTTTCATCGGATTATGCGGTTATAAGATCGTTGTAAATCCGATCAAAGAAGATCAGACGAAGTTCTCTATGCTGGGCGATCAGACTATCTTGCACGGCGTTGAAATATTGCTCTTCAAAAACGGCGAGCGCATCGACGTTCTACCGGCAAACGCCCAGATCATTATTTCTTATCCAGCCAAGATCGGCATACCTCAGCGCTGGGACGAAAGTGTCGCCTCCTGGGTCGCTTTACCGGGCGTTCTTGTAAAGAAGAATATCGAGGTATCAACGCAACCGGGCATCACGATCCTAACCAGTCAGCCATAGTTACACCTTATCTCCGCCGAAAGTAGAGCGGACAACAAGGGCAGGTTTTTGATGCGCTTACACGCTTCGAAGACCTGCCCTTCCTCTTAAGAATACTGAGACGACTTACAGGCCGGCATTGACTCTTTTGAGAAAGCCGGGCGTGTTTAATTCACGTTCGAGCAGATATGTGAAATATCCTTGCATCAGCGTTTCGGTTTCGCTCTGTACGTCGGCGTCGGGGCGCGCACGCGAGGCTTCAGCATAACCGCTCCGTTGAAAATGGCGGAGGTACTTCAACGCTTCCAGCGAGATCGGACGCAAATGCTTTAGTCCCTGCCCACAGCGCGGACAGATGACTCCGCCCGCGCTGAACGAGAAGAACTGATCTTCGGGTTGAATCGCGCGCCCGCAGTTGACGCACTCGAAGAGTTGGGGACGAAAGCCAAGTTGGTCTAGGAGGCGCATCTCGTAGAAGCGCAGGACCAGCCAAACGTCCGCGCCGGAAGCGAGGCGCGAGAGGGTGTCTGTCAGCAACCGAAAGATCGCCGGGTTTTCAACGTCATTATTTTCATAGGTAAAGCGATCTAAGAGTTCAACCGCATAGGCGGCATGGCTAAGTAGAAGCAGATCGTCGCGCAAAGGCAGATAGGCGTCCACCGTATCAGCTTGCGTGAGAATGAACATATCGCGCCCGTCGGCAAGTTGCAATTTGACGTGCGTGAACGGTTCGATGTGACCCGCCTTGCGCGAGGCGATCTTGCGCGCGCCTTTGGCAATGACGCGCATCTTTCCGCGTTGACGCGTGTACAGCGTGAGCAATCGGTCGGCTTCGCCGTAATCACTGTGGCGAAGCACCACCGCATCCACGCGCAGGGAACGGAATTTTGGTTGAGGCATGGGGGAATTTGTAGGGGCGGGGTTTTCCCGCCCACGCGCGGGGCGAGATAAATCTCGCCTTACGTTTTCAATTTCTCCGGCGTAAACACTTCGGGCAGAAGTTTTTTCACAGTTGTCTCTTTCACGAGATTACCATTTTTATCTGCCAACAGAACGATCGTATCTAAACCAAACTCTGCCATGACTTGGCGGCAACCTCCACATGGCGAGCCGCCGTTGTCTGTGACCACAGAAATAATTTCAAAATCTTTTTCACCCTCCGAAACGGCTTTGAAGATGGCGACCCGTTCCGCGCACATCGTTTGCGGATACGCCGCGTTCTCGATATTTACGCCAGTGTATGTTTTGCCGGATTTCGTCCGCAGCGCCGAGCCGACGGGATACTTGGAATACGGCACATAAGCCCGCTTTCTCGCTTCGTTTGCAAGATCAATAAGAGATTGTTCTTTGTGTTGAGTAATTGTCATAACTTTGTCCTTACGCAATACGCAGTACGCAGTAATTCGTACTCCGTATTGCGTATTACTTCGCCTTCTTCTTTCTTCTTTCCACTTTCTTGATGGGACGCGCGGGCATTCCAACCACGAGCGTATCTTCCGCCACGTTTTTCGTCACAATCGCGCCTGCTCCCGTGCGCGCGCCATCGCCCAATTTGAGCGGGGCGACCAGCATCGTGTCCACACCGATGAAGACATCCTCGCCGATCTCGGTGGGAAGTTTGTTCTCGCCGTCGTAATTCGCGGTGACGGTTCCCGCGCCGATGTTGGTGTTCGCTCCGATCTTCGCGTTGCCGATGTACGAGAAATGTCCCATCTTCACGCCCTCTTCCAGCGTGGAATCTTTCACCTCGCCAAAGTTCCCCATGTGGACGTGACTCTTCAAATGAGCGCCTTTCCTCAACCGCGCGAACGGACCCATGTCCACGTCGTCGTCAAGCCTCGCGCCTTCCAACACAGACGCCAAAACTTTACAGCGATTCCCAATCCTCGAATCGCGGATGATCGTGTTCGGACCAATCACATTGCCCTCGCCGATCTCCGTCGCGCCATGAAGATGCGTATTCGGCATGATGGTCGTATCTTTGCCGATCCTCACGCCCGCGTCAATGTATGTGGAAGCGGGATCGGTCATGCTCACGCCGTTCAACATGTGTTCGCGGTTGATCCGCATCCGCATCGCGGCTTCGGCTTCGGCGAGATGGACGCGCGTGTTGATTCCGATGGTCTCGCTAAAATCATCGTGGACGATAGCCTGCACGGGCAGATTATCTTTCACCGCAAGTTCGACCACGTCTGTCAGATAATATTCGCCCTTTTTCTCATTCTTCGGGATGCGATGCAGCGCGCCCCACAGCCAATCCGCTTTGAAGCAGTACGCGCCGACGTTCAACTCTTTGATCTTCTGTTGTTCCGGCGTGGCGACATATTCTTCGACAATGGCGGATACTGTCTCATCGGCATTTCGTAGGATTCGCCCGAAGCCATGGGGGTCGTCGGCGAAAACGGTGATCAGGCTGAACGGTCCGCGATTGAGGCGTTGAGTTTCCACGAGTCGCGCAAATGTTTCGCCGCGCAAGAGAGGCATATCCGCGTAGGTGACAATGATAAAGTCTGTTTTATTTTTGAGTAACGATTCGGCTTGCATCGCCGCGTGACCAGTGCCGAGTTGCGGTTCTTGCAACACGCAATGCGCTGAATCCCCCAAATATTTTTTCACCTCGTCTGCGCCATGACCGATCACCACAACAGGCGTTTCGGTCGCAGCTTGTTTCAACGCTTCCAACACATGCCAAACCATCGGCTTGCCGCACAACGGATGCAACACTTTCGGCAAGTCCGATTTCATGCGAGTGCCCTGCCCTGCGGCAAGGAGAACGGCGGTTACTTTCATTTCACCTCGAACAAAAAAGGATTTGCGCGCGGGGCATTGGCGACAAATCCTTTTTACAAAAGAAGCCCCGCGATCGCGGGAATTGGCAGGGGCGCCTGGACTCGAACCAAGATCCACAGCTCCAAAGGCTGGTGTGCTGCCGTTGCACCACGCCCCTGTAAGGCGCACATTGTATCACAGCGATTTCTATGAAGCAATACGGTTTTGCATCGCATCAAACGCCTTCTCCTATTTTTTCTTCGACGCCCTCAGCCTCAGTTCGCTGCTGGTTGGGCGCGGAATTGTCAACCCTTCGCGATCGGGAGCCAGTCCCAGTTTGTTCGCTTCTTCAAAGGAGATCATATCCGGAGCAAGCGGAATGCTGCCGGCTTTTTCAGCCGCCTCATCCCAAAACGCATTCGCATCTTTCACTTTGGTTTTCTTGCCAGCCGATGTAAACAACGCGTCCACATCTACGTCTGGTTCAGACTCCTCCTCATGGATAAACGGCGAGACGCGCAACGACGTCTCTTCTGTCTCAGCAGTCGGTTCAACCGGCGCGGCAGGAAGCGCCGCGACCCCTAATGACTGCAACGCGCGCTCTACCTCGCCGCGCACAAACAACATCGCTTCCACCGTTTTTAGAATACGCGCCGAGGCGGCGATATTCTTGCCAGCCAACAACAACGCGTGCGAAGAATTTACCGGGATTAAAATAAGATCGTGATCGCCGCCGCGAAAGATATGGTAATTTTCCAGTTGTTCCTGCCGAATAAACCGCGAAACTTTCAACCCCGCGTTGTAAATCCCCATCAGCGCGGAAAGCATGGATACTTCCATACTGCTGTCATACAGATCGCCAGCGCGCGCCAGCACGCGCCCACGGTCGCTAATGAGAAAGATCGCGTCCGCTTCGATCTTTTGACGGAATCCGCTCAATAGATCCGACAAGGACTCGTGATTCTCTTCCGCCTCTTGCGTCAACTCGGGCGGGAAGATCGTGCGCACCAGCCCCAAGCTCCGCTCGACCGCATCCAGAAAATCTGCCAGCGGAATCGGCTTGTCAAAGATTGCCGTCGCGCCAGCATCGAGCATTTCATCGCGCGCGTTGCGTTTGGTCATACCGGAGATGAATATCACTTTTAAATCGGCGTTGCGCGCTTTTACTTTTTGCATCAATTCCACGCCCGACATGCCCGGTAAAAGATAGTCGGTAATCAACAAATCTATGCTTCGACGAGAGGCTTCAAGCAACGCCTCTTCTCCCGAAGGCGCATCCACAATATCTAAACGCTGACCGAGCGTTTGCAGAGTCGAATGCAATAACCGAACAATATCTTTTTGATCGTCAACAAGAAGAATAGAAGGCGCAGTCATACTATGGGTCGCTCGCTTTATATAAATAATTCATTCTAGAGGCTGGGCGTCAACGCGTCGAAAACAGGTCTGCCGACCTGCGAAGCGGCGCGCGCTATTTTCCTATATTTTGCTCCGCCACCCAACACGCCACCCAGTGATCGGGAAGGAGTTCCTTAAGCTGCGGCTCTTCTTGCGAACACTTCGCAATGGCAACCGGGCAGCGCGGGTGAAAGCGACATCCTTTGGGCGGGTTGAGCGGGCTTGGAACGTCGCCCGTTAAAATAACGCGCTCGCGCCTTAAATGCGGGTTGGGAACCGGGATAGCCGACATCAACGCCTGCGTATACGGATGCAACGGATTGCGGAATAGTTCTTCGCGAGTCGTCAGTTCCATCATTTTACCGAGATACATCACCGCCACGCGATCCGATATATGCTCGACCACCGAAAGATTATGCGCGATGAATAAATACGTTAGTCCAAATTCAGTTTGCAGGTCTTTGAGAATGTTCAACACCTGCGATTGAATTGACACGTCCAGCGCGGAAACCGGCTCGTCGCAGATGATGAACTGCGGGCGCAATGCCAGCGCGCGCGCAATCCCGATTCGCTGACGTTGACCGCCCGAGAATTCGTGCGGGTAGCGGCGAGCGTGATAGCTTTCCAACCCTACTTTCTTGAGCGTCTCCAACATAATGTCCACGCGATCGCGCCGCGTGCCGATTTGGTGAATATGCAAACCTTCCATCACCGATTCGCCGATGGGCAGGCGCGGGTCGAGCGAGGCGTACGGATCTTGAAAGATAATCTGGATATCTCGGCGCACTTTCTTTAACTCGCGTTGTTTCATCGTAAAGATATTTTTGCCATTGAACTTTACCGAGCCGGAGGTCGGTTCGATCAGGCGCAACACTGTGCGCCCTACGGTCGTCTTTCCGCAACCCGATTCGCCCACCATGCCGAGCGTCTCGCCTTTTTTGACGGCAAAACTGACGTCATCCACCGCTTTCACATAATTAACTACGCGTTGTAAAAGCCCGGCGCGAACAGGAAAATACTTTACAAGGTTATTCACTTCAACAAGGGTTTCCCCTTTTTCGACTACATCATTCGTCATGTACAACGCTCCATAAAAGAAAGATCATAACTTTATCGGCGCGGTATGCCCGTATTCATCCGCATCCGAATACAGCCAGCAACGCGCTTGATGATTAGGTTTCACATCCGTCAACTCAGGCTTGACTTCCGTACAAATCTTCAGAGAATATTTGACGCGCGCTTGGCAACGCGGCGCAAAGCGACAGCCGGGCGGCAGGTTGACCAGATTAGGAACCGAGCCGGGGATAACGTCCAATTTCTCTTTAAGCTCGCCCAAAATTGGGATTGAGCCAATCAAGCCTTGCGTATACGGGTGCAACGGTTCGTCGAACAACTCGTTCACCTCCGCCTGCTCGACGATCTCGCCGGCGTACATCACCGCCACACGGTCTGCCATCTCAGCCACCACGCCGAGATCGTGCGTAATCAAGATAACCGCCGCGCCCATATCGCGGCGCAGGTCGCGCATCAAGTCTAGAATCTGCGCTTGTATCGTCACGTCCAGCGCGGTAGTCGGTTCGTCGGCGATCAACAGTTCTGGGACGCACGCCAGCGCCATCGCGATCATCACGCGTTGCGCCATGCCGCCAGAAAGCTCATGCGGATATGCATGCGCGCGCCGTTCGGGATCGGGCACGCCGACCATTTTGAGCAATTCTACAGCGCGTTCCCAGCCCGCCTTCTTGCCTAAATCCTGATGGACGTTCAGCACCTCGGCGAGTTGATCGCCTACTTTGAAGACCGGGTTCAGAGCCGTCTGCGGTTGCTGAAAGATCATCGAAACACGATTACCGCGAATCTTGACCATATCGTCTTCGTTCAAACTCAACAGGTCTTTACCGCCCAATAAAATCTGTCCGCCGTCTATACGCCCCGGCTTCGCCACTAAACGCATAATCGAAAGCGAAGTGACGCTCTTGCCGCAGCCCGATTCGCCGACCAGCCCGAGCACCTCGCCAGGATACACATCAAAATCTACGCCATCCACCGCGCGAACGATTCCATCTTCCGTATAGAAATAAGTCTTAAGATTTTTTACAGCAAGCAAAGGTTGCGTTTGATCCATGTAAAGAAAACTCCTGCGCTTAGAATAGCCGCATTATAGCAAAGATTTCAAGCTGTAATCCCAACCCGCTTGCGCTTAGGGCGCGCAAGGGAAGCCATAGTCGAACATTTCAATGTCAAAAAGCGTAAAAGTGGAAGATGCGTCTAAAACAAATCCACAAAAATCGGGGCGCGTTGCGGCGACCTTGAGACGCAGATACAGCGGAATGGATGGAAGTTCCGCCGCAAAGAGCGCTTGCGCTTCTTGATGCGATGCATACTCGGCTTCGCCCGGTAACGATCTTAGGGACTGTCCGCAAGCCGTATCGAAGCTTGAATTTTGATATCCGCTGACATTTACGCCCACCCAACTATTTGCAGCCTTCGGGATTTGCGGCGTTGTAAACCAAGCGCATTGAGGCTCGAGGCTGTTAACTCCGATCGCATATTCGGCAAGGTCAAACTGCCTGCCGAACAGGAGCCCGCTTGGACCTTGCGCATAAAAATCGGAAGCGGTATGAAATCGCAGATTAAGCCCCACGCCGCATGCGCTTAACGATTGTTGCAAGATCTCCGCCGTCTGGCGACGCTGTGTCGCAGAAGAGACATCATAATTGAGAACAAGCGCTGTTCCCGTCGGAACGCCCGTCACGCCCGCGGCTACACGCGGCGTAAAAGGATCGTTGTCCGCATCGAGCCACCCGATATTTTCAAGAATTTGCGCGCCCGCCGTCGGGTTAAATTCATATCTTTGAATATTCCCGTTATGCAACGGATGGTCGAAAGGCAAATAGCTATCAGGAACTTGAGATAAGCCAAAGAGAACCGTATCCGCTGCTTTCTGACGATCAAGACATAAAGCCAACGCCTGTCTCATGCGAACGTCGCTGAAAAATTCAGGACGATCGCTCTGCGGATGAAAGCCATTGTCGTATGAAGCGGGGGCAATGCCAATGCCTAGCCATTCCATCGTCATGCTCTGAGCGGTCAGCATCTGTAACTGATTCTGCGATTGCATTTCTCGCAACAGCCCCACTTGCCCGTCAAGCCGCACAGAGGGATCGAGCGCGTCGCAAGTTCCATTCGTCAACGCGGTCAACGCGGCATTCGCATCTGGAATAATCAGAAAGATCAGATCGTCAAAATTAGGCAGATCGTTCCTAGCGCGAAAGTAATTCAGGTTCTTCGTCAGATGCAGACTTTTTCCAGCGTTCCATTCTTTTAAGATATACGGTCCCCAACCCATAGGAAACCGAGAGGAGATATCGAGTCGCATGAGATCGGCTGGAGATTGCCCCTCCCAAAGATGGCGCGGAAGCGGCGTCCAAAAATTGGCGTAATATTCAGGATCAATGTAGCCGGGCAAGCCCTGCCACTGGACGGCGCGTTCGTCGGCGGCTTCATAGGTTTGCGTTCGATCAATCAAAAACTTCGATCCTGGAGTATCTTTATGCGATGCGAGTTCAAAAGAATAGAGTGAATCGTCGGCGGTCAACGGTTCGCCATCGGACCATTGCAGTCCCTCAAGCATCATGAACGTAACCGTCATCTGATCCATTTGAATATCGCTCGCGCCATCATAGATAATTTCACACGACTCGTTTCGACACCCGCTCGGTCTAAGTTTCACGCCGGTTGTCAAACTGACCACGTCTCCAGCGGCATCCACGATGTCGTCTCCCGCACTAACGCGGACCGAGTTGACTTGGGCGTCGTCGTCTTCCAAAGAGGGAACTTTCTCAAGAATAACCGCCTCATACGCGTATTCGCGAATATCCATAGGACCATCGTAAACAGCGGATAAAACGCTGCGCGCCGCGGCATTCAAACGGTCATATAGATAGAGTGTATTCGGCTCTTCTCCAAGACAGATCGTCAGCGTACGCGGCGCAGGCATCGGCGACGGCGAAGGAAGAGGCGCGGGCGTTTCAGTCAGCGCGATGGTGAGCGTGGGCGTCTCCACTCGCTGGGGCGCGCAGGCAGAGAGCGTTAAGCCTGCGATAGTTAAGATAAGTGAAATCGAGCGAAACATAGGCGCCTTCCCAAATAAAATAGGATTCAGGTTTCGCTGAATCCTATCGTAACTTACGAATCGCGGCAAGCGATAAAGTTCCTATAAACGCCGTCTATCGTTTATAAGAGTCTTCTTTCTTATCCTTTGACCTTCGCGAGACTTCTTGTACGGCTACCGATATAAGACCAAGCGCCAAGCCAATCGTCGAAGCAGCGGAAGAAAGAAAGTTAAGAAAAAACGTAGATTCAACGACGTGAATGACCATTAATAACGGCAACCCCGCCCCGGCCAACATTAACAACACACCGATAGGCAGCAGGAGTTTTGGGTTGATACGCATTATCGGTATAACCAGCAAGCCACCTGATGCCCCGGTTCGGGTTCAAATTCAGGCGGGTACTGAACTTCGCACAAGCCCTTAATCATAAAAGCGCAGCGCGGATGGAAACGACAGCCGGTCGGCGGGTTAACCAAACTCGGCGGCTCCCCCGGCGGGAGTTCTTTGAACGTCTCCGCATTTTTTGCGTCCGGTTCGGAGGTCCCAGTCAGAAGAGCTTTCGTGTACGGATGCAGCGGGTTATCTAGAATTTGGCGCACGCTTCCCTTCTCGACCAAATTCCCTGCATACATGACAAAAATGCGCTCGGAGAAGTAACTAACTGTGGCGAGGTCATGCGTAATATAAATCACCGATAAGTGACGCTTCTCCTGCAACGCCTGTAGAAGTTTCAAAATTTCGACGCGCACAGAAGCATCCAGCATGGAGACAGGTTCATCCGCCACAAGGAAACGCGGATTCGTGATCATCGCACGCGCAATGACTACGCGCTGTTGCTGTCCACCGCTTAACATATGCGGGTATTTATTCAAGAAATCTTCCACCGGGCTAAGCTTGACCTCTTCCATAACGCTGCGTACGCGCTGGACGCGCTCTTCCTTGTCCTTCACGCCCGATACAATCAAGGGTTCTTCCAAGATGCGTTGAACATCCATAAACGGCGGCAACGCGCCATACGGGTCCTGCTGAACATAACCGACGTTCGAATGATACCAATGCTTTTCTTTAGCATTTAATTCAGATATATTTTTATCTTCAAAGACGATCTTACCGCTGGTCGGTTTATGCAAACCAAGGACAGCCTTCATCAAGCTTGATTTTCCGCAGCCGCTTTCGCCCACCACCGCGATCGTTTCGGCTTTATGCACGTCGAACGTGACGCCGTCTACAGCCTTAACATAGCCGGCATGACCAAACCCAAAACGACGAAGTTCAAACCAAATATGCAGGTCGTCAATTGATAATACGATCTTTCTCTCGCCGGCCTGGGGCGCCGACTCTTCCACAGTCCCAGATTCGGGATTCATTGTCATAATCCATGCTCCTGCTTACTCATATAACCAGCATTTTACTTTCCGTCCGTCCTTCTCGAAGACCGGCGGATCATTCACGCATTTCTCGAATCGGAAGGCGCAACGATCCGCGAACCGGCAGCCCGTCGGCAGGTTAATCAGGCTGGGGGGCTTGCCCGTAATAAACTCGGGTTCTTCATCCCCATGCAGACGCGGCACGCTCGCCATCAATTTTTTAGAATATGGATGCAACGGGTCGGTGAAGAAACGGTGAGCGTCGCTTGTTTCCACGATCTGACCGGCGTACATCACGGCGACGTCGTCGGCAAGTTCGCTGGAGGTCGCAATATCATGCGTGATAAGAATAAAGCTGATGCCCAGTTCTTTCTTAAGTCGTTTCAGCACATTGAAAATATTCGCCTGCGTTAGAACGTCTAGCGCGGAGGTCGGTTCGTCGAGGATAATCAGGTACGGCGAGGTGACCAACGCCATCGCGATCGCTACGCGCTGGCGCATCCCGCCGCTCAGTTCAAATGGGTAACGGTTGATGAAATCTTCCGGCACGCCCACATGCTGAAACATTTTTTTCACCAGCGCCATCGCTTCATGTTTATTAATGCCGAGGTGAATAATCGCAGGCTCAGCCACCTGCTCGCCGACGCGCAACACCGGGTTCAGAGAGTTCATCGCCGCTTGCGGCACCATCGAAATTGACGCCCAGCGGATGTTCTGTCGAAACTCTTCCTCTTCCAACTGCATAATGTCATTCCCGTTCAAGAAGATCCGCCCTTGATACGCTCCGGCGTTGCGCGGCAAAAGCCGTAAAATAGCTTTTGCCAACGAACTTTTCCCGCAGCCCGATTCGCCTAGAATAACGACCGCGCGATTGCTAGCGAGGCTGAAATTAACTTTATCTACCGCCTGAACGGGTCCACTATTGGTATTAAAGTACAGTACCAGATCTTCTATTCTCAGAAGTTCATCATTTTGAGTCATACTTTATATATCCCTTAATCTCGGGTTGAAGATTCGGTCTAATGCAAAGCCGAACATGGCAAATCCCAAGCCCGTGAACATAAGCAATACGGCAGGCTCTAACACCCAGTAATACAGTCCGCGATAGAGCGCGCCGTCGGAAGAAGCGTCATTGATCACTTTACCCCATGTGGGCAAAAGCGGATCGCCCAACCCTAGGACCGCTAACGAGGCTTCAAGAAATACAAAACTCGGCACCGAGGAGACCAGCGATGGGATTAGCAGAGGAATCATGCGCGGGATCAAATAGGTAAAGATGATGCGCCCGCTTGAAGCGCCGTAAGCGCGCGCCGCCTCGATATAGCTAGCTTCTTTAGACTGAAGGAAAATCGCGCGATATGTCTTGATCCCTCCGCCAAAAATACTTAATAGGATCGTAAGCCCTAACATAAGCCAGATGCTGCGCGAATAGAAGGTGCCTACCATGATAAGAATAGCCAGAAAAGGCAAGACCAAATTGATCTCTGTAATGCGTTGGATCAACTCGTCCACCCAGCCGCCGTACCAGGTTCCGATGGCGGCAATGATCATGGTGAGGAGCGTGGTGCCTACGGCGGCGACCAAGCCAAACGCCAGAGCGATGGGCGTTCCGTACAACATCGGCAACATCAGGTCGCGTCGGTATTTGTCGGTGCCTGCCAACCCGTAGAGGTCGCCATGCAAGACCATTTCGGCGTTGATGTCCGAATCATCTTCAAAAGTCGTGCCGGTAATAACCAATTGATAGGTCCCCTTGACCACTTTCCGCGAGTCGGAATCAGGAGCGTAGAACAGGGCGTCCATCACGCGTTCGGTCTTCAAACTCTTCTGAAGTTTCTCGTCTTTGGAAAAACGAAAAGCTATCTTACGATCCACTGCCATATTAGAAATCTTTATCTCTCTGCCGTCTGGAGTGATCCATTTGATAGACGCGAAAGGGAGCTTCTGGTCAAACACCGTGCTAAAGTACAACGTGATCTCTTGGGGCGGCGCATCATAGGCGTAATCGAACGAATACGTCATATCCACGCTATCCATATGTTCGTTTACGACGGTGACGGTCTTTTCAATGCCTCCATCCAGCGTATTCACTTTGAACGATACCGGCTTTTTTACCTTGGAGAAATAATTGAACCAAGCCGGGGCGGCATATTTCGGATTTTGATACCAGACGTCTTCTCCGCCGCGCCAGAGCCGCACTGCTTCTTTATATGGGATGGTGGCTAGCGCATACGCCGACACTCCCAACAACAACAGGATAACCCCGATCCCTATAATCGCCGAGGGGTATTTTAAAAATTCTCGCAACGTATTTTTTATGGCTTTCATTGCGCGCTTCCTGCGCCAACTTTAACCCGGGGGTCAACGAGGGCATAAATAAAATCGAGTAAGAACACGGTTAGAGCCAGCAAATAGGCGTAAATAATGGTAGAGCCTACGATGACCGGCGTGTCGTAGATGCCGATCGCCCGATAGATCGTAATGCCCAGACCGGGCCAAACAAAAACAGTCTCAAGGATGATAAAGCCTGTCCATAGCCCAATGACCAACAAAGCAAAATTTGTGATAATGTTTGGAAGCGTAGGGCGCAGAATATAACGCCGTTCCACGTCGCGCGATGGAAGCCCCTTTGCCTTAGCGACCTCCACGTAATCTTCGGTGGAGAAGATCAGGAAGAATGTTCTCCAGCCGTAAATGCTGATAAAGATGGAACTAATAATCACAGAAACGACCGGAAGGATTAAATGCTTCAAGACGTTTAAACCGTAATCCAGTCGATTGGTGGGCGGCGGAGAATCGACAAGTCCGCCAAAGGGCAATATTTTTAAGATTGCCGCGAAAATCAAAATAAGAAAAATTCCATAGAACCAGGCGGGAGCCGCAGAGGTGGGAGAAAGCGTAATAGTCAGCTTATCGAACCAACTCCCGTATTTTCTTGAAAGCGGCAACGCGATTAGAATGCTGCCGAAAAACAGCATTAATTCAGAAACCCCGGTCATCAGCAGTGTGGCGGGTAAACGTTCCAGCAAGATCAGGCGCACTTCTTTAGAGCCATGATCGCTGGTAATGTGAAGAGAACGCCCCAATCTCAGCGTTAATCCATTAGCTAAATATCTCACAGAGCGAATGGCAAACGGTTGATCCAACCCCAAACGCTTCTCTTCCGTCGCGATCTTTTTCTGGATAAGTTCATGTTTCTCTTCGGTCCCCAGCAGACGGTATTGAGGGTTTGCCAGAATAGCCATGGTGGTCGATTCGCGGATATCGTTACGCATGATCGTATCCACATAGCCGCCCATGTTGGCAATTAGAATAGTAAGGTAGATGCCAATCGTAATCGTGATCGCCATGGTCACAAGCCTCACGGCGGTATATTTTGCAATACGCGCAAAGGAACTATTCGAGGAGGATTTCTTACTCGTCGAGTCTTGCGCAGGCGCAGTCATAGATTCTGTGGACATTCTATCCTCGCATTTTAGAGTTTAAGACGCGAGGGGCAAGGGCGGTCGCCCTTGCCCCTCTAAATTACAGGGGCTTATACCTTATGGCATGACCACATAGTCAAACGAGGTGAAAGCCGGGATAGCGACAGGGATCATCACGCCCGCCACTTCGATACGACCGGAGCCCGCGACAAGTTTCGCAGAGACGTCCGCAGGAATGGTAAGCGTAAAGACGCCTTCTTCGCCAGCGGCTGCGCCCGAGCCAACGTATACGGTCGCGCCCGTCTCATCATAGAGCAGGAACTTGACCGCTTTAATGTCGGCAGTGGGATACGCGTCGCCGGAGGACTTGTAAGTAAAGGTAGCGGTGAAATCAGCCGCTTCGCCAACCTTAACTTGAGCAGGACCGTCGAGCGCTACCTCAGCGAGAGGCGCTACGCCAAACGCCGACCAACGATCAGAAAGATCGGGGAAGTCCGGGTTGTTCTTCACTACTGCCGAGCCGGCATTGAGGTCTACAGACTCTAGGTAGTAGGGACCCGTTCCGTCCCAGAAGTGACCGCGAGCGGTGTACCAGTCTTTGAGAGCGGTATAACGAGCCGCCGCTTCGTCAGCGGTGACATACGCGCCCATGACTTCAGGATACGGGATGGTTTTATCAGCGATCGCCGAGTCTAAGTGCGCGGAGAGAATTTCCAAGCTCGGGCCACCGATGAAGCTCATCCATTCTTTCTGGAACTCATCAGCCTGAGCGGCTCCCCAAGCCACTTCTTTTGCCGCCACAGCAGAGTTGCCGACGGCGATAGTCTGCCACGGCGCCTCGCCATAGCCATAGTTGGGCCACCAAGCGGAGACGTTCAACTCAGCGTCTGAGTACACATTGTCCATATAGGTCGCAATGACCAGCGGGTCAGTGGAGACGATCTGGACGCCCTTAAAGTAGGACAGGAAGGCTTCCAAGTTTCCAGCGGCGTCCGCATCGTAAATGGCGCTGCCTTCTTTACCGTAGTCAAAGCCTTCGATCATCGCCATAACGAAGTCGGCGGCAGAAAGGTTGCTGCCATCGTGCCACTTGACAGTCTGGAACATATCGGCCGGGTAGTACACAACGGATTTCATTTTAGCGGTCGTGCCGTCGGGGAATTTCTCGCCAACGGTGATGAACTTACCCGCTACAGGATCCCAGTCAGCCCACGCCTCGGCGGGAACGGAGATGGAATCTTCAAAGGATAGGTTGACCCAGTCGAGGCTGGCTTGAGCCGGGATGCCTTTTTCAATGACGACGTCAGCCTTCTCAGCGCGCAGGGGCCAAGCCAAGCCGGTGTACGGATCGGGCATGAAAGCGCGTCCGCCGGTCGCATTTTGAATATACGCGCTGGTCACCCAGTTGGAGCCGTTGACGGGGTTCCACGGATCGGTGAACATCGTGCTGGTGGTGCCGACTTTAACCTGGCCGCCTTCTTTATCCGCGAAGCGCATGGTGTAAGGCGACATGAAGGTCGTTTCCACGCCTGCGCCCACATCGGAGCTTACTTGTAGATCGCAATTGAAGGGAGAGAAGCCTTGCAGGTCAACGGTCCACACTTGGAGCGAATCTTCGACCGAGAGAGGCAACGCCTCAGCCATCAAGTCGTGGCGTTCTTCCAGCGTCTTGTAGTTGCCAGAGTACAGGTCGTCGCCGACTTTTTGGAATTCGGGGTCTGATTGATTAACGGTGAACAAAGCAATGCCTTGTGCGCTGTTCGGCAGGTACATTTCCTGGAAGATCGTGCGCTCGTCGCGGTTCAAGCCGTTGGAAGCCCAGCCGCCAGTGTAAACATCCCACTGCCCATCAGCAGGGTTCGAGCCGATCCACAACGGAGAGAGCTCGGACGCTTTTCCTTCTTTGTTCTCAACGGTGAAGCCCAACGCCTCTAATTGGTTGGAGAAATAGTGGCCTTGCGGCAAGCGAGTGCCGTCGCCGTCGTTACGGATCGTGAGAATGACGGTAACCGGGGCATCCTTGTATTGCCACTTGCCATCGGCGCCTTTTGTAGCGCCCATAGCGGTCATTTGCGCGTCAACCACTTCTGCGGCTTTTTCCATGTTGTAAGCGTATTTCGCTTCCAAACCGCGCGCCACGTCCACTAGATCGGTGTAGTCCACCAATTGCGTGGTCAGGGCGAAAAGTTTGGGCAACGCGCCGCCAGCGTAAATTTCTTGAGCGATGTAATTGCGGTCAATCGCCCAGTTCATCGCTTCGCGGATCTTGCGATCTGAAAACGGGTTCAAACGTCCGTCGTCATATTCATGATTCTCGTTGCCGTAGGGGTTGAAAATGAAGCCGTAGTAAAGACCGTACGAGCTGGTGTAGCACAAACCAGCGTCTTTAATTTCGGCAAGTTTGTCGGAAGCCACGCCGTAGCTAAACAGGTCAATGGCGCCGGCTTTGATCTGGGTGATGGCTGATTGCGCGTCAACGACGGAGTAATCAATCTCATCTAACCAGCCGCCATGGCGGGTTGTTGGCGGTTCAGTAGGAACTGCGGTAGGCGCCGGCGCTTCAGTCGGTTGCTGAGCGGGAACGTCAGTAGCCGGAGCTTGGGTCGTCGGCGGAGTGGTAGGACCGCAGGCGGCTAGAACCATGCTCGCAACAATGAGCAAGCCCAACGCCATCATTAAACGGTTTTTAAACATAGTTTTCTCCTCCAGAGAATTTTGGGTAATTTACACACACAGACTTGATTCTTATACGTCGTATAACTTGTCAGCCACCTCCTCTCCATATAGGACTGGGGACAATAATCAATCAAAGAGATTATACCCAATTACCCTCAAGCGTCAACGGCAGAAACCAACTTTCTGCTAACCCCATCAATAGTTTTTTCGGAAGCAGGCAACCTGGAATGACGCAGGACTCGCTGCAAAAACGCTTTTTATTACGCTCTTCCTCGCATGCGCGGGTCTAATGCGTCGCGCAAACCATCGCCAAGGAAAGTAAAAGACAAGACCACCAAAGCGACGCAAATCGCTGGCGCGAGCAACAGATAAGGCTGAGCGTTAATAGACGTTTGCCCGTCCAGCATTAACGATCCCCAACTGGTGATAAAAAAAGCGTCTGGGTTGGTGGTCGGTTTTAACCCTAAGCCGAGGTAGCCCAAAACGGCTTCCGTAATGATCATACCGGGGATCAAAAAGGAGCCTTGCACAATGATCGGTCCTAAGGCGTTCGGCAGCAAATGGCGCAACATAATTTGAGAATCTTTAACGCCGATGCTGCGCGCTGCCTCGACAAATTCCTTCTGTTTCAGCGAAAGCGCCTGACCGCGCACAATGCGCGCCACCCCCACCCAGTTAATAATCGCCAACGCAAAGAACAACAGGAATAAGCCGTTCATGAATTGACCAAGCCATGTATCCCTTAAAGAAATAAGCGCGATAATGAAGAACAATAGGTCGGGGAACCCATACATAACGTCAGTTAGGCGCATTAAGAAGTTATCCCAGCGTCCGCCGTAATAACCCGCCATCAAGCCGACAAAGGTGCCGACTAACATAATGATCAGCGTGGGCGCGAATCCGACCATCATGGAAACGCGAGAGCCGTAGACGACGCGGCTTAATACATCTCGCCCCAGAGTATCGGTGCCCAAAATAAATTCGGGGTCTCCATGTTTTCCGCTTGCCGAAGTTTCGATCCATGACGGCGGAAGGAAATCTTTGCCGCTGTTCAGTTGAAGCGGATTATGCGGAGCAAGAACATTCGCGAACGCCGCGATGAATAAAAAGGAAACGATCAACACAACGCCGAGGACCGCCGCTTTATTGCGAATTAAACGCCCCCACGCTTCCTGCCACGGAGTGCGAAAACGCCTTTTCTCCAGCGCATTAAGCGCGACGACCTTATTCGTTTTCATATTGTCAACAGCCATGCTTGCCGCTCCTATTCTTCCAACCGAATACGCGGATCAATGATCACGTACAGGAAGTCAACGCTTAAATTAGCGAGGGATACCATCAATACATAAAGCAAGGTAGTGCCCAATATCATTGAATAGTCTCGCTGAGAGATCGCCGTAACATAAGCCCGCCCCATGCCCGGGAAACTAAACATGGTCTCAATAATAAAAGAGCCCGTTACCAAACCCGCCAGCGCTGGTCCTAGAATCGTGACGACCGGAATCAGCGCATTGCGCAACATATGGCGCCAAACGACAATATTCTCATGCAAACCTTTTGCGCGAGCGGTTCGGATGTAATCCTGTCTTAACACTTCCAACATAGATGCGCGCGTAAGCCGCGTGGCAAAGGCTAAAGTTCCGAAACCTAACACTGCCGCGGGCAACACCCACGCTTTCGCCTCGTCCCAACTTTTGGGAACAACGCTGACCCAATGCAGGGTGGTCGCAAAAATAATAATCATGAAAATAGCCATGACAAAACTGGGAATGGAAATCCCTACGGAAGAAATAAATCCGCTCAGATAGTCAATCAATGAGTTCTGTTTCAACGCTGAGAAAATGCCCGCCGGGATTCCAAGCACAATAGCGAATACCAACGAGATAAGCCCTAGTCGCAATGAATAACCGAAGCGGCTATATTCAAACCCCTTGCCTTTAGGCGGCTTAAAGAGTATGTCTTGAACCGTGCTTCCTCGAACGCGATAAGAAGGTCCGAGATTGCCGCATACCAAGCCGCACACGAATTTGTCTGTAGTCGAACTTACGTCCCCAAATACATAGGCGGTAAACTGCCTCCAAAGCGGCTTATCCAAACCATAATAGGCGTTCAGCACTTTCTGGGTTCCTGCATCAACCTGACGCGAGCTTAAATCGCGATCCCACGGTCCGCCGGGTGCGGCGTGCATTAAGGAAAAGGTAATTAGCGCCACTACAAATAATACCGGAAAAAGCCAAAGGATGCGCCTAATGAAATAAGCGGACATAATATATTCTCCTGACAGATCTCCTGCAAAGGATGGCTGGCTCAATTCCTTGAGCCAGCCATCTTTACTTAAAACTACTTAGTTGGTTCGGAAACCGTGACGGAAAGAGGATCCATCGAGCCGATCCAACCGAAGTCCATCGGGGTCTTGTTAATGTTGGTCACCCAAGGTTTAACCATGTAGGTGTTAACATTATTCCACATGAAGGAAACCGGGACGCCAGCCACAAGCATATCTTGCGCTTGCTGATAGAGATCGGCGCGCTTCGCAGGATCGAGTTCGCCATCCGCCTGAGTCAAAAGCGCATCCAAATCAGGGTTAGAGTAGCCAATGCGTTGTCCAAAGGCGCCAGTCTTCCAGTACACGCTGAGCCAGTTTTGCGGATCAGGATAGTCCGCGCACCAACCGAGAATGTACATTTGAGGAGCGGTGTTAATGTCTTTGGTCAAAGCGGTATAGGTGGTGGATTCTACCGGATCCAGTTTGATGTCAATTCCCAAAACTTCCTTCCACTTAGCGACCAGCCACTCATTGCGAGTGCGGTTGCGCGGGGTGTCGGAGAAAGTATCGGTGATTTCAATGGCTTTGCCATCGGGTCCGATCAGCTTGCCGCCTTCCACTTTATAACCGGCGTCGGTCAACGTTTGAACGGCTTTTGCGGGGTCATAGCCCCAGCGGGTCTCGCCGTCTTTATAGCCAGGGAAGCCTTTCGGGATCCAAGTCAAGGTGGACGAGCCAAGTCCCTTGAGCACGTCCGTCACCCAAGCGTCGCGGTCTAACGCGTACGAGAAGGCTTCGCGCACTTTAGGATCATTGAACGGAGCTTTTAGCTGGTGGTACATCATGGCGAATGAGCAGGAGCCGGGGTAAATATAAGCTTCTTTGCTCAAGACCGGGTCGGCTTGCACAGTAGCCAGATCTTCAGCCGCCAAACCGTTGATGTCCAACTCATTGTTCTTATAAGCTTCGAAAGCGACAGCGCCGTCCGTAATGAAGGAGTAATCCAAATCATAGGAAGGAACGCCAGCCCAATACACTTCATTCGGCGCGAAATGAACGTTCACGCCTTGTTCAAGATTGGTCATAACAAAAGGACCGTTTCCAACGTGATTGTCGGAATCCAGCCACCAATCTTCGCCGCCAGCTTCGATCAACTCTTGCTTAGCGGGATAGGTAACCCACAAAGAAGCGACGGTATGGAAGTAAGGAGCGGGCTGGGTGAACTTCAAGGTGAGGGTGTCGCACGCCGCATCGTCATAGCCGGTGCAGGCTGCGCCATCCGCATGAGAAGCCTTGACGGTCTCCATCACAGCGGCTTTTTTATCGTCACAGTTTTCCGTGCAGGAGTTCCAGTCGGCTGCGCCAGCGATATCGTTCGTGATCGAGGCATATTCGCCGGCGGTCGCCGGGTCAATATTGCGGTGCAGGGAATACTCATAGCGCGCGGCGTTCAGCATGGAGCCGTCGCTATAGGTGAGTCCCTTACGCAGGGTGAACACCAATTCAGTCGCGTCGCCGTTGTACTTCCACGATTCAGCGGCGGCGGGAACGGTTTCCAAATCGCCATTCAAGCGCGTGAGGCCTTCATAAACCATCTGAAGAACGGCAATTTCATTGACGAAGGACGACTTCTGCGGGTCCATCATGTCGGGGAACGTCCCGAGATTAACACGCAATGTGCCGTGATACGCAGGGGCTTCCGTGGCGGCTGGTTGCTCAGGAGCCGTCGTAGCCGCCGGTTGCGCGGGTTGGTCGGTAGGAGCCTGAGTCGCAGACGGAGCTCCACCGCCGCAGGCGGCAAGAGCCATGCTAGCCACGATCAACAGGCTTAACAAAGCAAAAATCTTTCGCATCTTTCTTCTCCTCATACATATAGTAAATAGTTTAACAAACATACGACAGTGAGATGGTTAACATAAGCAGCCCGAATGACATCACCTCCTTTCAAAGATCGCTATAACTACATAAATCGTTCGGCAAAGTGACAAGCCACGAAGTGGCCCGGCTTCAACTCACGGAATTCGGGACGTTGTTCGGCGCAGATTGGCTGAGCGATCGGACAACGAGTGCGGAAACGACACCCAGACGGCGGGTTGACCGGCGAGGGAACATCGCCCTCTAAGAGCATACGCTTCCTCTTCGACTCGAGAACGGGGTCCGGTATCGGCACCGCCGACAACAAAGCCTGCGTATATGGATGCAGCGGGTTGTCATAGAGCGCGTTGCTATCCGCCAGTTCCATAACCACGCCAAGGTACATAACCGCTACGCGATCGCTAATATGACGAACCATGGAAAGATCGTGCGCGATAAAAAGATAAGTTAAATTAAATTGGTCCTGCAATTCCTGCAAGAGATTCACCACTTGCGATTGAATGGAAACATCCAACGCCGAAATCGGTTCATCGCAAACAATAAAAGACGGTTGCAACGCCACCGCACGGGCAATGCCAATGCGTTGCCGCTGCCCACCCGAAAATTCATGCGGATAACGACTTGCAAACGATGGGTTTAATCTCACTAACTCAAGCAAGCGCGCGACGCGTTCCTGAATTTCCTTACCGCTCGCGATTTTATGAACGCTTAACGGCTCGCCGATAATTTCTCCTACAGACATGCGCGGATTCAAACTGGCATACGGGTCTTGAAAGATCATTTGCATCTTTCTTCGCATATGCCGCAATTCTTCCTTTTTCATCTCAACCAGATTACGCCCCTCGAAATTTACCGTGCCTCTGGTAGGATGGTACAGTTGCAAAATCGCGCGGCCTGTCGTAGATTTACCGCACCCCGACTCGCCCACTAAGCCAAGCGTCTCGCCTCTATACACATTGAAGGAAACGCCATCCACCGCGTGCACCGCTCCGACCTGTTTACGGAACAAACCTTTATAAATAGGGAAGTGCATCGTCAGGTCTTCCACGTTCAACAGCGCTTCTTTATTCGCGGTCATGATCGCGCTCTCCCAGTTTTAGTGTCTACCCAACAAGCGACGCGATGTTCGTTCCCAATATCTTCCAGCGGCGGGTTCTCCGCCCAACAACGGTCAATCGCCCATTTACATCGCGGCGCAAACGGACAAGCCGTTGGTTTCTCATACAGCACCGGCGGCAAGCCTTCAATAGAAGACAGCTTCTTCCCCTCTTTTTGATCCAGCCGCGGAATGCTGTTGAGCAGCCCAAGCGTATAGGGATGTTGTGGGTTCGCATATAATTCGCCCACCTCGGCTTCTTCAACGACGTAGCCGCCATACATCACTAACATGCGTTGCGCCAACCCAGCCACCACGCCGAGATCGTGAGTGATCCAGACGATTGCCATCCCTAACTCTTGACGCAAACGTTTGACTAAATCCACGATCTGCGCTTGAATGGTCACATCTAAAGCGGTAGTCGGTTCGTCGGCGATCAGAATTTGCGGAGAACATGAAAGCGCCATGGCGATCATTACGCGCTGACGCATCCCGCCCGAATATTGATGCGGGTAATCCTTCAGCCGTTCGCGCGCATTAGGGATTCCCACCATGGTCAGCAATTCAGCGGCGCGGTCTTCCGCTTGTTTCTTTGTCATATTCAGATGCAGCATGAGCGGCTCTTCCAACTGCCTGCCAATCGTCAACACGGGATTCAACGACGTCATCGGGTCTTGGAAGATCATGCTGATCTGAGAGCCGCGAACATGGCGAATTTCCGAGCTAGACATTTGGAGGAGGTCTTGCCCGGCAAAGCTCGCCGACCCGGCTACGATCTCTCCGGGCGGGTTCGGCACCAAACCTAAAATCGAAAGCATCGTCACGCTTTTGCCGCAACCGCTTTCACCGACCACCCCCAACGTTTCCCCTTCCTTTAAGCCAAACGAAACGCCGTTGACCGCGTGGATCGTTCCTTCCGGCGTCTTGAACGTTGTTTCCAATCCCTGCACATCAAGCAAATAATCCGGCATGTAGATTCCTTAAAAAGTAGAGGATTGTCTCGAATACCATCTTGAGGCGTAAGCGAGAATTATACTCAATTGTCAAATGATGTCAACGAAAGTTTAAGAGCGGGCGGCGCTTCCTCAAATTTCGTTGACACGGTTATTTCACGCAGGTAGAATACTCCCATCCGCAGCGTTTACCTCAGGAGGTTTCTTATGCTTAAAGAATTCAAAGATTTCACCATGCGCGGCAATGTAATGGACCTCGCTATCGCCGTCATCATCGGCGGCGCATTCGGGAAGATCATCGCTTCGCTCGTTAACGATGTGCTGATGCCGGTTATCGGACTTTTGCTCGGCGGAATTAATTTCAGCGAATTATCTTTCACGGTTAAAGACGCGGTCGTCCATTACGGCGCTTTCATTCAGTCCGTCGTAGATTTCGTCATCGTCGCTTTCGTCATCTTCCTGCTGGCGCGCGCAATGAACAACATGAAAAAGCCAGCTCCCGCCGCAGAACCGACCACAAAAGAATGTCCTTATTGCGATACCGCTATTTCCGTAAAAGCCAAACGTTGCCCCAATTGCACATCGCAATTGTAAGCGAGCAGACAGGCGAACAACGCGTCTCGCATGTCGCGAATCAAAACCTGCGAGATGCCCGCCTTGTCTCTTCCGTTTCTTACCCAATATTCGATACGCAACCTTTAACCGTCAATTTATGATCTCCGCTCTTTCATCTTTACCCCTTATCTTATCTCGCGCTCATGTCTTTTCTCGATAAACTCAATCCTCAGCAACGCGCCGCCGTCACAGCGGGAGACGGACCTGTTCTGGTCGTAGCGGGACCAGGGTCCGGAAAGACGCGCGTACTCACGCAGCGCATCGCCTACTTAATTGCAGATCAGGGTGTGCGCCCGTGGCAGATCCTCGCCGTCACCTTTACAAACAAAGCCGCCAAGGAAATGCAAGAGCGCGTAAAAGCGCTGTTGAATGAACAAGCGCTCGAAGGCATGATGATCGGCACGTTTCATTCGATCTGTGCGCGCATTTTAAGGAGAGAAGCCGAGCATTTACCCATCGAATCAAATTTTGTGATTTTCGATTCTGACGATCAGGAAAGGATCGTCAAAACGATCATCAAGGAGTTTAATCTGAACGAGAAGTTGTATCGCGCCTCCAGCGTCCACGCTTCAATCTCCCGCGCTAAAAACGAGTTAATCTTGCCGGATGATTACCCGACCAACGTCTATCGCGACGAAGTCGTCAAGCGCGTCTATGTCGAATATCAAAAACGATTGGTTTCCATGAACGCAGTGGATTTTGACGATATTCTGTTATACGCCACGCGCCTGTTGGAAGACGTTCCGGCTGTGCGCGAAAAATACGCGCAACGCTTCCGCCATGTTTTAGTGGACGAGTTTCAAGACACGAACAGCGCGCAATACGCGTTGGTAAAACAACTTTCATCTCATCACGGAAATATTTTTTGCGTGGGCGACCCCGACCAATCGGTATACGCCTGGCGCGGCGCAGACTATCGCAACGTGCGCCGTTTTGAGCAGGATTACCGCGACGCTACCGTCGTCATGCTGGAACAGAATTATCGCTCGCGTCAAAATATCTTAGACGCGGCTATGAGCGTGATTGACCGCGCCCAAAACCGCCGCAAGAAAAAACTCTTCAGCGATCGCGGCGCAGGCGAAAAAATCTTCTTCTACGAAGCGCGAGATGATTACGGCGAAGCCGCGTTTGTAGTGGACGCCATCGCGCAGTTAGTCGCCTCCGGCGAGTTCGAGCCGCGCGATTGCGCCGTAATGTATCGCACTAACGCCATGTCGCGTTTAATTGAAGAATCTTTTTTACAGGCGCGGCTCCCTTACAAATTAGTCGGCGCGCAACGGTTTTACGGAAGACGCGAAGTAAAAGATATGATCGCTTTTATGCGCCTCATTCACAACCCAGCCGACGAAGCCAGCTTGGACCGCATCATCAACGTGCCGCCGCGCGGCGTAGGCGAAAAGACGTTAACCACACTTCACATCGCCGCCCGCCAAAATAACGTCTCACCTTCCAGCATTTTGCTCGACCTAGCGCGCGGTTCAGATTCGCCGTATTACAAATTTTTTACCGGGCGCGCCGCGCTTCCGCTGGCAGATTTTGGCGGCATGTTTGTCAACTGGCGCGCGCTCGCGCAGAACGGCTCCGTGTCCGCGTTATTCGATCAAATCGTCAAAGATATTAATTATCAGGCTTATATCAAAGACGACGATTCGGAAGAGAGCGCCGACCGTTGGGAAAACGTGCAAGAGCTGCGGCGTCTCGCGCAAGAATACGACACGCGCACGATGGATGAGTTTCTTGAAAATATCGCATTAGTCGCCGACCAGGACACTATCACCGCCAACAACGCCCCTACTCTGCTCACGCTTCATGCCGCTAAAGGGCTGGAATATGGCGCAGTCTTCATTGTTGGGCTGGATGACGGCATCATTCCGCACAGTCGTTCGTTCGACGAACCCGAGCAAATGGAGGAAGAACGCCGCCTCTTTTATGTGGGCATCACACGCGCTAAAGACAGACTATATCTCATTCGTTCGCTCCAGCGCGGCGGACGCAACATGCGCGAAGAAACTTTTCCCTCGCGTTACCTGGACGACGTGCCGGCGAATCTGCTCGACGGCAAAACGCGCAGGGGACGCTCTCTTTCATCTTCTTCATTCAAGACAAGCATACGCGGGCAAATTCCCGAGACAAAGTGGCAGGCGTATCATGCCCCTCATCCCCCTTCTGCCGGAGGGAGAGTCGCAGAGACGCGGGAAGCCCAATATCGCGCCGGAACGCGCGTCAAACATCCTTCGTGGGGCACGGGCATCGTCCTCGACAGCAAGATTCAAGACGACGACGAGATCGTAGATGTAGTCTTTGAATCGGTTGGGATAAAAAGATTATCGGCGAGTCTGGCAAATCTAAAGATTCTCTAACCCTCTACTAGCGCGCGCAACGCGAGCGCATACGATTTCCATCCAAATCCAGCGATCTTTCCTTTGCACACGGCTGAAATTAAAGAGGTATGCCGAAACTCTTCGCGCGCATACACGTTAGAAATATGAGCCTCAATCACGGGGATTTGAATCGCGCTAATCGCGTCTCGTAACGCGACCGATGTGTGAGTGAATCCGCCGGGGTTAAAAACTATGCCGCTCGCCCATATTCGCGCGTCGTGCAAAGCGTCAATCAATACGCCCTCGCGATTCGATTGCAAGCATCTCACTTCCGCGCCTAATTCTTTTCCCAACTCGACCAACCTCGCATTGATGTCATCCAATGTCATCGAGCCGTACACATCAGGCTCGCGCGCGCCGAGCAGATTCAGGTTTGGACCGTGCAGAATCAGGATTTTCATCTTCAGCCTCGCGCAGATCGTCCCGAAGATTGTGCGTACGCTGCAAAACGCCAACACAGTCTTCGGGACGAATCAACATCGCTTATATCAGATAAGCCGCTAGTCTATTTTGCTTATTCCGTACAAATGCCTACGCGTCGAAACAATACGCCAAGCCGACCGTTCCAGGTCCCGTATGCGCGCCGATCGCCGGGCTGACCGACGAAAGAACAGATTCGACCGCATGCAATTTCTCTGAAGCAGTTTGCAGCGCGGCTCTCGCATTCGCCTCCGCATTGGCGTGTAATGTCGCCAAACGGATATTTGACCGCCCTGCGCATTTTTCCGCGACCAACTCGATCACTTTCTCATGCGCCTTCTTGGTTGTGCGAACGCTGCCCGCCGGCTCCACCTTGCCGCCTTCTACGGTCAGAATCGGCTTGACGTTCAGCATAGAGCCGATAAAACGCTTCGCGCTGCCGATGCGCCCGCCGCGATGTAGAAATTCAAGCGTTTCCACCACAAAAAAGACGCCGGTATTGGGGCGAACTTTTTCCGCTAATTTCTGACAATCCGCCAGCGAAGCGCCGTCTGCCGCCGCGCGCGCCAACGCCATAACCTGAAATCCCAACGCCATGCCGGTATTTTCGCTGTCGAATAAAGCGATCTTATTCTTTGCGGAGGCTAACTCGTCGCAAGCCTGTCGCGCCGAAGCCAGCGTGCCGGAAAGTTTTTCAGAAATGAATGCGCCAAACACATCGTACCCCTGCTCAAGCAAGCCGCTAAACGCTTTATGAATATCCGCGGGCGTGGCTTGCGAAGTGGACGGCATTACCTTCGAAGTCGCCAGCCTCGTATAAAATTCCGACGGCGTGATCGTAACTCCATCCAGAAACGTCTCATTGCCAAAAATAACAGCTAACGGAGCAACTGTAATATTTAACTGTTTACAGATCTCCTCAGGGATATACGCCGAGCTATCGGTCACAATCGCAGTTTTAGACATGTTTTCTCCTTGAAAGAATTTAATCCTATTAACCCACAATCTTCGCTTAAGTTTCAGTCGCCAAGACAGATTCTAAATCTGTCGCATCTACTAATTCGACTTTGCCGATCGTTACAGGCAACGCAAAACGGATCGCCCCTGCAGATTTCTTCTTATCCACCCTCATCGCGCGGATGATCGCCTCGTGTGACATTCCATCGGGGATGCGAGTCGGCAATCCCAAATTTGATAACGTGGACTCAATCGCCTCAACCGTGCCTCGACTTGACACGCCGACTTTAGCCGCATACGCCGCTTCGACCGCCATCCCAATCGCAACGGACTCGCCGTGACTCAACCTGAATCCGCTGACGAGTTCGACCGCATGTCCAACCGTGTGACCAAGGTTCAGCGCCGCGCGGATTCCCTTTTCATACGGATCCTCTTCGATAATTTTTATCTTCACCGCCATCGCGCGTTTGACTACGTCTTCCAAATTATTTTTCACCCAATCCATTCCATTGGAACATAACGCGAATAATTCAGGGTCAGCGATGATCCCATGTTTGACCACTTCCGCCATGCCAGAGCGCAGGTCGCGGTCGCTGAGGGTGCACAAAAGGCTGGGGTCAGCCGCAACCAACTTGGGAGGGTGGAAAGAACCGATCAGGTTTTTCCCTTCGGGTAAGTCGAATCCAGTCTTGCCGCCAATCGAAGCATCCACCATCGCCAGCAGAGTCGTTGGCACGGCGATCCAATCAATGCCGCGCATATAAGTTGAAGCGGCAAAGCCAGCGAGATCACCAATCACGCCGCCGCCGAGGGCGACGACAACGCTTTTGCGGTCGAGTCCGTTTTCGAGAAATGCTTTCCACAGACGCGAAACGGTTTCGAGATTTTTATGCTCTTCGCCCGCAGGGATGACGATGGATTTTTCGACGTTCAATTTTTTCAGATGATGTTTTGCGACGTTCTTGTCGGTGACGATGATATTGCCGTAGGGCAAGTTGGCAACTTGCCCTACGATGACATCATACTCGCCCATCGCGGAGAGATGATGCCGACCCAGCGCAATTTGAACGAGACGCGCGTTTTGCTTGGCAGAGTTGTTATCCGTTTGAATTTTCAACGCGAACGACGCGTAATGTTCGCGGCGCTTCTCAAGCAAGTTTGCAAGTTTTGTTTTCAGATCGCCCGCCAGCAAGGGACGGCGTTCTGAATCTTTGTTCAACCTTTCAAAGAGCGCGTTCAACTCTGCCGTAAGCAAAACGATTTTGCCAGCATTTTCAGCGATCTGGCGATTCGCATCGCGCAACAACGCGCCGCCGCCGAGGGCGATAACCTTTGTCACGCTGGAAGCGTGACCTACAATTTCTTTCAACGTTACAGATTCCAAATCACGGAACGCCGCCTCACCCTGCCCCTCCATGATCTGCGGAATGGACATGCCCGCGTTTGTTTCAATGACGCGGTCGAGGTCAATGAATGGTAATTGGAGAGTGCGGGCAATGATTTTGCCTATCGTAGATTTGCCCGTGCCTGGCGGACCGTAGAGGAAGATGTGAGTCATGGAATGAGAGAGGAAAGAGGGAATAGTAAGTAGAAAGTAGAGAGTTGGTAGTAATCAGTGAACAGTAATCAGTTTTGATGGCGGACTATATCATAAACATAGGCGAAGATGTGACGAGGTTGGCTTTGAAGCCTTTGAACAACATGTAGATACATTATGCCAAAGATTCGGAAGATACCGTAGCCAAGCAAAACTCCAATAGCGTTGAGGATGAGGTCGTTGATATCCACAGCGCGGAAGGGACTACGAACGATGATGGAGATGACGAGTTGGACAAACTCAAACGCGAAGCCAACTCCGAATGCCAGCCAAAGAATATTCTTCGGTTTGATCCGCGCGATGAAGTTGACGCCAAACCCGAAAGGGATGGTGAGCAGGATATTCTGGTAGATTTCCCGAATGCAAAGTTCCAGCGCGCGCGGGTCGCAACGACCAAAATTGAACGGGATCAGATTGATATTCGGCTTGAAGTCCGATACATCGTATCCAATCGGAAATGGAAAGACAACAACACCGACGACATTAATGATATAGACGCCAAACACAAAAACAAAGAACACCTGAAACGGGTCTTTGTTTTTTAACCACACCCCAATGAGAACCAGCGCGAGAACAACAAACGCGATATAGAAATTTAAATCCATGAACATCAACATGTCTACGTGTGTGCCTGTTTACCTGTTTACTTATTTCCGTGTTTACGCTCTCACTCCCAAAACACATGCGGGACATTATCCATCGGCAGATCATCGAGCGTTGCTTTGCGTAACGATTCAAAACGCGGTTTGATCTCGCTCATCGAGTCGCCGCCGAGTTTTTCGAGGAGCGCATCCGCAAGCACAAACGCGACCATCGCTTCAAGGATGGGAACGGCGCGAGGCACGGGACAAAAATCGGAGCGTTCGTATTTTGTCGGCGCGTTTTCGCCAAGGGCAAGGTCAACGGTTTGTTGAGGCGTGAGCGTGGTGGCGATCGGTTTCATCGCGGCGCGGATGACGATGGGCTGTCCGTTGGAGATTCCGCCTTCGGTGCCGCCAGCGCGGTTGGTCGAACGTCGAAGGTCAAAGGTCGAAGGTTGAAGGTTGATCGCATCGTGCGCTTGCGTGCCGAGTCGTTTGGCGTTTTCGAATGCGTCGCCGACTTCGACTCCTTTGATGGCTTGCACAGACATGACCGCCATCGCGAGTTTCGCTTCGAGACGTTTATCCCATTGCATGAAACTTCCCAGACCAACTGGAAGATTCAACGCGACGATTTCGAGAATCCCGCCGAGGGTGTTTTTTCCGTGGATGGCTTTTTCGATCTCGTCCCGCATCTTTTGCGCGGACGTGGAGTTGGGGCAACGGACATCGGACTCTTCCGCGCGCTGGAAGCGTTCTTCGTAGGGCATGTCGCCGAAGTCCGCTTGAATTTCGCCGATGGAAGAAACGTATCCGCCGACGATGATGTTGAATTGCGCGAGAAGATGTTTGCACACCGCGCCGACTGCCACGCGCATGGTTGTCTCTCTGGCGGAGGCGCGTTCAAGCGCGGGACGTAAATCTTTGTAGCCATATTTGACCGCGCCTGTTAGATCCGCATGTCCAGGGCGCGGACTCGTCATCGGCTCGACGGCTTTGCCCTTCCATTTAATGTGATCGGCGTTTTCGACGAGCATGGCGATGGGCGCGCCTGTCGTTTCTCCCGCCATCACTCCGCCTGTGATCTGCACCGTGTCTTTTTCAATTTTCATGCGTCCGCCTGAACCATATCCTTGTTGGCGGCGAGTCAATTCTTTGTTGATGATGTTAGGTGTGAGAGGAAGACCAGCAGGCATACCGTCGAGGATGGCGGTGAGTGAGGGTCCGTGTGATTCGCCTGCGGTGAGGAAGCGTAGGGGCATAAGACTCCGTAATTGGTAATTGGTAATTGGTAATTGGTAATTGGTAATTGATGGCAAGTATCGTGCTTATCGAGACAAGAGAATTAGAGGATTGGAGAATTAGAGATTGGAGATTGGAGATTGGAGACTGCGCCGTAGAGAGTTTCGCGCGGAGGGTTGTGACCAGTCCAAATCTCGAATGAAAGCGCGGCTTGTTCGATGAGCATACCGAGTCCTGTGGTGGCAGTTAATCCCTGAGCGCGGGCATCTCGAACTAATTTCGTCTCGCGTGGATTGTAGACCAAATCGTAAACAGGCATATCTGGCTTCAATGATACATCGTTTGGCAAGGGCGAATCGTTCACGTTTGGAGTCATGCCGAGGGGGGTGGTGTTGACAATGAGGTAGAAAGTAGAAAGTGAAAGGTCGGCAAGACTCATAATTCGTACTGAGTATTGCGTAAAGGAAGTTGCAAGTTGTCGGGCTTGTTCGATGCGGCGGGCGGAGATGGTTACGTTCCAGCCGTCGTTGAGGAGGGCATAAACAATCGCGCGAGCAGAGCCACCCGCGCCTAAGACGATTGCTGATTTACGATTTTCGATTGACGATTGATTGCCAAGAAATTTGTTGAGGTCTAATAAGAACCCCGCCGCATCGGTGTTGTCGCCGATGAGTTTGGAATCTTGCAGATAAATAGTATTCACTGCGCCGATGGATTTTGCCGTGGGCGTGAGTTCGTCGAGAAGTTCGATGACGTTTTGTTTGTGCGGGATGGTGACGTTGAGTCCATGCAGTTCGCCAGCGCGGAGGCGGGTGAGCAAGTTTTTTAGTCCTTGTTTGTCGTCGGACGCGATTGGAAATAGAGAATAGTCGCCGCCTAAATTAAAGGATCGCAAAGCGGCATTATGGATAATGGGCGAAAGCGAATGAGAGAGGGGAAAGCCGATGAGACCGAGTGAGTAGTGGAAAGTGGAAAGTGACATGGATGAGGAAAGAAGAAAGAGTTAACGCAAAGATTCAAGCACATCGAAAAAATTCGGAAAGGTCTTCGATACGCAAGAGGGATTTTCGATGGTCACGCCGTCGAAGCGCAGACCGATGAGGGAGAATGACATTGCCATGCGGTGGTCGTTGTAGGTTTGGATATTGGCAGGTTGCAGGTTCGAGGCAGGATAGATCGTCATGCCGTCTTCGTGTTCATCCACTTGGACGCCGAGACGCGCGAGTTCAGCGCAGGTGGCGTGGATACGATCCGTTTCTTTGTGGCGGGCGGAGGCGATGCCGCGGATGCGGGTGGGGGTGGAAGCAAAAGGCGCAATTGCCGCTAGGGTTTGGGCGGTGTCGGGGAGATCGCGCAGGTTTACATCTAAACCTTTAAGACGCGAGTTACAAGTTACGATTAATGAATTGCCTTCTTCGGCAACCATGCAACCCATTTCGGACAAAACATCGAGAAATTTTATATCGCCTTGCACGGAGTTGCGCGAGATGCTTTCCACTTTGACCGTTCCGCCGCAGATGGCGGGCGCGGCGAAGAAGTAGGAGGCGGCAGAGGCATCCGATTCGATAGAGTATGCGGATATCGGAACTTGATAACTGGCAGTCGGAATGACAAAGGCTTTGTATCCGTCTCGCTGAACTTCCACGCCGAAGTCTTTCATCATGGAGAGGGTCATGTCTACATAAGGCTTGGAGTTGAGGTCAGTGGCGAGCTCAATCTCAACAGAAGTTTGAGCGTAAGGAGCAATCATCAAAAGAGCGGAAAGGTATTGGGATGAAATATTACCCGCGACTCTTGTCTTACCGCCATACAAACCATATGCGTTGATAAGAACTGGAAGGCAAACATGTGAGTAATCTGGTACCAGCGTCCACGGGTCGGTGATAATAGGTTGATCTTTGTCCGTCAGTTTATTGAGAGCCTGTAGAAGACCGCCGATGGGACGTTCGCGCATACGCGAGTCGCCGTCGAGGATGTATTCACCATGACCAAGTTTGACGAAGGCTGTTAGAAATCTTGCCGCCGTGCCGGCGTTACCAATAAAGAGGTTGGCTTGTCTGACGGGGATGTCTCCGCCCAAACCTGTGACTGTCATTTCGGAGTTTGCTTCGTCGAGTTGAACGTCAAAACCCAATGTTTGTAATGCTCGAGCAAAATATTTCGAGTCGTCAGAGAAAAGCGCGTTGGTTAATTTCGTTTGTCCGTTGGCAAGAGACGCGATCAATAAGGCGCGATTAGTAAGCGACTTGGAGCCAGGGACGCGGACTATGGCGTTTAGAGGGCGGGCAATAGAGACGATACGCATAAGAAGAAACCGAGAGTAGGGCAATTAGAGGCTTGAGGTCTAACTGTGGACAATCTCTTGATAGAAAAGTCGAGATTGATCAAGTCGTTTTTCTATTTGAATATAATTTTCGCTCCGTAGATTTTCCTCGAGTTCGGTCAGCGAATCTCGAAACGAGCGAAGCGCGTTCAAAACATTTTCGCGGTTGGACCGTAGAATTCCAAGCATCATTGAAGCGGGGGTTCCGGCGAGCCGCGCATTAGAACGGAAGCCGGTCCCGATCAAGTCTATGTATTCTTGCGGAAGCGCGCTTACTAACGCAGACGAAATAAGGAAAGGCAAATGACTGGTAAAGGCAAGTGTGCGATCATGCTCGGCGGCGTCCAGTTCAACAGAGCGCGCTCCAATCGCAGAAATGATCTGTTCCGCGGCGTTTCGGGCGCGCGCCGTCGTACGACGAGTCGACACGACCACAAAAGGAGCGCTTCGATATAACGCGCCGTCGGCGTTTCTGAGCGTAGGTGTTTCCTTGCCGCAAATGGGATGTCCTCCGACGGCTTCAAAGCGTTCGGGCAAGGCATCCATAGCGGAAACGATCTGAGATTTCGTCGAGCCCAGATCCGTAACGATACATGCGCGCTTGATCAAAAACGGCAATTTCTGAAGATATTCCAAGATCGCCGGAACAGGCGCAGCCAGAACGACCAAATCCGCTTGAGGCAGGAGTGAAGCGGGGTCGCTGCCAGCCACATCTACAATCCGTTTAGCAAGTGCAAGTTCGAGCGTAGGACGATGCGTATCAATCCCATATAGTGCGACGCATTTTCCTTTCAACGCCAAGGCGAGCGAACCGCCCATCAAACCAAGCCCGACGATCGCGATCTTTGAATCCCGCAACTTAAAATCATCCTCCATAACGTCACCGCTGGGCGACAACCGATTGATTAACAGGCGCGATACGGCGCCCCATCGCCTCAGCGATCGCTTTAACCTGTCTTACCATCTCGGCAAATTTTTCGGGCTTAAGCGACTGTTTGCCATCGGAGGCGGCATGCGCCGGGTCGGGATGCACCTCGGCGATGATGCCATCGGCGCCCGCCGCGATACCCGCGCGCGCAATCGGCGCGACGTAATCATAATGCCCTGTGGCGTGCGAAGGATCGAGAACGACAGGCAAATGCGTTAAATTCTTCAGCACGGGGATCGAGTTGATATCTGTGGTATTGCGCGTGGAGGTTTCAAATGTGCGAATGCCGCGTTCGCACAAGATGACCTGTTTGTTGCCGCCCGCGAGAATATATTCAGCAGACATGAGCAGTTCCTCAACGGTGGCGCTGAGTCCGCGTTTGAGCAACACGCTCTTACGCGTTTCGCCAAGCATTCGCAATAAATTAAAATTCTGCATATTGCGCGCGCCCACTTGAAATACATCTACATACTTTAGCATAAGGTCAAGCTGCGTCTGCGACATAATCTCAACGACGATCGGCATGCCCGTCTGTTCGCGCGCTTCCACGAGATACTCGAGCCCTTCTTCGCCCAGCCCTTGGAAGGAATACGGCGATGTGCGCGGCTTGAAGACGCCGCCGCGCAACGCGTTCGCGCCCGCTTCTCTGACTGCATGAGCGGTTTCCAAAATCTGATTCCGCGATTCCACCGCGCATGGTCCCGCAATTACCACAATATCATCGCCGCCAACGCTGAAACCGTCTATCGGAAAGACAGAATTTTCAGGATGCGCCTGCCGCGAGCCGAGTTTGAAGGGTTGCGAAATTCGTTTCACAGATCCGACTCCATCGAGAATTTCAAACGGATCAAGCGCCGGGATGTTGACTTCGCCCACCGCGGCGACGATAGCGGTCTCCGTTCCATAGGTAATGTGCGGCGTTAATCCGTATTTTTTGATAGCGTTCACGACTCCTTCCATTTGCTGCGGGGTATAATTTGGGTTCATGATGACGATCATTTTCTCTTCTCCTAAAAAAATAAATTCGAACGTTTGCAGGCTTCAAGTTTGAAGGCGCATCAACTTGAACCTTCCGATCTTATGCGCGTCATTACGCGGCAACTAAATCAGGTCTGAGCTTAATCGCATCGCGTAAATAGACATGCCCGATCTCGTTCTGCGGCGTTTCGGTATTCCAATGGATCAATACACGAACGACTCGCGGCAGACTGTTCGGCGCGGGGATCTCGCGCGCGCACATCATCGGGACAAATTTCCAGCCGATCTGGCGCGCCGCCTGCGCAGGAAACACAGAAACAAGATCGTCGGTGACAGTAAAGAACGCGCTGGCGACGTCTTCCGGCGTCAACCCTGTATTAGACGCAAGGATCGTCTCAAGCAACTCTCGCGTCGCTTCTAGAATCAAATCTGGTTCGTCTGCGGCAACGGTGATCGCGCCTCGAACTCCACGTATGGGCATAGATATTCTCCTACCTGATCTCGCCTCCAGCCTCTCTCTCTCAAGAAAGAGGAGGAGCGAAGAAAAATAAAAAGAGCGAGACCGTATTGGTCTCGCTCTTTGCATGAACAGAGTTATGTTCTGTCTACTTAAGCGCCGCCAACGGCAACCGAGTTTCGGAAACCGTAAAAATAAAAGTACGCAAACCAGCGGGTCAACTTAAGCATGTCGAGCGTTATTCTATGCCGATGAAGCGGATGCGTCAAGGGGCAGTTTCAGCCGGCATTGTATGCCTTGTATAAGAGCCTAACGCGCGCAACGTCAAAGCATATTCGCTCAGGCGCTCCAGCGCGCGCCTAATCGTTTCTTCATGAGTCGCGCCGAGGAAGTCCACATAGAAAAGATAATCCCAAGGTTTTCCCCGCAACGGACGCGACTCAATTTTAGTCAGGTTAATATCGCGTAAAGCAAACACGCTCAGCGCCTTAAAGAGCGCGCCAGGCTGATTCTTTAACGTAAACACGATTGAGGTCTTTGCATTTTCACCCGGTTGAATCTCGGTTTTTGAGATCGCAAGAAAGCGCGTGTAATTTTCAGCGTTATCCTCAATGCTTTCTTCAAGGATACGCATGCCATACAAGTCTGCCGCGCGACGCGAAGCGATTGCGGCGGTATCGCGCGCGCGCGACTCGCTCAACATTTTCACGCTCCCTGCCGTATCATAGACCGGTTCAGGTTGGATATCGTGACTCTTCAAATAATTTGCGCACTGTGCCAACGCCTGCGGATGACTAATCGCTTTTTTAATCTCCGAGAATTCAGCGCCGGGTATGGCGATCAGACAATGCCGCACGCGCAGAAATCGCTCTCCCACTACTCGCAAATCATGGCGCAAAAGCAAGTCATAATTTTGATGAATACTCCCCGCCAGTGAATTTTCAACGGGGATTAAAGCCGCTTCGCACGCACCCGACTCAACCGCATTGAATACCGCGTCAAATGATTCGCACGGGTAAGATTCGACTTTCCCAAAATGTTCGAACAAAGCCTGCTCGCCATACGCGCCCGGTTCGCCTTGAAATGCAACTCGCATCGTCAACTCCACGTCACAATTCTATTAATTTGCAAGAAGTTTTTGAGGCAAATCTTTCTAATAATATTTACTCTGCGCTCCCGAAAATGTCCATTCGTTCTGTGAGCAAACCAGCCGAATACGACAAACCCATCTTCTCGCGGACAAGTTCCATCGTCGCCTGGGCTTCGACTTGCATACGACGAATCCCTTCCGTTAACGCATCACGCGGAATGGTCGGATGCGCAAGAAAATAAGCGCGTTTCTCGCGTATCGGTTCGAGGAAATCGTTCAACGCTTTTGCAAGTTTTTTCTTCACTTCCACATCGCCCACCTTACCAGCGCGATAACGCTCTTTCAAATCCTCCACTTCCGCTTTAGCGGGATTAAATGCGTCGTGGTAGATAAAGACCGGGTTGCCCTCCACAGTTCCCGGGTCGGTGGCACGGAGGCGTTTCGGGTCGGTGTACATGCTCATCACCTTCCGATTCACCGTCTCGGCGTCATCGGAAAGATAGATCGCATTATCTAGCGACTTACTCATCTTGCTTTGACCGTCCGTGCCGACCAGCAACGGAATGTCGCCGATGATGGCTTCGGGTTCGGGAAAGATCTCGCCGTAGAGGTTGTTGAAACGGCGCGCGATCTCACGGGCAAGTTCGACGTGCGATTGGTTGTCGCGCCCCACCGGGACAACCTGCGCGCGCGGCAGCAAAATATCCACCGCTTGCAAAACAGGATAACCCAGCAACCCGAACGGCATGGTATCCATATTGGCGTCTCGCGCCATATCTTTAAGCGAAGGGATGCGTTCCAAGCGCGGCACGCTGACCAACATTTCAAAGAGCAGATTTAACGAGTAAGTTTCAGGAATCGCCGATTGAACAAAGATAGCGCTGACGTCGGGGTCAATACCGACGGAGAGATAATCCAACGTCATCTCGCGGATAAAGGATGGAATCTCGCGAATATAATCCGGCTCGGGTTTAGTCGTCAGCGTGTGCAGATCAGCGATAATAAAAAACGATTCGTATTGGCGCTGTAAACGCACACGATTCTCAAGCGAGCCGACGTAATGTCCGAGATGCAATCGTCCTGTAGGACGATCGCCGGTTAATAGCCGGGGTTTGGCGGTCATACTATTCCTTTCATACGGATGGAGCGCTCCAGGCGCCGACGAATGCGTCTACGGTCGCTCGATCGAATAAGATCAATTTCACTATTTTAAGGCTTGACGAATTGCGCTCAAAATATGCTTCCATCGCCGACGTAATGGCGCGCGCCGCGCGCTCTTTCGGAAAGCCAAAAATGCCCGTCGAGACGGCTGGGAATGCAATTGAAGTACACGCAAGTTCGTCGGCAACGCGCAACGCGCCGGTAACAGCGTGGAATAATTTCTCATCTTCATCGCCGCTGCCCCATACCGGACCGACGGCATGGATTACAAATTTCGCAGGGAGCGTCCCTCCAGAAGTCCACGCTGGATGCGTATGTGAGACGGATCCGCGCTGGCGAATCCACTCATCCGATTCTCGCTGTATTGCTTCTCCGCCTTGTTTTGAGATCGCCCACGCGACTCCGCCTCCGTGTTGCAGGTTCTCATTCGCCGCGTTGACAATGGCGTCTACATTTTCAGTTGTGATATCGCCTTGAACGATCTGAATCGTTTGACCCGTGGAAAGAACGCGCTCGACCAAAACGGTGTTCATGCAAACATTTTACCCCGTTCTCTCAACATGAAAATATTTCATTCGTGTCATTCGCAAATTAGCGTAATTCGCGTTAAAAAAATTGGTCGGGATTTCTCCCGACCAATAATTTATTGCGCTTTCGCGACCACTGCGGCGAACGCCTGCGGATCGCGGATCGCTATGTCGGACAACATTTTGCGGTTGAGCTCGATATTTGCTTTCCTCAACCCGGCCACTAACTTGCTGTAGGTCGTTCCATTCAGACGCGCGGCGGCATTGATGCGCACGATCCACAATTTGCGCAAGTCGCGTTTGCGCACGCGGCGGTCGCGCGTGGCATACCACATGCTTTTCAGCATCGCCTCGTTAGCGCGGCGGAACAAGCGATTCTTTGTGCCGCGCTGTCCTTTGGTAAACTTCAAAACTTTCTTATGGCGTTTATAGCCCTGGGGGCCGCCTTTTACTCTCATGCTTTACTCTCCTGCAAACTCGCGGGCGTCAATGGCGTTGAAGCGCCATTCGTTGCGCACACCCGAAAGCCGCAACTAAAAATTGGATACACTTGTACGGTAAAATTAATTTTACCTTACATATTCGGCGCCAAACGTTTAATGCGTTTGACGATCTTGCGACCCTTCACTTCGTGCATTTCAGTCAACTGCGCTTTGGTGCGCTTCGACGTGTTGCGACGCAAGTGGCTCTTGCCGCCTTTTGTGCGCACAAGTTTGCCCGAGCCCGTCAACCGAAAGCGCTTCGAGGTCGCTTTGTGGGTTTTGAGTTTTAACTTACCCGTAGTCTTCGCTTTGCGAGGCATCTCGCTCTATCTCCTTTCAAAAGTTTACAATAAGAACCGCGGACATTTTTTTGCCCGCGGACTTTCAACATCTTTGGGACTTACCCGTACCGCCGACTTAAGTCGGCATTACGCTGACGCTTCTTTTTCAGGAGCGGCTTGTTCCGCCTTCTCCTTCTTCTTGACGCTGCCTTTGCTCGGCGCCAACACTACCAGCATCGTGCGCCCTTCCATTTGAGGCGCCGCTTCCACCACGCTGACATCTTCCAGCGAGGCGGCGATCTCCTTCAGGTCTTCCAGCGCGATCTCAGGATAATCCATTTCGCGTCCACGGAATTTAACCGTTACGCGAACTTTGTTGCCCGCCAGCAACCAACGGCGAGCGTCGTCCACTTTGAAGCCGCGATGCGCCACATTCGTCTTAGGGCGCAGGCGAATCTCTTTGACCTCGATCTTCGTCTGCGATTTCTTCGCTTCGCGTTCTTTTTTGGCTCGTTCGTAAATGAACTTGCCAAAATCCATCACGCGACAAACCGGCGGATTGGCATTAGGCGAAACTTCAACAACATCCAACTCGGCGTCGCGAGCGATCTGCAAAGCCTGCTTCATCGAAACTACCCCAATGTTTTCACCGTTGGGACCGATCAAACGAACTTCGGCAACCCGAATGCCTTCATTGACTCGAAAATCTATGGCGCTGATATGCTTCTCCTATTGACACGACAAATCCAGCCTTGGGCTGGTTCAAAGTGGGCGAATGATACCACGCCCGTAGAGGAATCGTCAATAAAACGTAGGCTACATCTGCGAACTTCTCAGTAGAATCCTCCGTTAATAACCGAGGAGATAAACTATGAAAACAAAACCTCAGTTCGCGACGATTCTCACTTTGATAATCCTAATATTCGCAACTATTGGAGGATATGCTATCGGGCGCCTCATGCCTGAGCCTAGTCCCGCTTTCGTTAAACCCACCCAGCCTGTCTTCACTATTTTCAATTTCCGCGGGGGAGCGACACCGGTTCCGTTTTCCAGCGAGGAGCCTGCCGCCGTGACGATTGATGCGCGCATCCGCTCCTTCGATATTAGCCCCGATGGAAAGACGATTGCTTTTGCCACATCCAAGGGGGTAATTGTCGAAGGTTTAGATTCTAAAGAAATTCATGTGCTGGCTGGCGATGAAAATTCCTTTGCCGTGAAATGGTCGTTCGATGGCGCAAAATTGGCGGCAGGGAATCTCATCATGAAAACACCGGAAGCAGGCTTGTCTCACCTGGTGATCTGGGATACGAACACATGGAAAACCATATTTGAATCCGCCAGCGATTCTGAAGTCTCCGTCCCGTTTGGCGCGCTGGCTTGGTCGCCGAATGGCAGGCGGCTCGCCGCGTATGTTCCCGAACATGGGCTGGCTGTATTAGATGTTGCAACCGGAGAAATTATTTCTGCGCAAACGGATTTTATGCCTCCGCCCACCGATATTGATTGGGCGCCGGATGGCTCGCGCCTCATCGCAACTGGCGATCTCGGCTTTGGCTTCCTTCGCTGGAGGCTGGGTACAAACGAGTCTGTCCGACTTTATGACCCGCGCGTTGGCTCTGGGGCAGCCCAACTGGCGTGGTCTCCAGATGGAAACCGCATTGCCTCCGGTCACGATAGCATGGTTTGTTTATGGACAGTGGAAACCAATCAGTGCGATGGGTTGATTCAGGCTCATCGAAGTGTTGTATCGAGTCTGGCATGGTCGCCGGACGGGAGCAAACTTGCTACTGGCGGAGGCGTGATACGTATTTGGGATTCGCAAACAGGGCGCCTGATCATCGCGTTCGGCTTAAACGAAATATCTATCTACACAGAATTAGCATGGCTTCAACCTGAATTACTTGTCTCGCTAGAGACTGGCGGCGCCAGCGATGCGCCCGACATCGTCCGCTTTTGGGATTTGAAGAGCGGGAAAATTCTGATGGAGTTCAGGGGGCAGAGCGGGACATACGGACAGTAAAGGGGAATTTATCGCCCAACCTTTTCAGGTATGATCGGATATATATAAGTGGAGGACGATGGACGAACAACAAGCTATTCAACGACTCAAACAAGGCGACATCAGCGGGCTGGAGTTTTTGGTTGCCGAACATCAGGTAAAGGCTGTGCGGACCGCCTATCTCATTATGCGCGATCCTGCGCTGGCAGAGGATGTAGTGCAAGATTGCTTCATCCATGCCTTTCACGCCATTCGCCGCTTCGATTCAACGCGCCCATTTGAGCCGTGGTTCATGCGCAGCGTGGTCAATGCGGCGGTGAAGGCGATGCAGAAGTCGGCGCGGCAGGTTCAGGTCGGGAATGGGGCGGATGAGTCACTGTTTGTGGAAATCGCCGCGAGGGTCGAATCAGTTGAGTCGCAGGTGGAGTCCATTGAAGTCCAAAATCAGATTTGGGAGGCGATGCAGAAGTTATCGCCGCGTCAACGGGCGGTCGTCGTCCAACGATATTTTTTAGAGATGAGCGAAAAAGAGATGGCGGAGGAATCGGGCGCGGCGGTGGGGACGATTAAGTGGCTGCTGAACGCAGCGCGGGAACGGCTGCGCGGTTTGCTTGCGGAAAGGAGCGAGAAATGAACGATAAGCGCATGAAAGACGCGTTGGAAAATATCGCCCGCCGCGGCGTGCCGGAAGATGTTAATTTGATGCCGTATATCGCGGCTCGACTCGAAAGGAAAACTTTGATGATGACGCTTCGCGCTCGACCTATTCTAATGACGCTTGTAATCCTGCTTGCGCTAACTCTGCTGACTGGCGTTGCTTATGCTATTGGGAAATTAACAGGATTCATTCCAGGTATCGGATTTGTGGAAACTTCAACTCTGCGGGTTTTGGCTGAACCTGTGGCAGTGACCCATGATGGAATCACCGTTAGCGTTGAACAAGTGGTTGCGGATTCTGAACGAACGATCATCGTGTACAAGACCGAGGGACTGACAGTTGAGGCGGCAAACTCAAAAGGCGAGGGCGGCGGACCGTTTGGCTCGGAGGCTTTCTTGCGCCTGCCGAATGGTTCTGTTCTGAAAGAAATTTCGAGCGAGGGCTATGCTGGCACGCCTGAACCGCTGATCAATCAAGTGACAACAAAAGGCGGATGGCCCAATTACGTTTGGAGACTGGTCTATCCATCAGCGCCGCTTGATGCAAATGAGTTAACGCTGGTAATTCCAGTTTTGCAAAATATGCCTGTCGGCACGGCGCCCGAAAACTGGGAGATCGCTTTCCGTCTCAAACCCGCGCCGCCAGAGATGACGTTCGCTCCCATCACAGTTTTGCCGACGGTCAACGCGTCTGCCACAGAAACTGGAGGAACAACTCTGCCCGTTCTGTCTAATGTTACAACGCTTCATGGATTCACGTTTCAACTGGATAATGTCGTTGAACTTGAAGACGGCTTTGTGTTTACGGGAAATTTATCGTGGGACGATTCCGCTTTTCCTAGCGGCAAAGGCATGGTCGCGGAGCCGCTTATCCCCATATTAACAGATGCCGACGAACAGCGAATACCCATCGAAGAAGTTCGGCTCGACGCTCCATACGACGAATTTCATGCGCCGTGGTCGTACCGCACAAATCGCAAGGCTTTCTCGGGGCCGTTGACGTTGAGCGTCCCTTTCATAAAGACGAATATTGTCGCGCAGCCTGTTGATTTTGAAATTGACTTCGGACCCAATCCACAGGTTGGGCAATCGGCGGAAGTCAACCGTGATTTCATGGTGGAAGGACACACGATTCGTCTTCTGTCTGTTGGTTTGATTCCCGCTCCTGATTCGTGTCAGGGAATGATGGTGGACTTCAAGTTTTCCACGGATGCCCCCAATATTTCTGCGGATGTGAAGGATTCTGTTCCATCTGAACCGATGATTTGTTCTGGCGGGGGCGGCGGGAGCGGCGGTCCTGTGGATCTAACCGTGTTCAATGTCCAAACGACGTATAAAGATATGCCTACTGGGGTACGCCGCTTCTCGTTTGAGTTCTGGATTCCCTATGAAGTTAGCGGACCTTGGCAAGCGCAGTGGAATCCCCCGTTGAGTTCCGAGCCTATTCCAACGCCGCAGGCTGGGGCGTGTCTCACGCTTGAAAAATGGAATCAACTTGCCAGTCAAGATGGCGCGCTTCTCTCAGGCGTGGACGGTAAGATTGTCGTAACGATCAATGAAGGCGGGGTGTTGCCTGCAATTTACGTCGGCAATCCCAACGGGATAGACTTACAGAAGATTGCTATCGGCGCGTGGCCCTCGCTTTCCAACGATGGAACACAACTTGTATACAGCGCTCAGGATGGCTTGCATGTGGTCAATCTGCCAAGCGGACAAAATTCCGTGTTGGGCGTAGATGGTTACCGCATCATCTGGTCGCCAGACGATACGCGCTGGATGTTTACGAATACGTTCAGTATATATGTGGTTAACGCAGACGGTTCGGGATTACAAAAGATGAATATCCCCTCTGGGCAGGTACTCGCGCCTGTGGGTTTATTGCCCGATAATCAAACGATTGTGTACAGCGCGCTGAGCGGAGATGGGTTCAATCTCAAGACTTACAATTTGCAGAGTAATGAAACAAAAGATTTGTTCACCATCCACAATAAAGCAGGTTATGGCGCGATCTCGCCTGACGGACAGTGGATTGTTTTCGCCGACCGCCAATTCGGCGAAACGAACTGGGGAATTTACATCTCTCGACTGGACGGCTCGGAGCGTAAATTGGTTGTGGAGCCTGAGGTTACAACTGCCTTCATGTCGGTTTGGGGTCCGAATGGACAGTGGTTGGTGGTCAACGCGCGAGATGCGAATGATAAAAACATACCTATCTTAGTCAACCCGTTCACTTGCGAAATGTATCCGCTGAATCAGGTAGATGGTATGGTTGAGGGGTGGAGTCGATAATTATCGTAAAAACGAAATTGGCGGAGAGGCTTACAGCCCTCCGCCAATTCTCTAATTCTCCATTCTCTGTTTTTCTACAGCTCCTTCGCCCTCCGTGCAATCTTATCCTTCGCGCGAACGATGAATTCGCTCAACGCAAATCCGTTTTGTTGACTGCCGTCTCTCACGCGCAAGGAGATTTGACCTGCTTCCATCTCGTTCTTGCCGACAACGATCATATAGGGGACTTTCATCAACTGCGCCTGACGAATTTTAGCGTTCATGCGTTGCGAAGAAACGTCGGCGTGCGCGCGGATTTCGCTTGCGCGCAATTCTTTGGCGATGTTTTCCGCGTAATCGTTTTGTTCGTCCGTAATCGAAATGACGCGAACCTGCTCAGGCGAAAGCCAAACGGGGAAATTTCCCGCGTAATGTTCCAATAA